>OY970320.1:0-3292296 GCA_963716745.1 uncultured Gemmatimonadaceae bacterium
GAGATCGACATCGCCACGAAGTTCAGCCATCCGCACGTGCTGCCCCTCTACGACTCGGGCGACGCAGATGGGCAGCTCTTCTACGTCATGCCCTTCGTCGAGGGCGAGTCGCTGCGCGGCAAGCTCGACCGCGAGAAGCAGCTCTCCGTGCCCGAGGCGGTGCGCATCGCCGCCGAAGTGGCCGACGCGCTCGACTACGCGCACCGGCAGAACGTCGTGCACCGCGACATCAAGCCCGAGAACATCCTGCTCGAGGACGGCCACGCGCTCGTCGCCGATTTCGGCATCGCGCGCGCCGCGGCCGCCGCCGGCGAGGAGAAGCTCACGCAGACGGGCGTTACGCTCGGCACGCCGGTGTACATGAGCCCCGAGCAGGCGATGGCCGACAAGGGGATCGACGGCCGCGCCGACATCTACAGCCTCGGCTGCGTGCTGTACGAGATGCTGAGCGGCAATCCGCCGTTCGTCGGCCCCACGGCGCAGGCCATTCTCGCGCGCCACGCACTCGACCAAGTGCCGCTCCTCACGATCGTGCGCAACGCGATCCCCGACGAGGTCGAGGACGTGGTGCTCAAGGCGCTGGAGAAGGTGCCGGCCGACCGCTTCCAAACGGCGCGCGAGTTCGCCGACGCGTTGCGCGCGCCGCACAGTCCCGCGGGCGCGCGCCGCGCCACGGGCGGACGCGCACGCACCGGCGAACGCACGGGTGCCCGCTTCCGCGGCGCCGCAGCCCAAGAGCCGCGCCACAACGTGGATCGCGATCGGCGCGGTGGCCGTCGTCGCGGTGGCGGGATTCTTCGGCTACCGCGCCACGAAGGGTCGCGGCGGCGCGACCGCGGCGGGCGGACTCGATCCGCGCCGCATCGCCGTGCTCTACTTCACCGACGCGACGCGCGATTCGAGTCTCGGCTTCCTCGCGAGCGGCCTCACCGACGGACTGATCGCGCAACTCAGCAGCGTCGACGGGCTGAGCGTGATCTCGCAGGGCGGCGTGAGCGCCTATCGCGGCAGCGCGCTCGCCGCCGACAGCATCGCGCGCGCGCTCGACGCGGGCACGCTCGTGCGCGGCACGGTGGAGCGGGAAGGGGACAAGGTGCTCGTGAACGTGAAGCTCCTCGAGGGCACGAGCGGCGCCGACTTCCAGCGCGCGAGCTTCGAGCTGCCGGCCAAGAACATCACCGCGATCCGCGACACGCTCACCGTGCAGGTGGCGCGCCTCATCCGCGCGCGGCTCGGCGAAGAAGTGAAACTGCGCGCCGATCGCGCCGGCACCGAGAACGCCGATGCGTGGGCGCTGCTCGAGCGCGCGAAGGAGCGCGAGCGCGCCGGCGGCGCGGCGATGGGGGCGGGGGACAGCTCGGCGATGCTCAGAGCGTTCTTCTCCGCCGATTCGCTGCTCGCCGCCGCCGCCGCGCTGGATGACGCATGGCCCGAGCCGGAGATCCGGCGCAGCGCGATCGACTACAAGACCTCGCGTTTCTATCGCGCCGATCCGCTGCGCGCTTCGCCGTGGATCGACAAGGGGCTCATCCAGGCGCAGAAGGCGGTGACCATCGCGCCGAACAACGCCGATGCCCTCGAGATCCTCGGCACGCTCCGCTATTGGCGCTACCTGCTGAATCTCGAGACCGATCCGAAGAAGCAGAAGGCGCTGCTCGACTCCGCGCGCGCCGATCTCGAGGCGTCCACCAAGATCTCGCGGTCGCAAGCGAGCGCCTGGGCCACGCTGAGCCACCTGTATTACCAGTACAACGACGTGTCGTCGGCCAAGCTCGCGGCACGCAGCGCGTACGAGGAGGACGCGTTCCTCTCGAACGCCGACGTCGTGCTCTGGCGGCTCTTCACATCGAGCTACGATCTCGAGCAGATCCCCGACGCGATGCACTGGTGCGCCGAGGGCGCGCGCCGGTATCCGGGCGACGTGCGATTCCTGCAGTGCCAGCTGCGTCTCATGATCGCGAAACAGGTGCCGGCCGACGTGCCGCACGCGTGGCGCATCGCCGATTCGATCCAGAAGCTCACGCCGGAGAGCGACCGGCCGCTCGCGAAGCTGCAGGCCGAGGTGCTCGTCGCGGCGGCGCTCGCGCGCGCCGGCATGGCCGATAGCGCGCGCCATCTCCTGGCGCGCATCGACGATCCCGCCGACCTCGATCCCACGAAGGACCTCACGCTCGACAAGGGAATCGCGTATAATCTGCTCGGCGACAAAGACCAGGCTTTGAAGGCGCTGGCGACGTATGTGGCGGCTAACCCCGCTACCGCCAGCGACTTGAACAGTGAAAACAATTGGATGTGGCGGAATCTCGGGACGACCCGAGATTCCAGGCGCTCGCAAAGAGTTCGAAGTAGGCACGGCCGCCGCGCGCTGCGCGCGGCGGGAACTTTTTCTATTGGATAACACACCATGCGTCGACTGAACGTGCTTGCGATCCTTGCTGGTGCCTCCGTGTTCGCGGTGGCGTGCACCGGTGGCGACGCCACGCGCCCGGCGACCGATGGCGGCATGTCGCTCGACAAGCAAGGTGGCTCTTCCTGCGCCGAGATCACGCAGCAGCAGATCAATGCGCTCTTCCCGCCCGGCACGCGCGGCGACATCACGTCACAGCTCGCGCATATCCGCAACGACGTGAAGAAGGGGAACACGACGCAGGCGCAGACGGAGATGTTCCAGCTCTGGCAGGAGGTGCTGAACCTCTACTACGCCGGCTCGCTGACGGGCGGTAAGTCATCCGACACGCAGTCGATGACGCTGAACTTCGGCGCGCAGGTGTACTGCCTGGTCGGCCTCGACGGATCGAGCTTCCTCGTGGGCAATCCCCTCGACGGGCCGAACAAGTTGCAGGTGGTGTTCCCGTCGGGCTCGGACCAGGATGTCGTGTCGGGCAACGGCGGCGGCGGCACGCGGATCACGGGCGGCTCGCTCTCCGGTCCCGGCACGGTGACACTCGTGCTCGTGAAGGGGACGTTCGATCCGTTCAAGGGCCCGCTGAATACCAAGCTCGACCAGTACGGTCCGTTCTTCGAGATCCACATCGTGCCCGCGCAGTCGCTCAATACCACGATCACCGTCGCGCAGTGCCTCATCGCGCCGTCCGGTGATGTTCCGGCGTCGGTGCACCTCGCACACAACGTCGGCAGCGGGATCGAGATCCTGCCGGCGGTCCAAAGCTTCCTGGATTGCAGCAACTTCACGGGCTACACCGGCCCCTCGGCGTCGGAGTACTTCGCCTCGGGCGAAACGATGAACGCGCTGAAGGCGCTCGGCCGCGCGGCAATGCGCGCGGTGTCGCCGCGCGTCGCGTACGCCGGCGGCGTCGGCGTGGGCGGCAAGACGTCGAGCTTCAGCCCGTACGGCGGTGTCGATACGGCCACCGTGATCGAGTCGGCGTCGGCGACGACGCTCACCGGCCCGGCGGCGGCTCCGGTGGCGCCGGCGCCAAGCGTTCGCGTGCGCACCACAGGCGCGCACACGCCGCTCGACGGCGCGCATGTGCACTTCGCGATCACGGCGGGCAGCGGCGGTGTGACCGGCGCGGATGCAGATCACCGGCAATGATGGGATCGCGACGGTGGGCAGCTGGGCGATCAACGTCGGCGCGAACTCCATGACGGCGACGGGTGCGTTCTCGGCGCCGCCGACCGGCGTTGGCGTCGGCATCGGCGGGAATCCGGTGACGTTCTCGGCCACCGGCGGCGACATCATCTCGTGGGAAGGCAATGGCTACAGCTATCTCGCCGGCCCCGAGGACCATGACGCCGGATTCCAGGCGCCGTCGTTCGACGCGTCGTCGTGGAGCACCGGGCAGGGCGCGTTCGGCGACCACAGCGCCGGCAATCTCGTACTGCCCGCTCGACGCGAGCGTGCACACGAACTGGGTGTCCGTGCCGGTGGGCACCGACATGCTGCTCCGCCACACCTTCGCGGTGGGCGGCGGCTGGTCGCACGATCTCTCGATCTCGGTGGCGATCGACAACGACATCCAGATCTGGGTGAACGGCACCGAGCTCACGAGCGGCCTCACGACACACGAGAACTGTGCGACGCGCGACAGCTTCGTGTTCACGATTCCGTCGTCGGTTCTCGTGACGGGCAACAACGTGCTGGCCATTCGCGCGCGCGACCGCGGCGTGGATGCGCTGGTGGATGCGCAGCTGACCGCAAAGCCGTAGTCTAGAGGAGAGCGAGCAGGACGAGGGGTGCCCGCGATCGGCAGGCGCCTCTCGTGCATCGACAACACTCACGAAAGGAAAGCACTATGCGCCGTATCGCGTTGTTCTCGATGTTCGCGTTCGCAGCTCTCGTGGCGGTGGCCTGTTCCGGCGGTGGCGATGCCACGACCGCGCCGGCGATGAGTCAAGACCGTCACCGGAGCGATGACGACTACGGCGGCTACCGGCGGCACCATCCGATCAAGTGCCGGCAATTCGATGACGACGTCTTCCAGGATCTCTTCCAGCGCAGCGTGCGCGGCATCGTGCGCGCCGACGTCGCGTACATCCGTCTCCTGATGCGGAGAGGCAAGACGACCGACGCGCGCAATCGAGATGTTCCAGCTCTGGGACCTCGTGCTCAAGGCGTATTACCAGGGCGATCTGAAGGGCGGCAAGTCGAATGACACGCAGGACAACGTGCTCGAACTCGGCCAGCTGCTCTACTGCCTCGTGGGGCTCGATGGCTCGGGCCTCGCGCTCGGCGACGCACTGGGCGACGGCGACGTGACACAGGTCGTCTTCCCGAGCACGCAGAACACCAATGTCGTGCACGGCAACGGCGACGGCGGATTGCGTGTGCCTCCGGGCGCGATCAACGGGCCGGTGACGGTCACGATCTCGCTCATCACCGATCCGTTCGACCCGTTCAAGGGTCCGCTGAATACCAAGCTCGACCAGTACGGCCCCTTCTTCCTGTTCGAAGTCGTGCCATTGGACGCGTTGGTGCAGCCGGTGGACGTCGCGCAGTGCTTCGACAACGCGCCTCCGGCGAGCACACACATCGCCCACAATGTGGGCACCGGCATCGAGATCCTTGGCCGGGAAGATCCGTTCCTCGATTGCAGCGGCACGGCGACGAATCCGCCGAGCGCGTCGGTTCTCTTCGCGCGCGGCGAGACGTGGAACGCGATGCGCGCGATCGGCCGCAGCGCCGCCCGGGCGATCATGCCCGGCGTCGCCAATGCGGGCGGCGTGGGCGTCGGTGGCAAGACATCGAGCTTCAGCCCCTACGGCGGCGTGGACACGGCGGTCGTGATCGACACAGTGACGCCGAGCAATGTGTTCCAGTTCGCGCCGGCCGGCACGGCGGTCGCGAATCCGCCCAAGGTGCTCGTGCACACGACCGGCGCGAAGACGCCGCTCGACGGCGCGAACGTCACCTTCGCGGTGACGTCCGGCGGCGGCACGCTCACCGGCTCGAGCGCGGTGACGGATGTCACCGGGACCGCGAGCGCGAGCAGCTGGACGATCAACGCCGGCACGAACACGGTGAACGCGACGGCCGCGTTCCCGCCGCCGGCAGTGGGCGGCAACATCGGCGTCGGTGGGAATCCGATCGTCTTCACGGCCACGGGTGGCGACATCATCCCGTGGCAGGCAACGGGCTACAAGTACCTCGTGGGGCCGGCGGATCAGACGCCCGGCTTCGAGGCCACATCGTTCAACGACGCCTCGTGGAGTACGGGGCAGGGCGGCTTCGGCGATCACACCGCTGCGAACGCCTACTGCCCGATCGACGCGACCGTGAACACGAATTGGGTGTCCGTGCCTGCTCCGACGGACATGCTGCTGCGGCACACCTTCACGCTTCCGCAGGGCTGGAACAAGACGCTGACGCTCTCGATCGCGATCGACAACGACATCCAGATCTTCGTGAACGGCACGCAGATCACCGACGGCCTGCAGACGCATGAAGGGTGCGCGACGCAGGGCAGTTCGGTGTTCACCATTCCGGCATCGCTGCTCGTGGGCGGCACGAACGTGCTCGCCGTGCGCGCGCGCGATCGCGGGGTGGATGCATTCGTCGATGTCAACCTGGCAGTCACGCCACCCTCCCCGTGAAACCGCAAACCGCGTGAGTAACGAGTCGTGCGTAGCGATACGCACGACTCGTTACTCACGCAGTACGTTTCTCAGCGGGGGTATGTCAGGCTCGTGGAGGTCGTCACGAACTCACGCCCGAACGCCATGTCGAGCGGCTCGTGGAAGGCGCCGAGCTGCGCGATGTTGCTCACCGTGAGCCGCACCTCCCAGCGCGCGAATTGATCGGGGCTCACCGGCACCGCGAGGTCCACGCGATAGGTGCGCCGCGATCCCACCGGCGACGCGAGCAGCAGCCCGACGCCGACGCCGGCCTTGAAGGGCGTGGTCGTGCCGAAGGGGATGTCGCCGGCGTACACCTTGCCCACATCGGTGAACACCGCGAGGCCCACGTCGGCGCGGTCCATGATGCTCCCAAGGAACCAGCGGTCCTCGAGCTTGAGCGCGACGCGCTCGCCGCCGGCATCGTGTGACGATCCGTAGCCGCGCACGCCGCCCTCCACCTGGCCCAGATCGAGTTCGAAGGGGCGCGTCGTCTGCCACCCGCCGCCGAACTCGGCATCGACGATGAGCGTGTTGATCTGTCCGAATCGCTGGTAGAGCTTCGCGCTCGCGCTCGCCAGCGCATCGCTCCACCCGCCGCCGGAGCCTCCGCGGCGCGCTTCCATGATCGCCTGCACGAAGGCGTACGTCCGTCCGCCGCCGCCGCCCGCGAAGATCTTGTTCGACAGGAAGAGGTCGGCTTCCGAGCCATCAATGTTGCCGAAGCCGCGCCCCACCAGGCCGTCGAACTCGAATCCGGTGCGGAGATCCTGATAGCCATTCACGGTGCCCAGGCGCGTCGCCCGTTCGAAGCGGATGCCGCGCAGCTGCACGATGAGATTCGCCCGCACGCTCCGTCGCGCCACGTAGCGCATGAGCAGGCTGTCATAGGAGACGCCGCTGTCGAATCCAACGAAGGGGATGCTCGCGGCATCGAACTCGGTGCTGAGCGCGCCGCCGAGGAGCAGCACGGCCCCCGGCTTGCCCAGTCGCACGGCATCGCCGGCGAAGGCGAACTGACGGTGCTGGCCCATGTTGAAGGACGTCGTATCGGCCCGCTGGAACGGTGCGAGCAACGTCACGTCGGCGAGCGAGCCGCGCCACGCATTGCGCTGCGCGTCCGAGAAGAACGGATGGCTCATGTCGCCCGCGTAGCTCGCCTCACCCACCTGCCCGCGCGCCGCCGCGAGTTGCAGTTGCCATGGATGTTCGAAGATCGCGTAGTTCGTGTACGCGATCCCGAACCCCTCGCGGCTGTCGGTGTGCACCCAGCTCCCGGCGATGCTCATGCCGCTGCCGCCGATGTTCCCGTCGCCGAGGGTGAGCGCGGTGACGAATGGACTCTGCCCCGAGAGGCGGGTCGCGATGATGAAGGTGAATTCGTCCTGGGTGGACACCACCAAGAGCACTGTGCCGCTGCTGTCCGGCACGACGGCGATGTGCGCGTCGGCGATGAAGGGTTGCGCGCGCAGGATGCGCTCCGATTCCCGCATGAGGAACCGGTCGCACTTGTCGCCGGGCTTGAGCAGCATGAGCGATTGAACGACCGAAGCTTTCGTGACGGTATGCGTATTGTTCATGACGCGCACCGGCGTCGACCACCAATCCTTGGACGGATGCTCCAGCGGCGGCAACGCGAGCACGGTGACGGCGGTGATCGTCTGGCCGGCGCACGTCGTATTCGGCGGCTCCACTTGCGCTGCCAACGCCGGCGCGCCAATGACGCACGCGGCGGCTGCCGCGATGCGCGCTCGCCGGGCTGCGCCCGTCACTCGACGAGCGAGCGAACGGCCGCGAAGACGTGCTCCGGCAGCACGTCCGCGCTGTATTCCTCTCCCTCGCTCGCGGCGCGCGCCCGGGCACGCCGGTCGGCGTGCGGCGGCTTCGCGCCCGCGAGCGCGATCACGGTCGGGCGCTCGGGCGCCCACGCGAGCGCGGGCGTCGCGCCGAAGATCGTCACGCGGGGAATGCCGAGTGCGTCGGCCATGTGCGCCGGCCCGGTATTGCCCGATACGAACGCATCGCACGCGGCCAGCATTCCGAGGAAGCGGCGAAGACCGCGCGGTGCGACGACCACCTCGGGCGCGAGCGCGCGCAATTCGGCGATCCGTTCTTCGTCGCCCGGCGCATCGAACACGAGCGGGGTCAACGCAGCCTCGCGCAACGACCGCACCAGCGCGGCGAAGTGCCGCAGCGGCCAGTTCCGCGCGCGCTCCGACGTGCTCAGTTGCATCCCGATCCGAGGCCGCCCCGCTGGCGCACCCGCGGCGACGAGCGCCGCCTCGCCGTTCGCCCGTTCGGCCGCGGTGATCTCGAGGTGGGGCAGCGTGTCGCCCACCGCGATGCCCGCCGCTTCGAGCAGCCGCCGGCGCGCGCGCACGGCGTATTCGCGATCGAGCACGCGTTCCACCGCATGCGTGTACGCCGCGCCCCACACGCGCTGACGCCAGCCAATGCGCACCGGCGCGCCCGAGAGCCGCGTAAGGATCGCCGTACGCGGACTCGACTGCACATCGATCACCCAGTCGTAGCCACGGCGGCGAATGGCGCCCGCCATCCGGAGCGGCGGCGCCGCGTCGACGATGATGCGTTCGGCGATGAGCGGGTGATGTTCGAGCAGCGGCGCGGCCGCCGCGCCGACGCCGAAGTCGATCGCCGCCGAGGGAAATGCGCGATGGAGATCGTCCAGCAGGGCGGTCGTGAGCACGACATCGCCCAGCAACCCCTTCTGGATGAGGAGAATGCGAGCAGGAGGGGATCGGTGCGGGGCGGGGGGCGTCACCCGCGCGAATCTAGGGAGCGGCCACGGAGCGCGGAAGCGCCGCGGCGCGAACTACATCTGTGTCGCGCCCGTCTCCGTCGGCACCTTGCGTCCGCGTGAGATCACCCACGCGGCCGAGACTTCGGCGCCATTCGGCATGTGCCCCTCGAGTCCACCATCGGGCCGCAGCGTGATCTCGTAGACGTCATCCTCCACCTGCCAGAGTCCGGCGGCCCACGCGAGAAAGGATTCGCTGCCGGGACTGGTGGTGAAGAGTGGGTCTGCGACGTCGGCCATGGGACTCTGCTCTGGGGTGTGGCGTGCGGCGGGGCATCTGTTAGACGATTCAAATGCGGCGATTACTACAGACTTAGACGCTAGACCTAGACGTTAGAAGGCGTGCGCCGCGAAACCAGGGGCCCGGGGATGACGTAATGTGCGCAGGAGGAAACACCCTATGGGAATCATCAGCATTGCGATCTCTGTGGTCGCCGTACTGTTCGGCTACGTGAACAGTCGATTTTTCGTACGCAACAAGCTTCGCTACGTCGATGCCGCGCAGAAGGGGCTCGCGCCGCTCGTGGCGGGCGGGGTAGCCGCACTCGTGGCGTGGCCCATCCTCGCGATTCTGCCGTTGGTCGGCCTCGGCCTGGGTACCGCCTTGCTGTTCGGCGCGAGCGTCGGACTCGGCGTCGCCGCGGGGGCGAAGGACGTGCGGCGGATCAACGCGGGGCTGCTGGAACCCTGAGCGGCGGCCGTTAGACTGAGACGTTAGACGTTGGAAGGCGGGCGTCGGAGTTGCCGTCCGCTCTGCCCGTCGCGAGATTCTGAGGATCGATCCGCCCCGTTCGGGGCGTCGCCGTTCCCTCTCTCAGGATCCCGTACCCCACATGTCGACACGATTCATTCGATACGCGGCGGCAACGCTCGCCGCCGCCGCCTTCGCCGCGTGCACGAAGAAGCCCGAGACCGCCGCCGCGCCCGCGCCGGCGCCGGCCGCGATGGTCGCGGCCCCCGCTGTCGCCGCGACGCCGCCGATCAGCCTCGCGAACCTCGATACCACGTGCAAGGCGTGCGCGGACTTCTACGAGTACGCGAACGGAGGTTGGCTCAAGAAGAACACCATTCCCGCGGCGTATTCGCGCTGGGGCGCGTTCAATGAACTGAACGACCGGAATCAGGCGGTCTTGCACGAGGTGCTCGACGACGCCGCAATGAACAAGAAGGCGGATGCGAGCGCGGATGTGAAGAAGGTGGGCGTGTACTACGCCAGCTGCATGGACTCCGCGGCCATCGAGGCGGCTGGCGCGAAGCCGCTCGACGCCGAGCTCAAGCGTATCAATGACGTGAAAGACCTCAAGGGGCTGCAGGACGAGATCGCGCGGCTCCACCTGATGAGCGTGAACGTGCTCTTCGGTGAAGGGTCGGAGCAGGATTTTAAAGCCAGCACGAACGTGATCCTCGTGGTGGCGCAGGGCGGCCTTGGCCTCCCCGAGCGTGACTACTACCTGCGGCCGGACTCCGCGTCGGTGAAGATCCGCGATGCGTACGTCGCGTACATCACGCAAACGCTGCAGCTGCTCGGCGATTCGCCCGACGCGGCGAAGGCGGGCGCGGCGCATATCATGGCGATCGAGACCGACCTCGCGAAGGCGTCGCGCACACGCGTCGAATTGCGCGATCCGAACGCCAGCTATCACATGATGACGCTTGCCGCCTTCGACTCCGTGACGCCGAATCTCGGCCTGCCCAAGATGCTCGGCGTGTGGGACGCGCCGAAGATCGCCTCGCTCAACGTCGCACAGCCGGATTTCTTCAAGGCCGCGAACACCATGCTCGCCAGCGTGCCGCTGGAGGACTGGAAGACGTATCTGCGCTGGCATCTCGCGAGCCGCTCGGCCCCGTGGCTGAGCTCGGCATTCGTCAACACCGAGTTCAAGTACCAGCAGACGCAGACCGGCGCGAAGGAGCTGCTGCCGCGCTGGAAGCGCTGCTTGCAGATCACCGACCGCCAGATGGGCGAAGCGGTGGGTCAGGCGTACGTCGCCGTCACGTTCTCGCCGGAAGCGAAGGCGCGGGCACTCGCGATGGTGAAGAACATGGAGAGCGTGCTCTCGGGGCGGATCGATTCGCTGCCCTGGATGTCGGCCGCCACGAAGACGCAGGCGCAGCAGAAGCTCGCCGCGTTCCTGAACAAGATCGGCTATCCCGACAAGTGGCGCGACTACAGCGCGATGGACATCAAGAAGGGACCGTTCGTGACGAACTACTTCGCCGCGGACGTGTTCGAATCGCGCCGCGATCTCGCGAAGATCGGGCAGCCGCTGGACCGCCTCGAGTGGGGGATGACGCCGCCGACGGTGAACGCGTCGTACAATCCGCTGCGGAACCAGATCTCCTTCCCGGCCGGCATCCTGCAGCCGCCGTTCTTCAATCCGAACGCGGATGACGCCGTGAATTACGGCGGGATCGGCGCGGTGATCGGCCACGAGATGTCGCATGGCTTCGACGACCAGGGACGGCAGTTCGATGCACAGGGGAATCTTCGCGACTGGTGGACCGCCTCCGATGCCGCCGAGTACAACCGGCGCGCGAAGCTCGTGGAGGAGCAGTTCACGAGCTACATCGGCATCGACACGCTGCACGTGAACGGCAAGCTCACGCTGGGCGAGAACATCGGCGACCTGGGCGGCCTCAAGATCGCGTACACGGCGTACATGTTGTCGCTGCACGGCAAGCCGGCGCCGGTGATCGATGGCTTCACGGGTCCGCAGCGTTTCTTCCTGTCGTGGGCGCAGGTATGGCGCCAGCTGCAGCGGCCCGAGGCACTGCGCCGTCAGCTGCTCACCGATCCGCATGCGCCGGGCGTGTGGCGCGTGAATGGTCCGTTGTCGAACATGCCGGAGTTCGCGGCGGCGTTCTCGTGCCATGCGGGAGATGCAATGGTGAGGCCGGATTCTCTGCGCGCGCAGATCTGGTAGGTCGTCACTGCAGACCGAGACGCTAGACCTGGACGCTAGACTGCGAAGTGGGATCGCGAAACGGCCGCCCGCTCGGGCGGCCGTTTCATGCATTCTCAACGCGCGTCAGCGGCTACCAGTCTCGCCGTCTTGCAGTTACATGTTGGAGACCATCGCCCGCGCAAAACCACTACAAGATTCAAGAGTCGCCCCCGTCATCAGCCGTTCGAAGTCGTACGTCACGCGCTTCTGGCCGATCGTCTTCTCGAGCGACGTGACGATCAGATCGGCGGCCTCGGTCCAGCCCATGTAACGCAGCATCATCTCGCCGCTCAGGATCACGGAGCCGGGATTCACCTTGTCCTGGCCGGCGTACTTGGGTGCGGTGCCGTGCGTCGCCTCGAAGATCGCGTGGCCGCTCAGATAGTTGATGTTCGCGCCGGGCGCGATGCCGATCCCGCCCACCTGCGCGGCGAGCGCGTCGGAGATGTAGTCGCCGTTCAGATTGAGCGTCGCGATCACGCTGTATTCCTTGGGGCGCGTGAGGATCTGCTGCAGGAACGCGTCGGCGATCACGTCCTTGATCACGATGCCGCCGGGCAGCGTCATCCAGGGTCCGCCATCCAGCGGCTTGGCGCCGTACTCGGCCGCGGCGAGCTCGTAGCCCCAGTCGCGGAATCCGCCCTCGGTGTACTTCATGATGTTGCCCTTATGCACGAGCGTCACGCTCGGCTTCTTCTCGCGGAGCGCGTGGTCGATCGCGGCGCGGATGAGACGCTTGCTGCCTTCTTCGCTCACCGGCTTGATGCCGATCGAGCTCGTCTCCGGGAAGCGGATGTTCTTCGCGCCCATCTCATTCCGGAGGAACGCGATCACTTTCACCGCGGCCGGCGTCTTCGCCTGGTACTCGATGCCGGCGTAGATGTCCTCGGTGTTCTCGCGGAAGATGATCATGTCCACATCCTGCGGTGCCTTCACGGGACTCGGCACGCCGGTGAACCAGCGCACGGGGCGCACGCACGCGTACAGATCGAGTTGCTGGCGAAGCGCGACGTTCAGCGAGCGGATGCCACCGCCCACCGGAGTCGTGAGCGGTCCCTTGATCGCGACCAGATAGTGCGAGATCGCGCTCACGGTGTCTTCGGGCAGCCAGCTGTCCACGCGCTCCTTCGCCTTCTCGCCGGCGAGCACCTCGAACCACGCCAGCTTCCGCTTCGTGCCATACGCTTTCCGCACGGCGCCGTCGAACACGAGCTGCGAGGCGCGCCAGATGTCGGGCCCCGTGCCGTCGCCCTCGATGAACGGGATCACCGGCTCGTCGGGCACGTTGAGGCTCGTGCCCTTCATCGTGATCGTCTCGCCGCGCTCGGGCGGCTTGAGCTGCTGGAACTTCGGTGCGGACTGGGTTGGCATGTGCTGGGTTCCCGTGATACCGTGATGGATGATCGCCTCGGGAGAATCTGCCGCCGCACCGGCGTCGCGGCAACGGAGCGCGCCGTACGACGTGGCCGTGGTGGGTCTGGGTGCCATGGGTAGCGCCACGCTCTGGCAGTTCGCGAAACGTGGCGTGCGCGCGGTGGGGATCGACCGTTTCGCACCGCCGCACATCCACGGCTCCACGCACGGGCACACGCGCATCATCCGCGAGGCATACTACGAACACCCGGTGTACGTGCCGCTCGTGCGGCGCGCGTACAGGCTGTGGGACGAACTCGCCGCGGAGACGCGCTCGCGCCTCTTCCTCGCCACCGGCGGTCTCATGATCGGGGACGAGCAGGGCACGCTCGTTCGCGGCGCGCTGCGCAGTGCGCGTGATCACGGACTCGACTACGAGCTCATCGGCGCGGCCGACGTGCGGCGGCGCTTTCCCGCTCTCACGCCGCCCGATGGGCACGTCGCCGTCCACGAGCCGCGCGCCGGACTGCTCTTTCCCGAGGTGGCCGTCACCGCGATGCTCGGACTCGCGGCCGCCGCGGGCGCCGAGGTGCGCACGGGCGCGCGCGTCACGGGATGGCGCGCGGCGGCCGGCGGGTTCACCGTCGCGACCGATCGGGGCAATGTCACGGCCGCGCGCGTGGTGCTCGCGCCGGGCGCGTGGATGGGATCGCTCGTGCCCGAGCTCGCCGCGTCGCTCACGCCCACGCGGCAGATGGGCCACTGGTTCGAGCCGAAGGCGCATCCGGAACTCTTTCGCGCCGATCGGCTGCCCATTCTGCTCTGGGAACACGCGGCCGAGCGGTTCTTCTATTCACTGCCCGACGCGGGCGACGGTCTCAAGGCGTCGATCCATCACGAGGGAAGGCCGGTGGACCCCGACGCGCCGCGCGAAGCGGTGACGGAGTCGGAAACGGCATCGCTGCTCGAGATCATGCGGCGCCTGATGCCCGACGGCGCCGGGCGCGTGCGCGAGATGAGCACGTGTCTCTATACGAACACGCCCGATGGCCACTTCGCGATCGGCCGGCATCCCGCGCATCCCGAGGTGCTCATCGCGAGCCCGTGCTCAGGGCACGGCTTCAAGTTCGCGCCGGCGATCGGCGAGCTGCTCGCCGGCCTCGCGCTCGGCGAGCCGCCGCGCTTCGACCTCGAGCTCTTCCGGCTCGACCGGCTATGGCGCGCCGCGGCACCCCATACCACTCCGCCCGCGGCTCGATAGCTTTCTGGGGCTACAACATCCCCTTTGGAGATCGGTTAATGGCCCCCACGACGCAATTGAAGATCACCGATTCGCGCACGGACAAAGCGGCGCCGATCGCGATCACCGATGGCGCGATCCGCGCGAGCGATCTCAAGCAGTTCAACACGGGCGGCGACGATCCCGGGCTCATGAGCTACGACCCGGCGTTCCTGAACACCGCGTCGTGCCGCAGCGCGATCACGTTCATCGACGGCGACAAGGGGATCCTGCGCTATCGCGGCTATCCGATCGAGCAGCTCGCGGAGAAGGCGACGTTCCTCGAGGTCGCGTGGCTGCTGCGGCACGGCGAATTGCCCACGCAGAAGGAGTACGACCAGTGGGTGCATGACATCACGTTCCACACGTACGTGCACGAGAACATCAAGAGCTTCGTGCAGGGATTCCGCTACGACGCGCACCCGATGTCGATGCTCTGCAGCACCGTCGCGGCGCTCTCGGCGTTCTACCCGTCGGCCAAGGACATCTTCGATCCGGTGGAGCGCGACATCTCGATCGTGCGGCTGATGGCGAAGGTCCCGACGCTGGCGGCGTTCACGTACCGGCACGTGAAGGGGATGCCGTTCGTGTATCCCGACAACGATCTCCCGTACTGCGAGAACTTCCTCTCGATGGTCGCGCGCATGAGCGAGCCGAAGTACGAGGCGCGCCCGGTGTTCGCGAAGGCGATCGAAGTGCTGTTCATCCTGCACGCCGACCACGAGCAGAACTGCTCGACCAACGCCGTGCGCGCGGTGGGCTCGATCGCACGTGGATCCGTTCTCGGCGGTCGCGGCGGGGATCGCGGCGCTGTTCGGGCCGCTGCACGGCGGCGCGAACGAGCAGGTGCTGCGCATGATCGAGGAGATCGGGCATCCGAAGAACGTGCCGGCGTTCATCGAAGAGGTGAAGAGCGGGAAGGGGCAGCGGCTCATGGGCTTCGGCCACCGCGTGTACAAGAGCTACGACCCGCGCGCGAAGATCGTGAAGAGGCTGGCCGACGATGTGTTCAAGGAGGTCGGGCGTCGACAAGGACATGGAGATCGCGCTGGAGCTGGAGCGGATCGCGCTGAGCGACGAGTACTTCATCGAGCGCAAGCTGTACCCGAACGTGGATTTCTACACGGGGCTGATCTATCGCTCGATGCGGTTCCCGACCGACTTCTTCACCGTGCTGTTCGCGATCGCGCGCACGGCGGGGTGGCTGGCGCAGTGGGAGGAGATGCTGCTGGACAAGGAGCAGAAGATCGCGCGTCCGCGGCAGATCTACACGGGTTCGCCGGAGCGGGCGTACAAGGGGATGCTGAAATAGGGCATCGGACATCGGGCCGGGTGCATCGTGCCTGGTGCATCGTGCATCGTAATGGCGGGCGAGGGGTAAGTCCTCGCCCGCATTGCGTTTCGGGGTATCGCGGGGTAACTTTGTGCGTCTAGAAGTGTACCGATGCACCAGGCACGATGAACGCCCTACTCAAGGACTGATAAATCGTGGTCGAGATCATTCTCGGAGAGAACGACCGGATCGAAGTGGCGCTCAAGCAGTTCCAGCGCAAGGTGATCCGCGCCGGAGTGCTCAAGGACGTGCGCAAGAAGCGCTTCTACGTGAAGCCCAGCGAGGCGCGCCAGAAGAAGGCGGAGGCCGCGCGTCAGCGCAGCGCCCGCGCGCAGCGTAACGCCCGCTAAGCGCCGCTCCGGATGGCGAAGAAGGACGCGATCGAGCTGGAGGGCACGGTCACCGAAGTACTTCCCAACGCGACGTTCCGCGTAGCAGTGAGCGAGGACCACACCGTACTGACGACCCTTGGCGGCAACATGCGCCGGTTCCGCATTCGCGTGCTCGCGGGCGACCGGGTGCGCATTGAAGTCAGTCCGTATGATCTCACGCGGGGTCGGATCACGTTTCGGCATAAGAGCTGAGCTGGTCGGGCGGGTTCATCAAGCGGGCTCCTTAGTGGGTCCGCTTTGTTGTTTCTGATAGAGCACAAGCACGAGTAGCTTTCGGGAAGCGGGAAACGGGAAGCGCCGCGGGACGCGAGAACGGCGCGAGGTGCTCCCGCGCAGTATTCGCGTCCCGCGGCGCTTCCCGCTTCCCGCTTTCCGCTCCCACGGAGCCAAGCATGATCATTGAGAATGTCTCCGACACCGCCCGCTGGGTCGCGGTGTATCGCGCGATGGAAACGGAGCGGGCGAATCCGTTGTTCAGGGACCCGTACGCGCGGCGGTTGGCTGGGGAGAAGGGCGAGGCGATCGTCAACAGCATGAAGCGCGGGCGCCAGATGGCGTGGGCGATGATCGTGCGCACGCAGGTGCTCGACGAGTTCATCATGGGCGCGATCCGGGATGGCGCCGACACGGTGCTCAATCTCGCGGCGGGTCTCGACGCGCGGCCATGGCGCATGGAGCTGCCGCCCACGCTGCGATGGTTCGACGCCGATCTGCCGGGCATCCTGAATTACAAGACCGAGATGATGAAAGGAGAGAAGCCGCGGTGCGTGTACGAGCCGGTGACCGTGGACCTCACCGATCGCACGGCGCGCCAGGAACTCTTCAAGCGCATCGGCGCCGCGTCGAAGAAGGTGCTGGTCATCTCGGAGGGACTGTTGATCTACCTCACCGAGGAGCAGGTGGCGGCGCTCGCCGATGATCTGCATGGCGCGCCGGCGTTCCAGTGGTGGTGCATCGATCTCGCGAGTCCCCAGCTGCTGAAGATGATGGACCGCTGGATGAAGAACCCCACCCTCAAGAAGAACGCGCCGTTCAAGTTCGGGCCGGAGGCGAGCACGAATTTCTTCCTGCCGCACGGCTGGAAAGTGAAAGAGTGGCGCTCCTCCATCGAGGAGGCGACGCGGCTCGATCGCGAGATGCCCAACATGTGGATCATGAAGTTCTTCCGGTTCATCGCCTCGGCGAAACGGAAGGAAGGCATTCGCCGCATGACGATGTTCGTGCTCTTCGAGCGCACGTAGCGCCGCCTGGCGCCTTCACGCGAACGTAATCCGTTCGCGAGTCTCACGTAATCCGGCCGTCACGAGGGCGAAACCTGCCCGCGGTACTCTCACACTGGGGAGTGTGCATCACACCTCAGCGCGGGAGACGGCACCATGTTCACGAGACTGATCGAATCGCGGCGGACGAGCGAACGCGGCGCGGGCGGCACGGCGGCGAGCGTCGTGGCGCATGTCGTGGTGATCGGTGGAGTCGCACTGGCCACGCTCGGCGCGGCGGCGGGCCGCCACGAGCCGGTCGCGTCCCAGATGCTCATCTACACGCCGTTGGACCCGTCGGCGCCGCACCACGCGCCGGCCGCACCGCGCACACCGCCTGCGCCGACGGCGCCATGCGCCGACTGTTTCCCACTGCACGTCCCCGTACCGGAACCGGCGGTCGCTACGGGCGACGATGTCGCCCCGGAGGACCCTTTTATCTTCGGCCCCGTCGGAACGGCGGGCAGCGGCGGCTCGGCGCCGGGCACGGGCGAGAATCGTTGCGTCGATTGCATCTACGAGACAGCCGACGAGCCTGCCCATCCCTTCGGTGGCAATGCGCCGCCGGTCTATCCACCGATGCTGCGGAACCTGCGTGTTACCGGCACGGTCGTCGCGCGATTCGTCGTGGATACCATCGGCTGCGTGGAGCCGGCGAGCGTGCAATTCGAGAGTGCCGGCGACGAATTGTTCGAGAATGCCGCGCGGCGCGCGCTGCTCACGTGGCGCTTCCAGCCCGCGGCGACGAACGGGCACCGCGTGCGCATCCTCGTCCGTCAGGAATTCAGCTTCCGCCTCACGCCGTAGCCGCGCCCGGCTCCTGGAACGTGCCGGTGCGCTTCATCTCCTGGTAGGCCATCGCCTTGAGCCGCGCGATACGCAGCGCGATCGGCGGATGCGTGCCGAAGACGTTCGCGAGGAAGCCCTGCTGGTCGTTCACCGCGCGCCCGAGTGGATCGGCAATGCAGAGATGCGCCGTTCCGCTCGGGATCGCGCGCGTCGGCTCGCTCGCGGCGTCGATCTTCTGCAGCGCGTCGGCGAGCGCGCCGGGATTGCGCGTGAACTGCGCGCTCATCGCATCGGCGAGATATTCGCGGTCGCGACTGACGCCGAGCGCCAGCGCGCGCACGATGATCGGCGCGAGCACCCAGCTCAGCACCCAGAGCACCATGAGGATCAGGCCCAGCCCGGAGTTGTCGCTCTTGCTGTCGCTCCGGTCGCGGCTCCCGCTGCTGCCGCCGGGCAGGATCCCCATGCGCATGGAGCCCTGGCCAATGAGCGCGACAGCGCCCACGAGTGCGGCGAGCAGCGTCATGAGCCGAACGTCCAGATTCTTGATGTGCCCCATCTCGTGGCCGATCACGGCCTGCAGTTCATCGCGATTGAGCGTATCGATCAGTCCCTGCGTCACCGCGATGTTCGCACCCTGCTCATCGTGCCCCGTCGCGAACGCGTTCGGATCCGGATCGGGCACGATCCAGATGCGCGGCCGCGGGATGCCCGACGCCACCGCCATCTCGTCCACGACATTGATGAGCTGCGTCTCCTGCGGCGTCTGCGCGTCGGTGAGTTCGAACGCGCCGGTCGAGGCGAGCACGCGGCGCGGCCCGTTCCGCCACGCCGACCACGCGAAGGCCGCCGCGACCAGCGTGAGGATGATCCCGAACAGCGGTGAGAAGTGCGCCGGCCGGTCCGGATGCGCGCTCTTCGCCATCCAGTACTGGATCGCGTCGGCGCCGAAGCCGAGCCACAGGAAGAACATCACGAACCAGATCACCAGCCACCGCGACTTCCGGCGATTGGCCTCCTGCTGCGCGAAAAGGTTGACCGGGTCGCTCACGTCTTGGGCGTCATGCCCAGATCGACTTTCACCACGTCGCGCTCGGCCGCATCGGTGATCTCCCACAGCGACGCCGCGCTCGCGCCCGGCGAAGCCGGCGACCAGGCTGCCCGGGAACTGCTGCTGCTTGGTGTTGTATTCCGTGGCCGTGTCGTTGTAGAGCTGGCGCGAGAACGCGATCTTGTTCTCGGTGCTCGTGAGCTCCTCCTGCAGCGCCTTGATGTTCCCCGTGGCCTTGAGATCGGGATACGCCTCCACGATCGCCATGAAGCGGGTGAGCGCGCCGGTGAGCTGCGTCTCCGCGGCGGCGGTCTGCTTGCACGACCTGCGCGCTCGGCAACCCGGCGCCGCCGCCGCTCTGCGTGCGCCGCGATCGCGCTGTTGCGCGCCTGCACCACGGCCTCGAGCGTCGACTTCTCGAAGTTCATCGCGCCCTTTACGGATTCGATGAGGTTCGGGATCAGGTCGTGGCGCCGCTTGAGCTGGACGTCGATCTGTTTCCAGGCGTTGGCCACCTGATTCTTGAGCGCGATCAGGCCGTTGAACGTGCTGAAGAACCAGATCCCGACGATGACGATGAGGCCGATGAGGATCAGCATACTCATGCTCGCTCCTGTGCCGGTTGGGTAGAGAACGACGAACGGGGCGGCCAGTCACGCCCGCCCCGCTATGCATTACGGAAACCGCGGTGGCGGAAGTGTCAGCTCTTCTCGGGGGTGCTCGATCCGGCCTTCTTCTTCTGTCCATCAAGAAAGTGGCGGGCAGCAGGAAGAGCGGCGTCAGCACCATGCCGAGGAGCGTGTTCACCCAGATGAGCGCGATGTAGAAGCCGCCGAGTCCGAGGCCGACCCAAAGCACGCCGAGCGTTCCGCCGGAGGTTTCCATGAGTATGATCGGAGGGTGGGAAAGCGCGTACGGCTGACGATGGAAATGTAGGCTGCGTTGGCATCGCCGCGCCAGTGGAGCGACGCCGCCCGGTATCGTACGTTACAACCCATGGACGATCCACGCCGGACCGTGGAGGAAGCGATCGCCGGCTTCGCGCCGGAGCGTCCGGTCGTGCTCGCCGTTTCGGGCGGCCGAGATTCCATGGTGCTCCTGCACGCGATGGCACGCGCTCGTCCCGATCTCGTGGCAATGGTGGCCACGCTCGACCACGGCACGGGTGCCGCGGCCACGCGTGCCGCGGCGCTGGTGGTGCGCGAAGCGAAGGCGCTCGGCCTGCCGGTGCGCCGCGGGCGGGCTCGCGCCGTTGCGCGCACCGAAGAGGCGTGGCGCTCCGCGCGATGGGAGTTCCTTGGCGCACTCGCGCGCGAGCTCGATGCGCGCGTAGCGACCGCTCATACGCGCGACGACCAGATCGAGACCGTGATCATGCGCGTGTTGCGTGGCAGCGCGGCGCGCGGCCTCGCGGGACTTCTCGCGCGGGGCCCGGTGCTGCGTCCGCTCGTGGAGGTCGATGGCGACGCGATCGCCGGCTACGCGCGGCGCCACGACGTGCGCTGGATCGAGGACCCGTCCAACGCGTCGCGTGCGCATCTGCGCAATCGCATCCGGCTCGATCTGCGCCCCGCGCTCGAGCGCGCGCACCCGGGATTCTCCGCGGAGATGCTCGCGCTCTCGCGGCGCGCGGCGGCGTTGCGCGAACAGGTGGAGCGACTCGCGGTCGCCATGGCGGCCGTCGATGCGAATACGCAAGCCGTGTCAGGTTGCCCGCTCCACACTCGCGGGCTATGATGCGAGAGGACTCGCGTTGCTATGGCCCGCGATCGCCGCGGGGATCGGCGTAGCGCTCGATCGCCGCGGCGCAGAGCGATTGGCCGGCTTCACACACAGCGGACGGCCCGGTTCACGGATCCAGCTCTCCGGCGGCTACGAGGCGGTGATCCACCGCGAGATGATCCTCTTGCGTCGGTCGGAACGAGCGGCACCTTCGCGCGCCACGAGATTGCGAGGCGGCGGGGTGACGATGGGCGGCTGGCGGTTCCGCGCCGCGCACGGCGCGCCCGAATCGCTGTGGAACGCTGAGCTGCCCGGCGGTGTTCCTTTAGTAGCGAGGCCGTGGCGGCCGGGCGACCGGATGACGCCGGTGGGCGCCGACGCGCCGCGGCGAGTGAAAGGCCTGTTGCGTGACGCCGGCGTCGATGCCGCGCGTCGCGCGGGTTGGCCGGTGGTGCTTGCCGGCGAGGAGATCGTGTGGGTGCCCGGAGTACGCCGCAGCAGCGCGGCGACCGCCCGGTCCGGACGACCGGTGGTGCGATATCTCTGTGAGCCTCTCGACGACCGCTGATCCCCGTCTCGCGGGACGTGCCGTGCGTCGCATCGTGTACGATGCGCCGGCGATCGCGAAGCGTGTGCATGAACTCGGCGCCGCGATCACCGCGGAGTATCCCGACGAACCATTGCTCGTGCTCGGGCTTCTAAAAGGGAGCTTCATCTTCCTGGGCGACCTCGTGCGCGAGATCCACCGGCCGCTGCAGGTCGATTTCGTGGTCGCCAGCAGCTACGGCAACGCGATGGCATCCAGCGGTGACGTACAGATGGTCTATGATCCGGAAACGGATCTCTCAGGAAAACACATCATTTTGGTGGAAGACATAGTAGATTCAGGACGTACCATCGGCGTCCTGTGGGACCGGCTCGCCACCCGCCAGCCCAAATCGCTGGCGATCTGCGCGCTGCTCCACAAGCACATCGCCGAGCACCTGCGGCATCCTGTGCGCTACGTGGGGTTCAATGCACCGAACGAATTCCTCGTGGGGTACGGGTTGGATCACGCGGAGGACTTCCGCCACTTGCCCTATATCGCGAGCCTGAAGTAATGCCTGACCGCACACCAACACCGCGCACACCACCCACGCGCGATTTCGACTGGGGGCGTTTCTCCAAGACGCTCTCGTTCTGGCTGCTCATGGTGATCGTCGCCATCGTCCTCTACCAGTGGAGCTGGGCGGGGCGGGAGACGGCCACCGAGGTCGACTATTCGACTTACAGTCAGCAGCTCGATGCCGACAATATCAGCGCCGTCACGATCGAAGACGGCAAGCTGATCACCGGCGACTTCCGCGCGAAGGTGCGCATCCCGGCGCACGACAAAGTGGCGGCGAAGGATGTGTCGCGGTTCATCGTGCGGCTCCCGGTCGCGAACGACCCCAAGGAATCCGAGCGGCTGCGCAGCAAGAACGTCGCGGTGCGTTCGGCGGAGGGCCGGCAGGGCATCGGCACCTATCTCCTGCCGATCGCGTTCCTGCTCATGTTCGGGCTCTGGATCTACATCATCCGGCAGATGCAGGCGGGCGGCGCCAAGGCGTTCAGCTTCGGCAAGAGCAAGGCGAAGCTGCTGAGCGGTGAGTCGCCCAAGGTCACGTTCCTGGATGTCGCGGGCGTGGAAGAGGCGAAAGAGGAATTGCAGGAGATCATCGAATTCCTCAAGGATCCGCAGAAGTTCACGCGGCTCGGCGGCCGGCTGCCCAAGGGCGTGCTGCTCGTCGGCTCGCCGGGCACGGGCAAGACGCTGCTCGCGCGCGCCGTGGCCGGTGAAGCGGGGCGGCCCTTCTTCTCGATGTCGGGATCCGATTTCGTCGAGATGTTCGTGGGCGTCGGCGCGAGCCGCGTGCGCGATCTGTTCGAGCAGGGGAAGGCGCACGCGCCATGCATCATCTTCATCGACGAGATCGACGCGGTGGGCCGTCATCGCGGCGCCGGACTCGGCGGCGGTCACGACGAGCGCGAGCAGACGCTGAACCAGCTGCTCGTGGAGATGGACGGCTTCGAGTCGAATGAAGGCGTGATCCTCATCGCGGCGACGAACCGCCCCGACGTGCTCGATCCCGCATTGCTTCGCCCGGGCCGCTTCGACCGCCAGGTGATCGTGGACCTGCCCGACCTGCGCGGCCGTGAGGAGATCCTGAAGGTGCATCTGCGCAAGGTGCCGGTGAGCGAGGATGTGGAAGTGAGCATCATCGCGCGCGGCACGCCCGGCATGTCGGGCGCGGACCTCGCGAACCTCGTGAACGAGGCGGCGCTGCTCGCGGCGCGGCACAATCACGATAAGGTGTATCCCGCCGATCTCGAGGAGGCGCGCGACAAGGTGATGCTCGGCGCCGAGCGGAAATCAATGGTGATGAACGCCGAGACCAAGAAGATGACCGCGTATCACGAAGCGGGGCACGCGGTGTGCGCGATCATGACGCCGGGCAACGACCCGATGCACAAGGTCACGATCATGCCGCGCGGCCGCGCGCTCGGCGTCGCGGTGACGCTGCCGAGCGAGGACCGCTATTCGATCTCGCGCAAGCAGCTGCTCGCGCGCATGGTGATGGGCTACGGCGGCCGCGTGGCCGAAGAGCTGACGTTCGGCACCGACAACGTGACGACGGGCGCGCAGAGCGACATCCAGATGGTGACGTCGCTGGCGCGGCGCTATGTGAGCCAGTGGGGACTGTCGGAGGCGATCGGGCCCATCCTGGTGGGTGACAACGAGCAGGAAGTGTTCCTGGGCCGTGACATGGGGCACCGGCGCGAGGTGTCGGAGAAGACGGCGCAGATCGTGGACGCCGAGGTGACGCGGCTGCTCGGGGAGGCGTACGAGCGCGCGCGGCGCGTGCTCACCGAGAACGCGGATCTGCATCGGCGCATGGCCGAAGCGCTGCTCGAGCGAGAGACGCTCACCAGCGACGACATCGAGATCCTCGTGAAGGGCGGCACACTGCCGCCGCGGCCCGTCACGCCATCGGGACCGCTCTCCGCGGTGTCGCCGGCGAACGCGGCGCTCTTGAAGCCGAAGCCTGGATTGCTCGGCGGCCCCGAGGTCGCGCCCGCGTGACGCAAGTGGGCGAGCGCGCGGCGTGGGTCATGCGCGGCCGCACGCTTCGCCTCGACCGGCCGCTCGTTCTCGGGATCCTCAACGTCACGCCCGACAGTTTCAGCGACGGCGGGGAATACCTCGCGCCGAACGAGGCGGTGGCGCGCGCGGAGCAGATGGTGGCGGAGGGCGCCGACCTGATCGACATCGGCGGCGAGAGCACGCGCCCGCAGGGCGCGAGAGCCGTGGCCGCCGCGGAAGAATCGAAACGCGTGATCCCCGTGATCGAGCGCGTGCACGCGCGCTTCCCGGAGATCCCCATCTCGGTGGACACCGTGAAGGCGGACGTCGCGGAGGCCGCGCTCGCGGCGGGCGCGGACATCGTGAACAATGTATCGGGCCTGCGGCTCAATGCACGCATGGCGGAGGTGTGCGCGCGTGCGGGCGCGGGGGTGATCGTGATGCACTCGCGCGGCACGGTGAGCGACATGTCCACGTACGAGCATGCGCACTATGACCGCGTCGTGACCGAAGTGATCGGCGAGCTGGTCGCGCGCGTGGCGCTGGCGGAGCGGGCGGGCGTAGCGGCGACGGCCATCGCGGTGGACCCCGGGATCGGGTTCTCGAAGCGCGCGGAGCATTCGCTCACGCTGCTCGCGCATCTGCGCGAGTTCGCGCGGCTCGGCTATCCGCTCGTGCTCGGCGTGTCGCGGAAGCGCGTGGTAGGCCGGCCGGACGACGATCCGTCGCAGCGCGTGGAGGGAACGATCGCCGCGAACGTGCTCGGCCTCGCGGCGGGCGCGCGCATCTTCCGCGTGCATGACGTGCTCGCGGCGCGGCGCGCACTGGATGTCGCGTGGTCGGTGCTCGAGGCGGGGGGCGGACCGTGAGCGGTTTCGCGCTGCTGCGCTTCCTGAGCTTCAACTGGCGCGACGCGTTCGAGATCGTGCTCGTGGCGGTGGTGATCTACCGCTTGCTGTTGCTGTTCGAAGGTACGCGGGCCGTGCAGATGCTCGTGGGGATCATGGTGCTCGTGGTCGCGTACGCGGCGGCGTGGATGTTCAAGCTCACGATGATCACGTATCTGTTCGGGATCGTGTTCACGTACGGCGCCTTCGCGGCGCTCGTGCTCTTCCAGCCGGAATTGCGGGCGGCGCTCGCGCATCTCGGGCAATCGCGCGCGATGCGACTGCTGCGCCGTCGCGCGGCGACGCAGGCCGCGACGCATATCACCGATGCAGTAGAGCGGCTCGCGCGCACCGGGACCGGCGCGCTGATCGCGGTGGAGCGCGGCGTGCGGCTCGGCGATTACGCGCAGACGGGGACGCCGGTGCTGGCGCGCGTGTCGGCCGACCTGCTCGAGACGATCTTCACGCCGCGCTCGCCGCTGCACGACGGTGCGGTGATCATTCGCGGCGACACGATCATCGGCGCCGGATGCATTCTTCCACTTACGAAGAACGATCCGGACGACCGCACGCTGGGCACGCGCCACCGCGCCGCGCTCGGGCTGAGCGAGGAGACCGATGCGCTGGCGATCATCGTGAGCGAGGAGACGCGGCAGGTGTCGGTGGCCGAGCATGGACGGCTGCGGCGAGACGTCACGCCCGATGAACTGCGAGGACTGGTGAGTGGCGTGACGCCGCGCGCGACCGCTGAGCAGGCGGCGGTGTCGCTACGCGCTTAGCGCGTCCGTCGCCCGCGGCGCTCGCCGCTGGTGCGGCGGTGGCGGTGCTCCTCGCCGCTTACTGGGCCACCGCGTCGCCGGGCGTCACCTTCTGGGACAGCGGAGAATTCATCGCGGCGATGGCGTCGTGGGGGATCCCGCATCCGCCGGCCACGCCGCTCTACGTGACGATCGGTCGCGCGTGGGTGGTGCTGCTCGGCGCGTTGCCGGTCGCGCGCGCGGCGACGCTGCTCTCGGGATTCGCGACGGCGCTCGCGGCCGGCGCGCTCGCGCTGCTCGTCGCGCGCGTCACGAAGAGCGCGGCGATGGCGTTCGCGGCGGCCATCTGCGCGGGCGGGATGAGCACCGTGTGGTCGAGCGCGACCGAGACCGAGGCGTACGCGACGGCGCTACTGCTTGCGATGGCGATGCTGCTCGCGGCCGAGCGTGCGGGACGCGACGGGGACGCGCGATGGACGGCGCTCACCGCGTATGCGATGGCGCTCGCGGTGCCGATGCACTTGAGCGCGCTGGTCGCGGCGCCGGCGGCGATCGTGCTCGCGTCGTATCGGGCTGAGGGCGGGTGGCGTTGGAGTGTCGCGGCGCTGCTGGCCGCGCTGTTCGTGATCGCGACGGGTGTGGGGCGCGCGAGCGAGAGCATCGCGATCGTGGGGATCGTGATGTTCGCGGGGGCGGCGGGACTAGCGATGAAGGCAGGTCTCGGCGTCAGGCGCTCGTCGCTCGCGGTCCTCATCGCCTTCTCCGCGTGCTTGATCATCATGCTGCGGGCGCGGCAGGATCCGGCGCTCAATTTCAGTGATCCGCGCACGCTGCAGGCTGCCTGGGAAGTCATCGGCCGGCGGATCTACGGCTCGTTCGCGCTCTGGCCGCGGAATGCCCCCATGTGGTTGCAGCTCGTGAATTTCCTGGAGTATGCTGATTGGCAGACGGCGCTCAGTCTCGCGCCTCGCGCCGCCCCGGCGATGGCGCGCACCGCGGTGACAGTGTTCTTCATCGTACTCGGTGTGATCGGGGCCGTGGCACATCGCCGGATGGACCGCCGTAGTTGGCTCGCGTTCCTCGTGCTCTTCCTGGGCGCGAGCCTGGGCCTCGTCGCGTATCTCAATTTCTATCCGGGATATTCGCTCGGGTACGGCATCCTGCCATCGGATGTGCGCCACGAGGTGCGCGAGCGCGACTATTTCTTCGTGCTCGCGTTCTGGACCTGGGGCGCGTGGGCGGGCATCGGCGCGGTGTCGCTCGCGCGGAGATTCGGGTCG
The DNA here is from genome assembly GCA_963716745.1 of uncultured Gemmatimonadaceae bacterium. Taxonomy (GTDB): domain Bacteria; phylum Gemmatimonadota; class Gemmatimonadetes; order Gemmatimonadales; family Gemmatimonadaceae; genus DATKOH01. The sequence continues at coordinate 27,045 of OY970320.1, forward strand.
CGCGCGACGGCGGCCGGTGTCGCGTTCGCGGCGATCCCGCTCGCGCTCAATTTCTCGGCGATGGACCGCGCACGCAGCGCCGAGCGCGACTCGGCCCGCGCGGTGTCTCGCGCGCTGCTGTGGGGCGCGCCGAAGGACGCGGTGCTGCTCACGGCGGCGGACGATGACACCTTCTTGTCCTGGTACGCGCAGATCGCAGAGCGGGATCGGCCCGATCTCGTCGTGCTGAACTGGCCGTCGCTCTACGCCGGATCGATTCGCGCTCGGGCCGCGCGCCGCTACGGCCTGGTCGTAAGCGACAGCACTGAACCCCTCCACTCGCTCGACACCGATGCTCGCCGGCAAGGACGGGCGCTCGCGCTCACGGTGGTGTTCGGCCTCGGCACGGCACTTCGAGAGACCGGCGGCGGCGAGTGGATGTTGCGTGGACTGACGTTCGTGCGAGCCGACTCGTCTGCTGTACGGGTGGCACCAAACGGGCCGCTCGTGGACACGCTGGCAGCGCGAGAATTCGTGAAGGAATTCGGCGAACCGGCGTTGCCGCCCGATGGTGCGATCGATGGCACGGCGCGGACCTGGATTCAGTTCGTCCGTTGCCCGGCGGCGTACCTGAAAGTCTCCCGAAGGCAGGTTCCCGCCGATTCTCTTGATTCGCGTTGTAAGTTGCTATAGCTTTGTCACTTATGGATTTCCACGACCTCGCCGACCGGTTGGCGGAGGTGCGGGGCCGGATCGAGGCGGCGGTGTCACGCGGCGGTCACGGACAACACGTCACGATCGTGGCGGTGACGAAGACGCATGGGGCCGACGCGGTCGAGGCGGCGTACGCCGCGGGCCTGCACGACGTGGGAGAGAATCGCGTGCAGGAAGCGCGCGCGAAGATGGATGACGTGAGCGTCGCGGTGCGGTGGCATCTCATCGGCCATCTGCAGCGCAACAAGGTGAAGGAGACCGCGCGCTTCGCGCTCGTGCAGTCGGTGGACAGCGCGCGGCTGGCGGACGCGATCAGTGAGTTCGGCGTTGCGCAGCACCGCGCCATCGATTCGCTGGTGCAGGTGAGCGTGGTGGGCGAGGAATCGAAGGGCGGCTTTGCGATCGCGGACCTCGCGGCGGAGGCTGAGCGTTTCACGCGGCGCGCCGGCGTACGGATCACCGGTGTGATGACGATGGCGCCGCTGGAGGCGGAGGAGCGCACGCTGCGCACCGTGTTCCGCGGCGCGCGAGAGGCGCGCGACGTGATGATCGCCGCCGGCCATCCGGCGTCGGTGGTCTCGATGGGCATGTCGAACGATTACGAGATCGCGGTAGAAGAAGGAGCGACGATGGTCCGGTTGGGCACCGTCCTGTTCGGAGCGAGAGGCACATGACCGACGAATCTTTCCATCTGACCCCGCTCGATATCCGGCGCTACGATTTCGGGAGCAAGGCCTTCCGCGGCTTCGACGCGCAGAAGGTCGAGGATTTCCGGAACCAGGTGGCCGATGAACTCGAGCGCCTCACGAAACTCAACGGGGAGCTCGACGCGAAGGCGAAGGGTTTCCACGAACAACTCCGCGCGTTCCGCGAGCGCGACAAGGCGCTCAACGATGCGCTCGTGAGCGCGCAGCAGCTGCGCTCCGAAATGCGCGAGCAGGCCGACCGCGAAGCGCAGCTCATCCTGCGCGAAGCGCGGGCGGACGCCGAGCGTCTGGTGGACGCGGCGAAGGGTGAGGTGAAGCGGCTCGAGTCAGAGCTCGTCGGCCTCGACAAGTCGCGCGTGACGTACATCGCGCAATTGCGCGCGGTGATCGAGCGTCAGCTGGCCGAGTTGGGTGCGCTGCACGCGCCGCCGGCGGCACCGAAGCCCGCCGCGCCGGCGAACGCGGCGCCTCCGGCCGCTGCTCCGCCTGCGCCCGCGACTCCGCCGGCCCCGCCGGCGCCGAAGCGCGCGAGCGCCGAGAGCGAGGCCGCGACCGACACACGCGGCCACGTGAAGACCCCCGCTTGGCTGGAGTCGCTCGTCAAGGAATGAAGCCGCCGTACCGGCTCGACGACCCCCGCACGCTGGCCGTCGCGCCTCCCCAGCATGCTCACACGCGGGCCGCGATCTCCGTCGCGGCCGCCGCCGTGCGCGACCGCGTCGCGGCCGTGCCCGACGTCGGCATCATCCTCGGCACCGGACTCGGCGCGCTCGGCGCGCGAGATCGAGGATCCGGTGGTGATCGAGTACGCGGAGATCCCCGGGTTCCCGCTCTCGACCGTCGAGTCCCATGCGGGCCGGCTCATCAGCGGCACGCTCGGCGGGACACCGGTGGTCGCGATGCAGGGGCGTTTCCATTTGTACGAGGGCTACACCGCGCAGCAGGTGAGCTTCCCGGTGCGCGTGATGCGCGAACTCGGCGCGCATTCGCTGATCGTCTCCAACGCCTGCGGCGCGCTGAATCCGGCGTATCGCGCGGGCGATCTCATGCTGATCGCCGATCACATCAACTTGCTCGGCGAGAATCCGCTCATCGGCGCGAACGATGATTCTCTCGGGCCGCGCTTCCCCGATATGTCCGCGCCCTATGGCGCCGAACTGCGTGAGTCGGCGAAGCGAGTGGGCGGGGCCATGAAGCTGACGCTGCGCGAAGGCGTGTACGCCGCGGTGACAGGGCCGAGCTTCGAGACGCGCGCGGAATACCGGTTCCTGCGCACGCTCGGCGCGGATGTGGTGGGAATGTCCACCGTGCCCGAGGTGATCGTGGCGGTGCATGGCGGAATGCGCGTGCTCGGCATCTCGATGATCACCGATCTTTGCCTGCCCGACACGCTGGAGCCGGTGACACTCGAGCGCATCGTCGCAGTGGCGAACGAGGCGGAACCCAAGCTCACGGCGCTCGTGCGCGGCGTGCTGGAGACGATGTGACCGTTGCGCCGCGTTTCCGCGTACCGCCCGCGGACCAGACCACGGACGCACTGGAACTCGAGATGCTCGCGAAGTGGACGGCGGAGGATCTGCTCGCGCGCACGATCCGCGAACGCGAGGGCGCGCAGGATTTCGTCTTCTTCGAGGGACCGCCCACGGCGAACGGCCGGCCCGGCATCCATCACGTGTTCTCGCGCACGATCAAGGATCTCTTCTGCCGCTACCAGGTGATGAAGGGGCGGCGCGTGCTGCGGAAAGCGGGATGGGACACGCATGGGCTGCCGGTGGAGATCGAGGTGGAGAAGCAGCTCGGATTGAACGGCAAGCCCGAGATCGAGAAGTACGGGGTGGCCGCGTTCAACAAGAAGTGCCGCGAGAGCGTGTGGAAGTACAAGGGCGACTGGGAGCGCCTGAGTGCACGCATCGGCTACTGGCTCGATTACTCGGATCCGTACATCACATACTCGAACGACTACATCGAGAGCGTGTGGTGGGCGCTGGCCACGCTGCACTCGCGCGGACTGCTGTATGTGGGACACAAGATCCTGCCGTACTGCGCGCGGTGCGGGACGGCGCTCTCGTCGCATGAAGTGGCGCAGGGCTATCGTGACGTCAAAGATCCCAGTGTGTACTTGATGCTCGAGTTCGATGGCGCTCGGGACTCGGGACTCGGGACTCGCGACGGCGGGAGTAACGCCCGAGTCCCGAGTCCCGAGTCCCGCGTCCTCGTATGGACCACGACTCCGTGGACGCTGGTGTCGAACGTCGCGCTCGCGGTGAATCCTGAGTTCACCTACGCTGAGCTGAAGAGAAAGGGGAAATCCGAACCCGCGCTCATCATCGCCGAGGCGCGCGCGGCCGCGGTGCTCGGCGAGGATTGGGCCGATCGCTGGGAGATCGTGTCGCGGTTCCCGGGCACGGCGCTCGTGGGGCGCAGCTACAAGCGTCCGCTCGACTGGCTGCCGTATCCCGAGGGGAAGCACGAGATCATCGTCGGCGAGTCGTTCGTATCGGCCGAGGATGGCAGCGGCGTGGTGCACATGGCGCCGGCGTTCGGCGCGGATGACTTCGAGGCGGGGAAGCGGCACGGCCTCTCGATGCTGCATCCGGTGGACGATCGCGGGCGGTTCCCAGCAGATCTGCCGCTGGTCGGCGGGAAGTTCGTGAAGGAGGCCGACGCCGCGATCACGGAGGAGCTGAAGCGGCGCGGCGTCCTCTGGAAAGCGGGCACGATCGAACACTCGTATCCGCACTGCTGGCGCTGCGACACGCCGCTCATCTACTATGCTCGCAAATCGTATTTCATTCGCACCACTGGATTCCGCGATCAGATGCTCGCGCGCAACGCGCGCGTGGATTGGCATCCGCCGGAGGTCGGCCACGGCCGCTTCGGCGAATGGCTCGAGAACAACATCGACTGGGCGCTCTCGCGCGACCGCTACTGGGGCACGCCGCTCCCGATCTGGGTGTGCGAGCGCGACGGCGGACACGTGGAAGCGATCGGCAGCTACGCCAAGCTCGCCGAGCGCTGGGGAAAGCCGCTGCCCGCCGATTTCGATCCGCATAAGCCGTACATCGACGATTACACATGGACGTGCGCGCGCGCCCAGTGCGGCGGCACGATGCGCCGCGCGCCGCAGGTGATCGACACGTGGTTCGACTCGGGGTCGATGCCCTTCGCGCAATGGCACTATCCGTTCGCGAACAAGGAACTCACGGCCAAGCAATTCCCGGCCGACTATATCGCGGAGGGCGTGGACCAGACGCGGGGCTGGTTCTATTCGCTGCTCGCCATCGCAAGTGGACTCGGGAGCGCGCTGCCGAACAACGAGGCGCCGGACGGCACGAGCGCACTCGCGGCGCCCTTCCGCTCGGTCGTGGTGAACGATCTCGTGCTGGACGAGACGGGCGCGAAGATGTCCAAGCACGTGGGCAACGTGGTGGACCCGAACACGGTGATCCCGCGCCACGGCGCCGACGCCGTGCGCTTGTTCCTCGTGGCCTCGAGCCAGGTGTGGGTGCCGCGGCGCTTCGACGAAGAAGCCATTCGCGAAGTCGCCGGCCGCTTCCTGCTCACGCTGCGGAACATCTACGGCGGGATCTTCGCGCAGTACGCGAATTTCGGCTGGGCGCCGAGCGCGCAGGATCCCGCGGTCGCGGCGCGGCCCACGGTGGACCGCTGGATCCTGTCGCGGCTCGCGAGCGTGGAGAGTGAAGTGGACGCGCTCATGGCCCGCTACGAGGCGACGCTCGCGGCGCGCGCAGTGATGGACTTCGTCACCGACGACGTCTCGAATTGGTACGTGCGCCTCAATCGTGCGCGCTTCTACGACGTGGACACCGCCGACAGCCGCGCCGCGTTCGCGACGCTGCACGAGGTGCTCACCGTCGCGTGCCGTCTGCTCGCGCCCTTCGCGCCCTTCCTCACGGACTGGATGCACCGCGAGCTCACCGGCGACTCGGTGCACGTCGCGCCGTACGTGCGCGCCGCGGCGCCGGCGGTGGACCACTGCGCTCGAGCAGGCCATGACGCAGGTGCGCACGCTCGCGACGCTCGGGCGCGCCGCGCGCGAGGAAGCCGACGTGAAGGTGCGGCAGCCACTCGAGCGGATCATTTGCGTGGTGCCGGGCAAGCGCGGCGCCGACCTGCGGGCGCTCGAGCCGCTGCTGCGCGCCGAACTCAACGTCAAGCAGCTCGAGTGGGCCTCCAGCGGCGACGCACTGGTGCGTCTCGAGGCCAAACCGAACTTCCGCGCGCTCGGCAAGCGCTTCGGAAAGGCGACGCCGATCGCCGCCCAGGCGGTGGTCGCGCTCACGTCGGAGGCGCTCATGCGCTTCGAACACGGCGAGCCGGTGGCGATCTCCGTTGAGGGCGAGTCGCACACGCTCACGGCCGAGGATCTCGAACTGGTGCGGCGCGCTTCGGGCGAGCTGGTCGTGAAGGAGACGGGAGGTTTCTTCGTGGCGCTCGATCCCACCGTGACGCCCGCGTTGCGCGAGGAAGGCATCGCGCGGGAACTCGTCAGCCGCATCCAGCGTTTGCGTAAAGAGGGGGGCTTGGCGGTGAGCGACCGCGTGCGTGTGGTCATAGCCGGCGCGCCCGAAGTGGAGGCGGCGGCGCGCGCGCGCACCGACTACATTTCAGCCGAAGTTCTGGCCCGGGAGATCGCGATCGGCGGCTCCGGGGCCGAAGCACCAGACGCGACGTCCACGGATGACCTCGATGGTTCCGCCGTGCACATCGCCATTTCCCGAGTGTCCTAGATGCCGTCGTCTGCCCGGCCGAAGTCTAAGAAGCCCGCGAAAGCTACGAAGCAAGCCAAGGCCGCGAAGTCCGCGAAGCCCGCAAAGGCCGCGAAGCTGCCCAAGGCGCCCAAGATCAAGCCGATGAGCAAGAAGCTGCTCCAGCACTTCGAGAAACGTCTGCTCGAGGAGCGCCGGCGCGTGCTGAAGGAACTCGGCCAGTACAGCGAGACGTTCAACAACACGCCGCAGAGCGCGGACGGCGACCTCTCGTCGTACTCGTTCCACATGGCGGACCAGGGCACCGACGCGATGGAGCGCGAGAAGGCGTTCCTGTTCGCGAGCCAGGAAGGGCGTTTCCTCTGGCACATCGATGAGGCGCTCCGGCGGCTCTATCGCTCGCCCGAGACGTTCGGCCGCTGCCACAGCTGCGGTGAGGAGATCGATTTCGACCGCCTCGATGCGCTCCCGCACGCCCGGCTGTGCATTTCGTGCAAGCAGCGTGAAGAGAATGGCAAGAAGCAGGCGTAACGGACTCCTCTTCCTCTGGATCGCGTCGGTGATCGTGGTCGCCGATGTCATCACGAAGCGCCTGGCGGTCGCCGAGCTCGTGCCGCGCTATGTGCCGAAACAGGTGCTCGGCGACTGGATCCAACTGCGCCTCGTGTACAACCAGGGTGCCGCGTTCGGGATCTATCTCGGCGTGTGGTCGCGGTGGATCTTCGTGGGGCTCACGGTGGTCGCGGTGCTGATCCTCGGCCGCATGATCGCGCACACGAAGGAGGGCGACTGGTTCCGCGTCACGGCGATCTCGATGGTCGTCGGCGGGGCGCTCGGGAACCTCATCGACCGGCTGCGCTCGGCGCAGGGCGTCGTGGACTTCATTGACGTGGGCGTGGGCGCGCACCGCTGGCCAACGTTCAACGTGGCCGACATGGGCGTGAGCGTTGGCGCCGTGCTGCTTGCGTGGGTGCTCTGGCAGGAGGACGAGCAGAGCTCGCACGTCTCGGGCGGCACGCCGGCCGTGGTGACCGAGCGAACCACATGACCGAGTCCGCAGCGCCGGGGCTCACGCCCGGGCGCCGGGAGCGGTGGACGGCCGAGGCGGACAGCGATGTCCGCCTCGATCTGCTTGTGGCCCGCCGGCTCGAGCTGTCGCGCACGCAGGCGGCGACGCTCATCGCGAACGGGTGCGTCACCGTGGCGGGGCGGCGTGAGAAGGCCAGTTACAAGGCGGAGCCGGGCGAGGAGATCGTGGTGGAGATCCCGTCGAGCGCCCGGCGCGAGGTGGGCGCGGAGAAACTCCCCATCGCCGTCGTGTTCGAGGACGACGATGTGCTCGTCGTGGACAAGGCCGCGGGCATGGTCGTGCACCCGGCACCCGGGAATTGGACGGGTACGCTGGTGAACGCGCTCAAGGGGCGCGGGAGTGCGCTCGCGGCGGCCGCTGGCGGCGAGCGCGAGGGGATCGTCCACCGCCTCGACAAGGACACCTCCGGGCTGCTTCTGGTGGCGAAAACGGACCGGGCGCACAAGGCGCTCGCCGGGGCGATGGCGCAGCGGAAGATCGTGCGGCGCTATGCCGCTCTGGCGTGGGGTCATCTCGAGACCGACCGGCTCACGGTGGACCGTCCGGTGGGGCGCAGTCCGCGAGACCGAAGGCTCATGGCAATCGTCAGTACAGGAAGGGCGGCGCGGACGGATTTCGTCCGACTCGCCCGGTTCGACGCGGCCGATCTTTTGCGCGCGCACCTGCACACGGGGCGCACGCATCAGATCCGCGTCCACCTGGCGTCGATCGGCCATCCAGTGGCGGGTGATGACGTGTACGGCGGAGGCGGAGCGCGTCGATTGCTGGCGCTGCCGCCGAAGCGACACTTCCTCCACGCGGCCTGGCTGATCTTTCCGCATCCGGTGACCGGGGAGTCGATCGAGCTCCGCGCTCCGCTGCCCGAGGACCTCGTGCGCTCGCTCGCTGCGGCCGCGGGGACGGACACGCCACTCGACCCGGATCCGCTGGCCCAATTTGGCTTCTACCGTCTCTCCGACTGACATCTCTGCCCGCCGGCTGGTGGTCTTCCGGCTGGGGGATACGTCGTACGGGATCGACCTGGGTGCGGTGCGGGAGATCCTGCGCGCGCGCCCGGCCACGCGTCTGCCCGGCGCACCGAAGGCGGTGGTGGGGCTGATCAACGTGCGCGGTGCGATCGTGACGGTGATCGATCTCGGCGTGGCGCTCAGAGTGCGCACGGCGCCGGCAGGCGGCGCCGTGATGCTCATCGAGCACGGGCCGAAGCTGGTGGGCGCGATGGTGGACGAGGTGCTGGAAGTGCAGCGCGCGCCGGACGAAGCGCTGGAACCGGCGCCGCTCGACGTGCAGGCCGGAGGCGCGGTGCGCGCCCTCGGCACGCGCGAGGGCGGCGTCGTGATCGTGCTGGACATTCATGATCTGCTTTCGCACATGCTCGCTTAACCGAGAGGTGACGGTGTCCCATACGGTATTGGTCTGCGACGACGCGATCTTCATGCGCACGATGATCTCCGACATCCTCCAGCAATCCGGCTTCGATGTGATCGGCGAAGCGGAGACGGGAGTGGAGGCCGTGGCGCAGTATCGCAAACTCAAGCCGGACCTCGTGACGATGGACATCGTGATGCCCGACATGGGCGGCATCGATGCCGTGCGCGAGATCACGAAGTTCGATCCGAACGCCCGGATCCTCATGTGCAGCGCGATGGGGCAACAGGCGCTGGTGGTCGAGGCGATCCAGGCGGGGGCGAAGGATTTCGTGGTGAAGCCGTTCCAGCCGAGCCGGGTGCTGGAGGCGGTGCAGCGGGTCCTCGGCTGACTTCCGGGGCCGCCCGCATGGACCTCACGCGCTACGCCGATCTCTTCCTCACGGAGAGCCGCGAGCACGTCTCGGCGCTGAACCATCTCCTGCTCTCGCTGGAGCGCGCGCCGCGCGCCACGGAGCCGGTGGCGGGGATGTTCCGCGCGGTGCACACGGTGAAAGGCATGAGCGCGACCATGGGCTACGGCGGCGTGACGGCGCTGGCGCACGAGATGGAGTCGTTGCTCGACCAGGTGCGGCAGAAAGCGCGCAAGGTGACGCCGGAGTTGATGGACCTGCTCTTCAAGAGCGTTGACGCGCTCGAGAAGGCGATCGCGGCGGCGGTCGCGGGCACGAGTGATGATCCGGCGGCGCTCGTGATGGCGAAGACGCTGAAGGACTACGCCGAGGGGCGCCGCGCATTGGCGGGCGGCCGTCGCAAACCGCCCCCGAAGGCCGCGAAGTACAAGGGCAAGCGCGGCGTCGCGATCCGCGTGGTGCTCAATGACGGCATCGCGCTCAAGGGCGCGCGGGCGTTCCTCGTGGTGAAGCGCGCCGAGGACTTCGGGCGCGTCCTCGCGGTGGAACCGCCGATCGACGCGCTGCAGCGCGAGGAGTTCGGCCGCGAGTTCATGATCCGTTTGGCGCCGAGCGTGGAGCCGTCGATCGCGGCGGAGGCGCTGCGCATGGCAGGCGATGTCGCGTCGGTGTCGATCGACGGCGCGGCGGTGAGCGACGCGCCGGAGAACGCGGCGCCGGGCGCGACGCGGCACGTGCGCATCGAGCTCACGCGTCTCGACGCGCTCATGAACCTCGTGGGCGAACTGGTGATCGCGCGCGGCCAACTGCAACAGCTCGCGGGCGTGACCGGCGATGCCGCGCTGGAGGAGACCGTCGCGCAGGGCGCGCGGCTCATCGGCGAGATGCAGGATGAGATCATGCGCTGCCGCATGGTGCCGGTGGCGCAGGTGTTCGACCGCTTCCCGCGCCTCGTGCGCGACGCGGCGCGCGCGTTGCACAAGGAGGTCTCGTTCACGGTGGAAGGGCAGGAGAGCGAACTGGACCGCTCGATGCTCGACGAGATCGGGGAACCGGTGATGCACTTGCTGCGCAATGCGGTGGACCACGGGATCGAGATGCCGGCCGAGCGCGAGGCCGCGGGCAAGCCGCGCGAAGGGGCGCTCAAGCTCTCGATCTCGCGCGAACGCTCGGCGGTCACGATCCGCGTGAGCGACGACGGGCGCGGCATCGACCGCGCCCGCGTGCTGGCGAAGGCGCGCACGATGGGGCTGGTGCTGTCCACCGTGAAATCGCTGCCCGACGAAGAGCTGGTGCGGCTCATCTCGCGGCCGGGCTTCTCGACGGCCGAGCGCGTGACCGATCTGTCGGGGCGCGGCGTGGGGATCGATGTCGTGCTCACACGCGTGCGCGCGCTCGGCGGCTCGGTGGAGATCAGGACCGTGGCCGGGGAGGGCACGACCGTCACCGCGCGGCTGCCGCTCACGCTCGCGATCGTGCGCGCGATGCTCGCGCGCGTGGGTGAGGAGACGTACGCCGTGCCGATGACGCACGTGACCGAGACCGTGGAGCTCGACGCCGCGGGCGTGCGCACCGTGCGCGGGCGCGAGGCGATCGTCCTGCGCGACGACGTGCTGCCGGTCGTGCGCCTCCGCAACCGGCTGTCGCTCGCGGCGTCGAGCGCGCCGATGCAGCAGGTGGTGATCGTGGAAGTGGGCGAACGCCACGCCGCGCTCGTGGTGGACGAACTCGCGGGACAGCAGGACATCGTGGTGAAGCAGTTCGACCCGGTGCGCGGCGGCATGCCGCTGTTCAGCGGCGCGACGATCCTGTCCGATGGGGCGCCGTCGCTGATCCTCGATGTCGGCAGCCTACTCTAGGGGAGCGCGCATGTCCGATCTTCTGTCGCTGACGAAAGTGGAACTCGACGCGCTCCGCGAGACGGCGAGCATCGGCGCCGGCCACGCCGCGACCGCGCTGTCGCTCATGACGAACAGCCGGATCATGATCTCGGTGCCGCACATCACGATCGCGGCGCTCGAGGACGTGCCGCAGCAGATCGCGGACGAGGAAGAGCCGATCGCGGCCGTCATGATGCAGATGCTCGGCGATCTCACGGGACGGTCCCTGCTCGTATTCCCGCGGGCCACGGCGCTGCGCCTCGCGCAGCTGATGCTGCGGCGGCCGCGCGACGGAACCGCCCCCTTCGCCGAGCTCGAGCAGAGCGCGCTCAAGGAGGCCGGCAATATCCTGAGCGGCGCGTATCTCAACGCGCTCAGCGATTTCCTGGGCCTCATGCTGCTGCCGTCGCCGCCGAGCCTCGTGGTGGACATGTCGGCCGCGGTGCTCACCACCGCGCACGCGCAGTTCGGCGCGGACCGCGACATGGTGTTCGCGGTGGAGACGCAGTTCCTGTTCGAGGACCAGGCGGACCACCTGCGCGGCTTCTTCCTGCTGCTGCCCGACTTCGCGTCGTTGCGCGTGATCCTGCGCGCCATCCGGATCGCGTGAACAGCCCCTCGTCCCCCGTCTCGCAGCGCGACCGCGACATCCTGCGGTCGTTCGCGCGGCGCATCGATCCATCGGATGCGGGGGCGCATAACAACCTCGGCGTGCTGTATTACAACAAGGGGATGTACGCCGAGGCGGTGTCGAGCTTCGAGCAGGCGCTGGAGCTGGATCCGAAGATGCAGGTCGCCCAGCGCAATCTCGAGGTCGCATACTTCAACACCGGCTACTACGACCGGCGCGTGGCCGAACTGCGAGATCGGCTGCGCTCGCATCCGCACGACCGCGACGCGCGCTGGGAGTTGGGACGCGCGTACGCCGCGCTCGGCGATGTGCCCGAAGCGGTGGCGGAGTTCACGGCGATCCTCGAGCATCATCCCGACGACGCCGGCGCCATCGTGCAGCTGGGTCTCGCGGAGAAGGCGAGCGGCGACCTCGAGCACGCGCAGCGCTGGTTCGAGCGCGCGCTGGCGCTCGAGCCGAAGAGCCCGCTCATGAGCTTCTACATCGGCGAAGTGCTGTACAACCGCGGGCTGAACGAGGAAGCGCTCGTCGCACTGCGCCGCTCGATCGACATCAATCCCGACAACTCCGACGCGCACTATCTGCTCGGCTTCGTGCTGGGCGACCTCGGACGCCACGAGGAGGCGCGTGCCGCGACGAAGCGCGCGATCCAGCTCAATCCGTCGCTGTCGCGCGCGCAGGCGAATCTGTCGATCGACCGTTACAACGCCGCGAAGTACGAGGAGCTCGTGCCGCAGCGGCACGAGCGGCGGTCGTCGCAAATGGAGGTGGCCGCTGAGGGTGGCCTCGCGCACTACAACCTGGGCCTCGCGTTCCGGCAGAAGGGTTACTACGCGGAAGCGCTGCGCGAATACCGGCTCGCACTCGAGCGGGAGGAAGACCGCGCGCTGGTGCTCCAGGCGATGGCCGAGGTGCACCTGCTCAAGCGCGATCCCAAGTCGGCGATCGAACTGTACGACCGCCTGCTCGAAGAGGAGAGTGAGAGCCCCAAGCTCTGGTGCGAGCGCGGGGTCGCGCTGCATCAGGAGGGTCGGCATCAGGAAGCCGCTGAGAGCTATCGTCGCGCGTTGTCGCTCGACGCGGCGTACGCCATCGCGCACAACAACCTGGGCGTCGCGGAATATCACGGCGGGAACACCGACGCGGCGATCGATGCCTTCCGCGCCGCGCTCGCGGCGCATCCGGGCTTCGTGAAGGCGTGGCTCAATCTCGCGCTGCTGCTCTATCAGGGAAAACGGCTCCAGCTCGCGCTCGAAGCGTACCGTCAGGGCCTCACCGTGGATCCGGAGCAGCCGGTCGCGTGGAACGGCATCGGTCTCGTGCTGGCGGAGCTCAAGAAGTACGAGGACGCGCGCAACGCGTTCGGGCGTGCGATCCACACGCGGCCGAACTATGCGGAGGCGCACTACAACCTGGGCTTCACGCTCTCGAACCTCGGCGATTTCGAAGGCGCGCTGCGCGCGACGCGGCGCGCGCTGGAGCTGGACCCGTTCTACGTGCGGCAGAAGTTCGAGCTCGCGATCGACCTCGAGTACGAGGATCCCGATCTCTCGATCGCGCCCGCGCTCGGCAATGCGCAGCGCGTGGAGCAATCGGTGGAGACGTTCGCGTTCGACGCGGCGCGGCTCGATGCGCTCTTTACCGAGCTGAAGCCGCTCGCGCCGGCGCCGGTGGAGACGGCCGCCGTGCCGCTCGAGACGGCGTACGCCATGGCGGTGGAGTATCTGTCGAAGGGCATGCTCGACCGCGCCGCGGCCGAAGTGAACCGCGCGCTGGTGCGCGGCGCGAACACGGGCGAGGGTCTGATCCTGCTGGGCGACATCTTCCTGCGGCAGGGGCTGCATGGCGAAGCGCTCGAGCGCTACAAGAATGCGCGGAGCGTGACGGCCAATGCGGCGCGCGCACTCGCCGGCGAGACGCGCGCGCTGCTGCTGCTGGGGCGCGCGGAGCAGGCGCGCGCGGTGGCCGAGGAACTGCTCATCGCGGATCCGGCGACAGTGGAATCGATCCTGCTCGTGGCGAGCGCGCGCGCCGATGCCGGCGATCCCGCGGCGGCGCGCGAGCTGCTCAAGAACGCGCGCCGTCTCGCGCCCGCGCGCGCCGACGTCCTGCGGCAGTTCGGCGACGTGGCGCGCGCCGCGGGCGATGTGGAGGGCGCGATCGCGGCATACAAGAACGCGCTCGACCTCGATCCCGACGTCGCAGTGGTGCACTACGAACTCGGGCGGTTGCTCGCCGAGAGAGACGACGCCACGGGCGCCGAGACCGAGTTGCTCGCCGCGCTGGAGGCGGTGCCGACGTACGTGGAGGCCACCCTCGCGCTGGCGCAGGTGCGCCGCCGCTTCGGCCGCGCGAAGGACGCCGTGCCGCCGCTCGTGGACCTGCTGCGGCGCGATCCGTACAACGTGGAGGCGCTGCTCGCGCTCGCCGAGACGCTGCTCGAGCTGGACCGGCCGCGCGATGCGGCGATCTCGATCGAACGCGTACTGCGCTTCGACCCGCGGCACGTAGGCGCGCTCTTCTTCCACGGCGTGCTCCTCGCGGACCAGCACCGCTACCGCGAGGCGATCGGGGAATGGGAGCGCGTGGTGGAGCTGGAGCCCGACGGCGAGTTCGCCAAGAACGCACGTCGCGAGTCGCGCACCGCGTCCGACCTGCTGCGGATCTTCCGCCACCGGCAGGAGGCGAGCTGATGGCGATCGAAGGCCCGCTCCGCGAACTCGGCATCCACGATGTGTTCCAGCTGCTGGACCTGAGCCGGAAGACCGGCACGCTCACGGTCACGTCGGTGCTGCGCGACAACCAAGGCACCGTGTACTTCGATCGCGGCGGCGTGCTGTCGGCGTCGATCAGGAGCAATCCGCACCGGCTGGGCGAACTGCTGCTGCGCGCCGGCAAGATCACCGAGGGCGATCTCACGCGCATGCGCGAGCAGCAGCGTCGCGAGGGGGACAAGCGTCAGCTCGGAGCGATCCTGGTCGAGGCCGGTGCGCTGTCGCGCAAGGAGCTCGAGCGCCAGGTGCGCATCCAGGTGGAAGAGGTCGTGTTCGAGATGATGTCGTGGCGCGAGGGCTTCTTCTCCTTCGAGGAGGGCCAGGTCGCGGACGCGCCGATCGAGGCGGACATCCGCATCTCCACCGAATCGCTGCTCATGGAGGGTGCGCGCCGCATCGACGAGTGGTCGCTCATCGAGGGCAAGGTGCCGAACCTCGGCGTGGTGCCGGTGCTCGCCACCATGGAGAGCGATCACGCGGGCGCGCTCGATCTGTTGCCGAAGGAGTGGGAGGTGCTCGCGCAGATCGACGGCGCGCGCGATCTGCGCGAGATCTCGAGCAGCACGTCGATGAGCGAGTTCGACGTGGCGCGCGTGATCTACGGTCTCGTGACGACCGGCATCGTGGAATTGCGGCCGGGCACGGGAACGCCACCGCCACCGCCCGCGGTGCCGCCGCGCCGTGCGACGCCGCCGGCCCGCGCCGCCGAGGCGCCGGATGTGGTGACACTGCCCGGTTCGCTGCTACACACGCCGTCGCTCGAACACACGGGCATGCACCGCGTGGCGGCGATCGCGGAACCGCAGGGCGTGCCGATCATCACGGACGCGCCGCCCCCCGCGCCACGCGCGTCGCCGCCGACGCCGCCGGCGCCCGCGCCGGCACCGCGCGCATCGCGCGCCACGCGCAATATGCGCAGCACCCGGCTGACGCAGACCGTGAGACTCGACGGCGACGACGCCGTCGCGCATCTCGAGCGTGCCCACGCCGCGCTGCGCGACGGCGCCATCGAAGCTGCGGTGGCGGCCGCGACGGCCGCCGTTGACGCGAGCGACGGCTCCGTGGAGGCGCGCACGGTGCTGGCACGCGCGCAACTCAAGGCGGGCCTCGTGGACGAGGCGTTCGACACGGTGTGCGCTGCGCTCGAGCGGGATGCGCTCAACCCCGCGCTCTACCTGCTGCTGGGCGCGTGCGCCGCGTCGCGCGGTGCGCTCGCCGACGCGGTGGCCGGGTGGGAGCGCTACCAGCGGCTCGCGCCGGACGCGGCCGACACCTCGCGTGTGCGCGCGGTGGCGGACGCGGCGGCGCGCCTGCGCGACGCGATGAAGGAGCTCGGCGATGTCTGACGAGATCCGCCGCCTCAGCGACGAACTCGCGCGCGACCCGTCGAGCCTCGTGTTCCTCCAGCTCGGCGAGGCGCTGCGGAAGGGCGGGCAGCTCGAGCTCGCGATGAAGGTGGCCATGCGCGGCCTCGAGCGGCACGCGCATAATGCCGACGCGCACGATCTCCTCGCGCGCATCTGCGTCGATCGCAATGAGCTCGAGCAGGCGTTCGACGAGTGGGACATGGTGCTGCGTCTCGCGCCGAATCACGTGGGTGCGCGCAAGGGGATGGGCTACGTGCTGTACAAGCAAGGCCGGCTCGAGGAGGCCGAGGATCATCTCGAGCGCCGCCGCATCGGGCGACCGGACCGATGCGTCGATCTCCACCGCGCTCCGCATGGTGCGCCGGCTGCTGCGCTACGCGCGCCTCGCCGGCAACGGCGCGAGCGATCCGGGCCCGGCCGAACTCGAAGCGGCACAGCGGCGCGTGGAGGAAGAGGCGCACTTCCTATTCGCCGACATCCTCGGCGACAGCGAGCAGACGGCACTGCTGCTGAATTCCGATGGCCTCGTGACCGCGGGCGCGTATCTCTCGAGCGACGGTGAGGATGTCGCGCAGGAAGTGGGTGCGCAGCTCTCGGGCGTGCGCGACGACGCGCAGCGCACCGTGCGCCACCTCGATCTGGGGGAGTGGAAGCTCGTGCTGTACGAGACCGACGTCGCCGTGGTCGCGATCGCGCCGGCGCTCGACGACTCCATGGTGCTCGTGGCCGCGTCGCACGTGATGCCGCTCGGATTCGTGCGCCGCGTGCTCGACCGCTGCGTGCGGCGCGCCACGATGTGGCTCTCGGAGGTCGGATGAGCTCGCCCTTCGAGGATCTCCTCGCGACGCTCATCCGCCAGCGCGGCGTGCTCGGCTGCCTCGTGGTGGGCGAGCGCGACGGCATCATCGTGGACTCCAACGTCCAAGTAGGCGTGCCGGAGAGCGTCGTCGCGGCGCTGGCGGCCGCGCTCTTCCGCCGCGCGCGCCTCTCGTCGCAGGCGGCGGGGCTCGGGCAAGTGACCTTCCTGCAGCTCGAGGCCACCGACGGCCACGTGTGCGTGGTCGGGCGCGAAGGGCTGGTGATCGTGACGCTCGCCGAGCCGCGCGCGCACATCGGGCTCATCCGCGGCGCGATGCTGCAGAGCGTGGAGGCACTCACGTGAAGACGCACGTCGCCGAGCCGTGGGTCGAGGCGCCGCTGCAGGAATTCGTGGACGACGCGCGGGTGCTGTTCGCGCTCCTGCTGCATCCCAGCGGGCAGGTGCTCGGGCAGTTCGGCTTCACGCGCGCGGTGGATGTGATGGCGGCGTGCGCGCTCGCCGCCGGCATCCACGCGTCGGCGGGCCAGCTCGGCAAGGAGCTCGACGGCAAACCCTTCCGCGAGCTGTACCACGCGGGGCGCGAGCGCCATGTGTTCATCGGCGAGGTGCGCACCGCGCGCGAAGCGTTCATCTTCCTGACGGCGTTCGGCGACGAGAGCTCGCTCGGTCTCGTGCGCGTGTTCTTCGGCAATCTCTCGGCGCGGCTGGCCACCGTCGTGCCGCCGCGCGCCGACGGGCCGCCGCTCGCCGCGGCGAGTCTCGAGCAGGATCTCGCGCGGAGTCTCGCGGCGCTGTTCGGCCGCGTGCCCGCGGGTGCTGGCAACGGGGACGGGTCCGTCCCCCCGACTTCCTGAGCGCGACGTGTCCCTCGTCAACTACGCCACCCGCGAGATCACCTGCAAGATCGTCTACTACGGCCCCGGCCGTTCGGGGAAGACGACCAACTTGCATTACATTTACGAGCAGGTGCCGCGCGACCGCAAAGGGAAGATGGTCTCGCTCGCGACCCAGACCGATCGCACGCTCTTCTTCGACTTCCTGCCGTTCGACCTCGGGATGATCTCCGGTTTCACGACGCGCTTCCAGCTCTACACGGTGCCGGGCCAGGTGTACTACCACACCACTCGGAAGCTCGTGCTCCAGGGCGCCGACGGCGTGGTGTTCGTGGCCGACAGCCAGGCGCGCCAGCTGCAGGAGAACGTCGAGAGCATGCAGGACCTGCACACGAACGCCGCCGAGCACGGGATCGATGTGCGCACCATGCCGCTGGTCATCCAGTACAACAAGCAGGACCTGCCGTCCGAGATGATCCTGGGCGTGCCGGCGCTGGAGGATGCGCTCAACTTCCGCGGCGTGCCGTCGTTCGCCGCCGATGCGCTGCACGGCGCCGGCGTGTTCGAGACGCTGCGGGGCATCGCCGAACTCGTGCTCCGGCGCCTGAGTGCCGCGGCGCCCGCGGGGAACCGGTGACGGCCGAACTGGATCCGCGCTACCGCTTCGAGAACTACATCGTCGGATCGGCCAATCGTCTCGCGGTCTCCGCCGCGAAGGCGGTGGCCCAGGCCCCGGGCACCGCGTACAACCCGCTGTTCATCTACAGCAGCTCGGGGCTGGGCAAGACGCACCTCATGATCGCCGTCGGCCACATGGCGATCCAACTGCAGCCCAACCTGCGGTCGCTCTACATCACGCTCGACGAGTTCGTGGAGGAACTCACCGCCGCCGTGTCGTCGGGCACGATCGAGAATTACAAGCAGCGCTTCCAGGACGTGGACATCCTGCTGCTGGACGACGTCCAGTTCCTCGCCGGCCGGCGCGAGACGCAGAGCGAGATGCTGCGGCTGTTCAACGCGCTGCAGCGCGCGGGCAAGCAGATCATCCTCACGAGCGACCGCCCACCGAACGAGATCGCCGACCTCGACGAGCGCCTCATCTCGCGCTTCGCCGGCGGACTCGTGGTGGACGTCGGCCTGCCCGATTACGAGACGCGCGTGGCCATCCTGCGCGCGAAGTGCGAGGAGCGGAAGGAGACGTTCGAGACCGGCGTGCTGGACGAGGTCGCGCGCATGAACTTCTCGAACGTGCGCGAGCTGCAGGGCGCGCTCAACCGCCTCATCGCGTGCCAGTCGCTCGGCGAGGCCGAGGTCACGGTGCGGAACGTGCGCGAGTTGCTCGGTGAGAAGCCCGACGCCGGCCCCGTGATGGCGCAGGCGCCCGCGCGGGGCGAGGAATTCGCGAGCTTCCTCAGCGACCTGAGCGATGTGGTGGCGCAGCACATCGACACGTGGCGCGTGCGCGTCGTGGAAGCGATGACCTACTGGCATCAGCTCGGTTACGGCACCACGCTGCTCGAGCGCACGCTCGAACAGTCGGAGGAGCCGGATGTCGACGCGCTGTTGCAGGGCTACGAGGCGAACATCGCGCGGCTCCGCGCGCTCGAGCAAGAAGCGATGCGCTACGATCCGGTGCTCGCCGAGTCGGAGGTGTTCAAGGATCCCGAGCGCGTGGGCGAGGCGGAATTGCTCGTGGCGCGGCAGATGGGCGGCGCGGAACCGCCGCCCGGCCCCGATCCCGAGCTGACGCGTGCCACGTTCGAGGTCGGGCCATCGAACCAACTCGCGGTCCACGCGGCCGACACGGTCGTGCTCGAGCCGGGCAGAAAGTACAATCCGCTCTTCCTGTACGGCCCGCCGGGCGTGGGCGTCACGCACCTGCTGAACGCGCTCGCGAACGAGATGATCACGGCGGGCGGCGGCAAGCGGCCCGTCGCGTGCGTGAACGCGCAGCAGTTCATCGACGAACTGATCGTCGCGCTGCAGGAAGGCACGATCGAGCGGTGGCGGGCGCGCTACCGCCTCGTGGACGCGCTCCTGATCGACGATGTGCAGCTCTGCGCGACGGGCGAGCGCACGCAGGAAGAACTCTTTCACGTGTTCAACAGCTTGTACTCCGCCGGCAAGCAGGTGGTGCTCGGTGCCGACCGCGCCCCGCGCCAGATCGAGCGTCTCGAGGACCGGCTGCGCTCGCGCTTCGAGGGCGGACTCGTGGTGGAGATCCAGCCGCCCGACCATTCGCTGCGCGAGAAGCTGTACGCGCGCATGTTCGCCGCCGCGGGACAGCACGCCGATCGCGTGCTCGTGGATTTCCTGTCGGCGCGCGCCGTGGCGAACGTCGCGGAACTCGCGGCCACGGTCGACCGGCTCGTGAAGGCGGCGGGCGTGGTGGGCGTTCCGCTCAATGCATCGTTCGCGCGCAAGGAGCTCGAAGGCGGCGGCATCGCGCCCGCGCCGGCCCGCGCGATCGACGGGCGCGAGGCCGACAGCTTCTTCCTCGACGAGGAGAAGGTGGTCTGGGACTGGCCTGACGTGGCTGGCCGCGCGATCGAGGACCTCCGGTAATGGCGATCAAGGGCAGTCTCAAGGAGGCGTCGCTCCCCGACGTCCTGCAGCTCCTCGCCATGGGCCAGAAGACCGGCTGCCTGTCGGTCGCCGACCGCAACAACTTCGGCTACATCTACTTCGACCGCGGCCGCATCTCGTACGCGTCGATCGTGAACCGGCGCGACCGGCTGGGCGACCTGCTCGTGAAGCACGGCGTCGTGACGCAGCTCGAGCTCGACGTCGCGATCGAAGCGCAGAGCAAAGCGCACCGCGGCAAGCGCCTCGGCGAGATCCTCATCGAGCAGCAGATCCTCACGCGCGAGGAGCTGCACCGCTACATCCGCGTGCAGATCGAGGAAGCCGTGTACTACCTCTTCACTTGGACGCAGGGGACGTTCAGCTTCGAGGCGGACATGCGCCCCGAGGAGCACGACGTCCTCGTGTCGATCAATCCCGAATCGCTGCTGCTCGAAGGCGCGCGGCGCGTGGACGAGTGGAGCCTGATCGAGAAGAAGGTGCCGAGCTTCGACATCATCTTCGAGGTGGACCGGACGCGGCTGGCGCAGAGCGAAGCGCAGCTCACGCCGGCACAGGAGCAGCTGATCCCGCTGATCGACGGGCGGCGCGACGTGACGACGCTCATCGATGCGTCGGGCATCGGCGAGTTCGAGGTAGGGAAGGCGCTCTACGCCCTCGCGACCGCCGGCTATCTGCACCGCGCCGGCAAATCTCGCCCCGTGGACGACGGCGTGCGCGAGGCGCGCGTGGAGGAGCACCGCAATCTTGGCGTCGCGTTCTACAAGACGGCGATGTTCGAGGAGGCCACGCGCGAGTTCCGGCGCGTGGTGGAGCTGAATGAGACCGACGTGCCGGCGCGCTTCTATCCTGGGGCTCGTCGCGATGCGGGAAGGGAAGTGGAGTGAGGCGGTGCTCACGCTCCGCGAGGCGGGCGCGCAGCCCAACGTGCGCCCGGCGATTTTCCACAATCTCGCCTACGCGCTCGAGCGCATGGGCCACTACGACGACGCGCGCGAGGCGCTGCAGGAGGCGATCCAGCGCGGCGGCCAGGAAGATCCGCGCATCCGCACGTCGCTCGGCGTGCTCGCGCTCAAGAGCGGCGACGTGGATGAGGCCGATGCGCTCGCTCACGGCGTCGCGTCTCCTCTGGGCCAAGCGGTCGCCGTCGCCGGCGTGGTTCCACTACGCCGCGCTCGCGGCGGCGCTCACCGGCGAACTCGACCGCGCGCTCGAGATCGTGGCCGAAGGCGTGGAGCTGCACCCGCACGCCGCCGTGCTCTACAACACGCTCGCCGCGGTGCACGAGCGCCGCGGCGACATGGCCGCCGCCGCGCGGGCTGCGGAAAGCGGGCTGCACGAGGACGGCTCGATCCCGCAGCTCTTCAAGAATCTCGGCGACTGCCTCTACCGCGCGTCGCGCTACGACGAGGCGCTCGAGGCGTTCCAGCGGGCGGTGAAGCTCGATCCCGCGCTGGGCGACGATGTGTACTTCAAGCTCGGCAACATCCGGTTCAAGTGGCAGGAGAAGGAGCAGGCGCTCGCGTACTGGGAGCGCGCGCTGGCCCTGAATCCCGAGAACGAGGTGATCCGCACGAATCTCGATCTCGTGCGGACGATGCCCGAATGATCGCCGGCGCTCCGATGGCCGACGCCGATTTCGCGGCGCTCACGGCGAAGATCACGCGTGAGCGCGGCTTCGGCTGCGCGAGCTATAAGGAGAAGTGTCTGCGCCGCCGGATCGCGGTGCGCATGCGCGCGCGCGGCGTCCACACCTATCGCGACTACGCGCGCGTGCTCGACAGCGACGGCGCGGAGTACGAACGTCTTCTGGACGCGCTCACGATCAACGTGACGCGCTTCTTCCGGAATCCGGAGGCGTGGGAGGCGCTGGACGCGTTGGTGCTCGGACCCCTCATGACCGCGGGGCGGACGCCGCTGCGGATCTGGAGCGCCGGGTGCGCCTCGGGCGAGGAGCCGTACACGCTCGCGATCCTGCTGCAACGCCGCGCCACGCTGCTCGGCAAGAAGGCGCGGGCCGTTCGAGATCGTGGCGACCGACATCGATGCCGCGAGCCTCGAAGCCGCCGGGCGCGCCGTGTACGAGTCGTCGACGCTCGTGGACATGCCCGCCGATCTGCGCTCCGCGTACGTGACGGGCGACGGTCCCTTCACGATCGGTGCCGCGGTGCGCGCATCCGTGCGCCTGCGGCGCCACGATCTGCTGGGCGACGCGCCTCCCGGCGGTCCGTTCGATCTGATCGTCTGCCGCAACGTCACGATCTATTTCGACCGCCGCTCGCAGGAGGCGCTGCTCGAGCAATTCCACGGCGCACTCGCGCCCCTGGGCGTGCTCTTCCAGGGCAAGGTGGAGACGCTCACGGGCGCGGCGCGCGCGCGATTCGAGATCGTGGATGCGCGTGAACGCATCTTCCGCCGCGCCTCGTGAAGGAGATCCGCGTGCACGTCGCCGAGGCCGCCGTCGCTCAGGGGGACGCGATCATCGCCAGCGTGGGGCTGGGGAGCTGCGTCGCCATCGTGCTGCACGACGCCACCGCGAAGGTGGGCGGAGTCGCGCACGTGCTCCTGCCGAGCGACTCCATGGCGCGCGACCGCAGCAACCGCGCGAAATTCCCCTCGAGCGCGGTGCCGCTGCTGCTGGAGCAGATGCGCGCGCTCGGCGCGCTCGACCGCCGGATCTCGGCGCGGCTCGTGGGCGGCGCGAGCATGTTCACCTCGCTCCTCTCGTCGGGCGGCATGCAGATCGGCGAGCGCAATCTGCTCGCGAGCCGCAAGGCGCTCGCGCTCGCGCGCATCCCGGTGATCGGCGAGGATGCCGGCGGCGGGCACGGCCGCAGCGTGTACCTCCACACCGGCGACGGGCGCCTGGAAGTGCGCTCGATGGCGAGAGGCAATGTCCTCCTCTAGTTCGCTCCGCACCGTCCTCGTCGTGGACGACAGCGCGTTCATGCGCAAGATCGTCGTGGATCTCATCGACGGGTCGGGCGAATTCCGCGTGATCGGCACCGCGCGCCATGGCGCCGACGCGCTGAAGAAGGTGCGCGCGCTGGAACCCGACATCGTGACGATGGACATCGAGATGCCGGAGCTCGATGGGCTCGCCGCGCTCGAGCGGATCATGCGCGATTCGCCGCGCCCGGTCGTGATGCTCAGTGGCGCCGCCACCGGCGGCGCACACGATCCCGTGCTCCGCGCGCTGGAGCTCGGCGCCGTGGACTTCCTGCGCAAGCCGTCGGGTCCGATCAGTCTCGACCTCGCCACGGTGCGCGAGCCGTTGCTCGAAGCGCTCCGCGCCGCGGCCGAAGTGAATCTCCGCGGCATGACCGCGCTCTCCGAGACGGTGGCCGGCGCCTCCGCGGCGAAGCATCCCGCGGCGGAGGGCGCGGCGTCGTGCGTCGTCGCGATCGCCAGCTCCACGGGAGGCCCGCGCGCGCTCGCCGAGGTCATCCCCGGCTTGCCGCGCACGCTCGACGCCGCGGTCGTGGTCGTGCAGCACATGCCCTCCGGATTCACGCGGAGTCTGGCCGAGCGATTGAACGCGCACAGCCGCTTGCGGGTGAGCGAGGCACAGGACGGACAGCTGCTGCGGCGCGGTCATGTGTACGTCGCGCCGGGCGGCCGCCATCTGCGTCTGCGCGCGGGCACGGGTGGCGTACTACTCGCGCTCGACGACACGCCGCCCGTGTGGGGCGTGCGCCCCGCCGCGGATCCGCTCTTCCGCTCGGCGGCGGAGTGCCTCGGCAACGCGGTCATCGGGATCGTGCTCACCGGCATGGGCCGCGATGGCGCCGAAGGGTTGCGCGCGATCCGCGACGCCGGCGGCACCGGCATCGCGCAGGACCGCGCGACGTCGATCATCTTCGGGATGCCGCAGGCGGCGGCAATGGCGGGCGGCGCGACGCGTGTCCTGCCGCTCACGGAGATCGCCGCGGCCGTCGCCGAGATCGTCGCGCTGCGGCGCTCCGACATCACCGCGCCGCGCGCCCGGCGCACGGTGGCCCGCAAGGAGGCGCCATGAGTCTCATCGACGTTACCCATGGCGCTCCGCTCACGGGACTCGCGGAATTCCTGCTGTTCCGCGTCGGCAAGGAGTACTTCGCCATGCCGCTCGCGAACGCGGAGGAGGCGGTAGAGCGTCTCGAACGTCACTCGCTCCCCGGCATGCCGCGCGACATGGCGGGCGTCGCACAGTACCGGGGCATGCGGCTCCCGGTGTACGGCGCGGAGCAAGTGCTCGAGGTGGCCCGCGATGGAGGCGACGAGGATGTCACGCTCGTCGTGCGCGGGAAGGGTGGCAAGGTGGGCGTCA
Source organism: uncultured Gemmatimonadaceae bacterium (assembly GCA_963716745.1). GTDB lineage: Bacteria > Gemmatimonadota > Gemmatimonadetes > Gemmatimonadales > Gemmatimonadaceae > DATKOH01. Next base: position 51,242 of record OY970320.1, read on the forward strand.
TCGTGGATGATGTGGAGGATGTGATCATCGTGGATCTCTCGAGCGTACGCGCCGTGCCCGGCGCCACCATTGGCGAACCCGTGCTCTCGGGCGTGATCCCGCGTGGCACCGAACTCGTGGCGGTGTGCGATCCCGACGCGCTCGTGCGCGCTTGCCTCGGAGCCCGCGCATGAGCGCCGTGATGCAGCAGGTGGTGACGTTCCGCCTCGGCGACGACCGGTTCGCCGGCAATGTCGCGGCCGTCGAGCGCGTGCTGCGCTGGGTGAAGCCCACCACGCTGCCCGGACTGCCCGCGTGGCTCGACGGCGTGATCGAGCATCAGGGACGCGTGGTACCGGTGGTGGACCTCCGCACGCGCTTCGGCCTCGAGCGCCGCGAGCCGAAGCCCGAGACGCGCATCATCCTCTTCGCATCGGGCGACGAATGGATCGGCGCGGTGGTGGATGCCGTGCTCGAGGTCGTGGCCATTCCCGCCGACCGCGTGGCCGAACCGCCCAAGGTGTTCCGCGGGCTGCGCGCCGAGTACCTGCGCGGTCTCGTGCGGCAGGACGACGGCCTCATCATCTTCCTCGACGTGCCGCACCTGCTCAATGCGAGCGAGCGCGTCGAACTCAAGAAGGCGGCCAAGGCGGCGATAGATGGCTGACGAAGCGAGCGGGTTCCGTCAGCAGTACGATGCGATCGCGGCGCGCCTCGAGGACGCGGGTGCGCCGGATGCGCGCGATGCGATCAAGGGCGAGATCATCGCGCTGTTCAAGCAGCTGGAACAGGAGATCGCGCAGATGTCGGTGTTGCGCGACAATGTGAAGAAGCTCGTCGAGCGGTGGAAGCAGCTGCAGCAGTCATCGGCGCCGTCGAACGCGCCCGAATTCGCGAGCGAACGGCCGGTAGTCGCCGACCACATCGGTGCGTCCACGTTCGTGGAGAAAGGCTGGAGCCTCATCTCGCTCGGCGATCACGAAGGCGCCGAGCGCGCACTGCTCAAGGCACTCGAACTGTCGCCGAACGATCCGCAGACCGAGTCGCTGCTCGGCTGGGCCCAAATGCTGCAGGAGAAATACGACGAAGCGCTGCTGAACTTCCAGAAGGTGCTCATGCGCCAGCCGACGAACTCGCTGGCGCGCATCAACCTCGGCTACATCTGTCTCAAGAAGAAGATCTTCGGCGAGGCGATCGAGCATCTGTCCAAGGCGATCCGCCTCGACAACGATCGCAAGGCCACGCTGTACGCGCACTTCTACCTCGGCCTCACCTATGCCGAGCGCGAGATGTACGAGGACGCGCAGACCTTCTTCCGCAAGACGCTGTCGATCGGGCCGAATCTGATCGAAGCGTACTACGAACTCGGCCGTGCGCTCTGGTTCGAAGGAAAGCAGGACGATGCGAAGCAGGCGTGGCGCGACGGACTCGCCGCCAACAAGTTCAATCCATGGGGGAAGCGCTGCGGCGAGATGCTGAAGCACGTCGAGGACGGGGGCGTGCCCTCGCGATCGTCCTAGCGCTCCTGCTCGTGGCGGCGCCCGCGCGCGCGGCGCGCGCGCAAGACGCGAAGATCACGCGCCTCACGGCGGGACGATTCACCATCATGGCGGGCGATGCGGATCTTCCGCTCGCGCACACCCTGCTCGACAGCGCGGCGGCGCGCGATACGTTCCCCGGGCTCCCGCGTCCACGCGACGCCGTGCTCATCGCCATCGCCGGCGGTTCGCGCCAATTCCGGGAATGGGCGGGCGCCGGCGCGCCGGAGTGGGGCGCGGCCGTCGCCATCCCCGGGGAGCGGCGCATCGTGATGCAGGGCAGCCGCGCGGGATCGGACGCCGGCGAACCGGTGTCGGTGCTGCGGCACGAACTCGCGCATCTCGCGTTGCACGAGGCGATGGGCGATCTGCCGCCGCGCTGGTTCGACGAGGGATACGCGAGCTGGTGCGCGCGCGAGTGGGCGCGCGACGAGGTGCTCGCCGCGAGCGTCGGCCTCGTCCTGGGCGGCGTGCCCGCGCTCGACTCACTCGACGATGGGTTCACCGGCGGGGCGGTGCGCGCGGGCACCGCGTACGCGCTGTCGTATCGCGCCGTGGCGGACCTCGCGCAGCTCGACAGCGTGCGCGGGCTGTCGCTCTTCCTGGAACGGTGGCGCGCGACGGGCTCGATGGACCGCGCGATGCGCGAGGCGTACGGACTCACGAAATCGTCGTTCGAGCAATCCTGGCGCGCGCGCACGATGCGCCGCTACGGTGCGCTGGCGATCCTCGCGAATCTCACGGCGCTCACCGCGATCCTCGGCGTAGTGCTCATCCCGCTGTATGCGGCGCGGCGCCGGCGCGACCGCCGCCGTCTCGACGCGATGCGGGCGGCTGAGGAGGCGGCCGAGCGCGCGGCGCGGCAGAGTGCGATCGAGGCCCTGCTCGCGAGCGCCCGACCGGACCGTGCGCCACCCCGCGATGGCGAAGCGCCGCCCGGGTCGAACGAGCCCTAACTGCCCACCGCATCGTTGCTTGACACTGCCAGCGGGGCGGCCTATCCTTTAGAACTTATGCAGAAAACGGAATCGAAACCGCGCATGAAGGCGGCACTCTGGTGGTCGCTCGCGGCGCTTGCGCTCGTCGTTGGCTATGCGGACCTCGTCCGTGGCGGCGACACCATCGCTCCGGTGCTCCTCGTGATCGGCTATTGCGTGCTGGTCCCGGTGGCGATTCTCACGTAGTTTCCCCCGTCGCCGACGATCGCGTAGGGCGAATAGCTCAGCTGGTTAGAGCGCCTGCCTTACACGCAGGATGTCGGGGGTTCGAATCCCTCTTCGCCCATTCAGAGTCCCGCCGGACCTGCAATGTCGCGGTGGGGGTATCAGAATACACATTCGGAGGTTTGCGCCCGTGAAGGCAATGAATCGTGGTCCCGTCGCACTCTTCGCGCTCCTCGCTGCGGCGGCCGCCGCCGTGGGCCCGCTCGCCGCACAGAAGTCCGGCGAGGAGGTGCCGCGCCTGATGGTCCTGCCGTTCCGCGGGAACGAGAAGGGCCTCGGACCGCAGGCATCCGAAGAGGTCCGCCAGCACATCGCGTCGGATGTGAGCGTCAAGCAACTCGCGGTGATCGCGAAGACCACGGTGTGTGCGAACCTCGAGGCGTCGGGCTTCAGCTGCGATAGCGCGCCCAATGCGCTCACCGCCCGGCTGCTCGCGACCACGCTGCGCACGGAAGAGTACGTCGAAGGCAACGTCACGAAGACGGGAGCGGCCTACAAGCTCGACGTCCGCTACTACGTCACCGGCTTCATCGATTTTGCGCAGCCGCTGCCCTCCGTGAGCGGTACCAAGCTCGGTGATCTCGCATCGCAGGTCTCCAAGTCGTTCCAGGCATCGCGCAAGCAGGTGCCCGACTTCGTGAACTGCATGCACAAGTATCAGAACAACGATCTCGACGGCGCGATCCTCTCGGCGCGCGCCGCCATCACGATCTATCCCAGTTCGACCATCGGCCGCGTTTGCCTGGCGAACGCCTGGGTGAAGAAGGACTACAACAGCGATTCGATCGTCGTCGTCGCGACGCGGGTCACCGAGCTCGATCCGCGGAACAAGCTTGCGTGGGATATCCTCGGCGAGGAGTTCCGCAAACGGGGCCAGGCGGCGAAGGCGGCCGGCCAGCAGGACAGCGCGCGCTTCTATCTCACGAAGGCCGTGGAAGCGTGGGGCAACCTGATCGCGATCGATCCGAAGAACCCGCAGCTGGTCTCGCGCGTCGTGAACCTCATCGGCGCAAGCGGGTACGCGGCGGCGGCCAAGCCGATCATCATCAAGGCGGTCGATGAGAATCCGGGCGACCCCGATCTCATCAAGCTCGAGTGGCAGATCCTGCTCGCCACGCGCGACACCGTGGACACGCGCCGCGCGACGGTGATCGGTGAAGAGATGGTACGGGTCGATACCTCGGCCGCCGACACCACCTTCTTCATTCGCCAGGCGGCCGCGTACGCGCAGCTGCAGGAAGTGAAGCAGGCGGTCACTACGACGTCCACCGGCCTCGCGAAATTCCCGCTCAATCCGACGCTCTGGGCGATCAACTCGCAGGTGCAACGCCTCGCCGGCAATCCGCAGGCGGCGCTCAATGCGGCGAACCAGCTCATCAAGCTCGATTCCAGCAACAGTCACCCGTACATCCTCGCGGCGCAGGCGAACATCGACTTGCAGCGGCCCGACCAGGCGATCGCCATGATCCGGCTGGCGCTGAAGCCGCCGAAGGGTCCCGCCAAGTCGGGGCCCGATTCGGTGCATGCGGCGCAGCAGTTGAGCACCGACTCCGCCATCGCCGGCAAGCAGCTCCTACTCGTCGTGGGCAACCAGGCGTACAAGGCCGCCAAGGCGGCCCAGCCCCAGAATGCGGAGGACTACAAGCGCGCGGTCGCGATCCTGTCGCTCGACGACAGCATCGCGCCGAGCCCGCAGGCGAAGTTCGTGAAGGGCCTCGCCGCGTTCTCGGTGGGTGACATGGCGGTGCGTGCGAACGTGACGGCGAAGCGGTGCGATCTGGCGAAGGAGGCGCAGGACTATCTCCTCATCGCGCAGATCAACGTCGCCGCCGGTGGCTCGATCGACGCGAAGGTCGCGCAGCAGATCCTCGGTGCGCTGCAGCAGTACACCCCCGCCGTCGACGGACAGCTGAAGAAATTCTGCAAGTGACGGGTGCCGGAGTGCCCGACGCGCGAGCGCCCGCCGGGATCCGGCGGGCGCTCGTCGTTTAAGCCTTTGCGAGGTCGTGCATGACGGGTACGGCGGTGGACGGCAGCGGTTGGGCGAGCGAGTACCACGCGCCGGTGCTCGCGGCGGAGGTCCTCGCGCTGCTCGAGGGTGCGCACCGTGTCCTCGACGGCACGCTCGGCGGAGGCGGACATGCGCTCGCGCTGCTCGAGCGTGGCGCCCACGTCACCGGCTTCGACCGCGACCCGCGCGCGATCGCCGCGGCGCGTGACCGGCTGGCCGCGTTCGCTGCGCGTGGCGCCTTCGAGGCGACTCAGGCGAATTTCTCGGACGAGGATGCGGTGGCCGTCGCGGCCGGGCCCGGATTCGATGCGGTGCTGCTCGACCTCGGCGTCTCCTCCCGGCAGTTGGACGACGAGTCGCGCGGATTCTCCTTTCGCGCCGGCGCACCGCTCGACATGCGCATGGGCGACGACAGTCTCGAGAGCGGTGCGGAGTGGCTCGACCGCGCGGACGAGACGGAACTGACCCACGCGTTCCGCGAGTACGCCGATGAACCGCGGGCCGGCCGCTTGGCGCGCGAGGTCATGCGGCGACGGGCCACGAGGCCCTACGCGACGAGCGACGATCTCGTGGGCGCGATCCGGGGCGCACTGGGGCCGCGCACCGGGCCGCCCGATTTCGCGCGCCTCTTCCAGGCGGTGCGGATCGCCGTGAATGGCGAGCTCGAGGGGCTCGAGCGCGCGCTGCCGATGCTGCGCGACCGGCTCGTGCCGGGCGGGACGCTCGCGGTGATCAGCTATCACTCGGGCGAGGACCGTCTCGTGAAGCACGCGTTCCGGGAGTGGAGCGCGGCCTGTGTGTGCCCGCCGCGGCAGCCGGTGTGCACCTGCCGCGGCCACGCGCTGGGCACGACGCTCACGCGCAAGGCCGTCGTTGCGGGCGCACTCGAGATTGCAAGCAACCCGCGCGCTCGCAGCGCACGGCTCCGCGCATGGCGAAAGGGCGCGTAACGGGAGGCGGCACGACGCCGCCGCGCTCGCAGGCGTCGCGCACGGGGAAGCGTCGCCGTGCGGGCGGCGCCGCACCGCGCGGCCGCACGTGGGTCGCGCTCGTGATCGCCGGTTTCCTCCTGCTGCTATTGGGCGTCATTTGGAGGAGGGCAGTGGGCCGTGCGCAGGCGCTCGAGCTGCAGGTGCTCGAGGCGCGGCGCACGCAGTTGGACGCACAGCGTTCGCAGCTCGAGAGCGACATCCGCGATCTCTCGAGCAGGGCGAAGCTGGCGCCGGCTGCCGAGAGCCGCCTCCACATGCACGTTCCGAACGACACCGAGCTCGTCATCCTTCGCCGGACGCCGCGCACGCCCTAAATGCTTCGCCCCAGTCGCCTCGCGCTCTTGCACGCGCTGCTCGTCCTCTTCGCTATCGCGCTCGTCGGGCGCGCGGGACAGGTGCAACTGTGGCAGCGGGGACTTTGGGAAGCGCGCTCCGAAGCGCAGCACTTGAAGCCGGTGGAACTCCCGGCGCCGCGCGGCGACATCTTCGACGAGCGCGGGCATCCGCTCGCGGTCACGCGTCCCGCCGTGCGACTTGGCGTAGCGCCGCGCGAGATCTTGCACGCCGACAGCGCGATGCGCGCGATGGCCCGCATGGGCGTGCCGGCCGACCTCATGCGCCGCGCGGTGGACACGTCGAACGCGTGGGTACAGTTCCCCGGTCTCTACGCCCCGGCGCGCGCGGCGGGCTTCATGGCAATGCGCGGGGTGTACGCCGAGCCGACGCTCGAGCGCGTGTACACCGCGCGCGAGGCGACGCAGCGCGTGGTGGGCGTGGTGGATGGCGCGGGCGCGCCGGTGGATGGACTCGAGCTCGCGCTCGACACGGTGCTGCACGGCACGCCGGGGCGCGCGACGCTCGAGCGCCTCACGCGCGGCGGCCGCTTCGTGCTGGCCGGCGACACCGCGCTGCCGCCGCGCGCGGGTGATGTCGTGGTACTCACGATCAACGAGTCGCTGCAGGAGATCGCGCAGCGCGCGCTGGATTCCGCGGTGGCGGCGAGCGGTGCGAGCGGCGGCGATCTCGTGGTGCTCGACCCGGACGATGGCGAGATCCGCGCGATGGCGAGCCGGCGCCGCGATCCGCGCTCAGCGGGGAGCCCGGCGCTCGCCGAACCGTTCGAGCCCGGCTCGACGCTCAAGCCGCTCATCGTCGCGTCGCTGCTCAGCGCGGGGCGCGCGCAGCCCGACGAGCGCATGAACACCGAGGGCGGCAAGTGGACCGTGGCGGGACGCACCATCACCGATGAGCATCCCGCGCCTTCGCTCACGCTGCGCGAAGTGATCCGCTGGTCGAGCAACATCGGGATCGTGAAGTTCTCCTCGCGCCTCTCGTCGCACGAGGAGTACGGCGTGCTGCGCGATTTCGGCTTCGGCACGGTGACCGGCGTCCCGTTCCCGTCGGAGGCGTCGGGCACGCTGCGCGCGCCGGCGGCGTGGTCGAAGCAGTCGCCGGCGTCGCTCGCGATGGGCTACGAAGTGGCCGTGACGCCGCTGCAGCTCGCGGCGGCGTACGTGCCGATCGCGAACGGCGGCGAACTGCTCGAACCCGCGCTCGTGAAGGAGATCCGCGCGGCCGACGGCACGGTGCTGTACCGTCACCAGCGCCGCGTGGTGCGGCGCGTGATCGATCCCGCTTCGGCGGCGGCCGTGCGCGCCATGATGATCGACGTGGTGGACCTCGGCACCTCGCAGAGCGCCGCGATCCGCGGCTTCCAGATCGCCGGCAAGAGCGGAACCTCGCGCCGCGCGGCGCCGGGCACGCACGCCGGCTATACGGCGGGGCACTATACCGCGTCGTTCGTGGCGCTCTTCCCGGCCGAGCATCCGCAGTACGTGATGCTGGTGAAGCTCGACGATCCGCCGCGTCAGTATTTCGGCGGCCGGGCCGCGGCTCCCGTATCGAAGCTCGTGATCGAGGCGGCGCTCGCATCGCGCGATGCCTCGCTCGATCGCGACGCGTTGGCGGCGGAGTCGCTGAATTCCGGGGAAGCGGGCATCGCCCATCGTGCATCGTTCATCGCAAACCGTGCCGATTCCGATGCAGTTGCGATGCCCGATGCCCGAAGCACGATGCCCGACACAGCTATTTCTTTCGACATCGGCAGCCTCGTGCACCCATCCGTCGCGGGTTCATCCGCGCACGCGGTTCCCGCCGTGAAGGGCCTGAGCATTCGCGCCGCCGTATTGGCGCTGCATCGCGCCGGATTCCGCGTGCAGGTCGGGAACGTCGGCGCGTCCGCGTCGGGTACGGTGCCGGCGGCCGGTGCCGCGCTCAAGTCCGGCGCGATCGTCCGCGTCGTGAGCGGGCCGTGAAGCCCTTCGCCACCGCGCGCGTCGCGGACGCGCTCAAGCGGGCGGGGCTGCTCGTGGAGATCACCGGCGCGCTTCCCGAGCGCGCGGGCGACATCACCGACGACAGCCGCGCGGTGACCACCGGCGCGATGTTCATCGCGGTGAAGGGCTCGATGCAGGACGGCCACGAATATCTCGAGGACGCGGCGGGTCGCGGCGCATCGGTCGCGATCGTCGAGCAGCCGGGGCGCACCGCGCTGCCGTCCATCGTCGTGCGCGAAGGCCGGCGCGCCGCCGCCATCGCCGCCGCCGCGGCGTTCGAGGAGCCGGCGAATGCGCTGCGCATCGCGGCCGTCACGGGCACGAACGGCAAGACCACCACGGTCGGCATCCTGCGGCATCTGCTCGACGCGCCGGGCGCGCGCTCGGCGTCGATCGGCACGCTGGGCGTATTGCTCGGCAGCGCCGGCACGCCGGTGGAAGGCGGCGCGGGACTCACGACGCCCGGCCCTGTGGAGCTGCAGCGCGTGCTGCGTGCGCTCGTGGACCAGGGCGTGCGCTCGGTAGCGATGGAAGTCTCGTCGCACTCGCTCGACCAGCGGCGCATCGACGGACTGAAGTTCGAGGTGGCCGTGTTCACGAACCTTACGCGCGACCATCTCGACTATCACGAGACGATGGACGCGTACTTCTCGGCGAAGGCGCGGCTCATCGAGTATCTCACGCCGCGCGGCGCGGCCGTGATCAACGGCGACGACCCGGCGTGGGAGCGTCTGCCGCCCGCGCCCTGCGTCATCACGTTCGGGCTCGGGCCCCTCGCGACCGTGCGCGCCGAAGCCGTGCATTACCAGCCGCGCGGCAGCGAATGGCGGTTGTGCGCCGGTACGCAGCGCCACGCCCTGCGCTTGCCGCTCATCGGCGATTTCAATGTGCGCAACGCGCTGGCCGCGGCGGGCGCGGCGTGGCACCTGGGTCTCACCTTCAGCGCGATCGCGGCGCGGCTGCGCACGGTGCCGCAGGTACCGGGCCGCCTCGAGGTGATCCACGAGTGTCCCACCGTGCTGCGCGATTACGCGCACACGCCCGATGCGCTCGAACGCGCGCTCGCGGCGGTGCGTCCGTTCACGCGCCGGAAGCTCATCGTGGTGTTCGGATGCGGCGGCGATCGCGACCGCGGCAAGCGCCCCACCATGGGCGCCATCGCCGAGAGCAAGGCCGACATGGTGATCCTCACGAGCGACAATCCGCGCACCGAGGATCCCGACGAGATCCTGGATGGCATCGAGCGCGGAATGCGCCGTGACAATCACGAGCGCCTCGAGGACCGGCGGCTTGCGATCGCGCGCGCGCTCGAGATCGCCCGCGCCAACGACGACGTGATCCTCCTCGCGGGCAAGGGGCACGAGACCTATCAGATCCGTGGCACGGCGCGCCTCCCGTTCGACGAGAAGGCGATCGTCGCCGAGCTGACGGGAGCCGTCGCGTGACCGCTCCGGTCGGGTTCTGGACGCTCGACCGGGTGGGTGCGGCGCTGGCACGGGAGCTCACGGGAGCGCGGCCCGCGGGGCACGAAGCGATCCGCGGTATCACGACCGACACGCGCGCACTGCAGGCCGGCGACTGCTTCGTCGCGCTGCGCGGTGAACGGTTCGACGCGCATGAGTTCCTGGCGGGCGCGGTGGCGTCGGGCGCCGCAGCCGTCGTGATCGACCGGCCGGTGCTCGCGCGCGCGCTTGGCGTGCCGGTGTTCGCGGTGCGCGACACGCTCGCGGCGCTCGGTGCCCTCGCGCATTTCCGGCGCCGCGCCTGGGGCGGTCCGGTGCTCGGCGTCGGCGGTTCGGCGGGGAAGACCACCACGAAGGATCTGCTCGCGGCCGCGCTCGGTGCGCGGCTCGACGTGCACGCCACGAGCGGGAATCTCAACAATCTCATCGGCGTGCCGCTCACGCTGCTCGCGATGCCTGATCACAGCGACGTCGCGGTGGTCGAGATGGGGATGAACGTGCCCGGCGAGATGGAGCGACTGCGCGGCATCGCGGCGCCCGACCTCGCGATCGTGACGGGCGTGTCGGAGGAGCATCTCGAAGGACTGGGCAGCCTGGACGGCGTGATGCGCGAGGAGACGGCCATCTTCGACGGCGCCTCGATCGCGATCACGCCCGCGGCGCAGCCCGAGATCGCCGCGGCGGCCAAGGGGCGCGCTCGCCGCGTCATCCAAGTGGGTCTCGGTGAAGGCGACGTACGCGCCACGCGCTGGTCGATCGGCGCCGACGGGTTGGGCGAGATCCTGTTCGAAGGCGCCACGGTGCGGCCGCCGGCGCGCGGCGAACACAATCTGCGCAACGCGATGCTCGCGCTCGCGGCGGCGCGCGAGTGCGGCGTGAGCGCGGAAGACGCCGCGCGCGGCATGGCGGGCGCGAAGCTCTCCAAGATGCGCGTGTCGTGGGAGCCGCTGGGCAACGCGACGCTCATCAACGACGCCTACAATGCGAGCCCCGCGTCGATGCGCGCCGCGCTCGACCTGCTCGCGGGTTCGGGCGGTGGGCGCCAGCGTGTGGCGGTACTCGGCGGCATGCGCGAACTCGGCGCGCACGCGGCGCGGCTGCACGATGAGGTGGCGCGGTACGCGCTCGCGTCGAAGGCCGAAGTGATCGCCGGGATCGGCGAGCTCGGTGCGGCGCTCCGGGATGCGGGGCGCGATGACCCGCGCGTGGTTACGGCGCGCGACATCGACGACCTGTGGCCGGCGCTGGAGCCGCGCCTCAAGCGGGATGCGGTTATCCTTCTCAAGGCATCGCGCGGCGTGCAGCTCGAACGCCTCCTTCCGCAACTCAACGCCTGGTCTGTGCGCTAGTGTTCTACCTCCTGACGCAACTCACCGGCGCGTGCCGCGTGTGCGGCGTGTTCAACGTCTTCAACTACATCACGTTCCGCTCGGCGGGCGCCGCGGTGACGGCAATGTTCATCGTCTTCCTGATCGGGCCGGCCACCATCGCGCGCCTGCGCGCGATGCGCGTGAACCAGGGCGTGCGCGAAGGCACGCCGGATTCGCATCAGAGCAAAGGCAACACGCCGACCATGGGCGGCGTGATCATCCTCATCGCGGGACTCCTGCCCACCGTGCTCTGGGCGCGCCTCAGCAACCGGTACATCTGGATCGCGATCGCCGTCACGGCGTGGATGGGCGCGATCGGGTTCATCGATGATTACCTGAAATTGCGGCAGCAGCGCGAAGGGAAGAAGAACCAGGGACTGATCGAGCGCTACAAGCTCGTGGGGCAGGTCGCGATCGGCATCGCGCTGGGCGTGTGGCTCTGGCTCGACCCGCTCTCGCAATCTGCCCGGGCGCCTCCAGCACGCTGCCGTTCTACAAGTACGTCCTCGTCGTGCCGATGTTCGCGTGGATGTACGTGCCCTGGGTGGCGTTCGTGCTCACCGGCGTCAGCAACGCGGTGAATCTCACCGATGGACTGGATGGACTGGCGGCCGGTCTCTCGGCGATCGCCTTCGCGACCTTCGGGCTGTTCGCGTACGTGATCGGCCGATCGGACACGAGCCATTATCTCCAGATCTATTATCTGCCGGGCTCCGGTGAGCTGGCGGTCTTCTGCGCGGCCATCATCGGCGGGCTGATCGGATTCCTCTGGTACAACACGTATCCGGCGCAGGTCTTCATGGGCGACACGGGATCGCTCGCGCTCGGCGGCGCGCTCGGTGCGGTGGCGATCCTGCTCAAATCGGAATTCCTGCTGGTGCTGATCGGGGGTGTGTTCGTCGCCGAGACCGTGTCGGTGATCCTCCAGCGTTCCGTGTTCAAACAGCGGAAGCGCGCGCGCGGCGTGGAGTACGCGCGCGCGCACCGCGTGTTCCTGCGCGCGCCGGTGCATCATCATTTCGAGATGAAAGGGTGGAGTGAATCGCAGGTGGTGGTGCGCTTCTGGATCCTCGGGATCCTCTGCGCGCTCATCGCGCTCAGCACGCTGAAGCTGCGATGATCCCCGCGGCCTGGCGCGCCGGGGAGACGGCGGTGATCGGGCTCGGGAAGAGCGGTTCCGCGGCCGCCGAACTGCTGGCTCGCGACGGACTCACAGTGTACGCCTCCGACGCCGGCACGGGCGCGGAGCTCGACGCGACGGCGGTGCGGCTTCGCGCGGCCGGCGTGACCGTGGATGTCGGCCGCCACGATCTCGACCGCATCGCGCGCGCGGCGCTCGTGGTCGCGAGCCCCGGCGTGCCGCCCGAAGCGCCGCCGCTCGCGCGGGCCCGCGCGGCGGGCGTCGCGATCGTGAGCGAGGTGGAGGTCGGGCTGCACCATCTCAGCGGCGTACCCTACATCGCGATCACCGGCACGAACGGCAAGACCACGACGACCGCGCTCATCGCGCACCTGCTGCGCGCGCTCGGCGTGACGGGCGCCGTGGATGCGGGGAACATCGGCACGCCGGTGTGCGCGCTCGCGCTCGCGGTCGCGCCGCCGGCGGTGATGGTGCTGGAGATGTCGAGCTTCCAACTGCACGATACGCCAGGCATCAAGCCGGCCGTGGGCGTGCTCACGAATCTGACGCCGGACCATCTCGACCGGTATCCGTCGATCGAGGAGTATTACGAAGACAAACTGCTCCTCTTCCGGAACTCGGATGCGCGCTCGCGCACCGTGCTGAACGCCGACGACAAGGAGTCGATGTTCCGCGCGCGGCCGGCGGGCGCGGTGAGTTGTTTTTCGGTGCACAGCGTGGAGGACGCGTGGTATGACCGCGCGGCGGGCGAACTGTTCGTGCATGGCGAACAGCCACTAATGGCGCGGCGCGACCTGCCATTGATCGGCGACCACAATGTGGCGAACGCGCTCGCCGCCGTGCTGGCCGTGATGGACTTCGACGAGGCGTACCGAACGCCCGACGCGCGCCGGCGCATCGCCGATGGCCTGCGTGCGTTCCGCGCACTGCCGCACCGCCTCGAGACCGTCGGCGAATATGGCGGCGTGGTCTGGATCAACGACTCGAAGGCGACGAACGTGAGTTCCGCCCTCGTCGCGATCGAAGGGATGACACGGCCCGCGGTGGTGCTGCTCGGCGGACGGCACAAGGGCGAGCCGTACGCGGCGCTCGTCGAGCCGTTGCGCCGAAAGGCCAAGGCGGTGATCGCGTACGGCGAGGCGGGCGCGCAGATCGCGTACGAGCTCGACTCCGTCGTGCCGGTGGAGCGCATGGGCGCCGATTTCGAGGCGGTGATCGCGCGGGCGCGCGCGCTCGCCGCGCCGGGCGACGCCGTGCTCCTCAGCCCGGCGTGCTCGAGCTACGACATGTTCACGAACTACCTGGAGCGCGGCGCGGCGTTCCGTCGCCTCGCGGCCGGCGCATGACCGCGCCCGCGAGACCGCTCGCGCGCGAACGCTGGCGCATGGGCGTCGAGGCGCGCGCGCTCGTGATCGTGAGCGCGGTGCTGCTCGCATTCGGCCTCGCGGTGCTGTACAGCGCGAGCCAGTTCCTGGCCGTGAGCGAGCATCATGGGAGCGCCTACTATGTTTGGCTGCAGATGAGCGGCGTGGCCATCGGCATCGTCGCGTTCGCGTTCGCGGCGAAGCTCGACGCCGAGCGGTGGCGCGAATGGGCGTGGCCGCTGCTCGGCGTGAGCATCGTGCTGCTTCTCATTCCAGTCATCCCGGGCATCCCGTACATCGCGCCCAAGATCCACGGGTCGCGCCGGTGGATCCGCCTGGGGCTCACGTTCCAGCCGTCCGAGTTCGCGAAGTTCACTGTGATCGCGTGGACCGCCATGCTCGTGGTGAAGAAGGGTGACGCGTTGCGCCGGTTCACCACGGGGCTGCTGCCCTTCGTCGTGGTGCTGCTCGTGATGAGCGTGCTCGTGATCCTCGAGCCCGATCTCTCGATGGTGATGACGTTCGTCCTCCTCATGGGCGTGGTGCTCTTCGCCGGCGGCGTGCGCCTGGGTCACGGCCTGCTCCTCGGCGCGCTCGCGCTGCCGCTCATCTGGAAGCTGGTGGAGCGCGTCCAGTACGCGCTGCTCCGCATGACCTCGTTCCTCGACCCCGGAAAGGCGCCGACCGAGGCGAGCTATCAGCTCAAGCAGTCGTTGATCGCTGTCGGATCCGGCGGATTCTTCGGCGTGGGGTTCGGGCAAGGGAAGCAGCAGACCGGATTCCTGCCGTTCCCCTTCAACGATTTCATCGGCAGCAACATCGGCGAGGAGTGGGGATTCCTCGGCCTCATCGGCGTGACCGCGCTGTTCGCGCTCTATGGCTGGCTGGGCTTTCGCATCGCGAAGCAGGCGCGCACACCGTTCCAGCAGCTGCTGGCGCTCGGGATGACGTTCTGTACGGTGAGTACCGCGTACCTGCATCTTGGCGTCGTGATCGGACTCCTGCCGACGACCGGGCTCACGCTGCCATTCGTGAGCTACGGGCGCACGAATCTCGTGCTCACTATTCTCATGACGGGGATCCTCGTGAACATCGGGAGCACGCGCGAACGCGTCGCGCTGCGCGTGCCTACGGACCCGCTCTCGGTGGCGCGCTGATGCGCGTGGTGTTCGCGGGCGGCGGCACGGGCGGGCATCTCGTATCCCGGGCTCGCGATCGCGCGCGCGCTCGTGCGCATTGCGCCGCAGGCGCGGCCGATGTTCATCGGTGCCCAACGGGGTGTCGAGCGCGATGTGCTCCCCGGTGCCGGCTTCGAGTATCAACTGCTCGATCTGCATCCGCTCTATCGCACGCAGCCGCTCCAGAATGTGCGCACGATCGGCGGCCTGCTCACATCGTTCGCGGCGCTCACGCGCATCTACTCCGTCGATCGGCCGGCGGTGGTCGTAGGCACGGGAGGATACGCATCGGGCGCCGCGCTCGGCGTGGCGCTCGCGGCCCGGATCCCGATCGCGCTACAGGAGCAGAACGGCGCCCCGGGGATGACCACGAAATGGTTCTCGCAGTATGCGCGCGCGATCTTCCTTGGCGTTCCCGAGGGCGCGACCGGACTCAGAGTGCGCGACATGTCGGTGCTCGTCGACACCGGCAACCCCATCGAACCGCCGCCCGTGCCGCGCCCCGATCGCCGCGCGGCGCGCCGCGCGTGGGGATTCGCCGAGAGCGGCGCGCCGGTGCTGCTCGTCACCGGCGGCAGTCAGGGCGCGCGCGCGATCAACGATGCCATGGCAGGATGGGTCGGACGCGGGCTCCCCGACGCGCTCAATGTGATCTGGGCGACGGGCAAGACTGACTACGATCGCTACGCAACGCACGCATCGCCGCGCGTCGTGGTGCGCCCCTATCTCTCGCCGATCGCCGACGCCTACGCCGCGGCCGATCTGGCGCTCACCCGCGCCGGCGCGCTCACGCTCGCCGAACTCTGCGCGTGGGGCATTCCCTCGGTGCTCGTGCCGCTCCCCACCGCCGCCGCCGACCACCAGACGGTCAACGCGCGAGCGCACGAGGCCGCCGGCGCGGGCCTCGTGCTCACGCAGGACGAACTCACCGTCGACCGTCTCGCGAATAAAGTGGGCGTGCTCTCCGCCGACGCGTCGCGCCTCAATGCGCTCGCCGCCGCCGCGCGCGCCCGTGCGCGCCCCGATGCCGCGGCGGACATCGCGCGGCGCATACTCGCCCTCGCGCGGTAGGAGACGCACGACTCGTTCCTCCTCACGTACTTGAGAGATTCATCGCGCGAGCGCCGTATATTCGTCGCGCCGAATGTCACTTCTCGATCTCTCCGATCCGCGCCCCATCCATTTCGTGGGGGCGGCCGGCGCGGGCATGAGCGCGCTGGCCGAGTTGTTCGCCCGCCGCGGCGCCACGGTCACCGGCTGCGACGCCGCCGGAGGGAACGCCGACCTCGACCGTCTCGGGATCCCGGTGCACGTGGGCCACGCCGCCGCGCACGCCGAGACGGCGCGCGCGCTCGTCGTCACGTCGGCGATGCCGCACGATCATCCCGAGCTCGCGCGCGGCCGCGCGCTCGGCATCCCCGTGATCCGCCGCGCCGAGGCGCTCGCCGAGGCGGTGGCGGGGAGCTACGTGATCGGGATCGCCGGCACGCACGGCAAGACCACCACCACGGTCATGACCACCGTGGCGCTCACCGCCGCGGGACTCGCGCCCACCGGCGTCGCCGGCGGCCGCGTGGGCGCGTGGCAGGGCAATCTCAGCACCGGCGGCGACGCGCTGTTCGTCGTGGAGGCGGACGAATACGACCGCTCCTTCCTCGCGCTGCGCTGCGAGATTGCGGTGATCACGAACGTCGAGGCCGATCATCTCGACATCTATCGCGACTTGAGCGACATCCGCGCCGCCTTCGCCGAATTCGCATCGCACGCGATCACGCTGGTGCAGTGCGCCGATGATCCCGGCGCGAACGCCGTGCCGGCCGCATCCGGCGCGCAGGTGATCCGCTACGGACTCACGAGTCCGGATGCGCGGCTCGTCGCGCGCGACGTGCGCCCGGTGAATGGCGGCACCACGTTCACGCCGGTGTTCGACGGCAAGGTGCTGCCCGACGTGACGCTGCGCGTGCCCGGTGTGCACAACGTGCTCAACGCGCTCGCGGCGCTCGCCGCCGGACTCGGCCTCGGCGCGGATGCCGCGGGCATGATCGCGGGGCTCGGGACGTTCACCGGCGTCGAGCGCCGCTTCCAGCGCCTCGGCGACGCGCGCGGCGTCACGATCGTGGACGACTACGCGCATCATCCCACGGAGATCCGCGCCACGCTCGCAGCGGCGCGCGCGGCGTTCCCGGGACGCCGGCTCGTCGCCGCGTTCCAGCCGCATCTCTTCACGCGCACGCGCGATTTCGCCGCCGAGTTCGGCGCGGCGCTCGCGACCGCCGATCTCATCTTCCTCACCGAGATCTATCCGGCGCGCGAGCAGCCACTGCCGGGCGTGAGTTCGGAATTGATCGTGCGCGCGCTGCGCGATGCCGGCGCGCCGCTCGCCTGGCGCGGCGACCGCAAGCAGCTCGCCGCGGCGCTCGGTGCCGCCGTGCGCGAGGGCGACGTGGTGATCACGCTCGGCGCGGGCGACATCACGCACACGGGGCCCGAATTGCTCGCACAGCTCGAGGCGGCGGCCTGATGGCGCGGGCGGCGGACGAGAAGCGTCCGTTCCCGTGGCGCGCGGCGGCCGCCGCGGCGCTCGCCGTCGTGCTCTTCCTGGCGCCGTGGTGGTCGCCGCCGCTGCTCGCGCACCTCGCGTTCTTCCGGGTGCGGCGGGTGGAAGTGAACGGCACGCATTACATTCAAGCCGATGACATCTACCGGCGTCTCCGGCTCGACAGCACCGCCAGCGTGTGGGATGACACCCGCCCGCTCGAGCGGCGGCTCGCGTCGCTCGCCGGCGTGCGCAGCGTGACGATCTCGCGCAAACTCCCGGCCACGCTCGTCGTGCAGGTGACCGAGCGCTCGCCCGTCGCGTTCGTGCCCTCGGCATCGGGGCTCCGCGCGGCGGATGGCGAGGGCAACCTCCTGCCGCTCGATCCGAGCCGCGTCGCGGTGGACCTGCCCGTGCTCGAGCGGCTCGACACTGCGCTCGTGAAGCTCCTCGCCGACGTTCGCAGCCAGAGCCCGGCGCTCTTCGACCAGATCAGTTCGGCGCGCCGCGCGTCGCCGGGCGAGATCACGCTCGCCGTGAGCGGCGTGGTCGTGCGTGCGAAACCGAACATCTCCGCCAGCCGTCTAGCCGATATCATTCCCGTCGAGCAGGATCTCGCGCGCCGCGGCGCGCATCCGGCCGAGCTCGATCTCCGTTTCCGTGACCAGGTCATAGCCAAACTGCAATGAATCCTGAACGCTTGGTCGCCGGACTCGACATCGGCTCCGCGAAGACGACGGCGATCATCGCCGAGGTGGTCGGCGACATGCCGAAGCATCCGAAGGTCCGCGTGCTGGGCGTCGGCTCGGCGCGCACCGCCGGCCTGCGCAAAGGCGTCGTGTCGGATATCGAGGAGACGACGCGCTCGATCCAGCAGGCGATGACCGACGCCGAGCGGATGGCGGGCGTCGAGGTGGAATTCGTGTACGCCGGCATCGCGGGCGAGCACGTGCAGGCGATGACGAGCCAGGGCGTCGTCGCCGTGAACGGCGAGGAGGTCACGCGCGCCGATGTCGAGCGCGCGCACGAGGTGGCGCGCGCGCAGCCGATCCCCACCGATCGCGAATTGCTCCACGCGATGCCGCAGGAATACCAGGTCGACAAAGAGAAGGGGATCCGCGATCCGGTGGGCATGATCGGGATGCGTCTCGAGACCGACATGTACCTCGTCACGATCGGCGTGTCGCCGGCGATGAACCTGCGCAAGGCGGTGGAGCGCGCCGGCTATCGCGTGCGCGAGCTCGTGCTCGAGCCGCTCGCGAGCGCGTTCGCGGTGCTCACCGATGACGAGAAGGAACTCGGCGTGGCGCTCGTGGAGATGGGCGCCGGCACCACGGATCTCGCGATCTTCCAGGATGGAAAGATCCGCTTCCTCGGCACCGTCGCCTTCGGCGGCAACAGCGTGACGAACGACATCGTGCATGGACTGGGCGTGACGCAGACCGACGCCGAGCGCCTCAAGGAGAAATTCGGCTGCGCCTACGAGCCCAAGTGGGCGCATTCGCCGGAGATCATCCAGTTGCCGAGCACCGGCGCGCAGGGCGACCGCCAGATCAAGCGCGAACTGCTCGCGCACATCATCCACCAGCGCATGGACGAGATCTTCGAGCTGGTGGACGCGAAGATCGCGCAGGCGGGATACGCCGGGAAATTGAGCGCGGGCATCGTGCTCACGGGTGGCGCGGCCGCGATCGATGGCGTGACCGATCTCGCGAGCGACCGTTTCGGCGTGGGGGCGCGCGTCGGTTCGCCGGCGGACAACGTGGGCGGACTCGCGGATTCCGTGGAGGAGCCTCGCTATGGCACCGTGGTTGGGCTCGCGCTCTACGCCGGCCAGCGGATGGCCCAGGGCGTGACAGGCAGCGCCGGCGGCAGCCGCCGCGGCCGAGGCGGAGGCAGCATGAACGGCCTGGTAGAGCGGATCAAGGTCTGGCTCCAGGACTTTTTTTAGCCGCCGACAGTCTGTCGCTGTTGCAGCCTCACGTCCTTGCCGCGAAACACATGAATCACGGTTCATGTTTAACGGGATGCGGCGGATGACAACGCGGATCGATCCCCTGTAAGAACGACGCCCCCGCGCCGAGCACGGTTTCTGTTTTTGTAGTTAACAACAGAATCACTAACGATTCGAGTTCCAGGAGGCGTCGCCGGCACGCGGAGTCGATCCGCGTTGTCATCCGCCGCATCCCCTTAAACATGAACCGTGATTTCCGCCTGGGCGCCCCAGCCTAGGCTGGCGCACGGGCCCAGCCCCGAAATGGCCCTCCCAGAGCTATCCACCCCTTTCCACCCCGAGTTATCCACAATTAAGAATTTTGTCCACGGAGGGTGGCTTGCGCGGCGGAAAGCATTATATTACCGGAGGTTCAGGCTCGAGCCAGTAGACGCCGTAAGCGGTCTTGGCACATAGGCCGCTCAGGTTTTCCACTTCCGGAGCTCTCCTCGCCATGCCCTTCGAGTTCGAAGAGAACACCTCGCAAAGCGCCCGCATGAAGGTGGTGGGTGTCGGTGGCGGCGGCGGCAATGCCGTGAACCGGATGATCGAGGAACATCTCAGCGGCGTCGAGTTCATCTCCGTCAACACCGACGCGCAGGCGCTGCTCGCATTGAAGTCTGATGTGAAACTCCAGATCGGCAAGAAGCTCACGCGCGGTCTCGGCGCCGGCGCGCGGCCCGAGATCGGCCGCCAGGCGATCGAAGAGAATCGCGAAGAGGTCGAGCGGATCCTCCAGGACGCCGACCTCGTTTTCGTCACGTGCGGCATGGGCGGCGGCACCGGCACCGGCGCGGCGCCCGTGATCTGCGAGATCGCGAAATCCTGCGGCGCGCTCACCATCGGCATCGTCACCAAACCGTTCCTCTTCGAGGGACGGAAGCGGATGCGTCAGGCCGAAATGGGCATCGCCGACATGCGCGGACTCGTGGACGCGATGATCGTCGTGCCGAACGAGCGCTTGCTCGCCGTGGTCGGGAAGGGGATCCCGATCGGCGACGCGCTCAAGAAGGCCGACGAAGTGCTGCTGCACGCGACGCAGGGCATCTCGAGCCTCATCAGCGTCATCGGTCTCGTGAACGTCGACTTCGCCGATGTGCGCACGGTCATGGCCAACGGCGGCTCCGCGCTCATGGGCACGGGCATCGGCCGCGGCGAGAATCGCGCGATGGAAGCGGCGCAGCAGGCGATCTCGTCGCCGTTGCTCGACAACGTGTCGATCGCGGGCGCCACCGGCGTGCTCGTGAACATCACCGGCGGCACCGATCTCACGCTCGGCGAAGTGCACCAGGTGAACGAGATCATCCACGATGCCGTGGGCGACGACGCCGAGATCATCTTCGGTGCGGTGAACGAACCGGCGATGCAGGGCGAGATCCGCGTGACGGTGATCGCCACCGGCTTCGACCGCTCCTTCGACTCTGCGGCGCCCGACTCGTCGGCGCGCGGCGGACAGACGCCGGTGATCCCGTTCCCGCGCCCCGCGACGCGCACCGGCACCATGGGCGCGGCGGGTATGCCCAGCGCGCGGCCGTCGGTCGAGCCGCAGCGCCGCACGGGTACCGGTCCGAGTGCGCCCAGTTCGCTCTCGTCGCCGGACAAGGCGACGGATGTGAACGACATGGAGATCCCGACGTTCATTCGCCGGCAGATGGACTGAGCTTCACGCGCCGGCCGGGAACGGCCGCCGCGCCCGAAGGGTAGCTTCTCCCCATGCTCGTCTGGGCCCTTTCCGCGATCGCGGGCGTCGCGCTCGCGCTCTTCTCGTATCGAGGGCGCATCGCGCCGCCGGTCGTCTTACGCGCGCTCGCGCTCACACTCGTGATCGCGCTCGCGGCCGGCGCACCTGCGCGTCCGCCGCGGCCACCCGCGCCGCTCGTCGCGCTCGACGTGTCGTCGAGCATGCGGCGCGGCGGCGACAGCGCGCTCTGGCGCGCGGCGCTCGCTCGCGTGAAAGCACTCGCCCCGGACACGCTCTGGCTCTTCGGCGATTCGTCGCGCGCCGGCAGTGCGCTCGCCGTGCCGTCGGATGCATTGACGCGCGCGCTCGGCGTCGTCGACCGCGCACGCGCTGCCGGCCGGCCCGTGGTGCTCATTTCCGATGGCGAGGTGGACGACGCGGCGCAGCTCGGCGCACTGCCGGCCGGCTCACGCGTGGAGCTGATCGCGCGAGCCCCGCTCCGCGACGCGGCGGTGACGGAGATCGAAGCGCCATCCCGCGCGGTGGCGGGCGATACGATCGCGATGCGGATCACGGTGCGCACCGCCGCGGGCGCGGTGCCGCACGCCGTGCTAAGCGTGCGTGCCGGAAGCCGCCTGCTCGTCGATGCGGTTGTGGACTCGATGGGAGCCGACGCGGAGCGGGTGATCGCGGTGCGCGTGGCCGTCCCCACGGTGCCCGGCGCCGCGCTGCTCACGGCGTCCATCGCCGCGCCGGGCGACGCCGAGGCGCGCAACGACAGCGCAAGCGTCACGCTCGAGGTGGCGCGCGCAGAGGGCGCCGTGTTCGTCTCGTCTGCGCCCGATGAGGAGATCCGTTATCTCGTGCCGGTGTTGCGCGGTGCGCTCGCGCTTCCGGCGCGCGGCTTCTATCGCGTGGCGCCGGGCGCGTGGCGGCGCGAAGGCACGCTCGCGCCGGTGCCCGAGAGTGAGGTGCGCGCGGCGCTGCGCGCGGCGCCGCTCGCGATCGTCCACGGCGACACCGCGATCCTGGGCGCGCCGCGCGTCGCGGCGTCGGGAGCGCTGCTACTCATGCCCGAGGGGAATCCCGTGCCGGGCGAGTGGTACGTGTCGGCCGCGCCGGCATCGCCGGTCGCGGCGGCGCTCGCCGGCGTGCCATGGGACAGCGTGCCTCCACTCGCGGTGCCCGACGTCGCGCCCGATGGCGAATGGGTGGCGCTCGCCGTCGCGCGCGCGCGTCGGTACGATCCGCGAGCGGCGATCGCGGGATCGGATCGTTCACGGCGCGTGGTGATCGCCGCCGCGATGGGCAGTTGGCGCTGGAAGTTCCGCGGCGGCGCGAGTGCGGCGGCGTATGACGCGCTGTGGGGCGGTATAGTGGATTGGCTGGCAGCGGAACGCCGCGATCCGCGCGCCGCGGCGCCCGTAAGCGGACTCCTGCGCGCGGGCGAGCCGGTGCGGTGGCGGCGCGGCGGCAGCACGAGATCGCCCGAGGTGACCGTCGTCGCGAAGCGCCGCGGTGCGACGCGCGCCGATACGCTCGTGCTCCACTTCGCTCCGGATGCGATCTTCGCCGAGAGTGCGCCGATGGAGCCGGGCGTATACGACCTCACGGTGCCTGGGGGCGCGGCCGTGCTGGCGGTGAACGCGTCGCGCGAATGGCTGCCTCGCACCTCCGTGTTGCTTGCGGGTACAACCGTGCCGGGTGACTCGCCATTGCACGGCGATGCGCCACCGCTGCGCGACCGGGGATGGCCATATCTTCTGGCGATCGCCGCGCTGTGTTCCGAATGGATCCTCCGGCGGCGTGCCGGGCTGCGTTGACCCTCACCCGCTCACCCCAATTGGCCCGTATTCAGCGCCGAGCCGGCGACCTCCCGACCCGATCGTTCTGGCAGCGCCTCAAGGACACCGCGCGGCTCGACGTGGGCGCGCTGGTGCGTGGCGAGCGCGTCGCCGGCTCGCTCGAACTGCTCGAAATGCTGCTGCTCGAAGCGGACTTCGGCGTGCCGGTGAGCGTGCGCCTCGTGGCGGGCGTGGAAGCGCGCGCGAAGCGCGGTGAGTTGCGGAGCGACGACGAATTCCGGGCGGCCCTCGGCGACGCGATCGAGAGCGCGCTGCGCGCTGGCAAGAGCGATCCGGCGATCGCCGTTGCCGCCGCGGCGCCGACGGTGATCTTGATCGTTGGCGTGAACGGATCAGGGAAGACGACGTTCATCGGCAAGCTCGCGGCGCGGCTGGCGGCGGAAGGGAAGTCGGTGCTCGTCGCGGCGGGCGACACCTATCGCGCGGGCGCGATCGACCAGTTGCGCCTCTGGGCGGAGCGCGCTGGCGCGCAGTTCGTCGGCAGTACGCCGGGCGGCGATCCGGCCGCCGTCGCCTGGGCGGCGCTCGACGCGGCCGCCGCTCGGGGCATCGACGTCGTGATCATCGATACCGCGGGGCGACTGCACACGCAGAACGATCTCATGGTCGAACTCAAGAAGGTCGCGACGGTGGTGGCGAAGCGGCTCCCCGGGGCGCCGCACGAAACCCTGCTCGTGCTCGATGGCACGATCGGCCAGAACGCGGTGGCGCAGGCGAAGGCATTCGCCGAGGCCGTGCCAGTCACTGGCGTCGTCGTGACGAAGATGGATGGCACGGCGAAGGGCGGGATCGTGCTCGCGGTGCACGAAGCGCTCGACGTGCCGGTGAAGTTCGTAGGCGTCGGCGAGCAGGCCGCGGACCTCGAGCCGTTCGATGCCGCGCGCTACGCCGCGGAGCTCGTGCGCGCCGACTGATGCCGCCGCGTGAGGCCGCGCCGCGTCCGGCGCTCGCCCTCGACACTGGCGTCCGGTACCTCAAGGGCGTGGGCGAGGTGCGCGCCGGCCAGTTGATGCGGCTCGGTCTTCGCACCGCCGGCGATCTGCTCTACCACCTGCCGCACCGCTATGAGGACGCGACCACGGTCACGCCCATCGCGCGCCTCGCCACCGGCATGGACGTCACGATCA
The DNA here is from genome assembly GCA_963716745.1 of uncultured Gemmatimonadaceae bacterium. Classification (GTDB taxonomy): domain Bacteria; phylum Gemmatimonadota; class Gemmatimonadetes; order Gemmatimonadales; family Gemmatimonadaceae; genus DATKOH01. Next base: position 75,039 of record OY970320.1, read on the forward strand.
TCGGAACGGTGATCTCCAAGGGGATCATCCCCACCCGCAAGGCGCTGCGCGTGTTCCAGGCGGTGGTGCGCGACGACAGCGGCATGATCGAGGTCGCGTGGCCCGGGCAGCCCTTCCTCGACCGCGTCATCCAGAAGGAGGACGTGCTGCTGCTCACGGGCCCGGTGCGCTTCTACCATGGGCGCCAGCTCGCGCCGCGCGAGTTCGTGAACCTCGGCGCGAACGCCGAGGGAACGAGTGGCGGGCGCGTGCTCGCGGTGTATCCGGCCACCGAGGGGCTGTCGTTCAAGCAGATCCGCACGCTCATCGAGACGCATCTCGACGCGCTGCTGCCGCTCGCGCGCGAATGGCTGCCCGCGCCTCTGCTCGCGGCGGCAGGCGTCCCGGCGCTGCCCGAGGCGCTGCGCATGGTGCATCGCCCAACGTCGGTGGCGGAGGCGCACCGCGGGCGCAGCCGGTTCGCGTTCGAGGAACTCTTTGCGGTGCAGCTGCTGCATCATCGCGCCCGGGCGCTCGCACGCGAACAGCGCGACGGCATCCGCTTCGTGAACCGCCGCGAACTCACGACGCGGCTGAAGGCGACGCTCCCCTTCGCGCTCACCGGCGCTCAGACGCGCGTGACGCGCGAGATCTTCGCCGACATGTGCAGCGAGCGCCGCATGCACCGGCTGCTCCAGGGCGACGTCGGGAGCGGCAAGACGATCGTCGCGCTTTTCGCAGCGCTGCTCGCGGTGGAGAACGGCATGCAAGCGGCGTTCATGGCGCCCACCGAACTGCTCGCCGAGCAGCACGCGCGCAATTTCGAGCGCTTGCTCGATCCGCTCGGGATGCGCCCCGTGCTGCTCACCGGATCGCTCGGGACGGCGGAGCGGAAGGAGGCCGAGGCCCGCCTCGCCGAGCGCGGCGCCGCTCGTGGCGGTGGGCACGCACGCGCTCGTGCAACAGCACACGGCATTCGGCCGGCTCGGCCTCGCGGTGATCGACGAGCAGCATCGCTTCGGCGTGGAGCAGCGCGCGGCGCTCGGCGAGAAGGGGAAGCGCCCCGACGTGCTGTTGCTCAGCGCGACGCCCATTCCGCGGTCGCTCGCGCTCACGATCTACGGCGATCTGGATGTGAGCACGCTCGACGAGCGGCCGCCCGGGCGCCACCCGGTACGCACCGCGATGCGTCCCGCCAAGGCGCGCGGCAGCGTGATGGATTTCGTGGACGCCGAGGTCGGACGCGGACGGCAGGCGTACATCGTGTATCCGGTGATCGAGGAATCGGAGACGCGCGATCTCAAGGCTGCCACGAGCATGGCCAAGTCGCTCGCGGCCGGCGTGTTCGCGGCGCGGCGCGTGGCGCTGTTGCACGGCAAGATCCCGGCCGTGGAGCGCGACGCGATCATGCGGCAGTTCCGCGACGGCGCGATCGACGTGCTCGTCGCGACCACGGTGATCGAAGTGGGCATCGATGTGCCGAACGCCACCGTGATGATCGTGGAGCATCCGGAGCGCTTCGGTCTCTCGCAGTTGCATCAATTGCGCGGCCGCGTGGGGCGCGGCGCGGAGGCGAGCTGGTGCGTGCTGCTCGGCGACGTGAGCCCCGACGTGCATGAGCGGCTGCGCGTGTTCGTGGAGACCGACGACGGCTTCGAGATCGCGCGCGAGGACTTGAGCCGCCGCGGGATGGGCGACCTCTTCGGCGAGCGCCAGCACGGAGAGGCGATGTTCAAGATCGCGGACCCGATACGGGATACGGAACTCAACGCGCTCGCGACCACCGCGGCGGCTGAGCTGCTCGCGAAGGATCCAGGCCTGGCATCCCCCGAGCACGCCGAGCTTCGCCGGAGGCTTGGTGAGCGCTATGCTCGCGCCATCGAACTATTTCGCGTGGGGTAGTCGCGGTTCCGATCATGTCAATCCTGTTAATCCTGTCCAATGCTTTTTTCGGTGAACTGCATTGGACAGGATGAACAAGATTGACATGATGTGAACGGCAACAGCGTTGAAGTACTCCTGGCAGAGGACTACCTTCCCCGATCCTATATGACAACGACATTCGCGCGTATCGATGAATTGAAGGATCATGCCGGCACCACGGTCACGGTGCGCGGCTGGGTGTCCCATCTCCGGTCGTCGGGGAAGATCGCGTTCATCGTCCTGCGCGACGGCACCGGGCTGTTGCAGTGCGTCGTCGTGAAGAGCGAAGTGAGCGCCGACGTCTGGGAGCGGTTCGGTGCGCTCACGATCGAATCGTCGGCCGCGGTCACCGGTGCGGTGCGCGCCGATGCGCGAGCGCCGGGCGGATTCGAGCTCGGCGTCTCGGCGCTCACGATCGTGGGCGCGAGTGCCGCTCGACTATCCGATCCAGCCGAAGGAACACGGCGTCGATTTCCTGCTCGACAATCGCCACCTGTGGCTGCGGGCGCAGCGGCAGCGCGCCATCGCGCGCGTGCGCAACGAGGTGGAGCAGGCGATCCACGATTTCTTCTATGAGCGCGGCTTCCTGCGCGTAGACACGCCGATCCTCACAGCGGCCATCGGCGAGCGATCCGGTCTGTTCGCCACCGAATACTTCGACGAGGGGAACGCGTACCTCGCGCAGACTGGTCAGCTGTACGGCGAGGCGGCGGCCGCGGCGTGGGGGAAGATCTACACCTTCGGCCCCACGTTCCGCGCCGAGAAATCCAAGACGCGCCGGCATCTCACCGAATTCTGGATGATCGAGCCGGAGGTCGCGTGGAATGATTCGAATGACAACATGCGCCTGCAGGAAGACTTCGTCAGCTATCTCGTGCAGCGTGCGCTCGAGCGTTGCCCTGCGGAACTCAAGGAGCTCGAGCGCGACACCTCGCACCTGGTCAAGATCAAGCCGCCCTTCCCGCGACTGAACTACACCGACGCGATCGCGCTCGTGCAGAAGAAGGGGAGCACGACGCAATGGGGCGAGGACCTCGGTGCCGAGGATGAAGCGCTGATCGTCGCGGACTACGACCGGCCGGTGTTCGTGTTCAACTATCCGAAGGAGGCCAAGGCCTTCTACATGAAGGAGAACCCGGACGATCCGCGCACGGTGCTCTGCGATGACCTGCTCGCGCCCGAGGGATACGGCGAGATCATTGGCGGCAGCCAGCGCGAGGACGATCACGACAAGCTCGTCGCGCGCATCGAGGCCGAGAGACTCCCGATGGACGCGTACGGCTGGTATCTCGATCTCCGGAAGTACGGCACGTTCACGCACGCCGGCTTCGGACTGGGTCTCGAGCGCACGGTCAGCTGGATCTGCGGATTGCCGCATCTCCGCGAAGCGATCGCGTTCCCGAGGATGATGAATCGACTGCGTCCATAGGGCGCGGGAAGCGGGAAGCGGGAAGCGGGAAGCGCCGCGGGAGGCGATGGCATGGGGGAGCACCCCGTTCGTTCTCGCTTCCCGCGGCGCTTCCCGCTTCCCGCTTGCCGCGTACTTATTCGGAGAGCTTCACCTCGTCCCACAGCACGTCGAGCTCCGCGAGCGTCGCCTCGCCCATGACGATCCCTCGCGATTTCGCGAGCGCTTCGAGCTTTTCGAATCGCGCCACGAATTTCTCGTTCGCGCGGTCGAGCGCCACCGACGCGTGAACGCCGGCCCGGCGCGCGAGATTCACGGCCGCGAACAGCAAGTCGCCGATCTCGAGCTCCAGCGCGCGGTGCGCCTCGTCGTACACCGGGCTCGCGTCCACGCCGTCGGTGCGCTGCGTCGGCGGATGAGCAGCCAGATGCTCGCGCACTTCGGCGAGTTCCTCTTCCACCTTCGCGGCGGGGCCGGCGGTGTCGTTCCAGTCGAAGCCCACGCCGGCGGCGCGTTCCTGAAGGCGATGCGCGCGGTGCAGGGCGGGGAGCCCGGCCGGCAGCCCCTCGGCGATCGACGCGCGCGACTTGGACTTCATCTTCTCCCACGGCTCGCGCGCGCCGCCGCCATACAGGTGCGGATGACGCCGCTGCATCTTCGCGATGAGCGCGCGCGGCACGTCGAGCGCCTGGAATTCGCCGGCACCTTCCGCGATCACCGCGTGGAAGAGCACCTGCAGCAAGAGGTCGCCCAGTTCATCGCGCATCGGGCCGGCGTCGCCCGCGCGGATCGCGTCGTCCAGCTCGTGCGCTTCCTCGATCAGGTACGGCCGCAGCGAGTCGTGCGTCTGCGCGCGGTCCCATTCGCACCGCGCGCGCAGGTCGCGCATCATCGCGAGCGCGTCGTCGAATGTCGGATTATCTTCCATCGCTCCTCCTGAGCCGACATACTACCCGTTCGAGCGATGACGCGTCAATGCATACGCACTTGAAACGCGCCTGGGTCGAGATCGACCTCGGCGCGTTGCTGCGGAATGGAGCCGTGATGGCGGCGCGCGGGGCCGCGCTCATCCCCATGGTGAAGGGAGACGCGTACGGTCTCGGCGCGGTGCGCGTGGCGCGCGCGCTCGACCGCCTCGATCCATGGGGGTTCGGCGTCGCCACGATCGAGGAGGGCCGTGCGCTGCGCGCGGCGGGCATCGACCGGCCCATCATCGTGTTCACACCGGTGACCGGCTCGGAGCTCGACGACATCCGCGCCGCGCGCCTCACGCCGATCCTCGCGCGCGCCGAGGACATCGCAGCATGGCGCGGCACCGGCGGGGGCGAGTGGCAGCTCTCGATCGACACCGGCATGGGCCGCGACGGCGTGCGGTGGAGCGCGATGGCGAACGTGCTCGCGGAGACCGCGCTCTCCGCGCCGCAGGGCGCGTACACGCACTTCCATTCGTCAGAGGCGGACGCCGCGTCGGTCGCGGAGCAAGAGCGCCGCTTCGAGAATGGCGCTCGGCAGCCTACGCGTGCGGCCGCGGATGCTCCACACCGAGAATTCGGCCGCGCTCGCGCGCCGCGATCGCTCGGCGTGGAGTCACGCGCGCCCCGGGATCTTCCTGTATGGCGTGGGGAGCGGGCTTGCGGTGAGAGTGGCGCCTGAGCCGGTGGTCAGTTTGCGCGCCCGCATCGTGTCGATGCGCACGGTTTCAGCGGGCGATACCGTGAGTTATGACGCCACCTGGCGCGCGGGCGGCGAGCGCACGATCGCGACCGCCGCGATCGGTTACGCCGACGGCTATCGCCGTGCGTTCAGCGGCAAGGGTGCGGCGCTTCTGGGTGGCCGGCGCGTGTCGGTGGCGGGCGTGGTCACAATGGACATGACGATGCTCGACGTCACCGGCGTTCCGTGTGCGGTGGGCGATGTCGCGACGTTCATCGGTCGCGATGGCGCGAGCCTGATCACCGTCGAAGATGCCGCGGTGCTGGGCGGGCTCTCGCCGTACGAATTGCTCACGGGACTTTCACAGCGCCTCGAGCACAGCTACCGCGAGGCGCCATAGTGCGCCGCGCGGCGATCGTCGTGCTCGACGGCGTGGGCATCGGCGAGGCGCCCGACGCCGCGGCCTACGGCGACCAGGGCAGCGACACGCTCGGCAACATCGCGCGCGCGGTGGGCGGGCTCGATCTGCCCAACCTCGCCGCGGCGGGCCTCGGCCGCATCAAACCGCTCGCGGGAGTGCCCGCGGTGGATCATCCGCGTGGCGCGTGGGGATCCATGACGCCCCGGTCGCACGGGAAGGACAGCACCACGGGGCATTGGGAGATCGCCGGCCTCGAGCTCGTGCGCGCGTTCCCGACCTTCCCGCCGGATTCCCGCCGGCGGTCATCGCGGAGTTCGAGAAGCGCACCGGGCGCGGTGTGCTCGCGAACGTCGCGGCGAGCGGCACCGAGATCCTCATGCGATTCGGCGAGGAGCACGAACGCACCGGAAAATGGATCGTCTACACGTCGGCCGACTCCGTTTTCCAGGTGGCGGCGCACGAGCGGGTGGTGCCACTCGATGAGCTGTATCGCGCCTGCGAGACCGCACGGGCGATGCTCGTTGCGCCGCTGGATGTGTCGCGCGTGATCGCCCGCCCGTTCACCGGAGCCGCGGGCGCGTACGTTCGCACGGCCAACCGGCGGGACTTCTCGATCCCGCCGACGGGTGAGACGCTGCTGGACGCTCTGGCCGCCGCCGGGATCCCGCGCACGGGGGTCGGCAAGGTGGACGATCTCTTCGCAGGGCGGGGCATCAGCTCGCGCCATACGGCCTCGAACGCCGAGGGCGTGCGGGCGATCTCCGACGCACTTCTTTCGATGGAGAGTGGGTTCCTGTTCGCCAACCTAGTAGATTTCGACCAGCTCTGGGGGCACCGGAACGACGTAGCGGGGTTCTATGAGGGACTCCGCGCGTTCGACCGCGCCCTCCCATCGCTGGTGCAGCTGCTTCGCGAGGATGATTTGTTCTTTCTGACGGCCGACCACGGCAACGATCCCACCACTCCGACAAGCGATCACGCGCGCGAGCGCGTTCCGCTGCTCGCCCTCGGGCCGCGCGTGCGCGCGATCTCGCTGGGCGCGCGCGCGACCTTCGCGGACCTGGGTGCGACGGTCGCTGAGTGGCTTGGGTTGTCGTTCCGCGGCACGGGCACCTCGTTCCTTGCGCCGCTCGTGGGCGCGTGACGGCGGATCCGGGGCTCGACCGTTTGCGCGAGTCGGCATCGAAAGCGATGCGCGCCGCGTATGCGCCATACTCCGGCTTCCGCGTGGGTGCGGCGCTGGAGGCGCGCGATGGGTCGGTATTCGCGGGCTGCAACGTGGAGAACGCGAGCTGGCCCGCGGGGATCTGCGCGGAGCGCGGGGCGGTGGCGGCGGCCGTCGCGTCGGGCGCGCGGCACTTCGCACGGATCGTGATCGTCACGGAGGCTTCGTCGGCCACGCCGCCGTGCGGGATCTGCCGGCAAGTGCTGGGCGAGCTGGCGCCCGAACTCGAAGTGATCAGTTGCACCCTTGCCGGGTCGGAGGCGCGCTGGAAGCTGGCGGCACTCCTTCCGCATCCATTCACCGCCGCATCGCTGGGTCGCGCGTGATCCCGGCTATCACACGATTCGTTCCGGAGAGTCTGTCTTGTTGAGTAGATCTCATTCGCTGGCGGTCCTCGCGATCGCCGCCTTGGCGTTGGGTGCCTGTCAGGAGAAGCTGACCGGGGGGAACGCCTGCCCGTCGCTTTGCACCGAGCAGACGGTCGGCTTCGTCGATACCGTGTTCACCGCGGATCAAGTGATCGACACGATGCTCACGCTGCCGGGGCTCCCATCGATCGGGACCGAGCCTGGCATCCTGCTCGCGCGGTATGCGCAGAACGGTGATTCGGTCGTCTCGGTTGGCGTGTTCCGCTTCGACTCGATCAACCGGAGCTTCCTGCCGGCCGATACCGCTTCGCCTCCCGTCCCGTTGACCTCGGCCGACTCGTCGTTCCTGTCGCTCACGGTCACGGGCGCGCTCGACACGATCAATGTGCAAGACACGGTCGTGTTCACCGCGTACAACGTGTACGCGAACGTGCCATACCTCGACACGGGCGTCGTGCACGCCAAGTTCTTGGGCACGCCGATCGGCACGGTCAGCGTGCCGCGCGATTCCGTCACCGGGATCCTGAAGATCCCGATCGATACGTTGTTGGTCACGCAGGCGATCCTGACCAACACTCCCGTGAACATCGGGATCAGCGTGTCGAGCAAGAAACGGGTGAATCTCACGGTGCTTGCCTCCGAGGGCACGCCGAACGGCAATGGGGAAGCGGTGCTGAACTATCGCGGCATCGCGGATACGCTGAAGGAAGGGTTCCGGGTATTCCTGAACACGCAGGTCACGACGTTCGGGCCGCCGATCTCCGCGATGCGCGATTACCAGATGAGCTTCCAGGGATCTCCGCCCTATCCGGTCGGCGTCCTCGCGGTGGGAGGACTGCCGAGCAATCGCGTACTCGTGCGATTCAAGTTCCCGTCGTGGCTGATCGACTCGACTACCACGGTGGTCCGCGCCGACCTCATCCTGAATCAGCAGCCATTCCCGGCCTTCCGCGTCGACAGCGACTCGGTCACGATGAATGGCTGGCCCGTCACCGCCAGCCCGGCGGTCACGGATCTGGTGAAGATCGGTACGATCATCGGCACCAGCTCGCTCGTGAGCCTGCGACAGGCGTTCCTGCCTCCGTACGGCACCGGTGTCGATACGGTCTCGCTGATCCGTGAAGGCGTCGGGACCATCCCGGCGTTCCTCACAATGTTCTCGTACTGGAAGTTCCAGGGCGACCAGACGCAGCGTGCCATCGTGCTCGCGCTCGCGTCCGAGGGCACGGAACCACGCGAGCTCTGGTTCTACGGCACCTCGGCATCTCCGGCACTGCGGCCAAAAGTGCATGTGAGCTATGTCCCGCACTCTGTGATCGGTCTCCCGTGAAGCGATATCGTGTTGTATTGACCGCGCTGGTCGTTGCCGGCGCGGCCAGCGCCGCCGCACAGGGGACTCTGAGCACGCAGGGCTACGGCTATCCGGCGGGTCCGCTCTCCACGCGGGCGCTCACGCTGGGCGGCTCGGTGAGTGAGCTCGATCCCATTAGTGCGGTGAACCCGGCGGCGCTTACGACGTGGGGGCGCTCGGGACTGTACGGCCAGTTCGGTCCGGAGTTCCGCACGGTGACCGCGAACGGCACCAACGATGAGTCGACGGTCATTCGCTTCCCGCTCTTCGCGGGAGCGCTGGCCGTGAACGAGCGCCTCATCTTCGGCGTCTCGTTCTCGAATCTGCTCGACCGCACCTGGCAGACCGAGGTGAAGGGCTACTATCCGGTCGGCGGCGGCGACAGCGTGGCGTACGATCAGCTGTTCAGCTCGAGGGGGGCGATCACGAACGGCCGGATCGCCGGCGCGTACCGTCTCACGAACACGCTGCGGATCGGCTTCGGATTCCACTTCTACACCGGACAAACGACGCTCGGCATCATCGAGACCTTCGGCGACTCGACGTTCGCGGGGTTCACCCAGGCGACCGTCGTGAACCTCTCGGGCACGGGCTACAGCGGGGGACTCGCCTGGAGTCCGATCACCACGGTGGCGATCGGTGTGTCGGGCGAGCTGGGCGGTGTGATGCGCGCGCGCCGGAACGATACGCTCGTGACCAACGCTCATGTTCCCGATCGCGCCGGCGTGAGCATTCTCTGGGCAGGCATCACCGGCATCAGCGTCTCCGCCGACGCGGAGTGGACGCAATGGTCGGCGATGAACGGGCTCGCCCAGAGCCCGGTGCTCGCGGTGGACACGTGGGATTACGGGGTCGGCGCCGAGATCAAGATCGGCGAACTCTCCGGCAATGGCGTGCCGCTCCGATTCGGGTATCGCGTGCGCGGGCTACCCTTCCAAGCCGATTCGGCGAATGTCACCGAGAGAGTCTTCTCGTTCGGCGGCGGCATCCCGCTCGCGCAGAACCGCGCGCGCATCGACATCGGGGTCCTCCATTCGTCGCGCAGTGCGGACCTGCCGGTGAAGGAGAGCGCGTGGACCCTCAGCATCGGCATCCTCGTCCGCCCGTAGGCCCGTGACCGATCGCGCCGAGCGCTCGCCCCTGATCCTCGTGGCGGATGACGTGCCGGCCAACGTGGCCGCGCTCGAGGACCAGCTCACGACGCTCGGCTACCGCGTCGTGAGCGCGGTGGACGGCCCGGGAGCGCTCGCCGCGTGCCAATCGCAGCGTCCTGACCTGTGCATCCTCGATGTCTCGATGCCGCCGGGTTCGCTCGAATGCGACGCGCGCGACACCGGGTTCGAGGTGTGCCGGCGCATCAAGCGCGATCCGCGCACCGCGCGCATTCCCGTGATCTTCGTCACGGCGCTCAACGACACCAGCGACCGCGTGAAGGCGATCGAAGCCGGCGGCGACGACTTCCTGAGTAAGCCGCACAGCCGCCAGGTGTTGAGCGCGCGCGTGCGGTCATTGCTGCGCCTCAAGTTCGCGACGGAGGCGCTCGAAGAGAGCTACGCGCGGCTCCGCGAACTCGAACAGGTGCGCGATGACCTCATGAAGATGATCGTGCACGACCTCAAGACGCCGCTCGCGAGCGTCCTCGCGTCGCTCGAGATGGTGCTCGACAACGATTTTGGCCCGGTCACGGAAGAGCAGCGCCGCGCGCTCGGCGATGCCGAGTCACGTGCCGAGGAGCTGCTCGCGCTCATCGAGGATCTCCTGGAGGTCGCGCGCATCGAGGAGACTTCGCTCGCGCTCGAACGCCGGCCCGTCGCGCCCGGTGCGCTGCTCACCGAGATCGCGCACGAATGGGGCGCGCGATTCCAACGCGCGCACACCACGGCGAGCGTCACCGCCGCGGATGATGCGCCGGTGTTCGAGGCCGACCGGGCGCTGCTCAAGCGCGTCTTCGGCAACCTGATCCAGAATGCCATCATGCACGGCGGTGAGCGCGTGACGCTGTCGCTCAGCGCCGAGCGCGACGCCGGCGATGGCGTGCTATTCACGGTTGCGGACGACGGCCCGGGCATCCCGGTGGAATTCCACGAGTCGATCTTCCGGAAGTTCGAGCGCGTGCGGAAGGCGGACGCGCCACGCGTGCGGAGCTCCGGGCTCGGACTCACCTTCTGCAAGCTGGTGGTGGAAGCGCATGGCGGGCGGATCTGGGTGGAGAGCGTCGAAGGGAAGGGGAGCCGTTTCTTCATCGCGCTGCCCCCGGGCGCCGGCTCGTCCGCGGCATGAGAGTATTCCTCGCAACCCACGGCTGCCGCGCGAACCAGTACGACAGCGCGGCCGTTCGCGCGATGCTGGAGAGCGAGGGGCACGAGATCGAGGGCGCGCCGGAACGCGCGGAGATGGCGGTGTTCAACTCGTGTGCCGTCACCGCGGACGCGGTCGCGGACCTGCGACAAGGAGTACGGCGCGCGGCGCGCCGCAATCCCGCGCTGCGCACGGTGGTGATGGGCTGCGCGGCGGCGCTGGATCGCGGCGAGATCGCGGCGCTGCCCACGGTGCGCGACGTGATCGGCGGCGCGCCGATGGATGCGATCGCCGCCGCGCTCGGACTCACGCCCGCGGCGGCGACGGTGCGCGCCGCCGAACAGACCGGCGTGCGCGCGCTGCTTCGCATCCAGGATGGGTGCGACGAACACTGCACCTTCTGCGCGACGACCATCGCACGCGGCGCGGCGCGCTCGCGGCCGGTGAACGAACTCGTTGCCGAAGCGTTGCGGCTCGCCGAGCATCACGCCGAGATCGTGCTCACCGGCATTCACATCGGGCAGTACGGACGCGACTTTGGCTCGTCACTCGGCGACCTGCTCGAGACGCTCGTGGCGCGCGTGGACACCGTGCGCTTCCGGCTCTCCTCGGTGGAGGCGAGCGAAGTGGATGACCGGCTCGCGGACCTGCTCGCCGGCGACGCACGGCGCGTCGCGCCCTGGCTGCACGCGCCGCTGCAGTCGGGGTCGGACCGGATCCTGAAGCGGATGGGGCGGCACTGGTACTCCGCCGCACGCTACGCCGCCGCCATAGAGCGGCTGGCCGCGCGCACGCCGCTGCTCGGGCTCGGCGCCGACATCATCGCCGGCTTCCCCGGCGAGAGCGACGCCGATCACGACGCGACACTCGCGCTCGTGGCGCAGTTGCCCTTCACGGCCCTCCACGTCTTCCCGTACTCGGAGCGGCCGGGCACGGCCGCCGCGCGCCTCGGCGGTATTGTTCCGCGGCCGACGGCGATCCGCCGCGCCGCGGAGTTGCGCGCGCTCGGCGAGCGGAAGGCGGCGGCACATCGTGCCTCGCGCATCGGCGGCATGGCGGACGTGGTGGTGCTCGCGGGCGCGTCGCGCCGGGAGGGACTCACCGAGGATCACCTCACCGTGCGCCTGCGCGACGAGTCGCTGGCGCGCGGCGCCCGCGTGCGAGCGAGGCTGGAAGGCCAGTCCGGCGATGCGACTCTGTTCGCCCGCACTGGAGCGGAGTAGCTTTCCGCATGGCCGAGCGTGGCGGGACCGTCTATATCGAGACGTACGGGTGCCAGATGAACGTGAGCGATTCCGAGCTGATGCTCGGCCGTCTCGCGGAAGATGGGTTCGTGCCGGTGGACGGCCCGGATGGCGCCGACGTCATCCTCGTGAACACGTGCGCGATCCGCGATCACGCCGAGCAGCGGGTGTTCGGCCGCATCGGCGAACTCAAGCGGCACATGACCGAGCGCACCGTGCTGGGCGTGACCGGCTGTATGGCGCAGCGCCTCGGCCCCGCGCTCCTCGAGCGCGCGGCGCACGTGGACCTCGTGGTGGGACCCGACGGCTATCGCGCGCTGCCGGCGCTCATCGCCGGCGCGCGCGAGGGCCGTCGTGCGGCGCGCGTGGAATTCGACATCGAAGAGCATTACGAGGATTTCAGCGCGAGACGCTTCGAAGGCGTGCGCGCGTGGGTGCCCGTGCAGCGTGGTTGCGACTACAAGTGCACGTACTGCATCGTGCCAACGACGCGCGGCCCGGAACGCAGCCGCCGGCTGGCGGACGTCGTGCGCGAATCGCACGAGATCGCGGCGCAGGGGATCACCGAGATCACGCTGCTCGGTCAGACGGTGAACTCCTATCACGATGGCGAGCACGAATTCGGCGCGCTGCTGCGTGCGGTCGGCGCCGTGAACGGGATCCGCCGCGTGAGGTTCACGAGCCCGCACCCCAACGATTTCTCCAACGCGGTGCTCGCCGCGATGGCGGAGACGCCCGCCGTGTGCGAGCATGTGCATCTGCCCATGCAGTCGGGCAGCGATCGCACGCTCAAGCGGATGCTGCGCCGGTACACGCGCGACGAATACTTCGCGTGCGCCGAGCGGCTGCGCGCGGCGATCCCCGGATTGGCGCTGAGCACCGACGTCATCGTCGGCTTCCCGGGGGAGACGGACGACGATTTCGAGGAGACGCTCTCGGCGGTGCGAGCGCTCGCGTTCGACGATGCCTACACGTTCAAGTTCTCGCTGCGCGAGGGAACGCCCGCCGAACGGCTTCCCGCGGCGCTCACCGTGCCCGACGATGTCGCGAGCGAGCGGCTCGACCGCCTGATCGCGCTGCAGCGCGAACTCACGCGCGCGCGCAGCCGGGCGCTGCTCGGCACGCGGCACGAAGTGCTGATCGAGAAGAGCGCACGCCGCGGCGGGCTGCTGCAGGGGCGCACGCGCCGGCATCAGACCGTGCTCGTCGCCGGCGACGCGTCGCTCATCGGGACGCTACCTGACCGTGGAGCTCACGGGCACCACGGGCTCGACGTTCACCGGCGCGCCCGTCTCCTCGCGCGCGGCACTGCCGATGGCCGGATGAAGAATCTCCTCGAGGGCTCCATTCGCGAGCTCTACCGCGAACTGCGCGAGAATTTCCCTGAAGCCTGCCGCTGCGACCGTTGCGAGAGCGACGCGATCACGTACGCGTTGAACCATCTCCATCCGCGGTACACCGTGGAGGAGAATCCCGGCCGGACGCTCGTCGCGGTGGACCTGCAGCGCGAGGGCACGCGCGCCGAACTCGCCGTGACCGTGATCGACGCGATCAAGCTCGTGGCGATGAATCCGCGGCATCCGCGCGCGCCGCGCGCGGCGGAGTGATCGGGACCTTCGCGCCACGGTAGGATGGCGGCCCGCGCAGGGGCGCGGCGCATGCTGGGAGATCGAGACTCCGGCGCCGCGCGCGCCGCCCCATGCCCCTCATCGCGTACGCCGTCGCGTCGTTCGCGGCGGGATTGCTGCTCGGGTTCGCCGATCTGCCATTCGCCGGCGCCGTGTGCGCGGGAGCGCTCGCGGTCGCCGGCTTGTTGCGCGGACGTCGCGCGCTCGCCGCGTTGGGCGCGCTGGTGGCGGCGGGCATCCTCGTGGCCGGCGCGAGCGACGGGATGCGCGAGCGCTGTGTGCGCCGCGTCGCCGCCGCGAGCGAATGGCGCGTCGTGCCCGATGACGATGCATCGCCGGGCGCGTTCGTCGGCGGCGAGGCTTCGGTCGACGGATGCACCGTGCATGCCTCGCTTTCCGTGGTCCGGGGCAATGCGCGCGCCGGCGAGGCGGTGGTCGTGCGCGGAGATGCCACGCGAGCGCCGCGGGGAGTGCGTATCGCGCACGCGGCCCTCGCGCCGGATGAGGGCGGCTCGGCGCTGATCCGCGCGCGCGCCGATGCCGGCGTGCGCATCGACGCGATCTTCGGCGCCGACGCGCCCATGGTGCGTGCGCTCCTCATCGCCGACCAGCGGGCGGTCGATCCGGCGATCCGCGACCGCTTCGCCGCAGCCGGCATCGTGCACATGCTCTCGATCTCGGGACTGCACGTGGCGATCATCGCCGCCGCGGTGCGACTGCTCTTCCTCGCGCTGCGCCTGCGGAGCGGGCCGGCGACCGCCGCGACGCTGGCCGTGCTCGCGCTCTATCTCGCGGTGATCGGCGCGCCGCCGCCGGCGCTCCGGTCCGGCGTGATGCTCGGCGCCGCCGCGCTCACTCGGCAGCTGCAGCGTCCCGTGTCGGCGTGGGCGGTGCTCGCGCTCGGCGCCGCCGCGCCGCTCGTGGATCCGCGCACGGTCACCGACCTTGGCTACCAACTCAGCGTGTTGGGCATGGCGAGCCTGATCGCCGGCGGCATCCTCGCGAAGAAGTGGTGCGCGAAGCTGGACGGCTGGCGCGCGACGATCGCGGCGGTCGCGCTCATATCGACCATCGCGACGGTCGCGAGCGCGCCGCTCGTGGCGTGGTACTTCGGGCGCGTCAGCGTGATCGCGCCGCTCACGAACATGCTCGCCACGCCGCGTGGTCGGCGTGCTGCAGCCCACGCTCTTCCTGGCGCTGGCGCTCTCGCCATGGCGCGCGGGCGCGCGATTCATCGCGGACGCGGCGCATCCGATGCTCGCGGCGTTCGGGGCGATCGCAGCGGCCGGCGCGGCCGTTCCTGGCGCGAGTGTGCACGTCGCGCCAACGCTCGCGACCGCGATGCTCTACGGTGTGGCGGCACTGGCGTTGCTCGTCGCGTGCGCCAGTCATTTTCCCGAGCGGGCGCTCATCGCAGGACTCGCGGCGCTCGCCGCGGCGGTCTGGGCGCCCGACGTGCTCGCGCCGCCGCGCGGCATGGAGCTGCACGTGATCGACGTGGGGCAGGGCGACGCGGTGGCGGTGCGCACGCCGCGCGGCCGCTGGATCCTCACCGATGCGGGCCGCGCGTGGAATGGCGGTGACGCGGGACGCAGCACCGTGGTGCCGTACCTCCGGCGCTACGGCGGGGCGGTGGCGCTCTTCGTACTCACCCATCCGCACGCCGACCACGCGGGCGGCGCCGCAACCGTGATGCGCGCCCTTCATCCCGCAGCCTATTGGGACGGCGCCTTCGCCGGCACGAGCGATCCATATCGCGCGTCGCTCGCGGCGGCCGACAGCGGCGGCGTTCCCTGGCAGCGCGCGCACCCCGGCGACACGCTCTCCGTGGACGGTGTCACGCTCCGCGTGCTCGCCCCCGATTCGCTCTGGATGTCGGGACTCCGCGACCCGAACGCGGCGAGCGTCGTCACGCTCGTGGAATACCGGGACGTACGCTTCCTGCTCACCGGCGACGCAGAGGCGGGCGAGGAAGAGCGGCTCGTGGAGCGCTACGGCGCCACACTGCATGCCGCCGTGCTCAAGGTCGCGCATCATGGCAGCAAGACGAGCAGCACGCCCGAATTCCTGGCCGCGGTCCATCCCCGGCTCGCGATCATCTCGGTGGGCGCCGGCAATTCCTACGGTCATCCGAGCGCCGAGACGCTCGCCGCGCTCGCGCGCGCCGGCGTTGCCGTGATGCGCACCGATCGCGCCGGCACGATCGTGGTGCGCACCGACGGCCATCGCGTCGTGCTCGCCGGATTCGCTCGGCGACTGGACGCTCCCCGCCGATCCGCCGATCGGCGTCACCCTTGCAGTATCCATCGCGGAGGGGGAAATTCCGCACGCCGGCGACAGTCGACACTCGACAGCCGAGACCCGTCTTCCGCCTCCATGAGCGTGGTCAACCACACCAGCACGTCGGTCGTCACGATCGAGCGCTTCATCATCGAGCAGGAGCGCCTCCATCCCGAGGCGACCGGCGAACTGTCGGGCATCCTGTACGACATGGCACTCGCCGCGAAGATGATCGCGAACAAGGTGCGCAGCGCCGGGCTCGTCGACGTGCTCGGCTCGGCGGACACCGAGAACGTGCAGGGCGAGGTGCAGCAGAAGCTCGACGTGATCGCGAACGAGATCGTGGTGAAGGCGATGGACCACGCCGGCCGCCTGTGCGCGATGGCGAGCGAAGAGGAGCCGGAGATCATCCAGATCCCCGAGGGATTCCGCCTCGGGAAATACCTGCTGATGTTCGATCCGCTCGACGGTTCGTCCAACATCGATGTGAACGTGCCGGTGGGCACGATCTTCTCCGTGGTGAAGAAGATCACGCGCGGCGTGCGCGGCGAGCTCGAGGATCTGCTGCAGCCCGGCCGCCGCCAGGTCGCGGCGGGCTACGTGATCTACGGCTCGAGCACGATGCTCGTATACACCACGGGGCAGGGCGTCCACGGCTTCACCCTCGATCCAGCGATCGGCGAGTTCCTGCTCTCGCATCCCAACATCAAAGTGCCGGCCACGGGCCGCTATCTGTCGGTGAACGATTCGTACGAGCCGCTGTGGGATCCGCGCGTGCAGACGCTCATGCGCCAGTACCGCGGCCTCGAGGGCGGACGCAAGCCGCTCAACGTGCGCTACGTGGGCAGTCTCGTGGCCGACATCCATCGCAATCTGCTCGGCGGCGGCGTGTTCGCGTATCCGGCCAACACGAAATCGCCCAAGGGCAAGCTGCGGCTGCTCTACGAGGCCAATCCGCTCGCGTTCATCGTGGAGCAGGCGGGCGGCGCGGCGTCCGACGGCACGCGGCGCATCATGGACATCGCGCCGACCGAGCTGCACCAGCGCACACCGCTGTTCATCGGCAACAGCGACGAGGTCGCGATGGCGGCCACCGCGCTCGCGGGCGCCTAGCGGCGCTGCGATGGCGCGCTCCGGTGCGCATCGCCACGGATCATGGCCGACGAACGCCGCACTCCCTCCGGGATCCCGATCGCGCCGGTGTATCGACCCACCGACGGGATCGCGCCCGGCGCGTACTCCGACCATCTCGGGGATCCGGGGCGCTTCCCGTTCACACGCGGCGTGCAGGAATCCATGTACCGCGGCCGCCTCTGGACGATGCGTCAGTACGCCGGTTTCGGCACGGCCGCCGAGACCAATGAGCGTTTCCGGCTGTTACTCGACGCGGGACAGACCGGACTCTCTGTCGCGTTCGATCTTCCGACGCAGATGGGGCTCGATTCCGATTCGCCGCGTGCGCAAGGCGAGGTAGGCCGCGTCGGCGTCGCGATCGACTCCGTAGAAGACATGCACGCGCTCCTCAAGGACATCCCACTCGACAAGGTGTCCACCTCGATGACGATCAATGCGACGGCGGCCACGCTGCTCGCGATGTACATCGTGGCGGCCGAGGAGCGCGGGATCGCACGCGACAAGCTCAGTGGGACGATCCAGAACGACATCCTCAAGGAGTACATCGCGCGCGGCACCTACGTCTATCCGCCGGGGCCGAGTCTGGATCTCATCACCGACCTGTTCCGGTTCTGCGCGGCCGAGGTGCCGCAGTGGAATCCGATCTCGATCAGCGGCTATCACATCCGAGAAGCGGGCGCGACGGCGGTACAGGAGCTCGCGTTCACCTTCGCCAACTTCGTGGAGTACGCGACGCGCGCCGTCGCGGCAGGCATCCCGGTGAACGTGTTCGCGCCGCGGCTCTCCTTCTTCTTCGCGGCGCACAGCGATCTCTTCGAGGAAGCCGCGAAATTCCGCGCCGCGCGCCGCATGTATGCGCGATTGATGCGCGACCGGTTCGGCGCCTCCGACGCGAGCGCGCGGCTGCGATTCCACACGCAGACGGGCGGCGTGACCCTCACCGCGCAGCAGCCGCTGAACAACGTGGTGCGTGTCGCGGTGCAGACGCTCGCCGCCGTGCTCGGCGGCACGCAATCGCTGCACACCAACGGCTACGACGAGGCGCTCGCGCTCCCCACGGCCGATGCGGCAACGCTCGCGCTTCGCACGCAGCAGATCGTCGCGTACGAGAGCGGCGTGGCGGCCACCGTCGATCCGCTCGCCGGCAGCTACTACGTGGAGCACCTCACCGACGAACTCGAGCGTGCGGCGATGACGCTCTTGGCCGAGGTGGACAAGCTCGGCGGGGCAGAGCGGGCGATCGAGATGGGATTCATCCAGGAGGAGATCGGTCGCAGTGCGTACGAGCACCAGAAGCGCGTCGAGGCTGGCGAGAACATTGTGGTGGGCGTGAACAAGTTCGGCGATGGCGAAGCGCCGCCCGTGATCCCGGCGCCCGATTTCTCGAAACTCGCGCGCGAACAGGTGGAGCGCGTACGCGCCGTGCGCGCGAAGCGCGACGCGACCGCCGCGGCGCAGGCGCTCGAGGCGCTGAAGTCCGCCGCCGCGAAGCCCGCGAACGCCCGTGACTCGCTGATGCCCCTCATCATCGCCGCCGTTCGCGCCCGCACGACCCTCGGCGAGATCTCCGACGCGTTCGTGAGTGCGTGGGGCATCCACCGCGCGTAGTCTCCACTCACGCCGTGTCAGTACCATGCGCCATACGCGCCTCTCAACGTAGTACCAATCTCGCCTCCCGCCGTTGAGTCGAACGCACATCGCGGGTAGCTTTAGCAGTTGATCTCTCCCTCGCGATAGAGCCACATGCCGACGTATGAATACGCCTGTCCCCGCGGTCACCGCTTCGAACGGTTCGTCCGCAAGATCAGCGACGCCGAAGCCGCTCCCGCCTGTCCGGAGTGCGGTGAGATCGCGTCGCGTCTGATCTCGGGCGCGGGGCTCGTCTTCAAGGGGTCGGGCTTCTACATCACCGACTACGGCAAGGACGGCAAGAAGAAGCAGGAGACCGCGGCGCCGAAGAGCGAGAGCGGCAAGAGCGATGGCGGCGCGCCCGCGTCGCCCGCGCCGGGCGCGTCGACGGAGAAGAAGCCCGCGAACCCTGCGCCGCCGAAGTCCAAGGGCGGGGAATGACCCCGCGCGATACGATCCATGCCGCGTTGGTGAAGGCGGCGCGCGCGCTCGGCGCGCCGGAGCCCATCGATCCGCTCATGGAGCGCCCGCGCGACGCGGCGCACGGGCATTGGTCCAGCAACGTCGCGATGACGCTCGCGAAACCGCTGCGCCGCAAGCCGCGCGAACTCGCCGACGCGATCGTCGCGTCCCTCGATCTCGCGGCGGCCGGCGTGGAGAAGGTGGAGATCGCCGGCCCGGGCTTCATCAATTTCCACCTCGTGCCCGCGGCCAATGCGAGCGGCCTCGCCGAGCTCATCGCGGATGGCGATCGCTACGGCCATTCGGTGAACGGCGCCGGGAAGCCCGTGAACGTGGAGTTCGTGAGCGCGAATCCCACGGGGCCTCTGCATGTGGGCCACGGACGCCAGGCCGCGCTCGGCGACGCGATCTCGCGTCTGCTCGAGAGCGCCGGCTGGAAAGTGTCGCGCGAGTACTACTACAACGACGCCGGCGTCCAGATCGCGAATCTCGGACTGAGCGTGCAGGCGCGCATCGCGCAGGCAGCCGGCCGCGATGTGGCCGTGCCGGAGGGCGGTTACCAGGGCGAATACGTCGCGGAGATCGCCGCACGCTACGTCGCGGCGCATGCCGCCGACGCGGCCGGCGCCGACGCCGCCGCGATCACCGCGTTCGCTGTCGCGGAGCTGCGCAAGGAACAGGATCTGGACCTCCAGGCGTTCGGCATCGCCTTCGACACCTACTTCCTCGAGAGTTCGCTCTACTCGGGCGGCCAGGTGGAGCAGACGGTGAAGGCGCTCGTGGACGCGGGCCATACGTACGCGCACGACGGCGCCGTGTGGCTGCGCACCACGCAGTTCGGCGACGACAAGGACCGCGTGATGCGCAAGAAGGACGGCACGTACACGTACTTCCTGCCCGACGTCGCTTATCACGTCACCAAGTGGCGCCGCGGCTTCAAACGCGCGATCGATGTCCAGGGCTCCGATCACCACAGCACGGTCACGCGCGTGCGCGCCGGGCTGCAGGCGCTCGCGCTCGGCATCCCGCCGGGTTATCCCGAATACGTGCTGCACCAGATGGTGACGTTGATGCGCGGCGGCGAAGAGGTGAAGTTCTCCAAGCGGTCGGGGAACATTGTGACGGTGCGCGAGCTGATCGACGAGGTCGGCCGCGACGCGACCCGGTATTTCTTCCTGATGCGCAAGGCGGATTCCTCGCTCGTGTTCGATATCGACCTCGCTCGCTCGCAATCGGAGGACAATCCCGTGTACTACGTGCAGATGGCGCACGCGCGCATGTCGGGCATCTTCCGCGCGGGCGCGATCGCGCCCGAGTCCGTCACCGGCGTTGGCGTGGACCTCGGCGTGCTTGCCGCGCCCGAAGAGCAGGCGCTCATCGCGGCGCTGCTCGATTTCCCCGATCTCGTGTCGGGCGCCGTCGGCGCGCTCGAGCCGCACCGCATCGCCGGGTATCTCCACGACACGGCCGCGCTCGTGCATGCGTGGTATCACAAGCACCACGTGCTCGACGAACCCGAGCCGGTCACGCGCGCCCGCCTCGTGCTCGCGCGCGCCGCGCGCCAGGTGCTCCACAACGGCCTCGCGCTGCTCGGCATCTCGGCCCCGGATCGCATGTGACGGTGCTCGTCGTGGGATCGGTGGCGCTCGATTCGGTCGAGACGCCCTTCGGCCGCGCCGACAACGTGCTCGGCGGTTCGGCCACTTTCTTCGCCGCCTCCGCGAGTCACTTCGCGCCGGTGCAGCTCGTGGGCGTCGTGGGTGCCGACTTCCCGCTCGACCAACTCAAGCCCCTCGAGCAGCGCGGCGTGGACCTGGGCGGGCTCGAGCACGCCGAGGGCGAAAGCTTCCGCTGGCGCGGCCGTTACCGCCACGACCTGAACACGGCGGAGACGCTCGAGACGCGGCTCGGCGTGTTCTCGCATTTCCGGCCGAAGATCCCGCCACAATTCCGCCGCGCGCCGTTCGTCTTCCTGGGCAACATCGACCCGCGCCTGCAGCTCGACGTCTTGCAACAGGTCGAGAAGCCGCGGCTGGTGGCGTGCGATACGATGAATTTCTGGATCGAGAGCCGGCGCGCCGATCTCATCGCGCTGCTCGCGCACGTGGACATCCTCACCGTGAACGACGCCGAAGCCCGCCAGCTCACCGAGGAAGTGAACCTCGTGCGAGCCGCGCGCTGGATCATGGCGCGCGGCCCGCGGCATGTCGTGATCAAGAAAGGCGAGAACGGCGCCTTCATGTTCTCCAAGGACAGCGTGTTCTACGCGCCGGCGTATCCGCTCGAGTCGGTATTCGATCCCACCGGCGCCGGCGACTCGTTCGCGGGCGGGTTCATCGGCTATCTCGCGCGCGCCGGCGATCTGAGCGAGGCGAGCCTCCGGCGCGCCATCGTGTACGGGTCGGCGATGGGCTCGTTCGCCGTCGAGAAGTTCTCGGCCGCGCGCATCTTCGAGGTATCGATGGCGGACATCACTGCGCGCGTGAACGAGATCCACAAACTCGTCGCGTTCGAGCGGGAGGTCGCGGGATGACCGAGCGGCTCGATTACCGTTCCGCCGGTGTGGACATTGATGCCGCCGAGGATTCGAAGCACCGCATCGCGCGGCTCGTGGAGAGCACCTTCACGGCCGGCACGCGCGGGAAGTTCGGCGGCTTCGGCGGACTGTTCCGCGTGCCCGAGGGCGCGAAGGCGCCGCTGCTCGTGGCGAGCGCCGATGGCGTGGGCACCAAGATCAAGATCGCGATCGAGACCGAGCGCCACGATACCGTGGGCCACGATCTCGTGAACCACTGCACCAACGACATCCTCGTACAGGGTGCGGCGCCGCTTTTCTTCCTCGACTACGTCGCGTTCGGCGCGCTGGTGCCGAGCGTGGTCGAAGCCGTCGTGCGCGGCGTGGCCGCCGGCTGTCGCGAGAACGGCTGCGCGCTCCTCGGCGGCGAAACGGCCGAGATGCCGGGCGTCTACACGCCGCCCGACTACGATCTCGCCGGCTTCATCGTGGGGCTCGTGGAGGAGCCGAACGTCCTCGGCGCGGAGCGCGTGCGCGATGGCGACATGCTCGTCGCGCTCGCGAGTTCGGGGCTGCACACGAACGGCTATTCCTTGGCGCGGCGCATCGTCCGCGACCGGATGAAGCTCGGCTGGGACGCGCCATTCCCCGACGGCGGCGGTTCGGTGGCGGACGTCCTGCTGGCGGTGCACCGCTCGTATCTCGCGGCGTTGCGCCCGGTGCTCGGGCGGGTTCACGCGATGGCGCATATCACGGGCGGCGGCCTGCCGGGGAACCTCGACCGTGCGCTGCCGGTATCGTTGGATGCCATCGTCGACACCGCGAGCTGGGAGATCCCTGCGGTGTTCCGCGCGCTCGAGCGCGCCGGCGCCGTGGACCGCATGGAGATGTTTCGCGCGTTCAACATGGGAGTCGGGATGGTGGTCATCGCGCCGCCGGATGCAGTGGATGCCGTGCTCGCCGCCGCGGCAAAGGCGGGCGAGCGCGCTTGGGTGTTGGGCCACGTCGCGCCCGGCACAGGCCGGGTGCGGCTCACCTCACAAACGGAGTGATCCTCATGGCCGCTCGACTCGTCAGTTCGCTCGCCGCGCTCACGCTCCTGGCTGCCGTGGCCGCCGCACAAGGTGGCACCGTGAATCCGGCGTGCAGCGATCCGGCGTTCGTCGGCCCGATGCAGGAAGGGGGCAACCCCTGTCAGAAGGCGTACGACATGTTCGGCTACAGCACGCAGCAGTACGCGAACGTGATCGCCGCCGGCAATCCCGAGATCGGGCGCGCCGATGCCGTTGGGGGATTCCCGAAATTCCGCGTCGCGCTGGAACTCAGCTACGCGACCCTCGTGACGCCCGCATTGCGCGAGAGCGGAACGATCGACACGGGACCCGCCGTATCCGGGACGATCCCGACATCGAGCGCGGACTACATCGCCGCACAGATCGATGGCGCGCTCGGCCTCTTCAACGGATTCGATCTCGGGGGGCTGCGCATCGGCGCGCTGGACGCGATCGCGACCATCAATTTCGTGCCGAGCACGACCGGCGGCGGCTTCACCGTGAGCGCGGACCACAAGGCCTACATCGGCTACGGCGGCCGGTTGGGCGTGCTGCAGGAAGGGAAGGTGATCCCCGCGGTCGGCGTGAGCTACATGATCCGCGATCTGCCGAAAATGAATCTCATCGCGGATGATGTGGTCAACAACACCGTCGCCGTGTCGCAGATGAAGATGAATACCTCGGCATGGAGCGTGACGGTCGGCAAGCACTTCAAGGCGGTGAGCCTCGTGCTGGGCGGCGGTCAGACCAAGTTCGACGCGTCGGGGCTGCTCATGTGGTCGGTGAACGGCGTGAACCCCACGGTGTCGCCTTCGATCTCCGCGACGAGCATGCAGACGGACATTTACGGCGACTTCGGTGTGGATCTCGGGAGCAACGTGCACGTGATGGTCGAATACGGTGCGAGCTCCGGCGGTCAGATCAATACGTTCAACACGTTCGACCCGAGCGCGAATTCCATGCATTCCTACCTCACGGCGGCGATCACGTTTGGGCGGTGAACCGCGGAATGTGAAAGACGGCGGGGATGCCGCGCACATGGCGCTCGCGCTCGAAGCCGCGAGTCGCGGCTGGGGGCAGACGGCGCCGAACCCGATGGTCGGCGCCGTCATCGTGCAGGAGAGTCGCGTGGTGGCCGTGGGCTGGCACGCGAGATATGGCGAGGCGCACGCCGAAACGATGGCGCTCGATCTCGCGGGCGAACGAGCGCGCGGGGCAGCGATGTTCGTCACGCTCGAACCCTGCACACATCACGGCAAGACGCCGCCCTGCGCCGCGGCGATCGTGCGCGCGGGGGTCGCGCGCGTCGTGATCGCGGCGCGCGATCCGAACCCTGAGGCGGCCGGCGGCGCGGCGCATCTTCGCGAAGCGGGGATCACGGTGGACATCGGTTTGGGCGCATTGCAGGCGAAGGAGCTCAACGCGCCATTCTTCAATTCATTCGCGTCGCGCCGTCCATGGATCACGCTCAAGCTCGCGCTCTCCGCGGACGCCGCCATCTCGGGCCCCGCGGGCAGTTCCACCTGGATCACTGGACCGTCTGCGCGCGCCGAAGCGCACCGGATGCGCGCCGGCAGCGACGCCGTGGCGGTCGGCATCGGCACCGTGCTCGCCGACGATCCGAGGCTCACGGTGCGCGACGCTCCGCCGCCGCGCCGGCCTCCGGTGCGAATCGTATTCGATCGCCACGCGCGGCTGCCGCTCGAGAGCAAGGTCGTGCGATCCGCGCGCGAGGTGCCGGTGATCGTGGTCGCCGAGTCGCCTCCGGCCGTGCGCCGCGAGGCGCTTGAGCGAGCGGGCGTCGAAGTGTTGCTCGCGCCGTCGCTCGAGGGATCGCTGGTGGCCTTGCGGGAGCGGGGCATTCGCTCGATGCTGGTCGAGGGCGGCGCCAAGCTCGCCGCGGCGTTCCTGCAGGCCGCACTCGTCGACCGATTGGTTATCTTTCAGGCGCCCACCGAACTCGGCGATGGCGGGCTGCGCCCATTCGACGCGCTGCCGGCGTCCATGGCACCGAATGCCGCGAACTATCGCGTGGTGACACAGCGCACGTTGGACGAAGATACGATGACCGTTTTCGCCGTGAGGGACCTCCCGTGTTCACCGGATTGATCGACGATGTCGGACTGATCGAGCGCGTCGCGGCCACGCCGGCCGGCGCCGAACTCACGGTCCGCTGCCGCTACGACGACCTCGCGCCCGGCGAGAGCATCGCGCTGAACGGCGCGTGCCTCACGGTGCGCGAGTGCGGTCCGCGGTGGTTCACCGTCGCGGCGGTGGTCACGACGGTCGAGCGCACGAACATCGGCAATTGGAAGCTCGGGCACGCGCGTGAACCTCGAGCGCGCGCTCAAGGCTGGCGACCGCCTCGGCGGCCACATCGTGCAGGGGCACGTGGACAGTGTTGCCGAGGTCCGGAAGGTCCGCGATGAGGGCGACGCGAGACTTCTCGATCTTTCGTTTCCACTCCCCCTTCTCGATCTGGTCGTGCTCCACGGTTCGGTCGCGATCGATGGCGTGAGCCTCACGGTGAACGCGTTGCCGGCACCGGACGTCGTGCAGGTCGCGCTCATCGACTATACGCTTCGCCATACGACGCTCGGCGGCCTCGCCGCTGGCGACCGCGTGCATGTCGAGGCGGACGTCGTTGCGAAACATGTGCAGCGTTTGATGGCGCCGTTCAGCGCCGGGATGATCTCGTGAGCTCGCCCTTCGGCACTGTCGAGCAGGCGATCGCGGACATCCGCGCCGGCAAGCTCATCATCGTGGCCGACGATGAGGACCGCGAGAACGAGGGCGATCTCATCGGCGCCGCCGAGCTCATGACGCCGGAGATGGTGAACTTCGTGACCAAGCGCGGCAGCGGGCTGCTGTGCCTCGCGTTGCCGTCCGATCGCTGCGATGCGCTCGGCCTCACCGCCGTCTCCGAGAATAACGTGGACGCGTATCGCACCGCGTACACGGTGAGCATCGATGCGATGCCGCGCCACGGCGTTACCACCGGGATCAGTGCGAGCGATCGCGCGATCACGATCCGTGTGGCGGCCGATCCGTCGACGACGGCGGCCGACATCCGCCATGGCGGCCACATCCAGCCGCTCCGCGCGCGGCGCGGCGGCGTGCTCGAGCGCACCGGGCACACCGAGGCGGCGATCGACCTCGCGCGCCTCGCCGGACTTCAGCCCGCCGGCGTCGTGTGCGAGATCCTGCGCGATGACAACGGCCAGCCGGCGCGCCGCCCCGAACTCGAAGCGTTCGCCGCCGAGCACAAGCTCACGTTCATCACGGTGGCGCAGCTCGTGGCGCACCGGCTGCAGAACGAGCGCCTCGTGCATCGCGTCGCCGAAGCGCGGCTCCCCACGGAGTGGGGCGAGTGGCGGATCATCGGCTACCGGAACGACGTCGACGCGCATGAGCACGTGGCGCTCGTATTCGGCGACGTCACCGGCGGCGACGACGTGCTCGCGCGGATGCACTCGCGCTGCCTGACCGGCGACGTGTTCGGGTCGCAGCGCTGCGATTGCGGCTGGCAGCTGCACAGCGCCATGCAGATGATCGCGGAGGCGGGCCGCGGTGTGGTGGTATACCTCGACCAGGAAGGCCGCGGCATCGGTCTGCTCAACAAGCTCCGTGCGTACGCGCTGCAAGATGCCGGTGCGGACACGGTGGAGGCGAACGAGCAGCTCGGCTTCAAGCCCGATCTTCGCAACTACGGGATCGGCGCGCAGATCCTGCTCGATCTCGGCCTCAAGTCCATTCGGCCGATGACGAACAATCCGCGCAAGATCGTGGGCCTCGAAGGCTACGGCCTCGGTGTCGGTGAGCGCGTGCCGATCCGCGCGCCGAGCACCGCCGAGAACAGCGGCTATCTCGCGGCGAAACAGAGCAAGCTCGGCCACCTGTTGGCGCACTGATGGCCGAGTTCAGCGGCACGCCCACCGGCGCAGGGCGTCGCATCGCCGTGGCCGTGAGCCGGTTCAACGAGACGGTCACGCAGAAGCTGGTGGACGGCGCGCTCGATGCGTTGCTCAAGCACGGCGTGAAGCTCGACGATGTGGACGTGGTGTGGGTGCCCGGCGCATGGGAATTGCCCGCGGCGGCGCGCGTGCTGCTGGCCACGGAGCGCTACGACGCGCTCGTCGCGCTCGGCGCGGTGATCCGCGGCGAGACGCCGCACTTCGACTACGTCGCCGGCGAAGGCGCGCGCGGTCTTGCCGACGCCGCCGCCATGGCGAACGTGCCGCTCGGCTTCGGATTGCTCACGTGCGATACGGTGGAGCAGGCGATGGACCGTGCCGGCGGCGCGCACGGCAACAAGGGGTGGGACGCTGCGATCGCCGCGCTCGAAATGGCCGACCTGTTCGACCAGCTCCAGGCGGGCGATGAAGATTGAGACCCGCGCCCGGGCGCGCGCGGTGCAGGCGGTGTACGCATGGGACGTGACCGGCGCGGAATCGCTCGAGCGCGTTGCCGAGCGCCTCTGGGATGACATCGTGGTCACCGGCACCGTGCGGCGCCGCGCCGCATCGCTGGTGCGAGCCGTGAGCGAACGATGCACCGCCATCGACGGACTTCTGCGCGACGTCACCGAGAACTGGCGCCTCGAACGACTCGGCGCCATCGAGCGCTCGGTGTTGCGCGTGGCGGCGGCCGAGCTCGCGATGGAGGAGACGCCGCCCAAAGTGGTGATCCAGGAAGCGGTGCGGCTCACCGAACGCTTCGGCAGCGAGGCGAGCGCCCGCTTCGTGAACGGCGTGCTCGACGCGCTCGCGCGGCACATGGGGCGGTTGACGTGAGGATCGTCGTCGTCAACTGGAACGATCGCGAGAATCCACATGCCGGCGGCGCCGAGATCCACCTCCACGAGATCTTCGGCCGCCTCGCGGCGCGGGGCCACGCGGTGTCGCTCTTGAGCAGCGGGTGGCCGGGCTGCGCGCCGCGCGCCGAGCTCGACGGCATCGACGTGCACCGCGTCGCCGCGCGCTACACGTTCGAGTTCCATGCGCGAGCCTACTACCGGCGCGTGCTCGCGCCGTTGAACGCGGATGTCCTCGTGGAGGACATCAACAAGGTGCCGCTGTACACGCCGCGCTGGGGCGCGCGCCGCACGATGGCGCTGGTGCCGCATCTGTTCGGCAGTACGGCGTTCCAGGAGGTGTCCTGGCCGATGGCGGCCATGGTGTGGACGCTGGAGCGGCCGCTCGTGCCGCTCTATCGCGGCATCCCGTTCGAGGCCATCAGCGAGAGCACCGCCGACGATCTGGCGGCGCGCGGCCTGCCGCGCGGCGACGTGCGCGTCATCTATCCCGGCATCGATTCGGCGTTCTACACGCCCGCGCCGGGTGATCGCGCGCCGGAGCCGCTGTTCGTCTACCTCGGCCGGCTCAAGCGATACAAGCGCGTGGACTTGATCATCCGCGCGTTCGCCGCAATGCAGCATCCCACCGCGCGGCTGGCCATCGCGGGCACCGGCGGCCATCGCGGGGAGCTCGCGGCATTGGCGCGCTCGCTTGACCTCGACAGTCGCGTGGAGTTTCTTGGATTCGTGTCGGATACGCAGAAGCTCGCGCTGCTGCGCCGCGCGTGGGCGCTCGTGTTCACGTCACCCAAGGAAGGGTGGGGGATCACGAATTTCGAGGCGGCGGCGTGCTGTACGCCCGTGATCGCGTCGGATTCGCCGGGGCTGCGCGAGTCGGTGCGCGATGGCGAGACCGGATTCCTCGTACCGCACGGCGATGTCGCGGCCCTGACCGCATCGATGGCTCGCATCGCGGGCGATCCCGCGCTCGTGGCGTCGCTGGGCGCCAAGGGTCGGGTGTTCGCCGAACGGTTCTCGTGGGAACGGGCGGCCGATCAGACGGAAGCGCACCTCGCGGCGATCGCGGGCGCGTAGCTCAACCGGAGATTCACCGTGCGCATCGACTTTCACGCTCACCAAACCCTGATCTCGGATTCTCTCCGTCTGCGTGCGACGCGCGCGATCGCGCGCCTTGCCGAGCGCACGCCCCATCCGGTGGACGCGGCGGTGCGCGTCGAGCGCGATGGACCGGAGGTACACGTCGAGGTGGAGCTCCACGCCAAGCGCCGGCGGCCGCTCGTGGGCACCGCCCGCGCCCGTCACGCGGGGCCGGCGTTCACAGCGGCGATCGCGGGGCTCGAGGCGCAGGTGACCAAGGCGCGCACGCGCATCGCGACGCGGCGCACCACGAGCGCCCGCGCATGAAGCAGCCGTTCACCGTGGGGCGGCTCTTCGAGATGATGCGCGAGCCGCTGCAGCTCGAACTCATCGGCGACGACGCCGGCCTCAAGCGCGAGATCAAGAGCAGCGAGGTATCGAGCCCCGGGCTGGTGCTCGCCGGGTACGTGGAGCGCTTCCCTGCGGACCGCGTGCAAGTGTTCGGCCAGACGGAGATCACCTATCTCGTCGCGCTGCCGGAGCATGAGCGCCGCCGGCTGCTGGAGCTGTTCTTCTCCTTCGACGTGCCGTGCGTCGTGGTGACCAAGGGGCAGGCGATCCCCGCCGAGATGCGCGAGCGCGCGTCGCAGCGCGGCGTGCCCATTCTGCGCACCGCGCTCACCACCTCCGACTTCTTCCAGAAGGTAAAGCCGTTCATCGCCGATGAGTTCGCGCCCACCACCACGCTCCATGGATCGCTCGCCGACATCTACGGCGTCGGCGTGCTCTTCACCGGACAGAGCGGCATCGGGAAATCCGAGTGCGTGCTCGATCTCGTCGAACGCGGCCATCGCCTGGTCGCGGACGATCTCGTGATCGCCTCGCGCCGCGGCAGCGACATCATCATCGGGCGCGGCCATGAGAATCAGCGCCACCACATGGAGATCCGCGGCGTGGGCGTGATCGACATCCCGTCGATCTTCGGCGTGCGCGCGGTGCGCCAGCAGAAACGCATCGAGGTCGTGGTGCACCTCGAGGAGTGGGACAAGGCGAAGGGCGCGGACCGCACGGGGCTCGACAGCGCCGTCGCGAACATCCTGGGCGTGGAACTGCCCAAGGCGGTGATCCCGCTCAATCCCGGCAAGAACATCACCGTGGTCGCCGAGGTCGTCGCGATGAACCACCTGCTCAAGTACAGCGGCGTGAACGCGGCCGAGGATTTCAACGACAAGCTCATCGCGCGTATGCGCGCCACCGCCGACCTGCGGCGCTACCTCGCGGAAGACGATGAATGACCGTCCCGCGGCGATCGTGCTCGCGCACGGTACGCTCGCCGATGGACTCGTGAACGCGGTCGACACGATCAGCGGACGCGGCGGGCGCCTCATGGCCATCTCCAACGAGGGGCTGAGCGCCACGGATCTCGCCGCGCGCCTCGTGGCCGCACTCGATGCCACGGGTGCGCACGTGATCTTCACTGATCTGCCCGCCGGCAGCTGCAACTCGGCGGCCGTGCGCGCCATCCAGGGGCGCCCGGGTGCCGTCGTCGTCATGGGCGCGAACCTCCCCGCGCTGCTCCACTTCGCGATGCACGACGAGCTGCCACCGGAGTCGGCCGCACGCGAGGCCGCGACGCGGGGACTCGCCGTCTTGAAAGCGTATCCCGGCGCACCCAGTGCCGATTGAGCTCAACCGGGTGGACGACCGGCTGATCCACGGCCAGGTCGTCGTCGGGTGGGGCCAACCGTTGTCGCTCGCGCGCATCCTGCTCGTGGATGACATGATCGCGGCGAGCGAATGGGAACAGGAGCTGTACCGCATGGGTGTGCCGCCCGAGATGGACGTGCAGTTCGCCTCGGTGGCCGAGGCGGCGGCGCAGTGGGTGGCGTGGAACGCCGATCCGCGCCCCGCGGTCCTGCTCACCGCGAGCGTTGACGCCATGGTGCGTCTCGCCGCGAGCGTGCCCGCGCTCCGAATGGTGAATCTTGGGGGCGTGCATCAGGGCGCAGGCCGCGCGGAATACCTGCGCTATCTGTATCTCACGCCGCAGGAGATACACCAGCTCTCGGCGCTCGCGGAACGCGGCGTGGAGGTCACCGCGCGTGACGTGCCCACCGCCGGCCCGGTGCCGCTCGCCACGATCCTCGCCGCGCACAACGCTTCGTGACCGAGACCACCGTGCTGCCGCTCGCGCTCTTGGGCGGGATCGTGGGGCTGGACGTCGTGAGCTTCCCGCAAGCGATGTGGTCGCGGCCGATCGTCGCCGCCACGCTCGGCGGCGCCCTCGCGGGCGATCCGGCGCGCGGTCTGCTCGCCGGCGTCGTGCTCGAGATGCTGGCGATGGAGATGCTGCCGGTGGGTGCGTCGCGCTATCCGGAGTGGGGCACGGCATTGGTGGTGGGAGGCGCGATCGCCGCCGCGGCGCCGTTCAGCGCCGGCGAGCTCGTGCTCGGTATCATGACGGCGCTCGCCACCGCCTGGGCCGGCGGATGGTCGATGCATGTGTTGCGGCGGCTGAACGTGAAATGGAGCACGCGCTCGCGCGCCGCGCTCGAGGCGGGCGATACCCGCGTCGTGAATGCGCTCCAGATCCGCGGCCTCGTAGCCGATTTCACACGCGGCGCTGCGCTCACCGCGGTCGCCGCGCTGCTGGCGCGCCCGCTCGTCGATGCGCTCGCGACGCGTTGCATTCCATCCGCCGGCGTCGCACTCGCTACGCTCGCGGCACTCGCCGTCGCCGTCGCTGCCGCCGCCGCCTGGCGCAACGCTCCGCCGTCGCGCGCCGTACGATTGGTGGCCGCGCTCTCGTTGCTCGCCGGGATCGGCATCGCGGTGCTTCGATGACCGCCGAGGCACGAGGCACGATGCCCGATGCACGCCTCCCTCTCGGCGTCCGCCTCGCCGTCTTGACCCGTCTCCTCGCCATCCAATCCTCTTGGAACTACGAGACTCTGATCGGCAACGGCATCGCCTTCGCGCTCGAACCCGCGTTGCGCCGCCTCCCCGGCGGTCCGCAGGGCGACGCATATCGTTCGGCGATGGCGCGGGAGGCGCGCTACTTCAACGCGCACCCGTATCTGGCCGGGCTCGCGGTGGGCGCGTTGGCTCGTGCCGAACTGGACGCCACGCCGCCGGAAACGATCGAGCGTTTCCGCAACGCGCTCGTCGGACCCCTCGGGAGTGTCGGGGATCAACTGTTCTGGGCCGGGTGGCTCCCGTGCTGTGCGATGATCGCGCTCCTCGCCTACGGATCGGGCGCATCCACGCTTTTCGTCGTGATGCTCTTCCTCGGAGCGTACAACGCGGGCCATATTGCAATGCGCATTTGGGGGCTCGACGCCGGATTCCGATCCGGTCTTCGCGTTGCCGGTGCGCTCGCGCATCCGGTGTTGCGCGAGGGTCCGCGGCGGATCGCTGCGGCGACGCTGGTGATCGCGGGATTCGCACTGCCGCTCGCGGCGGCGCGGATCATCGGTTCGGGCGCTCCGCTGGGTTCGACCGGGTTGCGCTGGCTGATCGCGGCGGGCGCGGCCGTGATGTCCGTCGCACTCGTGCGGCTGCGTGGACGGGTGGAAGGCTGGAAGCTCGCGTTCGGTGTCCTCGTGCTCCTCGTCATCTACTCCGTGCTGCGATGACCGCCGAGCGCGTCGTGACGATCGTGAATGAGAATGGCCTCCACGCGCGACCGGCGGCCGAAGTGGTGAAGGTCGCCGGGAGATTCAAATGCGAGATCACCATGGTCCGTGACGAGCTCGAAGTGAATGCGAAGAGCATCATGGGCGTGATGATGCTCGCGGCCGAATGCGGCGCGCAGTTGACGATCCGCGCCGACGGACCGGACGCGCAGGAGGCGGTGGATGCGCTCGCCGCGCTCATCGCGAACAAGTTCGGGGAGAGGAAGTGACCGAGCGCCGCCTCGTCGGGATCGGCGCGTCGCCCGGCATCGTCGTGGGCCCGGTGCACATCCTGCACTGGGCGATGCCCGAGGTGCCGCAGCGCATCATCCTCACCGACGAAGTGGACGCCGAGATCCGGCGGTTCCACTCGACGCTGCTCCGTGCGCGCGACCGCCTGCAATTCGTGCGCGACCGCGCCGAGAAGCACGCGGGGGAAGAAGAAGCCAAGATCTTCGACCTGCAGATCCTCCTGCTCCAGGACACCGAGCTCATCGGCCGCGTGGAGTCGCTCGTGCGGCAGAATCTCTCCGCCGAGACGGCGTTCGAGGTCACGATGCTCGAGTGGCGTCATCATTTCTCGCGTCATGCCTCGTCCATGATGCGCGAGCGGATCGGCGACATTACGGATCTCCAGATCCGCGTCCTCTCGCTGCTCCTCGGCCTGCCGGACCACGATCCGCTCGATGTGCCGAAGGGCGCGAACGCCATCCTCGTCACCGATGATCTCACGCCGAGCCTCACCGTGCAGATCGATCGCGAGGCGATCGCGGCGATCGCCACCGACGCGGGCACCGGCGTGTCGCACGTCGCGATCCTCGCGCGCTCGCTCGGCATTCCCGGCCGTCGTGGGCCTCAAGGACGCGACGCGCCGTCTCCGCTCGGGCGAGATGATCATCCTCGACGGCGGCGCCGGCACGATCCTCGAGCATCCAACGCTCGACGAGATGCGCGGCGCGCGCGAGCGTTCCACGCGCGAGGTGCAGTTCAACGTCGAGCTCGCGCTGCTCCGCGACCTCGATTCCGTCACGACCGATGGCGTGAAGATCACGCTGCGCGCCAACGTGGACATCCCCGAGGAGGCCGCGCTGGCCGCCGAGAGCGGCGCCGATGGCGTCGGCCTCATGCG
Source organism: uncultured Gemmatimonadaceae bacterium (assembly GCA_963716745.1). GTDB lineage: Bacteria > Gemmatimonadota > Gemmatimonadetes > Gemmatimonadales > Gemmatimonadaceae > DATKOH01. Next base: position 108,305 of record OY970320.1, read on the forward strand.
CACCGAGTTCCTCGTCATCAGCCGCGCCACGATGCCCGACGAGGACGAGCAGTATCGCGCGTACAAGAAAGTGGTCGAGAGCTTCCACGGTGCGCCGGTCGTGATCCGCACCTACGACATCGGCGGCGACAAGCTGCCCGTGGGCGGCTATCCGCACGAGGCCAATCCGTTCCTCGGCTGGCGCGCGATCCGCATGTGCCTCGACGAGCCGGATCTCTTCCTCGTGCAGCTGCGCGCGTTGCTGCGCGCGGCCGTGCACGGGGACGTGCGCATCATGCTCCCGCTCGTCGTGGCCGTGGATGAAGTGAAGGCCGCACGCACGCTCATGGACCGCGCCGCGGCCGATCTCAAGGAGCGCGGCGTGAAGCATCGCGCCGATGTGCCGCTCGGCGTCATGATCGAGACGCCGGCGTCCGCCATCGCGTGCGACAGCTTCGTCGGCGCCGCGTCGTTCTTCAGCATTGGCACGAACGACCTCACGCAATACACCCTCGCGGTGGATCGCGGGAACGTCAACCTCACCGAGCGGTTCACGCCGCTCCATCCCGCCGTCCTGCGCCTCATCGCGCGCACGGTGGAAGTGGGTCTCGCCAACAAGATCGACGTGACGGTCTGCGGCGAGATGGCCACGCAGCCGGTGATGGCGCTCGCGCTCATCGGGCTCGGCGTGCGGACACTCTCGGTGGCGCCGCGCTCGGTGACACTCGTGAAACGGCTGGTGCGCGGCGTGTCCGCGAAGGCGGCCGCCGCGGCGGCGGCGATCGCTCTCGAGTCGAAGAGTGCCGAGGCGGCACAAGCCGCGCTCGTCGCGTGCCTGAACGAGGCCTTCGCCGGCGGCGTTGCCGAATTCAGCGGGTTGCCCGGCTAAGTCGCCGCCGATATCATCCGGTTTCGGGGTCGCATCCTCGCGCACTCCGCTCCGCGCCCCTTCAATCCAAACCGACTCTCATGGCCACCACCTCGACGCCCAAGAAAGCGTCCGCCAGCGCCTCGCACGATGTGAAGGATCTCGCCCTCGCCGAGCAGGGGCTGCGCCGCACCGAGTGGGCGGAGCGCTCGATGCAGGTGCTGCGCCAGGTGCGCGCGCGCTTCGCCAAGGAGCGGCCGCTCGCCGGCATCAAGGTGTCGGCCTGCCTGCACGTCACCGCCGAGACCGCGAACCTCATGGTGACGCTCAAAGCCGGCGGCGCGGACGTCGCGCTCTGCGCTTCGAATCCGCTCTCCACGCAGGATGACGTCGCCGCGCACCTCGTGAAGGATCACGGCATCAAGGTGTTCGCGATCAAAGGCGAGAACGAGGAGACCTACTACGAGCATATCCGTGCGGCGATCGCGCACGAGCCCGATGTCACGATGGATGATGGCGCCGATGTCGTGGGCGCGATCCACATGATCGCGCTCGGCCGCCTCGACGACCTTCAGCCACCGGTGCGGAAGTGGGTGGAGAAGCTCCCCGCCGCGAAGCGGAAAGCGCTGCTCGCCAAGGTCATCGGTAGCACCGAAGAGACCACCACCGGCGTGATCCGCCTCAAGGCGATGGCGCAGGATGGCATCCTGCAGTTCCCGGTGATCTCGGTGAACGATTCGTTCACCAAGCATCTCTTCGATAACCGCTACGGGACCGGCCAGTCCACCATCGACGGGATCATTCGCGCGACGAACCTGCTCCTCGCGGGATCCACATTCGTCGTGGCCGGCTACGGCTGGTGCGGGCGTGGCGTCGCGATGCGCGCGCGCGGTCTCGGCGCGAACGTGATCGTCACCGAGATCGATCCGCTCAAGGCGCTCGAGGCCGTGATGGACGGCTATCGCGTGATGCCGATGTCGGAGGCCGCGCCCATCGGCGATCTCTTCTGTACGCTCACTGGCAACGTGTCGGTGCTGCGCGCGGAGCACTTCACGGCGATGAAGGATGGCGCCGTGATCTGCAACTCCGGCCACTTCAACGTCGAGATCGATATCCCCGATCTCGAGAAGCTCGCGGGCGGCAAGTCGCGCGAGGTGCGCCCGTTCGTGCAGGAGTACGTCGTGAAGGGCAAGCACATCTTCCTCCTCGGTGACGGACGGCTCATCAATCTCGCCGCGGCCGAGGGACATCCGGCGAGCGTGATGGACATGAGCTTCGCCAACCAGGCGCTCGGCGCGGAGTTCCTGCTCAAGAACGCGAAGAGGCTCGGCAAGGAAGTGCACCGCGTGCCCGAGGCCGTCGATCGCGAGATCGCACGCCTCAAGCTGCAGGCAATGGGCTCCGCGGTGGATATGCTTACGCCGGCGCAGAAGAAGTATCTCGCGTCATGGGACATGGGCACCTGATCGGGCTTGGGAGGCGCGGGTATGGTGGAAGTCACCGTGATGCGACTCGGGCTGGATAGCACGTCCAACTCCTACGTGGTGATCCTGCAGGAGAAGGACGGCGAGCGCCTGCTCCCGATCTGGATCGGGCAGCCCGAGGCCGAGTCGATCGGCATGGAGCTGCAGAAGATCAAGCCGCCGCGCCCGCTCACGCACGATCTGTGCAAGCGCCTCATCACCGGCCTCGGCGCTACGCTGCGCCGCATCCAGATCACGCGCGTCGAGGAGAACACGTACTACGCGGAGTTGCAGCTGCAGCTGGGTGACCGCATGGTGCAGGTGGACGCGCGGCCGTCCGACAGCATCGCGCTCGCGCTGCGATTCGCGGCGCCGATCTTCGCGCAGGAGTCGCTCCTCACCGAGGTCGAAGTGGAGGAGAGCGCCGAGGAGCCGGAGGGGCCGAACTTCTCGGTCGAGGGGCCGGCCCTCGGCGAGAGCCGCGATCTGTCGGCCGAGGCGCTCAAGGAGTATCTGGAGAAGATGCGGCCGGAGGATTTCGGGAAATTCAAGCTGTGATCGCGGCGCGCATCGCGCCGGCGGCCGCGCTCGCGCTGTGGTTGGGGCAGGGCGGCGGTGTGAACGAAGCGCGGGTGGTGGAGGGCCGCGTTACGCGCCCCGTCGCCGTGCAGAGCGCCGCGGTCCCTGTTGCCGGCGCGTGGGTCGTGTTGCATCGCGTGGGATCCGACACGGCGCATCCGCTCGATTCGGTGCGCACTGACGCGAACGGCCGGTACCGGGTCGCCTATCGTGCGTTCGGCGTGGCCGACGCGGTGTATTTCGTGGCGGTGCGCCACGACGGCGTCGCGTATTTTTCCGCGCCGCTCGAGGGTGCGCGCGTCACCGGCGCCGACGCGGCGATCACCGTGTACGACACGTCGTCCGCGGGCGAACCGCTGCACGAGCGCGGGCGCCATGTGGTCGTTTTCGCCCCTGGCGCGGACGGCACGCGCAAAGTGGTGGAGGTGTACGAGCTGGAGAATACCGGCATCACCACGCGCGTCGCGGCCGGCTTCGCCGATCCCGTGTGGCGCGCGGCGATCCCCGAGGCGGCGTCGGGTTTCCAAGCGGGTGAGAGCGACGTGTCGGCGGCATCGATCATCGGCGGAGGCGGGAAGGTGGATGTGTTCGCGCCGGTCGCGCCGGGACTCAAACAAGTCACGTTCCAATATTCGCTCCCGTCGGGCGCGTTCCCGCTCACGCTGCCGCCGGCGCGCGACAGTCTGGTGTTCGAGGTCCTGCTCGAAGAGCCCGGTGCGGTGGCGGCGGGCGCCGGGCTCAAGCGCACTGACAGCGTGACCGTGAACGGTCATCATCTCTCGCGTTGGTTGTCGCCGAATGCGCCGCGCAATGCGGTCGCGACCATTGGCGGGGTGCCGCATCGCGATCGCATGACGTTCGCGGTGACGGGCCTCGTGATCGCGATGGGCGGTGCAATGCTCGCCGCGCTCATCATCGGACGCCGCCGCGGCGGTTGACGCGCGCCGCGAGCCGCGGTAGCTTCGACGCACAATCGAATTGCGGATGCGGGTCCCGGAAGCCGGTGTGAATCCGGCGCGGTCCCGCCACTGTAACGGGCACATGAGTGCGCTCACCACGCCACTGGCCAGACAGGCTGGGAAGGCGGGCGCGCTGCCCGAAGCCAGGAGACGCCTCGCGTCCGCGCCACGAACTCAGTCCCTCGGAGAAAGGGCTGGTGGCCGCGCGAGCCGTTCCACTCGCGCGTGCACCCGGACACCGCTCCGAACTGGAGGGTGTCTTTTTTGTTGCTCCGCCGTGCCGCCGTGCTCGTGCTCTGCGTCGTCGCCGCATGCCGCTCGCATGACGAGGCCGCGCCCAGCGCGCTCACTGATGATTTCGGTGCGACGATCGCGCGCGGTTCGGCCGGCCATCCCGCGCGCATCGTCTCGCTGAGCCCCGCCACCACGGAGCTGCTGTTCGCGATCGGCGCGGGCCCTCGCCTCGTGGGCCGCACCACGTGGGACACGTATCCCGCCGAAGCGCGCGCCGTGCCCGACGTCGGCGCCGGACTCCGGCCGAATGTCGAAGCGGTGCTCGCGCGCCGGCCGGATCTCGTGGTGTTGTATGCGAGCGCGGATAACCGCGCCGCCGACGCGCAACTGCGCGCGGCGGGCGTTCCCGTGATCTCGCTCAAGATCGACCGCATCGCGGCCTTCCGCCGCGCCGCGATGCTGCTCGGGCTCGCCACCGGCGACAGCGCGCAGGCGGCGATGGTGGTCGACTCCGTGCAGCGCACGCTCGATCGCGTGCGCGCGGCCACGAGCGGCCTCGAGCGGCCGACGGTCTTCTGGCACGTCTGGGACGCGCCCATTTACACCATTGGCGCGGGCAGCTACCTCAATGAACTCCTCAACATCGCCGGCGCGAAGAACGTGTACGCCGACATCCTCGCGCCCTCGCCGCAAGTGTCGCTCGAGGACATCGTGCGACGCGATCCGCGTTTCATCCTCGCGGGCCCCGAGGGTGCCGCGCATATCCGTGCGAACGAGGAATGGCAGGGCGTGCGCGCTGTGCGCGAGCATCGCGTGCTGGTCGTCGACACGATGCTCGTCGGCCGCCCCTCGGTGCGCCTGGGCGAGGCGGCGCTGAGTCTCGCCAAGCTGCTCCATCCCGGCGCCATCAAGTGACGCGCGCCGGCTGGTGGTTCGCGGCCGCGGCCGCGCTCACGCTCCTCGCGCTCGTCGCCATCTCGTACGGATCGGTCGCGCTCCCCCTCGGCGACGTCGCGCGCGCGCTCGCGGGGCAGGGCAACGCGGAGACGGTGTCGATCGTGCGCGGGCTCAGGCTGCCGCGCGTCGCGCTCGCGCTGCTCGTGGGCGCGGGGCTGGGCATGGCGGGCGCCGCGCTCCAAGGGTCGCTGCGCAACGCGCTGGCCGAGCCGTATCTCCTCGGTGTTTCGGGTGGCGCTGCGGTGGGCGCGGTGATCGCGGTGGCGGTCGGCTTCAGCGGCGCGGGTGCGCTCCCCCTCGCCGCGTTCGCCGGCGCCGCGCTCGCGATCGGGGCGGCGTTGCTCGTCTCGCGCGCCGCGGGTGGCCGTGCCGACGCGCGCGCGCTGCTCATGGCCGGCGTGATCATCGGCGCCTTCGCGAACGCGGCGATCATGGCGCTCCTGGCGAACGCGCCACCGAACGAGGTGCGCGGCGCGCTCTGGTGGATGATGGGATCGGTGGCCGACGCCGAGTGGCCTCGTGTGCGGTGGCTCGCAGTGTACGTGTTGCTCGCGGGCGGTGCGCTCATCTGGTTCGCGCGCGACATCGACGTGCTCGCGCTCGGCGAGGAACCGGCTGCCGGCCTCGGCGTGGATGTCGATCGCGCCGGCCGCCGGATCTATCTCGTGAGCTCGCTGCTGGCCGCCGCGACCGTGGCCGCGGCGGGCCTCGTCGGATTCGTGGGACTCGTGGTGCCGCATCTCGTGCGCGGCGCGGGCGTGCGCCGCCACCGTCCGCTCATCGCCGGCGCCGCGCTCGCCGGCGCGGCGCTCGTCGTCGCGGCCGATCTCGCGGCGCGCACCGTGCGCGCGCCCGCCGAACTGCCGCTCGGCGCCGTCACGGCGCTCATCGGCGTCCCATTCTTCCTCGTGCAGCTGCGGCGGTTCGCATGATCGCCTTCGAGCATGCCGTCATCCGCTATCCGCATGCGCGCGTGAATGCGGTGGACGACGTCACCTTCCGCGCGCTGCCCGGCACACTCACCGCGGTGTGCGGCCCGAACGGCAGCGGCAAGAGCACGCTCATCCGCGCGCTGCTGCGCCTGGAGCCGCTCGCCGGCGGCGGCGTGAACATCGAGGGCGAGCCGCTCGAGCGGTTCGACCGCCGTGCGCTTGCCCGGCGCGTCGCGATCGTGCCGCAGCGCGAGGCGCTCGTCTTCCCGCTGCCCGTGCGCGAGTATGTCGCTTTCGGGCGCTATCCGCACGAGGGTCCATGGCGCGCCGCGGCCGCTGAGGATGAGCGCGCGGTCGATCGCGCGCTCTCGCTCGCCGGCGTCTCGGAGTTCGCCGCGCGCAGCACGCTCGAACTGAGTGGCGGGGAATGGCAGCGCGTGCGCATCGCGCGCGCGCTCGCGCAGGGCGGTCGCGCGCTCGTGCTCGACGAGCCCACCACCTTCCTCGATGTCGCGCATGAGATGGCGATGTTCGAGCTGTTCGCGCGCCTCGCCCGCGACGGGATGGCCGTGCTGCTCGTGAGCCATCAGCTGAATCTCGTCGCCCGCTTCGCCGACCTCATCGTGCTGCTGCACGGCGGGCAGGTCGCCGCCGCGGGTGCGCCCGCCGCCGTCATGCGCGGCGATGTCCTGGAACGAGTCTACGACTGGCCGCTCGTCATTACCCGCGATCCCGCGGTCGGCGCTCCGGCGCTCGTGCCGCTCCGCCGCCCGCCAACGCACTCCTGACCAAGTGAGCATCCTGTGATCCGTCGCCTCGCATCGTGTGTCCTGCTCGCCCTCGCCTCTGCCGCCGGCGCGCTGCGTGCGCAGAACTCGGTCTTCCAGCCGCCTTCGAAGGACACGGCGGTGCTCCGTTCGGTGGTGGTCACTGCGACGCGCGACTCCGTGACGCAGGTTGCGCCTACCGCATCCACGACCGTCATTTCGGGCGAAGAGTTGCGCGCGGAGGGGATCATTTCGCTCGCGCAGGCGCTCAGCGTGATCTCGAGCATGACCACCGTGCAGGCCGGTTCCTTCGGCGCCACCACGTCGCTCTTCACGCGCGGCGGCCAGAGCAACTACACGCTCATCATGGTGGACGGTTCACCCGTGAACGATCCGGGCGGCTTCGCCGATCTCGCGAACCTCACCACCGACAACATCGACCGCATCGAGATCCTGCGCGGACCCGGCAGCGTGCTCTATGGCTCCAACGCGATCAGCGGTGTCATCCAGATCTTCACGCGGCGCCGCACCACCGCCGATTTCGCCAACGTCGTGGCGAGCGGCGGCAGCTACGGCACGCGCGACTACCAGCTCGGCGGCGGGTTCGGCAAGGAGACGATCTCGGCGTCGCTCGAATGCGTCGCGCTCGAACACGAATGGGATCTACTCGTTCAACAACGCCGCGAAGAACAATGTGTACAGCGGCGTCATCCATTTCGGGAGCCCGGGGAGCGCGCACCTGGACATCGCCGGCCGGCAGAATCGCTCCGTGTACAATTTCCCCACCGACTTCACGGGCGCGCAGGTCGACAGCAGCCAGTGGACCACCAGCCGGCTGACCGTCGCCTCCGTCGACGGCGGCTTCTATATGGGAAAGAAAGTCGAATTCCGCGTGCTGGCGGCCGGCACGCAGAACCAGAGCACGTCGCAAAGGCTCCAGGAGAGCGGCGCCGATACGGTCGGCGTCTTCTATGTCGACCCCAGCACCACCAAGCAGTGGAGCATCGACGCGCGGCTCGCCATCCACGCGAATGCCTCGACCGCGATCACGCTGGGCGGCGAGTACGACGATCAGCAGATCAAGAGCTCCGATTCCAGCTTCTCGTCGGACTTCAACGACACCTCGTCGTTCGCGCACTCCCGCACGAACACGGCGTACTACGCCAACGCCACGGGCGACATTGGGTCCAAGTTCTCGTACAACGCCGGCATCCGCATCACGAACAGCGATCTCTTCGGCACGAATACGAGCTATCGCGTGGGCGCCGGCTACGTGTTGCTGCCCAAGACCATCATCCGCGGCTCCATTGGCAGCGCGTTCAACGAGCCGTCGTTCTACGAGCAGTATTCCACGGGCTTCACGACCGGAAATCCCGATCTCAAGCCCGAGACCGGCATGTCGTGGGAGATCGGATTGCAGCAGTCGATCTCCGATGGCCGCGGCGTGATGGGCGTCACGTACTTCTCGCAGAAGTTCACGAACATGATCCAGTACGATCCGGGCGTGCCGTTCGGCGATCCGAACTATTCGAACATCGCGAAGGCCGACGCGAGCGGCATCGAGGCCGAGCTGCGGCTGGCAGTGTCGAAGCAGTGGTTCCTCGACTTCGCGTACACGTGGCTCGAGACGAAGGTCGTGGACGCGCTCTCGAGCGGCGATCCCGGCGCCACGCTCATCCAGGGCCAGGCGCTGCTGCGCCGGCCGGCGAACGCGGGCAGCGTGAGCCTCAGCTACGACATGGCGAAGAAGCTCTACGTGAACGTGCAAGGGCAGTACGTCGGCAGCCGCGCGGACGTCGATTTCAGTACCGATGAGCGCGTGACGCTCCCGTCATATTTCCTTCTGAACGCGGGCATGCTGCTCACCCTCAAGTCCGACGCCGACGGCCGCTTCATCGGCATCACCGCGCGCGCGAATAACATCTTCAACCACGGCTACCAGCAGACTGTCGGCTTCGCCGCGCCGGGACGCACGCTGCTGATTGGGATCAGACTGGGAGTCGGCTACTAACGCCCCTGTAGTTCAAATCCTGTCAATCATGTTAATCCTGTCCAATGCCGTTCACTGGCCTCAAGAAAGGCTTTGACAGGATTAACACGATTGACATGATTTGGGGACTCATCGCTCCGGCGGTTATCTTGCTCTGATGCCGCTTCTCGAGACCGACGCGATCGTCCTCCACGCCTTCGACTATTCGGAGACCAGTCGCATCCTCCGGCTCGCGACGCGCGACGCGGGGGTGCAGTCGGTGCTCGCGCGCGGCGCGCGGCGCTCCAAGAGCCGCTTCGGCAGCGCCGTGGACCTCTTCGCGCAGGGCCACGCCGAGCTGCATCTGCGCGAGGGCCGCGACCTGCAAACGCTCAGCGCTTTTGACGTCACTCAGGCGCGCGCGGCGATCGCCAATGACCTCGGTCGCTTCACGGGCGCCAGCGCCATCGCCGAAATTGTGATGCGATTCGCCGCGGCCGACGACTCGCACGTCTCGCTCTTCGATGCATTAGGCCTCGCGCTCGATCGCGTGGCGAGCGCACCCGCGGAGCAGGCGAGCGAGGCCGCGCTCGGCGGCGCATGGCGTCTCCTTGCCGAGCTGGGGTTCGCGCCCCAGCTCGCCGAGTGCAGCGCGTGCCACACGCCGCTCGATCCCGCTGCCACCGTCGCATTCCAGCATGCCCTCGGCGGTGCGCTCTGCGCGTCGTGCGCCGCGCGGAACCCGGGCGGCCGCAGTCTCCCGGCCGCCGACCGCGCGCGCATCGCCGCGTGGACCGTGGGCAGCAGCACCTCCGCGCTCTCGCCGCGCGAGGCCCAGGCACACCAGCGTCTCCTGCGCGAATTCGTCGAATACCATCTCTCGGACAATCGCGCTCTGCGGGCCTTCGCGGCGTGGGAGCATGGACACTGGGACGCTCCGTGATCCTCGGCACCGCCGGCCACGTCGATCACGGCAAGACCGCACTCGTGAAAGCGCTCACCGGCGTCGATACCGACCGGCTCGCCGAAGAGAAACGCCGCGGGATCACGATCGAACTGGGCTTCGCGCCACTCGTCATCGACGATCTCACGCTCGGCGTGGTGGATGTGCCGGGCCACGAGGCATTCGTGCGCAACATGCTTGCCGGCGCCACCGGCATCGACCTCGCGCTCCTCGTGGTCGCCGCCGACGAGGGCGTGATGCCGCAGACGCGCGAGCATCTAGCCATCCTCTCGTTACTCGGAATTCGCGGCGGCGTGATCGCCCTCACGAAGTGCGATCTCGGCGACGCCGACTGGCGCGCGCTCGTGGCCGACAATGTGCGTGCCGCGGTGCAGGGAACTCCGCTCGCGAACGCGCCGATCGTCGCCACATCCGTGTCGACTGGCGAAGGGCTCGACGCGCTGCGTGCCGCCATCGCACACGCCGCCGCCGCGCTTCCCGCGCATGACGCGTCGGACCTCTTCCGTCTCCCGATCGATCGCGCGTTCACCGTGAAGGGCACCGGCACGGTGGTCACCGGCACCGTGTGGAGCGGCACGCTGGAGCGCGAGGCCGTGGTGAGAGTGCTGCCGCTCGAGAAGGAGGCGCGCGTGCGCGGCATCGAGTCGCACGGCCGCGCGGCCGAGCGGGCGCTCCCCGGAACGCGTGCCGCGATCGCGCTGTCGGGCGTTGAGGTCGCAGAAGTCTCGCGCGGCATGACGCTCGTGGCCGGCGCGGCCTGGTCGCCGTCGCGCGTACTGCTCGCCGAGGTCGCGCTGCTCGAGAGCGCTCCGCGCGCGCTCGGCGCCCGCACCGCCGTGCGATTCCACTTGGGTACGCAGGAGGTCGGCGCGCGTGTGGTCTGTCCGGGCGGCAAGCTCGCGGTGGGCGCCTCGGCACAGGCTCGCATCATGCTCGATCGGCCCGTGGTCGCGCGCGCCGGCGACAGGTTCGTGCTGCGCGGCGGTTCGCCGCTCACGACGATCGGCGGCGGTGTCGTGAACGATCCGGCGCCGCCCGGCCGGCGGGCGCGCCCGTGGCCCGCGAGCACGCTCGCGCCCGCCGCGCGTCTCGCGCACGCCGTGGAGACGGCAGGCGCGCGCGGCGTGCCGCTCGCGGAGCTTGCATTGCGCACCGGCGTCTCGCCGCCGGAGGCAGCCGCCCTCGCCCAGAGTCTCGATGCCTCGACGCTCGAGGTATCAGGCGCGATCTATTCCGCGAGTATCCTGGACGATCTCGACCGCCGCCTCATCGCGCTCGTCGACGCCCATCACACGAAGTTCCCGCTCGACGCCGGCGCGCAGCTGCAATCGATCCGCGCGAAACTCGCAGCCGCGGATGCATTGGTGGACCACGCGCTCACACGCCGCACGCGCGACCGCACGCTCCAGGTGGAAGGCGCGCTCATCCGCCGCGCCGGCTTCCGTCCTAAGCTCAATGACAGCCAGTCCAGGCGGCGCAACGAGATCCTCGACGCGCTGCGCGCCGCCGGCCGCGAGCCGCCCACGGTCAGCGAACTCGAATCTCGCCTGGGAAAGGGCCTGGCTCCCCTCATGCGCATGCTGGATCGGGAAGGTCTACTCGTGGCCGTCGAGCAAGACCGCTACTACGCGAAGGAGGCGCTCGATACGCTCATCGGCCAATTGCGCGCCACCCTCGCGCCGGGTCAGGTTTACCCGCCGAGCGACCTTCGCACCTTGCTGGGTGTCTCAAGGAAGTACCTGATCCCGCTCCTGGAATACCTCGACCGCACCGGCATGACGCGCCGTCACGCCGACGGCCGCTCGCTCGTGTAGTTGTAGTGGCCGGCGACAGCCCACAGCCGACAGCCCGTGTCCGATTTTCTTGACGTTTGTACCTCGCCCCCCTATGTTCGCCGCCAAACACACCCTGTATCGCGGAGCAGCGGAAAGGTCCCTATCCCGTCAGTCCGGAGAAGGCACATGAAGGTCCGTTGGGCAGCACTGCTGTTCGTGCTCGCCCTCGGTGCGCTCACGCCGGGGACAGTGAGGGCCCAGGCGACCCCGGTTAATCCGCCGGCACCGCCGGCGCCGCCCGCCCCCCCACGGAGCCCCGGGTTCGAGCTCCAACAGAATAGCCCGAACCCGTTCACGCAAACGACCATCATCCCGTTCACACTCGGCGATCCGCCCGGCTGCAGCGACGGCGGCCGCGAGTACACGGTGACGCTGCGCATCTTCAACGTGCTCGCGCAGCTCATGGCGATCCCGGTGCTGCAGACGGGCGAGTTCGCGAACGGGCAGCTCCTGTCGGGACTCGCCCTCCGCTGCGGCAACTACATCGCATTCTGGAACGGCAACTTCCTCAACACGACGCAGCCAGTGCCGCCGGGCGTCTACCTGTACCGCATCGAAGTCGACGGTCGCGCGACGGCGAGGAAAATGGTCGTGGTTCGATAGGGTGTGCATTGCAATGCACGATGCAGGCTATTTCTTTCCGACCCCCGCGTCCACCAGCTTCCACAGCGACTCTGCCCGTGCCGGTTGCGCCGACAGGGCACGCGCAGCGGCGTCGAGCTGCTCGGGCGTGACCTTGTAGCGCCGTAGGATCAGATGGCGCGTGGAGTCGCGCATCAGCGCATCGACCGTCGTATCTTGAGCATTACGCCTCAGGTCGATCATGCTGTGCACGAACGTCGTATCGCTCATCCCGAGCTGCGCCTTCTTCTCCGCCGGCGGACAAGCAGCGAGGAAGAACCCGACACCGATGGTCGTTGCGGAGCGTAATTTCATTCAACAAGGAGTTAGAGGCGGCGGGTGCAGCGTCATTGCATTCTAAGTCTAACGTCTAAGTCTAACGTCTGCAGTACCGACGCCAGAACTTACTATGCTATATTGACTTAAAGCCCAGATGATAAACCAGTTTAGGAGATAGAAAGTAGAATGCTCAACCCCGACAAGCTCACCATCAAAGCAGGCGATGCCATCAAGGATGCCCTCGGCCTCGCCCGCCGCGCCGGCAATCCCCTGGTCTACGACGGCCACCTTCTTCTCGCCCTGCTCGGCCAGGAAGAGGGGATCGTCGTGCCGCTCCTGCAGAAGATCGGGGCCAACGTCGGTGACCTGCGCGCTCAGGTCGAGAAGGAGATCTCGCGCTACCCGAAGCAGAGCGGCGGCGGCGACCCGACGCTCTCCCGCGAGCTCAATCAGGTGCTCGACAAGGCCGAGGAAGAGGCCAAGGCGCTCAAGGATGAGTACGTCAGCACCGAGCACCTGCTGCTCGCGCTCGCGACGGTCAAGGAAACGGAGAGCTTCGCGCTGCTGGGCGCCGTCGGGGCCAACCGCGAGGCGTTACTCGAAGCCTTCGAGCAGGTGCGCGGCGCGCACCGCGTGACCGACCAGAATCCCGAGAACCAGTACCAGGCGCTCCAGCGCTTCACGCGCGACCTCACCGAGGCCGCGCGCAAGGGGAAGCTCGATCCCGTGATCGGCCGCGACGAGGAGATCCGCCGCGTCATCCAGGTGCTCTCGCGCCGCACCAAGAACAATCCGGTGCTCATCGGCGAGCCGGGCGTCGGCAAGACGGCCATCGTCGAGGGCCTCGCGCAGCGCATCGTGAACGGCGATGTGCCCGAGAGTCTGAAGAACAAGCGCCTCGTGTCGCTCGACCTTGGCTCCCTCATCGCCGGTGCGAAGTTCCGCGGCGAGTTCGAGGAGCGGCTCAAGGCGGTGCTCAAGGAGATCGTCGCCGGTGAAGGGCTGTTCATCGTCTTCATCGACGAGATGCATACCATCGTAGGCGCCGGCGCCGCCGAAGGGGCGATGGATGCGGGCAACATGCTCAAGCCGCTGCTCGCGCGCGGCGAGCTGCGCGTGGTGGGCGCCACGACGCTCGACGAATACCGCAAGCACGTGGAGAAGGATCCGGCGCTCGAGCGGCGCTTCCAGCCGGTGTACGTGGGCGAGCCGAGCGTCGAGGACACGATCGCCATTCTGCGCGGCCTCAAGGAGCGCTACGAGGTGCACCACGGCGTGCGCATCACCGATGATGCGATCGTCGCCGCGGCCACGCTCTCGAATCGCTACATCGGCGACCGTTTCCTGCCCGACAAGGCGATCGATCTCATCGACGAAGCGGCGTCGCGCCTGCGCATCGAGATCGATTCGCTGCCGCAGGAGATCGACATCGTGGAGCGCCGCGTGATGCAGCTCGAGATCGAGCGCCAGGCGCTCGCCAAGGAGAAGGACAAGTCCGCCAAAGACCGCCGCTCGGCGATCGAGAAGGAACTCGCCGAGCTGAAGGAGAAGTCGGCGGGCATGAAGGCGCAGTGGCAGGCCGAGAAGGAAACGCTCGGCAAGGTGGGCGAGCTGAAGGGGCAGATCGAAGCAGCGCGCATCGAGGTGGAGAAGGCGCAGCGCGCCGGCGATCTGCAGAAGGCGGCCGAGCTGACCTATGGCACGATCCCCAAGCTCGAGCAGGAGATGAGAGACGCCGAGGCCGAGATAAAGTCGCGCCAGACGGGCGGCACGCAGTTCTTGAAGGAAGAAGTGGACGCCGAGGACATCGCGGAGATCGTGGCGAAATGGACCGGCATTCCGGTCACGCGGATGATGGAGAGCGAGAAGGAGCGGCTCACGAAGCTGGAGAGCGTGCTTGCGAGCCGCGTGGTGGGGCAGGCGGAGGCGGCGCGCGCGGTGGCGAACGCGGTGCGGCGGTCGCGCGCGGGATTGCAGGATCCGAATCGGCCCATCGGCTCGTTCATTTTCCTCGGCCCTACCGGCGTCGGGAAGACAGAAACGGCGCGCGCACTCGCGGAGTTCCTGTTCGACTCCGAGCAGGCGATGGTGCGCATCGACATGTCGGAGTACATGGAGAAGCACGCGGTGTCGCGGCTCGATCGGCGCGCCGCCGGGCTACGTGGGCTACGACGAAGGCGGCCAGCTCACCGAGGCCGTGCGGCGTCGGCCGTACTCCGTGGTGCTGTTCGACGAGATCGAGAAGGCGCATCCGGATGTGTTCAATATCCTGCTGCAGATCCTGGACGACGGCCGACTCACCGACAGCCAGGGACGCACGGTGGATTTCCGGAACACGGTGATCATCATGACGTCGAACATCGGCGGCGCCTACATCCTGGACGCGGCCAATCGCGAATGGTCCGCCGTTGAGAAGGAAGTGCTCGATGCGCTGCGGCAGCACTTCAAGCCGGAGTTCCTCAACCGCGTGGACGACATCATCGTCTTCCGGCCGCTCGGCGTGGAGCAGATCGAGCACATCGTGGAGCTCCAGCTCAAGCGGCTCGAGCACACCATGGCCGACCGCAAGCTCACACTCGAGGTGAGCAAGGAGGCGAAGCGCGCGTTGGCCGAGGAGGGTTTCGATCCCGCGTACGGCGCGCGGCCCTTGAAACGCGCGATCCAGCGGATGATCCAGAACCCGCTCGCCCTCGCGGTGCTTGAAGGGAAGTTCAAAGACGGCGACCGCGTGCTCGCGCGCCTCGACGGCGGCAAGCAGATCGTGCTCGAGAAGGCGGGCGCGTGACGCAGGAGCGCGACGTCGCGTGGATGAAGGAAGCGTTGGTGCTGGCGCGCGAAGCGGCGACGTCACGGCGATGTGCCCGTGGGCGCGATCGTCGTGCGTCGCGACGAGGTACTCGCGAAGTCCGCGAACCGCACCGTGCGCGATCAGGATCCCACGGCGCATGCCGAGGTCATCGCCATCCGTGAGGCGTCGCGCGTGCTCGGCAGCTGGCGGCTGGATGGCTGCTCGCTCTACGTGACGCTCGAGCCCTGCGCGATGTGCGCCGGCGCGATCGTGCTCGCGCGCGTGGATCGCGTGGTCTACGGCGCCTGGGATGAGAAAGGCGGGCATGGCGGGCAGCGTGGCCGACTTGCTCCGTCATCCGCGTTTGAACCATCGCCCCGAGGTCCTGGCCGGTGTCTGCGAACCGTCGAGCGCCGAGTTGCTGAAATCCTTCTTCGCCGATCGCCGAGCGCCGAGCGCCTAGGGCCCGCAGTTGGAGTACGGCCCCCGCGCCGTTAACTTTGTCCGTCCCCCAAGGACGGGTGGCCGAGTGGTTGAAGGCACCGGTCTCGAAAACCGGCATACCGGAAACGGTATCGTGAGTTCGAATCTCACCCCGTCCGTGATGACAGAGAGCCCGCGCAGTGATGCGCGGGCTCTTTTTTATCTCGACGGCGGAGGCGGTCAGAACGCCATCCACAAGTACAAGTACAACGCACTGTTGTTCATTGCGGTCCGTGGTGTCGTGCCATCGTACGCGCTCGCCCCGCCGTTGAACTTGGAGTAGAGTGTGTACTGGATCGCGAACCGCGTGTTCTGCCACGGATTGTAATCGAACTCGCCGATCCATCCAGCGCTGTTCGGGCTCCCGCTGGCGCTGCCGGTCACGGCCCCCGGTTGGTAGAGCAATGCATCGGCAGTGCCGCTCGTGCCGAACGCCCCGAGCGTGAAGCCGAGATAAAGCGATGGGTCGTACGACGCGTTGACTTTCCAACTCGAGAGCGTGTTCGCGACTGACGACGCTTCACCTGATCCGAACGCCGCACCGAGCGACTGCGATTCGTGGATCCAGCTTGCGCGGCCAATGAGCGCGCCATCGGTCAGCTTGCGCTCATACTGCGCGTCGAGCGCCACGTCGGTATATCGATTCGTCGGGCCCGAGACGCCGGTCGGGCCCAATGAAGTCTCCATCCCGAACGTGCCCACCATCACATAGTCCTTGGACCACTGATGTTGCAGCGCAACGCGCCAATATGGAGCGGCCCCGATCGGCAATCCGGTGACTGTCGTGTCGAGCGGATACGCGACACCCTGCGGCGCGCGCCCATATGCGGTGAACTCAGCATAGACCAGGTTGTTCCAAAGGCCGTACGCTCCGAGCCCCACCACCTGTTGGCCCAGCGCGCCGTCGACGATCGGTGCCGCGATGGGCGATGGAGCGATCGGCGACGACATGAACGGGAAGCTCCAGGCGGGCACCGTATTCCACGGATCTTGCACGGTGGGATTGTTCTCAAGCGAGACGCCGTACACCAAGCTCTTCCCCGCAAACTGTGTGCGGTCGGCGAATCGCAGATCCACGTTGTCGAGTCCGATGGCGCCGTCCGGCGCGGTGTAGGTCAACTGGATGAACGCTCCGATTCTTGGCGTCATCTCGCCGGCGTAGAACAGGCTCAATTGATCGGGAAAGAGCACGCCGCCATTCGCGGTGCCCGGGATCGCTGCGTTCAGGTGCGTCGACGACACCACAAGCATCGCGGCGACCGGCGAGATCGGCGACAGTTTCAGTGTTTCGCGGTCGGCCGAATCCTTCTGCGAGATGTTGACGAGACCCGTGAGCGTGTAGCCGTTGAGTTTGAAATTCCGGCCGAACGGTGTGAGTTGCGGGAACTGGTAGTGACACGCGCTGCACGCCAAGTGCGTTTGGCGGGAGAAACTTGGAAGCCGCCGCGCGAGTTGCGCGGCGCCCGCGGGATTCCCGGTGAGCGTGAAGCGCGCGCTCGCCGGCGACTCCCCGGCGGTCGCCATCGACCGGCGCGGCGCGAAGCCCGCCAGGAGCAGCGCGAGTGACGCAGCGCTCGCGATCTTGAGTGGACGAGAGATGGTCATGTGGATCGACGCTCCCGGCGTGGAGGAATGGAACTGGGCCGTTCCGATCAGGGCTTCGTTTTGCCGTGGCTCACCGACCACACATAGACCGCCACGTTGACCGCCTGCGCGTCGGAGATCCCGTTCGGATGGGAGACCATCGCGGTCCCGTCTACGCCGTGCGTGATCACCCGATAGATCTCCGGCAGAGTGCCGTTCGTCGCATCCTTCCATTTGTGCGCCTGAAGAGCTGGCGCGATGGGCGTGCCCTCGAGGTCCTGTCCATGACAGGCCAGGCAATTGCCGGCGCCATGGAACACCTGGCGGCCTTCAGCGATCATCGTGGTGGTGATCTGGGCGGTATCGGGGAGCGGTGCCTGCTCGATGCTCGCGCTGCCGGACGTCGACCCGAAAGCCGACGCGAGCACGACCACTCCGAGTGCAATGGCGATAGCGGAAGATTTGCGCATGCGCGCACGATACGCGGGCTACGGCGTTAGCGCAGTCGGCAGAATCCCGGTTCGGCGTAAGGGTTTCGCTGAGTACGACCGCTGCGATCGCACCGGTCGACGGTCAGGGCCCGGTGGCGCCCCCGTCGGTCAGCAGCCCGAGCTTGAGCGCGAAGGCGACGTAATCGGCACGCTTCATTAAGCCGACCTTCTCGTTGATCCGCTGTTTGTACGTATCGACAGTCTTCGGACTGATGACCAGCCGATCGCCGATCTCGGGCGCGGTGTAGCCTGCCGCTACCAGGCGCAGCACATTGCGCTCGCGCGCAGTCAGCTTCTCATATCGCGCTCGCTCGCCCGCGTGCTCGTCCTTCTTGGTCAGCTCTTTCGCCAGCACGAGCGCCGCCGTGGGCCGCACGAATATCTCCCCGCGCGCCACGGTTCGCACCGCGTTCACCAACTCGCGGTCCGCGACGCTCTTCATGATGTAGCCTGAGGCGCCCGCCTCGAGCAGCGGCACGAGGTACTCCTCCTCCGCGTGCATTGTGAGCACGAGCACGCGCGTCGTACCGCCTTTCGCGGTGATCGCCTTCGTGGCGCTCAGGCCATCCATGCCTGCCATTGTCAGGTCCATCACGACGACATCCGGCTGGAGTCGCTCGACGAGCGCGAGCGCCTCCGAGCCATTACTGGCCTCGCCCACGACTTCGATGCCTTGCGCGGCGCCGAGGACGGCCTTCAGGCCGGCGCGAACGATCGGGTGATCGTCGGTGAGGATCACGCGGATCGTCGTGCCACTGATGCGGTCACTCATCGTGCCAGCGGGATCGAGGTGCGAACGCGAGTTCCGGAGCCCATGGAGCTTTCGATCTCGAGGGATCCCCTCACCAGTATCGTGCGCTCGCGCATGGAGAAGAGTCCCATGCCCGGCCGGCGGCGCTCCGCCTCGCGCAGGTCGAAGCCGGAGCCGTCGTCGGAGACTTCCAGCTGCGCCGCGCCGTCTGTGACGGTCACGCTGATGCGCACGGCGTCGGGGTCAGCATGGCGGACCGCATTTCCGAGCGCCTCCTGCGCGACGCGATAGAGCACGCTCGCCACGGGCGGCGGCAACTCCGTCACGTCGCCGGAAGCATCGACCGTCACCGGAACGCCGGAAGCGAGTCGCGTGGTACGCGCCAGCCACTCCAAAGCGGCGACGAGGCCGAGATCGTCCAGCACCCGCGGATGCACAGTGTGCGACAGGTGGCGGACTTCCTCGAGTGCGTCCACCGCCATATTGCGCACTTCGTCCAGGCGCTGCGCCGATCCCGCATCGCGCTCCTCGCGTACGGCGACGCTCAGATGGAGCAGGAGCGCGGTGAGCGTTTGTGCCACCGAGTCGTGCAGTTCGCGCGCGATCCGCCCTCGCTCCTCGTCCTGCGCGTTGATCACCTGCGACGCGAGGAGGCGCGACCGCGCACTGTCTGCCGTCAGATCGTCGAGAAGCGCATTGATGGCGCCGCCGACGCGGAAAAGGTCCGGATCGGCGAGGCGCGACGGCTCCACACGGGCAGCGCGGTCGCCGCGCAGCACGCGCGACGCCGTGAGCTCCAATTCTCGCAGCGGCCACAGCGCGAGGCGGACGAGTGCGAGGTTCACGATAAGCGCCGCGATCAACAGCCCCGCCATAGCGATCCCGATCTGCGGCCTCGCCGCCGGAACGAGCCGGTCGAGCACCAGCAGCGCCACCAGCACGATGACCAGGTTCGCGCCGGCGATCTTTGCGCCGAGTGATACGCGAACCACCCGCTCCCATGCACGGCGGGCCGATGCGTCCCCCTCGGTGGATGTCAGCACGTACTGAATCTAGCGCGCACCGCTGGTGCCGGAGTCCGGCGTCCGGATGTGTTCCGCGCGGAATCCGATCCCGATGACACGCGCCGGGAATGCGCCGCAGCAGCGCGAACTTCTGCAGCAACCAGAGCGGGAAGGGGAGTCTCGAGATCGGGCCCGTGGACGCGAGTGCGGGGGCGATCACGCGCTTGTGGGCGAGTGCCTGCAGCTGTTGGGTCATGCGCGTGGGGAATGCTCGGCGCGCCTGAACCCGATTCAGCGTGTCGAGATCCACAGCGCCGTGCGATAGCGGCTCGGCGAGGATGTTCGCGGCGGCGACGGCGTCCTGGATGGCGAGATTGATGCCCACGCCGCCCACCGGACTCATCGCGTGCGCCGAGTCGCCGATGCAGAGCAGGCCATCGCGCGCCCACACTCTGAGATGGTCGAGCGCCACGGAGAGGAGCTTGATGTCGTCCCAGGTCGCGAGCTGCTGCGCGCGGTCCGGCGAAATACGGCGCGACGCGCTCGATGGTCGCGCGGAAGGCGGGCAAGGCCCGCTTTCTTGATGGCGTCCAAACCTCCCTTCGGAATGATGTACGCGCACTGCCAGTAGTCGCCGCGGTCGAGGGTCACGAGGATGCGACCTTCGCGCACGCGGCCGAGCGTCTGCTTCGGGTCGGTGGGCGCGTGATCGAGCCGCATCCAGAGCACGTCGATGGGCACGTTGTAGTCGAGGATCTCGAGGCCGGCCTTCTCGCGCACGATGGAGTGTCGTCCGTCGGCGCCCACGGTGAGATCGGCGCGGATCTCGAAGGCGCCTTCGGGTGATGTGCCGCGCACGCCGGCGACGCGGCCGCTCTCCACGATGAGATCCGTGACCTCGTGCTCCATGCGCACCTGGAAGCCCGGATATTTCTTGCCGAGCTGCGCGATGAAGTCCAGGAAGTCCCACTGCGGCATGAGTGCGAGGAACTTGCAGTGCGTGTGGAGGTGCCTGAAATCGGCGACGGTAAGCGAGAAGTCGTCGATCTGCGCGCCGATCGTGTGGAATTCCTGGTGCGGGCGCTTGAGGAATTCGTCGATCGCGCCCAGCTCGTACACCAGTTCGAGCGTGGACGGGTGGATCGTGTCGCCGCGGAAGTCCCGGAAGAAGTCGGCGTGCTTCTCGAGCACGATGACATTCACGCCGGCGCGCGCGAGGAGGAGCCCGAGCACCATGCCGGCGGGTCCGCCACCGACGATGCAGCAGCGGGTGGTGGTGGCGGCGGGCGTCATGGCGGCAATATGTGATCCGCAGCGGCCGCTGTCACCTCGCGGCGATCCGGGTTAACTTTGTGCGCGGCCGCTCACGCGGTCGTTGTTGTTGGATGGGTGGCCGAGTGGTTTAAGGCGCACGCCTGGAAAGCGTGTGGGCTCGAAAGGGTCTCGCGAGTTCGAATCTCGCCCCATCCGTGGAACGTGCGCCGCCGTGGGGGTACTGTGTGATGCAGGAGTGATCGGTATCACCGCGTGGACTAGTAGGCCGCCCTAGCACGTTTTGGTACTTGCGCGAATAACTAGGCTTGTTAGCATTGAACTAAGCACCATCACATAGGCCGCGACGCTGCGGCCGGCTTGACGGGCGAGCTAACGGCTCCGCCAGTCGAAGGCGCGAAGATCGGAACCCACGATCATCGCGCCTTTCTGTTTTCAAGACTGCGAGGTTCCCATGCGCTCATATATCTGCCGGTTGGTCGCGTTCTCGATCGTTTCGCTCTCGCTCGCCGCCTGCGGCGATCACTCGCCCAGCGCCCCCGTCCCGCCCTCCACGACCACCTTCGGCGGTCACTCGACGGTCGTGGTCGCGAACGTCCCCGGCTTCGCCGCCGATGCGGTGATCGGCGTGACCGGGCTCCTCCCGACCTTCGGCGGCGCGCTCGAGACATCGCAGCCGTCCGCGCAGATCCCGGGCCTGCTCGCCTCCGGCGATCTTCACGCATCCGCGATCGGCCAGGGCAACTCGTCATTGTCGGAAGCGTCGGTGTCCGACCTCTCGCTCACGATCGGCGGCCACGTCATTGCCGCGCAGTTCGTACAGGCGCGCGCTCTGGCGCAATGCATTGCTCGCGTCGCGTTCACGAGGGGTGAGTCCTCGTTCGATGGACTCACGATCGATGGCGTCGGGGTCCTGGTCACCGGCCTGCCGAACCAGACGATCGCGCTCGCCGGTGGCGGCCAGCTGATCCTCGACGAGCAATCCACGACGCCCGGCGCGATCACGGTCACCGCCATCCACATCATCATCCCTGACGCCGGCGACGTTACGGTCGCGAGCACGCACGCCGAAGTCGTCTGCGGCAACACGTGTCCGCCGGCACATGGCGACTTCATCACCGGCGGCGGCTGGATCAAGGTCGATGGCGCGAAGGCCACCTTCTCCGTCTCCGGCGGCACGACCTCGAACGGCTTCTGGGGAGATCTCGAGTGGCATGATCACGGCTCGGGTCTCACGGTCACCGGCACGGGCGTCACGGGCTACGCGATCATCGATGCCACCAC
Organism: uncultured Gemmatimonadaceae bacterium; assembly: GCA_963716745.1. Taxonomy (GTDB): domain Bacteria; phylum Gemmatimonadota; class Gemmatimonadetes; order Gemmatimonadales; family Gemmatimonadaceae; genus DATKOH01. The sequence goes on from OY970320.1 coordinate 130,368, forward strand.
GCGTCGCATTACCGGCAACGCGGACATTGATGGCGTGCCGGGCACGTACACCGCCACGGTGAGCGACAACGGCGAGCCGGGCCGAAACGACACGATCGACCTCTCGCTCTCGAATGGTTACCACGTGAGCGGTGCGCTCGGCGGCGGCAATCTGCAATTGCACCTGAAGCCGGAGTGCCCGTGAGTGCGCGCGTGACGTTCGCCCTCATCACGCTCGCGGCGGCGGTCATCGCTCTGTCGGCGCCGGTGCCGCACGTCGCGGCGCCGGCCGCCATCGCCGTGAAATTCCCCGAGGGCACCGTGCACGGATTCCTCGAGCTGCGCAGTGAATCGGGCGCGCTGCTCGCGCACGGCGATCTCACGCAGGTCGTGCGCGATGGCGGGATCGACAGCCGCATGATCTTCCACTTCGCCGATACGTCCACCGTATTCGACGAGACCGTGCGCTTCACGCAGGATGGCTCGTTCGCGATGCAGGAGTATCACCTCGTGCAGCGCGGCGACATTTTTCCGTTCGCGCTCGACGCTACGATCTCGCGCGACGGGCACTACACCGTGAGAACGACCTCCAAGGCGAAGGACGCCGTCGAACAGAAACTCACGGGCAAGCTCGACCTGCCGTCCGATATCGCGAACGGTCTGCCGATCACGCTCGCGAAGAACATCGGAACACACGACGCACGCACGGTGCACATCGTGGCGTTCACGCCGGAACCGCGCGTCATCGGCCTCGAGATCGCACCCGCGGCGGCGAGCTCGGTGATGATCGGCGGCCATGCCGAGTCGGCCACCGAGTACGTGCTGCGGCCGAAACTGGGCGCGGCGCTGCACTTCTTCGCGTCGCTCGCGGGGAAGGCGCCGCCCGACAGTCATGCGTGGATCATCACGGATGACGTGCCTGCCTTCGTGCGCTTCGAGGGGCCGATGTATTACGGACCGGTGTTCCATCTCGCGCTGGCGAGTCCGTCGGCGCCGGAGAACAAGTCGGGCCCGCCAAAGGAGCGCCACTAGCGGCACATGGGAATCGTGGGATAATGTGACGCGGCGGCGGTCGCCGCCTTCCCCCGGCTCCCTGAGGAACCGCGCCCATGCCCGTGCTCCATCTCGATACCGGCAACACCGGCTTCATGCTCCTGTGCTCGAGCCTCGTCATGCTCATGACGCCGGGGCTCGCGTTCTTCTACGGCGGACTCGTGGGCCGGAAGAACGTCCTCGCGATCATGATGCAGAGCTTCGCGAGCATGGGCTGGACGACGGTGCTCTGGTGGGCGTTCGGCTTCTCGATGTGCTTCAGCGGCGATCTCAAGAGCGGCACCGACTTCGCGGGGATCATCGGGAATTTTCATTGGGCGTTCTTGAGCGGCGTGTCGCTCGTCACACCGGCGCCCGCGAACGACACCATCCCGCTCTTCGTGTTCTTCGGCTACCAGATGATGTTCGCGATCATCACGCCGGCGCTGATCACCGGCGCCTTCGCGAACCGGGTTCGCTTCCCGGCGTACATGATCTTCCTCACGCTCTGGCTGGTGTTCGTGTATTTCCCGTTCGTGCACATGATCTGGGGCGGCGGACTCATGGCGAGCTGGGGCGTGCTCGACTTCGCGGGCGGCATCGTGGTGCACAACATTGCCGGCATCGCGGCGCTCGCATCGGTGCTCTATGTGGGCCGGCGCCGCGTGATGGACAGCGGGCCGCACTCCATCCCGTTGGTCGCACTCGGCACGGGTCTCCTCTGGTTCGGCTGGTACGGATTCAACGCGGGCAGCGAACTGCGCGTGGACACCGTGACCGCCGTCGCATTCATCAACACGGATCTCGCGGCGAGTTTCGCGGCGGTGACGTGGCTCTTCATTGAGTGGCGTACCACGGGGAAGCCGAAGTTCGTCGGGTTGCTCACCGGATCCGTGGCCGGCCTCGCGACGATCACGCCGGCGGCGGGCTACGTGTCGCCCACGTCCGCCGTGATCATCGGCGTGCTCTCCGGCATTCGTCTGCTTCTACGCCGTGGCGCTCAAGAACAAATTGCGCTGGGACGACGCGCTCGACGTCTGGGGCGTGCATGGCGTCGGCGGCTTCCTCGGCATCCTCTCGTGCGGTGCGTTCGCGAGCCTCGCGTTCAACCCCGCCGGCGCCGACGGATTGTTCAATGGGAACTCGCATTTCTTCCTCGTGCAGCTCGGCGCCGTGTGTCTCTCGAGTGTGTGGGCGTTCGTGTTCACGTACGGCATGCTGTGGGTGATCGACCGCATCACGCCGGTGAAGGTCGGCGAGGAAGGGGAGACCGCGGGCCTCGATCAGTCGCTGCACGGCGAGGTGGCCTACATCGAGGCGCTCTAGGCGAGATCCAGTTGTTCCCGTTCCGTTGGGACGCCGAGTTCGTTGTAGCGGACAATGGGAAGCCATTTCCGCCCGCGGACATTGTCGTGGGCCGAATAGACTCGCTCTTGGCCTATACGGGCCACTACGAGACCTCTCGCGCGCATTCGACGCTTGATTACGCGAGCACTCCATTCCGTCGGGGGTTGCTCTTCAACCCGGTCGAGCAAAATCGGGTGCGCCGCGCATTCTGGAACGGCAACTTCCAGAATGTCGCAGGGCTCATGGACCGCGGCTCGATCCGCATCACGGATGTCTCGGGCGGCCTCGAGGTCCACGTGCACTACGATCTCAGGCGCTCTTCCGTGAGCTGGACGATATTCGGCGTCTTCATCTCGTTCGCTCTTTGGAAGTTCGAGGTTGCGGTCGCGGTCATTGTGGCGTTCATCGCGGTCTGGTGCTCGCTCGCAGTTCTCTTCGCGTGGAGCGGCGTTCGCACGCTCCCTCGTTCGATCCGCCGGATCGCGAACGGCGATTTCCCCAGAGGGCCGGTCAGCGAGCTTATTTAGCGGCTGTCGGGCGGTCTGCGCCGAGGCCAGTCAGGGACGACCTTGATCCTCGAAGTCGGCGCTTCCATGCTGCGCGCGAGTCGGGGTATCAGGGCGTAGAACAGATACAAGAACGCCGCGAGCAGGAGCACGTTCACCACGCCGCGCGGCGAGGCGAGATCCCGACCGCCGCGTGCGAGCTCGCTGTATGCAACGCCGACGAAGCACGAGAGCCCGACGAGCTGAAGCGTTCTTCCAACCAGTTGTCGCCTTAGAGAGACGCGGACGGGCGCGGCGGGCTCCGGGGTGCTCTGGAGATCGTTCACACTAGGATGATACCGCAACCATTGCGATCTGTCCAAGAGCCACCGTTTTCTCCTCCGCTTCCCAGGCGTTACTAACATTTGTCAACCCTAACTTGGCCTTATCGGGAACTATTCCGGCCCGGGCCGGTACGTGAGACGTCCCCTACCAGGAGGGCCGTGTGTCCCATTCAAAGACTCTAGCACTGGCCGTGCTCACTGCCGCGATCGCGGCGTGCGGCGGCGGATCCAACGTAACAGGCGGCGGCGGTGGCGGCGGTGGTGGTGGCGGTGGCGGCGGTGGATGCTCCGGTACGAACGATTCTCCCGCGTTGTGCGACAATCACTACTCGCCTGCGACGATCACGGTGAATCACGGCCAGACGCTCACGTTCACGTGGAAGGGGAATAACCAACACAGCGTCACGTCGATCTCGGCGGGGCTGACGATGGACTCCGGGATCAACGGCAACGGGCATACCTTCTCTCACACGTTCAATGAAGCGGCGGGCACCTATGACATCGAATGTTCGGTGCACGGCGCCGCGATGACGGGGACTATCACTATTAATCCGTGAACTGAGACCGCGAGCGCGCCGGGAAATCCGGCGCGCCGCCTCAGTGCGCCCCTGGCGCGTGTGCTAACTTTCCCCCGTGCACACGCTCCGCGTTCTGCTTGCGCTCGGCCCCTTCGCGGTGTCCTTCCTCCGCGACCGCCACCGGTGGGTATGGTGGGGGGCGCCCATTGAGCGCACTGACGCCGATCACGCGCGGCGCGCCGACCAACTCGTCGCCACGATCATCCGGCTGGGCCCCACCTTCGTGAAAATGGCGCAGGTGTTCGCCGCGCGCGCCGATCTCATTCCCGAGCCCTACCTCGGCGAGCTCGGCGCGCCTCATCGACCAAGTGCCCGGCGTACCATTCGCCACGGTCGAGCGCGTGATCGCCGAGAGTTACTCCGGCGCGCGACGTCGACGCGCTCTTCGAGGAATTCGAACGCATGCCCGTCGCGGCCGCATCGCTCGGCCAGGTGCATCGCGCGCGCTACCACGGTGAGACTGTCGCCGTGAAAGTGCTGCGGCCGCACGTGGAGCACGCCGTGCGCAGCGATCTCGCCGCCGCGCGCCGGATACTCGGCTGGGTGGAGCGCTGGTGGGACCACCCGCACGTGAAGCGCGTGCGCGTGGTGCTCAACGAGTTCGAGCTGCGCATCGGCGAGGAGATGGATTTCCGGCTCGAGGCCGAGTATGCGCACCGAGATCGCGCGCGAACTTCGCGGGGAACCCGAATGTGATCGTGCCGCGCGTGGTGAGCGAGATGACGCGCCAGCGCGTGCTGGTCATGGAGTTCGTGGAAGGCACGCGCATCGACCGGCTCGATGCGTCGCGCGTGGACGTGTCGCGCGTCGTCGCGACGCTCGTGGAACTGTACGTGCAGATGATGCTCGATCGACGGGCTCTTCCACGCCGACCCGCATCCCGGGAATCTCATGGTGTCCCCCGACGGGCGGATCGTGCTCCTCGATTTCGGCATGACCGTACGCGTGCCGCTCGAGACGCGCCGCGCGCTGATGCACACGTCGCATCGCCGCGATCCGGCGTGACCCGGCGGCCATCGCGGCGGGCTTCGAAGAGCTCGGACTCATCGCGCCCGGCACCGATCCGGCCACCGTGCGGTGGCTCGCCGACCTGCTCATCACGAACGCGTACTCGCGCACTACCACGCAGGAGCGCATCGACGCGCTGCTGGCCGACCGCGTGATGAAGACGCTGTTCGATTTCCCGGTGATCCTGCCACAGCACCTCGTGTACTTCGGGCGCACGGCGGCGCTCATCGAAGGCGTGGGCACGCGCTACGATCCCTATTTCCAGGCGATCCCGGTGGCGAGTCCGGTCATCCTCCGCATGCGCTCGCGCATCCTGCGCTCGCTCGGCGAGCCGTCCACGCCGAGCGTCGCCGAAGTGGTCACGCTCCTTGGCGACGTCGCCGAGCGGCTGGCGCGATGGGTGGGCACGCTGGTATCGTCGTGGAACGGCAATTCACATCAGAACGGGAGATCGGAGATGAAGAAGCTCACCGGCCGCGCAATTTTGGTGGTGCTCGCCTCTGCAATGCTGAGCGGCGTCGCGTGGTCGCAGACTGCGGCGGCCTCGCTGCCTACCGTGCAGCAGCAGATCGCGGCGGCCGTGCTACCGCTCCCCAAGACGATGCGCGATTCCGCGACCGTGATGGGCTATCGCAGCGCGGACAAGCTCGAGGTGATCCGGAAGGGATCGAACGGCATGACGTGCCTCGCACTCTTCGCCGTGGAGAAGGAATTCCACGCGGCGTGCTACCAGAACGGGATGGAGGCGTTCATGGCACGCGGGCGGCAGCTGCGAGCGCAGGGCGTGAAGACCACGGCCGGTGTGGACAGCGTGCGCTTCGCCGAAGTGAAGAGCGGCAAGCTCAAAGTTCCCAAGCAGGCGATGCTGTACCAGATCTTCGGCAGCGACTCGAGCTGGGACCGCGCGACGAACAAGGTGACCGGCGCGCAGATGCTGCTCGTGCTCTACATGCCCTTCGCGACCGAAGCGAGCACCGGACTCTCGGCCGTGCCATCGGCGACCGGCCCGTGGATCATGTTCCCGGGCACGCCCAAGGCGCATATGATGCTGAGCGGGAGCATGAATCCGTAGCGGATATGCGCTCGCTCACGGGACGAAGGTGTTCCCGTCCCAGATCGCGATCGCCAGCCCATAGCCCGCGCCTTTCTGCAGGGAGTACGCCCGTGAGGCGAGCAGGCGCTGCGCGTTCGTGAGAGCCGTCGCATTCGCGAAACGGAAGTAACGCGTCGGCTCGTTCACCCAGAATCCGTTGGCCTGCTGCTGCCAGCCGTGTACGTCGGCCGCTACGGCGATCGCCGTGATCCCCGCGATGCCGGAGAGCTCCTGCACGATGCCGGGACAGAAATCCGCGGTCTCGCGCGGCGACCCGCAAGTGAGCGCGAATGTGTTCGCCTGGACGCGCATCGTGGAGGCATACCTCAGACTCGCCATCTCCGACGCTCGCACGCGAGTGATGTTGATGTGCGCATCGGTCACTTCGACGCGGAACGTGCTCGTGTCGCGATTCACGACGCTGAGCGAATAGCTCCCGTTCGCAAGCGTGACCTCCCTGCGGCCCATGGCGGGCGTGACCGTGGGCGGGCAGGGCCCGGACAGCGCGCGCGCGGTGAACGGTCCGAGCACGATCGTCCCTCCGCTAACGCTCAACGTCACGTCGAGCGTCGCGCACTGATGGATCTCCACGGTTTCATAGACGAAGCGCATTACCGGTGCGCGGCCCGGAGCGCCGCGCATCTCCGATAGCTCGAAGCTCACCGGCCCCACGGCGTCGGCGGATTGTGCGACTCCCTCTCGCACTCCGATGCCCAGCGCTCCAACAAGTGCAACGATCGCACGAGCGTTCATGCCGATCCTCCATTTCGCGGCCCGACGGAAGGACGCGCGAAACGCCTCATCTTGCACACGGCATGCCAATAGCCGACGCCGGATGCACTACGGATGGACCGTCGTCGTTCCTCCGATGTGATCGCGCACCCACTCCACCCATAACCGCGCGCGCTCCTTCGCGTTCACCGGGTCGCCCGATGCGTGCGCGCGCCCCACGAATCCCACGAACTTCGTCTCCACGCCGTTGTCCTTCATCGCGCGGTAGAGCGCGAAGGCCTGTGACGGCGGCACGCGGAAGTCCTCCATGTTCGACATCACGAGCGTCGGCGCGGTGATGTTCCTCGCGTACGTGATCGGCGACTGCTCACGGTACGCCTTCTCGCGCCCGCCCGTCCACGGCGAGCCGCCGAACAGGTACCGGATCGCGATGTTGCCGTCGCCCAGATTGTACATGTCTTCCCAATTGGTGACCGGCGCGCCCGCCATCGCGGCCTTCCATTCGGACGGATAATTGCCCAGCAGCCAACTCGTCATGTATCCGCCGTAGCTCCAGCCGGTGACGGCGGTACGCGTCTTGTCCACGTAGGCGCGCTGCCGAAGCATGGCGACGCCGGCCATCACATCCTTCCCGGGGCCGGACCCGGCGTCGCCGACGATCGCCGCTTGATACGTGTTGCCCAGATTGTCGCTGCCGCGATAGTTCGGCGAGAACACGACCCAGCCTTCGGCCGCCATCAACTGTGCGAGCGAGCTGAAGCTGAGCTTCGACGCGCTCGTCGGACCACCGTGGATGAGCAGGACGAGCGGATACTTGCCCGACGGCGAGAATCCGGGTGGCAGCGTGATCGTGCCATCCTCGTCGAATCCGCTCGGCCCTTTCCAGGTGACGCGCTCCATCGCGCCCCACGCGACATCAGAAGCCCATGCGTTGAAGTCGGTCAAGCGCTTGGGCGTGCCCGCAGCGGAGGTCATGACGTAGAGTTCCGACGGCCGTCCGCCGCTCGTGGCGACGAACACGATCGCGCCGCTCTTCGCGACGGTCAGCTCGTAACCGAACGCGCCGTTCACGACGAGGTCGCCTAACTCGAGGCGCTTCGCCGGCGAGCCATCCACCGGCTGCACCCACACGCCCACGCTCGTGCGGTCGTTCCCCGCGACGACGAGCGCCTTGCTGTCCGCCGTCCATTCTGCGCCGTACAGGTTCCGGTCGATCGCGCGCGTGATGCTCTTGCCCGTGCCGCCGGTGCTCGCCACCACATGCACTTCGTTCACCCATCCGGCCTCGCCGTTCCCATCGCGCGGCTGCCAGTAGGCGATCATCTTGCCGTCCGGCGAATACACCGGGTTGTTCTCGAAGCGGCGCGCGCTGGTGAGCGGCGTGATGGTTCCCGTCGCCACATCGAGGATGCGCACGCTCACCGAGTCGAGCTTCCCGCTCTCGGGCGCGGGCACGTGTGCGAACGCGATGCGCGCACCATCGGGGCTCCAGCTCAGTCCTGACGGCGGGCTGCCGGGCGGGAGCACGAACTCGAGCGTCCAGGCGCCGCTCGTGAGGCGCTTCGCCTCGCCGCCGATGGTGGGCACGAGCCAAATGTGCTGCGGCGTGAGCGGTTTCGTGAGGAACATGTCCTGCGCGCCCACCGTGAAGGTCGTGAGGTACTTCGCTTCGCCGGTCCGCTTCGCCGACTCGTCGTCCGCGGCGAAGGCGATCGCGCCGCCGTCGGGACGCCAGGAGTACATGTTCACGCCCGTCGGCGACGCGGTGAGTTGGCGCGCTTCACCGCCGGCCGCGGGGAGGAGCCAGATCTGGCCGTGCATCGCGGAGTCGGGGGCGACGAACGCGATCGTCTTTCCGTCCGGGCTCCAGTGCGGATCGTGCGCCGCGTGGCGCGCGGTGAGCGCGCGTGGAGCGCCGCCGGCGATGTCCACCGCCCAGATATCGGCCTCGTTCTTGTCGGTCGTGAAGTTCGGTCGCGAGACGACGAAGACGACCGTCTTCCCATCGGGCGACACGTCGGGCGAGGCGACGCCGACGATCTTCGCGAACTGGTCGAGTGTGAACTTGTTCTGCGCACTCACGGACGACCGGGCGGCCGAAGCGAGCAGCGCAACGGCGAGAACGAGGCGACGCGACATGGGCGGATCTCCGATCGGGTGAAGCCGCCGGCCGGCGGCGCTCCAACGTTACGCCAAGTCGCTGCCGCCGGCGAGGAGCGCTAGATTGGTCCCACACTTCTTCCGGGATCTCCGCATGCGCCTGTACCGCTTCGCCATCGTCTCTGTCGCTCTTGCCGCCGCATCCGTCGCGCGCGCGCAGACCCCCGCGCCCGCCGATTCGTTCGCTTGGCTCTCCGACGTGCGCGGCGCGAAGCCCATGGCGTGGGTCGAGGCGCAGAACAAGACGACGCTCGCCGCGCTGCAGGCAGCCCCGGTGTACGACTCGCTCTACCGCCGCATCCTCCAGGTGCTCAGCTCGAACAAGCGCATCGCCTATCCTGATCAGATGGGCAAGTATCTCTACAATTTCTGGCAGGACAGCACGCACCCACGCGGCATTTGGCGGCGCACCACGCCGGCCTCGTACGCCGCCGCTGCTCCCGCGTGGGAGACGATCATCGATGTCGATGCGCTCTCGAAGAGCGAGAACGCCACGTGGGCCTGGAAGGGCGCGAACTGCCTGCCGCCCGAATACCGGCATTGCCTCGTGAGTCTCTCGCGCGGCGGCGGCGACGCCGTGGAAGTGCGCGAATTCGACGCGAACACGCGCCGTTTCGTGGCCGGCGGCTTCCATCTGCCCGAGGGGAAGAGTTCCACCGCGTGGCAGGATCAGAACACGCTCCTCGTCTCCACCGATTTCGGTGACAGCAGCATGACGACGTCCGGCTATCCTCGCATCGCAAAGCTCTGGAAGCGCGGCACGCCACTCAGCGCCGCGACCACGCTCTTCGAGGGGAAGACCACGGACGTATGGGTGTTCGTGGGCGCGAATTACGCCGGCGGGCATACGATCCCCGTCGTCAACAACGGGATCACCTTCTTCACGACCGTGAACCGCGTGCTCCGCGACGGCAAGCTGGTGCTGCTCGAGATCCCGCAGGACGCGGACTACGGTTTCGTGGGCGACCGCCTCATTGTCTACCTCCGCACGCCGTGGACGGTGAGCGGCAGCACATACGCCGAGGGCGCATTGCTGAGCATCGGCGCGAACGACTTCTTCGCCGGCAAGCGCGACTTCACGACCATCCTTGCGCCCACCGACAAGATCGCGATCGACGGCTTCTCCACCACGAAGGACTACGTGCTGGTGTCGCTGCTCAACAACGTGAATGCCGAGCTGCACCGCTACGCGTTCCACGATGGCAAGTGGACCGGCTCGCGGCTTCCCGCGCCATCGTTCGGCAACGTGTCGGTGCGCAGCACCGATCCCGTGAGCGACGAGTTCTATTTCAGCTACGACTCCTTCCTGAGCCCTACGACGCTCTACGCTGTGTCGCCGGCGGGGAAGAGCACGATGGTGAAGCAGCTGCCGGCTCTGTTCAACGCCAATGGCCTCGAGACGACGCAGCTCGAAGCGACGAGCGCCGACGGCACGCAGGTGCCGTATTTCATCGTGATGAAGAAGGGACTCGCGAGGGACGGGAACAATCCCACGCTGCTGCGGGCGTACGGAGGTTTCCAGGTGTCGTCGCTGCCGAACTACAGCGCCACGACCGGTGCCGCATGGCTCGAGCGCGGCGGCGTGCTCGTGCTCGCCAACATTCGTGGCGGCGGCGAGTTCGGCCCCGCGTGGCATCGCGCCGCGCTCAAGGAGAACCGCCAGCGCGCGTACGATGACTTCCTCGCGGTCGCGCAGGATCTCATCACGCGCAAGATCACCTCGCCCGCGCACCTGGGCATCAACGGCGGCAGCAACGGCGGCCTGTTGGTTGGTGTCGCGCTCACCGAAAAGCCGGAGCTGTTCGGCGCGGTGGTCTCCGCGGTGCCGCTGCTCGACATGTACGGTTACACCAAACTCCAGGCCGGGGCGAGCTGGATCGGCGAATACGGCGATCCGCAGATCCCCGAGCAGTGGGCATACATCTCCAAGTATTCGCCCTATCAGAACGTGTCGGCCACGAAGCAGTACCCGCCCGTGCTATTCACCACGACCACCGCCGACGATCGCGTGGGTCCGGTGCACGCGCGGAAGATGGCGGCGCTCATGGAATCGCAGGGGCACAAGGTGCTCTTCTTCGAGAACACCGAGGGCGGGCATGGCGCGGGCGACACGCCGGAGCAGCAGGCCACCTTCTGGGCGGTGACCTACACGTTCCTGGTCACCACGCTGCGGTAGCGGTCAGTACTTCGCTTTCGCCAGCGCGGCGTCCACCCACCCGATCGCGTCGGGCGTGCGCGACCAGTCCACGTGCACGTCCGGCGGGATGCCGGTGCCGCGCATGCCCATGTACGGGAGGTCGGGCCGCGCGGTGATCACGGGGTAGCCGAGGTACCAGCGTTTGCCCGTGTCGCCCACGCGCACGATCGTCACGCTCATGTAGTCGAGCGCGCCGGCGGTGTTCTGCCCGTACACGATCACGCGCATGCTGCGCCGCGCTTCGCGGAGGAAGACTTCTGCCGCGCTCACGGTGCCGCCGTCGATGAGCACGGCGACGCGCGCGGGTCCTCGCTCCACGGTGTCCACCCACATGCTGTCGGGCTTGATGCGGCTCACCGAATCCGTGGAGTCGCGCAGGCGGTCGAGATCATCGCTGAGCGGCACGAGCCCGCCGGGGCTCTCCGCAAGACGCGAGAGCACCCGCACGATCGACGCCGAATCGCTCGAGATGTTCTCGGAACGCTGTTCGACGTACTTGATGTTGTCGGGAGACGAGAGCATCTGCGGTTCGTCCGGCGGAACGTGCGCCGGCCTTTTCTCCGTGCTCATGATGAGCGGCAGCACCGTGTCCGTCACCCACGATGATCCGCCCTCGTTGCCGCGGATGTCGATGATCATCCGCGGCGCGCGGAGTATCGCGTCGCGATTCTTGTCCACGATCGAGAAGAGCGCTTGGCGGTACGTGGGGTCGTTGGACGGGATCGAGAGTACCGCCGTGTTGCCGCGCCAGGTCAGCGTCGCGACCTCGGGCTGCTCGAGCGACACGAGTCCGGAGTCCGCAGCGGCCACCGGGAATTCCTTGGCCCACATTCCGGGATCGAAACGCAGCAATGTGTTCTTGTGGATGTGCGCGGTGGTGAACCGCTTCGATAGGTTCGCGCTCCACAGCGTGCCATCGTATTTGCCGTCGCTTCGGCGCGCGAATCGCGCCCGTACATCGCCCGCGTGCCACGTTGCGCTGTCCGGCGTGAGCACCACCGCCACGAAACGGCCGTCGCCGCCCGACGGAGCACGGACCACCGCGACGCGCAGTGCACCGTCCTTCCAGAATGCCCTCCACCGGATCGAGATGCTTCGCGTTCTTCGCGAGATATCGGCGCAGCGTATCCTCGGATACGGGCAGCCGCTCGAGGAACCCCGCCGTCGCCGCGCGCTTCGCGATCTCGAGCGTGTCGAGATACGTCTGCTGGAAGACGAACACATGCGGATCGTGGAACTGCTCGGCGTACGCGTTCAGCACGAAGTAACAATCGTCGCCCTGCGCGGCCGCCGCGCGAACGCGCAGCGCCGAGAGCGTGGAGTCGTACTGCGGGCGCCGCCGCGACCGTTTCACCTCGAGCACGAACCCCGCGTAGTTCGCCTCCGCCTTCGCCGCCATCCCGTCGAGCACCATGGAACACGAGGGCAGGGAATCAGAGCGGGCAGTGACAGCGAGCAGAAGAAGCGTCCCGAGCACGGTGTCGTTCTCCGAGTGATTCGCGATGAGTACTACGTGGGAACCGCGAGGCGGATTCAGGGTGCAGTCTAGGTCTAACGTCTCAGTCTAGCGTCTGCTCTTGCAGTTGTTAGTAAGCGCCCCCACATTCGCCCCGTTCCTCAATCGGAGGCCGTCGATGGGCAAGATCAACGTGGGACGTGTCATAATCGGCGGTCTCGCCGCCGGGCTCGTGCTCAACATCAGTGAGACCATTCTCAACACGGTGGTCCTCGGCGCGGATCTCGCGTCGCAGCTCGCCAGGATGGGGCTGCCACCCGTCGGCGGTTCGGCGATCGGCGTGTTCGTCTTCCTCTGCTTCATGCTCGGTATCGTCACCGTATGGTTGTACGCCGCAATCCGCCCGCGGTTCGGCCCCGGCCCCAAGACGGCGTCGCTCGCGGGCGCCGCGGTGTTCTTCTTCGCGTACCTCTACGGCGCGCTGGGGATGCTCGTCATGGGCTTCTTCTCGTCGCGCGTGTTGATGATCTCGCTCCCGTGGGGCTTCGTCGAAGTCATGCTCGCGGCCAACGTGGGCGCGTACCTGTACAAGGAATAGGCCTTTTGGCGTACAGCGCTGCGGCTGTTTGGGCTCCGCCCCTACGTCCTCGTCGCGCGCTGGTTGCCTGGCTCAGCTGTGTTACGTAGTGTACTGAAGTACCGTCAGATAGGTATATATATACTTGATAATGGTAGTAATATACCATACCTTAGGTATCCATATACCCACAATCAAATGCCTGCTACTGCGAGACCATCGTCGGCGATTCGAACCCCTCTTGATACGCTATTTGGCAGCGTAGCGACGGTGCGTGTTGTCCGCGCTCTTGCCCGCGATAGTCTGCCAATAAGTCAAGCAGAGTTGGCGAGGCGCGCGCAGATCAACTTGCGCGGGCTCTCAAGCATTCTAGTCAAACTTGATCAGGGTGGGTTGCTTGAATTTGTTGGGCGTGGGCGGAGTCGTCAGTTGCGCCTGCGAGACCGTTCTCCGTTGGCGCCGGCGATCCGACAGCTATTTCAAGCGGAGGCAATTCGTGCGGAGGGCCTGCCGCACCGGCTGACCGAACTTGGAAATGAGTTTGCGTCCGACGTTCAATCCGTGTGGCTAAGAAGCGGCGGAGCCGAGGGCGTGGGGAGCGGAGACATGTTCATTGAGGTCGGGCTCCTTTGGACAGGAGTACCTTCGCTTAAGACGCGAGAGAAGGTTCAGCAGCGGCTGAACGACATCCAGTCGCGGTGTGATGTCTTACTCGAGCTTCACTCGTTCACGTCCGCAGACTTGAAGATTGCTGACACGTCAGAGCTTCTCGCATTCGACAATGCAGAGCCAGTCTTCGGGCCGTCTCCAGCCGACTTGATTCGCTCGTGGAAATCGAATCCCCGACAGTCAGAACCTGGCGAGCCGAGAGAAAGGGGGCCGATAGCGCACGAGCTTCACGACCGGAGATCCATGCGCGTTGCCATGGCTATTGCGGAGAAACTGACGCGCGATCCGTCGATCGTAGAAAAGGCGCGGAAGTACCTTGACCGTCGCGACGCGATTGCTGGAGATGCGGAGAGAGTGACCCTCAGCGAGTGGCGTGGGATTCTCGACACGCTGTCAGTTCGCCAGTTGCGAGCGTTCCTCGTGTCGACAAGCGAACGGGCTGCTCGTTTGCGGCAAAGCTCACCGTTTCTCGGCGTACTTTCGGCCGACGAGCGTGAAATTATCTATCGGGCGAAGACACCGAGAGCATGACCCGCGACCAACTGGAGCAAGCGGTTAGAGCGGCCTGCGAGATTTCGGGCGACAACGTCGTGATCGTGTTCGGCTCTCAGGCGATCCTGGGACAATACGAGGATGCGGCACCAACGCTGAGGCAGTCCGTCGAAGTGGATCTGATGCCCGATACGCTCCGCGAGAATGTCGACAAGATTGACGGCTCTCTTGGTGAGGATTCGCGCTTTCACCAGACTCACGGTTTTTATGTTCACGGAGTCGACATCGAAACCGCCAAGCTTCCTCCGGACTGGAGGACGCGCGCGATTGAGCTTGTTCCGGCGGGCTCCCCACATCTTAAGGCGCTCTGCATAGAGGCGCACGACCTGGCGGCAAGTAAGCTCGCGGCATTTCGAGACAAGGACAAGGAGTTTGTGTCCACGATGCTGACTGAGAGATACGTCAAGACGCAAAAGCTTCACGCTCGGATTCGATCACTACCAGTCGATGAGCAGCTCCGGTCGAAGCTCACGGGCTGGTTGCGGGAGACAGCGAAGCTTGTGGCACTCTCACGCGAGTAGTGGTGGTGATGATGATCATGATGATCAGGCTTAGGCCGAGCGATGCCTCTTGTGCGCGCAGCATGCGGGCGAGCCGAATCGCTGCCGCTGCATCCTTGTGTCTAGTCTCACTCGCGGCGCCCGCCGGCGCGCAGCGCGATGGCGACTGGACCATGCCCGCGCGCGACTATGCGTCGACGCGCTTCAGCGAGCTCGCGCAGATCACGCCCGCCAACGTCAAGAAACTCCAGAACGTCTGGACCTTCTCCACCGGCGTGCTCGGCGGGCACGAGGGACAGCCGCTCGTCGTGAACAACACGATGTATGTGGTCACGCCGTGGCCGAACGTGCTCTATGCGTTCGACCTCACGCAGGAAGGGTATCCGCTCAAATGGAAATACCGGCCGGCGGTGTCACCCAACGCGATCGGCATCGCGTGCTGCGACGCCGTGAACCGCGGCGCCTTTTACGCGGATCACAAGATCATCTACAACCTGCTCGATGGGCACACCGTGGCCATCGACGCGGAGAGCGGCAAGGAGCTCTGGAACACGCAGGTCGCGGATCTCGCGCACGGTGAGACCACGCCCATGGCGCCCTTCGTCGTGGGCGACCGAGTGATCGTCGGCCCTTCGGGCGGCGAGTTCGGCATCCACGGCTGGCTGAAGGGGCTCGATCTCGCCAGCGGTAAGCTCATGTGGACCGCGTACAACATGGGACCCGACAGCATCATGCTCTCCAAGGCCGGCTCCGCCAAATTCTTCTACGACAAGGGCGCCGAACTTGGAACCAGCACGTGGGGTTCCGATTCGTGGATGCACGGCGGCGCGCCGGTGTGGGGCTGGTTCTCGTTCGATGCGCAGCTCGATCTCGTGTACTACGGCGTTGGCAATCCCGCGCCGTACAATCCGGAGCAGCGGCCCGGCGACAATAAGTGGACCGCGAGCGTGATCGCGCGCCGCCCCGCCGACGGATCCATCGCGTGGGCCTACCAGTTCACACCGCACGACAGTTGGGACTTCGACGCGACCGCCGAGCTCGTGCTCGTGGACCTCGAGATCAACGGCAAGCTCCGCCACACGCTCGTGCAGTTCAACAAGAACGGATTCGCGTACACGCTCGATCGCGCGACCGGCGAAGTGCTCGTCGCCCAACCGTTCGTCGAAACGAACTGGGCGAAGCGCATCGATCTTGCGACGGGCCGTCCGGTGCTCGATTCGACGAAACTCACCGGCGCGAGTCGCGGCAACGTGAAGCACATCTGTCCCACGCTCGAGGGCGGGAAGACGCCGGCGGCGCCGGTGGCGTACTCGCCGCTCACGAAACTCTTCTACGTGAGCACGAACAACATGTGCATGGATTACGCGGCCACGCCGGTCACGCACATCGCCGGCACGCCGTACATCGGCGCGAATTCGCCGTACTACGCGGGCGCGGGCGGCCACATGGGCGCGTTCATCGCGTGGGATGCGGCCACCGGGAAGAAAGTGTGGGAGATCAAGGAGCGGTATCCGGTGTGGAGCGGCGTGGTGGCGACGGGCGGCGGCGTGGTGTTCTACGGCACGCTCGATGGTTGGTTCAAAGCGGTGGACGCGCGCAGCGGCGCGGTGCTCTGGAAATTCAAGGTCGGCTCCGGGATCGTCGGCAATCCGATCACGTACCGCGGCCCCGACGGAAGACAATATGTCGCCGTGTACGCGGGCATCGGCGGCGACTGGTTCCTGCTCTCGGGCGACGTACGGAGCGACGATCCCGCCGACGTGCGCGACGCGGCGCCGTTCGTGAAGGATCTCGCGCGCCGCACGAGCCAGGGCGGCATCGTGTACCTTTTCGCGCTCCAGCCGTGAAGAACGCCATCGTCGCGATGGCGCTCTCTCGGCGCCGCTGTCGCGTGCGCGAAGAAGGATGCGGCCGCGCCGCATGCGTCTACCGGCGACGTGCTGCAGACCGACCGCATTTACGCCGGCGGCGTGAAGCCGCCCGACCTGCCGTTCCCGTTCCCGCGCCCGACGTCGACGCCCACCGCCGCGAGCGGCGCGAAATTGTTCACCGCCATGAACTGCGACGGCTGTCACGGCGGCGGCGCGACGGGCTGGGTGGGGCCGAGCCTCATCGATGGCCGCTGGCGCTACGGCGGCACCGATGCCGAGGTGTTCGCATCGATCTATTTCGGGCGTCCCAAAGGCATGCCGGCGTTCGGCGGCACGCTCGCACCCGACGCGATCTGGGACATTGTCGCGTATCTCCGATCGCTCCCGCCGCCCGAGGACGTACCGACGCAGCGATTCTAGGGCGCGGCCTCGCGCTCCGAGAGATCGATCGCGCCCAGTTCCCACAGCTCGGCCACGAACGATTTCGCGTCGGCCAGCGCGCGCTCGTCGGTCACGTCGAACTCCACGGTGATCTCGTGCGCGATCGACGCGAGCGACCGCGTGCCATCGGCCAGCTCCCAGAGCCGCGCGCCCACCGCGTTCACGCGCACCACTTCGCGGTCGCTCACGCGCAGCAGCGCCTCCTCACGATCGATCGCTTTCCAGCTGACCGATGGTGTGCGCCGCGGGAAGACGTTCGTGGAGCGCTCCGACATCAGGGCGTGACCGCCATGTCGCCGACCTTCGGCGCACCGTTCGTGCCCGGCGTGAGCGTCACCGTCGCGGACGTCTCGTCCACCTCGGTCACCTTCGCCATGCCGATCTTCTCCGTGACCGTCTTGATCACGGCGCCCGTCGCGGGATCCTTCACCGTGCGCACCGCGCGGCTGATCACCAATTCGTCGCCCACCTTCACGCCGGCCGTGCTGCCCACGTTCAAGATGAGCGTGTTGCCGCTGACATCGGCCACTATCGCATTGATCTTTACAGCATGCACCGGCAGCGATGCGGCCTTCGTATCCAGCTGCAGGCCCACTTGATTCACCGCCTTGTGCGTCGCGTCGCCCAGCAGTGAGCTCGTGAAGTCCGAGCCCGTCATGTCGAGCGTGCCGCCGCCCGCCTTGCTGTTCGACGTACCCTGCAGGCTCACGCCGCCCGAGTGCGAGCTCTCTCCTTTGCCGGTCGCCGCGGCCACGATCTCCTCGTTCGACACGTCGATCATGCGTGCCGTGATCTCCACCACCGCCTTGGAATTCGTGCTCGAAACGCCGCCGATCCCGAATCCCTTGACGCTCAGATTGCTCCCGCCGCCCAGCGTGGTCTGATTCGTTTCGGCGCCGAATTGGTTCACGCTCCCGATGATGATGAAGTCCACGTTCAGCAGCCGCCCGATCTTCGCGGCCGCGTCCGGATCCGTGAGCTGCCCCTGCGTGAGATTCTGCTCGGCGCCAACCTTCTCCAGTGCGGCGCGCTCGACGACCGAGTACTTCCCGTCCTCCACGAGCTTCTGGATGAGGAGGTCGGCGATCCCGGTGCCCACATCCTGGTTCGATCCGCCCATCGCCTGCACGGCCTGCTGCACGGATGCGTCATTGAACCGGAGCACGGCGACCTTCTTCTTTTGCGCGACGGCCGGCGCGGCCGCAACGAGCAGCCCGAGCGCGCCGAGGATGTACTTGTGCATGGCTCTGCCTCACCGAGTGCGGGGATCGACGGTCTAGAAATACGGATGTCGGGCAGGGCCGTCAACTACAGAGCCAGACGTTAGACCTAGACGCTAGAATGCATCCGTACTTGCTTCCTAGCGTCTAGGTCTAGCGTCTAGGTCTGCAGTTCCCTGAGCCGCCGCTCAAGGAATCGCCGCTGCGGTTCCTGATATGTGAGCTCGAGCGCCCGCGCGTATGACTGCCGCGCCTGTGCGTTCTCGCCGAGGCGCCGGCAGAGGTCCGCGCGCGCCGAGTGAGCCGGCTGGTAATCGGCGAGTTCGCCTTTCGCGAACAGATCGTCGATGATGCGCAGACCGGCCAGCGGGCCGTCGCGCATCGCGATCGCGGCGGCGCGGTTCAGCGCGATCACCGGAGATGGATCGGCGCGCAACAAGAGATCGTACAGCACCACGATGCGCGTCCAATCGGTCTCCTCCGCCTTCGTCGCGCTCGCATGCACGGCCGCGATGGCCGCCTGCAGGGCGTAGGGTCCCACGGCCCGTGTCGAAAGCGCGAGGTCGGCGAGTCGCGAACCCTCCGCGATCTGATCGCGGTCCCACAGCGAGCGATCCTGTTCGGTGAGCAGCACGAGTTCGCCCGAGTCTGTGGCGCGCGCGGCCCGCCGCGATTCCTGGAGCAGCATGAGGGCCAGAAGACCTTGGGCCTCGGGCTCGGGCAGGAGCTCCACGAGTAGCGTGCCCAGGCGGATCGCCTCGCGCGAGAGATCGTGCCGCGTGAGCGAGGGCCCCGAATGTCGCCGCGTAGCCCTCGTTGTACACGAGATAGATGACGTGCAGCACGCTCTCGAGCCGTTCGGGGAGGTCAGCTCGCGCCGGGATCTGATAGGGGATGTGCGCATCGCGGATCTTGCTCTTCGCGCGCACAATGCGCTGGGCCAGCGTGGGCGCGCCGGTCAGGAACGCGTGCGCGATCTCTTCCGTCGTGAGGCCGCAGACTTCGCGCAACGTGAGCGCGATCTGCGCGTCGGGTGCGAGCGCGGGATGGCAGCAGGTGAAGATGAGCCGCAGGCGGTCGTCGGCGACATCATCATCATCGCCGGCGGCGTTGTTCGCGCCGGCATCCAATGCCAGGCGCGCGGCGATCTCGTCGGCGCGCTCGTCGAAGCGCGCGCGGCGCCGCAGCGCGTCGATCGCCTTGTGGCGTCCGGTGGACACCAGCCATGCGCGGGGGTTCGCCGGTGTTCCCGTGCGTGGCCACTGCTCGATCGCCGCGCTGAACGCATCGTGCATGGCCTCCTCGGCGGCATCGAAGTCGCCGAGGAGGCGGATGAGCGTCGCGAGCACCCGCCGCGAATCGGAGCGGTAGATCGCCTCGACCGCGTGGTGGTGCGTCGCGTCCGCGTCATCCGTCAGCACGTTACGTCCTCGTGATCTGCCGGATCGGGCGCACCTCGATGCTCCCCGTGCGTGCGGACGGGATCCGGCCAGCCAACTGGATCGCCTCGTTCAGATCGCGCGCCTCGATCATGTAGAAGCCGCCGAGCTGCTCCTTCGTCTCGGCGAACGGCCCATCCGTCGTGGAGGCCTTGCCGTTCTTGACGCGCACCGTGGTGGCGGTCTGCACCGGCTCGAGCGCCTCACCCGCGATGTAGTTGCCGCTCTTCTTGATCGCTTCGGTGAAGGCATGGTAGTCGCCCATGAACGCTTCGCCATCGCTCTTGGTCATCGTGCCCATCTTCTTCTCTTCGTCGTAGATCAGGCAGAGATACTTCATAGCTCCCTCCGGATGGTTCGTTCAACAACTGTGGACGGGAGATGGTCGATTTGAAGGGCATGAAATCGACATCGGCGTCGATACTGCAGACCTAGACGCTAGACCTAGACGCTAGAATACGGGTGTAGAGTATTCTAGCGTCTAGGTCTAGCGTCTAGGTCTGCACTACCGACTGGATGCAGAACGGGCCCGGCAGAATCTGCCGGGCCCGCTAAGTATTACTGAAGCTACAGCAGCTTCGGAACTACTGGCACTTGATCACGCCATCGCCGACGCCGGCGATCGAGTCCGAACCGAAACCGACTTCACACGTGATCGCGGTCGCCGGGTGCGACGTGTTCGCCGCCCAACCCGTGCCCTTCGCATCCGTCACGGTCGCGATCACAGCCTGCGACGCCGTGAAGTTCATGTTCGCGAGCACCGTGGTGTACGTCTGGTTGTCCGCGAAGTACGCTCTCCTGCGCGGTCGCCATGTTACGAAGGTCGGACTTCATCGACGCGACGTAGGCCTTCTCCTTCGTGTTGGCGAACTTCGGAATCGCGATCGCGGCCAGAATGCCGATGATGACCACGACGATCAGAAGCTCGATCAGCGTAAAGCCCTTCTTGGCGGTGGAGCGCATGGTGACTTTCTCCTGAGAGGTAGTGAACCGCGACGAGCGCGGCAGTGAGTTCCAACGGAACGCGTTGGCCTTACATATGGCAGGAAGGAGGCCAGCGCTCCGTGGATCGCCTAAGTCCTTTACGGGAAGGCACTTCGCCGCGTTGCCGTCGCGCGGGCCAGTGTGTTCGCATATGGCATGCCGCCATTCGTCGGGCATTTTGCGATTCCAAAATGTGACCAGAATCGGCCTGGGCGTGATAGTTGACATCATTCCAACGCTCCAGGAGCTATTCGCCGCAATTCTTGGTGATAGAGGGCGGGCGCGTTCTTACCGACCGAGTACGGCGATAGCCGCCAGGAGAGGCGCCTGCGAGATCTGGATGAATCCGGCGAATGGGGAGTACATCTCCAGGATCAGCAGCAGCGCACCCGCCACGCTTAGTGCGGAAACGAAGAAGCTGCCGACGACCGTGAAATTGCGCGGCGCGAACAGTCCGAAGCTGATGAAAATGAGTGTGAGCCACACGATGAGCATGACGACGAGCGGCATTGATACTCCCGTCACGCTCTGCTCGTACATCAGAAACCGCGTGCGACCCACGTCGAGCATGATGCCGGACGCCTGCGACTTCAGTGTCCGCTGGGTGTCATCCTTCGGTTGCAGCGCCTCGATCTGGTCGAAGAGCTCATCGCCCTTGCTCGAGGGCGCGCTGTTCGCCGACGCCTTCGCGCCCCGGGGGGCCCAGAGGCGCTGCCGGAACGTCTCCGCCGCGTCGCGCAGCGTTGCGCGCGCCGGCCCGCTCTCCGGGCCGTAGTGCACGAGCACGCGATCGAGCAGAACCATGTTCGCCGAGATCTGCGTGAGCTCGTTCCCTTGGGTGTCGTACGAGCTTTTGGCCGATGCGACCAGCAGGCCGAGCACGAGTGCGACCATCGTGCCGACGAACCCCATCCCGACTTTGATCGAATCGCGCGAGTCGCTCTGCAGATGATCGCCCGGCAGCGCTGCGCGCACGAACATGCCGGCCACTGCACCGCCGAAGATGCAGGCGAACATCGCGAGGCTGATCTCGACGGGACCCATTGCGTTCCTCTCGCGTGAGGTGTGCGACGACAGCAATCATACGTCATGATGGGGGCGGTCACCACCCGCGACCTCGGCGAACTGGTCGAAACCTCGCGTCCGGAGTTATCGTTCCCATATCGTGACCAATCCTCCATCGCACGTGCCGGCCGCGCTCGCGGGACCGGTGATGATCCCCGACGATTACATCCCGGAGCGCTCGGGCGTCACGTCAGTCATGTCCAGCGTCGGCCGCAGCGGCGAGTGGGTACTGCCGCGGCTGTTCCGCGTCGTGGCGGTGATGGGCGAGGCGGTGCTGGACCTGTCCCACGTGCAATTGGGCGCGGGCGCGTCGGACATCGAGGTCGTGGCGGTCATGGGGCAGGTGACGATCCTCGTGCCGCACAATCTGCGCGTGCAGGTCGAGGGCCACCCGGTGATGGGCGAGTTCAAGCTCAAGTCCAAGGTGCCGTCGGCGGCGCTGGTCGATGCGCCGATGATCCGCGTGCGCGGCACCGCGTTCATGTCGGGCGTGATCGTGAAGGTGGTGGACCCTCTCGCGCTGGGTTGGCGCGACCGGATGCGCCAACGCAAGCTCGCGCGGTTGGCCGAGGACGGAGAACTGGACGTCTAGCTGCGCGGCCGTTCGGCGCTGCGCAGCCCTGCGATCGCCATCGCGCCGATGCCCGTGACTGCCACGAGCATTGCGATCCAGAGCACCGCGGCGTGACGCTCGGTCCACGGGCGCTCGTCGCCGCGTCCCGTGTAGGCCGCGTTCGCCGACGGCGGGCCCAGTGAAGCGAGCGCCGCACCCGTGTCCTCGTGGAAGAAGTTCGCGAAGTCGTAGCGCGGCAGCATCAATCGCGCGTCTCCATAGTAGAGCTTGACGCCGGCGCGCGCGGGCGGATCGAAGTACACTCGGCGCTGCAAGACTTGCGGCTGCGCGTGCGCGATCAGGAGTGGGGGGTCGTCGCCGTTGTCGATCGTGAGGGTGAGGCGCCCGGTCGAGTCGTTCGTGGCGCTCACCGCCAATTGCTCGGAGATCGCGGTCTGGCCGCCGCGCGTCATGCGCACGCGGGTGATCGCGGCCGCGCCGAGTGCCGCGCCGCTGTCCATGCCGATGGTCACCAGGCGCCGGAAGTTCACCTGCGGCAGCGGCACCGTGAACAGCACGCGGTCGACCGGCGCCCGAATCGGAACCACGCACTTGATGATCGACGTCCGCCCACGGCGCTCCGGCGCGCCGCACTCTCCCGCGTCGGTCCACTTGGCGTCGCGCTCCTGCACCAGCGACACGGTCGCGCCGCGAACCTGGTCGGGCCGGATCCCGGGCGTGAGCCGCACGTGCACGTACCGGAACGTCCATGGGGGCACGGCGATCGTGAAATTGTCGCCGAGATGCTCGCGCGAGAAGTCGAACAGCGTGGACGGCGCCGGCCACGTCGCGCCCGCCGCCCGCGCGCCCGGCGCATCGCCCGCGGTGGCGTACGCCGAGGCGGCGAAGTCCTTCGCCGAGAGCAAGAGCGTGATGCGATTGTACTCGGGGACTTTGGCGAGATCGAGATCGAACTCCGTGTGATCGCCGCGGCTCGACACGTTGAGCACTTTCACCGGCGATTCCACCTGCAGGGCGCCGCCGCGCGCTTCCACGAGCGCGTACGGCACCTGATCCTCACCGTTGTACAGCCGCACGTCGGCAAGATCGGGGCGGGCGTTCGCCCACATGTCGGCGTCCACGATCAGGTAATTCTGCACGTCGGGCGTGGCGATGACCACGTCGCGCATGCGCGTGAAGAAGGCGATCTTCGGCTCGGGATCGAGCGCCGCGATCGTCGCGAAGAGCAGCAACCAAATGGCTCGTCTCACGGATGGGCCTCACTCTCGTCGTGCGGCATCTCGGATCCAGCCGCGCTGGTACATGAACGAGACGCCGAGCAGCAGCGCGCCGAGCACGATGAAGCTCACGACGCGGTAGCCGCGGTCCAGCTCGGAGATGTCGAAGGCGAACACCTTCACGATGGTGATGGCGATAAGGATGAGCGCCATCCAGCGGAGATCGGCGTTGCGCTTCATGAACCCGGCGGTCATGAGGCCGGCGCCGTACAGCATCCAGAGTCCGGAATACGTGAAGCCTTCTTGCATGCGCAGGCTCGCGTCGAACGTGGCGTGCGACCGCTCGAACGCGAAGTGATCGCTCACCTCTCGCGACAGGGCGAGGATCGCGAGGAAATTCATGACCACCACGGCGAGGCGCGCGCCGTTGCGGCTGTTGTCGTCGCTGCGCCGCGCGCCGTAGTGCGCGAACACGGCGAGGATCGCGATCACCACGGCGTTCGCAGCAAGGCGCGCATTGAGGAACTGCGTCTCCATGCGGACGTCGTCCACGGCGATCAGCCGGCCCACGCTGAGCGCGAGCGCCGCCGCACCGAGGCCGGCAATGAGATCGGAGCGCATCCGCGTGCCCACCCCGAGCAGGACGGCCGCTTCCACTGCCCAGCCAATGGTGATCCAGTGGCCGTCGAGCCGGATCGGGATCGCGATGGTCACGAAGCCCACCGCGAGCGCGAGATGCACCATTGGCAGCTGGGCGCGCACGGGCGCGCTCGCGCGCGATGCGGCGGGCGTGCGTGAGAGCGCGACGTAGAATGCCGCGAGCGCGAGCGCGACCCACGCGGCGGCCTGCGGGTATGGCTCCTGGAGCATCACGTAGATCTGCGCGAAATAGAGGATCGCGCTGCCGAGCGTGAGCAGCACCGGGAACGCCGGCAGGTCCGTCTGGTCGTCGCCCGGCGCACGTGCCAGGATCGGCGCCGCCGCGAACACCAGGAAGAAGACCGTCGCGAACGCCGCCGTCGGCAGGATCTGTGTGACGTCGTAGAACTCCGAGTACCAGCCCGTATAGAAGAAGAGTGTTCCGATGAAGCTGAGCGCGAGCAGCCGGCGCCAGGGGCGCTGCGCCGCGAGCACCACGCTCGCGATGTCGAGCAGCATTACGTAGGAGAAGAGCTGCAGCTCTCGGTTCTCTCCGGTGGAGAGAAGCAACGGCGTGGCGAAGCCACCAACCAACGCGAGGGCCGCCAGGATCTCCTCGTTCTGCGCGAGCGCCATCGCGATGCCGGAGCCCGTCACGATCATCATCGCGACCGACGCGGCCGATCCCGGGATGAGATGGTAGAGCTGGAACGCGGCCCAGAGCGACAGGTAGAGCGTGCCGATGCCCACGGCTTTGAGCGCGATCGAGAAGTACTGGTAGCCCCGCGTGCGGAAGCGCTCGCTCCACACCAGCACCGCGATCCCCGCGAGCAGGCCAATGGCGATGCGGCCCGCCGGCCCGATCCATCCGTTCGTGAACACGAGCTTGAGGAAATAGGCCACGCCCACGAGCATGGCCGCAATGCCGATGCGATTCAGCCAGTGCGCGCCGATCCGGGATTCCATCTGCGAAGTCTCGCGCGCGAAGCGGGCGACGCTCGGCGGCATCGCAGCGGGTGCAACGGGCGCAGCGGGCGCAGCGGGTGCAGCGGGCTGCAGCGGGTGCAGCGGACGCGGTCCCGCCGGCGGCGCGCGAGCGGCGCACCGCCTCCTCCCACATCTCGCCCGGGGTGGGCCCCAATGTAGTAGTCGCGGCTGGGGGCGCCGCGGCCGTGCTGCTTCTATTTGCTAGTGATCGTTCGAGGCGATCCAACCGGTCGGCCAAAGCGCGCAACGCCGCGCGGATCTCTTTGATCTCAGAATGGTGCGTCGGCCACGAACTCCTCCCGGCAGTGGGTGGTCGCACATTTCGATTGTATCGCCCGAAGCCTGGGCGCGCTAGCTTAGCGGAGCCGATCCGCTGGCCCACCTCTTGCTATCGAGTCGCCATGAACAAACGTCCATTCCTCGCCGCTCTCGCCCTGCTCGCCGCGTGCATGTCGCACCCCACCGCCACGTACGTGAAGTCGCCCGGGCCTGCCGCGCGCCCGTTCTCCGCCGCGGTCATCGTGAACGGGATGGTCTACCTCTCGGGACAGATCGGCGTCGACAGCACCGGCACAAAGCCGGTGGCCGGCGGCATCGGGCCGGAGACGAAGGCCGCGATGGAGCAGATCAAGGCGCTGCTCGAGGCGAACGGCTCATCGATGAACAACGTCGTGAAATGCACGGTCATGCTGGCCGACATCGGCGAATGGGCGCAGATGAATGCGGTGTACGTCACCTTCTTTCCCGACAACAAGCCGGCGCGCAGCGCCTTCGGCACCTCCGGCCTCGCGATCGGCGCGCGCGTGGAGATCGAGTGCGTCGGCGCGGTGATCGCGAAATGAACGCCGCGCGCTCGGCCCGCGCATCGTCGATCCTGATGTGGACCGGCCACGCGGCCGCCTTCATCGGCTTCGCGCTGGGCTACAATGAGATCAATCCGGTGCGCGGATTGCGCTGGGTGGCGCTGCTCAGTGTGGGCGTGTTCGGCGTGTGCATCTTCGCGAGCGAAATGCTCCAGCGGCGAAGCGACGCCGGCATCGAGGTGGGGCTCGCGCATCTCGCGTGGGGCGCGGTCGCGATCGCGACCGTCGTGCGGCTCTCGACCGTCTCGGCGCAGGTCGCAGTGTGCGTCGTGGACGCGGCGTTCCTCGCGATGCTCGCGGTGATGCACGTCGTGGTGATGTTCAAGCCGGTGGACCGCCCGGAGCGCAGCGCGATGGTCGCGCCGATCCTGGAAGCCGTGATGTCGTCGGCGATCTTCTGGTTCGCGCTCACCGCGCTGCGCGCGACGGTGCGGTAGCGCCGAGCTACTGCGCGAGCGGCTTCGCGAACGCGGAATCCCACGACGCCAGCGCCGGTTTCGGCTGCAAGTCGGGACTCACGAGCCCGATCGTGATGAAGAGCGGCAGGATCGACGAGGGCGGAATGTGCAGTCCCGTGGTGTCGAGGTCCGCGAACTCCAGCTGGAACACACCGATCGCGCGCGCGTTCGCGAGCAGCGTCTGCTGCCGCGTGATGTAGCGCGCCTGTTTCGCGGGGTCGCTCGTGACGCCCGTGACCGACGCGGAACTCCAGCCTCCTTCTACGACCATCAGCGGCAGACTGTGTCCCGACGCGATCCGTGAGTAGTAGTCATCGGGAATGTCGGCGGGATCGGTGTAGCTCGCGAGATACGGGTACGACGAAAGTCCGATCGCGGCCATGAACGGAAAGTCGGTGAAGTCCTGCGCCACGCCAATGTACGTGCCCGCGCTTCCGGTCAGGCGACCCCACGCGGCATCCACCTGCAGGCTCACATACAGCGGCCTCGTCGCATCGCGCGAATGGATGTCCGCCGCCGCGTCGTTCGTCATCGTCACCACGGCAGCGTACACGTTCGCCGGCGCCGCGAGCCGAATGAGATTCGTCTCCGCCGCGAGGCCGAGATAGTCGGGACCGAGGATGCTATCGATCGCGATCGCGTACTTGCGATACATCAGCTGCACGGCCGGCTCGGTGATGCTGCGCCCCGCCGCGACCAGTTCCGGCGCCTCGGCCGTGCGGTCCAGGCCATCCGTCACGTCCAGCGTGATCCACACTTTGAAGCCCCGCGAGCGGTACAGCGCGACCTTCCACGCCTGGTCGGCGAGCACGATCGAATCGGCGTTCGCGCCCGCCAGCAGCGCCGTCCACGGTGGCGCGAGGTGCATGATCGCGCCGTCCGCCCGCTGCATCCACATATTGAGCGTGTTCACATAACTAGCCGAATCTCCGCGCGGCGACTGGTCGTTGAACCCCATTCGATACGTGCGCGCGGCGGTCGCGTTGTTGCTCGCACTCGAGCACGCTATTCCGACTGCGGCCAGGACTGTCAACCGGCTGGCGACAGTCGACAGCCGACAGCCACGCTTCACAGGCATCTCCGCGTCACCAGCTCCGTCGCGTCCTTCTGCATGAGCACCAGCGAGCGCCGCAGCTTGATCGCGTTCTCGGGCGCGACGATGGAATTCTGCGCGAGATACCGGTCCGACTTCATGATCGCGTCCGACGCGAGCAGCACGACGCTGCAATTGTGGATCTCCCACGCGGCCAGCAGCGCGTGCTCGCCGATCTGATACGTGATCAATCCCATGACGAACTTCGACTCGGGCGATGGGTGCAGACTGTCGGCGAAGGCGATGAAGCGGAGCGCGTCGATATACTCATCGGCATCGTCCGAGAGCGCGGCATGATTCAACTGTGCGATGCCCGCATCGAGCGCGATCTTCGAGGCATGCTGCTCGAACGGCGGCGGCTCGGCCACCGCCTGGAGCGCGTCGAGCAGACTGTCGGTCGCGTGCCGGCGCCGCGCGACGGAGAGGCTGTCGCGCGAGCGCTTGTGCGGTTTCAGTTCCTCGCGCGCCTTCAACGCGTCCCACACATATCGCACGCTCCCAGCCGACGTGAACGCCGCCTGCCGCAGGTCGATCGACGACAAGCTGTCCGGTAATGCGACGAATTCCGCGCCCGGTTGTTCAGGCGGGATCGTCGCATTGCAGAGCGCGATCCCCTTGTCGCTCGGTGCGGTGCAGGGGCTGCCCGCGGGCTGGCGGGGCAATTCACCGCACCGGCCGGCGTTGGCCGCGAGACTCATCGCCATGCACGACTCGTACGCCGCCATGGCGGCGTAGTAATCGTGCCAGGCGCCAGTCACCCGCATGGCGGCAGCGGTGTAGGCGCTCGCGCTCGTGCGGAAGCGGCAGGCGGTGCAGGCGAACGTCGTGTCGCGTGAGCGCGGTTGCGGAGCCTGTGCCGCCATGGTGGAGGCGCACACAATCGTGGCCCCGGTCGCCCATGCGCGCAGCGTGCGCCAGCGCATCAGGGCGCCGTCTCCACACGCCGCCGGTGCCGCGCGTACAACAGCGCGCCGAGAAGGATCACCGCGAGCAGGATGATGAGTGATGTGCGCCCCAGCACATGCTGCAGCCATGGCAGGTTGCTGCCGAAGACGAAGCCCAGAGTGCCGTACACGCCGGTCCAGATGAGTGCGCCGATGGAGCTGAAGAGCATGAACTGGCCGAACGGCATGCGGCTCGCGCCCGCGAGCAATGCCACGATCATCCGCAACAGGGTGACGAATCGCCCGAGGATGGCGGTGCGCGCGCCGTGCTCCCGGAAGGTGGCCTGGGCGCGCTCGAGGCGCGCGGGTGCCACGCCGAAGCGCGACGCCCACCGGTGCAGCCGCGCATCGCTGAGCGAGGCGCCGAGCCAGTACCCGGCGGCCGCGCCGCCGATCGCGCCGGCGGCCGCCGCGATCATCACGCCGGTGAGCGTGAGCCGCCCGGTGGTCGCCGCGAGCGCCGACCCGATGATCAGCGCGGCCTCGCCGGGCAGCGGCAATCCGACCCCTTCCGCCAGGATGAGCAGCGCCACGATCGCGTATCCGAACTGTTCGATGAGATGAAGGACCGTATCGGACATGCCTCTTGGCCTCGCGCCCTTTTGTCTCGGCGTCGCCCGCGGGATATATTGCGGCGCGATGCCAAACTCGACCACGACCGTTCTCGACGCCAAGGCGCTGGACCGCACCCTCCGCCGCATGGCGGACGAGATCATCGAGCTGAACGATGGTTCGGATAATCTAGTGATCGTGGGCATCCAGCGAAGGGGCGTACAGCTCGCGGCCAGGCTCGGCGCTCTCATTGGCGAGAGCGAGAAAGCGGACGTGCCGCGCGGCTCACTCGACATCACGCTGTACCGCGACGACCTGCAGACCGTGGGGCCGCGGCCGGTCGTGGGACCCACCGATCTGCCGTGGGACCTGGAAGGGAAGTGTGTAGTCATCGTCGATGACGTGTTGTACACCGGACGCACCGTTCGAGCCGCGCTCGACGAACTCGCCGACTTCGGCCGCCCGGCGCGCATCGCGCTCGCGGTGCTCGTGGATCGCGGCGGCCGGGAACTCCCCATCCACGCCGACGTGGTGGGCAAGAAACTCACGGTGGACGCGGGCGATCGCGTGGACGTGATGGTGTCGGAGCTCGACGGCAAGGATGCCGTGATCCTCGTGCGCGGCGGAGCCGAAGCGTGAGCGCCCGCGCGGCGTCGCCGATCGGCAAGGACCTCCTTGGCCTCGAACATCTCACCGCCGCGCAGATCCGCCTCATCCTCGACACCGCCGAACCGTTCAAGGAGATCAGCGAGCGCGCCATCAAGAAGGTGCCCGCGCTGCGCGGCCAGACGATCGTCAATCTCTTCTTCGAGGCGAGTACGCGCACGCGGATCAGCTTCGAGTTCGCGGAGAAGCGCCTCTCCGCCGACACGGTGAACGTCGCTTCCTCGGGCTCCAGCGTCTCCAAGGGCGAGACGCTCGTGGACACGGCGCGGAACCTCGAAGCGATGCGCATCGACATGGTGGTGATCCGCCACTTCGCGAGCGGCGCAGCGCGGTTCCTCGCCGAGCGCATTGAGAGCAACGTGATCAACGCCGGCGACGGCACGCACGAGCATCCCACGCAGGGACTGCTCGATCTGCTCACGCTGCGCGACCGGTTCAAGAGCTTCGAGGGACTGCGCGTCTGCATCTGCGGCGACGTGCTCCATTCGCGCGTCGCGCGCTCGAACATCTGGGGGCTCAAGAAGCTCGGCGCCGACGTCGCGGTGTGCGGTCCCAAGTCGCTCATGCCGAGTGCGATCGGCGAGTTCGGCGTGACCGTGTTCCGCCGCATCGAAGAGGCGATCGAGTGGGCGCAGGCGCTGAACATCCTGCGGCTGCAGCTCGAGCGGATGACCGCCGGCTATATCCCGTCGCTGCGCGAGTACAATCGCGTGTTCGGTGTGACGCGTGAGCGCCTGGATCGCGCGCCGCGCGATCTCGTGATCATGCACCCCGGCCCGATGAACCGCGGCGTGGAGATCGACAGCGATGTCGCCGACGGCCCGCATTCGGTGATCCTCGACCAGGTGACGAACGGCGTGGCGGTCCGCATGGCGGTGCTCTATCTGCTCGCCGGCGGCAAGCCGGAACTCGCCGAAGCCGCGAAGGGCGGAGGCGAACGATGAATCCCATCCTGCTGCTCAAGGGCGGCCGCCTCCTCGATCCCGCGCAGAACATCGACGCGCCCGGCGATGTGCTGATCATCGACGGCAAGATCGCGCGTGCCGGCGGAACGATCGAGGGTGGCGACGATGCGCAGGTGATCGACTGCACCGGCTCGTACGTCACGCCCGGGTTCGTGGACGTGCATTGTCATCTGCGCGAGCCCGGACGCGAGGACGTGGAGACGATCGCGACCGGCGCGCGCGCCGCGGCGGCCGGCGGGTTCACCGCGATCTGCGCGATGCCCAACACGGATCCCGTCACGGACAACCAGGCGGCGGTGGGATTCATCATTCGCCAGGCGATGCGCGCGGGCGCGGCGCGCGTGTATCCGATCGGCGCGATCTCGGTGGGGCAGAGAGGCGAAGCGCTCGCCGAGTTCGGCGAGATGGTGGGCGCCGGCGCGATCGCGGTGAGCGATGACGGCAAGCCCGTGGTGAGCGCGCAACTGATGCGCACCGCGCTCGAGTACGCGCAGACGTTCAACATTCCGGTGATCGACCACTGTGAGGAGCCGACGCTCGCGCACGGCGGCTCGATGAACGAAGGCTATCTCAGCGCGCGCCTCGGACTCCGCGGGATCCCGGCGGAAGCCGAGGAGATCATGGTGATCCGCGACATTCTGCTCGCGCGGCGCACCGGCGGGCATGTGCACCTCGCGCACATGAGCACCAAGGGGAGCGTCGAGCTGATCCGGTGGGGCAAGGAGCGTGGCGTGCGCGTGACCGCGGAGGTCACGCCGCATCACCTCACGCTCACCGAGGACGCCGTGAGCGAGTACGACACCGCCGCGAAGATGAATCCGCCGCTGCGCACGATGGCGGACGTCGAGGCGCTGCGCGAGGCGCTCCGCGACGGGACGATCGATCTCATCGCGACCGATCACGCGCCGCACCACTATGACGCCAAGGAACGCGAGTTCGCCGATGCGCCATTCGGCATCGTGGGGCTCGAGACGGCGCTCGCGCTGGTGGTCACGGAGCTGGTGGAGCCCGGGATCATCGACTTCGCGACGCTCGTCGACCGGATGTCCACGCGGCCCGCGCGGCTGTTCGGGCTCCCGGGCGGCACGTTGCGCGCGGGTTCGGTGGCCGACGTGACGGTGTTCGATCCGAAGCGCGAGTGGACGGTCGAGCCGGGCGCATTCCTCTCGAAGGGGCGCAACACTCCGTACGCCGGCCGCCGCCTGCGCGGCCGCACGATCGCGACCGTAGTCGCCGGGCGTCTGGTCTTCCGGATCGACGCGTAGATAGCTACGGAACTCCAAGGCACGCCGTATGTTACCGTTCGCAAGGGCGGAGTGTCTTAGTTAGGATATATTCATTGAAGCCGGACGTGGCTTCGGTGCGGTGCATGAGGCGCGGTGGATGGAGATGGCATGACGGAATCGCCCCAACAGTCGGCACAAGCGGTCGCGGCGCTCTTCGCCGAGCGCCGGCGTTTCGAGTCGTGGCTCGCCACGCTCGACGCGAAGCGCGCCATCACGCCGGCGCACATCTATACCCGCGTGCACGCCGACTACACCGCGCGTCTCCAGCGCGTGAACGAACAGCTCGGCCGCCACCGCGCCGCGCTGCGCGATATGGAATCCGGTCTCGCCGACCGCCTCACGTCGCTCGACATCGACGAAGCCAAGCATCGCGATGAGATGGCAGAGGCGGAGCTTCGCGAGAACGTGGGCGAGCTCGAGCCGGCGGAGCACCGCGAGATCCTCGAGCGCACCGCGCTCGGACTCGAGCAGGTGACCGCCGAGCGGCTCCACGTGACGGCGGAGCTCACGAACCTGCGCGCGATGCTCGGCGACGATGGCGAGATCGGGGTGCTCGAGATCGGTGCCGCGGACGTGACTGTGACGGAGACCCCGCCGGCGATGGCCGCGATCCCTCCGGCGAAGCGAACGTCCAAGGGCACCGTCGCGCCAGCCGCACCGGTGGCACCTGCGGCCGCCGTGCCCGCCGAGCGCGATGCGTGGGGCCTCGAAGCGGGCGATCCGCTCGCGGTGACGGCGCGTGCATCATCGCCCGAGCCGGCGGCGCCCGCGAGTCCATTCGACGATCTCGAATTCCTGCGCTCGATGGTGGATTCCCGGAAGAGCGGGGATCACAGCGCGGTAGGCAATGGCGCGAGCGCCGCGCCGGCGAAGGCGGCGACGCCTCCGGTTCCGACGGCGCCCACTCCAGCGCCCGCGGCGCCTCCGGCCGTGCCTGAGGAAGTGAAGCGTCCTGCGGCGCAGAAGGTGGAGGAGAAGCCCAAGGAGCCGGAGAAAGAGAAGGCTGCGCCAACTCCGCCCGCGCCCGCCGCGATCGTGACGGCGCCGCTGATCGAGACCGTCGCGACGGCGCCTCCGATGCGCGAGTCGGTCGCCGCGTTCGCTGCCGCGGAAGCGTCGGCCAAGTCGAAGATCATCGACCCGTCGATCTCTATGGAGCTCGAACCCGTCTCGAAGCCGCGCGCTTCATCCGACGCGATCCCATCGTACCTGCGCGACGTGCCGCCCGAGCAAGTGAAGACGCTCAAGTGCCAGGAGTGCGGCACGCTCAACTATCCCACCGAGTGGTATTGCGAGCGGTGTGGGGCGGAACTCGCGGCGTTGTAGGAGTTCATCGGGCATCGTACATCGGGCATCGCAGATGCGGAACGGCCCGGATCGCGAGCGATCCGGGCCGTCTCACGTTCCTCGAGGCACGAGGCACGATGAACGATGAACTATTTCGCCTTCGCCAGCCGGCTCTTGCGACGAGCCGCCGCATGACGATGGATCAAGCCTTTGCGGGCGGCGCGGTCGAGCAGCTTCACGGCGGCCAACTTGTCGGCCGGCGTCGCGCCGGTAGTGCTCGCCTTCTTGACGGCAGTGCGCAGCGCTGCGCGCTGGGCGCGATTACGCACCTCGGCGGCGCGCGACTTGCGCATGTTCTTCTTAGCGGACGCGATTCTCGGCACGATTCTCCAGAGCGAAATGCAGGTCTGACGGAGCGCGAAAGCTACACGGCGCCGAGGCGCGATGTCAAGGCGCCGCAGTGCTTTGACACGTGCGATGCACGGCGATACTTTTCTCCTCGAGCCCGCGTCTGCGGCACGCGTTGTACGTGTCCCGAAACCGCCGAGCCCTATTGGATCCCGAGACGCAGAGCACGACCCGTTCCACGATGGGTGCGGCGTGACCGCACCCGGCATCTTCGGCCTCGACGCGCCGCCGTCCTTCGTCGTCGAGCTGGACGAGTTCTCGGGTCCCCTCGATCTTCTGCTCACGCTCATCCGCGATGAGAAGGTGGAGATCACCGACATCCCCATCGCGCGCGTCTGCGAGCAGTTCTTGAAGCGCATCCATGCGCTCGGGCTCGGCGAAGCGGCGGAATACCTCGAGATGGCGGCGCGCCTCGTGCGCATCAAGAGTGCAGATGCTGCTGCCGCGCCCCGGCGGCGAGGACGATTGGGAGGATCCGCGCGCCGAGCTCGTGCGGCGGCTGCTCGAGTACCAGCAGATCCGCGAGGTGGTGGACCTGCTCGAGCGCCGCGGCGAGGAGCGCCGCAATCGGTTCGCGCGCGGGTATCTGCCGCTCGATCCCGCGCCCGCCGCCGGCCCGCTCGCGCTCTCGCTCGCCGAGTTGCTCGCCGCGGTGGACCGCGTGCTGCGGATGGCGCGCGAGCCGGATCTGCACGACGTGATCCCGCGCGTGCTCGACGTGGACGGCGCGATGGCGACGATCGCCGCGCTGCTCGCGCTGCGCGAGCGATTCCGCTGGTACGATGTAGTCGCGCACGGCGCCGAGCCGTGGCAGGTGTTGTCCGGATTGCTCGCGCTGCTGGAACTCGCGCGTCGCGGAGATCTCACGCTCCGCCAGCGCTCACCGTTCGCCTCTGTGGAGATCGCGCGTGTCGCCGCTGGCCAGGCTGCTTGAAGCCGCGTTGTTCGCGAGCGGCCGGCCCGTTGTCGGCGGAGGAGCTCCTGCTCCTCGACGCCGAGGCATCGCTCGCCGCGATCGCGATGGCGCTCGACGAGATCCGCGAGTGCTACGACACCGGCGGCCACGGCGTGGAGTTGCTCGAGGTGGCGGGCGGCTGGCAGGTGCTGACGCGCGCCGAGTACACCGAGACGATCGAGCGCGCGCAGCTCGCGGCGCGGCCGCACCGCTCTCGGCGGCGGCGCTCGAGACGCTGGCGCTCATCGCGTACCGGCAGCCGCTCGGGCGTCTCGAGATCGAGGAGATCCGCGGCGTCTCGGTGGGCGGCATGCTCAAGACGCTGCTCGAGCGCGGCCTGATCGACGTCGTCGCGCGCGGCGAAGGGCTCGGCCGGCCGCTGCTCTACGGCACCACGCCGCTCTTCCTCGAGCAGTTCGCGCTGCGGCATCTCGGCGAGCTGCCGCGCGCCGACGAGCTGGCGATCGCGCTCCGCACCGAACCGCGCGAGGTGCTGTCAGCCGTGACGATGCGCATCCAGCGCGCGCTCGCGCGCGCGGGCGTCGCGTCGCGCCGGAAAGCGGAAGAACTCGTAGCCGCGGGACGCGTGCGCGTGAACGGCGCGACGGCGCTGCTCGGGCAGATCGTCGATCCCGCCGCCGACACGATCATGGTGGACGGCGCGCCGGTGCGGCAGCCGGCGCAAACGCAGTGGATCGTGCTCAACAAGCCATCCGGCGTGATGACCACGCGCAGCGATCCGTCGGGGCGGCGCACGATCTTCGAGTTCGTGCCCAAGATCCCCGGTCTCACCTACGCGGGGCGGCTCGACTACCTCACGGAAGGCGTACTGCTGCTCACGAACGACGGCGAGGCGATCCACGCGCTGCTGCACCCGAGCCGCGAGGTGGAGCGCACCTACGTCGCGACGGTCACGGGCGACGCGGGCAAGGCGGTGGTGCAGGCGAAGCGCGGCGTGATGCTCGACGACGGCGTGGCGCGCGTGAACGACGCGCGCGCCGAGGCGCTCGGCGGCGGCCGCTGGGAGTTCACCGTGTCCATCACCGAGGGACGCAACCGCGAGGTGCGGCGGCTGTGCAAAGCGCTCGGGCTGTTCGTGGAGCGACTGGTGCGCGTGCGCTTCGGTCCGGTGACGCTGGGCTCGCTCAAGCCGGGCGAGTGCCGCGCGCTCACCGCGAAGGAACTGGATATCCTCACGGCGCTGGCGCGCGCGCCGAAACGTGAACGGGAGAAGCATGGAACTGCGTGACTCGACAGCGCTGATCCTCGGCGGCAGCGGACTGGTGGGACTCGCCGTCGCGCGCCGCCTGCTCGATTTCGCTCCGAAGCGGATCATCCTCGCGGGACTCCAGCAGCACGAGGCGGATGCCGCGGTGCGCGCGCTCGAGCCGTACGCGCGCGACACGACGCTCACGCCGCTCTGGGGGAACATCTTCCACACCGTGTCGCTCGCCGAGCGCGCGCGCGAGGACGTGCTGGCCGACGCGGCCGCGCGCCGCGAGCTGGTGGACGACATGCTCGGCCAGCCCACGGCCGCTTCGCTCGGCCGCAACGTGCTCCACGACTGGCTCACGACGCATCGTCCCGATCTCGTGATCGATTGCGTGAACACCGCGACCGCCGTCGCGTACCAGGACGGGTTCGCGAGCGCGCAGCGGCTGCTCTCGGCGGCGGACGCGGGCCACGTGGACCGCGAGACCGTCGAGCGGCATCTGCTCACGCTCTCGGTGCCGCAGCTCGTGCGCCATCACGAGGCGCTCTCCGACGGCATGCGCCGCGCCGGCACGCAGGCGTACGTGAAGATCGGCACCAGCGGCACCGGCGGCATGGGATTGAACATCCCGTACACGCACAGCGAGGAGAAGCCGTCGCGCACGCTGGTCGCGAAGACGGCGGTCGCGGGCGCGCAGAGCATGATCCTCTTCCTGCAGGGGCGCACGCCGGGCGCGCCGAGCACCGTGGAGATCAAGCCGACGGCGGCGATCGGGTGGAGCGACATCACGTTCGGTCCCGTGAAGCGCGGCGGCCGCACGCTGGAGCTGGTGGATTGCGAGCGGCCGATGCGCGTGGAGGATGCGTTCACGCCGGGCGCGGGCGGCTGGACGCGCAGCGGGCAGCCGCTCGAGAGCGCGTTCATCTCGATGGGCGAGAACGGCCTTTTCGCGCGCGATGAATTCGAGACCGTCACCTCGCTGGGGCAGATGGAGATCGTCACGGCGGAAGAGCTCGCCGACGCGGTGATCATGGAGCTGCGCGGCGCGCCGACGGGCAAGGACGTGATCGCCGCGCTCGACAGCGCGACGTTCGGGCCGACGTACCGGGGCGGGTACCTGCGCTCGCTGGCGGTGCAGGCGCTCGACGCGCTCGAGCGCGAGCACGGCGTGCGATCCATCGGCTTCGAGATGCTCGGGCCGCCGCGCCTCACGAAGCTGCTCTACGAGGCGCACATCCTGTCGAAGCTCTTCGCCACGGTGAAGGAACTCGCCGCCGCCGATCCGGCGAGCGCCGCGGCGCGCGCGGAGCGGCTCGTGCGCGAGCAGGATCCCGCGCTCCGGAAGCTCATCCTCTCGGTGGGGATCCCGATCCTCCTGAGCGACGGCCTGTCGGTGCTGCGTGGCGAGGTGGTGGTGGTGCCGCCCGCCGGCAAGGGCGCGGAGATCGCGCCGCGCGGGTGGGTGGACCTGCGCCCCTCGAACATGGCGCAGTGGGTGAAGCGCGCCGCGACGATCTCGGCGGAGCCGCGGCCGGTCGGCACGGGCTCGGCGGCGGCCACCAACTGGATCGGCGCCGATGCGCCCATCGTCCCGTCGCGGATGGCCGTATGGATATTCGAGCACGAGGACGGCGGCTACCGCATCAAGCGCTGAGCCACTCCCTGGGGCGCGCGACGCCCCGCATCATTCACGTATCCCCGAGCATTCCGGAGCGAACGCGTGGCGACACGGACGAGCACACCCACGGTGGACACGGCGCTGGTGCAGTCGATCCTCGAGCAGGTGGCGAAGCGTGTCGTCGGCCAGGATTACATGGTCGAGCGGCTGCTCGTCGGCCTGCTCGCCGGCGGCCACGTGCTGCTCGAAGGCGTGCCGGGCCTCGCGAAGACGCTCACGGTGAAGACGCTCGCCGAAGCGATCCAGACGAGCTTCCATCGGATCCAGTTCACGCCCGACCTGCTGCCGGCCGACGTGCTCGGCACGCAGGTGTTCGATCCGGCCACCGCGCAGTTCCGTGTGAAGAAGGGGCCGATCTTCGCGAACATCATCCTCGCCGACGAGATCAACCGCGCGCCCGCGAAGGTGCAGGCCGCGCTGCTCGAGGCGATGCAGGAGAAGCAGGTGACGCTCGGCGGCACGACGTATCCGCTCACCGAGCCCTTCCTCGTGCTCGCGACGCAGAATCCGATCGAGCAGGAAGGGACGTACACGCTGCCCGAGGCGCAGGTGGACCGGTTCATGCTCAAGCTGCGCGTGGGCTATCCCACGCGCGTCGAGGAGAAGGAGATCATGCGCCGGATGGCCGGCGGCGCGCCGATCGCGGTGGACGCGGTCGCCTCGCCGACGGCGATCCTCGAGGCGCGGCGCCGCATCAGCGAGATCTACCTCGACGATCGCGTCGTGGACTACATCGTGGACATCGTGCATGCGACGCGCGAGCCCGAGGCGGCGGGGATCAAGAATCTCGCGCCGCTCATCGAGTACGGCGCGAGTCCGCGCGCCACGATCTTCCTCGCGCAGGGCGCGCGGGCGCTCGCCTTCCTGCGCGGCCGCAATTTCGTGACGCCCGACGACGTGAAGTCCATCGCCCCCGACGTGCTCCGCCACCGCGTGCTCACCACGTACGAAGCGGAGGCGGAGGAGGTGACGAGCGACGACGTCGTGGCGCGCGTCCTCGCGGCGGTCGAGAGCCCCTGATGGCGGAGCCGGTGACCGGCCCGCGGCCGCTCGCGAAGCGGGCGACCGGTCATCACCCGGCGGTCACCACCGGGGCGGTGCGCGCGCACGCGGCGACACGCGACCGCCGCACGGTAGTCGTCCCCGCCGACGTGCTGCGCCAGGTGCGCCTCGTGGAACTGCGCACCCGCGGGCTCGTGAACGCGCTCTTCACGGGCGAGTACCACTCGGTGTTCAAGGGGCAGGGGATGGAGTTCGCCGAGGTGCGCGAGTACGTCGACGGCGACGAAGTGCGCACGATCGACTGGAACGTCACGGCGCGCATGGGGCACCCGTTCGTGAAGCGCTTCGTGGAGGAGCGCGAGCTCACCGTCATGCTCGCGGTGGACCACTCGGGCTCGGAGCGCTTCGGCACGGCGCAGCGATTCAAGAGCGAACTCGCCACCGAGATCGGCGCGGTGCTCGCGATGTCCGCCATCCGCAACAACGATCGCGTGGGCGCGCTGCTCTTCACGGATCGCGTGGAGCACGTCGTGCCGCCGGGCAAAGGGCGACGCCACGTGCTGCGGCTCATCCGCGATGTGCTCGTGCACGAGCCGGAGGGGAGAGGCACCGACATCCCCGCCGCGATCGACTACCTCGCGAAGATGCTCCCGAACCGCGCGATCATCTTCCTCATCTCGGATTTCGTCGCCACGGGATTGGAGCGCCCGCTCAAGATCCTCGCGCAGCGCCACGACGTCGTGGCGGTGACGATCACCGATCCGCGCGAGCGCGAGCTGCCCGACATCGGTCTCGCGCGCTTCACCGATCCCGAGACTGGCGCGGTGGTGGACGTGAACACCTCCGATCCCGCGCTGCGCCGGAAATATGCCGAGCAGATGAAGGCGGAGGTCGAGGGGCGCACGCAGTTGCTGCGGCGCCTGGCGATCGACGAGGTCGCCGTGCGCACCGACGAGCGGTACGTCGATCCGCTGCTCCGGTTCTTCCGGCTCCGCGAGACGCGGCGCCGCCGGCGATGATCACCGCGTTCGCGTTCGCGCTGTTCCAGGTCGCCGCGGCCGCGCCCGTTCCGGTGGCGGCTCCAGTGGCCGCACCCGCGATCTCGTGGACCGTATCGCCCGATACGGTGACGATCGCGGAGCCGTTCGTCGTGACGATCACGATCCGCGCGCCGCTGAAATCGGTCATCGCGTTCCCCGCGGGTCCCGACACGGCGCAAACGCTCGAGGCGGTGGACCCGCCCATCGTGAAGTTCGATCTCGACAGCGCGGGCGCGCCGGTGCGCATTGCGGTGTACCGCCTGCAAGCGTGGCAGACGGGCGCGCAATCGCTCACGGTGCCGGTGAAGGTGGATGTCGGTACGGGCGCGCAAACGGTGGAAGCGCATCCCGCCGTGTTCGTGCGTTCGGTGCTGCCGGCCGATACATCGCTCCGTGTTCCGAAGCCGGCGCTCACGGTGCTGCCGTCGCCGTTCGTATGGTGGCCGTGGGCGCTCGGCGCGGCGCTCGTGCTCTTGGGCGTCGCGATGCTCTGGCGCCGGCGGAGACGCCGCCGCGCCGCGAAGCCGCCGCCATCGCCGCTCAGCATCGCGGAAGCGGCGCTCGCGCGCATCGACACGCTTGGCCTGCTCGAGGCGGGCGAGCCGAGCCGGTTCGTCGCGCTGCACGCGGACGTGCTGCGCGGTTACTTGAGCACCCGCGTGGCGGTCGTCTCGCGCTCGATGACGACCGGCGAACTCGTGCACGCGCTGTTCGGCCGCGCGCTGCCGCTCAACCGGGTGGCGGCGGTGCTCGAGGAGGCGGATCAGATCCAGTTCGCGCGGCGCCCCGTGACCGCGGTGCGCGCCAAGGAGATCGCGAAGGAGGTGCGTACGCTGCTCACGCTCTCCGATGACGCGTTCGCGCGCGACGTGATCGTGCCGCCGGCGTCGCCCAAGAGGGTCGCATGATCCCCGCGCTCCCCGACTTCTTCTTCGGCTCGCCGTGGGCGCTCGTGCTGCTGCTCCTCCTGCCGGCGTGGTGGATCGCGCGCCGCTCGCGCCGGCCGCCCGCCATCGTCTTCTCGCGCGCCGATGTGCTCGGCCGCTTGCCGCAGCGGGGACGCGGCGTGGCGGCGGCGCTGTTCGTGCTCCGGAATCTTCTGCTCGCCGGCCTGATCATCGCGCTCGCGCGCCCGCGCACCGGTTCGCGCGCCGAGCCGATCACCACCGAGGGGATCAACATTGTCCTCGCGATCGACCTTTCGAGCTCCATGCTCTCGGAGGACTTCCAGCCGCAGAACCGGCTGGAAGTGGTGAAGGATCGGGTGAAGCAGTTCATCCTCGGCCGCCACAGCGATCGCATTGGCGTGGTCGCGTTCGCCAGCGAGGCGCTGACGCAGGTGCCGCTCACCGTCGACTATCCGGTGCTGCTCACGGCCGTCGACAACCTGCAGTCCGGCCAGCTCGACGACGGCACCGCCATCGGCACCGCGATCGCCACCGCCACGAATCGCCTGCGGGATGCACCGGGAAGGTCGAAGGTGCTCATCCTGCTCACCGACGGCGAGAACAATCGCGGTGCCATCGATCCGCGCACCGCCGCGCAGGCGGCCGCGGCGATGGGCGTGAAGATCTACACCATCGGCGCCGGCACGCAGGGCATGGCGCCGGTGCCCGTGGGCAAGGGACTCATGGGGATCCGCTATGAGTACCGCCCCGTCGAGATCGACGAGGACTTGTTGCGCGACGTGGCACGCACCACCGGCGGCCGCTACTTCCGCGCCGTGGACGGCGCCGCGCTCGAGCACATCTATCAGCAGATCGATCTCCTCGAGCGCGAGCCGGTGCGGGCGCGCACGTACGTGCACTTCGCGGAGGAGTACCATTGGCCGCTCGGCGCCGCGCTCCTCGCGATGTCGCTCGAGGTGCTGCTCCTCTTCTGGCGGGGGCCGCTCCCGTGAGCACGATCGTCGAGTATCCGTGGGCGCTCTTCGCCGCGCCGGCATTCGCGCTCGGCATCGCGCTGCTGCTCTGGCTCGCGTTCCGCCGCCGCGCGAGCCGGCTCGCGCGACTGGGCACGGGTTCGCTCATCGCGCGCCTGATGCCGCCCGCCGCGATGCACGCGCCCTGGCCGCGCATCGTGCTGCTCGGGCTTGCCGCCGCGTGCGGTGCGGTCGCGTACGCCGGTCCGCGCTGGGGGATGGAGACCACGGTGCAGCGGGCCACCGGCGTGGACGTGGTGCTCGTGCTCGATGCCTCGCTCTCGATGATGGCCGAGGATGAGCGGCCGAATCGCCTCGAGCGCATGAAGGAGGAAGCGCGCCGCTTCCTCGCGCTCGCCGGCGGCGACCGCATCGGTCTCATTGCGTTCGCGGGACGGAGCTATGTGCTCTCGCCGCTCACCGTGGACCATGGCGCGCTGGAATTGTTCATCGACAATCTCGATCCGTCGGTCGTGGGGCAGGCCGGCAGCTCCATCTCGCGCGCGATCGACATGGGCACCGAACTCCTGCTCGCCACTCCCGGCGCGAGCGACAAGGCGCTCATCATCATGAGCGATGGCGAGGCGTTCGACGGCGACGATGAGATCCAGGCCGCCGCGCGCCGCGCCGAGAAGTCCGAGATCACCGTTGTGACCGTCGGCTTCGGGCGCGAAGCCGGCGCGACGATCCCGATGCCGGCGATCGGCGGCGGCACCACGCCGAAGCGCGATGCCGACAACAAGGTCGTGGTCACACACTACACCCCGGCCACGCTGCAGGAGCTCGCCGGCGATCACGGCACGTTCATCCCGGCACAGGCGACGGACAAAGCGGCGCGGGTGCGACAAGCGCTGGCCGCGTTGCGCGCGACGGGCCGCGACGCGCAGCGCGCCACCGACCGGCGCGCGCGATTCCAGCTCTTCCTCATTCCCGCCGTGCTCCTCGCGCTCTTCGACACGATGCTGGCGGAGCGGCGCGGCCGCCGCCGGCCCGCGGCCGCGGCTTCTACGACGGCCGTCGCGGCGGTGCTCCTGCTCGCATTCATGCCGCAGGCCGCGTCGGCGCAAGCGCGCACCGGCGACAAACTCTACGCGGCCGGGCTCTATCGCGAAGCGGCGGACGCGTACTCGCGCGCGATGCAGGATGGCAAACCCACGCCGCGCCTCGAGTACGATCTCGGCACGTCGCTGCTCGCCGCCGGTCAATCGGGACAAGTGGGGTTGAGCGACGAGGCGGCGTCGGCGCTGGAGCGCGCGGCCGCCGAGTCGAAGGATCTCGGGATCCGGTACAGCGCGCTGTACAACCTCGGCCTCGTGTACCTGCTCGCGGGGCGCGCATCGAAAGGCCCGGAGGAAGCTTCGCAAGCGTTCGCGGCATCCACCGCAGCGTACCGTCGAGCGCTGCGCCTGCGCCCCGACGATGCCGACGCGAAATGGAACTACGAACTGGCGAACAACGAACGGAAATCGAACGGCGGCGGGCAGCGTCCGAGCGGCGGACCGCCCAAACCGAGCCAGGCGCTCGATCCGCGGCAGGCGCAGCAATTGCTCAACAGCGCCCAGCGCGAGGAGCGCGAGGCGCAGGCGAAGAAACAGAAGCAGAACGCGCCTGACCGCCCGCCGGGAGGGAAGGACTGGTGAGCGCGCTGCTCCTCACGTTGTCGCTGCTCGCGGGCGCCGCGCGCGATACGCTGCATCGGCCGGCGGCGGTGGTGCGCGCGCCGCTCGACACGGCGCAGGTCGTGAATTTCCGCACGATGATCGAGCCGGACACCGTGTTCGTCGGACAGCAGGCGACGTACGAGTTCGGCGCGTTCGTGGATGAATCGGTGCGCGACCGGTTGCGCCGCATGGAAGAGGTCCCGCCGGAGTTGCGCGGCGTGATGGCGTACGAGCCGCCCGCGAACATGAGCGGCTTCCCGATGGCGCCCGTGGGGCGCCGCCGCTACGAAGCGCACGTGAGTTTGCGCGCGATCTTTCCGCTGGCGCCCGGACGCTATGCGGTGGCGCCGGCGCGCCTTGTGTACGCGATGCCGCTCTCGTACAGCTTCTTCAGCCGCGAGGAGAGTTTCGAACTCCGCAGCGACAGCGCCGTGTTCATCGCGATCGATCCGCCGGCCGCCGGTCGCCCGGCCGACTGGAGTGGCGCCGTGGGCGTGCTGCGCGTGGACGCGCGCCTCGACACGCTCGCGGCACGCGTGGGCGACGCGATGCATCTCACGGTGCGCGTGATGGGCATCGGCAACGTGAAGCTCTTCCCGCGGCCGGCCATCGACATCGCGTGGGCGAACGCGATCCCGGCCGGTGAGCGAGTGATGCTCGCGCCCGACTCGATCACGATCCGCGGTACGAAGGAGTTCGACTGGGTGCTCACGCCCACGAGCGCGGGCCGCCAAACGCTCGCCGGCGTGCGCTATCCGTACTTCGATCCCTACCGCCGCCGCTACGACGTCGCGCTAAGCTCCGCAATGCCGGTGACGATCGCTGCCGGCTCGCTAGCGATGATCGATAGCGGCGCGGCGGCGCGGCCGCCGGTGTGGGCGGTGCGCGCGGAATACCGCGGCGCGCTGCCCGTGCCGATCTATCTCACGGTGCCGTATCTCATGCTCATCGTGCTGCTGCCGGCGCCGGCCATCGCGTTCGCGATCGCGAACCGCCCGAAGCGCGAGCGGCGCAGGCGCCGCCGGCGCCCGCCCGAAGAACTGCTTCGCGAAATCGCGCGGCGCCCCGATGGCACGGATCTGAGCGCGCTGCGGCGCGCTTTCCTCGACGCGGTGAGCGCACGGCTGCGCGCTCCCGCGAATGCGCTCGCCGAGCCGGAGGCGATCCGGCGCGCCGCGCGGCGCGCCGGCACATCGGGCGCGACCGCGGCATCGGCCGCGACCTTCATCGCCGAGCTCAACACCGCGGCGTTCGCGCTCGAGGGCGAGCCCGTGCGCGGCGCGGGCGCGCGCGCGCTCAAGCTCTACGGCGCGATCGATGCGGAGGCGCGGCGCTGGCGCGCACGTGCGACGGTCGCCGTGCTCGCGATCTTCCTCGTCATCGGCGCGCACGGTATCGCGGCGGCCGATCTCCCGGATCCCGCCGCGACCTTCGCCGACGGCGTTTCCGCGTACGCCGATCGCCACTACGCAGACGCCGCGAAGGATTTCGAAGCCGTCGCGGCGGATCAGCCGCGCGCCGCCGACGCCTGGGCGGACCTCGGCACCGCGTCATTCGCCGCCGGCGACACCGCTGGCGCCGTGCGCGGCTGGCAGCGCGCGCTGCGTCTCGAGCCGCTCGCGCCCGACATGCGCGAGCGCCTCGACATCATCTCACCGGCCGCGGCCACTTCGCCGGGCGCGGTGCCGCCGATCCCGCCGCTGCCGATCATCCTCATCGCATCCGCACTCTGGGCGGCGAGCTGGATCGCGATCGCGCTCCGCCTGCGCCGCCGTGAGCCGCTCGGCGGCGCCTCGATCGCGCT
Source organism: uncultured Gemmatimonadaceae bacterium (assembly GCA_963716745.1). GTDB lineage: Bacteria > Gemmatimonadota > Gemmatimonadetes > Gemmatimonadales > Gemmatimonadaceae > DATKOH01. The sequence goes on from OY970320.1 coordinate 175,310, forward strand.
CACCGCCCTCGGCGCCGCGATCATTTGCGGCTCCGCCGGCGCGTTCCTCGAGCGCCGGTTGTCGCCGGCCGGCCTCTCGGTGCTGCGTCACGATGCGCCGCTCCGCTTCCAGCCCGCGCTCGGCGGCGAGCGTGCCTCGGTGGTGCGTCTGGGCGAAACGGTGCGCATCCAGGCGCTCGATGGCGCGTGGGCGCGCGTCGTCGTCGACCGCGACCGCGACGGCTGGGTGCCGCGCGATGCGCTCCTCCCGCTCGCCGGCGATTGATTTTCGCTCGGCGCGCCGGGTAGCTTTGCGGATGCCCCGCATTGCCGTTCTGCCGAGCGCCGTGATCGATCAGATCGCGGCCGGTGAGGTCGTCGAGCGCCCCGCCTCGGTGGTGAAGGAGCTGGTGGAGAACGCGCTGGACGCGGGGGCCACGGCGATCGAGATCGCGATCGACGAGGGCGGCCGCGCGCGCATCCGAGTCGCCGACGACGGATGCGGCATGGAGCGTGCGGATGCGTTGCTCGCGCTCGAGCGCCACGCGACGTCGAAGATCCGGGCGACGTCGGATCTCGTCGGCGTCGGCAGCTTCGGCTTCCGCGGCGAGGCGCTGCCTGCCATCGCGTCCGTGGCGGAGCTGGAGCTCGAGACCGCCGCGGCGGACGGTGCCGGCACGGCGCTTCGCTCCGTCGGCGGCACGCTCGGCCCGGTGGCCGACGCCGCTCGCCGGCGCGGCACGACGGTCACGGTCTCGCGGCTCTTCTTCAATTCGCCGGCACGCACGAAATTCCTTCGCTCGCCGCGCTCCGAGTCGCGCGGCATCGCCGACATCGTCACGACGCTCGCGCTCTCGCGGCGCGACGTGCGCCTCAACGTGGTGCGCGACGGCGAATCGGTGCTCGCGTTGCCCGCGGCGCCATCACTGCGCGCGCGCGTCGCGGCACTTTGGGGCGCGAAATTCGCGGAACGGCTAGTAGACGTGGACGACGTGAACGGCCCGGTGCGGGTGAGCGGCCTCGTGGAGCGGCCGCGCGACGTTGGCACCGCCGGCCGGCGGGTTTTCCTCTCCGTGAACGGCCGCGCGATCCGCGACGGCGGGCTCGTGCGCGCCGCCGAGGCCGCGTACCGCTCGACGATCCCGGCCGGCACGCGGCCCTCGCTCGTGCTCGAACTCGTGGTGCCGGTGGATCGCGTGGATGTGAACGTGCACCCGACCAAGGCCGAGGTGCGCTTCCACGAGCGGTGGCCAGTGGAGCGCGCGGTGGAGCATGCGGTGCGCCGTGCGCTCGGCGTCACGGCGAGCGCGGCCGCATTCGGCGCGCGCGCGTGGCCCGAGCCGTCCTTCGGCGGCGCGATGCCCGTGGATGTTGAGGCGCTTCGCCCGGCACCTGGCGATGAGCCCGGATCGCTCGGCGCGTTCGACGAGGCGCGCGAGACGGAGAACGGCGGCGCAACGGCTGCCGTGGTGGAAGAGGTCGTCGTGCCACCGCTCACGCAGCTGCGCCGCACCTACCTCATGTGCGAGATCGATGGCGGTGTGCTGCTCATCGACCAGCATTCGGCGCACGAGCGCGTGCTGTACGAACAGTTCATGCACACGCTCGCGAGCGGGCGCGAGCCATCGCAGCGCCTGCTCTTTCCGCTCACGCTGCATCTCGGGCCGGCGGAAGGGGAAGCGTTCGAGGAGAACCGGGAGATCTTCGAGAAGCTCGGCTTCGAGATCGAGGGCTTCGGCGGCCACACGCTCATCGTGAACGCCGTGCCGATGCCCCATCCGCGCTTCGATGCGGAGCGCTGCCTGCGCGACACCCTTGGCGCGCTCACCGGCGACCGCACGGCATCCGGGCTCGCGCGGCATGAGCGGCTCGCCGCGACCATCGCGTGCAAGGCCGCGGTGAAGGCGGGCGACGAACTCGCACCGAGCGAGATGCGCGCATTGTATACGTCGCTCGCGCGCACGACGCTGCCCGCGCACGACGTGCACGGCCGAGCGACGATCGTGCAGTTGGGTTGGGATGAACTCGAGCGGCGCTTTGGCCGGCAATAGACTTCGCGTCATCTGCGGGCCCACGGGAGCGGGGAAGTCCGCCCTCGCGATCGCGCTCGCCGCGCAGCGCGACCTGATGATCTTGAGCGCCGACTCGCGCCAGATCTATCGCGGTTTCGACATCGGCACCGCGAAGCCCACAGCTGAAGAGCGCGATCTCATCCCGCATCGCGGGATCGATGTCGTCGAGCCCGGCGAACGTTTCTCGGCGGCGTCGTGGGCGGCGGCGGCGCGCGAGTGGATTGCAGAGGCCGTCCCGATGGGGCGCACACCGGTCGTCGTCGGCGGCACCGGTTTCTACATTCGTGCGCTCACCGCACCGCTCTTCGAGGAACCGCCACTCGATCCCGAGCAACGCGCGGAGCTCGCCGGGGAGTTGGCCAAGCTCTCGATCGCCGAATTGCGGCGCCGCGTCGAGCAAGTCGATCCGGCGCGCGCGCGGCTCGGTCGCGCACAACTGCTGCGCGCACTCGAGGTCGCGACGCTCACCGGGACGCCGATCTCCACGTGGCACGAGCGCGGCGCCGCCGGCGCGCCTGGTGTGCCCGCGCGGTATCTTGTCGTGGACCCCGGCACCGTTCTGCGCGATTGGATCGCCGATCGCGCGGAGGGGATGTTCGAGGGCGGCTGGGCGGAGGAAGTCGCCGCGCTCGCTGAGACCGTGCCCGACGACGCCCCGGCGTGGAACGCGACCGGCTATGCGGTGATTCGTGACGTGGTGCGCGGGACGATCGATCGCGAAGAGGCGCTGGCGCTCGTGACGATCGCCACGCGGCAGTATGCGAAACGGCAGCGCACCTGGTTCCGGCACCAGATCGCGGACCAGGATGTCACACGGATCGACCCTCGCAGCGAGGATGTGCTCGAGCGGGCGCTGGCCTGGTGGGATGCGGACGACGACCGAGGAACCGGCACGTGAAGATCGGCATCACCTGCTACCCCACCTACGGCGGCTCGGGCGCCGTCGCGACCGAGCTGGGCATCGCACTCGCGGCGCGCGGTCACGAAGTGCATTTCATCACGTACAAGCAGCCGTTCCGGCTCCCGTCGTTCCTGCCGCGCGTCTTCTTCCACGAAGTGGACGTGCTGCGCTATCCGCTGTTCGAGTTCCCGCCCTACGATCTCGCGCTCGCGGTGCGGATGCACGAGGTGGTGCGCGATCACGATCTGCAATTGATCCACGCGCACTACGCCATTCCGCACGCGACGAGCGCGTGGATCGCGCGCGAGATGCTCGAGGATCAGGACCGGAGCGTGCGCATCATCACGACGCTCCACGGCACCGACATCACGCTCGTGGGCCAGGACCCGAGCTTCCAGGCGATCACGAAATTCTCGATCGAGCGCTCCGATGGGCTGTCGGCCGTTTCCGAGTACCTGCGCAAGGAGACGTACACGGCGTTCGGCTGCTCCACATGCGCGGTGGACGTGATCCCGAACTTCATCGATCCCGCGGTATATGATCGCGCGCTCTATCCGCCGTTGCTGCGCGAACAGGTCGGCGCCAAGAAGAAGATCCTGATCCACGTGTCGAACTTCCGGCCGGTGAAGCGCGTGCGCGACATCGTGCGCATCTTCGCAGGCGTGCAGCGCGAACTGCCGTCGGCCCTCGTGATGGTGGGCGACGGCCCCGATCGCGGCGCCGCGGAGCAGGAAGCGCGCGACCTGGGCGTGCACGAGCACGTGTACTTCCTCGGCAAGCTCGACGCCGTCGCACCGCTGCTCGCGAGCGCCGACTTGTTCCTGCTGCCGAGTGAGAACGAGTCGTTCGGACTCTCGGCGCTCGAAGCGCTGGCGTGCGGCGTGCCGGTCGTGTGTTCGAACGCGGGCGGGCTGCCCGAGGTCGTGCGCGAAGGCGTGACCGGCTCGCTGCGCCCCGCGGGTGATGTGGACGGCATGGTCGCGGCCGCGCTGGCGATCCTGCGCGACCCCGCACGGTGGGCGACCATGAGCGCCGCGGCCGCGGCGGACGCGCGCGCGCGCTTCGCGCAGGATGAGATCGTCGCGCAGTACGAACGGTTCTATGAAGGCGTCCTCGGTTAGCGCCTATCTGGAACTCGCGCGCTGGCAGAATTGCCTCATCGCGGCGGCGGGCGTGTTGGTCGGGGCGTGGTGGGCGGGGTGGGGTCCGGTGGTCCCGATCGTGACCTTCGCGATCGCAGCGATCGCGTTCGCGGCATGCGGCAATGCCTTCGACGATGTGCGCGACGTGGAGATCGACCGGATCGTGCACCCGCAGCGCCCTATTCCTTCCGGCCGCATCAGTCAACTCACGGCGCAGCGCTTCGCGATCATCGCCATGGTCATCGCCGTGGCGCTCGCTATCGCCGCGGCGCGATGGTTCTGGATGCCGGCGCTTCTGGTCGCGTTCCTCATGCTGAGCTATTCCCAGGAAATCAAGCCGCTCGGGATCCTTGGCAACGTGGTCGTCGCGATCTTGGGATCGCTCCCATTCCTGTTCGGTGCGGAGCTCGCGCGTGATCCTCGGGCCGGCGCGGTGCTCTTCAGCATTGCTCTCCCGTTCCACCTCGCGCGCGAGATCGCTAAGGACATCGATGACGTGCCGGGCGATCTTGGACATCGCCGGACCGTGCCGATCCGCTGGGGCCTGCCGGTCGCCCGCGCGCTGATCGTCGTCGCGCTCCTCCTGTTCGCGGTGCAGATTATCCCCGTCGCCCGTGCGCTCCCAATGCTCAAATGGCTGATCCTGCCGGCGCTCCTGCTCGCGGCGATCGGCGTCGCGCGATCGCTGCGTGGCCGTCCCGGTGCGCCACGCGCATTGAAGGCCGCGATGATCTGCACCATGGCCGCATTCGTGATCGCTCGCGTCTGACCAACTCGTTCCCCTCGCGATGACCCTCTTTCAGTCGCTGGTGCTCGGCATTCTCCAAGGACTCGCCGAGTTCCTGCCGATCAGCAGTTCCGCGCATCTCGCGCTCGCGCCGTGGCTCTTCGGATGGCCGGAGCCGGGACTCTCCTTCGACGTCGCGCTGCACCTCGGCACGCTCGTCGCGGTGCTCGGCTATTTCCGCGCCGAGTGGGTGCGCCTGGCACGCGCGGCGCTGAACATCGCGCGCACGAGGAAGGTCGTGACGCCGGAGGAGCGCCGCGTGCTCTTCCTGATCATCGCGACGATCCCCGGCGGCATCGCCGGCGTGCTGCTCGACAAGTACGCCGAGCACGCGTTCCGCGCGCCAGCGCTGATCGCGGGCGCGCTCATGGTGATGGGCGTTCTGCTCTGGCTCGTCGATCGTGCCGCGCCGGTCACGCGTTCACTCGACAGCATCCGCGGCCGCGACGCGTTGCTCATCGGTCTCGCCGCAGATGTTCGCGATCATCCCCGGCGTCTCGCGCTCGGGTTCGACGATCACGGCGGGCCGCGCGCTCGATCTCGATCGAGAGAGCGCCGCCACGTTCAGCTTCTTGATGAGCATGCCCATCATCGCGGCGGCCGCACTGTTCAAGGTGCCGCACTTGCTGCACGAGGGAGCACTCGCGATGCCATTGCTGGTCGGAGTAACCGCGGCCGCGGTCAGCGGGTGGTTCGCGATCGGGCTATTGCTGCGCTTCGTGACGCACCGCAGCTACGGCGATCTTCGCGGCCTATCGGCTCGTGCTCGGCGCGATCGTGCTCGCGCTCGTGGCGTACCGTGGTTGATCAGCGCGGCATGTCGCGCCTCGGCGCGAACGACACGTACGACGGCCGCGCCGGCGCGTCGCTCATGCAGCTGCTCGATCTGCCGCGCGTGGAGGTCTTCGACTCCGTGACGTCCACGCTCGACGTCGCGCACGCGCTCGCGGAATCCGGCGCACCGGCGGGCACGCTGGTCCTCGCCGAGGAGCAGACCGCGGGGCGGGGGCGCGGCGGAAGGAGCTGGACTTCGGCGCCTGGCGCCGGGATCCTGGTGACGCTGCTCGAGCGGCCGCGCGATGCGAGAGTGATCGATCTGCTCTCGCTGCGCGTGGGACTCAAGGCGGCGCGCGTGCTCGACCGGTTCACCGTGGCGCCGGTGCAGGTGAAGTGGCCCAACGACCTCTTCGTCGGCGGCGAGAAGCTCGCGGGCGTGCTCGTGGAAGCGCGCTGGCGCGACGAGAAGCTCGAGTGGGTCGCGATCGGCATCGGCATCAATCTGCGCGCGCCGCGGGCGTTACCGGCCGCAGCGCTCCGCGGCGGCACGTCGCGCGTGGAAGTGCTCGCCGAACTCATCCCCGCGCTGCGCGCGGCGGCCGCCGCGACCGGACCGCTCTCGGCCAGAGAACTCGCCGATTTCGCGGCCCGCGATCTCGCCCGCGGAAGGCAGTGCACCGAGCCCGCCGTGGGCGCGGTGGCGGGCATCGATGCGAGCGGCGCATTGCTCGTCACCAGCGCGGCCGGCACCACCGCGTGCCGCAGCGGATCGCTCGTCTTCGCGGAGGCAACGGCGTGATCATCGTCTTCGATGTCGGGAATACCGAGACCACGATCGGTCTGTTCGACGGTGCGCGCCTCGAGGCGCACTGGCGCATCAACACCGATGCGTCGCGCACGTCCGACGAATGCGCGATGCTGCTGGACGGATTGCTCCGGTATCGCGACGTGAAGCGCGCCGCGGTCACTGGGTCCGCGATCGGATCCGTGGTGCCCGCCGTGACCGGCCCGCTCTCGGACGCGTGCCGCGCGCTGTTCGGTGCCGCGCCGCGCATTGTGGACGCCGCGTCGGGCCTTCCCATCGTGCTCGATGTGGAGGAGCCCGCAACCGTGGGCGCAGACCGCCTCATCAATACGCTCGCGGCGAGCCGCCTCTACAAGACGGACACCATCGTCGTGGATCTCGGGACCGCCACCACTTACGACTGCATCACCGCCGAAGGCGTGTTCCTCGGCGGGATCATCGCGCCCGGGCTGCGATCGAGTGCGGACACGCTCATTCGCCGAACGTCGAAGCTCCCGGCGACGGAGCTCGTGCCGCCCAAGCGCGCACTCGGCCGCCGCACCGAGGAGTGCATTCGCGCCGGCGTGATGCTCGGCACCGCCGACATGATCGACGGGCTCGTACGACGGCTGAAGAAGGAGTGGCCTGGCGGGCGCGTGCCGAAGGTCGTCGCAACGGGAGGCTTCGCCGAAGCGATCGCGCCGCTCTCGGAGCAGATCGAACTCGTCGAGCCCTTCCTCACGCTGTACGGTCTGCAGATCGCGCACGCGTTGCTCGAGGGCGCCAAGCAAGCGTGAGAGCGGCGCGCGATCTCGGATACCGCCTGCTGCCGGGCGACGGATTCAGCTATGTGCTGCATCTGCGTCCCGCCGAATGGCCGATCATGGCGGCGCACACGGCGCTAGGGTTCATCCTCGCGGTCGGCGTGAGCGGCGTGCTGCGCGGCGAACAATTGGGCGCGCTCCTCGCGGGCCTCGCCATTTGGGTCATCCTCGGCAACGGCGGCACGCTCGCGATCAACAGCGCGTTCGATAAGGACGAGGGCGACATCGGCTATCTCGACGCGCCGCCGCCACCGCCCGCGCGCCTCGCGCCGTTCGCGCTCGCGCTCATGGCGGTGGGGCAGGTGCTGGCCTTCGCGCTGCCGATGGGATTCACGCTCGCGTATGCCGCGTGCTTCGCGATGTCGCTCGTGTACTCCGTGCCGCCGGTGCGACTGAAGGCGGTGGCCGGCGCCGACTGGCTGATCAACATGGTCGGCTTCGGCACGCTCACGCCGTACGCAGGCTGGGCAGTCACGGGACGCCCGCTGCCAGGCGTGATGGCGGTGGTGTTGTGGAGCTTCTGCGCGCTGTTCGCGTCGCTCTATCCGCTCACGCAGCTCTATCAGTTCGAGGAGGACAGCCGCCGCGGCGACCGCACGCTCGCGCTGATGCTCGGCATGCGCGGCAGCCTGATCGTCGCCGCGGCCGCGGCGGTGGTCGCATTCGCGATGCTCACCTGGGCCGCCGGCGCCACGCGCATCGCCCCCTGGCAATGGCTCGGCCTCGCGATCGCGGCGGCTGCCTGGAGCGCCGTTCTATTTCCGTGGCTCGCCGCGCACCAGCGCATGACGCCCGCGGAACATCAGAAGGGGATGTACGCGGCATTGATCGCATGGGCGATCACGGATGTTGCGGTGATCGCGGCATTCGCCATCTGAGACCGGTCGGTGCGGTCTCCGTCCGATCCGTTGCATCCGTCCGATCCGTTTAGAATTTGAACCGTGTGACGTCCTTGCCGCCTTGCGCTCGAGGCTCGAATGGAGAGATCACGGTTCATGCTTCGAACGGATCGGACGAATGGAACGGATGGGACGGAGACCGCGTGAACTGCTCAAAGTCATACTCAGCTAACTCAATACAAAATAGATACTTACACTTTACACTGTCGCGTGATGCCTTCGCTTGACTGCGCGCGCGGAAGTCTCTAAGTTGCTTGTGCTAGCACTCAAGGCAGGTGAGTGCTAAAGGAAGTCTCTACTATGTATCATCACTTCCTGTTGAACCCATACGGAGGAGGACCAGCGATGGCCACGAAGAACGCAGCAGCGGTGAAGGTCAATCCGCTCGCAGATCGAGTTGTGGTGCGGCCGATGGAGGACGCGGAATCGATGCGCGGCGGGTTGTACATCCCCGACACCGCGAAGGAGAAGCCGCAGGTCGGCGAGATCGTCGCGGCCGGCCCCGGCCGGTACGAGAAGGACAAGCGCGTGCCGATGGAAGTGAAAGTCGGCGACAAGGTGCTGTACGGGAAGTACAGCGGCACCGAGGTCACGCTGGAGAACGAGCAGTATCTGATCCTGCGCGAGAGCGACGTTCTCGCGATCGTTTGATCCGCACCCACTAACTCACTCCAGGCGAGATACTACATATGGCCGCAAAGGAACTCTATTTCAGCACGGACGCGCGCGCGGCGCTCAAGCGCGGCGTCGACCAGTTGGCCGAGGCGGTGAAGGTCACCCTCGGACCGAAGGGCCGGAACGTCGTCATCGATAAGAAGTTCGGCGCCCCGACGATCACCAAGGACGGCGTGACCGTCGCGAAGGAGATCGAACTCGCGGATCCGCTCGAGAACATGGGCGCGCAGATGGTGAAGGAAGTCGCGACCAAGACCTCGGACCTCGCGGGCGACGGCACGACCACCGCGACGGTGCTCGCGCAGGCGATCTACCGTGAAGGCCTCAAGAACGTGACGGCCGGTGCGAACCCGATGGCACTCAAGCGCGGGATCGACAAGGCGGTCGCGGCGATCGTCGAAGAGCTCAAGAAGATCAGCATCCCGACCGCCGGCAAGAAGGAGATCGCGCAGGTCGGCTCCATCTCCGCGAACAACGACAAGGAGATCGGCGACCTCATCGCGGAAGCGATGGAGAAGGTCGGCAAGGACGGCGTGATCACGGTGGAAGAGGCGAAGGGTCTCGCCACCGAGCTCGAGACGGTGGACGGCATGCAGTTCGACCGCGGCTACCTCTCGCCGTACTTCGTCACCGATCCGGACAAGATGGAAGCGGTGCTCGAGGATGCGATGATCCTGATCCACGACAAGAAGGTGTCGTCGATGAAGGACCTGCTCCCCGTGCTCGAGAAGGTCGCGCAGATGGGCAAGCCGCTGCTGATCATCGCCGAGGACGTCGAAGGCGAGGCGCTCGCGACGATCGTGGTCAACAAGCTCCGTGGCACGCTGCGCGTTTGCGCGGTGAAGGCCCCGGGCTTCGGCGACCGCCGCAAGGAGATGCTGCGTGACATCGCGATCCTGACGAACGGCAAGGTCATCTCGGAGGAGACCGGCTTCAAGCTCGAGAACACGGTCATCGCCGACCTGGGCAAGGCCAAGCGGATCGTGGTGGACAAGGACAACACGACGCTGATCGACGGCGGCGGATCCGAGGCCGATATCCAGGGCCGCGTGAAGGAGATCCGGTCGCAGGTCGAGAAGAGCACGAGTGACTATGACAAGGAGAAGCTCCAGGAGCGTCTCGCGAAGCTCGCCGGCGGTGTCGCGGTGATCAACGTGGGCGCGGCCACGGAGAGCGAGATGAAGGAGAAGAAGGCCCGTGTCGAGGATGCGCTGCATGCGACGCGCGCGGCGGTCGAGGAAGGCATCGTCCCCGGCGGCGGTGTGGCGCTCATTCGCGCCCAGCGCGTGCTCAAGACGCTCAAGGCGAACGAGCCCGATGAGCAGATCGGCGTGGACATCATCCGCAAGGCGATCGAAGAGCCCCTCCGCATGATCGTGCAGAACGCGGGCGGCGAAGGTTCGATCGTGCTCGAGAAGGTGCGCGCGAGCAAGGACGACAAGTTCGGCTACAACGCGCTCACGGATGTGTACGAGGACATGATGCAGGCGGGCGTCATCGACCCGACGAAGGTCACGCGCACGGCGCTGCAGAACGCGGCCTCGATCGCGAGCCTCCTGCTCACGACGGAAGCGATCGTCGTGGAGAAGAAGGAAGAGAAGGGTGGAATGCCCGCGGGCGGTCCTGGCGGCGGTGGCATGGGGGGGATGTACTAGCCTCCAACGGCACGTCGTTGGTGGTTGGACGTTCGATACGGCCGACGAGGGCCCGGCGAGAGCCGGGCCCTCGTCACTTATATTCCGGCATGAGATCGTGTTTTACGGCTCTCCTCATCTGCAGCGCCGCCGCCGCTCCGCTCGGCGCGCAGTCGCTCCGCTTCCACGCGGACTCCGCGTCGCACGTCGCGGCGGTGCCGAGGGATTCGGTGCGCAATGCGAATGGGAGCCTGCGCGTCGCGAGCGCGGCGAACTACGAATTCCTCGTGAAGCACATCGCGCCGCTCGCGGAGCGCTGGGGGCGGGACCCGCGGCTCGGCATCGATCCCGGGTACGTCGTCGCGCTGCTCGTGAAGGAGAGTGCGGGCGATTCGCTCGCCGTCTCCGCCGCGCCGGCGCTTGGGCTCGCGCAGCTCACCGCGCGCACCGATGCGGATATGCGACTCATGGACACCGAGTATCACTTCCAGTGGATGGCGCCCGAGGTCACGGCGTGGCCGCGGTCGCCGCTCGTGCACTCCGGTTCGCCGACCGCGTCCGACATCGACTCGCTGCTCCGCGCCGGCGCGATCACGTCGCGCGATGAGTATCTGTTCGCGCCAACGCACGCCACGCGCGCCGCGGTCTTCTGGATCCGCCTGCTCGAGAACAAATGGTCCACGGATTTCTGGCCCGGCGGCTACGGCTCCTTCGCGCGCAAGGCGATCAATGGCGGCGCGCCGCTCACGGAATCGCAGCTCATCGATCTCGTGACAGTCTGCTACAACCGAGGCTACATCCGCGTGCACGATCTCGTGAAGCGCCACGGCGCCGCATGGACCGACCATCTCTCCGAACTCGGCGCCGACAGCGCCGAAGCGCGCGACTACCTCGAGCGCGTGCGCGCGTACGCCGCGCTCTTCGAGACGCGCTAGCGCGCCGCCGCGGCGCGCGCATGCGCCGCACTCAGCTGCCGGCGCATCGCATCGTTGAGCGCCACGGAACGGCGGCTCATCGCGCGCTCGGTGGTCCTAAGGAATTCTTCCAGACGGTACTCGGTCATCGCCTCGCCGTCGCCCCATGAGAAGGGGGCCACGTACCGCGGCGGCATCATGCTTCCGTACACATTCGATCCGGCGCCGATCACGGAACCGGTCGTGAGCCGCGCGCCAATGCCCGTCTTCACGTGGTCCCCGAACAAGGTGCCGAGCTTCACGGTGCCGGTGTCGCGCACGCCTTGTGGGGTCCACAGCGACACGGTGCCGTAGCTGTTCTTGAGGTTACTGGTGATCGTGCCCGCGCCGAGGTTGACCCACCTGCCGAGCACCGAGTGCCCGACGAAACCCGCATGCCCCTTGTTCGCGTGCCCGATCACGATGCTCTCGCTGATCTCGCCCCGCACCACGCACTGATCGCCAATGGAGCAGCCGGACACGCGGTCGCCGAGGATCTGCGTGTCGGCGCCGATGGCGCACGGTCCGACGACGCGCGTGAAGGCGCGCACCGTGCTGCCTGCGCGCACCATCACCGGTCCCGCGCTCACGTCGAACACCACGAGCGGCTCGATCGTCGCGCCTTCCTCCACGTACACCGGATGCGGCCCGATGACGGTCGCGTGATCCACGTGCGTACCCGAGAGCGTCGGGCCGATCGTGTCAATGTCGTCGCGCAGGAGAGGCAAGAGCGTCGTGATGAGATGCCAGACTTCGTCCAGCCAACGGCCGGCGATCTCACTCGCGGGCGCGCGCCGCGGCGCTGCGAGCGACTCGAGCGCCGCGCTCCCATCCGCGAACGCGGCGAGCGGGATCTCTCGCGCGACGCGCACTGCCGCTACGCGCCCGCCGTTCGACCACACCGCCGCGCCCTTGGCGAACTGTGCCGGCGAGAGCGACGCCGCAAACCGGCTGTTCGCGACGATCGCACCCGCCGGGATCGCGCCGCGCACCGCCGGCGGCGCGCCCATCTCGGAGAAATCGGCCAAGTGCGCCGCGACGATGGCGCCGCTCGCGCGTACGCCCTCGATTGCGAGCGCCATCTCCCAGCGCCGCCGGATGAGTTCGGCGCCCGCGCGCAGTTCACTCGCCGGCCGTGTGAGCGCGAACGGCTCGAACCCTCGCGCGTGTGCATCGTCGTACAGGTAGAGCGCCGTCATGACCGCTCGCGCACCTCCGGCGGCAGCGCATCTACCAGCTTCTTGAGATCGGCGGCGCGCTCACGCGTCGTCACGAGCGTAAGCCCGTCGCGCGCGACCACCACCAATCCTTCCACTCCATACGCCACCACGGTGTGCCCCTCGGCATGGATCACGTTCTCCCGCGCCTCCAACACATGCACGTCGCCCGCCGTGGCGTTGCCGGAGGCGTCCTTGGCGCGCACGCAATGCAGCGCCGCCCACGTGCCCACGTCGTCCCACCCGAAGTCGCCTCGCAGCACGAGCACTCTGCGGCTGCGCTCCAGTACGCCGTGATCCACCGAGATCGGCGAGCACTCCGCGAAGAACGTCGCGATCTCCTCGGGGTCGGAATGGATGAGCGCCTTCGTCACCTCGGGGCAGTGCAGCCGAACCTCCGTGAGGAAATCGCCCGCACCCCACACGAAGATCCCCGAGTTCCAGAGACATCCCTCGCGCACGAGCGTTTCGGCGGTCGCGCGGTCGGGCTTCTCGATGAACTGTGCGACGCGCCGCGCCCCGTCGCGCGCTTCCTCGGCCGGCCGGATGTAGCCGAACCCCGGGTCGGGGCGCGTCGGCACCACGCCCACGGTGATGAGGCTCCCCGAATTCTCCGCCACGGTGGCCGCCGCGCCGAGCGCAGTGCGGAATCCGTCGGCGTCGCCGATCGCCCAATCGGCGTGCACGCACATCATCACGGCGCCCACGCCATCGCGCCGGCTCACCTCGAGCGCCGCCCACGTGAGCGCCGGCGCCGTGCCTGCGGAGCGCGGCTCGGCGATGATGTTCTCCGACGGAAGCGACGGCAGCAGTTTGGCGACCGCGGGCGCGAGCGTAGCGTTGGTGATCACGAGCGTGCGCTCCGCGGGCACGAGCGGCGCGAGGCGCGCGAGCGTCTCGGCCAGGAGCGGGACGTCGGTCACGAGCGGCAGCAGCTGCTTGGGGCGTGCCGGTGTGCTCAGCGGCCAGAAGCGCGAGCCGACGCCGCCGGCGAGGACCACCGCCCAGCGGCTCACGAGTGCGCGCCCTCGGGATCCTCGGCGGCAATGCCGGTGAGTTCCGCGACGCGCGTGTACAGTTTCTTGGGGCTGAACGGCTTCGTGAGGAAGTCGTTCGCACCCAGCGCGAGCGCCTGACGGTAATGCTGCTCCTGGCCGGCCGCGGTGAGGATGATGCAGGGCACCGATTTGAGCCGCTCGTTCTTGCGGATGTTCGCGAGCACATCGAGCCCGCTCATCTTCGGCATCATCACGTCGAGGAGGGCGAGCGCGAGGGCCGGCGATGCCTCGGCCATCTGGAGCGCCTCCATGCCGTCGTACGCGAGCATCACGTCGAACGGTCCCTGCTCCAATTTCATCTTGATGATGCGGCCGATGTGCGGTTCATCGTCGGCCACGAGCACCTGGAGCCGGGCGCCGGGGTCGGGCACCGGGTCAGACGAGCGCCGCGATGTTCGCGCGGTTCCGGCGCAGCTCGAAGAGCAGCTGGCCGAGGTTCGCCGACGGCTGCGCCAGCACCAACAGGATCGCGTCCGCGTTCAGGACGCAGACGACGGCGATGCCGTGCCCGTACTCGAGGATGGCCGTCTGGAGCGCGCCGCGCCCATCGTGGGCGCCGAATTCGTCGCCCGCCGCGACGATCTGCGGCACGAGCGCCGCCATGCTCTCGGCGTCGATCGCGGACTGGACATCGCTGTCGATGAGCAGGCCATCGCGGCCGAGAACGACCGCGGCCTCGACCCCGTCGCGCTGGCGTAGGACGCCGACGAGGTCACGGATGGTTGGCATGCGCGCTCCGGCGGGTTCGGGTGGTGCGAAGCTACTCGATGCGCTCGGGGCAAGTCAAGCCACGAGAATGGCTTGAACCTTCCCAGCCGGCGGGGTATTCTTCGCTGGATGTCCACTCGTTCGCTCCCTCGACAGGTATCTTGATGAAGGTCCGTTTCATTGTCCTCGCGGCTGGTGCGGCCGTCGCATTCGCGATCGGCGCCTGCAGCGGTCCGACGCAGCCCATCGCTACGAGCGCGACTGTCTTCGACACCGGCGGCCTGTACGCGTTGAGCGATGCCCCGGTCAGTGGGCCCACCGCGATCGCCACCTTGGTGCTCCTCGGCGGCAATCTCTACGGACCGCTCGCCGTGCGCGCGGTGCCCGGCGTCGACTTCAATGTCGCGTTCGACATCAACGGGGCGACCGCGATCGCGATGCCCACGCACGCGGTCATGTTCTCGCCGGTGTTTTTCGGCGCGATCGAGGAGGAGACGACGCTGCCGTTCGACAGCATGCTCACCGCGCCGACGGTCGGCTATACGGATTCGTTGACCCTCACGCTCCATCCAGGGTCGCGCTTCTACGTGCAGTCGTTCACGTCGAACCCGGCGTGCGCCGCGCAGCAGACGACGGCGCGCCACTACATCTATTCCAAGATCATCATCGACAGCATCAACTACACTCCGTGGGACGCCGTCACGGCGCCGAGCGGCCATACGCTGTATTACCGGCTCGTGGTCGATCCGAACTGCGGATTCCTGGGGCTGGGCCCGGGCTTCCCTAAGGAATAGCGGTGCATGACGTCCGGCTGCTGCGCGAGAACCCGGAGGCCTTGCGCGAGGGGTTGCGGCGCCGGGGAGTTCTCGATGCGCACGAATCGATGCTCGCTCGCGCCGCGCAGCTCGAGCGTGAACGCCGCGCGCTGATCACGGCGAGTCGAGGAGAAGAAGGCCGCTCGCAATTCGGCGTCGCAGGAAGTGGCACGCCGCAAGAAGGCGAAGGAGAATGCCGATGCGCTGATCGCGGAGACGCGGAGCCTCGGCGACGCGATCACGGGATCCGAAGCGAGCCTCGCCGCGGTCGAGAGTGAGCTCGACGCCATCTTGATCGCGATCCCCAACATCACGCTCGCCGCGGTTCCGGAGGGCGGCGAATCCGCCAACGCCGTCGTTCGCAGTTGGGGCGAACCGCGCCCCGTGGCCGGCGTAGTTCCCCACTGGGAGATCGGCGAGAGGCTTGGCATACTCGATCTCGCCGCGGGCGCCAGGATCGCGGGCTCAGGATTCATCGTGCTTCGCGGCGCGGGCGCGCGTCTCGCGCGCGCGCTCATGAGCTTCATGCTCGACATGCACACGAAGGAGCATGGCTACGAGGAAGCGTGGGTCCCGTTCGTCGTGAACCGCCGCGCCATGACCGGCACAGGGCAGCTGCCCAAGTTCGAAGAGGACATGTACCGCCTCTCCGAGGATGATCTGTTCCTCATCCCGACGGCCGAAGTTCCGGTCACGAATCTCGCGCGGGACCAGGTCATGGAAGCGAGCGCGCTGCCGATGGGTCTCACGGCGTACACGCCGTGCTTTCGGCGGGAGGCGGGCGCGGCCGGCAAGGACACGCGCGGGCTCATCCGCGTGCATCAGTTCGACAAAGTGGAATTGGTGCGCTTCGTCGCGCCCGAGACGTCGGCGGAACAGTTGGAGCTGCTCACGCGGCACGCGGAATCGGTGCTCGAGCGCCTCGGTCTCCCGTATCGAAGGCTGCTCCTCGCCGCGGGCGACACCGGATTCTCGAGCGCGATGACGTACGATCTCGAAGTGTGGGCGCCAGGCGTCGGCAAATGGCTCGAGGTGAGTTCGTGCAGCAACTTCACCGACTTCCAGGCGCGCCGCGCGAACATCCGCTATCGGCCGGCCGCGGGCGAGAAGCCTCGCTTCGTGCACACGCTCAACGGTTCTGCGCTCGCGTTCCCGCGCACGATCATCGCGCTGCTCGAGCATTACCAGCGCCCGGACGGCACGGTGACGGTGCCGGAGGCCCTGCGCCCGTATTTCGGCGCCGATCGGATCGGCTGACCAATGCGCGGCCGCGCGCCCATCGTGCTCTTCGGCCTGCTGGTCGTGCTGCTGCTCGGCGCATACGTGCTCTTCTCCCGCCGCGTGGTCGCGGAGTTGCGCGCCGACGCCGGCCGTTCGGGACAGATGTACGCGCGCGTCTTCCGCGCGCTCGCCGACCCGCGCGAGGAATCGGGGAACGCCGCACTGCTCGATCTCTCGGAGTCCATTGGCGCGCTCGGCGTGCCGGTGATCGTCACCGACACGGCGGGGCGGCCCACCGCGATCTCCAATCTGCCGTTCAAGGCGCAGATCGATGATCCACGGGTACTCGAGTACCTCAAGGTGCTCGACAAGCTGAACCCGCCCGTGGTGGAGCCGCACATCGGCGCCGTGCACTTCGGCGACAGTCAGCTCACGACGAGTCTGCGCTTCATCCCGGCGCTGCTCGTCTCCTTGCTCGCGATCGTGCTCTTGATCGGCGTGTACTCGGTGCGCACCCGCAGCCGCGCCGACCGGGAGCACGTCTGGGCGGGCATGGCGCGCGAGTCCGCGCACCAGCTCGCGACGCCGCTCTCGAGTCTGAGCGGGTGGATCGAGCTGCTGCGCGAGCGCGCCGGCGATGAGGTGTCGGTGTCCGCGATCGAGCACATGGAAGGGGATCTCGAACGCTTGCAGCGTGTGTCGCACCGGTTCGAGCGCATCGGACGGCCGCCGCGCAAAGAGAGATTGGATCTCGGCGCGCTCGTGACGCGCGTGGGTGCGTACTTCCAGGCGCGCGTGCCCACGCTGGCGCACCGGGTGACGATCGTCGCTTCCGGCGGCACCGACCCCGTAGTGATCGAGGGCGACGAAGTGTTGCTCGAATGGGCGCTCGAAGTGCTGGTAAAGAATGGTCTCGATGCGCTGGCTGGTCGCGGCGGACGCATGTACCTCACCACCAAACGGCTCGATCCGGAGCGCGTGCGCGTGCGCGTGGCCGACGACGGCCCCGGGATCCCGCGCGAACTGCGCGCGCGCATCTTCGAGCCCGGATTCTCCACGAAGGAGTCGGGGTGGGGGATCGGCCTCTCGCTCGCGGCACGCATCGTCCAGGAGAATCACGGCGGCCGGCTGCTGCTCGCGCCCTCCGAGAAAGGCGCCACGTTCGACGTTATACTTCCTGGATGACCAGCGTCCTGCCCGGCCGCGAAGCGGAGATGCTCGCGCGCCTGAATCCGGCACAGCACGAAGCAGTGATCCACGGCGACGGCCCCATGCTCGTGCTTGCGGGCGCGGGGTCGGGCAAGACGCGCGTGCTCACCACGCGCATCGCGCGTTTGGTGGAGCACCACGGCGTGGATCCGCGGCATATCCTGGCGGTCACCTTCACGAACAAGGCGGCGGGCGAGATGAAGGAACGCGTCGCGCGGCTGCTTGGCGCGGAACCCGCGGGGATGTGGGCGGGCACCTTCCATGCGATCGGCGCGCGATTGTTGCGGCGGGAAGCATCGTACGCGCAGCGCACGGTGAGCTTCACGATCTACGATGAGGATGACGCGCTCACCGCGGTGAAGCGCGCGATGGAGCGCCTGCAGATCTCCGCCAAGCAGTGGGGGCCGCCGGCGATCCGGCGCGCGATCTCCGACGCGAAGAACGCGCTGGTGGGACCGGTGGAGTACGCATCGCTCGCGCTCGATCCGCTGAGCCGAGCCGCGGCGCGCGTGTACGAATTGCTCGACCGCACGCTGCGCGAATCGAACGCCGCCGATTTCGATGACCTGCTCGTGCTGCCCGTACGCATCCTGCAGCAGAACCCGGAGCGGCTCGCCGCGTACCGCGCGAAGTTCCGCTATCTGCTCGTGGATGAATACCAGGACACGAACCGGGCGCAGTACCAGCTGGTGAAACTCTTGGGCGGCGAGCACGGGAACGTGCAGGTCGTGGGCGACGATGACCAATCGATCTACGGTTGGCGCGGCGCCGACGTGCGGAACATCCTGGACTTCGAGAAGGATTTCCCGTCGGCGCGCGTGGTGCGGCTCGAGGAGAACTACCGGTCCACGCCCGAGGTGCTGGCGGTGGCCAATGCGGCGATCGCCGCGAACATCGGCCGCCGCGGCAAGACGCTCCGCGCGACGCATCCGTCGGGCGAGCCGGTGACGGTGGCCGGCGCGCTCAATGAGCGCGATGAAGCCGAGTACGTCGCCGAGCAGATCACCGCGCGGCGCGAGGGTGACCGCGGGCTGTACCTGCGCGACATCGCGGTGCTCTACCGCACGAACGCGCAGAGCCGCGCGTTCGAGGATGCCTTCCGCCGCCAGACGATCCCGTACCGGCTCGTGGGCGCGGTGCGCTTCTTCGACCGCCGCGAGATCCGCGATCTCATGGCGTACTTGAAGCTGGTCGCGAACCCGGCCGACGACGAGGCGTTCCGTCGCGCCGCCGCCGTGCCCAAGCGCGGTCTCGGCGACACCACGCTCGATGCGCTGGCCGATGGCGGCACGCGGTGCGGGCATCTCCATGCTCGCCGCGTCGTCGCGCGACGATCTCACCGGCGCGCTGCGTCCCGCCGCGCGCACGGCGCTCAGTTCCTTCGCCGCGCTCATCGCGCGTGTGCGCGATCTGGCCGCGAATGCTGGAGTGGACGAGATCCTGCGCGTCATCATCGACGACACGCGCTACGCCGAGCATCTGCGCGCGGAAGGCCCCGAGGGCGAGGACCGGATCGAGAACGTGCGGGAGCTCATGTCCAGCGCGAGCGAAGCGGTGGACGAGGAGGGCGGCGAGTTGGGCCTCACGCCGCTCGATCATTTCCTGCAGCGCGCGACCCTCGTGAGCGAGTTCGACAAACTCGACCGCGACGCCGATGCGGTGACGATGATGTCGCTGCACAACGCCAAGGGACTCGAGTTCCCGCTCGTATTCATCACGGGACTCGAGGAGGGGCTGTTCCCGCTTCGGCGTGCGACCGAGGACCCGGACGCGATGGAGGAAGAGCGGCGGCTGTTCTACGTGGGGATCACGCGCGCGAAGCAGAAGCTCTACCTCACGCACGCACGCAGCCGTCGTCGGAACGGCGAGACGCTGCCGTCGCTGCCGTCGAGCCTGCTCGCGCCGATCCCGGCCTCGATGCTCGATTCGCACAGCACCATCCGGCTGCGCGCCACGGGGCGTGCGGCGTTCCTCGTGACGCCCTCGATGCGCCGGCCCGGCGCGCCGGTGGAGAGGCGTCCGGCCGACTTCGATTTCGCGCCCGAAGAAGCGTCGCAGGATTCGGCGCGGCTGGTGAAGGGCGAGCGCGTGCGCCATGCGAAGTTCGGCAGCGGCACCGTGGCCGAGCTGCAGGGCACCGGTCGCGACTGCAAAGTGACCGTGGACTTCGACGACGAGACGATCGGCCGCAAGAAGCTCGTCGTGATGCACGCGGGCCTCGAGCGGGGCTTCGAGTAGATGGCCGTCGATCGCAGAGACGTGATGCACATCGCGGGGCTCGCGCGCATCGCCATCCCCGAGGAGCGCGTGCCGGAGCTGGTGTCGCAGCTCAACGGCATCCTCGCGCACATGGATGTGTTGCGCGACGCGGATACGAGCGGCGCGGCCGGCGCCGCGCCCGCCGAGGAAGCGCTCCGACTCCGCGAGGACCACGGCCCGCCGATCCCGCTCGCGGCGCCGCTCGATTCGTTCGCGCCGAGCATGCGCGACGGATTCTTCATCGTGCCGCGCCTCGCGACGCACGAAGACGAAGGGGAGTCCTCGTGAGTGCCGTCGCCCGCGTCACCGCGAGCTTCGCGCGCATGGAGGAGGTGCACGCCGGCCGCGACGGGCTCAACTGCATCCTTTGGAAGGACCGCGACGCGGCGCTCGCCGCTGCGCGCGAGCGGGATGCTCGTGCCAAGCCCGGCGTGCTCGCGGGCGTGCCCTACTGCGCGAAGGACAACTTCTCGACGATCGGCCTGCCCACCACCTGCGGCTCGAAGATCCTGGAAGGCTACATGAGCCCATACGAGGCGACGTCGCTCGCGCGGCTCAACGCGGCCGGCGCGGTGCTCGTGGCCAAGACGAATTGCGATGAGTTCGCGATGGGCTCGTCCAACGAGCACAGCGCGTACGGACCGGTGAAGAATCCGCTCGATCCGTCGCGCGTGCCGGGCGGATCCTCAGGTGGATCGGCCGCCGCCGTCGCCGCCGGCATCGTGCGCATCGCGCTCGGCTCGGAGACGGGCGGCAGTGTGCGGCAGCCCGCTTCCTTTTGCGGAGTCGTGGGCGTGAAGCCGACCTATGGCCGCGTGAGCCGTTTCGGTCTCGTGGCGTTCGCGAGTTCGCTCGACCACGTGGCGGCGTTCGGCGCCGCGGTGGACGATGCGGCGCTCGCGCTGGAGGTAATGTCAGGGCACGACCCGCTCGACAGCACGAGCGCCGCGATCGCGCCGCCGGTGCTGCGCGACGACGCGACGCGCGGTGGCGATCTCAAGGGTGTGGTCATCGGCCGCCCCAAGGAATATTTCCCGGGCACGCTCGATCCGCGGATCGTCGCGCATTGCGACCGCGCGCTCGACGCGCTCCGCGCGCGCGGCGCCACGGTGCGCGAGATCTCGCTGCCGCACACGGCCTACGCGATCCCCGTTTACTATATCGTGGCGCCGGCGGAAGCGAGCTCCAACCTCGCGCGCTTCGACGGCGTGCGCTACGGCATGCGCCTCGAGGGCGACGGGCTGCGCGGCATGTACGAGGCCACGCGCTCGCGCGGCTTCGGCGCCGAAGTGACGCGTCGCATCCTGCTCGGCACCTACGTCCTCTCCGCCGGTTACTACGACGCGTATTACCGCCGAGCACAGGACGTGCGCGCGCTCATCCGCGACGACTTCCGCCGCGCGTTCGACAGCGGCGTGCACGCGATCTTCACGCCCACCACGCCGTCGCCGGCGTTCACCTTCGGCGCGAAGTCCGATCCGTACGAGATGTACATGAACGACATCTTCACCGCGACGGCGAATCTCGCGGGCGTGCCGGCAATGTCGGTGCCGGTGGGCCGCGTGGACGCCCTGCCAGTGGGCGGCCAGATCATCACGCGCCACTTCGACGAGCGCATGATGTTCCGCGTGGCCTACGGGCTCGAGAGCTCACTCGGCAAGGCGGCGCACTCGTGAGCGCGGCCGCCGGCTTCGAGATGGTGGTGGGCCTCGAGGTGCACGTGCAGCTCAAGACGCTCACCAAAGCGTTCTGCTCGTGCAGCAGCGAGTACGGCGCGCTGCCGAACGTGAACACGTGTCCGGTGTGCCTCGGACTGCCGGGAAGCCTGCCGGCGCTCAACGCGCGCGCCGTGCAGCTCGCGGTGCGCGCGGCGCACGCGCTGCAATGTGAAGTGCGCGAGCGATCGGTGTTCGCACGCAAGCACTACTTCTATCCGGACCTTCCCAAGGGCTACCAGATCTCGCAGTACGACAAGCCGCTCGCCGAACATGGTCGGCTCACCATCTCCGGGCCGGGCGGCGAACCGATGGTGGTCGGGATCACGCGCGTACACATGGAGGAGGATGCCGGCAAGTCGATCCACGATCGTTTCCCGGGCGTGAGCGCGATCGATCTCAATCGTGCGGGCGTTCCGCTCATCGAGATCGTGAGCGAACCGGACATGCGGAGTCGCGCAGGCGGCCGGCGCGTACCTGCGCGAGATCAAGCAGCTGCTCGAGTACATCGACGTCAGCGATGTGAACATGGAGGAGGGCAGTCTGCGCGTGGACGCGAACGTCAGCGCGCGTCTGCACGGCGCGACCACGCTCGGCACGAAAACGGAAGTTAAGAACATGAATTCGATCTCCGGCGTCGAACGCGCGCTCGAGAGCGAGTTCGCGCGGCAATGCGCACTGCTCGCGCGCGGCGAGGCGGTTCACCAGCAGACTATGCTCTGGGACGGCGCGCGCGGCGAAGTGCGGCCGGCGCGCTCGAAAGAGGGCAGCCATGACTACCGCTACTTCCCGGAGCCCGATCTCCCGCCGCTCATCCTGGCGCCCGCGTACATCGAGGAGATCGCGAGCGAGCTCCCGGAACTGCCGCGCGCGAAGCGCGCCCGGTTCGCCATCGCAGTACGCGCTGAGCGCCGGGCGCGATGTCGACGTCCTGACCGCGAGCGTCGCGGTGGCCGACTACTTCGAGAACGTCGCGGCGAAGCACGGCGACGCGAAGGCCGCCGCGAACTGGGTGATGGGAGAGGTGCTCGCGTGGTGCAACGCCGCCGCGCGCCCCGTCACCGAGTGTCAGGTCACCGAGAATCGCGCTCGCGTGCACTCCTCGATCTCGTGCGCGACGGCACGGTGAGTCACAACGCCGCCAAGCGCATCTTCGCGGCGATCGCGGAGCAGGGCGGCGAACCGCGCGCGATCGCCGAGCGCGATGGCCTGATCCAGGAACGCGACTCCGGCGCGCTCGCCCAGTGGGTCGATGAAGTGCTGGCCGAGAATGCGGCTGAAGCCGGCCGATTCCTCGGCGGCGAGAAGAAGCTCCAGGGCGTGCTCGTGGGACTTGTGATGAAGAAGTCGAAGGGGCGCGCCGATCCGAAGCAGGTGAATCAGTTGCTGTCGGAGCGGGCCTCGCGCACCGGCGCGTAGAGCGGGGAAGGCAGGCCGGACGCGAAGGTGAGCGCGGAATCCGGCATCGCGAACTCGCGCACCGCCTCTTCGGCGACGCGGAATTCCAACCCGCTCGCGCGCGCGCCGCGTCGCACTTCGAGCGCGCGGCGCAGCGCCACGTCGCCCGCGGGATCGAGCGTGTACGGCTCCGAGCGCTCCACGCGGCTCAGGAAATCCATGACGTAGTCGTACGACCGCTCCATGTAGCGCGCGACCTCCGGATCGCTCAGGTCCCACCGGCTCGCGTCGGCTGCCAACTGGAACACGCGCTGCCACGACTCGCTGTCGATCACGTGCACCATGCCGCGGAAGATCCGGCGCCCGGTCTGCGTGCTGAAGATGGTGGGGCTCAGGATCCGGTCGAGGTGCGTGTCGGAGCGCGAATGGTCGCGCTGGATCACATCGCGGGCGCGCCGGCTGTACCCGCCGCCGAGATGCGTCTCGAAGCGGCTCTCCCAGTAGCTGTGGCCGAGCCCCGATGTGCGCGACGCGAGGGCGAGATAGCGGGGCACGAAGAAATTGTGCGCCACCGCGTCGGCGGCGAGGTGCGAGAGATAGCCCAGGCCGAACGCGCGCAGCGGCCCCTCGGGCGCGCGCTCGAAGATCTCCAGGCCGACGGCCCACGAATGACAGTGCCGTCCCGCCGGCGCGTACTTCTTCGCGATGCTCGTGTCGGCGGCAATGTTCCCGTACAGGAAATCGTAGGGGAAGGCGCGCAGCAGGTCAGCGACGCTCGACGGCAGCTGCGCGAGCGCGCTCAGCACCGACTCGCCGAGAAAGATGTGGGTGCCCGGAGCCCACGCCCACGCGGCGGAGGGGAGCAGCACGATGCCGAGGAGCACGAGCGCGCCAAGCGCGAGCGCACGGCGGCGCCGCGTGAGTCCGGCCACCCTCATTCGGCGTCCCGCGAGCGCTGATGCCGCGCGCGAGGTCCGCCGCGCCGGTGCTCCGCCGGCGGACGCGGGGTGGGTTCGGTATCGGCGTCATCGTCGTCGCGCCGCGCGGCGCCGCGGCGACGGAAGACCGAAGCGCCGGTGCGCACGCCGCGGATCACGCTTGCGGCGCCCACCACCGCTTCCTCCGCCTCATCGCGCGCGACGCGCACGATGGCGTCGAATTCCTGGAATCGCGCGTCGGCCGTCGCGACGGCATCGCGCAGCGTCTCGTTCGCGCTCTTGATCGTATCCGTGACGCCGTCCACCGCGTCGTGCACCTTGGTGGCCGCGTCCTCGAGGTGCTCCGCGATGGCTTGGGTCTTCTGCGTGATGGGCAGGATGTCGGCGCGGAACCGCTCCACGGCGTCGCCGATCCGGTCGAAGGCGCGGCTCAGGCGATAGGCCATCACCGCCACGGCGCCAAGGAGCCCGATGAGCATGACCGCGATGATGATCGCCACGAGCCCTTCCACCGTCCACAGCCAACCCGGCTGCATGCGCGTCACGACCTGCGTGGTGTCGAGCGCGAAGAGGGGCATGGCGGCGAGGATCATCAACTGGTCTCGAGCTCCGCTTTGAGGCCGATCACACGGCTGACGGGCACGGTGAAGACGATCCCTTGCCCCGGGAGGTCAAGATTCCCGCAGATCTCCTGGATGAGCGCCACAGCGCGTTCCGCCTTCTCGTCGTCCACGACGCTGAACACCGTCTGGTTGGCCGGGCGGCTCTGTGCGCGCAAGGCTCTGACCCCGGCGAAGATGGGCACATCCTGGCTGAGCACGTGTCCCATGCCTTCGCTGTCGATCACGGTCGCACCGGTGATGCCGAGCTCGACGAACGCCGCGAGGAGATCGTCTACGAGTTCCGCATGATTGATGACGGCCACCAGGAGCTGCATACACTGTTCCCTAGCTGAGACGCGCGTATTCGGGATATCAAGGTTGCCTAACGGCGCGTGTGGCGACAAGTACCAGGGCCTACACGTGCCGAACAGTGTCGTAGCGAGTGCTTGACCGCGCGAGTGGTGAGTCGTCATTCTCCGTTACTCGCTCTCACTCGAGATCACATGGCCTCCCCGCACTACATCGTCGAAGGCGGACACAAGCTGTCCGGCACGATCCGTCCCTCGGGGAACAAGAATGCCGCGCTGCCGATCATCGCCGCGGCGCTGCTCACCGACCAGCCGGTGACGCTCGAGAACGTGCCGCGCATCCGCGACGTCGAGACGCTCGTGGAGCTCGTGCTCTCGCTCGGCGTGAAAGCCGAATGGTCCGGGCGCAACACGCTGGCCATCCACGCGCGCGATGTGCGCGCCAGCGCGCTCGATCCGGCGCTGTGCGCGCGGATCCGCGCGTCGATCCTGCTCGCCGCGCCGCTGCTCGCGCGCTGCGGCGCGGTGACGCTGCCGCCGCCGGGCGGCAATGTGATCGGCCGCCGCCGCGTCGACACGCACTTCCTCGCCCTCGAGCAGCTCGGCGCCAAGTGCGATGTGGGGGCCAACTACGATCTCAGCACGAAGGGTCTGAAAGGCGCCGATGTGTTCCTCGACGAGCCGAGCGTCACGGCCACCGAGAACGCGCTCATGGCCGCCGCCGCAGCCAGCGGCCGCACGATCCTTCGCAACGCGGCGAGCGAGCCGCACGTGCAGGATCTCGCGAACTTCCTCGTCGCGCTCGGCGCCCGCATCGGCGGCATCGGCACCAACGAGATGACCATCGAGGGCGCGAAGAGCTTCCGCGGCGCCACGCACCGCATCGGGCCCGATCACATCGAGGTCGGATCGTTCATCGGCCTGGCGGCCGTGACGAACTCCGCGATCCGCATCGAGGATGCGGGCCTCGAGCATCTCCGCAGCGTGCGCTTCGGCTTCGAGCGGCTCGGCGTCGTCTGCCAGAGCGACGGCACGGCGCTCGTCGTGCCGGCGGGCCAGGACCGCGGAGATCCGCAGCGACCTCGGCGGCCACGTGCCGAAGCTCGAGGACCAACCGTGGCCCGCGTTCCCGGCCGACCTCATGTCGATCGCGATCGTGACGGCCACGCAGTGCAAGGGGCTGATCCTGATGCACGAGAAGATGTTCGAATCGCGGCTCTTCTTCGTGGACAAACTCACGATGATGGGCGCGCGCATCGTGCTGTGCGATCCGCATCGCGCGCTGGTCGCGGGGCCGTCGCCGCTGCACGGGGCGACGCTCGAGTCGCCCGACATCCGCGCGGGCATGGCGATGCTGCTCGCGGCGCTCTGCGCGGAAGGGACGAGCACCATCAATAACGTGGGGCAGATCGAGCGCGGCTACGAGCGCATCGACGAGCGCGTGCGCGCGCTGGGCGCGAGAGTCACCCGCGTCGACCGCGCGTAGCATGCCGGTGCCCTGCGAGGAGGTCCCCGACTTCGCGGACCTCGGCGTGCGGGCGTTCACGACGACGAGAGCAGCTGGGAGCTTTGCCTGGCAGAGCGCCGAACCGGCGGCCGCCATCCTCGCGCGATGGGATGCACTCCGCGCGGAACTTCGCGCCGCCGGCGTGGAACGGCTCGCGACCGCGCATCAGGTTCACGGTACGCGCGTGCTCGAACACGTCGCCGGCTGGGACGGGCTGCTTCGCGCGAATGACGCCGACGGCCATTTCTCCCCGAAGCGCGGCACCGCGATGGCCGTCACGATCGCCGACTGCGTGCCGGTGTTCATCGCGCATACCTCGGGCGCCGCGACACTGTTGCACTCCGGCTGGCGCGGCACCGCGGCCCGGATCGTGGATCGAGGAATCGCCGCCTTCCGCCGCGCGGGACTCGCGCCGCGCGACCTGATCGTGCACCTCGGACCGGCGATCTGCGGCCAATGCTACGAAGTGAGCCCGGATGTGTACGCCGATCTCACTGGCCGCCGCGTCGCCGCGCCGACGCCCGTCGATCTCCGCCGGATCATCGCCCAGCATGCACGCGACGCCGGCGTACTTCGCATCACGCAGAGCGCACGATGCACGAAGTGCGATAACGGGATCTTCTTCTCCCACCGCGCTGGCGATGACGGGCGCCAACTCGCCGTGATCGCAGCGCGCGCAGGCTGTAGCAGCCTAGCGCCGAGCAACGCGCTGACGGCTCGCTGCGCTCGAGCTGTATCATCGCGCCCCGGCATTAGACTTCACATTCGACTGCTCGCGCGCTAGATTCCTTCGACGCCGAGCGCGGAGCAGTGGGGTTTTCACCCCACGCTTTTTTTTGCCCTGTAGGCTGCGACGCAACGTGAACGACGATCTGCAACCGCTTGTCGAATCGGAACTTGACGCACTCGGCCTGGATCTCGTCGAGATGCGGCGCGGAGGCTCGCGCTCGCGTCCGACGCTCGAGATCCGGATCGATCGCCGGGATGGCGTGAAGGTCACGGTCGACGATTGTGCGGCGGCTTCTCGCGCGATCGAAGCCAAGCTCGACGCGGCACCGGTGCTCGGCGAACGCTACGTGCTCGAGGTCTCGTCGCCCGGTGTCGAGCGGCCGCTGAAGACAGCGGCCGATTGGCGCCGCTTCGCGGGACGCAAGGCGAACGTGTTGAGCTCGGCGCTCGGCGGCCGCGAAGAGGTCGTGATCGTAGGGGTCGAGGACGATGGGATCGGCGCATCCGCCGTGGTGCGCACGCGAAAAGGCGAGGAAAAGCGCATACCGCTGGCCGAGGTCAAGGAAGCGCGGCTGGCGTTCACCTGGTGAGTCGTACCTGAGAGGGAGCACGCGATGGTCAGTTCCGCATTGATACTCAGCGCGATCCGCGAGATCACCAACGTGAAGCAATTGGACCGGGAAGAGCTGCACAGTCTTCTCGAGGACGGCATTCTCGCGGCCCTCGCGAAGAAGTACGGCCCCACGGTCCAGGCCGAGGTGAAGATCGACGAGGAGACCGGCGAGATAAAGATCACGCGCCTCCGCGCCGTCGTGGAGGAAGTGACCGATGCGAGCCGCGAAGTCTCGCTCGAGGAAGCGCGCATCTACGACGAAGGGTTCGAGCCGGGCGACATGCTCGAGGAGCCGGTGGACTTCGCCGAGTTCGGCCGCACGGCCGCACAGGCGGCGAAGCAGCGGATCATCCAGCGCGTCCGCGAGCGCGAGCGCACCCGCATCCGCGACGAGTTCACCGACCGCGTGGGCGAATTGCTCTCGGGCGAGGTGCAGCAGATCGAGCGCGGCAAGCTCGTGGTGATGCTCAACAAGTTCCGCGAAGCGGAAGCGATCATCCCGTACCGCGACCAGAACCACCGCGAGCACTATCACCAGGGCGAACCGATCCGCGCGGTGCTCAAGCGCATCGAGGAGACGCCCAAGGGTCCGCGCCTCATCCTGAGCCGCGCCGACGGGCTGTTCGTCGTGGCGCTGTTCAAGCTCGAAGTGCCCGAGATCCAGCAGAACATCGTCGAGATCCGCGCGACGGCGCGCGAGGTCGGCAGCCGCACCAAGATCGCCGTGTTCTCGAAGGACGACGCGATCGATCCTGTGGGCGCGTGCGTCGGGCTCAAGGGCTCACGCGTGCAGGCGGTGGTGAACGAGCTCGGCGGCGAGCGCATCGACATCGTGCCGTGGTCGTCCGACCCCGAGCGGTTCGCGAAGCTGGCGCTCGCGCCGGCGCGCGTCGCGCGCGTGTTCAGCGATCCGGTGGCGAAGACGATCCAGGCCGTGGTGGACGACGATCAGCTCTCGCTCGCGATCGGCCGCAACGGCCAGAACGTGCGGCTCGCGAGCGAGCTCACGGGCTGGAAGATCGATCTCTACTCGAGCCGCGAGTGGCTGGAGCGCGGCGGCGACACGCCGCTCTTCGCGCCGCTGCCCGAGGAAGAGGCCGCGGTGGTGGATGTGCGGCTCTCCGAGATCGAGGGCCTCGGCCCGGCAACGGTGGCCGTGCTGGAAGAAGCCGGCTACAAGACGCTGAACGACATCATGGATCTCGAGCGCGAGGATCTCGTGCGCCTTCCCGGCATCGCGCCGGAAGAGGCCGACCGGATCATGGCGATGATCGACGAGCTCACCGAAGAAGGCGGCAGCGATTCGCCCGAGGGCGGCGCGGCGCCGGAGGACGGGAAGGGATCTTGAACGCGGAGCGGCGCGAACAGAAGCTCCTCGGTCTCATCGGACTGGGCGTTCGCGGTCGCGGCGCGGTGATCGGAGTGGAGCAGGTACGAATGGCGGCGCAGCGCGGCACGCTCGCACTCGCGATCGTGGCGCCGGACGCCGCCGAGAACAGCCGGAAGAAGGTGCTGCCGCTCCTGGCAGCGAAGAAGATCTTCGTGCTAGAGGGACCGCGTGCCGCGGCGTTGGGTGCCGCGGTCGGACGTGAGAGCGCGGCGGCAGTTGGGATCGTCGATCGAAATCTGGCGCGCGGCATTCGGGCCGCGGCGGAAACGGGCTCAGTCGAGCCCCGAGGGAGGAAGGTTTGATCAAGCTTCGCGTGCACGACCTCGCTGGTGAATTCGGCATCTCGAACGATGAGCTGATCTCGATGCTCCGGTCGATGGATGTGCCGGTCCGCAGTCATCTCAGTCCGCTCACCGACGACCAGGTCGCGCGTTTGCGCGCGCGCTGGGAGCGCGAGAAGCGCGCCCGTCAGGAGAAGCCAGCCGCCGCGCCGGCGCGCCGGCGCCGTGGCGCGGGTGCCGCCGGCGAGACCGAGGTCGCCAAGAAGCCGGAGGCCGCGAAGAAATCGGCCGCCAAGAGTGGAAAGCCTTCGAAGAAGGCGCCCGAACCGCCGCCCGCGCCCGTTGCGCCGGTGGTCGAGGAGGCCAAGCGCCGCCGTCGTACGAAGGCGGACATCGAAGCGGGCGCCGCCGTTGCCGCGAAGGCCGCCGAGAAGGCCGCGTTCGCCGCCGCAGAGGCGGCCGCGGCCGCACCGGTCATCGAGGCGCCCGTGCGCTTCGAGCCGCTCGAGACCGAGCGCGTAGCGGCGCGTCCCGCGCCCGCGATGGAGCCGCGCACCGAGCGGCCTGCCGCGGCGGCCACCACGCACTCCACGCACTCGACGCCCGCCGCGCCCGAGTGGCAGCGTCCGCGTCCGATCGTGCCGGGTCCTCCGCGGCCCAAGCCGATCGCGAGCGGCGCGCCGTATCCGCCGCGTCCGTCGGCGTCGTCGGGTTCCACCGGATCCGGTTCGGGCACGCTGCCCGCGCGCCGCGATGACAAGCGCGGCGGCAAGCGGGGCAAGAAGGGGAAGCGCGGCGCCGTGGACCAGGAAGCGGTGACGGCGAACATCTCCAAGACGATGACCGCCATCCGCGGCGCACCGGCGCGGCGTGGTCCGCGCCGCTCGTCCGATGAGCCGACCTATCGCGAAGAGGTGGAGGCGCAGCGCGCCGCCGAGGCGGAGCGCGAGCGCACCACCGTGCGCGTGAACGAGTTCATCACCGTGAGCGAGCTCGCCGCGATCCTCAAGGTGCCCGGTCCGCAGATCGTGGGCTTCGCGCTCAAGAATCTTGGGCTCATGGTGAGCATCAATCAGCGCCTCGACTTCGACCAGATCGAGTTGATCGCGAGCGAGTTCGGCTTCCAGGCCGTGCGCGAGGCGGAGTACCAGGTAGCCGTTGCCGAGACAGAGGACGCGGTGGAGAAGGCGGAGGATCTGCTCCCGCGTCCGCCCGTCGTCACGATCATGGGTCACGTCGACCACGGGAAGACATCGCTGCTCGACTACATCCGGAAAGCGAGCGTGGTCGCGGGCGAGTCCGGCGGCATCACGCAGCATATCGGCGCGTATCACGTTTCGCTTCCGAACGGCAAGTCGATCACGTTCCTCGACACGCCGGGCCACGAGGCGTTCACCGCCATGCGCGCGCGCGGTGCGCAGGTGACGGACATCGTGGTGCTCGTCGTGGCCGCCGATGACCAGGTGATGCCACAGACGATCGAGGCGATCTCGCACGCCAAGAACGCCGGCGTGCCGATCGTCGTCGCGATCAACAAGATCGATCTTCCGCAGGCCAACGTGCAGAAGGTGAAGTCGGACCTTCTGCAGCACGGCGTGGTGCTCGAGGAGTTCGGCGGCACGACGCTGAGCACGGCGGTTTCCGCCAAGAAGGGGACGGGCGTGAGCGAACTGCTCGACCAGATCCTCCTGCAGGCGGAACTGCTCGATCTCAAGGCCAATCCGAACAAGCGCGCGACGGGCACGGTGGTGGAAGCGTCGCTCGACCCGGGCAAGGGTCCGGTGGCAACGGTGCTCGTGCAGAGCGGCACGCTGATCGTGGGCCAGGACTTCATCTGCGGCATGTTCTCCGGCCGCGTGCGCGCGCTGCTCGACGAACGCGGCCGCATTGTGAAGGAAGCGGGTCCCGCGATCCCGGTGCAGGTGCTGGGCATCGAGGGCGTGCCGATGGCCGGCGACCAGCTCGTCGTGGTCGTGGATGCAGCCGACGCTCGCGACGTCGCGCAGCGCCGTCAGCGCCTCGACCGCGAGGCGAAGAGCCGTCGCACGACGCGCGGCGCGCTCGTGTCGCTCGAAGACTTCATGCAGCAGGCGCAGACGGACGAACAGCGCCATCTGCGGCTGCTCATCAAAGCCGACCAGGGCGGTCCGGCAGAGGCATTGGCCGACGCGCTCGCACAGCTCACGACGAGCGAAGTCATGGTCGAGGTCGTGCATCGCGGCGTCGGCGCGATCACCGAGAGCGACATCCTGCTCGCGAAAGCGAGTGGCGCGATCATCGTCGGTTTCCATGTGCGGCCGGATACAAACGCGCGCGCGGCGGCCGATCGCGAGGGCGTGGACATCAAGCTCTACCGCATCATCTACGAGGCGGTGGACGATGTGAAGGCGGCGCTCTCCGGCCTCCTGCGCCCCGAGGAGCGCGAAGTCATCCTCGGCGAAGCCGAGGTGCTCCAGCTGTTCAAGGTGCCGAAGGCTGGGGTCATCGCGGGTTGCATGGTGCGCAGCGGTCTGATCAATCGCACGGGCCGCGTACGCATCGTGCGCGATGGCGTCGAGGTGTACGATGGCATCATCGGCTCCCTGCGCCGCTTCAAGGACGATGCGAAGGAGGTCCGCGAAGGCTTCGAGTGCGGTATCGGCATCGAGAACTTCAACGATCTGAAGATCGGCGACCGGATCGAGTGTTATCGCACGGAGCAGGTCGCGCGCACGCTGTAGCGCCGGCCGGCACCGGGGAGGCAGAGATGGCCAAGGACAATCGGCGCGCCGACCGCGTCGCGGAGGCGATCCGCGAGGAGGTCGCGATGGCGCTCATTGGCGGCGCGAACGATCCGCGCATCGTGGGCTTCGTGACCGTCACGGGCGTGGATGTCACGCGCGACCTGCGCCACGCCAAGGTGTTCGTGAGCGTCATGGGCACGGTCGCGGAGCGCGAGCAGACGCTCGAAGGGCTGGCGGCGATCGCGCCGGCGATCCGTACGCGCATCGCGAAGGTGCTTACGCTGCATTTCGCGCCCACGATCGCGTTCCACAACGATCCCACCATTGAGCGGGCCGCGCGCATTGAGACGCTGCTCACGCAAGTGAAGGAAGGGCAGGCGCCCGCCAAACGCGAGGATGGCGTCGACTGACGGCGTGCTCCTCGTGGACAAGCCGGCCGGAGTCACCTCGCACGACGTCGTCGCCATCGCGCGCCGCGCCCTGGGGATCCGCCGCATTGGCCACGCGGGCACGCTCGATCCTTTCGCCACCGGACTGCTGATCCTGCTCACGGGTCGCGCGACTCGGCTCCTGCCGTACCTCGACGATGAGCCGAAGGTGTATGAGGCCACGATCCGCTTCGGCACGGAGACCGACTCCGACGACGAGACGGGCTCGGAGACGCGCAGCGCGCCGGCGCCCTCTGAAACCATCGTGCGCGACGCGATGCCTGCGCTCACTGGCTCACTGGATCAGGTGCCGCCCGACTATTCGGCCAAGCAGGTCGACGGGCGCCGTGCGTACGCCGCCGCCCGTCGCGGCGCGCCGCTCGCCCTCCGGCCCGCGCACGTGACGGTGCACTCGTGGCAATGGCGCGCGTGGCGCGACACTGAACTCGACGTGACGATCAGCTGTTCCGGCGGCACCTACATTCGCGCACTCGCGCGCGACCTCGGCCGCGCCACGAACAGCGCGGCGCATCTCTCGGCGCTCCGGCGTACCGGTGCGGGCGCGTTCCGAGTGCAGAGTGCCGGGACGCTCGACGCGCTCAAGGGTGGCGAGATCGCATTGCATCCCGCGCGCGAGGCCGTTGCCTCGATGACCGCTGTGGCACTGAGCGCCGAGCAGGTGCAGCGCGTCGCGCACGGGATGCCCGTCGCCGCCGATGGAAAGGTGGATTCCGCGCGTGCCGCGCTGATCGATGATGCCGGCGTGCTCGTGGCCGTCGCCGAGCGTGAGGGCGGCGATTGGCGCGCTCGGGTGGTGCT
Organism: uncultured Gemmatimonadaceae bacterium; assembly: GCA_963716745.1. Lineage (GTDB taxonomy): Bacteria > Gemmatimonadota > Gemmatimonadetes > Gemmatimonadales > Gemmatimonadaceae > DATKOH01. The sequence goes on from OY970320.1 coordinate 208,675, forward strand.
CCGTGATGCGTGAGTCAGGCCTTCCGCCCGACGTGCGAGGAACGGTCGTCACCGTCGGCACGTTCGATGGCGTACACCGGGGGCACTGGGATGTGCTTCAGCGCATTGCGGCGCGCGCGCACGCGAGCGGCCTCGCGAGCCTGCTCATCACCTTCGATCCGCACCCGCTCGAGGTCGTGAACCCCGCCGCCGCGCCGCCGCTCCTCTCGGTGGGGCTCGAGAGGGCCGAGATCGTTGCGCTCAGCGGCATCGACTACATGGCGGTCCTGCCGTTCACGGCGGAGCTGCAGCGCCTCGACGCCGCGGAGTTCGTGGACCGGATTCTCCTCGGCCGCTTCCGCATGCGCGAACTCGTGATCGGGCACGATCACGGCCTCGGTCGCGGCCGCACCGGCGACGTGGAGACCCTGCGCCGCCTCGGCGCCGAGCGCGGCTTCGCGGTGGACGTCGTGCCGGCCGTCACGCTCGACGACGCGCCGCGCACGCCCGTGAGCTCCACGCTCATCCGCCGTCTCGTGGCGGGCGGCGACCTCGCTCGTGCTGCCAGCGCGCTCGGGCGACTGTATCCGGTGAGCGGCATTGTCCGGCAGGGCGCGCAGCGCGGCCGCGGGCTCGGATTCCCCACGATCAATCTGCCCATGCCGGCCGGCCGCAAGTTGATGCCGCCGGAGGGCGTGTACGCCGTGCGCGCGCAGACGCCCGCCGGCGCGTTCGGCGGCATGATGAACATGGGGCCGCGCCCCACCTTCGGGGACAGCGAGATCTCGCTCGAGGCGCACCTCTTCGGCGATCCGGGAGAACTCTACGGCCGGCATGTGCGCCTCGAATTCGTGGCCCGCCTGCGCGGCACCGAGCGCTTCCCCAGTCCGCAGGCGCTGGCGGCGCAGCTCACGCGCGATGCGGAATCCGCGCGGATTGCGTTGACGGCGCTTGGCTAGCCGCATATCGTTCTAGGCTCTCCCGAACCACTCCCTTTCGAGTAATCGATGTCCAGCATCCGCTCGCGAATCCTCGTCATCCTCGGCCTCGTCGCCCTCGCGGCGTTCACGCTCTTCCCGCGCGACGTCACGATCCGCAGCCGCGGCACCGACGGGGTCATGCACTCGACCACCGTGCGCCGCGTGCCACTCAAGCGCGGACTGGATCTGCAGGGCGGCATGTACATCGCGCTCGAAGTCGATGAGTCGCACGCCGTGGTTGCGAACAAGAGCGAGGCGATCGACCGCGCGCTCACGGTGGTCCGCAACCGCATCGACCAGTTCGGCGTCGCGGAGCCGGTGGTGCAGAAGGTGGGGAACGACCGCATTGTGGTGGAACTGCCGGGAGAGAATGACCGCGCGCGCGCCGAGGACCTCGTGCGCTCGTCCGCGTTCCTGCAGTTCCAGATCACCGACAAGACGAACGCGCTCGAGAAGGTGATGCCGCGCATTGACCAGCTCATTCGCGACCGGAGCGGTGCGATCGGGGGCGGCGCGACGCCGGGCGCTACGGATACGGCAGCGGGCGGGAAGGGCGCCCTCGATCTGTTCACGAAGCCGGCGGACACCACGGGCGCCAAGAAGAAGCCGGGCGAGAAGAATGCGCCCAAGGCCGACACGTCGCTCTTCGCGACCGGCGCGGGACCGTTCTCGAAGCTTGTCCAGCCGGGTGGTATGCCTGGCGAGTATATCGTCGCCTCCGCCGACGTGCCCATGATGCGCCGCTATCTCGACAACCCCGAAGTGCAGGCCGCGCTGCCGCCTGGCAAGTCCGTGCACTGGGGCGTGGATGAGACGACGCCCGGTGCTCCGCCGCCGGCGTCCTCCTCGTTCTACGTGGTGGACTCGCGGCCGATCATCACCGGCGAATATCTCGTCGATGCGAAGCCGGTCACCGATCCGATCGAAGGCACCGTCGTCGAGCTTCACGCTGAACAACGAAGGCGGCCGCCGCTTCCGCGAAGAGACCGGCAAGCACGTAGGCGACTACATGGCGATCGTCCTCGACGATCGCGTGATGGGCCGTCCGCCGGTGATCCAGAGCGCGATCGGCACGCGCGGCCAGATCACGATGAAGGGACAGCCGCTGCAAAAGGTGCAGGACCTCGCGCTCGTGCTGCGTGCGGGCGCGCTGCCCGTGCCGCTCAAAGTGGTGGAGTCGAGCACGGTGGGCCCGAGCCTCGGCGAAGACTCCATTCGCGACGGCGCGCGCGCCGGCGCGGCCGGCGTCGCGCTCGTGATCATCATCATGATCGGCTACTACCGGTTCTCCGGCGTGCTCGCGGTCACTGCGCTCACGCTGTACCTGCTCTGGACGCTCGCGCTCCTCGCCGGACTCGACGCCGTGCTCACGCTGCCGGGGCTCGCTGGACTCGTGCTCTCGGTGGGCATCGCGGTGGACGCGAACGTGCTGATCTTCGAGCGCATTCGAGAGGAGCTCGATCACGGCAAGAGCGTGCGCGCCGCCATCGATGAGGGCTTCAAGCACGCGATGAGCGCGATCATCGACTCGAACGTCTCCACCGCGCTCACCGCGCTCGTGCTCTATCGAGGTCGGCACCGGTCCGGTGCGCGGCTTCGCCGTCACCCTCCTCGCCGGCATCGCGGCGTCGATGGTCAGCGCCATCTACGTCGTCCGCACCTTCTTCCTGATCTGGCTCAGCCGCCGTCGGGACGCCCAGACTCTGAGCATCTGATGATCCGCATCCTGCATGGAACCACGATCGATTTCATCCGCCTCTGGAAGATCACGACGGCGGTCACGCTGGCGTTCATCGTGCCCGGGCTGATCCTCATCGCGGTCAAGGGCTACAACTACAGCATCGAGTTCACCGGCGGTACGTCGATGCAGGTGGCCTTCCACAAGCCGCCGCAGGTCGCCGAGATGCGGTCGGTGATCGACGGCGCCGGCGTGCGCGGCGAGGAGATCACGCAGTTCGGCGCCGACACCGTGTATCTCGATCCGCGTCCAGGACTCCCGCACGGTCGCCGAGCTGGAAGCGCGGCGCCGAGCGGATCGCCGACCGCATCGACTCGGCGCTCGTACGTCACTACGGCGCGGGCTCGTTCACCGTCGTCGGCACGGGCGCGGTGGGACCCAAGGTGGGAGGCGAACTCCGGCAGAAGGCGCTCCTCGCCATCCTCATCTCGTTCGTGGTGACGCTCATCTACCTGGCGTTCCGCTTCGAGACGCGCTTCGGCGTCGCCGCCGTGATCGCAACCGCGCACGATATCCTCGCGACGCTCGCGTTCATCAAGTACATGAACCTCGAGGTGTCGCTCGTCGTCGTCGGCGGCATCCTCACGATGATCGGCTATTCGTTGAACGACACGATCATCATCTTCGACCGTGTGCGCGAGAACCTGCACAAGTTCAAGCGCGAGGCGTTCTACGATACGCTGAACCGGTCGGTGAACGAGACGCTGCCGCGCTCGGTGCTGACGCACGCCACGACCTTCGCCACGCTGCTCGCGCTCACGCTGCTCGGCGGCGAAGTGCTGCGTCCGTTCGCACTGGTCATGCTCTTCGGCGTCGTCACGGGAACGTTCAGCTCGATCTATGTCGCGTCGCCCATCCTGCTGTGGATCGAGAACAAGTGGCCGCGCGCCATGGGCGAGACGGGCGGCGTCGGCATGAAGCCGCTGCGGGAGATGGACAAGCACCACGCCATCGAACCGAAACGCTCGCCGGCCGCACGCTGATCAACCCGCCGCCGCCCTCCCGGGCGGCGGTGTCGCATCGGGAGCCATGTTCATCGACAGTCATGCGCACCTCGCCGATCCCGCCTTCGATCCTGACCGCGACGCGGTGATCGAGCGCGCGTTCACGGCGGGTGCGGAGGCGATCGTGTGCATCGGGGAGTCGCTCGCCGCGGCCGGGCGCGCCGCCGCGATCGCCAAGGCGCACCCGGGCCGCGTCGCGTTCACGGCGGGCGTGCACCCGCATGATGCCGATGAGTTCGACGCAACGCGCGATGTGCCGCTCATCGAGGCCGCACTCGACGCCGGTGCCGCGGCGGTGGGTGAGTGCGGGCTCGACTACCACTACGATCATTCGCCGCGCGAAGCGCAGCGTGCGGCGTTCCGCGCGCAACTCGAAGTCGCCGCGCGGCGCCACGCGCCCGTGGTGGTGCATACGCGCGAGGCCGAAGACGATACGCGCGCGATGATCTCGGCGGCTGCCGGTGTCACCGGAGTCCTCCATTGCTACACGGGCACCACCTCGCTCGCCGAGCACGCCCTCGCCGCCGGCTGGTACGTCTCCTTCAGCGGCATCATCACGTTCAAGAAATGGACGGACGACGCGCTCCTCCGCCTCGTGCCCGACGACCGCCTGCTCGTCGAGTCCGACGCGCCCTTCCTCGCGCCCGTCCCGCATCGCGGCAAGCGCAACGAGACCGGCCTTCGTGCCACTCACCATCGCGCGTCTCGCCGCCGCCCGCGGCATGCCTCCAGACGAGTTGGCAGCAGTCACCGCCGCGAACGCGCGGCGCTTGTTCCGCCTCGCCTAGCGGAGGCTCGCGTCGAACGGGTAGTTTCCCGCGTCCCGCCCGAGTCCCGAATCCCGAATCCCGAGCCGTTCACATGAGCAAGCCCGTCCCCTCCGACATCGAGATCGCCCAAGCCGCCAAGCCACGCCCCATCGGCGATGTCGCCGCCGAGCTCGGCCTCGTGCCCGATGAGCTGGACCTCTACGGAAAATTCAAGGCGAAGATCGCGCTCGACGTCTCGCAGCGGAAACCGCGCGGCCGCCTCGTGCTCGTCACCGGGATCAATCCCACCGCCGCGGGCGAAGGGAAGAGCACCACGCTCGGTCGGGCTCGCCGACGCGCTCCGCCGCCGCGGCAAGAAGACGGTGCTCTGCATCCGCGAGCCGAGTCTCGGTCCGGTGTTCGGCGTGAAGGGCGGCGCGGCCGGCGGCGGCTACGCGCAGGTGATCCCGATGGAGGACATCAACCTCCATTTCACCGGCGACTTCCACGCGATCTCGAGCGCGCACAGCCTGCTCTCGGCGATGCTCGACAATCATCTGCACGCAGGGGAATCCGCTCAGCATCGACTCGCGCCGCATCACCTGGCCGCGCACGATCGACATGAACGACCGCGCGCTGCGCAACGCGGTCATCGGGCTCGGCGGCGTCGCCAACGGCATCGTGCGCGAGGAGCGCTGGGTGATCATCCCGGCGAGCGAGATCATGGCGATCGTGGCGCTCGCATCCAGCCGCGACGATCTCGAAGCACGCCTCTGCGCGCATCATCGTCGGCGCCACGACCGGCGCATCACGCAAGCCGATCCGCGCCTCCGATCTCAAGGCCGTCGGCGCGATGAGCCTGCTGCTCAAGGACGCGATCCGCCCCAACCTCGTGCAGACGCTCGAAGGCGGCCCCGCGATCGTGCACGCCGGTCCGTTCGGCAACATCGCGCACGGCTGCAACTCCATCATCGCCACCAAGACCGGACTCGCGCTCGCCGACATCGTCGTCACCGAAGCGGGCTTCGGTTCCGATCTCGGCGCCGAGAAGTTCTTCGACATCAAGTGCCGCTTCGGCGCGTTGAACCCCGAGGTCGCCGTGCTCGTCGCCACGGTGCGCGCGCTCAAGCTCAATGGCGGCGCCGATAAGAAGCAGCTCGCGAACGAGGACCTCGGCGCGCTCGAGCAAGGCCTGCCGAACCTCGCCGCGCACATCGCGAACGTGAAGCAGTTCGGCGTGCCGGTGATCGTCGCCGTCAATCGCTTCACGAGCGACTCGGAGAAGGAGCTCACGATGGTCGCGGACTTCGCGCGCAAGCAGGGCGTGCGCGTCGCGCTCAACGAAGTGTGGGAGAAGGGCGGGGAGGGCGGCCTCGAGATGGCAAACGAGGTGATTGCGGCGCTCGACGCTGGCGGCTCCAAGTACGCGCCGCTCTACGACGTGAAGAAACCGATCCGCGAGAAGATCGACACCATCGTGACGACGCGTGTACGGCGGCGACGGCGCGGACTACGCGCCCAAGGCCGAGCGCGCGATCGAGTACCTCGAATCGATCGGCCTTGGCGAGACGCCGATCTGCATGGCGAAGACGCAGTACTCACTCTCCGACGACGCCACGCTGCTCGGCCGCCCCAAGGGATTCCGCATCACCGTGAACGACGTGTACCCGGCTGCCGGCGCCGGATTCGTCGTCGCGCAGGCGGGCGACATCATGACCATGCCGGGACTGCCGAAGGAACCGGCTGCCGAGCGCATGGCGATCCTTCCCAACGGATCGATCACCGGGTTGTTCTAGACGCGCGCGCCGTCTATATCACAGAGCGTACGTGCGACGCCGACACTTCCACCGCGGGAGCCACACACCGTGAAGCCGATCAGCACCGACAAGGCGCCCGCCGCGATCGGGCCGTATTCGCAGGCGATCCATGTGCATGGATTCCTCTTCACCGCTGGACAGATCGCACTCGATCCGGCCAGCGGCAAGATCGTCGACGGCGGCATCGAAGAGCAGACCAAGCGCGTGCTCGCGAATCTGTCGGCGGTGCTCACCGCCGGCGGCGCGACGTGGGCGGACGTCGTGAAGACCACGGTGTACCTCGCCGACCTCGCCGATTTCCCGGTGGTGAACGATCTGTACGGGAAGCACCTCGGCGCCGCGCGGCCCGCGCGCTCCACCGTGCAGGTCGCGGCGCTCCCGCGGAATGCGCTCGTCGAGATCGACGCGATCGCGTACGTGAAAACGAAGGATTGAGCGCTGCGACCGCGAGCATGACCACCGCCGGCGTCGTCGAGACGAAGGACACGTTCCGCCTTACCGCGTTCGCGAATTGCGCGGGCTGCGCGGCGAAGATGGGGCCGGGCGATCTGTCGCGCGCGCTCGCGCCGCTTCCTGCCGATCTCGATCCTCGATTGATCGTCGGGCGCGGCTCGTTCGACGACGCGGGTGTCTTTCTGCTGAGCGACGACGTCGCCCTCGTGCAGACGGTGGATTTCTTCGCGCCGATCGTCGACGATCCGTACACCTTCGGCCGCATCGCGGCCACGAACGCGCTGAGCGATGTCTTCGCGATGGGCGGCGAGCCGCTCACCGCGCTCAACATCGTCGGTTTCCCCGCGGGGAAGCTGCCGCTCGAGATCCTCACCGAGATCCTGCGCGGCGGGCAGGACATGGTGCGCGCGGCCGGCGCGGTGATCGCCGGCGGCCACACGATCATCGATGAGGAGATCAAGTACGGCCTCTCGGTGACCGGCCGCGCGAATCCCAAGCATCTCCTCACCAACGCCGCCGCGAAGCCCGGCGACGTGCTCGTGCTCACGAAGGCGATCGGCACCGGGCTCCTCGCCACCGCCGGGAAGCTCGGCGAACTCGGCGCCGCCGACCACGACGCGATGATCCGCTCGATGACCACGCTGAACGCCGAGGCGAGCCGCGCCGCGCTCGCGGTCGGCGTGCGCTGCGCGACCGACGTCACGGGCTTCGGCCTCCTCGGCCACGCGACGCACATCGCGCGCGCGAGCGGCGTCACGCTGCGCATTGACGTGCACGCGGTGCCGCTCTTGCCCGGCGCGCGCGCGGCGTGGAAGCGCGGCGCGCGCACCGGCGGCGGATCGCGCAACTACGACTGGCTCGAGGCCTCCGTGGACTGGGGTACCGTGGCCGACGCCGAGCGCGCGCTGCTGCTCGACCCGCAGACTTCGGGTGGACTGCTGCTCGCGATGGCGCCGGCGGTCGTTCCGGAGTATCTGGCGCGCGTGGACGGCGCTGCCGTGATCGGCGCGGTGCAGCCGCGCGGGACGGTCGACATCGCGCTCGCGTGAACCGTGGGGACGGATGGGGCCTGGTGGCTTTCCCAGTCTTCAAAACTGGTGCGACCTGACTTCGTCGGGTTGGGTGGGTTCGATTCCCACACGTTCCCGCCACGCGGGCGCGGCGCGATGACCGCGGTCTGCGCGGCTGGCGTGCTCAGCGTCATGCTCGGTGCGTTCGGCGCCTCGCTCGACGCGCAGATCGCGGACAGCTCGCGCGTCGGCCCCACCGCCGCGCCGCCGGCGTCCGCGGATACGTTCCCGACCGCGCTCACGCAGCCGTCGCCCAAGCCGCCGGTCTCACCCAAGCGAGCGCTCTTCCAGTCGCTGCTCATTCCCGGTTGGGGGCAGGCGTCGCTGCATCGCAGCACCGCCGGCGTGATCTTCGTCAGCGTCGAGGCGATCTCGCTCGGCATGCTCGCGCAGTCGAAGTCGGAACTCCGGGCCGCGCAGCGGTTCGCCGGCGACAGCGTGTTCAACGGTTCGGGCTTCATCCCCAATCCGCTGCAGGAAGTGCTGGGCAAGCGTGAGCTCGCCGTGCAGGACTGGACCGTGCTGCTGATCTTCAATCACTTGATCTCGGCGGCGGACGCGTTCGTCGCGGCGCAATTGTGGAACGTGCCGATCGAGCTCGGGGCATCGCCCACCCAGAAGTCGGCATCCATCGGGACGCACATCGCATGGTGAACGCACCCGGCGCGCGGTCGCCGATCGGCGTCTTCGATTCGGGGATCGGCGGCCTCACCGTGGTCCACGAGCTGCGCCGCCAGTTGCCCGAGGAGCGCCTCATCTACTTCGGCGACACCGCGCGCGTGCCATACGGCCCGAAGAGTCCGGATACGGTTCGGCGGTACGCGGCGGAGATCACCGAGTGGCTCGTGTCGCAAGGAGTGAAGGCGGTGGTGGTCGCGTGCAACACGGCCACGGCGCACGCGCTGCCATCGCTGCGCGAGCGCTTCGACATTCCCATCATCGGCGTGATCGAACCCGGCGCCGCCGGGGCCGCGCGCGCCTCACGCAGTGGGCGCATTGGCGTCATCGGCACGAGTGGCACCGTGGCCTCGGGCGCGTACGAACGTGCCGTGCGCGCGCTGCGATCCGATACGCACGTGGTGTCACGCGCGTGCCCGCTCTTCGTTCCGCTGGTGGAGGAGGGCTGGCTCGACGCGCCGGCCACGCGCCTCATTGCACATGAATATCTCGACGCGTTCGCGCCGGACGAGATCGACACGCTCGTGCTCGGTTGCACGCATTATCCGCTGCTCAAGCCGTTGCTCGCCAATGTCGTCGGCGGTGGCGTGCGGCTCATCGACAGCGCGGAAGAGACGGCGGCGGCCACGCGCGACGCGCTCGACAAGGCGCAACTCCGAGCGCCCGTTGGCGGCAAGGGAGAATGCCGCTTCGTCGCGTCCGATGCTCCCGACCAGTTCCTACGGGTGGGGCAGCGCTTCCTCGGCGACGCGGTCGGCCGCGTCGAGAAGGTCACTCTCGGTTGATCCGGGGCGCCAGCGCCGCAGTTCGACGCGCTCGGGCGTGATGCACAGATAGGTCGGTCCGTCCATCCACGCGCCGGGATTCGCGTACACGCTGCCGGCGGGCGACCGTTCGAGCGCCGGCACGTGCGAATGCCCGTAGATCAGAAGTTGCGTGCGCGGATGGTGCGCGAGATGCGCCATCGCCACCGCCTGCAATCCGGCGCCGCCATCGCGCGCGCGGTGGTCGCGGCTCGCGCCCGACGATCCGTGTGCGAGCTTGCTCCCCCAGTCGGGGTGGATCCACCGGAACGCGCGGATCGCCCACGGATGACGCAGCACGCGGCGCAGCCGGCGGTACGGGCGGTCCTCCACGTCGCGCAAGCCATCGCCGTGCTCGATCGTGGTCTGCCACCCGGCGATCTCTCCACTCCAGCCGCTCACGCGATAGTCGATGCCCACCTCGCCGGTGAGCACGTCGCCGCCCCAGCAGTCGTGGTTCCCGGCGAGCATCGTCACGGGCACGCCCGCATCCACGAGATCCGCGAGTGCGGCGAGCGCGCGGAAATGCCCGCGCGGGATCACCGTTTTCCATTCGAACCAGAAATCGAAGAGGTCGCCGTTGATGAGCAACGAGCCGGCGCGCCCGGGCAGCTGGCGCAGGAACCCTACGAGCCGCCGCTCCAATTCCACATCGCCGGCGCCGAGGTGGGCGTCGGAGATCACGTAACAGGGCGAGGGCAGCATGGCCACATTCTAGCCTTCGCGCGCGCTCTTTACAAACTCCTCGTGCATCGTGCATCGTGCCTCGTGCATCCAGCCCCCCGCATCTCGTCCGTCGAATTCCGCGTGCGCTACGCGGAGACCGATCAGATGGGCGTCGTCTATCACGCGAACTATCTCATCTGGTGCGAGATCGGGCGCACCGATCACATCCGGCAAGTGATGGGCACGTCGTACCGCGAGATGGAGGAGCAGGGGATCACGCTCGCTGTCTCCGAGGCCTCGCTCCGCTACCTCGCGGGCGCGAAATACAATGACATGATCCGCGTGGACACTGTCCTCGCGCGCGTCACCTCCCGCACGCTCACGTTCGATTACACGGTGTTCAATGCCGCGACCGGCGCTAAGCTGGCGACCGCCAGCACGACGCTCATCTCGCTCGATCCCGCGGGACGTGTCGCCGCGCTCCCGCCGGATATGCGCGCCAGGCTCGCCGGCGCGGCCGCCAATGCGCCGTAACGCGCTCGCGGTCGCGGCGCTCGCCCTCGCCGCAGCGTGCGCCGCGCAGACGCCCGCGGTGGATGCCGTTCGCTACGCCCGGCTCCTGCAGATGGCCGACCAGCGACAGCTCGACACCGCACTCGTGCTCGGCATTCTGCGCTCTGGCTCGCCGCCCGAGCGCGCAGCGGCCGCGCGCGCCGTTGGCCAGGTGCATGGCGTCTCGCTGGCGCCGCGATTGCGGTCGTTGCTTGGCGATCGCGATACCGCCGTGGCCGCCAACGCCGCGTTCGCGCTCGGCTTGATGAAGGATTCGCTGAGCGTGGCCGCGCTCTCGCACGCGCTTGGCAGTGCGCCCACGGTCGCGGCGCAGGCAGCATGGTCGCTCGGCGCGATCGGCGCACCCGCCGCGGCGTCGATCGATACCGCCCTCGCCGCGCACGCGCCGCGCCCCGTCGCGGTGAGCGCCGCGCTCCTCATCGCGGCATCGCGGCTCAAGCCGGTGCCGGTCGCTCGCGTGACGTCATGGCTCGCGAACGCCAATGCGTCGGTGCGTTGGGCCGCGGTGTATGCGATCGCGCGTCCGTACGCCGCCGCCGGAGTGCGCGCGGTGCTCCCGCTCGCCCATGATCCCGACGATGCGGTGCGCGCCATCGTCGCGCGTGCGCTCTCCCATCAGGCGGCGGGCGATTCGCTCGCCGCGCTCGCGCTTTCGGCGCTCGACTCGCTCGCGCGCGATGCAACGCCCCAGGTGCGGGTGAACGCCGTGCGCGCGCTCGGCACATACGGCGGCGCATCGCGCGCCGCCGTGTTACGCGCGCTGCACGACCCCGATGCGAACGTCCGACTCACCGCCGCGCAGGCGCTGGACGTCGTGCTCGCCGGCGCGCCGCGATCGCTCTGGATGGACGCCTGGAACGCCGACACCACGTTCGTGTACAGGCGCGAAGTGCTGGGCCGAGCGCTTCGCGATGACGTGGTGCTTCCCGCCGCCGATCCGGACAACGCCGACGGTTGGCGGCATCTCCCCGATTGGCATCATCGCGCCGCCGTGGCCGATGCGGGCGCCGCCTCCAAGAACATCCAGCGCATGCGCGACATCTCGCTGCCGCTCGCCCGCGATCCGGATGCCCGCGTGCGGAGCGCCGCGTACTCGGCCATCGCCCCGTGGATCGACTCGGCCGCCGGCCACCCGTGGAGGCGCGAGTTCATGTACCACGCGCTCGATGATCCCGACAACGTCGTACGATCCGTCGCCATCCGTTCGCTCGAGGATCACGGCACCGTGGAGGAGGCCGTGCTCGTCGTTCGGAGTTATCCGCGCGCGTTGACGGACTCCTCGAACGATGCGCGCGCCGCCACCGTGAGTTTCCTCGTGGCCGTGTGGGCGCGTGACAGCATGCATTTCTCCGACTCGCTCCGCACTGCGATCCGCGCCATGCCGGTGCCTGCCGACCAGGCCTCGCGCGATGCGGCGGCCGGGTTCACGCTGCTCGCCGCCTGGGCCTCCGCGCCGCCTCCGCTCTTGCCGCCGCTCGCGTGGTACGAGGGGATCGTGCGCTCGCTCGTGATCCCGGCGCTCGGCGGTCATACGCCGCGCGCGCGCATCACCACGGCGCGCGGAGTGATCACGCTCGAATTGGCGCCGGTCGACGCACCGCTCACCGTGAACAATTTCCTCACGCTCGCGCGGGCCAAATATTTCGACAACACCGATTGGCATCGCGTCGTGCCGAACTTCGTCGCGCAGGACGGTGACCGGCGCGGCGACGGCAGCGGGGGTCCCGGCTACGCCATTCGCGATGAGCTCGACCGTCTCAGCTATGTGCGCGGGGAGCTGGGCATGGCGCTGTCGGGCCCCGACACCGGCGGCAGCCAGTATTTCATCACGCTGAGTTTCCAGCCGCATCTCGACGCCGGCTACACCGCGTTCGGCCGAGTGGTGGACGGGTTCGCCCCGCTCGACGCGACCGTGCAGGGCGACGCGATCACGTCGATCCGCGTGCAAGAGTGAGGAGCGCCGCGCTCGCGCTGCTGATCCTCGCCGCCTGCAGCCCGCGCGCGCCGCTCTTCAGCGGTCAACCGGTGCCGGTCAGCGCCCCGGCCACGGCGATGAGCGGCCCACACCTCAAGATCGTGTACGGATTCGCCTATGAGGACGGCAACGTCACCCTGAACGGCGAAGCCGTCGCTCGCACCGCGCCGCCCGACTCCGTGCGCCTGGATTTCTTCGTCAACAATGAGACCGTGGGCGATGCCGTCGTGATCGGCGATTCCCTGGTCGCGGCGCGCCCGAAGGTCACTCGCCGCATCGTGCCGGCCATGCCGTTCGTCTGGGCAGCGCTGGGCGTCCTTCGGGTCCCACCGGGCCGCGACACCGCCGCCCGCGTTGACGCGGACACGCTCCGCATTGAGATTGCAGGGTATGATACTTGGCGGGCGGCGTTCCTCGGCCCGGAGCTCGTCCGGCTGGACCAGATCGATGGCGGACGGATCCCGCAGTCGGCGACGCGTGTGCCAGGCAGCATCGTACGGTACCGCTCCTCTCACCCTCAGCGTACGCTCGAGCTCACCGTGAAACAGGTGGATACTCTTCCGCCCTTCAATGCTTCGATCTGGCGTTAGCGCGCTCCTGATCGCCGCTCTGGCGCTCAGCAGCTGCAACTACGGCTTCGCCGGCGGTGGATTGCCTCCGAAGATCAAGACCGTCGCCGTCATCCCCTTCGACAACGACACGCCGTCGCCGACGCTGCAGAGCGAGCTCAACACTTTGCTCTCCACGCAGTTCGTATCACGCCTGGGGCTGCATCCCGCATCGGAGAATCGCGCCGACGCCATCGTGCGCGGCCGGATCACGCGCTTCGACACCGGCATCCCCGTCGCGTATTCCGCGTCGCCGAATTCGACGTCGGCGCAACGCGAGCTGCGCATCACCGTGGACGTCGAGATCGTGGACCAGACCAACGGCCGCGTGATCTGGTCCCGCAAGGGACTCGTGGGTGTCGCCGATTATTCGGAACGCGATGAGGCCGGCGGGCGCAAGGACGCCGTGACCAAGATCGTGAGCGACATCATTGCCGGAGCGCAGTCGCAATGGTGATCCGACTCAGGCCGCGCGCGGGAAAAGTCCGACTGGGTTGTCTCGTCTCCGTGCTCATCGTCGCGGCGCTGTGCTATTTCGCCTGGAACATCGGCACCGTCGCGCTGCGCTTCTACGAGTACCAGGATGCGATGGCGCAGGAGGCGCGATTCGCCGCGCATACGCCGAACGACCAGATCCTCTTGCACCTCCGGGCGAAGGCCGATTCGCTCGACATGCCCGAGGGCGCGAAGAAGATCCAGATCCGGCGGAAGGGGAATCAGATCTGGATCTGGGTGGACTACATCGAAGCGATCGAACTCCCGGGATTCGTGAAGGAGGTCGAGCTGACCCCGCACGTGGAGCGGGTGTTCTGACGCCCGTCGCGCCTCGCGCGCCCGCGAGCAAGGTGATGTCGTGGGCCGAAGCCCGGCGCTGGCGCGACGCCGTGAAGGGGCGCGTGGTGTTCACGAACGGCGTGTTCGATCTCCTGCATCCCGGTCACATCGACGTGCTCGCGGCGGCGCGCGCCGCCGGCGACGCCCTCGTCGTCGGCGTGAATAGCGATGACTCGGTGCGCCGGCTCAAGGGCCCCACGCGGCCGGTGCGCAACGCGGTGGAGCGCGCGCTCGTGCTCGGCGCGCTCGAGTCGGTGGACGCCGTCGCCGTGTTCGAGCAGGACACGCCGCTCGAACTCATCGTCGCACTGCGCCCCGATATCATCGTGAAGGGCGGCGACTACTCGCCTGCCACCGTCGTGGGGCGCCGCGAAGTCGAATCGTGGGGCGGATCCGTGAAGATCGTTCCGCTTACGCCTGGACAGTCCACCACTTCAATCATCGAGAAGCTCCGTGACGCCAAGTAGCGACGCTCCGCGCGCCGGCCGCGCCAACGATGCTCTGCGACCGGTAGCGCTCGAGCGCGGCGCCGCGCCGAATGCCGAAGGCTCGTGCCTCATCGCGTTCGGCTCCACGCGCGTGCTCTGCACGGCGTCGGTCGAGGACGGTGTGCCCGGCTGGAAGCGCGGCAAAGGCGAAGGCTGGCTTACCGCCGAGTACGCGATGCTTCCGCGTGCGACGCACACGCGTACCGCGCGCGAGCGCGCCCAGCTCGGCGGCCGCACGCAGGAGATCCAGCGCCTCATCGGCCGCAGCCTGCGCGCGATGCTCGACGATTTCAAGTTCGGCGAGTTCACGATCAAGGTGGACTGCGACGTGTTGCAGGCCGATGGCGGCACGCGCACCGCGTCGATCACCGGCGCCTGCGTCGCGGTGGTCGATGCCTTCGACTGGCTCGTGAAGCGCGGCTCGATCGCGAAGACTCCCGTACGCCGCCGCGTCGCGGCGGTGAGCGTCGGGATGATCGGCGCGGAGACACGGCTCGATCTCGAGTACACCGAGGACGTGCGCGCCGACGTAGACATGAACGTCGTGATGACGAGCGAGCATCGCTTCGTGGAAGTGCAGGGCACCGGCGAGCACGGCACGTTCGATCGCGCCGCGATGGACGGGCTCACCGTGCTCGCGGAGCGCGGGATAAGGCAACTCCTCGACGCGCAGGCCGCGGCGCTCGGGCGGTGACGCAGCGCCTCGTGCTCGCGACGCGCAGCCGCGGCAAGTTGCGCGAGCTCACGCCGCTGCTCGAGGACGCGGGCTTCGAGGCCGTCACGCTCGACGAACTCGGGCTCGCCGAAGCGCCCGAGGAGGAGGCGATCGAGAAGTTCGACACCTTCGAGGCGAACGCGCTCGCGAAGGCGCGCTATTTCCTGAAACGCGCCAACGGACTCCCCGTGATCGCGGACGATTCGGGGCTCGAGATCACCGCGCTCAAGGGTGCGCCCGGCGTGCGCAGCAAGCGCTGGAGCGGCCGCGCCGATCTCACGGGGCAGGAGCTCGACGACAGCAACAACGAGAAATTGTTGCGCGAACTGGCGGACAAGGCCGATTGGAGCGCGCGCTACGTGTGCGCGGCCGCCTTCGCACACGGCAAGCGCGAGCTCGTGTGCCGTGGCGAGACGTTGGGCGTCATCGTCGAGACGCCGTCGGGCATTGGCGGCTTCGGGTACGATCCGTATTTCCTGTCCGACGATCTCGGCATGACCTTCGGCGAGGCGGATCGCGTGTCGAAGGAGCGTGTGAGTCATCGCGGGCGTGCGTTCGCGGCGTTGCTGCGCGCGATGCAGAGCGAGGTGCGCGCCGGTTGACCGAGCGTCGCGTACCCGATAGCTTGTTGCGACTCGCGGGGCGTAGCGTAGCCTGGTAGCGCGCCTGCTTTGGGAGCAGGAGGTCGCCGGTTCGAATCCGGCCGCCCCGACCTCAACGTGGGTGTAGCGAGATCACGCGATCGAGGGAAGGCGCCAGTAGCTCAGGTGGATAGAGCAACAGCCTTCTAAGCTGTGGGTCGGAGGTTCGAGTCCTCCCTGGCGCGTGTGTACCGGACAAAGTTTGCGCCCTTAGCTCAATTGGCAGAGCAAATGACTCTTAATCATTAGGTTGAAGGTTCGATTCCTTCAGGGCGCACTAAGTAAGGCAGGCATAACGTGCTGAACTTGAACGGCCTCCCATACACCGGAGGCCGTTTTCACATCGCTACCGGATTGTAGCCGGTATGTAGTGTTCGGCAATCGATCGCCCGAGGGGCGCCGCTGAGTCAGAGGGACCGAAACAGTCTGCCAGTCAGCCAATTCCAGGCGCGCTGCCACCGAGCGCGGAGTGCCGGCGCGAATCGCTCCTCGCCGAGCGCGCTTCCGGCGACGGCCCAAACTCCTGCGGCGATGATGGCGACAACAACGACGGCAAGGGAAAAGGCGACGTACATGCCGACCCACTCGAGAATATCGCTCATGCGCTAAGATCTCACGGCTATTTCTTCACGCGCTGCTTGAGCGCCTCCTCGATCCCTTGCTCCACCAACGGCGCCATCACCTCATAGCCCGCCTTGTTCGGATGCACGCCATCGTACGTGAGCTCCTGGCGCAATCCCTGGCGATCGTCGGCCATCGGCGTGTGGAAATCCACGAACGTCGCGCCATGCTCGGCCGCGTACGCTTTGATCCACGCATTCAGTGCGACGATCTTCGGCGCCGGCACCTGCTCCGGGTTCCACGGATATTCGAAAACCGGCAGCACGGAGCAGAGCACTACGCGGATGCCGTTCGCCTGCGCCAGCTCGGTCATGCTCGCCAGGTTGTCCTCGATCATGTCCAGCGTGGATGGCCCCGTGTTCCCCGCGATGTCGTTGGTCCCGCCGAGGATCACGACCACGGCCGGCTGCAGCTCGATCACATCCTGGCGGAATCGCAGCAGCATCTGGGGTGTCGTCTGCCCGCTGATGCCGCGCCGCACGTACGGCTTGTGCGGGAACATGTGCCGGAAGTATGGCGCCCACTGCTGGATGATCGAATTCCCGATGAAGACCACGCGCTTCTCGCCGGGGTGCGGCGGCCCGAGGCGCGCATTCTCCGCGCGGAACCGCTCGAGGTTGGCCCAGTCCTCGCTCGCTGCCTCAGTCGACTGCGCGGTGACGCGCGCCGCGCACAGCAGAAGAACGATGGCGAGCGCGCTACGCACGGTTACGAACTCGATCGGCACCCGTGATCAGGATGTCGCGCTCGCGGGTCCGCCGGGCAGGTCGTCGAGGAATGCGCTGAATTCTTCCTTCCGGCGCTCGCACTCGGCCGCGATCCTCGCCAGCAGCGATGCCTGATCGGCGAGTTTCTGATCTGCTTCGTCGCCAGCCACGAATTCCCCGAGCCTTGAGTAATCCGCAGCGAGCGTTTCGAGTGTGCGCGCAGAGGAGGGGTCCTTCAGCCTCGAGAATCGCGCGAGCGTGAACACCGCGGCGGCGATCTCTTCCTTCGACGCAGGCAGGTCGGAGACCCGTCTCAGCTGCGGTGACGCCAGGCGATGCCGCTCGAGGACCGCGGCGTACTCGCGCACGAGTTCGTCGGCGCGCTCGACATCCGCGTCGGAGAGGAGTTCGAGGTCGCGACGCCAGGACACGATCGAGTCGTGCCGGATCTTCGTGATGCGATTCCGGCGCGACGCGAACCATAGACTCACGCCGCAGGCGGCGGCCACCAGGAGTAGATAGGTCATCGCTGACGCCGAACGTGCGGCGATTCCCGATTTCGCGCAAGTGGGTGCGGATAGCGGCGAACGGCGTTCCGGCGCATACTTGTGCCGTCTGGCCCGCGATCCACGCGGGCGCCCACTCATCGGAGGCACATCGTCATGATGCGTTCTGTATCGCTCCTCTCGCTCGCTGTGGTTCTCGGCGCGGCAATGCCGCGCGCCGTCGCACCCGCCTCGCCGTCCGCCATCGCGAACGACCGCACGATCTGGGTGAACACGATGGGCTACATCACCGCCGCCGCGGAGCAGATGCCGGAGTCGCTCTATGCGTACAAGCCCGTCGCGACGGTGCGCTCGTTCGGCCAGCTCATTGGTCACATCGCTGGCTCGCAGCACATGTTCTGCGGCGCCGCGCTCGGCGAGAAGGCGAACGCCGAGGATGATGTGGAGAAGAACGTGACCACCAAGGCGGGGCTCGTGGCGGCGCTCAAGGCGAGCACCGAGCACTGTCAGAAGGCGTACGCGATGTCCGATGCCGACGCGATGAAGCGCTCGTTCAAGATGTTCGGCATGGATGTGAACGGCATGTGGGCGGTGTTCGAGAACACCGCGCACGTGAACGAGCACTACGGGAACATCGTGACGTACATGCGCATGCTGGGAATGGTGCCGCCGTCGAGTCAACCGGCTCCGAAATAATTCGACAGCCGGGAACCGGTTGCCGGGAACCGGTGAGGAATAACAAATGAATTCCCTAACGGCACTGCAGCGCGCCGTTAGGGAATTTGTTTTCATGCCACACCGGTTCCCGGCAATCGGTTCCCGGCCGTTTGTCTTCCCCTAGGCGGTCGCGGCCCTCGAAGCCGGCTTACTCG
Organism: uncultured Gemmatimonadaceae bacterium; assembly: GCA_963716745.1. Lineage (GTDB taxonomy): Bacteria > Gemmatimonadota > Gemmatimonadetes > Gemmatimonadales > Gemmatimonadaceae > DATKOH01. Next base: position 227,152 of record OY970320.1, read on the forward strand.
CGGAGCCGGCGAGCTGCCCGAGCAGTCCCTCGGCGGCCGCGAGATACTCGGCCAGGTCGAAATGCTTCGGGTCGATCATCGCCTGCACGGCGCAGCCATTGATGAAGCTGACGATGACGGCGGCGAGCCCCTCGGTCGTGACGTGCGGGAAGCGCGCCGGGATCGGCCCGGATCACATCGTGGATGATCGCGCGGAAGGACTGCCGGTAGCGCTCGAGCTCGGCGGCGATGCGCGCACCGATCGCGGCGTTCCGGGTGCCGAGCACCCAATAGTCGTAGAAGAGGCGAACGCGCCGCGGGTCGTTGCCGAGGCGGTCCATCTCCTGGTGGAGCAGGGCGTGCAGACGGTCGAGGGGCGCCGCGATGCGCGCGATCTCGGGCGCTTCGTGCAGCTCGGAGGTGGAGGCGAGCAAGCGGTCGAGCAGGGCGCGCAGGAGCTGGTCGCGCCGTTTGAAATGGAAGAGGACGAGCCCGTGACTCAGCCTGGCCTTGGCCGCGACGGCGCGCACCGTGAGTCCGTCGATCCCCTTGTGCGAGGCGACGCGATAGGCGGCATCGAGGATCTGTTCGCGCCGCAATCCCTCCGGCGCCTTCTTTCCGGGCATGGTGATCTCCTGTTGACCTTTTGTCCAATATAGGTTAATATGTGTTATCCGCTTGGACAATGGGTGGCTCTGTCGCCCCGGTGGTCGCGCCGCCATCACGCACCCTGATGGATCCTGCCTGTACCGCACTCCACCGGAGTACCTATGACAATCCGCCGATCCTTGGCGTTCGTGGCCGCTGCCACGACCGCCGCGCTCTCGCTTGCCGCCTGCAGCGCATTCCAATCCAAGCCCGCCGTGACCGTGAGCGCGAAGGACGTGAACGTGAACGCGCGCTGGCACGCGAGCGTCGCAAGCCCCGCCGAACTCGCGGGCGTGGTGCAGATGACGGGCAGTGCGTCAATGACGCCGGGCAAGAAGAGCGGCACCACCGAATTGGTCCTGAACGTCGCGAACTCGACGCCGGGCGGCGTGCATCCGTGGGCCGTGCATCTCGGACAGTGCGGCAGCGACGATGGCGTGTACGGCACGCTCGCCGACTATCAGCCGCTCAAAGTCGGTACGGACGGGAAGGGCATGTCGAAGGCGACGGTCGCGCTCGAGACGCCGGCGTCGGGATACTATTTCGTGAGCGTCAAAGCCTCCGCCGCGAACGGCGAGACTACGGTCGCCTGCGGCAACCTCGCGGCGCCAACCCAGTGATACGGAACTTCATCGTGGGCGCGGCACTCGCCGCACTCGGCGCGGTGATCCTGCTTCGCGGCATCAATTACAAGACCACGCACGATGTGGTGAAGATCGGTGATATGCACATGACCGATACGGATTCGCACGGCGTCCCGCCCTGGGTGGGCATCGCGACGGGTGTGAGCGGCCTGTTGATCATCGCCATGGGCGCCAAGAAGCGGAAATAGCGTCGCGGTGTGGGGGCGCTGGATCGTTCACCCGATCCAGCGCATCACCACCGGCCCGGCGATCACGGCCCAGCAGAGTCCCGTCATCAGCAGTGCGATGAGCACCGCGGTGCTGCCCAAGTCTTTCGCACGACCCGCAAGCTCATGGTGCTCCAAGCCGATGCGGTCCACCGTGTTCTCGATCGCGGTATTGAGGATCTCGACGAGGAGCACGAGCAGGAGCGAGAGCACGAGGATGAGGTGTTCGAGCGTGCGGACCGGGAGGAGGATCGCGATGGGAACGCCGACGATGATCGCGACGAGCTCTTGGCGCACCGCGGCCTCGTGCGCGGCGGCGTAGCGCAAGCCGACGAGCGAGTTCTTGAGGGCGGCGACGAGGCGCGGGATACCGGTGAGACCTTTGGTGATGGGCGTGTCGGCGGAGCTCGTTTCCATTGGGTCCATGCGAGAGTGAGAAGGTCGCGGCACGAATGATATGTACCGGCGTCGCCGGGGATTTGCTCCTTGACGTTCGGGCTCCCTTCACCTACATTGGACGGCTCTCACCCCCTGTCGATTGCTTGCAATCGCGAGCGTGGGTTGGGAAGGTAACCGCGATCGGGCGACGGATATTTTCGCAAAAGCCTTGACCAAGCGGGAACACGCGGTTTAAGTTGAGAGGCTGTCGGAAAAACGACACCGAAAATGTGAATTGACGCTGTTTGACAATCGAAAACGAGAGAACGGTTGTGCGAGGCGAACTCACTGATCCCGTGCTATTTCAGGGCGCGGGGGAGAGTTCAACCTGAACAATCAAAGTGATTCGGATACGCTGTCACGCGACAGCGTGACGGCGTTTCGAAGAGCCTTTCAATTCTTCAAAAACTATTGGAGAGTTTGATCCTGGCTCAGGACGAACGCTGGCGGCGTGCTTAACACATGCAAGTCGAGGGCAGGTAGCAATACCTGACCGGCGAACGGGTGCGTAACACGTGAGCGACCGACCCTAGGTGTGGGGGATAGCCGGCCCAACGGCCGGGTAATACCGCATACGCTCTCCGGGCTTCATGGCCTGGAGAGGAAACCCTTCGGGGGCACCAGGACGGGCTCGCGGCCTATCAGCTAGTTGGCGGGGTAATGGCCCACCAAGGCGACGACGGGTAGCTGGTCTGAGAGGATGGCCAGCCACATTGGGACTGAGAAACGGCCCAGACTCCTACGGGAGGCAGCAGTGGGGAATATTGCGCAATGGTCGAGAGACTGACGCAGCGACGCCGCGTGTGGGATGAAGCTCTTCGGGGTGTAAACCACTGTTGCCTGGGACGAACGGGCGGATCAATCCGCCGTGACGGTACCAGGTGAGGAAGCACCGGCTAACTCCGTGCCAGCAGCCGCGGTAATACGGAGGGTGCGAGCGTTGTCCGGAATCACTGGGCGTAAAGGGCGCGTAGGTGGCTTTGTAAGCGGGCGGTGAAAGTCCGGGGCTCAACCCCGGATCGGCCGTGCGGACTGCAAAGCTCGAGCACTGTAGAGGCAGGTGGAATTCCGGGTGTAGCGGTGGAATGCGTAGAGATCCGGAGGAACACCAGTGGCGAAGGCGGCCTGCTGGGCAGTGGCTGACACTGAGGCGCGACAGCGTGGGGAGCAAACAGGATTAGATACCCTGGTAGTCCACGCCGTAAACAATGGGCACTAGGTGCTTCGGGGAGCGACCCTCGGAGTGCCGGCGCTAACGCATTAAGTGCCCCGCCTGGGGAGTACGGCCGCAAGGCTGAAACTCAAAGGAATTGACGGGGGCCCGCACAAGCAGTGGAGCATGTGGTTTAATTCGACGCAACGCGAAGAACCTTACCTGCGCTTGACATGTACGGGAAACTTGCCAGAAACGGCAGGCCTCCTTCGGGACCCGTGCACAGGTGCTGCATGGCTGTCGTCAGCTCGTGTCGTGAGATGTTGGGTTAAGTCCCGCAACGAGCGCAACCCTCGTTTCCAGTTGCCAGCGAGTAATGTCGGGGACTCTGGAAAGACTGCCGGTGCCAAACCGGAGGAAGGTGGGGACGACGTCAAGTCATCATGGCCCTTACGTGCAGGGCTACACACGTGCTACAATGGGCCGTACAAAGAGATGCGAAACCGCGAGGTCAAGCCAATCTCAAAAAGCGGTCCTCAGTTCGGATTGCAGTCTGCAACTCGACTGCATGAAGCCGGAATTGCTAGTAATCGTGGATCAGCTACGCCACGGTGAATACGTTCCCGGGCCTTGTACACACCGCCCGTCACGCCATGGAAGCTGTGAGCGCCCGAAGTTGGTGTCGGAACCCGCAAGGGACCAAGCCACCCAAGGCGAGCGCAGTGACTGGGGCGAAGTCGTAACAAGGTAGCCGTAGGGGAACCTGCGGCTGGATCACCTCCTTTTCGGAGCGACGAGTATGCCGGCCATCCTCACGGATGAGCTCGGACGAAAGTCCTCGGAAGTCGCCGTCTCGGCAACCCTCTCTCGATTTCGATTGTATGCGCACGCCGTCCTCCTTCGGGAAGCCGGCGCGCGTTTCAACGCTGTTTGACAAACGAAGTGGTGTAGATCGTGGGAAGCGAATCATCACAAGACGATCTTTATAATTTCGTCACTCGTGATAGAAACGCGCGTGCTTTGTAAGAACAGAATTTGTAGTCAAGCGATCGAAAGCATATCGAGGATGCCTGGGCACACGAAGGCGATGAAGGCCGTGGTAAGCTGCGATAAGCCAGGGGGAGCGGCACACACGCATTGATCCCTGGATGGCCGAATGGGGAAACCCGGCAGCGTTCTGCGCTGTCATCCCGCGCAAGCGGGAAGCGAACCTGGGGAACTGAAACATCTCAGTACCCAGAGGAAGAGAAATCAATTGAGATGCCCTTAGTAGCGGCGAGCGAACGGGGCCCAGCCTAAACCGATCTCCTTGTGGGATCGGGGTTGTAGGAGCCACAGACGCCTGAAGCGACGTCAGCCGAAGTCCCCTGGAATGGGGCGCCAGAGACGGTGACAGCCCGGTACGCGAAGACAATGCACTTCAGGTAGTGGATTTCCTGAGTAACGCCCGGCACGTGGGATCGGGCGTGAATCTGGGGGGACCACCCTCCAAGGCTAAAGACTCTCGTGTGACCGATAGTGAACGAGTACCGTGAGGGACAGGTGAAAAGCACCCCTGTGCGGGGAGTGAAAGAGATCCTGAAACGATATGCTTACAAGCGGTAGGAGGACGGCGTGAGACCCTCGGGTCTCTCGTGTCTGACTGCGTGCCTTTTGCATTATGATCCGGCGAGTTACTGCTCACCAGCGAGGCTAAGCCGTTCTGCGGCGGAGCCGGAGCGAAAGCGAGTCCTGAAACGAGGGCGTGCAAAGTTGGTGGGCGTAGACCCGAAGCCAGGGCGATCTACCCATGAGCAGGGTGAAGCTGCGGTAACACGCAGTGGAGGCCCGAACCGGTGTGGGTTGAAAACCGCTCGGATGACTTGTGGGTAGGGGTGAAAGGCCAATCAAGCCTGGAGATAGCTGGTTCTCCCCGAAATCTATTGAGGTAGAGCCTCGCAGAGATGTTGGCAGGAGGTAGAGCTACTGGATGGGCGCGGGTGGTGAATAACCATACCAACCCCAACCAAACTCCGAATGCCTGTCCAATGGACTGCGGGAGGCAGTCGCTGAGCGATAATGTCCAGCGGCGAGAGGGAAAGAACCCAGAGCCACCGCTAAGGCCCCAAAGTGGACGCTGAGTATAGCGAAGGATGTGTTCGTGCCGTGACAACTGGGAGGTTGGCTTAGAAGCAGCCATTCCTTGAAAGAGTGCGTAATAGCTCACCAGTCCAGCGTGAACGCGCCGAGAATGGTCGGGATTAAGCGTCCCGCCGAAGCGTGGCCTGCACACCTAGTGTGCGGGGTAGGGGAGCGTTCTGAGAGCTGCGAAGGGGCCGGGTTACCGTTGCCCTGGAGCGATCAGAAGTGAGGATGCCGGAATGAGTACGCGCTAAGTGGCGTGAAAACCGCCACCACCGAAAGCCCAAGGATTCCTGCGCCATGGCAATCAGCGCAGGGTGAGGCGGACCCTAAGTCGAGGCCCCAGAGGCGTAGACAATGGACAGCCGGCGAATATTCCGGCCCCGCCCTCAGATGCGTTATCACCCATTCAGGGACCGTGGAACAAAGAAGGAGCGGCCATGTGGATCGGCCGTCTAACCGCGTAGGCGCAAGCCGAGACGGGAATGCGAGGTGAGTCTTCGGACGAACCGAGTCCTTTGGAGTCGACACGCGAGAAAAGCTGAACTGGGGAGTGTCTAGGACGTCCGTACCGTAAACCGACACAGGTGGGCGAGGCGAGTAGCCTAAGGTGAACGAGTGAAACGTGGTCAAGGAACTCGGCATAATGATCCCGTAACTTCGGAAGAAGGGATGCCCGGTTCCGTGCGGAGCTTCGCGCTCCAAGCAGAATCGGGTCGCAGTGAATCGGCCCAAGCGACTGTTTAGCAAAAACACAGGTGTGTGCCAAGCCGCACAAGGCGCCGTATACACACTGACGCCTGCCCGGTGCCGGAAGGTTAAGGGGAGAGGTTAGCCGCAAGGCGAAGCTTCGAGCCGAAGCCCCGGTAAACGGCGGCCGTAACTATAACGGTCCTAAGGTAGCGAAATTCCTTGTCGGGTAAGTTCCGACCTGCACGAATGGCGTAACGACTTGGGCACTGTCTCGACCACGTGCTCGGCGAAATTGCAGTCTCGGTGAGGATTCCGAGTCCCCGCGACAGGACAAAAAGACCCCATGCACCTTTACTGTAGCTTGTCATTGGACGTTGCACTTCGCTGTGTAGCATAGGTGGGAGGCTTTGAGCCCCAGGCGCTAGCTTGGGGGGAGCCAACAGTGAAATACCACCCTGCGTTGTGCGACGCCCTCACCGCGCGAGACATATCTCTCGCCGGGACCGTGGCAGGTGGGCAGTTTGACTGGGGCGGTCGCCTCCGAAAGAGTAACGGAGGCGCGCGATGGTGCCCTCAGTGCGGTCGGTAATCGCACGATGAGCGTAACGGCAGAAGGGCGCCTCACGGTGAGAGCGACAGCTCGAACCGGCACGAAAGTGGGCCGTAGTGATCCGGTAGCCCGGTGTGGATCGGCTATCGCGCAACGGATAAAAGGTACGCTGGGGATAACAGGCTTATCGCGCCCGAGAGTTCACATCGACGGCGCGGTTTGGCACCTCGATGTCGGCTTATCACATCCTGGGGCTGGAGAAGGTCCCAAGGGTCCGGCTGTTCGCCGGTTAAAGTGGTACATGAGCTGGGTTCAGAACGTCGTGAGACAGTTCGGTCTGTATCCGTCGTGGGCGTTGGAGTGTTGAGGGGCGCGGACCCTAGTACGAGAGGACCGGGTCGGACAGCCCGCTCGTGTCCCGGCTGCTCTGCCAAGAGCAACGCCGGGTAGCGATGGCTGGCGCAGATAACCGCTGAAAGCATCTAAGTGGGAAGCTGCCCCCAAGATGAACACTCCCTGGAGCTTCGAGCTCCCTGAAGGGCCGAGGAAGACCACCTCGTCGATAGGCCGCCCGTGGAAGACTGGCAACAGTCTCCGAGCGCAGCGGTCCTAATCGCCCGTGAGGCTTGACTACTCCCAAATTGCAACACGCAGAGCATCGCGTTTCATTACGAGGACGATTTTCTTACCCACGATCTACACCATTCCGTTTCTCTCTTCAGCTTTGTCATCCGTATTCCATCGATGAACGCTGGCGACTAGAGCGTAGGGGCCACACTCGTTCCCATCCCGAACACGATCGTTAAGCCCTACAGCGCCAATGGTACTCCGCCCGTGAGGGCGCGGGAGAGTAGGCCGTCGCCGGCACTCCTTGGAACCCCGGGTCGAGATCTTCTCGATCCGGGGTTCTTTTTTTGAACCGCAACGGCGGACTGTCGGCTGTCGGCTGTCGCCTGCGAATCCCGCTCGCGACAGCCGACAGCCGACAGCCTGCCGTTGAATTCCCCCTATATTCGTTCATGCCTCGCTCTGGTTTCGTCGCCATCGCCGGCAAACCCAACGCCGGCAAGTCCACGCTCCTCAATAAGCTCGTCGGGCAGAAGCTCGCCATCACCAGCGCCAAGGTGCAGTCCACCCGCGCGCGCACGCTCGGCCTCCGCACCGACGGCGACACGCAAATGGTGCTCGTCGACGCCCCGGGCCTCCTCGATCCCGAGTATCCGCTCCAGCACGCAATGCGCCGCACCGCGCTCCGCGCCATCGCGGACGCCGACGTCATCGTCTATCTCGCCGACGCGCAGCACGGGACGCCGCCCACGCTCGAGCACGCGGCCGGACTCGATGCGCCGCCGCGCGCGCCCGTGATCACGGTGCTCAACAAGTGCGACCGGCTCGACGCCAACGCCCGCGCCAAACTCGCCGCTCGAGAACCCGGGCGCCGTACTCGTCTCCGCGCGCACCGGCCACGGCGTGGACGATCTCATCGCGCGCATCGCCGCCACGCTCCCCGAGGGGCCGTTCCTCTATCCCGCCGATGATGCCGCGGCGCAGCCGGTGCGATTCTTCGCCGCCGAGCTCGTGCGCGAGACCGCGCTCGAGCAGCTCGACGAGGAGGTCCCGTACTCCGTCGCGTGCGAGATCGAGGAGTTCCGCGAAGAGCCGAAACCGGTGTACATTCGTGCGGTGATCTACGTCGAGCGCGACAGCCAGAAGGCGATCGTCATCGGCGAGAAAGGCGCCCGCATCCGCGCGATCGGCGTGACGGCGCGCGCCAAGATCGAGACGCTCATCGACGAGAAGGTCTATCTCGACCTGTGGGTGAAGGTGCTCCCGAACTGGCGGCGCGATGAGAACGCCCTGCGCCGCTTCGGCTACTCGATGCCCGAGGAGTGACGCCGTGACGCTTCCGCCGCAGCTGCTCGAACTGCTGGTCTGTCCCAAGTGCCGCGGTGCGCTCGAGTACCGCGCGTCCGAGCCATCGCTCGTGTGCCCGAATTGCCGCCTCAAGTACCCCGTGCGCGACGGCATTCCCATCATGCTGATCGACGAGGCCGCTCCGCTGTGAGTCGCTCCACCGCGAGGCGGCGCGCGTGAAGCATCTGCGCTGGCTCCTCGCGCTCGTCCCGTTCGCGATCGGCGCCAAGTGGTTCGGCGCGTCGCCCATCGCGGTGTTCGCCCTGAGCGCCGGCGCGATCATTCCGCTCTCGGCGCTCCTCGGCGACGCCACGGAAGAGCTCGCTGGCCACGCGGGGCCGTTGGTCGGTGGCCTGCTCAACGCGTCGCTGGGGAATCTCGCCGAGTTGATCATCGGCGTGCTCGCGATCCGCGCGGGGATGCTCGATCTCGTGAAGGCGTCGATCACCGGATCGATCCTCGGCAATCTCCTGCTCGTGCTCGGCGCGGCGCAGTTCGGCGGGCGGCCTGAAATTCCAGACGCAGCGCTTCAGCCGGCAGCTCGCCGGGCTCAACACCTCGTTGCTCGTGGTAGCGGTCGTGGGGCTCGTCGTGCCGGCGCTCTTCCACCTCGCGCATCCCGATCCATCGAACCGGCTCACGCTCACGATGTCCGAGTTCGTCGCGGCGCTGCTCGTGATCGGCTACGCGCTCTCGCTGCTGTACTCGATGGGCACGCATCGCTCGGCGTTCGGCGGCGTGGGCGAGGTGGCGGGCGGGGAGCACGCGCCCACGTGGAGCCTGCGCCGCACGATCGCGATGCTGGTCGCCGTATCGGTGGGGCTCGCGTGGATGTCGGAATTGCTCGTGGGTGCGACGCGCGGCGCCGTGGCCGCGACGGGGCTCTCGGAGTTCTTCGTCGGCATCGTGCTCGTGCCGATCATCGGCAATGCGGCGGAGCACAGCACGGCGGTGATCATGGCAATGCGCAACCGGATGGATCTCGCGATCGGGATCGCGCTCGGATCCACGGTGCAAGTGGCGCTGCTCGTCGCGCCGCTGCTGGTGTTCACCGGACTGGTCTTCCACCAACCAATGGATCTCGCGTTCTCCGTGTTCGAAGTCGCGAGCGTGGCGCTCGCGGTGTGGATCGCCTCGGTGATCGTGCAGGACGGTGAATCGAACTGGTTGGAGGGTGCGTTCCTGCTCCTCGTCTACGCGATCCTCGGGGTTGCGTTCTACTTTTTCTAGTCGTCTACGTACACCAGCGACTTGCAAGCCACACTTGGACTTACAGAGGCGCCTGATCGAGTGACGCCGACCGCCCCGAGGACCGCCTAGCGTGGCCCAGCCCCACGCCGTGTACTTCTCCCCGGACGCGACGACGCCACCCGAGTATCTGCGCGGGTGGTTCGAGTCGCGCGCGCTGGGCATGGTGGTCTGCCAGCGGGTGGACGATCTCATGGCCATGGCGCTCCGCGGCCGCCCGTCGGTGTGCGTGTTCGACGCGCGCACGGCGGCCGACGCCGCGCTCACCGCCTGCCGCCGTCTCAAAGGCGATCCGTATACCGGTGTCGTTCCGGGTGGCGTGCTTGCCGCCGACGGCGGTGCGGCGCTCGCGGCGGCCTTCCAGGCCGGTGCCGATGAAGTGCTGTTGCCCGGCACGCCGGGCGACGAAGCGGTGCTGCGGCTCGACGTGATGCTCCGTCGCGCGGATCGCGACGTGCACGTGCATCCGTCCACCCGCCTGCCCGGCGCCCCGGAGATCGAGGCGGAGATCGGGCGGAGACTGGCGGCCGGGGAGACGTTCGCCGCATGTTACGCCGATCTCGATCACTTCAAGGAGTACAACGACCGGTACAGCTATTACGAAGGCGATCGCGTCATCCGCATCCTGGCGAAGATCCTGCACGACGTGGCGCGCGGCTATTGTCCCGAGGACGGATTCGTGGGCCACATCGGCGGCGACGATTTCATCTTCATCGTGCCGGTGCGATCGGCGCCGGAGATCTGCCAGGAGATCGTTTCGATCTTCGATGCGCTCGTGCCGTGCCAGTATTCCGAACAGGACCGTTTGGCTGGATATTTCTTCGGGAAGGACCGGCGCGGGCAATTGCACCGGGTGCCGCTCATGACGGTGTCGATCGGCGTGGTGACCAACGAGCGCCGGGCGTTCACGCATCCGGCGCAGGTGAGCGAGCTGGCGACGGAAATGAAGAGCTATGCGAAGACGCTGCCGGGCTCGGTGTACGTGGTGGACCGGCGGCACGATCCGATCGTGGGCGCGCCCGTGGGCGCGTCCGAGCGCTGAGCTAAAGGGAGAGGGCCGAGAAAGCGATGAACGTCATTTGCCCGGAGTGCGGTTCGATCTTTCGCGTGGACCCCGCCAAGATCCCATTGGGCGGAGTGCGCGCGCGGTGCTCCGTATGCGGCGGCGTGATCGCGATCGGCGATTCCGGTTCGAGTCTGGGCGGGAACGCCGCGGCTGCGATGAGCGGCTTCGGAGCGGGGATCCCGGCGCCGGCGCCGGTGCGTCCCGCGTTCGCGCCGTTGGCTGCCGCGCCCGCGCCGGCAGCACCACCCGCGGCGCCGCAGCCGCCGAGATTCTCCGGACCGGTGCGCGCTCCCGCGCCTGCCGCGCCGCCCGCGCGGCCACCGATCGAGACGCCGGCGTTCATCGCGCGCCCGCCGGCGCCGGCGGCGGCCATGCCGGCGATGCCGGCGATGCCGACACAGGTACGTCCCGCTGCGCCGCGTCCGATGGCGCCGCCGCCGGTCGCGCCGCCACCAGTTGCTCCGGTCGCGCCCGCGGCTGCTCCGGCGGCTCCGCCGCCGTTCCGCATGAACGCGCCGGCTGCGGCGCCTCCTGCGCCCGCTGCCGCGGCGCCAATGGCGCCCATGGCGCCGATCGTCCCGGTCGCGCCAATGGCGCCGGTCGCCCCGCCGCCGGCGGCACCCGCGCCACCGCCTGCTCGCACCAGCGGCCCCGCGGCGCAGCGCGCGACGGCGGCCGTGAGCGGCGCGCGCGCGCCGATCAACCCGTTCCTCGCCAACGATCCCAACCAGAAGGCCAAGCGCCTCGCCCGTGCGCTCGTGTCGGACATCGTCGCGTACTTCCCCGAGAAGCACCAGGAAGGCGTGCGCAACGGCACCCTGCGCGAACTCTTCCGCGAGGAGATCAAGAAGAGCTACGAGGAGTACATGGATCAGATGGGCAAGGAATTCGCCGATTCAACCACGCATTTCCAAGACGCGCTGAACGACGTATTGGCGCAGGGCGCGAAAGTTTTTTGATTTCTGACGTCTCAGTCTAACGTCTAAGTCTGTAGTCATATTATACTTCGGCTGCACCACGAGCCGTCACGCCTTGGCTTGACGGCTCGCTCCTTTTCCAAGCACCTCATCGAGAGCCATGGCCGAGACGGAACGCGCGCGGCGACTGCGAAAACATGAAGAGCGGCTCGCTGAGCTAAGGGGGTATCTTTGACCTGGACGCGAAGCGGCGCGCGCTTGGCGAGCTCGAATCGCGCATGGCGTCCGACGGCTTCTGGAACGATCAGGAGCGCGCGCGCAGCGTGATCGCTGAGGCGAACGCGATCAAGGGATGGCTGGAGCCATACGACCGGCTGACGGCGCGCGTGAAGTCCGACATCGAGATGGATGAGCTGCTCACCGCCGAGCCCGATGCGGAAATGGCGGCGGAGCTGGAGCGTGACATCGAGTCGCTCGAGGTGGAGGTACCCGCGCTCGAATTGCGCGCCCTCATGCAGGGCCCCGACGATCATCGCGACGCGATGCTCGAGATCAGCGCCGGCGCCGGCGGCACGGAGGCGCAGGACTGGGCCTCGATGCTCATGCGCATGTACACGCGCTGGGCCGAGCGGCGCGGATTCACAGTCGAGGTCCTCGACCTGAGCGAAGGCGAAGAGGCCGGGATCAAGGGCGCGATGCTCGAGATCCACGGCGCGAACGCGTTCGGCTTCCTGCGCGCGGAGGCGGGGGTGCACCGGCTGGTGCGCATCTCGCCCTTCGATTCGCAGTCGCGGCGGCACACGAGCTTCGCTTCAGTGTTCGTGTACCCGATGGTGGATGACGAGATCAACATCGAGCTGAGAGACGAGGACATTCGCATGGATGTCTTTCGCGCATCGGGCGCCGGCGGGCAGCACGTCAACAAGACGAGCTCGGCGGTGCGGCTCACGCACATCCCCAGCGGCATCGTGGTGAGCTGCCAGCAAGAGCGGTCGCAGTTCAAGAACAAGGCGACCGCGATGAAGATGCTGAAGAATCGCCTCTACCAGCGCGAGGTCGAAGTGCGCGAGAAGAAGCGCGCCGAGCTGAACGACACGAAGATGGATGTGTCGTTCGGCAGCCAGATCCGCAGCTACGTCTTCCAGCCGTACACGATGGTGAACGATCACCGCACGGAGCTGAAGATCACGGACGTCCAGAAGGTGATGGACGGCGCGATCGATCCGTTCATCGAGGCCTATCTGAAGCAGGGCGGCGCGAACCCGGTGACCAAGTGAGCGCCGACGATCTCAACTTCGTGATGAAGGCGCGGCGCGAGAAGCTCGATCAGCTCGCGGCGCGGGGGATCGCGCCGTTCGCGTACCGCTTCGAGCGCTCGCACGCCGCCGCGGAGGCGGTGGCCGCCGGCGCGTCGCTCGCCGAGGGCGCGGAGGGGGCGCACGTGAGAGTGGCAGGGCGCATCATGGCGTGGCGCGGCCATGGGAAGACCTCGTTCGCGCACATCGCCGATCCGAGCGGGCGCGTGCAGTTGTACTTCCGCAAGGACGCGCTGGGCGATGACGCGTGGGCGCTCGTCGAGGCGCTGGACATTGGCGACATCATCGGCGTCGAGGGGCCGCTCTTCCGCACGCGCACCGGCGAGGTGACCGCGCGCGTCACGGCGCTCACGCTGCTCGCGAAATCGCTGCGTCCGCTGCCGATCGGCAAGGAAGAGATGGTGGACGGTCAACTCGTGCGGCACGCGGGGTTCGCCGATCCCGAGCAGCGCTACCGTCAGCGCTACGCCGATCTCGCGGTGCATCCCGAGGTGCGCGCGCTGTTCGTGGCGCGGTCGCGCATGGTGAGTGCGATCCGCGCGTTCCTGGACGGGCGCGGTTTCCTCGAGGTGGAGACGCCGGTGCTGCAGCCGCTCTATGGCGGCGCCGCGGCGCGGCCGTTCGTCACGCAGCACAACGCGCTCGACACCACGCTGTACCTGCGCATCGCGGACGAACTGTACCTCAAGCGGCTCATCGTGGGCGGATTCGACGCGGTGTACGAGATCGGCCACGACTTCCGCAACGAGGGGATCGATCGCACGCACAATCCCGAGTTCACGATGCTCGAGTGGTACGAGGCCTACGCCGACTACGGCGACACGATGTCGCTCGTGGAGCGGCTGATCGTTTCCGCGGCCAATGCCATTCGCGCGCTGCCCGGCATGGCCGAGAGAGTGCCGGCGCTCGCGCCGCCGTTCGCGCGCATCCAGTGGGTGCCGACGCTCAACGCCGCGCTCGGCGCCGATGCGCTCGCGATGAGCGATGCCGACCTCAAGAAGGCGGGGGAGCGCGTGGGCGTGCACAACGTGGCCACGCTCAGCCGGCCCAAGCTGCTCGACGAGATCTTCCAGGCGCTCGTGGAGAGCAGGCTGGAGGCGCCGACGTTCGTGCTCGATTATCCGATGGAACTCTCGCCGCTCGCGAAGCCGAAGCGCGGCGATCCGAAGCTCGCGGAACGGTTCGAGCTGTTCGCGCGCGGGCGGGAGTTGGCGAATGCGTTCAGCGAACTGAACGATCCGATCGACCAGCGCCGCCGCCTCGAGGCGCAGGCCAAGCTGCGCGCGGCGGGCGATCTCGAGGCCGTGGGCGTGGACGAGGACTATCTGCGCGCGATGGAATACGGCATGCCGCCGGCCGGCGGGTGCGGCATCGGCATCGACCGTCTGTTCATGTATCTCACCGATACGCCGAGCATCCGCGACGTGATCCTCTTCCCGACGCTGCGCCCGGAATGACGCGGCTCGAGCTGGCCATCGCGTGGCGCTATCTGCGGAGCAGGGGAACGTCCCGGCTCTTCTCGTTCATCAGCGTGATCGCGATCGGGGGCGTCGTGGTGGGCGTCGCGGCGCTCATCGTGATCAACGGCGTGATGACGGGCATGCAGGGCGAGTTGCGCGAGAAGATCCTGGTGGGCAGCCCGGACCTGCGCGTGCTGAGCTTTGGGGAGAATCTGCGGCTCGAGCACTGGGAGGGCGCGCTCGACACCGTGCGCGCGCAGCCCGGCGTCGTGGCGGCGGCGCCGTTCGTGCTCACGCAGGGATTGGCCACGAGCGGGCACGACTATTTCGAAGGCGTGTTCGTCGCGGGGATCGAGCCCGAGCTGCGGGTGCTGCAACCGGTCACCGACATCAGGAAGTACGCGGTGCAGGGCGATTTCCATTTCGCGAGCTCCGACGGCAAGACGCGCGGTGCGGTGATCGGGCGCCGGCTCGCGGAACGGCTGAACACGTACCCGGGCGACACGATCACGCTCATCACGGCGTCGGCGAAGTTCAACGCGGCGGTAGGCGGCATCGTTCCGCGGCTCTTCCGATTCGAAGTGACGGGCGTCTTCCGCACGGGCATGTACGAGTACGACAATGCCTACGTCTACCTGCCGCTGGATGTGGCGCAGGAGTTCGGCGGTCTCGGCGGCGCGGTGACGGGCATCGAAGTGAAGGCCGCCGACCGGTGGCAGGCGCCGGTGCTCGCGGCCAAGCTGCAGGATCGGCTCGGCTATCCGTATCGCGTGCAGGATTGGCAGGAGCAGAACCTGCAGCTCTTCCAGGCGCTCAAGCTCGAGAAGCTCGGCATGTTCGTGATCCTGCTCCTGATCGTGCTGGTGGCGGCGTTCAACATCGTGAGCACGCTCGCGATGGTGGTGAAGGACAAGACGCGCGAGATCGGCATCCTCAAGGCGATGGGGATGCGCGCGCGGAGCGTGCGCCGACTGTTCGTGATCCAGGGCGTGGTGATCGGCGCCGTCGGCACGCTGATCGGCGCGACGCTCGGGATCGCGATCGGTTCGCGGTGGACCGGTTCAAGCTCATCAGCTGGACCCGCAGGTATATTTCATTGACCACCTGCCGGTCCGGATCGAAGCGCTGGACGTGGGCATGATCGTGCTGGCGAGTGTGGCGATCGCCGTGCTCGCGACGCTCTATCCGTCGGCGCAGGCGGCGCGGCTCTTTCCGGTCGAGGCCATTCGGCACGAATGAACGCGATCGAAGCGCGGGATCTCAGCAAGTCCTTCGTGGGCGGCGACGGCGGGCGCGTGGATGTGCTCGACGGCGTCTCACTCGACGTGCGCACCGGCGAGCTCGTCGCGATCATGGGCGCGAGCGGCGCGGGGAAGAGCACGCTGCTGCATCTCCTCGGCGCGCTGGATCGTCCTACCAGCGGCACCGTGTCGCTCGCGGGCGAGGCGGTGGCCGGCCTCAACGACGAAGCGCTCGCCGAGATGCGCAACCGGCGCGTGGGCTTCGTATTCCAGTTCCATCACCTGCTGCGCGAGTTCTCCGCGTTGGAGAACGTGATGATGCCGATGCTGCATCGCCGGATGGGATACGCCGAAGGCGCGCGTGCGGGCGAAGGAGCTGCTCGACCGCGTCGGCCTGGCATCACGCATGAGCCACCGGCCAGGGGAACTCTCGGGCGGCGAGCAGCAGCGCACCGCGGTCGCGCGCGCGCTCGTGATGGATCCGGCCGTCGTGCTCGCCGACGAACCGAGTGGCAACCTCGATCATGCGAACGCCGAGCGTCTGCACGATGAGTTCACGCGCGTGGTGCGCGATCTCGAGCTGGCGATGGTCGTGGTGACGCACAATCCCGCGCTGGCGGCGCGCGCGGACCGTGTGCTCCTGCTCGAGGACGGCAGGCTGCGCGACGTTCCCGCGCGCCGCGAGGTGATGGCCTGATGTTGTGCGACAATTGCCGTGAGCGCGATGCGGTGATCCAGGTGACGCAGGTGACCGAGCCGCCCGTGAAGCAGCTCAACCTGTGCGAGAAGTGCGCGGCCGAGCGCGGCATCGAGACGCAGCTGTCGCCGCCCAAGCAGCCGCTGACGGATTTCATCCTCGCCGTGCAGCAGAAGAGCCTGCCGGCGGGCGAAGGGGATGGGGTGCGGTGTTCGTTCTGTCAGGCCTCGCTCCGCGACTTCAAGAACACCGGCCGGCTCGGCTGCGCGTACTGCTACGGCACGTTCGAGACGAATCTGCGCGACCTGCTGCGCCGCGTCCACGGGAATTCCAAGCACCAGGGGAAGAACTATTCTCCGCCGCAGGGAGCGCCGGAGGAGGGGGGCAGCGTGCTCTCCGAGCTGCGCGACCGCCTCAAACGCGCGATCGATCAGGAGCAGTTCGAGGAAGCGGCGAAGCTGCGCGACCAGATCAAGGTGATCGAATGACCCTCGACCTGTCGCTCCTGCCCGATGGCGGCGTGAATTGGCTCGACGCGAGTGGCGAGCACGCGGGCACGGTGCTGTCCACGCGCATCCGGCTCGCACGCAATCTGGAGGGGTTCGCTTTCCCCGGTCGCGCGCGCGAGGGCGAACGCCTGCGCATCCTCACGAGAGTGAAAGAGGCGGTGTCCGACACGCCGGCGATGGCGAACAGCCTGCTCGTGCGCGTGGACGAACTCGCGGGCGACGACCGGCTGCTCCTGCACGAACGGCACCTGGTGAGCCGCGAACTGGCCGGGCTCGACCCGCAGCACCCCGTGCGGAGCGGCGCGGCGGTTTTCCTCGGGGACGGCTCGAGCGTCATGGTGAATGAGGAGGATCATCTCCGGCTGCAGGCGCTCCGCTCCGGGTTCGACCTGGCGGGTGCGTACGCGTCGATCCAGCGGCTGGACGACGAGTTGGGCGCGCGCGTGCCGTACGCGTTCCACCGGGAGTTCGGCTTCCTCACGTCGTGCCCCACGAACACCGGCACGGGGATGCGTGCCTCGGTGCTCATGCATCTGCCGGGGCTCGTGCTCACGAAGGAGATCGCGAAGACGCTCACGGGACTGCAGGCGATCGGCCTGACGTACCGCGGGCTGTACGGGGAGGGGAGCGAGGTCGTCGGGAATTTCTTCCAGATCTCTAATCAGACGACGCTCGGCCGTTCCGAGGATGAGATCATCGAGCAGTTGATGCACATCCTGCAGACCGTCGTCGCGCGGGAAGAAGAGGCAAGACGTGTATTGTTGCGTGACGCCGGTTATATTATAGAAGACAAGCTTTGGCGGGCGTACGGGACGCTGCGATATGCGCGGAGTCTCTCGTTCGAAGAAGCGATGAACTACTTGAGTGGCGTGCGCTTGGCTGTCGGTCTGAAACTGGTCCCTGGCCTGAGTGTATATACCCTCAACAAGCTCCTGATCTTTTCGCAGTCGGCACATCTGTCGCAACGGGAGGGACGGACGCTCACCGAGAGCGAGGCGAACATCGCACGCGCGCGGTACGTCCGACAGACTCTGGCCGACGAAGCGGTGACAAAGGGCTGACCCATTCTCCGGGTGCCCGTCATTGAGGGACCTATGAACGGCTACAACTTCACGGAACGGGTGCGGAAGGTGCTGGCGATGGCGCGGGAAGAAGCCGCGCGTCTCCATCACGAGTACGTCGGCACGGAACACATCCTGCTCGGCTTGATCCGTGAGGGGGAGGGTGTCGCCGCGGCCGTTCTGCAGAACTTGAGCGTGGACCTCGACGAGATCCAGCAGAAGATCGAGGAGACGGTCAAGAAGGGGAAAGCCGCGCAGACCACGGGTCCCGATCTGCCCGTACACGACGCGCGCCAAGAAGGTGCTCGAGCTCGCGATGAGCGAAGCGCGCGAACTCAATCACAGCTACGTCGGCACCGAGCACTTGCTGCTCGGACTGCTGCGCGAAGAGAAGGGGATCGCGGCGCAGGTGCTCACCGAGACCGGCGTGAACCTCGATGCCGCGCGCGCGGAGACGCTGCGCCTGCTGGGCACCGAGATGCCGGCCGCGGGAACGGCCGCGCCGACGGGCGCCACGGCGCCGCCGGCCGCGCCCAAGGGCGAGAAGAAGTCCAAGACGCCGGCGCTCGACCATTTCTGCCGCGATCTCACGATGCTCGCCGCCGAGGGTCAGCTCGACCCGACCATTGGCCGAGCCAAGGAGATCCAGCGCGTCATGGAAGTGCTCACGCGCCGGAAGAAGAACAATCCGGTGCTCATCGGCGAGCCGGGCGTCGGCAAGACGGCGATCGTCGAGGGGCTGGCGCAGCTCATCGCGACGGGCGAATGCCCCGAGTCGCTGCGTGAGAACCGCGTGCTCGCGCTCGACATGGCGGCGGTGATCGCCGGCACCAAGTACCGCGGCCAGTTCGAAGAGCGGCTCAAGGCCGTGATGAACGAGATCGCGCAGAACAAGAACGTGATCCTGTTCATCGACGAATTGCACACGCTCGTCGGCGCCGGCGCGGCCGAAGGGGCGATCGACGCGAGCAACATGCTCAAGCCCGCGCTCGCGCGCGGGGAGCTGCAGTGCGTCGGCGCGTCCACGCTGAACGAGTACCGCAAGTACATCGAGAAGGATGGCGCGCTCGAGCGCCGCTTCCAGACCGTGATCGTGGACCCGCCGAGCGTGGATGAGACGGTGGAGATCCTGCGCGGCCTGCGGAAGAAGTACGAGGACCACCACCACGTCACGATCCCGGATTCCACGCTCGTGATCGCGACCAAGCTCTCCGAGCGCTACATCACCGACCGCTTCCTGCCGGACAAGGCGATCGATGTGATCGACGAGGCGGGTGCGCGTGCGCGGCTGGCGGCGCAGGCGCCGCCGCCCGAGGTGGCGGAGCTCAAGGCGAAGCTCGAGGGCGTGAACACCGAGAAGGAAGCCGCGGTGCGCGACCAGAACTTCGAGCGCGCGGCGTCGCTGCGCGACCGGGAGCGCGAACTGCAGGGCGAGATCCGCAAGCAGCAGGAAGACTGGGAGAAGCGCCGGCAGTCCTTCCGCGCCGTGCTCGGCGAGGAGGAGATCGCGTTCATCGTCAGCCGCTGGACGGGCATCCCGGTGACGCGCCTGCAGGAGGCCGAGAGCTCGCGGCTCATGCGCATGGAGGACGAGCTGCACGCGAGCGTCGTCGGCCAGGATGAGGCGATCAAGGCGCTCAGCCGCTCGATCCGGCGCAGCCGCGCGGGACTCAAGGATCCGTCGCGGCCGATCGGTTCGTTCATCTTCTCCGGCCCTACGGGCGTCGGGAAGACCGAGCTCGCGCGGGCGCTCGCGAAATTCCTGTTCGCCGACCCGTCGGCGCTCATCCGCGTGGACATGAGCGAGTACATGGAGAAGTTCTCGGTGTCGCGCCTCATCGGCGCACCTCCGGGCTACGTCGGGTACGAGGACTCGGGCACGCTCACCAAGGCGGTGCGCCGGAAGCCGTACAGCGTGGTGCTGCTCGACGAGATCGAGAAGGCGCACCCCGATGTGTTCAACATCCTGCTGCAGGTGCTCGACGAAGGGCACCTCACGGACAACTACGGCCGCGTCATCGACTTCAAGAACACCGTGGTGATCATGACGTCGAACGTCGGCGCGCGGGACATCACGAAGGGCAAGACGCTCGGCTTCAGCTCGCCCGACGACAAGCAGACGTTCGAACTGATCCAGGAGAAGGTGAAGGAGGAGATCCAGCGGGTGTTCAATCCGGAGTTCCTCAACCGCCTGGACGACACGATCGTGTTCCATCCGCTCTCGAAGGAGCACATCTCGCAGATCGTCGCGATCCTCATGCGCGATGTGCAGCGCCGGCTGACGGAGGAGGGGATCGTGCTGCGCCTCACCGACGCGGCGAGCGAGTTCCTGACCACGCACGGCTACAACGAGAGCTTCGGTGCGCGCCCGCTCAAGCGCGCGATCCAGAAGTTCATCGAGGATCCCCTCTCCGAGAAGATCCTGGTCACCGAGTTCGCGCGCGGTGATGAAGTCGAGGTGGACCTCGCCGCCGACGGCGGCAAACTTGAATTCCGAGTCCTGACCCGGACTGCCTGATACTTCGCCCTTTGACGGCGGAGCGGCCGAGTGACCCCTTGGAGGGCCATTCGGCCGTTTCGCGTGTATCTTTAGAGAATGTCTCGCGTTTATTCCGTTCCAATAGCACTGCTCGCCGTTCTCGGGCCGCTCGTCGCCCACGCGCAAGCGGCCCAAGTGCCATGTGCCATCCCCGATTCGGTCGCGTTCTCGGGCAATATCCGGGTCTCGCGCAGCATTATCGTCGCGGATGCCGGCGTGAAGCCGGGTGACACGCTCAACTATCGCGTGGTCCAGCGCGCGATCAAGAACCTGTATGCCACCGGCCAGTTCGATGACGTGCAAGTGCACTGCGACATCAATCCGGTGACGAACCGGACGACGCTCGTCGTGCACGTGGTGGAGCGCCCGCTGCTCGCCGGCGTCACCGTGAACGGCGCGACGGTGTTCGCGAAGGGGAGCATGCGCGACAAGATCGAGGTGCCGGTGGGCCGCCCGGTGGACCCGGCGCTCGTCGCGCTCGCGATCTCACGGATCGACTCGGCGTATCGCGAGAAGGGCTACTACCTGGCCACCGTGAAGGTGGACTCGTCGATCACCGACGGACGGTTGAAGCTCACGTTCAACATCCACGAGGGCCATCGCCTCGCCATCGCGGGCATCGAGTTCGTCGGCAACAAGAAGATTCACACGTCCACGATCATGGCCTCGTTCGACACCCAGAAGGAAGGATTCTTCTTCTGGCAGAGCGGCGAGCTCGATGAGGACAAGCTGGCCACCGACATCGGCGTGCACCTCGCCAAGCTCTACAACGACCGAGGCTACATCGATTTCGAGGTGCTGAGCGACACCGTGATCGTGGACCCGGTTTCCGGCAAGGGGATCATCCGCATCACACTGCACGAGGGCCCCAAGTACGTGGTGGGGAACTTCGAGATCATCGGGAATCGCCATTTCTCCACCGAGGAGCTGATGGCGTACTACCCGTTCACCGGCCAGGGTCCGTCGCTCACCGCGCGCGTGCTCAGCGTCGTGAAGGGCGAACTCCCCGACCCGCACGCGTTCAATCTCGGGTCGTGGAATGACGCCACCGATCGCGTCCGATCGCTGTACAGCAACGAAGGGTACATCTACGCGCAGATCCGCGGCGTCATCGACCGCGTCACGAAGAGCGACTCGCTCCACGTCGTGAACCTGCGCTGGGAGATCGACGAGAAGATCCCCGCCACGATCAATCGCATCGACATCGCGGGCAACGACTACACGAATGAAGGGTGCATCCGCGAGCAGCTCGTGATCCTGCCGGGCGACGTCTTCAACCAGGACCGCCTGCTGCGCAGCTACCAGAACATCCAGAACATGGGCTTCTTCGAGTCGCCGCTGCCGCCGCCCGACACGCGTCCGGCGAACGAGCAGGGCGACGTGGACATCATCTTCCACGTGAAGGAGAAGAAGACGGGCACCATCAATTTCGGCGCGTCGGTGGGACAGGGCACGGGCGTCGGCGGATTCATCGGACTCGACCAGCCGAACCTGTTCGGCTCCTGCAAGAAGGGCACGCTCCAGTGGCAGTTCGGGCGTTACAACAACGACTTCCAGCTCACGTACACCGATCCATCGTTCCAGCATACGCGCATCTCGGCGTCGGTCGCCGCTTACCACACGCGCACGCAGTACATCGTGGCCGACCTCGGCAACAGCGTGCGGACCGGTGGGTCGTTCCAGCTGGGTTTCCCGGTGGCGAACTCGCCGTTCACGCGGTTCTTCCTGTCTTACGGCGCCGAAGCCGTGCAGTTCACGGGCGGCGTGGCTACGCGCGACACCGCGATTAATCAGAATGTGAACTTCCGGTCGACCCTGGGCTTCACGCTCACGCACGACAATCGTGTGGACATGCCGTTCCCGTCGGGCGGCTCGATGCGGACCATCTCGCTCCAACTGAACGGCGGTCCACTCGGCGGCACCGCCGACTTCCAGCGGATCACGGCGCAGGTGAGCAGCTACAATACCCTCGCGACGATCGGCGGCGGCACGCCGACGTCCCAGCCGATGAAGGTGGTGCTCGGACTCACTGGACGTAGCGGCTTCGTGTTCGGGAACACCGGATCGTTCTTCTATTCGCAGCTCTTCACGATGGGCGGCACACAGTATGGCGAGATGCTGCGCGGTTATCCGTCCTTCTCGATCACGCCGCACGGCTATGCGCCGAACAGCGCGCAGACGGCTCAGATCCAGTCGTTCGGCAATGCGTTCTTCTCGATGACGGCGGAACTCGGCATGCGCTGGAGCTCGATGGTGTACAGCGATGTCTTCTTCGATGCCGGTAACGTGTACGCCAACGCCCGCGATTTCGATCCGACGCGCTTGTTCCGCGGCGCGGGCGTCGGCATTTCGATCGTCACGCCGCTCGGACCGCTCGGGCTGGACTACGGGTACGGCTTCGACCGGGTACCACCACAGTGGCAATTGCACTTCCGGCTCGGCAATATCATCCAATAACCTTTCGGGGATCGTCATGACCATTCTCTATCGGACCGCAGTCGGCGTCTCGGCGCTCGCGCTGCTCATCGTGGCCGGCGCGGGCGCGCAGTCGGCGACGAAGATCGGCTACGTCAATTCACAGCGCATCCTGCCCGTGGCGCCCGGCTTCGCCGACGCGCAACAGGCGATCGACATGGAGACCGAGGGCGTGAAGGCGACGGAGCAGAAGATGAGCGACTCGCTCAGCGCCATGGTGCAGGACTACACCAAGGTGCAGGCGACGCTCACGCCGGCGCAGCGCACGCAGCGCGAGGCGGCGCTCAAGGCCAAGCAGCAGGAGTACCAGCAGCGCGCGCAGCAGATGGAAGCCAAGGTGACGCAGCGGCAGGCGCAGCTCGTGCAGCCGATCATGGACCAGATCCGTAGCGTGATCGACGGCCTGCGCGCCGAGGGCGGCTACGCGGTGATCCTCGACGCGGGGAGCCAGAGCGGCGTCGTGGTGTCGGTGGATACGACGCTCGACCTCACGGACAAGGTGATCGCGCGCCTGGCGGCGCTCGGTCCGGCGAAGCCCTCCACCGCCACCAAGCCGGGTGCCGTGAAGCCGGGGGCGCCGACGCCTGCGGCGACGACCAAGCCGACGGGCATCAGCCGGCCGCCAACACCACCGCGAGGCCGTTGACGGCACCGGCACCGAGCACCGGCGGCCCTCGGGCCGCCGGTGACGCATCGCCGTCGCTCACCGCGGCGGAGATCGCGCAGCGCGTGGGCGGCACGCTGCGCGGCGACGGCGCCATCGTCGTCCGCGCGGTCGCGCCGCTGCGCCGCGCCACGGCGGGCGAACTGAGTTTCCTCGGCAGCGCATCGTACGTGGAAGAATTCAAGATGTCCGCGGCCGGCATCGTGCTCATCTCGCCGGAGCTGGCGGCGTCGGCGGGGCCGTCCTGCCGCATCGTGGTGGACCGCCCGCACGAGGCCATGCTCAAGGTGCTTCCCGCGCTGTACGCGGCGCCCACGGCGCCGCCGGGAGTGCATCCGACCGCGATCATCGGGCGCGGCGCGCGGCTCGGCCGCGAGATCTCCGTGGGTCCGTATTCTGTGATCGGCGACGGCGCCGAGCTCGGCGACCGCGTCGTGATCGGCGCGCACTGCGACATCGGCCGCGGTGTCCGCGTTGGCGACGATAGTCATCTCGTCTCGTCCGTGACGCTCTATCCCGGCACGACCGTCGGCCAGCGCGTGCGCCTGCACGCGGGCGTGCGGGTGGGCAGCGATGGTTTCGGCTACGTGTATGCGGGCGGGGCGCACCAGAAGATCCCGCACGTCGGACGCTGCCTCATCGAGGACGACGTCGAGATCGGCGCGAACAGCGCGATCGATCGCGGCAGCATCGACGATACCGTGATCGGCGCCGGCACGAAGATCGACAACCTCGTGCACATCGCGCACAACGTGCGGCTCGGGCGGCTGTGCCTGATCGCGGCGCAGGTGGGGATCTCCGGATCCACCGTCGTGGGCGACGGCGCGGTGCTCGGCGGTCAGGTGGGCGTCGGCGGACACCTCACGATCGGCTCGCAAGCGAAGATCGCGGGGCAGGCCGGCGTCTCGAGCGACGTGCCGGCGGGCGAGACATGGTCGGGCACGCTCGCGCGCCCGCATCGCGAGACGCTCGTGGCGCAGGCGGCGCTCGGCCGGCTGGCGCGCATTGTGAAGGAACTCGAGCGGCTCGCGGGCCGCCGGCCATCGTGAGCGCCGCCGCGCGCCGCCGCACCATCGCAGGCAGCGCGACACTCGAAGGGATCGGACTCCATCTGGGCCAGCAGTGCCGCCTGACGTTCAAACCCGGCGCGGCGGGGCGGGGCATCATCTTCCGCCGCGTGGATCTCGAGGGTGCGCCCGAGGTGCCGGCGCGCATCGACCAGGCCGTGCAGGTCGCGCGCCGCACGCAGATCGGCGAGGGCGATCGCGCGCTCCACACGGTGGAACACGTACTCGCCGCGGTGGCCGCGCACGAGATCGACGATGTGCTCATCGAGCTCGATGCCTCGGAACCCCCGATCCTCGACGGCAGTGCGCGCCCGTTCTTCGACGCGCTTGCGGCCGCGGGGATTGCCGAGGGCGATGGCAAGGTGCAGTATCTTCGCGTGCGGTCGCCGGTGGTCGTTACCGATGGCGAGTCGCGGTACGAGGCGCATCCCGCGGAGAATTTCTCGCTCGACGTGACGATCGAATTCCCGCACCCGATCATTGGGCGGCAGGAGTTCTCCCTCGAAGTCACCGAAGCGAATTTCGCGCGTGAGCTCGCGGCGGCGCGCACGTTCGGCTTCGTGCATGAGGTGGACGCGTTGCGCCAGATGGGCCTGATCCAGGGAGCGTCGACGCAGAATTCGGTGGTGCTCGACGCCGCGGGACCGGTGGAGACGACGCTGCGCTGGGCGGACGAGTTCGTGCGACACAAGGCGATGGATTGTGTGGGCGATCTGGCGCTGGCGGGCATGCGCATCCGCGCACGCGTCGTCGCGCATAAGCCGAGCCACCGCGGCACGGTGGCGCTGGTGCGGGAGTTGGTGAACCTCGCCGCAAAGGAGACGAGGATGCTTGGCATCGAAGAGATCATGAAAGTGCTGCCCCACCGCTATCCGTTCCTGCTCGTGGACCGGATCCTCGAGCTGGATGCGAAGCACGTGGTGGGCATCAAGAACGTGACGATCAACGAGCCCTTCTTCCAAGGGCATTTCCCGGGGCATCCCATCATGCCCGGCGTGTTGATCATCGAGGCGATGGCGCAGGTGGGCGGCGTGCTGCTCATGGGCACCGTGGCCGATCCGCAGAGCAAGGTGGTGTACTTCACCTCGCTCGACAACGTGCGGTGGCGCCGGCCGGTGAAGCCGGGCGACCAACTACGATTCGAGGTGGAATTGCTCCAGATCCGCGCCCGGATCGCGCGCGTGCACGGGATCGCGAAGGTGGAGGGCGAGACCGTGTGCGAGGCCGACATGAGCGCGATGGTGATGGACCGATGAAGTCGAACATCCACCCGACCGCCATCGTCGACAAGAACGCACAACTAGCCGACGGGGTGGAGGTCGGTGCGTTCGCGATCATCGGGCCGCATTGCGTGGTGGGTGAGGGGTGCGTGATCGCGCCACGGGCGTCGCTCGAGCGCTATGTGACGCTGGGAGCCAACGTGAGAGTGGGTTCGAGCTCGATCCTCGGCGGGGATCCGCAGGATCTCAAGTACAAGGGCGAGCCGACCACCGTCGAGATCGGCGAGAACACCGTGATCCGCGAGTTCGCGACCATCAATCGTGGGACCACCGAGAGCATGAAGACCACCGTTGGCAAGAACTGCTTCATCATGACGTACGTGCATCTCGCGCACGACTGCCATGTGGGCGACAACGTGATCATCTCCAACGGCAGCCAGTTCGCCGGTCATATCACGATCGAGGAGCGCTGCATCATCTCGGGGCTCGTGGCCGTGCATCAGTTCGTGAAGATCGGCGCGTACAGTTTCATCGGCGGCCATTCGCGCGTGCCGAAGGACGTGCCGCCATACCTCAAGGCGGTCGGCAACCCGATCAAGCTGTACGGATTGAACAGCGTGGGCCTCCAGCGGAACAATTTCAGCCCCGACGTCGTGCATGAGCTCAAGCGCGCGTACCGGCTGTTCTTCCGCTCAGAGCTGAACGTGACGCAGGCGATGGAGCGCGCCGAGCACGAGTTGCAGCTGTTCCCGGAGGTGAAGCATTTCCTCGAGTTCGTGGGCGCGAGCGGACGTGGAGTGGTGATGTGAGCGGGAAGCTGAGAGTCGGCGTCATCGGAGCGGGCGGGCTCGGATATCACCATGTGCGGTTGTTCCGCGACATCAAGGGCGCGGAGCTCGTCGGATTCCATGACGCGCGCGCCGAACGGTCGGCGCAGGTGGCGAAGGAGCTCGGTGTGCGCGCCTTCGATTCACTCGACGCACTGATCGCGGCATCCGACGCCGTGACGGTGGTCGTGCCCACGCCGGCGCATCACGCGGTGACGATGCGCGCGCTCGCGGCGGGCAAGCACGTGCTGATCGAGAAGCCGATCGCCGCGACGATCGAGGAAGCGGATGAGATGCTCGCCGCCGCGAAGAAAGCGGGCGTGATCGTGCAGATCGGGCACGTCGAGCGGTTCAATCGCGCGGTGCGCGCCGCGCTCCCGTACCTGGACCACCCGGGCTTCGTCGAGATCAACCGGCTCGCACCGTTCAATCCGCGCGGTGCCGACGTGCCGGTGGTGCTCGACCTCATGATCCACGACATCGATCTCGTGCACACGGTCGTGGGATCCAAGGTGACCGATCTCTCCGCGGCCGGGATCCCCGTGATCACGACCGAAGTGGACATCGCGAACGCGCGGCTCACCTTCGAGAGCGGCGCCGTGGCGAACATCACCGCGAGCCGCGTCTCGCGCGACCGGTTCCGCAAACTCCGCGTCTTCCAGCGCAGCGGGTACATCTCGCTCGATCTCGGAGACGGCGATGGCGTGTTCTACCGGATCAAGGGCGGGCTCGATATGGCAACGCTCAAGGCGGCGCCGCGCAAACTCGAGGAATTCATGGAACGCATCGTGCTCAAGGCGCCCGACGGCGAACCGCTCAAGCTCGAGTTCGAGAGCTTCGTCGCAGCGGTGCGCGGGGAACAGAAGGTGGCGGTGAGCGGCGAAGAGGGACGCGACGCGCTCGCCGTGGCGCTCCGCATCGTGAAGGAGATCGAGCGCGGCTTGCCGCGTTGGCTCGCGCCGCCGGCCCCCGGCCGTGCGTGAGGTGCTGTTCGTCGCCGGTGAGCCGTCCGGCGACCTGCATGGCGCCGGCGTGGCCGCCGAATTGCGCCGCCGCGCTCCCGATCTGCCGCTCGGCGGCATTGGCGGCGCGCGCATGGAGGCCGCCGGTGTCGCGCTCATCGAGCACACCGACCGCTTGGCGGTGATGGGCTTCCTCGAAGTGCTCGCGCACATCCCGAAGCATTGGAAGCTGCTCGCGGAGATCAAGGCCAAGCTGCGCTCGGGGAGGATCGGCCTCGTGATCCTGCTCGACTATCCCGGATTCAACATGAAAGTGGCCGCGGCCGCGAAAGAGGCGGGCGTGCCCGTGCTCTACTACATCACGCCGCAAGTATGGGCGTGGGGCGCGAAGCGCCTCACGGAGCTGTCGTACACGATCACACGTGCCGCGTGCATCTTGCCGTTCGAGGAAGAGATGCTGCGAAAGGCCGGCATCGACGCGACGTTCGTGAGCCACCCGCTGCTCGATCGCGCGTCGGCGCTGCCGAGCCGCGACGAGGCGCGCCGGACGCTCGGGCTCGAGGGGGACGCGCCGGTGCTCGCGCTCTTCCCGGGGAGCCGCAAGAGCGAGATCGCGCGGCATCTCGGGATCTTCGTCGCGACGGCGCAGGAGCTCCAGCGCCGCACGCCGGGACTGCGCGTGATCGTGAGCGTCGCGCCCGGGATCACGCTGCCGGAGGCCGAGTGTCCCTTCCAGCAGGTGCACGCGAGCTCGTTCACCGTGTGGCGCGCGGCCGACGCGGCGCTGTCGAAGAGCGGCACGTCGACGCTCGAAGCGGCGGTGGCCGGATGTCCGCTCGTCGTCGCGTACAAGACGAGCGCCGTGACGTACGCGATCGCGCGGCGCGTCGTGTTCATTCCGCTCATCGGGTTGGTGAACGTCGTCGCGGGCCGGCAGGTGGCGCCCGAGTTCGTGCAGCACGACGCGCAGCCGGACGCCATGGCGAACGCGCTCGTGCCGCTGCTGGATCGCACGAGTGCAGAACGCGCGGCCATGGTGCGCGGACTGGACGAAGTACGCGCGAAGCTCGGCACGCCAGGCGCGGCGGCACGCGTCGGGACCATCGCGCTCGAAATGGTCCTGCCGTGAGCGAGGAGACCGATGCGCGCCGAGCGCGGCGTGCTCGGCGGGACCGGTGGGTCGCGCGGGTGGGGGCCGTGCTGCTGCGGTTGCTCGCGACCACGTGGCGCCTGCGGTACGTGAATCGCGCGCCGGCGCTCGAACTGACGGCGCGCGGGCGCTCGTTCATCTACGCATTCTGGCACGGGGAGCAGTTGAGCCTGCTGTGGGCCTTCCGCAAGACGGGCACGGCGATCCTGATCAGCGAGCACGGAGACGGCGAGATCGTGGCGCGCGCCGCGATCTCGCTCGGGTACAACACGGTGCGCGGCTCGTCGTCGCGCAGCGCCGACCGCGCGCTGCTGCAACTCAGCCGCGAGCTGGAATCGGGGCGCGACATTGCCGTCACGCCCGACGGCCCGCGGGGACCTCGCCACAGCTTCGCGCCCGGCGCACTCATCGCGGCACATCGCGCCGGCGCGCCACTCGTCCCGCTGCGGTCCTTCGCGAGCCGTGCGTGGCGTCTCAAGAGCTGGGATCAGTTCGAGATCCCCAAGCCCTTCGCGCGCGTCACGGTGGTGATGGGCGATCCCGTGTTCGTGCAAGCGCCGAGCGCGCGCGACGCGGCCGCACAGACCGACAAGTTCGCCGCGCTCATCTCCTCGCTCGAACTGCCGTCGAATGGCTGAGCGGGGGATGAGCGGGCGGATCTGGTACGGGGAATCGCTCGGAGACCGCGTTGCGCGTCTCGCGCTCTCGCCGTTCGCGGCGCTGTACTCGCTCGGCGCCGCGGGGCGGTCGGCGCTCTATGACGCAGGCATTCTCACGGCCCACTCGGGCGCGATCCCCGCCGTGAGCGTCGGGAACCTCACCGTGGGCGGCACGGGGAAGACGCCGTTCGCCGCGTGGCTCGCCGCGCAGCTTCACTCGCGCGGCGCGCATCCGGCCACCGTGCTGCGCGGATACGGCGACGACGAGCCGTTGGTGCATCGGCTCTTGAATCCCGCCGTTCCGGTGATCGTCACCCCGGATCGCGTGGCCGGGATCGTGAGCGCCACGCGGGCGGGCGCCGACATCGTGGTGTTGGACGATGCGTTCCAGCACCGGCGCGCCGCGCGCGCCGCGGACGTCGTGCTCGTGAGCGCCGACCGCTGGCCGGATCGCCCGCGGAGCCTGCCCGCCGGTCCGTTCCGCGAGCCGCTCTCCGCACTACGGCGTGCGACGTTGGTGGTCATCACCGCCAAGGCCGCGGGGGCCGACGCCATCGCGCGGGTGCGGTCGGCGGTGCGCGCCTCCGCACCGGGCATTCCGGTCGCGGTAGCTCGCCTCGCACTCGCGGAGCTGCGCGGACCCGAGGGGAGCACCGCGAAGCCACTCGCCTCCCTGCGCGGGGCCAATGTGTGCGCGATCTCGGCCGTGGGTGACCCCGGCGCATTCCGCGCGCAGCTCGAATCAGCCGGGGCGGTGGTGCGTGCGATCGAATTCCCGGACCATCACGCGTTCACAGCGGAAGAAGCCGGCGGCATTTCGGCTGCGCTCGCGCCCCGCGAGACCCCCGTGTGCACGCTCAAGGACTACGTGAAGCTCGCGGCGCTCTGGCCTCGCCAAGCGACGCCGTTGTGGTATGTTTCACAGCGATTGACCATGGAGGAGAACGCCGGCGCGATCGATGCGCTCGTCGATCAGCTCCTTCGCGTTCGTTCGACCCCAGCCTGACCCTTCCTCGCGATCATGACCGACCTGCGACGACCGACCTCCGAATTCGTACGTCCCGACAAGGACCGGTTCCTCGGTGAGATCAACCCGTACGAGGAGATGCTGTCGCGGCTGCGCCGCGCCGCGGATCTCCTGAAGCTGGAGGACGGGCTCTTCAAGGTGCTGAGCAATTGCGAGAAGCAGATCACCGTGTCGCTGCCGGTGGTGATGGACAACAACTCCGTCGAGGTCTTCACCGGCTACCGCGTGCTCCACAACACGTCGCGCGGACCCGCGAAGGGCGGCATCCGCTTCGACATGCAGGTGAACATCGACGAAGTGAAGGCCCTCGCCGCGTGGATGACCTGGAAGTGCGCCGTCGTGAACATCCCGTTCGGCGGCGCCAAGGGCGGCGTGATCTGCGATCCGCTCAAGATGAGCCTGGGCGAGCTCGAACGCCTCACGCGCCGCTACACGGCCGGCATCATCGCGACCCTCGGCCCCGATTCCGACGTGCCGGCTCCCGACGTGAACACCAACGAGCGCGTCATGGCGTGGGTGATGGACACCTACTCGATGCATGTGGGGCACACGGTCACGGCGGTCGTCACCGGCAAGCCGGTGGAACTCGGCGGCTCGCTCGGCCGGCGCGAGGCGACGGGGCGCGGCTGCATGTTCGTCACGAAGCAGGCGCTCGCGCACCTGGGCATGACGGTGAAGGGCACGACCGTCGCCGTGCAGGGATTCGGCAACGTCGGCTCGGTCACCGCCGATCTGCTCCAGCGCGAAGGCTGCACGATCGTCGCCATCGGCGACCGGTCGGGCGCGCATCACGATCCGAAGGGGATCGATGTGAAGGCCGCGATCAAGCACTACGCCGAGCACAAGTCGCTCGACTCGTTCAAGGCGGGCAAGCGGATCAGCAACGACGAGCTGCTCACGCTCGGCGTGGACGTGCTCGTCCCGGCCGCGCTGGAGAACGTGATCACGGGCGCGAACGCGAAGAACATCCAGGCGAAGATCATCTGCGAGGGCGCGAACGGCCCCACCACGTCCGACGCCGAGGAGATCCTCGACCAGAAGGGCGTGTTCGTGATCCCGGACATCCTCGCGAACGCGGGCGGCGTGACCGTCTCGTATTTCGAATGGGTGCAGGATCGCGGCGGCTACTTCTGGGATGAGGAGACCGTGAACCGCCGGCTCGAGACGATCATGGTGCACAGCTTCGGCGACGTGCTGGCGCTCTCCAAGGAGCACAAGGTGAACATGCGGACGGCCGCGTACATGCTCGCGGTGTCGCGCGTGGCGAACGTGCACCGGCTCCGCGGCATCTTCGCGTGACGGCAGTGGTGGCCGGTGGATGAAGGTGCTCGTCGCGTCGGTGGGAGCACCGCGCGACGCGGCGCTCGCGTCGGCGATCCACGACTACGAGACTCGGGCGGCCCGCTACTGGCCGCTCGAAGTGCGCGAGGCGCGAGCGGAGCCGGGCCGCGGCGCATCACCTGCCTCGATCAGCGCCAAGGAAGGAGAGCGGCTGCTCGCGCTGGTGCCGTCCGGCGCCCTCGTGGTGGCGTGCGATGCCGGCGGCCGCACGATGACGTCCGAGGAATTCGCGGCGTGGCTGCAGCGCGAGCGGGAGACGGCGGCGCACGATGTCGCGTTCATGATCGGCGGCGCGTTCGGTCTCTCCGAGCCGGTGAAGAGAGCGGCGCGCCGAACCCTGTCGCTCGCGCCATGGACGTTGCCGCACGAATTGGCGCGACTCGTGCTCGCCGAGCAGTTGTATCGCGCCGGCACGATCCGGCGCGGCGAGCCGTACCACAAGTGATCCGCATGACGCGGAGTGCCTCGTGAGCGAGCCGCGCGTGCTGTCGCGCCCGCTCGGAGCCTCGCGCCTCGCCGCCGCCGCGATGGACGGCGCGCTCGATGACTCGTGGTTCCCGCCGGCGCCCGCCGATGCCGCTGCCTGGGCCGCGCTCGCGGGATCGCGGCGCGCGGCGTTCGCCGCGCACGATTGGCACGCGGCGCTCGCGCCGGCGTTCAGCGCCTCGGGACTCGCGGCCGAGCGGCTCGCGCGAAGCGCCGGCGGACGCGGCATCGTCGTCACCACGGGCCAGCAGCCGGGACTCTTCGGCGGCCCGATGTACACCTGGAGCAAGGCGCTCAGCACGCTCGCGCTGGCCGATGCGCTCGAGCGCGCCACGAACATCCCGGTGGCGCCGGTCTTCTGGGCGGCCACGTACGACTCGGATCTCGCCGAAGCGTCCGTTACGTATGTGGCGCGCGATGGCGACGTGGAGCGGCTCGCGATGACGCCGCCCGCCGTGACCGACCGCCGCATGTACGACACGCCGCTCGGCGACGTGCGACTCCTGGCGGCGATGCTCGAGCGCGCGTCCGGCGCGGCGGTGGACCGGACCGTGCTCGATGCCATGCGCAAGGCGTACGATCCGTCGCATACGATCGGCAGCGCGTTCGTCGCGCTGCTCCGCGGCGTGCTCGAGCCGCTCGGCATCGCGGTGCTCGATGCGGGTCACCCGGCCGTGACCGCGGCGGGGCGTTCATGCGCGAGCGCGGCACTCGCGGCCGCGCCCGCGATCGACGCGGCGCTGCGGGCGCGTGAGGGAGAACTGCGCGCGGCGGGATTCGAGCCCAAGGTCCCGATAGTGAAAGGACTTTCGCTCGTGTTCGCCGTGCGCGACGGGGTGCGGCGGCGGATCCCGATCGCCGAAGCGGGGGCGGCATCGGGCGACCTCGAGGCCAACGTGTTGCTCCGGCCGATCGTGGAGCAGGCGATCCTGCCCACCGCGGCGTACGTCGCCGGGCCCGGCGAGATCGCGTATTTCACGCAGGTGAGCGCTGTCGCGCGCGCGATGAAGTCGCCGCCGGTGATCGCGGTGCCACGCTGGGCGGGCATGATCATCGAGCCGCATGTGACGCGCATCCTCGCGCGCCACGCACTTTCGCCCGACGATCTCCACGACCCGCACGCGACCGATTCGCGCCTCGCGCGGCGCCAGATGCCGGCCGCGGTGGAAGCCGCGCTCGCGAATTATCGCGCGTCGCTCGACAGCGCGAACACGGCGCTCGCCGAAGCGGTGCACAGCGAGCGCACGCCGCTCACGCCCGATCCCGTGCTCGAGGGCGCGCGCCGATCCATCGCGCACCGGCTCGACCGGCTCGAGCGCCGGCTCGTTGCCGCGGTGAAGCATCGCGAGCGCGACCTGATGCACGATCTCGCGGTCGCCCGCGCCTCGCTCTTCCCGCTCGGGCACGCGCAGGAGCGCGAGCTGAACTTCATCCCGTTCCTCGCGCGCCACGGGGCTCCGCTCCTCGGCGCAATGCGCGACGCCGCCGAAGTGCACGCGACCGCGCTCGTGGCGCCACGCGCGGCCCCGGCGAACAGGACGTGACCGCGGCCGGCGCGCCGCGCGAGGAACAGACGGGCCGCGGCGCGGTGCACGTCGGGACGGGGATCCTCGCCAGCCGCGTATTCGGGCTCATTCGCCAGCGCGCGCTCGCGCACTATCTCGGTCTCTCGTTCGCGGCGGATGCCTTCAACGCGGCGTTCCGCATTCCGAACTTCCTGCAGAATCTCTTCGGCGAAGGGGTCCTGTCGGCGTCGTTCATCCCCGTGTATGCGCGCTTGATCGCGGAGGGCGACGAAGCCGAAGCGACGCGCACCGCCGGCGCGATCGGCACGCTGCTCACGCTCACCACGGCGGTGCTCGTCCTCATCGGCGTGCTCGCGACGCCGCTGTTGATCGGGCTCATCGCGCCCGGATTCACGGGCGACAAGCGCCAACTCACGATCGTGCTGGTGCAGATCCTCTTCCCGGGCGCGGGGCTGCTCGTGATCTCCGCGTGGTGCCTCGGGATCCAGAACAGCCACCGGAAGTTCCTGCTGTCGTACAGCGCACCGATCGTGTGGAATGTGGCGATCATCGCCGCACTCGTGGCGAAGGGTGGCAGCGATGCCCCGGCGTCGCTGGCCGTGGTCGCGGCGGGCGCGTCGGTCGTCGGCAGCGCGCTGCAACTCATGGTGCAGCTGCCCACGGTGTTCCGTCTCGTGCCGCGGATCGCGCCGTCCCTGGGCCGCGGCTCGGAGCATGTGCGAACAGTGATCCGGAATTTCGTGCCGGTGTTCGTCGGACGCGGCGTGGTGCAGATCAGCGCATACGTGGACACGATGATCGCGAGCTTCCTGCCGGGCGGCGCCGTGGCGGCCCTCGCGAGCGCGCAGGTGCTCTACACGCTGCCGGTGAGTCTGTTCGGTATGGCGGTCTCGGCGGCCGAGCTGCCGGCGATGTCGAGCGTCGCGGGAGAACGCGACGAGATCGCAGCCGCGCTCCGCACGCGTCTCGAGCGAGGTCTCCGGCGCATCGCGTTCTTCGTGCTGCCGTCCGGCATCGCGTTCATCGCACTGGGCGACATCGTGGCCGGCGCACTCTTCCAGACCGGCCGGTTCACCCACGCCGACACGATCTACGTGTGGGGGATCCTCGCCGGCTCGGCCGTGGGATTGCTCGCATCCACGTTGGGCCGCTTGTACGCGTCGGCGTACTACGCGCTGCGCGATACGCGGACGCCGCTCCGTTTCGCCACGATTCGCGTCGTGCTCACGGTGGTGCTGGGCCTTCTGTTCGCGTTCCCCTTGCCGAAACTCCTCGGCATCGACGCCTCCTGGGGCGCCGCCGGGCTCACTGCGTCGGCGGGCATCGCCGGTTGGGTGGAATTCGCACTCCTGCGCCGCGGGCTGAACGCGCGCATTGGCCGCACCGGCTTGCCCATGCGGTTCACGCTCCAGCTCGAACTCGCCGCCGCCGCCGGCGCGGCCGCCGCGTGGGCCATCAAGATCGCCTCGAACGTGCATCAGCCCGTGCTGCTCGCCGTCATTACGCTGGTGCCGTATGGCGCGGTGTATCTTGGCGTGGCAACGGCGATGGCGGTGCCCGAGGCGCGCGACGCCCTCGCGCGCGTGACGCGGCGCCGGTAGCGGCCGCCACCCTTTTCGCGGGCGTTATCTTTCGAGCAATGCCCCGGCAACCGCTCGCGGCTCTCGCCGCCAAGATCGCAACGCTCCCCGAATCCCCCGGAGTCTATCTCTGGAAGGACGCGGAGGGACAGGTGCTGTACGTCGGGAAGGCGAACAAGCTGCGCTCGCGCGTGCGGAACTATTTAGCCGGTGAGGCGCTCGAGAACAACAAGACGCGCGTGATGATGCGCCAGGCGGTGGACATCGAGACCATCGTCGTCCCCAGCGAGGTGCACGCGCTCATCCTCGAATCGAATCTCATCAAGGAGCATCATCCGCGGTACAACATCCTGTTGCGCGACGACAAGTCGTATCCGTTCATCAAGGTGACGGTGCAGGAGCCGTTCCCGCGCGTGATGGTCACGCGGCGCGTGCTGAGCGACGGGTCGCGCTATTTCGGACCCTACACCGATGTCGGTGCGATGCGGCGCGCGCTGAACCTTGTGAATCGCATCTTCACGGTGCGGTCGTGCACCTACGACATGCCGAACGAAATGCCGGAGCGCGCCTGCCTCGACTACCACATCGGCCGCTGCAAGGCGCCCTGCATCTTCCTGCAGACCCAGGCCGACTACCGCGCGATGATCGACGAAGTGCTGCTCTTCCTCGACGGACGCGCGCGCGAGGTGATGCGCCGCGTGCGGGAGCGCATGGATGCCGCCGCGGCGGCGCTCGATTACGAGCGCGCGGGCGAGATGCGCGACATGCTCGCCGCGCTCGAGAAAATGGAGGAGCCCACTGTCATCGTGGAGGTGGAGGGCGGCGACCGCGACGTGATCGGCTACGCGCGCGATGGCGACGAGGGATGCGTGGTGATGCTGCGGATCCGCGGCGGAAAGTTGCTCGCGCGCGAGCACCAGTACGTGGCGAACCTCGTGGGCGAGACCGATGCGACGGTGCTCGCGGCGTACCTCACGCGCGCGTACATCCCGCTGGCGGACCGCGCCGCCGAGTTGATCGCGCCCTTCGAGTTCGACGATCGTGCCACGATCGAGGCCGCGCTCCCAGGCACCACGGTGCGGATCCCGCAGCGCGGCTCACGCCGCGAGTTGGTGGATCTCGCCGAGCAGAATGCGCGCCACTTGATGGAGGAGCTGCGCCTTGCCACCGCCGACACCGACGAGCGCGCCGCCGACCCCGTGTACGAGTTGCAGCGCGAACTCGGGCTCTCCAGAGTGCCGCGCGCCCTCGTGTGTTTCGACATCTCCACGGCGCAGGGCACCGACACGGTGGCCTCCTGCGTTTGGTTCGAGAATGGCCGGCCGAAACGCGCGGAGTATCGCAAGCTCAAGATCCGGACCGTGGAAGGCACCGACGACTTCGCTTCGATGAAGGAGGCCGTGAGCCGTTACTTCCAGCGCCGCATCGACGAGTCGCGCGCGCTCCCCGATCTCGTGCTCATCGACGGCGGCAAGGGCCAGCTCGGCGTCGCGCGCGAAGCGCTCGACGCGCTCGGCCTGCAGAAGATGGAGCTCGCGAGCCTCGCCAAGCGCGAAGAGGAAGTGTTCCTCCCCGGCCGCCAGGAACCGCTGCGCATCGCGCGCCGCTCGCCGGCGCTCCGCCTGCTGCAGCGCGCGCGCGACGAAGCGCACCGCTTCGCCATCACGTACAATCGCAAGCGGCGCTCGATGCGCACCGTCACATCCGAACTGCTGAGCATTCCCGGCGTCGGACCGCGCAAACGCAGCGCGCTGCTTCATGCATTCGGCAGTCTGCAGGGCGTGCGCGATGCGAGCGTGGAAGACATTGCGCGATTGCCCGGCTTCAGCGCCACCGGCGCACAGAAGCTCCTCGATCTGCTCCGCGCGCGCGACGTGATCGCCGCGGCCCCCGCGTCACCTTCAACCACCGAGTGAGATGACCCCCTGGTCCCTGGAATGCTCCGCGTGCGGCCACACGGAGGCGGGCGATACGCGCGCCAGCGTGTGCCCCAAGTGCGGACAGCCGTACCTCGTCCGGTACTCGGTGCTGCCGCGTTCGCGGGAAGCGCTCCTGCCGCGCTGGGACATGTGGCGCTACTCGGCGTTCCTCCCGCTGCTCCCGAACGAATCGCCGGTCGCGCTCGGCGAAGGCGGTACGCCATTGCAAGAGTTGCCCAAGCTCGCGCGAACGCTCGGCGTCGCGCAGCTGTGGGTGAAGGACGAAGGCCTCAATCCGACGGCAAGCTTCAAGGCGCGCGGCATGAGCGCCGCCGTCACGCGGGCCCGCGCGCTCGGCGTGCCGGGTCTCGTGGTGCCCACCGCGGGCAACGCCGGCGCCGCGCTCGCCGCGTATGGCGCTGCCGCCGGCATCCCCGTGCGGGTGTACGCGCCTGAGACCACGCCGGCTACGATCCTTGCCACGATCCGCGCGCTCGGCGCCGAGCTGATCACGCTGCCCGGACACATTGGCGACTCGGGGAAGGCCGCGCGCGCATTCGCCGCCGAGTCGGGCTGGATGGACGTGAGCACGCTGCGCGAGCCCTATCGCATCGAAGGCAAGAAGACGATGGGCATCGAACTCGCGGAGCAGTTCGACTGGACACTGCCGGACGTGATCCTCTATCCGACCGGCGGCGGCACCGGGCTCATCGGGATGTGGAAGGCCTTCGCGGAATTGCGCGAGCACGGCTGGATCGCGTTATCGGTCGCGATGCCGCGGATGATCACGGCGCAGGCCACCGGCTGCGCTCCGATCGTGCGCGCATTCGCGGCGGGAGCGGATCGCGCTGAGCCATGGGTGGATCCGGAGACCCACGCGAGCGGACTTCGCGTGCCGGGGCCGCTCGGCGACCGTCTTATTCTGCGCGCGTTGCGAGAGAGCAAGGGCGACGCGGGCGCCGCCGGCGAGGATGAGATCCGAGCGGCGACGCTCGAACTCTCGCGCGCGAGCGGCGTGGATGCGGCGCCCGAGGGCGGGTGCGCGCTCGCGGTGTGCCGGTCGCTCGTGAGGTCCGGCCGGATCGCAAAGGGCGCCCGCGTGGTGCTCTTCAATACGGGGAGCGGGGCGTCATACCGCGACTAGCCCGAAATGCAGTTGCGGGGATAAGTTTCCCTGCTATGAAGATCGCGATCCTCGATCCGTTCAGTGGCATCTCGGGCGACATGATGCTCGGGGCGCTGGTGGACGCCGGCCTCGATGCCGACTGGTTGCGTGCGCTGCCCGCCCGGCTTGGCCTCGATGGCGTGACGGTGCGCATCGAGCGCGTCCAGCGGGCGGGCATCTCGTGCGCGAAGGTGGACCTCGAGATCCCGCCGCAGCCGCACGGCCGCCATCTCAAGGAGATCCGCGGGATCATCGAGCGCGCGGCGCTTCCGGCTGCCGTGAGCGCCCGTGCGCTCGCCGCGTTCACCGCGCTCACCGAGGTGGAGGGCGCGATCCACGGCGTCTCGCCGGAAAAGGTGCATCTGCACGAAGTGGGCGCTGTTGATGCGATCGTCGACATCGTGGGATCGGTATGGGGCCTGGCTGAACTCGGGATCGACACCGTGTACTGCGGCGCGATCACCGTAGGCGACGGGAGCGTCACCGCGGCGCACGGTGTGCTTCCTGTGCCGGCGCCGGCCACGCTGCGGCTGCTCGAAGGACAGGTGATCCGTCCGGGGCCCGAGGGTGCGGGCGAGCTCGTGACGCCCACGGGAGCCGTGCTGGTGCGCGTGCTCTCGAGCGGGCCGCCGCCGGCGTCATACATTCCCCTGCGCAGTGGATTCGGCGCGGGCACGCGCGATCCGCACGGGCGCCCGAACGCGCTCAGGGTGGTGCTCGCCGAGGCCGCCTCGAGCGAGGCGCTCCTGGTGGAGCAGTTGGTGTTGCTCAGCACCGACATCGACGACATGGACGGCGAGTCGCTCGCTGCCGCCGCCGACGCCGTTCGCGCGGCGGGCGCGCTCGATGTCGTGCTCATTCCGACGGTCATGAAGAAGGGCCGCCCCGGCGTGCGCGTGGACGTGCTGTCCACCGCGGCGCTCGCCGGCGCGCTCGAGAACGCGTTGCTCACCCAGACGTCGGCGATCGGCGTCCGGCGCACGATGGTGGAACGACACGCGCTGCCCCGGGAGGAGCGCGTGGTGCAGGTGCTCGGTCGCGACGTGCGCGTCAAATTCGTCACGACGCCCGGTGGCACCATCCGCGGCAAAGCGGAGTATGAAGACCTGGCGCGCGTGGCCGCCGAGAGCGGCCGTCCGTTGCGCGAGGTGCAGGGCCTTGCTCGTGTCGCCGCGGATCACGCGGCTCGCATGCTGGTCGAATCGATCGGGGCGGGGCAGGTCCCGCCGCATCACCAACACTAAGGAGATCTGTCCATGTTCTTTTCCCGACACTTGGGCGCCGCGTTCATCGCGCTCGCCGTCGCGGCCACAACGGCGTCGGCGCAGCATGTCGATCGCGGGAAGCTCGACAGCGGGTTCGCCGCGCCCGTGAAGAAGCCCACCGGTCCGACGGTCAAGTTGGCCTCGCAGGATTCCTGCAAGATCGTGCTCGACTCGCCGGACGACATCAAGGACGCGGCGTCGCAGCTCGCGTTCGCGCAGATCGGCAAGGGCGATGCCCAGAAGAAGTACCTCGGCAAGGCGGTCGAGAAGACGACGCTCAAGCCGGACCGCTACGCGAAGAACCAGGCGGGGCAGGAATTCCTACTTGGCCAATCGCTCGTGATGTGGACCACGATCCCCGGCACCACGAACATCATGAAGCGCGGCGACCTCGGCTTCTCCACGGACAAGGAGCAGACGATCGACATCCTGAAGACCGCGGATTCGCTCTTCACGAACGTCGAAAAGGAATTCCCGAAGTGCCAGTCGCAGACGGATGACTACCGGAAGCAGGCGTGGGGTCCGTACATCAACAAGGTCGGTCCGCTGATCAACGCCAACAACATCGATTCCGCGTCCAAGCTGCTCGACCAGGCGCTGGTCATCTATCGCGGCTCGCCGTTCTCGTACTACTTCAAGGGACAGATCGAGTACCGCAAGAATGATTTCGCGGGCGCGAGCAAATCGTTCGAGCAAGAGGTAACGCTCGCCACGCCCATCATGTCGCAGAACGAGAACTACCCTGGTATCACGGAATACAGCAGCTTCTTCGCGGGCTACTCCGCGCAGAAGGCGGCAGTGACGCTCACGGGCGCCGACCAAACGGCGGAGTATCAGCGGGCGGTCACGCTCCTCCAGGCGAACCTCAAGAACTATCCGTGCGGTCGCTTCGCCGAGAACGCCGAGACGAGTCTCTTCAACTCGTTGCATGCGACGAACGATACGGAGGGCATGAAGGCGCAGTTCACCGCAATGATCGCCGAGACAAAGCCGTGCAGCGATCTGTGGTGGTACAACGCGGCGCGCGAAGCGTCGGACATCGAGGCGATGCCGCTGGCCATCCAGCTGTCAGACAAAGCGGTGGCGTACAGCCCTTGGAGCGCCGGCTTGGGCAATGCCGCCCAAGTGTACCTGAAGGCGAAGGAGTTCACGAAGCTCATGCCGGTGGCGCTCCGCCTCACGCAGATCGCGCCGAATAGCCAGGACAGCTGGGATCTCCTCGCACTCGGCTATCAGGGCGCCGCCGCGGCGGCCACCTCGCCCGCCGCGAAGAAG
Source organism: uncultured Gemmatimonadaceae bacterium (assembly GCA_963716745.1). GTDB lineage: Bacteria > Gemmatimonadota > Gemmatimonadetes > Gemmatimonadales > Gemmatimonadaceae > DATKOH01. The sequence goes on from OY970320.1 coordinate 268,160, forward strand.
GCCTTCACCGACTCCCTAACCGTTGCGTACAACGCCGGCCAGAAGAACGTCGTCCACGTACGGGTGAACGAGTTCAGCATGGATGGCACGAAGCGGACGGCCGGCGGCACCGTCGAATTGGTCGATAACAGTCCGACCGCGCAGCCTGCGTCTAAGACGGCCAAGAAGGGCGCCACCGGCGCGAAGACGGCGGCGCCGATGGCGAAGACCATGGCGCCGAAGGACGTCATGATCCGAATGGACTTCCTGAATCGCGCTGGCGGCGTCGTCAGCTCCGATTCTGCTAAGGTCACGGCAAAGCAGGGCGAGCAGACGCCGTTCAAGATCACCGCCGACGGCGAAGCGATCGTCGGCTATCGGTACGCGCCGATCCCCTAGCACGACTTGGGGCGTCGGATAAAAACGGCTCGCCGGATCTTCCGGCGAGCCGCTTTTTTTCTGCTTCTAACCATTCACGCACGCAACGTCGAAGTGGCTATCCTGTCTTGATTTCCGGCCTTTTACCTCTTACAATACTTCATGTCTCCGCAACGATATTTGCGGTGCCAAGCCAACGCTCGATTCTTTAGGGGGAGATCGCGCACTGCGATCTTCCCCTTCGCGCACGGATAGATCACATGGTTCGCGTCAGCCGCGTTCTCCCAAACTCCATCGCCGCCGAACTCGGCATCGCGCCCGGCACCGAGCTCCACTCGGTGAACGGGCGCGAACTCGCCGACTTCCTGGATTGGGAGTTCCTGACCGCCGACGATACGCTCGCCATCGAAGCGCGGCTCCCGGGCGGCGAGGAGATCGCGTACGACATCGAGCGCCCCGACGGCGAACCGCTCGGTCTCGAGCTCGAACCGCCCACGATCCGCCGGTGCGCGAACCGCTGCGAGTTCTGCTTCATCGAGGGACTGCCGGCCGGCCTGCGCCGCTCCCTCTACGTGCGCGACGATGACTACCGCCTCTCCTTCGCGTACGGGAATTTCGCCACGCTCTCGAACGTGAAAGAGCGCGACATCGCGCGCATCCTCGAATACCGGCTCTCGCCGCTCTATGTGTCGGTGCATGCCACGCCGTGGGAGGCGCGCAAGGTGCTCCTGAACAACCCGCGCGTGCCAAACATCGTCGAGCAGCTGACGCGTCTCGCCGAGGGCGGCATCCAGTTCCACGCGCAGATGGTGATCGTCCCCGGGCTGAACGACGGCGAAGTGCTCGAGCAATCGTTCGCCGATCTCTGGGCGCTCGGAGACGCGGTGCTATCCGTGGCGATCGTCCCGGTGGGTCTCACGCAGTTCTCGCATCTGTACACCGGCAAGTCGATGGACGCCGCCGCGTGTGGTGCGCTGCTGGATCACATCGATCGCTGGGCTTCGCGCGCACTGGCTTCACGTGGTGAGCGCTGGGTGTACGGCTCCGACGAGTTGTACCTCCTCGCAGCGCGCCCGTTGCCCGATGCGCCGTTCTACGGCGATTTCCCGCAGATCGAGAACGGGGTAGGGGCGGTCGCCTATCTGCGCCGCCGCCTCGGCGAGAGTCTGGACACGTTGCCGCGACTCGATGGCCGTCGGATCGGCGTCGTGACCGGCGCCGCGATGGGCCCTGCGATCATGCCGGCGCTGCTGGAGCAGATCACTGCCGCCACCGGTGCCAAGTTCGAATTGATCGTGATGGAGAATTCGCTCTTCGGCCCCACCACGACCACCGCCGGCCTGCTCGTAGGCGCCGACATCCGCCGCGCCCTCGAGGGCCGCGCCGATCTCGACATGGCCCTGATCCCCGCCGAGACGATCAACGACGACGGCCTCTTCCTGGACGACGTGTCATTCGCTTCGGTGCGCGACGCGCTCCCGCTCCCGATCTTCCCCTCGTACGACTTCCTCGACGTGCTCGCGGAGTCCACCGACAGCCGACAGCCCACAGCCGGGGTCCGTAGTTAATCATGTCCATCCCCGTCGTCGCCATCGTCGGCCGCCCGAACGTCGGTAAGTCGCAGCTCTTCAATCGCATCGTCGGCGACCACTCGGCGATCGTGAGCGACGAGCCCGGCACCACGCGCGACCGTCACTTCGGCCGTGCCGTGTGGAATGGCCGCGCCTTCTGGCTCGTGGACACCGGCGGTCTCACCGACGATCCGCACATTCCGATGGACGTCGAGATTCGCCGCCAGGTGCTGCAGGCGGTGGAGGAAGCGGACATGCTGCTGCTCGTCGTGGACGCGATCGCCGGACTGCATCCCCAGGATCACCGGATCGTGGAGATCCTGCGCGATGCGCGGAAGCCGTGGATCCTGGTCGCGAACAAGGTGGACGATCCGCGCGCGACGGATTTCTACGAGTTCTACAATCTTGGCGCCGGCGATCCGGTGCCGGTGTCGGCGCAGAACGGGAAGAATTCCGGCGACCTGCTGGACGTGATCGTGGAGAAGATGCCCGAGGGCGCGGCGGATCCGCCGGAATCGGTCCGCGTCGCGGTCGTCGGGCGCCCGAACGTCGGCAAGTCATCGCTCGTCAACAAGCTGCTCGGCGAGGAGCGTCTGGTCGTGAGCGACGTCGCCGGTACCACGCGCGACGCGATCGACACGCCGATGAACTTCCACGGCCGGGAATTCATCTTCGTCGACACCGCGGGCCTGCGCCGCCAGTCGAAGGTGGAGGACGGCGTGGAGTTCTATTCGTCGCTGCGCTCGCGCCGCGCGATCGAGCGCGCCGACATCTGCGTGCTCGTGATCGACGCGACGACCGGCCTCGAGGGGCAGGACCTCAAGATCGCGACGATGGCGTGGGAGAATGGGTGCGGGCTCATCGTGGTCGTGAACAAGTGGGACATCAAGGAAGAGAAAGGCGACAAGACCTCGGCAAAGTTCGTGAAGGAAGCCGCCGAGAAGGCGCCGTATCTCGCGTTCGTGCCCTTCCTGTTCGCGTCGGCCAAGACGGGCCAGCGCGTGACCAAGCTGCTCGATCTCGTGCTTGCAGGTGGACGGAGAGCGGCAGAAGCGCATCGCCACGTCGCAGGTGAACGACGCGCTCGAGGAGCTGGTCGCGCGCCTGCAGCCGCCGCAAGCGGCGGGCCGCGAGGTGAAGCTCATGTACGCGACGCAGGTGAACGTCGCGCCGCCCACGATCGCCGTGTTCGGGAATCACCCCGATCTCGTGGCGGAGCACTACGTGCGCTATCTGCAAAAGGGTTTCCGCGCCGCGTTCGGATTCCACGGGACGCCCCTGCTGATCGTCATGCGGAGCCGCGCCGCGTAAATGGCGATCGCCTGGATCGCGCTCGCGTATCTCATTGGCTCGATCCCGGCCGCGTTTCTCGCCGGGAAGTGGCTGCGCGGCATCGATCTTCGCAATTTCGGCTCTGGGAATCTTGGCGCAACGAACGTCTATCGCGTACTCGGGCTGAAGGCGGCACTCGCGGTGTTCGCGTTCGACGTGGCCAAGGGCGCGATACCGGTGCTCTTCTTCCCGCACCCGTCGAGCGCCGCATGGCTGCCGATGGTCTACGGCGCGGCAGCATTCGTCGGGCACGTGCGCCCGATCTATCTGGGCGGGAAGGGAGGCGGGAAGGGCGTCGCGACGGCGACCGGCGTGTTCTTCGCGCTCGTGCCCGTGCCGATGCTGCTCGCGCTCAGCGTGTGGATCGCCGTCTTCGCGCTCACGCGCATCGTGTCGCTCTCCTCGATCTCGGCGGCGGCTTCACTCCCGTTCGCCATCGCGATCTGGGACGGCATTGCCGACCGGCGTGTGCCGATCACGTTCGTCGTCGCGGCCGTGCTCATCTGGACGCACCGCAAGAACATCGCGCGCCTGCGTGCCGGCACCGAGCCGCAGCTCACGCGCGGGAACGGCATATGACGCGCTGCGCGGTGATGGGCGCCGGGGCATGGGGCACCGCGCTCGCGGACATGCTCGCGCGCGCGGGTCACGAGACGGCGCTCTGGGCGCACGAGGCCGATGTGGTGGAGAGCGTCAACAGCCGCCACGAGAACACGCGCTTCCTGCGCGGCGTTCCGCTGCACGCGTCCGTCGCCGCGACGAACGACGCGGCCGCGGCGGCGCGCGGCAAGGAACTCGTGCTATTCGTGACGCCGTCGCACGTGCTGCGCGGGGTCGCGCGCGCGTCGCTCGCCGGCGTGGGCGCCGAGGCGACGATCGTGGTCGCGACGAAAGGGATCGAGCGCGACACGCTGGCGCTCATGACCGATGTCGCGCTGCAGGAACTGAAGGGGCGCCCGGTGGTCGCGCTGTCGGGGCCGAGTTTCGCCGCGGAGGTCGCGGCGGGACAGCCGACCGCGGTGGTCGCGGCGTCGGCGAGCATCGGAAGCCGCTCGCCGCGCACAGCGCGCGCTCAGCTCCGACCGGTTTCGCGTCTACACCAGCGACGACGTGACCGGCGTCGAGATGGGCGGCGCACTCAAGAACGTGATCGCCGTGGCCACCGGCATCGTCGAGGGACTCGGCCTCGGATTCAACCCGCGCGCCGCGCTCATCACGCGCGGACTCGCCGAGATCACGCGGCTCGGCGTCGCGCTCGGCGCTTCGCCGCTCACGTTCGCGGGGCTCGCCGGGATGGGCGACCTGGTGCTCACGTGCACCGGCGCGCTCAGCCGGAACCGCGCCGTCGGCCTCGAGATCGGGAAGGGCACGCCGCTGGCGGACGTGCTCTCGGCGCGCGAGACCGTCGCCGAGGGGGTGGTCACCACGCAGAGCGCGCACGCCCTGGCGGCGCGCGAGGGGATCGAGATGCCGATCGTAGCCGCCGTTCACCGCATTCTCTTCGAACAGCAGGCGCCGCGCGATGCGATCGCGGCGTTGATGACCCGGGAACTCCGCGCGGAGCGCGACGCATGACCGCTGAACCCGTCCAGGAATTCTTCTCGATCGGCGAGGTCTGCGACCTCACCGGCCTCAAGCCGCACGTCCTGCGCTACTGGGAGAGCCAGTTCCGCTTCCTGAGCCCGGCCAAGAATCGATCGGGCAACCGCGTGTACCAGCGGCGCGAGATCGAACTGATCACGCTCGTGAAGCACCTGCTGTACACGGAGAAGTTCACGATCGACGGCGCGCGGCAGAAGGTGGACGACCATCGCCGGAAAGGCGAGCTGCGGCCGATCGCGCGCGGCGCGCTCGATCAGCAGACCATCGAATCCATCGAGGAGGAACTGCAGGAAGTGCTCAAGTTGCTGGGCGGGGAGGGCGGCAAGGCGTGATCGCACCCGCGGCCTGCGTCATTCCGGCGCTCGATGCCGAACGCACCGTGGCGGCGGTCGCGCGCGGCGTGCGCGACTCGGCGCCGCAGGCGTTCATCATCGGCGTGGATGACGGCTCGCGCGACGGCACGCGTTCCGTGCTGGGCGATGTGTGCGATCTCGTGATCGCGTTCGATGCGAACCGGGGGAAGGGCGCGGCGCTGCGCGCCGGCCTCAGCGCGGCGCTCGCGCGCGATGCCGCGGCGATCGTGACGATCGATGCCGACGGCCAGCACGATCCAGCGGCCGTACCGTCGCTGCTCGACGCGCTCGCCGACGCCGATCTCGTCATCGGTGCGCGCACGCGCCGCGGCACCGCGATGCCGGTGGGCCGCCGCGTCACCAACGCGCTGGCGAGCGCCGCCATCGGGGCGATCGCGCACACGGCCGTGCCCGATCCGCAATCCGGATTCCGGGCGATGCGACGCGCCGTGCTCGAGGGAGTTGCCGCTCCCGGCGACCGCTACGAGTTCGAAACCGAATTCCTCATCGCCGCGGCGCGCGCTGGATTCCGGATCGCATCGGTGCCGGTCGCGACGCGCTACGGAGCGGCCAGCCATTTCCGCGGCTTCCGCGATTCCGCGCGCGTCGTACGCGCCATTTGGCGCCATCGCGCGGGAGCGTTCCACCCGTGATCCTCCTATGCACGAACGACGATGGCATCCTCGCGCACGGACTCGATACGCTCGCGAAGGCGGCGGCCACGCTTGGTGAAGTGACGGTGGTCGCACCCGACCGCGAGCAGAGTGCAACGAGCCACTCGCTCACGCTGCATCACCCCGTGCGCGCCGTGCCGCGCGGTGAGCGTCGCTTCCAGGTGGACGGCACGCCCACCGATTGCGTGATGCTCGCCGTGGAGGCGCTCATGCCCGTGCGGCCGGACTTCGTGCTCAGTGGCGTGAATCACGGGCACAACATGGGCGAGGACGTCATGTACTCGGGCACCGTCGCCGCCGCGACCGAGGGCGTCATGCTCGGGATCCCGTCCATCGCGATCTCGTTCGCCGGCGGGGAACTCAAGGCCGAACCGGACGTGATCGCCGATCAGGTGGGCGTGCTCGGGTCGCTGCTCAAGCATCTCACGTCGCTCGCGTCTATTCCGCGCGACACGCTGCTGAACGTCAACATGCCGCCGCTGCGAGGCGCCGAGATCAAGGGCGTTCGGCTCACGCGCCTCGGCCGCCGAGTCTATTCCGATTCGCTGATGCGCATGAAGGACCCGCGCGGCCGCGACATCTACTGGATCGGCGGCGGCAGCGCGAGCTGGAGCGGGCCCGAGGACTCCGATTTCCGCGCCGTGCGCGACGGGTACATCTCGGTCACGCCGCTCACGCTCGATCTCACGCATATCAAGATGCTCGACGATCCTTCCTCCTGGTGGCGCGATCCATGACCACGCAACAGTTCAGCGGCGCGAGGCGGCGCCTCGTCGAGACGCTGCAGGCGGGGGGCATCCGAGACCTGAGCGTGCTCCGCGCGTTCGACCTGACGCCCCGGCATTTGTTCGTTCCCACGGGCATGCGCCACCGGGCGTACGAGGACAGCGCGCTGCCGATCGGCTATGGGCAGACGATCTCTCAACCGTCCATCCACGCGCGCTATCTCGAGCAGCTCAAGCTCAGCGGCAAGGAACGCGTGCTCGAGATCGGCACCGGGTCAGGGTACCAAACGGTGCTGCTCGCGCATCTCGCGGCCCAGGTCTTCACGATCGAACGCGTGGGTGCGCTCGTGGATTCGGCACGGCGTGTCCTGAAAGAGGCGGGCGTGAGCAACGTTTCGCTGCTCTCCGGCGATGGCACGCTCGGCTGGCGTGACTTCGCGCCGTACGATGCGATCCTGGTCACCGCCGGCTCGCCGCAGATCCCCGCGCCCCTGGGACAGCAACTCGCCGAGGGCGGCCGGATGCTCATTCCACTGGGCACCAAAGATGAGCAAATTCTTACTGTTATAACGAGACGCGGGGAGGCCTTCGAGCGTCGTGATATCGGGGCGGTACGCTTCGTCCCGCTCGTAGGCGCCCACGGCTGGCCCGCGAACTAGACGCCCTACCGCACCATTGCTCCTCGTTCACCGGAGAGACAATGGACGCTCCCCCGGACGACAGCAGCTCGCTTCCTCCGCAACGCCGCTCCAGCGGGAAAGTGCCGCCATTCGTGGCGCCGCGCGGAGGCGACAGCGAGAGCGCGAAGCAGCAACCCGCCGCGACGCGCCGCCCCAGCACGCCACTGTTCGTGCCGCCCACGGCGCAGACAGGGGAACTGCCTGTGCCGGAAGCGCCGAAGAAGACCCCCACCGTGGCTTCGCCGCCGGTGGAACCGGCGCGACCGACTCCCGCGACAGCGCGCGAGACCAGTTCCTTCCATGTCGAGAATCTCGAGACGCCTGAGATCGCGCTTCGCATCACGGGCGAGCGTCCCGCGATCGGGGATACCGAGCTGCAGTTGATCTCGTACGACGACGCGAATACGGGACTGCAGGCGAACACGGAGCAGGGCAAGATGCCACGCTTCGACGGCATCGAACTCGAGTCGACCGAGCTGTCGCTCGAGCCTACGAAAAACGCCGGCATGACACCAAGCGAGCTCAAGATCGAGAGCTTCTGGGCCGCCGAGGCATTCACGCCGACCGTTCGGCCGGACGCCGCGACCGACACGCCGCGTCCCATCACGCCGTCGACGCTGGAGCGCGTGGCCGACGCGCCCCCGAAGAAACGCAGTACGCTCGAGTCGCTTCGTGTCGAAGAGGTGCCGCCGCCGCACATGCAGACGCCGCAGAGCGTGCGATCGATCACGCCGCGCGCGAATAAACTTGCGATGCCGGTGGACATCCGCACGCCCGCGGCGCTTGAGGCGCTCAAAGAGATGGAGCCGTGGGCGCTCCCATCGGCGGTGGCGCCCGAGGCCGGCAGCTCCGTGGCCGACGCCCTGGAGCGTGTGGCGCGGCGGATCAGGAGCGGCGAACTCAAGATGCCATCCGACGTCGCCGCCTCCACGGATGAGAACGCTCTCTCCGCCGCGCTCCAAGCATTGGTGCGTTCGCCGCGGCGCTAGTCCGTCGCGCGCGTCGTGATCGTTCGGCTGGAAGTGCGGGGCCTGGTGCAGGGGGTCGGCTTCCGGTGGTTCGTGACCAAGGAGGCGCGCCGCCTCGGCGTGGCCGGATGGGTGCGCAATCGCGAAGATGGCAGCGTCGAAGTGGCCGCGTCGGGCAGTGAGGCGGCCGTGCAAGAACTCAGGACTCGGCTGGAGCGGGGTCCGCCCGGCGCTCGAGTCGATGCGGTGCGTGATCTGCCCGTTCACGAGCCCGACGATCTCCCCGAATCTTTCAACGTGCGGCGATGACTTTCGATGTGGCGGCGCTTCGGCGCGCGATCCGCGATGTGCCGGATTTTCCGAAGCCGGGCATCGTGTTCAAGGACATCACGGGGCTGCTGATCGATCCGTCGCTCTTCGCGCAGGCAGTGGAGGCGATGGCCGCGCCGTTCATGGCCGAGCGGATCTCGCACGTCGTGGGCATCGAGAGCCGCGGATTCATCCTCGGCGCGCCGGTGGCGCTGCGGCTCGGGGCGGGCTTCGTGCCAATGCGGAAGCCGGGCAAGCTGCCGTCGGCGGTGGAGCGCATGGAGTACGGGTTGGAGTACGGCGTGGATGCGCTCGAGGTGCATCGCGATGCGCTTGGCGCGGGGCACCGGGTGCTCATCGTGGATGACGTGCTCGCGACGGGGGGCACGGCGCGCGCGGCGTGCGATCTCGTGGTGCGCCTCGGTGGCACGGTCGTCGCGTGCGCGTTCCTGATCGAACTGCTCGCGCTCGCGGGCGGAGCGAGGTTGGATCCAATCGTGAGGCGCTCCGTACTACGGTTCTGAGACGTCGCGCGCCCAGTGGAGTCGCGTTATCTTACCCTCCCGGCGCTGTAGCCCCTGTAGCTCAGGTGGATAGAGCAGCGGTTTCCTAAACCGTTGGCCGGGTGTTCGAGTCACCCCAGGGGCATGCGCGGTCCGCCGGACCGCCCGAGCGATCAACACTACACGGATTGAATCGATGACCGCACCGAAGGGCTTTACGACGAAGTCGGGCAACAGGGCCGAGAACGCGTTCGAGTGGATCGAGCTGCACTCGCGGGAGACGATGTGGGCGATCGTGGCGGTCACGGTGATCGTCGGCGGCGTGCTGTTCTATCAGAAGTCGCAGGAGGCCCAGAGGCGCAACGCGTCGGTCGCGCTGGACGAGGCCGAACAGTCGATCAATTCGGGCAATCTGCCGCTCGCGCAGTCGTCGCTGGAGCGCCTCACGAAGCGCTGGCCGGACACACCTTCGGGGAAGGTCGGGCTCACGCTGCTTGCTCAAGTGCATTATCAGCGGGCCGACTACCAGGGCGGCATCGACGCGCTCAAGCCGCTCACGAGCGGCAACGACCGGTATTTCACGCCGGGGGCGCTGGCGCTGGCCGGCAATGGCTTCGAGCAGATGAAGAAGTTCCCGGAGGCGGCTGACATGTACCAGAAGGCGGCGGACAAGGCCCAGTACGACTCGGACAAGGCCCTGTACCTGTCCTCGGCGGCTCGGGTGCTGTTGGCGGCGGGGAAGACGGCCGACGCGAAGGCGATCTGGACCAAGTTGTCGTCGGATCCGTCGGCGCCTGGCGCGGCGGAGGCGCGGGTGCGGTTGGGGGAGATCGAGGCGAAGCCGGTTAGTTAGTTCATCGGCATCGTGCATCGTTCGTCGTGCATCGGAGGATCACAACGGGGCGCTGGAGGGTCGGCGCCCTCTTGTGTGCGGTTGGTGTATTATGCGTATAAGATGTATTATGTAAACTACTGCACGTGGAGAACTGTGGATATCAACAGCTTGCTGCCCTGTCCAAGGACTTAAGCCGAATATCTATAAACAGTTGTGCACTTTGGTCGAGGCACGTTGCACGATGCACGATGAACGTTCAGACCGACAACGTCCCCCGGAATACCAGGACCCCTTCGCCCCGTAGTGTCGGCTTCCAGTCGCCTCCGGAGTGATCAAGGGTCACCGTGAGCTTCCGCCCGGAACGGGTCTCCAGCTCGGTCTCAGGGCGCGTAGACTCGCCCCAGGCGGCGAGCAGGACCGCCGTGGCGATCGCGCCAGTGCCGCATGCCAGCGTCTCGGCCTCGACCCCGCGCTCAAACGTCCTCATGAGCCAGCCGAGCCGGCGCCGGGAGACGAAGTTCACATTGGCACCTCCGGGCAGCGACGCGTGCCGGCGCAGCGACCGCCCGCGGCTGGCCACGTCGACCACGGTGGCGTCGTCGCACATCACCACCAAGTGAGGCACCCCGGCTAGCGCGAATCCGATCCGGTGCTCGCCGGCGGCCCGTTCGATACCGGCGTCGGGCTTCACATCGATCACTGGTCTCAGGTCCACTTCGGGCAGCCCGCCCACATACCGGGCCGTGAGCACCCCATCGTCGGTCTGCATGCGCATGCCGGCCGCCGCTCCCGCCCCGAGCTCGGCGGCGAGCCGAGTGACGCACAGCGCGGCATTGCCGCACATGGCCGCCCGCGAGCCGTCACTGTTGAAGTACTTCATGAGGAGGTCGGCGTCGCCGGTCGGCGCCTTCTCGATGAACACCACGCCGTCGGCCCCGACGCCCGTGCCGCGGGCGCACATGGTGCGGATCACGTTCTCCTTCTCGAGCGCGCCGGCCGGCTCGACGCGGGCGTCGAAGACGACGAAGTCGTTCCCCGACCCGCTCATCTTATAGAATGCCCGCCCCGCCGCGCTCATAGCCGGCCCGTGATCGCCCACCAGCGAAGCCGCCATACCATGAAAATGGCTTCGCGCACGATGTGGCCGCTCATCTTGCTCGTGCCTTCGGTGCGGTCCACGAACACGATGGGGATCTCGGTGATCCGGAATCCCTTTCTCGTCGCACGGAAGCTCATCTCGATCTGGAAGGCGTAGCCGTTGGAGCGCACGTCATCGAGGTCGATCCCCTCGAGCACCGCGCGGCGGAAGCATTTGAAGCCGCCCGTGGAATCGTCGAGCTGCATGCCCGTCACGATTCGCGCGTAGATGTTCGCGCCGTAGCTCAGGAGCAGCCGCGTCATGGGCCAATTGACGACGGTCACCTTCCCTCCGCGATAGCGCGAGCCGAGCACGAGGTCGGCGTCCTTGATCGCGTCGAGGAATTGGGGAAGATGGTTCGGGTCATGCGAGAAATCGGCGTCCATCTCGAAGATGAACGCATAGTCGCGCGCGAGCGCCCATTTGAAGCCGGCGCGGTACGCGGTGCCCAGTCCCATCTTCTTCTCGCGATGCAGACAATTGCACGCGCGGCTCGCGCGCGGCGATCTCATCCACGATCTCACCCGTGCCGTCGGGCGACCCGTCGTCTACGATGAGCATCTCGAGCCGCGGATCCTCATCGAGCACCGTCGCGATGAGCCGGCGGATGTTCTCCTTCTCGTTGTACGTCGGGACGACGACCAGCGCGCGCTCAGCCACGGACTCTCCGACGCTCGGCCACGATGCCGGCGATCAGGAGCAGCGTGCACAGTACCAGCACGACGATCGTGATGGCTTTCCCCTTCTCGAAGGCTGGGCTCGCGAAATCGAGTTGGATGGTCTTGGCGCCGGCCGGCAGCTCCACGCCAATGAGCACGTAATCGGCGCGTCCGATCGCGGCGGGCTTGCCGTCCACCGTGGCACTCCAGCCGGGGTAATAATTCTCGGTCACGATGAGCGCCGAGCCCGCGGGCGCCGGCTTGTCGAGCGCCACGGTGATGTGGCCGGGCTCGTAGTGGGTAGCTTTGGCGACGATGCCGAGCGTGTCGGGCAGCTTGGAGATCTGTTGCGCCGTCACCGGTGCGGCCGTGTCGAAGAGCGCGGCGCGCGAGATCTCGAAGCGCGGGTCGCGGACCGTGGTGAGTACGGCATCGTCGGGACCCTTCACGATCACCGGAGCGACCCACGCGAAGGGATAGTTGCCAGGCATTTCGAACAGATACAGCGTGGAGCCCGATGCGTCGATCACTGGACCAAGCACCGGCTTGGCGCCGGGGAACGGCGACTGCGGCGAATTTCTCAGGAAGTACTTCATGTTCGTCAGGCGCCAGATCTGGGGATTCCCCAATTGATCGCCGTGCTCGCCGACCAGGTTGTCATACCGCCCGAGCTCGTTCCCGTGGTAGCCGACGACGCTCCGGATCCGGTGCGGCCATGAGCCCGTCGCCGTTCAGGATTCCATTGATTGCGGGACGGCGCTCGTGCGCGAGTCTGCGCCGCGAATACCCGCCCCGGCTGATCGTCCTGTTTCGCGAGATACTCGGTGATCGCATCGCTCGCGAAGATCACCGAGGCCGGCTCGGAGAAATTCCAGTACATCTGCTCGACGCTCCAGAGATCGACCGCCATCAGCGCGATGAGCGCGTAGGCGGCCGACCTGCGCCTTGAGCTTCCGCCTCGCGAGCGCGAACATGACGCCGCCCGCGAGCAGGACGCATACGAAGGAGCGCACCGCGCCGAACGCGATCTGCGGCCCGTTGTCGATCGCGAACTCGGCGCGGCCCGGCATCGCGAGTGCGCCGCGATGTTCGTGAGCGCTCCGGTCACTCCGAGCAGCGCGACGACGGCCGCCGCGATCGCACCAGCCCACGGCGTATCGACGAGTCACCTGGCCGGCCATCAGGCGCTCGGTGCCGAGGGCGGCGAGCACCGCCACCGCTGAACGCCATGACGAACATCATCGTGCTCGGCGCGCGGAAGAATTTCGTTCCCGGCACGACGCGCGTAAACGATCGGATAGAAGGGCGTGGACCCGCCCAAGCGCCCACAGCGTCGACGACGATGCAGAGCGCCGATCCAGAACCACGTGAGAGCTCGGCGCTTCTCGCCGTGGTGCGACGCCGCCGAAGCCGAGACCGGCGAGCAGCAAGACGACGGCGCCCAAGATATTCACTGTGCAGGTGGAATCCGGTTGCGTCCCCAATAGTTGTCGAGGATGCCGGAGAACTGTGGCAGGTACGTGCTGAATCAGTTCTTCCGGCGGCATCGAGAAGGACACCGCGCGATCGTATCCCGCTGAATACCGGCCGCTCTCGGCGACCACGGTATGTACTGGATCACCGGGCACGTACTGCACCGCGCCAATGAGGAAGCCGAGCGCCACCGCGCCTGCCGCGAATGCCGAGTCGCGTGAGCGCGATCTGGCGGGGCAGCTTCCCTGCCCCGCTATCCGCGAATGCGAGATACAGTGCGAAGCCTCCGCCGCAGAGCAGCATGTACTGCAGGAACTGCGGATGCGGGCGTAAGTACCGCGAGGCCCACGGTGATCGCGAGCGCGCCCCAGCTCCAGAGCGTTCCGTCGCGAATGCCACGCACGAGGAAAAGAGCACGAGCGGGAGCAGCGCGCTCACATACAACTTGCCGTCGTGCCCGGGCGACACGTAGCGCCGCGATCGGACCGCCCATCATGTACGCGAGCCCGCCGGCGAGCGCGGCCGGGAAGCCGCAACCGCATCGCGCGCAGGAACAGGTAGGTGAAGAAACCAGCCAGGAAGAAGTGGATGATGAACGACCACGTCATCGCCACGTCCGTGGGCAGGATCAGGCGCAGCAGGAACGTCGGATAGAACATGTCGCCGTTCATCGACGCGACGTACGGCATGCCGCCGAAGATGTACGGATTCCAGAGCGGGAAATGCCCGGTGGTGCGCAGGAAATGCGCACCGAACTCGCGCACCGCGTAGCCGCCAATGTACTGGTCGCTCACCGGCGTGAGGAGGAACTTGCCGCCGAGCGCGGGATACCCGAGCGCCAGCGCGCACGCCGCGTACACCAACGCGGCCCAACCGGCCGCGAAACGGGGCGCCTCGGCGATCGCGGGCGCAGCAGACTGACGCGACATCAAGCTCCGGTGTGGCGGAAGGAATCCAGTCGTACGCTAGCAGTGTAAATTGGACGCGGCGCGCAGGGGGCGCCAGTCGCGCGGCTACTTAGCGCGCGCCGCCGCGAGCTCCCGATAGAGCAATGCATAGCGCTTCGCGACCGCGGATGGCGCGAAGGTCTCGAGCGCCCGTCGGCGCCCTTCGGCGCCGAGTGTGGCGCCCTGGTCGGGCATCGCGAGCAGCTCGTCGAGCCGCGCGGCGAGAGCGGCTTCATCGCCAGTGGGCACGAGCAGTCCCGTGCGTCCGTCGATCACGATGTCGGTGAGACCGCCCGATGCGAATGAGACCACCGGCATCCCCGAGAGCGCGGCCTCGATCGCGATGAGGCCCAGCCCTTCCCCGGTGAACGGCGTCACGAGCGCCGTGCACTCGCGATAGAGCTTTGCGAGATCGGCCTGGCTGAGCAGCGGATGGAACCTCAGCTGCGGTCCCACTCCGAGCTGCGCGGCGAGCGCGCGCACGTCGCTGGCATCGCTGCCGACGCCGACGACGACATCGAGTGCGGGTTTCGTCTTCATGCGGGTGAGCGCGCGCAGGAGGTGCACGATCCCCTTCTGCGCGTTCAGTTTGCCGACGAAGAGCAATCGGTCGCGCGCGCGCGTTCCTTCGGGATGGAACAGCGCCGGCGCGACCGGCATCGGCGCGACCATCGGCGCGACATCCGGCACGATCGCGCGCGCTTCGTTCGCAAGCCAGGTGGACACGGTGGTCACGCGCGCCGAGCGATGCAGCACGCCGGAGAAGGTCTTCGTCGCGAATGCGGATGAGCGAGCGGCGGCAATGTCGGACCCGTGCAGCGTGGTCACGAGCGGGATCTTCCTCAGGCCGGCGACCACCTCGCCGACGACGCCGCCGGGAAACCACCAGTGCGCATGCACCACTGCCACTCGACGTCGTGCGGCCGCGGCATTGGCCGCCCCCGCGTTCGCGGCAAGGAACGACATGATCGAGAGCTTCCCCGCGAGCGATCGCTGCACCTGCGCGAGCATGCTTCCCGTATACGCGAGCGTTTCATAGCGGCCAGGCGCATAGCGGAAGCGCACCACCGGGATCCCCTCGAATTCCTCCGCGGCTGCGAGTCCTGGCGCGGAGGGCGCCACCACGCTCACGCGAACATCCTCGTCGCGCAACGCGACGGCGAGGCGGAGCACGAACGAGCCGATCGGATCGTCGGCGGTGCGCGGGTAGCCGTGCGAGAGGAAGAGGACGTCCATCAGCGCGCCAATTCGCGCCGCTGCTGCGCCTGGTCCTCGAGCACGAGCGGTTCATCCCAGAGGCCGGGCGCCACGAGGTACGGCTCCACCGTGCCGTCGGCGCGCACGGTGCGCACGCGCACGCTGCGTCTCGCGGTGCGCCAGCGCGCGATGGTATCGAGCGTCGCGACGTATGGCGTGTCGGCCACGAGCCCATCGACCAACGCGGCATACGCTTCGATCGCGAGCGGATAGCCGAGCGCCGCGAGGGTGACGTTCGGATGCCAGATGCCCACCCAGAGTCCGCCGAGGTCGCGGCACGTGGCCGCGAGCGCGAGCGCGTCGGCGGTCCATGCGGCGGGATCCTCTTCGCCGCGATACTTGCTCAGTGCGCGGTCCATGAAGCAGAAGGGCATCTCGAGGAATCCCGAGGCGCGCTCGATCGCCGGCTCCCAGACCGGCAATACATCCGCGACGCCGGCACGGAAGCCGTTGCGATCGGCGTAGCCCACGGTGGAATCGTAGCGGAATCCGGCGGCGTGCATCGCCAGCTCGGTGCGGCCGGGGCGGATGCGCAGGAAGTGCTGCCGCACGCCAGCTACCGGGCGGCCCGCGATGCGCGCGAGGCGGTCGCGCTGCTCATTGAATGCGCCGTCGCGCTCGAACGTTTCGAAGCTGCCGTGCAGCGCGATCTCGTGGCCGGCGGACGCCACCTTCTCGATGATGTCGCGTGAGGCGCGCGATTCAGGGCGGTACGTGAGATCGCCGCGGCGCACGGTGCCGCTGTTGGGCGTGCCGCAGAGGATGAACCAGGTGGCGACCAGCCCCCGCTCCGCTTCGAGCACCGCGTCCACGCCGCGGCGTACTGGCGCGCCCATGAGTGCGGACGGCAGCGACCGTACCACCGCGCCCAGACGCGCAGCGTCGCGCTTCTTGGCGAGTTCCGCGATGCGCAGCGACGCGAAGAGCGGCCAGAGTGCGACCACGTCCAAGTCGTGCGTGAGCGCCGCGGCCCAGCGCCGCCCGTGCGGCCACGGCGCGGCGAATCGTACCGGACGCGCTCCTGCCGCAGTGACCACCGCGTTCCCCAAGCGGCTCGCCGCGACCGAGAGCACCGGTTCCCGCTCGACGCCCGCCTGCACGAGCGCGCTCTCGCTCGACGGCACACGGCCGAACCGGTCGCGCGGCACAGCGCGCCGCTCGCGGTCCGCCGTCGCGATCGCGGTGATCGCGCGCAGTTCGGCCCGGGATATGCGAACAATGCCGTCCACGGGATCGAACGGCATCTGTCGAACGGTCGCGACCGCTTGGTCGTTCCCGGCCGCGGCGCGCCCCGAATCGCCCGTGACCTCCAGGCGCACGACAGCCGCCGCGGGATCATCCACGGGCACGAGACGAGCGAGGTCGGTGAGCAGTTCGAGCGCGAATCGCTCGGCGGCCGGCAGCCCGGCGAGCGCGCGCGAGAGGAGGATCACGATGCGAACGTTACGCGCCGCGGCGCATTGGCCGCAAGGCTCATCGGCGCGTTCGAGGAAGTAGAACGACTTTAATCGGATGCTGCGGAAGAATGCGGATCGTGCGGATCGCTCCGAGGTGATGACGATTCCTCGCACCGGTTCGAGTCTTTGTTGTTGTTGTTAACCACAAATAAACGATGCCGAACAGCCACGCGGAGACATGCCGCCTCGAGGAGCGATCCGCGAAATCCGCGAGTTTCCGCAGCATCCGATTAAAGTCGTTCTACTAGCGCACTTGACGCTCTTCGTCGCGACAGACTAACGTTGCCGCATGGCATCCACGCTGGTCCCGAAGACGCGCATCCCGTGGCGCCACCTCGTGCTGTTCGGCTGGATGCCCGGTTTCCTCAAGAAATTCGCCTACCGCTCGGTGCTCGGCTACAAGATCGGGCGCCGCGTGTCGCTCAGCTTCGGCAGCGTCGTGATCGGCGACTCCGTGAGCCTCGGCGACGACGTCGAGATCGGCCTCATGGCCGTCGTGCAGGGGCGTTCGATCACCATCGGGCGGCACTCGAGCATCGGCACGTTCACCTACGTGTCGTGCGAGACGATCGAGATCGGCGAGGACGCGAAGATCCGCGAGCAGGTGTTCATCGGCGGGCCCCAGCTGCCGGAGTCGCGGTTCACGCTGGGCAGCCGTACGATCGTGCTGCAGATGACGTACATCAATCCCACGAAACCGGTCACCATCGGCGACGACACCGGGATCGGCGGGCACTGTTTGATCTTCACGCATGGCGTATGGCTCAATGCGCTCGACGGCTACCCCGTGAACTACGAGCCAGTCACGATCGGCAAGAGCGTGTGGTTGCCGTGGCGGGTGTTCGTGATGCCGGGCGCGACGATCGGCGACGGCTCGGTGATCGGCGGCGACTCGCTCGTGCAGGGCACGATCCCTCCAAAGAGCCTCGCCGTGGGCTCGCCGGCCAAAGTGATCCGGAGCGCGCCGGATTTCCCGCGCGTGCCGAGCGCCGAGCAACAGCGCGACCTGGTCACCGGCATGGTGAGCGAGTTCGAGCGATACGTCACGCATGCAGGCGTAACCGTCGCGCTCACAGGCGACTGGCGGAGCTATACGCGGAGAAGGCACAGCCTCGCGACTCCTCTGGCGGCGAGTCGCGGGCGCGACGCCGGCACTTCATCGCGACGACACCGTGCTCAGCGAAGTCGCGCTCTCCGACGCCGATCGTTCGGCGTTCCGGAGCGCGGGCGTGCATTGGTTGGACCTCGCCGGCCGCACGCGGAGCGCGGGCGGGTCGCCGCTCACAGAGGAGTTGGCGCTCTTTCTCGGGCGGTACGGCATTCGGCTGTCGCGCGACTCCTAGTCACGAGAGCGCTTGGCCCAGCCATGGCCGAGGAACAGCAGCGCGGGCACGATCTCGAGCACGGTGAGCCAAAGGCGTGACGCGACGACGACGAGATAGGCCGGTCCGGTCGCGAAGAACGCGCGCTTGAGTCCGACGCGCCATGACCGTCTCCCGCACGCCGATGCCACCTGGCGCGAAGAGCGCGACGAAGCCGACGAGATACGAACCCGCGAAGATCGCCACGTAGAGCGACAGTGTGCCCGGCGCGGCGCCGAGCACGCCGACCACGAACAGGCGGAACGCGAGCCCATAGGCGAGCCACGCGAGCGCCGTCGCGAGCGCGGCCGCACCGACGGTCCACCACGGGAGTCTGGGGATCACCACTTCCCTCTTGAACACGCGCCCCGCGAGCGCCGCGAGGCGTGGCAGGAACGACGGTGCGATGACCACTGCGAGACCCGCGATCGCGATCGCCCACACGAGCGCCGGCGGGAAATCGAGCACGCGTGCCCCGGTCGCGGCCACCACCACGAATCCAACGATCGTGTTCACGAGCGTGATGAGCAATGCTGCGGCCGCCGCGACCACCGGTGAGACCCCGCGGGCTTCCGACATCACCGCCATCGCCGAGAGCGCCCACACCTTGCCCGGGATGTACTTCCCGAGGTTCGAGATCGTCCAGATGCGGGCCGCATCCCAGAATGGCAGCGGATGCCCCCACCCCTTGAGCACGATGCGCCACGTCTCGATGAGCAGTGCGTACGTGACGAGCACAACGAGGCACGATGCGGCGAGCGCGATCCAATCGGGCGTCGCGCTCGCGAGCGCGGCCGCCACTTCGGGCCACTGCTGCGACAACTTGATCGCGACGAACACCAGCACCGCGCCGGTGAATAGCGCGGAGATCCAGCGTCGCACCGCGGGACTCACGATGCGGACCGATCCTTCGACGCTTCGTCGGCCAGGCGGCGCAATTCGCGAAGCTCCACGCGGAGACCGGCGTTCATCTCGCCAAGTAATCCACCCACGAGGAACACCGAACCGACGATCACGCACACCTCGACGAGATTGATGAGCGGCCGATAGCCGACGCCGGCGAACACGCGGATGGCGATCGCCACGATCCCGGTGAGCACGCCGAGCGCGAACAGCATCGCTCCCACCATTCCGAACAACAGCAGCGGCTTGCGCGAGAAGCGCAGCTCGAACCACACCGAGAGCATGTCGAGCACGCCCACCGGGATCCGTCCGAATGCCGAATTTCGATTTCCCCGCGTGGCGAGGATACAGCGGCACCGGGATCTCGGAAACGGTGAATCCTTCCTGCGCCGCAATGACGATCATGTACCGGTGCCAATCGGGGCGGATCGGCAGCGCGTCCATGATCTCGCGGCGATACGCCTTCACCGAATTCAAGTCACGCACCGGCACTTCGAACAACGCGCGGCTGAGCGCGTTATAAATGCTCGAGACGAACGCCTTCTCGTACGTCGCCCTGCTTGTAGCCGGTGACCATGTCGGCCTCGCCGGCGAGCACGGGCGCGACGAGGCGCGGGATGTCCTCCGGCTTGTATTGCAGGTCGGCCGGATAGAACACGAGCACGCGCCCGCGCGACGCGAGATATCCGGTGCGCAGCGCATCGGCAATGCCGCGGCCGCGCCGGTGCCGCGCCAGCCGCAGGAACGGATACTGCTTCTGGAGCGTGCCGAGCACTTCCCACGTCTTGTCGGTCGATCCGTCGTCGATCACCACCACTTCGAACGACGTGCGCGACCCTTTGAATGCGGCCGCCGCCTGCTCCATGAACAACGGCAGGTTCTCGGCTTCGTCCTTCGCCGGGACGAGGATCGAGACGTCGAGATCGGTCGCGGCGGCCATCAGACGCGGCGCCTCATGCGGGCCGACAGCACGCCGAGCTGCTCACGGTACTTCGCCACCGTGCGGCGCGCGATCTTCACGCCGTCCTTCTCGAAGAATGTCCACGATGTCCTGGTCGGTGAGTGGGTGCTTGGGATCCTCTTCGGCAATGCGCTTCTCGATCGTCGCCTTGATGCCGCGCGCCGACACATCTTCCCCGCCCGCGGTGGAGAGACCGGACGAGAAGAAGAACTTGAGCGGCAGCACGCCGCGCGGCGTTTGCACGAATTTCTCGTTGGTCACTCGGCTGATAGTGCTCTCGTGCATCCCGATCCCTTCGGCCACTTCACGCAGCGTGAGCGGCTTGAGATACTGAAGCCCCTTCTCGAAATAATCGCGCTGCCGGTCGACAATGAAGTGCATCACCTTGAGCATCGTTTGGCGGCGCTGCTCGAGCGCCTGGATCATCCAATTGGCGGCGTTCATGCGCGTGGAAATGAAATCCTTGTTCTCGCCCTGGAACTTGCGCTTGTCGCGCGCGATGTCCTGATAGGCACGGCTGAGGCGCAGGCGCGGCACGTTGTTGTCGTTCACGAACACATGATACTTGCCATCAATGCGATCGACGATGAGATCGGGCACGATGTAGTTATCGCCTGCACTGCTGTACCGGAGACCGGGCTTCGGCTCGAGCTTCGCCACGGCGTCGGCGGCCTCTTGCACGGCGGCGGGACTCAGCCCTGTCTTCTTCGAGATCTCCGCCCAGCGATGGTTGATGAGTTCCTCGAAGTGGTCCTGCACGAGGCGGTGGGCCACCGAGTCCTGCATCTTGAGCGCGCGCAGCTGCAACAGGAGACATTCGCGCAGGTCGCGCGCACCGACGCCGGGCGGATCGAGGTTCTGGATAACGCCGAGCATCCGCTCGACTTCCGCCTCGGTGTACAAAGGAAGGTCCGCGTCATCGCGGTCCGAAGCTTCCGCCGCGTCGGTGATCCATTTGTTGATGTCGCGTCGCAGCTCTTCGAGCGACACAGCGAGGTAGCCATCATCGTTGATGTCGCCCACGAACTCCTCGGCCAGAATGCGCTCGCGGTCGCTGAGTTCGAGCATCTTCACCTGGTCGCCGAGGTAGTCGCTCAAGTGGCGGCGCTCGACCGACACCGGATCGGTCCATTCGCGATCCTCGTGGCCCACCGCGCGGCTGCCGCCGACGTCGAATCCGTTGAGCAGGATCTCTTCCCAATCGATCCCGTCGTTCTCGGCCTTCTCGACGGCGAGTTCCTTGTCTGCCTCGTCCGGCTCGCGCTCGGTCTCCTCGCCTTCCGCCTCGCCCTCCGTCTCATCGTCGCCCGGCTCGACGAGATCGAGGAACGGATTCACGAGCAATTCCTGCTTCAAGTGCTGCTGGAGGTCCAGCAGCGGCATCGTCAGCAGATCCATCGCCTGGTAGAGGCGCGGATTGATCCGCAGCTCCTGCCGGAGACTGCCCGTCTGACTGATGCCCGGCTTCATGGGCTGCGTGCCGCGAAGCGCGAGCGGAGCCGCGCCGTGAGCGTGGGCCCGAGGTAGATCTCGGCCACGGTGTCGTCGAAGACGAGCTCCTGTACTGTGCCAGATACCTTCACCTGGCCGTCGAACATGATGTAGGCGCGATCGACGATGTCGAGCGTCTGCTCCACGTTGTGATCGGAGATGAGCACGCCGATCCCGCGATGCCGGAGCCCCGCGACGATCGACTGGATGTCGTGCACCGCGATCGGATCCACGCCGGCGAAGGGCTCGTCGAGCATCATGAACTTCGGTTCCGTTACCAGCGCGCGCGTGATCTCGAGGCGACGCCGTTCTCCACCCGACAGCGAAAAGGCGCGGTTGTCGCGGAGGCGCTTGATGCTCGAGTTCGTCGAGCAGCGTCTCGAGGCGTTCCTTGCGCTGCTCGGGTGTGATGTCGAGCGTCTCGAGGATCGCGAGGAGGTTCTCCTCCACAGTGAGCTTGCGGAAGATCGACGGCTCCTGCGAGAGATAGCCGATGCCGCGGCGCGCGCGGCGGAACATCGGCATCTCGGTGATGTCCTCGCCGTCGAGAAGGATAGTGCCCTCCTGCGGCGGGATGAGGCCCACGATCATGTAGAAGGTCGTGGTCTTCCCTGCTCCGTTGGGGCCGAGCAGGCCGACGATCTCGCCCTGGCGGAGATGCAACGCCACATCGTTCACCACGCGGCGACGGCGGTAGGTCTTGACCAATCCCTTCGCTTCGAGAATGCTGCCCGCGGGTTCGCTCTTCGGCATGCCGTGCGGGCCGGTGATCTCCTCGCCACGGCGCACCACGCCGGCGACGCCGGCGCGCTCGATCTGCGGGCGGGTCGCGCGCAGCTCCGGCCAGAAGCGATCGGCCACACGCAGCACGCTGTCGGGCGACGTGAGCCCGGCCTCCGGCAGCACGACAAGTCCCTCGGCCGCGAGGCGCGGGAAGACCACCTGCGCGAGATGCTCGCGCACCTCGTCGAGACTCAGCCGCCCGGCTTCGCGTTCCACGTCGCGCCCCTCTTCGCGCAGGAGTTTGAGGTAATCCGTGCGATAGTGCGTCGCGACATCGTTGAACACGGCCTCGCCCTCGGCGTGCGCGGCGCAGATGAGCGCGTAGAGCGCGAGGATCGTGGACCGATCGCCCTTGGAGTGCTCGGCGAAGAACGACTCGAGCGCGGCGGGAACGCGAGGGCCGGCGGTCATGGTGTACCGCTCTTGGCAGGCGCCTTGGCGGCGGCCGAGTCGGCCTTCGATTTCTTCTTCGGAAGCACGGGGGCGGTGGCGGTTGAGTCCGCCTTCTTCTTCTTCTTGATGATCTCGGGCTCCACGTACACGCCGGCGACGCTGTCTTTCACCGTGACCGACTTCACCTGGTGCGCGACGAACGCGACCGTCACGGCGCCGCCGCGCACGTAATTGATGGACGGTCCGATCGCCGCCGAGTCCTTCGCCGCGATCTGGTAGTACGACTTCGCGTGGCCGAGCGCGATGAGCGCGAGCATCGCCGGCTGCTTCGCGGAGTCGGCCTTGGTGAGCGGCATGCTGTCGAAGCGCGCGACGATCGTGTCGCCGCTCATCCAGTCGCGCTCCTTGGTGTGGACGTGCGTGGTGTCCGGCGTGCTCTGCGCGAACGCCTTGCGCACCGCGCGGATCTCGCGCAGGCGCTGGCCGGGCGAGCGCACGTCGAGCGAATCGGCGAGGATATCGTACGTCGGGTTGACAGCCCGCGCCCGCGACGCTCCCCACGCATACATGCGATCGAGCTCGCCGTTGACCATCTGGAAATCGAGCGTGTCGGAGGTGACCGTGCCGTCGTTGCTCACCGCCTTCCCTTCGCCGCGGGCGAGCACGCGATGCAGCTGCTTGTTGCCGCCGTACATATCAATGATCGTGCCGTAGAGCGTGAAGGGCCGCTCGCCGCGCGAGATGATCACCGGTTTCTTCATGAGCCGCGCGAATTCGTGCGATCCGTCCAGGAACGCCGTGTCGCCCTTCGCGATCACATCCAGGCGCGTGATCTCCACGCGGCCCGATGCGTAGACCAGACTGTCGGCGTCGCTCACCACCGTGTTCCCGATGAGCACCATGGGCGGCGATGGCTTTCCGGTGGAGTCGCGCTCGAACATGCTGATCGTGGGGCGGCCAGGCGCGATCATCCGCGCGATGGTGCGAATGCCGGGCACGGCGCGAAAATACTCCACGCGGGGGCCGACGAGCGTGGTGCCGCTTGGAAGAATCGAGCGCACGTTCCCTTCCGCGAGCAACCGCTCGTCCACCATGAAATACGTGGCAACGTCGGAGTCGAGCGTGAGCCGCGGTTCGCGGTAGTGCACGCCGCCGATGAGGTGCCAGCGCCGCAGATCCCCGAAGTACTCCGCGCTATCGGAGGAGATCGTGAGTTGCTGCGCGGGACATGAACCCATCACCCCGCCGCCGATGAAGCTGTTGTATTGGCCGCTCGCCTGCTTCACGGAGTTCACCCGCGTCGAGTCACTGCGCGGCGTGACGACGAGATCGCACCGGCCCGTCGGTCCGGGAATGCTGACGGTATTGGACGAAGCGCCGGGCGCCACCGGTGGCGCCGCGGGCTGCTGGGCTGCGAGCGGGAGCGCGATGGTCGCGCCGGCCAGGAGCGCCATGGAGACGCCACGCACTATGGTTGCTGTCCCGAGAGCGGGATAGGCCCCGAACCCTTCTTCAGCTTGAGGATCTTCAAGTTCGCGAGGTCTGGATCGGAGATGAAGCCGATCCCTTCCACTTTGCGGTCCGGCTGCGTGAGCACGAACGGACTGTCGCTCGCGATGAGGTTCGTGACCTGGTTGTACGAGAGCTGCGACGTCTCGAGGCGCTTGCCGTCCACCGACACGACGAGGACGTTCTTGCGCGCCTCCATCATCGCCTTGGTCGTGTTGTACGTGCCTTCGATCGACGTGAGCACGGCGCTCTGCTGGCCGGTGTTCGTGAAGAACACCGTGCGCTCGTTGCGCACTTCGATGCGCGAGTTGTTGTCGAAGAAATATCCGGTGTCCGCTCGGAGCTGCGCGCGCAGCAGACCCTGATCGGTGATGAAGGTGCGTACGCCGAACATGACTTGGTCCGCCGCCTCGGCGAGCGGGTTCGGCGGCGTCACCGGCGGCTGCTTGGCGCCCTTGCACCCCGCGACGATCGCCGCGGCGGCGATGAACGCCCACGCGGGCATGAGCCTCACTTGACTCCGGCGCGCATGAGATCGTGGAGATGCACGATCCCCACCATTCGCTCGTCGGCGTCGAGCACCGGCATCGCCATGATGCCGAACTGCTCCATCTTGAAGACCGCGGCGCTCGCCAACTCGTCGCCGCCGATGGTCTTCGGCGTGGCGTTCATCACGTTCGCCGCCACGACGGCGAGGAAATCGGGCTGGCGCTGATTGAGCCGCGCGAGATCCCCCGCGGTGACGACGCCGATCACGCGGCGGTCGCCGTCGACGACCGCCACCGTGCCACGGCGTTCAGCGAGCATCATGACCACTTCCCGCATGACGGTATCCTTGGCGACGGCGGGGAGCTTCTCGGTCACCATGAGATCTCTCACGCGCGTGAGCAGGCGGCGGCCGAGCAAGCCGCCCGGATGCAGCCGCGCGAAATCCTCGCGGCGGAATCCCTTCCGTTCGAGCAGCGTGACGGCGAGCGCATCGCCCATCGCGAGCGCCGCGGTGGTGCTCGTCGTGGGTGCGAGATCGTGCGGGCAGGCCTCCTCGCGCACCCACACATCGAGCACCGCATCCGCTTGCTTCGCGAGTTGCGAGTCGCTCTCGCCGGAGATCGCGATGATGTGCACGCCGAGCCGTTTCAGTTGCTCGATCAGGGGGAAGAGCTCGGGCGTCTCGCCGCTCTTCGAGAGCAAGATGACGACGTCGGCGGGGCCCACGATGCCGAGGTCGCCGTGCAGCCCTTCCACGGGATGAAGGAACGTCGCAGGCGTGCCCGTGCTCGTGAGGGTCGCCGCGATCTTGCGCGCGATGATCCCACTCTTGCCCACGCCGCTGACGATCACGCGGCCGGAAGACGCGGCGATCAACTCGACCGCCTTCGCGAAGTCGGCGCCGAGCCGGCGCTCCACTTCGTCGAGTGCCTCGCGCTCGAGGCGCACAACGCGCCGGCCGCGCTCGATGAGCTCGTCGGGCTTCATCGCAGGACCTCGAGTCCGCCAACCGACCGCGTAGCGACGTATTCATCCACCAGCTCGGTCCAATCGCCGCGCGCCTTGAGCAGCATCTCGGTGAACTCGCGAACGGCGCCGTGCCCGCCCGTGCGCGTGAGCTGAACGGCACAACAGGCTCGCACTTCGCTTACCGCGTTGCCGACGGCCACCGCGAGGCCGACCTGCCGAAGGATCGCGAGATCGGGCAGATCGTCGCCGACGAAGGCCGCATCCTCGGCATCGACGCCGAACTTGTCGAGCATCTTGCGGAAGGCCGGCAGCTTGCGGGCCTGCGCATCCTGGGCGACGTCGTCCACCGACAGCTCGGCCGCGCGGAGTCGCACGCTCTCCGAGACGCGCCCCGTGACGAGCACCACCTTGATGCCGGCAGCGCGCAGGAAGTGGATTCCCAAGCCGTCCTCGATGTGATACCGCTTCAACTCCACGGGCGTGCCGCCGGCGTCGCCGAGGTAGATGCCACCGTCGGTGAGCACGCCGTCGACGTCGAGGCCGACGAGGCGGATCCGTTTCGCGAGCGCCTGTTCGATCATTTCCGCCGCGTGTGCCAGAGGTCCACCGCGCGCAGGACGAGTTCGTCGAGCTGCGCGAGGGGCACCATGTTCGGCCCATCGCTCGGCGCGTGGTCGGGATCGGGATGCGTCTCCAGGAAGAGCCCGTCCGCACCGGCGCCGATCGCCGCGAACGTGAGTGCGGGAATGAACTCCCGCGCGCCGCCGCTGGCGCCGCCTTCGCCGCGGCCCGGTTGCTGCACACTGTGCGTCCCGTCGAAGATCACCGGCGCGTCGCATGCATCGCGCATCCGCGCGAAGGAGCGCATGTCCACGACGAGATCGCCGTAGCCGAAGAACGTGCCGCGCTCGGTCACAGCCACGGAGCCGGGCTTGCCCGCCGTCTTGGGGGCGGCGCGCCGCACCTTGGCCACGGCGCCCTTCATCCCCTCGGGATGCAGCCACTGCCCCTTCTTGATGTTCACCGGCTTTCCGGTGGCACCGGCCGCCTCGAGCAGGTCGGTCTGGCGGCACAGGAACGCCGGGATCTGCAGCACGTCCACGACCGAGGCGACGAGGTCGCAGTGATCGGGCAGGTGCACATCGGTGAGCACGGGCAAGCCGGATTGCTGCTTCACGCGCGCGAGCGCGGCGAGTCCTTCCTCGAGACCGGGGCCGCGAGCCGCGCCTGCGTTCGAACGGTTGGCCTTGTCATAGCTCGCCTTGTACACCACGCCGCCCGGTAGGCGCGGCGCGAGGCGCGCGAGATGCTCGGCGACGCGCAGATTCAGATCGTCGCCCTCCAGTTGGCACGGGCCGGCGATCAGGAACAGCGCGTCCGAGCGGAAGGCGAAGGGCACGCTCAGTTGGCAGTGCCGGCGTGCGACGGTCCGGTGCTCGGCCCGGCGAACGCATGTTTCGCCCGCAGCGCAGCGCCGATGAACCCGGCGAAGAGCGGATGCGCGCGCGTGGGCCGCGACTTGAGCTCGGGATGGAATTGCACGCCCACGAACCACGGGTGATCGGGCAGCTCGATGATCTCCACGAGTGAGCCATCGGGCGACAACCCCGAGAAGCGCATGCCGTTCTTCTCGAACAGCTCGCGATACTGGTTCGCGAACTCGTAGCGATGGCGATGACGCTCGCTGATCTCCGGTACGCCGTAACTGTCCGCCGCCAGCGAGCCGGGGCGCAGCCGCGCCGGATACGCGCCGAGGCGCATCGTGCCGCCCATGTCGGTCACGTTCTGCTGAGATTCGAGCAGCGCGATCACCGCATTCGAGCACTCGGGCGCGAACTCGCTGGAGTTGCTGTTGTCGAGGCCGCACTTGTTGCGCGCGAACTCGATCGATGCGATCTGCATGCCCAGGCAGATGCCGAAGAACGGCAATCCCCGCTCGCGCGCAGCGCGCACGGCTTCGACCATACCTTCAATGCCGCGCACGCCGAAGCCGCCGGGGATGAGCAGCCCGTCGACGCCGGCGAGGATCTCGTGAGCGTGCGCCTGGTCGGTGAAGAGGTCGCTCGAGATCCACTTGATGTCGACGCCCGTCTCGTTCGCGATGCCGCCGTGGATGAGCGCCTCCTGCACGCTCTTGTAGCTGTCCACGAGGTCGGTGTACTTGCCCACCACCGCGATGCGCACGCGCTCGCGCGGCGCGCTCACGCGGCCCACCATCGTCTTCCACGCGGCGAGGTCCGGCGACTTCCCGCCCAGGCTCAGTCGCGTGGCCACGCGCTCATCGAGTCCCTGCTCGTGGAACGCCAGCGGGATCTCGTAGATCGTGGGCACGTCGCGGCTTTCGATCACGGATCCGAAGTCCACGTTGCAGAAGAGCGCGATCTTGCGCTTCACTTCCGCGGAGAGCGGGCGCTCCGTGCGGCAAATGAGGATATCGGGCTGGATCCCGATCTCCATGAGTTCGCGCACGGAGTGCTGCGTGGGCTTGGTCTTCACTTCGCCCGCCGCCGCGATGTACGGCACGAGCGTGAGGTGGATGAAGATCGCGTTCTCGCGCCCCACTTCGTGGCGGAACTGGCGGATCGCTTCGAGGAACGGCAGCGACTCGATGTCGCCGACCGTGCCGCCGATCTCGACGATCACGACGTCGTTATCGGGCGCGAGCCGCTTCATCGCCGCCTTGATCTCGTCGGTAATATGCGGGATCACTTGGACCGTGGAGCCGAGGTATTCACCCCGGCGCTCTTTCGTGATGACGTTCGAGTAAATGCGGCCCGTGGTCACGTTGTTCTGCTGCGCGAGCGACCGGTCGATGAACCGCTCGTAGTGGCCGAGGTCGAGGTCGGTCTCCGCGCCATCGTCGGTGACGAACACCTCGCCATGTTGAAAGGGCGACATCGTGCCCGGATCGACGTTGATGTACGGATCGAACTTCAGCATGGACACGCGCAATCCGCGCTCGACGAGCAGGCGTCCGAGCGATGCGGCTGCGATCCCCTTCCCGAGCGACGAGACGACGCCGCCGGTGACGAAGATGAATTTCGTGGTCTGCTGCATGGGATGGTTCGGCATCAGGCGAGCTCCGAGATGAGGTCCGGCCAGCGCTCATTGGCGCGGCGTAAGTCGTCTTCCGTATCTATGCCACCGGGCATCGGCTCTAACACCGAGGCGACGCCCATCGTCATGCCGGCCGCGAGCGGCCGCAGCTGCTCCAAGCGTTCAATGCGCTCCAGCGCGTGCGGCGGAAGCGCCACCCAGCGAGCCAGCGCCTGCGCGGTATACGCGTAGATGCCGATGTGCTGGCGGATCTGCCCATCGCGCTCGCTCGCATCCGCGTCATCGCGCAGGAACGGGATGGGCGCCCGGGAGAAATAGAGCGCACGTCCATCGTCCGCGCATACGACCTTCACCACATGCGGCGTGTCGAGCGCCGCCACGCCCGCGGGCGATGCCGCGGTCCCGAGCTCGAACCGTCCACCGGCGACCATTTCCGCCGCGCCGCGCATCGCCGAGGCCGGAAGGAACGGTTCGTCGCCCTGGATGTTGACGATCACATCGTAGCCTGCGTACTCGCCGCGGGCGGCCACTTCGGCCACGCGATCGGTGCCGGATGGATGGTGGGCCGAGGTCATCACGCACTCGGCGCCGGCCTCTTTGGCGGCGGCGGCGACGTCGGGATGATCGGTGGCGATGACGCAGCGATCGGCGACTTTGAGAGCGCTGACGCGCTGCCAGACACGTATCACGAGGGGGGTGCCGGCGAGGAGCCGGAGCGGCTTGCGGGGGAGCCGGGTCGCACCGAGCCGCGCCGGGATCACCGCCAGCGTGCTCACGGCGCCACGGTCAGAGTGTGCCGGTGTGCAAGATTCACGCCAGTCAATATAGCGAGACGCGTGAGAGGAATCAAACATTCTGGCGCGAAACTTGGGGGCGATCCTCCGTGGAGCCTCATCGCACGCGCCCCAGGCCGGCGATCACGGTTCAAATTTTGAACGGATGCAACGGATGGAACGGATCGGACGGAAACCGCTTGAAGAGCACAAAGCTTCGGCGATAACTGCTGCTACGGTTGTTAACAAGAGACCGCAGTGCCCTCATTGCGGATCGAAGCCATTCACGCGGTCTCCGTCCGATCCGCTCCATCCGTTAGATCCGTTCAAGAACATGAACCGTGATGCTGGTCGCGCTGGGCGAGGATCAGACGGGCGCGACTGAGATCACGGTTCATTTTTTGGAACGGAATCGACGGATGGAACGGATCGGACGGAGACCCCTTGAAGAGCGCAAGGGTTCTCCGATAGCCGCTCTTCTTGTTAACAACAATGGCGGTGCCTCTATCGCGGATCGAAGCCTTTCACGCGGTGGAGGAGGCTAAGCATCCAATGAGTTCAGCGAATGAACCAGAGCAGCAGCGTCGTCTTCGTTTGGCCCGTGGCGGGATCGACCCAGAAATCCAGGCGGAACGGCTTGAGCTCGAAGCGTGCTCCGATGTTCTGGGTGAACTTGGGCAGCTGCTCCACGCCGGCGGCACCGACGGTGTACGCCAGCGAGAGCGACGGCGGCGTGGTGAGCGGCAGCTCGAGCTTCGAGAACGTGTAGCGATAGTCGCCCTCGAAGAAGACGAGCTGGTCCCCGCCTTGCGCGAGCAGCCCGAGGGTCGCGACCGAGCCTGCGCCGCCGAGGTAGCCATAGCGCTGCGGCGGAGCGGTCGAGTCGCCGGTGGTGTAGATCGCGTGCACGCGCACCAGGATCTCCTGGTCGGTGTACGTGGCGTACTTGCCGGTGACGTCCGCGACGAGCTGGGTCCAGCCGGCGCCGTTCACGGGATTAATGGGGACCTCGACCTTAAGGCTCGCATCCATCTCCACGCGGCCCTTGAGCGAGCCATCGACTCCCGTGAGCCACGTCTCGAGGCGGCCCGGGGTGACCGCTGGGTTCGGCCGGTACATGGAGTAGCGTGCTCTGGTCGCCCGTGATGCTCCACGGGCCGCCGGCGGAAACGCTCGAGGCATCCTCCGTCCGCGCGCCCACCCAGAGCGAGATCGAGTGTGCCGTATCGGACCAAGCGTAGCCGATCCGCCCCTCGCCCCAGTTCGCGCGCCAGTAGTTCCGGAAGTCCTTTCCGCAGCAGAACACGGCGAACGAGTTCCCGATGTCGGACTGGATCCAGGCATCATTCGTGAGCGTCGCTTGTGCGCCCGCGACGTTGATGAACGCGCCGCCGATCCGTGAATAGAGGCTGAGCTCGGCGTCGAAGAGTCCGAGGTTCGAGCGATAGGTGACGCCCGGCGCGACGATGAGCGCGCTGTCGCCGAAATGAAGCTCCGGCTTCACCTCGATCGAAAGACCGTCCACACGATCATACAGCGGTGGCACGGTGAATCCGTAGACCCCCGGCAACACGAGCAGGTCGGTCTCCGGCGGCGGCGGACCGTGGTAGTCCAGTGCGAGCCCCTCGAGCGTGCGCACGGTGTCGAATCGCGCCGCGGGATACGCGGCGCGCTTGCCGGTGACCACGGCGCCGTCCACGTCGTAGATGTTGCCACCAAAGGCCAGCGCGCGCCCGTCGATCCGCGCGGACGCCGTGAGGTTGATGCTCCCGTTGATCACGATGAGGTCGCCGTGCACCTCGCCGATCACCGAGGCGTCGGAGTTGAGCACCACGACGTTGGTGTTGTATTCGCGGCCGCCATAGAGCGGCGTATTGAAATCCTGGTGCAGCACGATGTGCGGCTTCGCGAGCGCGTCGCTGAGCACACCGCCGGCGCTCCCCGGACCCGGCTTTCGCACGTACAGGTGCACGTCCATCTCCTGCGCGCCCGCGTGCGACGCGGTCGCGAGCAGGAAGGCCGCCGCGGCGACGCGCCTCAGCATCCGGCGAGCTTGATAAAGTTCTTTATCAGGTCCATCCCGTGCGCCGTGAAGACAGATTCCGGGTGGAACTGCACGCCCCACACCGGAAGCTCGGCGTGCCGCATCGCCTGGATCTCGGTGTCATCGCCCGCGGTAGCCGCGTTCACCTGGAGCACGGAAGGCAGCGAGCGGCGCTCGACGACGAGCGAGTGATAGCGCATCACTTCGAGCGGCTGCGGCAGCCCGGCGAACAGGCCGCCGCCATCGTGCGCGATGCGCGACGTCTTGCCGTGCATCACACGCGCGGCGCGCACGACCTTTCCGCCGTACGCTTCGCCGATCGCCTGATGGCCGAGGCACACGCCGAGGATCGGGATCGTACCGCCCCACCGCTTCACGACCGCAACGGTCACCCCGGCGTCGGTCGGCGTGCCAGGCCCCGGCGAGAGCACGATCGCCCGGGGTCGCAGCGTTCCCACCTCGTCCACGGTGATCGCGTCGTTGCGACGGACGCACGGCTCCGCCCCAAGCTCGCCCAGGTACTGCACGAGGTTGTAGGTGAAGGAGTCGTAGTTGTCGATGACGAGGATCATGCTGTCCGGGGTCAGCCGCGCGGATGGTACTGCTTGTGGACGCTACGAAGATACTCGCGATCGACGTGGGTGTAGATCTGGGTGGTGCCGATGTCGGCGTGGCCAAGCATTTCCTGCACAGCGCGCAGGTCGGCGCCGCCCTCCAGCAGATGCGTCGCGAAGGAATGGCGCAGGGTGTGCGGCGTCACCCGCTTGGCGATGCCGGCCTTCTCTACGTACTTCCGCAGGATCTTCCAGGCGCCCATCCGGGTGAGCGGCGTGCCGCGCGCGTTCAGGAAGAGCGCGCCTTTCCCGCCGCCGCGCTCGAGACGTGGCCGCAATTCGCGAACGTAGACCGCGGTCGCCGCGATCGCCCGGCGCCCGATCGGCACGAGGCGCTCCTTGCTCCCCTTGCCGAACACGCGCAGCAGACCGTCATCGAGCATCGCGTCCTTGGTGGTCACCGAGATCCATTCGGACACGCGGAGCCCCGCACCGTATGCGAGCTCCAGCATCGCACGATCGCGGAATGCGAGCGGCTCGTCGAGCGTGGGCGCCGCGAGCAGCTTCTCGACTTCGGCCACGGTGAGCACGTCGGGCAACGTGCGCCAGCGCTTCGGCGTGTCGAGCCGCTCGCTCGGATCCTCCACCACCTGCCCCTCGCCCATGAGGAACTTGTAGTAGGTGCGCACCGCGGAAACGTTGCGGCGAATGGAGGTAGGCGCCAACCCGAGATCCTTCAGCTGGTAGACGTAGTCGCGCAGCATTTGCGACGTGACGCCGGTAGGCGCGCTCGCCCCCTTGCTGCGCGCGAACACGGCGAAGCGCGCGAGGTCGTGATCGTACGCTTCGGCCGTGGTTCGCGCGGATCCCTTCTCGAGCGCCAGGAAATCGTGGAAGCGCTCCAGCAGGAACGCGCGGCCTACGTCGTCGGCGAGCGCAGCGCGCACCGGCCTACGCGCCGGCGGCACGGAGCGTCGCGACCGCGATGCACGCGATCCCTTCGCCGCGGCCGATCCAGCCCATCCCTTCGTTGGTCTTGCCTTTCACGCTCACCGAGCGGAGATCGAGGCCGAGCGCACCGGCCAATGCGGCGCACATCGCCGCGCGATGCGGCGCGAGCTTGGGCCGTTCCGCGATGACGGTCACGTCCACATGCTCCAGAACGAAACCGCGCTCGCGCGCGACCGCCACGGCCGCGCGCAGCATCTCGAGCGAGTCGCGGCCGCGGTTCGCGGTGTCGGTATCGGGGAACATCGCGCCAATGTCGCCGGCGCAGGCGGCGCCGAGTACCGCGTCGGTCACGGCGTGCGCTACGGCATCACCATCCGAATGGCCCGTGAGCGAGCGATCGAACGGGATCGTGACGCCGCCCAGGCGGAGCGAACTCCCCGGGCCGAATCGGTGGGAATCGTAGCCGATGCCAGTGCGGCTCACGCCGCCGCGCCAGCCGGCTGGATGATCGAGTAATCCTGGCGGCGGCGCGCCGGCGTGAAGCCCGCGTCGCGGATGAGCCGCTCCATCTCGTCGGTGGTGGTGCGGTGCGTGGTGTTCGCCGCCGAAACGACGTTCTCCTCGATCATGAGCGAGCCGAAGTCGTTGCAGCCGAACTTGAGCGCCAGCTGGCCCACCTTCATGCCCATCGTCACCCAGCTCGACTGCAGGTTCGGCACATTGTCGAGCACGATGCGCGAGATCGCGACGGTGCGCAGGTAGTCCGTCGCATCGGTCTTCTGCATGTGCGACATCGTGGGCGTGTTCTCGGGCTGCAGCGGCCAGCAGATGAAGGCGGTGAAGCCACCGGTACGCGCCTGGAGCGCCCGCACGCGCTCGAGATGCTCCATCCGCTCCGCGAGCGTCTCGCCAATGCCGTACATCATGGTGACGGAGCTCTTCAGCCCCTCGCCGTGCGCGATCTCCATGATCTCGAGCCAGCGGTCGGCGCCGGCCTTCTTCTTCGCGACGAGATCGCGCACGCGCTGCACGAGGATCTCGCCGCCACCGCCGGGGATCGAGTCGAGGCCGGCCGCGCGCAACTCGCGGATCACTTCCACCGCTTCCATGCGGAACACCTTCGCGAAGAAATCCACTTCGCTCGGGCTGAAGCCGTGGATATGGATCGGGTGATACTGCTTGATGTAGCGCATCAACCCCAGATACCACTCGAACGGGATGTACGGATTGTGTCCGCCCTGGATCAGGATCTGGACGCCACCGAGCGCCTTGGCCTCGTCGATCTTCGCGCCGATCTGCTCGTACGAGAGCGTGTAGCCCTGGTCGTGCTTCGGCCGCCGGTAGAACGCGCAGAATCCGCAGTCGGCTACACACACGTTCGTGTAGTTGATGTTGCGGTCCACGATGTACGTGACGATGCCGTGCGGATGCCGGGCGAGGCGCACACGATCGGCCTCGGCGCCGAGATCAACCAACGGCGCGTTCGTGTAGAAGTCGAGAAGATCGCGCGTGGGCATCAGGCGGCCGGGAGGAAGGCGAGCGAGCCGTCGGGCACGCGTCCCGCGCTGGCGAGCCGGCGGAAGAAATCGGTGAGCCCGGCGAGATGCGCGTAGGAGAGGCGATAGTCGAGTCCGGACAGGTACTCGGCGCACAGGCGGCGCGCGACGCCGGTGGTGGCTGCGGCCTGCTCCGCGAGCAGATCCAGATGGGCGAGTCCCCAATCGCGCGACTCGATGAGGCGCGCATGCACGCGAAGCGCGTCGCTCACCGGCGTGCTGCGGAGCGACACCCACACGGCGAACACGAACGGCAGGCCCGTCCACTTCTTCCACTCCGCGCCCAGATCGTAGACGAACGGATAGCGGTCCGACGCCGCGAGCTGCAGCGCCGCATCGCCGATCACGAGTCGCGCATCGTGCGCGGGCTGCGCGGCGCCGGCGAGGTCGGTGTGTTCGGCGTCCGCCGCCGCGAAATCCGGCTCGGCACGCCACACGTGCTCGAACAGCAGCTTGAGCAGCGCGACGCTCGTCATCGAACTGCGCGAGAGCAGCACGCGCGCGCGATCGAGGTCACCGGCCGGGCGGTTCGAGAAGAGCAGCACGCTGCGCACGGGGCCGTCCGACGTGATCGCGAGATCGGGCAGCAGCAGATAGCGGTCGGCGTTGCTCGCGTATTCCACCGCGGACACGACGCTCACATCGAGGTCGCCCGCCGCCGTGAGCGCGTTCAGCGCGCTCGGCACGCCATCCACGAGCGTGGCATCCAGCGGCACGATGCCGCGATCGATGGCTCCGTACACCGGGTAGCAGTTGATGTAGGGGATGCGTCCGACGCGCATGCTACGCCGCCTCGGCCGCGGCCGGATCGAAGGCACGGAGCGTGTGATAGAACGAATCGCGCTCCACCGGCACCCGCCCTGCCCCGCGGATGAGCCGCAGCAGTTCGTCGAGCGTCATGGCCTGGGCCGTGTGCGCGCCGGCCTCGTGGTAGATCTTCTCGCGCACGACGGTGCCCTCGAGATCGTTCGCGCCGAAGGTGAGCGCGACCTGCGAGAGCGCCGGCGTCACCATGATCCAGTGCGTCTTGATGTGCGCAATGTTGTCGAGGAAGAGGCGGCCGACGGCGATGTTGCGTAGATCATCGAAGCCGGTGGTCGCGGTGCCGGTGCGGCCGAGCGTTTCGCCGAGTTCGTTGTGATCGGGATGATACGCGAGCGGGATGTAGGCGAGGAACCCGCCGGTCTCATCCTGCAGAGCTGCGCAGCATCGCGAGGTGCTCCACGCGGTCCTCCATGCTCTCGACATGGCCATAGAGCATCGTGCAATTCGAGCGAATGCCCATGTTGTGCGCCACGCGATGCACTCCGATCCACTCCTCCGCGCTCAACTTGCGGTCGGCGATCGTGGCGCGCACGCCTTTCGAGAAGACTTCCGCGCCCCCGCCGGGCAGCGTGTCGAGACCGGCCTCGCGCAGATGCGAGAGCACCGCTTCGACGCTCATCTTCTCGATGCGCGCGATGTGCGCGATCTCCACCGCGGTGAGCGCCTTGATGTGCACGTCGGGGCGGCGTGCCTTGAGGCCGCGGAACATGTCGGCGTAGTACTCGAGGCCCGCCTTCATGTCGAGTCCGCCCACGATGTGGAACTCACGCACGTACTCGTTCGCATCGGCCTCGGCGTACACCTGGTCGAGCGTATAGCGATACGCCCCCTCTTCCTTCGGCAGCCGTGCGTACGAGCAGAAAACGCAGGTCTTCCGCAGCGTGCAAATGTTCGTCGGATTGATATGCTGGTTCGCGGCGAAGTACACGCGCGTCCCGTGCTGTGCGCGCGTGGCGGCATCGGCCATGGCGCCGATCGCGAGAAGGTCCGGCGACTTGAACAGCGTGACCGCATCGGCCTCGGTGAGCCGCTCGCCGGCGCGCACCTTGGCGGCGATGGGGCGCAGCGCGGGATCGGTCACGCGCGCGGGATCGACCATCGCCGGAGACGGCACTTAGCCCTCGTACCGCTTCACCGCGAGCGCGACGTTGTGGCCGCCGAAGCCGAAGCTATTGCTGAGCGCTACCGTGACCGGGCGCTCCACCATCTTGTTCGGCGTGTAATTCAAGTCGCACTCGGGATCTGGCGTGTGATAGTTGATGGTCGGTGGGATCTTCCCCTGCTGCACGGCGAGTGAGCAGAACAGGAACTCCACCGCGCCCGCCGCGCCGAGCATGTGCCCGGTGGAGGACTTGGTGGAACTCACGTTCACCGCCTTGGCGCAGTCGCCGAACACCGCCTTGATCGCCTTGGTCTCGTTGAGATCGTTGGCGGGCGTGGAGGTGCCGTGCGCGTTGATGTACTGCACGTCTCTCGGCTGAACGCCGGCATCGTCGAGCGCACGCCGCATCGCGCGCTGCGCGCCTTCCCCATCGGGCGCCGGCGATGTGAGGTGGTACGCATCGCCGGTGGCGCCGTAGCCGGCGACCTCGGCGTAGATGCGCGCGCCGCGCTTCTTGGCGTGTTCGAGCTCTTCGATCACGACGATCGCGCCGCCCTCGCCCATCACGAAGCCATCGCGCGTCGCGTCGAATGGGCGCGAAGCCGTCATCATCTCGTCGTTCCGTTCGGACAGCGCGCGCATGTTCGTGAAGCCGCCGATCGCCATGGCGGTCACCGTCGCTTCCGCGCCGCCGGTGATCATGACGTCGGCATCGCCGTACTGGATCGCGCGATAGGAATCGCCGATCGCGTGCCCGCTCGTGGCGCACGCCGAAACGGTGGCGTAGTTCGGCCCCTTCGCCTGGAACTGCATCGAGATGATCCCCGCCGCGATATCGGCGATGAACATCGGGATGAAGAACGGGCTGATCTTGCTCGCGCCGCGCTGGGTGTACTGATCGTGCTGCTCCTCGAACGTCCGCAGCCCGCCGATCCCGCTGCCAACGATCACGCCGGTGCGGTCCTGGTCGTACCCGGTGCCATCGCCGAAACCGGCATCCTTCATGGCCTGCACCGCCGCTGCCACCGCGTACTGGGTATACGCGTCGGACCGCTTCGCTTCCTTGCGGTCCATGTACAGCAACGGATCGAAGCCCTTCACTTCGCAGGCGAAGCGCACCCCGAACGTGGAGGCGTCGAACTTCGTGATCGGCCCTGCGCCGGACTTTCCGGCCAGGATGGCGTTCCAGGTCGTCGCCACGTCGTTGCCGACGGGCGTGATCGCCCCGAGGCCGGTGACGACGACTCGCCGCTTCATTACGCCGTCTTGCTCTTCAAGTAGTTCAACGCGTCACCCACCGTGCGGAGCTTCTCCGCATCTTCATCGGGGATGTCGATGTTGAATTCCTTCTCGAACTCCATCACCAGCTCGACGGTGTCCAGACTGTCCGCGCCGAGATCCTCCATGAAGCTCGCGTCGTTCGTCAGCTTCTCGCGCTCGACGCCGAGCTCCTTCGCGATGATCTCCTTGACCTTCTCTTCTGTTGCCGCCATGGCCGTGATCCTCGAATGATGGAAAAGGGAATGCTGAAATGTACCCGAATGAGCGAGCGTTTCAATCTCACATGACCATGCCGCCGTCCACGACGAGCACCTGCCCGGTAATGTAGCTCGCGTGCTCGGAGGCCAGGAACGCGACCGCCGACGCGATGTCGCCGGGCGCGCCGAGCCGCGCGAGCGGGATCTGCGATTGCAGCGCCTCGCGGGCCTCGGGCGTGAGCGCGGCCGTCATGTCCGTCTCGATGAAGCCCGGCGCGACGGCGTTCACGAGGATGTTGCGCGAGGCCAGCTCCTTCGCCACGGACTTCGTGAGACCGATCAGCCCCGCCTTGCTCGCGGCATAGTTGGCCTGCCCCGCGTTGCCGGTGATCCCCACCACGCTCGTGATATTGATGATCCGCCCCCAGCGGCGCTTCATCATACCGCGCGTCGCGGCGCGCATCGTGGCGAAGGCGCCCTTGAGGTTGGCGTCGAGCACGGCGTTCCAGTCATCGTCCTTCAGGCGCATGAGCAGGTTGTCGCGCGTGAGCCCCGCGTTGTTCACGAGGATGTCGAGGGAGCCGAACGCCGCCTCGACATCCGCCACGAGCTTGGCGACCTGCGCCGCATCGCTCACGTCGCACGCGAACCCCTGTGCGCCCCCGCCGATCGCGGTCGCGGCCTCGGCGGCGCGGGAGGCCTCGCGTCCTACAACAGCCACCTTTGCGCCACACTCGGTGAGCGTCGCGGCGATGCCGCGCCCGATCCCGCGCGTGCTGCCCGTGACCAGCGCGATGCGCCCCGTGAGATCGATCTTCATGCGGCCACCCGCTGGCGGAGTTGTTCGATGTCGGCCGCGGTGCCGCATGCTGCCGTTTCCGCGCCAGGCACGATGCGCTTCACGAGATTCGCGAGCACGCTGCCGGGACCGAGCTCCACGAAGAGCGCTCCAGGCACGGCCGCCGCGATCGCGCGCACCTCGGCGGTCCAGCGCACGGGTGACGTGAGCTGTTCGCGCAGCAGTCGCGTAGCGTCGGCCGCGACGGTGACCGGCGCGGCGCTCACGTTCGAGAAGACCGGGAACGCGGGCGCCTTCGCGCCCGACGCGTCGAGCGCCGACTGCAGCCCCGCGCCCGCGCTCGCCATGAGTGGCGAATGGAACGCGCCGCTCACATTCAGGCGCAGCGCGCGCTTGGCGCCCTTCGTCTTGGCGAGCTCCATGGCCTTCTCCACCGCCGCGACATCGCCCGAGATCACGAGCTGCTCCGGCGTGTTGTAGTTCGCGGGCACGACCACGCCGCCGGTCGCCGCGGCCGCCTCGCTGCACGACGATTCCACGCCCGCCTCATCGAGTCCGAGGATCGCCGCCATGGCGCCGGGTATCTTCGTGCCGCTGTCGGCCATCAGCTCGCCACGCTTCCGCACCACGCGCAGCGCTTCGGCCAGCCCGAACGTGCCGGCCGCGAAGTACGCGGTGAACTCGCCGAGTGAATGGCCGGCCGCGGCTTTCACGCGCGGCCGCAGCCACTCGTGCGCGACCGCCCACGCCGCCGCGCCGTGCGCGAGCAGCGCCGGCTGCGCATTCTGGGTGGCGGTGAGGTCGGCCTCGGGGCCTTCGAAGCAGAGCTTCGATAGCGGCATCGCGAGCGCCTTGTCGGCGGCGTCGAACACGGCGCGCGCCGCGGGGAATGCCTCGGCGAGGTCCTTGCCCATGCCGGGCTTCTGAGAGCCCTGCCCTGGAAAGAGCAGCACGATGTTCACCGGAGCGGCGGACGCGATCAGAACCGAATGACCATCGAGGCCCACGTGAAGCCCGCGCCGAAGGCGGCGAGCAGCACCGTGGAGCCCTCTTTCACGCGACCTTCTTCGATCAGTTCGTCGATCGAGATCGGGATCGAGGCCGACGACGTGTTGCCGTAGCGATCCACGTTCACGTACACCTTGTCCATCGAAATGCCCGCGTGCTTGGCCGTCGCCTCGATGATCCGCACGTTGGCCTGGTGCGGGATCAGGAGATCGATGTCCTTGCCCGTGAGCCGCGCGCCGTCGAGCGCACGATCGGCGGCGTCGGACATCGAGCGCACCGCGTGCTTGAACACCTCGCGCCCCGCCATCTTCACGAGATGCGAGCGGTCCGCGAGCACCTTCTCGGACATCGGGATCGTCGCGCCACCGGCGGGCCGGTACAGGAGTTCGGCGAGCGTGCCGTCGCTGCGCATGTACGTGGACAGGATCCCGCGTCCCTTCGCCGCGCGCTTGAGCACCGTGGCGCCCGCGCCGTCGCCGAAGAGCACGCAGGTCGCGCGGTCGGTCCAGTCGACGATGGAGCTCATTTTCTCGGAGGCGATCACGAGCACGGTCTCCGCGGCGCCGCTATGGATCAGTCCCTCGCCCACGGTGAGCCCGTAGAGCCAGCCCGAGCAGGCGGCCGAGAGATCGAACGCGGCCGCGCGCGTCGCGCCGAGCGCGGCCTGGATGTCGGCGGCGGTGGCCGGGAGCAGCCGGTCGGGCGTCGCGGTGCTCAGGATGATCACGTCCACTTCCCCGGGCAGCACACCGGCGCGCTCCATCGCGATGCGCGCCGCCGCGGCGCCCATGTGGCACGTGGTCTCTGACGCCTCTGCGATGTGCCGCTCCGAGATGCCGGTGCGCTCCATCACCCACTCGTGCGTGGTCTCAATGCCGATGGCCGCGAAGTCATAGTTCGTCATGACTCTCGGCGGTACCGACTTCCCGATGCTCATGAGCTGCGCGTAGGGGCGCCTCATGCCGGGTGGCTCCCGTGGCCGAGCTTGTGGCCGATGTGTTCGTCCATGCTCGACTCGATCGCGCGCAGGGCCACGCCAATGGCGTTCTTGATCGCGCGCGGCGAGGACCGGCCGTGCGAGATGATGCTGATGCCGTTCACGCCGAGGAGCGGCGCACCGCCGTAATCGGAGTAGTCGAATCCCTTGAACGCGGCGGCGAGCGTTTCCTTCGCGACGCCGCTGCTCGCGAGCTTGCCGAAGATGAGCGCGGGCACCGACTCGTAGAACTTGAGCAGCACGTTGCCCACGAACCCGTCGCACACGACCACGTCCACCTTGCCGCGCGCCGAGCCGCCCGTGAGGATGTCGCGCCCCTCGATGTTCCCCGCGAAGTTGAGATCGCTCTTCGCGAGCAGCTGGTGCGCTTCCTTCACGACCGCGTTCCCCTTCTCCGCTTCTTCACCGATCGAGAGGAGGCCGACGGCGGGATTCGCGCGGCCGAGCACATCCTCGGCGTACACGGCGCCGAGCCGCGCGAACTGGAGGAGCTCGTCGGCCGAGCAATCGACGTTGGCGCCCGAGTCGAGCAGCACCACCGGCGCGCTCATCGTGGGGAGCAGGGTGACGATCGGGGGGCGGTTGACGCCGTCATGCAGCTTGAGCAGGTAGACCGAGGCGGCCATCTGCGCGCCGGTGTTGCCGGCGGAGACGAACGCATCCGTTTTCCCCTCGGCGTGCATCTCTGATGCCGATCGTCATCGAACTCTTCGGCTTCCCGCGGATGGCGGCGGTGGGCTTGTCCGTCATCTCGATGACATCGGGCGCATCGATCACTTCGATGCGCGCGCGCTGCGCTGCGAGATGCTTGAGCTCGCCGGCGAGCTGCCGGTCGAGCTCCGCGTTGATCACCTCGGAGCGGCCGACCAATTGGAGGCTGTGCGCCGCCGGAAGATCGGCGAGCGCGAGCAAGGCACCCGCGACGGGCGCTTGGGGGGCGAGATCTCCCCCCATCGCATCCAACGCGATGCGCGCCAAGCTAGCTGACCTTGGCCTCGATCCGCTGCGCGCCGTCGTAGTAGCCGCACTCACCGCACACGCGGTGCGGGCGCTTCATGGCGTGACAGCGCGGACACTCCTGGATCACGATCGCCGGCGCCTTCTTGTGGGTGTTGCGCGCGCGCTTCTTGCGCTTGGAAGTGCGTCTCTTGGGTACGGCCATGTCAGTTCACGAAATTGAAAAGGTTCACCGCGGTCCTGAAGCGTGGCGGACGGTCCGCAACGCGTCCCAGCGGCTGTCGGTCTCGGCCTTACAGTTGCACGGTCCGGCGTTCCAATCGGCGCCGCACCGCGGGCACAGGCCCTTGCAGTCGTCGCGGCACAGGAAGAATTCGGGCGCGGCGAGCAGCCACTGCTCGCGCACGGCCGGACTCAGGTCGAGCGAGAGCGCGCGCGGCGGGATCTGATACGCGTCCGGATCGTCCGCGACCTCCTCGTCGCTCTTCTCCGACGTACAGCACATGCACATCCTCCCGCACCGCGTCGCGCGCATCGGTGAGACAGCGGCGGCACGAGCCGGACGCTTCGCCCTCGATGTGCCCGCTCCAGTAGTACCTGCCCGGGCCCGCCTTGGAGAGCCGGCCGGTGGCATGCACGCCGCCTTCCGGCCGCGCATCGCCCGCCTGCCACACCGGATCATCGGCGGCAAGCCGGCCGTCCACCGTGGCGGCATTGCGTTCGAGATCGCGGAGGTCGAAGGAGAGCATAACCCTTGAATCTACTTGGACATGGGCACTTGGGTCAAGCGCGGCCGATGTCCGATGTCATGCATGGTACGACTATCCACAAAAAACTGCTTTGACAGGATTAACATGATTCAAATGACGGTGACAGGGCCGGTCTGCGCCCGGGATTCACATCAGTTCAAGCATGTTCATCCTGTCAAGCGGTTGTTGCCGTCTCGAGTGCCGGTCAGCGCGCGGCGAGCACGTCCGATTCGGAGAAGAAGAAGCGCGCCTCGCGCTCCGCGTTCTCGTCGGAGTCGGACGCGTGGATCGCGTTCCGCTCCTTCGACTCGGCGAACAATTTGCGCACTGTGCCGGCATCGGCCTGCGCCGGATCGGTGGCGCCGATCGCGGTCCGGAGCGCGGCGACCGCGTCGGGCTTCTCGAGCAGCATCGGCATGCATGGGGCCCGACGTCATGAACGCCGTGAGCGATTGGTAGAAGGGGCGCTCGCGGTGCACCGCGTAGAATTCGCCCGCCTGCGCCGGAGTGAGGAGCATCACGCGCGAGGCGAGCACGCGGAAGCCCTGCGCTTCGAGATGGGCGAGGATCTTCCCCGCCTTGCCCGTCGCGAAGGCGTCGGGCTTGATGATCGTGAGAGTGCGATTGCCGGCCATGTGCCAGTTTCGGAGAGAAGTTGAGTCGAGCGGCTACGTGAGCCGCTCGCGAATGAGCTGCACGAAATCCATCGGGCGCTGGGCGACGCCCATCCCTGCATCCTTGAACGCCTCGATCTTCTCGGCGGCGGTGCCCGCCGACCCGGAGATGATCGCGCCGGCGTGTCCCATGCGGCGGCCCGGCGGCGCCGTCTGCCCGGCGATGAATCCGACCACCGGTTTCTTCATATGCTCTTTCACGAAGCGCGCGGCCTCCTGCTCGTCCGTGCCGCCGATCTCGCCCATCATCGCGACCGCTTTCGTGGCCGGATCCTTCTCGAACGCCGCCAGGCAGTCGATGAAGTTGGTGCCGTTGATCGGATCGCCGCCGATGCCGACGCAGGTGGTCTGCCCGATGCCGGCGCGCGTGAGCTGGTACACGATCTCGTAGGTGAGCGTGCCGGAGCGGCTCACGACGCCCACCGGGCCCGCGGTGCAGATCCGGCCCGGAATGATGCCCACCTTGCTCGCGCCGGGCGTGATGAGCCCGGGACAATTCGGACCGATCAGGCGCGCGCCGCGTTCCTTCACGTACGGGTACACGCGCGTCATGTCGAGCACGGGCACGCCTTCGGTGATGCACACGATGAGCGCAACGCCCGCGGCGGCCGCTTCCATCATCGCGTCCGCCGCGAAGGGCGGCGGCACGTAGATGACGCTGGTGTTCGCGCCCGTCGCGCGCACCGCGTCGGCCACGGTGTCGAAGATCGGTACGGAGTCCTCGAACTTCTGGCCACCCTTTCCCGGCGTGATGCCGCCGACGACTCTCGTGCCGTACTCCATCATCTGCTTGGTGTGGAACGAGCCGTCGCGGCCCGTGATCCCCTGCACCAGCAGCTTGGTATTCTTGTCGACGAAGATGCTCACGCGGCCTTTCCTCCCTTCGCGAGCTTCACCGCTTTCTGCACCGCCTCGTCCAT
Source organism: uncultured Gemmatimonadaceae bacterium (assembly GCA_963716745.1). Taxonomy (GTDB): domain Bacteria; phylum Gemmatimonadota; class Gemmatimonadetes; order Gemmatimonadales; family Gemmatimonadaceae; genus DATKOH01. The sequence continues at coordinate 312,303 of OY970320.1, forward strand.
GTCCGTCATCGCGCTGAAGCCGTTCTCGGTGAGGATCTTCACCGCGATCTCTTCGTTGGTGCCGGTGAGCCGGATCACGATCGGCACTCTGAGCGGATTCGCCTTGGTCGCCGTCACGATGCCGTTCGCCACATCGTCGGTGCGCGTGATGCCGCCGAAGATATTGAACAGGATCGCTTTCACGTTCGGGTCGCTCGTGATGATCTTGAGCGCATTCACCACCTTCTCCGGGTTCGACGAGCCGCCGATGTCCAGGAAGTTCGCGGGGTCGCCGCCGTAGTACTTCACAAGGTCCATCGTCGCCATCGCGAGGCCGGCTCCGTTCACCACGCATCCGACGTCACCGTCGAGCTTGATGAACGTCAGGTTCGCGTTGCGCGCGGCGACCTCGCTCGGCGCCTCGGCGGTCTCATCGCGCAGCGCGGCCATCTCGGGGCGCCGGTCGAGTTCGTTGTCATCCACGCTGAGCTTCGCGTCGAGCGCCAATACCTCGCCTGCCGGCGTGGTCACGAGCGGGTTGATCTCCGCCAACGACGCGCCACTCGCGACGAAGGCGGACCAGAGCTGCTGCATGATCTTCGCCGCCGCGCGCGCCTGCTTCACGTCCTTGTACAGGAAGAAGCCCAGCTGCATCGCCTCGAATGGGAGCAGCCCATAGCGCGGGTCCACCGGCAGCCGCAGGATCTTCTCGGGCGTCTTGGCGGCCACTTCTTCGATGTCGATGCCGCCCGCGGGGCTCACCATGAACACCGCGCGCTTGGACGCGCGGTCGATGATGATGCCGGCGTACGCCTCCGTGGCGATCTCGGCGGCGGGCGCCACGAGCACCGTGTGCACCGTGAGACCCTTGATCTGCATGCCGAGGATCTTGGCCGCGATCTCCTTCGCCTCGGCGGGACTCTTCGCGAGTTTCACACCGCCCGCTTTGCCACGCCCGCCCGCGTGCACCTGCGCCTTCACGACCACCGTGCCGCCGAACTTCCGCGCGATCTCCTCCGCGTGCTGCGGCGTGGTGGCAATCTCGCCGGGGGGCACGGGCATGCCGTGCCTCCGGAAGATCTCTTTCGCTTGATATTCGTGGATGTTCACGCCCGCTCCATCGTGATCGTCGTTCCGGCATCGCCACGAACGGCCTCGCGTCCGCGGCGCAACTCGGTAATGATAGCGCGGCCGCCGGTGCGCCGCACGAATTCCACCGCGGCGCGCACCTTGGGCGCCATGCTGCCCTCGCCGAACGCGCCGGCGCGGTCCAGCGCCTCCGCTTCTGCCACCGGCAGCGACCGCAGCGCGCGCTGCTTCGGCGTGCCATAGTCGGCGTACACCGCATCGACATCCGTGAGGATGAGCAGCAGCGTCGCACCCAGATCGCGCGCGAGCACGGCGGACACGAGATCCTTATCCACCACGGCGTCCACGCCTTCGAGGCCGAGCTTCGGATCGCGATACACCGGCGCGCCGCCACCGCCGCAGGCGATCACGATCGTTCCGGCACGCACGAGCGTGTCGATCACGGCGATCTCGTGCACGGCCAACGGCGCCGGACTGCCGACGACGCGGCGCCACCGTCCCCGCGCATCCTTCTTCACCGCGGAGCCGTTCGCGAGCACGACCTTCGCCCGCTGCGCGGTCATCTCGTGGCCGATGAACTTGGTGGGGTCCTTGAGTGCCGGATCGTGCTGCGCGACCTCCACCTGCGTGACCACCGTGGCAACGCGGCGGTCGCTGCCCGCCCGTGCGAGCGCGTTCTCGAGCGACTGCTGCACCATGTAGCCGATCCAGCCCGCGGTCGCGGCCACGAGCACGCCGAGCGGCAGCGGCGCGACCTCGGAGCGCGCCATCTCGTTGCGCACGAGCTCGTCGCCTACTTGCGGGCCGTTGCCGTGCACGACGCACAGCTTCCAGCCGTCGAGTGCGAGGTCGACAACGGGACCGAGGCTCGAGCGCGTATGCTGGAATTGATCGGCGATGGTCGAGCGCTCGCCCGCGGGCGACAGCGCGTTCCCTCCGAGCGCGACGACGGCCGTGCCGGGCGCCGGCTTCGATCTCAGAGGAGGATTTCGCGGCGTCGGCATCGAGCGCGCAAGCTATCGGGCGCGCCGGAGCGATTCAAGGCTGCCGCTCGCGGTGACCGAGCAGCGCGCCGAGCGCCTCGTACGCTTTCCCGAATGCCGGCCAATCGCCACGGCGCATCGCGGCGCGCATGTCGCCATACAGCGCGTTCACGCGCGCGCGGAATGCGGCCGGCGTGGACGGCATGCTGTCCGCGACGATCGGCGGTGCGCCGAGCGCGAGGCTCACGCTGCGAGCCGACGCGACCGCGCTGCCGTCGGTGAGCGCCGCGCGCAGGAGCGTGGGCGCCGCGTCGGCGCGCCATCCGTACGCGGACTGTTCGAACAGCGCACCGCCCGCCACCGGCACGGCGCGCACCGCCCCTCGCGTGACGCGCACACCCGTGACGGGCGAGAGCGCGCTATCGAGCGCGCTCTTGAGCTGCCCCGTGATCGTGGACCACCGCGCGCCAGCCCCGGCGAGCGGCATCCAATACGTGGCGCGCTCTTCGCCTCCCGTCGCGATGGCGATGCCCGACAGATGCTCGTTCGCATCGAGCAACGGAACGGACCATGCAGTGATCTGCCCCTGAGGAAGGAGGTACGATCCATCGCGGTGCGCCGCCGGGATAGAGTCGGCGAGCGCAGGCGGCAGGTCGCCGCCCGGCGGCGATTCGCCGCGCCGGCCGTAGCGCGCGAGCATCCGCGCCTGCACGCGCGCGCCGTCGGCCTCGGGCGGCAATGCCGCGAGGAGCGCGCGCGGCACGCCGGTGCGATCGGCGAAGAGCGACGGGAACATCGTCACCCAACTCTTCGCCAGCGGGTCGAGGACCGCGTCCGCGAGAAGCAGCACGCGTCCCGTGTGTGCATTCACGACTGCGGTCGCCGCGTGGTGAATGAAACTGAACTCGCCATCGCCGAGTGAGTCGCGGCGGCTGAGCGGGTACGTCTCGCTCACGGAATACAGGTCGAGCGCCCAGTAGAGCGAGTCCGCCACGAACATCGGCGCCACCGCCGTGCCCTGCTGGAAGAACGGGGCGAGCGCATCGACGCGTTCGCGCACGTCGCGGAGCACGATCGCCTGCGGCCGCGGACCGGGCAGCTCCGCGCTGATCAAGCCGAGCCGCTGTCGGCTCCACGCGAATGCGATCCGCGCGCCCGCGGTCGTGAGCGCGGGCGCCGGGATCACACCGAACGTATCCGCCATCACGAGCATGTCATCCGGCGCGCCCTCGTACACGAGCACACTCGGCAGCAACTCGTCCCCGCCGCTGTCGTCGGCGGCGATGAGATCGCCGCCGCCATCGGCGAACGACGCCAGGAAGCTGGTGAACGTCCACGTGGCCGCGGCGCTGTCCCGTGGAGGCGGCGGCGACCGCACCGGCACGACTGCGACAAGCGCGCCGCGCCGCGCCGTCCAACCGACCGACGCCACCTCTCCGTGCCGCCGCCGCGACGCCGCGTGCACGAGCACCGAGGGATCCCACGCCGATACCGAGACCGCGGCCGCGCGCGGCGATCCGAAGCGCAACGACGCGTCCGCGGCACGTATGCGGTCCACCGCGAAGGCCCGCCGCGAGTATTCGGCCCGCTCGCGCTGGTACGGTTGATCGCGCATCCCCGCGTCGGCGATCACCGCCGAGCGCTGCACGAGGATCGGGGCGAGCGACCGGATGCTCACGCCGATCAGCAGCAGCACCGAGAGCGCGCCCACAGCGAAGCGCGACTGCCCCATCCAGCCAAGCACCAGCAACAAGAACGCGGCGCCGAGAGAGATGAGCGACAGCACGCCAGCGGCGGGTATGAGTGCCTTGTGATCCACATAGGAGAACGCGCCGCCCACGCCGCTGCCCGCGAACATCGTGCGGAACTCGTCGAGACGGAAACTCCACGCGAGGATCACGAGGAGCACGGCGCCGAGCACGAGCAGATGGCGGCGCACATACTGCGAAAGACGAAGGCGGCCCGCCTCCCATCGCAGTCCGGGAGTGAGCGCGTACAGGAACACGACGAGCGCCACCGTCATGAGCACCGTGAGCATCGACGTCAGGTACAGCGACGTCTCGAACGGCAGCTTGTAGACGTAGAATCCCAGGTCGTTCTCGAGATACGGATCCGCCTCGCCGAACGGGATCCCATGCTGGTACATCGCGAGCTGTTGCCAGGTCTCGACGGGCAGCGCGAGGAGCCAGCCGAAGAGCACGGCAAGCAACGCCGCCGTGAGCACCATCGTCCGCCCCGGGACCTCCTCGCCGATCTCGATGTTCGCGACCCGTCGCGGCAGCACGAGCTTCACGACGCTCTGCCGCACGCCGTACAAGTTCAGGAATACGAACAGGCCTGCCGCGAGCCCCGACCCGACGCGCGTGACGGCACCCAGCCAGACGCGCTCGCGCCAGAGCGCGCCTGCGCCAAGCGAGGCATACCAGAGTCCATCGGCATAGTCGCCGGCGATGGCGCGTCCGGCCAGGAGCACGCACGCGGCGATCAGGAGGCCGAGTACCCAGCGGCCGCGCATCGTGGCTAGACCACGACGCCGCGCGAGCGAAGCCAGCCCTCCATCTCGCCGCGGATCGCCGCGAGATGCTGCTCCGTTCGCGCTTCGAACCGCAACACGAGGATGGGTTGTGTGTTCGAGGCCCGAATGAGCCCCCACCCGTCCCCGAAGAGCACGCGCGCACCGTCGACGCCGATCACTTCGTGCGTGCGGCGGAAATGCCGCACCGCCTCTTCCACGATCCCGAATTTGATGTCATCGGCACAGTCGACGCGCAGCTCCGGCGTGGAAACGAACTTCGGCACGCCGGCGAGCAATTCGCTGACGCTGCGGCCGCTGGCGGCGACAATGCGCAGGATGCGCGCGGCGGCGTACAGCGCGTCATCGTGGCCGTAGAATCCCTCGCGGAAGAACATGTGGCCGGACATCTCGCCCGCGAGCGGCGCGCCGGTCTCCTTCATCTTCTCCTTGATGAGCGAGTGGCCGGTTTTCCACATGAGCGGCTCACCGCCCGCGCGCGCGATCTCCTCGGGGAGCGCCTGCGAACACTTCACGTCGAAAATAATCTTCTGCCCTGCCCCGGTGCGCGACAGGACATCGCGCGCGTAGAGGATGAGCAGGTGATCGCCCCAGATGATCCCGCCTCTCTCGTCGATGATCCCAATGCGGTCGGCGTCGCCGTCGAATGCGATGCCGATGTCGGCGCGCTCGGACTTCACGGCGCCAATGAGATCCTGGAGGTTCTCCACCACGGTGGGATCCGGGTGGTGGTTCGGGAACGTGCCGTCGCTCTCGCAGAAGAGGCAGGTCCACGTCACACCGAGGCCGTCGAACAGCGCCGGCGCCGCGACCGTTCCCGCGCCATTGCCGCAGTCCACCACCACCTTCAACGGCCGCGCCAGCTTTCCCGTGCGCGCCAGGAGATCAGCGACGTAACGGTCGAGGATCGCTGCTTGCGAGAGTGCGCCGCGCGCCGCCGCAGCCGGACCCGCCGGCGCATTCGCCCGGCGATAGAGATCCTGGATCCCCTCGCCATAGAGCGAATCGTGACCCACGCACAGTTTGAAGCCGTTGTACTCGCTGGGATTGTGCGAGCCGGTGATCTGGATCCCGGCCGCGACGGGCAGATTGTGCAGCGCCCAGTAGAGCATCGGCGTGGGCACGACGCCAATGTCAACGACGTCCCGGCCGCTGGCCCGCAGTCCTTCCACGAGCGCATCCCGCAGCGCGCCGCCACTCGGCCGGTTGTCGCGTCCCACGGCAACTGCGCCTACGATCTCCCGTGCGCGCAGCAGCTCCGCGAAACCGCGTCCGACCGCGGCCGCGGTGGACTCCGTGAGCTCAGCGCCGACGACGCCGCGGATGTCGTACTGTCGGAAGATCCCCGCGTCGAGAGACATGCTGGCGTAGTGGCGCCGCGCGGCCGCGCAGAGGCGGCCGCGAGCGTTAGCGCGGCGCGAGCGGAGGAGCGGCGGCCGTGGGCCCCTGCAGATGCGCCGCGGAGGGCGTGCTGCGCACCGACCACACCAAGAGCCGGTCCGGCCACAGGCCGAAGACCAATATCGCGACCGCGGCGATCCCGATCACCCACCCGGTGAGGCGCGGCGTTGGACCGGCACGCGGCACATCGGGCGCGAGCGGCTTCATGAACATCGTCACCACGATGCCCAAATAGTAGCCGGCGGACACCACGCTGGTGAGCACGAGGATCACCGCGAGCGATGTTTGCGGCACCGCTCCGGTGAGCGCGGTCTTGAGCACGTACCACTTGGCGATGAAGCCCATGCCGCCGGCGATCGGGAATCCGAGCAACGACATCATGAACACCGCCATCGCGGCGGCAAGCCACGGGTTCGACTGCCAAAGGCCTTCCAGATCGCTCACGCGCTGGCCATGCCCGCCCGGCCGGCTCACCGCCACGACGACCGCGAACGCGCCCATCGTGGCGAGGGTGTAGGCCATCATGTAGAACACGAGCGTCGAGGTCGCCGCCAGCGACGCCGAGGAGAGCGCCACGAGGAGATATCCGGCGTGGGCGATACTCGAGTACGCCAGCATGCGCTTCACGTTCTTCTGCTGCAGCGCCACGAGATTGCCGAAGATCATCGTCGCCGCAGCGAGCCACCAGATCACGGGGATCCAGCTCATGCGGATCCCGGCGAACGCCTCTATCCAGAGGCGAATGAGCGACGCGAACGCGGCGGTCTTCACGCCCGCCGCCATGAAGGCGGTGAACGGCGTCGGCGAACCCTCGTACACATCCGGCGTCCACATGTGGAATGGCACCGCCGCGATCTTGAAGCCGAAGCCCACGACGAGCATTGCGACGCCCAGCAGCATCACCACCGAGGGCATCCGTGCCCCGCTCAGCATTCCGCCGATCACGCTGAATTGCGTGGAACCGGTGGCACCGTACACGAGCGCGATGCCGTACAGCAGGAAGCCCGTCGCGAACGCGCCGAGCAGGAAGTACTTGAGCGACGCTTCGGCGGCGCGCGCGCTGCGACGGTTGAGTCCCGCGAGCACGTACACGGCGATCGACATCAGCTCGATGCCCAGGAAGACGAGCACCAGATCGCGAGCCGCCGCGAGCACCATCATTCCCGCCGCGGCAAACAGGACCATGACGTACCCTTCGCCGAGTACGATCCCATCGCGCCGGTTCTCGTCCATGGAAAGCGCGATCGTGATCGCGGTCGCGAGCAGGATGAGCAGATCCACGACCCACCGGAAATTGTCGACTGCGATCATGCCGGGTCCGGCCGACACATCGCTCACCGCCATCCAGATCACGGTGGCGGCGGTGAGCGCGCAGAGGAGCAGCGCGAGCCGGCCCGCGAGGCGGTCACGCTCGGCGGTCTCGGCGCCCCACACCACGATCAACAGGAGCGCCATCGCACCCGCCATCAGGATGAGGTCGGGCGTGAGCGCCGCGGCCAGCTGCGAGGGGATCGAGAGGTCGAATGTCATCTAGCGCACCCCCCGCCGGCCGCTCACCGTCGGCCCGGGCGACTGCTCCACCATGCGGACGAACCTGACCGCCGCCGGCTGCATCCGGTCGAGCACCGGCTTGGGATACAATCCGAGCCACAGGATGGTGAGCGTGAGCACGCCCATGATGGTCAGTTCGCGCCAGTTCAGGTCGCGCAGGTGCGCGTTGTCGGGATTCGTGTTCTTGCCGAAGAGCACGCGCTGGATCGCCCAGAGCAGATACGCCGCTGCGAAGATGACGCCGGTCGTCGCGAGGAGCGCGAAGATCGGCTGCGTCTCGAACGCACCGAGGAGCACGAGGAACTCGCCGACGAACCCGTTCGTGCCGGGGAGCGCAATGCTCGAGAGCGAGACGAGCACCAGGAACGCGCCGAAGAGCGGCGCGACGCTCGTGATGCCGCCGAAGGCCGAGATGAGGTGCGTGTGCCGCCGCTCATACAGCATGCCGATGAGCAGGAAGAGCGCGCCGGTCGAGATGCCGTGATTGATCATGACCATCAGCGCGCCCTGCACCCCATGGACGCTGAATGCGAAGATGCCGAGCATCACGAACCCCAGATGGCTCACCGAGGAGTACGCGACCAATTTCTTGAAATCCGGTTGCACGAGCGCGACGAGCGCGCCGTAGAGGATGCCGATCACGGCGAGCGCGAGCACGACGTCGCGCACCCATGGCGAGAACGCGACCATCGGGAAGAACGGCACCGCGAACCGCAGGAACCCATAGGTGCCCATCTTCAGCATGATGGACGCCAGCACCACCGAGCCGCCCGTTGGCGCCTCGACGTGCGCGTCGGGGAGCCACGTGTGGAACGGGAACATCGGCACTTTCACCGCGAACGCGAGCGCGAAGGCGGTGAACAGCAGCAACGACGTGCGGGGCCCGAGCGCCAGCGTGCGCATCATGTCATAGCTGAAATTCTGGCCGGCGGCGTTCCACATGTAGATGATCGCGACCAGCATGAGCAGCGACCCGATCATCGTGTAGATGAAGAACTTCACGCTGGAGTAGATGCGCCGCTCTCCGCCCCAGATGCCGATGATGAAGTACATCGGCACGAGCATGACCTCCCACATCACGTAGAAGAACAGCATGTCGAGCGCCATGAACACGCCGAGCATGCCGGTGGTGAGCACGAGCATGAGGCCGTAGTACGTGCGCAACTTCTTGCGCACGCTCGTCCATCCGCCGAGCACGACGAGCGGCATGAGGAACGTCGTCAACAGGATCATGAAGAGCGAGATCCCGTCGATGCCGAGCGCGATGTTCGCGTGCCACGTGGGAATCCATTCGAAGCTGCGATAACTCTGCCAGTCGCGCGAAATCGGATCGAACGTCCACCAAAGCCCCAGGCTCACCACGAATTCCGCCAGGAACGTCAGGAGCGCGATCCAGCGCGCAAAGCCGGCTTGCTCAATGCTGCCGTCATCACGCGTGAAAGCGCCCAGGATGAACAGCGCCGCGGCCCCCACCAGCGGAATGATGAGCAGCGCCGGCAGTACCCAGTATGCGTATCCGGTTGAGAGCAGGAATTCACGCATGGGTCAGAACCGGATGAAAGCGGCGATGACGGCGATCGCCCCGAGCGCGAGCGCCCAGGCATATTCGCCCAACTGACCGGTCTCCAGCCGCGACCCGATCCAGCCCAGCGCGCGCGAGAGGAGCGCCGCGCCGTTCACGAACAGCCCATCGATGATCCCCTGATCGAACACCTTCCAGAGCACGACGCGCGATCCATCCACCACCGGCTCGACGATCGCCGTGTCGTAGATCTCGTCCACATAGTACTTGTTCTCGAGCACGAGGCCGAAGCCCGTCTCGGGGCGGGCCATGCGCTTCGGCACGAGCACGGCGGGCTTGCACTTCATGTAAGCGATCGTCATGCCGCTCACCGCGATCGCGACGGCCGCGCCGATGAGCATCCACTCCGTGGCGGCGCTCATCTCGCTCGCCGCACCGACGGCCGCGGTCGCGGCGCCCGTCACCGGCGCGAGCCAGTGCTCGAGCAGCCCCACCGGGCCGAGCCAATCGAGAATGTGCGGGATATTCAACCAGCCGCCTGCGGCCGCGAGGATGCCGAGCACCACCAGCGGCCCCGTCATGATCCACGGCGCCTCGTGCATCGCCGTGCGCTCCTTCTCGCCCGTGCGGTTCGGGCCGTGGAAGGTGTAGAGCATCAGGCGCGTCATGTAGAGGGCCGTGAGCAGCGCGGCAGCGAGGCCCATCGCGTACACGCCGACGAGCACCGCATGCCCCGGGATCCCGAGCAGGCTCGCCTGCGCCAGACTCGATCCCTCGGAGCGCTCGATCGCCGCGGTGAGGATCCCGTCCTTGGAGAAGAATCCCGAGAAGACCGGAATGCCCGAGATCGCGAGCGTCGCGATCCACATGAGGCCGAACGTCCACGGCATGTACTGCTTGAGGCCGCCCATGTTGCGCATGTCCTGCGCATCGTCGTGGCTGCCGGACTCGTGATAGGCCGCGTGCATCACGTGGATCACGGAGCCGGCGCCCAGGAATAGGAGCGCCTTGAAGAACGCGTGCGTGATCAGGTGAAACATTCCCGCCGCGTACTCGCCAACGCCCACGCCGACGAACATGTAGCCGAGCTGCGACACGGTGGAGTATGCGAGCACCTTCTTGATGTCCCACTGCTTGAGCGCGATGGTGGACGCGAAGAGCGCGGTGAGCCCGCCCACTGCGGCCACCGTGAGCCCCGCCACCGGCGCCATCGCGAACAAGAAGCCGCTGCGCGCAATGAGATACACGCCGGCCGTGACCATCGTCGCCGCATGGATCAACGCGGACACCGGCGTCGGTCCTGCCATCGCGTCGGGGAGCCACGTGTATAGCGGGATCTGCGCGCTCTTGCCGGTGCAGCCGAGGAACATGAAGAGGCAGATCGCCGTGACGAGCGCGCCACCGGTCTCGAGCGAAGGCGCGGCGGCCCGCACGCCCACGAAATCCAGCGCATGCAGATTGCTCCACAGCATGAACATCGCCACCAGGAATCCGAAATCGCCGATGCGATTCACGATGAACGCCTTCTTGCCCGCGTCGGCATTCGCCATGTCGCTGAACCAGAATCCGATCAGCAGGTACGAACAGAGCCCCACGCCTTCCCATCCGATGAACAGCACCGGGTAGCTCGCGCCGAGCACCAGCACGAGCATGAACGCGACGAACAGGTTCAGGTACGCGAAGAAGCGCGGATACCCCGGGTCGGCCTGCATATAGCCGATGCTGAACAGATGGATCAGGCTGCCGACGCCCGTGATCACGAGCACCATGACCATCGAGAGCTGATCGAGCTGGAAGGCGAAATCGATCTGCAGGTCGCCCACCGGCATCCAGCTGAAGTACTTCTGAACGAGCGGCTGCGACAGATCGCCGGCGCCGCGCATCGCGGCGAATATCGCGAGCGCCAAGCCGAAGGACGCGATGAGCACCGCGGGCCCGATGACCGTGGCCGCATTCGCGAAGCGGTGGCGCGCCGGCGCGTGATGATCGTCGCCGTGCCCCGCGCTCTCGACGGCGCCGTGCGACGCGTCGCCATGCGGAGCGGCCGACGGATCGGCGGGCCCCGGATGCCAGGAGGCGACGACCGCCAGCAGCCCGTTCAGCGCGAAGCCGACCAACGGCAGCACCGGCAGCAGCCAGAGCCAGTCGGCAGCGGTGCCCGCCAGCGGATGCGTCCCCGCCACAGCGAGAATGAGCGGCAGGGGCATCACCCTTTCAGGAGATTGATGTTGCGGAGATCGACACTCTCATAGTGCCGGAAGATCGAGATGATGATCGCCAATCCCACCGCCGCCTCGGCCGCCGCCACGGTCATCACGAAGATCACGAACACTTGGCCGCCCACGCCGTGCAGCCGCGAGAACGCCACGAACGAGAGGTTCACCGCGTTGAGCATCAGCTCCACGCACATGAAGATCACGATCGCGTTGCGACGCGTGAGCACGCCCACGACCCCGATCACGAACAGCACGGCGGAGAAGAAGATCGCTTCGGTGACCATCGCTCACACCCTCCGCTTGGCGAGCACCACCGCGCCGACGATCGCGGCGAGGAGCAGCACGCTCGTGAGTTCGAAGGGGAGCAGGTACTCCCGGAAGAGCGGGCCCGCGATCGCGGTGGTGACGTTCGCATTGGCCAACGGCGCGTCCAGCAACGGCGGCAGCTTCGCGCGCGCGAGCACGAGCACTTCCGCGAGCATCGCCAGTCCCACGATCCCGGCGGTGATGCGCACGCCGCGGCCGCGGAGATCCGCGATGTCCGACGGTTTGCCGAGATTCAGCAGCATCACCACGAACATGAACACGACCATGATGGCGCCGGCGTACACCAGCACCTGGATCGCCGCGATGAACTGGGCGTCGAGCATCAGGAACATCGCCGAGATGCAGAACATCACGTTCACCAGCCAGAGCGCGGCCGCCACAGGACTCTTGCGCGTGACGAACACCAGCGCCCCCGCCACCGCGAGGATGCCGAAGAGATAGAAATGGAACTGGAAGACCAGACCGTGGTTCATTCGCCCTTCGGGTAGGCGGGATCCCACAGTTCCGACACCGGATGCGTCTGCGCCATCAGCCGCGGCAGATCGTACACGAAGCTGTCGCGGCTGTACTCCGCGTTCTCATAGTGCCGCCCCACGTGGATCGCCTCCTCAGGGCACACCTCCTGGCAGTAGCCGCAGAAGATGCAGCGGAACTCATCGATCTCGTACACGAGCGGATAGCGGTTCCCTTCCTCATCCTCGCCCGGCACGAGCTTGATGCAGTTCGCCGGGCACACTTGGGGACAGAGTCCGCAGGCGACGCATTTCGCTTTGCCCGTCTCGTCGGTGAGCATCCGGTGCGTGCCGCGCCAGCGCGGCGAGAGATCCCATTTCTGCTCGGGGAACTCCAGCGTCACCTTGTGCGGATTCACCATGTGCTTGAAGGTGAGCGCGAGGCCGCTCAGCATCGCGCGCACGTAGCTCGCGTCGGGGATCGGCCGCGGAAGGACTCTCACCTGGATCGGCATGTCAGTCGCGCTCCGGCGCCGGCGGGGAGATGGGAGACGGCACGCTCATCGCGCGCAGCGCGGCGAGTTGGCGCATCGAGATACGCGAATACGCCGGACTCACGATGCGCCCGCGGTCGAGAATGAAGAACACGCCGATGGCCATCAGCACGTTGAGCACGCCCATGATGCCCCAGAACGGCGAGATGCCGAGCTGATACAGGACGCCGCTCGATGGAACCGCGCGGTTGATCTCGAGGGCGTCGAGCGCGAGGATGGTCGTCGCGGTGATCGTGATGTAGCCGAGCGCGAGCGGCAGCAGGAAGCGCCACCCGAGCGACATGAGTTGATCGTAGCGGAAGCGCGGCAGCGTCCAGCGCACCCACATGAAGGAGAAGAGGAAGAACACCATCTTGGCCGCGAAGAACGCCATGGTCGCGAGGCTTTTGAGCACGGTCCACGGCGGCACGTTGTCCCACTGCGTGCCGGGGATGTCCCACCCGCCCCAGAACAGCGTGACCATGAGCGCGCACACGGTCACCATGTTCGAATACTCGGCGATGAAGAACATCGAGAACTTCATGGCGCTGTACTCGGTGTGATAACCCGCGATCAACTCCGATTCCGCCTCGGGGAGATCGAAGGGCAGCCGGTTCGTCTCGGCGAAGCCCGCCACGAGGAAGATGAACATCCCGATGAGCAGCGGGAAGCAATTCCAGCCCATCGTCTGCTGTTGGTGCACGACCGCGCCCAGCGACACGTTGCCCGACAGCAGCAGCACCGTCACGAGCGACATGCCCATGGCGATCTCGTAGCTCACCATTTGCGCGCTCGAGCGGAGGCCACCCAGCAGCGCGTACTTGTTGTTCGAGCTCCACCCCGCGAGCACCACGCCGTACACGCCGATCGATGAGACCGCGATGATGAACAGGAACCCGATCGGCACATCGGCGATCACGAGCGGCACGTAGCCCCACCGCGTCGGCCACGGTGCGCCAAAGGGGATCACGGAGAACGTCATGAGCGCCGGGATGAACGAGAGCAGCGGCGCGAGGATGAACAGCGCCATGTTCGCGCCGTCGGGATACGTCTCCTCTTTCATGATGTTCTTGAGCCCGTCGGCCGCCGGCTGCAGCAGGCCGCTCGGGCCCACGCGATTCGGGCCGTAACGGTCCTGGATCCACGCCGAGATCTTGCGCTCGGCGAGCGTGAGCATCGCAACGCCCACCATCAGGATCGTGAACACAATGAGCATCTTCACGATCGAAGCCACGAGCCAAGGCACGCCGGTCACCACGGCGTTCGAGTCCCAGTATTGCTGCATCGCGAGCACCGCGAAGGTTCCGGTCATCGCGCCGCACCCGCCGGAGCCGCCGCGCCGTTCACCGTCTTGCCCGAGAGCGCGAGACCGCCGTAGCTCATCCCCGAGAATTCCGAGCGCGCCGCGGCAAGGGCCGCGAAGGCGTCGCTCGCAGTGAAGTAGTTCGCGCTCTCGCCCAGATACGCGAGCAGATCGGCCATCGCCCACCACACGGGACGCGCCATGCCCGGCGCGGCCTTCGCCTGCTGATAGCGCTGCACGCGGCCGCGGAGATTCACGAAGGTCCCGTCCTCCTCTGCCATGTTCGTGGCCGGCAGCGCGATGATCGCGCTCCGCATCGCCTCAGTGAGGTGCGTACCGATCACGATCACCGTGCCGGCGCGCGCCATGGCGGCGCTGTCGGCGTCGCTCAGTTCGTGACCGGCCACGAGGAGCACGTCGCCCTGCTGGATCCCATCGAACGGCCGCTCAGAGCGCGTGAAGCCGAACATCTCCGCCGCGCGCGCGTTGGCCGCCCGCTCGGCGCGCAGCGCGAGATCCTTCACGCCGGGCAGCGGTGCTTCCGGGCCCTGCTGCACTCGGAACGTGCCGCGCCCGCCCGTCTTCTTCACGAGACGAGAGATCATCCAGAGCGACTCGGTGGAGAGCTTCGGATCCACGACGGCATGCACGCGCTTACCGTTCAGATGCATGGCGGCCGCACGCAGCGCGGTCTCCCAATCGGCCGCCGTGAGACGGTCGCCATGATGCTTCACGAGCGGCGCTTCCAGCCGGTCGGTGCGATTGTAACCGTGATAGTCGAACCGCCCGGTGTCGCAGATGAAGAACTGGTTCACCTCGGCGTTCTGCCGCGGCTTGATGCGCACCACCATGTTGTCGCGCGTCTCGAGCGTGGTGTTGCAGCCCTGCGAGCAGCCCGGGCAGATGCTCGGCGCGCGATCCAGCTCCCACGCGCGCGCCTTGTTCAGGAAGTCCTTCGAGACGAGCGCGCCAACCGGGCACAGATCGATCACGTTGGCGGCCCACGGATTCGTGAGATCGCGCCCCTCGAACTTGCCGATCACCGCACGGTCGCCGCGCTCGCTCACGTTCAGCACATTGTCGTGCGCCACATCGTCCATGAAGCGCACGCACCGCGTGCACAGGATGCACCGGTTGGTGACGTACATGACGTCGCCGCCGAAATCCTCCGCCGGAGTGAAGCGCTTCGGTTCCGGCCCCAACCGCCCTTCGGCGCGCCCTTCGCGGAACACATAGTCCTGCAGCTCGCACTCGCCGGCCTGGTCGCAGATCGGGCAGTCGAGCGGATGATTGATCAGCAGGAACTCGAGCACGCCCTTGCGCGCTTCGAGCGCTGCGGGCGAGTACACGTGCACCACCTGCCCTTCACCCGCGGCCGTCGCACACGCGGGCGCGAGCTTCGGCGCCTTCTCCACTTCCACCAGACACATGCGGCACACGCCCGCGATCGGCAGCGACGGGTGGTAGCAATAATGCGGGATGAGCACGCCCGCGAACTTCGCGGCCTCGAGGATCGACGTGCCCGCCGGCACGCTCACCGCGCGCCCTTCGATCGTGAGGTTCACCACGCCCGCGTCCGCCATCAGGCCGCCGCCGCGCTCAGCGGGCAGGCCTTGCCGCTGATGTGCGCCTCGAACTCGTGCCGGAACTTCTGGATGCCGCTCACGATCGGCGCCGCGCACGAGTCGCTCAGCACGCAGATCGTCTTGCCCGTCATGCTGTCCGACAGCTCGAGGAGCGTGTCGAGATCCTGCTTCGTGCCGCCGCCGGCCTCGATGCGGTTCAGGATGCGCGTGGTCCACGCCGTCCCCTCGCGGCACTGGGTGCACTGCGCGCAGCTCTCGTGCGCATAGAAGCGCGCGAGCCGCGCGATCATCTTCACCATGCACACCGAATCGTCGAACACGATCACGCCGCCCGAGCCGAGCATCGTGCCTTTGGCGACGAAGCCCTCATAGTCCATGAGCGTCGCCTCGGCCTCTTCCATCGTTTGGATGGGCACGGACGAACCTCCCGGGATCACGGCCTTGAAGCGCCGGCCGGGCAGCGGGCCGCCGCACAGGTCGTAGAGGAAATCCTTGAACGGGAAGCCGAGCGTCACTTCGTAATTGCCGGGGCGCGCAATGTTGCCGCACACCGAGAAGAGCTTGCTCCCCGTGCTCTTGGGGCTCGAGAGCGACAGCGCCTTGTACCACGCCGCTCCATTCGAGAGGATGTGCGGCACGGCGCACAGCGTTTCGACGTTGTTGATCGTGGTGGGCATGCCGAACACGCCCGCGACGGCCGGGAATGGCGGCTTGATCCGCGGGTTGCCGCGCTTGCCCTCCAGCGAATTCATGAGCGCCGTCTCTTCGCCGCAGATGTACGCGCCCGCGCCGCGATGCACGTGCATCTCCAGGCGATGGGCGGTGCCCATCGCGCGCGCGCCGAGGATGCCGGCGGCGTACGCTTCCTTGATCGCGGCCTCCATCGTCGTCACGCACTCGGTGAATTCGCCGCGAATGTAGATGTACGTCGTCTCCGCACCAATGGCGTGCGCCGCGATCGCCGCGCCTTCCACGAGCGCGTGCGGCGTCCAGCGCATCAGTTCGCGGTCCTTGAACGTGCCCGGCTCGGACTCGTCGGCGTTCACGCAGAGGTAGTGCGGCTTGCCGTCGCCCGGCTTCATGAACGACCACTTCATGCCCGTGGGGAATCCGGCGCCGCCGCGGCCGCGCAGCCCCGATTCCTTCACGACGTTCACGATGTCGGCGGGCGACATGCCGAGCGCCTGCTCGAGCGCACGGTAGCCGCCGCGCTGCTTCCAGCCCTCGAGCGTCTTCGCCTGCGGATCGCCGAAGTGCTTCGAGAGCACCGGCGTCTCCTTGGGGTGCGAACGATGCGGATAACCCATTAGCGATACTGGCTCAGCAGCTGGGGGACTTTGTCGGGCGTCACGGATTCGACGAACTCATCGTTCACCATCACCGGCGTCGCGAAGCCGCACGCGCCGAGACATTCCACTTCGATCACGGTGAAGCGCCCGTCGGGCGACGTCGCGCCAAGCTCACCGCAGCCCGTGTGCTTGAGCATCGCCTCCACCACCTTCTCGGCGCCGCACGCGCCGCACGGCGAGGTGGTGCACACCTGAATGAAATTCTTCCCCACCGGATGCTGGTGGTACATGGTGTAGAACGTGACCACGCCCTTCACGTACGCGGGCGTCAGCTCGAGCTGCTCGGCCACCTCCACCATCCCATCGTCGCTCACCCAACCGCGTTCGCGCTGAACGATCCAGAGCGCGGGCAGGAGCGCCGCCATCTTGGTGGGATAGCGCGCCAGGATGCCGTTCAATTCCTGCTGCGCCGCACCGGTGAAGACTTTCCGGTAGGCCTCGGCGGTCTCGTGAGCGCTCACCGGTCGATCTCCCCCATGACAATGTCGATGCTCGCGTTGATCGCGATGACGTCGGAGAGCAGATGCCCTTCGACCATCTTCGGGATGGCGGAGAGGTTCACGAAGCTCGGCGGCCGGATGCGCCAGCGCACCGGCTTCGCCGAGCCGTCCGAGACCATGTAGTAGCCCTTCTCCCCCTTCGGGCTCTCGACCGCGACGTACGATTCCCCGATCGGCGGACGCGGGCCTTCCATGATCTGCTTGAAGTGATGGATCATCGATTCCATGTCGCTCATCGCCTTGCTCTTCGGCGGCAGCACCACGCGATGGTCGGCGCTGTTCACCGGCCCATCGGGCAGCCGCTCGAGCGCTTGCGCGAGGATGCGCGTGCTCTGGCGCAGCTCCTCGAGGCGCACGAGGAAACGATCGTACACATCGCCCTGCGATCCCACGGGAACGGTGAAGTCGTACGTCTCGTAGTCGAGATACGGGAAGTCCTTGCGCACGTCGTACGCGACGCCGCTCGCGCGGAGCATCGGGCCCGAGAGGCCGCAGTTGGTCGCTTCCTCCGCCGACAGCGCGCCGAGTCCGATCGTGCGGCCGATCCAGATCGCGTTGCGCGTGAGCATGCGATCCACTTCGTCGATCGTCTTCGGGAACGTCTGCACGAAGTGGCGCAGCTGCTCGGTCCAGCCATCGGGGATATCGGCCGCCATGCCGCCGACACGCGTCGCGCTCGTCGTGAGCCGCGCGCCCACCCAGCTCTCGAGCATGTTGTAGACGTTCTCGCGCTCCTGGAAGCTCCACAGGAACGGCGTGAACGCGCCGATATCGATGCACGTCGTGCCGAGCCATACGAGATGCGAGATGATCCGCGACAATTCCATCGCGATCACGCGCAGCACAATGCAGCGCGGCGTGATCTCGATCCCGAACAGGCGCTCCGCGCCAAGCGAGAACGCGACGTTGTTCCCGATCGAATTGAGATAATCCTCGCGGTCGGTCCACGGCACGATCTGATTGTACTGCCGGTACTCGCCGATCTTCTCGAAGCCGCAGTGCAAGTAGCCGACATGCGGGATGCATCGCACCACCGTCTCGCCATCGAGCTCGAGCACCAGTCGGAGCACGCCGTGCGTCGCCGGGTGCTGCGGCCCGATGTTGATGAGCATATGCTCGCCCGCGAGTTCGGGTTCGAGCGCCGCCGGCGGATCCATCGTGATGACGTTGCCGCCTTCGTTCATCGTGAGCGGCGCGCGATGCGGCCGCCCCTGCGCATCGAGGCCGGATGTGCCGAGCGCCACCTCGACCGTGCGTTTCGTGGTCATCGGCTACTCACCGGTCTTCTCACCGCTGCTGAGCCGCTCGCGCATCTCGGCGGGCAGATCCTCGAACGCTTGCGAGATCGACAGCTCTTCCATGGAGTAGCGCGCCTCCGGATTCGCCGCGAGCGCCTGGCGCAGCTGCTCGGCGCGCGAGAATCGTCCGCGCAGCGGGAAATCCTTGCGCAGCGGGAATCCCTCGCGGTACTGCTCCCACATCAGGATGCGCCGGAGATCCGGGTGGCCGCTGAAGGTGATGCCGAACATGTCGTAGCACTCGCGCTCGAGCCAATCGGCGCCCTTGTACACGGGCCACACGCTCTGCACGTCGAGTTTCGCGCCCGGGTCGAGCAGCACTTTGAGCCGCAGGAAACGCCGGAATGGAATCGACCGCAGATGCCACACGACCTCGAGCGGCTGCTCGGGGTCGCGGAATTCCACCGCCGTCACGTCGGACAGATAGTCGTATCGCTGCGTGGGATCGTCATGCAGCCAGCGGACGATCTCGAGGAGCCGCGCGCCGTCGACGATCACCGAGGTCTCGCCCCATACGACATCGGTGCGCCGCACCGCCGCGCCGAACTTCTGCTGGAGCGCCGCGGCACTCGGATTGGCCGCGCCTCCGCGATGCGGAATGTTCTTGGGCGTGACCGGCGCCGCGGCGCCCGGATCGGCGCTGCCGGGGATGACCGTGGCGATCGCGTTGCTCACGTGGCCGAACGCGTCTGGTTCACGGAGTTGCCGAACGGCTCCGAGAGTTCATCGATGGCTTCCGGCGCCATGTAGAGGCCGCTCACCGGATCGGCCTCCATCTCGTTCCGGATCGCGACGTTCGACATCCGCTCCCGCTTCACCTTCTCCTGCAGCATCATGATGCCGTAGATCAACCCTTCCGGGCGCGGCGGGCAGCCGGGCACATAGACATCCACCGGAATGATCGTGTCGATCCCCTGCACCACGGCGTAGTTGTCGAACATGCCGCCCGTACTCGCGCATGCGCCCATTGAGATGCACCACTTCGGCTGCGGCATCTGGAGCCAGATGCGCCGGATCACCGGCGCCAACTTGAACGGCACGCGTCCCGCGCAGATGAGCAGATCGGCCTGCCGCGGCGAGAAGCTCATGCGCTCCATGCCGAAGCGCGCGAGGTCGAAGCGGCTGGCGGCCGTGGCCATGAACTCGATCGCGCAGCACGCAGTACCGAAGGGCATCGGCCAGAGTGAGTTCGCGCGCGACCAATTCACCAGGAAGTCGAGGCGCGTGGCGATCCAGCTCTCGCTCTGCTCCGGATCGTAGGTCGTGACGGACGTCGCCGGCTTGACGGTCAATCCCATTGGAGCGCCCCCTTCTTCCAAACGTAAATGAGGCCGACGAGGAGGATGAGGATGAACACGAGCATCTCGGCGAGTCCGAAGAACGACAGCTGCCCCGACGGGCATGCGCCGGCGGCGAGCGGCACGGCGCACGAGAGCGCGCGATAGTACGCGGCCCACGGCAGCATGAACACCGTCTCGATGTCGAAGACAATGAACAGCATGGCCACCATGTAGAACTTCACGGAGAAGCGCTCGCGGGCGTCGCTGAGCGTGGGGATCCCGGACTCGTACGCTTCCTGCTTGGCGGGCGTGGGCCGCGCGCGGATCACCAATGCGGACAACGCCAGCATCATCACCCCGTTGAGGGCGACGAATCCGAACAACATCAGAATCGGGAAGTAGTCGCTGACCATCCGGCTCCGGCGCTGGTGACGATTTCCCTTACTCCGCGCGCGAAAGGTATCGCGGCGGCGGCAGCAGTGTCAACGCACGCATTTCCTCGTGTCCGGCGCTTTGCCTAGCTCTGCGCCGCGCGGTAGATTCCCGCCCGCGGCGCCGCGACTCCGCCGGCGCGCCACTCCCTCTTGCCCGCCCCCGATGTCCATCAAGTCAGACCGCTGGATCCGCGAACAGGCGACGAAGCATGGCATGATCGAACCCTTCGCCGACCGTCAGGTGCGCGACGGGGTGATCTCCTACGGCGTGAGCTCGTACGGCTACGACATGCGCGTCGCGCGCGAGTTCAAGATCTTCACCAACGTGCTGAGTTCGGTGGTGGACCCCAAGCACTTCGATCCCAAGTCGTTCGTGGAGTTCGAGGGCGACGTGTGCATCGTGCCGCCGAACAGTTTCGCGCTGGCGCGCTCGGTGGAATTCTTCCGCATCCCGCGCAACGTGCTCACCGTGACCGTGGGCAAGTCGACGTACGCCCGCTGCGGGATCATCACGAACGTCACGCCCTTCGAACCGGAATGGGAAGGATTCGTGACGCTCGAGATATCGAATACAACACCACTGCCGGCCAAGATCTATGCCAACGAAGGCATCGCCCAGGTGCTCTTCTTCGAGGGCGACGAGCCGCCGGAGATCTCGTACAAGGACAAGAAAGGCAAGTACCAGGGCCAGCATGGCGTGACCCTGCCCCGGCTTTAGGAGTCGAACCCCAACACTCGACACTGAGATCATGATGAGAACATCGCTAGCACTCCTGGCCGCGGGAGCGATCCTGATGGCCTGCAGCAGCAATGACGCCACCGGCCCCGATCCGCGGAATTGCACCGCCGGCACGATCGGCGACAACGACACCAAGACGGGTCACCTCGGCAAGGAATCGTGCCACGTCTACGATTGGGAGTATCTAGCGGACAGCACCTACTCTGTCTCGTACGATGTGAGACTCGAGCAGGGCAAGGGCTACATGTTCAATTTGCAGCGCGACACCGTCACCAAGGATTGGGACGCGGTGCTCGAGCTCGTTGGGAAGGATGCAAACACCGGCGACGAGCAGTTGCTGCAGCTGAGCGATGACGAAGGGCCAATGAAGTTCTCTCAAATGCACTTCATCGCCGCGGAGAGCGGCACGTATTCGTTGCGCGTGATGGGATACGACACGACGGAGACCGCGAACTACGTGCTGCAATCGCGCCGCTGCGATCCGCCGCGTGGACCGATCACGGACACGCTGCCGGCGACCGAGTTCTCGCTCGCGCTCGGGCAGTGCGTGCTGGAGGAGCCGAACTTCGCCGAGGACAGCACGTACTACCAGAATGTTCTCCGTCGTGATCGGCCCGAACCAGACGAAGACGATCATCGCTTCATCCGACGCGTTCAATCCGGGCTTCCAGATCTACGGGCCGGGTTGGGGGCTCGACTGCGGCTACGGCTACCAGGGTTGCGGTGGCGACGTAGAGTTCAACGACCCGGAGGAAGGGTCGAGCACCGTCGCGACCACACTCACCGCCGACGGGAAGAATTGTTGCAGCGAGGTCCGCCTCAACTACCCCGGCACGTACACTATGACCGTGGGCGGCAGCGCGTTCGGCGATAACGGGCTCTACAGCGTGGAAGTCGATAACGGTGCGACAATCCCGAGCGATGTGATGCCGAGTCTCAAACCGTTCGCCCAGACGATCAGTCCGAGCCTGCGGTTCCTGACCAAGAAGCCCGCGCGCAAACGGCCGAGTCTGAATCGCGTGGCCAAGCAGCACTAGACCTCGCTGCACGTTGTACGATGCACAGCGGGGTGCGGCCGACGTGGCCGCACCCCGTTTCGCATCCGCCGCGTGACAACGCGTTCACCCCGCTCCACCCGCCGCGCGACTCCGTGCCGCCCCCGCGCACCTGCGCCACGAGATAGTCGCGGTTCATGCGCGTGATCACGTCGATCGAGATCTCCTTCGGACACGCCGCCTGGCACTCGCCATGCAGCGTGCAGCCGCCGAAGCCCTCGAGATCCATCTGCGCGACCATCGCGGTCACCCGGCGGTAACGCTCGGGCTGTCCCTGCGGCAGCACCGCCAGATGCGTGATCTTCGCCGCCGTGAACAGCGACGCCGACCCGTTCGGGCACGCCGCCACGCACGCTCCGCAGCCGATGCACGCCGCGGCATCCATCGCGGTGTCCGCCGCGACCTTCGGCACGAGGATCGCGTTCGCGTCCTGCGCGCCGCCGGTGCTCGCCGAGATGAACCCACCCGCGCCGATGATCCGGTCGAAGGCGCTCCGGTCCACGCAGAGATCCTTGATCACCGGGAACGCCTTGGCGCGCCACGGTTCCACCCAGATCTCATCACCATCGTGATAGTGCCGCATGTGCAGCTGGCACGTCGCCGTGCCGTGCTGCGGCCCGTGCGCTTCGCCATCGATCATCATCGAGCAGGATCCGCAGATCCCTTCGCGGCAGTCATGATCGAACGCGATGGGCACGTCACCCGCGTGTATGAGCGCCTCATTCACGACGTCGATCATCTCGAGGAAGGACGAATCGGGGCTGATGTCGCGCGCCTCGTAGCGCACGAACCGCCCCGCATCATCCAGGCCAAGCTGCCGCCAGACATGCAGCGTGAGGTTCATTACTTGTAACTCCGCTGCGCGAGGTGGACATTCTCGAACACGAGCGGCTCCTTGTGCATCACCGGCACCTTGCCATCGCCCTGGAATTCCCAAGCGGCGGCGTAGGCGTAGTGCTCGTCGTCACGGCGCGCCTCCCCATCCGGCGTCTGATACTCCTCGCGAAAATGTGCGCCGCACGACTCGCGCCGCTCCAGAGCATCGCGGCACATCAGCTCGCCGAGTTCGAGGAAATCCGCCACGCGCCCCGCCTTCTCCAGCGCCTGGTTCAACTCGGCGTCGCTGCCCGGCACGTTCACGTCTCGCCAGAATTCGTCGCGCAGCTTCGCGATCGCCGCCATCCCGCGCTGGAGCCCCGCCTCGTTGCGCGCCATGCCGCAGTCCTCCCACATGATCCGCCCCAGCTCGCGATGGAACTCGTCCACGGTGCGCTTGCCCCTGATCGCGAGGAAGCGCTTGGTGCGCGCCGCGACCTCGGCCTCGGCCGCCTTGAACGCCGCATGCGAGGCATCGACCGGCGTCACTTTGTTGGTCGCGAGGTAATCGCCGATGGTGTACGGCAGGATGAAGTATCCATCGGCCAAACCCTGCATGAGCGCGCTCGCGCCGAGGCGGTTGGCACCGTGGTCCGAGAAGTTCGCTTCGCCGATCACGTGGAGGCCCGGCAGCGTGCTCATGAGATTGTAGTCCACCCACAGTCCGCCCATGGTGTAGTGCACCGCGGGATAGATGCGCATGGGCCGCGTGTACGGATCCTCGCCGGTGATGCGCTCGTACATCTCGAACAGATTGCCGTACCGTTCTTCGATCGCGGCCTTGCCGAGCCGCTTGATCGCGTCGGCGAAATCGAGATACACGCCGCGGCCGCCCGGCCCGACGCCACGTCCCTCATCGCACACTTCTTTCGCCGCCCGCGACGCGATGTCGCGCGGCGAGAGGTTGCCGTAACTCGGATATTTCCGCTCGAGATAGTAATCGCGCTCGTTCTCCGGGATCTGCGCCGGCGCGCGCGCGTCGCCCTTCGCCTTGGGCACCCACACGCGCCCATCGTTGCGCAACGACTCGCTCATAAGCGTCAGCTTCGATTGATGCTCGCCGGCTTGCGGGATGCACGTCGGGATGGATCTGCGTGAAGCACGGGATTCGCGAACGCCGCGCCGCGCTTGTACGCGCGCCAGATCGCCGTCGCGTTCGATCCCTTCGCGTTGGTGGAGAGATAGAACACGTTGCCGTAGCCGCCCGTGCCGAGCACCACGGCGTCCGCCGCGTGCGACGTGACGGCGCCGGTCACGAGGTCGCGCACGACGATCCCGCGCGCCCTCCCGTCCACGAGCACCACGTCGAGCATCTCCGTGCGCGGGTACATCGTGACGCGCCCCGCGGCGATCTGCCGCTCCAGCGCCTGGTACGCACCGAGCAGGAGCTGCTGCCCCGTCTGGCCGCGCGCATAGAACGTGCGCGACACCTGCGCGCCGCCGAACGACCGGTTCGCGAGCAGCCCGCCGTACTCGCGCGCGAACGGCACGCCCTGCGCCACGCACTGATCGATGATGTTCACGCTCACCTGCGCGAGCCGGTACACGTTCGCCTCGCGCGCGCGGAAGTCCCCGCCCTTCACGGTATCGTAGAACAGCCGGCGGATGGAATCGCCATCGTTCTGGTAATTCTTCGCCGCGTTGATGCCGCCCTGCGCCGCGATGCTGTGCGCGCGGCGCGGCGAATCCTGGAAGCAGAAGCACTTCACCTGGTAGCCGAGCTCCGCGAGCGTCGCGGCCGCCGACGCGCCGGCGAGGCCAGACCCCACCACGAGCACGGTGTAGCGCCGTTTGTTCGCGGGATTCACCAGCTTCATCTCGAAGCGATGCTGGTCCCACTTCGCGTCGATCGGCCCAGCTGGGATCCGCGCGTTCAGGTCGATGCTCATCGCGCCCATCCCAGCAGCACGCCCACCGGCACGATCGTGAACCCGAGCCAGAGGATGAATGCGACCGCCAGCGAGATCCGATGCGCGAGCGGACGCTCCGACGCCGGCGCGACTCCCAGCGTGCGGAACACGCTCCATGAGCCGTGATACAGGTGGAGGCCCACCGCGATCATCGCCACAATGTAGAGCGCCGACACCCATGGCACCACGAAGCTCCCCACCACATTCCCGTACACGTCGCCCGCAACGAATGGCGCCGGCCGCAGCGTTCCCGTGGTGAAATGCAGCAGGTGCAGCACGATGAAGATGCCGATCACGAGCCCGCCCCACCGCATCGTGCGCGACGCCAGCGTCGCGGCCTGCGTCTCGTGCTTCGCGTACGCTACCGGCCGAGCCGCGCGATCAATGCGGATCAACTGTACCGCCGCGATGACGTGCAGCACGAGCGACACGACGAGCACCGCGCGGATCGCCCACAGGATCTCACCCAGCGAATGCAGGAACGCCGCGTAGCCATTGAGCTTCGCGGCGCCCATGAACACTTGCAGGTTGCCCACCATGTGGCCCACCAGGAACGCCACCATGATGAGACCCGTCACCGCCATCACGGCCTTCTTGCCGACCGTGGATCTCCAGAAGCGCGCGATGCGAGTCACGGAGCCCTACAGTGCGACAGCCGCCATCGGCTCCCGCACCGCCGCCGCGCTCTTCTCGAGCGCGCTGCGCTCCTCCGGGCTGAGCTTCACATCCAAGATCCGCTCGAGTCCCTTGCGGCCCAGCACGCACGGCACGCCCAGGAAGAGATCCTTCATCCCGTACTCGCCCTGCAGCCACGCGGCGCACGGCAGCACGCGTTTCTGGTCGAGCACGATCGACTCGCACATCTGCACCGCCGCCGCGCTCGGCGCGTAGTACGCCGAGCCGGTCTTGAGGTGCTTCACGATCTCGGCGCCGCCATTCCGCGTGCGGTCCACGATCGCGTCGAGCGCCGCCTTGTCCATGAGCTGGCTCACCGGAATGCCGCTCACGGTCGTGTAGGAGACGAGCGGCACCATCGTGTCGCCGTGACCGCCGAGCACCATCGCCTGGATATCGCGCACCGAGACGTTCAGCGCCTCGGCGAGGAACGAACGGTATCGCGCCGTGTCGAGCACGCCGGCCATGCCGAGCACCCGCTCGCGCGGGAATCCCGTGACCTTGAGTGCGACGTACGCCATCACGTCGAGCGGGTTGGAGACCATGACGATGATCGCGTTCGGCGAGCTCTTCTTGATCTCGAGCGCGACCGCCTTCACGATGCCCGCATTCGTATTCAGCAGGTCGTCGCGGGACATGCCGGGCTTGCGCGCGATGCCGGCCGTGATCACCACGATCTCGGAACCCGCGGTCTCCGCGTAGCCGTTCGTCCCGATCACGCGCGAATCGAAGAGCTCCACCGGCGCCGATTCCCACTGGTCGAGCGCCTTGCCTTGCGGCACTCCCTCGACGACGTCCACCATGACGACCTGACGCGCCAATTCCTTCTCCGCGAGTCGCTGCGCGGTGGTCGCACCGACGTTACCCGCGCCGACGACGGTTATTTTGTTGAGCATTCTGGGAGTGAAGTTAGGTGAGAGTTGTCGTTCAAGGGCAACGTCTGAGTCCGCGCCGGTACTGCAGACTTAGACGTTAGACTGAGACGTTAGAATGCGGCCGCAGTTGTATTCCAAGTCTAACATCTCAGTCTAAGTCTGTAGTTCGCTCATCCGCCCACCTGCGACAACGCGCGGAGACCCCCGACCTTCAGGAGCAGCAACTCGTGCTCCTTCGGCTTGTTCGCGAGCGCCTGTACATACAGCGGCGTCAGGTCGTCGCCCGCTCGCAGCGGGTCGCGCAGGTTCACCTCGTGATCGCCATAGAGACAGGTGCGCAGTTTGCCGTCGGCCGTGAGGCGCACGCGATTGCATGAGCCGCAGTACGTGTGCGTCATCGGCGTGATCACGCCAACAGTGCCCGGCGCGCCCACGAAGCGGTGATAGACGGCAGGCCCGTTGCCGCGAGCCGGGCCGCTGTCGGCGACGAGCGCGCCGAGCGCCTCGAGTCGCGACAAGATCTCATCGCTCGGCACCACGTGCTCCCACGTGAGATCCCGCATCTCGCCGACCGGCATCAGCTCAATGAATCGCACATGCCACGGGTGCTCCATCGTGAGCCGCGCGAAATCCTCCACTTCGTCGTCGTTCACGCCACGCAGCACCACCATGTTCAGCTTCACTGGCGACAGCCCCGCCCGCTCGGCCGCGAGCGCAGCGGTCACGGGATCGAATCCCAAGTTCCGCCGCGCGATCGCGGAGATGCGTTCGGCACGCAGACTATCGGCGCTGATGTTCACCCGGTCGAGGCCGGCGGCACGCAGCTCCGCCGCGAGCGCCGGCATCTTCACGCCGTTCGTGGACAGCGCGATGTCCTCGATGCCCGGCACCGCCTTGAGCATCGCGATCAACTCGGCGAGGTCGGGCCGGATGGTCGGCTCGCCGCCGGTGATGCGCAGCCGCCGCAAGCCGAGCGGCGCGAGCTGGCGCACGATCGCCGTGATCTCCTCGTAACTCAGGATGTCGCGCTTCGGCAGCCACTCCAAGCCTTCCGCCGGCATGCAGTACACGCAGCGGAAATTGCAGCGGTCGGTGACGGAGATCCGCAGATACTCGATGCTCCGTCCGAACTGATCCTTCAGCGCCGCGCTCATGAGCGCGCCTCTACCGCGGGCCGCGTCGGGTCCACCCATTCGCGCGTCCCGTCGACATACTCTTCCTTCTTCCACACCGGAACGCGGCGCTTCAATTGTTCGATCACGTAGCGCGACGCCTCGTACGCCGGCGCGCGATGTGCGTGCGACACCGCGATCCCCACGCTCACCTCGCCCAGCGCCAGGTCGCCGGTGCGATGCTCCACGACGATCTCCTCGGTTTCGAAACGCGCACAGGCCTCGGCGACGATCGTCTCGAGCTCACGAAGGGCCATCGCGTCGTACGCGCGGTACTCCAGGCCAGCGACCTCGCGCCCCTCGCTCATGTCCCGCACGGTGCCAAGGAAGAGCACGATCGCCCCGTGCGCGATGTTCCCCACCTCGAGCACGAGGGCGCCCGGATCGATCGGACGGGACACGACGGCGACGCGCACGTTCAGCCTCCCGCCACTGGCGGGATCACCGCCAGCTCATCGCCCGCCACGAGCACGGCGTCGCCCCGAGCGTAGGCCAGGTTCACCGCCACCAGCGGCGCTTCGGGGAGCGTCATGCCTCCGGGCAGGTCACGCAGCCGCGCCAGCGCATCGCTCACGGTAGCCCCGGGCGGAAGTGTGAGTTCCACCATGGGCCGGCCGAGCGCGTCGGCATACGAGGCGAAGAGCAGCGCCGTGACAGTCATGGTCTAATGATAACGAAAAGCGCCCCGGCCGGGGGCGCTTACAACGGACCTAGACAATACTGCTGGAAGGTCGAATGCGTCGTTGTATGGTAGTCTACGTCTAACGTCTAAGTCTAACGTCTGCTGTGCTCAAACCCGCGACTTCGCCTGCGCCAACTCCTCGGGCGTCACCTCGGCGACGAGGGCGCGCAACTCTTTGCTCGGCTTGAAGACTGGCACGGGGCGGGCTGAGACTTCGACGGGCGATCCGGTGCGCGGATTGCGCGCCATGCGCGTCTTCCGCTGGCGGATCTTGAACGTGCCGAACCCGCGGACCTCGATGTTCCGCTGCTCCTTGAGCGCGTCCTTGATCGCATCCAGGAAGGAGTCGACCACGCGCGC
Organism: uncultured Gemmatimonadaceae bacterium; assembly: GCA_963716745.1. Classification (GTDB taxonomy): domain Bacteria; phylum Gemmatimonadota; class Gemmatimonadetes; order Gemmatimonadales; family Gemmatimonadaceae; genus DATKOH01. The sequence goes on from OY970320.1 coordinate 340,983, forward strand.
GCAGTCCTTTTTCGAGATCATCGGGCCTGCCGTACGGGAGATCTGCGCCGTAACGCGCTCGACCAGATCAGCTTTGGTCATTCGTAGCCTCGGAAAGATCGCCCGCCAACCCGCGGGCCCTGCGACGAAACTATGGGCTTACTTGCTTGTGTGTCAAGCATTTGCCTGACTGGAACGACTGTTCGAAGCGACCGCCTCCATGAATTCCGAGAACAATGGCCTCGCATCATGCGGCCCGGGCGCGGCCTCCGGGTGGTATTGCACCGCGAACACGGGCAGTTCGCGGTGCCGGAGCCCCTCCACCGTGCCGTCGTTCAGATTCACATGCGTCACACGCAACTCCGGCGCTCCCGGGATCCCCTTCTCGTTGCCCACCACGCTGAATCCGTGGTTCTGCGACGTGATCAGCACGCGTCCCGTATCGATCTCCTTCACCGGATGATTCCCGCCCCGGTGACCGAACGGCATCTTCTCCGTGCGCGCGCCGTACGTGAGCCCCAGCAATTGGTGCCCCAGACAGATGCCGAGCACCGGCATTCCCTTTTTCGCGAGCGCCCGGATGATCGCCGGCGCATAACTCACCGCCGCCGGATCGCCGGGACCGTTGGCGAGGAACACGCCGTCGGGCCCCAAATCCATCGTTTTTTCCGCCGGCGTTTCCGCCGGAACCACGGTCACTCGGCAGCCATTCTCTGCAAAGAGGCGCAGGATATTGCGCTTGATCCCGTAATCGTAGGCGACGATGTGTTTCGCAGCGCTCGCGTCGCCCCAGCTGTATGACGTTAGCGTGGACACGCGCGATGCGAGATCCAGCCCTTCCATTGACGGACAGGCTTCCAGCGCCGCAACGGCATCCGCCCCCGGTTCCTCGCCCGCGGCCACAACGCCGCGCATGACGCCCCGCGACCGGAGGTGCCGCGTGAGGCGCCGAGTGTCAACGTCTTGCAGTATCGGGATTTGTGCGGAGCTCAACCACTTTGGCAACCCGCCCTGGGATCGCCAGTTCGACGGGTGCGAAGAGAGCTCGCGCACGATCACGCCGGCGACCTGCGCGCGCTCCGATTCGGGGTCCTCTTCGTTCGTGCCGTAGTTGCCGATCATGGGCGCGGTCATGACCACGATCTGGCCGCGATAGGACGGATCGGTGAACACTTCCTGGTAGCCGGTCATGTTCGTCGTGAACACCACCTCGGCGACCGCGAGCGGAGCGTCGGACGCGAAAGTGCCACGAAAAAGGGTTCCGTCCTCAAGGAGGAGGAACCCCGGATTCGTGCCGAGCGCGGGCAACGGGATCAGCGCGGTGGTGTCTTTGACGGCGCAGCGGGCGCGGTGGGCGCAGGCTGCAACGGGACGATCGGCGCGGTGTTCGCCGGCGCACTTTGCGTTGGCGCTTGCGTCTGGGGCGCGGTGAGCTGATCGAGCGCCGACTTCGGCACCGCGGGACGCGCGCTCATGATCGCGAGCATGTACGCGATGAACAGGAAGGTGCCGCCCAGGTACCACGTCGCCTTGCTGATCCCGGTGGCCATCTGGTGCGAGCCCATGATGTCGCTGGACGACGACGCGCCGCCGAAGCTGGCGGCGAGCCCGCTGCCCTTGCCGGACTGAATGAGTACCGCCGCGATGAGCACGACGCTCACCAGAATGAGAAGGACGAGGAGGAACGTGTACATTTATCCGGCGGGAGAGGAGGAACGAGCTAAGCACCGAAGCTTAGGCACCTTACGACCTCTGGTCAAGCCTGCGCGATCTTCGCCCACGCGTCCGGATCGAGGCTCGCGCCGCCCACGAGTACGCCGTCCACCTCGGGGGCCGCGAGGAGCTCGGAAACGTTCTCGGCGTTCACGCTCCCGCCATAGAGAATGGGGATGTCGGCGCTCTTGGATCCGATCGATTCCTTGAGCGCGCGCCGGATGGCGGTGTGCACGTTCGTCGCATCTTCAGGCCGCGCGGTGCGCCCGGTGCCGATCGCCCACACCGGCTCGTACGCAACGCAGAGCGTGGCGATCTGCGATGGCTCGAGGCGGCTGATGCCCGCTTTCAATTGCCGGAGCACCACGGCCTGCGTCGTGTTGCGTTCGCGCTCCTCGAGGCGCTCGCCCACGCAGAGCATCGCGGTGAGTCCCGCGCGGTAGGCCGTCGCGCATTTCTTCGCGGTCATCTCGTCGGTCTCGCCGAACAGTTGGCGGCGCTCGGAGTGGCCGACGAGCGCCATCTTCGCGCCCGCGTCCTTGGCCATGAATGCCGCATTCTCGCCCGTGAACGCCCCCTTCTCCTCCCAATGGATGTTCTGCACGCCCACGATCATCTCCGGGCGGTCCTTGAGCGCGTAGGCGGATACGACCACCGAGAGCGCCGACGGGAAGAAGACGAACGTGCGGTCGGTGCGCGGCGCCGTGAGTTCGCAGAAGCGTGTGAGATAGGCGCGCGCGTCCTGCGCGCCCAGGTTCATCTTCCAGTTCGCGGCGAATACGGGGCGCTTCACGCGGCCCTCTCGTCGAGCGCGGCGACGCCGGGCAGCACTTTCCCCTCGAGGAATTCGAGCGAGGCACCGCCGCCGGTGGAGACATGGCTCATCTTGTCCGCGAGGCCGAACGTCTCGACCGCGGCGGCGGAGTCGCCGCCGCCGACGATCGTCGTGGCGCCCGCGGCCGTCGCGTGCGCCATCGCGTTCGCGATCGCTCGCGTACCCGCGTCGAAGGGCGGCCGCTCGAACACGCCCATCGGGCCGTTCCACACGACGGTCTTCGCGCCCGTGATCTCGCGTGCGAAACGCTCGCCGGATCGCGGACCAATATCGAACATCGCCTCGGCTGCGGGAATCGCACCGCGCGCCACCACATGCGCACCGGCCGGCGCGTCCATCGAGTCCGCGACGAGCGCGTCGTCGGGGAGCATCAACTTTGCGCCGGACTTCGCGACGAGTTCCTTGGCCATGGGCACGCGGTCGTCCTCCACCAGCGACTTGCCGGTCTCGAGGCCCATTGCTTTGAAGAAGGTGCACGCCATCGCGCCGCCGATGATCAAGCGGTCCACCTTGGGCAGCAGTGCCGAGATGACATCGATCTTGCCCGAGATCTTCGCGCCGCCGAGCACCGCGACGAAGGGCCGGCGCGGCTGGGCGAGCGCGTCGCCGAGATATGCGAGTTCGCGCTCCATGAGCAAGCCAGCGACCGCGGGCTTCACATAACGCGCGACGCCCTCGGTAGACGCATGCGCGCGGTGCGCGCTCCCGAACGCATCGTTCACGTAGACATCGCCGAGCATCGCGAGCTGGCGCGAGAGGGCGTCGTCATTCTTCTCCTCGCCGGCGAGGAAGCGCGTATTCTCGAGCAGGAGGATCTCACCGTCGGCCAGCGCCTTGGTCGCGGCGATGGCCGCGTCATCCGTGGTGGATGCCACGAATCGCACCATGCGCTTGGTGAGCGTCGCGAGTTTCTTCGCGACCGGCGCGAGCGAATACTTGGCCTCCGGTTTGCCTTTCGGACGCCCGAGATGCGAGAGCAGCACCACGCGCGCGCCGGCGTTCGCGAGCGCATCGATCGTGGGCATCGCGGCGCGCAGCCGCGTGTCGTCGGAGACCTGATCGCCTTCCATTGGAACGTTGAAATCGACGCGCACCAGCACGCGCTTGCCGCGCAACGACGACGGCGGCAGATCCTTGATGGTGCGCTTCGCCATCAGGGCGCCTCGTGCCGCCGCGCATGGAAGCGCCCGAAGGACCACGCCATCGCAATGCCGCCGATGCCGATGAAGCCGAGGCCCGCGAGGGACATCAGCCAGAGTCGCGTGAAGCGCGCGATGGCGGGATGACCCGGCACCGGTACGATCGGCACGACGGCCATCGTGTGCATGCCGAGGTACGACGCCGCATACAGGAATGCCCCCAACCCGAGGAACGCGAGCGCGATCTTGTCGCGGCGGCGGTCGGCCGACGTGAGCGCGCTGGTCACTGACGCGCGCCAATGTACCGAAGCAGGTCCACGCAGCGGGAGGCGTAGCCCCACTCATTATCGTACCAGCCGGTGACCTTCACGAGCGTGCCGTCGATGACGGCTGTGCACTTGGCATCGAAGGTGCACGAGAACGGGTTGCCGATGAAATCCACAGACACGAGCTCCTCTTCCGTATAGTCGAGGAAGCCGAAGAGCGGCCCCTCCTGGGACGCTTTCTTGAACGCCGCGTTCACCGCATCCACGGTGGTCGGGCGCTCGACTTCCGCAACGAGATCGGTGAAGGAGACGTCGGGGGTCGGCACCCGCACCGCGATGCCGTCGATCTTCCCCTTCACCTCTGGGATGACGAGCGCCGTGGCCTTCGCGGCACCGGTCGTCGTGGGGATCATCGAGACGGCGGCCGCCCGCGCGCGCCGCAGGTCCTTGTGCGGCAGGTCGAGGATCGATTGGTCATTGGTGTAGCTGTGGATCGTGGTCATCGACCCGTGTTTGAAGCCGAAATTGTCCCGCACCACTTTGACCATGGGCACGAGGCAGTTCGTCGTGCAGCTCGCGTTCGAGATGATGGTGTGCTTCTTCCCATCATACTTGTCGTGATTGACGCCCATGACGACGGTGATGTCCTCGCCCTTCGCGGGGGCGGAGATGATCACTCTCTTGGCGCCCGCCGTGATGTGCTTGCGCGCGTCGTCCGCGTTCGTGAAGCGCCCCGTGGATTCGAGCACGAGGTCCACGCCGAGTTGGGCCCACGGGAGGAGCGCCGGGTCCTTATGCGAGAAGACCTCCATCTCGTCGCCATCGATCGTGATGCTCGCGGCGCCTCCGCTCACCTCACCCTCGAAGATGCCGTGCACGGAATCGTACTTGAACAGGTGCGCGAGCGTCTTCGTGTCGGTCAGATCGTTCACCGCCACGAAATCGAGGTCCGCGATCCCCTGCTCTTTCGCCGCGCGCACGACTTGGCGGCCAATGCGTCCGAATCCGTTGATCCCGACTTTGATGGTCATCGTTCCGATAGCTCCTGAGGGTCAGGCGCGATCGCCCATGGCGGGCGCGCGTCCGAAGGTGACGAGACTGATGATGCGGGCCCCGCCGGCGAAGAGTGCCGCGGCGCACGCGGAGAGCGTGGCTCCGGTGGTGATGATGTCATCCACGAGCACGACGTGCGCGCCGCGAAGCCGCGCTCCGGCATCCGCGCCCACGGCGAATGCGCCGGAAACGTTGCGGCGGCGCTCCTCCGGTGTCAATCGGGTCTGCGTGCCGGTCGTGCGCGTGCGTGTCAACACATCCTCCCACACCGGCACGCCCCAGTGCGGCGCGAGCGCGCACGCCAACAGCGCGCTCTGGTTGTAGCCGCGTTCGCGCTCGCGATCCGCCGCCAGCGGCACCGGCACCAACGCCGCACGCTCGGCCATGACGTCGGCGGGCCACGTGAGCTGCGCCATCGCGCGGCCCATCTCCGTGGCGGTCGCGCGCCAGCCGCCGTACTTGAGCGCGTGCACGATCCCGCCACCCGTTCCGCCGGGGATCCAGCAGTACGATCGCGCCGCGCGAACGTACGGCGGCAGCGACTCGCACCACGCGCAGGCATCGCGCGTGCCGGGATGCCCGCAGCGATCGCAACGCGGCGACGGCAGACGCCGCACGCGCGTCCAGCAGTGCGCGCAGGCCAGGCGGTTGTCCCGCGCATCGGTGAGACGCGCGCATACGACACACGCCCGGGGCAGCAGCAGATCCAGCAACCCGGCCGCCGCGGATGACGCCCACTCAGTGCGCATCGGTCGGCTCCATGGTCACCGCGTCCCACATCACGTCGCGTGGCGCCGGAATGCCGAACCATGCCTCGAACGCGAGCGCGCCCTGCTCGATAAGCATCGGGAGACCATCAACCGCGCGGTGCCCGCATGCGCGCGCCGCGCGCACCCAGGGCGTGGTGCCGCGCCGGTAGACGAGATCCGCGATCGCCGCGTCGAAGCGCAGCGACTCGATCGCGACCGGCATCTCGTCATCTTCGAGACCGGCGGCCGACGCGTTGATCACGAGCGTCGCGCCCTGCACCGCGTCCTCCGGCGACTCCGTCACGCGCGTCACCACCGGGAACCGCTCGGCGAGCTTCGCCGAGCGCACAGGACTCCTATTGTACACGGTGACATCGCATCCCGGCCTGCCGTCGAGCGCCGCGAGTGCCGCCGCCGCTGCGCCGCCCGCGCCGAGCAGCGCGATGTGCCCCGCGGGCGGCGCGCCAAGCAACTGATCCAGCAGCGCGATCACTCCGCCCACGTCGGTATTGTGGCCGTTGAGACGACCGTCGTCGTCCACCCAGAACGTGTTCACCGCGCCCACGCGCTCGGCCACCGCGGTGCGCACGTCGCAGAGCGCGGCCATCGCCTCTTTGTGCGGAATGGTGACGTTGCCGGCCGCGCCGTCCTCGGCGAGCAAACGCACCGTGGCCGCGAGGTCGGGCGCGAGCACGTCGAGCGCGCCGTACGTGAGCGGGATGCCTGCGCGCGCGAGCGCCGCGTTCTGGAACGCGGGCGACAGCGAGTGATCCACGGGGTGGCCGAGCAGGACCAGCCGGCTCGGGCGGCGCATCAGGAGAGGCCGGGAGTGCGCTCGGCGGCGAGCCGCGCGAAGGCGCGCCGGATCTCGCGCTGCAGCTCGTCGAACGTTTCGCGGTACAGACTCAGCTCGCCGCCGAAGGGATCGCCGATCGGGCGGTCGGTGGTGCCGCGCGAGCTGAAGGATGTGAGCAGGTGCGTCTTACCGCGCGCGCCAAGCGCTTCGATGCGTTCGAGATGATGCGGCCCCATGGCGAGGATGAGATCCGTGCGGTCGAGCAGATCGCGCGTGAGCAGTCGGGCCTTGTGCGGCGAGAGATCGATGTCGTTCTCGAGGCTCACGAGCAGCGCGCCATCCGAGGCCGGCGCGCCTTCCCACGCCGCCGTACCTGCGGACCCGATCTCGAGGTCGGTGAGTCCCAGTTCGGGCGCGAGCCGGCGCGCGATGGCTTCGGCCATCGCACTGCGACAGGTATTCCCGGTGCACACGAACAGGATGCGCATACGGCTCACTGGTCTCCGATCAGATCGGGCACGCTGGCGCGCAGCGTAGCCGAGGGGATGGCCCCAGGGCGTATCACGCGCAAACGCTTACCCGTGCAATCTATCACTGTGGAAGGCTGGGACGGTTGCAGGCGCCCGCCGTCGAGCACTCGCAATGCGCCGGCGTTCACCGCGGCGGGCCACTGCGTGGTGACCTCGCTCGCGCTCATCGCCGGCGGACTGCCGGGGAGATTCGCGCTCGTGCTCGTGATCGGCTCGCCGTACGCCATGAGGAGGCGCGCGATGCCGGGGTGCGAGGTCCATCGCACGGCGACGCCGCCCTCGGGGCCGCGGAGCCGCGACGGCACGCGCCGCTCGCCGCCGGGCAGCACGAGCGTGAGCGGGCCGGGCCAGTGGCGCGCGGCGAGATGCGCGGCGTCGCCGGCGAGGTGGAGATCCAGGCGCGCGACCATCTCGCTCGACGCGACGAGGATGAGGAACGGTTTGCCCGGCTCGCGCCGCTTGAGCGCGACGAGGGCATCGACCGACGGCTCGTCGATCGCGCCGCCGAAGCCGTACACCGTTTCCGTCGGGTAGGCGAGCACGCGCCGCGCCGCGAGATGCGCGATGGTACCGGGGATGCTCGACTCGATCTCGGCGGGCGACCAGAATGGGACCGCGGCGGGCTCCGTCATGTGAGCGGCATCGCCTCGGCACGCGCGAAGTCCGATTCCTCGGTGATCTTGAACGCGCGCGCGCTGCCCGCCACGATGCGCACCGGCAAGCCGATGCGTTCGCAGAGCGCGGCGTCATCGGTCGCGTTCGCGCCGCGGGCTTCGCGATACGCGCGCTCGATCATCGCGCGCGGGAATCCCTGCGGGGTTTGCGCGCTCCAGATCTCCTCGCGCGCCAGCGTCTCGGACACGAGCCCCTCGCCGTTCGCGCGCTTGAGCGTGTCGGTCACCGGCAGCGCGGGCACCGCGCCATCGCCTGCGCGCGCCGCGTCGACCACGCGCGAGATGGTGGCGTCGTCCACGAACGGCCGCGCCGCGTCGTGCACGAGCACGAACTTCACCTCGGGCGGCATGTCTTCTAGTCCCGCGAGCACGGAATCGCCGCGCTCACGACCGCCCGCGGCGAGGAGCAGCCGGTCGATGTCACATTGGAAGATCCATGGCGGCGGGTCGGCACAGTAGTCGCGCGGCAGCACGCACACGACCTGCGCCACGTCATCGCGCGCCATGAACGTCTGCAGCGAGTGGAGCAGCATCGGTTTGCCCGCCACCCAGCGGAACTGCTTCAGTTCCTTGCTGCCGGTGCGTGTGCCCTTCCCCGCCGCGACGATCACGACGCCCACGTCGCGCACGGCCGCGCCGTTCACGGGAAGAGCGCCGCGAAGAGGTCGCTCACGGTCTTCACGCCCACGAGCTTCACGCCGGCCGGCGCGCGCTTCGGCACGGCGCGCGCGCCGAGGTACACCGTGCGCATGCCCATCTTGGCCGCTTCGCCGATGCGGCGCTCCGCCTGCGACACCGGCCGCACTTCGCCCGCGAGGCCTACCTCGCCGAGGAACACGGCGTCGTGCGGCAGCGCGCGATCGTACACGCTGGACGCGAGCGCCGCCGCGACGGCGAGATCGCCCGCGGGCTCCTGCACGCGGAGTCCGCCCACCACGTTCACGAACACATCGAGTTGCGCGAACGAGAGCCCCGCGCGCTTGTCGAGCACCGCGAGCAGCAGCGCGAGCTTGCGCGAGTCGAACCCGGTCGCGACGCGCTGCGGCGTGCCGAAGCCCGCTTTCGCCGCGAGCGCCTGCACTTCCACGAGCAGCGGGCGCGTTCCCTCCATGAGCGCCGTGACCGCGGTGCCGCTCGCCGACGTCGCGCGGTCGGAGAGGAACAGTTCCGATGGATTCTCCACGGCGATGAGCCCGCCCGCGGTCATGCGGAAGACGCCGATCTCATCCACGCCGCCGAAGCGGTTCTTCGTGGCGCGGAGCACGCGCTGGTCGAGCGTGCCCTCGCCCTCGAAGTAGAGCACCGTGTCCACGATATGCTCGAGCGTCTTCGGGCCCGCAATGCCGCCGCCTTTCGTCACGTGCCCCACGACGAACACCGACGTGCCGGAGTCCTTCGCAAAGCGCATGAGCCGCGCGGCGCACTCGCGAACCTGGCCGACGTTCCCCGGCGCGCCCTCGAGGTCGCCGGTGAACACCGTTTGAATCGAGTCGACGAACAGCGCGCGCGGCTCCATCGCGGCGCCGGTCGCGAGGATGGTCTCGAGTTGCGTCTCACTCAGCAGCTCGACATCGCCCGCGTTCTCCGCGAGCCGGTCGGCGCGCAGCTTCACCTGGAGCGGCGACTCCTCGCCGCTCACGTAGAGCGTCGTGTGCCCCGCCTGTTGCAACCGCGCGGCCACCTGCAGCAGCAGCGTGGACTTCCCGATGCCGGGCTCGCCGCCCACGAGCACCATGCTGCCCGGCACGATCCCGCCGCCGAGGACGAAGTCGAACTCCTTGATGCCCGTGGTCCAGCGGCGCGATTCGGATCCCTGCACCGCACCGACGCGCTGGGTCTTCGCGACCGATCCGCCCTCGCCGAGACTTGCCGGGCCGGCGCGCCGCCGCGCGGCACCGCTCGAGACCGGCGCGGTCATCATTTCCTCCACGAGCGTGTTCCATTCGCCGCACGCATCGCAACGCCCCGCCCACTTCGGATGCTCGGCGCCGCACTCGGTGCAGCGATAGACCGTTTTGGTCTTCGGACTCACGCGCCCTGCGTGCGCGCGGTGTAATTCTCGAACCGCGTGTACGCCTTATGGAAGAAGAGATGGGCGGTGCCGATCGGTCCGTTGCGCTGCTTGCCGATGATGATCTCGGCGCGTCCCGCGACCGCGTTGCCATCCTTGTCGGTGGCGTCCGGGCCTTCGTACACCTCGGGGCGGTAGATGAACATGACGAGATCGGCATCCTGCTCGATCGCGCCGGACTCGCGCAGGTCCGACAGCTGCGGACGCTTGTGCTCCGCGGTGCGCTGCTCCGGCGCGCGCGAGAGCTGCGACAGCGCCACCACCGGCACATCGAGTTCCTTGGCGAGCGCCTTGAGCGAGCGGGAGATCTGGCTGATCTCCTGCTGGCGGTTCTCGGAGCTGGGCGGTCCCTGGATGAGCTGCAGATAGTCCACGACGACGAGTCCGATGTTGGCGTCCACTTTCAGCCGCCGTGCCTTCGAGCGGATCTCGAGGAGCGTGATGGCGGCCGAGTCATCGATCCAGATCGGCGCACTCGACAGCACGCCGGCCGCGCGCGCCATGCGGGGGAAGTCGTCGTCGCGCAGGAGTCCCTTGCGGAGCTTCTGCGCATCGACGCGCGCCTCGGCGGTGAGCATGCGCTGCACGAGTGCTTCTTTACTCATTTCCAGTGAGAACACCGCCACCGGAATATTCTTCTCGATGGCGGCGTATTGCGCGACGTTCAGCACGAACGCCGTCTTGCCCATGGACGGGCGTGCCGCGACGATGACGAGGTCCGAGTTCTGGAAGCCCGACGTGAGCTCGTCGAGATCGTTGAAGCCGGTGGGCACGCCGGTGATCGTCTTGCCGCCGCGCTGCAGCGCCTCGATGCGCTCCATCGTGGGCCACATGAGTTCCTTCACGCGCATGAAGCCCTGCGTGCCGCGCTGCTGGCTCACCTGGAAGACGCGGTGCTCCGCCTCGTCGAGCAGCTCCGCGGCGGTGGAGGTGCCGGCGTACGCTTCGCCGATGAGCGCGGTGCAGGTCTCGATGAGCCGCCGCTGCAGCGCCTTCTCCTTCACGATGCGCGCGTGATACTCGACGTTCGCGCTCGTCGGCACGGCGTCGAGCAGGAACCCGATGTAGTCCTTGCCGCCCGCGCCTTCGAGTTCGCCGTGGCGCGACAACTCTTCCATGAGCGTGAGCGGATCCACCACGTCGCCGCGCTCGGCGATCGACGCCATCGCGCGGAAGATGCGGCGATGGCCTTCGCGGTAGAACATCGTGTCGTCCACATGCTCAATGGCGCGCAGGATCGCGTCCTGGTCCATGAGCATCGCGGCGATCACCGCCGTCTCGGCCTCTTCGGAGTACGGAGGCCGGCGATCACGGAAGGCGTCAGGCGGCGGCGGTGCGATCGAGAATTCGACGGGCGAGCTGGACATCTTCCCACGTTGGCCGCTTCCAGGCGGGATTCCTGAGAAGCGCTGCCGGGTGATAGGTGACGATCACGGGAATACCGTGATAGACATGCTCCCGTCCCCGCAGTTTGCCGAGGGCTTCCGTCGTTTCGAGCAGGGCCTGCGCGGCGGAGAGCCCCAACGCGAGAATCACTGCGGGGCGGATAATCTCTACCTGTCGCACCAAATATGGAAGGCAGGCTTTCACTTCCGCCGGCAGCGGCACGCGATTGCCCGGCGGGCGGTGCTTGACAACGTTGGCGATGTACACTTCCTCGCGCTTGAGATCGATGGCCGCGAGGATCTTCGTGAGCAACTGGCCCGCTTGGCCAACGAACGGCAGGCCGGTCTCGTCCTCGTTGGCGCCCGGTCCCTCGCCAATGCACATGAGGCGCGCGCGCGGCGAGCCATCGCCCGGCACGGCGTTCTTCGCGGTCTTGTGGAGATCGCACGCGGAGCAGGCGCGCACGAGCGCGTTGATGTCATCGAGCGTCGTGGCGGCGCCGATCGCGCCGGCGAACAGTTCGCGATCGCTGCCGCCTACCACGAGGCCCGCCGCGAGGGGAGCGGCGGGAGCGGACGACGCCGACGTCGCGGGCGTCGGAAAATCGCGGCGGGCCACCGGCGCGACCGGCGCGGGTGCGGCGCCAGCGCCGGCCGCGGTGAGGGCTTCGCGCCAATCGCCGGCAGCTGGTGCGGGTGCGCCAGCGTCTCCCTTCGCGCCGATGAGCTTCATCACTTCTTCCACGGTGAGCCCATCGAGCACCAGCTCGCGCTCGCCCATGTCGCGGCGTTGCTCCAGATAACGCCGGAGCAGATCCTCAGCGCGCACCGAGCAGCGCCTCGATGCGGTCGAGGAGCACGTCGGCGAGATCCGTCTTCGCCATGAGTTCGAGCGCTTCGGTGCGTCCGCCCTTCGCGATGAGCGTCACGCGATTCGTCTCGACGCCGAAGCCGGCGCCCGCTTCCTTCGCATCGTTCACGACGATGAGATCGAGGCCTTTCGCCTCGAGCTTCGCGCGCGCGTTCGGCAGGATGTCGTTGGTCTCGAGCGCGAACCCGACGATCACCGCGCCCTTGCGGCGGAGCCCGCGCGTCTCGGCAAGGATGTCCACTGTGGGCGCGAGCGCCACGGCATCGGGGGCGGCGCCCTTCTTGATCTTGTGATCCGCCACCGTCGCCGCGCGGAAATCCGCCGGTGCGGCGGCCATCACGAGCGCATCGGCGCGCGGCAGCTCCGTGCCTACAGCACGCGCCATCTCCTCCGTGCTCTCGACGCGAATCGTGCGCACGCCCTCGGGCGGCTCGACCTCGAGCGGTCCCGCGACGAGCGCCACGTCAGCGCCGCGCCGCCACGCCGCCGCGGCGATCGCCACACCCATCCGCCCGCTCGAGCGGTTCGAGATGAAGCGCACGGCATCCACCGGTTCGCGCGTGGGGCCCGCGGTCACGATCACGCGTTTCCCGGCGAGCGATGGCCGCTCGAGGATCCGGCCGAGCTGCGCGAAGATCGCGTCGGGCTCGGGCATGCGTCCGGGTCCTTCGGCGTCGCCCTCCGCGAGTGGACCGGTGGCGGGATCGAGCACGTGGTAGCCGAAGCCCGCGGCGGTCGCGGCGTTCCGCACCGTGGCGGGGTGCGACCACATATGATCGTTCATCGCGGGCACGAGCAACACGGGCGACCGCGTCGCGAGCAGGATCGCCGCGAGCAGATCGTCGGCGCGTCCTTGCGTCGCGCGCGCGAGGAAATCGGCAGTGCACGGCGCGATCACGATCGCGTGTGCCGCGCGCGCCAGATGGATGTGATCCAAGGCCTGTCCGGGCGCGAAGATGTCCGAGCGCACCGGGCGCCCGCTGATCGCTTCGAATGTGGCCGGCGCGACGAACTCCCGCGCGCCGCGGGTCATGACCACGTCCAGTTCGGCGCCCGCCTGCACGAGCAGCCGCGCCAGCCAGCCACTCTTATAACTGGCGATCCCCCCGGTGATCCCGAGGACGATGCGGCGGCCGTCGAAGGGGCGCACGATGGGTGCGCGCTAGCGTTCGACGCGCACGCGCACCTGGAAGTCGATCTCGTCGGTGGTCAGCGCCTCGAGCGCCTTCGTCGTCAGTTTCTTCTCATATCCGCCGCCGCCCATGCGCGGGAACTCGTTCATGATCCGCGCGTACTTCGCCGCCACCAACACGCCGAGGTACTTGTTGGCCGTGCGCTGCGCGACTTCGATCGGGGTGAACACTTGCATCGGTGAGCTCCTTTCCAGCTACGTGTTGATGGCCTTCTCCAATCGCTCGACGATCGAGCGGAGGTCCCGTTCCAGATCCGTGAGCCGTTCACGCCGCATCGACTCGGCATCCAAATGCCCGAGACGCTGTCGACGGCCTTGTCCAACTGATCGTTCACCACGACGTACTGATACTCCGGCACCGCCTTCAACTCCGCCAGCGCACTGCGCAGCCTGCGGCCGAGACTCGCCGCGTCCTCCGTGCCCCGCTCCTTCAATCGCGCGAGCAGCGCGTCGCCGCTCGGCGGGAGGACGAAGATCATGACCGTCTCCGGGAAGGCCCGGCGGAACTGCGCCGCGCCCTGCACGTCGATGTCCATGATCACCTTCTTCCCCGCGGCCAGCACGCTCGTGACCTCCGAGCGCAGCGTGCCGTACCACATGCCGTGCACCTGCGCGCTCTCCGCGAACGCATCCGCCCCGCGCCGCTCGGCGAACTCGGCGGCCGACAGGAAATGATAATCGCGTCCATCCACTTCGCCGGCCCGCGGCGGGCGCGTCGTCGCGCTCACCGAGTAACCGACGTCCGGCCGACGCTTGAGCAGCGCGTGCGCGATGCTCGTCTTGCCGCCGCCCGAGGGCGAGGAGAGGATCACCGGGAACGCCGGATTCACTCGACGTTCTCCACCTGCTCGGCGAGCTTCTCCAATTCTTCCTTCACCGCCACCACCTCGTGCAGCATCGCCGCATCGCGCGCCTTGCTGCCCGTCGTGTTCGTCTCGCGCAGCATCTCCTGCAACAAGAAGCCGAGCCGCTTGCCGATCCCTGCACCGCTCGCGCCCAGCAGCGTATCGCGGAACGCATGCAGGTGCGCACGGAACCGGTCGATCTCCTCGCTCACGTCCAGCCGGTCGGCGAGGATCGCGATCTCCTGCGCGAGCCGCGCAGGGTCGAGCGCCACGCCACCCGAGATCTCCTTCACCGACGCCGTCAACCTCTCCCGTTCCGCCGCCAATCGCGCAGGCGCCCGTGCCGCGATCCGGCCGAACGCTTCCTCCACTACGGCCAACCGCTCGGCGAGCAGCGCGGACAATCGGGCGCCTTCCGCCTCACGCATCGTGGTGAGCGCGCCGAGTGCCTCGCGCACCACCGCCTGCAACTCCGCCCCGTCCCCCGAGGCTTCCTCCGGCGCATCCGATGCGAGTACGTCCGGAAGCCGAAGCACCGTCGCGACGTCGAGCGCCGCGTTCAATCCGTGCTTCTTCTCCAAGGCTCGCAGCCGCGACACGTAATCCGCGAAACGAGCCTCGTCGATCACGAGCGCATTCTCGGCACCGCGCTCCGTGCGCGCCACGAGCGTGACGTGTCCGCGGGCGATCGCCTGCCGCAGCAACTCCCGCGTCTCCCCCTCCCAGCGCGCGAGGAGCGACGGCAGCTTGATGCTCGGATTGAAGAATCGGTGATTCACGGTGCGAACTTCCACCGTGACAGGCCGCGACCCGACTCTCCCGGTCGCGCTCCCGAATCCGGTCATGCTCCGTATCATGCGCAAGCCTGTAACTTAGCCTCTCGCAAGGCGGTAATCAATTCAGGAAGGGCCAGCGCAGGCCATATGTGAACACTTGGGCCTGCTGCACGTACTGGGGCACGAGTTCGTACGGACGAGGGGTGAGCGCCCAGGTGGCCGTGAAATAGATCGTCGCGTCGAGGATCCGCACTTCGACGTTCGAGTAGAGCACCGCGCTGTGCACCGCGATCACCGCGTTCGGATCGAGCACCTCCGTCACGCCCGCTGTCGGGAAGAGTACATCGGTGCGATACATCGCACCGAACGCGCCCTTGAACCCGAAGTGGCCGGTGGGGAATTTGCTCAGCCAGTCGGTGTCGAGGAACGCCTCGCCGCGCGCCTGGATCTGCGGGCGGTACCATCCGGGCGTGTTCCAGCGAACCACCCACGCGTTCACGCCGACATCGTCCACCACCTTGCCGCGCACGGAGATCATCGCGCCGGTCGCCGCGGCGGACGACGCCGATTTGTACGCGGTATCGTACGTCACGAGACCGGGCACCACCGTGGCGTCGCGCTGCATCGCGCCCACCTGGATCCACACCCGGCCAAGCCGCGCCCCGACGGTGACACGGCCCGACACCCCGTTGCCGCCCATGCTGTCGGTGGCGGTCCGGTAGCCGACCGCGCCTTCGAACGCGAGGAACGATGTTGGATTGATGCGCGCGGAAAGGTCGGTGATCCCGCCGCTGTCCGTCACGTAGTCGGCGAACGCCGAGAGCGAGAGCAGCTTCGTGCCGAACGTCGCGCGGCCGGTGTACTCCGTGCTCGTGCCCAGCGGCAGCCAGCGGTACCGCGCCGATCCGCTCAGCTGCGCCGGGCCAAGGTTGATGCCCGCGGCGCCGATCAGTTGCGTGGCGATCTGCACCGTGCGCAGCGAGTCGGTCGGGAAGTAGGCGATGTTGATGGACCCCGCGAGCTGCTGCTCGATCTGCTGCTGGTTCGCCGTCACCTGTGCGAACCAGCGGCCGCTGTCCGGCTGTCCGTAGCCCGCGCGGAGAGAACCGAACGAGCGGCTGCCGTTCTCGCCCGGAATGCCCGTCGCGAGGAACGGATACACATAGATGGGAATATTGCTCGCGATCTGCGGGTCGCGCGTGCCGTTCTCACGCTCCGCCAGTGCGTCCAGGCTCCAGCCGCGTTTCGCCCAGCCCACCTTCAGCATGAGATCGTTGCTGTTCCCGCCGCCGATCACCACGTCGTTCGTCGTGCCGTACACTTGCCCGCCGAACTGCACGCCCATGCCGTTCTGGAAGCGTGTGCCGAAGAAGGCGCGCAGCATGTTCGTGCCAAGATCTCCGGTGACGATGTCGATGCGGGACTGCGTGACGGTGCGCGTGACGGTCCACGTTTGCAGGTATACGCGAAGCTCATCGGCACCGCGCTCGAGCGTCAGCTGCTGCACCGACCAGATCGGCACGGTCGCGAGATCGAGCGGACTGCTCAGGCTGTTGCCGATCGACCATCACCTCCACGCCGTCAAAGAAGATCCGGACGCGCGTGGGATTGCCGAGGTACGCGATGTACTGCGGCGACGCGATCCATCCCGACTGGAACACCGTGAGCCCGGGGACGCGATTCAACACATCCACCAGCGTGAGCGCGCCCGTGTTGAAGAGCTGCGTGCGATCCCACGTGTACGACTCGCCGATCTCGAGCGGGTGCGGCATCTCGGCCTGTGCGAACCGCGCCTCCACCGTGTCCTTCTTCACCTTGAGACTGTCGGCGGTGGTGTCCTTCGCGGCGGTATCGCGCGGCACCGCGGCGGGCTCGGCGGGATTGATGGATGGCGGCGCCGGCGCCGGCGCCGGAGGCGGGACTACGGGAGGCGGAATTACCGGCGTGCCCTGCGCGCGGCGCAGCGCCGGGAATGAGGAACGCGCCAAGGAGCAACAGACCCGCGGCCGATCGCCGCAGGCGGTGCATCTCGTTCAGCCGGCCCTCCCTCGCACGAATTCCACGAAGAATCCAACGGGCACACCGGTCGGTCCCTTCGGCAGCCACGTGAGATCGCTCTCCGAATACGCGGTGCCGGCCACGTCCAAATGCACCCACGGATATTCCTCGGTGAACTCCTTCAGGAACATGCCCGCGGTGCTCGCGCCGGCGGGGCGGCCGCCGGAATTCTTGATGTCGGCGACGTCGCTCTTGATGAGTTCCTTGTACTCATCGAACAGCGGGAGGTGCCAGCCCATCTCGCCCGCGCGCTTGCCGGCGGCGATCACTTCCTGCACGAGCTTCTCATCGTTCCCCATCACGCCGCTCGCGGTGTAGCCGAGCGCGATGACGCACGCGCCGGTGAGCGTCGCGGCATCCACCACCGCCGCGGGCGTGAAGCGGCGCGCGTAGCTCAGCACGTCGGCGAGGACGAGACGGCCCTCGGCGTCGGTATTGATGATCTCGATGTACTTGCCCAGTTGACTGCGCACCACATCGCCCGGCTTCACCGCCGTGCCGCTCGGCATGTTCGTGGTCGCGCCAACGAGGCCTACGACGTTCACGGGCAGGTTCAGCCGGCCGATCGTCTCCATCGCGCCGAGCACGCCGGCGCCGCCGCACATGTCGAACTTCATGTACTCCATCTTGTCGGCGGGCTTGATCGAGATGCCGCCGGTGTCGAAGCAGAGGCCCTTCCCTACGAGCACCACCGGCTTGCCGCCCTTGGGGCCTTTGCGATGCTCGAGCACGATGAGCTTGGGATCCTGCTCCGGCATCCCCTGCGCGACGCACAGGAAGGATCCCATCTTCTCCTTCTCCATTTCGGCGCGCCCGAGGATCGTGACCGCCATGCCATGACGTTTCGCGATCTCGCGGCCCGTGTCGGCGAGATACTCGGGCGTGCAGAGATTGCCCGGCATCATCGCGAGGCGCCGCGCGAGGGAGATCCCTTCACCGAAGGCTTCGCCGCTCGCGACGGCTTTGGCGGCGTCGCCGCCCGCGATGATCACCGCGCTCTCGAGATTCGCGCGGCGGTCGGCTTCGGGGGGCGGTGTCTTGGTCTCGGTGAATTCCCAAGCGCCCATCTGGATGCCGACGGTCACGGCCTCGATCGAGGCGCCGGCAGCGGAGCCGTCGTACCACGCGAGCGATGTCGCGCCGGCAGCGCGTGCTTGGCGCGCAGCGATCGCGGCGGCGCGGCGCAGCGCGGCGGTGGGATCGGTGGGCGTTCCCATGCCGACGAGCACGATGCGCTGCGGTCCGGTCTTTGCGCCGACGAGATGGAACACTTCGTCGCGCCCGCCGCGAAAATCGCGACGAGCGATCGACCGCTCCAACGCGCCGCCGAGCGCCGCGTCGAGCGCGGTGAGTGGGCCGGCGATCGTGGCGCCGGCCGGCAGCGCGATGGCGAGCATGGCAACATCCAGCGACGCGAGATCGGCTTGGCGCGCGGAGAGGCGAAGCGGCATTGTGCGAAGCTCCGTGCGGAGAAGTGCCGGCGGGGCGCGCCGGCGTGTGACTCTGGAGAGAATACCCGAGGCGGGAATCGAACCCGCAAGGCCGTGAAGCCGGGGGATTTTGAGTCCCCTGCGTCTACCAATTCCGCCACCCGGGCAGGGTACGTACCGCGCCAGAGAATTCTATCGCATTGCGCGTTCCACGTCCAACACCGTCGCACCGTGTTTTAGCCATAGCGGTGACCAACGTCGCGGCGTGCGAGCTTGACAGTGGCCTCCTGCGACACGCAGTCTCGTTCGTCGTCTGCGACTACACCTGCGAGAGGCTCCATGGTTCGTCCACCGATCGCCCCTATGCTGCTCGCCGGCGCGATCCTGTGCGCCTCGCTGCTCGCCGTCGCGTGCAAGGCAGAATCGAAGCCCGCGGTTTCGGCCGCGCGCGCGGGGCTGCCCGCGGCCGAGACTCGCGTCACTGTCGACGCGAAAGCGGATTCATCGCGGACGGCGAGCGCTCAGGGGTCGAGCGAGGATTCATACGGCCCGAACCCAGACAGAATTCTCGATCCAGAATCGAACGCAGCGTTCGACACGCTTTCGGTACTGCCACGCGTCGGGCCCGTGGCCGGTCGCTATTTCCTGGTTGCGCGACGCGGAGAGCAGCTTGGCGACGACTCCGCCACGGCGTTTAGTAACCTGGAGCCGGAAGAGAGATGCGCCGTATGGGACACCTACGGTGAGATCGTGGTGCGCGCGGATGGACACTTCACCGAGAGAGACTCGACGGCGAAGTACTGCAAGGGCGCGAGTGCCACCTACGTCCGCAGCGCGACACAGGACTCGGGCCAGTTCAAGTGTACGCAGTCGGACTATTCTGCGAAGGATGCGCCCCAGTACTCGTGTCGAGGCAGCGTGAGGATCTTTGGACCGTTCGGGGTGTGGGTCACCACGTTCGACCTCGCCGGCGACACCGTGAACATCCATGGCGACTGCGACGACCGCTACATGTACGTGTTGCGAGAACGCGCACCAGACACTCAACAACTCGCACTGCACACCCCGGAGACGAACGCGGACTGCTAGCGCCTGCTACTGCTGCGGCGGCGCTGCCTGCGGCGGCGGCTGACGGCGCTGTCCGCGCCCCTGCCCATTCCCGCCGCCCTGCCCCTGCATGTTCGCCAGTCGCTTGCGCACCTGTTCCTGTATCCCGAGGTACTGCGCCCGCTGACTCGGCGTGAGGAACGCCGAGAGATCCTTCTGCTCGCTCTGCAATATCGCGAGCCGCTGCTGCTGCACGCCGATCATCTGATCGAGCAGCCGCGCGATGAGCTTCTGATCGGCTTGATCGCCGCGGATCACTTCGGCGCGAATGGTGATGCGCAATTCGCGCTCCTGTTGCAGCAGGAGGAATCGCTTCTGCTCGTATTTGCGATTCACGGCGCCGAGCAGCACCAGCTGTGAATCGGTGAGATTGAGCTGCCGCTTCACGATCTGTCCCAGCCGCTGACGGAATTGTGAATTGCCGGGGTCAGGCGCCGCGCCCGAGTCACCGGTCTGTGCGCCAAGCGGCGCCACGAGGGCGCCGCCGAGTACGATGAGCGTGATCGCGTGCCGCATAGTTCGGATCATTGCGTACTCCCAAGATCGATGACCGCTTCCGGCTCCGCGTCGGGTGCCGGCGCGCTCCTCTCCAGATCGCTGAGCAACGCGTTCGCCTGCGCGGGCGAGAGTTCCTCGCCGCCGCCGAAACTGAGCCCCACGGGTGCAGGCGCCGCCGCCGGGGGCGATACGACAGGTACAGCCGCCGGCGCCTGTTGCATTGGGTGCGAGTAGATCTGCGAAGGGCCCGTCGCGACCTGCGCCGGCCGAACGCGACCAACATAGTAGCCCGTCGCTCCCACCACCACGAACAGCACGGCCGCCGCCACGCGCCATACGTACTGCGGCAGCGGACGCGGCATCTGCGCCAGCTCGGGCCGCGTCTTCGGCACCGGGCGCGCGGCCTTCGCCGCCGTCACGATGCGCTGCACATCCACCGCCGGCGCGTGCGTCGCGATCGCCGCGCTCATCGAGCGTAGAAGCGCCACCTCGGCGCGGCATTCCGCGCAACCGGTGAGATGCGCCTCGACGCGCGCGCGCTCCGCGCTTCCGAGCGTGCCATGCACGTACTCGGGCAACCGGTCGCGGATCTCGTTCTGCAGGCAGTCGGTCATGTGAGCAACTCCTTGATCGTGCGCATCGCGTTGTGATAGTGCACTCGGGCGGCGCCCTCGCTGCTCCCCAACACGGTCGCGATATCCTTGTACGACATCCCCTCGGCCACGCGCAAGGTGAAGACTTCGCGCTGCATCGGAGTGAGCTTTCCCACGGCGTCCATCATCCGGCCTTCCGTCTCCTCGGCCACCGAGTCGTCCAATGCGTCGTGCCCGGTCACCGCGTGCTGCTCTTCGATCTCCACCATCTTCCGCTCGAACTTGAGACTGCGAACTCTATCCCTCACGAGGTTCCGCGCGATCGTGCAAAGCCAGGTTCGCAGCGCACTGTCCCCCCGAAAACTTTCCAGACTCCCAAAGGCCCGGATGAAGGTGTCCTGCACGACATCTTCGACATCTTCCCGCACGCCGATGCTCGCGACATAGCGCGAGAGCGACGGCGCATGGCGCTCCACCAGCAGCGTTGCGGCCCGTTCGTCCCCGGCCTGCCAGCGCGCGATCAGCACGCTGTCGTCCGGATCGTCCGGCGATCGGGTGGGTTGGGTCATGCCGTCACGGTATGAGACGCCAAGCCCGGCCTAACGTTAAGGCCAATCTTGACGGTCTTTCCCCCGCCCCATAGGTTGAATCCGAACGGTCGTTCGAAGCCATTCGGAGGCTATTTGGCGATAGCGAACAAGGACCAGAAGCTGGATGCCCTCCTCTCCGCGGCCGCCCGGGTGTTCGCCGAGCGCGGATACCATCAGACGAGCATGCGCGACCTGGCGCGGGCGAGCGGAGTGTCACTGGCGGGCCTCTACTATTATGTGGAGAGCAAGGAGGAACTGCTCTTCCTGATCCAGCAGCGCAATTTCGAGCGGGTGATCGCCGGGATGCGCGAGAGCCTCGCCGGGACCACGGACCCGGTTGATCGGCTGATGAAATTCATCGACAATCACCTGGATTACTTCGCCTCGCACATGGCGGAGATGAAGGTGCTCTCGCACGAGGCCGGCGCCCTGTCCGGGGAGCCCCTGCACATCGTGAACGAGATGAAGAGCGAGTACACCCGCGCTCTCATGGACATACTCGCGGGCATCGAGGAAACACATGGCCCGGCGCATGCCAACCGGCGCGTCGCGGCGTATTCGCTGTTCGGCATGATGAACTGGATCTACAACTGGTACGACCCGCTGGGCGACCTCGGCGTGGAGCTGCTGGCGCAGAACGTGTGCCGGATCTTCTTGGGCGGATATGTAGGGCTCCCGGTGGCGATCTCGTCTCTGCCCCGCACGTCCGCCGGGTGAGTGGACTCCTCTCAATCTTGTTAATCCTGTCAGATGCTCTTCCCATTCACTACGAAAAACTGCTTTGACAGGATTGACATGATGAACAACATGATGGGAATGGCACTGACTCACGGCTAACGTCTCACTCATTTTCAAGGAAAGACTATGACTGCCACCATGAATGAAAAAGCCGCCGCGACGCTCGTCACCTACCGCAAGGAAGGCAATATCGCGGTGTTCGAGCTGAACGATCCGCCGGCGAACACGTACACGCACGAGATGATGCGCCAGCTCGATGAGTGCATCATCAAGGCGCGCTTCGACAACGATGTGCAGGTGATCATCCTGCGCGGCGCGGGCGAGAAATTCTTCTCGGCCGGCGCGAACATCAACATGCTGAACACCGTGGACCCGGTGTTCAAGTACTACTTCTGCCTGCACGCGAACGAGACGCTGAGCCGGCTGGAGCAGACGCCGAAGCTCGTGATCGCCGCGCTCAACGGCCACTGCGTGGGCGGCGGACTCGAGATCGCAATGGCGGCGGACATCCGCCTCGCGCGGCAGGACGCTGGCAAGATCGGACTCCCCGAAGTGAACCTCGGCGTGCTCCCGGGCACGGGCGGCACGCAGCGGCTGCTCCGCATCGTGGGCAAGTCGAAGGCGATCGAACTGATGGTCACCGGCCGCACGTTCAGCTTCGAGGAAGCGCAAACGATGGGGATCGTGAACGAAGTGTTCCCCAAGGATGAGTTCTGGGAGAGCGTGATGCTCTACGCCAAGCAGTTCACGCTGCCCGGGAAGGCTGCGATGGCCGTGGGCCACATCAAGCGCGCCGTGCAGAGCGGCGGCGAAGTGCCGCTCGAGTACGGGCTGGCGATGGAGCGCGAGCTTCAGAGCCTCCTCTTCAAGAGCGGCGATGCGAAGGAAGGCATGGCCGCGTACGTCGAGAAGCGGCAGCCGAACTTCAAGGGGAAGTGAGCGCCGCGGTGACCGCCGCCGCGGAGCGGTTCCCGACGCAGCTAGTGATCGGCGGCGAGCGGGTGGATGCCGCCGGCGGCCGCACGTTCGACGTGGAGAACCCGGCCACCGAGGAGATCATCGCGCAGGTGGCCGAGGGCGACGCGGTCCGACGTGGACCGCGCCGTCGCGAGCGCGCGCGCGACCTTCGAGAGCGACGGCTGGCGCAAGATGAGCGCGCGCCAGCGCGGTGCGGCGGTCTCGAAGCTCGGCGAGTTGATCGCGCAGCATGCCGACGAACTCGCGCGACTCGAGACGCTGAACAACGGCAAGCCGCTCTTCGAGTCGCACATCGATGTGCGGCTCACGGCCGACACGTTCAAGTATTATGGCGGCTGGGCGGACAAGATCCACGGGGAAACGATCCCGGTGGACGGCAACTATCTCAACTACACCCTGCGCGAGCCGCTCGGCGTGATCGGCGCGATCACGCCGTGGAATTTCCCGATGTCGCTTGCGGCGTGGAAGCTCGCGCCGGCACTCGCATGCGGGAATACGATCGTGCTCAAGCCGGCGACGCAGACGCCGTTCACGGCGATTCGCATGGCGGAATTGGCGCTGGAGGCCGGACTGCCCGCGGGCGCGTTCAATTGCGTGCCCGGCCAGGGGAAAGCGGCGGGCATGGCGCTCGTGCGACATCCCGACGTGGACAAGATCGCGTTCACGGGGAGCACGGAAGTCGGCAAGATGGTGATGCGCGAGGCCGCGAGCACCGTGAAGAAGTTGTCGCTCGAGCTGGGCGGCAAGTCGCCCGAATATCGTCTATGCCGATGCCGACCTCGACGCCGCGGCGCGCGGTGCGCTCACCGGCATCTTCTACGGCAAGGGCGAAGTGTGCGCCGCCGGTTCGCGGCTGCTCGTGGAGGACACGATCCGCGAGGAACTCACGGCCAAGATCCTGCGAGCGCGCCAAGAAGATGGTCGCGGGCGATCCGCTCAATCCCAAGACGCGCCTGGGCGCGATCGTCTCGCGCGCCGCAGATGGAAAGCGTGCTCGGCTACATCAAGAAGGGCCGCGACGAGGGCGCGCAGTTGCTCTCGGGCGGCGAACGCACGCCAGTGAACGGCAAGGGCTACTTCGTTCAGCCGACGATCTTCGGCGGCGTGGAATCGAAGATGACCATCGCGCGCGAGGAGATCTTCGGCCCGGTGCTGGCGATGATGCAGTTCAGCGGCGGCTTCGACGGCGCGACCGCGCTCGCGAACGACACGATCTACGGTCTCGCCGCCGGCATCTGGACGCGCGACGTGGGCAAGGCGCTCCGCACCGCGCGCGCCGTGCGCGCGGGCACGGTGTGGGTGAACACCTACAACATCTACGACGCCGCGTCGCCGTTCGGCGGCTACAAGCAGAGCGGCTTCGGGCGCGAACTCGGCATGTACGCGATCGACGGCTACACGCAGATCAAGTCGGTGTGGGTGGATCTCTCGTGAATTCACGCGACGCCGTGATCGTTGACGCGGTGCGGACGCCGGTCGGCCGCCATGGCGGCGCGCTGGCCCGCGTGCGCGCCGACGATCTCGCGGCCGTCGCGATCGCCGGACTCGTGGAACGCACGAAGCTCGATCTGAAGTCGATCGACGATGTGATCTTCGGTTGCGCGAACCAAGCTGGCGAGGACAACCGCAACGTCGCGCGCATGTCATCGCTGCTCGCGGGATTGCCCGTGGAGGTGCCGGGGCAGACGGTGAACCGCCTCTGCGGCTCCGGTCTGCAGGCGATCGCGAGCGCGTCGCACGCGATCCGCGCGGGTGAAGGCGACGTATTCATCGCCGGCGGCGTGGAGAGCATGTCGCGCGCGCCGTGGGCGACGCTCAAGCCCGACGAGGCGTTCACGCGGAACGCTCAAGAGTCCGCGGACACCACCGTCGGCTGGCGATTCGTGAATCCGAAGATGCCGGCGGAGTGGACGATCTCTTTGGGCCAGACCGCCGAGGAGGTCGCGAAGCGATGTAAGGTATCGCGCGAAGACCAGGACAAGTTCGCGCTCGAGAGCCAGCAGCGGGCGGCGAGCGCGATCGCGGCCGGCAGATTCGCCGGCGAGATCGTGCCGGTGCGCGTGCCCGGCAAGAAGGGCGCGGACGACGGTCGTGGACAAGGATGAGCACCCCCGCCCCGAGACGACGCTCGCCTCGCTCGCGGCGATGAAGCCGGCGTTCGTCAAGACCGGCGGCACGGTGACGGCCGGTACATCGAGCGGCATCAACGATGGAGCGAGCGCGGTGCTCGTGATGTCGGCGGATGGCGCCAAGCGCGCGGGAAAGACCGCTATGGCGCGCATCGTCGCGACCGCGGTGGCGGGCGTCTCACCCGAGGTCATGGGGCTGGGCCCGATCCCCGCGATCCGGAAGGCGCTCGAACGAGCCGGGCTCGCGCTCAAGGACATCGACCTCATCGAACTCAACGAGGCGTTCGCGTCGCAGGCGCTCGCGTGCATGCGCGAGCTGGACATGGACGCGGCACGCGTGAACGTGAACGGCGGCGCGATCGCGCTCGGTCATCCACTGGGCGCGTCGGGCGCCCGGATGATCACGGCGCTCGCGCACGAGATGCGCCGCCGCAAGGTGCGCTACGGCCTCGCGTCAATGTGCATCGGCGTCGGGCAAGGGATCGCGATGATCATCGAGCGGGTGGACGCGTGAAGTACGAGAACATTTTGCTCGCGCGCGAGGCGGGTGTGGGCACGCTCACGCTCAACCGGCCGGACAAGCTCAATGCGTTCGCGGGCGAGATGCGGCGCGAGCTCGGCGACGCGCTCGAGGAACTCGAGGCGGACAAGACGGTGCGCGTGATCGTGATCACCGGCGCGGGGCGCGGATTCTGCGCCGGCGCCGATGTGGGTTACATGGCCGAGCTGATCGCGACGAAGGATATCGTGGCGATGGGTGCGCTCATCGAAGCGGGGCGCCGCGTGGTCGGGCATCATCCGGAAGTCCGCGAAGCCGGTGATCGCGTCGGTGAATGGCGTGGCCGCAGGCGGCGGCGCGAATCTCGCGCTCGCGTGCGACCTGCGCATTGCGAGCCGCGACGCCAAGCTCGGGCAGACCTTCAATCGCATCGGCCTGCACCCCGACTGGGGCGGCACGTATTTCCTGCCCCGCCTCGTGGGGCCGGCCAAGGCGCTCGAACTCTTCTGGCTCGCCGACGTGATCGACGCCGATGAGTGCCTGCGCCTGGGACTGTTCAATCGCGTGGTCGCGGCCGACGCGCTGGCCGCCGAGACCAGCACGCTCGCGCGCGCCCTCGCCGCCAAACCCGCGATGGCGATCGCGATGGCCAAACGCGCGGTGTACGAATCGCTCTCCAAGACATTGCCCGAAATGCTCGACTACGAACTTGACGCGCAGATCCGCTGCTTCCAGAGCGGCGACGCGCGCGAAGGGATCACGGCGTTCACCGAGAAACGCGCCCCGAAATTCTCCACCGCCACCTGACGGAGCGGCATATGGCACTCACGAAGATCACGAACTTCGACGACTGGATCGACCTGTTCAAAGTGTGGCAGGACGACATCGGCGTGGACGCGTCGGAGCTGAAGGACTACAAGTTCGACGTGAAGCTCGCCGACCTCGACATCCCCGAGATCGAATTCGGCCACTACGCCGGCGGCACGAAGTGGAAGACGGTGATGCACATTCCCGACCAGCGCATCCGCGATGCGCTGCAGACACTCATCATCTTCCAGGGCGACACGGAATTCGCGAGCGTGGAACAGCAGCGCGCGCTGCTCCAGAACGCGCCGAGCGACTACGACCTCATGTCCATCTACCGCGTGATGGCGGAAGAGATGCGGCACGGCTGGCAGATGTCGTATCTGCTCGTCACGCATTTCGGCGACGAGGGGAAGCGCGAAGCCGAGAAGCTGCTTTCGCGCCGCGCCGACGAGCACGAGCGGCTCCTCGGCTCGTTCAACGAAGCGGTGGAGAACTGGCTCGATTTCTTTGCCTACACGGAGTTCATCGACCGCGACGGGAAGTACCAGCTGCAGATGATGTCCACGTCGGCCTTCGCGCCGCTCGCGCGCTCAATGAAGCCGATGCTCAAGGAGGAATCGTTCCACCTCGGCACCGGGAACAATGGCTTGCTGCGGATCATCAAAGCGGGCAAGATCCCCACACCCGTGATGCAGCGCTATTTCAACAAGTGGGTATCCACGGCGTTCGATCTCTTCGGCACCGACCGCTCGAGCTCGGCGCAGTGGGCGTACACGTGGGGCTTGAAGGGCCGTTTCGACGAGCGCACGAATCCGCAGCCGGCCGACGCCGCGCGGCTCAACGAAGCGGCGCGCGAGCTCTACCGGCAGGAAGTCCAGGGCTTGATCGACCGGTTGAATACCTACGTCGGAGAGGACGAGCAGAAGCTCATGATCCCGAACGTGAAGTTCAACCGGCGCATCGGCGAGTACAAGAAGATGCACTTCGACGTGCACGGCGAACCGATCTCGTCAGTGGGATACGAGGCCTACGTGGCGTCGGTGCTGCCCACCGCCGAGGATCGCGAATTGCTGCGCAACATCTTCAAGGAAAACGACTGGATCCAGCCCAAGAAGAGTGACGACTAGCTTCGAGCGCCCACGGCTCATCGCACATCGCGGGATCGCCCGCGAGCGGCCGGAGAACACCCTGCCGGCGTTCTTGCGCGCGCTCGAACTCGGCGCCGACGGGATCGAGCTCGATGTGCATTGCACCAAGGATCAGGTGGTCGTAGTGCACCACGATGACGTCCCCAGGGCGAAGTCGCCGAACCGCGCACTCGCGGGGAAGCGCATCGACGCGCTCACATTCGATGAACTCGAGGGCTTCTCCGTAGAGGGCCAAGCGCTCATCCCGACGCTCGCCGAGGTACTTGGCGCGCTGCGCGGCCGTCTCGACGTGTTCGTGGAACTCAAGGCCGCCGGCATCGAAGGACCGGTGCTCGACGTGATCCACGACTCGCCCGCCCCGGCACGCTGCGCGGTGCACAGCTTCGACCATGAAGCGATCCGCCGCTGCCGGTCGGTGGCGCCGACCGTGCGCGGCGGCATCTTGTTCGACAAGCCGCCGGGCGATGTCGTGGCGGCAATGCGTCACGCCAATGCGCGCAATGTATGGCCGCGCGAGGATCTCATCAATGCCGCGCTGGTGGGCGCGGTGCACGGCGCCGGCGGGCGCGTGCTCGCGTGGACCGTGAACAAGCCGGAGCGCGCGCGAACGCTCGCGGAGCTGGGCGTGGACGCGCTGTGCACCGACACGCTCGTGGAGCTGCGGCAGGCGCTGGGCGAATGACGGAACCAAGGCGCGTCGCGGTGATCGGCGCCGGAACAATGGGACACGGCATCGCGTACGTTGCGGCGCTCAGCGGGTACCGCGTGCGGCTCACCGACGCGGACCCGGCGCAGATCGTGCGCGGCATGGATGCGATCGCGGCGGCGTTCGAGAAGGCGATCGGACGCGGGAAGGTGACCGCCGAGCAGCGCGATGCCGCGATCGCAAATCTCACTGCAGTGACGAGCGTCCCGGATGCCGTTCGCGATGCCGTTCTCGTGATCGAGGCGATCCCCGAACGGATCGAGCTCAAGCAAGCGCTCTTCGGACAGATCGAGCCGCTGGTCTCGGACGGAACGCTGCTGGCCAGCAATACGAGTTCGCTGTCGATCGATGAGATCGGCGAGGGGCTCCAGCATCGCGAGCGCGTGATCGGGCTGCACTTCTTCAATCCCGTGCCGGTGATGCAACTGCTCGAGATCGTGCGCGGCCCACAGACGAGCAGTGCGGCGGTCCTCTTCGCGTCTCTATTCGCCGCGCGCATCGGCAAGTCGCCGATCGTCGTGCGCGACACACCAGGATTCGCGACGAGCCGCCTCGGCGTCGTGCTCGGCCTTGAGGCGATCCGGATGCTCGAGCAGGGCGTCGCGAGCGCGGAGGACATCGACCGGGCGATGGAGCTTGGCTACAACCATCCGCTCGGCCCGCTCCGTCTCACCGACCTCGTCGGACTCGATGTACGGCTCGCGATCGCCGATCATCTGCATGCGACGCTCGGGGGCGCGACCTACGCGGCCCCGGAACTGCTCCGCCAGAAAGTGCGCGAAGGAAAATTGGGAAAGAAATCGGGCGAAGGCTTCTACCGCTGGGAGAATGGATGATGAGCGACGACGTCGTGCTCTACGAAGTGCGCGGCCGCGTGGCCGTGGTCACCGTGAACCGGCCGGACAAGCGCAACGCCCTCAGCCAAGCCGTGCGAAGCGGGATCATCGCCGCATTCGAGCGGGCGCGCGACGATCAGGCGGTACGCGCGATCGTCATGACCGGCGCAGGCGACAAGGCCTTCATCGCGGGCGCGGACATCGGCGAGTTCGAGGGCCGCTCGCCGGTGGACCAGTGGCGATCGATGTCGGCCGCGCCGGTGTTCGACGCCGCGGAGAAGCTCCCCAAGCCGATCATCGCCGCGATCAATGGATTCTGTCTGGGCGGCGGGATGGAGATGGCGCTCTCGTGTGACATCCGGATCGCGTCCAGCGCCGCGAAGTTCGGCCAGCCCGAAGTGAATCTCGGGATCATCCCCGGTGGCGGCGGCACGCAGCGGCTGCCGCGCGTGGCGGGCGTGGGCGCGGCGCTGCGGCTCATCCTCACGGGTGACATGATCGACGCGGCTGAGGCATTGCGGTTGGGCATCATCTCGGAAGTGACGGAGCCGGCGCAGCTCATGCCTCGCGCGATGGCGATCGCGGAGACGATCGCATCGAAGAGTCCGGTGGCGGTGGCGGCGGCAAAAGAAGCGACGCGGGCGGCGTTGAGTCTGCCGCTGGAAGATGGGCTGAGGGCGGAGCGGGCGCTCTTTGCGATCTGCTTCTCGAGTGAGGATAAGGTGGAGGGCGTGAGGGCGTTCCTCGAAAAGCGGCCCGCTGAGTTCAAGGGGCGCTAGTGGTACCGCTAAAGGCGGGACTGGTACCGCTGGCGGCGGGATTGGCGTTGGGGAACGGACCCGCGGAGGCTGAGCTCCAACGCCAATCCCGCCGTCAGCGGTGCCAGTCCCGCATTTCTGAGACGACGAATGATTGACTCGTCACAATATCGGATTACCGACTTTCATATTCACGTCCAGCCCCTCCGTCAACTCAAGCCGGCGGTGATGGACGTGATGCGCCGCGGCAAGGAGCAGTATTTCGACTCCGTCATGGCGATGATGGACGATCCGAAGCTCCTGCTGCGCGTCATGGATGAACAGGGGATCCAGCGCGTCGGCATGGTGAATTATCCGAGCCCGAACATCATGGGCTTCGATGACAGCACCAATGATTTTGCGGCGAAGTACGCCGCCGCGGACCCCAAGCGCCTGCTGCCGTATGGCGGCGTCGATCCGGTGACCACGCCCGATAAGAAGAAGGCGGCCGCGAAGGTCGAGGATCTCTTGAGCTTTGGCACGCGGGTGCTCAAGCTGCATCCGCCCCACCAGAATTTCGCGGCGAACGATTACACCCGCGGACTGGACTCGCTGGCCGCGATCTACCGGACGTGCGAGGCGCGTGGCTTGCCCGTGCTGATCCACACGGGCACGAGCATCTTCCCCGGCGCCCGCAGCAAGTACGGCAATCCAATGGAGCTGGACGACGTCGCGATCGACTTCCCCGCCTTGCAACTGATCATGGCCCATGGCGGACGGCCGCTCTACATGGAAGAAGCGTTCTTCATCCTGCGCCGGCACCGGAACATGATGCTCGATCTGTCCGGCATCCCGCCGCGCGCGCTGCTGGAATACTTCCCGCGCATTGCGGAGCTCGAGCGCCAATTACTCTGGGGCACGGATTGGCCCAGTCCCGGCGTGGAGAGCATGCGCAAGAACGTCGATCAGTTCCTCGCGCTTCCCTTGGCCGACAGCGTGAAGCGCGCCGCGCTCGAGACGAATCCCGAGCGCTTGCTCCCCTAGACGATAGCGCCGCAACGCTCGCGCACCCTCGTGCGTAGCGCGCGCGGCGACCGTTGCGTACTAGCGACGCGCGGTGCCCGCCCGTAATTTCGCTGTCTCCCAGGGGTTCTCTTTCAGGAGGTAGGTAAAGCGATGCGCCAGTTCGCCGTCGCGCTCGCACTCGTGTTCGCCGGCACGGTCTCGGCACAGCAACCCGCCAAGTCGTCCGGTGCGAGTGACAGCGCCAAGAAGACCCCGCCAGGCAAGGGAGCCGTCGCGCTTCCCCTGGCGGACCCATTCCCAAGTACGTACAAGCCGTTCCCGTCGAAGACGACGCTCATCAAGAACGCGACCATCCTCACGGCCGCGGGCCCGCGGATCGTCGGCGGCTCGGTGCTGCTGCAGGGCGGCAAGATCGTGGCCGTCGGTACGAACGTGGCGGCGCCCGCCGATGCGGTGGTGATCGACGGCACCGGCAAGTTCGTCACGCCTGGCCTGATCGACACGCACTCGCACCTGGGCGTGTACTCAGCGCCGGGCGTCGAGGCGAACAGCGACGGCAACGAAGCGGTTCGTCCGAACACGGCGTATGTGTGGGCCGAGCATTCGGTGTGGCCGCAGGATCCGCAGTTCCCGCGCTCGCTCGCTGGCGGCATCACGACGCTGCAAGTGCTCCCGGGTTCGGCGAACCTGTTCGGCGGCCGCAGCGTGGTGCTGAAGGTCGTTCCGTCGCGCCAGCGTGCAGGGGATGAAATTCCCCGGCGCCAAGTACGGCCTCAAGATGGCCTGCGGTGAGAATCCGAAGCGCGTGTACGGCAACCGCGGCGGACCGCAGACCCGCATGGGCAACGTCGCCGGCTACCGGCAGGCGTGGATCGATGCCGAGGCGTACCGCCGCTCGTGGGACAAGTACCTCGCGGATCCCAGCAAGGGCGATCCGCCGCGCCGCGATCTCGGCATGGAGACGCTCGCCGAAGTGCTGCGCGGGAACATCCTCGTCCACAATCACTGCTACCGCGCGGACGAGATGATGCAGATGATCGACATCGCGAACGAGTTCGGCTACAAGATCCGGTCGTTCCACCACGGCGTGGAAGCGTACAAGATCGCGAACGTGCTGGCGAAGGATTCGATCGCCGGCTCGCTCTGGGCCGATTGGGGCGGCTTCAAGATGGAGGCGCTCGACGGCATCGAGGCGAACCTCGCGCTGCTGGACCACGCGGGCGGCATCTCGATCACGCACTCCGACGACGCGTCGGGTGAGCAGCGCTTGAACCAGGAGACGGCGAAGGCCATCGCGGCGGGCCGCGCGATCGGGCTCGATGTCTCCGAGGACCAGGCGATCAAGTGGAACACGATCAATCCGGCGTGGGCGCTCGGCCTCGACAGCCAGATCGGCTCGATCGTTGTTGGTAAGAACGCCGACGTGGTGCTCTGGTCGGGCAATCCGTTCAGCGTGTACACGCACGCCGAGATGGTGTGGATCGACGGCGCGATGCTCTATGACCGCGCGGACCCGCAAGATGAATTGGAAGACGGACTTCGAACTCGGCTTCGTGCATACCGCGGGAGGGAGCAACTAATGCGCCGCTCACACTTCGGGCTCATTGCCCTCGCCACTGTCCTGGCCGCGGTCACGCTGCCGGCACAGACGATCGCCATCACCGGCGGCACGGTCTATCCGGTGAGCGGTCCTGCGATCAAGAACGGAACGGTGGTCATCACGAACGGGAAGATCACCGCGGTGGGCGCGAACGTCGCGATCCCCGCGGGTGCTACGAAGATCGACGCCACCGGCAAGTGGGTGACGCCAGGCCTCGTGAATGCGACGACGGCGGTCGGTCTGTTCGATGTGGGTTTCGGCGCCGATGCGAACGAGTCGCACGCCGAAGGCGCGGACCACGTCTCGGCGAGTTTCCAGCCGTGGCTCGCGTACGATCCGGCGAATGTACTCATCGCGGACAATCGCGAGTACGGCATCACGACGGCCGGCATCTGGCCGCGCGGCAATCTCGTCGCGGGACAGGGCGCGTTCGTGGACCTCGGCAGCGGTACGCTCGCGAGCATGCTGCTCAAGGGACCGGTGGGCATGTCGGCGACGTTCGAAGGCAGCCGCAATGCGGGGGTGGGCGCGGAAGCCGAGCTCATCGAGAAGCTGCGTGAGCTGCTCGACAACACCAAGACGTACATGGCGAACAAGCTGGCGTATAACGGCGCGAAGATGCTGCCGTTCGCCTTCCGCCGCGCGGACATGGAAGCCATGATCCCGGTGGTCACGGGGCGCATTCCGCTGGTGCTCGATGTCGACAAGGCATCGAACATCATTCAGGCGCTCAAGATCGGCAGCGACTACAAGATCAAGCTGGTGCTCGCCGGCGGTGGGGAAGGCTGGATGGTGGCCAAGGAGATCGCGGCCGCGAGAGTGCCGGTGATGGCCGGTGCAATGAACAATATTCCCTACAACTTCACGATGCTCAATTCGCGGCAGGAGAACGCCGCGATCATGAAGAAGGCGGGCGTGACCGTCGTGCTCATCGGCAACGCCGGCGGCGGCGACGAGGACGCGTTCAACATCCGCAACATCCGCTATGAGGCGGGCAATGCGGTGGGTTATGGCATGTCGTGGGACGATGCGCTGGCGGCGATCACATGGGCGCCGGCGATGGTGTTCGGCGTGAGTGACAAGGTGGGCGCGCTCAAGCCGGGAATGGAGGGGAACGTCGTGGTGTGGAGCGGCGACCCGTTCGAGTTCGCGACGCGCGCGGAGCACGTGTACATCCGCGGCGTGGAGAACACGACTCCTTCGAGACAGGATCTGTTGACGCAGCGGTACAAGACGCTGCCGGCGGATTACTCTAAACCCTAGGGCTGGACTGCGGTAGCTGCAATGAAGATGGGCGCGGAGGTCGTTCTCTCCGCGCCCATTTTGCATCTAGCTTGGTCGCGTTCGGGATTCGGGATTCGGGACTCGCCGCGGGATTACGGGACGAGGACGGCGCGGCGTCCGCGCTCCACGAACAGTGAATCGAACTCCACGAGCGTGACGAATGTGCCGGGGCGAAGAGGCTGGAATGCGGCGAACAATCGCTCGCCCATGATGAAAGCGTACACCGAATCCTGCCGGACACTCAGCGCGAACGCCGTGTCGAGTGCGGCGGCGGCGCGAACGCAAAGAGAATCCCGCGCCACCGGCGCCGGCCGGCCATCGAGCGACTGGCTGAGCGTTGTGGACCAGGCATCGGCCCGCACACAGTGGTTCGGTGGCTGAAACCGTGGCGGTGGTGGTGGCGGCGGAGGCTGTGGGCGTTCCGATGCCGGAGGTGATGGCTCCCGCCGAGGCGGTGGCATCGGCGGAGGCGGCGGTGGCATGCGAGGCGGTTCTGGAATACCCATCAGGCTCTGCATCTTGTGTGCGGCTTCCTGGGCAATGCGCGGATACGCATGCTCGTCGAGCTGCATGAGGAGCGCCAGCGTCTGCGTGTCAGCGGCGATCGCCGGGTTCCTGAGAATTCGCAGCGCGATGTACGGACTGACCCGGATCGGGAGACCCCGCGCGATCACGCGGAGCAGCGAATCGGGTGTGGTTGGAAGGAGGACGAGCTGCTCGAGCGACCACACGCGAACGAACTGGAATCGTTCGTCGAGCCGGCTCATGGCGTCGAGCACACGAATCCGATCGTTCGCAGCGCCGCAGTTCATCACCGCGTACGGGACGCTCTGCGGAAGCGTTCCCTTCGCTGCGCGCGACATGCCAGCGATCAACTCCTTCTCGGCAGTCGTTCTCATTCGCCGGAGCAGCGAATCAGCGACACGTGCCTCCGAGCCGCTGACCGGGCACGCCGCGACCAGTGCAAGGATCATCGCATTCGTTGGCCCGCGGCGCCCGGCGACGAGCGCGTGCACCGTCCGATCACACGATCCGGCGACCAGGCACGACATGAGGAGTTCGTACGCTACGGCCTCGGGCATCCTCGCGAGGTCCGCACGAGTCGCGACATCGATCTCCCGCATGCGTGCGTGCGCCGTGTCCAGTACGGTGCGGTTCGCGCGATATCGCGGGAGTGCCGCGATCGCTGCAAGTCGCTTCACATCCCCTCGGACAGAAGTCAGCGAAAGCGCGTGAAGCGCCAGCTGTTCATTCACTTCAGCGAGCGCCAGACGCTCTTCGAAGGGCAGCGAGTCAGCCAAGAATGTTCGGATTCGCAAGGACGAATGGCGTCAGCTGGGAGGCGTTCTGACGAACCATGCGCAACACGTCAGGCGCAGGCGTCTGTGGATCGCCGACGGCGAAACTCCGCCATGCAGCACGTGCGCCGGGGTCTCCGGCGAGGGCCGCCTCGAAGTCGCCATCCAGGAGATAGCGATCGGTCGCGCGCAGCGGGAACAGTGCGCTCGGCGGCACGAGCGAGTCCGCCGTTATTCCGAAGCCCTTCAGTATGCGAGTGACCCAGCCTTCGCGCGTACCGAGGCTCAGGACGAATCCTCCTGGATAAACTTGGTCTACTTCCCGAGGTACGTGTTCGAAGATGTGGTAGAACGTGAGGTCGCGACCGTTGTCCCGCGCGACGACGTCAATGATCGCCGACTTGCCAAGCGGCGAGGCGTGCGCGAGGGCCACTATCTGCGGCGCGACAGCCGGGCACACAGCGGTGATGCTCTTTTCTGGCTCGACCGCGACGAGTGACAATGCCGATATCCACCAGAGCGAGCCATGTCGACCGTCGCGATCGGCCACCGTGATCGCCATGTCTCCAGCACGCGTGAAGCTCACGCTCGCGAAGACCATTTCCGCGAGGCGGAGATGCTCGGCGCCGCCTCCCGAAAGGGACACTCGATACGTTGCGGAGGACTCGACGCCGAAGGTCCGTTCGAAGAGAAGGAGATCTCGCCCGCCCTCCGTCCACTGCGTGGTGAAATACGTTCGCGGCAGCGGCCCGGCGACGCATCGCTCACCGGAGGCGTCAGCGACGTACACGGCCGCGCGGTTGCCCCCACAACAGCTGTCGATCCGAGCGGCGTCGCCGAACCGCGAGAGTCTGCCGTCACCCTTCCACATAACTCCGAACTGCGGCAGCTTGGCCGGGGAACCATCCGCCGTGATCGCGAACGGCACCAGCGCGCCAAGACCAGACATGAACCACAAGTTCTCGCGGTGGCCAGTCACGATCCTTCCGTCGTTGAGCCAGGAGATCGCCATCGGGACGAGTGTGTCGCCCTCGGCGAGAGATGCCAGTCGGCGTTCGCCGCCGGTGGTGAGATCGAGGACGAACAGGCCGGCCTGCGCGTCCTTACGCGTGCGGTCGGGATCGTTCCGCCAGAACGCCAATTGTTTGCCGTCGGGCGACCATGTGAGGTCACTTAAGGCGCCGGCCAGTACGCTCAACCGCGAAGCGTGAAGCCCGGGCAACTCAAGGATCCAGATGGACGAGAGTTTACCCTCAGTCACCCGGTAGGCGAATCGCGAGCCATCCGGAGAAATGGTCCCGAATAGCGCCTCGTGAGCCGAATCGGGGGCTTCGAGCTGGGAGACGAAGCGCGCTTGGGCGCCCGCGGGAGCGCTCAGTACGCCGGCGAGCGCCGCGAGAAGAAACCCGCGCAACATCATTCCGCTCCCGGCGCGAACGAACCATGGAATGTGGTCACAAGGATGTGATGCGCCCGAGCGGCAAAGTTGCACATGCCGGCCTCGCTCCGACGCGCTCAGTTCGCAGCGCGCAACGCCTCGATGTTCGCTCCGGTGATCGCGCCGAGATTCCGTGTGATCTTGTCGGCGGGCCAGTTCCACCACGCGATCTTCACCAATTCGGCGGCGACATCGCGGGGGAAGCGCTCCTTGCGCTGCTCGGCGGGATTGCCGGCGGCGATCGTGTATGGAGCGACATCCTTCGTTACGAGCGCGCGCGCGGCAATGATCGCACCGTCGCCGACGGTCACACCGGCGAGGATCGCGGCGTCGTAGCCGATCCACACATCGTTGCCGATCACGGTGTCGCCGCGCGAGGGCAGTTGGTCGGGCGTGGGCGCGGCCCCTTCCCACCCGTGGCGGAAGGCGAAGAACGGGTACGTCGAGAAGCCCGTCATCTGATGGTTCGCACCGTTCATGATGAACTTCACGCGGTGCGCGATCGCGCAGAACTTGCCGATGACCAGCCGCTCCGGCCCGAAGTGATAGAGGACGTTCTCGCTCTCGAAGGCGAGCGTCTCGTCCTCGTCATCGTAGTACGTGTAGTCGCCGACGACGATCTTAGGGCTGGTGATGATGTTCTTGAGATAGACGACGCGCTTCGCGTCGACGATCGGGCGAGGATCGTTCGGGTGGGGGCCGGTCATGCGCGCACGGGATCAGTTGGTCGCAGCGGGCTCCTCCGGCTTGTTCTGCTCACCGGCGGTGCGCATCGCGGCGAGGGATTCCTCATGCTTCGCGATCTCGGCGAGGTAAGACTCGAGCACGGCGCTGAGGCGCGTGTGCACGTCGGCTTCGATCTCCTTACCGGCCTGCTTGGCACGGAAGTACTCGTAGCCCAGGTTTTGCGCGGCGCGGTCGGCGAGCTGGCGCGTGCGCATGAGCTCGAGGCGGATCTTCCCTTCATCCATCGCAACCTGCGCCATGCGGCCGGCGCGGTCGAGTTCTTCCTTGAGTCGGGTCCAGACGGTCATGGTGTCCCTCGGGAATGGAGGCTCTACGCAAGATACCACCGTCGCCGGAAAAACGAACGCCCCCGCGCGGTGCACGGGAGCGTTTTGAGGGCTGGCCTGCGATCGAGCTACGCGGCGGTGACCTTGCTGGCTTCGGCCGGATACACACTGACCTTGAAGCGCAGCTTGTTCTTGTGCTCGAACTTCACGACGCCGTCGATGAGCGCGAAGATCGTGAAATCGGAG
The DNA here is from genome assembly GCA_963716745.1 of uncultured Gemmatimonadaceae bacterium. Taxonomy (GTDB): domain Bacteria; phylum Gemmatimonadota; class Gemmatimonadetes; order Gemmatimonadales; family Gemmatimonadaceae; genus DATKOH01. The sequence goes on from OY970320.1 coordinate 378,616, forward strand.
CCGACGCCCACATTGCGTCCCGGGTGCACCTTGGTGCCGCACTGGCGCACGATGATGTTGCCCGCGCGCACACGCTCGCCACCGTACTTCTTCACGCCGCGGAACTGCGGATTGCTGTCGCGGCCGTTGCGGCTGGAGCCGACGCCTTTCTTATGAGCCATTGGTCGATCTCAGCCGAGTGTGATGTCGTTGATCTTCACTTCCGTGAAGCCCTGCCGGTGTCCCTGCTTCTTCGCGTAGTTCTTGCGGCGCTTCATCTTGAAGACGACGATCTTGTCCGCCTTGCCATGGCGCGTGATCTCGGCCGTGACTCTGGCGCCCTTCACCGTCGGCGTGCCGGCGCGGACCTTGGTGCCATCGGAGCTCAGGAGCACCTCGTCGAAGGTGACCTTCGAACCCACCTCGGCTTCGAGGCTCGGGATGCGAAGCGTCTTCCCTTCTTCGACGCGGAACTGGAAGCCGGCGGTGCGGATGATCGCGTAAGTCATTGGTTCGGAACGGAGTAGAGACAGGATAACCGATACAGACTTAACAACTTAGCTGGCAAGCGATACTGTGTCAACGGGGCGATTCCGAATCATCGAGTCACCGCATCTGCGCGCCGTTCGGTCTCATCGGGGACAGGAAATATCACGGCTCAAGTTCAACGGGATGCGGCGGAAGGAGCATGGATGCGCTGGATCGCTCAATGTACCGCGGAGCATCGCCGCGCCACGACGGGCGGTGTTTCTGTAATTAACAACAAATACTGGAATTCATCGCACCACATGGCCTTCGGTAAGTCCCTCGAAACGATCCAGCGCATCCGTGCTCCCTCCGCCGCATCCCATTGAACATGGACCGTGATCCCTCCTGTCCACAATGCATGTGAACGGCGCCCAATCTTCCAACCCTTATCGCGCTAGTATGATCAAGATTTGCATGATTCAAATGACCTCTCAGGCCACAGCGTATTGCTGCGTCACGTCGCGCTCGGCGCCTTTCAGGACGAGCTTGAACTCGTCCGGCTTGAGCAGCGGATCGTCGCGGACGTCCAGATGCAAGCCGAGTGATTTCTCCAGTTTGCGGGCGAAATCGTGCTCGTTCTCCAGAACGTACATCGCGACGTCGGGGTGCATCTTCACGATGATGGGGTCCTTGCGGCCCTCACCGGCCATGCGGCGAACGGACCGTTCCAGGCGCCGGACGGTGCTCTCGGGGCTGAACACGCGACCCGAGCCGCCGCACACCGTGCACGGCTCGGTCATGCTGTGGTAATGGCCGGCGCGCACGCGCTGGCGCGTCATCTCGATGAGGCCGAGTTCGCTCACGGCATATGCCTTGGTGCGCGCGCGGTCGCGTGAGAGATTCGTGCGCAGCTCCTGCAGCACCTTCTCGCGATTCTGCCGCGTCTCCATGTCAATGAAGTCGCACACGATGATGCCGCCAATGTCGCGCAGGCGCAGTTGCCGCGCGACTTCCTTCGCGGCCTCGGTGTTCGTGCGCAGGATCGTCTTCTCGGGGTCCTTCTTGCCCGTGTAGCGGCCCGAGTTCACGTCCACGCTCACCAGCGCTTCGGTCTGCTCGATGATCAGATAGCCGCCCGACGGCAGATCGCAGCGCCGCTTGAACAAGTCGCGGATCTCGGACTCCACTTCGGCCTTGTCGAATAGCGGCTGCGCGTCGCCATACAGCGTGACGCGCTCGATGAGTTCCGGCGCGATCGCCTTCAGATATTCGATGATCTCGTTGTACACCTGCTTGGAATCCACCTGCAGCGCGTCGACCTTCGCGCTGAACACGTCGCGGATGAGCCCGCGCGTGAGCGACGTCTCGCGGTGCACGAGATTGGGAGCTTTCTGGAAATGCGTCTTGCGCTGGATCTTCTTCCACTGCGACTGGAGCGAGACGAGCTCGCGGCGGAAGGTCTCCTGCGTGACGTCCTCGCCCACGGTGCGCACGATCACGCCGCCCGATTCTTCCGGCAGGGCCGCCGTGACGAGTTCGCGCAGCCGCTGGCGCTCCGCGCGCTCGCCGATCTTGCGGCTCACGCCCACGCGCGACGCGAACGGCAGGTACACCAGGAACCGTCCGGCGAGGGAGATCTGCGCGGTGACGCGCGGGCCTTTCGTGGAGATCGGCTCCTTGGACACCTGCACGAGGATCTCCTGGCCACGCTTGAGCATGTCCTGGATCGGCGGCGCCTTCGCGCGGCGGGGCCGCCGGCCGGGACTCTCCTCCTCGGCCTCTTCGCCCTCGTCTCCGTTCGACGGCGCGTCATCCGCGGCGTCATCGTCATCCTTGTCGTCGTCCTCGGGGAAGACGAGATCGGACGCGTGTAGGAAGGCACTCTTCTCGGTGCCGATGTCGACGAAAGCGGCTTGGATCCCCGGAAGCACGGCGTCAACGCGGCCAAGGTAGATATCGCCTACCATGCGGCGGTTGTCGGGGCGGTCCATCATCAGCTCAACGAGCTGGTCGTCCTCCAGCATCGCCACGCGCGTTTCTCGCGCGCCGGCGTTGATCAGTATCTCACGTTTCATTGCCTGGCGCCCGTTCCCATGCACGGCGGCTCGGCGTGCGCGGGCAGGCTCCCTGCGAGTTCAAAGTGGCGCGTCCGTGTCCTCGCCCGGCCAGTGGTCGCCCACTGAGATCGTGCACGCCATTGCCGCCTCGCACGCCCTCGGGACTGAGCCCGGAACGGGAGGAACGACGGAACGGCGAGCGATCGGAAGCCGTTGGTGGTACGGTGTCGCGTCAGGAGCGCGAGCGCCCCCGGGGTGTTACACGCGCCCGGACATCGCGAGCCGCGCGACGGACCGGGCGCAGAGATCCATCCATTCAGAATGGTGCTGCGGGGAGAAGTATACGGCGTTCCTGCGGCGCGGGCTAGTCGGCCGCCTCTTTCAGCAGGTGCCGGGCGATGACGATCCGCTGGATCTCGGACGTCCCTTCCCCGATCTCGCAGATCTTGGCGTCGCGCATCATGCGCTCCACGGGGAATTCGCGCGTGTAGCCGTAGCCGCCGTGCACCTGCACGGCGCGGTGCGTGGCGCGCATCGCCAGCTCCGAGCAGAAGAGCTTGGCCATGGCCGCTTGTGGGGCATACGGCTGCCCGTTCTGCGCGAGCCATGCCGCGTTGTACAGCAGGTGACGGCCGGCCTCGATCTCGGTCGCGAGATCGGCCAATTGGAACTGGATCGCCTGGAATTCCGAGATCGGCTTGCCGAACTGCTTTCTTTGCAGCGAGTAGTCCACGGACAGTTCGAGCGCGCCCTCGGCAAGTCCGAGCGAGAGCGCCGCGATGCCGACGCGTCCGGAGTCGAGCGTCTTCATGAAATTGACGAAGCCCTCGCCCTCGGCGCCGAGCAGATTCTCGGCGGGCACCTCGACGTCCTGCATGATCAGCTCGCATGTGTCGGACGCGCGCCAACCCAGCTTGTCCTCTTTGCGGCCGGAGGTGAAGCCCTTCATCGCGACGATCGAGTCATCGTGGCCGATGCCCGCCGCGCGGGCGCGCTCCGGCTCGTTCGTGTGCTTGGTGAGGATGAACGAGGAGATGCCGTGCGCACCCTTCGCCTTGTCGGTGACCGCGGTGACCACGAAGATCTCGCCGACGCCGCCGTGCGTGATGAACCGCTTGGCGCCGTTGAGCATGTAGCGGTCACCCTTCCGCACGGCCGTCGTGCGCGTGCCGCCGGCGTCGCTGCCGGCCGTCTCCTCGGTGAGACCGAAGCCGCCGATCACGCGGCCGGCGGCAAGCAGCGGCACGTACTTCTTTCGCTGCGCGTCGGTGCCGAAGCGCACGATGGGCGACGTGCCGAGGGTGGTATGCGCCGAGATCGTGATCGCGTGCGACGCATCGACGCGCGCCATCTCCTCGATGGTGATGATGTAGCTGAGATAGTCGAGTCCCGCGCCGCCGAGCTCTTCATCCCACGGCACGCCGAGGAAGCCTTGCTCGGCCATGCGCTTCACCGTTTCCCACGGGAACTTGGCGTCGGCGTCGGCTTTCGCGGCGATCGGTCGCACCTCGGCCTCGGCGAAGGCGCGGACGGCCGCGCGAACGGCGTCGTGATGTTCGTTGAGATACGGGGAGCGGCTCATGATCAGGCGGCCTCGGTACCGTTGTCTTCTCTCAGGACGGCGAGCAGGCGCTCGCCGTATTTCTCCAGCCGCGCGGGGCCTACGCCGTGCACCGCCCCGAGCGCATCGAGCGAGCGCGGCCGCCGCACCGCGATCTCGACCAACGTCCTATCAGGAAATACGACGTACGCCGGCACATGTTCCGATTTCGCGATCGCCATGCGCAGGCGACGCAGTGCGCCGACGAGCACCGGATCGGCGGACGAAAGATCGGGGTCGTCGGACACCGGTGCGACGAAGCGATCGCGGCGGCCGCGCTCGCCGCGGGGTTTGCGCGCGCCAGGCTCGTGCGCGAACGGGCGCGCGACCTCGGTCTCGGTGTCCTTCCGATGCGTGCCGAGGCAGATGTCGCAGCCGGTGCACTGGTCGCTCGCCGCGGGGTCGCCGAAGTAGCGGAGGAGGAAGCCGCGGCGGCATTTCTCGGTGTAGGCGTAGCGCTGCACCGCATCGAGCTTGTTCGTCTCGGCCCGGCGGCGGCGCGCGATGGCATCCCAGTCCACCTTGTATTTGGCGAGCGGCGCGCGCACGTCGGTGGCGCGGAGTCCGATACCGGCGCGTTCCCAGACGAGGAACTGCCGCGATTCGAGCGCGTCGAGCAGCGGGGGCACGCCCATCGCGCCGCCGAATCCGGGCGGGAGTCCATCCGGATCGATGATCGCGCCGGTCTCGAGGCGGGATCCGACCGCGCGCCAGAGCGCGCGGAGCAGCTCGAGCTCGGCTTCGTGGCCCGCGCCCGAGTTCGGCCTTGATCCGATCGGGCGCAGCGAGCAACCGCACCGAGAGGCGTTGCGCGCTGCCGGACTCGGCGGTCACGGCGCCGGCGTCCACCAGGATGCGCAGCGCCGACTCGGCCTCGCGGTCTTTGATCTTGCCGCCGGCGCGTGCGGCGAGATCGCCCGGCGCGATGCGTGCCATGCCCGATTCGTCGGTGGCACGTATGATCGTGGCGTACACCTTCTCCACCACGTCGCGCTCCGGATACGCGCTCTTGATGAAGAACTCGTGCGTGAAGCGATCGCGGAACGCGTGGAGCATCACGCATTCCGACGGGAGGCCATCGCGCCCGGCGCGGCCGGCCTCCTGGTAGTACGCCTCGAGCGTGCCGGGCATCGCGTGATGCACCACGAGCCGGATGTTCGACTTGTCGATACCCATGCCGAACGCGTTCGTGGCGACGATCGCGCGCACTTCTTCGTTCATGAACGCGTCCTGCACCATGTGGCGGTGATCGTCGTCGAGGCCGGCGTGGTAGGCGAGCGCGCGGATCTTCGCCTGCTCCAGCACCGCGGTGATCTTCTCCACGGCGCGCCGGGTGGAGGCGTACACGATCGCCTGCCGGGGAACTGCTTGAGCACGCGCACGAGCGCTCCGTCCTTGTCGTCCTCGGTGCGCGTGCGGATCACGTGATAGCCGAGATTCGCGCGGTCGAAGCCGGTGACGATGATCTCGGGTTGCGAAAGGCCGAGTTGCTTGACGATATCCTTGCGCACCTCGGGGGTGGCCGTCGCCGTGAGCGCGATGGTGGGCGGGAGGCCGAGCCGCTCGCGCACCTGACGCACGCGCAGATAACTCGGGCGGAAATCGTGCCCCCATTCGCTGACGCAGTGCGCCTCATCGATGGCGAGCAGCGAGACGCCGATCGCGGCGATGCGGTCGAGCGCGCGGCCCAGATCGAAGCGCTCCGGCGCCACATAGAGCAGCTTGAGCTCCCCGCGCTCGGCCCGCGCGAGGCGGTCGCTGATCTCGCCGCTCGAGAGCGTGGAGTTGAGGAACGCCGCCGGGAGGCCGCGCGCGGTGAGCGCGTCCACCTGGTCCTTCATGAGCGAGATGAGTGGCGACACCACCACCGTGAGCTTGGGCAGCAGCAGCGCCGGCGCCTGGTAGCAAAGGGATTTTCCGCCGCCGGTGGGGAGCACCACCAGCGTGTCGCGGCCCGCGAGAACCGACGCGATCGCCTGCTCCTGCCCCGGTCGGAATCCGGCGAAGCCGAGACGCTCGGTGACGAGCGCGTGCACATCGGAGAGCGCCGGCACGTCAGACCGCACGCACGTAGTGGCCGCGCGTGAACTCGCCACCGACCAACGCGCGGATGGGCGCGGTGGCCGGCGTCTGGCCGGCGGCGAGCTCGTCGAGCGCCGCACGCCACCGCTTCACGGTGTCCGCCACCGGATCGCGCGGCACGTTGAACAGCAGCCGGTAGCCGCGAATGCCCGAGCGCCACAGGCGCGGCAGGAACTCCGATGCCTCGATCGGCCGCGAGTGCAGCAGCCGGTTGCGGCACTGCCCGTCGGTGGCCACCGGGAAGGTGTAGCCGGCGGGATCGGTGAGCTCCACCTCGGGGTGCTTCTGCACGCAGAGGTCGCGGCACGTAGTGACGACGCGGTCGAACGCGGCCGAGAGCACGCAGTGTTCGATCGTCATTCCCTCGGGGCGTCCGTAGGCGAGCACATCGAAGCCCGCGCCATTCCATGGCGCGGTGACCGCGGCGATCTCGTCGAGCGTGAGTTCCACGCTCAGCACGAGACGGCGGGCGCCGAGTTTGAAATACTCGGCCGCAGTGTGCTGATTGAACACGTTGAGCGCGTAGTCGCCAATGATGTCCTTCCCCTCGGCGGCCATCTCGGCGACGAGGCCCGCGTGCCCCGAGAGGAACGGGACATCGAGGTCCAGCCACTTCTCGATCGCGCCGCGGTCATCGGGGCGAACGATGGTCGGCGTGCGCAGGCGGAATCCGATCCCGCGTTCCGCAAGTTCCTGGGCGAGCGTGCGCACGCGGGAGACCGGCGGCATGGGATGCCGCAGGAACGGATCGAGCGCGATCTCGGTGGCGCCGGCGTCGGCGGCGGCGCGCGCGTCCTCCGTGTTGTAGACATTGGCGCTGAGCATGAATGCGCCCTGCTCCGTTCGCGGCGCGACATCGAGGGCGCGCACCGCCGCGGCGATGCGCTCTCGCCGGCCGGCCACGTGGACCTCGGCCGCTCCGTCGCGCGACTCGCCAAGCTGCACGACCGCCCGCTGGCGAAGATCGTTCAGCTCCGACACGGGCAGGAACATGCCCGGCGCGAGCGCCGAGTCGTCCACAGTGCCGAGCACGAAGGGTGTGCCGCCGAGCCGTCCGAACTGTTCGCGCAGCTGCGCTTGATCCAGCGCACGCTTCGAAGCGGGGGCGAGCGTGATCGTGCTCTGGAGTTTCACCGCATCGTCGCCGGCGCTGAAGATCATCGTGAGCGGCGCGCCCGCGCCGCCGATCGCGCGCGCGTCGAGCCGCACGGCGTGTCCGGCCGTTGGCGTGGCGATGTTCGCGAAGCTCGCTCGCGCGCGCTCGTTGAGCGACGGCTGCGACGTGCGATACACGCGCCATCCACTGGGCACGCGCTCGCGCGCCGGGACCACTTGCCGCGTGATGCCGTTCGCGAACGCGAGATTGCGCACGCGCGCCACTGAGAAGCCCATCGAGCGGCCGCTCGTGCCCTCGGGCGGTTCGAATCCCAGCCCATCACCCGGCGCGATGGGCGACGAGACCTCGACGGTGATCTCGCCGTCGCCGGTCGCCGTCACCGTGCCGAGCAGCACGCCGTGGTTGTCGGGCTGCAGACGCGTGATGTAGTCGCGTCCGGCGCGGCCGCCGAACATGCCACCGGTGAAGCCGCGGCTGAAGATCTGCACGAGCTCGGGGTGCTCGGTGGCCGGCGGCAGCACGCGTTCGCCGCGCGACAACGCGGCCCAGCAGCTCGCGATAGCTGCGCGTGACGGTCGCCACGTATTCCGGCTTCTTCTTCCGGCCTTCGATCTTGAGCGTGCTGATGCCGATCTCGGCGAGTTCCGCGAGATGCTCGGTGGCGCCAAGGTCCTTGGCCGAGATCAGAAATCCCTCGTCGAGCATGTCGCCAGTGCGGCCGTCCTTGAGCGCGTAGCCTTTCCGGCATGACTGCGCGCACGATCCGCGATTCGCGCTGCGTTCCGAGATCATCCCCGACATCAGGCATTGGCCCGAGTACGCGATGCACAATGCGCCGTGCACGAAGGTCTCGAGCTCGAGATCCGGCACCGCGCTGTGGATGGCGCGCACATCGTCGAGCGTGTTCTCGCGCGCGAGCACGACGCGCTGGATGCCGAGCCGCTCGGCCAGGCGCGCGCCGCTGGCGTCGTGCACCGTCATCTGCGTGCTGCCATGGATGGCGAAGCCGGGATACACGGCCTGGATCAGGCGCACTGCGCCCACATCCTGCACGAGCGCCGCGTCGATGCCGCGGTCGATGCATTCGCCCAGCAACTCGAGCGCATCCTCGAGTTCGGCCGGCTTGAGCAGCGTGTTGAGCGTGAGGTAGATGCGCGCCGACCGCGCGTGCGCGATGCGGCACGCGGCGGCCACCTCGTCGAGAGTGAGCTGCGCTCCTTCGTCGCGCGCGTTGAACCGCTCGGCGCCCAGGTAGACCGCATCCGCTCCGTTCGCGACGGCGGCGCGCACCGCGTCGAGCGAGCCGGCGGGCGCGAGCAGCTCCGGGATGCGGCGCGTCGTCATGGCGCGGCGCTCGGCCTCGCGGGGCGTCTTCAGGAAGCGCAGCAGGAACGCGAGCGCCACCATGCCGATCGCGGCCATCATGACCAGCCGGCGAGCCCTCGCGCCACCCGACGAACCAGATGACGAGCGCCACCAAGAGGAGCGCCATCTGAGCTTGGAACAGTCGCATCCGAGCGGCGTGTCGAGCCGGCTCATGCGCCTTCCTTGCCGCGCGCGAACCGCATGACGCCCTCGCGGAAATCAGGCGTGGCGCGCGATTCGACGTTCGTCTGCGCTCCGAGCGAGATGCCGGCTTCGAAGCCCCGCGTGTCCAGCGAATAGAAGAGCTTCTTCGTGAGCCGAAGTGCGTTCGCGGAAGTGGCCGCGAGTGCCGCGACGAACTTCTCGACGTCGGCCTCGAACGCAGCGGCCGGGAACACGCGGCTCACGAGCCCGAGCGCCAGCGCTTCGCGTGCATCCACCTGCCGGCCCGTCGCGACCAGTTCGAACGCCGGCTTCTCGCCGACGGTGCGGCGCAGCATGGTCATCACCATCGCCGGCACGAATCCGACGCGCACCTCGGGATATCCGAAGCGCGACTCCTCGTGCGCGAGCACGATGTCGCACGCGGTCGCGAGTCCGGCGCCGCCGGCGATCGCGCGGCCGCGCACCGCCGCCACCACCGGCTTCGGCAGGCCGCGCAGCATCACGAACAGCTCGCCGAGCAGGTCGGCGTCGCGCCGCTGCGCGTCGGGGCCGGCGTCGAGCATCGCGGCGAGCGCTTCGAGGTCGGCGCCCGCGCAGAAATCCGCGCCTTCGGCGTCAATGAGCAGCACGCGCACCGCCGCATCGGCGCCCGCGGCTCTCACCGCATCGAGCAGCGCCTGCGACCATCGCCTGGTCGAGCGCATTGCGCTTGTCGGCGCGCGCGAGCGTGATGCGCGCCACGCCGGCGGCGGTCGCCGTACGAACGCGCGTCATTCGGGCGCCTCGGGAAGGGCGAGTTTCTTCGCGGTCGGCATCCGGCACGTCGATCACGAGACGCAGCAGCGACGTGGAGAACACCTTCCCCTGCGCGTCGGTCTTGAGCGACACCGTTCCTCCGCCGCCGAGCGCGCCATGCAGCAGGAAATTGAGCGCGATGAGGTTCGGGAGCTCGAACCGTTCCACCGGACCCGTGATCTCCGCGCCGTAGTGCTGCGTGACGCGCGCCGCCGTGACGTGTTCGACGAGCACCGGATACCACTCGGCGCGCAGCGCGATGAGCCCGACGTTCGCGGTGTCGCCCTTGTCGCCGGAGCGCGCGTGCGCGATGTCGAGCAGGCGGACCCTCATGCGCCCACCGTGACGCTCGTCGTGACGACGCTCTTGCTCACGAGCGCCGGCCAATAGGCGACGACGTCCTCCACCTTCGGCCGGCCGCCCGCGAAGCCCGTGACACTGGGCGGGCCGTTGAGCACGAGCGGCACGATCTCGCGCGTGAATCGCTCGACCATCTTGCGATCGCCGCCGCGCACGGCGACGCGGAGCTGCACCTCCGGAAGATCGGGCGGCTGTGCCCGCGAGCGCGCCGTGCGTCGCCGATGCGCCGACGAACTCCACGCGCACTTCGTCGAACTTGAGACCCAGGGTGTCGAGGCGCTCGCGCAAGACGCGGCCCGCGAGCTGCGCCTTCTCCAGCGCGTCGGGCCACGCGTACACCAGCGTGCCCACCGCCTTGTAGCCGGCGCGATACGCGATCGAGACCTTGAGGAACTCCGTGGCCGGCCGTCCTTTGATCCCGCTCACGCGCACGCGATCCTTCCCGGCGTCCGCGAGCTGGATCGTCGCGAAATCCGCGATCACGTCGGGCGTGATGTACGCGTGCGGATCACCCATCTCGTACACGAGCTGCTCGGTGATCCCGGGCACGTCCACGATGCCGCCGGTGCCGGCATGCTTGGTGACGATGAACGTGCCATCGGCCGACGCCTCGACGATCGGATAGCCGACGTTCGCGAGATCGGGCACCGAGCGCCAATCGCGCAGGCGGTTGCCGCCGGAACTCTGCGCGCCGCATTCGATGATGTGACCGGCAACGATGCCGGCCGCGAGGCGGTCCCAATCCGAATCGCCCCAGCCGAATTCGTGGCGCAGCGGCGCCATCGTGAGCGCGGTGTCGGTGGAGCGGCCCGTGATGACGACGTTCGCGCCCTTCGCGAGCGCCTCCACGATGGGCGCCGAACCGAGGTACGCGTTGGCCGAGAGCACGCGGTCGCGGATCGTGGACGAGCGGCTCGCCGGTCTCCATGTTCTTGAGCGCGTGGCCGGCGGCGAGCAGCGCGTCGAGCCGCGGCAGCAGATCGTCGCCGGTCACGACGCCGATGCGGATCTTGTCCGCGACGCGCCGCCGCGCGCGCCGATGCGGTCACCGCGGCGGCGCAAGCGACCGGATTCACGCCGCCCGCGTTCGCGATCACTTTCACGCCGCGCTCGGCGACGCCCGCGTAGATGCTCTCCATCGCGCCGACGAAATCGCGCGCGTAGCCCATGTTGCGGATCGCGCTCCTTCTGCTTCTGAAGGATCGACATCGTCACTTCGGCCAGATAGTCGAGCATGAGGTAGTCGATCGGCCCGCCCTCCACCTGGCGGCGCGGCGCTTCGAGCCAATCGCCCCAGAATCCCTGTCCCGCGGCGACGCGCACGACGCGGCTCACGCGCGCTCTCCGAGATGCGCGGGGAGCACGAACGCGCCGAGATGCGGCCCGGGATTCTGCAGCGATGCGCGGAACGCCATCGCGAGCACCGCGCGCGTCTCTTCGGGATAGATGATCGCATCCACGTAGCCGCGCGCGGCCGCATAACGCGCATCGAGCTGATGTTCGTAATCGGCGCGCATCGAATCGGCGGCGGCCTCGACTTCGGGACCCGGCTTCTTCCCCTTCTTCTTCGCCTCGTCGAGCGCGGGACCGTGCACCGCCTGCACCGCGGACTCGCCTTCCATGACGCCCATGCGTCCGGTGGGCCAGCTGAAGATGAAATCCGGATCGAAGCCCTGCCCCGCCATCGCGTAGTAGCCGGCGCCCGACGCGTGATTCACCGTGAGCACGATCTTGGGCACCGTGGCAGTGGCCATCGCCTCCACGAAGCGCGCGCCCGCACGGATGATCCCGCCGCGTTCGGCATCGGGGCCCACCATGAATCCCGACACATCCTGCACGAAGAGCAGCGGCAGTCCCTGCGCGGTCGCAGCGGTCGATGAAGTACGCGACCTTCTCGGCGCTCTCGGAATAGATGATCCCGCCGAATCGCGACGGCGTGTCGGGCGGCGACTTCACGAGGCCGCGCGCGTTCGCGATGATGCCCACCGCGATGCCCTCGATCGCGGCATCGGCGCACAGGATCTCGCGCGCGTTGTCCTTCTGGAATTCATCGAGCGCGCCGCCGTCCACGAGCGCTCTGAGCACGGCGCGCATGTCGTAAGAATTCCGGTGGTCGGCGGGGAGGATGTCGTAGATCGTCTCGGGATCCGACGCGGGCGCCTGCGCCGCGCGCGACGCGCGGCGCTCCGGCTCCGGAAGGCGCTCGACCAGCGCGCGCAGCCGCGCCAGAGCCGTGGCGTCGTCCTTCTCGCGATAGTGCGCCACCGCGGAGATCTCGGTGTGCATCGCCGCGCCGCCCAGCGACTCCGAATCGACGACCTGGCCCGTGGCGCCCTTCACGAGGTTCGGCCCGCCGAGGCCCATGAAGGAGGTGCCCTCCACCATGAGGATCACGTCGGAGAGCGCGGGCAGGTACGCGCCGCCCGCGACGCACTGACCCATCACCGCCGCGAACTGCGGGATGTGCAGATAGCGCCGCATGAGCGAGTTGTAGTAGAAGATGCGGCTCGCGCCGTACTGTCCCGGGAACACGCCGCCCTGATACGGCAGGTTCACGCCCGCCGAATCGACGAGGTACACGATCGGAATGCGGCAGCGCATCGCGATCTCCTGCGCGCGCAGGATCTTCCGGATCGTCTCGGGCCACCAGGAACCGGCTTTGACCGTCGCGTCGTTGGCGACCACGACGATCTCGCGGCCATGCACGAGCCCGACTCCGGTGACGACGCCGGCGCCGGGCGCCTGGCCGTCGTACTGGTCGTACGCGACGAGCAGGCCCGTCTCGATGAAGCGCGCGCCCGGATCGCACAAACCGGAAACGCGCTCGCGCGCGGTGAGCTTGCCCTGTGCGTGCTGGCGGGCGATCCGCTCGACGCCGCCGCCCTGCCGCAGCTTGGACTCGAGCGCGCGGACCTCGCCGGCGAGCGCGCGGAGCCGCGCGGTCACGCGTCCTGCCGCTGGCGCTCGGCGAACCACTCGCGGATGTAGTCCGCGAGATCGGACGTCTTGGTGCCCGGGTCCGAAGAGTTTGCCGATGCCGCGGCGCTGCAGGTCTTCGATGTCCTCGGCCGGAAGGATCCCGCCGCCGGTGATGAGGATGTCGTCGCGGCCGGCGGCGCGCAGCAGCTCGAGCACGCGCGGGAAGAGCGTCATGTGCGCGCCGCTGAGGATCGAGAGGCCCACGACGTCCACATCCTCCTGCACCGCGGCGTTCGCGATCATCTCCGGCGTCTGGTGCAGCCCGGTGTAGATGACCTCCATGCCGGCGTCGCGGAGCGCCGCGGCGACGACCTTCGCCCCCCGGTCGTGACCATCGAGACCGGGCTTGGCGATCAACACGCGAATGGGTCGCGGCATCTCAGGCGAAGTGGGAGGTGGGTGGGCGCAACTCGGTATAAGTCTAGCGTCTACGCCGTGCGCGCGGCAACTCATCTTTGCGCGCGAGAAGGACCATTTCAGCGGAGCGGCGCGTGAGCGGCGCGTCACGCCATCCGTCGAACGCCTGCTCCACGATGAGGCCGGCCGCGGCGCAGAGTTCGGCCAGCCGGCTGGCCGTGTACAGCCGGATACGATGGTCGCGTTGGCCATGGTCCCGGGGGCCGCTCCACTCGGCGTGCACGCTGAGCACGCCGCTCAGCGGATCGAACTCCCGCTCGTGCGCGATCATCGTGCCATCCGACGTGCGCCACCAATCGCGCGAGAGGAAGCGCGCCATGACGCCGTCGCGGCTGCCGCCGTGCCAGATGAGCACGCCGCCGGGCTTGAGCACGCGCGCGAACTCGTGGATCACCCGCGCATCGTCGGCCGGGTTGAGGAAGAAGCCGAACGACGTGAAGAGGTTCACCACGGCGTCGAAGCGTCCGGTCCACTTCGCGTCGAGGCGGCGCATGTCGCCGCGCACGTAGCGAAGCGTGGCAGACGTGCCGCGTGCCCGCGCGACCTTGAGCAGCGCGGCCGAGAGATCGACACCGGTGACGTCGAAACCCGCTTCGGCGAGGAGATGCGCGTGGCGCCCCTGGCCGCAGGGCAGATCGAGGAGGCGCGCGCCGCTGGGGAGGCCGAGCAGTTCGAGCACGCGCGCCACCTCCGCGCGGTCGCGCGCGGCGGTGAACAACGGCTCGTACTCGCGCAGGTACTTCGCGTCGAAGTGCGTCTCCCACCACTCGCGCGGCGCAGGCACCGGGCCGGCCCTAGAAGAAGACGGGCTCGCGATACGCGCCGAAGACGTCCTCCATCGCGGCCCGGATCTCGTACAGCGTGCAGTAGGCGCGCGCGCAGTCGAGGATGAACGGCACGAGGTTCTGCTCCGTCTTCGCGGCGTCGCGGAGCGCCGCGATGCGGCGCGCGCAGAGGTCGTTGTCGCGGGCGGCGCGCATCGCCTTCATCCGGGCGCGCTGCTCCTGCTCCGTGTGCTCGCCGATCTTGAGCAGCGGGATCGTGAGCGCGTCCTCTTCGGTGACGAAGTCGTTCACGCCCACGATCACGCGGCGGTGCTGCTCCACTTCCCACTGCTGGCGCGCCGCGCTCTCCGCGATCTTGCGCTGGAGCCACCCGATCTCGAGCGCCCGCACCACGCCGCCCTGGAGCGCGATCTCCTCGAACAGCGCTTCGGCCTCGCGCTCGAGCTTGTCGGTGAGCGACTCCACGTAGTACGACCCGCCCAGCGGATCGAGCACGTTGGGCACGCCGGTCTCGTACGCGAGCACCTGCTGCGTGCGCAGCGCCACCTGCACCGAATGCTCGGTGGGCAGCGCGAGCGTCTCGTCCATCGAATTCGTGTGCAGCGACTGCGTGCCGCCGAGCACCGCCGCGAGCGCCTGGTACGCCACGCGCACGATGTTGTTCATCGGCTGCTGCGCGGTGAGCGTCACGCCCGCGGTCTGCGAGTGGAAACGCATCATCCACGAGCGCGGATCCTTCGCGCCGTAGCGCTCCTTCATGTGGCGCGCCCAGATGCGGCGCGCGGCGCGCAGCTTCGCGATCTCCTCGAAGAAATCGTTGTGGATGTCCCAGAAGAACGAGAGGCGCGGCGCGAAGTCATCCACCTTGAGCCCGCGCGCGATGCCGCGCTCGACGTACGTGAAGCCGTCGGCGAGCGTGAACGCGAGCTCCTGCACCGCCGTGGATCCGGCCTCGCGGATGTGGTAGCCGGAGATCGAGATCGTGTTCCAGTGCGGCGCGTGCGTGGCGCTCCACTCGAAGCCGTCCACGATGAGGCGCAGCGCGGGCTCGATCGGGATACACCCACGCGTGCTGCGCCATGTACTCTTTCAGGATGTCGTTCTGGACCGTGCCGCGCAGTTTGCGCGAGTCGACGCCCTGCTTCTCGGCCGCCGCGATGTAGAAGCAATACAGGATGATCGCGGGCCCGTTGATCGTCATGGACGTCGAGACCTGATCGAGCGGGATCCCGTCGAAGAGCGTCTCCATGTCGGCGAGACTCGAGATCGCCACGCCGCACTTGCCTACCTCGCCTTCGGAGCGCGGATGGTCGGAGTCGTATCCCATCAGCGTCGGGAAATCGAACGCGACCGAGAGGCCCGTCTGCCCGTGCTCGAGGAGGAACTTGTAGCGTGCGTTCGTGTCGCTGGCGCTGCCGAAGCCGGCGAACTGCCGCATCGTCCACAGTTTGCCGCGATAGCCGGTCGGGTGGATGCCGCGCGTGAACGGATAGGTGCCCGGAACGCCGAGCGCCGTCACGTCGCTCGCGTGCTCATCGGCCGCGCTGAAGAGCGGCTCCACCGGCCCCGAGGAATTCGTGAACGCGAGATCGCGCAGTTCGCCCTTCGCGTATCGGGCGCGCCACTCGGCGAGCTCGGCGCGGAGGCGCGCGATCTCGGCGTCGGCGTCGGTTCCCGTGTGCAACGGCTCGCGGATCGTCGTCATGTCGAGCTCCTTGGCGTCTTGCCGCCGGCCAGCCGCGTCGCGCTCTCGGCGAGCAGCGCCTGGGCCGCCGCGAAAGGCGTGAGCACGCCGGCTTCGAGTGGCTCGAGTTGCGCGTCGAGCCATTCGTTCACCGCACCGTCGTCCCATAGGCGGGCACGCAACTGACGTTCGGCCGCGTCCACCACCCGTTCTCGCAGACGCCGCCGGCGCCGCTCGCGCAACCCGCCGCTCTTCTGAAGATACTCGAAGTGGCGGTCGAGCGCCGCCGACAATTCCGTTACGCCCTCGCCCTTCGCCGCTATCGTGGCAAGCACGGGCGGCGTCCAGCGGTCCTCGTCGCTCGCGTTCGCCGCTTTCCGCGCTGCGTACGCCGGATTCTTCGGCTTGAGCTCCACCCCATGATGCGCCGGCATGTTCTTGAAGATCTGACCGAGACGAAGGCCGAGCATGAGCTCCACCTCGTTGCGGAGTCGGTCGGCGCCCGGACGGTCGGCCTTGTTCACGACGAAGAGATCGGCGATCTCCATGAGGCCCGCCTTCATCGTCTGGATCGAGTCGCCGGATTCCGGCACGAGCACCACGACGCTCGAATCGGCGGTGCGCGCGATGTCGAGTTCGCTCTGGCCGACGCCCACGGTCTCGAGGATGATGCGGTCGAAGCCGTACGCATCGAGCACGTCCGCCGTCTCGCGGGACGTCGCCGCGAGACCGCCGAGCGCGCCGCGCGTCGCCATGGAGCGGATGAAGATGCCGGGGTCGAGCGCGACCTCCTCCATGCGGATCCGGTCGCCGAGCAACGCGCCGCCGGTGAACGGCGACGTGGGATCGACGGCGATGATCCCGACCGTGTGTCCCTGCGCGCGCCACAATGCCGCGAGCCGTACCACGAGCGTGCTCTTCCCGGCTCCCGGCGGTCCGGTGATGCCGATGCGGCGCGCGTGTCCGAGCTTGGCGTGCAGCGCCGCGAGCAGCTCGTCGCTGCCCGCGCGATGATTCTCCACGATCGAGACGGCGCGCGCGAGCGCCGCCGGCCGCCGCTCACGGAACTCGCCGAGCAGCGTCTCGATCGCGGTAGGCGCATTCGTCGTCACCGGGCGCCGTCCAAGTCGATCGCGCCGCCCCCGCCCGCGCGCTGCACGAGCAGCCGCACGACGCGCGACGGACTGGCCTCCACGACCGTGACTTCGAGGCCGCCCAGGCGGACGCGCTCGCCCACCACCGGGATCCGCTTGAGTCTGCGCGCCAACAGGCCGCCGATCGATTCCGCACGTTCATGCGGCTCCGGCACGATCGGCGCGTTGAACCGCGCCGCGACGTCGAATACCGGCGTGGATGCATCGAGCAAGACGGGCGACGCGCCGGCGCCGATCGCCGTGGGCGCCGCATCGTGCTCGTCGTGGATGTCGCCGACCAATTCCTCCAGCAGATCCTCGAGCGTCACCACGCCCACCGTGCCGCCATGTTCGTCGAGCACCACGGCGAGATGCTGCTGTCCGGCGAGCATCTCGAAGAGGAGCGCGCTGCAGCGTTTCCCCGACGGGACCTGCGCCACGGGCCGCAGCGGCGGCCACGTCTCGCCCGCGGTCGCGAGCACGTCGAACACGTGCACGATGCCGATGATCTCGTCGGGCGAGCCGCGATACACCGGTACGCGGCTGAATCCTGACTCGGCCACCGCGCGCGCCATCGCCTCCGCCGGCAGGTCGCGGTCGACCACCGTGATCGCGGTGCGAGGCGTCATGACCTCGCTCACCTGCTTCTCGCCGAACTCCACCACTTCGGAGATGAACGCGAGTTCCTTCCGCTCGCTGATGCCTTCGATGTCGCCCTCGCGCAGCAGACCTTCGATCTCCCCGCGCTGGTCGACGACGGTCGCGCCGTCGCGCTCGCCACGGCGGCTCGCCGCGCGTGCGAGGAACATCACCGGCGCGAGCGACAGCGACGCGAGCCGCAGGATCGGCAGCAATGGCACGGCTAGGCGCGGCGCGAAATGGCGCGCGATCGCTCGCGGGATCGCCTGGCCGAGAATGAGGAACGCCGCGGCCACGAGCGCGACGCGCAATAGGAATCGCGCATCAACGGACTCCGCGTGCGTCCCGAGCAGCGCGCCGGTGAGCGCGATGACGAACGCCACCGCCGCCGTCGCGACCGCGAGCAGATGATGCGATTGCGCGAGGTACGTCCCGGCACGCGAGCTCGCGCCCGCGCCCGGCCCGAGCTGCGCCTCCACCCAATGGCGCACCCAGATGCGCGTCATCGCGCGCAACGTCATCGCGGCGGCGCTTAGGAACGCCACCACGAGCACGGCGCCGAACACGAACGGCCAGTGCAGGCTCATGCGTCGTGCTCCCCGGCATTCACCGGACGCTGGATGAACACGCGGTCCACCCGGCGCCGCACCACGCGTTCCACGGTGAACTCGAATCCGTCGATGATCGTGGCGTCGCCGGCCTTCGGCACCTTCCCGAACTGCAAGAACACCAGCCCGCCCACGGTGGACACTTCCTCCGCCGCCGCGGCGAAATGGTGGCCGAGCGTCTCGGCCAATTCATCGAGCGTCACTTTGCCCGAGACCCAATAGCGCGAGTCATCCTGCACGCGGATGGGCGGTTCGTCGCGATCGTTCTCATCGCGGATGTCGCCGACGATCTCCTCGAGGATGTCCTCGATGGTGATGAGCCCCGCAGTGCCGCCATATTCGTCCACCACGATTGCGAGATGGTGGTGCGACGATTTGAAATCGCGGAGCTGCGCTTCCGCCGATTTCCCCTCGGGGATGAACGACGCGGGTCGCGCCTTGGTCTCCCATCCGCCCGCCGGTTCCACGCCGTCGATCACCGGCAGCAGGATGTCCTTGGCGAACAGCAAGCCGGTGATCTGATCGAGCGTCTCGTCGTACACCGGCAAGCGCGCGTGCTGCGAGCTGCGTACGCGGTCCACCACCTCGGACCAGGGTGTGTGCCGCTCGATGCCCACGATGTCCACGCGCGGCACCATGACCTCCTGCACCTCGGTGTCGGCGAGCGCCGAGTACCGCCGCAGGATGTCGCGCTGCACGGCGGGGAGCGACGTCTGCGTGCGGAACACCATCCGGAATGGCTCTGCGCCGAGTTGTTCCGCCGCGCCGCGCGGATCGGCGAGCGGCAGGATCTTGAGGAGGCGCGCGTCGAGCCACGCGCCCGCGAGACTGAAGGGCGCCGCGGCACGCTCCACCGCATGGACGAATCCTCCCAGCCGGGCCAGCGTCGCCGCACCGGAGCGCTCGCCGTACGCGCGCGGCGCCGCCTCGGACACGTACACGATGACGAGCGCGAGCACGAGCGCGAGCAATGGCGCCAGCACGCGGCTGCCATCACCCAGCCCGAGCGCGAGCGCTCCCGCGATCCCCGTGATGAGGTGCATGATCACGCGCACGATCGAAAGCGCCCGGTGCGTGCGATCGCGCGCGTCGCCATGCGGCAGCGTGCTGCCCTCGCCGGTGCCGGCGAGACTCGCCGCCGCGGTGCCGCCCGCGAGCAGCGCGCCATCCGCCGCTGCGCAGCAGGTCGCGATCGCCGCCGAGAGGACAGCGATGAACGCCGCAAGGAAGGTCATCGCGCCCTCCGCGCCAATCGCGCGAGCAGCGTCTCCTGGCGGCGCCACATGGGCGAAGTCGTACGACCATTGCCCTCGGGATGATCGTGCCCCAGCGCGTGCAGCGTACCGTGCACGATGAGCCGCATCAGTTCCTCGCGGAGCGGCACGCCGAACTCGCGCGCCTGCTCGCGCGCGACGTCCGGCGCGATGTACACATCCCCGATCACCGGTCCGCGCGTGCCCGACGGCGCGAAGCCGAACGAGATGACGTCGGTCGCTCCGCGCCGCGCGAGATGCTTCCGGTTCAGCGCCATGATCTCGCGCCGCGAGATGAACGCCACCGAGAACATCGCGTCGCGCACGCCTTCCGCGCGCAGCACGCCCGCCGCCAGCGCGCGCGCATCGCCGCGCGAGAGCGGGAGTCGCCCGCCGTCGATCGTGACCTCCACGGCGAGTGTCACGTCGCCGAGAACTCCGCCGACACGCCGCCCGCCGCGGCCGGATAGTCAATGCGTGCGTGGTGCATGCCCACCAGCACGCGCACGAACTGGTCCTTGATCACCGAGATCTGACGCAGGGTGAGCGGCGCGTCGCGCATCTGCCCCTGCTCGACCCGCTGGCGCACGATGTGCTCCACCACATCGCGAATGCGGGCCGGCGTAGGATCGCTCAGCACGCGCACCGATGCTTCTACCCCGTCGGCGAGCATCGCGATCGCCGTCTCGGCCGACTGCGGCACCGGCCCCGGATACTGGAACTCGGCGGCGCTGAGGCCGTTCGCGCCGTCGCGCTCCTTCGCCTTCTCGTAGAAGTAGGTGATCGGCGCCGTGCCATGGTGCTCCGGGATGAACGCGGTGATCGCCGCGGGCAGCTTGTGCTCCGCCGCGAGTTCGAGTCCCTCGCGGATGTGCCCCTTGATGATCTGCACGCTCGTGCCCGGCTTGAGCTTGTCGTGCGGGTTGCGACCGCCCGCCTGGTTCTCCACGAAATACTGCGGCTTCTTCAGCTTTCCGATGTCGTGATAGTATGTGCCGACGCGGCCGAGCAGGCCGTTGGCGCCGATCGCGTTGCACGCCGCTTCCACGAGATTCGCCATCGCCATCGTGTGCGCATAGGTGCCCGGTGCCTCGACGCTCAGCCGCTTGAGGAGCGGCCGGTTGAGGTCGGAGTACTCGATGAGCGTGAGATGCGACGTGACGCCGGTCATCCGCTCGGCGAGCGGAATGAGGAACACCGCGAACACCACGCTCACGACCGCGTTCAGCACACCGAACAGACCGCCACGCGCGATGTCGGCGGCGCTCCACCCGAGCGTGAGCCCGATGGCGAGCGCCGCAGCGAGGTATGCGAGCGCGATCGTGATCACGTACTGGTACGTTTGCGTGCGGCGCAGCATGACGCGCGCACTGAGCGCCGCCGCCGAACCGCCGACCAGATTGATGAACAGCGCGTTCGTGCCGCGGTAGGCGCCCTGCCCGCCCACGAGCACCGCGAGCGTCATCGCCGCGATGAGGCTGATGCGCGGATCGAAGACGATGCAGAAGATCACCGCGGCGAACGCCACCGGAATGAGCTCGGGACGGCCCGGCGCCCAGTGCGCGCCTGCCGCCGCCGCCGCGATCACGATGAGCGACACCACCGCGAACAACATCAGTGCGCGCAGCGAATCGTAGAGCGCCGGCCGGAAGAGCACGATCGCGACCCAGAAGATCGCGAGCACGAGCGCGTTGTAGAGGATCGCGCCGACGAACCGGGAGAACGCGGCTTCCCCGCGTTGGCGCCCCTGCGTGGCATCGTGCAGCGCGCGCATCTTGTCGTACTCCGCACGCCCCACCACTTCATGGGCGCCAATGATCTTCTCCTGTTCCCGCACCTGCAGCAGGAAGGGCGAGATCGCAGCGCGCACGTCGGCGCGGCGCTGCTCCGTCGCGGCGCGATCGAGCACGAGCGACGGCTGGAACACGGCGGCGAGCACCTTCCCGTACGCGCTGTCGCTCGCGGGCGAGCCGGGATCGGGGCGATGCGTCTGGGCGCGCGCGAGCAGCGTGCTGAATGTCGCGACGCTGTCCGCGAGCATCGTGCGCTCACCGCCGGCGCGGTGGATCACCACTTCCCCATGCTCGCCGGCGAGCGACCCGGCGCCGGCGATCCCCGTGGGCAGCTCGCGGTCGAGCACGCGGCGCACCGCCTCGCGCATCGTGCGCCGGTGCATCGCCGAGGCGAGATACTGCGCTTCCGCGATGGTGAGCGGCGCGCCGAAGCGCGCCGACGCCTGCTGGATCGCCTCGGTGGCACCGGCCGGCCGGGTCGCCGCCGCGCCGAGTGAATCGGTGAGCGCGTCAAGCACGCGATCGGCGCTGTCGAGTGCCACCGGGTCGTACGTGAGAATCAGGCTCACCGTGCGCGCGGCGTCGTCGCGTTCCTTCGCGAGATCCCCGGCTGGCTTGGGTACCGAGAACTCAAACGGCGCGATCACATCGCGCGTCGCGACCGAGCCGACTTCGAAGATCGGCGAGTCGACTGCCGCGCCCACCGGGAACAGCAGATACGTCGCGATCGCGAGCACGCCGAGGATCGCGATGCGCGCGGCGTGGTATCGCATGCGCGCCGTGCGCGCGACCGGCGCCGGCGCCGATCCGCCGTTCCCTCGCTCTGGCCCCACCCGCGTCGCCACGCGCTACGGCGACCCGCTGTCGCGCGCGTAGGCCTTCACGATCTCGCGCACCAGGCGGTGGCGGATCACGTCGGCCTCGGTGAAATAGTGGAACCCGATCCCGTCGATGCCCTTGAGCACGCGCTCCACCTCGAGCAGCCCCGAGCGCTCGGTGGACGGCAGGTCGATCTGCGTCGTGTCGCCGGTGATGACGGCCTTGGAGTTCACGCCGAGCCGCGTAAGGAACATCTTCATCTGCGCGCTGGTCGCGTTCTGCGCCTCGTCGAGGATCACGAACGCGTCCGCGAGCGTGCGGCCGCGCATGTACGCCAGCGGCGCGATCTCGATGGTGCGTGTCTCGAGCAGCTTCTGCACGCGCTCCACCGGCATCATGTCGTCCAGCGCATCGTAGAGCGGGCGCAGGTACGGATCGACCTTCGCCTGCAGATCGCCGGGGAGGAAACCGAGGTTCTCCCCCGCTTCCACGGCGGGGCGCGCGAGCACGATGCGCCGCACGCGTTTGCGCGAGAGCGCGTCGACGGCCATCGCGACGGCGAGATATGTCTTGCCCGTTCCCGCCGGACCGATGCCGATCACGATATCATTGTCGGCGATCTGCTCGAGATACTCGCCTTGCCCCGGCGTCTTGGGCTGGATCACGCGGCGCAGTCCGGGGAGTACGATGCGGCGCTCGCCCGGGGGACCGCCGTTCCCATTGCCGCTCTCCGGCCCTTCGAGCGTGAGCCGCAGGACATCGTCCGGCGTGAGCGGGAGCTGCTGCCGCGATGTCTCGACCATCTTCGCGGCCACCGGCATCGCGCGCTCCACCATCTCGGCCGGCCCGCTAATGGACAGCGCGTCGCCGCGGAGCGCCACCCGCACGCTGCACAGCCGCGCGAGCTCCACGAGGTTCGCGTCGTTCACGCCGGCGAGCGTGAGCATGTCGGCGCCCTCGGCGCTGATCCGCTGCGTGACGATCTCTTCACTCACGGGCGGCCGTCCTCGATGCGCAGATGCAGATCGCGCAGCTCGGCGGCCGGCACCGGGCCGGGCGAGCCCTCGAAGAGCGCGCGCGCCGCCGTGGTCTTCGGGAACGCGATCACTTCGCGCAGCGACGTAGCGCCCGAGAGCATCATCGCGATGCGGTCGAAGCCGAACGCGATGCCACCATGCGGAGGCGCGCCTGACCGCAGCCCCTCGAGCAGGAATCCGAAGCGCCGCTGCGCGGTCTCGTCGTCAATACCGAGCAGGGTGAATATGCGATTCTGGACCGCGGGGTCGGAGATGCGGATGCTCCCGCCGCCCAACTCCGTGCCGTTGAGCACGAGATCGTACGCGAGCGCACGCGCGCGTTCGGGCGTGCGCTCGAGCATCGGCAGATCCTCGGGGTTCGGCGCCGTGAACGGGTGATGCACCGCGGCGAGCGCGCCGGTAGACGGGTCCTTCGCCAACAGCGGGAAATCGGTGATCCACACGAAGCGCTGCGCGTTGGCCGGCACCAAGCCCATCACGCGCGCCACTTCCTGGCGCACGCGATCGAGCGCCGGATTCGTGACGTGCTCCGGCCCCGCGACGAGCAGCGCGAGATCGCCATCGCGCAGTTTGAGCGCGTCGCCCGCACCGGCGCCGAGGAATTTCGCGGCGGGGCCGGCGAGCGCACCAGCCTCACGCTTCACGCGCAGCAGTCCGCCCGCGCCGGCGCTCTTCGCCACAGCCTCGAGCTCGTCCACCTGCTTGCGCGACAGCGCAGCGCCACCGGGAACCGAGAGGCCGCGGATGCGGCCGCCGGCGTCGAGCGCCGAACGCGCGATCGTGAAATCGGTCGCGCGAAAAAGCTCGCTGGCGTCGTACAACTCCAGTGCGTAGCGAAGATCCGGCCGGTCGCTGCCGAAGCGCTCCATCGCCTCCGAGTAGTTCATGCGCGGGAACGGCGGCGAGGCGGGGTGGCCCCCCTCTGCCCACAGCGCCGCGACCATCCCCTCAGTGAACGCGTACACGTCCTCCGGTCCCACGAACGACGCCTCGATATCGATCTGCGTGAATTCCGGCTGCCGGTCGGCGCGCAGATCCTCGTCGCGGAAGCAGCGCGCGATCTGGAAATAGCGATCGTAGCCCGCCACCATGAGCAGTTGTTTGTAGAGCTGCGGCGACTGCGGCAGCGCGTAGAACTCGCCGGGATGCACGCGGCTCGGCACTAGGTAGTCGCGCGCACCCTCCGGCGTGGGCTTCGTGAGGATCGGCGTCTCGATCTCGAGGAATCCAAGCGCGCTGAGATACTGCCGCGTCACCTGCATGAGGCGATGACGCAGGATGAGTTGGCGCTGCATTTCCGGGCGCCGCAGATCGAGCACGCGGTGCCGCAGGCGCTGCTCTTCGGAGGGCAGCGTCTCACCCTTGCCGAGCACCACGGGAATGGCGGGCGTGTCCGCCGGCCCGACCACGCGCAACGACGACGCCTTCACCTCGATCTCGCCCGTGGCCATCTCGGCGTTGCGCATCGCGGCGGGACGCGCGACGACCTCGCCCTCCACGAGCACGACGCTCTCGCGGCCGACCGAGCCGGCGGCGCGGATCGTCTCCGCGTCCACGAAGGCCGGATCGAACGAGACTTGTACGAGCCCGCTGCGATCGCGGAGATCGAGGAAGACGATGCCGCCCATGGGCCGCTGGCGCTGCACCCAGCCGCCAAGCTGCACGCGTCTGCCGGCGTCGGCCGCGGTGAGCGCACCGCACGTATCCGAACGGAGCGAGGTCGGCTTCGTCATGCGCTCACGCGTTCGCGCGTGAACAGGTGCGCGACCATAGAGAAGGCCGCGCCACTGACGTCGGCGATCCAGTCCTCGAGATCCATCGTGCGCCCGGGAATGAACTTCTGATGGAATTCGTCGAGCGCGGCGAACACCGCGATGAAGAGCAGCACCAGCGCGATACGCTGCGAGAGCTTCCCCGGCATCGCCGGCAACAGCAGCGCTGCGAAGATCCCGTAGAAGGTGAAGTGCACCACCTTGTCCAGGTTCGGCACGTTCACGCGCGGGATGTACGAGCCCGGGATCGAGGTCGCGATCAGAATGCACACCGCCCAAAGGAGCGGCAGCACCCACATCCGCTTCATCACGCGGCCTCCGAGGAGCGCACGATGTCCAGGAAGGCCGCGGCCGTAGGCGCGGTCATGAGATCCTTGCGCAACTGATCGCGGCGCAGGAGGCGCGAAATGCGGCTCAGCACCTTCACGTGCGCGCCCGCCGCGCTCTCCGGACCCACCAGCAGGAAGAACAGGCACACCGGCTTGCCGTCGAGCGCGTCGAAATCGATGCCGTCGTGCGCGACGCCTGCCGCCACGACGAGCTGATCGACATGCGGCGTCTTGCCGTGCGGAATGGCGATCCCCGCGCCGATGCCGGTGCTGAGCACCAATTCGCGCTCGCGCACCGCGGCCAGGATTGGCGCGGCGTCGGGGGCGTGCGGTCCTTTGGCAACGAGGTCGACCAGTTCCTTCAAGACATCGTTCTTCGTGCGACTGCCCAGCGGCACTTTCACGCGGTCCGCCGACAGCAGCTCTGAGAGCAGCAAGGAGTCTCCAGGGTCTTTAGCGGCAAACGACAAAGTTAACTTCCAGCGGCGGTGCACGGTAGCCGAGCAGAATCCGCGCGGATCGCGTCCGCGGCGCTTCCAACTGTAAGACCTGCGGATACTTGCGGCGTTCCGGCGCGGCGCTCCCTCACCCGCTAGATTGCCTGTGTGACCGACAAACCGAATCTTCTGGATCTCCTCCCCGACGTGGCCGAGGGGCAGCTGCGCGATTTCGCGGTCGCCCAGGGCGAACCGGCGTACCGCGGCGGCCAGGTCGCGCAGCGCCTGTGGAAGAATCCGGCCCGCGATTTCGCGTCAATGACCGAGCTGCCGGCCGCGTTCCGGGCGAAGCTCGATGAGCACTTCGCCATGCCGCGGCTCACGATCGCGGCGCATCAGCGCTCGATCGACGGGACGCAGAAGTTCCTCTTTCAGTTGGCCGACGGCCAGCAGATCGAGACGGTCGCGATCCCCGAGGATTCCCGCCTGACGCTCTGCATCTCCTCGCAAGCGGGTTGCGCGCTCCAGTGCGCCTTCTGCGCCACCGGCAAGATGGGATTCCAGCGCAATCTCACGGCATTCGAGATCGCGGGCCAAGTGCGCGAGATGGGATTCCTCGAGACGCCGCTGAAGGTCACGAACGTCGTGTTCATGGGCATGGGCGAGCCGCTCATGAACTGGCCGCGCGTGGCGGTCGCGCTCTCGTTGCTCAACCGCCCCGACGCGCTCGGCATCGGCGCCCGGCATATCACGGTGTCCACCGTGGGCGTGCTTCCCGGGATCGTTTCGCTCGGCCAGCGCCCCGAGCAATTCCGCCTCGCGATCTCGATCCACGCGCCGAGCGATGATCTGCGCCGTCAGCTCATGCCGGTGAATGTGAAGTATCCGCTCGCTGACGTGATCGCGGCGGCCAAAACGTTCGACCGGCGCGTGACGTTCGAGTACGTGCTGCTCGGCGGCGTGAACAATGCGCCCGAGCACGCGATGAACCTCGCGCGCCTCGCGAAGGAGTGCAAAGCGTTCGTGAACCTCATCCCGCTGCATCCCGGCGGCGCGCAGGAATTCAAACCGAGTACACCGGAGCGCGTGCGCGCGTTCACGAAGGAGCTCAAGAAGGCGGACGTCGAGATGGCGATCCGGAAGAGCCGCGGCACCGACATCTCGGCCGCGTGCGGCCAGCTACGGGTAGAACGGCTCGGCCGGCGGGCGCCAGCCGGCGCCGATAAGGACGGTCAGATCAACGTCGCGTAGCGTGTCGGGGCGCGATTCGATCCTCGCGCCGCCCATCGCGCGCGCGGCGCGCGCGGCCCAGTCGGGATGATTCGTGCGGTCGAGGACAAGCGTGCTGTCGCGCCGCTCGTTCGTCGTGCCCTGCAGCACAATATCGAAACCCTCATCGCGCAAATGGATCGTGGCGCGGCGCGCGAGCCCGCGTACCGTCGAGGCGTTGAGCACTTCCACGCGTATCCGCGGGCCTGTGCGAGCGACCACAGTCGGTCGTGAGGCGGCTGGGAACGTATCGACGATCCTCCCGGGAATCCCGATCTTTCGGAAGACCACCGCCAGTGCGAGCAGCAGCACGAGCGCGGCCACCCATGCGCGGCGCTTCTTCATCGCACCGAATCCCAGAGGTGCGACGTCTCCGCGTCGAGCGGCCGCCCCTCGCGCAGCGTCCACGCGATGCGGTTCTGCACGACGCGCCGGAACGTGCCGTCAAAATCATCCGCCACGTCGGCGGCGAGCTCGGCGCGGATCTCGCGGTCGAATTTGCGGCCGGGCTCCAGGAAGTCCGCCATGAACAGCGCGCGCCCGGTGCGCGCCCAATCCTTGCTCCCCACCGTGTGCCACCGCACCGCTTCGAGCACGTCCGATCGTTCCTCGCCCTCGGTCTCGAGCTTCACGGCGGCGGCGGGTCCGTGCAGCAGCGGCGCGGCGGTGAGCCGGTCGCCCGTAAGCCGGCGCAACAACGGTTCCGGCGCGTCGCGCAGCGCATCGTGGAACCGGCCCGCATCCCGCCACGCGGCGCGCGTGGCATCGTCGACTCGCATCGCGCGCGCCCAGTGATCCAGCAACGCGGTCACGCGTGCAATGTGCGCGCGCCGCTTCTCTCCCGCCACCGCCCACGGCGGCAGATCAATCGAAGCCGCGGCGGACATAGGGCTCCAGCACCGCATGGTTCCTCACGCTCGTGCGCGCGACATAGTTCCAACCCTTGAGCTCCACGCCGCGCCCGAGCATCGCATCGGCGAGCCGTGAGTAAGGCCCGATCACGCATTCGCGGCCGATCGCGGTGTGTCCCTCGAGCACGGCGCCGGGGTAGATCACCGTGTCCTCGCCGATCGTGACGTCGGCATCCACCCACGTCGTGGCAGGCAGCACGAAGCTGACGCCGGCCGCTTCGTGCCGGCGGATGAGCCGGTCGTGGATCGCGAGCGCCGCCACCGCCATCGCATGACGGTCGGTGAGCAGCAGCGCCTCTTCCGGCGCGGTCGCGGCGATGGACACGGCGCCGTGCGGACGGCGCGGGTCGTCGGCGGACGCGAGCGCGGGACCCTCCCCCGCGACCGCCGCGCACGCCGTGTCCTCGCCCGGCGCGCGCAGTGCGACCATGCCGCGGTCCGCGGCGCGCAATAATCGCGCGATCGTCGCCGGCGAGATAAGTGGCGCCGCGCCGTCCACGAGCATCGTGAGACCGGGCGGCGTGACCGCCGCGCGCATCGCGATCAGCTCCTCGCCCGCGTTCACGGCCTCGAGACGCAACGGCACCGGGAAGGAATCGGGCACGAGCAGCGGCGACGCCGCGCGGTGCAGCACGCGAACGGACGCCGGTAGTTCCTCCATCTCCGCGAGCGCGAGCAGCGCATGCCAAAGCACCGGCCGCCCGGCGAGCGGGTGCAGATAGAGGCTCACGCTCGACTTGAACGTGTCGCCGTCGTCGAGCGCGGCGACCACGGCGTTCCAGGTCACGACGCGCCGAGGATGATGTTGTCGATGAGACGCGTGGGGCCCACGCGCGCCGCGACCATCACGATCGTCCCCGGATCGGCGACGGCCACGGGCTCGAGACGCTCGCCATCCACGAGCGCCAGATAGTCGACGCTCACGCCCGGCTCCTCGGCGAGCACGTCGTAGCCGAGCGTCTCGAGCGCCGCGGCGTCGCGCTCGCCCGACTCGGCGGCGTCGGCGATCGCGCGCAGCGCCCGCGAGAGCACGAGCGCGCGGCGCCGGTCGTCGCCCGACAGGTAGCCGTTGCGGCTCGACATCGCGAGGCCGTCATCTTCCCGCACCGTGGCGGCGACTTCGATCGCGACCGGAAAATCGAGGTCGCGTACCATCGCGCGCACGAGCGTCGCTTGCTGGATGTCCTTCTGGCCGAACACTGCCACCTGCGGCTGTACGAGATTGAACAGCTTCGCGACCACCGTGAGCATCCCGCCGAAATGTCCGGGGCGCACCGCTCCCTCCCACCGGTCGGCGAGCGCATGCGGCGTAACGGAGACCACGCGATCGCCCGGGTACATGTCCTCGGCGCGCGGCGCGAACACAAGGTCGACGCCGTGCGCTCCCGCTTTGCGCACATCGCCCTCGAGATCGCGCGGGTACCTGGCGAAGTCCTCGTGCGGACCGAACTGCAGCGGGTTCACGAAGATCGACATCACGACGAACGCACTCTGCTGGCGCGCCACGTCCACCAGTCGCAGATGCCCCTCGTGGAGGAATCCCATCGTGGGCACGAGACCCACCGCCACGCCGCGAGCGCGAGGCACGGCAAGCGCCTCCGCCAATTCCGCGACGCGCGTGACCACTCTCGTCGCAGGCGGCGCGCCGGTACCGGCGCTAGAAACTGTGATCGGCATCGGGATAGCGCCCGCGGCGTACGTCGCTGCCGAACGCGCGGATCGCATCACGCACATCGTCTGCGAGATGCGCATATCGCTTCAGGAACTTCGGGCTGAACCGGTCGTTGAGGCCGAGGAGATCGGTGATCACCAGCACCTGGCCGTCGCACGCGGGGCCGGCGCCGATGCCGATCGTCGGGATCGCCACCGCGTCGGTGATCGCGGACGCGACCTCGCGCGGCAGCAGTTCAAGCACGATGGAGAAGGCGCCCGCGTCCTCGAGCCGGCGCGCCTCCTCCACCAAGCGCGCCGTCGCGTCCTTCTCGCGCCCTTGCACACGGAATCCGCCCAGCGCGTGCACCGATTGCGGCGTGAACCCGAGATGGCCCATCACGGGCACGCCGGCGGCGGTCACGGCGCGCACCGCGCGCGCGACGACATCGCCAGCACCCTCGAGCTTCACCGCCTGCGCTTCCGTCTCCTGCATCACGCGCCCGCAATTCCGCAGCGCGTCCTCGGGCGTTACTTGGTACGTGAGGAATGGCATGTCCACCACCAGCAGCGCGCGTTTCACACCGCGCCGCACGGCGCGCGCGTGGTAGATCATCTGATCGAGCGTGACCGGCAGCGTCGAGTCGAGTCCCGCCACGACGTTCCCCACCGAGTCGCCGACGAGCACGGCATCGACGCCCGCCTCGTCCACGAGCCGGCCGAATAGTGCGTCGTACGCGGTCACGAGCACGAGTTTGTCGCCACTCTGCTTGCGGAGCACGAAATCGCGCACCGTCACGGCGCGCGGCGCGGCATCGCGCAGCGCTGACGCGCGCTTCGAGGACTTTCGCTTCATGGAGTCGCTCCGAGCTCCGCCAGCTCGCGCTGCCAGAAGGGGCGATTGGGCAGTTCCGGATGCGGCACGATCAGACCGGATTCGTTCACCGTTCGCGCGCCGAAGCGCACGATGTCGAGATCGAGCGTGCGCGCTCCCCAACGCTCCGTGCGCACGCGCCCCTCGGCCCGTTCGATCGTGAGCAGCGCATCCAGCAGCGCGCGCGGCGAGAGCGTCGTCTCCACGGCTACCATCTGGTTGAGGAAGGGGCCCTGGGGCACCGGGCCAAGTGGCTCGGTCTCCTCCACGGAAGATGCGCTGATGACATGGCTGTGCGGTAGCGCCTCGAGTGCGGCGCGCGCCGCAGCGAGATGGGCCGCCCGGTCTTCGAGGTTCGACCCGAGCGCGATATAGGCGATGTCAGGCATCCGTTGACAGCGGCGGAACGTACCGGCATCGTGCGCGCGTGTCAAACCCGGAGCGCGCGTGGACAGTCTGACGGCGCACTACCTCGCGCGCGCGCTCGACGCACGGTGGCGAGCCCATCGCGTGACCGCGATCGCGTTCGACCGCGACACGCGCGCGGTGGTCGTCGCGGTCGACGGCTCCGCCCCGGTCCGCTTCGCGATCGCGCCCACGGCCGCCGCGGCGGTGGAGGATCCTGCGCCCGTGAGCGCCGGCGCGCTCGCGGGATGGACGGTTGCTTCGGTCTCGGCTCCCGAGGACGACCGGCGGCTCACGATCGCACTCGTTCGCGCGGGTCGCTTCCGCGGATCGCCCGAACGGCGCGCCACGCTCGAGATCAGCTTCGTGCCGGCGGCGCGGGGCGCCCGTCTGCGCGGCGACGGCGGCGAAACGCGTATCGGCGCCCGGCTTCCTCCCGCCGGAGAACCGCGCCCCGTGCTCACTGCCACGTCGCTCGAACGCACGTTGCGTGACGACGACCGCGCCGCGTTGCTCGGCGGCCGCTGGATGAGTGCGCCGGTGATCGAGTGGCTGCGCGCCGAGCCCGCCCGCGCGGCCGAGCGCTACGCGGCGATCTGCGCGCTGCCGCAGCAGGCGCCGCCGTGCGTCGGCCCGCTCTTCGGGCGCCAGGTGGCGGCGCCGGCCGCCGAGCCGCCGCTTGACGGCCGCCGCGTCCGCGCGATCGCCCGGATGGAGCGCGAGCTCGCGCAGGCCGCCGAAGCGCCGCGCGTTCGCGCGGCCGCGCGCGCGCTGCAGGCACTCGGCGACTCGCCGGCGCCCCGGCACGTCGCGTTGCCGGATGGCGCATTCGATGTCGCGCCGCGTGCCGGGGAGCGCGCGTCGCGCGCCGCCGAGCGATTGCACGACGAGGCCGGCGCGATGGAGCGTGCGCTCGAGGGACTCCCAGCGCGCATCGCGGCGACGAGAACCGCACCGTCACCCTCAGTCGCTTCGCCGCCGCCCGCGAAGGCGCAGCGCGGTGCGCCGCG
Source organism: uncultured Gemmatimonadaceae bacterium (assembly GCA_963716745.1). Taxonomy (GTDB): domain Bacteria; phylum Gemmatimonadota; class Gemmatimonadetes; order Gemmatimonadales; family Gemmatimonadaceae; genus DATKOH01. The sequence continues at coordinate 410,408 of OY970320.1, forward strand.
CGTCGCGCGCCCCTTTCGCGAGTACCGCTCCACGGGCGGTCTCGACATCTGGGTCGGACGCGGAGCCGCATCGAACGACGCGCTCACCTTCCACGCATCGAGCCCCGACGATGTCTGGATGCACGCACGCGACGTGGCCGGCGCGCATGTCGTGCTCCGCTGGACGCGCGACGAGCCGCCGCCCGCGCGCGATCTCGCGGAGGCCGCCGCGATCGCCGCGTGGCACAGCAAGTCGCGCGGGAACACGGTGACGCCCGTGGATTGGACGCGGCGCAAGCACGTGCGCAAGCCGCGCGGCGGAGCGCCGGGGCTCGTGATGGTGGACCACGTCAAGACGGTGAACGCGCGGCCGAGCGCGGCCCTCGAGCGCGCGCTGCGCCGCTCGGAGTAGTGGCTAGGCGGCGTCGAGCGCCGCGCGCATCGACGCGACGAGCCGCACGGCCGCGTCGGTGCTCTCACCGGCGGCTCGCACGAGCGCGCTGCCGACCACGACACCGTCCGCGAGCTTGCCGACGGCCGCGGCCTGCGCCGGCGTGGAAATGCCGAATCCCGCGCAGATGGGCAGCGTCGTCTCACCGCGGAGCCGCGCGATCGTGTTGGGCAAGTCGGCCGCGATCCCCTCTTGCACGCCCGTCACGCCAAGCCGGCTGATCAGATACACGAACCCTCCGCCGTGACGCGCGATGTCGCGCATGCGCGACGCCGGCGTCGTGGGCGCGACGAGCCGGATGAACGCCAGCGGACCCGCGGCGATCTTCGTCTCGAGCGCCGGGTCGGCGCCGAGCGGCAGGTCCGTTACGAGGACGCCGTGTGCGCCGGCGCTCGACGCGCGGGCGAGCGCGCCGTCCCCCGCCGCGAGCAGTGGATTGAGATAGGTGAAGAGCACGACGGGCACGGCCAGCTTCGCCTCCGAGATCAGCGCGAGCGTGCCCTCGAACGTCATGCCCGCCTCGAGCGCGCGCTGCGAGCTCGCCTGGATGATCGGCCCGTCCGCCATGGGATCGGAGAACGGTACGCCGACCTCGATCACGTCGGCGCCCGCCGCTTCCAATCGCTTGAGCAGCGCGAGCGAGCCGGCACGATCGGGGAATCCGGCGGTGATATAGACCACGAGCGCGCGGCGGCCGGCCATTCGCAGTGCGGCGAAGCGCGCGGCGAACAGGTCAGACGAAGTAGTCACTGACCTTGATGCCGTACCGGTCGGGGTCCGCGACCTTGATGATCGTGCGCGCGAAATGGCCGCTGTTGGCGTCGAGCGCGTTCAGATCCACGACATGGCCCGGGAAGAGCAAGTTACCGCGCTCGTCGTTGATGATCCGCACCAGCGGCCGTGAGATCGCTTCGGCGGTCGGGTTCACCGCGTGCACGAGTGCGAGCTCGAACGTATCGAGCACGACCAGCGTGCCCACGGGGTAATGGCCCACGAGGCTCATGAAGGCCTTCACCAGCACCTGGTCCATGCCGCGGCGCGGGTTCATGCGCATCTCCTGCAGCACGTCGGCCGGCGTGAGCGGCGTCGTCTGGTACACGCGCCGCGACGTGGCCGCGTCGAACGAATCGGCCACCGCCACCACCTTGCTGTACATGCTCATTTGGCGGTCGCGGATGTGCTTCGGATATCCGGTGAGATCGGTCTTCTTGTGATGCTCGAAGGCGACGATCATCGCGCGGTACGGCACGTCGTTCTGTCCGCGCATCTGGAACAGCTGCAGCACGCCGAGCCACGGGTGATGGCAGATCATCCGCCATTCATCCTCGCTCAGCGCGCCTGGCTTGTTGAGCACGTCAAGCGGGATGCGCGATTTCCCGATGTCGTGCATGAGCGCGCCGACGCCCAGGTCGTAGAGCTGGAGGCGCGAGAGCCCGAGCTTCCGGCCGAGCGCCACCGAGAAGATGCACACGTTCACGCTGTGCGTGAACGTGTACTCGTCGTAATCGCGCAGCGTGGTGAGTCCGATCAGCGACGTCTCCTCGTTCAGGATCTGGTCGACGATCCCCTGCACCACCCGTTTGATCTTCTTGATGTTCGGACTCTTCCCCATGCGCACGGAGTTGATGACCTCCTTGGTCACCGACACCGACTGTGAGTACGTGCGCTTCGCCGCTTCCTTCGACTTCTGCCGAATCGCCTCGTCGACTTCCGACGGCGGTCCGATGTCGATCGACATCACGCGCGCGCCAGCGAGTTTCTCAGCGAGCGCGTACAGACGCCCGTCCATGTCGCCCACGTTGGCGGACTGGATGAGATTGAGGAACACCACCCAGTCGCGCGCCGAACAATCTTCGCGCACGCGGCAGAGGCCGACACCCGCCTCGCGGAACACCGTGAGGATGCGGCTGAAGCTCGCGTAGTTGTCGAGATCGAGCCGAAGGCGCGTGGAATTCACGAACAGGAACTCGCCCGAGACACGGAACTCGAGTTCGTGCTCTCGCTTGATGAATTCCTGGCAGAGCCGCACGATCTCGTCCATGGTCTTCTGCACCACCGGATTGTCCGGCGGATACAACTTCACTGTCCGCAGCGCGCCGTAGATCGAGAGCAGCAGATCGCGACCGGCCTTGCGGACGAAGCCGTCGCTCCCGCGCTCGGCGACCGGGCCGGTGGATTCCTTCGCGGCCGGGTGCGTGCCGGTCGTGGCCGTGCTCACGCGACGCCTCCGCGGAGCGCCTTGTTGATGGCGCTCCGTACGCGCACGTCCTTGTCCTTCTCGGCCTTCCGGAGTTCCGCGAGCGCGTTCTCCGTGCCGATGCGGCCCAGCGCGAACGCCGCGCAGGCGCGGATGTCGGGGCTCGGGCGCCGCTTGAAGAAACTCTTGCCGTTAAGCAATTCGGCGAGTGGCGAGACGGCCGCCGCGCCCGCGAGCACGCCGTACGCCTCGAAGTATTCCTTCTTCTCGGTGAGATCGGCTTCCTTAAGCGTCTTGCCGGAGACGACCGCCTCGAGCCTCGGCAGCGCGGCGCGATGTCCACGCGCCGTGATCGCCTTCACCGCGCTCACGCGGACGTCGCGGTCCGTGTCGGCGAGCGCGGTCTCGAGCAGTCGCATCGCGCCGGGCGACGCGATCTCGGCCAGGGCCTGCGCCGCGGCGAGCCGCACGTCGGGCAGGCCCGTCTGCAGCACCTTCGCCATCGGCGACACGGCCGCCTGCGCCTTCAGTTCGCCCGCCCGCCGGATCGCCTCGAGCGCGACCGACGGATCCTCGCTCGCGATGAGCTTCAGCATCTCGCCGACGTTCGCCGACGCGAGCCGCTGCGCCGTTTTCTCCAGCGCCGAGCGCAACCGCGCGTTCTGCGCCTGCTTGAGCCACGCGAGCACCGTGGCGAGCGTGCCCTGCTTGAGTTCGCCGAACAGTGCGTCGAGCTCCTCCTGCGGCGGGATGACCTCGGAGTCATCGAGTGCCTGCAACAATTGCGGCAGCACCGCGGTGTCGCTCAGCCGTTCGGGGAGGCGTTGCAGACGGTCGGACATCGCCGGCGCGAGTGCCGGCGCGCGCTGCACCGCCACCGCCGCTTCGCGCAGCAGGAACCCGACGCCGCCGTACGAGCCCGCCGCGAGCAAATGCAACAGGAAGGTCTCGAGGATTCCGAGCACCTCCTCGCGCACCTTGCCTTCCGGCTGCGTCTCGAAGATGTCGAGCAAGATCGAAATCACGTCCTTGTGCAGATCGAGGTGCGACTCGTCGGCGAGCGCGGTGCGCAGATACTCGATCTCCGCTTCGTCGAGGAAGTACAGCGTCGCGTCGAGATCCTCCATGCTCACGAGACCGGCCTTCTTGCGTGCCTCGGGCTCCTGCGGCGCTTCCTCGATCTCGCGCTTCACTTCCACGAGCGGCAGCTGACGCTCCTCGGCCGCCTTGTCGCTCGGCTCGATCGCCGCGACCGCGTCGAAGGAGAGGTCGACGAAGCGATAGCGCATGTGCACGAACTCCTGCTCCCAGAGCAGGGTGAGCAGGTCGTCCTCCTCCGGCGCCGCGTTCTTCACGCGCCGCATGATCTCCAGCATCGCGACGATCTCCTCCTGCTCCACGCCCTGCGTGAGCGTGAGTTCGCGAATGCCGTCCTTGTAGAACAGCCATGCGACACTCTCGGCGCGGCCGGGATCGTGGTACACCGAGCGCCCCTCCCACTTCACGTCCGACTCCGTGATCGTGAGCACGATCTCGGGCGTATGGCGCCACACCGGCGCGAACGAGGCGCGCAGCGTGTCGATCGATTTCTGATAGATCGGATTGTTCGGGAGGTACAAGCCGAGCGTCTTCACCGACCGGCTCAGGTGCTTCAACAGCTCCTCGACGAGCGGCGGCGGGAACGACGGCGCGGGCAGCGCGTCATCCGCCGCGGTCGCCGCCGGGATCGAGGTGGAGGTCGGCACGACTAGCGGTGCGCCTGCAGGCGGTCGCTCACTTCGGCCACGTCCTTGTCCCCTCGTCCGCTCACGCAGAGGAGGACCGGTGCGTCCGACGGCCACCGCCCCTTCTGCGAGGCCATCCAGGCGACGGCATGCGCCGTCTCGAGCGCGGGGATGATCCCCTCGAGCTGGCTGAGCATGACGAAGCCGCCGAGCGCCTCTTCGTCGCCGACCGAGACGTACGTCGCGCGACCCGAGTCCTTCAGGTGGGAGTGCTCGGGTCCGACGCCGGGATAGTCGAGACCAGCAGAAATGGAGTGCGCGGGATGCACCTGGCCCGCGTCATCTTGCAGCAGATAGCTCAGCGCGCCGTGCAGCACCCCGGGGCGCCCGCGCGTGAGGGAGGCGGAATGGCGTCCGCTGTCGAGGCCCTCGCCCGCGGCCTCGACGCCCACCAGCTCCACGTCGCGGTCGTTCACGAACGCGTGGAAGATGCCCATCGCGTTCGAACCGCCGCCTACGCACGCGACCACCGTCGCTGGAAGCCGACCCGCCTGTTCGATCATCTGCGCGCGCGCCTCCCGACCGATCACCGACTGGAAATCCCGCACGATGCGCGGATAGGGCGCCGGTCCCACCACGGAACCAATGATGTAATGACTGTCCGTCACGTTGGTGACCCAGTCGCGGATCGCCTCGCTCGTCGCGTCCTTCAACGTGCGCGTGCCCGACGTCACCGGCATCACAGTCGCCCCCATCAGTTTCATTCGGAAGACATTCAGCGCCTGGCGCCGCATGTCCTCCTCCCCCATGTACACAACGCACTGCAATCCGAACCGGGCGCAGATCGTGGCCGTCGCCACCCCATGCTGTCCGGCGCCCGTCTCGGCGATGATGCGCCGTTTCCCCATGCGCCGCGCGAGCAGCGCCTGACCCACCGTGTTGTTGATCTTGTGCGCGCCGGTGTGGTTGAGATCCTCCCGTTTCAGGAAGACCCGCGCCCCCACGGCCTCGGAGAAACGCGGCGCGTCGGTCAGCGGAGAAGGACGACCGACGTAGCCCTTGAGCAATCCATCCAGCTCCCGCTGGAAGGCCGGATCGCGCTGCGCTTCGGCGTACGCGGCCTCGAGCGCATCGAGGGCGGGCACGAGCGTCTCGGGCACATAGCGGCCGCCATAGGGGCCGAAGCGGTCAGGTGCGCTCACGTCCGTCATTCACTGCCCTCTCGTGCCGCGCACCGCGTCGGCGAAGACACGCATGCGCTCGTGGTCCTTGATCCCCGGACTCGATTCTACCCCGGAGGAGACGTCGACGATATCCGGCGCCAGCGCGGCGATCGCGTGCGCCACGTTCTCGGGCGAGAGTCCGCCGCTCACGACGAGGCGCGACCGCACGGGCCGCGCCCCCTCAGCCGCCCGGACCCAATCAAAGGCCCGTCCGGTGCCGCCGAGCCGTCCCGGCACGAGCGTGTCGTACAGCAGTGCGTCGGCCTCGCCATCGAGTTCGTCCACGCGGTCGGCCGGCGCGGCGCCGCTGATCCGCAGCACCGCCCAGACGCGCGCGCCGCTCGCTTCGCGCACGCGCCGCACCTCGCGTGGCGTGGGATCGCCGTGAAGTTGCACGATATCGAGCCGCGCGATGCGCACCACGCTGGCGATCGCTTCGATATCCGCGTCGCGGAAGACGCCGACACGTTGCGCGGCGCCGCCAGTTCCATCGAGCACCAGGGCGGCGGCCGCCGGGTCCATGTTCCGAGGGCCGCCTGCGAAGATCACACCCACGTACTGCGCCCCGCACATCGCCGCGGCGCGCGCGTCGGGCGCGCGCGTGAGGCCGCAGACCTTCAGTTCAGCGCCCATGCTCGCCGCCGCGATCCGTTCCGCGCGCCACGCCCGTCAGCGTGCGCACCGCCGACGCGGGATCGGCGGAGGCGGAGAGCGCCGAGCCCACGAGCACCGCATCGGCGCCGCTCGCGGCGGCGCGTTCGACGTCCGCGCGGTCGCGCACGCCGCTCTCGCTCACCGCCACGCGGTCGCCTGGCACCATGGGGAGCAGTCGCGCCGCGACGGCGGGATCCACCACGAGCGTCTCGAGATCGCGCTGGTTCACGCCGATCGCCGGCGCTCGCGTGGCCGATGCGCGCGCCAGTTCCCGTTCGGTGCGCACCTCCACGAGCGGCTCGAGCCCGAGCGCGATCGCCTCGGCGGCAAGTTCATCGAGCAGCGCGGGGTCGAGCGCGCGAGCGATCAGCAGCACCGCCGAGGCGCCCGCCGCGCGGGCCTCCCAGAGTTGCGTTCGGTCCACCACGAAGTCCTTCCGGAGGAGAGGAACGGACACCGCGGCACGTGCATCGGCGAGGTCGGCGAGCGATCCGCCGAAGTGCATGGGCTCGGTGAGGATGGAGATCGCCGCGGCGCCCCCGGCCGCGTAGGCCATGGCCTGCGCACTCGCCGAGAGCGCCGTATTGATCTCCCCCTTGGAGGGCGAGCGGCGCTTCACTTCGGCGACGACAGCGATCGTTCCGCCGGCGCGAAGTGCCGCCGCGAAAGCGGGGACCGGTACGTGGCGCGCCTCAGCGGCCGTGCGTTCGAGCTCGGCTCGCCGGCTCGCCGAGAGTGCCCGGACCCGGTCTCGGGATTCGGCGATGATCTTACCCAGCGTGCCGCCGGGCGGGGTCCAGGTTGGCATCGACGCTTGCACTTCGGGAATTATTCGGTTATCGTCCAGTTCGGCGTTACTTCGGGCACCACTCATTCGTTAAGCTATCACCTCTACGGGACTTGACGCATGGCGCTCACCAAACGGCAGCGGGAGATCCTCGACTACCTCGCGGCGTACTCGGAGCAGAACGGCTACGCTCCGAGCTTCGAGGAGATCGCGCGTCAGTTCAACTATAACTCGCTGGCCACGGTTCACGAGCATCTCAGCAACCTCGAGCGCAAGGGTTACATCAAGCGTTCGTACAATGAGAGCCGCGCGATCGAGATCCTGCCGTCGGACGTGTTCCCGAAGGCCGTCGAGTTGCCGCTGCTGGGATCGGTGGCGGCCGGCACGCCGATCGAGGCGATCTCCACTGGTGAAACGCTCTGCGTTCCGGAAACGTTCATCGGCCGCGCGGGCAATCACTACGTGTTGCGCGTGCGCGGGAACTCAATGATCGACGAGCAGATCCGCGACGGCGACTACGTCGTGATCAACGAGCGCCGGACCGCCGACAACGGTGAGACGGTCATCGCGCTCATCGACAACAGCGCCGCCACGGTCAAGAAGTTCTACCGCGAGCGGGACGGGCGGATCCGTCTGCAGCCCGCCAATGACACCATGAGCCCGATCTACGTGCACGAGAATGACGTGACGATCCAAGGGGTCGTCGTGGGCGTGCTGAGACGCTGCTAACACTGGAACGGCGCGTTTGGCAGCTGAGCGTATGGTACTGCCAACCCCTGCTAGCGCTTCGCGCTAGCGCTTTTCAGACGCTCCAGCGCTGCGGCGCCCGCCCCTGAATCGATCGCGCCGGCGGCCAGCTTCGCCGCCTCGAAGATGTCGGGCGCCAGGTCCGCCACGTAGATCGCGGCCGCAGCGTTCAATATCACGGCGCTCCGCGCTACACCTCGCTCCTTCCCCGCGAGCACGGCTTCGATGATCCGCGCGTTGTCGGAGGGCATGCCCCCCGCGAGACCCGCCGCCGAGCCGGCCGCCAGCCCGAACTTCGTGGGATCGATCGTCCAGGGCCGTACCTGACCGTCGCGCACCTCCAGCACGTGCGTGATCCCCAGGGGCGAGACTTCGTCCATGCCCGGCTCGCCGTGCACCACGAGCGCGTGCACGCTGCCCAGCGCGGCCAGAGCCTCGGCCAGCAGCGCGAGCCGGCCCACATCGGCGACGCCCACCACCTGACGTCCCGCCCCGGCGGGATTGGCGAGCGGCCCGAGCACGTTCATGACCGTCGGCACGCCGAGTTCGCGGCGCACCGGGCCCACATGGCGCATCGCGGGGTGCATCAGCGGCGCGAACATGAACACGATGCCGGCCTCGTCCAACACCCGGCGCATTTCGTCAACGCTCAGTTCGATGCGCACGCGGAGCGCCTCGAGAACGTCGGCGCCGCCGCTCCGGGTCGTGAAGGAGCGATTGCCGTGCTTGGCGACGCGCGCGCCGGCGCCCGCCGCCACGAGCGCAGCGGCCGTGGAGATGTTGAACGTCGCCACTTTGCCGCCGCCCGTGCCCGCCGTGTCCACGAGATCCTCGGGGCTCGACGCCGGGAGCGTGACCATCGCGTCGCGCAGGGCCATCGCGCCGCCCGTGATCTCGGCGGCTGTCTCCCCCTTCACGCGCAGCGCCATGAGGAGCGCCGCAACCTGCGCGGACGTGCCCTCCCCGCGCATCACCGCGCTGAACGCACCCGCCGTTTCCTCGGAGGACAGCGACTCGCCCGCCGCCAGCCGGCGGAGCGCGCCGCGCAACGCCTCAGCGGACACCGATGCTCTCGAGGAGGCGCTCCGGGAGCGCCGCGCGCGACGCGACGAGCGAGATCACGAGCGCGAGCAGCCGCACGCGCTCGACGTCTTCGTCCACGAAGACGCCGCGCTGCACGCGATTCGTGAGGTTGAGTACGCCGACCAGCTCGCCGTGGTAGACGAGCGGGAAGGAGATGAACGAGCCGGTGGTGAGATACTCGTCGCCGAGCAGCGGGTGGCCGCCCGCCTGCTCGACGTCCGTGACCAGCAGCGGCTCGCGGCTCTTCGCCACCTTGCCGGCCACACCCACCCCGATCGCGATCCGTTTCCCATCGGCGATCTCGGGCGCGAGCCCCTTCGACGCGGCGATGAAGAGTTCCTGCGTGCCCGGCGCGCGCAGCATGAGTGAACATCGCTGCGCCTGCATGTCGTCGCCCACGAGGGCCAACAGGCCATCCACGAGCTGGCGCGGATCTTCGGTCACCGCGTCGAGCCCGAGCACGCGCTCGATGAGATAGAGCGTGCGCGTCTTCTCCCGCAGCGATTCGCCGCGGCGATGCAACTCGATGTGCGCCTGCTCCAGCTGGCCCACCGCGGCCGCGACCTGCTGCTCCACCGCGTCGGCGCGACGCGTCGCGCGCCTCGCTTCCTCCTTGCTGCTCGCGCTCTCCTTCTCGAGCGCGACGAGTCGCTCCGGCGAGAGTGTCGCGGCGCCGGCGGTCGGAGTGTTCCGCGCCTGCGCGAGCGCTTGCTCCAGAGCGGCGAGATGCTTCACGTACTCACCGTGCACGCGTTGCGTGACGTCCTCGAGCGTGCGCACCGCCTCGTTGCGCGCCTCCTGCTCGGCGAACCGCGCGTACGCGAGGTCGAACAGAGCGACGTTCGGCGCGAAGCGCTCCACCACGCGCGTGCCGAAGAAGCGCCGCGGCTCGAACAGCGCCACCACCGCCGACAGATGCCCGTCGGTCTGCACGCCGTGCAGCGCGAGCAGCCCCTCCTCGTTCAGCGCCGACGCGAGCCCGAGCAATCGCGCGTATTCGTCGGACTGGTCGCCGAGATCCGCGAACTGGCCGCCGCTCGAGACCTGCGTGCGGATGCGCGTGGGCAGATGATCCAGCGTCGTGTCCGCACGCACGCGCCGCACCGTCGAGCCGTCGGGCGTGAGCCGCTCGCGCAGGATCTGGCGGCGCGCGTCGAACGTGAATAGTGCCACGACCGCCGTGCGGTCCACATCGGCGAGCGCTTCACCCAATGCGACGAGCGCGGCGTCGAGATCCGAGGCCGCACCGAGCGCGTGCGCGAGCGAAGCGAGGGTACGTGGGGGCATTTGGTCTCGTGAGCGCCGCCGCAGTGGCGCGCGCGGGAGAGCGAATGTAGGGACGTAGGTTGCGCCGTGTCAATCGGTTCGGCGCTCGTGCGTCGCTTGCTTGGCCACTTCGCGGCCGGTAACTTTCGTGCATGCCGGAGCGCACCGTCCAGCTCGTGTTGCAGTACGACGGCGCAGGATTCGCGGGCTGGCAGCGCCAGCCGGGTCAGCGCACGGTGCAATCGGCGCTCGAGGATGCGCTCGCGAGATTGTGCGACGCGCCAGTCGCGGCGCTCGGCGCGGGCCGCACCGACGCCGGCGTGCACGCCCGGGGGCAAGCGGCCGGCGTGCGCGTGCCGGCGAAATGGACGCCCGCCGAACTCCGCCGCGCGCTCAACGCCGTGCTTCCCGAGGACCTGTGGGTCGCCGCGGCGCACGAGATGCGGCCGGAGTTCCACGCGCGCTACAGCGCGACCGCCCGGCGGTACGGTTATCTGATCGGGCTCGATGAGGATGCGCAGTCCCCCTTTCGACGGCGCTGGGAATGGGCGCCCGCTCGCGCGCTGGACCGAGCCGTGCTCGAGGCCGAGGCGCGCGCCCTCTGTGGCGAGCACGTCTTCCTCGCGTTCGCGGTGGCCGGCACCGCGCCGCCGACAGATTCGCACAAGTGCACGGTGACGCACGCCGCGTGGACCGATCGTCCCGGCGGGCTGCAATTCACCGTCGAGGCGAACCGTTTCCTGCATCACATGGTGCGCTTCGTCGTGGGCACCATGGTGGACGCCGCGAGCGGGCGCCGCGCCCCCGGCAGCATCGCGGCACTGCTCGCGGCCATCCACAACCAGGAGACATCGCCGCCAGCGCCGGCGCATGGATTGTTCCTGGACTCTGTGCGGTACCCGAGCGATCTTTATGTCGTGCCCGCATGACGATCACTCACCTGACCGCCCTGCTCGCCGGTGCGCTCGCCGCCACGCTCCCCGCGGCCGCTGGCGCACAGCATGAAGTGGATGCGCAGCGGCATACCGCGATCACGGAAGCGGTCGCGCGTGTCGCGCCCGCCGTGGTCACGGTGCAGACCGAGATCCTCGACAAGTCCACGAATCCGTTCGACATCTTCGCCGGCCGCGGCGAGCGCGTCGTGCCGGGGATCGGCAGCGGGATCATCGTGCGCAAGGACGGCGTGATCGTCACGAACGCCCACGTTGTGCAGGACGCGCAATCGATCGCCGTCGCGCTGCGCGACGGCACCACCTACCCCGCGCGACTCGTCGGCAAGGACGAGATCAACGATCTCGCGGTGCTGCGGATCGACGCGACCGATCTGCCCGTGGCACCGCTGGGGAACTCCGACGATCTGATCATCGGCGAGTGGGCGATCGCGATCGGCAATCCGTACGGCTTCCTGCTCGGCAACTCCGAACCGAGCGTGACCGCGGGCGTGATCAGCGGCACGGGGCGCAATCTCGTGGCGCGCAGCGAGGGCGCGGCGATCTACGTGGACATGATCCAGACCGATGCCGCCGTGAATCCCGGCAATTCGGGCGGCCCGCTGGTGGACGCGCTCGGCGAAGTGGTTGGCGTGAACAGCTCGATCTTCACGCCGAGCGGCGGCTCGATCGGCCTCGGCTTCGCGATCCCGATCAATCGTGTGAAGCGCGTGACCGAGGACCTGCTCGCGCATGGCGTGGTGCGGCGGCCGTGGGTGGGCCTCAAGCTCGAGATCCCCGCGGCGACCGCCAGCTCCCTGCGCGGTGGTCCGCGCGCCGCCATGGTGGTGAGTTCGGTGGTGCCGGGATCCCCCGCCGACAAGGCCGGCATCCAGAAGGGTGACATCCTCGAGAAATCGCGCAGCCGCGCGATCCACACGGCCTTCGATTGGGAGGCGGAGCTGCTCGACTTGCGCGTGGGTGAGCCGCTCGTGCTTACGGTGAAGCGCGGCGACAAGCATCTGGCGCTGAACGTGGTGGTGACCGATCTGCCCGAGGAGAACGCGCCGAAAGTGGCGGTGCTCCAGGAGCTCGAACTGGTCACGCTCACGCCGCAGATCCGCGCCGAGAAAGGGTTGCGGAGCCCGAAGGGCGCGCTCATCTACAAGTTGAGTTCGCGCGTGTCCGACGAGATCGGACTCGAGAAAGGCGACGTGATCGTCCAGATCAACCGCACACCCATCGAGAATGCGAACGACGCGCAGGCCGCCCTGCTCGCCGCGGGATCGAACGGTGTGATCCGGATGTTCTTCGAACGCGGCGGCCGCATCTACTCCACCGATTTCATGGTCCGATGACCGATCACGAGAGTTACGCGTCTCCGCTGTCCGAACGCTACGCCTCGCGCGCGATGATCGCGCTTTGGTCGCCGCAGCGGCGTCACGCACTCTGGCGCCGGCTGTGGCTCGCGCTGGCCGAGGCGCAGCGCGAACTTGGCGTCGCCGCCGTCACCGAGGAAGGCCTGGCGCAGATGCGCGCGCACCTCGACGACATCGACTTCAAGGCCGCGGGCGAGTTCGAACGGCGCTTCCGCCACGACGTGATGGCCCACGTGCATGCGTTCGGCGAGGCGGCCCCCGCGGCGCGCGCGTTCATCCATCTCGGCGCGACCAGCGCCTACGTCACCGACAACGCCGACCTGATCCTGATGCGCGAGGGACTCGTGCTCCTGCGCGCGAAGTGCGTGGCGGTGCTGCGCGCCCTCGCGAAGTTCGCCGCGCAATGGCGCGCCGAGCCGGCGCTCGGCTACACGCACCTCCAGCCGGCGCAGCTCACCACCGTGGGCAAGCGCGCCACGCTCTGGATGCAGGACCTCGTGCTCGACATCGCGGACCTCGATGCGCGCCTGGCCGCGCTCCCGCTCCGCGGCGTGAAGGGCACCACCGGCACGCAGGCGAGCTTCCTCGAGATCTTCAACGGCGATCACGCGAAGAGTGCGCCGGCTGGAAGCGCTCGTCGTCGCGAAGATGGGATTCGGCGCCGCGATCCCGGTCACGGGGCAGACGTACTCGCGCAAGCTCGATGCGCAGGTGCTGAGCATCGTCGCGGGCATCGCCGCGAGCGCCTCGAAATTCAGCGGCGATGTGCGGCTGCTCCAGTCGTTCGGCGAGATGGAAGAGCCGTTCGAGTACGAGCAGATCGGCTCCTCCGCGATGGCGTACAAGCGGAACCCGATGCGCGCCGAGCGCATCGCGTCGCTCGCGCGCTTCGTGCTCTCGCTCGAGCCCAACGCGAACCAGACGCACAGCGTGCAGTACTTCGAGCGCACGCTGGACGACAGCGCGAACCGGCGCCTCGTGATCCCCGAATCGTTCCTCGCCGCGGATGCGATGCTCATCCTGTACGAGAACATCGCGGGCGGTCTCGAGGTGCATCCCGCTCGGATCCGCGCGCGCGTGGACGCGGAGCTCCCGTTCATGTCCACCGAATTGCTCCTCGTGCGCGCGGTGCGCACCGGCGGCGACCGTCAGGCGGCGCACGAGATCATCCGGGGCCACGCGATCGCGGCCGCGCGCGCGCTCAAGGACGGCGGCGCGCGCAACGATCTTCTCGAGCGACTCGCGGCCGACAAGCAGTTCGGCGTTCCGCTCGCCGACATGCGCGCAGTGCTCGACGCGCCCGCCTTCACCGGGCGCTCGGCCGCCCAGGTGGACGAGTTCCTCACCGAAGTCGCCGCACCCATTCTCGAATCCTCACCCGCTACCACCGCCACGGAGAGCCTGCGCGTATGACGTTGATGACGGAAAGCGACCTGCCACTCGAACGGATCGGGCGCGGCAAGGTCCGCGACATCTACGCCGTGGACGCGGAGCGTCTCCTGCTCGTGGCCACCGACCGCGTGAGCGCATTCGATGTGGTGATGCGCGAAGCGGTACCGCGGAAGGGCGCCGTGCTCACGCAGATGAGCGCATGGTGGTGCAAACAACTCGAGGGCGATGTGGCGCATCACATGATCGCCGCGGATGCCGCCGCGATCGTGCGCGCCGTGCCCGCACTGAAGGGCAAGGAGCAGCAACTCGCCGGGCGCGCAATGCTCTGCCGGCGCACGAAGGTCTTTCCCATCGAATGCGTCGTAAGAGGTTATATTTCGGGCTCGGCCTGGAAGGAATACAAGGCGAGCGGCACACTGGCCGGCGAGCGGCTGGCCGCGGGCATGAAGGAGAGCGACCGGCTCGACCCGCCGGTGTTCAGCCCGGCGACGAAGGCGGAAGAAGGGCACGACGAGAACATCACCATCTGCACGCATGGCCGAGGTGATCGGCGCGGGAGACACGGCGGAGTTGGAGCGGCTCTCACGGCTCATCTACGAACGCGGGCGGGCGCTCGCGGCGACGCGGGGGATCATCATCGCGGATACGAAATTCGAATTCGGACGCGCGCCGGACGGCCGCATCCTGCTGATCGATGAGGTGATGACGCCGGACAGCTCGCGCTTCTGGGCCGCGGACGCGTACCGCCCGGGCGGGACGCAGCCGAGCTTCGACAAGCAGCCGCTGCGCGACTACCTCGATGGCGAACGCAAAGCCGGCCGGTGGAACGGCGAGGCCCCGCCGCCGCCGCTCCCCGCGGAGGTCGTGCGCGCCACCAGCGACCGCTACGTGGACGCCTATCGCCGCGTCACCGGCACCGAACTCGCGATCCCGGAGCTGTCGTGAACTTCGCGCAAGAGGGGATGCCCTACATCTTCGGATCCGCCGCCATCGCGGCGGCGGCGCTCGTCGCCGCGCTCCTCATGCGTTCCTGGCCGGTTTGGATCGCGTTCGTGCTCCTGTCGGTGATCGCACTCTGGGTCTCGTATTTCTTCCGCGATCCGGAGCGCGCCGGCGAGCGCGGCGCGAAGCTCGTCGTGGCCCCCGCCGATGGACGCGTCGTCATGATCACCACCGTGGACGAACCCGAATTCCTCGGCGGCCGCGCGACGCGCATCTCGATCTTCATGAACATCTTCAACGTGCACGTGAACCGTTATCCGATCGGCGGCGGCGTGGCGTACCTGAAGTACGTGCCCGGAAAGTTCCTCGACGCGCACGCGGAGCGCGCCAGCATCGAGAACGAGCAGAGCTCCATTGGCATTGAGGACGGCACGCGCCGCGTGCTCGTGCGGCAGATCGCCGGCCTCATCGCGCGGCGGATCATCACCTATCCGCACATGAACGACACCGTCGTGCAGGGCGACCGCCTCGGGCTGATCCGCTTCGGTTCGCGCGTGGACGTGTACGTGCCGGAGAACGCCGCGCTGCGCGTGAAAGTCGGCGACCTCCCCATAGCCGGTACCACGGTGCTGGCGGAGCTCAAGTAGCGTGGACGAGCTCCGCCGCCCCAACATGCGCCGCGCGATCGTGCTGCTGCCGAACGGCTTCACGCTCGGCAATCTCTTCTTCGGCGTGTTCGCGATCGTCTCGGCGTACCGCGGCCACTTCGACTGGTCGGGCTGGTGCATCGTGCTGAGCGGGCTCATGGACGCGCTCGACGGCCGCGTGGCGCGCATGACGCGCACCGTCAGCCGCTTCGGCGTGGAGCTCGATTCGCTCGTGGACGCGGTGAGCTTCGGCGTGGCGCCGGCGTTCATCATGTTCTTCGCGGTGCTCAATCAGGAAGGATGGGCGTGGCTCTTCTGTTTCATTGACATCGCGTGCGTCGTGATGCGCCTCGCGCGATTCAACATCGAGCAGGGCGGCCGCGCGAAGACGCATTTCCACGGGCTGCCGAGCCCCGCCGCGGGCATGACGCTCGCCACGTACTACTGGTTCAGCCAAACGCCGCTGTATACCAACACGGTGGTGGAGACCTGGCCGTGGCACACCGTGATCCCGGGGCTCATGGCGGTGCTGAGCTTCCTGATGATCAGCCACGTGCTCTATCCGGCGCTGCCGGTCATCAGCCTGCGCAGCATCAAGAGCATCATCGCCTCGCTGTTCGTGGTCGGCGATCCTCGCGCTCGTCGCCATCCACCCCAGGCAGTACGCGTTCCCGGCGATGATGGTCTACGTGAGCTACGGTCTCGCGAAAACG
The DNA here is from genome assembly GCA_963716745.1 of uncultured Gemmatimonadaceae bacterium. Lineage (GTDB taxonomy): Bacteria > Gemmatimonadota > Gemmatimonadetes > Gemmatimonadales > Gemmatimonadaceae > DATKOH01. Next base: position 426,521 of record OY970320.1, read on the forward strand.
ATCCTGCTCGGCCTCGTCGAGGGCTTGCCGGGGCGCGATCCGCTCAACGACATTGAGGAAGACGAGGAGGGTGAGGATGTCGAGATGCGTCCTACGTCGCTCGCGGAGCGGCCCGGCGGCAAGGGCCGGCGGCGCTTCGGCCGCGTGCGCGAAGCCATGAACCCGTTCCATACACCGCCGGAGACCGGACCATGAACCGCTTCCGCGTGTCCGTGCATATCGTGCCGCGACCGGGGATCCTCGATCCACAGGGCAAGGCTGTGGCCGATGCGCTGCACACGCTCGGCTTCGCCGGCGTCGCCGACGCACGCGTGGGTCGTCATATCATTGTCGACGTCGACGCCGCCGACCAGCGCGGCGCCGAGCAAGACGTGAAGGCGATGTGCGAGCGGCTGCTGGCGAATCCGGTCACCGAGGATTTCGAACTCGCGGGGGTGCGCGCGCTATGAGATTCGGCATCGTCACCTTCCCCGGCTCCAACTGCGATTACGATGCGCATCACGCGGTCACGGATGCGCTCGGCGCCGAGGCCGTGTACCTGTGGCACAAGGCGCACGATCTCGAAGGTGTGGACGTCGTGATCCTGCCGGGCGGATTCAGCTATGGCGACTACCTGCGTTCGGGCGCGATCGCGCGATTCAGCCCGATCATGAAGGAGGTCATGGAGCACGCGCGGCGCGGCGGTCCGGTGCTCGGCTTCTGCAACGGATTCCAGATCCTCTGCGAAGCGGGGATGCTGCCCGGTGCGCTGCTGCGCAACGCGTCGCTCAAGTTCGTGGGAGACACCGTGCGCATCCGCGTGGAGAGCACCGACACCATGTTCACCGGACACTATGAGCGCGGCCAGGTGCTGCGCGTGCCGGTGGCCCACGGCGACGGCCGCTATACCGCCGACGATGCGACGCTCGATGCGCTCGAGAATGACGGCCGCGTCCTCTTCCGGTACGTGGACGCCGCCGGCCGCACGACCGACGCGGCGAACCCCAATGGCTCAATGCGCGCGATCGCCGGGATCGTCAGCGCAGAAGGGAATGTGCTCGGCATGATGCCCCACCCCGAACGCGCCGTCGAGCCGCTGCTGGGCTCGGGCGATGGTCTCGCTCTCTTTCAATCCCTGCTCGATCGCGTCTCCGCCTGACCCCCGAGGTGCCTATGCGTCGCCCGCTCGTACTCGCCGCTCTCTCTGCCTTCGCCGCCACGGCCGCCCTCGCGGCCGGCGCGCAGACGAAGGACAACGTGATCGACCCCGGCATGAGCAAGACCCAGGTGATCGAGCATCTCGGGCCAGCCGCAGTCGCTCAAGACCTCCGACACGACGCTGTACATGTACTATCGGAACGGCTGCGAGAAGACCTGCGGCATGAACGACGTCGTCGTGCTCGTGCATGACAAGGTCGTGGACGCGATCTTCCGCGATCCGAACCGGAAGTACACGGGTGAGAGCAGTTCGCCCACGCAGATCAGCGCGGCGGAAGCGCGCAAGACGGGCGCGGCGATGGCGAAGGGTGGCACCGCGGCGCCGAGGCCGCCCGCACCTCCTCCGGCGAGCGGGAAAGCGGAAGTGATGCCGGCGCCCAAGCCGCTGCCCGCGCCGCCACCGGCCGCGATGCCGCCGATGGACAGCACGAAGAAGGACACGATGCCGAAACCGAAGGCCGACACGACGGCGCCCAAGCCGCCGGCGGAATAGCGCATGGCGACAGTCCGTCCTCGTCCCGGCGATCCGGCGATCACGCCGGCCCTCGTGGCCGAGCACGGGCTCACGCCTGAGGAATACCAGCGGCTCGTGGCCATGCTCGGCCGCGAGCCGACGTTCACCGAACTCGGGATCGTGAGCGCGCTCTGGAGCGAGCACTGCTCGTACAAGCACTCGCGGCCCGTGCTCAAGACGCTGCCGACGAAGGCGCCGTGGGTGCTGCAGGGACCGGGCGAGAACGCCGGCGTCATCTCGATCGGCGACGGCCTCGCGGTCGCGTTCAAGATCGAGTCGCACAATCACCCGTCGGCGGTCGAGCCGTACCAGGGCGCCGCCACCGGCGTGGGCGGGATCCTGCGCGACGTGTTCACGATGGGCGCGCGCCCCATCGCCATGCTCGACTCCCTGCGATTCGGCTCGCTGGACTCGGCGCGCGTGCGCTACCTGTTCGCCGGCGTCGTGAAGGGCATCGGCGACTACGGCAATTGCGTCGGGCATCCCCACCGTCGCGGGCGAGGTCATGTTCGATCCCGCGTACGAGGGGAATCCGCTCGTGAACGCGATGTGCGTCGGGCTGCTGCACGAGAGCGATCTCATTCGCGCGAAGGCGGAGGGCGTCGGGAACCCGGTGATCGCGGTCGGCGCGCGCACCGGGCGCGACGGCATCCACGGCGCGTCGTTCGCCTCCGAGGATCTCTCGGCGTCGAGCGACGCGAAGCGCCCGCGCGTGCAGGTGGGCGATCCGTTCACCGAGAAGCTGCTGCTCGAGGCGAGCCTGGAGCTGATCAAGAGCGGACACATCGTGGCGATCCAGGACATGGGCGCCGCGGGACTCACGTCGAGCTCGGCCGAGATGGCGGCGCGCGGCGACGTGGGCGTCACGATCGACGTGACGAGAGTGCCGGTGCGCGAGACCGGGATGACGCCGTACGAGATCCTGCTCAGCGAATCGCAGGAGCGCATGCTGGTCGTGGCGAAGCGCGGCCGCGAGCAGCACGTGCGCGAGATCCTCGCGAAATGGGACCTGGCCGCCGAGGTGATCGGCGAGGTGATCGCCGAGCCGGTGTACCGCGTGACCGAGGGCGATCGCGTGGTCGCGGAGTTCCCCGGCTCGCGCCTCGTCACGGATTGCCCGGTGTACACGCCCGAGGCGCGGGAGAGCGAGGCGATCATCGCGCTGCGCGCGCGAAAGGTGCACGAGATCCCCGAGCGCGCCGAGGAGAAGGATCCCGTGTGGACGCTCGAGCGGCTGCTCTCCTCGCCCACTATCGCGAGCAAGCAGTGGGTCTCCCGGCAGTACGACACGACGGTGCGCACGGCCACCGTGGTGCCGCCCGGCGGCGCCGACGCGGCGGTGATCCGCGTGCGCGGCACCACGAAGGCGCTCGCGCTCAAGACCGACTGCAACGGCCGCTACGTGCATCTCGACCCGCGCGTGGGCGGCCGGATCGCGGTGGCCGAGGCCGCGCGCAACGTCGCGTGCGCGGGCGGACGTCCGCGCGCGATCACGAACTGCCTCAACTTCGGCAATCCGACGCGGCCCGAGATCTTCTTCCAGTTCCGCGAAGCGGTTGGCGGCATGGCCGATGCGTGCCGCGTGCTCGACACGCCGGTCACCGGCGGCAACGTCTCGTTCTACAACGAGAGTCCGAGCGGCGCCGTGTTCCCCACGCCGGTGATCGGCATGGTGGGCGTGGTGGAGAAGCTGGAGCACATCACGCGCTCCGCATTCAGCCACGACGGCGACGCGATCATCCTCTTCGGCGAGCCGACGAACGAGATCGGCGCGAGCGAATACCTATCGCGCGTGCACGGCGTGACCGCCGGCGCGCCGCCGGCGTGCGACCTCGCGCGCGAGCGTGCCGCGATCGATGCGCTGCTCGAGTCGATCGCGGCCGGCCTGGTGCACAACGCGCACGATTGCTCGGATGGCGGGCTCGCCGTGGCGCTCGCCGAATGCTGCGTGGGCGCCGAGGAGTCGCGGGCCGGCGCCGACATCGATCTCTCAGCGTGGAGCGCGCTGCCGTTGCGCGCGCTGCTGTTCGGCGAGGCGCAGGCGCGGATCATCGTGGGCAGCGCGGCCCCCGAGAAAGTGCTCGCGATCGCGGCCAAGCACGGCGTGCCCGCGAAGCGCATCGGCACCGTGCGCGCGTCGTCGCCGTCGCTCGCGATCACCGTGGGCGCGCGGCGCATCGACGCACCGCTCGCGCGACTCGCGCGGGCGTTCCACGACGCGATCCCGACCATTATGGGCGGTGCTGCGATAGCAGCGCCAGCGACTGAGATGCACGCGCACGCGGTGGAGGTCTAACGATGTGCGGCGTATTCGGAGTCCGCGGCGCTCCCGACGCGAGCAGCCTCGTGCACCTGGGCCTCTACTCGCTGCAGCACCGCGGCCAGGAATCCGGCGGCATCGTGTCCGTCGGCGACGACGGACGCACCCACGCGCTGCGGCGCATGGGGCTCGTGTCCGAGGGCTTCAGCCCCGACAAGCTCGCGGAGCTCCCGGGTTCGCTCGCGATCGGCCACACGCGCTACAGCACGGCGGGTTCGAGTTCGCTCGAGAACGCGCAGCCAGTGCTCGCGCGATTCCGCGACGGCTACATCGCGCTCGCGCACAACGGGAACATCGTGAACGCGGCCGAGCTGCGACGCGAGCTCGAGGAATCCGGCTCCATCTTCTCCTCCACGATGGATTCGGAGGTGCTGGTGCACCGCATCGCGCGCTCGCGCCGCGAGAAGCCGGAGGAGCGGCTGGCCGATGCGCTCGACGGCGTCGTGGGCGCCTACTCGCTCGTCATCGCGATGGGCGACGCGCTCATCGCCGCGCGCGATCCGCGCGGCTGGCGCCCGCTCGCGATCGGCAAGCTCAACGACGAAACGGTGTTCGCCTCGGAGACCTGCGCGCTCGACATCGTCGGCGCCACGCATGTGCGCGATGTGGAGCCGGGAGAGATCGTGGTCGTGGACGCCGCCGGCACGCGCTCGCTGCGTTTCGCCGAGCGCATCGGCGAGAAGAAGTGCGTGTTCGAGTACGTGTACTTCGCGCGCCCCGACAGCCGGATCTTCGGCGGCGGCTCGGTGGACCGCGCGCGCCGCGCGCTCGGGCACCAGCTCGGCAAGGAATGCCCCGCCCCGGGCGCCGATCTCGTGTTCGGCGTGCCCGACTCCGCCAACGCCGCCGCGCTCGGCTATGCGGAGGAGACCGGCATTGCCGCTCGAGCTGGCGCTCATCCGCAATCACTACGTGGGCCGCACCTTCATCCAGCCGACGCAAGCCGGACGCGACAGCAAGGTGAAGATCAAGTACAACCCGGTGCGCGAAGTGCTCGAAGGGAAGAGCGTCGTGATGGTGGACGACTCGATCGTGCGCGGCACCACGACGCGCGGACTCGTGGCGCTGGTGCGACAGGCCGGCGCGCGCGAGGTGCACATGCGCATCGCGTCGCCGCCCGTCACCGGGCCCTGCTACTACGGCATCGACACGCCGTCGCGCGAGGAACTGATCGCCGCGAACAATTCGCAGGCGCAGATCGCGAAGCACCTCGGCGTCGATTCGCTCGGGTACCTCTCGCTCGACGGCATGCTCAGCGCGGCGCCCGGCGGCCCCGAGGGATTCTGCCACGCGTGCTTCTCGGGCGACTACCCGACGCCGCCGCCCTCCGACACCGACAAGCTGCGTCTCGGCTGCAACTGACGCGCCGCGCATGAGCCGGCTCGTCTATTTCTTCGGCAACGGCAAGGCCGACGGCACCAAGGACATGAAACCGGTGCTCGGCGGCAAGGGCGCGGACCTCGCCGAGATGACCAACATCGGCGTGCCCGTGCCGCCCGGCTTCACCATCGCCTGCGAGTGCTGCACCGCGTACCTCGCCGCGCGGAAGCCGCCCCCGGCGCTGGCCGCCGAGGTGGCCGAGCACCTGAAGCGTCTCGAGACCGCGACCGGACGCGCGCTCGGCGATCCCGACGCGTCCGCTGCTCGTGTCCGTGCGTTCGGGCGCGCCGCAGTCGATGCCCGGCATGATGGAGACGATCCTCAACCTCGGGCTGAACGACGCGACCGTGGAGGCGCTCGCCGCGGAGAGCGGCAACCCGCGCTTCGCGTACGACTCCTACCGGCGTTTCATCCAGATGTACGGCGACGTCGTGCTCGAGGTGCCCTCGTCCGATTTCGAACAGCTGCTGCGCGCGAAGCGAATGGCCGCCGGCGTGACCCACGATTCCGAACTCGACGCCGAGGCGCTGCGCACGCTCACGCGCGAGTACAAGGCGCTCGTACGCACGCGCACCGGCGGGGAATTCCCGCAGGATCCGCCCGCGCAGCTCTGGGGCGCGATCGAGGCCGTGTGGCGTTCGTGGACGCTCAAGAAGGCGGTGGACTACCGCCGCGTGAACGAGATCCCCGAATCGCTTGGCACCGCGGTGAACGTGCAGAGCGATGGTGTTCGGCAACGTGGGCGATGACTCCGGCACCGGCGTCGCGTTCACGCGCGACCCGTCCACCGGCGAGCGGCGCTTCTACGGCGAGTTCCTCGTGAACGCGCAGGGCGAGGATGTCGTGGCGGGCATCCGCACGCCGCTCCAGATCGATGAGATGGCGCAACGGCTGCCCGCCGCGTACCACGCGCTGCTCGACGGTACAGGACAAGCTCGAGCAGCACTTCCACGACATGCAGGACCTCGAGTTCACCGTCGAGCGCGGCACGCTCTACCTGCTGCAGACGCGCACGGGCAAGCGCACCGCGGCCGCGGCGGTGCGGATCGCGGACGAGATGGTGCGCGAGAAGCTGATCACGACGAAGGAAGCGGTGCTGCGCGTGCAGCCAACGCAGCTCGACCAGCTGCTCCACCCGGTGATCGATCCGGCGGCGCGCGCGGTGCCGGTGGCCACCGGGCTGCCCGCGAGTCCCGGCGCTGCGAGCGGCCAGGCAGTATTCGATGCCGATGTGGCCGAGCAGCGCGCGGCGAAAGGCGAACGCGTGATCCTCGTGCGCGAGGAGACCACGCCCGAGGATTTCCACGGCATCGTCGCGGCGCGCGCCGTGCTCACCGCGCGCGGCGGCATGACGAGCCACGCCGCCGTGGTCGCGCGCGGCATGGGCAAGTGCGCGATCGTCGGCTGCAAGGAGTATCCGTGGATGCGTCGCGGCGCCTGTTCACCGTGGGCGACACCACGGTGAACGAGGGCGACTGGATCACGCTCGACGGCGCCACCGGACGTGTGTTCATCGGCGACCTGCCGACGATGCCGAGCGACGTGGTGCGCGTCACCGCCGGCCAGCTGCGCGCGGAGGATCTCCGGCGTATCAGAGTTTCGCGCGCCTCCTTTCATGGGCCGATGGCGCGCGCCGCCTCAGGGTCCGCGCCAACGCCGACACGCCGCACGATGCACGCGTCGCGCGCAACTTCGGCGCCGAAGGGATCGGCCTCTGCCGCACCGAGCACATGTTCTTCGAGGGCGACCGGATCACCGCCATGCGCGAGATGATCGTCGCGCGCGACGAGCCCGGCCGCCGCCGCGCGCTCGCGAAGCTGCTCCCGATGCAGCGCGCCGACTTCGAGGGGATCTTCGAGGCCATGGACGGCTATCCGGTCACGATCCGCCTGCTCGATCCGCCGCTGCACGAGTTCCTTCCGCACGGCGGCGAGGACGTGAAGCGGCTCGCGCGCCGGCTCGCGCTCACGCGCGTGGAGCTCAATAAGATCGTGGAGTCGCTGCGCGAGTCGAATCCGATGCTCGGCCACCGCGGCTGCCGCCTCGGCATCACGTATCCCGAGATCACCGAGATGCAGGCGCGCGCGATCTTCGAGGCGGCGGTGCGCGCCAAACGCCGCGGCCACGACGTGCACCCGGAGATCATGGTGCCGCTCGTCGCGAACGTGAAGGAACTCCAGCACCAGCGCGCCGTGCTCGAGGAGGCCGCGCGGCACACGCTCGGCGCGATGGGCGAGGACATCCCGTACATCATCGGCACGATGATCGAGCTGCCGCGCGCGGCGCTCACGGCCGACGAGATCGCCACCGCCGCCGAGTTCTTCTCGTTCGGCACCAACGACCTCACGCAGACCACGCTCGGCCTCAGCCGCGACGATGCCGGCCGGTTCCTGCCGGCCTACATCGAGAAGGGGATCTTCGCCGAAGATCCGTTCCAGGTGCTGGATGTCGCCGGCGTCGGCAAGCTGATGCGCATGGCGGTGACACTGGGCCGCCAGACGCGGCCCGGCCTCAAGGTGGGCATCTGCGGCGAGCACGGCGGCGAGCCGCGCTCGATCGCGTTCTGCCACGACAGCGGACTGGACTACGTGAGCTGCTCGCCCTTCCGCGTGCCGATCGCCCGGCTGGCCGCCGCGCACGCCGCGCTTGCCTAGGGCATGTCCCGTAGCTTCACGGTCGCCGCGATCGCCATGAGCGTGCGGTCGGCGTCACCTTCGTAGGCCGAGAAGAGCACCGCCCCGCTCTGCGCATCCAACGGGATGTGCACGGCGATCAATCGCTCGGGCGCGCGGCGACCCACGAGACCACTCCCGATCGCACGTTCCACGAAAAGCTGCCGGCCGTCGACGATGAGCGTGTCCGTCCTCCGCTCTTGTACGGTCAGCAATCCCTCGCGCGTGGCGCGGGTGACAAGCCACGGTAAGTACAGTTGCTTCGCCGGCACACGCTGCAGATACGCCGAGTGGCTGCTGTCGGCGAATTGCGGACCATCCCCTTCCGGCGGAAGCGTCCAGTAGCTCGACGGGAGCCAGACGACGAGAGAATCCGAGACGATGTGCGCCTTCCATCCCCAGGGAATCTCGGGGCGGCAGCTCGCGAGCATCGCAATCGCCAGGCAACACGCACTCACCACCGCGGTGTCAGCCCGTCGCATACGCCCTCCTCACTAACGCCGCGATTTCGGCGGCGTTCGTGGTGCCGTAGTTGCCGTAGCAATTGTTCATGAGTACGTGCACGTGTTCTGCCTTCTCCGCCACCGCGAGAATGCGCGGCGCCCACTCAGCGAGTTCCTGCTCGCTGTACAGGTAGCGGAACCGCTCGACCACCGGGATCCCCTGTTGTTCCCACGCCTCGGCGCGGCGCCCGTGCATGCGGATCACCGCGAGGCGTTTGGCGGTCACACCCACGATAGGCGGCACGCTCGACTTGAGACCCTGCGGTTCATCCACCATCACGAAGCTGAGGCCGTTATCCTCGAGCAGGCGCAACGTCGAGGCCGCCGCCGTGCCCTCGAACCAGCTCGCGTTCCGGAATTCCACCGCGCATGGGAGACCCTCAAGGCGCTCGCCGGCCTCGGCCAGTTCCGCACGCGCGCGTTCGCTCGGCGTGAACCAGCGCGGGTATTGGAGCATGATCGCGCCGAGCTTTCCGGCGGCGTGGAGTGGCTCCACCGCCTCGCGAAAGCGCTGCCAGACTTCCTGGCGCAGTTCGGGCTCGAGGTCCTTCGCGTAGATGCGCGCCTTCTCGCCGACGGCCTTGGGCAGCGCCTTCTTGAGGTCAGCGGGCAGCCTCTTCACCTCGCTCGGCTGCCCCGTCATGAGCGCATGCGCCTTGATGTCGAACGCGAAGTGAGCGGGCGTGCGCTCGACCCACATCTCCGAATTGCGGCGCGAGGGCAGCGCGTAGTAGCTGGAGTCCACCTCCACGACGGGGAACTGGGAGGAGTAGTACCTCAGCCGCGCCTCGGGGGTGCTCGCCTCGGGGGGATAAAACACTCCCTCCACGAGGAGAGTCGGATCAGTCCAGGAGCACGTGCCGAACCGGACAGTTGATCTACCGATCGTCAGCGGTCCATCGGCGGCGCCAGCCCTGGTCCCGCGTTCGCCCGCGACTGCGGTACCCGGATCGTGCTGATACTGGGACATGGCGGACGGTATCCGGGGGCGATGCTCCATGCAAGCTCACCTTCACAGCGCACAACAAGCATCACGGCCAAATATTTGAACGAATCGAACGGATGGAACGGATGGGACGGAGACCGCGTCGATGAGATCCATCAATGCGGTCTCCGTCCCATCCGTTCCATCCGTCGCATCCGTTTGAAACGTGAACCGTGATGCCGGCGATTGCACGATGGGCCGGCCATCCAAGGATAGCCGGCCCATCGAGTCCTGCTTCATGGAGGCGCGGGGAATCGAACCCCGGTCCGAGACAAGATCCGCCACAGCTTCTACGTGCGTAGCTCACCAGTTAAGGTCTCCAGCCGCTGGCCGATGAGCCGCCGACGTCTGGACAAGTCTTCTAAATTTTCGCCGGTCGGCGGAAGACGCACCGCCCGGCTATCCCGAATTTTCGATACCCATAAAGCCGCCTCAGGAGGGCTTCCCTATGGGCAGGTGCGGTAACCGAAGTTACGCAGCCAGGGCCAAGTTAGAGTTGGCAGTTGTAGCGTTTCCCGAGGGTTTTACCAGGACCCGAGAACCTGGGCACGCAACCACAGCCTCACCTACCCCGTCGAAGCCAGTCGCCCCCATTGTGGAAAAGTGAGTGTAAGAACGATACGCGATCCGAGCATCAAAGTCAACGTCATGTGAATTAGTACGCGACTTTAACTGACAGTTGTAACTCTATGCAGGATTGCTCTTTGACGCTGCCACAATCACACGGTCTCGGCCATCGGCCTTCGCCTTGTACAGCGCCTCGTCCGCGGCCTTGAACAGTTTCTCCTGCCCCGTCACCGACTCGGGATGGCTCGCCACGCCGAACGACGCCGTCACCTTGATCACCTGGCCGTCGGGCGTGGTCACGCTCGAGCCCTTGATCGCCAGCCGCAGGCGCTCCGCTACATCCTGCGCGCCCTTCTGTGGCGTGTCGGGCAGCACGATGGCCATCTCCTCGCCGCCGATCCGGGCACAGAGGTCATCGGCGCCGCGGACGCCCTTCATGAGCACCTTGGCGACCTCCTTGAGTACGAGGTCGCCCCCGTCGTGTCCGAATTTGTCGTTGATCCCCTTGAACTTGTCGACGTCGAGCAGGATCAATGACGTCCGCTGTCCCATGCGGTCCGGGGCCGTCAGCAGCTTGGCCATGTACTCATCGAACGCATGCCGGTTGGAGAGCCCGGTGAGTGCGTCGCGGGTGGCCTGGCCCGTGCGCAGCTCCAACTCCTTCACGCTGTTCACCGCGACGTAGGCGAACTTCGCGAGCAGCTGGAGCATGCTGACTTCGACATGGGAGATCTCACCCTCCTTCTCCCCTTCGACGACGATGGCACCCACAACGTCCTCTTCCTTGGCGACCGCCACGACCGCCGCCGAGCCCGGCCGCGGCTCCGGTTCGCCCGCGACGAGCAGCGGCTGCCCCGCGCTGGAGAACACCTCGCGCAGCATCACTCCCTTGGAGGCCTCGCATGCCATGCCGGTGAGCGAATCGCGGCTGGCCGCGTCGGCGAACGGCCGCTCCTTGGAATTCGGCGGCAGCACCGCCAGCACGACACCCTCCTTGTTCGTGCTGTCCCACTGCACGTAAGCCACACGGCTTCCGCCGGAGACCTCTCTCGCGGCGCGGCAGATCTCGCCGGCGAGGTCCTCCATCTTCTGCGGTTTCTGGATGCGTTCGACGGCATCGAGAACGCGATCCGCCTTACCGCGGTAGCGGCGCGTCTCCTTCCCGTCGTGCAGCAGCAGGAGCAGCTTGGCGAGCTGGTCGGCGTAGAGTGGCAGCAGTTGCTTCGCGCGATCGCGCTGGAACATCTGCCGGTCCTCGGCATACACGCCGAGCGCCCCATGAAGCCGCCCTTCGGCGCCGGCCGGGATCGCGAGGAAGTAGTTGAGCTCGTTGTCGTAGTTGGTCGCCTGGCTGCCGAGGGCGGCGGATAGGACGAGGGTCTCGTTCGGCGGCTTGGTCTCGAGATGGAGCGAGAGCGGCGACTGGACGGCCACCGCATACGGCCGCACCTGGTCGGTCTCCTCCACGTGCTCCCAGAGCGCGACCTCGTCGGCGGCGAGCGCATCGCGCATGTCACGCAGGAAGCGGCGCACGACGTCGCGCTCGATGTCGGTGGTGATGGGATCGGTGGTCTCGCCGCCGGCGGGGAGACCGGACGGCGCGCTGGGCCGCGGCGGGGCCGGCGGCGGGATCAGCGGTTCCACCGGGAGCCGGAGCTTCGCCAGCTCGGGATTGCTCTTGTAGTTCTTGTGCTCTCCCGTCACGGCGCGCTGCTGGCGCACCGGCGTCTCGCGCGCGCGCATCTGCTGCGAGATGCTGGGCGGGCGCTCGCCCGTCTCGGCCGCTCGCGCGGAATCCCGGCGCGCGACCATGCCGGTGGCCATCGCGACCAGCATGAGCGAGACGATATAGACGAGCAGGTGCAGCGGCATTGGGTGCGGGATCAGCGGATCCGTCATGATCAGCGCCGCGCTCAGTCCGCCGACGAGGATACCGCCGAGGAGAGGGCCCACCCGCCACGTGAAAGCGGCCGCGAGAATGGCGGCCGCCGTAGCGTAGTACGAACCGACCGCGGTGGCTGCCGCGACCGCCATCGTCGCGGTGACGAGGAAGGCGATCGAGATGCGCGGAGCAGCGGGGCGTTCGAAGAGCGTGGGGTCGATTCCCACGGGACGGGGTCAGGCGTGGTTGATGCGCGATGCGGCGCAGGCCGCGCCGAATCCGTTGTCAATGTTGACGACAGTGACTCCGGAGGCGCAACTGTTCAGCATGCCGAGGAGCGCCGCGATCCCGCCGAAGCTCGCGCCATAGCCGACGCTCGTAGGAACGGCGATCACGGGGGCAGCGACGAGCCCGCCCACGACCGACGCCAGCGCCCCCTCCATGCCCGCCACCACGATCACGACCGAGGCCTGCGCGAGGGCGTCGCCCTGCGCGAGCACGCGATGGATACCGGCTACGCCCACGTCGGTGAGGCGCGCGACGGTGTTGCCGAGCGCACAGGCGGTGACCGCGGCCTCCTCGGCGACCGGGATGTCGCTCGTGCCGGCCGTGATGATGAGCACCGTGCCCCGCCCCGCCGGCGGCGGAGAGTTCGGCGCAAGGAAGGCGGTGCGCGCGACGTCATTCAATTGCGCGCTCGGAAATCGCTCGGCGATCGCGGGCCGCATCGTCTCGGGAACGCGCGTCGCGAGGAAACCATCGCCGTGGTGCGCGATGCGCGCCGCGATCTCCACGACCTGCTCGGCCGTCTTCCCTTCCGCGAAGATCACTTCGGGATAGCCGTTCCTGAGCGCGCGATGATGATCGATCGTCGCGAAGGGGAGCGACTCGAGATCGGGCGCGGAGAGATGCTTGAGAGCCGCTTCTGCCGGAACCGTTCCGGCCGCCACCTCGCGCAGCAGCGCGAGCACCCGCTCGCGCATCACGCGACGGCCGGCTCCGCCTCGCGCTGGTCGCGCTGAGGGATGCGCAGATAGTCGTCGAAGATCCCTTCGACCTCGGCGAGCGATGTGACCGCGTGCAGCCGCTTGCGCAAGTCGGCGGAACCGGGGAGGCCCTTCACGTACCAGCCGAGGTGCTTCCGGAATTCGATGGCGGCGCCGCGGGGGTCGGCCTCGTACTCGTCGGCCATGTGCGCGTGCTCGATGGCGACCGCGAAGCGCTCGGCGACCGGCGGCGCGTCGGGCATCGGCTGGCCGCTGAGCAGCGCGCGCGTCTGCGTGAAGATCCACGGCTGCCCGAAGGAGCCGCGCGCGATCATGACGCCGGCGCAGCCCGTCTCGCGGTGCATGCGCGCGGCGTCTTGGGCCGTATGGATGTCGCCATTGCCGAGCACGGGGATGTCGAGCGCCTGCACCACGGCGGCGATCTCATCCCAGCGCGCGTTGCCGGTGTACATCTGCGCGCGCGTGCGAGGGTGCAGCGCGAGCACGCTGGCGCCCGCGTCCTGGCAGCGGAGCGCGATCTCGACGGGATTGCGCATCTCCTCGCTCCAGCCGCTGCGGATCTTCACCGTGACTGGAAGGTGCGTGGAAGCGCGCACCGCCTTGATCACGCCGGTGACGAGCCCCATGTCCTTGAGGCAGCCCGAGCCGCCGTTGCGCTTCACGACCTTCTTGACCGGGCAGCCGAAGTTGATGTCGATGAACTCGGGCGCGAAGACGTCCGTGACGAGCGCCGCGGCCTCGCCCATGGCGGCGGGATCGGCGCCGAAGATCTGGACGCCGATGGGGCGCTCGTCGTTCCCGAAGCGGAGCTTGGAGATCGTAGCCTCGTTCTCGCGGCGGATGCCCTCGGCCGAGAGGAATTCCGTGACCACCACGTCCGCGCCCCAGCGGCGGCAGAGGCGCCGGAAGGGCGACTCGGAGACGCCGGCCATGGGCGCGAGGTAGAGGGGCACCTCGTGGGCGGTCGGGAACGGGAAACGGAGCATGGTGAAGGCTAACGACGCAGGCAAGTCGGTGCAACGCGGTACTTTGACTAACGCGGGGGGTGCGCGTAGGTTAAGCCGTCCGAGCGCGCCTTGCCCCGCTGCCGAGCCCCGAGGAACCCCGACGTATGGAACTGCGCCAATTCTTCGCCGACGATGCGATCAAGCTGGATCTCGAGGGGACGACGAAGGACGAGATCCTCAAGGAGCTGATCGGACTGCTCAAGCTCGACGATAAGTCGGACGGGATGCTGTTCAAGATGCTGAAGCGGCGGGAGAATCTCGGATCGACCGGGATAGGGCGCGGGATCGCGATCCCGCACTGCCGTTCGTTGGTGGTGAACAAGCTGCGCGTGGCATTCGGGCGGAAGGCGGCAGGAGTGGATTTCAAGGCCATCGATGAGAAGCCGGTGCAGTTCTTCTTCCTCATCGTGGCGCCGCCGTTGGAAGTGTCGAACCAATATCTGCCGGTGCTCGGCAAGATCGCGCAGTTCTCCAAAGAGGCGGATGTGCCGACGCGGCTGCTGGGGCTCACGGAGCCGAAGCAGTTCATCGCGCTGCTTGAAGAGAAAGGTGTCTAACCGCTGACGGCGTGGTGGAACCGCAAACGGCGCGTTAGAACCGCTGACGGCGTGTTAGCACCGCAGACGGCGCGTTGGGGATTGGCGTATGGAAAGGACAAAGGCGCGTGTGGCGAATGGGGTGACCCATTCGCTACACGCGCCGTTGCACGTTCCATACGCCAATCCCCAACGCGCCGTCTGCGGTACTAACACGCCGTTCGCGGTACCACAGCCGCCGTCAGCGGTTCCAGTCCCGCCGTTAGCGGTTCGTCACTCCCACTCGATCGTCGCTGGCGGCTTCGAACTTACGTCGTAGACGACGCGATTCACTCCCTTCACTTCATTCATTATCCGATTCGCGATCGCCCCGAGTATTTCATGCGGGAAGTGATACCAGTCCGCCGTCATCCCATCCTGACTCGTCACCGCCCGCAACGCGCAAACATTCTCGTACGTGCGGAAATCCCCCATGACACCGACGCTCTTCACCGGGAGAAGAACCGCGAACGCCTGCCATATCTCGTCGTATAGTCCCGCCTCGCGGATCCCTTCGAGATAGATCGCGTCCGCCTTGCGCAGAGTCTCGAGTTTCTCGCGCGTGACATCGGAGAGAATGCGAATGGCCAGCCCCGGCCCCGGGAACGGATGCCGGCCCACCATCTCCTCCGGCAGCCCGAGCTCGCGTCCCACATTGCGCACTTCGTCCTTGAACAACTCGCGCAGCGGCTCGATGAGCTTGAATTTCATCCCCGGCTTGAGCCCGCCCACATTGTGGTGCGTCTTGATCGTCACGCTCGGGCCGCCGCTCGGCGATGCACTCTCGATCACATCGGGATACAGCGTCCCCTGCACGAGGAAGTCCACGCCCTTTCCGACGCCGAGCGCGGCTTCTTCGAACACATCGATGAACGTGTGGCCGATGCGACGCCGTTTCTCCTCCGGATCTTCGACGCCGGCGAGCGCCTTCAAGAACAACTCGGACGCATCCACGGTGCGCAGATCGATGCCGAGGTTCGCCTTGAACGTGCGCTCGACCTGCTCGCGCTCGTGCATGCGCAGCAGGCCGTGGTCCACGAAGATGCACGTGAGCTGATCGCCGATCGCGCGGTGCACCAGCGCCGCGGCCACCGCGGAGTCCACGCCGCCCGACAGCCCGCAGATCACGCGACTCTTCCCGACCATCGCCTTGATCTTCCCGATCTCGTCTTCGACGAACTTGCCCGGCGTCCAGCTCGGCTCCGCCTTGCAAATGTTGAACAGGAAATTCGAGATGATCTCGCGTCCGCGCGGCGTGTGCGCCACTTCGGGATGGAATTGCACGCAATGGATGGGCTTGGTCTCGTGCCGGATCCCTGCAATCGCGACGGTCGCGCTCGACGCAGTGACCAGATAACCCTTCGGCGCAGAATCCACGTGATCGCCGTGGCTCGCCCAGGCGGTGAGCTTCTCTCCCTTCGCGAATCCGGCGAACACTCCACCCGGGTCCTGCACGGTGATCTCCGCCCGGCCATACTCGCGACGTCCGGCGCCGATCACGGCGCCGCCTTCCAGATGTGCGATGAGCTGCATGCCGTAGCAGATGCCGAGCACGGGCGCGATGTCCAGCACGGCGCGGTCGGCGCTCGGCACGTTGTCGTCGTACACACTCGCCGGGCCGCCGCTGAAGATGATGCCCGTGGGCTTCCAGGCGCGGATCCATTCGGCGCTGCGCGTAGGCGGGTGGATCTCGGAGTACACGCGCGCCTCACGGACCCGGCGCGCGATGAGTTGCGTGAACTGCGAACCAAAATCGAGGATGAGGATCCGGCTCGTCAACGCGGCCACTCCTTGGCGGGCAGTGTGATGAATTCCACGCGCCGGGTGTCGAGGTCCAGGATGGCGGCGCTCGGCGTGCCGTGCACCCAGCCGCATCCTTCGCCCGGATTGATCACGAGCGACTCGCCTTCGCTGCGCATCTGGTGCTGGTGCGTGAAGCCGTGCACGACTATCCCGTGTTCGGTGATCGAGCGCTCGCTCACTTCACCAATGTCGTGCACCAGCAGGATGCGCGCGCCCGCGACCTCCACACTGTGCGGCGACTCGAACAGTTCGATGCCCATCCCGCGCGCGGCTTCCATGCGCAGCCCTTCGAGATCGCCGTCGTTGCGGCCGAACACGCCGGCGAGCGTGAGCCCCGCCTCGATGATCGGCTTGAGCGACCAGGGGGCGCAGTAATCGCCGGCGTGCAGCACCATGGTCGCGCCCGCCGCGCGAAAGCGTTTGGCGAATTCTGCGATCGCCGGTACGCGATCGTGCGTGTCCGCGATCACTCCCACGCGCATCAGGGCGTCCTCCAGTCGGGCACGGCCGGCTCGAGGCGAATCAGATCCTCGTAGCGCTCCCGCGCGGTCACGATCGCGAACCGATCCCCATCGACGAGCACTTCCGCGGCGCGCGGCCGCGCGTTGTAGTTACTCGACATCACGAATCCATACGCGCCGGCGGAGCGGATCGCGACAAGATCGCCCTCCTCTACCATGTCCATGTCGCGCTCGAGCGCGACGAAGTCGCCGCTCTCGCAGACGGGTCCCACCACATCCACGGTGGCGCGCCCCGGCCGCGGCCGCACGGCATCCACCTGATGGAAGGCGTTGTAGTGCGACGGGCGCAGCAGATCGTTCATGCCGGCATCGATGATGACATACTCATGTCCGCCGCTGCTCTTCTTCACCAGCACGCGCGAGAGCAGCACGCCCGAGTTCCCGACGAGGAACCGCCCCGGCTCCACGAGCAAAGTTAGCCCCGACGCCGCCACGAGCGGCAGCACCGCGTTCGCGAACGCCTGCACATCCATCGGCATCTCGGTGTCGTACGTAACGGCGAGACCGCCGCCGATGTCGCAATACTTGAGGTCGCGCGCGCCGGCCTTCTTGAGCGAGGTATGGAGCTCGAGCAACCGGCCGAGGCCTTCGCGGTACGGCTCGAGATCGGATAGCTGCGAGCCAATGTGCATGTCGAGGCCGAGCAGCGCGATGTTCGGCAGTGTGAGCGCGAGCTTGGCCACCTCGAGCGCGCTCTCGAACGGAATGCCGAATTTGTTGCCGCGCTCGCCGGTGGTGATGTAGCTGTGCGTGTCGACCTCGACCTCGGGATTCACTCGCAGCGCGATCGGCGCCCGCATCCTGAGGTCGCCCGCGATGCGGCTGAGCAGCCGTAATTCGCTCTCCGATTCGACGTTCACCATGAGCACACCGGCTCCCAGTGCCTCGCGCAATTCGGTCTCGGTCTTCCCGACTCCGGAGAAGACAATGTCCGCTCCCGAGTAGCCCGCACGCTGCGCGCGGAACAACTCGCCGCCCGAGACGATGTCTACGCCGGCGCCCATCTCGCGCAGCAAGCGCAGCACTGCGAGATTCGAATTCGCCTTCACGCTGTAGTGCACGCGGTGCGGCACGGGAGCGAAGGCCCGGCGCAGCCGTTCGTACGCGTCGCGGATCGCACCGGCGCTGTATACGTATACTGGCGTGCCGGCGGCCGTGGCGATCGCGTCGAGAGGCACTCCCTCGCACGCGAGCGCCCCGTCGGTGCGCGCGAAGCCGGGGATCAGTACGCCTTCGCCCACATCGCCTCGTGCTTCGCGGCCTTCCCGCACTTCAGGCACTCCTTGGGCGCCGCCGGGGTACGGAATTCCTCGTCGGGCAGGCAGCGGATCGTGGCCTTGGTCTCCTCTTTGATCGCCGTTTCGCACGCGGCGTCGCCGCACCATCCCGCGTACACGAACGCGCCGGGTCCGTCCATCACTTCCTTGAATTTCGCGTACGTGATGCCGCCGCGAATGGAGTTCGCCTCGCGCCGCGCCCGCGCCTCGCCGAGCATCGCGTCCTGCATCGCGGCGAGCGTGTCGCGCAATTCCTTGCCGAGCGCGGCGAGCGGTACCGCGCGCTTCTCGCCGCCGTCGCGACGCGCGAGCATCGCCTGCTGCTTCTCCAGATCGCGAGGTCCGAGCTCGAGGCGAATGGGCACGCCGCGCAGCTCCCATTCGTAGTGCTTGGCGCCGGAGCGCACGGTGTCGCGCGCATCCAGCTGGATGCGGATGCGCGCGTCGCCGAGTTTCCAGTCGCCCAGTTCGGCGACGATCGCGTGGGCGGCCGCGAGGACCCGCGCCTTGTCCTCGTCGGTGCGCCAGATGGGAATGATCACGGCCTCCGTGGGCGCGAGGCGCGGGGGCAGACGCAGCCCCTTGTCGTCGCCGTGCGTCATCACGAGCGCGCCGATCATGCGCGTCGAAGCGCCCCAGCTCGTGTTCCACGCGAACTCGGTGCCGCCGGCCTCGGTCTGGAACTTGAGCTCGAATGCCTTCGCGAAATTCTGCCCCAGGTTGTGCGACGTGCTGGCCTGCAGCGCCTTGTTGTCCTGCATCATCGCCTCGCACGAATACGTGCGCAGCGCGCCGGCGAATTTCTCCGCGTCGGTCTTGAGCCCGGTGACGACGGGCATGGCCATCCAGCCTTCCTGGAACTCGCGATAGACGCCGAGCATCTTGCGCGTCTCGAGCTCGGCTTCGTCGTGCGTCGCGTGCGCGGTGTGCCCTTCCTGCCAGAGGAATTCGAGCGTGCGCAGGAAGAGCCGCGTGCGCAGTTCCCAGCGCACCACGTTGGCCCATTGGTTGATGAGCAGCGGCAGGTCGCGGTAGCTCTGCACCCACTTGGCGAACATCGCGTAGATGATCGTCTCGGACGTGGGGCGGATGACCAGCGGCTCCTCGAGCTCCTTGCCGCCGCCGTGCGTGACCACGGCCGTCTCCGGCGCGAAGCCCTCGACGTGCTCGGCTTCCTTCGCGAGGAAGCTCTGGGGAATGAGCAGCGGGAAGTACGCGTTGCGATGCCCGGTGGCCTTGAACATGTCGTCGAGCGCGCGCTGCATGCGCTCCCAGATGCCGTAGCCGTCGGGGCGGATCACCATGCAGCCGCGCACGGGCGAGTAGTCCGCGAGTTCGGCGCGGAGAACGAGTTCGTTGTACCACGCGCTGAAATCCTCGGCGCGGGTGGTGAGCTTCTTGTCGTCAGCCATTGATTCCCATCAGCAGAGTTTCGATCCAGCGGTCGAGCGTGACGCGCTCTTCCGTTCCCGTGCCAAGATCGCGCACCACCGCCGCGCCGTTCGCGCGATCCGCGGCCGAGAGCAGCACGGCGTGCCGGGCGCCCGCCGTGTTCGCGGTCTTGAGTTGCCGCGCGAGCTTCTGCGGGCCCAGCGAGTACTCCACGCTGCGGCCGCGCGCGCGCAGGCGGCCGGCCACGCGCATCGCATCGGCCGCGTCGAGATCCTCGCCGAACGCCACCCAGAAATCGAGTGATCGGCGCCGACGGGCGGCATCAGCTTCCGGTCGCGCAGCAACTCACCGAGTACCACATCGCCCATTCCGAACCCGAGCGCCGGCAGATCCACGCCGCCGAGCGACTCGAGCAGATTGTCATAGCGTCCGCCGCCGCAGATCGCGCGGAGTTCACCTTTGGCATCGAACAGCTCGAACACGATACCGGTGTAGTACGCGAGCCCGCGCACGATCGAGAGATCGAGGCGCACCCATGCGCCGACACCCAACGCATCGAGCGCGCCGAGATAACGTTCGACCACCGCGTATTCGGTCTCCGCGCCGGCCTGCTTCACCTTCGCCGCGAACGCGTTCGCATCGGCCGCCGAATGCAGCGAGATCGAACAGTGCCGCGATCAGCGGCGCGGCAACGCCTGCCTTCGCGAGGCGGTCCTCCAGCACGTTCCGTGGATCGCGCGCGAGCTTGTCCAGCGCGGCGTAAGCGGCCGCGAACTGTGACTCCGCGAATCCACTTCCCTTCAGCAGCGCATTCAGCAGCCGCCGATCCGATACTCTCGCCACTACATCATCTTTCGTCAGCCCCAGCGTCCGCAGGATCTCGATCGCCGCCGCGAGCAATTCCGCATCGGCGGTCACGTCCGGCTCGCCGATGATGTCCATGTTCAACTGGAAATGCTCGCGCAGCCGCCCGCGCTGCTGCCGCTCGTAGCGGAACAGCTGCGGGATCGAGAACCATCGCACCGGCTTCCGGAGCGCATTCGCCCGCGCCGCCACCATGCGCGCGAGCGTCGGCGTCATCTCGGGTCGCAGCGCCACCTGACGGTCGCCCTTGTCGGTGAAGTTGTACAGCTGCTCCGCGATCTCCGCCCCGCTCTTCTTCGTGAACAGATCGAGCGGTTCCAGCGGCGGACCGTCGTACTCCACGAACGCGAACCGCCGCGCCACGTCCCGCCACGCCGCGAACAAATGCGCGCGCTCGGCGAACTCAGCGGGGTAGAAATCTCGAAATCCGGGGAGTGCGCCCTGACCCATTCACGCAATCTACCCGCCGGAGAGAGACCCCGGCAAGCGCGCCATCGCGTCGCCCACGGTGTGGAAGGAACCGGTCACGAGCGTGGTCCCGGCGCTCTCGCGCGCCAGCGATAGCGCACGGTCGAAATCCCGCTCGGTGGTCGCAGCCCACGCGTTCGCCGCGGCGAACGCGGAGACCTCCGCCAGGGGCCACGCGCGATCGGCGGGGACGCTCGGCGGCGTCGTGAGCACGAACCGGTCTACGTGCCGGGCGAGGCGCTGCATCATCTCCGGCCAGTCCTTGTCGTTCAAGACGGTGAGCAGGCACGCCAGCGGACGAGGCGGCGCGCACCGCGTCGAGCGATTCACACAGCACCGTCGTTCCCGCCGGGTTGTGCGCGACGTCGAAAATGAAATTCCGCCACCGCTGGAACCGGCCCGGCAGGCGCACGTCCGCCAGCGCTGCGCTCGGCGTCGCCCGCCGCGGCGCGCCACTCACCGCCGGCCGCCTCGAGCATCGCGATCGCGGTCGCCGCATTCTGCGCCTGATGCCGCCCGACCAGCGGGGTCGTTAGCGTGCGCTTGGATTCGCGCGAGGCGATCGTGAATCGCGTGCCGTCAGGCGTCACCAGGATCCCCGTGAGTGCGGACTCGTCGGCGAGCACGCGCACCGGTCCGGCCCCTGCCTCCAGCGCCAGACGCGCGAGCAACGTTCGGATCGCGGGATCGCGCTCGCCGATCACCACCGGCACTCCCGGCTTGAACACCCCGGCCTTTTCGACGGCGATCTTCTCCGCGGTGTCGCCCAAGTACTGCACGTGGTCGATACCGATGGACGTGACGCCGCTCACGAGCGGCGTGATGATGTTCGTGGAGTCGAGGCGGCCGCCGAGGCCCACTTCGATGATCGCGATATCCACCTGCTCGCGCCGAAAGTGCTCGAATGCCATGCACGTGGTGGCTTCGAAGAAGGTCGCGCCGAGGCGCTCGACTTCCGGGGTCCATCGCGCGATCTGCTCGACGACCGCCTCCTCGGGGATCATCGCGCCGTTCACGACGATCCGCTCTCGGAAATCGACGAGGTGCGGCGACATGTAGCGCCCCACGCGCAGTCCGCGCGCGCGCAACAGCGCATCGAGCGTGGCCACGACGCTCCCTTTGCCGTTCGTGCCCGCGACGTGGAGGGTGGGATATGTGTTCTGCGGATCGCCCATCGCGGCGGCGAGCGCGCGCGTGGTGTCGAGTCCGAACTTCCATCCGCCGGTGACGCGCGCGAAGAGGTACTCGAGCGCGCCGGCGTACGACGTCAGGGCGACGCCCATCCCGCCGCGGCCGGCTGATGGCTCATGTGGCGCAGCAGCGTGCCCACGGTGGCCTTCAACTCCTTGCGATGCGAAACGACGTCAACGATGCCATGGTCGAGCAGGAATTCCGCGGTCTGGAATCCTTCCGGCAGATCCTGGCCGATGGTCTGCTTGATCACGCGAGGACCCGCGAAGCCGATCACGGCGCCGGGCTCGGCCACGATCGCGTCGCCGAGCATCGCGAAGCTGGCGCTCACGCCACCGGTGGTCGGGTTCGTGAGGATGGAGACGTATGGGATGCGCCGCTCGGCGAGCTGCGCGAGCAACGCGGAGGTCTTCGCCATCTGCATGAGCGAGAGTACGCCCTCCTGCATGCGCGCGCCGCCCGACGCTGAGACGATCACGAGCGGATACTTGCGTTCGAGCGACCGTTGGCCGAGGCGCGCGATCTTCTCGCCGACCACCGAACCCATCGAGCCGCCCATGAACGCGAAGTCCATCGCGCCGATGTTCACGGGCATCCCGCCGAGCGCGCCGCTCACGGTGACGATCGCGTCGGAGGAACCCGCGTTCGTCATCGCCTTCTTCAGGCGCGCTGGATATTCCGGGAATCCGAGCGGATCCTTGGAGCGGATGTCCTCGTCGAGCTCCTCGTAGGCATTGTCGTCGAGGAGGATCGCTAAGTACTCGCTCGCGCGAATGCGGCGGTGATAGTCGCAGTTCGGGCACACGTTCAGGTTGCGCAGGAATTTCTCGCGCAGGTCCGTGTGGCCGCATGCCTCGCACTTCTCCCAGGTGTCCGCCGGGATCTCGAGACGCTCGCGCCGCGGCTGACGCGGCTTCTTCTCCTTGCGGAACCAGGCCATTTTGGAAATGTGCCCGCGCGGCGGGCCGTCGGCAAGGAGAGCGCCGCTACCGGTAGCTCGGGTCGCCCGTCTGTGCGCCGCGCGCCTCGCTCGCGATCCGCTCGAGCACGCCGATCGAGAGCCAGCACGAGAGCATGAACGATCCGCCGTAGCTGAAGAACGGCAGCGGGATGCCGGTGATCGGCATCAGGTTCAGCGTCATGCCGACGTTCACGATGATGTGCACCACCCAGATGGATGCGAGCCCGAATGCCGCGAGGCTGCCGAACGGCGCGCTCGCGCTCGACGCGATGCGCACCGACCGCTGCAGCAGCACGAGGAAGAGCGCCAGAGCCGCCGCCACGCCGAGGAATCCAAGCTCCTCGCCGAGCACGGCGAAGATGAAGTCGGTGTGCTGCTCCGGCAAGAAGGCCAGCCGCTTCTGCGTTCCCTCGAGGAATCCCTTGCCGATCCACCCGCCGCTCCCGATCGCGACCTTGGATTGCTGCACGTGCCATCCGGCGCGATGCGGGTCGATCGACGGATCCAGGAAGGTGAGCAGGCGATTCTTCTGATAAGGCTGCAGCCGGTACCAGAGCAACGGCGCGACGACGCCCATGACGACGTTCGCGAGCACGAGGCTCACACCCTCGATCAAGTACGGCCGGTACCAGAACACGAGGGCCAGCAGCACGAGGAACCACGCCCCCCAGAACAGCGTGCGCGACGCGAGGATGAGGCTGATGCCCGGTGAAGCGAGCAGGATGAGCAGGCGCCACTCGAGCCCCATCCAAAAGAGCATCGCGAAGAAGATTCCCACGAACACGAGCGCGCTGCCGAGGTCCGGCTGCGCCATGATGAGCACGAAAGGCGCGACGACGACGAGCGCCGGCCGCCACAACTCGAGCAGCGACCGCGGCGGCTGGCGGAATACCGCGAGCGTGCGCGCGAGCATGAGCACGGTGGTGATCTTCACGAGTTCGGATGGCTGGCCGAGCCGGTGCCCGGCGATCATCAGCCAGCTGTGCGAGCTCGCGGCCGTTCCCGCGCCGCCGCCGAACTTGAGCGTGAGCATCAGCAGCAGGATGGAGAAGATGTACGCCGGCAATGCGAACCATTCGATGAAGCGCGCCGTGCCGCGCGTCACGATGAACGCGGCGACGATCCCGAGCGCGAGCCACCGCAGCTGCGCGATCCACGCGTTCACCGCGGGCGTGGGCACGTCGGTCTGGCCGGCCGAGTAGACCATCGCGATGCCATAGAGCGAGAGCACCAGGCCGGTGATCAGGAGCGTCGGGTCCGCCAGCAGCCGCCGCGTGCGCATCAGCCGTCCGTGTTCAGCAACGTGGCGGGCGCGACCTTCAGGTACGACTGGATGATCTTGGACGCGACGCGCGCCGCGCGGTCGCCGTGGCCGCCGAACTCGAGCATCACCGCCACCACGATCTTCGGGTCGTTCGCGGGCGCGAACCCAACGAACCACGCGTGATCGTGCAGCGGATCCTGCGAGTTCTGCGCGGTGCCGGTCTTGCCCGCGAGCACGACGCCCTGGATCTGCGCGCTGCTCGCGGTACCGCGCGAGATGACGCCCGCCATCGCGGCGCGCACCGCGTCGAGCTGCGCGGGCGTGAGCTGCATGATCCGCTCACGCTCCACCGGCCGCATTGCCACCGCGGGCGTCGCCGCGCTGCCGTCGGTCGCCAGCGCCGTGTAGAAGCGGCCCATCGCCGCGACGGTCTGATCGTTCTCCCCCTGCCCGATCGCGAGATTGAGCACCACCGCCTGGCTCCATCCCGTCTTGCCGTATTTCTTATCGTAGTAGTCCTTGACGTCGGCGCTCGGGAAACCGGGGCGCGCCTCCTCAGGAAGATCGATCCCCGTGCGCTCATGCGCGCCGAGCGAGATGCCCCCCGCCACGAGCCGCGTGAGCCCGATCTTGAGCCCGAGCTGGTAGAAGTACACGTCGCACGAGACCTCGATCGCGCGCGCGAGCGTGAGCGCGCCATGTCCCTGTTTGTCCCAGCATTTGAACTCGCGGTCGCCGAACTGGAATTTGCCGGTGCACGGCTGCGGCATCTTGTCGTCGAGCGTCGCGATGCCTTCCTGCAGCGCGATCGCCGCGGTCGCGAGCTTCCACGTGGAGCCGGGCGGATACCGCCCTTGGATCGCCTTATTGTAGAGCGGGCGCCGCGGATCGGTGTTCAGCGCCTTCCATAGTTCCGGCGGAATACCGCCGATGAACGCGTTCGGGTCGTAACTCGGAGCGGAGTACAGCGCGAGCACCGCGCCGGTTCGCGGCTCGATCGCGATCACCCCGCCCTGCAGCGAATCGGCGAAGAGTTCCGCGATGTACTTCTGGAGATCGACATCGATGTTCGTGAGCAGCGGCGGCCCAGCCTGCGGCGCGAGGTCCTCCCGCGCACCGGCCTCGCGCACCACGCGGCCGCGCGCATCCACTTCCACGAATCGCGAACCGTCGATGCCGCGCAGTTTGTCCTCGTACTCGCGCTCCAGGCCCGCTTTCCCCACCTGTTGTCCGTTCCGGTATCCCTTGTAGCGGTCGGAGTTGAGTTCGGACTCGGTGACCTCGCCCACGTAGCCGAGCACCGGCGCCGCGGCCGCGCCCGCCGGATAGAAACGCTTGGGCGCCGACTGGATCACGAGCCCCGGGAAATCGAGCCGCCGCTCCTCGAGCACAGATACCACTTTGAACGGCGCGTCGGCGAACACCACCGCCGGCCGGTTCGGCGTCCGGAGGTATCGCCGCGCGACCAACTCCGCCTGCTCCGGCGTGATCGCCACGAGCTGCGCCATGCGCGCGACGGTCGCGCGCAGCGAATCGGCGTTCGCGGCGAGCAGCTGCACGGAATATCCCGGCACGTTCTCCGCGATGATCTTCTGATTGCGATCGAAGATGATCCCGCGCGGCGCCGGCATCGGGACTTCGCGTAAACGATTCTCCTCCGACTGCATCGTGTAGCGCGAATGCTGGATGATCTGCGTGCGGAAGAATGTGCCGAGCAGCACGACGAACAGCACGCCGAGCGCGATCGACGCGCCGCGTCCGCGCCGCGCGAGGTCGTTCGGGTGCAGGCTCACCCGTTCACCGGCCGCAGGATGGGCCGCAGGACCATGAGCGTCGCCACGCCGAAGAGCGCGGTGATCGCCCCGGCGACCGGCGCCCACACGAGCGCCGGCATCACGATCGGCGAGCCCGGGCTGCGCGCGATGAGTAGGTAGAGCGCCGCGAACGCCCACTCGCCGAAGAAGAACAACATCGCGTTCACAGTGAGATCATCGGAGAACACCACCGACTGCAGCCACGACGCGCCGAACGCGACGACGGCCATCGCGAGCGACGCCGCGCCGAACGGTCCCGTGCCGATCGAATCGGACACGAGTCCCACGAGCAGGCCGATCGCGGCCGCCGTGCCCGGCCGCACGCGCACTGCCACGACGAGCAGTGCCACGAGCAGGAAATCGGGGCCGTACGGCCAGCCGAGCATCGGCCGCACGGTGTACTGCAGCAACACGAGCACGAGGAACGCGATGAGAACGCGGAACGCGTCGAGGGATCTCATGGTGCGGGCGGCGGCGTGGTGTCCGTGCGCGCGGCCGGCGCGGGCGGCGCGCTGCTGTCCCGGTGCGCCGCGAGACTCTCGGCGGCCGCGATCGAGTCGCGCCGGAACTTGCGGCGGCGCTTGCGCGCGATGCTGTCCGCGGCGGCGCTGTCGAGCGCGGCCTTCGCGATGCGCGCCGCCGCCGTGTCCACGGTCGTGTGCGCGAGCGAGTCGGCCACCGGCACGGAGTCGCCGCGCGCATCCTTCCATACCGGCTCCACGCCCGCCTTGAGACGGTCGGGCAGCAGCACCATCACGCTCGAGAGATCGGCCGGCGACACCGCCGGCCGCAGCAGGTAGGTACGCGCCCAGAGTTCCGGTGTCTTCACCTCCGAGATCACGACGCCCACCGGGATCCCGCGCGGGAACGTGCCACCGAGCCCGGACGTCACGATCAGCGTTCCCTTCGCGATCGACGACCGCATCGGCACGCCGCGCATCTCGAGCAGGAAGCGCTCGGCGTCCGTACCGGGATGCGCGGCCACGATGCCGAACACGCTGCCGTCCGCCGCCATGGCGCTCGCGCGGAAATCGGGATGCGCCCAGAGCACGGCCGTGCTCATCGTCGGATCTACGCTCTTCACGAGGCCCGCGAGTCCCTCGGCGACCACCACCGGACTGAACGGTCGCACGCCGGCGCGACTGCCGGCCGAGAGCGTGACGGTGTAGTCGTCGCCCACGCCGCGGCCCTGCAGCACCTCAGCCGACACGAATCCCCATTGGAGCCGGCCGCTCAGGCCGAGCATGCGCCGCAGGCGCGCGTTCTCGCTCTCGGCGCCGGGCAAGCGCGAGCGCGCGGATCGCGACGCTGTCGGCGGCCTGCGTGCGCGACTCGCGCGATTTCCACGCAAGGCGCGCGAGCTCGGCGTCATGCTGAAGCGATACGAGCGGCGCGAGCACCGTCTCGCGGAGCGCGGCGGCGAAGGGGTCGCGGATCCGGTCGGGAAGATTGAGCGCTGTGATCGCGAGCGCGAGGCTCGCACCGAGCAAAACGAGATCCCGACGGTTGAGCGTGCGGGCGGCGGCGGGCACTTCTCGTCAGGTCTGCAGGACGTTCCAGTACTTCTCCTCGTCATCCAGGATCCGCCCGGTGCCGCGCACCACGCACGTCAGCGGATCCTCGTCCACATGGATGGGGAGGTTCGTCTCCTGGCTGAGCAGGAGATCGAGCCCGCGGATGAGCGCACCGCCTCCCGTCATCACGATGCCGCGGTCCACGATGTCGCTCGCGAGTTCGGGCGGCGTGATCTCGAGCGCGCGGCGCACGGCGTCCACGATCTGCTGGATCGGTTCCTGGATCGCCTCGCGGATCTCGCTCGAATGCACGCGCACCGTTTTCGGGATGCCGCTCACGAGATCGCGGCCGCGCACTTCCATCTCGCGCTCGTCGCCCACCGGCGCGGCGGAACCGATCTGGATCTTCACCTGCTCCGCCGTCGGTTCGCCGATGAGCAAGTTGTAATTCTTGCGCATGAACTGCACGATCGCGATGTCGAGCTCGTCGCCGCCCGTGCGGATGGACGTATCGCTCACGATGCCGGAGAGCGCGATGACGGCGATCTCGGTGGTGCCGCCGCCGATGTCGATCACCATGTTGCCGGTGGGTGTCTCGACGGGAAGTCCTACGCCGATCGCCGCGGCCATGGGCTCCGCCACCATGAACACTTCTTTCGCGCCGGCGCCGAGCGCCGAGTCGCGCACCGCGCGGCGCTCCACCTCGGTGATCCCCGAGGGGACGCACACGATCACGCGCGGCTTCACCTTGAAGACGTGATTGTCGATGATGAGCGTGAGGAAATACCGCAGCATCTTCTCGGTGACATCGAAGTCCGCGATCACGCCGTCCTTCATGGGGCGCACGGCGATCACGCCTTCGGGAGTGCGGCCGAGCATGCGCTTCGCTTCGAGGCCGACCCACTTCACTTTTCCGCTCGACCGCTCGATCGCGACGACCGACGGTTCATTCAGGACGATCCCTTCTCCCTTCACGTAGATGAGCGTGTTCGCGGTGCCGAGGTCGACGGCGATCGCGTTCGCGGGGAAGAATGAACCTGGTTTGAAGAGCGGCCAGCGCATCGAGTGTGTGGGAGTCGCTTGGGTGCTTCGAGTTTTTTGGATCGAACACGGGCGCTGACGCGAGTTAACCTAGCAAAGGAAGCAGACCGCGACAAGACATTGCCTTGACACGACCTAGCACACCCGGACATCGTCCCCGCATGCCCCCATCGCGTGCCACCGAAGTGGCCATCGTCGAGCTCTCGACCTGCGATGCGTGCGGCCTGTGCCTGCCCCTCTGTCCCCCCGGCGCGATCTCGCTCCGGCGCGACGGTCTCCACATTGACGACTCAGCCTGCACGGGGTGTCGGAAGTGCGTTGCGCCCTGTCCGGTGGCCGCGCTGTCGATGATCCCGCGGGCATGATCGCGCCGATCGAGCGGGTGGACGCGCTGGTGGTGGGCGGCGGACCGGCGGGACTCATCGCTGCCCGCGAGTTCGCGGTGCGTGCGCCGGGTTCGCGGGTGCTCCTGGTGGAGCGCGACCGCGCGATCGGCGCGCCGGTGCGCTGCGGCGAGGGCGTGGGCAGCGCCGGGCTGGCCGAATTCATCGACCCGGCCGGGGCCGACTGGGTCTCACGCCGCATCACGCGGGTGATCCTCCGGGCGCCCGACGGCACCGACGTGCGCGTCGCCGAGGGGGATGTGGGCTACGTGCTGGACCGCTCACGCTTCGAGCCGGCGCTCGCCGCGCAGGCCGGATCGGCGGGCGCCGAGATTCGGGTGGGCACCGAGGTGACGGCGCTGGCGCGGGAGGGCGCGGGCTGGCGGGCAGACCTGTCCACGGCGCGCGGCGAGAGCACGGTGGTCGCGCGGATCGTGATCGCCGCCGATGGCGTGGAGGGGATGGCCGCACGATGGGCCGGCCTCGACACGCGCGTCCCGGCGCGCGACATGGAGAGTTGCGCGCAATACGTGATGAGCGGCATCGCATTCGACCCCGACGCGATCCTGCTGCATTTCGGCCAGACGATCGCGCCCGGCGGCTACGCCTGGATCTTCCCCAAGAGCGAGCGCGACGCGAACGTGGGGCTCGGCATTGTGGCCCTCCGTGCCAACGGCCGCTCGGCGCGCGCGCATCTCGACGACTACGTCGCGCACGACTTTCCCGGCGCAACGATCACCGGGATGACCGTGGGCGGCGTGATCGTGCATCCCACGATCAAGCGCACCGTGACCGACGCGCTGCTCGTATGCGGCGACGCCGCGCACATGATCAATCCGCTCTCGGGCGGCGGCATCGTGAACGCGATGAAGGCCGGGCGCCTCGCCGCGCACACCGCGGCCGATGCGCTCGCCGCGAACGATACGAACGCCGCCCGCCTCCAGGGGTACCACGACGCCTGGATGACCTTGCTCGGCGACGATCACGTGCGCTTCCACCGGCTGAAGGACGCGCTCGGGAAGTTCGAGGACGGCGTCTTCAACGGCCTGGCCGCGACGGTGAATCGCATCCCCTCTGAACGGCGTACGCTCGGGCGCGTGTTCGCACATGCGCTGGTGAAGCATCCTTCTTTGCTGCCGGTGGTGACCAAGTACTTTGTTTGAACGGCGCGGGAAGCGGGAAGCGGGAAGCGCCGCGCTGAA
Organism: uncultured Gemmatimonadaceae bacterium; assembly: GCA_963716745.1. Lineage (GTDB taxonomy): Bacteria > Gemmatimonadota > Gemmatimonadetes > Gemmatimonadales > Gemmatimonadaceae > DATKOH01. Next base: position 456,825 of record OY970320.1, read on the forward strand.
CCAACGGGAGGCGATCCTCCGTAGGTATCGCGTCCCGCGGCGCTTCCCGCTTCCCGCTTCCCGAACGCTGTTGACCTGAGACCGCGCCCCATGCCGACGTCCCTGACCGTCAACGGAACCAAGCACACAGTCTCCGCTCCCGGCGACACGCCCCTGCTGTGGGTCCTGCGCGACGACCTCGCCCTCACCGGCACCAAGTTCGGCTGCGGCATCGGCCAGTGCGGCGCCTGCACGGTGCACGTCGACGGGCAGCCCACGCGCTCCTGCCAACTCCCGCTGTCGGCCGTCGGCGCGCACCGGATCACGACCATCGAGGGTCTCGCGACGGCGAAGGGCCTCACGGTGGTTCAGGCCGCATGGATCGCCGAGGACGTTCCGCAGTGCGGCTATTGCCAGGCGGGGCAGATCCTCGCGGCCACGGCGCTGCTCGCGCGCACGCCGCATCCCACCGATGCCGAGATCGATGCGGCCATGACCAACATCTGCCGCTGCGGAACGTACGTGCGCATCCGCGCGGCGATCCATCGTGCCGCCGGCGCGAACGGAGCTGCCAAGTGAACGGCGCCTCGCCCGCGATCGACCGGCGCGAGTTCCTGCGCGTGACCGGCACGGTCGCCGGCGCGATGATCATCGCGATCTCGTGGCCGCGCGCGCTCGGCGCTGCGGATCATAGCGATGCCGCCGCATGGGAGCCCGGCCCGTTCATTCGCATCGATCCCAATGGCACCGTGACGCTCACCGTGCCGCGCCCCGACATGGGACAAGGCACCCGCACCGCTCTGCCGCTCATCATCGCCGACGAGCTCGACGCCGATTGGAGCCGCGTGACGATCGTGCAGGCGGACTTCAACCTCCGCTACGGCGATCAGTACGCAGGCGGCAGCAGCAGCGTGCGCGAGAGCTATCAGCGCATGCGCGAAGCCGGCGCCACTGCGCGCGCACTGCTCGTGGCGGCCGCGGCTGCGAAGTGGTCGGTGCTCGCCACGGATTGCGGCACGGAGAACGGCCAGGTGATCCACCTCGCCAGTAAACGCCACCTCGGCTACGGCGAGCTTGCCGCGGCCGCCGCCCTGCTGCCCGTGCCGACCGATGTGCCGCTCAAGCCGAGGAGCGCGCTCCGGCTCACCGGCACTCGGCAAAGTTCCGTGGACGCACCGGCGATCGTGCGCGGCGCGGCGAAGTTCGGGCTGGACCAGCGCGTGAGCGGTATGCTCGTCGCCGTGATCGAGCGCGCCCCGACGATCGGTTCGCAGGTCGCAAGCATCGACTCGTCGAAGGCGATCGCCGTGCCGGGTGTGAAGCAAGTGGTGCCCATCGATGCGAGCAAATTGCCGAGTCTCGGCGAGGACAATCCGCGTCCGCGTAACGGCGTCGCGGTGATCGCGACGTCCACCTGGGCGGCGATGAAGGGCCGTGCTGCGCTCGCGGTGCAGTGGACGCCGGGCGCCGGGGCGACGGCGAGCACGTCGAAGATGCGCGAGCAAGCGCTGGCGCTCGCAGCAAAGCCGGCTGAGGCGGTGCAGCTCGCCGATGGCAATGTCGCGGCCGCAATGCGAGACGCGGCGAGAGTCGTGAGCGCCACGTATGAGGTGCCGCTGCTCGCGCATGCGCCCATGGAGCCGATGAATTGTCTGGCGGATGCGCGCGGCGGGCGCTGCGTGGTATGGGCGCCGTGCCAGAATCCGGCGGGCATCCGCCAGGCCGTCGAGCGCGCGCTAGGGCTGGCCGGCGATGATGTGGACGTGCACGTCGTGCGCAGTGGCGGCGGGTTCGGCCGCCGCTTCTACGCCGATTACGCAGTAGAGGCGGCACTCCTCTCGCGCGCGGCGAATGCGCCGGTGCAAGTCGTGTGGACGCGAGAGGATGATATCCACTTCGACTTCTACCGTCCGTCGGCGCTGTTCTCGATGCGCGCCGGACTCGACGCGAACGGTACGCTCGTCGCGTGGACGTATCACATCATCAACGCCGCGCGCGGAGAGTTCCTTGAGTGGGAGATGCCGAAGGGCGCCACGGTGTGGCCCGCGGGCCGCGGCGAGACCGATCGCGGCGATTTCCCGTCGGGATTCATCGCGAACTTCGGTCTCGAGGCGAGCCGGCTGGAGCCTGTCATTCCGCTGGGTCAGTGGCGCGCGATCGACAACTCCTCGAGCAATTTCGCGATCGACTGCTTCTTCGACGAGGTCGCGCATGCGGCGGGTCGCGATCCGCTCGAGATGCGGCTCGCGATGCTCGAGAAGCCGATCGCGATGGAGCGCCGCTCGCCTTACGACGCCGCACGCATGAGCGAGGTGTTCCGCCTCGCCGCCGCGAAGGGCGACTGGGGGAAGCCGATGCCAGCCGGCCACGGCCGCGGTCTCGCCGGCGGGCACAACAATGGCGCGTACGTCGCCGAGGTCGCCGAAGTGGAGGTCGCGGCCGACGGCAAGGTGAAAGTGAATCGCGTGGTGGCCGCCGTGGATATCGGCCGCGTCGTGAACGTGAGCGGCGCGGAAGCGCAGGTGCAGGGCGCGATCATCTACGGACTCTCGGCGGCGCTGCTCGAGAAGATCACCGTGGAAGACGGCCGCGTGCAGCAGAGCAACTTCAATGACTTCCCGGCCCTGCGCATGGCGGAGGCGCCCTCCATCGAAGTGCACTTCGTTCCAAGCGATTCGGCGCCCCTCGGCATCGGAGAGGGTGCGTTGCCCGCGGCGGCGCCCGCCGTATGCAACGCGATATTCAATGCGAGTGGCAAGCGCGTGCGGGCTTTGCCGATAAACAGCTGAGGCGCGTCGGGACGCGGGGCGCGGGAAGCGCCGCGGGAATCGAGAACTGCGCGGGAACGCGCGTCCCGTCGGTCGTCATCGCGGCGAGTCCCGAGTCCCGAGTCCCGCGCAGTTAGTGCCCCACCCTGCGCGCCGTCACCAGCACCGCGATCTCGTCGGGCCGTGGATTGATGAAATCCAGACGGATCCGGCCGTCGGGCATCTCGCTCACCGTCGCCGGGATCGAGCTGTTCGTTAGCACCCAGCCCGCGGGCAGCACCACGGCGTTCGGCGCGCGACCGAAGCTGCGGTTCCAGATCAGCTGATCGTCGGCGACATAGTAGCGCGCGGAGTCGGTGTAGGTCTCGTACATGCGAATCCGGATCGACGTGCCGGCCTTCACGGCAGGATAGCTGAACACGACGGCCTCAGCAGCGCCCGCAAGTTCCTCGGCGGGCACGCCGAGATTCGCGGGCGTGAGCGCATCGCCTCTCACCACTTTGAACGTGAGCTTCGCGCCCGTGTCGAGATCGCGCGCCGAGGGATTCGCGACCGAGCTGCCGGGGCGAACAACGTTCACGTAGGTGCTCTCGCCTGGCTTCGACTCGGTGTAGTCGTGATAGAGATCGAATGCGTGCGTCTCCGGCTGCTGCAGGAAATACACGATCTTCCGGTTCTGATGCGCGCGTTCATCGAGTCGCGCGGCGAGCGCCGGCGCGAGCTTCGCCGCGGGCGGCATCGTGGCCGCGCGCGCCTTCACGACGAGCGGCGCTTCGGCGGGTGTGTTGTTCCAGAAGCTGATCGCGATGCGGCCGTCGGGCTGCTGCAGCACCTGCGACGGATAGTTGCACGAGATGAGCTCGTAGCCCGGCGGCAGCACCACCGTGTTGCGCTTGATGCCGAGCGGCCGGTCGAACACGAGCGTGTCACCCTTGAAGAAATAGCTCTTGGGATCCTCGTAGGTCTTATCGATGAGGATGCGCGCCTCGCCGCCGTCGGGCGGCACGGGATGCGCGAGCATCACGCGGATGTATGTCTGCGTGGAATCGCCGCCGCGCACGCCGCCGGCGACGGCGACTGCATTTCCCACAACGTCGAACTTGAGCGGCTTTCCGCTCGCGCGATCGGTGACGTGCTCGTCGGTGGCGATGCTGCCTTTGCGGATCGGATTGAAGTAGGCCATCGCACCGGCGGTCGTGGCCGTCACTTCATAGAGGATCCGGAACTTCCCGGTGCCTGCGGGCGGCGCGAGGAGCTCGTACCGCGTGTAGCCGTCGGCTTCTGTTTGTGGCGCGGTCGCGGAGACCGGCGCCTGCGCCGCCGCGGTCGCAGTGAGGAGCGCTACGACCGCGGCGGTGCTGCACGAGATTTTCATCACGCGGACCGCCCTACATCTTCCTCGGATACGACGACGGCGGGATCATGCCGTTCAGCCGCATGTAGTTCGCCATCTGGCTGTAGTGATCCACCAGATCGGTCACGAACACGACGGCGAGCGTCGAGCGCACGATCTTGCGTCCCGGGGCGAAGCCGGGCATCGAATCCACGAGTTTGGCATCCGTCATGCCATCCCACGCGGTCTTGCAGAATTCGAACGACGCCTTGAGGCGGGCGACGAGCGTGTCCTTGGGCCAGTTCATCTTCACCGTATCGGCCGCCGAATCGCGCGCGGTCATGGGGTGCATCATGCCGCTCATGCGCCCACAGATGGAGTAGTTCGCCTCTTCCAGGTGCGCCGCGATCTGCCCGATCGACATTTGCGCCGGCGTCGGCTTATAGCCGTACTTGGCGGCCGGAACAGAGTCGAACGCTGTGGTAAGCCACCCGGCGTACTGATTCCCGAAGCGGCGGAGCGACGACACGATCACCGTGCCCGGCGCGCTGGGCTGCGGCGCCTGCTGCGCCGCCGCCGCGGCTGCGATCGCGAGCGTGAGTATGCTGGCTCCGATTGTCTTTTTCATCCGTCCTCCGTGATTGATGATTTCCCGCCAAGCACTTAGCCTGGCGCCTGGCACACGACTAGTCAATGCACCCACGCCGCCCGTACGAGGCGGGCGGCATGTCACAGTTCCAGCACCGAATCCAGTCCGCGGTGCACCCCCACCAGGGTCGCAACCTTCCGGATCGCGAGCAGCGCGCCGGCGGCATACGGGCGCGCGCTGTTGCCCGAATCGTGCCGGATCGAAAGGCGCTGATCCTCCATCCCGAAGATCACCTCGGCGCTGATCACGAAGCCGGGCAGTCGGAGCGAATGCACCTGCGACCCGGAGACCGTTGCGCCGCGCGTCTCGCGCGGGCCCACGGTTTTCTCCAAGGGCACGGTGAGCTCCGGGCTGCGCACCTTTGACAATCGATCCGCTAGCTCCCGCACCGTGCCGCTCGGCGCGTCCACCTTCGCGTCGCTCGCGTAGTCGATGATCTCCCAGTGAGGGATCAGCCGCGCCGCGGCCTCGGCGAACTTCTGCAACAAGACCGCCGTCAACGCGAAATTGCCGCACGCCAGCACGCCACGCCGCTTCCGCTGCGCGACCACGTCGATCTCCGCGAGATCGCGCTCGGTGAGACCCGACGTTCCGACGACGACGTGCGCGTCGTGCTCGAGCGCGGCCAGGATGTTCGCCTTGGCCGATGAAGGCGTGGTGTATTCGACGAACACATCGCATGGCGTGGCGAGCGCTTCCGCGGCGGTGGCGAACACGCGCGCGGTGAGTTTCGGCTCGCCGAGCACGTCGCCGAGCATATGCCCGGCGTGCGTGCGCCCAACGGCCGAGACGACGGAGAGATCGGTCGTGCTCGCTATCGCGCGCGACAATTCGGAGCCCGCCCACCCGGTGGCGCCTGCCAAACAGATCCTGATCGGCATTCAACTAGCCTCCAACTTCGGGAGCGGCAATTCCGATCAACGTGAGGTCCCCTTCGCGGGGGTCACGTGGTACTCGGCGAACGAACGCCAGCCGCCGTGGCCATCGCCTTTCTCGAGGCGGAAATGCCAACCGATGGTCGGCCCGCGATAGACCCAGACATCGCGGAACGGTCCGTCCGAGTACTGGAAGGTGAACTCCAGCGTGTCGCCGCGCATCGTGCCCGCGCCGGCCGGCACTGAATAGGCGGCGCCGAAGCCATCCAGCCAGTGCACGAGCACGCGCGCCGGCGCGGTGTCGGCGCCGACGAACACGCGCGCTTCGTACTGTGCGGGCTGCCCGAGGTCGGCCATGTGCAGCTCGACATATTTATGATCGAGCACCCAGGTCGCCGCCATCGCGTACGCCACGGGCTTGCCCCGCACGTTGCCGGACATGCGCCATTCGCCAATGAGCCGGCCGAGCAGCGAGTCGCTTGCCGCTTGGGCATGCGATCGGCCCGCGACCACCAGCGCAGCGATCAGGAAAAGAGATGCACGTGTCATTCGCGGTCACGATGATGCACCGCGCAGACCGTTGCGGCAATGTTGCTCATGCGCACTTGCCTCGCGGTGTGCGCCGTGCGATTCTCGACGGATGAGCGACGCAGTGCGGTCTGCAACGAAGGACGCTACCCCGGTCGCGACGCATGCCGTCATCGGCTCCGACCGCCCGCATGGGCTGGTCACGTGGGGCGCGATCGCCGGCAAAGGCCGCGGCGTGATCGCGCGCATCGATTGCGCGAAGGGCACTGAGGTCGAGCGCGCGCCGGTGATCGTCGTGCCCGCCGACGATCTGCTCGACCCCGGGCACCGCGACACGGTGCCGGACCACTATCTGCTCTACTGGAGCGACGAAGCCCAACGCGAGATGGCGATGGGCTGCGGCCTGCTCATGATCTACAACCACTCGGCATCGCCGAATGTCGAGTTCGACGACGGTCCCGAGCCGGAGACGATGTCGGTGATCGCGCTCCGCGACATCGCCGCGGGTGAAGAGCTCATGTACGACTACGGCGTGCCGCTCTGGTTCCGCGACGCCATTAGAGATGAGCCCAAGCCCAAGAAGCGGCCGAAGACCCGGAAACGCCGCTAGAAGGTTCGCTCGTCTGCCGTCGGCCCATACACCGGCGGCACCGGCACATCGAGCAGGCGCAGGTACACGGTCATCTGGCCGCGGTGGTGCACCAAATGATTGATGTGGTTGCGGAGGATCACGCGACGGGGCGCCGACCAGAGCACCATGTCGCCGCGCTTGAGCGCCCACGTTCGGTCGAACGCCTCGTCCTTCACAGTCGAGAGTGCCTTGCGGGCGTCGCGGACGTTCGTGTCGAAGGCCGCCACTAGTGTAGCTGTCGGCTGAAAGGCGTAAGGCGGTGCGGTGGCCAGATCAAGCGCGTCCTCCTGCAGCGTGTTCGCGATCCAACCGGGCATCCACGAGATGAGTTGCGCCAGATGGCCGATCGCGAATGACTTCGAATGCGGCTTCCACTCGCCCTTGTCGCCGGGGACGCGCTCGAGCACACGTCGCGTTGCGGCCATTTCCAGATCGAACTCCGGAAGCATCGAAGCGCCGATAGTGCTCGCGTTGTCTTTTGTAGTCATCGCGAACCTCCTATGCCGATAGATGGAACGGTTTGCGTGGATGCTTGAGCATTCGCTCCTCGATCCGCTCGGAGAGCCACTGGAAATACTCGCCGAGGTATGGGTCGGGTGAGGACACACGAACCTCCTCGAAGAGCGGCTTGTACTTCGCCCAGGCGGTGGTCACGAAGCTGCCGAGCGTCTTGTCCACGAGGTCGATGCTGATGAGATGCTCGGCGACGATGATGCCGAGCGATTCCATCTCCTGCGCGAGCTGCATGAGCATGATCTGATCGTTCGCCGGCATCGCGCGCATGGCATCGCGGGTGACGGGCATCTCGTGATTGAGGATCCAGTACATCAGCTCGGTGAACTCGCGCGTCTGGAACGCGGTGAGCGTCTCCACGGTGAGTCGTTCCCGGCGATCTCGCGCCGCGACGCGTACCTGCTGGATCCCGAACACGAGACCGACGATGAACGACAGCGCGAGCGCGAGGTTGGCGAGGAGTCCGATCGTGTCGGCCATGTCCGCGGTCCACCGGGTGAAGAGTCAGCGATCGCGCCAAAAATGATTCCGCCGTCGCGCGCCGATTAATCGTATCTTGCTTCGCGGCGCCGAGCAACGCCGCTCCCGGGAACCGCGCGCGTGCACGAGCAGTAGAAGACAATTCGACCACGCGCGCCGCGTGCCGCCCAAGGGAGCGCATGAAGAAGTTCCACGCCGGATTCCTGCTGTCATACGACTACGACATGCTGCGCGCGTCGTTGCCGCCGGTGTACGCGGCCGCGGACCGGATCTTCCTCGCGAGGGATCAAGGGCTCCGGACATGGCGCGGGAACGCGTTCACGATCGATCCCGAGTTCTATGACTGGCTCGGTGCCTTCAATGTCGACCGCAAGATCGAGATCTACGAGGACGATTTCTATCGGCCCGCCCTCTCCCCGATGCAGAACGAGACCCGCGAACGCGCCATGCTGTCCGAGCGCATGGGCATCGGCAATTGGCTCATCCAGGTGGACGCGGACGAATATTTCATCGACTTCCCGCGATTCGTCACGGAACTCCGGCGTTACGACTCCTATCTCGATGATCCCGAGCGGACGAGAGTCCAGATCTTCGCGTTCTGGTTCATCATCTACAAGTACACCGACCACGGGATCCTCTACGTGGACCGGCCGATGAAATCGGCGTTCGCCACGAATTGCCCGAACTACAAGCATGGCCGGCGCACCGACGAGCGGGCGATCTATCTCGACAGCATCGTGCTGCACGATTCCGTGGCGCGAACGGAATCGGAACTCCGGTTCAAACTCGCCAACTGGGGCCACAATGGCGACGTCGACAAGGATTTCCTGAGCAAGTGGCTGGCCGTCGACGAGACGAACTACCGGACGATGAGAGATTTCTACTACATCGAGCCGGCGCGATGGAAGACACTCGAATTCCTTCCCACGAAGGAGATGGGCCGGATCAAGCAGCTCGTGGCGGGTTCACGCGATCTGCGGGTCACGAAGAGCTACGTGGCTCGAAAGAACCTCGGCCAGTGGTTCAAGTTCTTGTGGAAGTGAGCGCTGCCGGCCCTCCGCTCCTGAAATAGGCGAACATCAGCGCCGCGGCGGCGATCGCGAGGTTCACGGCGCGCTGCGGTCCGAGCGCGGTATCCGTGGGCAGATCGTTCGCGACCCGGTCGATCATCGCGTAGTAGCCGAGCATGATGCTGAAGATGAGGAGCACGATGTTCGCGGTGCTCTCGGTCATCGTGATGAGCCTCGCCTTCGCCGGCAGGCGCCAGGCGGCCAACCCGCAGGCGAAGCACACACCATAGTAGGCGTACCGCGCCGCCGGCCAGCCGTCGAGGAACGCGGCGCGCACGCTGATGCCGCCAAAGCGATCGAGGAGTGCGAAGACCGGCGTGCCGACGAGATAATAGAGATCCGGCGCGCGCGGGGATGCTGTGCCGCTCATGCGCGCGCCGGTGCGGACAGGCGCTGGATATATGACGTCCCCACGGCGCATCGGTTCGCACCGGCTGCGCCCAGACGTTCGAGCGGCGCGAGCCAGCCTACGACGGGCGTGGGCGGCGACCATGCGTAGACCGGCGTGCGCGGGATGGCCATGGCGTCGCCTCGCCACGCGCGCACGAGCGTGAATCCACTCGTATATCCCGCCTCGCGCGCGAGCGCGCACTCGCGCGCGCGCGCGATGCCGAACGGATAGCTCACCGTATCGCAGGGAGCGCCGAGCGCCAACTCGAGCGTTTCGCGCGACCGAACCAGCTCCCGTCGCGCCGCCGCGTCGCTCAGCCAATCGAGCCGTGCATGCGTCGCGGTGTGCGATGCGAATTCGATCCCCCGCCCTCGCGCCCGCTCGATGTCGCGCCACGCGAGATGCGCGAAGCGCCGGCCGCCATACGCGACGTCCCAGCGGTTGAGCTTGCCGGCAAAGTCGGTGATCACGAAGCATGTCGCCGTGTATCCATGCGCCGCGAGCACCGGGAATGCGTGATCGCGGAGGCCGCGGTACGCATCGTCGAAGGTGATCGCGAGTTCACGATCGCCCACGGCTCGTTTCCCCGTCGCGCAGGCGATGATCTGGTGCAGAGTGAGCGTGCGCCATCCCGCGCGCGCCAGGCGGTCGATCTGCCGCGCGAAGCGGATAGGAGAAAGCCGCGTCACACCCAGCTCGTGACGCGGCTCCACTTTGTGATAGCAAAGGATCGGAGGGAGCAGCAGGCGCCCCTGCCGTCAGTCGAGGTACTTGCTCAGCGGCTCGCTCTTCATGCCAAAGACTTCCGCGACCGCCGGATACACGACCGCCCCCTCCACCACGTTCAGCCCCTTCGCCAGCGCCGCATCCTCCTTCAGCGCCTTCTTCCATCCCTTCTGCGCGAGCTTCATCGCGTACGGGAACGTCGCATTCGTGAGCGCCAGGGTGCTCGTGCGCGACACGCCGCCCGGCATGTTCGCCACGCCATAGTGGATCACGCCGTCCACGACGTACACCGGATTCTCGTGCGTCGTGGCGTGGATGGTCTCCACGCAGCCGCCCTGGTCGATCGCGACATCCACGATCACCGAGCCCGGGCTGCATCACCTTCAGGTCCTCGCGACGAATGAGCCGCGGCGCCTTCGCGCCCACGACGAGCACCGCGCCCACGACGAGATCGGCCGTCGAGATCTGCTCGAGGATCGTGTGCCGGTTCGAGTACACCATCTGCACGTTCGCCGGCATCACGTCGCTCAGATAGCGCAGCCGCTCGAGGGAGAGATCGAGGATCGTCACTTTCGCGCCCAGCCCCGCCGCCATCTTCGCGGCATTCGTGCCCACCACACCGCCGCCCAGGATCACGACCTTGCCCGGCGGCACGCCCGGCACGCCGCCCAGCAGCACGCCACGCCCGCCGTGCAGCTTCTCGAGGTACTTGGCCCCCTCCTGCACCGCCATCCGCCCCGCCACCTCGCTCATGGGCGTCAGCAGCGGCAGCTCCCCGCTCGGCAGCTCCACGGTCTCGTACGCGATGCAGACCGCGCCGCTCGCGATGTGCGCCTTCGTGAGCTTCTCGTCGGCCGCGAAGTGGAAGTAGGTGAAGATCGTCTGCCCCTTCTTCATGCGCTTCCACTCGGGCTCGATCGGCTCCTTCACCTTCATGATCATGTCGGCGTCCGCCCACACGGCGTCGGCGGTCGGCGCGATCTTCGCGCCCACCTTCGTGAACATCTCGTCGGAGAAGCCCGAGCCTTCGCCCGCGCCCTTCTCGACGCTCACGCTGTGGCCGGCCGACGACGAGCGCTTCCGCGCCCGCGGGCACGAGCGCGACGCGATTCTCGTTGGTCTTGATCTCTTTCGGTACGCCGATCTTCATGGGATTGTCGTAGGGTGTCGTGCAGATTGGATGAATCTGTGCGCCCGATTCGTGGGCGCTAGGGGAGACAACTCATGCCGTTAGAAAAATCATGTCAATCTTGTTAATCCTGTCAAATGCCCTTCACGGAGTTTACGACAACAAAATACTAGACAGGATTAACATGATTTGCCGGATTGGAACTACAACTACCACTTCTTACGGTACCGCGGGCGTTGGGCCGAGGCTGAGAATGGTCTGATTGCCGGGCTCATAGAACTCGTGCGCACACCTCGCGCACCGTCTCGGCTGATATCGAATCGATCAGCGTCAGCGTTTCATCCAGCGTGCGGTAGGGCTCGTCGTACAGCGCGGAGCTCGCGGCGCGGTACATGCGTGAGGTCACGCTCTCGAGCGAGAGGGTGACCGAGCCGGCGAGTTGGCGCTTGCCCGATGCGAGTTCTTCCTCGGTCAGCGAATCGGCGGCAAGCCGCGCGAGTTCCTCGCGCACGGCGTTCGCCGCGGCGGCCGCGGTGTCGGGACCGGTGCCCACGTACACGCCGTGCACGCCCGTATCGGGATGGAACGTCTGGAAGGTGTGCACGTCGTAGGCGAGCCCCAGCTCCTCACGCACACGCTGGAACAGTCGTGAGCTCATGCCGCCGCCGAGCATCGTGTCCACGAGCGCCACCGCGTAGCGCCGCGGATCGCCGTAGGCTACGGTGGGCGAGCCGAACACAATGTGCGTCTGCGCGCCTTCGCGCTGCACGTGCTGCGCGCCCGGCTTCGTGGGCGCGAGCGCCGGCGCCTTGAGTGCGTTCGTCTCGCCGCGCGGGCGATCCGCCCAGCCCGTGCGCTCGAGCGCGGTGAGCAGCGCATCGTGCTCGACATTGCCCGCGCACGCGACGACGATCTGCGGCGGGTGGTACGCCCGCTCGTGCAATTCCTTCAACTCCTTCACGCCGAGCTTCGCCACGCTGTCGCGCGTGCCAAGGATCTGATAGCCGTACGGGTGCTTGCCCCACATCGCCTCGTTGTGCAGCTCGAACACGAGATCGTCCGGCGTGTCCTCCACCATGCCGATCTCCTCGAGCACCACTTTGCGCTCGAGCTTGAGATCGCTCGCGCGCAGCAACGGCTCGAACACGAGATCGCCCACCACGTCGGCGGCGATCTCGAGGTGCATGTCGAGCACGCGCGCCTGATACGCCGTGTGCTCGCGCGCCGTGTACGCGTCCAGCGAGCCGCCCAGCGTCTCGAGCGACAGCGCGATCTCGGGCGCGGTGCGCTTGGCCGTCCCCTTGAACACCATGTGCTCGAGGAGATGCGACACGCCCATCCGATCGCGCGGCTCGTGCACGGATGCGGCGCGCACCCATGCCCCGAATGCGACCGACCGCACTCCCGGAACCATCTCCGAGAGTACGGTCAGGCCGTTCGGCAGCGTGGTGCGTCTCAGCCCGTGTTCGGGCGCGGACGACACGACGGTCACCGCCGGTCGCGCCCTCCGCTCCTCGGCCGGCTGCCACGATCGCCGTCTTCACGGCGAGGACGCGGCGCGCGCTCGGGCTCGTCCGGCATGCCCTCGGGCTTCGGGATCAGCGCCTTCATCGACAGGCGCATCTTCCCGCGCTCATCGCGGTCGAGGACCTTCACGCGCACGGTGTCGCCGCGCTTCACGACGTCTTCCGTCTTCTCGGTGCGGCCCCACGCCAACTCGGAGATGTGTACGAGGCCTTCCGTGCCCGGCATGATCTCGACGAACGCGCCGAAGGCCGTCGTGTTCTTCACGGTGCCCTCGTAGATCGCGCCGATCTCGGCTTCCACGGTGAGCGCCGCCACCATCTGCTTCGCGCGCTCCATCGCTTCGGCGCCCACGGCGGCGATCGTCACCACCCCATTGTCGTCCACGGTGAGCTGCGCGCCCGTCTCGTCCTGGATGCCGCGGATCGTCTTGCCCTTCGGACCGATCAGGTCGCCGATCTTCTCGGGGCTGATCTTCACGGTCACGATGCGCGGCGCCCACTGCGACAGATCAGCGCGCGGTTCCGCGAGCGCCTTGGCCATTTCGCCGAGGATGTGCAGGCGGCCTTCCTTCGCCTGCGCCAGCGCCTCGCGCATGATCTGCAGATCGAGGCCCTCGATCTTGATGTCCATCTGGATGGACGTGATCCCCTGGTCCGTGCCGGCGACCTTGAAGTCCATGTCGCCGAGGTGATCCTCGGTGCCGAGGATATCGGTGAGGATCGCGTACTTGCTGCCTTCCTTGATGAGTCCCATCGCGACGCCGGCAACGGCGGCCGGATACGGCACGCCGGCATCGAACAGCGCCAGCGAGCCGCCGCAGATCGACGCCATGCTCGACGACCCGTTCGACTCGAGGATGTCGCTCGACGATGCGAACGGTGTACGGGAACTCCTCGTTCGTGGGCAGCAGCGCCTGGATCGCGCGCTCGGCCAGGTTGCCGTGTCCGATCTCGCGGCGGCTGGTGCCGCGCATCGGCCGCACTTCGCCCGTGGAGAACGGCGGGAAGTTGTAGTGGAGCATGAAGCTCTTCGTGGTCTCGGCCGCGTCATCGATCGAATCCGTGCGCTGCGCATCCTTGGCGGTGCCGAGCGTGACCGCGACGAGCGCCTGCGTCTGGCCGCGCGTGAAGAGCGCGGAGCCGTGGGCGCGCGGCAGAATGCCGGTCTCGATCGTGATCGGGCGCACTTCGTTGAGCTTGCGGCCGTCCACGCGCTCGTTGGTGTCGAGCACCTGCGCGCGGAGCTCGTTGTACTCGTGGTCGCCCACGAGATTGCCGATCTCCTTGGCGTTCTCGGGGAACTCGGCGCCGAGCGCGGCGATCACTTCGCTCTTCACGGCCTCGACGGCCTCAATGCGCGCGTGCTTGTCCTTCTGGTTGATCGCGGTGCGGATGCGCTCCTTCGTCTGTTCGGCGACGCGGGCCACGAGAGCCTCGGCCGGAACCGACTTCGTCCACGACATCTTGGGCTGCGCGCCTTGTCGAGGATCTCATTCTGCATGGCGATGAGTTCCTGGATCGACTTGTGCGCGAGCGTGATGCCTTCGACCACATCATCTTCGGTGACTTCGAGCGCGCCGCCCTCCACCATCACGATCGAATCCTTCGATCCGGTGATGATGAGGTCCATGTCGCTGTACTCGAGCTGCTGGAAGGTTGGGTTGATCGCCCACTTGCCTTCGAGGCGGCCGATGCGGACGCCGGCGAGCGGCTGGCCGAACGGGATCTTGGACGCGTTGAGCGCGAGCGACACCGCGAGGAGCGACGGCACGTCGGCGTCGTTCTGCTGGTCGGCGGAGACGACATAGACGAAGACCTGCACTTCGTTCTTGAAGCCTTCCGGGAAGAGCGGGCGGATCGAGCGGTCGATGATGCGCGCCGAGAGGATCTCGTCGTCGTGCGGGCGTCCTTCGCGCTTGATGAAGCCGCCCGGGATCTTGCCGGCGGCGTATGACTTTTCCTTGTACTCGACCGTCAAAGGGAAGAACGGGAGATGGCTGATGTTGTCGCTGACCGTGACGGCCGCGATGACCATGGTTTCGCCGTACTGGACCATGGCGGAGCCGGCGGCCTGCTTGGCCATTTTGCCGGTCTCGATGATGAGCTTGCGCCCGGCGAATTCCTTTTCAATGCGCTGCATTTCGTGTTCTCGTCTCAGGGATGTACAAAAGCGCGCGGGGACCGCATGGGGCGCCCGCGCGCTGGCCGAAAGGCCGGTGGGTTAGTGGCGGAGACCAAGCTCGTCGATGAGCTTCCGGTATCCCGTCACGTCGGTCCGCTTCATGTAGTCGAGAAGACGGCGGCGTTTGCCGACCATCTTGAGCAGCCCGCGGCGGCCGTGGTTGTCCTTCTTGTGGGCGCGGAAGTGCTCCGTCAGGTAATTGATCCGCTCGGTCAGAAGCGCGACCTGCAGTTTCGTGGAGCCGCTGTCCTTCTCGTGGGTACGATGCTTCTCGATGAGCGCTGCTTTTTCGAACGCCATAACAGGTATTTCTCCGCCGGTATTTCCACTGCGCGTTGTGCGCCGAATCCGTTGTAGCATAGGAATTTACTCCCCTTGGCCTCCCCTGTAAAGTCTCCCCTCCGTGCCTGATCGCTATCTCGGGCGCCATCTTGGCCGCTTCCGCGTGGACGCCATCGTCGGCTCCGGCGGTTTCGCCTGGGTCTACAAGGGGTACGACCCCGAATTGGACATTCCCGTGGCGATCAAGGTCCTCAAGCCCCAATTCGCGGGCGAGGCGACCTTCGAGACGCGCTTCCGGCACGAGGCATCGATCGCGGCCAAGCTGCGGCACCCGAACATCATCCGGATCCTGGCCGTGGGGCGCGAAGGGACGGCGGTGTACTTCGTCATGGACTTCCTGCCCACCGGCCTCGACGGCCGCCTCGAGATGCTGGGCACGCTGCCCGAGACGCTGCTCATCCGCATGGGAATGGACGTGGCCGCGGCGCTCGCGTTCGCGCACCGCGAGGGCGTGATCCACCGCGACATCAAGACCGACAACATCCTGTTCGATGAGCACGGCAACGCGATCGTCGCGGATTTCGGGATCGCGCGCGCGGTGAGCGGCTACGTGGACCAGACCGGCACGAACATGGTGGTGGGCACGCCGCAGTATTTCTCGCCGGAGCAGGCGCGCGGGCAGACGCTCGACGGGCGCGCCGACATCTATTCGCTGGGCGTGACGCTCTTCCGGGCGAGCGCCGGCGTGCTCCCCTTCCGCGGCGACGACTGGTACGAGATCGCGCGGCAGCATGTGGAGGACCGGCCGCCGCGGCCGCGCGAGTTCAATCCCGCGCTGTCGGACGAAGTCGAGCGGATCATCCTCAAGTGCCTCGAGAAGGATCCGAACGACCGGTATCCCACCGGCGACGCGCTGCGCACCGAGTTGGTGCAGTTGCTGGGCCGCGCGAGCACACCGGTGGCGCAGCTCGAAAAACTGGGCGATCCGAACGACAGCGCGGCGTTCGACACCACGCACAACAAGGAGAAGTGGCGCCGTTATCGCCGCGGCACCGTCGCCGTGGCCACGGCCGCGGTGATCGGCGTCGCCGCGGTCGTGTGGAACGCGCTGCGTCCGGCGGCGCCCGCACCCGTCACGTCCGGCGGCGAGGCCCTCGCGCCCGTCACCGTGAGCGCGCCGGCGATGAGCGCGTCGGACTCGGCACCGGTGGTCGTGAGCAAGGCCGGAGCGCATACGCTGCGCGTGCACGCGCCCGCGGGCGCCGAGGTCAGCATCGATGGCAATGTGGTGGCCACCGGCAGCTGGAAGAGCGACTCGATCGCGCCGGGTGCACACACGGTGTCCGCGTCGGTGCACGCGATCCCCGGCTGCAACTCGGCGCGCCAGGAAGTGAAGACCAAGGTGCAGCCGGCCGGGACCACGAGCGTGACGATCACGCCGCGCGAGTGCGGCTACTTCTCACTCGACGCCCTGCCCGCCGCGGCGAACTTTACGCTCGCAGGTCCCACCGGCAGCATCGCGGCGCATGGCGTGGTGGCGAAAGTCAAACCGCTCGTGGTGCCGGTGGGGAAATACACGCTGCACGTGACGGCGCCGTACTGCGCGGAATTCAGGGGAGCGGCGACGATATCGGCGGGGAAGACGAGACGCGAACGAGTACGGCTCATCTGCAAATAGGCGCCAGTGCGACAGCCGGGAACCGATTACCGGGAACCGGTGCGGCATGACAACGAATGGTATCACGAACTCGCGCGATGTCGTATGCCATGCGTTGTCATGCATCACCGGTTCCCGGTAATCGGTTCCCGGCAGTTCGCTCATTTCGCGATCACCACCCCAAGCACGATCCCCAGTCCCGTCCCGATCCACACCGCCGGCTGCTGGTACCAATGCTTGCCTGGCGGCTCGAGGAGTGCGACGAAATCGCGTCGTGATGCGCGTCGTCTGGCCGGTGACCACCGCGGTGGCGAGCGAGCCTGTGACGCGCAGCACCTTGATGCGCGCGACGAGCTGATCGTGCTTCGACGGGTCCACCGCGATGCCGCTCATGCCCGGCTTCACCCATGACGCGTCCGCAACACGGAAGTTGATCGTGCTGTCACCCACGGCGCTGATCTCGAATCGGAACGCGCCCTGCTGCGCATGTGCGGCACCCGGCGCCGCCGCCACACCGAACATCGCGAGCGCCACCAGGAATCGCCGCGTCATTGCTTCATGAACATGCGGAAGAGCCGCGGGATGTCGTTGAACATCACAACGGCCAGGAGGAGCAGGATGAACGCGAGGCCCGCGCGCATGAGATACTCCTTCGTGCGCATGCTGAGCGCGCCGCCCTTCACTTGCTCGGCGGCGAGCACGACGATCTGCCCGCCATCGAGCAGCGGCACCGGCAGCAGATTGAACACGGCGAGATTGATGCTCAGCAGGCCGAGCAGCGTGACGAGATCGGCCCACCCGCGCTTGGCGGCGTGCGCGGCAGCGCCGCCGATCGCGATCGGTCCGCCGAGTTCTTTGAACAATGCCCCGCCCGTCGCGAGCTGGCGGAGCGTGCGCAATACGAGACCGCCGGCGTTCCATGTGAGCGCCGCGCCCTGCTCGATCGCGCCGCCCCATCCGAGCGGGATCTGGCTCGTGGGCGTGAGCGCGAGCGCGCCGATCTGCCCGACGACCGTATCGCGCACGGGCACACCGCGATGCTTCACCGTGCTGTCCGGCCGCATGACGAGCGATACCGGTTTGCCCCCGCGCATCACGTCCATGTTCAGTTGTTTGCCCGGCGAACTCTCGATCTGCGTCACCACCTCGCGCCACGACGACACGCTTCGGCCATTCACGGTGGTGATGCTGTCCCCGCCGTCGAGTCCGGCGCGCTGCGCCGGCTGGCCGGGCACGACATCGTCGATCACCGGCGGAATGAAGTAGTCGATCGCGAGGAGCAGCTGCCCACGCGTCGAGTCGAGCGGCGGACCCACCGGCACCGACACCACGCCCCGCTGCGTGCGCAGCACGAGCGTGTCGCCCGGAAGCGACTCGACGGCCGCCGCGAACTCGTTCCAATTGGCCACCGAACGCGCGCCCACGGCGAGCAGACTGTCGCCGGGCTGGAGTGACGCGAGCTGCGGCATGCTCGCGGGCGCGTTCACGCCGCCCACGACACGCGTGAGCAATATCGGACGGCCCTCCGCCTTCGCGAGCCCTGTGAAGAGCACGAAGCCGAGCACGACGTTCATCGTCACGCCCGCAACGAGAATGAACAGCCGCGCGAGGAAACTCTTCGACTCGAACCAGCGGTCGGGCGGCACCGGCTTCGGACCGAAGGGCGCCATGCCATTCGGGTCCCAGTAGCGCGGCTTCTTCGCGTCGCCCTCTGCCACCGGCTGCTCGGCGCCGCCTTCGATGAACGCCATCGTCTCGTCGTCTTTCGACGCCATGCGCACGTACCCGCCCAGCGGCACGGCGGCGATCATGTACTCCGTTTCGCCCCACTTGCGGCTGATGAGCGCGGAACCGAATCCGATCGAGAAGCGCGGCGCGTAGACGCCCATGAGCTTCGCCGCGATGAAATGTCCCAGCTCGTGGATGAACACCACGAGCCCGAACACGAGCGCGATCGCGCCAACAGAGCGCACGAAATCGATCATTGGAACAGCTCTCGCACCACGCGTCGCGCCTCCTGATCGGCCGTGAGCAGCGCCTCGCGCGAGCCGCCGGATGAACCGCTGAGCGTCTCGAGCGCCCGCGCGATGGCGCGCGGGATGTCGCCGAAGGTGGCACGCCCCTCGAGGAAGAGCGCGACCGCCTGTTCGTTCGCCGCATTGAATATCGCCGGGAGCGCACCGCCGGCGCGACCCGCGTCGATGCCGAGCTGCAGCGCGGGGAAATCGCTCGCGCGCACCCGCTCGAAGGTGAGCGGCGACAGTTCCACCGGATCGAAGGGCGGCACACCCGTGTCGGCCACGCGCTCGGGATGCGTGAGCGCATACAGCACCGGCAGCTCCATGCTCGGCGCGCCCATCTGCGCGAGCACGCTGCCATCCACGAACTCCACCATCGAGTGCACCACGCTCTGCGGGTGCACCACGATCTCGATGCGATCGTACGGGAGGCCGAACAGGAAATGCGCTTCGATCACCTCGAGCGCCTTGTTCGCGAGCGTCGCGCTGTCAATGGTGATCTTGCGGCCCATGCGCCACGTCGGATGCTGCAGCGCATCGGCGACCGTCGCGCGCGCGAGGCGCTCTTTCGTCCAATCGCGGAAGGGGCCGCCGCTCGCCGTGATCAGCAGGCGGCGAATGTCGGTGGCCGGCCGCCCCGCGATGCACTGCAGGATCGCGCTGTGCTCGCTGTCCACGGGCACGATCTCGCCGCCGCCGGCGCGGCACGCCGCGGCCACCAGTTCGCCGGCCACCACGAGCGTCTCCTTGTTCGCGAGCGCCACGCGCTTCCCCGCCCGCACCGCCGCGAGCGTCGCGTCGAGGCCCGCGGCGCCGACGATCGCATTCAGCACGATCGCCACGTCCTTCTGCTGCACGGCCTCTACGAGACAGCCCGCTCCCTCGCGCCATCCCGCCGGATGCGCGGCGCCATTCCGCACCACGCCCACGAAGGACGGATGGTAGATCGCCGCCTGCTCGCCCAGCAGCGCCGCGTTGGAGAACGCCGTGAGCGCGGCGACATGGAAGCGGTCGGTGTGCCGCGCGAGCACGCGCAGCGCGGTCGTGCCGATCGATCCCGTGGAGCCGAGGATCGCCACGCCGCGCGTCTTCTTCATCGCACCACCGGCAGCAGCACGTGCGGGAAGGTGAACAGGAAATACGCGGCGGGGACCACGAAGAGCAGACTGTCGATCCGGTCGAGCATGCCGCCGTGCCCCGGGATGATGCGCGAGCTGTCCTTCACGCCCGCCTCGCGCTTGAGGAGCGATTCGGCGAGATCGCCCACCTGCGCGGCCACGGAGAGCGCCGCGCCCACGAGGAGCGCGACTGCGGGCGCCATCGCGAGGCTGGCGTTGGGCACGAGCACCCAGTGCATGTAGCTCCAGCTCACGAGCATCGCGGCAACGAGTCCGCCGATCGCGCCTTCGACCGTTTTCGCCGGGCTGACCGACGGCATCAGCTTCCGGCGACCGAGCGCGCGCCCCGCGAAATACGCCGCGATGTCGGTGCTCCACGCGATGATGAGCGGGTAGAACAGCAGCGCCGTGCCGGCGCGCGCGCCGATGGCGTAGTCGTGATAGCGGAGCGCGTACGCGAACGAGAGCATGCCGGCCGTGTAGAGCACGGCGAACACGCTCACCGCCGCGGCGCCGAGCGGCCGCGCGCCGGGCGCGCGACGGAACAGCGATCCCACGAGCGACGCGAGCACGATCATCGCGCTGAACGCCAGCACCGGCGGCGTGAACGCGCCGGTGAGGTACCCATGGACGGCCAGCGGCGTGAGCGCCGCGATGACGACGACGCCGCCGGTGAACGGCGCGTAGCCGGCCGCGGCGGCGAGGCGGCAGCATTCCCATGCCGCGAGCGCGGATGCGACCGCGAGCAGCGTCGCGAGCGCCGCGCCGCCGAGCCAGATGGCCGCGCCGACGACCGGGATCGCGACGACCGCGAAGAGCACGCGGGTCGCGAGATTGGACAGGGCCACTACGCGGTGACGCGCCCGAAGCGGCGGTCGCGATTCTGGAAATCGAGGATCGCCTCGTACAACTCGCGCCGGCCGAAATTCGGCCAGAGCACGGGCGACATGAACAGCTCGGCGTACGCGAGCTGCCAGAGCAGGAAGTTCGAGATCCGCTGTTCGCCCGACGTGCGAATGAGGAGATCGGGATCGGGGCCGTCGGCCGTGTAGAGGCGCGAGCGGATCGCCTCTTCATCCACGTCTTCGGGACGCATCCGTCCGGCCTGCACATCCTCGGCGATGCGCTGCGCCGCGCGCGCGATCTCGGCGCGGCTGCCATACGAGATGAAGAGATTGAGCGTGAGCCGGTCGTTGTGCGCCGTGCGCTCGACGAGCGTGGCGGCGGCCGCCGCGGCGGCGGGCGTGAGACGGGCGAGATCGCCGAGCACTTGCACGCGCACCCCCTGCTCCGCGAGTTCGCTGGCCTCGCGCGCGATGTACTCCTCGAGCAGCGACATGAGCGCCTGGATCTCCATCGGCGGCCGCTGCCAGTTCTCCTGCGAGAATGCGAAGAGCGACAGTACCTCGAGCCCCGCCTCGATCGCCCCTTCCACCACCTCGCGCACGGCCTTCATCCCCGAGCGATGTCCCAGCGGCCGCGGCAGATTCCGCTCGCGCGCCCACCTTCCATTCCCATCCATGATGATGGCAACGTGGCGCGGGATGGCGCCGTTGAGCTTGATCTTGTCGAGGAGTTCGTCGGATTCCATGGCTTTTTGAATTTGACCGGGGGCCAAGGTGAAGTCAAACAAACGACGCGGGAAGCGGGAAGCGGGAAGCGCCGCGGGAATCGAGAACAGCCGGGAAGCATATTCCCCGTCAGTTATCGCTCCTCGCGGCGCTTCCCGCTTCCCGCTTCCCGCGTCGTTCAGACTTCCATCAACTCCGCTTCCTTGTTCTTCACCAGCTCGTCGATCTTCGCGATATGCTCGTCGTGCGCCTTCTGCAGGTCCTTCTCCGCGTGCTTCTTGTCGTCCTCGGCGACCTTCTCGAGCTTCTTGAGCGCGTCGCGGGCGTTCGTGCGGGCGTGGCGGATCGCCACGCGGCCTTCTTCGGCGAGCTTGTGGATCACCTTCACGAGCTCCTTGCGGCGCTCTTCGTTCAGCGAGGGGAGCGGCACGCGGATGATGCCGCCCTGCGTGGCCGGATCGAGTCCGAGGTGCGACTCGCGGATCCCCTTCTCGATCGCGCTCGTGAGTCCCTTGTCCCAGGGCGTCACCGTAATCAGTCGCGGTTCCGGCGCGGCGACGCTGGCTACCTGCGTGATCGGCAGCATCTGGCCGTAGGCGTCCACGCGCACGGTGTCGAGCAGCGACGTCGTGGCCTTGCCGCTGCGGATCGAGGCGAGCTCGCGCTTCGAGCTCTCGAGACCCTTGTCCATCGACACGCGGCAGTCCTTGAGGATCTCGGGTATCGTGCTCATCGCACCAGTGTCCCGACGCGGTCGCCCCGGATCGCTCCGGCCACCGCGCCCTCCTGTTTAATGTTGAGCACGATCAGCGGCAACTTGTTCTCGTCGCAGAGCGTGATCGCGGTCTGGTCCATCACGCCGAGCCGCTGCAGGATCACATCGCGATACGTGATCTCCTCGAAGAGCTTCGCCTGCTTGTCCTTCTTGGGATCGGCCGAGTACACGCCGTTCACGCTCGTGGCCTTGATGATCACATCGGCCTTCATCTGGATCGCGCGCAGCGCGGCGGCAGTGTCGGTGGAGAAGTACGGATTGCCGGTGCCGCCGGCGAAGATGATCGTGAGCCCCTTCTCGAAATGGCGGAGCGCGCGCCGGCGGATGTATGGCTCGGCGATCTCCTCCATGCGAATGGAGGTCATGACGCGCGTCTCGACGCCTTTGCGCTCGAGCACGTCCTGCAGCGCGAGCGCGTTGATGATCGTGCCGAGCATGCCCATGTAATCGGCACCCACGCGGTCCATGCCCATCTGCGAGAGCGCTTGCCCGCGTACGATGTTCCCGCCGCCGATCACGAGGCCGATCTTCACGCCCATCTCGTGCACGGCCTTGATCTCGTTCGCGAGACGGTCGAGCACGGAGAAGTCGAAGCCGGCGCCACGCCCTCCGGCGAGTGCTTCGCCCGAGAGCTTGAGCAGCACCCGCTGGTAGCGGAGCGCCGGCTTCTTCTTGATCACTCCTGGCCCATCTGGTAGCGGATGAAGCGCTTGACCACGACGTTCTCGCCGAGCTTGGCCGAGGCCTCCTTCACGAGATCGCCGATCGTCTTCTTCGGCTCGCGGATCCACGGCTGCGACATGAGCACGACTTCCTTGTAGAACGACTCGACCTTCCCGTCCACGATCTTGGCGACGAGGTTGTCGGGCTTGCCGCTCTCACGCACCTGCTGCTCGAAGATCTTCCGCTCGTGCGCGACGAGGTCGGCCGACACGCCGTCCTTGTCCACCGACACGGGCGCCGCGCTGGCGATGTGCATCGCGATGTCCTTCACGAGCTGCTTGAACTCGTCGGTGCGCGCCACGAAGTCGGTCTCACAGTTCACTTCCACCATCACGCCCACTTTGCCGTTGTGATGGATGTAGTGCCCGACCGACCCTTCGCTGGCCGCGCGGCCCGCGCGCTTCTCGGCCTTCACGATCCCCTTGGCGCGAAGATGTTCGGCGGCCTTATCCATGTCGCCGTTCATCTCCTGCAACGCCTTCTTGGCGTCCATCATGCCCGCGCCGGTGCGCTGGCGGAGATCCTGTACGTCCTTCGCGCTGATGTCCTTCTTCCCCGTCATTGTCATTCGTCCTGCACGCCCAAGGCGTGATTCGAAGCGATGCGCCGGCACAGCCCGCGGCACCGCGTAGTTCCTCGTGAGAACGCCGCCGGCGAGAGGCCGGCGGCGTAGACAGTTTACCAAATATAACGGCCCGGCACGAGTCCCCGGGTGCAGCCCTAGTCTACTCGGCCGCCTCTTCAGTTGTCCCTGCGTCGGAGGATTCGGCCGCATCCGCGGCCGGCTCACCCGGTTCACCCGTCTTCAAGCGCGCGGCGATCGCTTCCGGCTTCGCCCGGCGGCGGCGCGTGCGCTTGCGGCGCTTGCGGTCGCCATCATCCGCCGGCTCGCTGCCGCGGTCGGAGCTGTACGTCGTCGCGCCCTCTTCATCCTCGAGCTCTTCATGCTTCGGCGCTTCGCGGCGGGCTTCCCCGATCGCGTTCGCCAGTGTCTGCGTGATCAGCTCCACACTGCGGATCGCGTCGTCGTTGCCAGCGATCGGCACCGTGATCAGGTCCGGATCCGCGTTCGTGTCCACGATCGCCACGATCGGGATTTTCAGCTTGTTCGCCTCGGTGACGGCGATCTTCTCCTTGCGGGAGTCGATCACGATCATCAGGCCCGGCAGGCGGCCCATGTTCTTGATGCCCGAGAGGTACTTCGCGAGCTTCTCCTTCTCGCGGTTCATCATGAGCTGTTCTTTCTTCGTGTAGTTCCCGAACTCGCCGCCTTCCTCGCTCCCCGCCTCGAGGTCCTTGAGGCGGCGGATCTGCTTCTTCACCGTCTGGAAATTGGTGAGGAGGCCGCCGAGCCAGCGTTCGGTCACGAACATCGCGCCGCACTTCTCGGCCTCGGCCTGCACGATGCCCTTCAGCTGCTTCTTGGTGCAGACGAAGAGCACGCCGTCGCCCTTCAGGATCGTGTCGCGGCACATCTTCTGCGCGAGGTCGATCTGACGGAGCGTCTTCTGGAGGTCGATGATGTGGATGCCGTTGCGCTCGGCGAAGATGAACCGGCGCATCTTGGGATTCCAACGGCGGGTCTGGTGCCCGAAGTGGACCCCGGCAGCGAGCAATTGCTCGAGGGTGGGTGACGTCATTCGCTTTTCATCCTTCCTGGTTGAGTCCGCCGTTCCCGTCGGCGCTTTAGTGGACCGGGTGGAACCCGGCACCCCCACCGCAGCTCGGGGAACGTGTGAGATGCGCGGGAGCGACGGACAGTCCGCCGCTCGCCGCGAGTGAACTGTTTACCGCTTGCTGAACTGGAACCGCTTGCGCGCCTTCGGACGGCCCGGCTTCTTGCGCTCCACCGCGCGCGCATCGCGCGTCAGGAGTCCGAGGTCACGCAGCTTGCGACGGTGCACTTCATCGATCTTCACGAGCGCGCGCGCGGCGGCGAGCCGCAGCGCACCGGCCTGACCGCTCACACCACCGCCCTCGATGGTCGCCTTCACGTCCCAGCGGCCGAGGTTGTCGGTGATCGTGAATGGCTGCTGGATGGACGACACGAGCGTGGGCCGCGGGAAATAGTCGCCGAGCGTGCGCCCGTTGACATCCCACTTGCCCGAGCCCGGGCGCAGATAGATCCGGCAGACGCTTTCCTTGCGGCGACCGATCGCGTGCGTGACGTCAGCCATCACTTGCTCTCGCTGTTCTTGAGGTTGAGGACTCTCGGCTGCTGTGCGACGTGCGGATGCTCCGCGCCGGCGTACACCTTGAGCTTGAGGCGGAGCTTCTGGCGGCCGAGCGCTGTTTTCGGCAGCATGCCGAACACAGCCTTCTCGATCACGCGCTCCGGATGCTTCGCGAGCATGGACGCGTACGGCGTGAACCGCTCGTGGCCCATGTAACCGGTGTGGCGGAAGTAGCGCTTCTGCTCCGCCTTGCGGCCGGTGACGCGCACCTTGGACGCGTTGATCACAATGACGTGATCGCCGGTGTCCATGTGGGGCGTGAAGATGGGCTTATGCTTGCCACGGATGATGCGCGCGACTTCGGTGGCGAGGCGCCCAAGGACGAGGTCCTCGGCGTCCACCACGAACCAGTTCGCGGTGATATCCGTCGGTTTGGCTGAGAAGGTCTTGTTCATAGACATAGTAGGGGACGGCATTTGGGACAGACTTACAAGCTAGTTACGCTGGTAAGTCGTGTCAACTCCACGAGATAGTGGGATTGTGGTCCCACTGACTCAACCCCTACCGGAAGTGGTAGTCGATCCCCGCCCGGAGCACGTTCAGGCTCACCGCCGCCGAGTGCGTGAACATGACGTTCGGGTAGGTGTTGGTCCCACCTTCCCCGTCGGACGACGTCAAGTTGTCGCTCGTTCCCGACATGGTGCCCAGACTCGCGTAGAGATACTCGAATCGCACGGACCACTTGCTCGCGGGGCCGAGCAGATACTCGGCGCCGGCGCCCAGCGTCCAGCCGGTCTGTGCCGAGGATTGCGACGCGGACTCATCGGCGCTCGCGTTTGTGTCGGTGAAGTGCTCCGTGTATTTCACGGTGCCGAACGTAACGCCGCCGGCGCCGTAAAAGAGCCACTGTGGCGTGGCGTAGCCGAGCCGAATGCGCGCCGTGCCGAGCGAGCTGGCCTTCACGGTCTGATCGATCGTGAAATCGGCGTCGCAGCAGGGGTAGGTGCCCGTATTGCTATGCGAACTGCTCACGCTGAGCGCGCTGTAGTCGACCTCGAAGCCCAGCACCCATTGCTTCGCGACGAGGTTATAGCCGGCGCTGAGGCCCGCGGTGAGGCCGCCGGGCGAGGCGCTGTTCGTGCCGGCCGCGTTGATAGGTGCGAGGCTCGAGGTCGGGAAATAGTCCTGGGCGGGATCCGTGACGGTCTCGGTCGTCTTCGTCGACCCGAGCCCGTAGCCGGCAACCGCACCGACGTAGAAACCGCCGAACGCGGACTGGGCGTGCGTGCCGGTCGTGAGGGCTGCGAGCACGGTGATGGCGAGCGAGAGACGGGCGGATCGCATGAGACGCTCCAAGGCTGGGTACGGATAGAACGTGCGGCGTCGCGCTTCCGTTGCGTGTGAGTCGCTCATTCCATTTCCACGAGGGTCGCGCCCTTCTCCACGGCATCGCCGGGTGCGACGCGCACGGCCTTCACGACGCCGGCGCCGTGGGCGCGCAGTTCGTTCTCCATCTTCATCGCCTCCATTGCGATGAGCCCCTGTCCCGCTTCCACCGTGTCGCCGGCTCTCACGTGCACGCGCACGATGAGGCCGGGCATGGGCGCGAGCAGCGGCACGGGACCCGTGGGTCCAGCCGCCGCGGCGGTGAGATCGCGGATGGTGCGCGTGCGCTCGTCGAGCGCTTCCACGTCGTAGCTGAAGCCGTCCATCCAGAGCGTGTAGGCGCCGCGTCCCTTCCGCGCGCGCACGACCACGCGATGCACCTCGGTGCCGATGGTGACGAGACGCACCGGCGTACCTTCCACCGCGCGTAGAGTGGCGGCCCGCTCAGCGCCCTCCACGGTAGCGCGACCCGGCTCCAGATCCACCGTGATCCGTGTGCCGCGCACATCAACGATGTACTTCACGCGGCCTCCGGGACGAGTTCGCACACGGTCTCGACGTGCGCCGTCTGCGGGAACATGTCGAAGCAGACGAGCGAGGCGATCCGCCAGCGCGGCAGCCGCGCGAGGTCGCGCGCGAGCGTCGCGGGGTCGCAGCTCACGTAGACCACGGCGCGCGTCTCGGCGGCGCCGGTCTCGAGCAATGTCGTGATGGCGGCGTCGACGCCGGCGCGCGGTGGGTTCAGCACGATCACGTCGGCGGGCAGCGCGTCAGCGAGCATGTCCTCAACGCGCGCCGCGACCACGCGCGAGCCAGGCGGCAGGCGCTGTGCGCACCACGCGGCCGCATCCTCGTCGAGTTCGATCGCCGTGACGCGCACGCCGACGGACGCGGCGGCGGCCGCGGTCTCGCCGAGTCCGGCGTAGGCGTCCACGAGCGTCGCGGGCCGGTGCGCCATCGCGCGTTCCAGCGCGTGCCGCTGGAGCGCGGGCGCCATCGCCGCGTTCACTTGTGCGAAGCTCGCTCCGGGCGCGCCGGTCGCGCCGCGGTGCCCGATGCGGCGCCGCACGCCGCCCTCCGGCGTCCACCAGAGCGACGCGATCGAGGCGACGCGCGCGAAGAACTTGTCGCTCGCCGGCCAGGACAGTCCGCCCTCGAGCGCGAACGATGCGTGCTCGCCATCGATGCGCACCGCGCCGCGCAGCTCGATCGCATCGGGAAGATCGGCGCCATGCGCGAGCACGTCGCGCCACACGGCGAGGATCCGCTCGTCGGTGATCGGGCAGTCCTCGAGCGCGAACACGCGGCCGGGCGCGTCGTACGGATGCATGCCGGCGTACCATTGCGCGCCGCGGCGGCGCATCGCGAGCGTGAGCTTGCCGCGGTACCGCCACGTCGCGGGCGACGGACGCACCTCGGGCGGCGCCACATCACGGTGCCCGATGCGCTTGAGCGAGTCGCTCACGATGCGCGCCTTCACGGCGCGCTGTGCGTCGTAGGAGAGGTGCTGGATCTGGCATCCGCCGCACTTGTCGCGCGTGTAGTGCACGCACCGCGCGTCCACGCGGTCGGCCGAGGGCGCCTCGAGCGACCGCAGTGCGCCGCGCGCGAAGCGCGGACCCGGAACGAACTCGATGACCGCGCGATCGCCGGGCGCGGTGCGCGGCGTGAAGACCACGAGCCCCTCGTGGCGGCTCACGCCGTCGCCGCCCGCGGCGATCGCGGTGACGTCGAGAACAGCGGAGGTCGACTGTCGGCTGTCGGCTGTCGGCGAACGGCGGTGGGTCCTCATTCGCGGAGGGCCTCGCGGCGAGCGGCGATCTGCCAGGCGTCGGCGGACGCGGAGGAAGGCGAAGCGGATGACGGAACGCGACGCGACGTGCGCTCCTCTTCGGCGAGCAGCGCGGCGGCGATCGCGGCGGCGAGGTCGCCGCCAGCGGGCGGTGCCACGCTCGTCAGCGACGCGAGCCGCCGCTCGAGCCACTGGATGTCGATCGCGCCCTTCCGGAAATCGTCGTCCTCCATCACGCGCAAGTGGAAATCGCGCGAGGTCTCGACGCCCTCCACCGTGAGCTCGAGCAGCGCGCGATGCATGCGCGCGATCGCCGCGTCACGCGTGGGCGCCCACACGATGAGCTTCGCGAGCATCGGATCATAGTGCAGACCCACTTCCGTGCCGATCCCGATGCCGCCGTCCCAGCGCACACCGGGTCCGCCCGGCAGCCGCAGGTACGAGATGCGGCCGGTGGACGGCAGGAAATCGTTGGCCGGGTCCTCGCTCGTGATGCGGCACTCGATCGACCAGCCGCGCGGCGTGAACTGCTCCTGCGTGAACGGGAGCCGCTCGCCGCGTGCGATGCGCAGCTGCCACTGCACGATGTCGATGCCCGTGACGAGTTCGGTGACCGGATGTTCCACCTGCAGCCGGGTGTTCATTTCCAGGAAATAGAAACTGCCGTCGCGGTCGAGCAGGAATTCGCAGGTGCCGGCATTCACATAGCCGGCCGCGAGCGCCGCCTTCACCGCGGTGTCACCCATGCGCTTCCGCAACTCCGGAGTCACGGCCACGCTTGGCGCTTCTTCGATCATCTTCTGATGGCGCCGCTGCACCGAGCATTCGCGCTCGCCAAGCGAGAGCATCGTGCCATGCATGTCGCCGAGCACCTGGATCTCCACATGGCGCGGCCCGCTGATGTATTTCTCCACGTACACGGCGTCGTCGCCGAAGGCGTTCTTCGCCTCGCGCCGCGCGCTGTCGAGCGCGCCGGCGAGTTCGCTCTCGGCCTTCACGACGCGCATCCCCTTCCCGCCGCCGCCGGCCGCCGCCTTGAGCAGCACCGGATAGCCGAAGCTCTTCGCGATGCGCGCCGCTTCCGTGGCATCGCGCAGCGGCTCGGCGGTGCCGGGCACCACCGGCACGCCGGCCTTCATAGCGAGCGTGCGTGCGGCGGTCTTGCTCCCGAGCGCGGCGATCGCTTCGGGCGGCGGGCCGACGAACACGAGACCGGCGTCACGTACCGCGCGCGCGAAATGCTCGCGCTCGGCAAGGAATCCGTAGCCTGGATGGATCGCGCCGGCGCCGGTGCGCTTCGCAGCCTCGATGAGCTTGTCGGCGCGCAGATAGCTCTCGGTGGATGCGGCCGGGCCGATCGCGACGGCCTCGTCCGCCTCTCGCACGTGCGGCGCGCCGGCGTCGGGCTCGCTGTACACCGCGACCGATCGCAGCCCCAATTCCTGGCACGCGCGCACGATCCGCAGCGCGATCTCGCCGCGATTCGCGATCAGGACCTTATCGAACATCGCGCGGTTCCAGGGCAGTCGCGAGGATGCGCTCCAGCGGCGCGCGCGCGAATTGCGTGCGGCCTACGAAACTGAAACGCACGATGCGTTTGGCGTCGATCAGGAAGCAGGCGGGATGCGCAATGTTGAACGCGTCGAGTCCGATGGGGTGCCACACACCGTACTGTTTGATCACGGCGCGGTCCGGATCGCAGAGCAGCGGGAACGGATAGCCCTTCTTCGATCCCTTAATGGCGTCGCCCATCCGCCCGCACGATTGCGGCAGGATCGCGGCGATGCCGATCGTGGCGCGCTCATAGAGCGGCCACTCGTCGCGCAGCTCCCCGAGCTGCCCGCGGCAGTTGGGTCACCAGAATCCGCGGTGGAAGACAAGCAGGAGCCCGGACCGCTCACGCAGCAGGTCCGCGAGCGACGTGCGCTCGCCGCTCGCGGCGTCGGTGAGCGTGAACGGCGGCGCCGTGTCGCCAATGTGGAGCGTCGCGCTCGGCCCGGCCATCAGAGCGGGATGTTGCCATGCTTCTTCGGTGGGTTGCGGTCGCGCTTCGCGCGCAGCGTCTCGAGCGCATCGATGAGACGCGGGCGCGTCTCCCGAGGATCGATGATGTCATCCAGATAGCCGCGCCCCGCGGCGATGTACGGATGCGCGAACTTCTCGCGATACTCGTTGATCTTCTGCTCGGTGGCGGCCTCGGCATCCTTGCTCTCCGCGATCTCCTTGCGGAAGAGGATCTCCACCGCGCCCTTGGGACCCATGACCGCGATCTCGGCGGTGGGCCATGCCAGATTGAAGTCGCCGCGGATGTGCTTGCTGCTCATGACGTCGTACGCGCCGCCGTACGCCTTGCGCGTGATCACCGTGAGCTTGGGCACCGTCGCCTCGCAGTACGCGTAGAGCAATTTCGCGCCGTGACGGATGATGCCGTGGTGCTCCTGCGCGACGCCGGGCAGGAAACCCGGCACATCCTCGAACGTGATGATCGGGATGTTGAACGCATCGCAGAAGCGGATGAAGCGCGCGGCTTTGATGCTCGCGTCGATGTCGAGCACGCCAGCGAGCACGGCCGGCTGGTTCGCGACGATGCCCACCGAGATCCCGCCCAGGTGTGCGAAGCCGCAGAGGATGTTGCGCGCATAATCGCCGTGCACCTCATAGAACGTGCCGTCGTCCACGACGCGGCGCAGCACGTCGTGCATATCGTACGGTTTGTTGGGATTGTCGGGCACGACGTCCAGCAACCCTTCGTCGCGGCGATCGCGCGGATCGGTGCCGGCGCCGCGCGGTGCCTCGCTGAGATTGTTCGGCGGAATGAAGTGCAGCAGATCGCGGATCGCACCAAGACATGCGAACTCCGAATCGTGCGCGAAGTGCGCGACGCCGCTCATGCTCGCGTGCGTGTCGGCGCCGCCGAGCTGCTCCATCGTTACGTCTTCGTGCGTGACGGTCTTCACGACGTTCGGGCCGGTCACGAACATGAAGGACGTGCCGCGCACCATGTACACGAAATCGGTGATCGCCGGCGAGTACACCGCGCCGCCCGCGCAGGGGCCGAGGATCGCCGAGATCTGCGGCACCACGCCGCTCGCGAGCGTGTTGCGCTTGAAGATCTCCGCGTAGCCGCCGAGGGAGACGACGCCCTCCTGGATGCGCGCGCCGCCGGAATCGTTGAGGCCGATCACCGGTGCGCCATTGCGCACGGCGTGATCCATTACCTTGCAGATCTTCTCGGCGTGCGATTCGGAGAGCGAGCCGCCGAAGACGGTGAAGTCCTGCGAGAAGACGTACACGAGCTGACCGTGCACGCGGCCGTACCCGGTGACGACGCCGTCGCCGTACGGGCGCTGCTCTTCGAGACCGAAATCGGATGAGCGGTGGACGACGAAGCGGTCGAGTTCGACGAACGTGCCCTCATCGAGGAGCACATCCAGCCGCTCGCGCGCCGAGAGCTTTCCCTTGTCGTGCTGCGCTTTGAGGCGGGCGGCACCGCCGCCGAGTTCACTCTCGGCGCGGCGTTTCTCGAGGAGTTCGAGCTTCTCTCGCATGCTCATGGCCAAAACCTAGCGTCGGAGCCTGTCGGCCGCGAGCGTGGACCTCACGACTGACGGGAAGCGGGAAGCGGGAAGCGCCGCGGAATGCGAGAACTGACGAGGGCTCCTCGTTCGTTCTCGCGTCCCGCGGCGCTTCCCGCTTCCCGTCAGTCTCGCTGGACTGCGGAAGCCAGATCCACTAATCGTCTATAGAGTCCATCGC
Source organism: uncultured Gemmatimonadaceae bacterium (assembly GCA_963716745.1). Taxonomy (GTDB): domain Bacteria; phylum Gemmatimonadota; class Gemmatimonadetes; order Gemmatimonadales; family Gemmatimonadaceae; genus DATKOH01. Next base: position 488,857 of record OY970320.1, read on the forward strand.
ATCCGCCGGCACTTCCACGATCGCTTCCTCGGATTCCATCGGGATCACCTTCGAGGGCGTTTCGGGGCGCGGCGGCTGGTCTTCGGGAACGTTCGTGACGGCGAGCACGATGCGGCGGTGGATCGGGTCCACCTCGAGGATGCGGAGGTCGAGATTCATCGTCTCGTACACCGCGTCCGCCGGATTCGTGACGGGCTTGCCGACGCTCAGTTGCGAGATCGGCACGAAGCCCTCGATATCGTTGCCGATATCGACGACGACGCCCTTGTCCATCAAGCGCACGACCTTGCCCGGCAGATCGGTGCCCACCGGGTACGTCTCGCCGATCTTGAGCCACGGATCCTCGACCGCCTGCTTGAGGCCGAGCGAGATCCGCTTGTTGTCCGCGTCGATGTTCAGGATCACGACATCCACCGCGTCGCCCTTCTTCACGACTTCCGACGGGTGCTGCACACGCTTGGTCCAGCTCATGTCGGAGATGTGAATCAGTCCGTCGATGCCGGGCTCGATCTCCACGAACGCGCCGAACGACGTGAGGTTGCGCACTTTGCCGTTGAGGCGCGTGCCCACCGGGTACTTGTACGGCAGCACGACCCACGGATCCTGCTCGGTCTGCTTCATGCCGAGCGAGATCTTCTCCTCGTTCGGATCGACCTTGAGCACCACCGCCTCGATCACTTCACCGATCGACACGAGCTTGCTCGGGTGGCGCACATTGCGCGTCCAGCTCATCTCGCTGATGTGCACGAGGCCCTCGATGCCGGGCTCGAGCTCGATGAACGCGCCGTAGTTCGTGATCGATACGACCTTGCCCTGCACGCGCGTACCCACCGGGTACTTGTCCGCGACGTCCTTCCACGGATAGCTCTGCAGCTGCTTGAGCCCGAGCGAGATGCGCTCGCGCTCCCAATCGATGTCGAGGATCTTCACCTCGAGCTCGGCGCCGATCTGCACCATTTCCGACGGGTGCGAGATGCGACCCCACGACATGTCGGTGATGTGGAGAAGACCATCCACGCCGCCGAGGTCGATGAAGGCGCCGAAGTCCGTGATGTTCTTCACGACGCCCTTCCGGATCTGGTCCTTCTGGAGCTCCTTCATGAGCCGCTCGCGCTTGCCCGCGCGCTCGACTTCCAGGATCACGCGGCGCGAAACGACGATGTTCCGGCGGCGCTTGTTGAGCTTGATGATCTTGAACTCGTACTTCTGGCCGAGGAGCTCGTCGATGTTCGGCACGCGGCGGAGCGCGATCTGCGAACCGGGCAGGAACGCGTCCACGCCCATGAGGTCGACGACAACGCCGCCCTTGATCTTCTTGACGAGCGTGCCTTCCACCGGCTGATCCGACTCGTACGCCATGCGGATCTTCTCCCACACGCGCATGAAGTCGGCTTTCTTCTTGGAGAGGACGACCGAGCCTTCGTTGTCCTCGAGATGCTCGAGCAGGACCTCGACTTCGTCACCGGGCTTGAGGTCGGGGAAGTCCTTGAACTCCTCCAACGGCACAGCGCCCTCGGACTTGAAGCCGATGTCGAGGATGACCATGTTGTCGCGGATCTCCAGGACCGTGCTCTTGACGATCTCGCCTTCGTCGATCGAGGCGAGGGTCCCGGCGTACAGTTCGATCATCGCCGCTTCTTCGTCGGCGGAATACTCGTCGTCGTCCCAGCGATTGTCGCCGTGCGCGAGCAGGCGGAGCTGCCCCTTCATGGGGTCTTTGCGCGGGGTGTCGATCGTGTTCTCTTCGAGTTCGGGCATGAAGTACGGTTCTCCAGATCGCGGATTTTTTCCTTCGCCGCGCCGAGGATGGGGTGAATTCCTGCTTCGTCGGACGACGGAGCGGGAGAGCCGTTAAAGGTAAGGGACGCCTGCGATTACTGCAACGGGCGTGAGTCGTGAGTCGTGCGTCATCAACGATTCCCGACTCCCAACTCCCGAGTAGTCGCCCGCACCACGTGGCCGCCGCGGTCGCTCGACGGCGCCTCGCGCTCCGGGAAGAAGCGATCTCGCATCTTCATGGGGCCCAGGTCGTCGATCGCGAGGAATCCCATTGCGCGCAGCTTTGCGTGCAGCGCGTTCGTCTCGAAGTAGCTCTTGAGACTCTCGCCCAGCGCGGCGACTCTCGCCGCGAGCGCTTCGTGACGCGCCGCGTACTCGGTGCCCGCTTCGCCGGGCGGATTGCCATAGTCGAACACGACCTCGGCGCCGCCGGGCAGCGACGCAATGTACTTCAGCGTCGTGTCGACGGCGGCCTCGGTGAGGTACGGCACGACACCGAGCCACGTGAAGAAAGCGGGCCGCGCCCGATCGAAGCCATGAGCGGCCAGCGCGTCGCCCAGTGTCTCCCGCTCGAAATCGATCGGCACGAAAGTGAGAGACGACGGGATCGCGATCCCGGCCGCGGCGAGTTGCTCGCGCTTCCACTGCTGCGTGGCCGCGTAGTCCACCTCGAATACGCGCATCGGCGAACCGGCGGGCGCCCGGTACGCGTACGTATCGAGGCCGGCGCCAAGCACCACGAGCTGCCGCACGCCGCGCGCGATCGCGGCCGCGAGCGCATCCTCCGCGAAGCGCGTGCGGATGGCGATGTAGGTGCGCATGCCGCGCCGCTCGGGCTCGTCCCTCGCCTTTTGGATGAGAGCGTCGGCGTATTGGCCGAGGATCCGCACGGCGAGCGGATCGGAGAAGATCCGGCCGCCCTCGAGCACCTGATGCGCGGCGCGATGCCCCGCGGCGCCGAGCGCGGTGCGGCTCGCCTGCCCGGGCTCGACCACTAGCGCCCGCGCACGGCCCGCGCGAAGGCCACGATGCGCGAGACCTGTTCCTCCTGCGTGAGGTACGTCGTGTCGATCATCATCGCTTTCGCCGCCGGCACGGACTGTGCGGCGTCGCGCGCGTCGCGCTGCACGAGCCGCTCGGTCTCCTCCGCGATCTCGGCGTCGTGCGGCGCGCGGCGCAGGCGCTGCATGAGGCGGCGCCGCGCGCGCTCCCACGGATCGGCGACGAGGTAGATCTTCGCGTCGGCATTCGGAAAGACCGTCGTGCCGATGTCGCGTCCGTCCACGACCACGTCACGTTCGTCCGCGGCGTCGCGCACGCGCGCGTTCACCCAGTCGCGCACGCGCATCATGCGCGCCACTTCGGACACGTGCTGCGTCACGCCCGCTCCGCGGATCGCCTCCTCCATCGAGTGCCCGTCGCGCACCGGCACGTACGAACGGCCGGCCGGCGCGAGCGTGATCCCGGCCGCCGCGCGCAGCACATCGTTCTCGGTGAGCGGCGCACCGGGCGCGGCCTCGAGCGCCGCGGCGGTCGCGGCGCGGTAGAGCGAGCCCGAATCGATGTGGAGGAAGCCGAGCTCGTTCGCGACCCACTGCGCGGTGGAACTCTTTCCCGACGCGGCAGGTCCGTCGATCGCGACGACGAACGGCGCACCGGGCGCGCGCACGCGCGGCGAGAACGGCGGCGTGGGCGACGTCATGCGGTGATCGCCGCGCGCATGTCTTCCCAGAACGACGGGTACGAGACGGCCACGCAGTCGCGGTCATCGATCGTGATCGTGCTCTCGGGCAGCGCGGCGAGCACGCCGAACGCCATTGCGATGCGATGATCGCCGTGCGTGATCACGGCGCCGGAGAGCGGCGCGCCGGAGCCAGTCACGGTCATCCCATCCGGCCGCTCCTCTGCCGCAATGCCGATCGCGCGCAGGTTCGAGACGACGGCGCTGATCCGGTCGCTCTCCTTCGCGCGCAACTCCGCGGCGCCGGTGATCACGGTCACGCCGCTCGCGCGCGCGGCCACGCAGGCGAGGAGCGGCAGCTCGTCGATCATACACGGCACCGTGTCGCCGCCCACTTCCACCGCGTGCAGTCCCGACGGCCACGCGAAGATGGACCCGATGTCCTCCCCGCCCTGCGGCGCGCTCACGTGGAAATCGATGTGCGCGCCCATTTGCTGCAGCGCCCGGTAGAATCCGATGCGCGTGGGATTGAGGCACACGTCGGCGACCGAGAGCGCGCCGCCGCCGGCGAGCACGGCGAGCGCCGTCATGTACGCGGCCGACGATGGATCGCCCGGCACGCGGAGATCGAACGGCGCGAGCCGAGCCACGGGCTCGAGGCGCACGACATCGCCCACGACATCCACGTCCACGCCCGTGGCGCGCAGCAATCGCTCGGTGTGGTCGCGCGAACGGCCGGGCTCGCGCAGCACCACCGGCACGCCGGCCACGAGACCCGCGAGCAGCACCGCGCTCTTCGCCTGCGCGCTCGCGGTCTCGGTCTCCCACTTGAGCGCTCTGAGCGCGCCGCCCTGCACGGTCATTGGGAGATGCTCGCCGTCCTCGAACGTCACGCGCGCGCCCATCGCTTCGAGCGGCCGCGCGACGCGCGCCATTGGACGGCGGCTCAGGCTCTCGTCGCCGGTGAATCGCGCACGGAACGATTGGCCGGCCACGACGCCCGCCATCAGTCGCGCGGTGGTGCCGCTGTTCCCGCAATCGAGATCGCGCGCCGGCGCCGTGAGCCCGCGGCGCCCTCGCCCCACGATCGCGATGTCCGCGCCGAGCGGCGGCACCGCCACGCCGAGCGAGCGCAGAACGCTCGCCGTGCTCTCGATGTCGGCGCTCTCGAGAATGCCGTGGATGTGCGACTCGCCATCGGCGAGCGCGGCGAGGATGAGCGCGCGATGCGAGATGGACTTGTCGCCGGGCACGTGCACGATGCCGCCGACGATCATGCGCCGCCTCCGGCGCGCCGGCGCCAGTCGCGCGCCGGCCTCCCAGAGTCGCCGCGATGCTTGCCGCATCGTGCGCGCGCAGCGCGCGCGCGGAGCTCGCCGAATCGCGCGATCCGAGCCCGCGAGCGCGCAGATCGAGATCCGCCGGCGCGACGGCGAGCAGCGGCGCCCACATCTCGAGCGGGCTCTCGGCAAGTCGCGCCGTGTCGCGCGCGCCGGGGCCCGCGGCCGACGGCTCGATGCCGCGCGCGTCCAGCGATCCCGCGAGCGCGGTCGGCGACGAGCTGCGGCAGATGGCTCACCCACGCCATGAGCCGGTCGTGCTCGTCGGCGGAGCGATAGTCGAAGCGCGCGGCGCCGGCGGCACGCCAGAGCGACTCGGCGGCGGCCCGCACGCGCTCGCTCGCGCGCGTCTCGATGCTCACCGCACAGCCCTTGAAGAGGTCGGCGCGCGACGCCGCGAATCCGCTGAGGTGCGAACCCGCGAGCGGATGCGTGCCGATCACGCGCAGGTTGAGCGACGGTGCGACTTTGAGTTCGAGCGCTTTGGAGCGCTGCAGACTGCCGGTGTGCAGCACCACCGCCTGCGGCGCGAGCACCATCGCGTCGGCCGCGATCGACGCCGATCTTGAGCTAACGGCACGGCGACCACGACCATCGACGCGCCTTGCAGCGCCGCGCGCAGGTCCGCGCTCACGGGGATACCGGCGGCGACTGCGAGATCGCGATCGGCGGCGGACTCACTCCACGCACGCACCGGTGTGCCCTGCGCCGTGAGTGCGCGCGCGAGCGAGCCGCCGATGCAGCCCAGTCCGACGATGGCGACCGGACCGGCGGACGTCATCGCAGCGCGCTCTCCAGCGCGGTGCCCGCGTTGGTGGACTCGTCGCGGTACTTCACGATCACCGGCGTCGCGAGCGAAAGGCCCTGGATCTGCTCCCCACCCTTGCCCGATGCGTCGCGCGCCGGGGACGACCACTGCACCCTCGGGGATCTCGAGCGGCCCGTCGCCCGCGCGGTAGATCTTCTCGTGCACGAGATCGTACACGGGCGTGCCGCGCGTGAGCAGCACGCCGGGCGCGAGCACCGCGCGGCGCCGCACCACCGTGCCCTCGTACACGCCGCAATTCCCGCCGATGAACGCGTCGTCTTCCACGACCACCGGCGCCGCATTCACCGGCTCGAGCACGCCGCCGATCTGCGCTGCCGCGCTCAAGTGCACGCGCTCGCCGATCTGCGCGCACGATCCCACGAGCGCATGCGAATCCACCATCGTGCCGGCGCCCACCCACGCGCCCGCGTTGATGTACATCGGCGGCATGCACACCACGCCGCGCGCGAGATGCGCGCCGCGCCGCACCGTGGAGCCGCCGGGCACGATGCGCACGCCATTCTCCAGCGGGATGTCCTGCGTCGGCAGCGTGTGCTTGTCGTAGAACTGGAAGGGCGAGCCCTCGATGGGCGACATATCGACGACGTCCCCCAACTTGAACGCGAGCAGGATCCCCTGCTTCACCCACGCGACGGCGTGCCACACGCCGTCGCGGTCGCGCTCGGCGGCGCGCACCTCGCCCCGCTCGAGTGCATCGAGCAGTTCGTCGATGGTGCGTTCCGCCTCGGCGGGCGGATGGTCGCCCGCGGCGACGATCGCCGTGATCGCGGCCTCGAGTTCCGGAGATCCGCTCACGAGAGCGCTCCCGCCGTCACGAGGGCCGCGCGCACCGCCGGCTCGTTCGACGCGAGCATCGGAACGAGAGGCAGCCGCACGATGTTCTGGAGTCGGCCCATCATCGCGAGCCCCGCCTTCACTGGCAGCGGATTCGATTCCACGAACGCCGCGTGCATCCACGGCAGCAGCTTCTCGTGCGCCGCGCGCGCGGCGGCGTAATCGCCATCGCGCGCGTGCTCCACGAGCTGCGCCATCAATTTCGGCGTCGCGTTCGAGATCACCGAGATGATCCCATCGCCGCCGGCGGCCATCACGCGAGCGTGAGGCCATCGTCGCCCGAGAGCACGGAGAAATCGGCCGGGCGATCGCGCAGGATATCCTGGATCTGCCCGAGATTGCCGGACGCTTCCTTCACCGCGACGATGTGCGGGATCGCGGCGAGGGCGAGCGTGGTCTTCGCTTCGATGTTGCTCCCCGTGCGCCCGGGCACGTTGTAGACGATCACCGGGAGATCGGTCGCGCCGGCGATCGCCTTGTAGTGCTCGATGATCCCGCGCTGCGGCGGTTTGTTGTACATCGGGCTCACGTGCAACAGGTGCGTCGCGCCCGCCGCCTTCATCTCCTTCGACATCGCGATGGCGCGCTTCGTGTCATTGGCACCGGCGCCCGCCATGATCGGCACGCGGCCGCGCGCCTGCTCCACCGTGATCTCCACCACGCGCCGATGCTCGGCGGGTGTCATCGTCGCCGCCTCGCCCGTCGAGCCGCACGGCACGAGGAAATGGATCCCCTCGGCGATCTGCCAATCGACGAGCGCGCGCAGTGCCGCTTCGTCCACCGCGCCATCCGCGCGGAACGGCGTAACGAGCGCCGTGCCGCAACCGAAGAGACGTTTGCCGGTCGTCATCGTTCCGCTCCCATGAGATCGCGCATGGTGAACACGCCGTGCCGGCCCACGAGCCACGCCGCCGCGGTGAGCGCGCCCTCCGCGAAGACGCGGCGATCCCGCGCGACGTGCGTCAAGTGGATCTCCTCATGTTCGCCGTCGAACGTCAACTCGTGAACGCCCGTCACCGTTCCCGTGCGCACGCTCTCGATCGGTATCTCGCCGCCGAGCGCGGCGCCGACGGCGCGCGCGAGCGCCTTGGCCGTTCCGGAGGGCGCATCGACCTTGGACGTGTGGTGCGTCTCCACGATGCGCGCGCCGAATCCGTGCGCGCGGCTCGCGAGCTGCGCGAGGCGCTCCGCGACCTCGAGATAGATCGCGACGCCGAGCGCGAAGTTCGGCGACGCGAGCATCGCGCCATTCGCCGACCGCACCTCGCGCTCCACGCGCTCCCGCTCCGCGTCCCAACCGGTGGTGCCCACGACCACGGGCACGCCCGCGCGGGCGCACGCGATCGCGTTCGCCGGCGCCGCCGCCGGTGTCGTGAATTCGATCGCGACATCGGCGCCGCCAAGACTCTCGCGCGTGATGGCCGCGTGCACGCGGCCGAGCACGGCCACCACCGGCCAGCCGCGCGCGGCGGCCGCCTCGTTCACGGCGCGCCCCATCTTGCCGTCGCCGATGATCGCCACCCTCGGCGCGGTCACGCGCCCTTCTCCGCGCCGAAGAATTCCGCGTGCAGCGCGCGCATCGCGTTCTCCATCGCGGCGGCGTCCACCACGAGCGTGAGATTGATCCCCGTGGCGCTCAGCGAGATCATGTGCACCGCCGTGCCGCCGAGCGCCCCGAGCGCGCGCGCCATGGTCGTCGCGCCGTCGCCCATCCCCGCGCCCACGATCGCGACGATCGCGCGCGAGCGCTCGAGCGCCACGTCGCCGAGCGCGCGCAGCTCCACGAGGATCTCGTCGAGGCGCGAGGCGTCGTCCGTGGTCACCGACACCGAGACCTCGGACGTCGCGACGACATCCACCGCCGTGCGATGCCGCTCGAACACTTCGAAGATGGTGCGCACGACGCCCGTGGCGAAGAGCATGCGCGGCGTGCGCACCTTGATGATCGACACGCCCGGCTTGCCGGCGATGGCCGTCACCGCGCGCCGCGGCGCCTCGGCGGTGATGCGCGTGCCCTTCCCCTCGGGGCGACGCGCGTTCAGCACGAACACGGGGATGCCGCGCTGCACGGCGGGTGCGATCGTGCTCGGGTGCAGCACCTTCGCGCCGAACGCGGCGAGCTCGGCCGCCTCGTCGAAACGGATCTCTTCGATGAGCCGCGCGCCGCGCACCACGCGAGGGTCGGCGCTCAGCATGCCGTCTACATCGGTCCAGATCTCGATCGCGTCGGCGCCGATCGCGGCGCCGAGGAGCGCCGCGGTGTAGTCGCCGCCGCCGCGCCCGATCGTCGTGGTCACACCGGCGGGGCTGCGGCCGATGAAGCCGCCGAGCACCGGGATGCGCGACTCCCGCACGACCGGCAGGATCACATCGCGCGCCTGGCGCGCGATATCGTCCACTCGCGGCACCGCGCGCGTATGATGGTCGTCCGTCGCCATCACCGTGCGCGCGTCCACGAGATCGGCGGCGAGTCCGCGCTCGCGGAACGCCGCGTGCACGAGCGTGCTGCTGAGCAATTCGCCCTGCGCCGCGATGGCGTCGAGACTCCGCGGCGTGAGGTCACCGAGCACGCTCAGCGCCTCCGCGAGATGCGCGACTTCGTCGCACATGGCGCTCAGTTCCGCGCCGGTCTCGCGCGCGGACGCCTTACCGAGAAGCGCCTCGCATTCGTGCAGATGTCGCGCGCGCAACTCCTCGACGCCGGACAGCGCGACGATGAGCTGGCCGCGCGCCGCCTGCTCCGCGATCGCGAGGAGCGCGTTGGTCGTGCCGCCGAGCGCGGAGACGACGACCACCGGCGCGCGACTGGCGCGGGACCGCGTGATCGCGGCGGCGCGATCGATGGCCGACGCATCCTGTACCGACGTGCCGCCGAACTTGAGGACGATCACGCGCGCACGATCCCGCGCGCCACGGCAAGCTCGGCGTTCAGCACCGAGGCGCCCGCCGCGCCGCGCTGGATGTTGTGGCCGAGCGCAACGAGCCGCAGGTCGAGTATCGGATCGCGGCGCACGCGGCCCACGGTGACCGTCATGCCATTGCCCGCGTTCACATCGTGCTTGTGTTGGGGACGCGCATCGTCGCGCGTAACAACGACCGGTCGCGCCGGCGAACTCGGCAGGCCGAGCGAATGCACTTCGCCCTTCCACTGCTCGAGCGCAGCGATCGCGTCGTCCGCGGAGCGCACGCTTGGCGAGCTTCACCGCGAGCACCGTCATGTGACCGTGCTCGACGGGCACGCGCGTGACCTGCGCGCTCATGGCGATCGGTGCCGCGGCGACCGTGCCATTCGCGAAGTTCCCGAGCATCTTCGGCGTCTCCGACTCGATCTTCTCTTCTTCGCCGCCGCCGATGAACGGGATGACGTTGCCGAGGATGTCGAGCGAGGGAACGCCCGGATATCCCGCGCCCGACACCGCCTGCAGCGTGGTGACGAAGCACTGCGTGACGCCGAACGCGCGATGCAACGGTGCGAGCGCCATCGCGACCACGGAGGCCGCGCAATTCGGATTCGTGATGATCGCGCCGCTCCACTTCCGTTGTTTCCGCTGCGCGTCGAGCAGGCCCAAGTGGTCGGGGTTGATCTCCGGAATGAGCAACGGCACATCCGGCTCCATGCGGAAATTGCGCGCATTGCTCAGCACCACCCGGCCCGCGCGGGCGAAGGCCGATTCCACATCGCCGGCGATGGTCGAGTCCAGCGCCGAGAACACGAGCGGCGCGCGCACGACCGCCGGATCGCACGCGAGCACCTCGAGCCGCGCGGCGTTCGCGCGGGAGTTCGCCGGCCAGCCAGCGAGCGGCCGCGCCGTACGGCTTGCCCGACGACCGCTCGGACGCGGCGAGTTCCGCGAGCTCGAACCACGGATGCGCCGCGAGCAGCCGCACGAAGGCTTGCCCCACCGCGCCCGTCGCGCCGAGCACGGCCACGGGGATCTTGCGGGCGGGCGCGTTCACGGGGCGAGCAGGGTGCGCACGATCTTCACGTACGCATCCACCGCGGCGCGCAATTCACGCACGTCGATGAATTCGTCCGGCGTATGCGCCACATGGATCGAGCCGGGACCGAACATCAGCGGCGTTCCCCACCGCCCGAGCAGCGGGATGTCGCTCGTATACGCGACCGGCGCCGAGGGGAAATCCGGGATCGTGTGGAATTTCTGCGCGGGAATGAACGAGCCGTACTCGATCTCGGCCTTTCCCGCGGCCCATTCCTCGAGTTTGCGTTTCACGTCGTGCACGTCGCCCACGAGGCGGAACATGAGCTCCACTTCGGCGCGATCGGGGATGATGTTCGCCTCGGTGCCGCCGTGGATCGTGCCGATGTTCACCGTCGTCGCGCCGAGCACGCTGTCGGTGGGCAGATCGATGCGCTTGAGCGTGGGCAGCAGATCGAGCATCGGCTCGATCGCCGACTGTCCGAGCTCCGGATACGCCGAGTGCGCGGCGCGGCCCTTCGTGCGGAGCGTCGCGCGCAGCGAACCTTTCGCGCCGCTCGCGAGCCGGCTCTCGGTGGGCTCGCCGTTCACGAGGAAGCGGCTCGTGGCGGGCAAGTGATTCGCCGCGCGCGCGCCGTCCGATCCCTTCTCCTCGCCCACGACGAGCAGAAGGTCCACGCGCTCTTCGCCCTCGGTGGCGAGGCGGTCGGCCGCGGCCAACATTGCGGCGGCGATCCCTTTCGCGTCGCACGCGCCGCGACCCTTGAGCTGATTGCCGTCGAGCACCGGGCGAATGAAGGGCGGCACGGTGTCGAGGTGCGTGGAGAGCGCGACGCCGCCGCCACTACGCGTCGCCCACACGTTGCCGCGTCCCTTCGAGACCTCCTGCACGTGCACATTCCACCCGCGAGCGACGAGCCAGCGCGTCACGAAATCGACGGCGGGACCCTCGGCGCCGGTGGGCGACTCGAGCGCGATCAGCTCGGCGGCGAGCGCGACGACATCGGTCATGGGAGGGAAAGCTACTTCGAAGGCACAGGGCGCGCCTCTCCCGGCATGCTACTCCGGCGGCGCCGCCAGCGGCCAATATCCCCGCACACCGCGCACGAGCATGGACGCGCCGCCCCAACTCATGGTGCCCAGGAGTACTCCGAGAATGGCGCTCATCATCACTACGGTGACCACGCTGATCCACGCGAGGAAGCCGGGCGATTGGACCATCGCCATCGACTGCTCCTGCACGGCCTGTTGCGCCGCGCGCGAGGCGGAGTCGGTCGGCTGCAGCCGCTGCAGCGCCGGCGGCAGGACGGGCGGCGGCGAGCGCTTCTGTTGTGCGCGCACGCTGTCCATCACCTGGGAGAGATAGCCCGGCGGAAGCTTGGAAAAGCCGTATCCGAATAGCACGGCGCCCGCTGCGGCGCACATCATGCACGCGGCAAGCCAGGCGGCGGCGCGCGAGGCCCTCCGTCCACGCCGGGTCTGCACGGCAACGAGCACGAGGACCCCGAGGAATCCCGCGAGCCCGAGCCCGCGCGAATAGCGGATCGTGATGTAAGTGAGTACCACGCCCCCCAGTAGCGCGAGCACGCGTGAGAACGTCCAGGCCGCGGACGATGCGGCGACGGGCCGTGGCGGGAACGGTGCCGGATTGCGCGTGGGCTCAGGCGGGATGATGTTCATGCCCGCAAGACGACCATTGGCCCCCGTCCGGAACTCGGCGCCCGAGCAACGCTCTCGCGGCCCGGCGCGTATTCCTGTGTTCCCGGCAAGAATCCCCCGTTCCACTCTGGAGCAGCGCCACTCTCATGATCCCACATCGTCCGATCGCCTTGGCCATTCTCGCTGCCGGGCTGCTGGTCGCCCCAGCATCGGTCAACGCGCAGCAGCCCTCCACCACCCTCGACTCGGCGACCCTGTCCTTCTTCGGCTGGCGCAACGTGGGCCCCGCCGACATGGGCGGACGCGTGGCGGACATCGCCGGCATCCCGAGCCCGTCCAAGACGTTCTACGTCGCCGCGGCCGGCGGCGGCATTTGGAAGACCACGAACGCGGGCACGACCTTCCGCCCGGTGTTCGACTCGCAGCGCGTGGTGTCGATGGGCGCGCTCGCGATCGCGCCGTCGGATACGAACCAGGTGTGGGCCGGCACCGGCGAACAGAACACGCGCAATTCGATCTCGCCCGGCGGCGGCATTTACAAGAGCACCGACGGCGCGAAGACGTGGAAGCTGATGGGCCTCGAGAAGACGCAGCAGATCGGGCGCATTGTGGTGCACCCGACGAATCCTGACATCGTCTACGTTGCCGCACTCGGCCACGCGTGGGACGCGAATCCCGAGCGCGGCCTGTACAAGACCACCGACGGCGGCAAGACCTGGCAGCTCATCAAGTTCGTGAGCGATAAGGCGGGCTTCATCGATGTCGCGATGGATCCCAGCAACCCCGACATCCTGTACGCCACGAGCTACGAGCGCGTGCGCGGACCGTGGTTCCTCAAGAGCGGCGGCCCGGGCAGCGCGCTCTGGAAGACCACCGACGCCGGAAAGACCTGGACGAAGATCGAAGGCGGCGGGTTCCCCGCGACGATGCTCGGCCGGATCAACGTCGCGGTATCACGCAGCAATCCGAACGTCGTATACGCGCTGGTGGAAGCGGACTCGATCCGCACGGCGAACCACGCGCTGTTCTCGCCGGCGAGCGATTCCGTGACGGCCAAGGTGAAGGCGCCGGTGAAGCAGCGCCTGCTCAGCGGACTCTACCGCTCCGAGGACGCCGGCAAGACCTGGCGCTGGATGAACGACAGTGACGTGCGCCCGTTCTATTACTCGCAGGTGCGCGTCGACCCCAAGCTGTCGAACCGCGTCTACTGGTCCTCGACGCCGGTGAATTTCTCCGATGACGGCGGCAAGACGGTGCGCACGGCGACGAACGGGATCCACGTGGACCATCACGCGATGTGGATCGATCCGAACGACGGCGAGCACTTCGTGGTCGGCGACGACGGCGGCGTGTCGCAGACGTGGGACCGCGGCGGCAACTACGATTTCCTGAACAAGATCGTGATCGGCCAGTTCTATGAAGTGAGCTACGACTTCGCGGTGCCGTATCGCGTGTGCGGCGGCCTGCAGGACAATGGCAGCTGGTGCGGACCGAGCCGCAAAGTGCGCTCGGCGATCACCAACTTCGACTGGTTCACCGTGGGCGGCGGCGACGGCTTCTACACGGCGCAGGATCCCAGCGATCCGAACATCATTTACGCCGAGTCGCAGGGAGGCAATATCCGCCGGCTCGACTATCGCACGGGCGAGAGCAAGCCACTGGTGAAGCCGTCGTGGCGTCCGACGTACTTGCTCGTGGAGGACTCGATCCTCACCGATCGCGGCGACAGCACGAAGCCGGCGACGTCGGCGCAGAAGAAGCATTTGTCCGACCTCCGCGCCATGCAGGTGCGGGACTCGATGGACCTCGACATGCGCTTCAACTGGAACACGCCGTACTTCATCTCGCCGCATTCGCCGAGCACGATCTACGTCGGCGGTAATCGCGTTCTGCGGTCCAGCGATCGCGGCGAGAATCTCGTGGCGATCTCACCGGACCTCTCCACGCGCGACGCGGCGAAGATCCGTTGGAGCATCGATTCCACCGGCGGCATCACGAACGACGCGACCGGCGCCGAGACCTACGGCACGATCACGACGCTGGCGGAGTCGTACATCCAGCCGGGGCTGCTGTTCGCGGGCACCGATGACGGCAATGTGTGGATCTCGCACAACGATGGCGCGGCGTGGGAGAATCTCACCGGGCGTTTCCCGGGCGTGCCGCCCAAGACCTACGTCGTGCGGATCGAGCCGTCGCACGCCGACAGCGCGACGTTCTACGTGGCGTTCGAGGGTCATCGCACCAACGATTTCGCGCCGTATCTCTACATGACCACCGATTTCGGGAAGACGTTCAAGTCGATCGTGGCGAACCTGCCCACGGGCGGCCCGGACTTCCTGCACGTGATCCGCGAGGATCCGGTGAACAAGGACCTGCTGTACGTGGGCACCGACGTGGGCGCGTACGTCTCGCGGAATCGCGGGCAGAGCTGGCAGAAGTTCATGACGTCGCTGCCCACGGTGCCCGTGCACGATCTCAAGATCCATCCGCGCGATCATGATCTCATCGCGGCGACGCATGGCCGCGGCATCTGGATCGCGGATGTGTCCGTGCTCCAGCAGCTCAATGACAGCAACTCGACGAAGGATGCGTACCTGTTCGCGCCGCGCACGGCTCGCGCGTTCGGCGAGGCGCCGGGCGCGGAGATCTCCGAGGGCCAAGGCACGTTCCAGGCGCGCAACCCGCCGTACGGCGCGGAGATCTCGTACCGGTTGGCGGGCGGCACGGCGAAGGACACCGTGAAGATCGTGATCACGAACTTGAAGGGCGACACGATCACAACGCTGAACGGCCGCGGCGGCGTAGGGATGCATCGCGTGACGTGGGACCTGAACGGCAAGCCGCCCAAGGCGAAGCCGCTCACGCCTGCTGGGCGCCGCGACAGTCTGATCACGGCCGGGAAGATCGATCATGTGCTCGATTCGCTCGAGAAAGCGGGCACGGCCACGAAGGCGGAGCTCGCGATCATTCGTGATCACATTGACAAGGGCACGATATTCGACCTGTTGGGCGGCGCCGGCGGCGGCGGTGGCGGCGCGGGACGCAACACCGAGCGCTCGGGCGAAGGCCCGTTGCCGCGCGGAGTGGCAGGCGCCGGCCGTCGCGGCGGCGCGGCGGATACGACGAAGAAGGCCGGCGCGGATACGGCGAAGGCCGCGGGCGGCGCGGGTGCCGGCGGCGGTGCTGGTGCCGCGGAGCCGACCGTGAGCGAAGATGTGGCGCGTGAAGTGTTGACGGCGCTCCGCGCGGCGAAGGCGCTGCCCGGCGGCGGATTCGGCGGCCGGCGCGGCGGCGGACCCGTGGAAACGGGCGACTACATGGTCACGATGACATGGAAGGGCTCGGCGCAGCATCAGGTGCTGCGCGTGGAGAATCTCGTGGGCAGTGGAACGCAGATGGCGCCCGAGGATGACGAGGATCCGTTCGATCCGTAGGCGATGCGTAGTGAGTGAATGACAAAGGGCCTCCCGATTTCGGGAGGCCCTTTGCGCAATGCCCAGGGCGGGACTCGAACCCGCACTCCGTTGCCGGAAGGGGATTTTAAGCGGCTGGCCCGGGGGGTCGGGAGAACATTACGGTTCCGTAGGAGCGCACAACAGGGCACCGGGGGGTACTCGCCGGAGGGTGTTGCGCCCATTCGAGCGCCCCATCGATTCGCACCCCTTCCGCGCCGAGGTGCTGCGTGAGCACCCACGCGCGCTACCCGCACGGATTTCGTCTCGCCGCCGAGCTTCCCGCCGCCCCCGGCGCGCGGCGAGTCGAGGTCGCGTACTTCGACGCCACCGCGCGCGCGATCACCATTCGACGTCACCACAGGCCTCCCCACGACGCAGGACGCGCACGCGTTCGCGAAATGGGTCACGCGCTGTTCCGGCGTGCGCCGACTCTCCGCACGGCGCGCTTGCACTTCTGCACGCGCTCTTGAAGTCCGAACCCACGCTCACCCCGAGGTAGATCATGCGCATCCCGTTCATCTCCCCGCCCCGCGCGGCACCGACGACTCCACGTGGGCCGCCAGCGCGCCCGAGGACGATCAGGTCACGATACTCACCGCGCGGCTCGACGGCGCACGCGACGCACGCGATACCGCCGCCGCGACGATCACCACGCTCCGCGCCGAGCGCGTGAAGCTCGCCTCGGTGGGCACCGACGCCGAGGCCGTCGTCGCGCTCGGCGACGCCATCAAGGCGCACGAGGATCAGCATGCGCTCGCCACCGAGGTGGCCGAGGCGCTGGAGGCCGAGTTGGCTCCGCTCCTCGCCGAGCAAGCCGCCGCACAGCGCACGACCGCGCGCGCCGAGGCCGAGGAGCGCTATGCGAGTGGGCGCGCGGCGGCCATCGCATTCCGCGCCGCGCTCGATGACTTCCTCTCGGCGATGTGCGCCGAAATCGAGCGACATATCGCGGCGATCGATGCCGCCGACGCGTCGCTCGGTCACGCGGCGTTCGTGTTGAACGCGCACGGTGGCGCGGTGCCCGCCTCTCTCGGGGAGCTCGTCGCCATTCACGGCGGGCCTCGTCGGCGAACTGCGGCGGATCCCGGCGCGCTTCGCGGCCGAAAGGGCGCGCGTGGAGGGCACCGCGCGCGCGGAAGCGCACGCGGCGGCGTGGAAGGCCGAGCGCGAGGAGGAGCGGCGGCGCGTGATGGCCGAACGCCCAACGCCGCACGCCGGAGGCCCACCGCGCGCGGCATGACCCAGCACGGCTCCCGATGGTTCACGATCGATGCTTTCCCCTATGACAAGGAGCACCACATGAGCGGCAATTCAGCGGTGGCGTTCGCGAACAAGCTCGCGGGCGCGCAGATCAGCAAGGACACGCCCCTCACCACCCGCGCGCGCGATTTCACGTGGACGGTGCGGTTCTCGGACGGGAAGAAAACGGTCGTCGACTTGGCCTCGGCCCTCGCGATCGCGAAGGCAATCGACGCAGGCACGCGCACCGTGAAGGCGGCGGTGAGCGTGAGCGAGACGGTGGCGCTCGCGACGCGCCACGTGTGCTCGGTGGAAGTCGGCGTGGCCGAGCCGGGCGCGGTGAAGGAGACGCAGATCGGCTCCGTGAAGTTCAGCGACGGCACCGAGATGAACGTGACCTCGGAGTCGATCGCGGCCGTGATCAGCGCGATGACGGGCGGCGACGAGGGGGTGGAGATGGTCACGATCGGCTCGCGACAGATCGTCGCGAACGTGGCGCAGATCGTGAGCGCGGCGCGGCCCGCGTCGTGATCGTGTACGACACGCGTCCCGGTTCGCCGCGTGGAGGGGCGGCCGGGCGCGTGGCAGTTCGCGCTTCTTCACTCTCACGCGAGGTGCACCATGCCCGAGCAAGACGATAGCCCGAGCTTCAACTACGTGCCCGACGTGCCGCCGATCGTGGATCCGCCACCGGACGATCCGCCGTCGTGATCGCTGAGCGCACGGTGGCGATGAGCCGGACGCGGTGCGAGTGGGCGATGCGGCACGAGGGACAACTAACCGCCCTCGCGCTCACCTTCGCGAGCACCATCGCCATCGTGCACGGCGACGTCGAGGTGAATGCGAAGCAAGCCACGGGCGTGCTTTCGCTCGCGCTCTACGTGGGCGATCCGTGGGCCGCTCCTCGTGCGTGCGATCGGGCCGGGACGCCGACGCGGCGGTCGCCGCGACGGCCGCGCTGTTCGCGCATCCCGAGGCGCACGCGTGACGCCCTCGCGCTCTGTCTACGGCGCGTTCAGCGTCCCCGCCGAGGAGGGCGAGTACGCGCCGGAGCGCGTGACGTTCGCGCCGCCCTTCCCCGCATTGATCGGCTACAACGCGGCCGACTACACGGTGCGCACCGTGGGCGTCACCGTCATCGCGCCAGATGCGAGCGCGCCGCCCGTGCTCGATGTGTGGCTCCTCGACCCCGACGCGGATCCCGCCGAGGATGCGAGTTGGACGCTCTGGCCGGGCGCGATCGATCCGAGCGCGCGTCGGCGGCCGGGTGCTCCTCGGTACGCACGTCGGCGTCCAACTCCGCGCGCGGAGTTGTGGCACCCGCGCCCGGCTCGCGGTGCGCGCGCGATTCTTGGAGGACTTCCCGCCGTCGTGTAGCTGACGCTCCTCCGTTTACTTGTGGAAGATTGCAACCACCACGCCCGCCACCGTCGCGACGAAGATGGCGATGGTGGCCCACACGAGCCGCGCGTTGAGCTTTGCCGTCGTCTCGTCGTACGCGCGGATGCGCTCGGCGATGGCCTTCGTGCACTCCACGGGGACACGTAAGAAAGCTTGCATGACTTCCGCATCGCCCACACTCGGCATTGCCTTCACCTTCGCCAGCGCGTCGTCGATCGAGGCGAACAGCTTCGCGTTGTCCATCGGGCCCTTTGTTGAAGGTGGAAGCCGAGCGCGCGCCTAGAAGTGCGACCCCGAGTACCACGCGCTCAGGACGAGCCACGCGATCACGCCGAGGAAAATCACCGCCACCGCGCACCCAACGAGATGCACCGGGTCGCTCAGGTTGATGCCGGGCGGCTTCGCGGGCGTCGGCGGCTTCATCGGGTGGCCGCACTTGGGACAGCTCACCGCATCGCTGGAGATTTCGGTGCCGCACGACGGGCACGGGATGAGGGGCATGGGTCGAGTGTGAGAGTGCGCGCTATCGGGGCGGCGCGACGGGCGGAGCGGCGGGCACACCGACGGGCTTGTCGGCGCTGTCGAGCAGTTGGCACTCGGGGCCACGCCCGTCGAGGGTCGTGACGAATCCGTCCGAGTAGATCCACGTGACCCGCTTCGGCTGGCGCTGTAGCCGCTCGGCCACGCCGGATTGCGGGAGCGCGAGCATGGCGGCGTCGCACGAGCCATAGGTGCGCCCATCCACCGCGACATGCGGCCCGCACGCACCAAGCGCGACGGTGACGATCGCTACGCCAACGATGGATCGATTCACTCGGAGACTCCCTCGGCGCGGGTGCGGGAACGTGCGCCGCGCCGAAGCCGCTGTCTAGGGCGGTGCGCGATCACGCGGGGAGTTCGCGCGGCTTGGGCGCGTGGATCTCCGCGAGGAGCGCCCCGAGTCGTTCCCCGTCCATCAACTCGATGCCGTGCTCATTTGCGAGCGCGATCGCCGGGCCAGTGAACTCGACCGTCGTGACGTAAATCCCGCGCTCGGCGCGGTGATGCACCGCCAGCATGCCGATGAATTTCTGCATGTCGGGCGACCCGACGCGAACGCCCCGGCCGAGCCGCTTGCACTGGACGACGACACTTCGGCCGCTCGGATCGATCGCCGAGAGATCGGCGGCGAGATCACCCGGCCGCCCGACGTGTCGCACGTTCCGATACCCGAGGTCGGTGAGAAGGTCACCGATCGCGTGCTCAAACTCGGGCGGCGTAAGGCCGAACATGTCGTTCAGGTAACGCAGATGCGAGCGTCGCCGTGCGCGCCACGCCTTCCGCGCGCGATACCCCGCGTAGGCGAGCGCGGCGAGGAGGATCCACGCGGCGACCTGTACGAGCGCCGGATGGCCCGATCGGGCTTCGAGATTCTGGAACCACACGGCCGCGACAAGCACCGCCATCCACACCGCCGCGAGCGCGATGCCGAGCGTGATGATCCAACCGAAGATCGCGCTTTCGTGGCGCGTCAAGCGGCGGCGGCGACTCATGGCCGATGATGCTGCGCTCGGCACCGCGCGGCTAGAGGCGCGATAGACGCGATCGACGGCGCGATCGCGGCCCGTCCTACGTCAACGTCGGGGCACGCGGCACAGGTTTACAGATGACACCTTACACGAGCGATGGTGTGATTCCACGACTTACACGCTCGATGTTCTCGGCTCGCGCTGGCGGCGTCCACTGTCGCTATGCGTCGCCCGCGACAGCCCTTGAAACGTCGCGGGATTCAGAAAGTGACCCCTCGCCGGAATCCGCTACTGCGACCCGGGCGCGATCATCGGCCCGCGCCGCGATTGCGAGCGTGCCCCGACGAGGCGATCTCTGCCCTCGTACGTCGCCGAGGCGGTACTGATCCGCCCTCGGGGGCGAAGATGGCGGGACACACGGTGTCCGGCGCGGCACACGCGGGAAAGTCGCACCTAGTCGGAACCCGCCACGCCACGACGCTTGCTCAACCGAGGAACGAGACGCGCCCCGGCATGAAGACGTCGCCATTCTCATGAAACCTCCAGAGCGTGAACGCCGAGCCGCTCATGATATGCGCCTGAACGCCCATTACGATCCCGGCCAGCTCTTCTGCGCGCACCGTGAGCGCATTGAACTCGGCCGCCGTGTAGTCCAGAAGCGCCGGATTGTCGGGCGTGCCCGCGGCCCCGAACGCATGGCCGCTGACGCGTGAGAAGTCCGTGTCGCTCTCGGATCCCCACCCGACGTACCAGTGGCGGTGTAGCACGTTGTTCCGATCCTTAATCAGGCGATCGAGTCGGCCGAACACGTTCGCCATAATCTCGGCGTCGCGCTCCCCGGTGAATCCCGCCCGGCACTCCGCGACAACCTTGCAGAACTTCTTGAACACCGCCCCGGCCGTTTTCTTCGTGAGCGCGGCGCGGTCGATCGGCTGGAAGCGTCGGGAGTGCAATGTCGGAGCCGTGGTGATGGTCATCGCCATCGTGGCCACCACGCGTTCGAACATGACCGCGAAGCGACCGATGGCTTCGTAGATCTCCCTTTCTTGCCGCACTCGGATTGCTTGCCGCTCAGTCTCGTCCATGACTCGGCGGCCTAGGCCTTGCGTTCTCCGCCCGCCGTGATCGCGCGCGCCACTTCGGAATCCGGCTCCGCTCGCGCGGGCGCAACCCCCTTGGGGGGCGAGAGTCGAGCGCGCGCTTTGACGCAGATCTCGTCCAGAAACCCCTTCGCCTCGGTGATCTCAGTTGCGAATCGCTTATGCTCGCCGGACGGCAGATATGAACGGTCGGCGGACGGGTCATGCGCATACGCCAGGCGCCTGCTCAGCCAAAGGAGGCGCTGAGTCGCAAATGCCGCGCGCATGGGGCCGCCCGGCACGGCCGGCGCGAGGCGATTGAGCCGTTCGAGTTCCCACTCGAACCAACCCGAGGCTTCTCGAAGATTGGCGAGGGCGGTATGGCCCTCAATTTCCTCAAGTCTAACCATCAGAGTGACGCAGAGGGCTTCGAGCGCCTCCGCGTCGTTGCGTCGCGCCCCTTCAGCTTCCTCGCGTGCGACCCTCGCACTCTCCTCGGCGCTCTTGGCCAGATCGCGCGTGAGCCGTACGTACCACCATGTGAGCAGAACGAGAGCGACCGTCGCGGTGGCCGAAACCGCACCCGCGTTCGCGTTCAATCCGTTCACGAGCGCGGCGAGCACGCCGACGGCGAAGCGGTAGATCGTCTCGATGACGTTCAATGGCCCTTCCGCTTCGGCGGCTTCCCCTTCCCTCTCGGCTTCGCGGGCGGCCGCGTCGCCAGCGATGCCACGCGGGGGGGCTTTGTCGGCGTCCGGCTCGGCCTCGACGGGACGCCCGCGTGCGTGAGCATTGCCGCGAGTTGTCCCGGGTTCATGTCGCGCGCTTGTTTCACCCTCGCGAGCACGCGTGCGCGGCCGCCCGGCAACTTGAGCGCGTCGGCCAGCGCGGCGGCGAAGTCCATCCGGTGCCTACTGCTCGTCACCGCCACCCGGTGCCGCACGCTGGCCGGAACATTCGGCGCGGCTAGCCCCACGGCGGCGCAGAATCGAGCGAACGCCTCGGGGAGCGTGAGCAACAGGAACTGATCGACGTCGTCGATCTTGCCGAGGGCCGCGACGCCCTCGGCCCACAGCGCGACGTCCGGCCCTCGGCCCTCGCCTCGGATGAGCCACGTGAGATCCACAGCGTACGCGCCGGCGATCTTGTCGAGCACGTCGGAGCGCGGCCGTGTTTCGCCGAACCCCGGCTCCTCCGGGCGCTTGACTAGCCGCGCCAACGTCGCCAGCGCGACGCCCGATCGCGCCGCCGCCGCGCGGATGCTCCCTCTGTCGTAGAGGTCAATCAGGGAACGCACGCGGGGGCCGAGGAGGTCGTCGCTCATCTTAGAGTTGCATGTTTATGTGCGGAATGATACACTGTATCACGCGGCCGAATCCGTGCCGCGCTGACTCAAGATCGCGCTGGCGAGAGCGGCGCGCAACAGCGAACCGAGGGAGGCCCGATGCCGAAGCTCCAACACCCCGAGTTGGTCGCCACCCGCTTCACCAAGACGCAACGCCGGGAGATCGACCTCGTGGCGACGCGCGAGCAGAAGAGCGTGGCGCGGCTCCTCCGCGAGATCGTCGTGCCCGCGATTGCCGAACGACTCACGCGCGCGAGCGGTGAGCGACAACGGGACGCCGCCTAACACAAAGCCCCGCCGTGCGGGCGGGGCCGAGTGCCATCATCGACAGGAGATCACGCTCATGCCGACACCGACGAACTTAAACGAATCCCCGGACGCGTCAAGGGCGGAACCGCCCTTGCTGTTGCGCAACGTTGCGCACGCCGACGTGCCGCGCGTCACCGCGTACTTCAAGCCGTTCCCCGGTCGCCCGCGTGGTGGATGGTTGATCGTCGAGTACTGTCCGTACTGCGGTGCGACCGGGAAGAAGGCGCACGTCCACGGCGCGAGTGATCCCGACGATCCCAATTTCCCCGGCGGTGGGTTGCGCATCGCGCACTGTCTCACCGGGCCGCCGCGCGACTACGACCTCGTCGTCGCGCCGATCGCGGAGGTGACGCCGTGACGATGTTCCAGAACACCGACATCGGCAATGCCGAACGCCTTGATGCGCTTCATGGCATGAACCTCCGCTACGTGCCCGCGTGGAATCGATGGCTCGTGTGGGACGGCAAGCGGTGGGCGGTGGATGATATGCGCCGCGTGCGCGAACTCGCGAGAGACACGATCCGGAACATCGTGAATGACGCGCTGGCGACGGCCGACCTCGACGAGCGGAACAAAGTGCTCACGTGGGCGAAGCGCTCCGAAAGCGACGCGGCGATCGCCGCGATGCTCCGCGCGGCCGATACGCTCCCGAGCTTCAAGATCGCGCCGGACGCGCTCGATGCGAAGCCGTACCTCGTCTCGTGCGCGAATGGCACGTTGGATCTCCGACTCGGGATCCTGCAACCGCACCGGCGCGAGGACTACATCACCAAGCTCATCCCCATCGCGTACGACGCCAATGCGAAGTGCGAGCGGTGGCTCCGGTGGCTGTTGGAGACGTTCGGCGGTGATTGTGATCTCATCGACTACGTGCACAGGGCGGTGGGCTACAGTTTGACGGGCGACACGGGCGAGCAAGTGTTCTTCTTCGCCCACGGCCCCGCGATGGGCGGCAAGAGCACGTTCCTCTCCGTGCTGGCCGCGATCGCGGGCGAGAACGCGATCGCGGCCGCGTTCGATCTCTTGCTGGAACAGCGCGGCGGCGGCCCGCGCAACGACATCGCGCGGCTCGCCGGGATGCGCGTCGTCACGGCGGTGGAGGCGGGAGAGGGCCAGAAGTTCAACGAGCCGATCGTGAAGCAGTTGACCGGGCGCGACACGATCTCGGCGCGCATGCTCTACCGCGAGGCGTTCGATTTCAAGCCCACCTTCAAGCTCTGGATCGGCGCGAACCACAAGCCCGTGATCAAGGACAGCGACAACGGCATCTGGCGGCGTGTGCAGATGATCCCGTTCGTCAACGTCGTGCCGCCCGAGCGGCGCATCAAGGACATCGAGGCCGTGTTGCTCCGCGACAAGGAGGGGATCTTCGCGTGGGCCGTCGCCGGAGTGGCCGCATGGCTCGCGGTCGGGGGCCTGAAAGCCCCGGAGGCCGTGACCCTCGCCACCGAGGAGTACCGCACGGAATCAGACATCCTCGGCCAGTTCATCGATGAGATGTGCGAGCGGGGGCCGGGGTTCTCGGAGAGTGCGACGGTACTGCACGGGGCCTACCGGAAGTGGTGGGACGACAACGGCCATCGCGCCTTCATGAACCCCACCAAGTTCGGGCGATCGCTGGAGGAGCGGGGCTTCGCGCGCGTGGAGGGAAGTGGACATCACGAGCCCGTCCGGCGCGTTGGGCTTCGCCTCTTGCCGCCGGGAGGTGCCTCTACAGCGAATCGGGGGACAGTTGGGGACAGTACACCCCCGGTTGCGGGAACCCCCCATACGCGCGCGCGCGCGCACACGGGGCTTTACGCAAACGGCCCCCAACTGTCCCCAACTGTCCCCCGCGATGATGCAGAACAGCTAGACATTGATCACGATCGGGGGGCCGCGTGAAGGGCCGCCGACCGCCCGAGGATGATCTGCCGTGGGGCTTCGATGACTGGAGCGCCGATCAGAAGCGCGCCTACCGGGAGGCGCGTGCTCGGGACAATGGCCAGTCCGGACGGCAAACCGCCGAGGAGCGCCGCCTCGCACGCGCCGCCAAGCGCCGCGCCGCGATCGTCGCGACCGCGATCTTGGCGGGCGAGCACGGCGTGACGCAGAGCGATCTGCGGCGGCTCGGCCGTCGCAAGGGCTACGGCGGTCGGTGCATCTGGACGGATCAACTCACGCAATCGCTCGTCGCCGAGGGCGTGCTCCTCGTACGGCCCGCGAGTTCGCGGCGGTTCTTCGCCGCGCCCGGCGCGACGGCGGAACGCGGAGCGATGAGCTCACCGGACACCGAGCGGCACGACGGCACACCGACGTCGCACGCGAACGACCCATCGCTCGGCCCGGTGCCCGCGTCGCTGTTCGCGCCCGTTGACGAGCACCGGCGTGACCGTGATGCAGATGAACATCACGACGCCGATGATGCTGAGCATCATGCCGCCGAACCGCCGCGCCGCGTGAAGCCACGCGACACCGCACCGCTCACGGAGAAGTCCACGGCGGCCGACGTGTGGCGGATGCTTAACGCCATCACCGAGGCGAAGGTCGCCGCCGCCGCCGCG
Organism: uncultured Gemmatimonadaceae bacterium; assembly: GCA_963716745.1. Taxonomy (GTDB): domain Bacteria; phylum Gemmatimonadota; class Gemmatimonadetes; order Gemmatimonadales; family Gemmatimonadaceae; genus DATKOH01. Next base: position 513,796 of record OY970320.1, read on the forward strand.
AAGCGCGCGGCCGATCGCGAAGGCGGTGCGCATGAGTAAGCCCGCACCGATCGCCGCCGTCGTGGCCGACGTGCTTCGCCAGTTGCGCGCCGATCAGCCGGACGTCGCATACGGCCCGGTGCTCACGCCGCGCGAGGCGGCCGCGTACTTGCGGATGAGCGAGCGTGGCCTCCAAGATCGCGCCGACATTCCGCGCGTGGACATTGCGGCACCCGGCACCGAGCGCGCGATGTGGCGCTACCGCCGCGCGGATCTGGAAACCTTCATCGCCAAGCGGCTCCTCAACGCTTGGAAGGAGCCCGCCGCATGATCTCCAAGCATGGCGTCAACTTCCGCATCCGCGTCCCGCGCTCCGATCGCCGCATGGTGAAGATCAGCACGGGCACGGCGCATCGTGCCACCGCGTCGGCGATGAAGTCGATGGTCACGGCGCTCCGCGCGCGGCACGCGTGGCCGATCCTCGATGCGATCTGCGCGGGCGATCGCACGCTCGGCGAAGTGTACGACAGCTACCGCACCGATCCGCGGCTCGCCGCGATGACGGCGGCGCTCGATGATCTGGACTTGGAGCCACTCGTCGCCGAGTGGAGCACCTACCTCGTCGCGCGCGGCACGCAGAGCGCGGCGCGCTACGTGAGGCAAGTGCGCGCGTTGGTCGAGAAGGATATCCCGTTCCCGCGTTCCAAGTTCACGCGCAAGACGATCTCCGAACATCTCGCCGAGCGCACCGTGTCGGGCTCCACCAAGAACCGCGATCGCGTGGCGCTCGCGCAGTTCGCGCGCTTCTTGGTCGAGCGCGACGTGCTCGCGCACAACGTCGTGAAGGACGTGCGCGCCGCCAAGCCAAACCCGGCGCGGATGATCTACTTGGAGCGCGCGCAAGCTCAGGCGCTCGTGAAGGCGCTCCCGCAACCGTTCCGCGCGCTGGAGGCGCTCATGCTCGCGACGGGCATCGAGTGGCAAGCGGCGGCGCGGCTCACGCGGCGCGACATTGATCTCGACGCGCGCACGGTGCACGCGCAGGGATCCAAGAACGCGTGGCGGAACCGCGAGGTGCGCATCGTCGCCGAGTGGGCGCTCCCGGCGATCACCGAGCACGTGCGCACGCTCTCGCCGAGCGCGCCCGTGTTCTCGATCACACACAAGGCGGCGCTCAACGCGCACCACGACGCGATCAGCACGCTCAAGATGCCGCCGTCCACGCTTCACGATCATCGGCACACCTTCGCCGTCCAAGCACTCCGCGACGGCTTGTCGCCCACGACCGTCGCGCGGCAACTCGGGCACGCGAACGCGTACCTCGTGTTCACGACCTACGGGCGGTTCACCGTGGACGCGCGCGATTACGCCGCGCCGATCGCTCAGGCCGAGGAGGCCGAGCGGCCCGCGCTCATGCTGAAAACGGGGGAAAAATGACAACGTGCGCCCCATCCAGCGCCCCATCGCGTGCGAAGTTACGCGAGGTGAGCGGCGCTAACTTCAATGCCCAGGGCGGGACTCGAACCCGCACTCCGTTGCCGGAAGGGGATTTTAAGTCCCCCGCGTCTACCTTTCGCCACCCGGGCCTTTCGAAGAACAAGACGGGAGCGGCCGGATTCCGACCGCTCCCGCCATGCTTCAGACGCTCGAGAGCGGGAAACGGGACTCGAACCCGCGACCCCAACCTTGGCAAGGTTGTGCTCTACCAACTGAGCTATTCCCGCGTGAGAGCAAGTTAGTCCGCGGCGGAAATCACGACAAGAGCCCAACAACGCACACGGGGCGCGCCGCTCATTCTCGAACGGCGCGCCCCGCTTTCATTCACGCTGCGAAAGTGCCTATGGCGACGGCAGCAAGGGAACGCTCGTGCCGTACTTCGCGTTCACCGAATCGATCATCAACCCCGCGATCAACTGGTGCGCAAGCAGGCTCGGATGAATGCCGTCGAGCGTGAAGTAATTGCCGAACGTATTCGTGGGTGACAGGAGATTGGGGAACGCCGGAATGTCGCCCGACATCTTGAGTTCCAGCAGCGAGGGATTCACGTCCACATAGGCCCAGCCGAGCGAGTCGGCCTTCGCCTTGATGTACACGTTGTAGTTGTGCACGGCGAGCTGCACGGCCGGCACCTCGACGGAATCGAGCACGTAGATCTGCCCGAACAGGCCGTCGAGCGGGTACGGTCCCGCGGTGGGCGTCGCCTTGCACGTGATGTTCGGGCGGTGCGTACTGTCCCGGATCGCCCCCGCCAGCTGGAAATTGATGAGCGGCACCGGATTGGCGCACGAGGCATCCACGGTCGTGACCGCACCGGCCGCGGCGTCGAACGCCGCCTTCACCTGCGGAACGAAGAGCAGATCCGCATGGAAGAGCAGCGGCGCGTTCGTCACGTCCACCACCGCGAAGAGCGCACCGCCCTTGAGCGACGGGATCGCACGCAGCCCGTTCACGTCGGCGAGATAATTCTTCACGAACGTGGCCTGCGACGTGACGCCCGGCGACACACCGGGCACCGGCACCAGCACGCCGCTCAGCGCGGCGGGGAGTACGTCGTTGTTGCCGATCCACATCGAGACGAACGTCGGCTGCGCCTGCGCCGCGCGCGAGACCTGTGTGCCGCCGCCCAGAATGAACTGGGTGAGCGCGTTCGAGTTCGCGGTCGTGAGCGACACCGGATCGATGGACGCCGCGCCCGGCACGGCCACGTTGTTCACCACCGGCGTGACCGACGTCGCGACTCGCAGGTAGCAACTCAAGGCCGTTGAGGGCGGGAAGCCCGGCGGCGTGACACGGTGCGACGGGAACGTGTCCACCGGCGGCGCGCAGCCAGGATACTGGATCGCCGGGATCGCGAACCGCGTGCCCGCCTGCTGCGCGAAGAGCACGGGGTACGATTCACTCTGCGTCACGCTGTTGATCCCGCCACCCTGGTAGCCGGCGGTGATGCTGTTCCCGAGCGATACGTAGCTCTGGAAGAGCGGGTCCACTGCGACCTCTTTCGTGATCTGCTTCGAATCGGTACATCCGGTGATCACGGCCGCCACGATGAACGCGACCGCGCCACCCACGAGATATTGCTTGCGAGCCATCGGCGATTCTCCCGTATTCAAAGGTGGCGGTTAGAAATTGGCCTTGAGACTGACCGACAGGATGTTGGCGGACAGCTGGTACCATCCGGTGTTCAGGTCGGCCGCGGTCTGCGATTCACTCGTTCGATTCACGATGCGGCCGCGCCGTCCCTGCGTGTTCACGTATTCGTACGCGGCGTCGAGGGTCCACGTCGCGCCCAGCGGCGCGCCGATCCCCAGCATGATGTTCTCGCGATTCTGGTCGGGGAGCAGCGGCGTCACGGTGACATCCGGCACCGGCGTGCTCACGTAGCTCAGCCCGACGCGTCCCTTGAGCCCCGATGCGAACGCGTGCTCCGCGCCTGCGCGAATGGTCCACGAATTGTTGTAGTCCTGGATCAGGTTCTGGCTGTCCGGGGCCGCGGGGCCGGTGAACTGCAGGTCGATGTTCTTGAACGCCGAGAAGCCGGTCACCTGGTAGTCGAGCTCGAGCAGCCAGTTCGTGAAGCCCGTGTACGCGATGCCCAGTTCACCCTGCCACGGGTGATCGAGCTGCGTCGTCGCGCCCTGCGAGACGAGCGGACCGCCCACGAGGAACTGCGGCGTGAGCAGCGCGTCGAGCGGCGTGCCGGCTGGAACGCCGGGGAAATGCCGGCCGCGGGCACGACGAGGCCCGTCGTCACCTGCGTGAAGTTCGCCTTCCCGTTGTCATACTTGAAATTCAGCTGCGAGAGATAGCGCGCACCCACCTGCCAATCGGACCCGACCTTCCCGTGCACGCCCAGCGAGAATCCAGCTCTGCGTCGACGATCCGGTCACGGTCGCGAGGCCGAACTGCGTGAACTGCGGAATGCCCAGCATGCCGAACGTGACGCCCGGCTGCGCGAGCTGCGACGAGAGATCGAGCGCTTCCTTGAGCTGCACGGTGGAGTAGCCGAACACGAATCCGGCGCCCACCGACCAATCCTTGGTGATCTGGTACGCGAAGTTCGGCTGCACGTAGATCGTCGCGAGCGCCGCCTTCTGGCCGATGAAATTCCCCTGGAAGCCGTTCGGCCACTGCGACGTGAGCCCGAACGGCGCGTAGACGCCGAGTCCTGCCGCCCATTTGTGCGACGGCGTGGTGTAATTGACGAAGATGTTCGGCGGGAAGGCCGGCGGCACGGCGCCCGGCGTCGAGGTACCCGTGGTGTCGGAGGTGAAGCCGCCGCGCACGTTGATCCACGCGGCGCCGAAGTACGAGCGACCAGCCGGAGAGTTGGGTCGTGGCGGCCGGGTTCCAGTAGATCGCCGACGGATCATTGCACGGCGCGGCGGTCACCGCCTGTCCGCGCGCGAGGGCGCACGACCCGATCTCGTTCAGCTGGAATCCTTGCGCTTGGACGACCGCGGGCATCACACCGGCCAGCAGCGCGACGCACCAAGCAGCACGGGCGAGTTTCATCTGCGTCCTCCTTCGCGGGACGAGGGGCCGCCGGAAGCGACCGTCGGAAATGGTATCGTGCGAGCGAATGCCGGCCATCGGCGCATAACAGTACCTCTCAATCCGCCGTTCGTACAGTCCCGCTGAATCACTACCGTGTCACGGCCGGCGCACCGATCGACGCGCCGGCCGACGCACGGGCGATCCGCCACTTCCCTGCGCGGCCGAATCGCACTTCGAAGTCTCGGTGTACGGCGGCGGCCGCGCTCGCGAGCGACTCGGCGGCACCGCTCGCGATCGCACACCCGCCCCACCCCGCCCCGGTGAGACGCGCGCCCGTCACGCCGGGTTCACGCATCACCCGCTCCACGAACCAGTCGAGCTCCTCGCACGAACATTCGTAGTCGCGGCGAAGTGATTCGTGACTCGCGAGCAACTCATCGCCCGGGATCTCGCCGCTGCGCTCGAGCGCCGAGACCACTCGCCCGACGCGGCGCGTCTCGGTCACTACGTGGCGTGCCCGGCGATCGAGCGGCGCGGGCAGCCGTGCGTCGGTCACCTGCTCCGGCGTCGCGGCCGCGAGCGAGGCTAGGCCCGGATCGGCGCGGCGCAGCAACGCGAGCGCGCCTTCGCATTCCGCGCGACGCTCATTGAAGGCCGCGCCTCGCAGCTCGCGCGACACTCCCGTGTCGAATATCAGAACGTCGCCGGCGAACGGCACCTCGGCGGTGTTGGCCGTGTCGCACCAGATGCGCAGCGCGTGGCCTTCGGTCGCGAGCGCGCACACGAGCTGATCCATGATCCCCACGGCGACGCCCACGAACTCCTCCTCGGCGCGCCGCGCGCACATCGCCAGTGCGCAATGCGACACGTCGCGGCCGCTCGCACGCGCGAGCGCGAGACCGCACGCGATCTCGAGCGACGCCGAACTCGCGAGCCCCGCGCCGGTGGGCACGTCACTCACGATGGCGAGATCGGCGCCCGCGAGCGTCACGCGTTCGCGCACGAGCTGCATGGCCACGCCCGCGGGATAATCCCACCATTTCCCGGCGGCACGCGCATCGACCAACGGGAATTCGCCCGCCTCGCTCCGCGTCGCACTCACCGCGCGCACGGTGTTGCCACCGTTCGCCCGCGCCGCGACCCACGTGCGCTCGCCGATCGCCATCGGCAGCACCTGGCCGCCGTTATAGTCGGTGTGTTCGCCAATGAGATTCACGCGCCCGGGCGCCGACGCAATGACACTCGGCGCGCCGCCGAACGTGCCGCTGAACAGTGCCGCGGCGCGATCGGCGCCGCTTACCGCGGTCACGGCCGCGCGCCCAGCCCGTGCACGGCGTACCACGCGCACCACGCGACGAGCCCCGCGAGCGCGGCGTCGCCGCCGTTCGACAGCGCGTTGCCCTCGGCGTCGACGAATTCGGCGGCGAGCCCGTTGTCGAGTGGCGCGCGCCGCAGCCACTTGAGCGCGGCCGCGGCGTCGGGCCCCACGAGCATCGCGCAGCGCCGAGCGAGCGGTTCGCCGCCGGGCGCGGAATTCGCCTCGGCGCTCTCAGTCGCCGCGCGCAGCGTGCGGCGGTACACCGAATCGTGCCGCTCTACCGCGTCGTACAGCGGCAGCCAGTACGCCGACGCCGTCGCATCTTCCGCGAGATCGTGCTTCCCCGCGAGGTCCACCGCCGACGCGAACACCACTTTGCCGTCGCGCTCCACCGCGAAATGACGCCGCAGCGCCGCGCGCACCGCTTCCGGATCCTGCACCGTGCGCGCCGTTTCCTCATCGAGCGTGCGCTTGAATACCTCGAGCGCCACCGCCGCCACGGCATTGCCGTGCAGCGCATACGGGAATGCCGCCGGCCGCCCCGCGAGCGTGACCTCGGTGCGGAAGAGCGGTATATGCTCGTCCCGGCGCGCGTTCAGATCCTCCCACGCGTTGTACAACGTGTCGGCGACTACCGGTTCTTCCACGAGTGCGTCATCGCCGGTATCGCGAATGTAGCGGTCCGCCGCGAGCGCGAACGCGGTCACACCCTCGAGCGAGAATCCCGGCTCGAACAGCGTGCCGTCCATGTAGTGCGTGCCGTTCCCGGGCGCGTAGCCGTGCAATTCGCCCGCGCGGAGCAGCAGCTCGCGCGCGAATGGCGCATCGGCGAGCTGCACCGCCGGCAGCGTCCACGACAGCGCCTCCCAATCGGTGACGGTGATGCCGCGCCCGTTCCACGGTGCGCGCGAGCGCACGAGGTAGAAATGCGCGTCGTCGATCGCGCGGCCGCACGCGTAGAAATAAGCGAACAGCAGGTTCCGGTTGATGAGCCGGTCGATCCCATCGTGACCGACGGTCTGCTCCATGCCCTGCAGCGCGTCGCGCGTGATGGTGAGCAGTTCGCTCCAGCCGCGCCGCCGCATCACTTCCACCGTGGCCTCGGCGCCATCGCGCTCGGGGCCGGCGGCGATGTAGAACGCCGTGCTCACACTCGCACCGGGGGCCACGGCGAGATCGCGATGGAGCGCGAAGCGCGGCCTACTCGACGCATCCGTCTCAATGCGCGCGTCGCCGTCGGCGGCGATGGCGAGCGCGGCGAGTCCGGGCTGTGCGCTCCCTTCGAGCACCACCACCTGCCCGGGCGCGCTCACGACGCGATGCGCATCATCGGCCGCACGCGGGCTCCGCACCCGCAATTGGCGATGGCCGAGCGTCCCCTCGAGCGACAGCGTGATGCGGCGCTCGTGCTTGCCGCGATTCTCCACCGCGAGCGCGTACACGGCGCCGGCAATGTCGGCGTCGCGGCCATGCGGCGCGAATACGGTGCCGCGCAGCACGAGACCGTCTACGCTGCAGGAGAACGTCGGCAGCCATCCGCTCGCGCGCTCCCAGGCGAGCGCTTGCGCGCCGATCGGGCGCTCCTCGCCATCGATGCGCAGCACCGGACGCATGAGCGGCGCGTGCGCCCCGCCCAGGAATTCGGCATCGCCCGCGAACTCCAGCGCCGCGCGGGCGCCGCGATGGAGCAGGCCGAGCGCGTGGAGTGAGGCGTCGGCCGGATGGATGCACGGCAGGGCGAGCCAATGATTGCCCGTCACCTGCCACGGCACATCGGGGATCGGGATCGGAGGCACGGAACGAACATAACGCGCGGTTGTACACGGTGCGATGCGCGCGTTACACTTCCCTCTCATGCTTCGCACTCTCTGCGCCGCGTTCGCGATCCTTGTCGCCGTGCCATCGCTCGCCGCGCAGGCATCGCTCGGCCCGAGCGACGATGCCACGATCGCACCACCCGGCGTCGTGCGCGCGCGGATCGGCAACTCGTGGAACAGCTACTACGAGACCCTCACTCAGGGGCCGCAGTCGGCCAATGGGTACGTGCAGGTACGATATACGACGCTCAGCGCCGAGTTCGGCATCGCGCCGCGACTCTCGCTGATCGCGGTCGCGCCGGAAGCCGGCACGCTCGCGGCCACGGAGTGGCGGTCGAGCTACGGCTTCCAAGTGGACTCGTTCGTGAACACCTCGCACAACGGGATCGGCGATTTCGAGGTCGGCGCGAAAATCCAATGGCTGCGCGGCCCCGGTGAGTACGAGCGGCTGAACCTTACCGGTGTGCACGTGCGGAGCTCGCTCTCAGGATCGTGGCGGTTCGCCACCGGCACGGGCGACTATCCCGAGGTGCCGTTCAATGTGGGCACGGGCAGCCTGCGGCCCGCGTACACGCTCGGGTCCCAAACCGATCTCATGATCGGCCACATTTTCTGGATCACCGCGGCGGGGCGCTATATCGCGCCGCAGAGCGCCACGGTGCCGGTGCTCGTGCATCCGCCGGGGCTGCCGCTCTCGAACATCTACGGCGTGATGGACGCGCAGGTGAGTGGCGGCAACTCGTACGTGCTCGAGGCGACGCCGCGCGCGGTGCTCGGCCCGTATTTCATGGTGGGATTCCAGTACCAATATCTGAACAAAGCCGCGAACTCATACGTCGGCATGAAGACGGACACGATCGCGGGCAATCCGGTGGTCGTCAATGCCGCGACGCTCAATGCGGCAAGCGCCGGCACGGCGCAAACGCTCTCCGGGATGATCACGTACTCCACCGTGGCGAGCTATCTCGAGCGCGGCGCCGGATTCCCGATCGAAGTGAGCTACCAGCACGTCTGGACGGTGAGCGCGACAGGCGCGACGCCGCCGAACGCGATCACGGACGTGGTGACGATCCGCTTTTGGGCAAGGCTCTGGGGCGGCTGGAAGCCGCAGCCGAAGAAGTAGCCTCCGCGCCGCGTGCCGCGGCACTCGCCAGCAATTCCTTCGCATGCGCGCGGCTCACCGCGCTCTCGGCATCGCCGCCGAGCATGCGCGCGATCTCGGTCACGCGTTCATCGGCGTCCACCACGCGTGTGTCGGCGGTGGTGATGCCGCCGCGTGCGCCCTTGCTCACCACGATGTGATGGTGCGCCCGCGCGGCGATCTGCGGCAGATGCGAGATCGCGAGCACCTGATGGTGCGCAGCGACTTTGCGCATGGTGTCGCCCACTTGGAGGCCGACGGCGCCGCCGATGCCGGCGTCCACCTCGTCGAACACGAGCGTGGGCACTTCGTCGAGGCGCGCGAGGATGGTCTTGAGCGCGAGCATCACGCGCGAGAGTTCGCCGCCCGACGCGACGCGCGCGAGCGGGCGCGCATCGTGGCCCACGTTGAGCGCCACGCGGAACTCCACATCCTCGGCGCCCGTGGCCGCGATCTCCGCGCGCGGCGCGAGCGCGGCGCGGAAGTGGCCGTCGGGCATGCCGAGTTCGGGGAGGATCGCGTCCACCTCGCGCGCGAGACGCGCCGCGGCCTCGACGCGCTTCTCGCTGAGCGCCGCCGCCGCGGTAGCGAGCGCGGCCCGCGCGGCATCGCGCTTCGTTTCCAGCTGGCGCAGGTCGAGCGAGGCGGTATCGACGAGATCGAGTTCGGCGCGGGCTTTGCGCACCGTCTCGATCGCCTCTTCCACGGTGGGTCCGTACTTCTTGAGCAGTTTGAACAAGCAGATCGCGGCGCGCCTGCACCGCTTCGAGCCGTGACGGATCGAGATCCACGCCGCGCGCGTACACATCCAGCTCGCGCGAGAGTTCCTGCAGCGCGTAGAAGCCGTTATCGAAGATCTCCTGCAGCCGCGCGAGCGACGGATCGATACGCTGGATGTTCGCGAGCGAGCGCTGCACGTGCGCGAGCTGCGTGAGCGCCGAGGCCTCCTCGCCCTCGAGCGCCGCCGCCATGCCCGACGACAAGGTGCGCAGTTCGTCCGCGTGCTCGAGGCGGCGTGCCTCGTCCTCCAGCTTCGCTTCTTCGCCGGCGACGAGTTTAGCGTCCTCCAGCTCGCGCACGAGATGGCGCAGATAGTCGGCGCGCCGCTCGGCCTCAGCGCGGCGAGACGTGAGTTGCTCGATCTCGCGCGTGACCCCCGAGAGCGTTTCGTGCGCCGTGCGCACGCGCTGCGCGAGTGGCGATGCACCGCCGAACAGATCGAGGATGCGGCGCTGCGATTCGACATCCAGCAGCGACTGCGCCTCGTGCTGCCCATGGAGGTTCACCAACGCGCGGCCGATCTCGGCGAGCACGCCGGCGGTGACCGTACCGCCGTTCACCCACGCTCGCCCGCGGCCGCTCGCCGCGATCTCGCGCTTGAGCACCACCGTAGTGCCATCCATCTCGACGCCGCGCTCGTCGAGCAGCGCGAGCAATTCGCGCCGCCCTTCGGCGTCGAACACGCCTTCCACCGTCGCCTTGTCGGCGCCCGTGCGGATGAGATCGGCGCTCGCGCGCTCGCCGAGCAGCAGCGCCAACGCGCCGACAATGATCGATTTCCCCGCGCCCGTCTCGCCGGTGAGCACGTTGAAGCCGCCGGCGAGCGGCAGCGTGAGGCCGTCGATGATCGCGAAGTTGCGGATGCGCAGTTCGATGAGCACGGCTAGACCTCGTCGCGTTCCGGCAGACCGCCCCAGCCAAGCTTCCGGCGCATGCGCGCGAAGAACGATCCGTCGCGGAAGCGGACGACGAGCACCGGCCGGTCGGCGCGGCGCACGGAGAGTGAATCGCCCGGCACGAAGGTAGTGCCTACCTGCCCGTCGATCGTCACCAGAAGTTCATCCGGCGAATCATCCGCTTGCAACAGGATGTCGGCGGTGGGCGCGAGCACCACCGGCCGCACCGCGAGCGTATGCGGCGAGATCGGCGTGAGAATGATCGAATCCACCGTGGGCACCACCACGGGCCCGCCCGCGGAAAGACTGTACGCCGTTGAGCCGGTCGGCGTGGCGACGATGAGCCCATCGGATGCGAACGCGCCGATGAGTTCGCCGTCCACCGTGGCACGGAGCCGCACTACGCGCGCGCGCCCGCTCTTGTGCAGCACCACATCGTTCAGCGCGCGCCACCGTGTGTCGGGCTCGCGATTGGTGCGTGCCTCGAGCGCCATGCGCGGCTCCACGATGAAATCGTTCGCCGCGAGCAGGGTGAGCGCGCGGTCGAGATCCTCGCCGCCGGTGGCGGTGAGAAAGCCGAGGCGCCCGAGGTTCACGCCGAGGATCGGCACTTGGCGCGCGCCCACGAGCCGCGCGCCGCGCAGCATCGTGCCGTCGCCGCCAAGCGTGAGCAGTATGTCGATGCGTGTGGCGGCATCGAGGCGCTCGGCGCCGGGCGCCGCGCCGGCAATATCCTCCTCGAGCACGAGCGTCATGCCGAGTTGCGGCGCGCGCGCGGTGAGGAGTCGCAAGATGGCCGGGAGTCCCTCGTAACGAAGGTTCCCGACGACGCCGATCCGCGTCACCCCGCCACCGCTTCGCTCTCGAGCAGCGCGCGCACGCGGGCCGCGATGCCGGCGGCATCGAGGCCGGTCCACTTGAGTTGCACTTTACGGGGCGCCTGCTCGATGAACCGGTCGGGCACGCCGTGCACGCTCACGCGGATCGCCGGGTCGATCGCGCCGATCACGCTCGACATGTACGCGCCGAAGCCGTTCACCACCGTGCCCTCTTCCACTGTGAGGATGTTCCGGTGCGTCGCGGCGATCGCGTGCAGCGTCACCTCATCGTACGGCTTGATGAAGCGGCAATTCACCACGGTGAGATTGAGTCCTTCGGCCGCCAGCGCCTTCGCCGCGGCGAGCGCCGGCAGCACCATCGTGCCGGTGGCGAGCACGGCGAACTCCTTGCCCTGGCGCAGCACTTCCCATGTCGCGAAGGGCGTCGCCGGGATGTCGTACGCCTTCACCGGCGCGTCCGGCACCGCGTCGCGCGGATAGCGCAGCGCGAAGGGGCCCGAGGTATGCGCGAGCCCCGAGCGCAGCAGCGCGATCATCTCGGTGCCGTCCTTCGGCGCCGTGACCACCATGCCGGGCACCGCGAGCAGATACGCGATGTCGTAGAGGCCCATGTGCGTCGGCCCGTCTTCGCCCACGAGACCCGCGCGATCCATCGCGAAGATCACCGGCAGCTTCTGGATGCCCACGTCGTGGATGATGTTGTCGTACGCGCGCTGCAGGAATGTGGAATAGATCGCGCACACCGGGCGCTGTCCGCCCGCCGCGAGACCCGCCGCGAACGTCACCGCATGCCCCTCCGCGATGCCCACATCGAAGAACCGCTCCGGATATGCCTTGGCGAAGATGCCCGCGCCCGTGCCGGCGGGCATCGCGGCCGTGAGTACGACGAGCTTTGGCTCGATGGCGCCGAGTTCCGTGAGCGCCTGGCCGATCACCGCGGTGTACGCCGGATTCGCTTGCGACGGCTGCTTCTGCTTGCCGGTGGCCGGATCGTGTCCCGCCGGCAGCGCATGCCACTTCTCGTGATGCTCGCCCGCGGGGAATCCCTTTCCCTTCTTCGTGATCACGTGCACGAGGCGCGGGCCGTGCAGGGACTTCACCGCCGATAGCGTGTCCACGAGCATGTCCATATCGTGGCCATCCACGGGGCCGAAGTAGCGGAAGCCGAGTTCCTCGAAGAGCACGCCGGGCGTGAGGAAATTCTTGACGCTCTCCTCCCACCGCTTCACGAGGTGACTCACCGCCGGGAACTCGCTCACCATGCTCCCGATCTTCTCGCGCAGCCGGTTGTAGATGGGATTGCGCTGCACGCTGTTCAGGTAGCGCGAGATCGCGCCGACGTTCGGCGCGATCGACATGTCGTTGTCGTTCAGGATGACGATGATGTCGCGTCCGCTCGCGCCGGCGTTGTTCAATCCCTCGTACGACAATCCGCTGGTGAGCGCGCCATCGCCCAGGATCGCGACCACGCGATGGTCCTGGCCCGCGAGATCGCGCGCGACGGCGAAGCCGAAGGCCGCCGAGATCGCGGTGGCCGCATGACCGGCACCGAAGGAATCGTAAGGGCTCTCGTCGCGCTTGAGGAATCCGGAGATGCCGCCTTCCTGACGGAGCGTCTCGAACTCCGCCTTCCGCCCCGTGAGCATCTTGTGCGGGTATCCCTGATGGCCCACGTCCCACACGAGCTGGTCGCGCGGCGTGTCGAACACGTGATGCAGCGCCACCGTGAGCTCCACGACGCCCAGTCCCGCGCCAATGTGGCCGCCGGTGCGCGAACAGGAATCGATCAGAGCGGCACGCACGTCATCCGCGAGCACGCGCAGTTCATCGCGCGTGAGCGGCTTGAGATCGGCGGGCAGATTGACGCGGTCGAGAACGGACATCAGGGGTACGGTTCGGGTTCAGCTGGGACGCGCCACCGAGTAGCGCGCGAGATACGCGAGCTCCTCGGCCTGCACGCCGCCGGCCGTGAGCGCGGCGCATGCTTCCTCGGCGAGCGCGGCCGCGCGCGCGCGCGCTCCATCCACTCCGAGCAGCGCGGGATAGGTGCGCTTGCCGCGCTCCGCATCCCGCCCCGCCGTCTTGCCGAGCGCCTCGGTGGTGGCCGTGGCGTCGAGCACATCATCCGCGATCTGGAACGCGAGGCCCACCGCCTCGCCGTACTTCGTGAGCGCCTCCATGCCTCCGTCGCTCACCGATGCCGCGAGTCCGCCGATGCGCACCGCCGCGCGGATCAGCGCGCCGGTCTTCGCGCGATGGATCCGTTCGAGCTCGCGCACGCTCAGATCGCGCCCTTCCGTCTCGAGGTCGAGCAACTGACCGCCCACCATCCCGCCCGCTCCCGAAGCACTCATGAGCTCACGAACAATGGCGCGTCGCGGGGCACCGGGCAACCCGAGCGCGAGCGCGCCTTCGAGCGCCGCGCGGGCCGCGAGCGGCACCATCGCCACGCCCGCCACTGTGGCCACCGGCGCGCCATATACGACGTGCGTCGTCGGCCGGCCGCGTCGCACCGCATCGTCGTCCATGCACGGCAGATCGTCGTGCACCAGCGAGTAGGCGTGCACCACCTCCACCGCGCCGGCGAGGAGCGTCGCGTTCGCGGTGCCGCCGCAGGCGCGGTACGACGCCAGCACGAGCAGCGGACGGAGCCGCTTCCCCTCCCCGAGCAGGCTGTAGCGCACCGCCTGCCCCACGACGGGAGGCACGTTCGCGAGCGCGCGGTCGCAGAGGGCGAGGAGCGCGGCATCGACCGCGGCGCGGTCGCCCGCCAGCGAGGTCAAGCGCTCAGTCGCCGGCGAGCGAGACGCCGCCGTCGGCCTTCTCGACCAGCCGCTGCACCTTGCCCTCGGCGTCCGCGAGCGCAGCGGCGGCGAGCCGCAGCTTCTCGACGCCCTCCTCGAACAGCGTGAGCGCGCGGTCGAGCGGCATCTCCTCCCGCTCGAGTTGCGCGACGATCGCCTCGATGCGCGCGAGATCATCTTCGAATGCCATCGGCTACTCCGTGGGTCCGTCCGACGTGGCGCGCACCGCGCCGTCGCGCAGCACGAGATCGAATCGCGCGCCGTGCGGGAGTGCCGCGGCGCTGGTGATCGGGTGGTGCGTCGCGGCGTCGCGCGCCACCGCATAGCCGCGCTCGAGCGTCGCCAGCGGACTGAGCGCATGCAAACGTCCTCCCGCCGCACCGAGCGAGGCGCGGCGCCGTTCGAGTCCTCGCGTCGCCGCGGTGCGAATATCGCGCTGCGCCCGAGTGACGCGCTCGCGCATCGCGGTGGCGCGCCGCACGAGCGCCGCGCGCAGACGTGATGCGCGCTGCGACATGTCGCGCCGCAGCGCCGCGACGTCGGGCACCGCGGCCTCGGCGGCCGCACTTGGCGTGGCCGCGCGCAGGTCGGCCACCAGGTCGCAGAGCGAGATGTCCGTCTCATGGCCTACCGCACTGATCGTAGGCACCAGACACGCCGCGAGCGCGCGCGCGACCGCTTCCTCGTTGAACGCCTGCAGGTCCTCGCGAGAACCACCGCCCCGTCCCACGATCACGACGTCCGCCTTGCCCCAGCGGCCGACGCGCTCGATCGCCGCGATGATCTCTTCCATGGCGCCCTCGCCCTGCACCTTGGCCGCGACCACCACGATCGTCACACTCGGACAGCGCCGCTTGATCACCGTGACGATGTCGTGCAGCGCCGCGCCGTCGGGACTCGTCACGACCGCCACGATCCGCGGTATCTGCGGGATCCGGCGTTTGCGCCCGGGCGCGAGCAGCCCGTCGCGCGTCGAGGCGTGCACGCGCCAATTCGAAGCGCCGCCGCCACAATCCTTCGCCGGCCGCTTCCATCGCCGTCACGACGAAGCTGAATTCCCCAGTCGCTTCCCAGAAATTCACCTTGCCGTACGCACTGATCTGGTCGCCGACGGCCGGCGGCGCGGGGATGCGCGACGTGGCGTACTTCCACACTTTGCATCGCAGCGTGGCGTCGCCGTCCTTGAGCGTGAAATACCAATGGCCGTTGCGATGCGGCTTGAACTCCACCACTTCGCCGCGCAGCCAGAGCGCCTCGAACGCGCCCTCGATGATCTCCTTGGCCGCGCCGAGGAACGCGCCGACTCCCAGCGCGCTCTCGGCAGTGGCGCCGGGAAGCGACGCGCGCGCGGTCATGCCGTGGCGCTCCGCTCCGCGGCGCGCACCGTGTTCTGCAGCAGCATCGCGATCGTCATCGGGCCCACGCCGCCCGGCACGGGCGTGATCTTCGAGGCCACCGCGCTCGCGCTCGCGAAGTCCACGTCGCCCACGAGCCGCGTGCCGTTCTTGGCGGTGGCGTCCGCGATCCGGTTGATGCCCACATCGATCACCACCGCACCCGGCTTCACCATGTCACCCGTGACCATGTTCGGCTTGCCCGCGGCCACGATGAGGATGTCGGCGCGGCGCGTGTGCGACGCGAGATCCTTCGTCGCGCTGTGGCACACGGTGGTCGTCGCGTTCGCGCCTTCGCGCTGCTGCACCATGAGCGCCATCATCGGCTTGCCCACGATGTTGCTGCGCCCTACGATCACGCACTCGGCACCCTTCGTTTGCACGCCGCTGCGGATGAGCATCTCGAGCACGCCGGCCGGCGTGCACGGCACGAAACCGTCGCGCTCGCCAATCAGATTCTTCCCGACGTTCACCGGATGGAATCCGTCGACATCCTTCTCCGGCTTGATCGCGCGGATGATCGCGTCCGGATCGATGTGCTTGGGCAGCGGCATCTGCACGAGGATCCCGTGGATCGCCTTGTCGGCGTTCAGCGCCTGCACCTGCGCGAGCAGCGCCGCCTGCGTCGTCTCGGCGGGCAACCGGATCGTCACCGAGTGCATGCCGGCCTCTTCGGTCGCCTTCCCCTTCGCGCGCACGTAGACGGCGCTCGCGGGATCCTCGCCCACGAGCACCACCGCGAGCCCCGGCCTCACGCCGCGCGCGATGAGCGCGCGCGCTTTCTCCGCGGCCTCGGTGCGGATCGCGAGCGCGATCGCCGTGCCGTCGATCCGCTCAGCGGGCAAAGTCCACCGCCCTTTGCTCACGGATCGTGACCACCTTGATCTGCCCGGGATATTGCAGCTCGCCCTCGATGCGGCGCGCGATCTCCTCGGTGAGCGACGTCATACGTTGCTCGTTCACCATGTCGGAATTCACGATCACGCGGATCTCGCGGCCCGCCTGGATCGCGAACACCTTCTCCACGCCGGTGTAGCTGGACGCGATGCGCTCGAGTCCCTCGAGGCGCTTGACGTACGTCTCGAACGCCTCGCGCCTCGCGCCCGGGCGCGATCCCGAGATCGCGTCGGCCGCCTGCACCAGCACTGACATCTCGCTCTCGTGCGGCACGTCGTCGTGGTGCGCCGCGATCGCGTTCACCACGAGCGGATGTTCGCCGTAGCGCGTGGCGACTTCCACGCCGAGCTGCACGTGCGTGCCCTCGTGCTCGTGCGTGAGCACCTTGCCCACGTCGTGCAGCAGCGCCGCGCGCTTCGCCATCACGACATCCAGCCCGAGCTCCGCCGCCATGATGCCGGCGAGGTGCGCGACCTCCTTCGAGTGCTGCAGGATGTTCTGGCCGTAGCTCGTGCGCCACCGCATGCGGCCGATGAGCTTCACGAGTTCCGGGTGGATCCCGTGCGCGCCGAGTTCGTACGCCGCCTGCTCGCCGAGCTCCTGGATCTGTGCGTCCACTTCCTTGCGCGCCTTGGCGACCACCTCTTCGATGCGCCCTGGATGGATTCGCCCGTCGGCGACGAGCTTGGACAGCGCGTTGCGCGCGACCTCGCGCCGCACCGGTTCGAACGCCGAGACGACCACCGTGTCGGGCGTATCATCGATGATGACGTCGACACCCGTGGCCAGTTCGAACGCGCGAATGTTCCGCCCTTCGCGGCCGATGATGCGTCCCTTCATCTCATCGTTCGGGAGCGCCACGCTCGACACGCTGATCTCCGACGTGTGCTCACTCGCGATCCGCTGCACGGCGAGCGCGACGATCTTCTTCGCCTCGCGCTCGGCGTTGCGCTTCGCGTTCTCACGGATCTCGCGGATCTGGTTCGCGGCCTCCGCCTGCGCTTCTTCGGCGAGCCGCGCGATCAGCTCCGACTTGGCGGTCGCGGCGGACATCCCGGCCAGCGACTCGAGGCGGTGCCGTTCCTCGGCGACGAGCTTCTCGAGTTCGAGCGCGCGATCCTCGATGAATTTCTCGCGGCGGCCGAGGTCCGTCGCGCGACGGCCGATCTCCTTGTCGCGCCCTTCGATCATGTCGAGCTTGCGGTCGAGCGTCGTGTCGCGCTCCTGGATCCGGCGCTCCGCGGCCTGGATCTCCTCGCGACGCTTGTTCCCCTCGAGCTCCCACGCCTCGCGCAGGCGGATCGTCTCTTCCTTGCCGGCGACTACCGCGGATTTCCGCAGCGTCTCGGCCTCGCGGCTGGCGTCCTCGAGAATGCGGCGCGAGGTCTCCTCGGCGGTGGCGCGGGCGGCGACTTGCGCTTTTCGCTCAGCGCGGCGGCCAGAGGACCTTCCGATGAAAAAAAAGACCGCGGCGGCGACAAGAACTGTCCCGAGCGCGGCCAAAAGCGCGGCATTCTGCATGCGATACGACTCCAGCGCGGTCGAGCCGCGCAAAATGGGGTCACACGTCGGCCTGGCGACTCACCGCGATCAACCCCGAACGGCCGGTCGGGCGCCGACGTAGGGCGCGGGATGGGGCGTTCATGGTGCTGACCGGACCGGAAAGCCATCGGGCCGGGTACCTGCTCTAACCTACGAGAGCCGCCCGCCTTTCACAATGCCACGGCGGGCTGTTGGCTGTCGGCTGTCGCCTGCGTTCGCCGTTCGCAGTCCGCCGGCCACAGCCGACAGCCGACAGTCCGCCGTTATCTTTTTCCCGGCGGCAGCATCCTCTTCACCTCGGCGCTGAGTGCCTTCAGCTCCTCGGCGAACTGCACCCGCATCGCCCGCTCCTTGAGCAGTTCGTCCGTGATCTGGAGAGCGCCGAGGATGGCGGCCTTGCGGGGATCGGCGGCGGCGCCGGCGCTCTGCACCGACCGGATCGCGTGATCCACGATCCTCGCGGCGGCGTTGGTGTGCTCCGGCGGATCGTCGCTGCGCAGCGTGTAGTCCTCGCCGACGATCGTGACCTTCACGGAGTTCTTCTTGGTCATCGCTCGGCTCCCTGCTGGCGGAGGAAGCGCACGCGGTCGAGCAGTTGTTTGGTGCGCTTCTTCGCCGCGTCGAGCCGGTGCTTGAGCTCGCGGTTCTCCTTCTCGAGCGCGTCGATGCCGGGGCCGGTGCCGAGATGCTTGAGCGCACCGGGCGCGACTTCCTTCAGGCGCGCCTCCGCCTCGTGCGCGCGGCGGCGCCACGCGGCCATCTCGTCCCCGAGGGCGCGAATGAGTTGGTCGAGTTCCTGCAGTGCGGCCTGGTCAGGTCGTTCGCTGTCGGACACCGAGCTCTCCGTCGAGGGATTTGATCACCTTGTCGCGCCGGCCGGCGATCTCCTTCTCCTTGAGAGTGCGTTCCGGATGACGGAACGTCAATCGCCACGCGAGGCTGCGCATCCCGGCTGGTACGCCCGTACCGCGGAACTCGCTGAGCAGCTCGAGCGACTCGAGCAGCTCGCCGGCGGCGTTGCGCATCACCTGCTCCACCCGCGCGATAGGCATGTCGTTCGCGACGAGGAGCGAGAGATCGAAGCTGGCAGACGGCGTCGTGGCGAGCGGGCGGTAACGGCGGACTTCGGCAGGGCCGCTCTCGGCGCTAGGCGCCAGGCGCTTGGCGGGCGTGTTGTCCACCTGCATGAGCGTGAGTCCCACGCCGAACGCCGGCGCAGCCCACACGGGCGCGTCGAGGGTGAGGCGCAGGATCACACCTCGCCTCTCGCCGTTCACGATGATCTGCCAGAGTTCCGGCGCGGATGATCCGCGGAATTCCACGGCGGCGCCAGGGAACGCCGCGCTCACCATGACTTCCGCGAGCGCGCGCGCATCCCATTCATCGAGGTCGGGCGGCTTGGGTTCAGTGAAGTGCGGCGGACGGCGGTGCCCCATGATCAGCGCGGCGGCGCGCATCTCCTCGCGCGGCAGCGGCCCTTCGCCCGGCGCGAACGCGGCGCCGATCTCGAACAGGCGCACATCGCGATGCATCTGCGCGAGATTGTGCTCGCCCGCACGCACGAGCGACTCGATCACGTAGCGCCGCAGATACGGCTCGTCGGCGGCCAACGGATTCGTCACCCGCACATAGCCCTCGGCGGCGCCTTTCACGAACGGCAGCGGCCGCGCTTCGAGCAGGCCCGCCGCCACGAGCGCGTCGCGCACGCGGCGACTGATGATCTCCACCGGCGAATCCGGCACCGCGCTCGGGCGGAACGCGCGGAGGTCGCCTGGCAGCGCGTCGTAGCCGTGCAGGCGCGCGACCTCTTCGAGCAAGTCGACCGCCGCAGTGACATCGGGCCGCCAACCCGGAACGATCACCGCGAGTTGCTTCGCGCCGCGCGTCCGCGACCTCGAAGCCGACGCTGCGCAGCAGCTGCGCGATGCGCGGCGTGGGGAGCGACTCGCCGAGCATCGCGCCGATGCGCTCCGGATCCAGCTCGATGCGCACGCGCGGCCGGGCCCGCGGATGCAGGTCCACCGGGGCGCCCTCCACGGATCCACCCGCGAGCGCGAGCAGCATGCGCACGGCACGCACGAGCGCGCGCGGAGGCAGTTCGGGATCCACGCCGCGCTCGAAGCGATAGCTCGCGTCGGTGGTGAGACCGAGCGCACGCCGTGTGCGCCGAACGGCGGTCGCGTCGAAGTTCGCGACCTCGAGGAAGATGTCCGTCGTCGAGTCGGTCACCTCACTGTCGCGCCCGCCCATGACGCCGCCCACCGCCTGCGCGCGCTCGGCGTCCGCGATCACCGTCATGCTCTCATCCAGCGTGCGCGCGACGCCGTCGAGCGTCGTGAGCTTCTCACCGGCTCGCCCGCGACGGATGATCACGCTCGCGCCCGCGAGCTTCGAGACGTCGAACGCGTGCATCGGCTGCCCGAGCTCGTGCAGCAGGTAATTCGTGACATCCACCACGTTGTTGATCGAGCGGCTCCCCACGGCCGTGAGGCGCTCAACAAGCCACGAGGGACTCGGCCCCACTTTCACGCCGCGGATGACGACGCCCATGTAGCGCGGCGCGCCCGCGGGATCCTCGAGCACGACGCGCACGCCGCCCGCCGCCGCCTCGCCCGCGTGATGCACGGCAGGCTCCACCTCGACCGCCTCGACGCCGGCGAGCTCGGGCAGCCGCACTTCGCCATCGGTCGCCGCGGCGAGCTCGCGCGCGATGCCGAAGTGCGAGAGGAGATCGGGACGGTTCGGCGTGACGTCGATCACGATACGCGTGTCGCCCACCGGCATCGCCCTCAAGAATGGCGTGCCAGGCGCCGCGTCGGTCTCGAGCTCGAGGATGCCGACGTGCTCATCGGAGAGTCCGAGCTCGCGCGCCGAGCAGAGCATGCCGTTCGAGATCGCGCCGCGGATCTTCCGCTTCTCGAGCTTGAGCCCGCCCGGCAGCGTGCTGCCCGCGGGCGCGAACGGATATTTCTTGCCCGCGGTCACGTTCGGCGCGCCGCATACCACGTCGAGCAGCTCGCCCGTGCCGGCGTCCACTTTCGTGACCGAGAGGTGATCGGAGTCCGGATGCTTCGCCGCCTCCACGACGAGGCCGATCACCACCTCGCGCAGATCGTCGCGCAGGCGCACGAGCTCGTCCACCGGGCAGCAGCGCGCGGTGATGAGATCGCGCATCTGCTCGGCGGTGAGCGGCGCAGTCGATGAACGACTGCAGCCACGCGTGCGATGCGTTCATGGCGCGAACTGCTCGAGCACGGCGATGTCCGAATCGTACAGCAAGCGGATGTCGGGAATGCCGTAGCGCGCGAGCGCGATGCGCGCCGGCCCCATGCCGAACGCCCATCCGCTGTAGCGCGACGGAGTCGATGCCGGCGTTGTCGAGCACCGCGGGATGCATGAGGCCGGAGCCGAGGATCTCGATCCAGCCGGTGCCCTTGCACGCGGCGCAGCCCGCGCCGTGGCACACGCCGCACGTCACGTCCATCTCCGCCGACGGCTCGGTGAACGGGAAATAGCTCGGCCGGAAGCGCGTCTTCGTCTCGCCGAAGAAGCGA
This sequence comes from uncultured Gemmatimonadaceae bacterium, assembly GCA_963716745.1. Taxonomy (GTDB): domain Bacteria; phylum Gemmatimonadota; class Gemmatimonadetes; order Gemmatimonadales; family Gemmatimonadaceae; genus DATKOH01. The sequence goes on from OY970320.1 coordinate 535,251, forward strand.
TTCGCGAAATGCGTGAGCGTGGCTTTCAGATCGACGAAGGAGATCCCTTCATCGACCGCCATCCCTTCGAGCTGCGCGAACATCGGCGCGTGCGACGCGTCGAAGAAATCGCGGCGGTACACGTTGCCCGGCGCGAGGATGCGAATGGGCGGCGAGTACGATTGGAGCGTGCGCACTTGCACCGGCGAGGTATGCGTGCGCAGCAGCGCGCCGCTCTCGAGGTACAGCGTGTCGTGCATGTCCATCGCCGGATGATCGGCGGGGAAATTCAGCGCGCCGAAGTTGTACCACTCCGTTTCCGCTTCGGGGCCGGTGGCGATCGTGAATCCGATCTCGCGGAAGATCGCCTGGATCTCCTCGAGCACGACCGTCACGGGGTGCTTCGCGCCGCGCCACACGCGCCGCGGCGGCATGGTCGCGTCGAGCGCGGGCCCCGCGGGCGCCGCCGCAGCGAACGCCGCCGCGCGCGCATCGAGCGCCGTCTCGAGCGCCTGCTTCACACGATTCGCCGCCGCGCCCGCCTCGCGCCGCTCGGCCGCCGGCAGCGTGCCGAGCGTACCCATGAGATCCGTGAGCCGCCCGCTCTTGCGACCGACGAGCGCAGTGCGCGCCGCCGTGAGCGCATCGGCCGAGTCGGCCGCCGCGATCATCGCGAGTCCGTCCCCCTCGAGGACGCGTGCCGACTCCTGGAATTCTCCGAGTGTCATGTGACTCCAAGATGCGTCACGGCGGCAGTCGCGACAATGTCGCGCCTGCCGCCGCACCGAAGTCCGCCTTCTAACGTCTAGGTCTAGCGTCTAGGTCTGCAGTTACGCCGCCGTGACCGCCGCGCGCGCCTTGTCCGCGAGCACCCCAAAAGCTACGGGATCATGCACCGCGAGATCCGCCAGGATCTTCCGGTCTACTTCCACGCCCGCCTTCTTGAGCCCGTGCATGAACACGTTGTAGCTCATGTCGTGCTGCCGCGCGCCGGCGTTGATGCGGATGATCCAGAGCTTCCGGAAATCGCGCTTCTTATTCTTGCGGTCGCGGTAGGCGTACTTCCAACCGCGCTCGACGTTCTCCTTCGCGGCCTTCCATAGCTTCGAGCGCGCGCCGAATCCGCCGCGCGCGGCCTTCATGATCCCCTTCTTCCGCTTCAGGCGGACGACATTCGATTTGACGCGAGGCATGGGAGTCTCCTTACGCCTGAATGAGGCGCTTGATGCGCTTCTGGTCGCCCGGCGTCGCGATCGTGCCGGGACGGCGAGCGTGCCGCTTCTTCTTCGACGTCTTCTTGGTCAGGATATGGCTTCGGCCGGCCTTGCCGCGTTTGATCTTGCCGGAACCGGTCAGCTTGAAGCGCTTCTTCGCGCCTTTGTGCGTCTTCATCTTCATCGGTCGGTCAGCCTCACTTGGGCGCCAGGATCAGCGTCATGTTCTTGCCTTCGAGTTTCGCATCCGTTTCGATCTTCGAGATGTCCGCCAGGTCCTTCACCACCCGGTCGAGCACGACCTTGCCGAGCTCGGGGTGAGCGAGCTGCCGCCCGCGGAACATCATCGTGACTTTCACTTTATTGCCTTCGCCCAGGAAGCGGCGCGCGTGCCGGGTCTTCGTATCGAAATCATGATCATCGATGCCCGGCCGGTACTTCACTTCCTTCAGGTGAATGACGTGCTGTTTCTTCTTCGCGATCCGCGCCTGCTTGGCCGCTTCGAACTTGAACTTGCCGTAGTCCATGATGCGGACCACGGGCGGCCGCGCGGTCGCGGCGACTTCCACCAGATCGAGCCCGGCCGCTTCCGCTTGCGCGAGTGCGGCCTCGAGCTCGAGGATCCCCAATTGGCTCCCATCGGCGCCGATCACACGCAACGGACTGATGCGGATCTGACGATTCACTCGTACGCGCTTCGTGCTGTCCTGAATGGGCGCTGCTCCTAATTGAGAAGACAAAAAAATCGCGGACACCACTCTCCGGAGTCCGCGATGGACGGCACGCCGCCCCGAAAACGCGGGCGCTGGCCGACCGACGACTCCTGCAGCACACCTCGCCAGAGCGAGGGCCGGAGGGTGAGAGCGGTGGTCGCCGCTCTACTTACTCTATTGTGACTGCGGAATTTAGCGCGCTCCGTCTCGAAGTCAACGGCCGCTGACTTTCACGGCACCCTTCTTCATGCCGCCACTCGCCAAGTAATCCACGGTGAGGCTCGCCAGCGCGCGCACGCCCACGGGCAGCGCCGCTTCGTCGGCGAAGAAGTAGGGCGAATGATTGGGCGGCGCCGTGGTCGGGTCGGTGCCCGGCGGCACGACGCCCAGGAAGAAGAACATGCCCGGGATCTTCTCCGCGTACGCCGAGAAGTCCTCACTCGGCGTGAGCGGCGTCATGTCGGCGTCCACCTTGGAGCCGGCCACGCGGCGCAACGATGGCAGCATCTTCGCCACCAGCGCCGGATCGTTGATCGTCGGCGAGTAGCCGCCCTCGACTTCGGTGGTCGCCGTCGCGCCCGCGCTCGCCGCGATCCCTTCCGCGGTGCGCTTCACAAGCTCCGCGATCTGCTTCTCCATGCCCGGCACGAAGGTGCGCACGGTGCCGATCATCACCACACTGTCGGGGATGATGTTCCCGCGATTGCCGCCATTGATGGCGCCCACGGTGATCACCGCCGCGCCCTTTCTGAGGTCGAGCTCCCGGCTCGTGATCGTCTGCAGTCCGAGCACGATCTGGGACGCCACCACGATGGGATCCACGCCGCGCCATGGTTGCGCACCGTGCGTCTGCTTCCCGTGTACCACGATCTTGAGTCCTGCGGCGCTCGCCATGAGCGAGCCGGGGCGCAGATCGATGTCGCCGGTGGTGTTGGTCCACACATGCAGGCCGAAGATCGCCTCGGGCGACGGATTCTCGAGCGCGCCGTCCTTGATCATCGCCGATGCGCCGCCGGTCTCGCCGGCGGGCGGCCCCTCCTCTGCCGGCTGGAAGATGAATACGACGGTGCCCGGCAGATCGGCCTTCATTCCGCTGAGCACGGTCGCGACGCCCAGCAGGATCGCGACGTGATTGTCATGCCCGCACGCGTGCATCACGCCCACTTCCTGTCCGTTGTACTGGGCCTTCACGGTGGACTTGAACGGCAGGTCCACCTGCTCCGTCACCGGCAGCGCGTCCATGTCCGCGCGCAGCGCGACCACGGGGCCCGGCTTCCCGCCCACGAGCACGCCCACGACACCGGTGTGGCCGACCCCAGTGCGCACCGAGAGCCCGAGCTTCGTGAGCTGCGCGGCGACGAGTGCACTCGTGCGGAATTCGCGGTTCCCCAGCTCCGGGTGCTGATGGATGTCGCGCCGCCACGCGATCACTTGCGGCATCACGGTGACGGTCGCCTTGTCCACCATCGCGCGCAGCTGCGCGGTGTCGGAGTGCTGCGCGCTCAGCGGCGCGGCGACGACGAGCGTGGCGAGTGCGAGCATAGTGCGGACGCGGACCATCATGGAGCCTCCGGAGCGAGCGAGTATGCCTTGCCATCATGCACGAGCCGGCCGTTCGACACGGTGGCATCGTGCTCGAAGATCAGCCGCCATCCTTCCTCGAACGCGCGCCGCAGGATGACGCGCTTGGTCTCGAGCGTGACGAGCGGCTCCACATCGTATCCCATGATCCACGGAAGCGGGAGGTGCGAGGCCGTGGGCACGAGGTCCGCCAGGAAGAACGCATGCTCGCCGCGCGAGGAAAGCAGGATCCCCTGATGATGCGGCGTGTGACCGGGCGTGGGGATCACGCGCACTCCCGGCACGATCTCCTTCTCGCCTTCCACGAGATCGGCGCGCCCCGCTTCGACGACCGGCGCGAAGTTGTGCGGGAAATAACTCGCCGCCGTGCGCTCGTTCGTGTCCGCCGCGTACATGTACTCGCCGCGCTGCATCACGTAGCGCGCGTTCGGGAAGGTGAGCTTCACGTTCCCCGCCGCGTCGCGATACGTGTTCCCGCCCGCGTGATCGAAATGCAGATGACTGTCGATCACCAGCACGACGTCCTCGGCCGTGTGGCCCGTCTGCGCGAGCGCCGACTCGAGCATCGTGCGGCCGCCTTCGCCGGCGTTCTCGATGCCATAGATGTCGATGAACTTCTCGGATTCCTTGTTCCCCGCCCCGGTGTCCACGACGATCAGTCCCGCGTCGTGCTCGATGAGCATGCAGCGCATGCCGAGCTGGATGCGGTTGCGCGCGTCCGCGGGGATGCGCCGCTCCCAGAGCGGCTTGGGCACGACGCCGAACATCGCGCCGCCGTCGAGCCGCTGGCCGCCAGCCTGCAGCAGGTGCACGGTGTACGCTCCCACCGTGATGCGCTCGACCAACGGTGTGGGCGCCGTCATGCGGAGCCATCCTCGCGCACCGGGCCAGGCATCCCCGAGAGGCGCGACCGGTTGCCGCGCGCGCGCGCGCCCAGGAATTGCTGCAGATCGCTCCACGTATTGCACTCGCGCTCGCGAACCACGCTGAGCATCCGCAACAGGATCTGCGCGGTGGCGTGTGCGTCGCCCATCGCGCGGTGGCGCGCCTCGTTCGCGACGCCGTAGTGATGCGAGACCGCGTCGAGCCGGCGGCTGGGCAGATAGGGGAGCACGCGTCGCGCGAGCTTCACCGTGCAGAGCTTGGGCCCGCTGAGACGGCGTCCAGTGGCGCGTTCCACTTCCGCGCGCACGAAGCGCCAGTCGAAATCGGCGTTGTGCGCGACGAAGACGTGGCCCTTCATCACGCGCAGGAGATCATCCACGATGTCGGCGAAGCGCGGCGCATCCTTCACCATGTCCCACGAGATGTGCGTGAGCGAGGTGATGAAGGACGGGATCGGCCGTTCTGGATTCACGAGCGTGTCGAACGTTTCGGCGAGCTGGCCATCGCGCACGACGACGACGGCGATCTCGGTGATACGATCGCCTCCAGTTGCTTGCATGCCAGTGGTCTCCACGTCGACCACTGCGTACGTGAGACTTGCCAGCTCCTTCTTCGCGGCGGACCGCGGCGGTCGGCTGTGGGCTGTCGCCGGCGGAACAGCAACGGCAACGACATCGGCGCACAGTTGCCAACGGCCCTCGGCGTCGCGCGCGAACTCCGGGCGGTCGGCGAACAGGGCCAGCGCCATCTGCTCGGCAACCACTCTCGGCGCGCCGGGCATCTGGCACACGTATTCAATGAGTGGCACCGCGTGCGCGGGCCCGCGCGCGAGCAGCTCGAGGGCGCGCTCGGTGAGCAGCGTCTCGGCGGGGCGCGCGGTCACGCCCATGGATCGGCGCGCTCCAGCGGCAGCGTCATGCAGCGCGGTCCGCCGCCGGCGCGCACGAGTTCCGCGCCCTCGAAGGTGATCACCGCGCGCTCACCGTCCTTCAGCCGCTCGTCGCCGGCCAGCAACGATGCGCCGCTCACGGCGCGGAAGCCCATCTTCTCCATCTCGGCGATCGTCGTCTCATTGCGCGAGTACGACAGCACCACGCCCGGCCGCACCGCGAAGAAATTGCAACCGCTTGCCCATTGCTCGCGCTCCTGCACGATGCGCCGCTCACCGCCGCAGAACACCGGCTCCATGGGCAGGCTCACCGCCTGCAGCGCGGCAAAGATGTTGGGCATCTCCTTCATCTGCTGCTGCCCTTTGCGCCGGTGCAAGATCGAGAGGCGCTCGGCGCCCACGAACGCCGGCGCGAAGATCGAGCAGAGTTCGAGGTCGAGCTGCGTGAACACCATGTCCAGATGGATCGCCGTCGTCTCCGTGGGCATGATGACGATGATCACGTCGGTGACGGTCGTCTCCGTGAAGAATTTCTCTGTGATCGTGTCGATCGCCGCCGGGACTCGTGCGCTCGCTGAATCCCAAGAGCACGGTGTCGGAGCGCAGCGGATGCACGTCGCCGCCTTCGAGCGTGTAGTTGTGCCGGCGCTCGGCGGCGCCGTCGTACATGATGCCCTTGTTCGCGAGCGCGGGATGGTAGCGGAAGAGTGCTTTCATGAGCAGCTCTTCCGACCAGCGCGCGCCATAGCGCATCGACCCGATCATCACGTGCTCGCCGACCACCATCGCCGTGTCGCGCGTGAAGAAGAGATTCGGCAGCGGCGGCAGCATGTAGCCCACCTCGTTCAGCGAGCGCGCGAGCGGGCCCGGATCCTCGGCCTCGCCCTCGATGAGCATCTGCACGAGTTCGGCGGGCGGACGCTGCGCGATCTTCGCGGCGAGCGGCGACGACCCGACGATCTCGGCCGTCTCACGCATGAGCAATTCGCGCGCTTCGGCGTTCGCGGCGACCTCACCCAGAAGGTCGCGCACGAAGTGCACCTTGGAAAAGCGTTCCAGGATCGCGACGAACCGCCGGTGCTCGCGCTGCGCGGCCTCGACGTCGATGATGTCATCGTAGAGGTAGTCGTCGCGGGTGGCGGGGGTGACGGCGAGGAGCTCGGGCCCGGGCGTGTGAACGAGGACCGACCCCAGACGGCCGATCTCGGAGGTGATGTGGACGGGCATCACCGAAGATAATCCGGAAGCAGGGTGGGCGGAACGAGCGCCGGCGCGCTGGACGGGCGCCAGGAGCGAAGCCGCTAGCGATGCGGGCGCGGAGTTCTTAACTTGTGAACAATTTCACAAACCTCCCCTGCCTTGAAGCGCATCGCCGATTCCACCGTTCGCCGGCTCTCCCTGTACCTCCGCTTCCTCGAGGATTTCGAGGCGAAGGGACTCGCGACCATCTCGAGCAATGAGCTCGCCGCGCGCGGTGGCACCACCTCCGCCCAGGTCCGGAAGGACCTCTCCTTCTTCGGATCGTTCGGCAAGCGCGGGCTCGGCTACTCCGTGCCCGAACTCGAGCGCCGCCTGCGCCGCATCCTCGGCCTCGAGCGCGAATGGAGCGTCGTGATCGTCGGTGCCGGCAAGATCGGCGCGGCGCTCGCGCAGTACAGCGGATTCCGCGAGCGGGGCTTCAAGATCCTCGCCGTCTACGATGAGGATCCCGCCAAGATCGGAAGGAAGGTGGATGGCGTGACCGTGCGCCCGATGTCCGACCTCGCGCGCGACGCCGCCAAGCATCGCGCCGACATCGCGGTCCTCACCGTGCCCGGCACGGCCGCGCAACATGTGGTGGACATCGTGGTCGCCGCCGGCATTCGCGCCGTGATGAATTTCGCGCCCGTGCAGCTCAACGTGCCCGACAATGTGACGGTGAAGGATGTGAACATGGCGATGGAACTCGAAGGCCTGTCCTTCGCCCTCACGAACCAGGGTTAAGCGCGACGAACAGCCGCGCGAAATCCGCCGGCGAGAGCGTTTCCGGCCGGGCTTCGGGCGCGATCGCGATCCCTGACAGCAATGCATCGGCGGCCGCCGCATCGAGCGACGCGACCGAGCGCAGCACCCGCGCCATCTGCTTCCGCCGCTGCGCGAACACCGCTTGCACCATGCGGCGGAATCGCTCCTCCTGCGGCGGCGGCACCGCCGTGTCGTCGCGTGGCGTGATGCGCACGACGGCACTCTCCACCTTCGGCGGCGGTTTGAACGCGCCCGCCGGCACGCCGAACAGCAGCTCCACGCGGGCCAACGTCTGGAGCGTCACCGAGAGCGCGCCGTACGTCTTGGAGCCCGGCGGTGCGGCCATCCGCTCCGCCACCTCACGCTGCACCAGGAACACCGCGCGCGTAGGCCGCGGCGCACGCAGCGCGTGGAAGATGATGGGCGTGGTGATGTAGTACGGCACGTTGCCGATCAGCACATAGCGCCCGCCGGCGAGCGCGCCGAGGTCCTGCGCGAGCACATCGCCTTCTATGATGCGCACGCGCGGCTCCGACTCGTACCGCTCGCGCAGCGCCGCGGCGAGCGCACGGTCGATCTCCACCGCGATCACGTGACCGGCGCGCGACACGAGCTGGGACGTGAGCGAACCGCGCCCGGGGCCGATCTCGATCACCGTGTCGTTCGCCGTGAGTTCCGCCGCGTCGGCGATCCGCGCGAGCAGTTTGGGATCGCTCAGGAAATGCTGGCCGAAGCGCTTGAGCACCGGCGGCGCGCCGGATCGCTTCGCGCCGGGCTTCTTCGCGCCGCTCCGCTTGGGCGGCACTCAGCTGCGCACGAGCACGACGGCGAGGTCGTCGCGCTGCAGCGCCTCGCCCGTGTGCTCGGCGAGCTCGTCGAACACGCGCTGCACGATCACACTCGGGCTCTCGGTGCGGTAGCGGCGCACGATGTCGAGCACCGGCTGCTCGCCGAGGCGCACGCCGAAGCGATTGCGCGCGTCGGGCACGCCGTCGGTGAACAGCAACAGGAGATCGGCGCCGGACACCCACGGGCGCTTGCTCGCCGTTGGCGTGCTCTCCACCATACCAAGCGGCGGGTCGAGGGCCGGCAGTCGCTCGGCGTTCCCGTTGCCCGACACGTGATACGCGTGTGGATGGCCGGTGTTCGCGTAGCGGAGCGATCCGAAATCGCGATCGATGATCCCATAGAACGTGGAGATGAACATCTCCGTCGTCGCGAGTTCCTCACGCAGCGTGTAGAGCAGCGCGTTGAGCATCTCGCCCGGATCGCCAGCCGCCTGCGCGTGGATGGCCGACGCGCTCATCGCGAGCGCCATGATGAGCGCGGCACGATAGCCGTGGCTCGACACGTCGCCGATCATGACGCCGGTACGGCCGTTGCCGAGCCGGAACAGGTTGTAGAAGTCGCCGCCCACGCTCTCGGCGGGCATCACGCGCGCGGCGGCCTGCGCCTCGGGCGCCACCACGTCCACGCTGGGCAGGAGCTTCATCTGGAGGTCGTGCGCCAGCGAGAGTTCCTGCACCAGCCGCTGCTGGCTGAGCGAAGAGCGCACGAGCCGCGTGTTCTGGATCGCGGTGGCGATCTGCGTGGCGATGGCGGTGATGAGTTTCTGGTCGCCGGCGCTGAACGGCTGCTGCGTGGAGCGGTCGGAGAGGTTCACGACGCCCAGCGGCTCCGTGCCGCCGGCCGGCATCGTCCACATGATCGGCACGGAGAGCATGAGGCCGCGGCGGTAGTACGCCTCGGCTTCGCAATTCGTGCCGGGATCCTCCTCCACGATCATCGCGCGCTGTTCGCGGAAGACGCGCGCGCTCACCGAGCATTCGTCGTGCAGCGCGATGGGCGGGATGTCGAGCACGCTCACGCCGAGCGCCGCGACCGTCTGCAGCGTGTCGGTGACGCGGTCGTGCACGAGGATCGAACCGCGTCGCGCGCCGACGGTCTCCGAGATCTCGCGCAGGATCGTGGCCGCCGCCTCTTCGAGTGACACCGTGCGTCCCAGGATCTCGGTGATCGTGTACAGCAGATTGATCTCTTCGTACCGCTCGGCGAGCTCGTTCGCGGCGTGCTCCACTTCGAGCGTCGACTGCAGTGACTGCGATACGACGGGCAAGAGGAACCGCGCGCAGCCTTCGAGCGACATGTCGGTGCGGCGGCTCGGTCCCACGGCGAGCCACGCGCGGCGCTGGCCCGGCACGGGGAGCAAGTGCACCGCCCCGCCCGGCGACTCCACGGTGATCGCGGTGGTGCCGGTGAGCGGCGGCGTCCATCCGATGGCGCCCACGGCGGGCACCGCGGTGGCGATCCGTCGCGGCGGCCGCCCGTCGTCGGCGAGCCACACAGAGGCCGAGCAGGTGGTCGCGTCGCGGAAGCCGGTGAGTACGGCCTCCAGGTCAGTCATGCCGGTGGAGCGTCATCCGCACGACATTGCCGTGATTCGAGAATCGCTCGAGGCGGTCCATTAACCGCGTCATGAGGAAGAGGCCGCGGCCATCCTCGCGCTCGAGATTGTCGGGCGTGGTGGGATCGCTCAGGCACTCGGCGAGGTCGAACCCCGAGCCCTCGTCCACCACCTCGAGCACCACGCGCGCGCGGTTGACGTCGGCCTTCACCTGCACGCGCGGGCCATCGCGATCGCTGTTGCCGCGCAGGATCGCGTTCGACAGCGCTTCGCTCAGCGCGACGGGGATGTTGAGCGCGCACTGGCGCTGCGTGAAGCGGAACTGCTCGCAGTGCCGCGCGACGATGTCGACCACCGACTCAATGTAGCGAACGTCGCTCGGGATCTCGAGCTCGAGCGCCACGCGGAGCCGCAATGTGGCGACGGCGTCGTACGCCGGGTCGCGATCGCCGGTGTCCATCACTAGAACGACTGGAGCGCCCGCTCCTTCGTGTCCGAGATCTGGAAGAGCGTGTCGAGCTTCGTGAGCTCGAAGAGCGTCTTGAGATCGTCGTTCAGGTTCGCGAGCCGCAGCTCCCCGCCCTGCTCGCGGATCTTCTTGGAGAGCGACACGAGCACGCCGAGGCCCGAACTGTCGATGTAGCCGGTGCGGGAGAAGTCGATGAGCACTTTGCGCTCACCTCTCTCGAGCTCATCCAGGACCTTCTGCTTCAATTCCTGGCGATTGCCCACGATGAGCTGGCCGTCGACATCCACCACCACCACCTCGCCCTGCTTTGCGATCGCGAAGCTCATGAAGTTCTCCCGGTGCGGTCACTGGTCCACGGTGTCGCCTGAAGGGCGGCGATGGCGGCCACATTGATTATGTCATCAGCGCTCGCGCCGCGCGAGAGATCGGTGCACGGTTTCGCGAGCCCCTGAATGATAGGGCCGATCGCGCGTGCGCGCGCCAGGCGCTCCACCAGTTTATACGCGGAATTGCCGGCGTCGAGTGAGGGGAATATCAGGACATTGGCGCCGCCCGCCACCGGGCTCCCCGGCGCCTTGCGGCGGCCCACCTCTGTCATGAGTGCGGCGTCGGCCTGCAGTTCGCCGTCCACGGGGAAATCGGCGCCGCGCGCGCGGAGGATCGCGACGGCCTCGCGCACGCGGTCGACACTGGTGCCGCTGCCGCTGCCGAGCGTGGAATAGGACAGCAGGGCGACGCGCGGCTCGTCGCCCACAATGCGGCGCCGGTCGCGCGCCGCCGATTCCGCGATGTCGGCGAGCTGCGCGGGCGTGGGCTCGGGCACCACGGCGCAGTCGGCGAAGGTGAGCACCTCTTCGCCCGCGCCGCGAAAATCGGCCGTCACCATGTAGAACGCGCTCGAAACGGTCGTCACGCCGGCGGCGGGGCCGATCGTCCAGAGCGCGGCGTGCAGCACCTGCGCGGTGGTGTGCACCGCGCCCGCCACGCAGGCATCGGCCTGGCCGAGGGCGACGAGGCCGTCGGCGAGATACAGCGCGTCGCGCGAGAGTGTGTCGGCCTGCTCCGCCGATAGTCCCTTGGCGCCGCGGCGCGCGAGCAACAACGCGGCCACATCGCCGCACGCCGGATGATTCGCCGGATCGCGCAACAGCAGCGGCTCCACGATGCGCTCGCGCGCGAGGACCGCCACCGCCTCGAGGGTGCGCCCGTCATCGCTCTCGGGGAAGACGATGCGCCGGCCGGCCGCCGTGGCGCGCTGGCGCACCGAGGCGACGAAGTTCACGCCGACTTGAACTTCGCCTTGAGCGCGCGCTCCACCACCGGATGCACGAGCCCGGCGGTGTTGCCGCCGTAGCGCGCGACCTCGCGCACGATGCTCGAGCTCACGTACGTGAGATCGATGCCCGGCACCATGAACACGGTCTCGAGCGCGGGATGCAGGTGCCGGTTCATGAGCGCCATCTGGTATTCGTATTCGAAATCTGCAACCGCGCGCAGTCCGCGAATGGAGAGCGTCGCCCCGGCGCTGCGCGCGAAATCCACGAGCAGGCCGTTGAACTCCGCGACGTCCACACGCTTGTCGTCCACCGATTCCTTGATGAAGCGCATGCGCTCCTCGACGCTGAACAGTGGCTGCTTGGTCGAGTTGATCGCCACCGCCACCACGAGCCGGTCGCAGAATGCGAGCGAGCGGCGGATGAGGTCCTCGTGTCCGCGGGTGATCGGATCGAAGCTGCCGGCATATACGGCGATCTTGCTCATGTCGCGTCACTCGCAGGAGTGGGTGCCGCCGCGCCGGCGCCGGCGCTGCGGTAGAACGTGATCGCGGTATCGCCGTACCGCCTCGTGTCGCCGCCCGGCGGCATCGTCTCCTTCGCCGCGTGCTCGATGCCGATGTGTGCCGCGAACGGCACGGCGAGCCAGCGCTTCGCGACGCGATCAGCGAGTCCGAGTCCGTACGGTGGATCGACGAACGCCATATCGTACGCGTTCGCGGCCAGTCTTTCAATGAAGCGCAGCGCGTCGGCGCGGTGCACCTCGGCGCGGTCGCCGGCGCCGAGCTGCTCGATGTTGCGGCCCAGCGTCGCGAGACTCTTCGGCGCATACTCCACGAAATCGGCGTGCACGGCGCCGCGCGAGAGCGCTTCGAGCCCCAGCGCGCCCGAGCCGGCGAAGAGGTCCAGCACGCGCGCGCCGCTCAGTTCCCCCTGCACGATGCTCATCCACGCTTCGCGCACGCGGTCGGCGGTGGGGCGCACGGTGGCGCCCGCCGGCGCCGAGATGATCCGGCCGCGCCATTCCCCCGCCACGATGCGCACCGTCAGGCGCGGATGTCGGCGATCTTCGCCTGCAGCCGCGACTCGCCCTGGTACTCGTCGCGCTCGAGGCGGAACGCGACGTCCACCGCACCGCCGGCCGCGAGCGACGATGCGCGGCCGCCCATCCCCCAGCCGATCGCGTCGAGCTCGGCGGCGCCGTCGGCGAGGCGCAGCTTGAGGTGCGTGTTCTCCTTGCCCATGGTGCGCGGCGCGCCGGCAAGCGACACGCGCGCGCGCGACGAACACCGGCGCGGGATTGCCGGGGCCGAACGGCTCCATGTGGCGCATGAGTGCCTCGAGGTCGGCGGTCGCGGCGGACGAGCGGGATCTCGAGGTCCACTCGCAGTTCCGGCACGAGGTCGTCGGCGGTGAGACGTGCGCACGCGACCTCGTTGAACCGCTGCGACGAACGCCTCGAGCTGGCCCGACGCGAGCGTGACGCCGGCCGCGGCGCGATGACCGCCATAGCGCACGAGCAAGTCGGCGCACTCGCCGAGCGCGCCATGGAGATCGAACGCCGAGATCGAGCGGCCGGAACCCTTCCCTTCCGCGCCATTGAGCGCGATCAGGATCGCCGGGCGCGCGAACCGCTCCACAATGCGCGACGCGACGATGCCGATCACCCCGGGATGCCAGCCCTCCGCCGCGATCACGAGTCCGCGCGTCGCGTCGAGGTCGAGGCGCTCCACCATCTCGATCGCGGTGGTGAGCGTCTTCTGGTCGAGGTCCTGGCGGCGGCGGTTGAGTTCCTCGAAATCGCGCGCGAGACGCATCGCCTCCTGCGGATCGTTCGTGGTGAGCAGCTCGACGCCGCGGATCGCTTCGCCGAGCCGGCCGACGGCGTTCAATCGCGGCGCCAGCCCGAAGCCGACGCGGCCGGCGGTGAGCGGTTTGCCATCGAGTCCCGCCGCGCGGATCAGCGCGCGCAGCCCGGGATTCGGCGAATCGGACATGACTCTTAGGCCATAGCGCGCGATCACGCGATTCTCGCCGCGCAGCGGCGCGACGTCGGCGATCGTCGCGAGCGCCGCGAGGTCGATCATCTTGAACACTTCGTTCTCGTCGCCGCCCTCGGCCGCCGTGACGGCGAGCGCGAGCTTGAATGCGAGCCCCGCCGCGGCAAGATCGGGATCGGGATACTCGGCGCCCGCGCGCTTGGGATTCACCAGCGCCGCGCACGGCGGCGCCTCGCCGCTCGGCAGGTGGTGATCGACGATGATGAGATCGATCCCCGCGTCGCGCAGCGCGTGGGCCGCTTCGCGCGCGTTCGTGCCGCAGTCGCAACTGATCACGAGCTTCGCTTCGGCGGCCACGGCGGCGCGCACGCCGGCCATCGAGAGGTCGTAGCCATCCTCGATGCGGCGCGGGATGAACGGCGTCACGCGCGCGCCGAGCGCGCGCAACGCGCGCAGCCATGATGGCGGTGGAGGCCATGCCGTCCACGTCGTAGTCGCCGTGCAGGAGGATCATCTCGCCGTCGTGCAGCGCGCGCGTGATGCGCGCGACCGCGTCGTCCATGCCCGGCAGACGCGATGGCGGCAGCAGCTGGTCGAGTCGCGGGCGTAAGTATCGTCGCGCGTCGTCAATGCCCGAGTAGCCGCGGCGCGCGAGCAGTTCGCAGATCGCGGGCGGCAAGTGCAACTCAGCCGCGAGTGCGGCGATCGATGCGCTCGACGCGGCATCGGGCGGCGCCGGAAGGCGCCATCGCGTCGCGGGCGACGGGTTCATTCTGTCAACGTACGCCGGGATGCTCCACCACCGTCATCATGCCGTTGCGTAGAGGAGCACGCCGCAGCCTTCACACACCTCGATCGCCTTGCCGCCGGCAATGCCGTTGCGCCGCTGCAGCGGGATCGCCGTGTTGCAGCGCCCGCAGGCTTGGCCGCGCAGCGCGAAGAGCGGTTCCGATTGCCCGCGGTCGCGGAGCCGCTCGTACTTGCTGAGCATCCCCTTCGAGACGCCCGCCGATGTTCCGGTCCGCTTGGCGATCGCGGCCGCCAGTTCCTTCTCGACCCCGGCGCGCGTCTCCGCGATCGTTGTGCGCTCCTCGGACTGCTTCTGCTCGATCTCCGCGATCTCGAGTTCCTGCAAGCCGGCCGCCTGCCGCAGGTCCATGATGCGCGAACCCATCGCGTGCAGGTCGCTCTCCTCCTGCGCGAGCACTTTGCGCGTCATCTCGATCTGCGCCATCGCGGCGGTCGCCTCGCGCGGCTTGCGCACCGCATCGAGCGCGCCCACGTGATGTTCCTGCAGCGCCTTGTGGTCCTGCACCTTGTTCGTGAGATCGCGATGGCGCGTCTCCTCGGCCTCCAGCGCCGTCTTCGCGCGCGTGAGCGCGGCGGACGCGCCGGCCTTCGCGCGGTCGAGTGCCGCGACCTGTTCATCGATCTCCTTCAATCGCGATCGTACCTGCTGGACGGCGAGATCATCCTGCTGCAGCGCCAGCAGGCTTACCAGATCTGGATTCACGAGAACCTCCTTAGAGTGTTGATCATCGGGCGAACGACTTGTATCGCCGCACGCCGAGCGCGACGACTTCGCGGTGCAACCGCTGCTTCTCGGCGAGCAATGCATCCTGTTCTTCCGGCGACGCGATGCGGATCTCGCCGTCGATCTCGTCCAGTCGGCGCTCGATGAGCGCCGCGCGAATGTGGGCCAGGCAGCCGCTCAGCAGACTGGCCCGTGTCGAGTCCATCCATCAGCGGCCGTTCGAGCAGCTCCTGGAAGAGCGGGCAAACTCTCGGGTTCGAGTCTCGGCGCGCAAGATCGCCGCTGGGGAGCGACGGGTCCGCGGCGATGATCGCCCGCATGATGTCGCGCAGCGTGGGATCGCTCAGGTCATCGGGACCCACCTGCTCGCTCGCGCCCTCGACGAGTGCGCGATCGTGCAGCAGAAGCCACACGAGGTCGCGCTCCGACGCCGGCGCGCGCGTGCTCGATCGCACCGGCGCGCGGCTGCGCAGCGGCGGCACCGGCGCGTTGGCCCGCTGCTCGTATCCCGGAACCGCCCGCGATCTATCGCGAGTCTCTCCAGGCGCCGGCATGGCATCGACCTCGCGACCCACGATCTCCTTTGCCACACCCGCCACTTCAGCAGTTCGGGTGAGGTAGATCTCCCGCATCAGCGGATCCGACGTCGCGCGGATGGTGGGCAGCAACCGGTCGAGCGCGCGGCGCTTCGTCGTGAGATCGGCGAACCATCCGGCGCGCTGCAGCAGCTGCACTTTGCGCTCGAACACGTTGATCGCGTGACCGAGCTGCTCGCGCAGCGCCGCGCCGCCCTGCTTGTCCACGAAGCTGTCGGGATCCTCGCCCTCCGGCAGCGTCACGACCTGCACCGACATCCCCTGCCGCAGCAGCTGGTCGCCCGACCGGAACGTCGCCTTGAGTCCGGCGCGGTCCGAATCGTAGAGCAGGAAGGCGTTCTTCGTGTAGTTCCGGATCAGCGCGCTCTGCTCGTCGGTGAGCGCGGTGCCGAGCGGCGCCACCACCCAGTCGAATCCCGCGGACACGAGGCGCACCACGTCGAAGTATCCCTCGACCACCATCACGCGATCGTCCTTCCGGATCTGGTGCTTCGCCATGTTGAGCCCGTACAGCAGCTTCGACTTCGAATACACGGGCGACTCGGCGCTGTTCAGGTACTTCGGCTCGCCCGGCCCGAGCAGCCGGCCGCCGAAGCCCACCGAATTGCTCGACGCATCGAGGATCGGGAACATGAGGCGGCTGCGGAATCGCGGACGCAGTTCCCCGCTCTCCTCACGCCGCACCAGCAGACCGGCGGTGAGCAGCACCTCGTCGCTCATGCCGATCTTGTTCGAGATGCCCGCGCATCGCCGCCGGATCGCGCGGCGCGTAGCCGAGGCCGAAGCGGTCGGCGACGTCGCGCGACACGCGGCGGAGCGAGAGATAGTTGCGCGCTTCCTCGCCTTCCTTCTCGTCCCACAGCTGCGTGCGGAAGTAATCGGCGACCGCGCTGTTCGCGTCCCACAGCGGCTGCCGCGGATCGGGGCCTTCGCGGCGCTGCCGCGTCTCCTCCACGATGATCCCGACGCGTTCGGCCACCTGCTTCACCGCCGACGGGAAATCGATGCCGAGCTGCTTTTGCAGGAAGGTGAACACGTCGCCCTTCTCGCCGCAGACGAAGCAGATGTAGAGTCCCTTCGACGGCACGACGGAGAAGTTCGGATGCGTGCCCTTGATGGAACGGGCACGGCCCGCGCCAGCTGTTGCCCACCTTCTTGAGCTTCACGTGCTCGCCGATCACCTGCGCGATGTCCACGGCTTCGCGCACCTTCTCGACCGTCTCGTCGGTGATCATCGCGCTACCTCAGCTCCGCCACGGTCATGCCCGCGCCGCCTTCGTTCCACGCACCGAGCCGGTGCGACGCGACGCGCGGATCGCCGGTGAGGATCTCGCCCGCGCGTTCGCGCAGCGCACCGGTGCCTTTGCCGTGGATGATCCGCAACTCTTTCACATCGGAGCGCACGGCCGAGTCGATGGCGGCGATGAGCGCCTGCTCCATCTCGTCCACGCGGAGTCCGCGCAGGTCTACTTCCGTGACCGGGTTCTCGATCTGGCATCGACGTGAAGTGCGACGGCACGCCGGTGGCGGCGCCCGCCGGCGCGGTCGCGCGCGCGGTGCGCCTGAGCGTATGCGCCGGCACGCGCAGCTTCATCGCGCCCACGGCCACAATGGCTTCTTCATCGCGCAGCGAGATCACGGTGCCCACGCGCCCCGCGAGCGTCTCGACCGCCACCGCGTCGCCCGGCGACAGCGCCACGCCGGCGACATCCGCGGCTTCGTCGGGCTGCACCTCGGGCGCCTCCCGCTCCAGCTCACGCACCGCGCTCGCCTGTGCTCCCGCGAGTTCCTCGATCCGCCGGCGCGCCGCCTTGGCCGCCTGCTCGTTCGCGCCGGCATCGCGCAGCTCCTGCACGACGCGCTCCACATCGCGACGCGCGGCGAGCAGCATCGCGCGCGACTCCTCGCGCGCGCGCCGCTCGAGCGTGCGCTCCGCCTCACGCGCCGCCTTCTCGCGCGCGCCGACATTCGCGAGCCGCGCCGCCGCGCTCTCGTGCGCCATGGCCGCATCGCGCTCGCGCTGCTCGAGCTCCGCCGACCGGCGTTCGAGATCGGCGAGCAGCGCGTTGAGATCGCGCTCCTGCCCCGACATCCGCTCCTCGGCTCGCGCGAGCACATCCTCTGGCAGCGCGAGCCGCCGCGCGATGCCCAGCCCGTACGATCGGCCCGGCACGCCCTTCAGCAGCCGGTACGTCGGCTCGAGCCGCTTCTCGTCGAACTGCAGCGACGCGTTCACGACGCCGGGCCGCTCGGTGGCCAGCAGCTTGAGCGCGCCGAGATGCGTGGTCGCCACGGTGCGCGTGCCGCGAGTGGTGAGCGCCTCGAGCACCGCCGCGCCGAGCGCCGCGCCCTCCGCCGGATCGGTGCCCGAGCCGAGTTCATCGACGAGCGCGAGCGAGTCGCCGGTCGCG
The DNA here is from genome assembly GCA_963716745.1 of uncultured Gemmatimonadaceae bacterium. Lineage (GTDB taxonomy): Bacteria > Gemmatimonadota > Gemmatimonadetes > Gemmatimonadales > Gemmatimonadaceae > DATKOH01. Next base: position 553,204 of record OY970320.1, read on the forward strand.
CGCGCGAGGATCTCGCCGAGGTTCCGGAGATGCGCGCTGAACGTGGAGAGGCTCGCTTCGATCGATTGCTCGTCGCCAATGTCGGCGAAGCAGTCGTCGAAGATCGGGATGCGGCTCTCGTCGCCGACCGTTGCGGGGATCCCGGCCTGCGTCATCGCCGAGAGAAGCCCGAGCGCCTTGAGGAGCACCGTCTTGCCGCCGGTGTTCGGCCCCGAGAGCAAAAGCGTGCGCTCGCCCGCGTCCATCGCGAGATCGAAGGGAACCACCGCACCCGCGCGCGCCACGAGCAAGCGGATGCCGACCCGCGAAGATCGCGAACCCTTCGCCCGGCGCCGCGAGCGCGGCGGGCACGCACGCGAATTCGTCGGCGAAGCAGGCGCGCGCGTAGAGCGTGTCGAGCACGATGAGCGCCTCGAGCGACGCGCCGAGCGCATCGCGCAGCGGACGCACCTCGTCGCTAAGCGCCGCAAGGACGCGTTCGATCTCGTCGCGCTCCTCTGCCTCGAGTTCGCGAATGCGATTCCCGAGTTCCACCGCCGCGGGCGGTTCCACGAAGAGCGTGCCGCGGCTGCCCGATTCGTCGTGCACGATGCCGCCCACGGAGTTGCGTCCCTCGCGCCGCACCGGGATCACGTAGCGTCCGTTGCGCATCGTGACCGACATGTCGGCCACGCGCGCGTTGGTATCGAGCTTGGCGAGGATCTTCTCGAGCATCTGCACGAGTTCCGACTGGGACGACGTGCGCTCGCGGCGGAGTTTGCGCAGCGCCGATGACGCGGAATCGAGGATGCTGTGATCTTCGGCGATCGCCTTCGAGATCGATGCCTCCTCAGATTTCGCGACCACCAGTCCGGCGGCCAGCGGCGCGAGCCCGCTCGCCGCGCGCGCGGGGGCGAGCGCATCGCGCGTGAGGCGCGACGAGCGCAGCAGCGTGCCGATCCCGAAGAGATCGCCGGCGCTGAGTACGCTTCCCTCGGCGCGCAGCCGAGCGAGCGCGGGCGCGACGTCCGGAATCGCTTCGGGGCGCCAGCCGTCAGAACCCGCGATCGCCGTGCGCGCCGCTCCGACCAATGCGTGCTCGCGCTCGATCCATGCGCGGTCCGCATGCGGCGCGAACGTGCGCACGCGTGCGGCGCCGAGCGCCGAGGCGGCGCGGCCGGCCACGAGGTCGAGCACCTGCGGGAACTCGAGCACCACGAGCGCGTGCCGGTTCACGACCCCACCCCCACAAAGGGCTGGCGCCCGGACGGGAGCAACTTCGCTCGCGTCCGGGCGCCGGGGTGTGTCGCGGAGATGATCACGGTCAGGGCTGAGGGCCCAGCTCCTCGCGCGCGATGCGGTTGATGACCGATCCATCGGCGCGACCTTTGAATTGCGGCATCACTTTGCCCATGACGGCGCCGATGTTCTTCGCGCCGCCCGCGACCGCGGCCTTGATCGCCACGCGCAGCTCGTCGTCGCTCACCGACGCGGGGAGATACTTCTCGAGCGCGGTGAACTCCGCGCGCTCGCGCGACGCGAGATCCTCACGCGCGCCCTTCTCGTACATCTCCACGCTCTCCTTGCGGCGCTTGATCCCGCGGCGCAACACGTCGACGATGTCGTCATCGGTCAGATCGCGCTGCAGCTCGATCCGCTTGTTCTTCACGTCGGCGAGGATGGTGCTCAGCAGGAGAGTGCCGAATTTATCCTGCGCCTTCCTCGCCGAATTGAGGTCGGCTTGGAGCTTGTCCTGGAGAGCTGCCATAGGACGCGAAACTTACCCCAGCGCACGGGAGCGTTCAAGCGAGCGGATCATCGCGCTACCGGTCGCGGGACTGCCTCCGGCTAGGCCGCTTTCGCTCAAACCGCTTCGAGCCTCGCGCACACGACGCGCGAGTCTCTCGCTTTTCGCTAACGCGGCTGCGCCGGAGGCAATCCCGCTCCCTCTCATCGATCACGTGCGCTCGAGGCACGAACGTGGCGCTCGGCGCGCGCTAACCCATCGGCGCGCACAGACGGACTCGCTCACTTCGCACCATCGTGCTCGCTGTGGGAGCTTGCGCGCCCGACGATCGATGAGAGGGAGCGACGCCGCCTCCGGCGCAGCCGCGATAGCGAAAAGCGAGAGACTCGCGGCGCCGTTCAGCCGCGAGGCTCGAAGCGGTTTGAGCGAAAGCGGCCTAGCCGGAGACGGAGTCGCGACCGGCTGCGCGAGATTCTATCCCGGCGGCCATGTCATGTCGCGGCCACCCATGAGATGCATGTGCAGATGAAAAACAGTCTGCCCCGCCCCCGCGTTCGTGTTCATGATCACGCGGTACCCCTGCTTCGCGATCCCTTCCTTGCGCGCTAGCTCGGCCGCGAACAGCGCCATGCGCCCGATCATCATCCCGTCGGTCGCTTCGTCCAGCGACGCCACATGTTCGCGCGGCACCACGAGGATGTGTACCGGCGCCTTCGGCGCGATGTCGCGGAACGCGACGCAGTGCGCGTCCTCGGCGACGATCGTCGCGGGGATCTCCTTGCGCACGATCCTGCAGAAGAGACAGTCGCTAGCCACGGGCATGCACTCGCGCTGAAGTGAGCGCCGCGCGCGCGATCCCGAGCGCGGCGATCGCCGCGGTCTCGAAGCGCAGCGTGAGCGGGCCGAGCGACACCGGCGTGAATCCCGCGGCAAGCATCGCCGCGCGCTCTGCCGGCTCGAGTCCGCCCTCCGGACCCAGCGCGATCGTGATGGGCGCTTTCACCGGTTGCGACGTTGCCGAATCCCCGCTCGCGTCCAACAGCCAGCGCGCGCCGGCGGGGCACGCGGTGAGCGCGCGGTCCACCGGCGCATCGGGATACAGCACCGGCAGCCACGCGCCGCCGCACTGCGTGAGCGCGCTCACCATGCGCGCGCGCACACGCGTCTGGAAGCCCACGCCTTCGCCACGCGGGCTCACGTTACGCGAACGACGCCACATCACCGGCCGCCAGCTGAACACGCCGAGTTCGGTCGCCTTCTCCGCCAGCCAGAGCATGCGGTCGCGATCCGCAATCGGGAGCATCGAGATGGATGACCGGCAGCGGATCCTCGCGGTCCACGTTCTCGACCTCCACCATCGTGCCGCCTTTCGCGACCTTCACGATCTGCCCGAGCCCCACTGCGCCCGCGCCATCGACGAGACGCACGCGATCGCCGAGCGCGATGCGCAGCACGCGCGCGTGATGCGCCTCGCTCTCGCCGAGCGTCGTGACGCGCCCAGGAGCCATCGGCTCGCCGGCGAAGAACGTCGCTACCGCGGGACGATCGCGCAGCTCCACCACTCTCCCTCCACGAGTTCACGATGCATGGACCAGCCGCCCGCGGTGAGCGCGTCGACCATCATCGCGCGCTCGGTCGCGAGGATCCCGCTCAAGATGGCATGCCCGCCGGGCGCGAGCGCGCGCCGCATCGCCGGCGCGATCTCAAGCAGGACGCTCGAGATGATGTTCGCGAGGATCACCTGCACTGGCGCGACGAGCGGCAGCAGTACCGCCGCGTCGCCGCGGATCAGCGTCACCTGCGCGTCCACGCCATTGCGGTGCACGTTCTCCTCCGCGTTGCCGAGCGCATCCGGATCCAGTTCGATCGCGATCGCCTTGCGCGCGCCGAGGCGCACCGCCGCGATCGCCAGCACCGCGCTGCCCGCGCCGAGATCGGCCACCACGTCGCCGGGGCGCACGACGTCCTGCATGAGCGTGATCACGCTCCGCGTGGTCTCGTGCTCGCCCGTTCCGAACGCCATCGCGGGCTCGATCACCACCGCGCATTCCGCATCCGCGATCTCGGCGGCCAGCCAAGGCGGCGCGACGGCCACGCGGCCGAGCCGCTGCACGCCCACTCGAGTCTTCCATGTCGCCGACCAATCGGCATCAGCGAGCAGCGTTCGGTCGATCGCGCCGCCGCCCGCCGCATGCACCGCCTGCTCGAGCGCGTCGAAATCGGAGTCGCCGGTGAGATGCGTCACCAACTCGCCGTCGCCCTCCTGAATAGCGGATGCACCAGCCGCGACGAGCGCGCTCACGACATCCGCGCGCAGCCGCTCATCGGGGATCGTCACGCGCACCGCGAACCAACTCACGACGCTAGTCCCTCACGCACCCAGTGCCTCCTTCAGCCAGCCCCACAGATCCTTGGGTCTCCGCTCCGGCGGCGCCGACTCCACCGCGCGCAATTGCTCCAGCGCCTTCTTCTGCTCGGCGTTCACCGAGCTGGGCGTCCAGAGTTGCACGCGCACGTGCAGGTCGCCGTTCCCCTTCTCGTTCACGCGCGGCAGTCCGCGCCCGCGGATCGTGAACACGTGCCCGCTCGGCGTGCCGGCCGGCAGTCGCAGCGAGAGCACACCACCGACGCCCGGCACCCCGATATCCGCGCCGAGCACGAGCTGCGGATACGTCACCAGCACTTCGGTGAACAGCTCGGCGCCGTCACGCTCGAAGCGCGGATCGTCCTGCACCTCGAACACCACCGCGATGTCGCCGCGCGGTCCGCCGCGCGGACCCGCGTTGCCCACGCCGCGCATCACCATGTACTGGCCGCTCGACACGCCAGCGGGCACCTGCACCTTGAGCGCATGCTCGCCGCGCACGCGGCCGTCGCCTTTGCACTTCTTGCAGGGTGTCTCGATGATCTGGCCGGCGCCGGAGCAGGTCGGACAGGGCGCGACGCTCACGAACTGCCCGAAGAACGAACGCTGCGCGCGCTGTACCTCGCCGCGACCCGCGCACGTGGGGCAGCGCTTCGCGGAAGTGCCCGGCTCGGCGCCACTCCCGGAACATTTCTCGCACCCGTCGAGCAGCTTTACGTTCACGCTGCGCTCGGTGCCCGCAGCCGCCTCGGAGAAATTCAGCGTCACGTTCACACGCACATCGGCGCCCGTCGTCGCGCCGCCGCGGCCGCCCCCGCCGAACAGGTCCTCGATGCCGCCCATGCCGAAGTTCTGCATGAAGACGCTGAGCGCTTCGCTCAGGTCCACGTGATGCACGGAGCCCGCGCCGCGGCGGAGCCCCGCCTCGCCGTACCGGTCGTAGAGCGCGCGCTTCTGTTCATCGCCGAGCACTTCGTACGCCTCGGTGATCTCCTTGAAGCGCTCCTCCGATTCCTTCGAACCGTCGTTGCGGTCGGGATGGTACTGCATCGCGAGCTTCCGGTAGGCCTTCTTCAGGTCCTCCGGTGAGGCGTCGCGCGTAAGTCCGAGCAGTGCGTAGTAGTCGGCCATCAGTCGATAAGCTCGGCGATCAGTCGAGAGGTATGAGTCACGAGCGAAATGACCTTCTCGTACGGCATGCGCGTGGGACCGATCACGCCGATCACACCGGCGAGGCCGCCCACGTGGAACTCGGCGGTCACGAGCGTGAACTCGGCGAGCGCGGGATCGGTGTGCTCCTGCCCGATCGTGATCGAGAGTCCCGCCTGCGCGTGCCGCGCGCGCATAAGTCCGCCCAAAGCGCCAGGACGATCGGTAAGCGCGAGCAGACGGCGCAGGCTGGCGCCGCTCGCGAATTCCGGCTGCTCCACCAGCACCAATGTCTGCCCGAGCAGGACCGGCGATTCGTCGAGCGGCTTGGTCATGTCGAAGAGCTGCTCGCCTTCCTGCACGAAGATGTTCAGCAATTCCTTCGCATCGCGCGGGGCCGCCGTGTCGCGCAGCCGGTCCGCGAGCGACGCGCGGATCTCGCGCAGCGTGAGTCCCGCGAGACGTTCATTGAGGATGCGCGCCACCTCGGCCATCGCGGCTTCGGCCACCTCGCCGGGCACTTCCACGAAAATGCTCTGCGCCGCGCCGCCGGTGAGGCGGAGCACCATGAGCAAGCGTTCGCTCGAGAGCCGCACCAGTTCCAGCCGCTCCAATCGCGCGAGCGCCAGCTGTGGACCGAGTGCAACGCCCAGTTCCTGCGTGAGCACGCCGAGCACCTGCGCCGCACGCCTCAGGATGGCTTCGATCGCCGTGCCGCCCGCCGACATCTCGCCGATGAGCCGCTCACGCGACCCCTTATCGAGCGCCGCCGGCGCGTGCATGAGCGAATCTACGTACACGCGATACGCCATGTCGGTCGGCACCCGCCCGGCCGACGTATGCGGGTGGAAGAGGAAGCCCTTCTCCTCCAGATCGCTCATCGTGTTGCGGATCGTCGCGGGCGACACGCCAATGCCGAAGCGGCGCGAGATGGTACGCGAGCCCGCGGGCTCGGCCGTCTCCACGTAGCTCTGGATGACCGCCTCGAGCACCCGGCGCTCGCGATCGGTAAGTGACTGCGGCGGCATGATGTGCAAGCTAGGAACGACTCGCGATGCCGGTCAAGTGAGTCGCGAGCGTATCGAGACGCAGCCAGCCCGTCGCGGTGAGGCGGAGGCGGTCGCCGGTCACCGTCGCCCAGCCGGCGTCGATCCACGGCGCGGCGGTTTCGAGGAGCGACGGCGTGGTCGCGAGACCATCCACGGTGCGGAGGCCGAGGTACACGCGCTCGGCGTCCTCGTTGGCGGCGGAGAGCACTTCGGAGTCTTCGACCACGTCGCCGCCACCCAGCGCCGCGCGCGACCACTCGGCGTACGGCGCGATGTTCCACCACCGCCGCTCGCCATCGAACGAATGCGCCGACGGACCGAGTCCGAGGTACGGAACGCGGCGCCAGTAACTCCCGTTGTGGCGGGCGCGCGCACCAGGGCGCGCGTAATTGCTCACTTCGTAGTGCTCGAAGCCGGCGGCGGAGAGACGATCGTGCGCCGCGAGGAATTCGCGCTCATACTTCTCCTCCGGCGCCTCGGTGACATCGCCACGCGCCTGCCAGCGGCCGAGCGGGGTGCCGGGTTCAACGGTGAGGCCGTAGAGGGAGAGATGATCCGGCGACAGCGAGAGCGCGTGCGACAGATCGCGCTCCCAGTCGCGGCGCAGGGCGGAGGGCAGCGCGAAGATGAGATCGAGCGAGAGGTCGCTGATGCCGCCGGCACGCGCGTGGTCCACGGCGCGCGCCGTTTGATCGGGCGTGTGCGTGCGGTGCATCCACTCGAGTACCTTGGCATCGAAACTCTGCGCGCCGATGGAGAGGCGGTTCATCCCGGCCGCGCGCCAGCTTTTCACGGCCTCGAGCGTGACGTCGTCCGGGTTGGCCTCGAGGGTGACTTCGGCGTCGGGCGCGAAGGTGAATCGGGTGCGCAGCACGTCGAACAACCGCGCGATCCCGTCCGCGCCAAGCAGCGAGGGAGTGCCGCCACCGAAGTAGACGGTGCGGAGAGAATCGGCTTGGCGATCAGCCTGACGCAGCTTGAGTTCTGCGTCAACTGAGCGTACGAAGTCATTGGCAGGTATGACTTTCCGGACCGCGATGGAGAAATCGCAGTAACTGCATTTCCGGCGGCAGAAGGGGACGTGAACGTAGAGGTGTTTCATCTCACTAAAGATAGAACGGCGGCGGTGGTACCGCTGACGGCGGGGGTGGTACCGCAAATGGCGTTTGTGGCGCTTGGCGTTGGGACTGCTCGCTCCGAGGAGCCCGCGGTCACCAACGCCAAGCGCCACACGCGCCATTCGCGGTACCACCCCCGCCGTTCGCGGTACTAGACCCGCCGTCGTATTTCTCCCGTGAGCAGACATTCGATCGCGCCAGTCACCTCGAGCGCGCTCACCGCCACCACGCACTCCCGCGCCGGCAATCCAGCGCGGGCGCTGAGATCATCGATGTACGCCTCCCCGTCGGCCAACGCGGTCCACACCGCCAACTCGGCGCCCGTCTTGAACTCCGGGTTCCGCGGCCGCTTGGGTCCGGTCTTCTCGAAGAGCATCAGCGCATCCGCGACTTCGGCGATCATGATCGCTCCATCGCGCAGAAGCAGGTTCGAGCCAGCACTCTGCGGCGAATCGATGTCGCCGGGCACCGTCGCCACCGTGCGGCCGAGTTCGAGCGCATGATTTGCGGTAATGAGCGCCCCACTATCCCGCGGCGCTTCGATGACGATCGTCACCTGCGCCAGCGCCGCGATGATCCGGTTGCGTTTGGGAAATGAACCCGCGCTCGCGCGATCGCCCGGCAGCTCCTCGCTCAAAAGCAGGCCACGCGCGCCGATCTGCTTGTGGAGCGGCCCGTGGTCGCTTGGATACGCGATGTCCACGCCAGTGCCGAGCACCGCCGCGGTGCGGCCGTTGGCGCCGAGCGCGGCGCGATGGGCGGCGGCATCGATCCCGCGTGCCATGCCACTGATCACGGAAACCCCCGCACGCGTGAGGGACGTGGCGATGGCGTGCGTCATGCGCTCGCCGTAATGCGTGGCTCGGCGGGTGCCGACGATCGCCACGACGGGCGGCTCGATCGCGGCAAGATCGCCGATAGCGAACAGCACGGGCGGCGGGTCGCGGAGGTCCTTGAGCGCGGCGGGGTATTCTGCGTCCAGCGACGAGATCACCCGTGCCCCGCAGTCACCTGCACGCGCGAGCACCCCGTCAGCCTGCTCGAACGCACGCTCGCACGCCTCTGCAGTGCTCCCGGCGCCATCGATCGCCTGCGTGACGGACCCAAATTCCGCCAAGAGTTCCGCGAATCGAACCGCTCCCACACCGGGAAGGAGCGAGAGCGCGAGCGCATCGCGCCGCGCTTCGGCCTCAGGGTCGCGCGGCGTCCTCCGCCTTCGCGGCCATGGTGGCCGCCTTTCGCATGGAGAGCAGCGTGGTCCACCAGGCGTCGAGCAGGGTATCGAGCCCCTGCCGGGCCGCGCTGCTGATCGCGTAGATCCCGATCGCCTCAGGCGCGTCGATGGGCGGCGGATCCAGCTCGCCCATCAGATCCATCTTCGTGAACACCACGCAATGCGGCTTCGCCGCGAGATCGGCCGAGTAACTCGCGATCTCTTTGCGCAGTGCGTCGTACTCCACCTGCCAGTCCAGCGCGTCCACCGGGATCAAGAACGCGAGGATGCGCGTGCGCTCGATGTGCCGCAGGAACTGCAGGCCGAGTCCCTTCCCTTCGTGCGCGCCTTCGATGATGCCGGGAATGTCGGCCACCACGAACGTGCGATGATCGCTGAGCGGCACCACGCCCAGATTCGGCGACAGCGTGGTGAACGGATAATCCGCGATCTTGGGGTGCGCGGCGGAGATCACCGAGAGCAGCGTGGACTTCCCCGCGTTCGGCGAACCCACGAGGCCCACGTCGGCGATGAGCTTGAGTTCGAACTCGAGGTCTCTGATCTGCCCTTCTTCGCCCGGCTGCCATTCGCGCGGCGACTGATGCGTCGCGGTGGCGAAGAAGGTGTTCCCCTTCCCGCCGCGCCCGCCCTTGGCGACGACGAACGTGTCGCCGTCGCCGAGGATCTCGCCGAGCAACTCGTTCGTCTTGGCGTCGCGGATGACTGTGCCGGGCGGCATCGGCAGCACGACGTCGGCGCCCGACGCGCCCGTCTTGTTGTTCCCGCTGCCATGCTCGCCACGCTCTGCCACCCACCGGTCGCGATACGTGTAGTCGAGCAGCGTACTGAGATTGCTGTCGCCGCGTACGATCACGTCGCCGCCGCGACCGCCGTCGCCGCCATCGGGGCCGCCCATGGGCACGCGATGCTCACGCCGGAAGCTCGAGCATCCGGAGCCGCCGGTGCCGGCTTCGACGTGCACGCGTGCGCGGTCGATGAAGGCCATTAACTCACCGCCTGCACGCGCGACCAGAGATGCGCGATGCGCGCGTTGCTGTCCGCGCCCAATCCCGCGCCCGCCACCGCGAGCGCACCATCGATCTCGCCCGCCGTCGCGCCCGCGTGCAGCGCGCCATGCAAGTGCGAATGCAGTTGACGGTCCTGCTCCGTAGCCGCGCACACCGCCGCCACGCAGAGTTCCCGCCGTTTGAGGTCGAGCCCAGGCCGCCCCAGCACCCGGCCGTAGCCGGTCTCGATCATCCAGTCGTCGAGCGCCGGATGCAGCCCGCGGATATTCACGCGCAGCCGCTCGTACAGCGGCCCGTACACGGTGACGCACGTGCTCTCGCCGCGCGCGAGCCAGTCGGCGGCGCCGCGCACCTGCTCGTCGGGGTCCACCGATGGCGCAGCGCGGAGCGACGCTTTGCGCCAGGCGCGCATCGCGTTCAGCGTACGCGGGAATCCGACGAACAAGAATGACTGCAGGATGACTTCCTCGATCCACTCAGGGTTCACGCCGCTGCGCGCCGCGCGCGCTGCGCCGTCGCGCAGCGCTGTTTCATCGCCCACGGCGATCACGACCGCGAGCGCCACCAGGGCGCGCGTCGCGTCGTCCAGGCCGTGCACGCTAGCATGTGCGGCAGAGGTCTGCGTCATCGAATCGCGGCGCGAAGGATCACCGTCGCGCTAGGCAACGGGCCGGATCTCCCCCACCGTCGCGCCGCGCGTGTTCACGATGGGCGTGCGCAGGAAAGCGGCGAGCCGCGGCGGCAGCTCGGCGGGCAGCACGTCGAGGTACTGCAGCAGGCGGATCACCGCGGGGTGCTGCGCGCGGAAAGCGCCGTCGCCCACCTTCACCACCGCCGCGAGACCGCGCTCGGGCATCGCCACCGCGTGTACGCCTTCGGCGCCGATCTTCGCGATCACTCGGCCCTGCGTCTCCTCCATGAGCACCGTGTCGAAGCGGTCCGTACCGCCCACGAGGAACGGATGCGCGCGCATCGCGCCGAAGATGCGCGCGGGCGCGCCCATCGCCGGCGTGCGCGGCGGCGGCGAAGCGCGCGAGTCCGGCCGCGAACGTCTGCATCGGCAATCCGAACGCGGCCACGCCGCAGCCGTCGGTCATCATCTTCACGCTCGATGGTTCGATCTCGCACCACTTCGCGAGCGCCTGCACCGCATGCTGCTGCACGGGGTGTACGCACTGCTCGTAGCCGCGCGTGGGCCACTTCTGCACCTGCGCGAAGGCGAGCATCGCCGCGTGCTTGCCCGAGCAGTTGTTGTGCAGGCGCGTCGGACTCTCGCCCGCTTCCTTGAGCGCCTTCTGCCCGCGCCGCGTGAGCGGCTCGTGCGCGCCGCACGCGAGATCGCCCTCCTCCAGGCGGAGCGTGCCGAGCATGCGGCTCACGATCTCGATGTGCTCGGGCTCGCCGCCGTGGCTCGCGCAGGCCATCGCGAGCATCTCGTCGGTCCACGCGAGTTCGTCGTACGCGCCGCTGTCGACGAACGGGAACGCTTGGAAGGGCTTCGCGCAACTGCGCATGACGGTCGACATCGCGGGATCGCCGGCGGATGCGCGCAGCGCGCCCGTGTGGTCGGCAACGGCCGCGTGTACGCGGTGCCGCGATTCGATCATGTCGCCGCGCGTCGCGACGATGTCCAGCTCAAGCCGCATCGGTCACCACCGGTGGCGCATGCGCGACGCCAGGCGTGCGCATGAGCGTGATCAATATTCCCATCAGAAGCACCGCGCCGCCCGCGAGCGTGAGCGGCGGCGGGATCTCGCGAATCCCGGGGAGCAGCGCCGCGATGATCGTCGCGCCGATCGGCTCGCCCAGGACGGTGAGGTTCACCACGTACGCCGGAAGATAACGCAATGCCCAGTTCATCCCGGTATGGCCGAGCATCATGGGCCCGAGCGCGAGCGCCGTGAAGATCGCGAATTCGCGCGGCGGCTGCGGCAGGAGCGGCGTGCTGGCGACGAGCGCGAACAGGAGCAGCGTGACGAGGCACGCGCCGTAGACCAGCGCCACATAGGGCCAGAGGTCGAGCGTGCGGCGCAGGCGCCGGCCGACGAGATAGTACAGCGCGCCGGTGATGGCGCCGGAGAACGCGAGCAGATCGCCGGCCACGGCGTGCGGCGGAGCGCCGGCGCTCGTGGAACCCGCGTCGGCGAGCCCCACGATCATCGCCCCGACGACCGCGATGAGGATCCCGATCCACTGCCCTCGGCTCGGCGATTCCTTGAGCCACATCGCGCTCGCGCCGGCCACGATCACCGGCTGCATGTCCACGAGCAGCGTGCTGGCGCTGATCGTGGTCATGCGCAGTGACGCGTTCCACGCCCAGAAGTGCAGTGCCAGCATCGCGCCCGCGCCGAGCGCGATCGCGAGGTCGAATCGGGAGAGTCGGCGCCACTGGCGCCAGCTGCCCATCGCGGCGACGATCGCGCCGATGAGGAGCATGGAGATCGCGAGCCGCCAGACCGCGACCGCCAGCGGGTCGGCATGCGAGATCCGGATGAGCGGGCCGGCGAAGCTGATGCCGAGGACTGATAAGGCGAGAACGACGAGGGGCGGCACTGCGGTCCGGGTTGGGTTGCGAGTGAAAGCTAGTCGAGGCTGGGTGGGTACGGGACTCCTACCGACGCGGGAAGCGGGAAGCGGGAAGCGCCGCGGGAAGCGCGAACGGCGCGTTGACCCCTCGCGCCGTTGACGCATCCCGCGGCGCTTCCCGCTTCCCGCTTCCCGTCAGTGGCAGTATGCTTACGTCCGATGCGTCCTTCTCTCAGCCGTCCGCGCCTGCAGACCCTCCTCCGCTCCGCGACCGGCAAGCGCATCGCAGTAGTCGGCGACGCGATGCTCGACGTGTACCTCAAGGGGGATGTGGACCGCATCTCGCCCGAAGCGCCCGTGCCCGTCGTGCGCGTGCGCGAACGCCGCTCCGCGCTCGGCGGGGCGGCGAATGTCGCGCAGAATGTCGCGGCGCTCGGCGCGAAGGCGGAGCTCGTCGCGGTCGTGGGGCGCGACGCGAGCGCGAAGGCGCTGCGCGCGATGCTGAAGGAACTCGGCGGGGAGACGCGCGCGCTGGTGGAAGTGGACCGGCCCACCACGACCAAGACGCGCGTGCTCGCTCGAGTGCAGCAGGTCGTGCGTTTCGACGAGGAAGAGGACGCCGACCTCGGCGCCGCCGATATCGCGCGGGTACTCAACGCCGTCGCGCACGCCGTCGCCGACGCCGATGCGCTCGTGCTCGAGGACTACAACAAGGGGCTGCTCGTGCCCGCGGTGATCCGTGCCGCGATCGATGCGGCGAATGCGCGCGGCATTCCGGTCGTGGTCGATCCCAAGTTCCGGAATTTCTTCGCGTACAAGGGCGCGACGATCTTCAAGCCGAACCGCCGCGAACTCGAGACGGCACTCGGCGCGACGATGGACGTGGACCATCCCGAGACCGTGCCCGCGATGCTCGAGCGGCTCGGCGTCGAGCACGTGCTGCTCACGTTGGGTGAGCGCGGCATGGTGCTGGTGAGCCCGAATGGCGTCGCGATGCGCGTGCCGACTACCGCGCGCGAGGTATACGATGTGGTGGGCGCGGGCGACACCGTGACCGCGTACCTCGCGGCAATACTGGCCGCGGGCGGCACGGTGGAAGAGGCATCGATGATCGCGAACTTCGCCGCCGGCGTGGAAGTCGGGAAACTCGGCGCTGCCACCGTAGATGCCGACGAAGTGCTCGCGGCCTACGACGCCTACGCGGCGTACGTGAAGGGAGGCGGCTGAGTCGTGAAGACCGGATTCGCACTATGGCTCGCGGTCGCCGTCGTGGGATCGTTGGCGTGGAGCACCGTGAGCTGGAACCTGCTGCAGCGGCGGATCCGGCGGAATCGCGCCGGCAATTGCGCGAACTGCGGCAGACCACTCGATGTGGAGCGCGCGCGCATCGGCGGACTCATGCTCTGCCCCGATTGCGCGCGGCGGTCGCGCAAAGTGGTGACCGTGGCGGTGCGTTCGATCGCCGCGCTCGTGATCGCCGGCAGCGCCGGGATGATCTGGGTGGTCTACGAGGTGTGGGACGTGAACCGGAAGGGCGCCTGGCTGCTGCTCGGATTGTGGGGGATGTACTCGGGCGTGTTGCTGTTCATCGCATTCCTGTCCGCGCGAGACGCCCATGAGGCCGGCCGGCGCGTGGCGCGCATGGAGCGGCGCGTGACACCTCCCGAGGGCCGCGGTCGTACGGAGAGTGTCATCACGCCACCTCGATCCCCGGGTATTTGATATGGGAGAACAGAACTACGTTGAGTTGCTCGGGATGGCCATGGTGTGCGGCACCGCACTCATCCTGGCCTTCGGATTTTTCTGGTACAAACGCCCACGCGGCGTGAGCAACAAGTCCCTGGACGAGATCGCGGAGCGGCTCGCTCAACTGGAGCGCGCCGTGGACGCGATCGCCGTCGAGACCGAGCGGATCAGCGAGGGCCAGCGCTTCACCGCCAAGCTGCTCAGCGAGCGCTCGGCCGAGCACAGCGTGCCGCGATGACCGGGCAGTGGAGCGAGCGTGCGGCTTCACGACATCCTGGAGCTTGAGATGCAAGACAAATACACCTTCGTCATCACGATATTCTCGATCATCGGAGTCTCCTGTATTACCATCGCGCTCGGCGTGGCCTGGCTCAGGCGGCCGCCGCGCGTGGCGTCGAAGGATCTCGCGGAGATCGCGGAGCGGTTGACGTCGCTGGAACGCGCCGTCGATACGATTGCCGTCGAGACCGAGCGTATCAGCGAAGGCCAGCGATTTACCACCAAGTTGCTCAGCGAGCGCGCGGCTGAGCATATCGTGCCGCGATGACCGGCCAGGAAGCGGCCGTGCTCATCGTCGGCACCGTGGCGGCGAGCAGCATGGCCATGACGTGGATGCGGATGCATTACCGGAGCCAGAAGGGCATCGCGAGCGGCGATCTCGCGGCGGTCGAGGCGCGTCTCGCGCGCATCGAGCAGGCGGTGGACGCCATCGCGGTGGAGACCGAGCGCATCTCCGAGGGGCAGCGCTTCACGACGAAGCTGCTCAGCGAACGAACGACGAGCGGGAGTGCGCAGCGATGAATCCGAACGATACGGCGGCTTTCGTGACGCTCGTGCTGACCGTTGGCGTGATCGCGTTCACGTGGATCGCGACGCGGAACCGGCGGCAGCCTTCCGTCGGGAGCGCCGAGCTCAAGGCGATCGATGATCGCCTCGCGCGCATGGAGCAGGCGATTGATGCGATGGCGGTTGAAACTGAAAGGATCTCGGAGGGACAACGATTTACGTCGAAGCTGCTGGCTGAACGCGCGAAGGATCCGGTCCCTCGAAACTGAAGTTCGCGGGAAGCGGGAAGCGGGAAGCGCCGCGGGAAGCGAATACGGCGCGGACTACAGCTTCTCTCGCAGACTCGCGATCAGTCGGGTGAGCATTCGGCTCACGTGATCTCCGATCTCCTCGGCTGCCTTCAAGTCGTTCTCAGAGAAGTAGCCTACGCGGCGACCGCCCTCGAGGAGCGTCGCCAGCTCGGCTAGCGAGCCACGCGAGATCGAGAGGAAGTGCAAGTATTCCTTCGTGTGGCTGCGCGCATTCCCCTCCGCGATGTTGGCGGCCACCGAGACCGAGGCGCGACGGATCTGGCTCGACAGATCGAAGCGCTCGGTCGACGGCAATTTCGCGACGAGTCGATGGGACTCGACCATCAAGTCCATCGCCCTCTGCCAGACCTTGAGCTGACGGCAATTCTGAATCATGGCGCCTCCTCGAAGTTCGGAAGCTGCCATTTGATTCCAAGAGGAATTGGCATCACGGCATTCGGCAACGGCGCCTTCCGTCGCGCGCTGCCGTTTCGCGTCCCGCGGCGCTTCCCGCTTCCCGCTTCCCGCGCCATACGAAGCTTTGCCTCTCCTTCAGTCGTCTTTCCCCGACCGCAAGAGATGCATAGCTTGTTGTCGTAAGAAGGGCCCTTAGCTCAGCCGGTTAGAGCAGCGGACTCATAATCCGACGCGCGCAGGTTCGAATCCTGCAGGGCCCACTTGCTCTATTCCTCCGCCGCGCGCAGCGCCTGCGCCGGGTCGGTGCGCGAGACGAGCCACGCCGGCCGCGCCGCGGCGACGATCGCGACGGCACTCAGGAGCGCGGCTACCACCAGATAGATCGCCGGATCTCGCGGCTCTACGTCGTAGAGCAGCGGCGCCACCAACGGCCCGCCCGCGAACGCGATCGCGAAGCCGAGCGCGAGTCCCGAAAGCGTCAACGCGATCCCCTCGCGCAGCACGAACCAGGTGAGCCGGTTCGGGCTCGCGCCGAGCGCGGAGCGCACGGCGAGCTCCGCCGAGCGGCGCGAGATGCCGAACGCGATGAGTCCGTAGAGTCCGACGCCCGCCACAGCGAGCGCGAGCGGGCCGAGGATCTCGAAGACGGTTGCCGAGAGCCGCCAGGGGCGGAGGTAGGGCTCCAGATCGTGCGACAGCGCGCGGACGCTCACGTTGAGAAGCCCCGGTTCGAGTTCGAGCAGTGTGCGCCGAACCATTGCGACGGCGAGCGCAGGGTCGCCAGCGGTACGCGCGACGAGCGCTTGCGGACCGATATTCCCCATGGTGCTGCGCAATCGGCGCGAACAATTGCGGTTCAGGCGTCTCGCGCAACTCGCGGTATGTGCGCGTCGGCGAGGACGCCCACGACGGTCGAACATGTGGAGTCCGATCCGGCAAGCATGCACTGTCCCACCGGATCCTTGCCGGGCCACAGAACGCGCGCGAGCGTCTCATTCACGACCACCACACTTGGCGCATGCTCGTTGTCCGCCGCAGTGAACTCGCGGCCCGCGCGTAGATGCATGCCCAGAGCGCGGAAATAGTCCTCCGACACAGCATTCAGATCCGCCGTGTGGTGAGTCGCTGGCGCGCTGGGAACGCGAACGTCACCTCCAAAGTTCGTCGCGAACGGGGTCGCGAACATGACGCTCACGTGTTCGAGTCCCGGCCGGCCTCGCAGTGCCGCGTAGGCGCGATTCCAGAAAGCGAGCGTAATCGAATCCACTAGCGCTCCAGTACGTCTGGCGACGAGCACGTGGGTCGCATCGAACCCGAGATCCGTCGCCTTCGCCCGCTCGAGGCTTCGGACGAACAGGCCCGCACCGACGAGCAGCACGGTCACGAGAGTCGCCTGCGACGAGCAGCAGCGCGCCACGCAGCGTTCGCCGCGCCGCATGCTCCGCACGGACTGGCTGCCGATATTCGCGACGTATTCACGCTGCGCGAGATGCATGACCGGGATCACACCAATGATGACGCCGATCACCAGCGCGGCAACGCCGCCCAGGAGCGTGGCGCGCGCGCCGAGCGTTACACCGTCCCAAGCGATATCCGCCAGCAGCACCCGGCGAACGAGTACCGTTCCCGCGGTCGCGACCAACAGGCTCACCGTGAATCCGAGCGCCGCGAGCATGAGGCTCTCGGTCAGGAGCAGCCGCGCGACGCGCGCCCGGGTGCCGCCCAGCGCGAACCGGATGCCCAGCTCGCGGCGCCGCTGGATCGTGCGCGCCAGCACCAGATTGCTGACATTCGCGATCGCGATGAGCAGCACGAGCAGGGAGAACCCGCCCAGCCAGAGCGCGATGCGCGCGCGCGTGGTCGGGGAGCCGTCCGGCGTTCCGCGAACCGGCGATCGACACGAGGATCGCCCGCACCGGCGGCTCACGCGGATCTGCCTCCTGTTGCGCCTGCCGCAGTACGATGGTCGCCTCCGTCTCCGCGGGAGCGGCTCCGCGGCCGGCGCGCCGGCGCACGACGACTTGGGTCCAGTAGCTCCGCTGCGTCATGTACCACTTGGGGCCGCCGAAGTAGCGATGATCCCACGTGTATACGGGATCCAGACGTCCACGCGTGCCGCGTCCACGCCCGAGAAGGCGCGCGGCGCGACGCCCACGATCGTGAACTTCCGTCCCGCGGATCTCGATCTCCCGCCCCAGCACGCTCCGCTCGCCCGCATACTCCCGCTGCCAAACGCCGTAACTGATCACGGCCACCAGATCGCCTTCCGGTATCCGGTCCTCCTGCGGCAGGAAGAACCGCCCCAAGGCCGGACGCACCTCGAGCGTCGTGAAGAAGCTCGGCGTCGCGATCATGCCGTTCGCCTTCCAGGCCGTCTCCCCATGCCCGATCGGCATGTCGGTGTCCGCAAAGCCTCCGACGGACTCGAATGCCTCGACGTGATCACGCAGCGCGAGATAGTTCTCGTAAGTCGTCGGCAGAACTCGGCGTCATACTGATCCCGCGAATCCGAGCCGGCTCACGCCGGCGGGATCTCCCACGCCATTCGGCGGACTCAGCAGCAGGCGGTCGACGACGTCGAACATCACGGCATTCACCGCGAGCCCGAGCGCGAGCGTGATCACGATCGCCACGGTCGAGGCCGGCGCACGCACCGCGGTGCGAACGGCGAATGCGATATCCTGCCGCAGATCGCTCATCACTGGAACAGCGCCGCCGACTTGATCACCGTCTGCGCGACTCCCCACGCGAGCGGGATGCCCACGTAGAGCCACGCGAGCGCGACTCGGACTCTCTCGGCACGATTCGTCTCAGCCATTCGTCGCTCCGCGGAAATGGTGCTTCGCGTCCACCGGGCGCATCGCAACGTTCGCGATGAATCCCACCACGAGCAAGCCCGCCATCACGTACATGGTCACGTCGTATGCCTCGGCTATCGCCACGCCGTGCGCGATCTCGTATTCTCGAATGTAGTTCACGAGCACGGGGCCGAGGGCGCCGGCGACGCTCCACGCGAGGAGCAGACGCCCGTGGATCGCGCCCACCTGCATGGTGCCGAACATGTCGCGCAGATACGCGGGGATGGTCGCGAAGCCGCCACCGTACATTGACAGTAGCACAGCGCACACGATCACGAACAAGGCCACGGACTGGGTGGCCGCCACGGTCGCGATGCTCGCGTAGAGCACGGCGCCCAGCGCGAAGAAGATGAAGTACGTCGCGCGGCGGCCGATCCTGTCGCTCGCCGAGCTCCAGAGGAATCGCCCCGCCATGTTCGCGAGACTCAGGAGGCTCACGAAGCCCGCCGCCGCGGCCGCGAGCACGTGGCCCTTGAAGATCTCCTGGATCATGGGACTCGCCTGCTCGAGGATCCCGATCCCGGCGGTCACGTTCGCGCAGAGCATGATCCAGAGCAGCCAGAACTGCGGCGTCCGCATCGCCTCGTTCACTTCCACGTTCGCGGTCGTGACCAATGGCTTCGACGCCGGCGGCGTCCAGCCCGCCGGCTGCCAGCCCGGCGCCGGCACGCGCACGCTGAACGCGCCGAACATCATGAACGCGAAATAGATCACGCCGAGCGCCACGAACGACTCGGCGACGCCGGGCGACGTTGTGCTCTTGAAATGATTCATGAGCGCCACGGACAGCGGGCTCGCGATCATCGCACCGCCGCCGAAGCCCATGATCGCCATTCCCGTCGCCATGCCGGGCCGGTCGGGGAACCACTTGATGAGTGTCGTGACCGGCGAGATGTAACCGATGCCAAGCCCCACGCCACCGAGCACGCCGTAGCCGAGCACGAGCAGCCAGAGCTGATGCGTCGCGATGCCCGCGGCGCCCAGAATGAATCCGCTCGCAAAGCACACCGCGCTCGTGAACATCGCGCGCCGCGGTCCCACGCGTTCGAGCCACGCGCCGAACGTTGCCGCCGAGGCGCCGAGGAAGATGATCGCGACGCTGAATACCCAGCCGAGCGTCGAGAACTTCCAGTCATCGGGCGCGGAATCCGCGCCGCCGATGAGCCGCGACAGCGGGATCTTGAACACCGAGAACGCGTACACCTGGCCGATGCACAGGTGGATCGCGAGCGCCGCCGGCGGCACGCGCCAGCGGCTGAATCCGGGCGCCGCGATGCTATGGTCGCGATCGAGGAAGGAGAGCATTGCCACGCGCCGATTCTACGCCGCGCGTGCGGTCGCCGCCACTACCAAGATGGTCGCGGTTCCGTTACCATTCGCTCTCGCGTTCGGGCGCGTAGCTCAGCTGGTTAGAGCGCTGGTCTCACATACCAGAGGTCGGGGGTTCGATCCCCTCCGCGCCCACTACGAACTACAAATACGGGCTGTCGGCTGTCGGCTGTAGCCTGCGACCCATTGCCAAACGGCCACCCCTGCGCGGAATGGCCGTTTTTTCGCAGCAGCAAGCGACAGCCGACAGCCAACAGCCCGCCGTTAGGTTCTCGGAATCATCTCCACGTCGTCGCCCGATCCCGCGAATAACTCTGCCCGCACACCGCGCACGTCACCTGTAACGGGCCCATGATGCGGGCATCGAGCGGGAGCCGCTCACCGCACTGGCACATCCAGCCGGCGATCTGGGCGGGGACGCCCACCACGAGAGCGAAGGCCGGCACATCGCGCGTCACCACCGCGCCCGCTCCCACGAAGGCGTACTCGCCCAGCACCGTACCGCAGACCACGGTCGCGTTCGCGCCGATGCTCACGCCGCGGCGCACGATGGTGGTCTGATATTCATTCTTCCTCGACACATGACTGCGCGGGTTGATCACGTTCGTGAACACCATCGACGGGCCGAGGAACACATCGTCCTCGCAGATCACGCCCTCGTAGATGCTCACGTTGTTCTGCACCTTCACGTTGCGGCCCAGCGTCACGCGCGGCATCACCACCACATTCTGTCCGAGTGAGCACGCCTCGCCGATCACCGCGCCGGGCATCACGTGGCAGAAATGCCAGATCTTGGTGCCCTTCCCCACCACGGCGCCCTGGTCCACGAAGCTCGACACGTGCGCCTGGCCTCCGCCGGGCAGATCCTTCATCTCGCTCATGTGCGGGGTGTCTCCTCGGAGAACGACCGCAGCGGGAGTGTGACTTCGCGGTCGGTGCGCGCGGATTCATAGATCGCGAGAATCAACTCGAGCGACTTCCGCCCCTCGCGCCCATCGGTGCCGGGCACGGCTTCGCCCCGCAGCACCTTCACCACGTTCTCGTAGTATGGCTTGTGCCCCGAGCCATAGACGCTCAGCGGATTCGGCGCCGCCTTCTGCGCCTCGGCCGCCTGGTCGATCGCATCGTCGCGCTTCGCGAATTCCCACGTCTCGATGCGATTCAGCGCGGTACCGCCCACCTTCACGGTGCCGTTCTCGCCGAGGATCGTGATCGACCCTTCGAGGTTCTTCGGGAAGGTGAGCATCGTGACCTCAATGGTGCCCATCGCGCCATTGCGAAATTTCAAGACCGCGACGCCCGTGTCCTCGCTCTCGATGCGCCGCGCGAGGGTCGCGGTCTTCGCGCTCACGCTCGCCACGGGACCCACGAGCCACTGGATCATGTCCACGTAGTGGCTCGCCTGGTTCATGAACGCGCCGCCGTCGAACTCCCACGTGCCGCGCCATGGCGCCGCGTCGTAGTAACTCTGCGGACGGTTCCACCGCACGGTGGTGTTCGCGAGATAGATGCGTCCGAACCGGTCGCTGTCGATCGACTTCTTCAGGAGTTCGATCGCCGGGTTCAGCCGGTTCTGCTTCACCACGAACAAGTGCACTCTCGCGTCGTCGCACGCTTTCACCAATGCGTCGGCCTCTTCCAGCCGCGTCGCGATCGGCTTCTCCGAGATCACGTGCAGCCCGTGCTTCGCCGCCATGATCCCGTGCTTCGGATGCAGCCCACTCGGCGTGCAGATCACCGCGACGTCGGCCTTCACCTTGCTGAGCAGTTCCTCGGCGCTGGCGAAATGCGGCACCTTGAACTTCTCGCCGGCCTCTTTCGCGCGCGCCGCGACCTCATCGCACACACCCGCGAGCTTCAGACTCGGCTGGCTCGCGATCGCCTCGAAATGTCGCTCGCTGATCCGGCCGCAGCCGATCAGCACGACGCGGAACGTTCGCTCGGCCGCCATCAGCTCTTCGAGCCGCGATAGGCCGCCGTCGCGTTGCGCGTGTCGATCACAATGCTCGCGAGGCGCGACACGCGAGCGTAGTCCACGGAGCTATGGTCGGTCACGACCATCACCGCATCGGCGCCGCTGAGCGCCGCGTCGGTGAGCGGCACCGACTTGCCGACTGCGCCCTCGGGCGTATGATCGTCGGCGCGGATCTCGGCCACGTGCGGGTCGTGATAGCTCACCACGCAGCCCTTCTGCGAGAGCAGATCGAGGATGTCGAGTGCAGGAGATTCACGCAGGTCATCCACATCACGCTTGTACGCGACGCCAAGCACGAGTACGCGCGCGCCCTTGAGCGCCTTGCCCGCATCGTTGAGTGCGTCCTGCATCTTCGCGACCCAGAACGCCGGCATCTCGGTGTTGATCTCGCCCGCGAGTTCGATCATCCGCGTCTTGTAGTGCAGCGTGCGCATCTTCCACGCGAGATAGTGGGGGTCGAGCGGAATGCAGTGGCCGCCAAGCCCCGGACCTGGCGTGAATTTCATGAACCCGAACGGCTTCGTCGCTGCGGCCTCGATCACTTCCCATACGCTCACGCCGAGCTTGTCGCAGATCACGGCCATCTCGTTCACGAGGCCGATGTTGATCATGCGGAAGGTGTTCTCGAGGAGCTTGGTGAGCTCGGCCGCCTCGGGCGAACTCACCTGGATCACCTTGTCGATGAACAACTCATAGACGCGTTTACCCAGCTCGCTGCAGCGTGGCGTGACGCCGCCGAGCACTTTCGGAGTGTTCTTCGTGTGCCACTGCGCGTTGCCCGGGTCCACGCGCTCAGGGCTAAAGCAAAGGAAGAAGCCATCGCCCACCGTGAGACCCTTCTTCTCGAAGCTGGGCTCCATCAATTCACGCGTGGTGCCCGGATAGGTGGTGCTCTCGAGCACGATGAGCTGGCCGGGACGCAGCGCGGCGGCCACCGATTCGGTGGCGGCGACGACGAAGCTCATGTCGGGATCTTTCGTTTTCCCGAGCGGTGTGGGCACGCACACCGAGATCACGTCGCATTCCTTGAGGCGCGACATGTCGAGCGTCGCTTCGAGCTTGCCCGACTTGCGCAGCGCCTGCACGTCGGCGGCGAGCACGTCCTTGATGTGGCTCTCGCCCGCGTTCACGCCGGCCACGATGCGATCGCTCACCTCGAAGCCGATCACTTTCAGCCCAGCCTTCCCCATCTCGACGGCGAGCGGGAGCCCGACGTAGCCGAGCCCCAGCACGCCGCACGTGATGTCCCGCTTCTGGATCTTGGAAGAGAGCGTTTCGTAGTTGGTCATGCCGGCGGGCCGAGGTTCACGAAGGGATGCGGCAAGCTAACCGCCGCTCGCAGGGCGAACAAGCGAAGGCGATCAACCCTTCGCGCCGGCGGCGCGCATTCGCCCGAGTGCTGCGGCGTCGAGCCGCACGCGGATCACCATCTCTTCGCCGTCGTTACGTTGGTCGATCACTTCGCCCGCGCGGTGCAGCTCGGCGAGCAGTCGGCCATCGCTCGTACTGACGCGCAGTTCGGTGACCGGCTTCAGCTTCCGCACGATCCCGAGCAGCGCGCGCCGCAGCGGCTCGAGGCCATCCTCCGACACGGCGGACACGAACACCGAATCCGGCGCGATGTCCTTCGCGCGCGCGTGCAACCCCGGGAGCGCGTCCTCCGCCACAAGATCCATCTTGTTGAAGACGACGAGCATCGGCCGGTCGCCGGCGCCGAGTTCCTCGAGCACTTCGGTCACCGTGCGCGCTTGGTCCTCCCAGAGCGGGTGGCTCGCGTCGATCACGTGCAGGAGGAGGTCGGCCTCTCGAACTTCCTCGAGCGTGGCGCGGAAGCTCGCGACGAGATCGTGCGGCAGCTTGCGGATGAAGCCCACGGTGTCGGTCACGAGCACGCGCTGTGATTCGCCGAGGTCCACCTCGCGCGTGAGCGGATCGAGCGTCGCGAACAGGCGGTTCTCCACGAAGATGTCCGCCGCTTCGGCAAGCGAGCGCAGGATCGAGGACTTGCCGGCATTCGTGTAGCCGACGAGCGACGCGCGGAAGCTCGTGCGCCGCGACGACCGCTGCACGGCGCGCGCGCGCTGCACGTCAGCGAGCTTGTCCTTGAGCGCGCCGATGCGGTGGCCGATGAGGCGGCGGTCGGTCTCGAGCTGCGTTTCGCCGGGGCCGCGCATGCCGATACCGCCTCGGAACTTCTCGAGATGCGTCCACATGCGCGTGAGGCGCGGCAGCAGGTATTCGAGCTGCGCCAGCTCCACCTGCATCTTGGCCTCGCTCGTACGCGCGCGCACCGCGAAGATGTCGAGGATCAACTCCGCGCGGTCCATCACGCGCTTCCCCACCGCGTTCTCGATGTTGCGCAGCTGCGCCGGGCGTGAGCTCGTCGTCGAAGATCACGAGCGTGGCCTGCTTCTCGTCGATGAGCGACTTGAGCTCCTCGAGCTTGCCGCTGCCGAGGTAGGTGCCCGGGTGAGGCCGGTCGAGGAGCTGCGTGACCTCGCCCACGACCGTGGCGCCCGCGGTGTCGGCGAGCTCCGACAGCTCCTCGAGATGTTCGTCGAGGCGCCGCCGCGCTCCCGCGCCCTTCATCGGCGCACCGACCAACAGCGCGCGCTCGACGACGGTCTCCAGCGAGATCATTTCACGGGTCAAATCGGTGCTCCGCTAATGGATCCAGTCAACGAACTGCTTGACAGGATTAACATGATTTTGATGATTTGAACGACTCGGTTGCTCGGCATTTCGCCGTTCCATCAAGCAAATCATGTTAATCCTGTCAAAGCTCTTTTTTGTCGTCTGGTGAATCAGTCGGGCTCTTGAGACTCTCCCACCACGCGATGCGCTTGGCGATCTCCTTCTCGAAGCCGAACTTCCCGGGCTCGTAGAATCGTGCGTCGGCAATCTCGTCCGGGAGATACTGCTGCGGGATGTACGCGTTCTCCGAGTCGTGCGCGTACTTGTAGTCCTTGCAGTACCCGAGATCCTTCATGAGCGCGGTGGGCGCGTTCCGGATGTGAAGCGGCACCGGTGCGGCCGGCGTCTCGCGCGCGGCGGCCATCGCGCCGCTCCAACGCACGCTTGGTCGCGTTCGACTTGGGCGCGGTGGCCAGGTAGATGGTCATCTCCGCCAGCGGAAGATAACCCTCGGGCGCGCCGAGCATGTGGTACGCGTCGCGCGCGGCCATCGCGAGCTGCAGCGCGTTCGGGTCGGCGAGGCCGATGTCCTCCGCGGCCATCGCGATCGCGCGGCGGAAGAGGGTCATCGGGATCCTCGCCGCCGTCGATCATGCGCGCCATCCAGTAGAGCGCGCCCTGCGGATCGCTGCCGCGCAGCGACTTGTGGTACGCCGAGAGCGGTTGAAGTGCTCTTCCCCGCTCTTGTCGTAGCGCGCGAAACGCTTCTGCAGCGCCTCGCGCACGACGTCCACGGTGATCGTGCCGTTGAAGCCCGCGTGTGCGGCGGCGGCCTCGAGCGCGGTGAGCGCGCGGCGCGCATCGCCGTCGGCCTCCGTAGCGAGCAACGCGCGCGCATCTGGCTCGAGCGTGAGTTTGAGACGGCCCAGGCCGCGCGACTCGTCGGTGAGCGCGCGGTCGATGAGCGCCGTGATGTCCTCCGCCGTGAGCGGCTCGAGCACGAACACGCGCGTGCGCGAGAGCAGCGCGCCGATCACCTCGAACGATGGATTCTCGGTCGTCGCGCCGATGAGCGTGACGGTGCCGCGCTCCACGTGCGGCAGGAACGCATCCTGCTGCGACTTGTTCAACCGATGGATCTCGTCCACGAACAGCACGGTGCCCCGCTGATTCGTCGCCAGCCGCTCCTCGGCTTCCGCTATGATCTCGCGGAGCCGCGGCACGCCCTCGGTGACGGCCGAGAACGGGACGAACGCGCGGTCGCCATGCTGCGCGACGAGCAGCGCGAGCGACGTCTTCCCGCTGCCCGGCGGACCCCAGAAGATCATCGAGTCCACCCGCCCCTGCTCGATCGCGACGCGCAGCGCCTTGCCGGGCGCGAGCAGCTGCTGCTGCCCCGCGAACTCGTCGAGCGTGCGCGGCCGCATGCGCGCGGCGAGCGGCTGCGCCGCCACGGGCGCCTGGAAGAGTTGCGACTCGCTCCCGGCGCGGCCTTTCCCCACTGCGGCGCGCGACTTCATGCGGGCATCAGCGCGCGGGCGCCGAGATAGGTCGCCACTCCGACGAAGAATCCCGCCTGCAAATGCCAGCCGCGCTTCGCCTGGAATTCCGGGATCAGGTTCGACGCGCCCACGTACAGCGTGACGCCCGCCGAGAGCGCGAGCCCCCACGTCGCGAGCCACGGGATGCGCGGCGTCGCGATCGCCCCGAGCACGGTCGCCGCGCCAAGCAGCGCCGCCGCGAAGAACGCGCGCCGGCGTCCTGCGCCCGCGGCGAGGAACAGACTCGCGATGGCCAGCCCCTCGGGCAGCTTGTGCAGCGCGATCGCGAGGAACACCAATGCGCCGAGCTGCGCACTCGCGGCGCTCGCGCTCGCGATGGCCACCCCGTCCACGGTGGTATGCACCATGAGCCCGATGAGCGCCGAGACGCTCACCGCCTCGGAGACCTTGTGCGTCTCCTCGCCGAAATGGAAATGCGGCGCGAGCGCGTGCTGCGTGAGGTGCACCGCGAGGAATCCGCCGAGCGCGACGACGGCCGCGGTCCGACCGCCCGCCGCGTACGCCGCCGGCAGCATGTCGAGGAGCGCCACCGAGATCATGAAGCCCGCCGCGAGCGCGATGACGGTCTCGAGCGCGCGCATGCTCCAACCGGAGCGCCATGTGACCGCCGCGGCGCCGGCAAGATTCGCCGCGGCCGCGGCGAGCGCGAGCACGAGCGGCGTCATGCCGCTGCCAGCCCCAGGGTATTCGCCGCGCGCGCGACGAGCTCGCTCAATTCCGGCGCCGGTGACTCTCCGTGCCGCGCGAACTTCCAACTCTTCGTGCGCACGAGCCGCTGCTCCTTGATCCCCTTCCCTTCGAGCACGTTCGCCCAGCGGTCGCTCTGCGAATAGATGAACAGTTCGCGCACGGGATTCAGCGTGAGCTGATCGTTCGGCGTGAACACCATGATCTGCACGCCGCCGAGGGCCACCAGCGGTTGCTCGAGCGCCGCGAGTGCCTCGCGCACGGCGGCGCCCGATGGCGCCGGTCCTTTCCACGAGCGCTCGGCGTGCTTGTCGTCCATCTCCACCGTGACAGCGCCGCTCAATTCGCTCAACAGCGAGAAGAAGAGCATGACCGCGCCCTGCTCGCCGGCCACCACGTGGAACGCCCAGTAGCCGCCGGACTCCTTCGTCATCGTGAATCCGCTCGGCGCGGTGCGGAATTGATCCCAGAATGGCATTTGCAGCGGATGGTCGCGGAAGATGGACATGGCGCTACTTGGTCTCGAGCGCGCGCGCCAGCAGCGCCGTGCGCGTGTTGCGCGCCGGATCCTCTAATACCCACTCGAGCAGCGATTGGAGCATCTTCCCCATCGCCGGGCCCGCCGGGATCCCCGCGCCGCGCAGATCGTCACCGTCGATCGCGAGATCGCCCATCTCCACCGGCTCGTGGAACGCCGCGCGCGACATCCGGCGGTACAGCGACGCCACGCGCTCAGCGGTGGGCGCGGGCATAGACGCGCCGCGCTCCGCCGCATAGCGCGCCGCGAGCAGCCGCATCACCGCGCCCACGCGCAGCCGCCCGGCCGCCGCCACCCAGCGGCGCACCATCACCGCCGTCACCGGCGCGCTCGCCGAGATCGCGGCGCGCACCTGCGGCTCGAGCGCGCGCCACCGCTCGAGTACTTCCTTGATCCACGACACGTCGCTGTTGGAGAACTTGAGCGCCTTGAGCGCGCGCTCGGCATCCTTGGGCGCGAGTTCGGCGAAGAGTGCGGTGAGGCGGTCGATGCGCCGCTCCGGGTGCGCGGCGCCGCGCGGCTGCGCCATCGCGTCGAGCGACTTGAGCGTCACGTCGCTCACGCTCGCGAGCGGCGGCACGAGCGACTTGAACGCGCCGCTCGCGCGCCAGAGCTTCATCGCTTCACTCGGCCACGCGACCTGCTCCATCGACTTCTCGAGTTCCTGCTTCACGCGTTCCATCGAGAGGCGGCCGAGGTGCGGCGCGCTGTCCACGATCGCTTTCCAGGTGGCCGAGTCGATCGTGAATCCGAATCGCGCCGCGAACCGCAGCGCACGCAGCGCGCGCAGGCGATCCTCCTTCATGCGATCGGCCGCCTTGCCCACCGCGCGCACGACGCGCTGCTCGAGATCGGCGCGGCCCTCGAATGGATCGTGCAGTTCCTTGCGCGACGCCGAGTACGCGATGGCGTTGATCGTGAAGTCGCGCCGGGCGAGATCCTCGTCCAGCGACGCGCCGAACTCCACTTCGGCGTGGCGGCCATCCGTCTTCACGTCGCGGCGGAAGGTCGTGACCTCGTGCATGCCGCCGGCGGGATCGAGCACGCCCATCGTGCCGAACTTGATCCCCACGGGCACCGTGCGCTTGAAGAGTCGCTTCACCTGCGTGGGCGTCGCGGCGGTGGCGAGATCCCAGTCGAGATGCGCCTCTCCCAGCAGCGCGTCGCGCACGGCGCCCCCAACGAACCAGGTCTCGAAGCCCGCGCCCTCCAGCGTGCGCGCGATGTCGAGCACAACGCCCGGTGGCTTCAGGTGCGACTGATCGCGCGCATTCATTCGCTCTGGCTCCGCCACTCGAACACTTCTCTGATGCCCGCCATGTCGAGGCCGTCACCGAGCGCGAGCAGCAGATCTATTCGCGCTTGCGGAGGACGGCGGCCACCCGCGAGGATCGTGCCCATCGCGTGCAGCCGGCGCCCGCCACCTTCGTAGGCGTACGTTTCGCCGACGCGTCCGCGCTGCGCGCGCGAGGCGATCACGACCGGCTTCCCCTCCGCGATCCAGCGCGCGATGCCCGGCACCATCGCGGGCGGCACATTTCCGCGCCCCATCCCCGCCACCACGAGCCCGCGCGCGGTGGCACGCGATGCTTCGAGCAACCGGTCGTCGGCGCCGGCCCACGCGTACACGATGTCCACCGGTCCGCCAGGCGCCGTGGGAGTGAGCACCGGCGGCGCGGGCGGCAGCGCGCGCCGGAATATCACGGCGCCATCGTCGATCACCGCGATCGGGCCGAGTCCCGGGCTCTCGAACGCATCGAGCAAGTGCGTATGCGCCTTCGTGACGTCGAGCCCCGTGAAGATGCGCCCACCCATCGCGACCATCGCGCCGAATCCGCGCGAGTCCGGGCTCGCGGCAACGCGCACCGCATCGAGGAGATTCGCGGGTCCGTCCCAGCCAAGATCGCTCGCGGTGCGCATCGCGCCGGTGAACACCACCGGTTTGTCGCCCGGCACCGAGCGCGCGATGAGATACGCGCTCTCCTCGAGCGAATCGGTGCCATGCGTCACGACCACGCCGGCCACGTCTGCGCGCGCGAGATGCTCCATGATGCGCGCGCGCAGCGCCCACATGCGCTCGATCGTCATGTGCGGCCCGGGGAACGCGCCGAACTCATCCAGCTCCACCGGCGCCACGCTCTCGATGCCGCGCGTCGCCGCGAGGATCTCCTTCCCGCTCAGCGCCGGCACCGCCCCGCCCTGCGCCGAATCCATGCGCATGGAGATCGTGCCACCGGTGAAGACGATCGGGATCATGCCGCGCTCACCCGCACAGCACGCTGCCGCCGTTCACGTTCACGATCTCGCCGGTGATGTGTCGGGCCATCGCCGAGCAGAGGAACACGATCGGCCCCGCGATGTCCTCGGCGGTCGCGATGCGCCCGATCGGGATCGTCGCGGCGATGCGCGCGCGCCCGCCGCCGGCGTAGGGCACGGCGGCCATCTCGGTGTCCACCCATCCGGGCGCCACACTGTTCACTGTGATGCCGCGCGGCGCGGTCTCGATCGCGAGCGACTTCACGAAACTGATCATCGCGCCTTTGCTCGCAGCGTAATCGGCGTGCATCGGCTCGCCGCGCTGGCCGGCGGTAGAGGACACAAGCACGATCCTGCCGCCATCACTGAGGATGCGGAGCGCGGCGCGCGTGGAGAAGAACATCCCGTCCACATTCTCCTTCATCGTGTTCGACCATCGGCCATCGGCCATCGTCTCGGCGGTCGCCGCCTCCACCGGCCAGATGCCTGCATTCCCGATGAAGAAGTCGATCCCGCCGAACACCTTCCTAGCGCGCGCCGCCAGTTCTTCCGAACCCCTGCTCGTCGAGATATCCGACGCGTGCGCAAACGCCTTCACGCCGAGCGCAATGCAACGCTTCACGATCGCTTCGGCGTCCGCGGCGCGCGTGTGGTAGCCGATCCCCACATCCACTCCTCCCTTCGCGAGCATGAGCGCCGTCGCCGCGCCAATGCCCCGCGACCCGCCTGTGACCAGCGCACGCTTTCCCTTGAGATCGATCACAGCGCGCTCTCCACCAGCTCGCAGATCACGTGTTCGATGCAGAGGTGGATCTCCTGCGCGCGATCGGTGCGCTGCGTGGGCACGACCACCGAGTGATCGGCGAGCGCCTTGAGCTTTCCGCCGTCGCGCGCGGTGAACGCGAGCACGGGTACGCCTCTCGTCTTCGCCGCCTCGGCCGCGCGCAACACGTTGGGCGACGTGCCGCTCGTCGAGTGGATGATGAGCAGGTCGCCCTTCCGGCACAGCGCTTCCACCTGTCGCGAGAACACGTACTCGAAGCCGAGATCGTTCCCGACCGCGGTGAGCAGCGATGTGTCCGTCGTGAGCGCCACCGCCGGATACGCACGGCGATCCTTCATGTACCGCACCACGTACTCGGCGGCCATGTGCTGGGCGTCGGCCGCGC
This sequence comes from uncultured Gemmatimonadaceae bacterium, assembly GCA_963716745.1. Taxonomy (GTDB): domain Bacteria; phylum Gemmatimonadota; class Gemmatimonadetes; order Gemmatimonadales; family Gemmatimonadaceae; genus DATKOH01. Next base: position 583,625 of record OY970320.1, read on the forward strand.
TGCCACCGTTGCCGCAGAAATAGAGCGTGCCGCCGCCTGTCACCGTGGCGCGCACCATCTCCAGCGCGCGCTCGAGCTGCGGAGCGATCGTGTCGGCCGTACGAGTCGCCGTGTCGGCGAGTTCGCGCAGTGCCTGCGTCAGTCGGTCGGTCATGGGCGTCCGGTGATGAGGGCGCGGAGTCGGGCGAGCACGCCCTCCTCCACCTCGGGGATCGGGTCTACGGGAAGCATCCCCTGATTCGCGAGGACGCGTCCGGGATTCGTCTCGGTGAGCAGTACCGCCTGTTCGGCCGCGCCGATCTCCTCGAGCCATCGGCGCGCCGTCACGAGCGAGCGCATGTCGGCGTGGTTATCGCTGGCGATACAATCCACGAGCCCGTGCTGGAGCAACGCACGCGCGAGCCGGCACATGGGCGCGTTGCCGAACAGCATCGCGGAGTCCACCTGCATCACGGCTCCCGATCCACGCCATTCCTCCACCTGCTCGAGCGTCGCGCCGCGGTAGCGCTCCGGATGCGCGAGCACCGGCACCATGCCGCTCATGCGCAGCCGGTAGATCTCGCGCGCCGCATTCGGCGGCACGGTCATGCCGGCGAACTCCACGAGCGCGGCATTGGATCCGCCCAGGTGCAGTTCCGTGCGCGTGAGATCCACGCCCGGCAGATCGAGCTGGATCTCCCAGCCCGTGCGCAGCGCGAGCGTTTTCGGAGCGTGCGCTTGCAGCTCCGCGTGCAGCGCCGCGTGCTCGGCGACCGGGGCGTCATCCGCGCGGCTCGCGTCGAGATGCGGAGTGCACACGAGCACGGTCACGCCCTCTCTCGCGAAGCGCTCGAGCACCGGCAGCGCCTCGCTGAGCGACTGCGCGCCGTCGTCCACCCCGGGCAGGAGGTGGCTGTGGATGTCGATCACGCGCGCGCCGCGAGGGCCAGCTCGCGAACGGCGCGCGCGCCGCCCTGTTCGAATCGCGTGCCCACCACGACGAAATCCGCGCCGGCCGCGCGCGCGGCGCGCACGCCATCCGCGCTGCGCACGCCGCCGCCCACGAACAGGGGCCCGCGCGCCGCCTCGCGCGCGGCACGGATCATCTCCGGCGCCACCGCGCGCGTCGCGCCGCTGCCGGCATCCACGTACGTCGCGCGCAGACCGAGCGTCATTCCTGCGCGCACGTGCGCCGCGAGCAATTCCGGTTTGTCGGCGGGAAGGGGACGCGTTTGGCTCACTGACTCCACGCTGGTTACGCGCCCGCCATCCACGAGACAGTACGCCGTCGCGATCACTTCGATCTCCGGGTGCCGCTCGAGGAACGGCACGGCGCGCACATGCTCTTCGATCAAGTATTGCGGGTTCCGCCCGCTGATGAGCGACAGGAACAGCACCGCGTCCACGCCGGCCACGAGTTGCGCCGCGGTCGCGGGGAATTGCAGCACCGGCAATTCGGGCGCGGCCTCCTTGAGCGCTCGAGCGAGCGCGCCGCTGCTCGCATCGCCGCCGAAGCTCGTGCCAAGCAGCAGCGCGGCGGCGCCTTCGTCCGCAGCGCGCCGCGCGAGTTCGGCCGCTTCCACGGGATTCGTGCGCGCGGGATCGACGAGCACCGCGAGCCCGCCGGCGCTCTTCCCTGTGAGCGACGCGTACACGCTCACGAGTCGAGCTCCGCCGCGACCTCGCCCACGCGCCACATAGCCCCCTCCGCGATCTCGGCCAAGAGATCCTGACGCTCGGCCGCCGCCTCGAACGCGTACGTCACGAGCGCGTCGGCCGCGAGCAGGTCGAGCGCGCGCTCACGGCCGGCTTCCTCGTCATCCTTGAGCGACACGAGCAGCGATTCCATCGCGTCGAGGCATCGCACGACGGTGAACTCCGCGTCCTGCTTGGCGGTCGCGCCCAGCGCATCGCGCACGCGCGCCGCAAGATTCTCCGGCGGAACCGGCGTCCGCCCGGCGAGCCACTCGGCGATGGTCACGCGGCCGCACTCGCCGCGTTGATCGCCGAGCGTACGATCTGTGGCGCCGCGCCGAGGGCGCGCGGAAGAGCACTGGCATCGGGGAGCCCCGCCTGCGCCATGTGCGACTTGCCGCCGCCGCGCCCTCCGGCCGCCGCGGCGATTTCCCGCACGATCGCATCCGCGGCGACGCCACGCGCCTTGAGATCGTCGGTGACCACGACGAGTACCATGGTCTTTCCGTCGCCGAGCGACGACCCCACCACCGCCACGCCCGATCCGAGTTGCTCGCGGAGCGCGTCGCCGAGCGATTGCAGCTCTTTTCCATCGGACGCGCTCACGCTGTCGCAGATCACGCGATGGCCCTGGAAGTTCGACGCGCCCGCGATGAGTTTCGCGACCTCGTCGCCCCCGCCCTTCCGCGCCTCGTCGAGCTGCTTCTGCATCGCGCGCAGATCATCGCGCAGCGTGGCCACGCGCTTCTCGATCGCATCCGGCGGCGCCTTGAGCAGTTCCGCGAGCCGCGACAGCCGCTGCTCCTCAGCGCGCACGAGTTCGTACGCCTTGGGACCGGTCACCGCTTCGATGCGGCGCACGCCCGCGGCGACGCCGCTCTCGCTCACGATCTTGAAGAGCGCGATCTGGCCGGTGTTCCGCGCGTGCGTGCCGCCGCACAGTTCCTTCGATACTCCTGGAACGTTCACCACGCGCACCACATCGCCGTACTTCTCGCCGAAGAGCGCCATCGCGCCGCTCGCGACCGCTGCCTTGTACGGCTTCTCTTCCGTTACCACGTCGATGTCCTCCCAGATCGCGCGATTCACGCGCAATTCGATCTCGGATTGCTCGACAGGCTTCACGGGGCCGTGATGCGTGAAATCGAAGCGCAGCCGGTCGGGCTCGACGAGCGAACCCTGCTGGTGCACGTGCTCGCCGAGCACCTCGCGCAGCGCGGCGTGCAGGAGATGCGTCGCGGTATGATTGCGCTCCGTGTCGCGGCGCACGTCGGAGGGCACGTGCGCGTGCACGGCGCCGAAGGCGAACGTGCCGCCGAGCCGGCCCGCGGCCACCGTGCGCCCTTCGATCTTGCGCACATCGTCCACGTCCACGCGCCATCCCTGCCCCACGATCTCGCCCTTGTCCGAGATCTGTCCGCCGGACACCGCGTAGAACGGCGTCTCGCGCAGTATGAGCGCGAGGCGCCCGCCATCGAGGCGGCGCACCGCCTCGACCGTGGTCTCCGAGTTCGTGTTGCCGTAGCCGACGAACGTGGATTGTGGCTCGTGCTTCGCGCCCGGCGCGCGCTCCCACCCGGCGAGCCCGCCCTCGGCGAGCGTGTCCGTCGCGACTTTGATCTCGCGCGTCTTGCGCTCCTCGCGGCTCTGATCGCGCTGCGCCGCGAGCGCGCGCTCGAAGCCGGAGATGTCCACCGTGTAGCCGCGCTCGCGCGCCATGAGCTCGGTGAGATCGATCGGGAAACCGTACGTGTCGTAGAGCTTGAACGCATCTTCGCCGGAGATCGTGCCGCGGATCGCGAGCGAACCCTGCGTGCTCTGCGCGGGCGCGAGCTGCTCGAACTTGAGCATGCCGCCCTCGATCGTCGCGAGGAACCGCTCCTCCTCGGCGCGCGTGGTATCGACGATGAGCTTGGCGCGCTGCGGCAGGTCCGGGAATGCGCCGCCCATCGTCTCGATCACCTTCTCCACGACGTGCACGAGCGTCGGCTCCGTGCGGCCGAGCAAGAATGCGTGGCGCACCGCACGGCGCAGGATGCGGCGCAACACGTAGCCGCGGCCATCGTTCGCCGGGAATACGCCGTCGCCGATGAGGAACGCGACCGCGCGCGCGTGATCGGCGATCACGCGGTAGGAGGCGGGATCGAGGTCGTTCGTCGCCTTCTTCGTGCCGCCCTGGATCGGCGTGCCCTTCGGCTTCTTGCGCGTCGGTCGCGCGGCCCCAGTATTCGAGGCCTACCGCGCGCGAGACTTCATCGATGAGCGGCGCAAAGAGGTCCGTGTGATAGTTGTTCGTCTCCTTCTGCATCACGGCCGCGATGCGCTCGAGCCCCGCGCCCGTGTCCACGCTCGGCTTCGGCAGCGGCTTGAGCACCCCGTCCGGCTGCCGATCGTACTGCATGAACACCAGGTTCCAGATCTCGAGGAAGCGGCCCGCCTCTGCGCCCTCGACGAACGCGTCCTTCGAGAATTCCGCGCGCTTCACATCGGTCCATTCGCCCGTCGCGCCCTTCGGGAAACGCCAATCCTTCGCGACGCGTGCGAGATCCACATAGATCTCGCTGCACGGCCCGCACGGACCTGTATCCGCCATCTGCCAGAAATTGTCGCGCTCGCCGAGACCGTAGATGCGCGAGTCGGGAAGCTTGGCGATCTCCTTCCAGAGCTTCCGCGCTTCATCGTCCTCGTGGTAGACCGTCACCCAGAGGAGATCCTTGTCGATGCCGAGATCCTTCGTGACGAATTCCCACGCGAACTTGATCGCGTCGCGCTTGAAGTAGTCGCCGAAGGAGAAATTGCCGAGCATCTCGAAGAACGTGTGGTGGCGCGCGGTGTGCCCCACCTGCTCGAGATCGTTGTGCTTGCCGCCGGCGCGCACGCATTTCTGCGACGTGGTCGCGCGCTTGCCGAACGGCGACGGCTCCTGGCCGAGGAAGATCCGCTTGAACGGCACCATTCCGGCATTCGTGAAGAGCAGCGTTGGATCGTCGGCGGGCACGAGCGAGCTCGACGGCCGCGGAACGTGGCCGTTCTTCTCGAAGAAATTCAGGAATTTCGCGCGAATCTCGGAGGCGAGCATGGGCGGAATATACTATGAACGGCAGAGCATCGTGCATCGGGCATCGTGCCTCGATTCTCGCCCTTTCGAGGCGCGATGCACGATGCACGACGCCCTATACGATCTGCTTGAGTGCGATATGGATCTCGTCCGGTTCATAGCCGCGGCGCGCGAGAAATCCATAGAGTCGGCGGCGCTTGGTGGGTGCGTCGAGCTTCGACATCGAGCGGAGCTTCTTCGTGACGACGCCGGCGAGCGCTTCCGCGGGATCGATGCGCTCTTCCTCGCCGAACCTCGTCGATCGCAGCCGTGATCGCCTCACGCGGAACGCCACGCCGCGCCAATTCCGACTGGATACGCCTCGACTCCCTCGCGCGCGATGCGCGTGCGAACGAATTGGCGCGCGAACACCTCGTCGTTGAGGGCGCCGAGCGCCACGAGACGCGCGACGGCTGCCTCGACGAGCGCCTCCGACTCCTTCTTTCGGATGAGCGCCATGCGAAGTTCTCGCACGGCGTACGCGCGCACGGCGAGCATCGCGAGGGCGCGATCGAATACGCGGAGCGACTCCGCTTCGGCGGCCACCCTCGTGGCAAGCGACTCGCTCCACTCGTCGCCGACGTGTACTGAAAGGCGGGCGATCGCGTCCACCGACAGCAACGCGGCGCGCCGGCCGTCCACGAGGACGTCGAATCGCCCCGGCCGGCGACCGGACTCTGAGATCTCCGGTGATGCGCGCGTCCGGCCCGAAATGCTCCGGTTCATCGCGCGCGGAAAAGCGCCGAGTGTGCGGCTGGCGGGACCGGGACCTCATCAGGTTGACCGCATCCACGCGCCTTTCACTCGACGCTCTTCATAGTGCCAGCCGCAACGGCCCGTTACTCCTCCGTCGGCGATTCCTCAGCGGCTTCGATCGCCTTGATCCCGAGAATGCCTTTCACCTTCTCTTCGACTTCGGCCATCATGGCGGGGTTGTCCTTGAGGAACATCTTCGCGTTCTCCCGGCCCTGCCCGATGCGCTGGTTGCCGTAGCTGTACCAGGCGCCCGACTTCTCGATGATGCCGGCCTCGGCGCCGATATCGACGAGCAGCGAGGTGTGGCTGATCCCTTCGGCGAACATGATGTCGAATTCGGCCTGCTTGAACGGGGGCGCGACCTTGTTCTTCACGACTTTCACGCGCACGTGCGAGCCGATGACGTCTTCTTTCTCCTTCACTGGACCGATGCGGCGGATGTCGAGGCGCAGCGACGCGTAGAACTTGAGTGCCTTGCCGCCGGTGGTCGTCTCGGGGCTGCCGAACATGACGCCGATCTTCTCGCGCAGCTGATTGATGAAGATCACCGACGTCTTGGAGCGCGCGATCGCGCCGGTGAGCTTTCGGAGGGCCTGGCTCATGAGCCGGGCCTGCAGCCCCATGTGCGACTCGCCCATCTCGCCTTCGATCTCGGCTTTCGGCACGAGCGCCGCCACCGAGTCGACCACGATCACGTCCACCGCGCCCGAACGCACGAGGATCTCGCAGATCTCGAGCGCCTGTTCGCCAGTGTCGGGCTGCGAGACGAGGAGGTTCTCGACGTCCACGCCGAGCTTGGCGGCGTATTCGGTATCGAGCGCATGTTCGGCGTCGATGAAGGCGGCGACCCCGCCGGCCTTCTGCGCGTTGGCCACGACGTGGAGACAGAGCGTGGTCTTACCGCTCGATTCCGGGCCGTAGATCTCGGTGACTCGGCCGCGGGGGATGCCGCCGATGCCGATGGCGGCGTCGAGATTGATGGCGCCGGTCGGGATGCACTCGAGCCGGACCCTCGGGGTGTCGGCGCCCATCCGCATGATGGAGCCCTTGCCGCAGCTCTTCTCGATCTGGGATATGGCCAGAACGAGGGCCTTCTTCTTGTCGTCCTGCATCGTGGAGACCGCCATGGCTCGCCTACCCCCGATTTCGCGTGAAAGTGCTCAAATGAGCCGCCCCGAACCCGACCCGAACAAAGTACGAACCTGTCCCGCTCCCGTCAATGGCCACTTCGTAGGTCGAAGGCGGCGGGGACATGCCGGATCTTCGCCCGTCCCTCCGTCACGATGACCCCGACCACGTCGAACCGATAGACCCAATTCGGGGCGCCGTACCGGTCCATCCATACTAAGGCGGACCGGACCAGCTCCCGCTGCTTTTTCCAATGTACGGCCTCGACCGGGTCGCCGAAGCCGAGCCTGGAGCGGGCCTTCACTTCGACGAAGGCGACGACGCCGTCGCGCTCCATCACGAGGTCGAGGTCCCGGTGCCCGCTCCGCACACGCCGGCCCAGTGTGCGCCAGCCTTGTTCCGCGAGCCACCGCTCCGCGATCCGTTCGCCCATGATCCCCAGCCGCTGAGTGTCCGCCGACATGGGGCACAAGGTACAACGGCCCAAGAATCGTGTGGCACCGAAGGATTGCGCGCGGCATCAAAACGGCGCGTGTGACACGCGCCGTCAGCGTCGTCAGACTCGCCGTCAGGTCGTTGCCGATCGCGTTCCGCCCGCGCCACGAGCCTGGCTGTCCGCCGTCATCGATGCCTCACCCGAGGAAGAATCGGAATGCCGTCACAAGATCGCTCAGCCCTCTTCACGCCTCCAGATCGCCCACACCGTGCAATTGGCATGCCCCTCGACCGGATAGTAGTGCCTCTTGAGCGCGTCGCGGATCTCATACGCGCGCGCGGGAGATGAGACCAATCCGCACTCGTTGAGGTCGGCCGGGAGGAATGCCAATGGAAATCCCCCTCTGCAGTTCGTAAGCGAGCTCGTCTCGGTGTCGTCGATCAGCTCACAACCTTTGAAGACGAAGTCCGGCAGGCGAGCGGAAGCGATCTCCGGCTCCGTGGCCTCGCGCACTGCGGCGAGCACCTGATGCTGCAGCGGATCGAAGACCGCGCGCATGCGGTCCACGAGGTACCGCTCGTCGTCGAACACCGCCGAGAGCTCCTCAGCGAAGACCACGTGGCGGATATCTTCGTCGGAATATCGCCATTGAGTCGTGCCGGGCTCTGGAGCGATCCACGGATTCAGGCTGTGGTCGAGGCCTACGACCTCGACGAGCTGCGGCAGCCCGATGGACTCCATGTAGTTCGGCCACGCGTTTCCGAATGCCGTTGCCGAGAATCGCTCTGCCACTCGGTACGCGATCTGCATCGCTCGCCTTTAGGCCTTCGGCCCCGCGATCCGCTCGAGCTCCTCGAACCCCACGAGAATATCCCGCGGCTTCGAACCATCCGGCGGCCCGAGGATCCCCGCCTCCTGCAGCTGATCGATCAATCGCGCCGCGCGCCCGTAGCCGACCTTCAAGCGCCGTTGCAGCAGCGAAGTCGACCCACCCTGATTCTGGATGCACGCCTCCGCCGCCTCGCGGAACAGCTTGTCCCGCTCGCTCGGATCGCCGATCTCCCCGCCCTCGCCCGCCGCCGCCTCGGCCTCGCGCTTCCGCATCTCCTCGAGGATGTCCGCCTCGGCGCGCGGCTCCTCGGGCAGCAGGCCCTGCTTCGCGAGTTCCGCCTTTCGCTCCGCCGCGCGATCGCCGTACCACTTGAGCAGACGCTCGGTGTCCTCGCTCGTGATGAGCGCACCCTGGATGCGCGAGAGATCGCTCTTCCCCGGCGGGATGAACAGCATGTCGCCGTTCCCCAGCAGCGACTCGGCGCCCATGCCGTCGATGATCGTGCGGCTGTCGACTTGCGACGCCACGCGGAACGCGATGCGGCTCGGGAAATTCGCCTTGATCAGTCCCGTGATCACGTTCACGCTCGGCCGCTGCGTCGCGAGGATGAGATGGATCCCGATCGCGCGCGCCTTCTGCGCGAGGATCGCGAGCGGCGTCTCCACTTCGCTCTGCACGGTCATCATGAGATCGGCCAATTCGTCGATCACGATCACGATGTACGGCAACTCGCCGTCGGTGTACTCGCGCGCCTCGAAGGCGACATTCGGCTGCTTCGGCCAGCGCATTGGCGCTTTGCTCTTGAGCCGCTTGTTGAATTCCTGGATGTTGCGGCAGCCGTTCTCCGCGCACAACTCGTAGCGCTGCTGCATCTCGATCTGCGCCCACTTGAGCACGCTCGCCGCGTCGCGATTGTCGGTGATCACCTTGTGGCGCAGGTGCGGCAGTTTGTTGTACACCGACAACTCGACCATCTTCGGATCCACCATCAAGAACCGCAGCGTGCGCGGCGTGTGCCGGTACACGAGGCTCGTGATGATGGTGTTCACGCAGACGGATTTCCCCGAGCCCGTCGCGCCCGCGATGAGCAGGTGCGGCATCTTCGCGAGGTCCGCGACCACCGGCTTTCCCTCGAGATCCTTGCCCAGCACGATCGGCAGCGCCGCGCGCGCCTTCGTGAACTCGTCGCTCTCGATGAGTTCGCGCAGCGCGACGATCTCGGCCGTCGGGTTCGGCACCTCCACGCCCACCGCGCCGCGCCCGGGGATCGGCGCCACGATGCGAATGCTCTGCGCCTTCATCGCGAGCGCGAGATCGTTCGAGAGGTTCGCTATCTGCCGCACCTTCACGCCCTCGTTGGGCTCCACCTCGAACTGGGTGACGACCGGACCCGAGGTGTGCTCGCCGAGCTTCGCGCCCACGTTGAACGACTTGAGCGTCGCGATGAGCTTGTCGCCGAGCTCCTTCATCGCCAGCTCCTCGCCGGCGTGGTCGCGGGTCTTCGCGGCCTCGAGCAGCGTGGGCGGCGGCAGCTCATCGTCCGCCTCCGGCACGTGCGCGTCGATCGCCGCGGCGATGCGCTCGTCGTGCTCGGCGGTGAGTTCGGCCTTGCTCTTCTTTTTCTTCTTCTCGCGCGCGGGTTCCTCGGTCACCGCCTGGTCCGTGCCCATCCAGGAGTCGATCGCGGGCAACTCCTCCGGCGCCGGCTCGAGCGCGTCCGGCTTCTTCCGCTTCTTCTTGGACGACGCCGCCTCCTCCTCTGCGACGACCGCCGCGGGCATGCGCACCCCGACGAGCATCCGGATCGGATTGCGGCCGAGCGTCGCCGCGGCGAGCACGCTGAACAACAGGACGAGCACGAACCACGCGCCGTTCGAGAACCACTTGTCGAAGTAGAAGCTGAAAAAGCCGCCCCAGATCCCGCTCATGACGCTCGAGGCGGGCGCACCGCTGTGCTCGACGAGTCCGATCCCGATCGGGAGCAGGGCCACGAGACCGAAGGTGAACCAGAACCAGGAGTGGTTGGGTTCCGCCTTCATGCGCCCGAACACCTGCAACCCCCACACGCCCGGCGTCAGCGCAAGCAGGAGCGTGCCGGGCAATCCGAAGATCTGCACGAAGAAGGATCGGAGGCACGACCCCGCGGGTCCCAAGAGTGCATGAGCGTTTACGCACGACACGGCGTGTGGATCGCCGGCGCCTACCGCAATCGCGGTGAGCATGAACGCGCTGAACACGAAGAGCGCGGTGGCGAGATACTCGGTGCGGTGCTCCTTGCTCCACATCCTCGCTTACCGTCCCCGCGCGGCGTCGGCCGCGCTGATCTGACGGTCCTGGTACACCGGCACCACCGGATATCCGTCAATGCGCGCGCACGCCTCGAGGTCGGCGCCATACCCCGCGTCGGCGAGCGCGCGTCCGTGCTCGCTGTCGCCGAAGAGACGCGCGAGGTTGTCGCCGTAGCGCTTCTCGATGAGCAGGCATGCGACCGCCGCATCACTCAGCGCGGTGGTGGTCGCGCGGCGGCCGATCGCTTTCACGAAGCGTCCGGCGCACGCGGCGTCTTCAAGCGCGAACTGGCGGTCGCTGCCGGCGCAGATGATGGTGACGTCGGCGCCCTGCTTGGTGGCCCCACGCATCGCGCGCGCCACCGCCGAGAAGTTCGCGTAGCTCGCGACCAATATCTCGCGCGCGCCCGAGAGTCCTGCGAACGCAGCGGTGCCGTTCGTCGTCGTGAACAGCACGGTCTTCCCTTCCACTTTGTCGCGCGTGTAGTCGAGCGGCGAGTTGCCCATGTCGAACCCTTCGATGGGCTGCATCTTCCGCTCGCCGCCGAGGATCACCTCGGAGCGGTCGAGCGCCTTGGAGCGCGTGATCACTTCATCGGCGCTCTCGAGCGGCACGACGAAGCGCGCACCGTTGTGCAGCGCGGCGGCGATGGTGGTGCTGGCCCGCAGGACGTCGATGATCGCCACGGCACGTCCGCTCACGAGCGCCGGCGCCGCCACGCCCGGGCCGAAGACGACGTCGATGCGCATCTACGTCTCCTTCATCAAGTCGCTCTCGCGCTCGAGGAATTTCGTGTCGATCTTCCCCGACTGGAAGCGCGGGTTCTGCATCACGCGCGCGAGGAACGGGATGGTGGTGGTCACTCCTTCGAGCACGAAGCTCTCGAGCGCCACCTGCATCCGCTTCACCGCTTCGGCGCGGTCGCGCCCCTGGCAGATGACCTTCGCGAGCAGCGAATCGTAGAACGGCGGCACGGTGTAGCCGGCGTAGATGTGCGTGTCGATGCGCACGCCCGGCCCGCCCGGCGGATGGAAGACGTCGATGCGACCCGGCGACGGCTGGAAATTCCGCGCCGGATCCTCGGCGTTCACGCGGCATTCGATCACGTGCCCGCGCAACGGCGGCAGCTCCTTGATCGAGAGCTTCTCCCCCGAGGCGACGCGGATCTGCTCCTTCACGAGGTCCACGCCCGTGATCATCTCCGTGACGGGATGCTCCACCTGAATGCGCGTGTTCATCTCCATGAAATAATACGAACCGTCCTCGTCGAGCAGCATCTCGATCGTCCCGGCGCCCACGTAGTCGATCGCCTTCGCGCCGCGCACCGCATCGTTGCCCATCTTCTCGCGCAACTTGGGCGTCATCGCGGGGCTCGGGCTCTCCTCGATCAGCTTCTGGTGGCGGCGCTGCACCGAGCAGTCGCGCTCGCCCAGGTGGATCACGTTGCCGTGCTTGTCCCCCATGATCTGGAATTCGATGTGCCGCGGCCGCTGCAGATATTTCTCCACGTACACATCGCCGTTCCCGAACGCACTGAGCGCTTCGGAGCGCGCGAGCTGGAAGGCGCGCGCGAAATCGTCGGCGTCCGCCGCCACGCGCATCCCCTTCCCGCCGCCGCCCGCCGCGGCCTTGATGATCACCGGGAATCCGATCTTCTTCGCGAAGCCGAGCGCTTCATCGACGTCCTCCACGGGGCCGGGCGTGCCTGGCACGACCGGAACGCCGACAGCCGTCATCGCTTTCCGCGCCGCGGCCTTGTCGCCCATCATGCGGATCTGCTCCGCTGTAGGCCCGATGAACGCGATGTGCGACGCGGCGCACGTCTCGGCGAACTCGGCGTTCTCGGCGAGGAATCCGTAGCCGGGATGGATCGCGTCGGCGCCGCAGATCTCGGCGGCGGCGATCAGCCGCGGGATGCGGAGGTACGAGTCGCGCGCCGGCGCGGGACCGATGCACACATCATCGTCGGCGAAGCGCACGTGCAGCGACTCGCGGTCGGCCTCGGAGTACACGGCCACCGTCTGGATGCTGAGTTCCTTGCACGCGCGGATCACGCGGAGCGCGATCTCTCCGCGGTTCGCGATGAGGATCTTCTTGAACATCTAGCGTGGCCGCCGGGCGCGGCTCAGGCGGAGCCGTCGCGCTGGAAGTCGTCCCACGACGTGTCGCTGGACGCTTCCACACCCTGCACGCGCAACGCGAACTCGCTGGGGTTGCTGGCGTAGAACATCGCCTGCTCGAACGACACGACCTTCTTCTTGTGCCACTGCATGAGCGACTGGTCGAAGGTCTGCATCCCGTACTGCACCGTGCCTTCCTTGATGAGGTCGGGGATGTTCAGCGACTTCGTCATGTCGCGGATCTGATCGCTCACCGCGGCGGTGTTCACGAGGATCTCCACCGCCGGCACGCGGCCCTTGCCGTCGGCGCGCGGCACGAGGCGCAGCGAGATGACCGCCGACAGCGCGCTCGCGAGCGTGAATCGCACCTCGGCCTGCTGGTGCGGCGCGTAGAAGGAGATCACGCGGTTGATCGTCTGCGTGGCGTCGGTCGTGTGCAGCGTGGAGAACACGAGGTGTCCCGTGTCGGCGGCCTTGAGCGCGACCTCGAGCGTCTCGAGGTCGCGGATCTCACCGATCAGGATGACGTCGGGGTCCTGCCGCAGCACGCGGCGCAGGGCGACCGAGAACGATCCGGTGTCGGCGCCCACTTCGCGCTGGTTGATCGACGACTTGTTGTCGCGGTGCAGGAACTCGATCGGATCCTCGATCGTGATGACGTTCGCGTGCCGCTTCTCGTTGATGTGCTGGATCATCGCGGCGAGCGCCGTGGATTTCCCCGAGCCGGTGACGCCGGTGACGAGCACGAGCCCGCGCGGCTTCATCGCGACCTGCTCGACGACCGCGGGCAGATTCAGCTCGGTGACCGTCTTCACCTGGTACGGCACCGCGCGGAGCGCGTAGGCGATCGTGCCGCGCTGCTGATACACGTTCACGCGGAAACGGCCGATGCCCGGCACGCCGATCGCGAAGTCCGCCTCCTTATTCTCGGCGAACTCCTTCACCTGCTTCGGCGTCATGATCTGCTCGGCGAGGACCTTGAGATCCTCGGGGCGCAGCGGCGGGACGTCGAGCGTGGAGAGATCGCCGTTGATCCGCAGCACCGGCGGCCGTCCCACTTTCAAGTGGAGGTCGGACGCGTTCTGCTGGATCATCCGCTGCAGCACCGCCTTGAAATTGAACGCGGCGGCGTTGGCGGGCGACGGGATGTCGACCTGCGCTGGGACTTGTGTCGTATTAGCCATTTGGGTCGATCCGGAAGAGGACCTGTCCGTATTCGACGGGATGCGAATCCGGCACCAGTACTTCGCGCACCACGCCCGCGTATTCCGATTCGATCTCGTTCATGATCTTCATCGCCTCGATGATGCAGAGGCCCTGTCCCTTCTCCACGCGTCCGCCTTCGCTGACATACGGCGCCGCACCCGGTTCGGGCGAGCGGTAGAACGTGCCCACCATCGGCGACTTCACTTCGAGCAGCTTCGACTTGGGCGCCGGCGCGGGCGCATCCGTCTCGGCCACGATCGGCGAACCATCGGTCGGCGTGAGCCGTGACGGCGCCGGCATCAACGCCGGCATCGCCATGGGCGCGGCCACCTGCACCGCGCCGCGCTGCTGGGGCGTCTTCGAGATCCGGATCTTCATCCCCTTGTCCGTGGAGATCTCGATCGAATCCACCGAAGAGCTGTCCAGCAGCTCCACGAGTTTCTTCACGTAGCGCAAATCGATCATGGTCGTCTCGGCTCTCGCGTGGATCGCAAACCTACGACAATTCCATCAACGTGCGCGGGAAGTCCGTGAGGACGCGCGCCTGCGCGCCCTCGATCACCACATCGTCCTCCACCCGCACCCCGCCCCAACCGGCGCGGTAGATCCCGGGTTCGATCGTCACCACGGTGCCGACTTGCAGCGCGCCGTCGGCGATCTTCGACAGCCGCGGCGCCTCGTGCACTTCCAGGCCAATGCCATGGCCCAGCCCGTGCCCGAACAATTCGCCGAATCCTTGCCCCTCAATGTAGCTCCGGGCGAGCGCGTCGGCATCCCGGAATGTCATCCCGGGCCGTACGCCGGCGGAAGCCCTCTCGTTCGCCGCGCGCACCACGTCGTAGAAGGCGCGCTGCTCGGCGGTGGCCTTGCCCATCACGAACGTGCGCGTGACATCCGACACGTAACCATCCACCACCGCGCCGAAATCGAAGAGCAGCCAGTCGCCGTTCGCGATCGTGCGTCCGCTCGCGCGCGCGTGCGGCAGCGCCGAGCGCGGACCGGAGGCGATGATCGCCTCGAAGGGGAATCCGGTGCTGCCGCCCTCGCGCAATTCGCGCTCGAGCGCGCCGGCGACCTGCAGTTCCGTCATGCCGGGCCGGACGAGCTTGAGCGTGCGGCCCAGCGCATCGGTTGCGCAGTCCGCGGCGCGCTTGATCGCCGCGATCTCGTCGGCGTCCTTCCGCTCGCGCAGGGACTCGACGATGTCCACCGTCGGACGCCAGAGCCACTTGTCGCCCTGCTGCATGAGCCGCGCAAAATCGCGGTGCGTGAGCATCGTGCTCTCGAAGCCCATCGTCTTCACCGCGAGCTCGGGCAGCAACCTCCAGAGCGCGTTCCACACGCTGGCGAGATCGATCGTGACGCGCGCGAGGTCGCCGACCTCCTCCTTCACCTGCGTCTGGTAGCGGAAATCCGTGATGAGCACGAGGCTCTGCGCGGTGACCACGACGAGCGCGTTCGACCCCGAGAATCCGGTGAGGTAGCGGATGTTCGGAAGGCCCGTGAGGAGCAGGCCGTCGATCTGCTGCGCGGTGAGCAGCGCGCGCAGCGACGCGAGGCGCGCGGGGCGGTGGTCAGCCACGGGCGCCGAGCTTCGCGGCGAGTCCCCGCAGCGCGAGGTCGTATCCCGTGGTGCCGAAGCCGCTCAGCAGCGCGATCGCTCCGCCGGCGAGCACCGTGCGGCGCCGTTCGGGTTCGCGCGCGAAGATGTTCGAGATGTGCACTTCGACGTACGGCACGCTCACGCTCTTGAAGGCGTCGCGGATGGCGAGGCTCGTGTGGCTGTACGCGCCAGCGTTGATGAGTGCGCCATCCACGCGACCGCGCATCTTCTGGATGAGATCGATGAGCTCTCCCTCGCCGTTCCGCTGCGCGAACTCGATGTCCACGCCCAGCTCCGTCGCGAGCGCGCGCAGGCGCGTCTCCACATCCGCCAGCGTCTCGCGCCCGTAGATCTCGGGTTCGCGCACGCCAAGCAGATTGAGATTCGGCCCGTTCAGGACGGCGATCCGCACTATTTCTTGAGCCCGTCCAGCCAGTCGTGGAAGAGTGCCAGGTCGGCTTCCTGCGGACGCCCGCCGGCCGAGTCGGACTCGCGATCGCCGCCGCCGTTCCGGATCGCCGGCACCGCGCCGCTGTCGCGCGGCGAGAAGAACTCGTCGAACGAGACGTTGTCGCCGTGGCGCTTCTGCTCGACGGTCGCCTTCTGGCCGCGGAAGACATCGTCCAGCGAGAGCGGCTGCGAGGCCGCGCGCGACGGCTGTCCCGACGAGGGAGTCGTGATCGACGTCGCGTACTCTTCGTTGAAGGCACCCGCGAGCGCGGACGCCGCGCTGTCGTCGGCGGCGAGCGCACGCTCGTCGAAGAGCGCGGAGAGGCTCTCGGGAGTGCCAACGTCAGGATCGGGCGCCAGGCGCTCGGCGCCCGGCGCCGGAGGCGGCGACATCATCGGCGCTGCGGGTGTCGCCATCATCGTCGGCGGCGGCGGCGACATCGGCGCCGGTGTCGGCGCCGGTGTCGGCGCAAATACAGGTGCGGGTGCTGCGACCGCCTCGGCCGCCGGCGGCGTGGCGCCGGGCGCTTTGCGCGCGGCGAGCCCGCCGAAGAACGAGCGGATGCTCTGCGCCGGCTTCGACGCGCGATCGCGCGCGGCGGTGATCACTTCCTCCGAGATGTTCGCCGCGACCGATACGCTCGAGCGCGCACCTCTCTCGAGCCGCGAGATCCGCTCCTTGAGCGATGGATCCTCGGGGCGCATCGAGGCGAGCTGCCGATAAATGCGCAGCGCCTCGTCGGTGTAGCCTTGCTGCAGGTACAACTCGGCCATCGTCTCGGTCATGAACGCCGCGGGGATATCGTTCCCGGAGTTCACCGAGAGATCGAGCATTCGTCCGATGGTCGGATCGTACGCCTCTTCCTGCGATTGCGCGCCGCTCACCACCGCGGCATCGGTCACCGAGCCCCAGTTGTCGACCGTGACGCGCTGGTCCGGCGCGCGCGGCGGTGGAGCGGGCGGATTCCGCTGCGATCGGCGGCTCGGGCTGCGCCGGCACCGCTCGCGGCGTGCGGAAGCTCAGTGTATCGCGAAGCGACGGGATCTCCCCGTCGAACGGCGATTTCTCGGCGGGAACGGCGGGACGGCTCGGCGGCGTATAGAGCGGCGGCTCTTCCTCTTCCGGCGCGCCCGGAAGCGCAGCGGCGGGCGACGGCGGCACATCGAGAATGAGATCCGGCGCCGACGCGCGCGTCACCGGGGCAGCCTTGAACTCGCCCGTCATCGCGTCGAGGGGCGGGAGATCCGTCTCCGCCGGCGCGTAGGCGGCGATATCAGGAAGCGACGGCCGCGGCGGCGGTGGAGGCGCGATCGGCGCTGAGAACTGCGCGAACTCCTCGAGACCGGTGATCTCGAGCGCCGGCGCGGGCACTGCTACTGGAGCGGGCGGCACCGCCGCTTCGAAGACCGGTGCCGGCGGTGGAGGCGGTGGCTCGATGGCCGGCGCTGCCGGCATCTCGGCCGGCGCGGCTTGCGGCGGCATGAACGCTGCCGTGGTCTCCAGCTCGATCGGTTCGTGCGCGACCGGCGCCGCCGGAGGATCCTGCGACATGTCCTCCGGGATCATGCCGAGTGTCAAACGCGGAAGCGGCGGCAGTATTTGCGTCGGAGCAGCGGCCGGTCGTTCCGGATTGATGTCGCTCCACGAAACCGGCTCCGGCGCACCGCTCGGCACCGCCGGCGCCGACGGCGTGACCTCGAGCGCCTGCAGATGCGCGCGCACCTCATCGTTCTGCGGGTCCACCTCGAGCAGACGGTAGTACCAGCCGCGTGCGCCTTCCATGTCGCCGGAGAGGCGTGCGATGTCCCCGAGCTGACGCAGCGCGATCAGGTTCTCCGGGTCGAGTCCGATCGCCGCCTCGAACGTGGCACGCGCTTCGTCCAGCTGGCCGCTCTCGAAGAGCGCCTGGCCGAGCACAATGTAGCCGCTGATGTATGTGGGCTGCAGCGGCACCTGGGCGCGGCAGATCTGGATCGCCGAGTCGAGGTCCCCCTGCTTGCGATACTCGTTGGCCAGCCGCGCGAACACGCGCCGCGGGTTCTCGCCGTACTGCCGTATGAGGTCTTCGATCAGAGCGGACTCGGCCATGCAAGCCCTCAGGGTTGCCACCCCAGCAGGGTGGCAGGAGAGAGTCGGGAAAGTACATGTATCTGACGATTCAAGTCAATCGGAAGTCATACGCTGTCTTGATTTTACGAGACCCGGGCGGCTAGATTCTCCGGCTCGCGCAAATCGCGCCTTACCCACCCTTTCGTTCCGTCAGGAGTCACGCCCCATGCTGCAAGGGATGCGAGCTTCCGCCAAGTACATTTGGTGGTTCGTCGCCGCAACGTTCCTCATCGGCTTCGTCTTCGTCCAGCAGTCCGGGCTCGGCGACCGGCTGGTGACCGCCGGCACGACGGTCGCGAAGGTCAACGGCACCGCGATCACCTACGATCAGTATGAGCGCGCCGTCGCCCAGCGTTCGGAGGCTGAGGAGCGCAACGGACGGACGCTCAACGCCGACGACCGGCGCATGATCGAGGAGCGCGTTTACAACGAGATGGTGAACGACGCGCTCCTGCAGCAGGAGTACGCGAAGCGCGGGATCACAGTCACGGAAGCCGAGATCCAGCAGGCGGCCGTGGAGCAGCCCTACCCGCCGCTCGCCCGCGCCCCGGAATTCCAGACGGATGGGCAGTTCGACCGCGACAAGTACCAGCGCTATCTCACGAGCCCGGCCGCGAAGCAGCAGGGCATCCTGGTCATGCTGGACGATTACTACCGGCAGGGACTGCTCAAGTCGAAGCTCTTCGAGCAGTTGGCCACGAGCGTGTACGTGACCGACGCGCAGCTGTGGCGGTTGTACCGCGATGCGCACGACTCCGCGCGCGTCACGTACGTCTCGATCCCGGCTCTGACGATCCCCGACAGCGCCGTGAGAGTCTCGGACGCCGAGATCGCCGCCTACTTCGAGAAGCACAAGAAGGAACTGACCGATCTGCCGGGCCACGCCGTGATCTCGGTCGCGCGCTTGCCGCGCACTCATCACCTCGGCGGACAGCGCGACCGCGCGCAACAAAGCGTTGGCGCTGCGTGCCGAGATCGTGAGAGGCGCCAAGTTCGCCGATGTGGCGCGCCGTGAGTCCGCCGACACAGCGAGCGCGTCGCAGGGTGGCGTACTGCCCAAGGCCGGCCGCTCGACGTACGTGAAGCCGTTCGCGGATGCCGTCTATTCGCTCAGAGTCGGGGAGATCTCGCAGCCCGTCCTCACTCCGTTCGGATATCATATCATCCGCCTCGAATCGCGTCAGGGCGATTCGGTGACCGTGGCGCACATCCTCGTGCGCATCCAGCAGGGTGATTCGGCCGCCACGGCCACCGACCGTCGCGCGGACCAGCTCGCGAAGGCGGGCGGCGCGGCCAAGGCGTCGATGTTCGACAGCGCCGCGAAGGCCCTCATGTTGGCGACGCGCACGATATCGGTGCAGGAAGGCGTGACCGCCTCGTTCGACGGCAGCGCCGTGCCGGGCGCCACCGCGTGGGCGTTCTCCGGCGCGAAGCCCGGCGAGATCGGCGAGCTCATCGATTCCGATGACGCCTACTTCCTCGTGCGGCTCGACTCCCTCTCGCCGGGCGGCAAGGCGACGGTCGAAGCCCTCAAGACCGAGATCCATGCGCTGCTCGCGCGCGAGAAGAAGCTCGATCTGATCATGCCGAAGGCGCAGCAGATCGCCACGGCGAGCAAGGGCTCGACACTCGAAGCGGCCGCGATCCCGGCGGGTTACGCCACGATCGTGAGTCCATCCTTCGCGCGCACGAGCCAAGTCGTAGGCCTCGGCGTCGGGAACGCCGCCATCGGCGCAGCATTCGGCCTGCCGCTCAAGGAAGTCGGCGAGCCGGTCAAGGCGACCACCACGGTGATCGTGGAGCGCGTGGATGTGCGCACGCTGGCGGACAGCGCGGACTTCGAGAAGAACAAGGTGCAGCAGCGTCTGCAGGCGCAGCAGCGGATCCGCGAGCAGGCGGTGCAGCAATACGTGCAGAACCTGCGCGAGAACGCGAGCATCACCGACAAGCGGAAGGACATTCAGGCGGCGCAGCGCCAGCCCGCGAGCTGATCGCACGCCCGAACGCAGAACGCCCCCCGGCGGCCTTGGCCGACGGGGGGCGTTCTGCATCCGGGACTCAGCGCGCCGCTACACCAGGCGCTTCGGCTCGGTGCGCGCGTCGTCCGCTGCGCGCGAGCTGGTCGTCTGATCGGTCGAGCGCAGCCGGTCGCGCTCGGGCGGCGACGCGACATCGGTGTTCCCGATGTCGTTCATGTTCTTCTTGAATTCCTTGATCCCCTTGCCGAACGAGCCCGCGATCTCCGGGATCCGCTTGGCTCCGAAGAGCAGCAGGATCACCAGCAGGATGAGCATGATCTCGCTGAAGCCTAGATTGCCGAACATGTAGTGCTCCTCAGAAGAGAGATCGGGCGATCAGGTAGGCGACGATCACGCCGACGACGCTCAGCAGGGATACGTCGATCGCGAGGGGACCGACCGCGAAATTGATGATACCTAGATTAACAGTAATGGCTCCGAGCTGGGGCGTCACCCCCATGGTCAGGAACTCCTTCACGGCGCCCACCGGCAGGAACTGCCGGCCGAGCACCTGGAGCAGCCACCCGACGATGAACCCACTGCCGAGCACGCCGACATAGAACATCGGGCGGTGCCTGCGCGATGCCGCGCGTGGGAGCGATCATTGCGACCGGTCCAGCGCGTAGGCGATCGCATCGCGCAGCGAGGCGGCGGCCGCGGTGTCGGGCAGGCCGGCCAGCGCCGACTCGGCCGCCCGCGCGTATTCGAGCCCGCGCTCGCGCGCGTAGTCCAACCCGCCGCGATCGGACACGATCTCGATCACGCGCGCGATCTGCGCATCGTCGGGCTCCGCCGTGTCGAACAGCGTGTCCACCTCGTGGCGCGCCGCGGCGCCGAGCCCGCGCAGCGCGTGGATGAGCGGGAGCGTCACCTTGTGCTCGCGCAGATCGAGTCCGCACGGCTTGCCGGTCACCGATTCGTCGGACGTGTAGTCGAGCAGGTCGTCCGCCACCTGGAACGCCATGCCGAGTTGCTCGCCATAGCGCGCGAGCGCCGCGCGGTGCTCCTGCGCGCCGGCGAGCGCGCCGATCGCGCACGCGGCCGAGAGGAGCGATGCGGTCTTCGCGCGGATCAGGTCCTCGTAATCCTCCTCGGAGAATCCGAGCGCGTCGAGCGACGTGAGCTGGCGCATCTCGCCCACGGTCATCGCATTGGTCGCGTCCGCGAGCACGCCGAGCACTTCGAGATCCCCGTTGCGCACGAGCTCCACGACCGCGCGGGAATACAGGAAATCGCCCATGATCACCGACACCTGGTGACTGAAGAGCGAATTGATCGTGGGCATGCCGCGCCGCAGCGCCGAGTGATCGACGGAGTCGTCGTGCACCAGCGTCGCGAGATGCACGAGCTCCACCACGGCGGCGAGCGTCACGGCGCGCGGCTCGGGCCGTCCCGCCGCGGCGCTCGCGAGCAGCGTGAGCGTGGGGCGGAACATCTTGCCCTTCATGAGCAGCAGATGCCCGTTCACTTCGTCGATGAGCGGGAATTCCGCGGCGACGATCCGGTGCAACTCCTGCGCGACCAACTCGAGACGGTCGCGCACGGGCGCCTGGATGTCGCTCAGCGCCGGCGTGAGCGGCGAGCGCGCGGAGAGGGCCGACGTCACCGCGATTTGCGCTCCGTGGCGGCGAGCCGCTCGCCGATATCGCGGAACTGGATGTCCTGCGCGAATACCCGCTCGTAGTACTTGAGCGCCTCGTCCATCTGCCCGAGCGACTCCGACGCGTAGCCGAGCAGGTAGAGCACGCCGACGAGCGTGTCGTCGGGCGTGTTCTTGTCGGTGAGCGCGCGCGCGAGGATCGTGAGCGCGATCTGGTACTGGCGCTTCTCCACGAAGCATTGGCCGAGCGCTTCGTACGTGCGCACGCGCTGTTCGGTGCCGCGCAGCGCCTTCTGGAATTCCGAGATCGCTTCGTCGAGCAGCCCCATCTCCTTGTACGCGACGCCGAGATCGTAGTGGCTCTCGTGATCGGTGTCCTCGACGTTCGCGGCCACGCCCTGCTTGAACATCGTGAGCATCTCGGCGAAGCCGACCTGCTCGCTCGGGGTCTCCGTGTTCGAGGAGACGATCCGCGTGCTCTTCTCCGTCTCATCATCGCGCAGCCAGTCGGAGAGGTTCACGAAGCTCTCGCGGCGCGGCGTCGACGGGCGCTTGACGGTTTCCGACGGCGGTGGCGTGACCGAGCGCGACGGCGGCGGCGTGACCGAGCGCGACGGCGGCGGCGTGACCGTGCGCGACGGCGCCGGCGTGGGATCGGACTTGCGGCGCGATGCGGGCGGCGCTGCGGGCGCGGCCGGCGCGGCCGGCGCGGCCGGCGGCGCAGGGGACGCGCCATTGCTGATCACGGGCTCCTGCGACGCGGCATCCGCCGCCACCGCGGCGGCGGCGGCTTCCTGGATCTTCGCCTTCGACATCTCGCGCGTGCCGAACGCCTCGCGCATCGCCGACTGCGCGCGCAGATCGTCGGGTGCCAATTCGAGCACGCGTCCGTACACCGCCTTGGACTTGTCGAGCTGGCCGCTGCGGAAGAGACACTCGGCGAGCGCGAGATACGCATCCACCAGGCGCGGCCGGTCGTTCGACCGCACGGCGTACTCCACGCGCTTCTGGTGGTAATGGACGGAGTTCGGATCGACGCGCAGGAGTTCCTCGGCCACGCTGCTGGCGCCCGCGAACTCGCCCGCGCGCTCGAGGCCGCCCATCGCGTCCTCGAGCGCCTTGAGACCGGCGGCGCGCTCGCCATTCTCGAGCAGCGCCTCGCCGAGTTCGCGGCGCAGCGACCAATTCTCGGGCTCGTGCAGCACGCGCTCGCGCAATTCGTCCACCGCGTTGCCGATGCCCTGCGCGAACGCCGCATCGATCACCGAGACGCCATCTTCCTCGAGCCCCTTGAGATCCGGCAGCAGGGCGGGCGTCGAGCGGCGGGGCTTCGCCTTGGGATCGGTGACGGGCTCGGATCTCCGCGGCGGCGTCTCCGCCTTCGGCGGCGCGGCGGCGACCGGCGGCGGCTCCTTCTTGGCGGCCGGCGGGGCGGCCTTCTCCGGCTCAGGCGCCTTCGGCTTCTCCGCTTTCTTCACCGGCTCGGGCGGGAGCGGCGACGGATCGTCGGGCATGATGAGATTCAAGCCGCTCGTCGCGCGCTCCAGCATGCCCGTGTCGAACTTGGGCGGCTCGTGCGTCAAGTCCGGAACGCCGACGTCCTCGGGCAGATCGAGCATCGGCAGCTCGACGTCCATGTCGGCGCTCTCGTCCGCGGCCTTCTCGTCCAGATCGGCCGGCGGCCGCACGGACTCGAGGAAGCCGGTGATCAGGCCGGCGTCCACGTGGCTGACGATCTCACTGTCGCCGTCATCTTTGGCGACGCCGAGATCGGCACCACGCGTGAGGCCTTCGATCGCGTCGGCGGCCGCGGCCGCGGCAGCGCCATCGATGAGCGGGAGATCGTTGTCGAGCACGATCTCGCTGACCGTGGGCTCCGGTTCCGGCGCGCGCGGCGATGTGCCCTTCTTCGCCGGACTATTCGAGTCGTAGTCGACGTCGAGGAAGATCAGGTCGTTCGCGCGCGGCGTCGCCTTCGTCGCGCCGGCGGTGGGCTCGAGCGTGCCGTCGATGGCCTTCATGCGGTCCACCGTCGCGCGCGCTTCCTTCGTGCGCCCCTCGGCGGTGAACTTGTTGTAGAGCGTCTGCAGCTGCTCGATCGCTTCCGACTTGCGGTCCTTCTTCACGAGCTGGTCGGCGAGCATGAGGCGGATGTCGTCGAGCCCGGGACAGAGATCGGCGAGCTCCTTCAGCGCGCGGAACGCCTCCTCGAGATTGCCGGCGCGCTGCATGCGGTCGGCGTACTCGACGAAATTCTGCTTCGCGTCGTTGATGAATCCCTTCTGCGCGCTGATCTTGCCGAGCTTGTAGTAGACCGTGTTCCGGCCAGGCGCGTTGCGCAGGATCTTGTTGCAGAGCGCGATCGCGTTGTTGAGGAACCCGCCGTCGATGTAGAGATCGACGGCCTTCTCGTAATGGTCCACCGCGTCGCTGACGTCGCCTTTGCGCAGCAGCAGATCGCCGACGCGATTGTACAGCGCGACGTCGGCCTCGTCGATGTGCTCGTCCAGTTCCGCGAGGACGAGCGCATACGTCTCGAGTGCCTTGTCGAATTTCTTCTGCTGCTCGTATTCGAGCGCCCGTTTCTTCAGCTTTGCGACGTTGGACATCAGCGCCTGATGTGCTCCCGGGGCAGAACGAGGCGACTTCGCGCGAGGGACGCGAAGGAATTCCTAAGTTAGGCCTAAGCCATAGGGGTGACAAGGCTTGCCGCGACTCCACGTACCCATACAACGACGGTCACCGTACCAGTACGGCAACTCGCGGATATCCTCGATCGTCGAAGAGGGCGAGATCGGCCGAAAAACCGGGCGCGAGCTGCCCCACGTGGTCGGCCAGCGCGAGCGCCGCGGCGCCGTTCACCGTGGCGGCGAGCAGCGCTTCGGCGACGCTCATGTGGAGCTCGCTCACCCCGAGCGTGAGGATGAGCGGGAGGTTCACCGTGGGCGAAGTGCCCGGATTAAAATCGGAGGCGAGCGCGACGGCGGCGCCGCCGTCGATCAGCGCCCGCGCGGGCGGGCGCGTCCCCTTCCCCAGGAAGAGCATCGTGCCGGGAAGCAGCGTCGCGACGGTGCCGGCATACTCGAGCGCGGCGATCCCCACGGGTGAGATCGCGGCGAGATGGTCCGCGCTCACGGCGCCCAACTCGGCGGCGAGCTCCGCGCCGCCGGACGGCTTGAGTTCGTCGGCGTGCAGCTTGAGCTCGAGCCCGTGCGCACGGCTCGCGGCCAGGATCGTGCGCGTCTCCTCCACGGTGAACACGCCGGGCTCGCAGAAGACATCGGCGAACTTGGCCAGCTTCGCCGTGGTGACGGCCGGGAGCATCTCCTGGGTGAGGAGATCGATGTACGCGGCGCGCGACGCCGCGCTGCCGCGCGCTTCGAGCGGGATCTCGTGCGCGCCGAGCCATGTGGGGACGATCCGCATCGGCAGCTCCTGCGCGAGACGCGCGATCGCGCGGAGCATCTTGAGCTCGTCCGCCACGGTGAGTCCGTAGCCGGATTTCACTTCCACCGTGGTGGTGCCGTACGACGCCAGGCGCTCGAGACGTGCGCGGGCGAGCGCGACGAGCTCATCCTCGCCGCGCTGCCGCAGATCGCGCACCGATGCGTGGATCCCGCCACCGCGCGCCGCGATCTCCATGTAGCCGAGCCCGGCGGCGCGCATCTCGTGCTCATCGGAGCGCGGCCGTCCGAAGATCGCGTGCGTATGCGAGTCGACGAGTCCCGGCGTGAGCACGCCGCGCGCGCAGTCGATGCGCGCCGCATCCGGATACGACCGCTCGAGCGTCTCGCGGTCGCCCACCGCCGCGATGCGGTCGTCCTGCATCGCGACGGCCGCGCTCGTGAGCACGGTCGCGTCCTGCATCTCGGCGCCGCGCCGCGCACGCGGCGGTCCGTTGCACGTGACCACCTGCGACGCGTTCACGAAGAGCGTCGTGCGCGCGCTCATGCCATCACGTCGCGCACGCGCGAGATCGTGAGCGGCGCCTGCGCCTCGCCGCGGCACGCGTAGTAGCACGCGTTGCAGTCGATCGGCGCGTAACGGCGGAACTCGGTCCAGTGGAAATCGGGCGGAAAATCGGGGCAGCGCCGCACGTTGCCCACGGGATCGATGTGGATCGTGCGCATACCCGAGCGGCACGGCTCCTGCGCGTCGCCGCGGAACCAGCGCGCCACCTCTCGCAGATAATCGTCGGAGTTCACGATCACGCCGCGCCGCCGGCGCTTGTAGGCGAGCAACTGGGCGATCGTGTCGTCCACCTCGGCGGTCTGCTCGGCGCGCGGACGGTGCGCCTCGTTGCCGTTCTTGAATCCCGTGTAGGCGCTGAAGCTGACGCCCGCGCCCAGCTCGGCGGCGCGGTGCACGATCGGCAGCAGCTGGTCGAGATTCGAATTCTTGATCACCGTGTTGAACCGGATCCCGTCGATGCCGGCCTCACGCATGCGCGGCACGACGGCCAGCACGCGCGCGGCGAGGCCCGGGATGCCGCGCGCGGCATCGTGGCGCTCATCCAAGAAATCGAGCGAGATGTTGAATTGATTGATGCCGGCGTCCCACAACGACTGCGCGCGTTCGAGCGAGAGCGAGCCGCCGTGCGTGATGATGGTGATGTACTTCAACCGAACGGCACCTGCGACCGTGGCAACTATGGATTCTAGGTCGCGGCGTAACAACGGTTCGCCGCCCGTGAAGGTGATCATGAGCGGGTTGAAATAACGGGCGGCGTCGGCGAAGCTCTTGAGCTCGGTGTCGCGCGCGGACGGATCGGTCTTCCAGTAGTCGCAGAAATCGCAGCGCGCGTTGCATCGCATCGTGACTTCGAAATGCACGAGCATCGGCGTGCCACGCACGTGGTGCCATGCGTACTTGCCGGCGAACAGCGGAACGTGCCACGGGCGGAAGCGCGCCGACAACACCGGTCAGCCTCTCACGCGCGCGGGCGCAGCATCGGGATCTTGATCCCCTTCGCCTTCGCGGTAACGACGGCCGTGTCGTACCCCGCGTCGGCATGGCGCGCGACGCCGATGCCGGGATCGTTCGTGAGCACCCGTTCGAGTCGCGAGCGCATCTCCGGCGTGCCGTCCGCGACGATGACCTGCCCCGCATGCAGCGAGTTGCCGATGCCCACGCCGCCGCCGTGGTGGAAGCTCACCCAACTCGCACCGCTCGCGACGTTCAGCAGCGCGTTGAGGATCGCCCAATCGGCCACGGCGTCGCTGCCATCCTTCATCGCTTCGGTCTCGCGGAACGGGCTCGCGACGCTGCCGGTGTCGAGATGATCGCGGCCGATCGCGATCGGCGCCGACAACTCGCCGCTCGCGACCAGATCGTTGAGCGCCACGCCGAACTTCGCGCGCTCGCCCTGGCCGAGCCAGCAGATGCGCGCCGGCAGCCCCTGGAAATGCACCTTCTCGCGCGCGAGGGTGATCCAGCGCTTGAGATGTGCGTCCTGCGGGAAGAGTTCGAGCACGAGTTCATCGGTGCGGTGCAGGTCTCTCGGGTCGCCCGAGAGCGCGACCCACCGGAACGGCCCCTTCCCCTCACAGAAGAGCGGCCGCACGTAGGCCGGCACGAAGCCCGGGAACTCGAACGCGTTCGCGAGTCCGGCGTCGTGCGCCACGGTGCGGATGTTGTTGCCATAATCGAATGTGACCGCGCCGGCCTTCATGAGCGCGAGCATCGCGCGCACGTGCTCGACGATCGACGCGGTGGCCTTGGCCACGTAGGCCTTTGGATCCGACGCGCGCAGCGCGAGCGCGGCCGCGAGCGGCATCCCCGCCGGCACGTAGCCGTTGAGCGTGTCGTGCGCGCTCGTCTGATCGGTCACGACGTCCGGCTTCACACCGCGGCGCACGAGTTCCGGCAGCACCTCGGCCGCGTTGCCGACGAGTCCCACCGAGAGTGGCTGCTTCTTCGCCTTGGCGTCCGCGATCCAGCCGAGCGCTTCGTCGAGCGACGCGGTCTGCCGGTCGCAGTATCCGGTCTCGACGCGCTTCGCGATGCGCGACGGATCCACTTCCACGCCGAGGAACGCGGCGCCCTGCATCGTGGCCGACAGCGGCTGCGCGCCGCCCATGCCGCCGAGTCCCGCGCTGAGCACGAAGCGCCCCTCGAGCGTCCCGCCGAAATGCGCGCGCGCGATCGCGCCGAACGTTTCGAATGTCCCCTGAAGGATCCCCTGCGAACCGATGTAGATCCACGAGCCGGCCGTCATCTGGCCGTACATCATGAGGCCTTTCCGCTCGAGATCGCGGAACACGTCCCAGGTGGCCCAGCGCCCAACGAGGTTGCTGTTCGCGATGAGCACGCGCGGCGCACTCGCGTGCGTGCGGAACACCGCCACCGGTTTGCCGCTCTGCACGAGGAGCGTCTCGTCGTTCTCGAGGGCGCGCAGCGCGGTCACGATCGCATCGAAGCAGGCCCAGTCGCGCGCCGCTTTGCCCGTGCCGCCGTACACCACGAGATCATCCGGCCGCTCGGCGACCTCGGGGTCGAGATTGTTCATGAGCATGCGAAGCGCCGCCTCCTGCTGCCATCCCTTGCAGGAGATCGAACTGCCGCGCGGTGCACGGACCGGACGCGCTCCCGCGCTCATCGCGCGAGTCCGGCGGTGACGCGGTCGTACTCGCCGGCGCCGATCTGCGCCCGAAGCGCCGCGATGTCGCCCGCGAACACGCGGTCCTGCGCGAGCGGCTTCACCGCGCGCCGCACGATGGCGTGCGCGTCGCCCACACGCTTGGCCGGCGCAAGCGGCGCGCGATAGTCCACCGCCTGCGCCGCGCACATGAGTTCGATCGCGAGGATGTTCGAGAGGTTCTCGACGATGCGGCGGAGCTTCCACGCCGCGCCCATCGCCATCGGCACCACGTCCTCCTTGTTGCCGTCCGTGGGGATCGTGTCCACGCTCGCGGGATGCGAGAGCACCTTGCACTCGCTCGCGATGGACGCGGCCGTCACCTGCATCATCATGAAGCCGGAGTTCACGCCCGCTTCGGGCGACAGGAAGGCGGGCAGTCCCTCGTTGAGATCCGGATTCACGAGGCGTTCGATCCGCCGCTCCGCGATCGTCGCGAGGTTCGTGAGCGCGATCGCCATGAAATCGAGCACCATCGCGACGGCCTGTCCGTGGAAATTGCCGCCGCTGAGCATCGTGCCATCGTCGAACAGCAACGGATTGTCGGTCGCGGCGTTCAGCTCGCGGCCCACGATCTGCTCGGCGAACGCGAGCGCGTCGCGCACCGGGCCGTGCACCTGCGGCATGCAGCGCAGCGCGTAGGCGTCCTGCACGCGCGGATCGTTCTCGCGGTGCGACTCGCGGATCTCGCTGTCGGCGAGCAGCGCGCGGAGCAGCGCGGCGGACGCCGACTGGCCCGCCTGGCCGCGCGCGTCATGGATGCGCACATCGAACGCCACCGGCGTGCCGCGCAACCCTTCGAGCGTCATCGCGCCCGCCACATGCGCCACGTGCCACAGCCGCAGCGCTTCGCGCAGCGCGAGCGCGGCGATGGCGGTATGCGCTTGCGTGCCGTTGATGAGCGCGACCCCTTCCTTCGGCTGCAGCGACACCGCCTTGAGCCCCGCCTCGGCGAGCATCGCCGCCGCCGGTCCGGTCTTGGCGCCCCAATGGAGCGTCCCTTCGCCAATCAGCGCGAGCGCGAGATGCGCGAGCGGCGCGAGATCGCCGCTCGCGCCCACGCTCCCCTGCTCCGGGACCGTGGGATACAACCCTGCGTTGAGCATCCCGCAGAGGAGTTCGACCAGTTCCGCGCGCGCGCCCGAGAATCCTTTCGCGATCACGTTCGCGCGCAGGAGCATCATCGCGCGCACTTCGCGCTCGGGGAGCGCCGGCCCGACGCCCACCACGTGGCTGCGCACGAGATTGTTCTGCAGATCGGCCAGCCGGTCGGGCGGGATCGCGACGTCGCTCAGCTTCCCGAAGCCGGTGGTGATGCCGTACACGGCATCGTGTCGCTTCACTATCGCATCGACGAATTTCCGGCGATCGACGAGGCGGGTCCGGGCCGCGGGAGCGAGAGCTACTTTCGCTGATCCTGAGGCGACTTGGAAGACGGATTCGATGGTGAGCGATTCGCCATCGAGGAGGATCTCATTCGGCATTCGGGAAAGCTATAACGGCGAGACTGGTACCGCGAACGGCGGGATTGGTACCGCGAGAGGCGTGTGTAGCGTTGGCGTTGGGAATTGCGAGCTCCATGGGAGCTGCTGTACCCAACGCCAACGCCACAGACGCCCTCAGCGGTACCAAGCCCGCCGTTCGCG
Source organism: uncultured Gemmatimonadaceae bacterium (assembly GCA_963716745.1). GTDB lineage: Bacteria > Gemmatimonadota > Gemmatimonadetes > Gemmatimonadales > Gemmatimonadaceae > DATKOH01. Next base: position 613,227 of record OY970320.1, read on the forward strand.
GTCCCAGCTACGCCGTCAATTCGTCCAGCTGATGCTCATCGCGCCACCCGAATGCGTCACCGTCCCCGTCCGATGGCGCAGCACATCATAGAACGTGAACGAGACCTTCTGCACTATCGGCTTCACGATATTCCCGTTCACCACATCCATGCTCGGCGTCACCGCGGCGGCCGTTGCCCACTGGCTCTCCTGGCCGGTGTTCGTGACCGCGCTCACGTCGAAACAATAGCCGGTGCCGTTCACGAGTCCGGTCGAGATGAAGTCCTCCGATACCGTCGTTCCCTCGAGGAACCACTGCGGGCCGCACACGCTATGCACCGCGTCATAGCTGCTGCTGTACACCCGGTAGTACGAGAACTGCGATGGTGACGCGAGGCGTGCGTTCGGATCCCAGAAGATCTCGGCGCCGCCGTTGAGCGGGTTCGCGTCGAGCCCTGTGGGCGCCGGCAGGATCGAGATCAGCACCACCGTGACCGAATTCGAGATCGCGCTTTCGGTTCCGTACGCGTCGACCGCGGTCACGGCGTACTGCACATCGGGAACGCCAAGGTCATAGAACGATGCCGACGTGGTGGTGGCGCGCAGCACCCACGACCCCCCCGTCGTGGTACTGCTGGAGTAGACGTTGTACTGCGCGGTACCCGCCACGGGCGGCGGATCCCAGCGCAGGAGCACGCCGACCGGATTCGCCGGCTCGCCGCTCGGGATCAGCTCGTACGAGAGATTCGCCGGCGGCGGCAGCGTCGTCGGTTGGGTGGGATAGGCGGTGTTGTGGTTGTAGCAAGCGGCGAGCGCGATCGAGGCGGCGAACAAGAGGGCGCGGCGCATAGGGGCACTCCGTTGGGGCGCGTGTGGTCGTTGACGTGTGGCAACGGCTCTACGCTACTGGTATGCATACTACGCACCAGCGCGCGTTTCGCTCCCGGAACGACTTAGCTCAAGCCACGCGCCGCAAGCGTCCACCCGTTGGGACAGCGCGCGACACCGCCGCGACACGCTTCCCGCTACGGGGAGATCGGCCGGTTGCTCCGCCGGTTGTAGTCGAAGCGCAGGTCAGGCTCCGCATTGAGCGCGATGAAGAAGCTGAACGCGAAATTCCCGTTCGGCGCCTGCGTGAACGCGAACACGGCGTGCCAGTCGTGCAGCTGCCGGGTGAGGCTGAGCACGTTGTCCGAGAACTTGTGCGCCACGAGATCGTAGCCGGTCGCCCAATTCACCGCCCAGTGCGGCGTGAGGTCGAATTGCGAGATCGCGCGTATGGTGCTCTGCGGCGGCGTGATGATCACCGGTGCGCCGGCGCCCGTGGTGTTGAGCGTGTCCGCCGGACCCGTGGCGGTCTGGAGGCACTGGTTGTACGACAGCGGATCGTTGATGAACTGCGCGCAGTATACCTTGGGATTGAAGTTGATCACGTTCGTGCCGGTGACCGGACGGCTCTGCGATTCGGTGAAGATGAGCGAGAGACTCCACCCGCCGCGCGTCGCGCCGCCGAGCGGCACGCGGTCGGTGATCGGGCCCGCGATCGGCGGTTGGACGAACGCGCCGCCGTTCGGCGCGAGCGACTGCACCGTGGAGGCAATGCTCGAATCGGGCGGCGTCGCACCACCGAAGATCCGGCTGAACGCCGCGAAGGGATTGTTCGATCGCCCGACGCTGAATGAGATCGAGAGATTGGTCCGGAACGGTGCGAATTTCGCCGTGTCGCTGATCGGATCGCCGGAGAACAACGAATACGCGGCGGAGACCTGGAAACCCGGCAGCAGATCGCTCTGCGCGCTCCAGTTCAACGCCGGCGTAGTGATGCCGCGTCCGATCTTGCGCGCGATCACGAAGTCGTAGGTCAGCGCCGAGATGTCGAAATTCAGGAGCTTGATCTTGTCGCCGCCGGTGGTGTTCGTCGTGGTGTCGCCGCCCCTCGGCTTGAGCTTCGCCTCGATGGTGTTCAGCAGCTGCAGCGTGACCGCCTCGCGGGTGAGCCCGCCCAGATAGCCGAAGCGGATCTGGTTCAGCGCCCTGAGGAATTCGTCGCTGACGTTCGTGGCGGGCGAGTACGTGAACGCCAACCGCGGCTGGATCGAATGGCGGATGCGCGCGAACGGACCGAACCCGGGAAAGAACCCGTAGAAGGTGGGCTGCACGCCGATGCCGGTCTGCACCGTCTTCGATTGTGCGACCCAGGCGCCGCCGGTCTGTTCGGTGCGCACCCAGTAGCCCGCCGAGGGATCGGCATTCACGAACGCCACGAACGGCGTGATGTTCCAACTGCTGCCGAAGAAGGCGGGAAGCGCGACGCCCGTCTCGAAGTTCGCGTCGGTGCGAAAGGTGCGCGCGTACGTGCGCTGCCCGAGCAGCTTCCCGGTGTTGAAGTCGTAGATCAGGTAGTTCTGCTCGAGGTCCTTCTCAACGTCGGTGACCTTGAAATCGAGCGGCAGCGAGAAATTGCCGAAGCGGAACGGCGTGTTCACATCGAACGACGTCAGCCGCTGGCTGGCGTTCGCGAGCAGGCTGTCCACGCTATCGGTGGCCGCGATGTTGTAGTTGTAGCCGAAGCCGCGGAGGTGGTCGTTCATCGTGTTCGACACGGTGACCGCGGGCGACCACACGACGCCCGGCGCGACGGTGATCGGCTGCGAGGACAGGCTGAAATTCGGGAAGTTGGTGTCGACCTCATCCTGGCCGGCGTACTGGCTGCGGCTGCCCCCGACGCTCAGCGCGAAGGGGCCGAGGCGGTCCTGGTACGCCAGCTGCGACGTGATCGCCGCGAGGGCCTGCGCGACGGTCACCGCCTGATAGCGATAGAGGCTGGTGGAGCTCGAGTAATTCAGGTTCGCGTTGATCGTGCTGTTCTGATTGAACTGCTGCGCGAGCTGGAAGGTGCCGTCGAAACTGTTCGCGCCGTTCGTGTACGTCGTGTAACTCGCGCGGATGTTCGAAGAGATGAATCGGTCGAGGATGCGGAAACGGTACTGGCCATCCAGTCGGGTCCAGCCCGGCTGGTTGTCCGGCTGCCCCGCGCCGCTGCGCCAACTGAGCGCGAGCAGCGCGTCCATGTAATCGTTCACGTCGAAGTAGTAGCCGACGTTCTCGATCTGACGCACGTAGGTGGGCGTCGTGCGGATGATGTCGGCGATGCCGAAGCGCGGCGTGAGGATGCCGCTGCGGCGTCCCTGCCGCATGTCCTGGAAGATGAACGGCAGCCAGAGCACGGGCACGTCCGACACGTAGAGCACCGCGGGCCGCGCGACCATGATCGTCTTCGACACGACCTTGATCTCGGTGGCCTGGAAGTGGTAGTGCGGTTCGGTGAGATCGCAGCTCGTGATCGAACCGTCGAGCGCGAACGAGGTGTTGTGCCCCTGCCCCGTCGTGTCGCCCACGACCGCGGCCTGGTGGCCGTACACGTACCAGGTGTTCCCGGCTTGACGCGTGTTCGTGGCCAACGACCCCGCGAGCCCACGATGGGTCGCGAGATCGTAGTCGAGGTATCCGTGCGCCAGCATGTCGGCGGTGCCCTGTGACGGATCGCGCAGGAAGATGGTGTCGAGCGGCGGCGCGCTCGCTTTCATCATCTTGAGCGAATCCGAGTAGAAGATCGTGTCGGCCACCAGGATGGTCTGCCCGCGCTCGATCGCGCCGCGGCCGTCGAGCTGCAGATCGCGCTGCCCCGCCATCAGCTCGACCCGGTTGCCCTGATAGCGCGTCACCACGTAGCCCTTCTTGTCCATCAGGGCCTGCATCACGGAGTCCGGGTCTTCCCACTTCACGAGCGTTTTGGGCGCGTGCAGCGTGTCGGCGGTGGTATCGCGCGTGTAGTTGTCGCGCCGCGCGCGCGTCGCGGAATCGAACGGGCTCATCGTGATGCCCGGTGCGCCGGGGAGCGGCAACGAGGGCGGCGTCGGCTGCTGGGCCCTCACGGCTCCCGCGGCCGCCACGATCGACAGCAGGAGGAGCCGGAGATGGTTCACCCGGTGGGCTCCGCGCCCAACTCAGCGTCGCGCTCCGCCGCGCGCCGCTGGCGGCGCCGGTACACGACGTACGACAACACCACGCTCACCTCGTACAGGAGGTAGAGCGGCACCGCCATCGCGATCGTGGTCCAAATGAGGTCGCCCGGCGTGAGGAACGCGCCGACGATCACCACGGCCACGATCGCGTGCCGCCGGTACTTATTCAGCAATTGCGGCGTCACGATCCCCAGCGCCGCGAGCGCGAGGATGACGATCGGCAGCTCGAACGCCACACCGAACGCGAGCGCCATGCTCGTCGCGAATCCGAAGTACTCGCTCGCCGTGATCATCGGCTCGAGCGCCGTGCCGCCGAAGTCCATGAGCCACGGCAGCGCGAGCGGCAGCACCTCGAACCACGCGAGCGCCGCGCCGCCGAGGAAGAGGAACACCGCGAAGCCGAACACGCCCACGGCCACGCGCTTCTCGTGCTTGAACAGCGCCGGCGCCACGAAGCTCCACACTTGGTGCAGGATCACGGGCAGCGCGATCGCGACGCCGATCACCATGGCGGCGTTCAGCACGATCGTGAACGGATCGCCCGGGTGCGTGTACACGAGGTGGCGCCCGTGCAGATAGGGCAGGATCGGCCCCTCCAGCCACATCAGGACATCGAATTGGATGAGCACGAAGAACGCGAGCCCCACTCCGACGATGAGCGCCGCCAGCGACTTGATGATGCGCCAGCGCAATTCCTCGAGGTGATCGAGGAACGGCATCTCGGCGCCGGCGGGTTCCGGCTGTTGGTTCGCGTCGCTCATCGCCGGAGGATCGACCTCTAGTTCATCGTGCGCAGCTGCTCGCGCGCGAGTGCCGCTTCGTCCGACCGCGGGTACGCGGTGGTGAGTTGTGTGAACGCGGCGCGCGCCGCGGTCTTGTTCCCCGCCTTCTCGAGCGACAGCGCGCGCTTGTAGAGCGCCGTCGGTGCGCGCGGCGACTGCGGATACTTCGCCACCACGTTCGCGTACGCACTGTCCGCCATGGCGGCGTTCCCTTCCGCCGCCCACGACTCCGCGATGTAGAATTGCGCTTCGGGCACGAGATCCGATTTCGGGTACTGCGTCACGAGCATCGTGAGGCCGTTCCGCGCCGTCGCGTTGCTGCCGCGGCGCAGCTGGTCGAGCGAGAGCTGGAACAACTCGGCCGGGCCCGGCGCGGCCGGCGCCGTCGCCGACGCACCCACCGCCGCACCCGCCGCCCCTGCCGCCACCACGCCGCCCTGCGTGTCCGGCTGCCGCTGCTCCAGCGAGGACCGCAGGTCCTGCAGGCGCCGCTGACTCTGTCCCGTCAGCTCCTGGATCTGGATGAGCTGCTGGTTGATCGCGTAGAGATCGCCGCGCATGTCACCGTTCATCTTCGCGATCCGCGCGCTGAGCGCGCGCACGGAATCGTCGACGACGGCCATCTGCGCGCCGGTGGCGGCGATCTGCGCCGCACGCGCCGAGTCGGACCGGATCTGCGTGGCCTTCAGTTCATTGATGGTGACGCGGAGCGAATCCACGTCGGCGGAGGTCGCCATGCACGCGCCGGCCGCGAGACACACGGCCGGTGCGAGCGCGCGCGCGATGCGCTTCACGGCGTCGCCGCCAGGTCGCCGACGGTGATCGTGAACTCGGCGCGCCGGTTCTGCGAGTACGACGTCTCATCGTGCCCCGGCGCCGCCGGCTTCTCCTCGCCCATGCTGATGATCGTGATCCGCGCATCGGCGATGCCGTGCTGCGTCAGATACCGCTTCACCGACGCGGCGCGCTGCTGGCCGAGCGCCAGGTTGTACTCCGCGGAGCCACGCTCGTCGGTGTCACCCTCGATCTGGATGCCGACCGCGGGATTCGCATTCATGATCGCGATCTTGCGGTCGAGCTTCGCCTTGGCCGAGTCGGTGAGTGTCGACTTGTCGAAGTCGAAGTAGATGGTGGAGGCCATGTCATGCTTCAACGCGTCCTTCTTCGCGGCCGCGGCCGCCGCCGCCGCAGCGGCCGCATCCGCGTTCGCCTTCGCGATGGAGTCCTTCGTCGCCTGCGCGGCGTTCGCCGCGGCCGTCGCCTTCGCGGCCGAGTCGGCGGCGTGCAACTTCGCGATCGAGTCGGCGCTGAGCGGCGCCGGTCCCGTTTCCGGAGCCTTCTTGTTGCATGCGGCGACGGCGGCGAGCGTGACGACGGTGCCGAGGACTGCCAGTGAATGACGCATGGTGCTTCTCCGAGAAGAGATTGGGTTTGGTGTGTGAGAATGAATGAACAGGATCACGGAGCCGACGCGAGCATCGGCGACCACGCCGGGAGCCGCGCTCCCGGTCCGTGCGTCAATTGCCGCGCGCGCCCCGATTCCACATCGAGCACGAACAGCTCACGCGCGCCGGTGCGCGTCGAAGCGAACACCAGAATGCCGGCCGTCCGGCGCCCACGAAGGATCCTCGTTGCGTCCCTCGCTCGTGAGCTGCCGCACCGACCGGTCCCGCAGGCCGATCACCATCAACTGGAATACACCACTGAATTGCGCCTGGTAAGCCACCTGCCGGCCGTCGGGCGACCAGTCCGGGTTGGACCGGTACGCCTCCTCGCCGAATGCGAACGGCGTCAGCAATTCCGGGTTCGCGCCGTCCGCGTCCGCGAGGTAGACCTCCGGGTGTCCGATCCGCCCCGACGTGAAGGCGATCCGGCGGCCATCCGGACTGAAGGTCGGCGACACGTTGTCCGTGCCGCGGCCCACGGTGATCCGCCGCGCTTCGCCCGCCGCGCTCGTGCCGTTCACCGGCACCACGAAGAGATCGGCGCCCTCTTCATCGCCATGCGCGTACGCGAGCGAGGTCCCATCGGGCGAGAAGGCCGGCGTCATGTTCAGCCCCCGCGGCGTCGTGCCGAGCGCGTGGGCCGGCCCACCGCTGAAGTCGCGCAGCATGATCCGCCACCCGGCACCTGACACGGCGCTGTACGCGAACAATTTGGCCGACGGATGCCACGCCGGCGAGAGCACGGTGCCGGCCTCGGTGAGCGCGCGTTCGCCCCATCCGTCGGAGTCGATCACGAGCACGCGTCCGCCCCGCACGAACAGGATGCGCGTCGTCGCGATCCCGCGCGTCCCCGTGAGCCATCGCTCCACCTCATCCGACGCCGCATGCAGCGACATCCGCCAGTCGGCGCTGCCCGGCGAGCCGGCGAGCGGAAAGTCCCGCGTCTGCAGCACCGTCTTCTTCGCCACGTCGTGCGCCGCGATGTGCAGCGTTCCGGGCACGAGCGACATCTGGAGCGCCGCGGCGGCGCCGATCGCCTTCCACATCGCGTAGTTGATGCCCGGCCCCACCTGCGCGACCGTCGCGGCAGCCGGCGTGCCATCCACGCCGATCACCTCCACGAGATCGCTGTTGTCCAGATCGCGTTGCAGGATCGCGCGCACACTATCGCCCATCGGGCCGCGCACGATCCCCACGACGACGCCGGGCTTCGACCCCGATTCATAGGACAGGCCGATCCGCACGCCGCGCGGCGTTGTCGAATCCTGGGCGCGAGCGGCGAACGCGGCGCAGCACACGGACAGCGACGCGCCGAGCATCGCGGATCGAAGAGAGGTGCGGCTTGTCATGGTGATCGCAACACTCGCGGGTCGAAGCTGAAGACGACAGGAAGCACATCATCGGCGAAGCCGGTGGGCAGCGGCCCGAAGGCTTTCACCGCGGCGGCTTGCTCGACCGCGCCCTCGGCCTCGAGATCGAAGGCGAAATTCCCGGAGCGCGTGACGAACTGGATGCTGCTCGGCACGATCGAGCCATCGCGCCGAATGATGAACGATACTTCGGCGCGCACGGCGGAGTTCCCCTGCGGCTTGAAGCGCTGCGCGATCACCCGCACGACGTTCTCCAGATACTGCGGATAGGGGAACTCGGCGCCTTCGCTCTGCACCGTCACAATGTCGGTGCCGCGGCCCGCAGTACTGGGGGCCGGAGGCGCCGGATTCGGCGGCGCGGGCGGCGCCGGCGCGGGTGGCGTCTTCTTCGGCGGCGTCTTGGGAGGCATCTTCGGCGGCGCGGCCATGGCCTTGGGCGGCGGCACCACCTTCTTCGCCGGCGGACTCGGCGGCGGCGCCGGCGCCGGCGGAGGCGCGGCGGGCGGCGCGGGCGCCGGTGCCGCCGCGGGCTCCGGTGGCGCGGCCACCAGGTTCACATGATACGAAGGCGGCAGCGCCCGGCGCGGCGCCGGATGCGCCGAGAAGAGCGCCGTCGCGAAGATCGCGTGCAAGGCGAACGACGCCGCGATCGCCCACGCGATCGACGGCCGGCGGCGCATGGTGTCCGGGCGCGCGCTCACGGCGTGACCGTCTCCGGTTCGGCCACGAGACCAATGTCGCCGACGCCGGCGCCGCGCATCACCGCGAGCACGCGCACCACCGATCCGTACGGCACATTCTGGTCGGCGCGCAGATAGATGCCGTCGCGCCCGCGCTTGCCCGCGAGCGCCTTGAAGGTGGCGCGGAATTCTTCGTAGGTGAACTTGCCCTCATCGACGAAGATCGTACCGTCGCGCGCGACGGTCACGACGAGGCCGCTGGCCGCGCGCAGCGGGCGCGCGTCGGCGCGCGGCAGCGCGACGTCCACGCCCCCCTGCATCATCGGCGCGGTGATCATGAAGATCACCATTAAGAGCATCATCACGTCGATCAGGCTCACGACGTTGATGTCCGCGTTGAGCGGCAGCCCCCGGGTGCGCCGCCGCTGGCTCACTCGATGCGCCCCGCGCGCACCATCATCGCGATCACCGAGGTGCCGAAGCTCTCCAGTTGGCCCTCATAGCGCGCGAGCCGCGCGGCGAAGATGTTGTAGCCGAACACCGCGGGGATCGCGACGGTGAGCGCGGCCGCGGTCGCCACCAATGCCTCGGCGACGCCCGGCGCGACCGCCGCAAGATTGCCGCTCCCCTTCACCGCGATGCCCACGAAGGCGTCGATGACGCCGAGCACCGTGCCCAGCAGCCCGATGAGCGGGCTCACCGAACCGATCGTCGCGAGCCACGGAATGAAGTGCGACAACTGATCGCGCTGGTCCATCGTCTCGGCATCGAGCACGAGACGGAGCGCTTCCACCTGCGACGCCGAGAGGTTCCCGGAGTTCAGAACGGCCACGAAGTTGGACGCGCGCGATACGATGCTCGCGAACGGCCCCTCGGCGCCGCGCCGCACGAGCGCGGCCGCGGCCTCGAGCGTGTGCGCCGACGCGAAGTCCTTCTCGAACGCGCGGGCCCGCGCGTCGGCGCGGCGGAACTCGCGCCACTTCGCCAGCATGATCGCCCAGCTGATCAGCGAGAGTGTGCCGAGCAGCACGAGCACGATCTTCGTCGCGATCGTGGACTGACGGATCAGGTCCATCGGCGTGGTGGGGAGCGCCGTGCCGAGCTGCAGCGCGAGCAGCGCGAAGGCGTTCATGACACCACCGCCAGCCGCCGCGCGGCGAACCACGCGTGAGTCTGCTGCAGGCCGTCGTCGAGAGTGACCGCCGGGCGCCAGTCCAATGCGCGAGCGGCGGCGTCGATGCGCACCGCGGAGCGCCGCTGCTCGCCGGGACGTTCGGGCGCGTGTGTGAGGCGCGGCGGCACCGCGGCCGCGCCGGCAAGGATCGTGGCGAGTGTCAGCACGTCGGTCTCCACTCCAGTTCCAATGTTGATCGCGCGGGCGTCCACGCCGCCGGCCGGCGGCAAGGGCGCGAGCGCGGCGAGTTGCACGGCGCGCGCGACGTCCTCCACGAACACGTAGTCGCGCGTCTGCAGGCCGTCGCCGTACACCGTGAGCGCTTCGCCGCGCAGGAGCCGCTCGCAGAAGATCGCGACGACGCCCGCCTCCCCATGCGGGTCCTGGCGCGGGCCGTACACGTTCGAGAATCGCAGCGCGATCGTGGGCAATCCGTGCACGCGCGCGTAATACGCGAGGTAATGCTCCACCGCGAGCTTCGCGACGCCGTAGGGCGACTGCGGATCCTTCGGCGCCTGCTCTGCGGTAGGCGGCGGCGCGAGGTCGCCGTAGATCGCGCCGCCGGTGGAGGCGAAGACCACACGCGCCGTGGCGCCGGCTGCGCGCAGCGCCTCGAGGAGATTGAGCGTGCCCTCGACGTTCACGCGCGCGTCGTGCACTGGATCGGCCACACTGCGCCGCACATCCATCTGCGCGGCGAAGTGACACATGACATCGAATCGCCCTTCGCGCACGGCGCGCGCGGCGTCGGCCGACCGGATGTCGAGCGTGAGGAGCTCGGCGCCGTCGGGAACGTTCTCGCGCTTGCCGGAGCTGAGGTCGTCGAGGATGGTGACGCGGTCGCCGGCGCCTGTGAAGCGGGCTGCGGCATGCGAGCCGATGAAGCCCGCGCCGCCGGTGACGAGGATGCGGCGCGTCATGTCAACGCGTGGACGCGGCGCCGGAGCGCGCGAGGAAAAACAAAATGGGCGATCGCAGTCATGCGTCGCCCATAATGTAACACGCGCGGCGCCACGGCGGGGCCGTGGCGCAGCGAAAAACGGAGAGCGCCTAGGGCATGCGCGCGGTCAGCCGGACGGACGCATCCGCGAAGATCGCCGGATTGCGAATGTCCGTGACCAGCGCCGTGGCGCCAAGCTCCGTCACCTTGATCACCTGCACGCGCCCGATCAACCCTTCCGGGATGGTCACATCGGGACCGTGCTCCTGCGGCTGCTTGAACGACGGACGGTAGACCGTGAACTGGTCGCCGATCTTCACGCCATCCTTCAGGCCCACGTTGAGGATGATCCAGTCCTGCGCCGACGCGATCGTGACCGCCGGCGGGATGAAGATGACCTTGCCTTCGGTGCCGAGGAGCAGCGGCGCGGGGCGCGCGTCGGGGTTCATCGCGAAGTGCTCGAGCGGCATGATCTGCTGCCCGATCCAGACCTCTTGGTAGAAGTTCGTGATCAGGGCCATTGCCGCATCGGTGCCTTCAATGCTGATGATCTTTATCTGGCCGGTGGGGCGCATCACTACCGTCCCGTTCCCGAGATCCGCGAGCGTCTCGAATACGAGGAACTGGTCGCCCTTGGCCGCCACGACGCCCTTGGGCAGCGTGACGAAGACGTAATCGTTGATGTTGAATTTGTCGCGCTGCACGCCGCGCACTTCGCCCGGCACGTTCGCCGTACGAATGATCCGGCCGGTGTTCGGCGGACCGGCGGACGAATCGAGCCACGGCGCCGAGTAGAACTCCGCCGCGCGCACCGCGGTATGCTGGTACGTGTTGGCCGTGCCGCCGAAGCGCGACGCGCTGATGGTGCGCTTGCGGTTGGCCGCCGCGAACACCGTAGACCCGACCGGCTGGCGCGGCGCTTCCGCGATCGGCGCGGCCGGCTGCTCCATCTGGTCTTCCGAGACGACCTGTGCGCCGCCGCCGGGATTCTCGGCGACCTGCGGCGTGCCGCCGGGGAGCGTCAGGACCTCGCCGGGATAGATCCAGTGCGGATCTTCCACGATGGCCGTGTTGAGCCGGTAGATCTCAGGCCAGAGGAAGGGATCGTTCAGGTACATCTTGGCGATGTCCCAGAGCGTATCGCCCTTCTTCACGGTGTGGGTCGCAGGGATCGCGGTCGGCTCCTGCGCCTTGAGCGGCGAGGAAGCCAGCGTCGCAGCGGCGACGGCGAGCGCGAACGCGCGACGGACGAGAGGCGAAAAGCGCATCGGATGCTGGATCATAGCGGTGTCCTCGTGGTCCTCACTCGGTGCGCAACGGGTGCGCGGTTCCCCAAGGAAAACGGAACTGCGCACCCCCGGCAAGAAGCCGAGGCGCGCACGGGTTCCCTACTAGGACGCGTGATGGGGCAACGGGTTACGGCGAAGAGGCGCGCCTGGCTGTTGGCGTATGGTAATACCCACCCGCCAACCCCCAAACGCGCCCCTGCGATTCGTCGTACCATACGCCATACGCCAGGCGCGCCCCTGCAGTTGTTAGAAGGGCAGATCGTCGTCCGTCTCCTCGAGGCTGCCTTTGAAGTCCTCGAAGTCGCCGCCGGCCGGACTGGGCCCGGCGCCGGACCCTGCGCCTGCCGCCGCCGCGCGCGGGCGGCTCCGCGGAGCGCCCTCGGCGTCGTCCGAACCGCCCTGGCGGCCGGACAGCATGATCAGCTCCCGGACGTTGATCTCGGTGCTGTAGCGGGTCTGATTCTCCTTGTCCTGCCACTGGCGGTACTCGATCCGCCCCTCGACGTACACCTTGTCGCCCTTCTTCAGGTACTTCTCGACGATATCGGCGAGCGTGAAGGCCTTGGAATTCCAGACCACGCACCGGTGCCACTCCGTCTTCTCCTGCTTCTCCCCGTTGGCGCCGGTCCACTGGCGGCTCGTGGCGAGAGAGAAGTTCGCGACGCGGTTGCCGCCCGTGGCGGACCGGACTTCGGGATCGGCGCCCAGATTGCCGATCAGGGTGACCTTATTCAGACTGCGGCTCACGGTTCCTCCTGGCAGATGGCGAATGACATCGCCGGACAAAGTATATCGGACGGGCCGCCCCTATGCCACCGAGCGAACGCGCGGCGGATCATCGTTCTGCGGTGGCCGGGAGATCGCAGCGCAGGACCAGTGCGTCCTCGACCGGCTCCCGGTAATAGTCGCGGCGCCGGCCGACTTCGGTGAAGCCGAAACGCGCGTAGAGCGCGCGGGCGGCGGCGTTGGATTCGCGCACATCGAGAATGCACCGTGGCGGCGCGGCGATCGCGCGCTTCCGTCATCATACCGCCGAGCAGCAGGGCGCCGACCCCCGCTCCTCGCCGCGCGGGTGCGACGGCGAGATTGAGCACCTCGGCTTCGTCCGCGGCGAACTGGGCCACAATGTATCCCACCAGCGTCTGGTCATCCCCGAGTACGACATCGAAGCGCGAACCCGCCGCCCGGAGCGCGCCGGCGAACAGCGCGCGCGTCCATGGATCGCCGAAGGAGGCGCGTTCGATCTCGACCACGGCGTCGAGATCCGACGGCGCCGCCGCGCGGACCGTCAACGCCCGCGGCACGCTACGCGCCGGTGAGCGGGCGGCCGTGCTCGCGCTCCCACTTCGCCTGCGCTTCGGCGACGCGGCCGTAGTGCGGTTCCCAGGTCGCGAGATCCACGGGTCCCGCGACCGCGAATTGCTCCACGAGCATCGCGGCGCCGCGGGCGTGCGGCGCGCAGGCGAGAAGCTCGGCGGGGCCGGCGGTGCGCGCGCCGAGCGCGTCAGCCATCGCGGCGACCGCGCTGCGCGCGACGAGCGCCGGCGGGGCGATCTCCTCGATCGTGTGCGCAGTGCGCGCGTAGCCGGCGACGTAGCATTCGCCGCGCATCGCGTCGAGCACGGCGAGGTACGCGCCGGGCGGCAGCGGGTTGCCGGCGACGATCAGCGCGAGCGACGGGAGCGCGAACATCGGGATGCCGCGCGCGCTGGCGATCCCCTTGGCGATCGAGCCGGCAATGCGGAGACTCGTGAAGCTTCCCGGGCCGGCGCCGCACACCACGCGCGTGATGTCCGCGGCCGTGACGCCGGCCTCCGCGAGTGCTGCGGCGACCGCCGGCAGCAGGCGTTCTTCGTGCTCGCCGCGCATCGCGACCGACCGCTCGGCCGTTACCACGCCCGAACGCAGGATGGCCACCGTGCCGGTGTACGTCGCGGCGTCGAGCGCGAGCGTGACGCTGGGGCGGCCGGTCATCCGGCGGTGAGCAAGCGGCGCTCGGGATCCGAGGGATCGTACTCCAGCGCGATCGGGTACGCGCCGGGTGGCAGGCGGCGTCCCGCGCGTTCCGGCCACTCGACGAGCACGAGCGCGGGCGCGGAAATGATCTCGTCCCACCCGAGGTTCGTGAGTTCGTCCGGCCGGTCGAGCCGGTACAGATCGAAATGGTACACCGGCCAATTCGCCGCCGCGTACTCGTGCACGAGCGCGAAGGTCGGACTAGTCACTTCCTGCGTGACGCCCGCCCCGCGGCTGATCGCTTGCACCAGCGTGGTCTTTCCGGCGCCGAGCTCGCCGCGGATCGCGACCACGAGCGGGGCGGCCGCGGTGCGCCCGAACGCCTCGCCCCACGCGGTGAGTTCCGCACGGGTGAGCGCTACGGTGGCCTGCACGGTCACGCGCGCGGCGCCCGCAGGCGGCCGAGGCCCGCGCCGCGTTTCGCACCTCCGCCCGAGGCGCCACCGCTCATTCGCGCCTTGAGCTCGAACACCTGGTCGCGGAGCGACGCCGCTTCCTCGAAGTCGAGTCCTTCGGCCGCCTCCTTCATCTGCGCCTCGAGCATCTCGAGCAGCGCGGCATCATCCATTTCGGAGGCGTAGGTGTGCCGCGGCTCGGCGACCTTGCGTTCCGGCACCTCCATCCGCGCATCGGCCAATCGCGTGCTGAAGTTCACCTCGTCCGTGCTCTTCACGACTGTCGTGGGCGTGATACCATGCTCCTCGTTGTGCGCGCGCTGGATCGCGCGCCGGCGCTTGGTCTCGTCGAGGCAGCGTTGCATCGAGCCGGTGATCCGGTCGGCGTAGAAGATCGCGCGTCCGCTCACGTTCCGCGCCGCGCGGCCCACGGTCTGGATCAGCGAGCGGTCGCTGCGCAGGAAGCCTTCCTGATCGGCGTCGAGGATCGCGACGAGCGACACCTCGGGCAGGTCGAGCCCTTCGCGCAGGAGGTTGATCCCTACGAGCACATCGAAGTCGCCGAGTCGCAGCCCGCGAATGATCTCCATGCGCTCGATGGCGTCGATGTCCGAGTGCATGTAGCGCACGCGCACGCGCATCTGCTGGAGATAGTCGGCGAGGTCCTCCGACATGCGCTTCGTGAGCGTGGTGACGAGCACGCGCTCGCCCCGCCGCTCGCGCAGCCGGATCTCGTTGAGGAGATCGTCCACCTGGCCGCGCACCGGGCGCACCTCGATCTCGGGATCGAGCAGCCCGGTGGGACGGATGATCTGCTCGACGACGACGCCGTCGGAGAGCTGGAGTTCGAGGTCGCCCGGCGTGGCGCTCACGAACAGCGCCTTGGGGGTGAGCGCGAGGAACTCATCGAACATGAGCGGCCGGTTGTCGAGGGCGCTCGGCAACCGGAAGCCGTACTCGACGAGCGTGAGCTTGCGCGCGCGGTCGCCATTGAACATGCCCGAGATCTGCGGGAGCGAGACGTGCGATTCGTCGACGACGACGAGAAAATCCTCGGGGAAATAATCGAAGAGGCACGCGGGACGCTCGCCCGCCTGCCGGCCCGAGAGGTGGCGCGAGTAGTTCTCGATGCCGGCGCAGGTGCCTACTTCGAGCATCATCTCGATGTCGAAGTTCGTGCGCGACTCGAGGCGCTGCGCCTCGAGGAGCTTGCCCGCGCTCCGCAGGAGCGGCAGCCGCTCGTTGAGCTCGGTGCGAATGAGCGACACCGCGCGCTCGAGCGTCGGGCGCGACGTCACGAAATGCTTCGCCGGGTAGATCGCCGCGCGCTCGAGCTTCGCGATCGCGTCGCCGGTGATCGGATTGATCTTGGAGATCCGCTCCACCTGATCGCCCCAGAGTTCCACGCGCACCGCCTGCTCCTCGTACGCGGGGAAGATCTCCACCGTGTCGCCGCGCACGCGGAAGGTGCCGCGCTCGAACGCGACGTCGTTGCGTGAATACTGGATCGACACGAGCGCGCGCAGGATGTCGTCGCGCGGGCGCGTCTCGCCGACGTTGATGCTCACCATGCGCTCGCGGTATTCCACCGGATCGCCGAGTCCGTAGATCGCGCTCACCGTGGCGACGATGATGACATCGTCGCGCTCCATGAGGCTCGACGTCGCGCGCAGGCGCAGGCGGTCGATGTCCTCGTTGATCGAGGCGTCCTTCTCGATGTACGTGTCGCTCGAGGGGACGTACGCCTCGGGCTGGTAGTAGTCGTAGTACGAGATGAAATACTCGACCGCATTGTTCGGGAAGAAGCCCTTGAGTTCACCGTACAGCTGCGCCGCGAGGGTCTTGTTGTGGCTCAGCACGAGCGTGGGCTTCCGGTAATGCTGGATGACGTTCGCGACGGTCATCGTCTTGCCCGAGCCGGTGACGCCGAGGAGCGTCTGGAACCGGTCGCCGCGCGCGAGTCCCTCGTTCAGCTCGGTGATGGCACGAGGCTGATCGCCGGCGGGGCTGAAGGGAGCGGTGAATTCGAAGGATGGCACTGTGTCAGAAAAATCAGTCGTGTGGTACCGCTGGAGGCGGGGACTGGTACCGCGAACGGCGCGTTAGCGTTGGACGTTGGGACCGCCAGCACCGAGGAACGCGCTGTTCCCAACGCTAACGCCACACCCGCACCTCGCGGTACTAACCCCGCCGTCAGCGGTGTCCAGTCTGCGCAGTTATTGCTCCTCATTCGCGTGCCGTTCGCGGCGCGCGACATCCGTGATCCCTTTGATCTTCCGCACCACCCGGATCACCTTCTGCAGGTGCGCGAGGTTCTCGACTTCCACGAGCATCGTGCCCGAGACACCGCCGCCGTCGCCGGACCGCAGATCCACGCTCTTGATGTTCGTGCCCGTGGCCGTCACGGCTTCGGCGACATCCGCATACAGGCCGCGGCGGTCGGTCCCCTCGAGCGCGAGGCGCACGAGGAAGATCTGCCCCTGCACTTCCTGCCAGTCGATGTCCAGCCGGCGCTCCGGTTCGCTCGAGAGCGACAGCACGTTGGGGCAATCCGCGCGGTGGATGCTCACACCGCGCCCGCGCGTGACGTAACCGACCACCGGGTCGCCCGGCACAGGCTGGCAGCACTGCGAATACCGCACCATCAGCCCGTCCACGCCCTGGATGCGCACGCCCTTGGGCGCGCCGCGCATGCGCGTGACGAGCCGCTCGAACGCGCTCGGCTTCTGCGCCGGCTTGTCCGACGGCGTCTCGAGCATCGGATAGAGCGCCTTGATCACCTGGTCCTTGTGCACGTCCCCCTGCCCCAGGCTCGCGATCAGATGGTGCGCGTCGTTGAGGTTCAGCAGCTTCGCGGCGGCCTTGAGCGAGTCGTCGTCCGGCTTCGCGAGTCCGCGGCGGCGCACTTCGCGTTCGAGGATGTCGCGCCCGAGCCGTGCCGAGGTCGTCTGCTCCTCCTGGCGGATCCACTGGCGGATGCGGTGGCGCGCGCGCCCGGTGCGCACGTGCGCGAGCCAGTCGCGGCTCGGCCGCGCGTTGGGCGACGTGATGATCTCCACCGTGTCCGAACTCTTGAGGACGCGCGAGAGCGGCGCGATGCGGCCGTTCACCTTGGCGCCCTGGCAATGCAGCCCGACCTCGGAGTGCACGGCGAAGGCGAAGTCGATCGGCGTCGCGCCATCCGGCAGCTCGACCACATCGCCCGTGGGCGTGAGCACGAAGATCTCGCGCTGGTAGAGATCCAGCTTCAGGAATTCGAAGAATTCCGCCGGGTTCTTCGCGTCGAGCTGGAACTCGAGGATCTGCCGCAGCCAGTTCATTTGCTGGTCGGCCTGATCCGGATCGCGCTCCTCCTTGTACAGCCAGTGAGCCGCAATGCCATACTCGGCGGTCTGATGCATCTCGCGCGTGCGGATCTGGACTTCGTACAATTGCCGGCCCGGCCCGAATACGGTCGTGTGCAGCGACTGATAGCCGTTGGATTTCGGCTGCGCGATGTAGTCCTTGATGCGCTCCTGCAGCGGCGTGTACGCGTCGTGGATCACGCCAAGCGCGTGATAGCACTCGGGCACGGTGTTCACGAGCACGCGCACGGCCATGAGATCGTAGATCTCCTCGTACGGCTTGTCGCGCTGCTTCATCTTCTTCCAGATCGACCACAGATGCTTCGGCCGCCCGACGACCTCGACGTCCTTGATGCCGGCCGCCTTGAGGTCGCGCGCGAGCGGGCCCTCCATCTGCGCGATGAGCCCCTCGCGATGTCCGCGCTTCGACGTGACCAGCTTCGCGAGCGCCTTGTAGTCCGCGGGCTCGAGGTACTTGAAGGAGAGGTCCTCGAGTTCCCACCGCACCTGCGCCATACCGAACCGGTGCGCCATGGGCGCGTACAGGTCCATCGTCTCCTGCGCGATGCGCCGGCGCTTCTCCTCGGCCAGATAATCCAGCGTGCGCATGTTGTGCAGGCGGTCCGCGAGCTTGATCAGGATGACGCGCACATCCTTCGCGATCGACAGCAGGAGCTTCCGGTAGTTCTCGACCTGCCGTTCCTCGCGGCTCTGGAAGGCGAGCGATCCGATCTTCGTGACACCGTCGACGATCTGCGCCATCTCCGCGCCGAACTCGCGCTCCACGTCGGCGACGGTGACCGCGGTGTCCTCGACGACATCGTGGATGAGTCCGCACGCGACAGTGACCGAGTCGAGGTGCAGCTCGGCGAGGATCCGCGCGACCTGCACGCAGTGCGCGACGTACGGCTCGCCCGATGAGCGCTTCTGCCCGTGGTGCGCGACCTCGCTGAACCGGTAGGCGCGCGCGAGCAAGTCGGCGTCGAGCCGCGCGAGCAGCTCAGTGTCGAGGTCCCACCCGGGGATCACGCTCTTGAGGACCGGAACCGTCACAGCAGCCCTGCCTCCGCGAAACTGGTGTACCGGCCGCGCCCCACGATCACGTGGTCGTGCACCGGGATATCCAGCAACCGCCCGGCCGCGACGAGTTGCTCCGTCACCAACCGGTCATCCGCCGAGGGCGTGGGGTCGCCGCTCGGGTGATTGTGCACCAGGATGATCGCCGCCGCGCGTTCGGCGATCGCTTCCCGGAAGACCTCGCGCGGATGCACGAGCGACGAGTTCAGCAGCCCGCGCGTGACGGTGACATCGCGCTCGAGCCGGTGCTGCGCGTCGAGGATCGCCACGTGGAACTCCTCGACGGGCAGGTCCTCGAGTCGCGGCGCGAATGCGGCCGCCACGTCGCGCGGACTCCGCATCGGCGCGCCCTCGTCGCGCACCTCCGCCGCCAAGCGGCGCCCGAGCTCGAGCGCCGCATGGACCGCCACGGCGCGCGCGGGCCCCATCCCGCGCATCGCCGTGATCGCCGCCACCGGCTGCGACGCCATCCGCCGCAATGAACCGCCCGCCGATGCCAGCACTTCGTGCCCCAACTGCAACGCCGACGACCCACCCCCCGCCGAGCCGATGACGATGGCCAACAGCTCGGCGGCGCTGAGCGAACTCGCGCCGTTGTTCCGCAGCCGCTCCCGGGGCCTCTCCCCGCGCGGCATCTCCCTGATACTTAACAACCCTCCGCCCGCGAAGCCAGACATGGAGCCTCCTGAATGCAGGCGTGCAATGTGGCGATCGGGAGTCAGGGGTCGCCCATCAGATCCTCGCGCGAAGCACGAAAAGCGCCCGGCTATTCGCCGGGCGCTTTGGCAGTGACGCACGACTCGCTACTCACGCCCTTATGCCGTTGCTCCATGGCACTTCTTGAACTTCTTCCCCGATCCGCACGGGCACGGATCATTGCGCCCGACTGCCGACCAATCCATCGGCGCCTTGCCCGCGCTCCCATTGGACGCGACCGGCTTCACCCCGCCGATGCTCGGCGGCTCCCGACGCGCCACCGGCCCCTCGGCCGGCTCACCCGGCCCGATGTCCATCATCCCCTGCGCGTCGTACGTCGGTTTCGTCGCGACGCCGCGCGGCGGCGGCGGCGCGGGCGCCGGCTCGAACACGAACTGTGCCCGCAGGAACTGCTCGGTGAACGTGTGGTACACGTCGGCCATCAGCTCCACGAACATCGAGTACGCTTCCTGCTTGTACTCGATGAGCGGGTCCTTCTGCCCCCACGCGCGGTAGTTGATCGCGGCGCGCAGCTGATCGAGATCGTACAGATGGTCCTTCCACTTGTCGTCGAGCACCTTGAGCATCACGAACGCGAGCACCGGCCCCGACGCCGCCGGCCCCAGGCTTGAGAACTTCGCCTCGAAGGCCGCGTCGCCCGCGGCGCGCGCCACCGCTTGCGCGCCATCGAGATCGTGCGGCATCTCCGCCGAACCGTCGGCGAACTGCGGCACCGTGAGCAGATAGTGCATGAGCAGGTCCTGGCGCAGCACGCCCAGATCCCAGCCCTCCGCACTATCGAAATCCGCAAGCGCCTGCTCGACGCGCCGATCCATCGCCCGATCCACCATCTTCTTCGCTTCGCCCTTGAGCTCCTCGCCGCCATCGAGCGCGAACGCGCGCAGCGAGTAGATCACCTCGCGCTGCTGGTTCATCACGTCGTCGTACTCCAGCAGCCGCTTGCGGGTCTGGAAGTTCTGCAGCTCGACGCGCTTCTGCGCCTGTGAGATCGAGCGCGTGATGAGCGGGTGCGTGAGGTGCTCGCCTTCCTGCGCGCCAAGCCGGTCCATCAGCTTGGCGATGCGCTCGGAGCCGAACAGCCGCATGAGGTCATCTTCGAGCGACAGGAAGAACTGCGACGCGCCCGGATCGCCCTGGCGTCCCGCGCGTCCGCGCAGCTGCCGGTCGATGCGCCGCGCCTCGTGCCGCTCCGACCCGATGATGTGCAGGCCGCCGCACTCCTCCACGTCCACCGGCTTCCCTTCCGGATCCTTCACTTGCGACGGCTTCGCCTCGGTGACACCGGCGCCGAGTTTGATGTCGGTGCCGCGGCCGGCCATGTTCGTCGCGATCGTGATCGCGCCGGGCTGCCCGGCCTCCGCTACGATCTCGGCCTCGCGCTGGTGGTACTTCGCGTTCAGCACGTTGTGCTTGAGGCCGGCGCGCTGGAACGTGCGCGAGAGTGTCTCGGACACGTCCACGTTCACGGTGCCGACGAGCACGGGATAGCCGAGCTTGTGCAGCCGCTCGACCTCCTCAAGGATCGCGTTGTACTTCTCGCGGCGCGTCTTGTAGATGAGATCGTGCCGGTCGTCGCGCACTACCGCCTTGTTCGTCGGGATCACCGCGACATCCAGGCCGTAGATGGTGTGGAACTCCGTCTCTTCGGTCTCGGCGGTGCCCGTCATGCCCGCGAGCTTCTCGTACATGCGGAAGTAGTTCTGGATCGTGATCGTCGCGAGCGTCTGCGTCTCGCCCTTCACCGCGACGTTCTCCTTCGCTTCCACCGCCTGGTGCAGCCCCTCGGACCACCGACGCCCCGGCATCGTGCGGCCGGTGAACTCATCGACGATCAGCACCTGCCCGTCCTGCACGACGTAGTTCACGTCCTTCTCGAACAGCGCGTGCGCGCGCAGCAATTGGTGCACGATGTTGAGCTTGTCGCTCTTGGTCGCGAACTCGCGCTCGATCTTGGCGCGCTCGGTGAGCTTCTCGGCGGGCGAGAGCCGCACGTCCTTGTCGACACGATGCACGCCCTCGGCGATGTCGGGCAGTACGAACGCCTCGTGGTCGCCGGGCGACAGATAGTCCACGCCGCGCTCGGTGAGGTGCACCGTGTGGCCGCGCTCGTCGAGCACGAAGAGCAGGCGTTCCTCGAGATCGCGATACTGCTGCTTCGCGCCCGGCTGCTTGCGATCGGCGATGTGGTCCAGCTCCATCTTCTGCACGAGCGTCTTCACGCCCGGCTCCTGCAGCATCTTGAGCAGCTTCTTGTTCTTCGGCGCGCCGAGCTGCGCCTGGTAGAGGCGCATCGCGGCTTCGGCGTCGTCGCCGCGCGTGAACGCCTCCTCGGCCTCACCCACCAGCTTGTTCGAATCCTCGGTCTGCGCGCGCGCGAGCCGCGCGACCGCGTTGTTGAACTCGCGATACTGATCGTCCCCCTCGTCGCTCACCGGGCCGGAGATGATGAGCGGCGTCCGCGCCTCGTCGATGAGCACGGAGTCCACTTCGTCGACGATCGCGTAGAAGTGCGGGCGCTGCACGCGCTGTTCGAGCGAGACCACCATGTTGTCGCGCAGATAGTCGAATCCGAACTCGTTGTTCGTGCCGTAGGTGATGTCGGCGTTGTACGCGCCGCGGCGTTCGGCCGTGCCGGGCTCGGTATCGTCCAGGCACCCGACCGTGAGGCCGAGGTAGCTGTACGAGATGCCCCATCCACTGTGAGTCGCGGCGCGCCAAGTACGAGTTCACCGTGACGAGATGCGCGCCGCGCCCGGCGAGCGCGTTCAAGTAGAGCGGCAGGGTGGCGACGAGTGTCTTGCCCTCGCCCGTGGCCATCTCGGCGATGCGGCCACGGTGGAGCTGCACACCGCCGACGAGCTGCACGTCGTAGTGCACCATGTTCCACTCGAGCTCGTGGCCGGTCACGTTCGCCATCGTGCCTAGAAGGCGGCGCGCCGCCTCACGCACCGTCGCGAACGCCTCGGGCAGGATCTCCTCGAGCACTTCTTTGAGCTCGTCGCGCAATTCCTTCTCGACGCCGCCGCGCCCGTCGGTGCCGCTCAGCTCGTCGTCGATGCGCGAGCGCTCGTCGGGGTCGGCCGTGAGCTTCTTCTGCTCCTTGAGCTTCGCGATCTCCGCATCGAGCTCCGCGGTGCGCGCTCTCACGATGCCGCGGAACTTCTCCGTCTGCGCGCGCAGTTCGTCCTCGGAGAGGTTCTTCAGCAGCGCATACTGCTCATTGATCTCGTCAATGAGCGGCTGGATGCGCTTCACCTCGCGCTCGTGGCGGGTCCCGAAGATGGCGGACAGCACGGTCTTGATCATCTCGATCCTCTAGCGGTACAGGCTGGTGTCGCGAATGAAGCGCGCCACCGGCTCAGCGACGAATCCGTTGATCGGCAATCCGGCTTTCACTCTCGCTCGCACTTCCGTGGACGATATCTCAATGCGCCGCGTGGCAATGCGGCGCATCGGCGGGCCGCCCGCCGCGGGCGCGGCCGCGCCGGCGTCACGCGACATCACCGCGATCCGCGCCAGCGACGCGATCCGCTCCGGCTCCCGCCACGTGGCGACCTGCGCCGCGAGGTCCTCGCCGATGAGCAGAACCAACTCCGCGCCCGGCTCGGCGCTCGACAGCGACGCCAGCGTGTCCACCGTGTAAGATAACCCCCCTCGCAATATCTCCGAGCGGTCCACCGCGAAGCGCGAATCGACGCCGAGCATCAACTCGCACATCGCGGCGCGCTGCTCGGGCGAGGCGCCCACGCGATCACCCTTGAACGGCTGCTGCGCCGCCGGCACGAAGAGGAGCCGGTCCAACTGGAGCGCCTCGTGCGCGTCGCTCGCCGCGAGCAGATGTCCGAGATGCGGCGGATCGAACGTGCCGCCGAACACGCCGAGGCGCACTCCGGTTACGGCTTCGCCGGCGCCTTCGCGGCCGGGACCGCCGCCGGCGGTGGCGGAGGTGGCGGCGCGACCGTCGCTGCCGCCGGCGCCGCCTTCACCGGACACAGGTGCTGCACATCGCGGTCCTTGCCGTATTTGTCGCGCAACGCGGCGCACGTCTCGTTCGCATCGTCGATGTACGAGATCGCGCGGTACGCCTTGATCAAACCCATCATCCCCTTCTTCGCCGTCTTCGTCTGCGGATAGCGGGTGAGGATGTCCTTGTAATAGATGATCGACGAGTCGTACGCCTTCTGCTTGGAGTACAGGTCGGCCGTCTCGAGGTTCTTCTCGGCGAACATCTCGTTCAAGCGGTCGATCGCCAACGCGGCGCTATCGCGCAACGGCGAGTCCGGGTACGCGGCGAGGAAGCTCTGGAAGGTGCTGATCGCCGTCGTGCCGTAATCGGCATCGAGATCCGGGCGCCTCCAGAGTTTCGCGTACGACACGCCGGCCTCGTAGGTGGCGAGCGATGCCATCGTGTCTTCTGGGAAATTCTCCGGCACGCGCGAGAACGCCTGCGCCGCGAGGATGTACTCGCCGGTGTGCTGGTGCGCGACGCCCAGGTAGTAATACGCGAGCGGCAGCGCCGGGTCGCGCGCCGGGAGCTGGAAGGTGAGCTGCTCGAATCCCTTCGCGGCCTTCGACCAGTACGAATGCTTCAGCGCCGAGAGCGACGCCTCGAAGAGGTTCGCATTGGTCGACGCCTGCTTCTGCGTGAAAGTGGCGCTGGCGCACGCGGCGGCCGCTGTGGCGGCGGCGATGACGACGAGCCGGCGAACCGTGCTGCGGACAGAAAAAGTCATGCGGGTGTGGTACCCGGGTGTGAGAGTTCGGTTCATCGCGCGCCTCCCGCGGCCATCGCGGGTGCGGCGTGACGGCGGTACCAGTCGACGAAGCGCGGGATCCCCTCGCGCACGCCGACGCTCGGCGCGTAGCCGAGGAGCGTCCGTGCGCGCGAGATGTCCGCGAACGTGCGGCGTACGTCGCCCGGCTGGGAGGGGCGGCGCTCGATCGTCGCGCGGCGGCCGGTGGCCGACTCGATCAGCGCGACGAGTTCGTTCACGGTGGTGGTGGCCTGCTCGCCGAGATTGATGATCTCGTGGCGCAGCGCCACGGTGCGCGTGCGGTCGATCGCCGCGACCACGCCTTGCACGATATCGCTCACGAACGTGTAATCGCGGCTCGCCGTCCCGTCGCCGAAGACGGGGATCGGCCGGCCCGTCTCCATCAATCGCGTGAAGCTGTGGATCGCCAAGTCGGGACGCTGGCGCGGCCCGTACACGGTGAAGAAGCGCAGGGAGATGATCCGCATCGCCGCGTCGAGCGCGCTGAACGCCTCGCACTGCAGTTCGGCGCCGCGCTTGCTGGCGGCGTACGGACTGATCGGCAGCATCGCGGGATCGTCCTCGCGGAAGGGAGGCGTCGCGTTGTCGCCGTACACCGACGAGCTCGAGCCGAAGATGAACCGCGCGATCCCAGCCGCGCGCGCCGCCTGCAGCAGCGCGACGGTGCCGCCAATGTTCACGTCGGCGTACAGCGCCGGCTGTGCGATCGATGGCCGCACGCCCGCGCGCGCGGCGAGGTGCACGATCGCCGCGGGCTTCCACTCCGCGATCGCGCGCTGCATCGCCGCGGCGTCGCGCACGTCGGCCTCTACGAGCGTGAACTTCGCGTGGCCGAGCGCCTCGGCGAGATTCGCGCGCTTCACGGCGGCCGGATAGAAATCGTCGAAATTGTCCACGCCCATCACGGCGTCGCCGCGCGCGAGGAGCGCCTCGCTCACGTGCGAGCCGATGAAGCCGGCGGCGCCGGTCACGAGCACGCGCTCAGCCATGGAGCGCCATCCGCGAGGCGTCGAGCGAGCGGAAATACTCGATCGTCTCCTGCAAGCCGGTCTTGAGCGGCACCTGCGGCTCCCAGCCGAGCAGTTTCTTCGCGCGCGTGATGTCCGGGCGGCGCACCTTCGGATCGTCTTCCGGCAGCGATCGCCGCTCGACCGTCGACGTGGATCCGGTGAGCTGCAGCACGAGCGTCGCGAGTTCCTGCACGGTGCACTCCACGGGATTGCCAATGTTCGTCGGCTCGGAGTCGCCGCGCATGAACAGCTGGTAGATCCCCTCCACCTCATCGCTCACGTAGCAGAAGCTGCGCGTCTGCGAACCGTCGCCGTAGAGCGTGAGCGCCTCGCCGTTCAGCGCCTGCACAATGAAGTTCGACACCACGCGGCCATCGCGCGGCCGCATGCGCGGACCGTACGTGTTGAAGATCCGCACGATGCGCGTGTCGAGCTGGTGGAAGCGGTGATACGCCATCGTGAGCGCTTCGGCGAACCGCTTCGCCTCGTCGTACACGCCGCGCGGGCCCACCGGGTTGACGTTGCCCCAGTAGGTCTCGGGCTGCGGGTGGATGAGCGGATCGCCGTACACCTCGCTCGTGCTCGCGAGGAAGAAGCGCGCCTTCTTCGCCTTCGCGAGGCCGAGCGCGTTGTGCGTGCCGAGCGCGCCCACCTTGAGCGTCGGGATCGGGTGCTCGAGATAATCGCGCGGGCTCGCGGGCGACGCGAAGTGCAGCACGCCGTCGAGCGTGCCGGCCACGTACGTGTACGTGGAGATGTTGTGCTGCATGAACTCGAACTTCGGGTTCGACGACAGATGCGCGATGTTCTCCGGGTGCCCGGTGATGAAGTTGTCGAGTCCCACCACCTCGTGGCCGTCGGCGAGGAACCGGTCGCACAGATGCGAACCGAGGAAGCCGGCGGCGCCGGTGATCATGACCCTCACGCGCCGCGCCCGATCGAGAGATAGGTGAAGCCGTTCTCCTTCATGCGCGCGGGATCGTACAGATTGCGGCCATCCACGATGAGCGGACGCTTGAGCGCCGCCTTCATGCGCGCGAAATCGGGGTGGCGATACTCGTTCCAGTCGGTGACGATCGCGAGCGCGTCGGCGCCGGAGAGCGCGTCGTAACCGCTTTCGGCGAACGTGACCGCGTCGCCCAGCTTCTTCTTCGCCTCCGGCATGGCGACGGGATCGTGCGCGACGACGCTCGCGCCGGCGGCGCGCAGCTCCTCGATGAGCGTGAGCGCGGGCGACTCGCGGAGATCATCCGTCTGCGGCTTGAACGCGAGTCCCCACACGGCGACGCGCGTGCCTTTCACCGTACCGAGCGCCTTCGAGAGCTTCTGGAAGATCCGGTGCTTCTGCCGCTCGTTGGTCTTCTCGACCGCTTCGACCACGTCGAGCGGCATCTGCACCGACTTCGCCGTGCGCAGCAGCGCCTGCACGTCCTTCGGGAAGCATGAGCCGCCGTAGCCCGGACCGGGGAACAGGAACGAGCCGCCAATGCGCGAGTCGCTGCCGACGCCCTTGCGCACGGAGTCGATGTTCGCGCCCACGGCCTCGCAGAGATTCGCGATCTCGTTCATGAAGGAGATGCGCGCGGCGAGCATCCCGTTCGCGGCGTACTTGGTCATCTCCGCGCTCGGGATGTCCATGAAGATCACCGGTTTCCCTGTGCGCACGAAGGGCGAGTACAGCTCGGCCATCACCGTGTGCGCGCGCTCGCTGTCCACGCCCAGCACTACGCGGTCGGGCTTGAGGAAATCCTCGACCGCGGCGCCTTCCTTCAGGAATTCCGGATTGCTGCATACGTGGAACGGGAACTTCGCCTGCTTGGCGACGGCGGCGCGCACGTGCGCGGCGGTGCCCACGGGCACCGTGCTCTTCGTGACCACCACCGTCTCGCGCGTCATGTGCTTGCCGACCAGCTCGGCGACGGCGAGCACGTGCCGGAGATCGGCGGAGCCATCCTCGTCGGGCGGCGTGCCGACCGCGATGAACACGACCTCCGCGCCCGCGATCGACGCGGGCACGTCGGTCGTGAAGCTCAGCCGCTTCTGCGCCTGATTCCGTTCGACGAGCGCGTCGAGGCCGGGCTCATAGATGGGGAGGATGTTGCGCGTGAGGCCGTCGATCTTGCCGCGATCGACGTCCGCGCACACCACATCGTTCCCCGTCTCCGCCAGACATGCGCCGACCACGAGGCCGACGTAGCCCGTACCAACGACCGATATTCGCACGCGTCGAAATGCACCCGGGCAAGAAGTCCAAAATAGTTACAGCTATTGAAGTTAGCGGGCCGTTCTAGGGCGGGCAATGGCGCGCGCCCACGGAGTTCACGGCGCTGGATTCTTCCCCGAGAACCTCGGGCATTTCCCGTCCGGCGGGCCCGCCAACCGGCAATCCAGATAGCCGACCGACACCTCGTCGCTGCCCTCCGGATGTGTCAGCCGGATCCAGTACTGCGCGGGCCCCTTCAGCCACGAGACGAACGATGCGTCCGGCGTGGTCAGCACATCACTCGGCTGCCCGTAGGCCTTCACCGACTCGCGCCGAAGCGAGTCATACGCCGTCGGCGCACCCGGCGCGGCTGCGGGATAGCGCGTGCGCAACACGATCATGTACAACCGGCGGCCGTAGAATTGCGCCGCCAGCATGCGGTTCGCGCTGCTGTTCTCCGTGCGCGACGGCTCGCGGAAGACCACCATGCCCCGCGCGCTGTCCACGAGCACGAACGAGGACGTGCCGCCGTCGGGACACCAATCTTCCTTCTCGCAATCCTTGGGATCCGCGCCCGCTGCGAGCGCGAACGCACTCTCGGTCATGCCGAGCGTGATCGTCGCCCAGCCGCGCGGCAGCGGCCAAGTGGGCGAGGGCGGGATGGAATCGGCGTGCACGATCGAGTCGGCGCGACGGATGGAGACCTTCACCGCCTGGTTGTAGTCCGCGAGCTGCGGCTGCGGATCGTGCAGGGTGACGGACAGGATCGCGCCTGGCGGCGGCGCATCCTTCATGGCCGCGAGCGCGGCCGACGCGCGCAGCCGCACGACCGTTGGGCCGCGGCTCCATCCCTCGGTGCGCGACGTGCTGTCGCTGTCCATCGCGGCCGGGGCGCCGAAGAGCAATGAGTATTTCTCCCGCAGCGAATCGCGCGCGAAGGGCGCGCGGCGGATCTCCTCGATCGTGACGAGCGTATCGCGGAAGAACGCAGCGAGCAGTTCCACGGCGCAGCTCGTCGCGGAGTCGGCGACGATTGGGCGGTACGCCGGACCACGATCGCGCCGGCCTCGACGGTGAACAGCGCGCTCGAGGAGTGCGGGCCGAGGTTGTGGCGCGCGCAGTCCTCGGCGCGGCACGGCTGCAACGGGAGTCCGGTGAGCTTCGTGAATTCGCCGCCCGTCATGCCGAGGCTGATGGCGCCGAACTCGCGTGGAAGCGTGCGCTCGGCGACGGAATAGGCGCTCTGTTCGGGCGGCGGCGCGTAGGCGGCGAGCGTGCGCTGCAACGCTGTCGCGGGCGGCGGACAATGCGCCGCGCTCTTCGCTGCCGACTGCTTCGACGCGGCCGAATCCGCGGCCCCGCCTGATGGCGGCGCATCGGAGTGCTTGCAGCCGGCGACCGCGCCGAGCACGACCAACCCGAGGAGTGATCTAGCGAGTGTCATCGATCCGTGGCTTGATGTCATCCCACACAGAACGCGCGCGACCGGTCCGGCGCAACGCGCTGGAATATGCGCAAGATCCCGCCTTACCGCGCGCGCTTCACTGGTTTCGGGCGCCATTCCGTGCGCAATGCGGCACCGAGCAGCGCCGAGAACCTCATCGCGCCATCCCGATTCAAGTGTTCGCCGTCGCTGAAGAGCGCCGGATCGTTCTCGATCGCGGTGTCGTCGAACACGAGAAGAGTGAGGCCGCGATCCCGCGCGAGCTCCCGGTACGCGTCGAGGACGCGCGCGCGGTTCGTCACGGCCCGTGCCGCCGCGCCGAGCTGCGGCGCCATGAACATCGTGAGCTTCACGCGGTGCGCCGCGGCGACATCGAGGATCCGCTCGAACGCATGGACCCGCTCCGTGTCGATGCGGTACAGGTGTCGCGGATCGCGCGCACGGCCGAGTCGGAGATCCGGCCCGCGGAGAGCCGTGACCCCCACTCGTCGAATTCCGGCGGCGGGTGATGGATCACGTCGAGCACGCTCGGCCACCCGATGCGCTCATTGAACTCGGCATACTTGAACAGCGGGATCCAGCGCCATGCGAGTTCGCGGGCGCCGAATTGCCGCTCGAGGTTCTCGGCGACGATCGGCTCGTCAATGTATGGCACGTACAGATACGGGTGCAATTGGTCGTGCAGCCACCGCTCGTCGAAGCCGAATGGGTCCACCTCGAGCGCGATGCGCTGCGTGGTGTTCCGCGAGAGGAAACGCTCGAGCACGAGCGCCACTCTCCGGGTACGGCGGCCCCGTTAAGGCCGAGGTTCGCACCCCGGCCGCCCACCGCGTTCTCGATCGTGGGGATGTACACCGTGTGGTACGCGCGCGACGAGCCGAGCACGATGAAGTCGAGATCCGGCCATCCATCGCGAAGATCCAGTTCACTTTCACGACGGGATCGCGCCGCGCGGCCGTCATCGTACACGGCGGCGAGCGCCACGCTCAGGGCGACGAGCGCCACGAGGAAGCCGGCGGCACGAAGGGAGGGTCGCATCACGTCAGAACTGGAAGTAGATGAATTCCATCGGCGTGTGGAACATGCCGAAGCTGATGATCAGCAGGATGAGGCCGTAGTAGAATGCCCAGCGCACCAGCATGGGTTTCTCGTCGAGGAGCTGCCGCATCTTGCCGTGGCGCTCCGCGACGTGCACCGCCTCCATGATCGCGATCATGCATACGCTGATGACGAAGTACTGCGTGCCGACGATCGCGCGAAGCGAGGCCATGTCGAGCCCCCGCAGCGCATGGCTGATGATGTACGCCGCGTCGTCGAACGAGTTGGCCCGGAAGAAGACCCACGACACCAGCACGAGATGGAACGTGACGAACGCTCGGATCCAGCGGTGGCTCCATCGCACGCGCTGCATCGGCGCGCTGGCGTACCAGCGCCGGCGCGCGCGCTCGGTGAACCTGCCCGCGAGAATGTAGAACCCGTGCAGCGCGCCCCACACGACGAAGGTCCAGCTCGCACCGTGCCAGAGTCCGCTCAGCAGGAAGACGATCGCGATGTTGAAGCACCAGCGCGGCACCGGCACGCGATTCCCGCCCAGCGGGAAATAGAGATAGTCGCGGAACCAGGACGAGAGCGAGATGTGCCAGCGCCGCCAGAATTCGGCGATCGACTTGGCGAAATACGGGCGATTGAAGTTGTCCATCAGGCGGAAGCCCATCACCTGCGCGGCGCCGATGGCGATATCGGTGTAGCCCGAGAAATCGCAGTAGATCTGGAAGGCGAAGAAATAGGTGGCGACGATGAGCGACCATCCGTGATGACCGGTGGGCGCCTCGTACACCTGATTCACGTACAGGCCAATGCGGTCGGCGATCACGACCTTCTTGAAGAAGCCCCAGAGCATCAGCTTGAGGCCGTCGGAGACACGCCGCAGGTCGAACGCGTGATGCTCGCGGAACTGATGGAGCAGCTGGTACGGCCGTTCGATCGGTCCGGCCACCAGCTGCGGATAGAACATCACGTAGAGCGCGTAGATCCCGAGATGCCGCTCAGCCTTCTGGCGGCCGCGATACACCTCGATCGTGTAGCTCATCGCCTGGAACGTGTGGAACGAGAGGCCGATGGGCAGGATGATGTTGAGCTGCGGGATCACCCAATCGAGACCGGCCCACGCGAAGAGCGCGTTGAGATTCTGGTCGGCGAAATCGAGGTATTTGAAGACGCACAGGAGCCCGATGTTCGCGATGAGGCTCATCAGGAGCATCGCGCGCCGGCGCCGGCCCTCGGCGTTCTCGATCCCCCGCCCGGCGACGTAGTCCACCAGAATGAGGAACGCGAGGATGAGCAGGTACTTCGGAATGAACGCGGCGTAGAACACGCAGCTGGCGGCGAGGAGCACCACCCAGCGCAGTCGCTGCGACGCGAGGAAATACAGCGTCGTGACGACCGGGAAGAACAGGAGGAACTGCAGGGAGTTGAAGAGCATCAGGCGGGCGCGAGAGAGTGTGGGGTGCGAGCCGTCGCGCGTCAAGCTCGAACGACGGTCCCTCTTGTGAGCGGCAGAGTGCTGCGGCTGTCGCGCAGCAGAGGAAGAGGTTTTCCGACCCCTTCGTGGAGTTGAGCGCCTCCTCTCGGCGTCGTGGTTCAATCCGCGACGCGCCGTGAACTTGCCGGTGAGATCGCCAACGCGCATCGTTCCTCGAGCGGACGAGCGCTTCCGGCCTCAGTCGAAGGATGCGAATGACACGACGGCGCTCGACCTCCGGAACGGTTCGCGCGACGCCGGCGGCGGGAGGTCAGAAGAACGGACCGTCTACCTGGTGGGCGCGGGCGTTCGCGGTGTTCCTCGCCCTGTTCGGCCTCGTCCCGCTGTCGAATCTCCTGAGTGAGCAAACGCCAGACTCGTGGTATGGCGGCGCCGCACTGCTCTGGCTCATCCTCACTCTACTCACACTCGCGCTCGCCTTCGCGATCGCCGCGGCGTTCGGGCCGCGTCTCGACCACTGGATCGACTCGCTCGAGAGCGTCGTTCTCGGGATCGACCCGCGCACGTTCGGCATCGCATGCGCCGCGCTAACGCTCCTCGTCTGCGCGGCGAGCGCACTGTACGCGTTCCCGCGCCACTGGCTTCCGACGGATGAAGCGTCCGCACTCTGGGAGGGCCGGCTGATCCTGTCAGGCCGTCTCTGGGTGCCGGAGGATCCGAATAGTCTGTTCTTTCCCGCCGGCAGCGCCGTGGTCCAGGGGCGCGCCTACGCGCAATACCCGATCGGCGGCCCGACGCTGCTAGCGCTGGGGGACGCGGCGCACGTCCGGTGGATCGTCGGCCCGCTCTTGTCTGGGATCATGGTGTTGGCGTTCTACCGCTTCGCGCGACAGGCGGTCGGCGAGGGGCTGGCCCGCGCAGTGACGATCGGGATCGCACTCTCCGGCAGCATCGTGCTCATGGGTGCCACAGGCATGTCGCACGTTCCGTCATTGACGCTCATCATGATCGCCCTCGCCGCATTCCCCGTCTGGGCCGAGAGCGAGTCGAGGCGAAGCGTATTCGCGAGCGCCGCGGTGATCGGCGCGTGCATAGCAGGCGATCTCTTGTTCCGGCCATACGACGCGGTGCTGGCCGCGATCGTGATCGGCGCGTTCCAATTGGCGATGATCCGTCGATCACGAGACCGCGTCGCGTCACTGGTGGTTCAGTTTCTGGGTGGCCTGCCGCTGCTCGCGCTGACGCTTGCCGCGAACACGGCGATCACCGGCCACCCATTCGTATTCGGCTATGAGGCCGTGTACGGAAACCAGCACGATCCGGGATTCCACATGTCGCCGAGCGGATTCGAGCACACACCGCTCCGCGGCGTAATGCTCGCGTCCTCCTATCTGCTCGAACTCAATCATTCCCTGCTCTACTCGCCCATTCCCGCGCTGCTGTTGGTGGTGGTCGGGCTCTTGGCCATGCGGCGGGTGACGCGTTGGGATCTGCTCAGTTGGAGCATGATCCTTTCGTTCGTCATCGGCTATGGCGCGTACTGGTACGACGGCCGAATGTTCGGCCCGCGGTTCCTGTATCCGACGGTACCTCTCTTCATCCTCCTCGCCGTGCGGGCGCCGGCGGCGATCGCGGACCGCCTCGCCGGCGCGGCAGCACGCGCGATGTGGCTCGTGATCCCGCTCTGCCTTGTGTACGCGTGGTGCCTGCCCGGCGCGCGGTTCTCGTTGACCACACTCACCGCGTCGTTGCACGCGAGCGCTCTTCACGAGGAGATCGACCTCGAGCGCGTCACCGAGGATGCCGGCGCCCATCACGCGATCGTCTTCGTGCCGGTGAGATGGTCGGACCGGCAGATGGCGCGGCTGCTGGGCCTTCACATCGACCTGGCGAGCGCGCAGCAGATACACCGTTTCGCGGATGCGTGTGACCTGGAGCATGCGCTCGATCGCGAAATGACGCTGCCCGGCGATCCCGCCGCGCGGGTTGCTCGCATCGTGGCCGCGACGCGCGCGGCGGACGCGGCGCCGCAGATCAAGGACTCGATCCGGGGAGACTCGCCACGTTTGCGCACGACCGACTCTCTCCCAGCCGATTGCGCGGCCGAGCACGCTGGCGACAGCGTGAGAGCGATACCCTTTGACTACGTGCTGCCGCTCGCGACTTATGACCGCGCCGGGATAGTGACGGGCGACGTGATATTTGCGCGCGACATGGGCGGCCGGTTGAACGAGGAACTGCGGAGCCGCTTCCACGATCGCACCTGGTATCTCATGCGGCGCGCCGCCGCTCCGGGCGGCGGGATCCTGGTTCCCTACCCGGCCCCGCCTACGGGTACTGGTATCTCCAGCTCGCCGTGAGCTTCACCAACAGGTAGTCCTTTGAATCCGTCGGCTGGTTGTTCACGTTCGAGATGCGCGCATCGCCCACTTCGAGCGTGATCGGGAACTCGCTCATCGAGCCACGCGGCGCTCAGCCCGCCGATGAGCGAATGCTGCACATCGGGCCGCAGCGCGGTGGTATCGGGGAACGGGTCGCCCGCGTGGCCCGTGCGGTTGATCGGCGGGCGCTCATTGAGCCGCTGCGATCCGCGCTCCCACCAACCGCCGGTCGCGGCGAAACGCAGGCGCGCCGACGTCATCACTTCGAACGTGCCGAGCACCGTCTCCGCGTCGGGACCCAGGCTCGAGCCGAGCGGTGCGTCGAAGTTCTGGTAGATCTTCGCGTACGTCTCCTGCCCCACATAGGTGAAGCTCTGCACCTTCTGCCAATTGATCGAGATGCTGCTCGCCATCGCGAGCCGGATCGGATAACTCGCGCCGAGGGTCCACGCGAGCTGGTTGGGATAGATCTGCTTGTCGTTCGCGTCAAGCTGATAATCGTCCACGAGCAGTTCGCCGGTGAGCGATGCTTTGCCGAGCGTCGCGCGCGCCGAGAAGAAGCCGGTGAGGTTCGCGTCGCCCTCGCCGGCCTGGTTGGTCTCGTGCTGCGTGGTCTGGTACGGCATGATCGGATTGAGGTACGCCCAGTCGAGTCCGCCGGTCGTGCGCGGCACGAGCGCGGTCTCGCCAAGCGTGAGCTCCACGCTCCGCACCGGCCAGAACGTGATGGCGTGCGCATATAGTGTGCGGAGCCACTTCTGCGACGCGGGCACGCTGTCGAGCAGCGGATCGAGGTTCACGTCGCTCAGCTGCCCAACGAAGCTCATGAACTCCCACTGGCGCAGTCGCAGGGCGAATCCGAAGTGGTCGATCGGCGGACCCACCGCGCTCAGCGCGAGCGACTGGGTGCCGTCGCCCATCCAGGCCACGGGCTCGCGGCCGAAGAAGAAGAACGCCGGCCCGGCGCGCGCGGTGAAATACGCTTCATCGGATCCAATGACGCCCGAACCGTGACGGAAGGCTTCCTGCCGGATCGTTGGATCGTCGCGTACGCCCGTTTGCGCGAAGAGTTCCGACACGGCGACGAAATGTTCGCCGCCGTTGAACGTGAGCCGCGCCGCCGCGTATCCGACCGCGGGCTGCGGGCCGGAATCCACCGGACGCACGTCCCGCCAGAGCGGCGCGACGGTGCCGTTCGTCTCGCCGGTGGCGCGCAGCGAGATGACGGAACCGAAGCGCAGGCGACTTCCCGCGGTATCGTGCACCCATCCCGTGTCGCGCGTGAACCGCGCCGTGAGCAATTCGAGGATCGGCCCCTGGCAATTCTTCTCGTCGTGCGCCGCGATGAGCGCCTCACGCACCGCGAGCGTGATGTACGGCCGGTACGGCGACAGCCGCGCCGCCACGCACCCCTGCCGCATGAGCGCGTCGAGCTGCACGTACATGGGATCATCCAGCGGGATGGACACGAGCGGATGTTGCGCAGCGCCGGCGCTCGCGCCGGCGCTCAGAAGTATCCATACGCCAGACGCCACACACGCCCGTGCTGTTGCCCGCATCACATTGCCTCGCGACTTGGAGCCCTGACCTCACCAGATACCCGATCGCGCACCCTCGCCAGCAACGCCGACTGCGGCAGGTACTCGGGTACGAGCACTTGCAACGTACGGAGCAGCTTCCGGTCATCGTGCGATTCCAGCGCCTCCCACAATTCGGCCAGCCCCGCCTCGAGCGGCACCGGTGCGTCCGTTTGCACGATGCGGATCTTCTTGTAGCGCGTGGGGAGCGTAGCTTCGCTCTCATCAGTGAGCTGCTCGTGCAGTTTCTCCCCCGGGCGCAGGCCGGTGAAGATGATCGGGATGTCCACGTCGGGCTCGAGCCCCGACAGCCGGATGAGATTCCGCGCGAGGTCGATGATCCGCACGGGCTCGCCCATCTCCAGCATCACGATCTTGTCGCGCGCTTCATCCAGCGCAGAAGCCTGGAGCACGAGCTTCACCGCCTCGGGAATGGTCATGAAATAGCGCGTCGCATCCGGATGCGTCACGGTCACGGGGCCGCCGTCGGCGATCTGGTTCGCGAACAGCGGCACCACCGACCCATTGCTGCCCGAGCACGTTGCCGAACCGCACGACCACGAAATGCTGCCCCGCGCTGCGATTCAGCGAGAGCACGATCTTCTCGGCGAGCCGCTTCGTGGCGCCCATCACGTTGCTCGGACTCACGGCCTTGTCGGTGCTCACCATCACGAACTTCGCGCCGTGCTCGGCCGCCGCCGACGCGATGATCCGCGTGCCGAACACATTGTTGTGCACGGCGTGCGGGAGGTGGTCCTCCATGAGCGGCACGTGCTTGAACGCCGCCGCGTGGAACACCACCTGGGGGCGCACCTCGCGGAAGAATCGCCCGATGTCCGCGCTGTCGCGCACGTCGCACAGCACGGCGCGCACCGAGAGGTTCGGGTGCCGGCGCCGCAGTTCCTGCTCGATCAAATACAGCGAATTCTCGCTCCGATCCACCAGCGAGATCTCGGCGGGATCGAAGGTCGCCACCTGACGCGCGAGCTCCGCGCCGATCGAGCCGCCGCCGCCCGTGATCAGCACGCGGCGCCCGGTGATGTCCACGCGCACCACTTGGGAATCGAGCTCCACGGGATCGCGGCCGAGCAGGTCTTCGACGCGCACCGGGCGCAGCTGGCTGACCAGCACGCGCCCTGAGAGCGCCGCGATCGCGGGCAGGATCTTGAAGGGGAGCCGCAGCGCCAGGCACCGGTTCACGATCGCCTGGATCGTCTCGCGCGAGGCCGACGGGATCGCGATGATGAGTTCGTCGGCCGGATGCGCCGCGAGCACGCCCGCGAGATTCGCGGTGAGCCCGATCACGGCGACGCCATGGATCTGGAAGCCCGTCTTGCGCGGATCATCATCCACGAAGCCCACGGGCTCGTATCCGAGCCGCGGATTGTTCTGGATCTCGCGCAGCAGCAACTCACCGGCATCGCCGGCGCCGATGATCAGCACGCGCCGCTTGCGCACGCCGTCGGCCCGCGGCCGGCGGCTCTCGCGCAGGGCGCGCAGGGTGAAGCGTGCGCCGCCGATCATCATCATCGTGAGCACCGCGTCGATGAAGATCACCGAACGCGGGAACGCGAGCGCACGCCCGAGCAGCACCAGCGCCGCGGCGAAGAGGATGCTGCTCGAAAGCACGGCCTTGAGCAGTGCGTACAGATCGCGCATGCCCACGTAGCGCCACCAACCGCTGTAGAGCTGGTAGTAGGCGAACGCGCTCGCCCGCATGAGCAGCAACGGGGCGAGCGTGGTCCAGAACGTGATCAGGTCCGCCGGCGGGATCCGGAAATCGAAGCGCAGTGCGAACGCCAGCCAGTAGCTGACGGCCACAAGGAGGAGCTGGAGCCCGACCACGAGCGCGCGGCGCACATGGAAGCCGAGCCCGAGCAGCGGGAACGCGCGCTCGGGCGCATCTCCGCTCTCCGGCGTGGCCACTACGGGGGCATCGGCTTGGGTCATGACGCGGCTCCCTCCGTCGGGCCCGCCGGCAAGCGTTGAGCGTATGTCATGCGCTCATTCGACGCACGCCGGCGCGCCGTTGTCACTGGGTCAGCGTCCGAAGAATTCGCGTACGGCCGCGATCGTCTCGTTCTGCTGCGAGCGGGTCAGTTCCGGATACACCGGCAGCGACAGGACCTCCTTCGCGGCCAGCTCCGAGTGCGGGAACGTGCCCGCCTTGACGCCAAGATACGCAAAGCATTTCTGCAAGTGCAATGGCAGCGGATAATAGACCGAATTGCCGATCCCTTTCGACTTGAGATGGGCCTGCAACTCGTCGCGCCGCGGGACACGGATCGTGTACTGGTTGTAGATCGATTCGTTGTTCGGATCGATCACGGGCGTGCGGATGTCCGCGGTTCCCTTGAACGCCTCGTTGTAGTACGCCGCGTGTTCCCGGCGCGCCGCGCTCCACGCGGCCAGGTGCCCCATCTTCGCGAGCAGCACCGCCGCCTGCAGCGCGTCGAGCCGGCTGTTGTATCCCACTTCGTCATGGAAGTAGGTGGTGGTCGCGCCGTGCGTGCGGAGCTTGAAGAGGCGCGCGGCGATCGCGTCGTCCTGCGTGACCATCATGCCGCCGTCGCCGTAGCCGCCCAGGTTCTTCGACGGGAAGTACGAGAAGGTGCCGATCGTCGCGCGCTCGCCCGCCATGGTCCACTTGCCGTCGATCTTTCGCCGCGCACCGATCGTTTGCGCAGCGTCCTCGATGAGCGGCAACCCCGGCATCGCCGCGAGATACTGCTCGATCGGCGCCATCTGGCCGAACAAGTCCACCGGCATGATGGCCTTCGTCTTCGACGTCACGGCCGCCTTGGCGGCCGCCACCGAGAGATTGAACGTGTCGGGCTCGATGTCCGCGAACACCGGCGTCGCACCCGCGTTGTGAATGGTGCCCGCGGTCGCGAAGAAGGTGAACGGCGTTGTGATCACCTCGTCGCCCCGTCCGATGTCCAGCGCCTTGATGGCGAGCAGGAGCGCGTCGGTGCCGCTCGCGCATCCGATCGCATGCTTGGTCTTCGACAATTCCGCCGTCGCCTTCTCCAGCGCGGCGACCGGCTTGCCCAGGATGAACAGCTGATCGTCCACCACCTGCATCATCGCCTGCACGATCTCGTCGCGGATCGTGGCGTGCTGGGCCTTTAGATCGAGCAGAGGGACTGGCATTCTCGTGAGGGCTGGAGTTCGGGGCTGCGGAAGTTTGACGCGGGGACCGTCAGCCGTCAATTCACAGTCGCACTGCGGAGCATCTCGTGCCATTCCTGCAGCGACCGCACGCTCGGCGGCCGGAATCTGAGAGCGAGAATCGCGTCGCACGCCGCACTCGCGGCCGAGAGCGTGGTGAAGTACGGCACGCGGTGCGCGACCGCCGCCTGGCGCATCGTGTAGTCGTCGTGCTGCGAGTGCTTGCCGAGCGGCGTGTTGATGAGCACCTGCACTTCGCCGTTGACGATCATGTCGATCCCGTGCGGGCGCCCCTCATGCACCTTCATCACACGCTTCGAGGCGATCCCGCGCCCCCGCAGGAACTTGGCGGTGCCGCCGGTGGCCATGATCGTGAAACCCATGTCGGCGAAGCGCCGCGCGATCGGCGCGACGTTCGGCTTGTCGTGATCATTCACGGTGATGAGCAGCGCGCCCTTGAGCGGGAGCCCGTTATCGGCCGCGAGCTGCGCCTTGGCGAACGCACTCCCGAAGCTCTCGGAGATCCCCATGACCTCCCCCGTGGACCGCATTTCAGGGCCGAGTATGGGGTCGGACTCTCTGAACTTGTTGAAGGGGAACACCGCTTCCTTCACCGACACGTACGGCGGGATGATCTCCTCCGTGAAGCCGAGGTCGGCCAACTTTTCCCCGAGCATGAGCCGCGCCGCGAGCGACGCCAGCGGCACGCCGATCGCCTTCGAAATGAACGGGATCGTGCGGCTCGCGCGCGGATTCACCTCGAGCACGTACACGGTGTTGTCCTTGATCGCGAACTGCACGTTGATGAGGCCGACGACGCCGAGCGC
Organism: uncultured Gemmatimonadaceae bacterium; assembly: GCA_963716745.1. Classification (GTDB taxonomy): domain Bacteria; phylum Gemmatimonadota; class Gemmatimonadetes; order Gemmatimonadales; family Gemmatimonadaceae; genus DATKOH01. The sequence continues at coordinate 652,330 of OY970320.1, forward strand.
CCGCGCCAGCGCGAGCGCGTGCTGCGCGCATCGTCTCGAGGTCGGCCTCGGCGATGATGTACGGCGGGAGCACGCACGCCGAATCGCCGGAATGGATCCCGGCGTCCTCGATGTGCTGCATCACGCCGCCGATCACGTAGTGCTCACCGTCGCCGATCGCGTCGACGTCCACCTCATACGCGTCCTCGAGGAACCGGTCGATGAGCACCGGATGATCCCCCGACGCGCGCGCCGCGGTCTCGAAGTAGTCGCGGAGCGACTCCTCGTCGTACACGATCTGCATCGCGCGGCCGCCGAGCACATAGCTCGGACGCACGAGCACGGGGTAGCCCACTTTCTCCGCGACGGCCACCGCCTCATCGATGCTCGTGGCGGTGCCGTTGGGCGGCTGCAGCACGTTGAGCTCCCGCGCGATCTTGTCGAACCGCCGGCGGTCCTCGGCGATGTCGATCGCATTGGGTGAGGTGCCGAGGATCCTCACGCCCGCCGCCTCGAGCGGCCGCGTGAGCTTGAGCGGCGTCTGGCCGCCGAGCTGTACGATCACGCCGAGGGGGTCCTCGCGCTGCACGATCTCGAGCACGTCCTCGAGTGTGAGCGGCTCGAAATAGAGCTTGTCGGAAATGTCGAAGTCGGTGGAGACCGTCTCGGGATTCGAGTTCACCATGATCGTCTCGAAGCCCTGCTCGCGCAGCGCCAGCGCGGCGCGTACGCAGCAGTAGTCGAACTCCACGCCCTGCCCGATCCGGTTCGGCCCGCTCCCGAGAATGATCACGCTCGGCTTGCCGCTACGCGGCGCCTCGCTCTCCTCATCGTACGTGCCGTACAAGTATGGCGTGCTCGACGGGAATTCTCCCGCGCACGTATCCACCATCTTGTACACGGGACGGATGCCCATCTCCCAGCGCCGCGCGCGCGCATCGCTCTCGCTCTCCTTCCGCAGCGCGCCGAGCTGCACGTCGGAGAAGCCCATGCGCTTCATGCGCCGGAGCGCCGGCGCGGTGACGTCCGGCAGCGCGCCGAACTCGATCTCGGCGTCCGCGAGCTGTTTCATCTCGCTCAGGAACCAGGGATCGATGCCGGTCATCTCGTGGATCTCGTCGAGCGGGAATCCGCGCTCGATCGCGCGCTTCACCTGGAAGATCCGCTCGGGCGTGGGATGGCGGAGCGCGAAGCGGAGCGTCTCGTCGGAATCGTCGGCGAGCCGGTCGTCGATGAGCCGCGCACCCACCGCCCAGCCGGGGCGTCCAGTCTCGAGTGCGCGCAGCCCCTTCTGGAGCGCCTCCTTGAAGGTGCGGCCGATCGCCATCGATTCGCCCACCGATTTCATCTGCGTGGTGAGCCGCGGATTCGCCGCCGCGAACTTCTCGAACGCGAAGCGCGGGCACTTCACCACGACGTAGTCGAGCACGGGCTCGAACGACGCGGGCGTGGTCTTCGTGATGTCGTTGGTGATCTCGTCGAGCCGGTAACCCACCGCGAGCTTGGTGCCGATGCGCGCGATCGGGAATCCAGTGGCCTTGGACGCGAGCGCCGAGGATCGCGACACGCGCGGATTCATCTCGATCACCAGCATCTCACCGCTCGCCGGGTCGACCGCGAACTGGATGTTGCAGCCGCCCGCATCGACGCCGATCTCGCGGATGATCGCGATCGCGGCGTCGCGCATCGTCTGGTATTCGCGGTCGGAGAGCGTCATCGCCGGCGCGACGGTGATCGAGTCGCCGGTGTGCACGCCCATCGGGTCCACGTTCTCAATGCTGCACACGATCACGACGTTGTCGGCGTGGTCGCGCATCACTTCGAGCTCGTACTCCTTCCAGCCGAGCACGCTGCGCTCGATGAGCACCTGCGTGGTGGGCGAGAGGTCGAGCCCGCGCCGCACGATCTCCTCGTATTCCTCGCGATTGTACGCGATGCCGCCGCCCGTGCCGCCCAGCGTGAACGACGGGCGGATGATCGCCGGGAAGCCGACGAGCGGGATCAGCGCCACCGCATCGTCCCACGTGCGCGCGATGCCGCCGGTCGCCACCTGCAGGCCAATGCGTTTCATCGCGTCGCCGAAGAGCTCGCGGTCCTCCGCAAGGCGGATCGCGCGCGCGTCGGCGCCGATCAGCTCCACGCCGTACTGCTCGAGGATGCCGCGGTCGGCGAGTGCGAGCGCGACGTTGAGCGCCGTCTGGCCACCCATCGTGGGCAGCAGCGCGTCGGGGCGCTCGCGCTCGATCACCTGCGCGACGACCTCGGGCGTGACCGGCTCGATGTACGTGCGGTCCGCGAACTCCGGATCGGTCATGATCGTGGCCGGATTCGAGTTCACGAGGATCACCTCGTACCCTTCTTCGCGCAGCGCCTTCGCGGCTTGCGTGCCCGAATAATCGAACTCGGCGCCCTGGCCGATGATGATCGGGCCGGAGCCAATGAGCAGGATGCGGTGGAGGTCAGCGCGACGCGGCACGGATCAACTCATCGATGAGAGTGTCGAGCGGCCGCTCCGGCGTCCATCCGGTGGCGGCACGCAGCTTCGAAGCATCGCCCACGAGCGCGGGCACATCCACGGGGCGCTGGAGCGCCGGATCGGGCTGCAACATGGCCTGCACGCCGGCGCGCGCGAGCACGAGCCGCGCGAGTGCGGCGACATCCGTGCCCACGCCGCTCGCGATGTTGTACGCCTCACCCGGCGCGCCGCGCTCGGCGAGCAGCACGTATGCGCGCGCGACATCCGCCACGTGCGAGAAATCGCGCACCGGCGTCATGTTCCCTACTGGCACCACGTTCGCGCCGCTCGCCTTCGCTGCGATCGCCCGCGCGACGAGCGCCGGCAGCAGGAACTGCGCCGACTGCCCCGGGCCGCTGTGATTGAACGCACGCACGGCGATCACCCGCACGCCGGCGCTGCGATGCGCCTCGAGTGCGAGCACCTCCTGCGCCGCCTTGCTCGCCGCGTACACGCTGAGCGGCCGCTGCTTCGTGGTCTCGCGCAGCGGCACATCGGCGGAGTCGTGCCGCCCGTACTGCTCGCCGCTGCCGGCAATGATCACCACCGGATCGAGCGTGCCCGCCGCGCGCCGCACGCGCAGGTCGCCGAGCAGACGCGCGGCGGCGCCGACGTTCACGTCCACCGCCGCGCCCGGATCCTTGTCGGCCGCGGGCACGAACGCGACGCCGGCGAGATGGAACACCATGTCCGGCTTGGACGCCTCGAGCGCGCCGCGCACGTCGTCCATGCGCGTCACGTCGCAGCTGCGCCAGGTCACGGCTCTCTTCTCGTCCGAGGTGAGCGCACCGGCCGGCACGTCGCCGCCCAGCGCGGTGCCGGTCACGGCAATGCCCTGGCGCAGCAGCTCGTGACAGAGCCACTGGCCGACGAATCCGGCCGCGCCGGTCACCAGCGCGCGGCGCATGCTTAGCGGCGCGCCGTGTGCCGGGCCAAATCCGCCTCCACCATCATTTGCACGAGCGCCGGGAATCGCGTGGCCGCCGTCCAGCCGAGTTCCTTCTTCGCCTTCGTCGCGTCGGCCACGAGCAGATCCACCTCCGCCGGGCGGAAGAATCGTTCGTCCTGCTTCACGAATTCCTGGTAATCGAGCCCCACCGCGCTGAAGGCGTGCTCGCAGAGCTGGCGAACGCTCCACGTCTCGCCGGTGCCGATCACGAAATCCTCGGGCGTGTCGGGCTGAAGCATGCGCCACATCGCGTCCACGTAGTCGCCGGCGAAGCCCCAGTCGCGGCGCGATTCGAGATTGCCGAGGCGCACTTCGCGGGCGTGGCCGAGTTTGATCCGCGCGGCCGCGTCGGTCACCTTGCGCGTGACGAACTCGAGGCCGCGGCGCGGACTCTCGTGATTGAACAGGATGCCGCTCACCGCGTACAGTCCATAGCTCTCGCGATAGTTCACGGTGATCCAGTGCGCGTACGCCTTCGCGACGCCGTACGGACTGCGCGGATAGAACGGCGTGGCCTCGCGCTGCGGCGTCTCCTGCACTTTGCCGAACATCTCGCTCGAGCTGGCCTGGTAGAAGCGCGCCATGGGGGCCGCTTTGCGCATCGCCTCGAGCATGCGCGTGGCGCCGAGTCCGGTGAACTCGCCGGTGAGCACGGGCTGCGTCCACGACGTTTGCACGAAGCTCTGCGCGGCGAGGTTGTAGATCTCGTCGGGATTGCACGCCGCCATCGCGTCCACGAGCGAGTGCTGATCGAGCAGGTCAGCGGATACGAGTTCCACCTTGTCCACGAGGTGCGCGATCCGCTCGTACGGCGTGGTGGAGCTGCGCCTCACGATCCCAACCACGTGGTATCCCTTCGCGAGGAGATGCTCGGCGAGGTACGAGCCATCCTGCCCCGTGATTCCGGTGATCAGCGCGGTGGGCATGGGAGCGTCCAGTGTGCGGGCGAGAGGAGTGCGGCGGTCATGGACAGAAAAATAGGGAGCCTGACTGCGGCTCCCTATCAAAGTAAGCTATTCGCGCCGGTCGCATCACGCGACGGGGACCCCGCGCGGCGCGCGCTGGATCTTGCCGGCCGCGAGACAGCGGGTGCAGACCTTGATCTTGGTGATCTTGCCGTCGACGAGGATGCGCGCGACCTGGAGGTTCGGCTTCCAGACCCGGCGCGTCCGGTTATTGGCGTGCGAGACGTTGTTCCCGAAGGTCACGCCCTTCTTGCACACGTAGCAACACTTGCTCTGCATGGGTCAGCCCTCGATCAGCTCGATGCGCGCCATCTCGGCGCCGTCACCCTTGCGGTGACCGATCTTCAGGATGCGGGTGTAGCCGCCGGCGCGCGTCTTGAAGCGCGGGCCGATCTCGGTGAACAGCTTGTCGCCCAGGTCGCGCTGCTGCACATGACGGCCGGCGAGGCGGCGCGCATGCAGCGTGCCGGTCTTGGCCTTCGTGATCAGCTTCTCGACGAACGGACGGAGCTCCTTGGCCTTCGCCTCGGTGGTCTCGATCGCGCCGTGCTCGATGAGCGCGGACGCGAGCCCGCGCATGAGCGCGAGCTTCTGTTCGCCGGTGCGGCGGAGCTGACGGCCTGCCTTCTGATGGCGCATGGTGCTCTACTCCTCGTCGTCTGGTGCGGCGGCGGCGGCGCGGCTCGGCGGCGTGCCCCAATCGGTGACGCGCACGCCCTCGGCGCCTTCCTCGTACCGCATGCCGAAGTTCAATCCTTCACGCTCGAGGAGCGTCGCGATCTCCTGCAGCGACTTCTTCCCGAAATTCTTCACCTGCAGCATTCTGCGTCTCGGTCTGGCGCACGAGGTCGCCCAGCGTGCGGATGTCCGAGTTCTTGAGCGAGTTCACCGAACGCACCGACAGCTCGAGCTCGTCGATCGGCGTCAGGAGCAGCGTCGCGAGACGGTGTCCGTCGCCCGAGTGGTCGCCCTCGACGCCGGCCACGCCCTGCGAGTGCGAACCGAAGTTCGCGAAGAACTGGAAGTGCGTCTGCGCCAGCGCGGCCGCGTAGCTCACGGCCTCTTCCGGCGTCAGCGTGCCGTTCGTCTCGACGGTGAGCGTGAGGCGGTCGTAGTCCGTCCGCTGGCCGACGCGGGTCTCGGCGACCGCGAAGTTCACGCGGCGCACCGGATTGTAGATCGCATCGATGCGCACGAGGTCGATCGGCAGGCCGCGGTCGGCGGGATGCTGGTCGCTCTCGAGGTAACCGCGCCCCTTGTTCACGTAGAGCTCGATGTTCAGCTCGCGGTCATCCTGCAGCGTGAGGATGTGGTGCGAGGGATCGATGACCCGCGCCGCGCCGCTCTCCTCGATGTCGCGCGCCGTGACCGCGCCCGTGCCGTTCTTGCGGATCTTCAGCACCGTCTCGTCCACGTCGTCCGCGAGGACGAGCGTGAGCGTCTTCAGGTTGCCGATGATCTGGTGCACATCCTCGACGACGCCGGGGATGGTCTGGTGCTCGTGCAGCACGCCGTCGATGCGGAAGCCCCACACCGCCGAGCCGCGGAGCGACGAGAGCAGCAGGCGACGCATCGCGTTGCCGAGCGTGTGGCCGTAGCCGCGCTCCAGAGGCTGGACCCGGAATTCCGCGACGTTCGGACTGTCGTCCCGCTTCGTCGCCTCAACTACCTGCGGGCGAACCAGGCCCGTAAGATCGATCGCTTGCGCCATGCTTGGATTCCTCGAATGGTCAGACCGGGAGAGCCCGGCCACGCTTCACCTCGCCTCTGATGCGCGGTGAACCCGTACGGGGATCAGAGCCCCGACCAGTGCAGCGGCACGCCGGAGCGCGCCGCACCAATGCAACCGGATTACTTGCTGTACAACTCGACGATCAACTGCTCCTGCGCTGCGATCGGGATGTCCGTGCGGCTGGGCTTCTCGAGCATCTTGCCGCTGAACGTGTCCTTGTCCACGGCGATCCACGAGAGCGGCACGCCGCGTCCCGCCTGCTCCATCGCCTGGATCACGGACACCTGTTCGCGCGACGCCGGACGCACCCGCACTTCCTCGCCGGGACGCACGAGATAGCTCGGGATGTCCACCTGCTTGCCCTTCACCTCAATGTGCCGGTGCCGGATGAGCTGGCGCGCGGCCTTGCGGCTCGCAGCGAATCCCATGCGGTAGACGATGTTGTCGAGGCGGCTCTCGAGCGCGCCGAGCAGGTTGTGCCCGGTGATGCCGGGGAGCTTGGACACGCGCACGAACGTGTTGCGGAACTGCAGTTCGCTCACGCCATACATGCGCTTCACCTTCTGCTTCTCACGCAGCTGCTTCGCGTACTCGCTCGCCTTGCGGCGGCGCGCGGTGCTCTGGCCGTGCTGGCCGGGCGCGTACGGACGGCGCTCGACCGGGCACTTCTCGGTGAAGCACTTGGTGCCCTTCAAGAAGAGCTTGGTGCCTTCGCGGCGGCACTGGCGGCAGCTGGGACCCGTATAGCGCATCGGTCAGACCCTCCGGCGCTTCGGCGGACGGCACCCGTTGTGCGGGATGGGCGTCACGTCACGGATCGACTTGATCTGCAGACCGGCGGCGGCGAGCGCCTGGATGGCGGACTCGCGGCCGCTGCCCGGGCCCTGCACGCGCACATGGAGGCGCTTCACGCCGAGGTCCTTCGCTTCCTTCGCGCACATCTCGGCGGCGACGGTCGCGGCGAACGGCGTGGACTTCTTGGAGCCCTTGAACTGCGCCTTGCCCGACGACGCCCACGCGACGGTATTGCCGTGCATGTCCGTGATCGTGATGAGCGTGTTGTTGAAGGTCGCGTTCACGTGCGCGATCCCTTCGGATTCGACGGCACGCTTCGCCTTCTTGGGAGCGCCGGGTTTTGCGGTTGCCATGCTGTGCGAGCCTCTAGATCGGTAGTCGGAGAAAGCGGAGAATGCGGAGCGCCGCGATTACTTGGTGACCTTCTTCTTCCCGGCGATGGCGCGGCGCGGGCCCTTCTTAGTGCGGGCGTTCGTATGCGTGCGCTGGCCGCGGACGGGCAGACCCTTCCGGTGGCGGACGCCGCGATACGAACCGATGTCCATCAGTCGCTTGATGTTCATGGCGACTTCGGTGCGGAGCGCGCCTTCGACGCGCAGGTCCTTCTCGATCGCCTGGCGGAGGCGGTTCGTGTCGGCGTCGTTCAAGTCCTTCGCGCGGATATCGGGGCTGACCCCGGTGTCGGCGAGGATCTTGCGCGCGGTCGCGCGCCCAATGCCGAAGATGTACGTCAGGCCGATCTCGATGCGCTTCTCGCGCGGCAGATCGACTCCCGCAATGCGTGCCATGGATTAACCCTGCCGCTGCTTATGCTTTGGATTGCGCTTGCAGATGATGCGAGTCACGCCGTTTCGCTTGACGACTTTGCAATGCTCGCAGATCGGCTTCACGCTGCTTCGAACTTTCACAGGAACTCCGGTTTGGTGCCGAAACTGAAATCCGGTCAAGTCTCACAGAATAACCAACTTAGAGTTCCAATGCAAGGGAGGCGCAGGAGGTCACCGCAGACCGCGGGGTTGGTACCGCAAGAGGCGCGTTAGCGTTGGCGTTGGGGATGACAATCACGACGCAAGCCACGGTTCCTAACGCCAACGCCACACACGCCCCCAGCGGTACCAGCCCCGCCCTCAGCGGTTCAACTCACGCAGTATTTCCGTGAGTTCCGCACCTGGATCCGTCGCCTCGGTCACCGCCCGGCCGAGCACCAAATAACTCGCCCCCGCCGCCACCGCCGCGGCCGGTGTCACCACCCGCGCCTGGTCATGCGCGTCCCCGCCCGCCCGTCTGATCCCCGGCACCAGAATAGCCAGCTCGTCTCCGAACGCCGCCTTCACCGCCCCACACTCGGCGCCCGAGCACACCACCCCATGCGCGCCCGCCTCCGCGGCGATCCCCGCGAGTCTCAACACCTCGGCGCTCAGACTCGTGATCGAGCGCCCCCACGCCGCGCCGAGCGATGGCGCGTCGAGCGAGGTGAGCACCGTCACCGCGAGCACTTTGCAATGCGCGCCTGCCCCTTCGACGGCCGCCTCGATCATCGCGCGGCCGCCCGACGCGTGCACCGTCACGAGCGCCGCGCCCGTCGCGGCCGCATTGCGCGCCGCGCCGCGTACGGTGTTCGGAATGTCATGCAGCTTGAGGTCCAGGAACACGTCGCGTCCTTCGTCGCGCATGGCGCGCACGACCGGCGGCCCTCCCGCGGTGAACAGCTCGAGTCCCACCTTCACGAAATCGCACGCCGCGCCGAGGCGCGCGGTGAGCGCCGCCGCCCGCGCGAGATCGGGCACGTCGAGCGCGACGATCGCGCGCGGCTTCACGACGGCCACTCCAGCGTGCCGATCACTGCGCCGATGGATCGCACACCCTCGCGCTCGCACCACCGCTCGAGATCCGCGCACGATGCGCGCGGGCGCGCGCGGGTCGCGCAGTGCCGCCGTGCCCACCGCGAAGATCGTCGCGCCGGCCAGGAGATATTGGAGCGCGTCGTTCGCGGAGGCGATCCCGCCCACGCCGCAGAGCGGCACCGCGGCGCCGAGCGCTTTGCGCACGCGCCACACCGCGAGCACGCCTACCGGCAGCAATCCCGCCCCGCTCACGCCGCCCGTGCCGAAGCCGAGCGCGGGGCGTCGCGTGCTCGTGTCCACGAGCAGACCGGGGATCGTGTTCACCACGCTGATGCCATCGGCGCCCGCATCGACGGCGATGCGCGCGCTCGCGCCAATGTCGCTCAGCACGGGGCTGAGCTTCACGAAGAGCGGCTGCGAGGTCGCGGCGCGCGCTGAACGCACGACGGCCGCGAGCGTCGCCGGGTCGGCGCCGAATTCCATGCCGCCCGCTTTCACGTTCGGACAGCTGACATTCAGTTCGAAGCCGTGCACGCCCGGCGTGCCGGTGAGTCCGCGCACCACCTCCCCGTATTCCTCCACGGTGTCCCCCACGACGTTCACGAGCGCACGCGCGCGGCGGAGATGCTCCGCGATCCAGGGGATCTCGTCGCGCCGCACCGCCTCGAGACCGGGATTGGCCAGACCCACCGCGTTGATCATCCCGCCGGGGAAATCGGCGGCGCGCATTGCTGGCGCACCGGCGCGCGGCCGCACGCTCACGGCTTTCGTGAATATCCCGCCGAGCGCGTCGAGATCCATGACATCCTGCAGCTCGCGCCCGTATGCCGCGGTGCCGCTCGCGAGCAGCAGCGGATTCTGGAAGCGGATCCCGGCCGCTTCGACTTCGAGCGCTCCGGCCGTCACGGCGTGCCGCCGCGCACGCGGCGCTCGTAGTGGTCGAGATACTCCATGGTCGCGTCGGCGATCACGTTGGCGATCTTCCGCTGCTGCGCCTGATTCGTGAGCAGCTTCGCGTCATCCGGGTTCGTGCCGAAGCCGATCTCCACGAGCACCGCCGGCATGTACGCGGTCTTGAGCACCACGAACCCAGCCTGCATTACGCCGCGGCTCGGTCCCGGCATCGCGTCGCCCAGGCGCCGCTGCACGATCTCGGCCAGTTCCTTGGACTCGCGCAGGTGTTCGTTTTGCGCCATGTCGTTGATAATGAAGTTGAGCGGGTCGCCCTGCGGCGCGTTGGCCCCCGTCTCGAACTTGATCACGTCGTTCTCCATCTTCTCGACGCGGCGCGCGTCCTCGGTCTTCGCTTCGGACAAGAAGTACGTCTCGAACCCGCGCGTGTCGCCCGGGCGGTGCCACTCGAGCGGCGCCGCGTTCACGTGCACGGAGACGAACACGTCGCCGTGCCATTTGTTGGCCATCGGCCCGCGATCGTAGAGACCGATGAGCGTGTCGGCGGTGCGCGTCATCATCACGTCCACGCCGCGGTCGCGAAGGTTCGCGGCGAGCTTCTTGGCCACCGAGAGCGTGATGTCCTTCTCGTGCATCTGCCAGTGCGAGCCGATGGGACCGTGCATGCCGCCGTCGACGCCGCCATGTCCGGCGTCCACCACGACGCGGCGGCGGTGCTTCCGAACGCCGGGGCGCGTAGCGTTCCCCTTCTTCGTGACCGGCACGTCGGCGACCGCGACGATCGGCGGCCGCTCGCCGGGGGCGACGAGCGTGAGCTGGCGGTTGGGCGGATCGTACACCCAGCGCGACGGCGTCACGCGCGGCAGCATCTCCGCGAACACCTCGTAGGGGACGAGCAGCACGCCGTCGCGCTCGCGCGGCGCGACGGCGAGCGGAATGGTCTCGCCGTCCACGCGCATGTACGGTACGTCGAGCGCGAGTTCGACGAGCGTTCCGCCGATGAGCAGTTCATGGCGCCCGCCGAGGCCGATGCTGTCGCGCACCGCGATCACGGGCGCGAGGCCGATCACGGGCACGAACGAGATGCCGTCGCGCTGCGCGACCGCGACGTCGGCCGTCGCGGCGCCCGAGCGGATGCTCAGCACGCCGGGCGCCGCGGCCGGCATCCCCGCGGCGAGTTGCAGCGCGATCGCGAGGTGGATCACCGGACGCGGCGCGCGCGCGCCATCTCGCGCTCATCGTCCTTCTTGCGCTCGTCGGCCCGCTTGTCGTGGAGTTTCTTTCCCTTGCCGAGCGCGATCGTCACCTTCGCCTTGCCCTTCTTGAAATAGAGGTCGAGCGGAACGAGCGTGAGTCCCTGTCGCTCGGTCGCGCCGATGAGCCGGCGGATCTCGCGCCGGTGCATGAGCAGCTTGCGCGTGCGCGTGGGCTCGTGGTTGAACTGGTTCCCCTGCTCGTAGGGCGAGATGTGCAGGTTGAGCAGGTAGACCTCGCCGCCATGCACGATGCCGTAGCTGTCCGAGAGGTTCGCTTTGCCGTTGCGCAGCGATTTCACTTCGGTGCCCGTGAGCGCGATGCCGGCTTCCCACGAGTCGAGGATGGAATATTCGTGGCGCGCCCGCCGGTTCCGGGCGATGAGCTCCTGGTCGCCGCGCTCCTCGCTGGCCATCGTGGGCGGAAGTTAGACGGCGTTCTCGCATCGGGCAACGGCGTCGCGTTGACTTCGATTCTCACGCGGCCTAGCTTTGCAATCCCGCCGAAGTGGTGGAATTGGTAGACGCGCTGGCTTCAGGAGCCAGTGAGGGCAACCTCGTGGGGGTTCGAGTCCCCCCTTCGGCACTCCATGTGACGCGATCCTCCGTGAGCCATATCGAAGAAGGGCGGCACACCATTCGGTGTGCCGCCCTTTTCGTGTGCCAGAGGCGCGTGTGGCAACGGAGCGTATGGTACTACTTTCTGCGCTCGTAGTGAGTAGTCCAACGGACGCCCTGCCGTACCATACGCTTAGTTGCTAGACGCGTATTTACAGCGGTACTAAGGCCCACACGCGCCGTTATCGCCGCGCCGCCATCGCGCTCGGCGCGATGTCCTCTGGCAGTTCCGCCGCGCCGTATGCGGCCCGCAGCGCCGCGTTCGCCTCCGCGAGATAGCGCGCCGCGATGTCGCCGGCGCGCGCGATCTGCTCGTCGGATCCCGGCTCGAGGCGGCCAGCGAACTGCAGCAGCGCGCTGCCGAGATGGTAGCCGGTGCCCGGCGCCTCGCGGCGGCCCAGCGCGTCGGCGTAAGCGCGGAGACGCGCGTTCAACTGATGCTCCACGATGCGGCGCTTGTCGGGCGCCACCGCGGCATCGGTGGCCATCACATCATCGAGCGCGCGCGCCACTTCCGACGCCGTGCGGTCGTCGAGCGCATCGCGCTGCGAAGTCACCAGCCCCAGTGCGCGCCGCGCGTAGCGCAGTTCCCAGCGCGCGTGATCGAGATCGCCCTGCGTGCCCGCGTCGGCGAGCCACGCGACATCGTCGGCATCCGGTTCGATCTCCAGCGCCGCGACGAACGCCACCGCGCTCGCCTCGCGCGCACGCGCCTCGCGCCACCGCCGCAGGAAGGAAGGAAGCATGCCGTCGCGCGCGGCCGCGCTCAGCCGTGCAGCACGGGGAGACCCACCCGCAGCCGGACCTCCGGCTCGTCATGCAGCAGGTCGGCGAGATGCACGCCATCGAGCACGTCGTCGATCTTCTGCTGGAGGAGCATCCACACCGGCCGGATGCTGCACTCGTGCGACGCGTCGCACCGCTCGTCATCCACCGGATGCGACACGCAGTGCAGATCGAACGTCGCCAGCTCGGACGCGTTGATGACGTCGCGCACCGAGATCTCGGCCGGCGTGCGCGCGAGCGCGTAGCCGCCCCGTGCCCCTCGCGTGCTGTTCACGATGCCCGCGCGCCGCATGCGGAGCAGGATCTGCTCGACGTAATCGGCGGGGAGTTTCTCCCGCGCGGCGATCTCCCGCCCGGTCACCGGCTCATCGTTCGATCGGCGCGCGAGATGCAGCGCGCAGATCAAGCCGTACTCGGCCCACGTCGTGATCCGCATGGATGGACGATAGGCACCTTTCCGGGGCGCGACAAGGGCGCCCGTTCAGCCCGCGGACACTCCGCCGTGCTTGCCGCCGGGCACGCCGATCTCGGTCATCTTGCGCAAATCGAGCGTCTCGTCGATCTCGGCGTCGGGCAGCACGTGCTCGCGGTGCACGAGCTCGCGAATGAGCGTGTTCTCCTTCACCGACTGCTTGCTCAGCTCGGCCGCGCGCGCGTACCCGATCTGCGGGGCGAGCGCGGTCGCGAGCGCCGCCGAGCGCTCCACCCAGTACTCGCACATCTCGCGGTTCGCCTCGATGCCGCGCACGCAGCGCTCGGTGAATACCGTGAGCGCGTTCGTCGGTGATGCCGATCGCCTGGAACAGATTGTGCGCGATCACCGGCATCATCACGTTCAGCTCGAGCTGCCCCTCCGATGCCGCCATCGCAATGCATGCATCGTTGCCCACCACTTGGCACGCCACCTGGTTCACCATCTCGGGGATCGACGGATTCACCTTCCCCGGCATGATCGACGAGCCGGGCTGCACCGCCGGCAGCCGGATCTCATCGAGGCCGGTGCGCGGGCCCGACGCCATCAGCCGCAGGTCGCTCGAGATCTTCGCGAGATCGCACGCGAACGCGCGCAATTGCCCCGAGAACGCCGCGGCGTCGCCCATGCTCTGCATGAGCTGGATGCGGTCCGTTCCCTCGCGCAGCGCGAGACCGCTGATCGCTTTCAGATTCGCGACCATCAGCGCCGGATACTCCGGCTCGACGTTCACGCCCGTACCTACGGCGCTGCCGCCGATCCCGAGGTCGCGCAGATCGTCGGCCGCGTGCTCGAGCCGGCGGCGATTCCGCTCCACGGTATTCCCGTACGCGCGGAACTCCTGGCCGAGCCGGATCGGCATCGCGTCCTGGAGATGGGTGCGGCCGCTCTTGATGATCCCGTCGAACTCCTTGCCCTTCGCGAGCAGCGCATCGCGCAGTGCCGCCATCGCGCGGTCGAGATCGGCGGCCAGCTTGAGCGCGCCGAGCCGGATCGCGGTGGGGATCACGTCATTGGTGGACTGCGCCATGTTGACGTGGTCGTTCGGATGCACCGGTGCGTAGGCGCCGCGCGCCGCGCCGAGGATCTCGTTCGCCCGATTCGCGAGCACTTCGTTCGCGTTCATGTTGTGCGACGTGCCCGCGCCGGCCTGGAAGGGATCCACCACGAAATGCTCGCGATGCTGGTCCGCCAGCACTTCATCCGCGGCGCGCACGATGGCATCGGCGAGCCGCGGCTCGAGACGCCCCGTCTTCTTGTGCGTGAGGGCCGCCGCTTTCTTGATCCACACCACTGCGGTCACGAACATCGGCAGCGGACGCGCACCGCTCACCGGGAAGTTCTGCACGGCGCGCAGGGTCTGCACGCCATACAGCGCGCTGGCGGGGACCGCCAGCGCGCCGAGTGGGTCCTTCTCCGTGCGTGTCGCCTCCGTCACGGTGCTAGTACACCCACCGTGTCGAACTTCGAGTAGCTGTACAGCAGGCCGTTGTTCGTGGTCGTCGCGTAGGTAGTGACCCAGCGGAATGCCGTCACGCGCTGGTAATAGTTCGCCGCCGTGTCCCAGTGCACCGCCATCGCGCGAGGCACGTAGATCTGGCCATCGTCATCGGCGGAGCAGATGATCTGGCGGTCCGGCACGAGGGAGGTGGGCGTCTCGTAGATCAGGTAAATGTTCACGGCATCCGTGCCCGGCACACCGGCCGTCCAGTTGATCGGGAACGAGTCGGTGGGATGCGACGGCACCGGCGCCAGCTCCAGCTTCTTCGCCGTGAGGGCGGGGATCGTCGCGGCATCGAATCCGCCCGACGCGCCGGGGATCGTGAACGCGATATTCGCGCCAGGAACGTACTGGAATCCCGCGCCGTGATAGCGGTAGACGATCTGGACGTTCGGGATCGTATCCGGCTTCAGTGCGCCGGTCGAGAGCGTAGACACGAACAGGATCGAATCGCCGGCATTCAGCTGGTTCGGCACCACGGCGTGCGATGTATCGGGCTTGAAATAGATCGTATCAATGCACGCATCCGGCGGTGCGTTGCTCCCGGGCAGCGAGACGTTCGACGCATCCCAGAACACGGCCTGCGGCGAGGTCAGATAACCGCCGACGCCATCGGAGGAGTCGCCGAGCGTGATGACGCCCAGCGGCCGCGACGTCGGCGGCGATGCGCTGGAGCCGCACCCCGCGGCGATGGCGGCGATCGACGAGCATGGTGCACAGACGAGCACTGGGTCGCATAGCGGATCCTCGAGTCATGGTCCAACGGACCGGGGCGCCACCTCAGCGCGGCGCCGGCCAGTCACGCCTGAAAGGTGCATCCGGTGACGGCATTCCGACAACCGGGGGCCTAATGCGATCGAACCTCATACCCCACTGGCGAGATCAGGCTCCGTCCGTCAGCCACCCGCGGCGACGCGCGCCAGACCATTCAAGAACGGATTCTCGGCGCGTTCGCGCGCGATGGTCGTGGCCGGACCGTGGCCGCTGTAGACGACAGTTGCGTCACCCAGCGCCGCGATTCGCGCGAGCGTGCGGCCAAGCTGGCGGCCGTTCGCCAACGGAAGATCGGTGCGCCCGATCGAGCCAGCGAAGAGACAATCGCCGACGAACGCAACGCCATTCCCGTGGATCACGACGTGGCCCGGTGCGTGGCCGGGCGCGTGCAGCACCGTGAACGCGAGCGATCCGACGCGCAGCACTTCGTCGTCGGCGAACTCCCCGTCGGGATCGGGCGGCTGCTCGATCGTCGTGCCGAACATGAGACCGTGCTCCGCCGCGGCGCGATAGAGCGGCAGGTCGGCGGGATGCAGGAGCACCGGCACCGGGAGTGCGCGCTTGATCGCCGCGATCGCGCCCACGTGGTCGACGTGGCCGTGGGTCACCCAGATCGCGTCGAGCGTCGCACCCGATTCGCGCACCGCCGCGAGCAGCCGCGAGGCCTCGTCGCCGGGATCGATCAGCACCGCGTGGCGCGTCGCGTCGTCGATGAGGAGATAGGCGTTCTCCTGCATCGGCCCGACGGTGAACGCGCGGATGATCATCGCGCGACGGCCGCCGCTCCATGCACGGCCGCGGCGGCGCGCTCATGGTCGCGGCGCATCGCCAGATATTTCTCGGCCGCGATCGTCGCGGTGGTCGCGTCGCCCGCCGCGGTCGTCACCTGGCGCGTGAGCTGCGCGCGCACGTCGCCCGCCACGAACAACCCGGGCAGCGATGACGACATGTTCTGGTCCGTGACGATGTAGCCGGACGCATCGTGCTGCACGTGTTCCTGCAGGATGCCGGTGTTCGGCTTGAATCCGATGAACACGAACAATCCGCTCGCGGCGAGCGCGCGCGATTCGCCGGTGATCGCGTCGCGGAGCATCACGCGGTGCACGAGACCTTCGGCGTCACCCTCCACGCGCTCCACGAGCGTGTTCCAGATCACTTCGATCTTCGGGTTCTCGGCCACGCGCTTCTGGATGATCTTCGATGCGCGGAATTCGTGGCGCCGGTGGACCAAGTAGACTCTCTCGGCGTAGCGCGTGAGGTAATCCGCCTCTTCGCACGCCGCATCGCCGCCGCCGACGACCGCGATCGTATGCCCGCGGAAGAAATGGCCATCGCACACCGCGCAGTACGACACGCCCTTCCCCGCGAACTCGAGCTCGCCGGGCACGCCGAGCTTCACGGGCGTGCCGCCGGAGGTCATGATCACGGCGGGCGAGCGGTACATGTCGCCGGTGTCGCTTACGGTCTCGAACGTGCCATCGTGGAGCCGACGCAGCGCGACGACGTTCACGCCGGTCGCGATCTCGACGCCGAATTTCTTCGCGTGCTCCTCGAACTTCTGCGCGAGCTCCCAGCCGTCCACGCTCTGGAAGCCGGGATAGTCCTCGACCTTCTCGGTGTTGAGCAGTTCGCCGCCCGGCGCGCCCTTCTCCAGCGCCACGGCGCGCAGCATCGACCGGCCCGCGTACAAGGCGGCGGTGAGCCCCGCGGGCCCCGCGCCGATGATCACGATGTCGTATTCGAGCGTCCGGGCCACAATGCGTCCTCACGAATGATGCCGACGGTTAAATATGGCGACTCCCGCAAGGGTCCGCCCGCTCCGCCGCCTACCGGATGTGACGTCCTCCGTCCACGATGAGCGTGTCGCCGGTCACGTATTCCGCCTCGAGCAAGTAGAGCACCGCGCGCGCCACGTCATCGGCGTTGCCGATGCGCCCGAGCGGGGTGGTCTTCGCGAGATGCTCCGCGTCGGCCGCGCTCCAGCTCGCGGGCAGCATCACGGCGCCGGGCGCGATCGCGTTCACGCGGATGTGCGGCGCGAGCGCGAGCGCCAGTTCGGTGGTCATGTGGATCACGCCTGCCTTCGAGATGCCGTGCGGCACGTAGGCCGGCCACGCCTCGAGCCCCGCGAGATCGGCGATGTTCACGATCGATCCACCGCGCGTGCCCATCACGCGCGCCGCGGCGCGTGCGCAGAAGAATGGCGCGCGCAGGTTCAGCGCCATGATCTCGTCCCACTGTTCCACTGTCACGTCGGCGACGGGCGTGCGCACCATGCTCGCCGCCGAGTTCACGAGCACGTCGAGCGCTCCGAAGTGCGCGGCCGTGTCGCGCACCAGTCGCTCGGCCTCGGCGGCGTCGCGGAGATCGGCGGTGACGGCCCATCCCTCGCCGCCGGCGGCTTTCAGTTCCTGGACGAGTTGGTCGGCCTCCTCGCGCGATGCGTGGTGATGCACCGCGATGCGCATCCCGCGTGCCGCCAGCGCGACGGCGATCGCCCGTCCCACGCGACGGCCGGCGCCGGTCACGAGCGCGACGCGCCCTGCGAGCGCGAACGTCACGCGTTCAAGGCGGCGAGCACCTCGGCGGGGGGTGGCGCGCCGCGTTCGCCGAAGCGGATCACACCGTCGCGTCCGATCAAGTACACCGTGCGCTGGATGCCGCGCCCGTCCTCCTTGAGCGCGTGGTACGCGCGCGCGATCGAGTGATCGGCGTCGCTGAGCAGCGGGAAGCCGAAGGCGAATTTGGCCGCGTACTTCGCGTGGCTCTCCACGCTCGCCGGATTCACACCGAGGGGCTGAACGCCTGCTTTATGGAACGCTGCCATCTCATCGCGCACGGCGGAGAGTTGTTTGTTTCAGCCAGGGGTGTTGTTGCCCGGATAGAAGAACAGCGCGACGCCGCCGTCGCGCAGCAGGTCGGCGAGCGCGTAGCGCCGCCCGTCGTCAGCTGGCGCGTCGAACGCCGGCGCGGGCGTCCCACGCGCGAGCGGCACGCCGGTCACGCGACGACCTCCGACGCGGAACGCGACCGCACCAGCGCATCCTGCCGCTCGAGCCACTCGGCCGGCACGTTCATGCAGCCGATCGTACGCGGCCCTTCCGAGGCTCCGTGCCAGTCCGAGCCGCCGCTGGGCAGCAGCTCGAGTTCGGCGGCGAGCGTCGCGAGGCGTGCGGTCTCGGAGACGCCGTGCCCGGGATGGCGCACTTCCACGCCGTCCATGCCCGCGGCCGCGAGCGCGGCGAGCTTCTCGCGCGTGCCATCGGGCCCCGGATGCGCGATGACCGCGAGTCCGCCCGCATCGTGGATGAGCGCGAACGCTTCGGGGATCGTGAGTCGGCGCTTCTCGACGAACGCGGGCCGGCCCGCGCCGAGCCAGCGGTCGAAGACCTCGCGGTGATCCTTCGCGAAGCCGCCCGCGACGAGCGCCCGCGCGACGTGCGGACGGCCGATCGCCGCATCGCCCGCCTGCTCGAGCACCGCCTGGGCGGTGACCGGTATCCCGAGCGCGTTCAAGCGCTCGACGATCTCGAGCGCGCGCGCGCGGCGCGCGGTGCGGAAGATGTCGAGGGCATTCTGCAGCGGCCCGGGTCGCGCAATGTGCAGTCCGAGGATGTGCACCTCCGCGCCCGCGGAATCGACCGCGCTCAACTCCACGCCCGCGATGACGCGCACGCCTACGCGGTCGCCCGCGGCGCGCGCCTCGTCGAACCCCGCGAGTGTGTCGTGATCGGTGAGCGCGATCGCCGCGAGTCCCGCACCCAGCGCCGCGGCGACGACCGCGGCCGGCGCCTGCGAGCCATCCGATGCCGTCGAGTGCATGTGCAGATCGACGCGCGCACCGGCGATGGTGCTCACCGCGAGTAGCCCGCTTCGGGCGATCGCACGCTCGACTGCGACTGCGCGAACAGGCGCTGGAGCTCGGCGCCGCTCAGCTCGGCGAACGAGGCCTCGCGCACGCGCGCGCCCTGCGGCGAGTATCGCGTCACGCGGACCTCGGGCGGTGCGCCCGCCGGCGCGCGGCGCGTGAACAGGAGCGTGAATTCATCGCGGTCGGACTGGGTGATCCGCCCCGCGGGGGCGACCTCCCACGTGTCGCCGCCGACGGTGATCGTGCGCACGGGCATCAGGCGAGCTCCACTTCCTGGTAGATCCGAGCCGGGTCGAGCACCGGATCGGGCGCGGCGGTGAGCGCCTTGTAGAGCGTCTCGCCATCCGCCGCTTCAATGAATTCGATGAACGCACCCGAAAGTTCCGCTTCCTCGAACACCCAGTGCTTGCACTGGTTCGCGAGATAGAAGGCGTGCCGCGCCTGCAGCTTGGCGAGGAACTTTTTGCGGTCGCCGGCCGGGACGATGGACCGCTTGAGAGTGAGGGCGCGCGGCACGGCTACAGTACCGCGTCGGGGAAGGTCTCGATCTGTTGCTTCACGAACGCGAGGAACTGATCGGCGACGGCGCCGTCGATGATGCGGTGGTCGAACGAGATCGAGAAGAACGCGCACGTGCGGATCGCGATCACGTCCTCGCCGTCGGGGCCGGTCTTCACCTTCGGGCGCTTCTCGATCGCGCCGACGCCGAGCACCGCCACCTGTGGCTGGCTGATGATCGGCGTGCCCATGAGCGAGCCGAATACGCCGGGATTCGTGATGGTGAACGTGCCGCCCGCTACTTCGTCCGGCTGCAGCTTCTTCGCGCGCGCGCGCGCCGCGAGGTCGTTGAGCGTGCGCGTGATCCCGGCGAGCGAGAGATCGTCGGCGCGCTTGATCACCGGCACGATGAGCCCCCAGTCGAGCGCGACCGCGACACCGATGTTGAACTGCTTGCGATAGATGACGTTGTTGCCGGCCACCGAGGAATTCATGATCGGGAATTCCTTGAGGCCCTTCACCACCGTCTTGATGATGAACGGCATGTACGTGAGCTTCTGGCCGGTGGCCTGTTCGAAGGCCGCGCGCTGCGCCGCGCGGATGCGCGCGACGCGCGTGAAGTCGATCTCCATGAACGACGTCACGTGCGCCGAAGTGCGGCGCGAGAGCACCATGTGCTCGCTGATCTTCTGCCGCATGACCGACATGGGCTCCACCACGTCGCCGGGCCACGCCTCGGGCATGGGCCCATGTTGCACGGCGCCCGTGGGCGCGTGCATCGACGGCGGCGCCATCGGCGGCGCCGCGGCGGCAGCGCGTGCGGCTGGAGCCGCGGCGGCCGCGCCGCCCGAAGCGACGTAGCGCTCGAGGTCCTTCTTCGTGACGCGACCGGCGATGCCGGATCCCTGCATCGCGGTCACTTCGATCCCCTTGTCGGCAGCCATCTTGCGGACGAGCGGCGACGAGCGCGTGCGCACGCGATCCTCGAACGAACCGGCGGGCGCGGCCGGTGCGGCGGGCGCGGCGGCCCTTCGGAGCGGCCGGCGTTGCGGCGGCCGCGGCGGGCGCACTCTGCGCAGCCGGCGCCGTCGGCGCCGCGGCGCGCGACGGAGCGACCGCCGCCGCGCCCTTCTCGGTCTCGAGGCGCGCGACGATCGTCTGCACCGGTACCGTCTGCCCTTCCGTCACGAGGATCTCCACGAGGACGCCGGCGTTGGGCGCGGGGATCTCCGCGTCCACCTTGTCCGTGCTGATCTCGAAGATCGGCTCGTCGCGCTTCACCTCGTCGCCCACCTTCTTCAACCAGCGGGACAACGTGCCCTCGGCGATCGACTCGCCCATCTGAGGCATGATCACATCAATGCGTGCCACTGGATCAACTCCGCGCTGAATTCCCTGGACCGCCCCTCCCTCGCCGCAGCCGCCAGAACACCAGCGACGGCAACAGCACGACCCCCACGACCGCCGCCGGCAGCACGTAGCTCCACGTGTCGCACGCCGGCATCCCTTCCGGCGGCGCGCAATTCCGCGCGCTGCCGACCACCTTCGCCACCAGGGCGCCGACCATCCCGCCGCCGAAGAACCCCGGGATCATCATCAAACAGCCTATCGCGAACCGGTTCGGCCGTACCGCCGCCGGCTCCTTCCCTGCCGTCACGCTAGTATCCCGCGAGCCGTCGCGCCACGGTCACGATGTCCGCCGTCTGCGGCAGCACGTAATCCTCGAGCGGCGGCGCGTACGGCAGCGGCACATCGGCCGCGGTCACGCGCAGCACCGGCGCATCGAGCCACTCGAACGCGTGTTCGTTGATGCGCGCCGTGACCTCGCCCGCGATCCCGCCCGTTCGCGTGTCCTCGTGCACGATCATCACGCGGTTCGTCTTCTTCACCGTCGCGATGATCGCCTCGTCATCCATGGGCAGCAGCGACCGCAGATCGATCACCTCGACGCTCAGCCCGTCGCTCTTCTCCAACTCCTCCGCCGCCTCGAGCGCCTTCCACACGGTGGCGGCGTACGTGATGATCGACAGGTCTCTCCCCTCGCGCGCTGTGCGCGCCTTGCCGATCGGCACGACGTGATCGCCGGCGGGCATCTCCTCCTTGATCCGGCGATACAGATACTTGTGCTCGAAGAACAGCACCGGATCCTCGTCCCGGATCGCCGCCTTCATCAGGCCCTTCGCGTCGCTCGCCGTGGCCGGGTACACGATCTTGAGGCCGGGCGTGTGCAGGAACGCCGCCTCCGGATTCTGCGAATGGAACGGTCCGCCGCGCACGTACCCGCCGCTCGGCCCGCGCACCACCATCGGGCACGCGAGCATCGCGCGGTAGCGCGACGTCGCGACGTAGTTCGTGAGCATGTCGTAGGCGCACGAGATGAAATCGATGAACTGCATCTCGACCACCGGCCGCATCCCCATGTGCGCCGCACCCGCGGCCGCGCCGACGATCGCCGCCTCGGAGATCGGCGTGTCGATCACGCGCTGCTCGCCGAACTTCGCCATGAGGCCGTCGGTCACCTTGAACGCGCCGCCGTACGCGCCGACGTCCTCGCCGAGCACGAACACGTTCTTGTCGCGCTCCATCTCCTCGAAGAGCGCCTGGCGGATCGCCTCGAGATACGTGATCTCAGCCATTGAACGTTCCCCACGAAGCGGGCCGCTCGTGCTGCGCCACCGCGGACCGCACGCCTTCGCGGAACCAGAGCGGTTCGGTGGCGGCCGGATCGGCGTAGATGCCCGCGAGCGCGTCGCCCGCTTCGGGCATCGGCGACTGCTCGGCAAGATCGGTCGCCTCGTCGATCTCCTGCTTCACGCGCGCGTCGATCTTCTCGAGCGCCGAGCGCTTCTCCTGCTCCTCGTCGAGCAGCACGCGCACGTAGCGGTCGAGCGGATCGTTGTTCTTCTCCCACCACTCGATCTCGCCTTCGGGTACGTAGCTCTGATTGTCGTGCTCGGCATGTCCCTTGCGGCGGTAGGTGATGAGCTCGACGAGCGTCACGCCCTCGCCGCGGCGCGCGCGGTCCACCGCGCGCTTGGTCACGTCGTACGTCGCGAGCACATCGTTGCCGTCGGCCTGCACGCCGGGGATCCCGTACGCGAGCGCCTTGTCCTTCAGCTCCTTCACCGCGGTCTGTTTGCTCGTGGGGGTCGAGTAGGCGTAGCCGTTGTTCTCGACGATCACCACGAGCGGGCACTTCTGCACCGCCGCGAAGTTGATCCCCTCGTGGAACGCGCCCGTGGAGGTCGCGCCGTCGCCAATGTACACGAGGCCTACGCGGTCCTCGCCCCGCATCTTGAAGGAGAGCGTGATGCCGGCCATCACCGGCACCATGTCGCCCAGGTGCGAGATCTGTCCGACGAACCCGCGCACGAGATCGCCGAAGTGGATGTTCAGCTCGCGCCCGCGCGTGGGCGAATCGCCCTTCGCCATGTACTGCCGGATGATCTCGAGGGGCGTCGCGCCCTGCACCAGCATCGAGCCAAGGTTCCGAATGAGCGGGCTCAAGAAATCGCCCTTGCCGCGGTCGAGCGCGAAGGCGCTGCCCACCGCGTCGGCCTCCTGCCCCAGTGACCGGAAGAGTCCGCCCACCACTTTCGTTTGGCGGTACAGATTCACGAGTCGCTCCTCGAGCGACCGCGTGAGCCGCATGTAGTAATAGAGCTGGAGCTTCTGCTCCTTCGAGAGCGATGCCGACGGGCGGTCCGCTTCGCGCGACGGCGCAGCGGGGACGATGCGGGGCGCGGCGCCGGACGGCATCAGTAGGCGGCCTCGAGCGTGCGGGCGGGCTCTTCCGCCTTCCGCACTTTCACGAAATACCGCTTCACGTTGCGGTCCAGCCGGCTCTCGCCGGTCTGGTCGGTGTCCGCCTCGATGAACGTGTAGTGCCCGCCATCGGGGCGGATTCTGAGCGTCATGGTGCCGAGCGTTCCCGAGAACGCGCGCGAATGCGCGAGCGACGAGGTCTTCGCGAGACCGATCGTCGGGAAGAATTCGTCGGCGAGCTTGAGCGCCGCATCGGATGAAATGTGCGTGCGATGATAGTGGCGCATGTTCAATGGACCTCGCCGCTGGCGTTGTTCACCGTTTGCATCCAGTCCACCTGCTCGAGTTTCTGCGTGGAATCCTTCCGGAAGCGCAATCCCATCGCCCAGTCGCCGGCGATCGTGTAATTCAGGTTCGCGTAGTACGTGCCCGGTTCCGCGCCCGCCACGAAGGTGTCCCACACCTTCACGACCGGCACGTCGACGTACTTGTCACCGATCTTCTGCTTGGGATTCGTGTTCCCGTACAGGATCCCCTCGCCGCCGTTGATCGGCTCCTTCGTGTCCTTGTCCCGCACGACGATCTTGAACGTCACACGCTCGCGCGCGCGCGGCGGCGCCGGGTCGCTCGTGACGCGCATCATGTATTTGTCGGTGTACGCCGGCATGCCCTTCTCCGGCTCCTGCCCGCACACCGCGGCGACGAACACCACCGCCGCGAGCGCCGCGATCCGCATCGGGAACGCGCGCCTCATGAGGAGTAGTACTCCAGGCCGAGGTGCGTGATCTGCTCCTCGCCCATGAGATGGCGCAGCGTGTTCTTGAGTTTCGTCTGCTGGATGAACAGGTCGTGCTCCGGCTGCAGCCCGGGCGCCGCCATGGGACTCTTGAAGTAGAACGACAGCCACTCCTGGATCCCCTTCATTCCCGCGCGATGCGCGAAGTCCATGAAGAGCGCGAGATCCAGCACGATCGGTGCCGCCAGGATCGAATCTCGGCATAGGAAGTTCACCTTGATCTGCATGGGGTAGCCCATCCAGCCCACGATGTCGATGTTGTCCCAGCCTTCCTTGTTGTCGCCGCGCGGCGGGTAGTAGTTGATGCGCACCACGTGCGAGAAGCCCTGGTACAGATCGGGATACTGCTCCGGCTGCAGGATCGTGTGCAGCACGCTGAGCTTGGACTCTTCCTTGGTCTTGAACGACTGCGGATCGTCGAGCACCTCGCCGTCGCGATTGCCGAGGATGTTGGTGGAGTACCAGCCGGCGAGACCGAGCATGCGCGCCTTGAGCGCCGGCGCGATGACGGTCTTCATCCAGGTCTGGCCTGTCTTGAAATCCTTGCCGGCGATCGGGAGCCCCTGCTTGCCCGCGAGCTCGACCAGCGCGGGCGAGTCCACCGTGAGATTCGGCGCGCCGTTCGCGAAGGGGACGCCCTCCATGAGCGCCGCCCACGCATAGAGCATCGAGGGCGCGATCGACTCGTCGTTGCACGCCATCGCTTTTTCGAACGCTTCGAGCGACGCGTGCGCCGGGCCGGGCGTGATGAAGATCTCTGTGCTCGCGCACCACACCATCACGAGGCGGTCGCACTCGTGCTTCGCCTTGAAGTCGCGGATGTCCTGGCGCAACTGCTCGGCGAGATCGCGCTTGGTCTTGCCCGTCTTCACGTTCGTGCCGGTGATGCGCGTGACGTAGTGATTGTCGAACACGGCGGGCATCGGCTTGATCGCGGCGAGGAAATCGGCGATCGGCGCGAGATGCTTCTCCTCGAGCACGCCGGCCTTCCGCGCGGCGGTGAGCGCATCATCCGGGATCGGATCCCATGCGCCGAACACCAAGTCCTTCATCGAACTGAGCGGCGCGAAATCCTTGATGAGCGGCGCGCGGTGCTCGGTGCGCTTGCCCAGGCGGATCGTGGCCATCTGCGTGAGCGAACCGATCGGCTTCGCCAGGCCGCGGCGCGCATTCTCCACGCCGGCGATGAAGGTCGTCGCGACCGCGCCAAGACCCGGAGTGAGCACGCCGAGCCGGCCGGTTGCCGGGCGCGGCGCGGGGCGCGCGCCGCCGGTGGACGATCCCTGCACTCGCTATTCTCCTCTCGCGCGTTCCGAGCCGCCGCGGTCCGCCGCACGGTACACGGCGACGATCCGCTGCGCAGCCGTGAGCCACGCGGTAACGGTCAACAACACCAGGATCGCACTCAACACGAACCCATCCAGCGCGAGGCCGAAGAACGCCTGCGGCGCCGACAACAAGACCACTCGCTCGGGGCGCTGCAGCATCCCGACGCTCGCGTGCACGCCGATCGTCTCCGCGCGCGCCCGCGTATAGCTCGTGATGAACGTGCCGATCAGGCCCAGCACGCTCACCGCCACCATCGCCAGCGCCCACGAACCGGGGCGCGACGCCCAGAACACCGCGAAGCTGCCGAGCACGAACCCGTCCGCCACGCGGTCGAGCGTCGAATCGTAGAACGCGCCGAACGCCGTGCTGCGTCCCGTGCGGCGCGCCACCGTTCCGTCGAGCACGTCGAAGAGCGCCGTGAGGCCGAGCACCCAGCCGCCGGTGCGAATGTGGCCCGTCGCGTAGAACCCGGCGGCCGTCATCGCGCTCAGCGTGCCAACGGTCGTGATCGTGTTCGGCGCGACGCCGAGACGCACCAACCCGTCCGCGACCGGTTCGATGAGCCTGAGATAACCGGAACGGAGCCAGCCCGGGAGGAAAGTCATCGCGCGTTCGCCGGGCTCGCAGCCCGGCCGGTTAACTTATCCGGCCGCGATGCGCGGAGCAACCCGACGCCCGCCGCGCTATTGATAGATGAGGAAGCGCTTCGTCTTGCGCTTGAACTCGACCGTCGACGCGAGCGATGAGTCGATGATCTGGTCGGGGTCGAGCCCCTTGAGCAGCTTGTCGCGCACCGGCTCCCCGAACGTGCGCGCGAACCCCACCGAATCGACCTTGAACGAGTCCGGGTGCGTCTTCTTGATCGCGAACGCGATCCACGCGCCGAGCCGCGACGTCTGCAGCACGCTGCGGTCGGTGACGGTGATACGGATCCCCTTCATCGTCTTCCCATTGTAGCGGAAGTCCGTGGGCTTCACCGGCGTCTCGGTCTCGACGGAGAATTTCACGCCGGGATGCGTGAAATCATCGAGCACGTTGATGACCTTCTTCGCGTTCATCCACGGCGCGCCCACCCACTGGAAGGGGACCGGCGTGCCGCGTCCCACCGAGACGTTCGACGGCTCGAGGATGACGAGACCCGGATAGAGCGTGGCCGCCGCAAGCGACGTCATGTTGGGCGAGGGGTTCACCCACGGCAGCCCCGTGTGGTCGAACCACCGCGAGCGCCGCCAGTTCGCCATCGGAATGACGTGCAGATCGGCGCCGAGTTGGAGTTCGCTGTTGTAAAGCTTCGCGAGCTCGCCCATGGTCATGCCGTGGCGCAGGGGGATCGGGTAGAGCGCGGTGGGCTGCGCCGAGCGCTCGGGGCTCTGGCTGCCGGCCCACGCGAGCGAACTGTCGAGCACCGGGCCTTCGACGTCCTGGCCGTTGATCGGGTTCGGGCGATCGAGCACCAGCACCATCACATGATGCTGCGCGGCGGCACGCATCGCGTACACGACGCTCGCCGGATACGTCCACGGGCGCGCGCCAATGTCCTGCAGATCGATCACGAGCGCGTCGATCTGGTCGAGCGCGCTGTCGGGCGGCGGCAGCACGTTGTTCCCATAGAGCGAGATGATGGGGAGTCCCGTGCTCTTGTCCGTGCCGCCGGCGACGTTCGTGTGGTCCTCGGTGCCGCGAATGCCATGCTCCGGGGAGAAGAGCATCAGGAGCTTCATCCCCGGCGCCTTGCCCTTCTTGCTCGCTTCGACGAGCAGGTCCGCGTCGCTCACCCCGTTCTCATCGATCCCCGTCTGGTTCGTGAGCAGACCGACGCGCTTGTTCTCGAGGAGTTCCAGGCTGTCGCGGAGCAGCACCGTGATGCCCGGCAGCGTCTTCATCGCCTGCTTGCGCTGCGACATCGTCATTTGCAGCCCCTGCTGCGTATCGGGATCGGGATCCTCCCTCGGCGTGCTGGCGCAGGCGAGGGCGATGACGCCGGCGATGCCGGCGACTGCGGCGAACACGGTGCGTTTCTGCGTGCGGGTCATTGAGGGGGGATGGGGGTGACGGGATAATACACCGGAGACACGAAGTTGGTCGGGGAGGGAGGTTTCATCGTTAACGCGCGACGTGCGGTGTCGTAACTGCAGACCTAGACGCTAGACCTAGACGATAGACTGCGGACCTCGTCTTCGCATTCTAACGTCTAGGTCTAGCGTCTAAGTCTGCAGTTACGACACGGGCCGTTCTTGAATTGGGCTTTGTTCGTCATTATACTAGTAAACAGAGTCCCCCTCTATAACGAGGCCAGCGCCATGAGCACCACCCAGGAACCCACCATCGCCGTCACGCTCACCTCCGCCGCGGGCGTCGAGGTGAAGAAGTTCATGGAACAGGAAGGCGTCACCGAAGCGGCCGGCGGACTGCGCGTCAGCGTGCAGCCCGGCGGGTGCAGCGGCTTCAAGTACGGCCTGCTCATCGAGGAGAAGGCCGCCGACGACGATCTCGTCGTCGATCAGGAAGGCGTCCGCGTCTTCGTCGACCCTTTCTCCGCCCAGTACCTGAACGGCGTCACGATCGACTACGTGACGTCGATGCAAGGTTCGGGATTCACGTTCAAGAATCCGAACTCCACCGGCGGCTGCGGCTGCGGCAGCTCGTTCAACGCGTAGCATTGCGTCGGGCTGACGCGCGCGAGGCCCGCGACCGCACTGTCGGTCGCGGGCCTTTTCACATCCCCCGCCCCACATGAACGCCGCGAGCCGTTTCGGCTGGATCGATCTCGCGGTGCTCGTCGCGTATCTCGTGGGCGTCACGCTGCTCGGCCTCCGCCTCGGCCGCCGGCAGGAGAACGCGAGCGATTATTTCGTCGCATCGCGGCGCATCCCGTGGTGGGCGGTGATGTTCTCGGTGGTCGCCACCGAGACGAGCGCGCTCACGTTCATCTCGATTCCCGGGCTCGCGTACATCGGCGATCTCGGATTCCTCCAGATCGCCGCGGGATACATCCTCGGCCGCATCGTCGTCGCGCGCACACTGCTGCCGCGCTATTACCAGGGTGAGCTGGTCACCGCATACACGCTGCTCGAGACGCGATTCGGCGTCGCGACGCGGCGCTTCACGTCCATCGTGTTCATGGTCACGCGCGCGATGGCGGATTCGGTGCGCGTGTTCGCGACGGCGATCCCCGTCGCGCTGATCATCGGACCCGCGTTCGCGGGCAGCGAACGCTCCTCCATGGTGGCCGCGATCCTCGTGCTCGGTGCGCTCACGGTGCTCTACACCTGGCGCGGCGGCATGCGCGCGGTGGTGTGGACAGAGCTGCTCCAGGCGGGCGTGTACATCCTGGGCGGCACCGCGGCACTCGTGCTCATCGGACATCTCGCGCCCGGCGGGTGGTCATCGATCCTGCACGACGCGTCGGCAGCCGGGAAACTCCGAGTGATCGACCTCTACACCGGATTCGACCGCCCGCAAACGCTCATGGCCGGACTCATCGGCGGCGCCTTCCTCGCGATGGCGTCGCACGGCGCCGACCAGCTCATCGTGCAGCGCCTGCTCACTGCGCGCTCGCTCCGCGATTCGCAACGCGCGCTGATCGGCAGCGGCATCGCCGTATTCGTGCAGTTCACGCTCTTCCTCATGATCGGCATCGGGCTCTGGAGCGTGATGCAATCGCGCTCGTTCGCCGTGCCCGATTCGGTGTTCCCCACGTTCATCGTGGAGCAGATGCCGGTGGGCCTGCTCGGCCTCGTGGTAGCCGCGATCGTCGCCGCCACGATGAGCACGCACGCCGGCGCGATCAATTCGCTCGCGACAGCCACCACGTACGACATCTATCTGCCGCTCACCGGCCGCGCGCCCGGCGATCCCCGTGCGCTCCGCATGGGCAAGATCTTCGCGCTCACCTGGGGCACCGCACTCACACTCGGCGCGCTGCTGTTCCGCCAGCAGGGAACGCCGGCGGTCGTCGTCGCGCTCGGCATCGCGTCGTTCACCTACGGCGGGCTGCTCGGCGGCTTCTTCCTGGGTATCTTATGGGCGCGCGCGCGGCAGACGGACGCGATCATCGGCATGAGCACCGGGATCATCACGATGGCGGCGATCGTGTTCGCGAGACCGCTCGCGCTCGCAGTGCCCGCCTGGGCGAACGCATTGGCGCCGGTGTCGCGCATCGCGTGGCCCTGGTACGTTCTAATCGGGACTTCGATCACGCTTGCAGTGGGCGTGCTCGCATCGTTCACCCACGCGGCGCCGCCGCATGCGGAGCCAGGAGTCACATGACGCAGATCGTTGTTGGCGTTGATGCGGGAGGCAGTCACACGCGCGTGCGCGTGGCCGATGACAGCGGCGAGCCGCTGGGCAGCGCCGAGGGCGCAGCGGGTGCGATGCGCCCGGGCGAAGCGGACCGCGCCGCCGACGCGATCGTGGATTGCCTGCGCGATGCGCTGGCAAGTTGCGACATGGGGAACGTCGTGCCGCGCGTACTGTGCGTGGGCGCGGCGGGCGCCGGGCGGGATCCCGAGCGCCTCGCGCTGTGGGAAGCATTGAGCGCTCGCGGGATCGCGGAGGATGTCGTGGTGCACACCGACGCCGAGACTGCGTTCGATGATGCGTTCGGCGACAACGCGGGGATCCTGCTGCTCGCGGGTACGGGCTCGATGGCATATGGGCGTGGCCCCACGGGTGTGATCGCACGCGCGGGTGGATGGGGACCGATGTGTGGTGACGAAGGCGGCGGCGCGTGGATCGGGCGGCGTGCGTTATCGGCGGTCACCGCCTCCGTGGACGGCCGCGAGCCGGAGACCGCGCTCCTTGGCGCCGTGCTCACCGCGTGCGAGCTGACCGACGCCGAACAGTTGATCGCCTGGAGCGCGAGTGCGTCGCTCGGGAAGATCGCGACGCTGGCGCCCGTGGTCGCGCGCGTGGCCGACGCAGGTGACATGCGGGCCAACGCCTTGATCACGCTTGGCATTGAGGAGCTGGTGCTGCACGTGCGCACGTTGGCGCGGTCACTCTTCGGCGACGAACGGGCGTCGTGCCCGGTGGCGCTGGCGGGCGGACTCATCGGGCCGGGGCGGCCGCTGCGCAAACGGATCGAGCGGCGGCTGAAGAGTGCGGTGCCGGGAGTGCAACTCCACGCGGGCGAAGTGATCGCGGTGAGAGGCGCGGTGCGCGGGGCGCTGAGGCACCTGGGAGTACACAGCTAAAGAGCCGGGAACCGATTACCGGGAACCGGTGATGCATAACAACGCATGGAGTACTACCTCGCGCGAGGTCGTACTCCATGCGTTTTCATGCCATACCGGTTCCCGGAAATCGGTTCCCGGCCGTTATGCAGGATTCTCCGTGGACGCGTGGAACTCTCCCTCCCATTGCGCCATGACAACAGTGGCCAAACAATTCCCCACGAGATTGATCGACGTCCGCGCCATGTCCATGATCGCGTCCACGCCGAGGATCACGGCAACGCCCTGGAGCGGTAGCCCGAACGTCGCGAGCGCGCCGGAGAGGATCACGAGTGACGCGCGCGGCACCGCGGCGACGCCCTTCGACGTGAGCATCAGCGTGAGCATCATGATCAACTGATTGCTGAGCGACATGTCGATGCCGGCGGCCTGCGCGACGAATACGCTCGCCACGGCCAAGTACAGCGTGCTGCCGTCGAGGTTGAACGAATAACCGGTGGGCATCACGAAGGCCACGATGCGCCGCGGCACGCCGAACTGCTCCATGACTTCCATCGCGCGCGGCAGCGCGGCCTCGCTGCTCGCAGTGGAGAACGCGATGAGCGCCGGCTCCTTCACCGTCTTGATGAACCGCTTGAGCGGCACCTTGGCGATCAGCGCAACCGGCACGAGCACGAAGATGATGAATACCGCCAGCGCGCCGTAGAGCGTGAGCACGAGCAGGCCGAGGTACTTGAACACGCCGAGTCCGCTCTTCCCCACGGTGACCGCGATCGCCGCGCCGATGCCGATCGGCGCGAATCCCATCACGAGATTGGTGAACTTGAACATGATCTCGGAAAGCGACTCACAGAATCGCAGCATCGTCTGTTTGGGCGCATCCGATGCCTTGGAGACCGCGACGCCGAAGAGCACCGCGAAGAACACGATCTGGAGCACCTCGTTGTTCGCCGCCGCCTCCGCGAAGCTCTGCGGCACAATGTGCTCGAGCACGTTCGCGATCGTCACCTGGTGCCCCGCGAGTTCCTTGCCCGGCGCGTCGGACGCCGCGGTGATGTTCACGCCGACGCCCGGCTTCACCCAGTTCACCGCGATGAGTCCCACCGCGAGCGCGAGCGTGGTCACGATCTCGAAGTAGATGATCGAGCGCAGCGCCAAACGTCCCACGCGCTTCATATCGTCGCCGTGCCCCGCAATCCCCACGACGAGCGTGCTGAAGATCAGCGGCACGATCAGCAGCTTGATCATCCGCAGGAACACGGTGCTCAGCGGCTTGAGCGAAGTGGCGGTGAATGCATTCGCCGCGGCGCCCGCATCGGGGAACAGCGCGCCGATGATCGTGCCGAGGATCATCGCGATGATGATCCACTGGGTGAGGGAAAGTTTCCGGAGGAAACTCACGGCTGGCCTCGGCGCTAGGCGCTAGGTGGTTGCGCCTGCGCTTGGCCGCCCTTCAGCGTCGAGTGACCGTAGCCGTACGCGATGTACAGCGCCAAGCCGATCACGAGCCACACGCCGAAGCGGATCCATGTGACGCCCGGCAGTCCCTTCATCACGTACAAACATGCGGCCGCGCCACCGATCGTCGTGAACCAGAGGCCCGCCTTTCCGCCGGGAACGCGGAACGGGCGCGGGCGCTCGGGTTCCGTGTGGCGGAGCACCAGCACGCCGATGCACACGAGCACGAACGCGAACAGCGTGCCGATGTTCGTGAGGTCGTACGTCTCGCCGGCGTCGCCGATCATGGCCCACGAGGCCACGAACACGCCCGTGAGGATCGTCGTGATGTACGGCGTGCGGTACTTACCGTGCACCTTGGCGGCAAATGGCGGCAGCAGACCATCGCGAGCCATCGCGAAGAAGATGCGCGGCTGGCCGTATTGGAATACCAGGAGCACGGCGGTCATCGAGAACACCGCGCCGAACGCGACGATGCGCCCGACGTTGTTCAGCCCCGCGAGCTGCAATGCCTTGGACAGTGGATCGGCCACGCCGAGCTGGCTCGTGGGTGCCATACCGGTGAGCACGGCTCCGACGATGATGTAGATGACGGTGCAGATCGCGAGTCCGCCCAGGATCCCGATGGGCATGTTCCGCTGGGGATCCTTCGTCTCCTCAGCGGCCGTGGAGATGCAGTCGAAGCCAATGTAGGCGAAGAAGACGATCGCGGCGCCCTGGTGGATCCCGTGCCAACCGTTGGGCGCGAACGGATGGTAATTCGCCGGTGTGATGTGCATGACGCCCACCGCCACGAACAGCGCGAGCACCACGAGCTTCACCGCCACCATGATGTTGTTCGCGCGAGCGCTCTCCCGCACGCCGAGCACGAGCAGCCACGTGATCAGCATGACGATCGCGGCCGCGGGAAGGTTGATCAGGATCGGAATGCCGAGGAAGTGCGGTGCGCTCTGCATCAATCCGTGGATCGCCGGATCCGAGCTGAGGAGCGCGGTGCGATACCCGGTGGTCATCCAATCGGGCAGTTGGAAGGCGCCCTGCATGAGCGTCTTGAAGTAGTCGCCCCACGAGATGGCGACCGCGACGTTGCCCACCGCATACTCGAGGATAAGATCCCACCCGATGATCCACGCGACGATCTCGCCGAGCGTGGCATAGGAGTACGCATACGCGCTGCCGGCCTGCGGGATCATCGCCGCAAGCTCCGCGTAGCACAGCGCGGCCAATGCGCACACGACGCCCAGCAGCAGGAAGGAGAGCACGAGCGCCGGTCCAGCGCCGGCGCGAATGACCTCGCCATTGGGCCCGAGTTCGCCCGCCGCCGCCGTGCCGATCGCGCCGAAGATCCCGGCGCCGATCACGGCGCCGATCGCGAGCATGATGAGGTCGAGCGGCCCGAGCGCGCGCTTGAGGCCGTTCGGATTGTCGGCCTCCGCCATGAGCGCGGCGATCGGCTTGCGCGAGAAGAGCCTCTTGACGATTGAGCTCATGCGACCCCACGACCGAAGAAGGAAATGATAGCAGACCGGGCGGCCCCGAAGGACCGCCCGGTCACCAACGTACTCGAATTACGCCGCGAGTTCGATGCGCATGCGGTAGAACGACCGCCACACGAACACCACGGAGATCAGGAAGAACGCCGCCGCGAGCATGTGCGTGAAGCCGGCGCCGCGCTGCTCGGTGAGCGAGACCGCGAGTTCCACGGCCAGCAATCCGAACAGCGTCGTGAACTTGATCACCGGGTTGAGCGCCACGCTGGACGTGTCCTTGAACGGGTCGCCCACGGTATCGCCCACGACGGTCGCCGCGTGCAGCGGCGTGCCCTTCTGCTTCATGTTCACCTCGACGATCTTCTTCGCATTGTCCCACGCACCGCCGGCGTTCGCCATGAAGATCGCCTGGAACAATCCGAACAGCGCGATCGAGATCAGGTAGCCGATGAAGAAGTACGGTTCCACGAACGCGAAGGCGAGCGTCGCGAAGAATACCGCGAAGAAGATGTTCTTCATCCCCTTCTGCGCGTACAGCGTGCAGATCTCCACCACCTTCTTGCTGTCGGCCACGCTGGCCTTCGCCGCGCCGTCGAGCTTGATGTTCGCCTTGATGAACTGCACCGCGCGGTACGCGCCCGTGGTCACGGCCTGGATCGACGCGCCGGTGAACCAGTAGATCATCGTGCCGCCGGTGATGAGGCCGAGCACGAACGGCGGATGCAGCATGGACAGATACTGCAGGTATTCGGGCTGCAGTCCCTTGGTGAGCGCCATGATGATCGAGAAGATCATCGTGGTCGCGCCCACCACCGCGGTGCCGATGAGCACGGGCTTGGCGGTAGCCTTGAACGTGTTTCCCGCGCCGTCGTTCTCCTCGAGCAGATGCTTCGCGCGCTCGAAGTTGGCGTCGATGTTGAAGTCCTTCTTGAGCATCGCCGCCGCGCCGGGGATCTGCTCGATCGTCGACAGCTCGAACACACTCTGGGCGTTGTCGGTCACCGGGCCGTAGCTGTCCACCGCGATGGTCACGGGACCCATCCCGAGGAAGCCGAACGCCACGAGACCGAAGGCGAACACCGCCGGCGCCAGCATCAGCGCGCCGAATCCGTTGAGGCTGATCAGATAGCCCGTGGCCATGAGCATCATGATCGCCATACCCAGCCAGTACGCGCTGAAATTGCCGGCCACGAGCCCCGACAGAATGTTCAGCGACGCACCCCCCTGCTCCGAGCTCGTCACCACTTCCTTCGTGTGCGCGCTCTCGGTGCTCGTGAACACCTTCACCAGCTCCGGGATGATCGCGCCCGCCAGCGTGCCGCACGAGATCACCGCGCTCAGCTTCCACCAGAGCGTGCCGTCGCCGAGCGTCGGGATGAGCAGATAGCTCACGAGGAACGTCATGCCGAGCGAGACGAAGGACGTCAGCCACACGAGGGTGGTGAGCGGGGTCTCGTAATTCATGACGTCGGCGTTCGCGAAGCGCGCCTTCGCGATCGCGCCGTTGATCAGGTACGACACGCCGCTCGCGATGATCATCATCACGCGCATCACGAAGATCCACACGAGCAGCTTCACCTGCACCTGCGGATCCTTCACCGCGAGCAGGATGAAGGTGATGAGCGCCACGCCGGTGACGCCGTAGGTCTCGAAGCCGTCGGCGCTCGGGCCCACGCTGTCGCCGGCGTTGTCGCCGGTGCAGTCCGCGATCACGCCGGGATTGCGCGCGTCATCTTCCTTGATGTTGAACACGATCTTCATGAGGTCCGCGCCGATATCCGCGATCTTCGTGAAGATGCCGCCCGCGATGCGGAGCACCGCCGCGCCCAGCGATTCGCCGATCGCGAAGCCGATGAAGCATGGGCCCGCGTAGTCACCGGGGATGAACAGCAGGATGCAGAGCATGATCAGCAGCTCCACGCTGATCAGCAGCATGCCGATGCTCATGCCGGCGCTGAGCGGGATCTGATAGCAGGGATACGGCTTGCCCTTGAGACTCGCGAACGCGGTGCGAGAATTCGCGAACGTGTTCACGCGGATGCCGAACCACGCCACGCCGTAACTGCCGGCGATGCCCAGCAGGCTGAACGCGAGGATGATCACGACGCGCATGGCGTCCATGTGCATCAACGCGCCGAAGTACATCGCGATCACGGCGCCGATGAACAGCCACAGGAGGATCAGGAATTTTCCCTGCGTGAACAGGTAGGTCTTGCACGTCTCATAAATGAGATCGGAGACCTCGAGCATGCTCGAGTGCACCGGCAGCCCCTTGAGCTGCTTGTAGATCACGAGGCCGAACAGGAGGCCGGCCGCGCAAATGATCAGGCCGTACAGGAGCAGCGCGTGCCCCGGCATCCCGAGGAAGGTCACGGACGAGAGGTCCGGGATCTTGAGCGCGGCTTCGCCGCCGGCGGCATCCTGGGCTCCCGCGGACGAAACTCCGAGGAAGAGAGCGGTCATCGCGCTACGGGCTACAACGGTCAATCGATTCATGAGGTCAGCGTTTGGGATAAAGGGTGTTCGCGTTCGGGACTCGGGACTCGGGATTCGCTACTGCGACTTCACTACGCCGCCTCGGCTTTGCGCCAGGCGTAGTACACGGGGATGCCCACGAGAACGAGCACGAGCCCCAGGAATGCTTGCACGCGCTTCGTCTCGGCGATCAGCAATACGACACACACCGTGCTGGCCAGAACGATGTAGAGCGCGGGGAGGAACGGATAGCCGATCGCGCGATACGGACGCGGCACGTCGGGACGCTTCGCGCGCAGCACGAAGAGGCCGATCGTCGTGAGGGCGTAGAAGAGGAGCGCGGCGAAGATCACGTAGTCGAGCAATTGGCCGTACGTGCCGCTCAGGCAGAGGAGCGAGGTCCAGATCGCCTGGGCCACGAGCGCGACGGCCGGCACGCTTCGCTTGCTCAGCACGCCCGCCTTCTTGAAGAACAACCCGTCCCGCGACATCGCGTAGTACACGCGGCTGCCCGAGAGGATGAGCCCGTTGTTCGCGCCGAACGTGGAGATCAAGATCGCCACCGCCATCAGCGTCACGCCGCTCGCACCGAAGATCACCTCGGCGGCGGCGGTGCCCACGCGGTCCTGCGACGCGAACTGGATGCCACGCGCCATGACGTCGGCGCCGTCCTTCGCACCGTGCAGCGGCAACGTGCTCAGATACGAGATGTTGGTCATCACGTAGAGCACCGTCACGAGCAGTGTGCCCATCGCGAGCGCGCGCGGGAGGTTCCGCGCCGCATCCTTCACTTCGGCGGCCGCGAAGGTCACGTTGTTCCACGCATCGCTCGAGAAGAGCGAGCCCACCATCGCGGCGCCGAACACCACGACGAAAGCTCCGGTCCACGTTCCGTGCGCCGTGAAATTCCCGGCGCCGAAATTCGCGGCGACCGCCGTCGCGTTGCGGCCCACGGCGAGGCCCAGGATCACGAGCAGCGCGAGCGCGGCCGTCTTCACGAGTGTGAACGACGTTTGCACGAGCTTCCCCTCGCGCACGCCGCGGAGATTCACCCACGTCAGCACCCACACGCTCACGATCGCCACGACGCGCTGCGCGGTGAGGCCGAAGGTGATCGTGCCGCCCGGGATGGTCGTCTCGGCGTGCGGGAACCACGGGTACAGGTCCGGCGTGATCGCCGGCCAGAGCACCCCAAGGAAGCGCGCGAAGGCCACCGCCACGGCAGCGATCGTGCCCGTCTGGATGATCGTGAAAAGGGTCCAGCCATAGAGGAAACCCATGAGTGGACCCATCGCTTCGCGGAGGAACACGTACTGCCCGCCGGCTCGCGGGTACATGGCCGCCATCTCGCCGTACGCGAGGGCGCCGAGCAGGGTCATGAGCCCCGAGAGCCCCCATACGCAAAGCAGCGAGCAGCGGAGAGCCGAGCGACCGCGAGATGTCCGCCGAGACGATGAAGATCCCCGATCCGATCATGGAGCCGGCCACGAGCATCGTCGCATCGGTGAGCGACATGGCCTTTACGAACTCGGAGGACGGCTCAGGGCTCATCAAACCTCGGCTAACTGCTGTCTGGGGGCGCGTTTCGAGGCGGAAAACTAGCCCAGCGCGAGGGTGGAGGCTAGGGCGCGATACTACGCGGGAAGCGGGACGCGGGAAGCGCCGCGGGAGGCGAGAACTGACGTGGCGCTCATCGGTGGTTCTCGCATCCCGCGGCGCGTCCCGCGTCCCGCGTCCCGCGCAGTTACAGCTCCAAATCGTACGGGAACACCGACGCCACCGGCGTCCCGTCCCGCTTGTGCGCCGGCCG
This sequence comes from uncultured Gemmatimonadaceae bacterium, assembly GCA_963716745.1. Lineage (GTDB taxonomy): Bacteria > Gemmatimonadota > Gemmatimonadetes > Gemmatimonadales > Gemmatimonadaceae > DATKOH01. The sequence continues at coordinate 690,091 of OY970320.1, forward strand.
GAATTTGTACTCGAGGCATTTCGCCCGGAGCAGCTTGTCGTAGCCGCGGTCACCCGAGGATTCGAATTCGACGCGCAGCACCTTGCCGTGGTCGTCGAGGGCGAACAGGAGCTTGAGTTTCTTGCCGCGCACGCTGTTCGGAGATGGGAGCGGCGGCAGGATGAGATACTCCGGCGTCGCGAGGTAGATATCGCCCCCCTCGCCGCCCGTCCCCGGCCCGTTCGCCGAGCCCGTGCCGGTGCCGACGCCCGTGCCGATCCCGCCGCCCGAGCCGGGGCCGTTGCCGCCCGTGCCGTCGGTGCCGCTGCCGCCGCCGGTTCCGGCGACCGGCGCGATCGCTTCCACCGGCGGCGGCGTGACGTCGAGCTTCACATCGATCTTCGCAACGGGCGGCACGATCTCCTTCGGCGGTGGCGGCGGTACGGGCTTGGGCGGCTGCGGCAGCTGCGAGCTGCTGCGCGGGCGGCGCCGCCGGCGGCTTCACGGCGAAGTAGCGCACGTGCTCCTCGCGGATCTCGCCGCCATTGCCGCGGTTCCCGCCGCCACCGCCGCCGACCGGGCCCAGCGCCGCCCGCGCCCTTCTCCACCACGAGCGCCACGTCGTGCTCGAAGAGCGGCACGAAGATCAGCAGGATGATCAGCAGGTGCATGAGCACCGACACGATGCCCCCGCCCCGCCCCTCGCGCCCCAATGGCAGGCCGAGTGGCGGTCGATAGCGGGGCTTCGGCGCCCCGCGCGCGGGAAGGTTCACTTGAACGTTGTCGGCCATCGCTCCTCTGGGGCCGCGCGCAATGGATCTCGCGCTCACACCCCCTAAAAATAATACGACGGACGAACCCGGAAGGTTCGTCCGTCGTATGCCAGCGCTCGCGCGCCGGGGGTTACTTGGGCGGAATGCCGATGACCTTCACGCCGGCACCGCGCGCCGCATCCATCGCCAACACCACATCCTGGTACTTCACGGCCGGATCGCCCTTCACGAAGATGATCTTCTCGGGGCGCTGGTCGTAAATATCCTTGAGCCGCGCCGCGAGCCCTGCCTGCGTCACATCTTCGCTGTTGATCTTGAACACGCCGTTCGGCAGCACCTGCAACACGATCTGTGGCGTCGGCGGTCCCGGCGGCGTGTTCTGCGGCGTCGGATCGGGCAGCTGCAGATCGATCGCCTTCCGCATCATCGGGATCGTCATCATGAAGATGATCAGCAGCACCAGCAGCACGTCGATCATCGGCGTGACGTTGATATCGTTCGTGAGGCCGCCCCCGCCTCCAGTGGACATCGACATAGTCTCGTCTCCTACGGCGTTGGGGGCTTCTTCTGATCCTCAGGCGCCGTACTCGATGTGCCCGGCGTCTGATCGCTGATCGCGCCGACCACCCGCACACCGTTGTGCGCGGCGATGTCGATCGCGTCCAGCACCTTGCTGTACTGCAGATCCCGGTCCGCCTTCAGGTACAGGATCTTGTCCGTCGTGCGTGCATCGAAGATCGCCTTCAATTGCTCGGCCAGTGTCTCGTTCTTGATCGGGCGCTTGTTGAGATAGTACTGGCCATCACGGTCGATCCCGAGCACTTGATCGTCGGGATCCTCCGGGTGCGACTTCAGATTGATGCCGACCGGCGGCTGCGCCGCGAAGCCGGCGTTGATGAGCGGCGTCACGATCATGAAGATGATCAGCAGCACGAGCATGACGTCGATCATCGGCGTCACGTTCGGTTCCGCTTTGACTCCGCCCCCTCCTCCAGTGGACATCCCCATGGGATGATCTCCTCAGTGGAATGTCGGACTACTGCGCGATCGGGCCGCCGCTTCCGCTCGCCGCGCTGAACTCGCGGGTGAAGCGCGAACGGCCGAACTCGCCGGCGACGCCCTTGATCAGATAGTCGATCATCTCCTTCGAGGTATACGTCATCTCGACCTGGAGATTGTCAATTTTCGTCGTGAAGTAGTTGTACGCCCACACCGCCGGGATCGCGACGACGAGACCGAAGGCCGTCGTGATCAGCGCCTCGGCCACACCGGCCGAGATCGCGCCGATGCCGCCCGCGCCGCTCTGCGCCATGCCCTGGAACGCGTTCACGATACCCATCGTCGTGCCGAGCAGACCCACGAACGGCGCCGTGGCGCCGACGGTCGCGAGCACCGCGAGGCCGCGCTTCAGCTCCGCCAGGATGATCATCATGTTGCGCTCCACCGCGCGCTCCGCCGAGTTGATGTCGGACACGGTGACCGAGCCGTCCTGCAGCAGCGGCTTCACTTCGCCCAAGGCGCCGCCGAGCACGCGCGCGACGTGCGACTTCTTGTAGCTCTCCGCGAGCTTGATCGCCTCGTTGAGGTTGTCCTCTTCGAGGAACTGCGAGAACTCAGGCGCGAACTTGCGCGTCTCGGCCTGCGCCTTGCGCAGTCTCCACCACTTCTGGAGCATGATGGACATCGAGAAGAGCGACATCGCGAGGAGCGTGAACACGATCCCCTTCGCGAACCAGCCCATCGAGTTGTAGAGCGTAATGAGTGAGATGTTCATGGTGACGAGTCTCCCCTAGTGCGGAATGGAAGTGATTACTTCTTCAGCGGTGCGAATGTGAACGGCTGCTGCACGACCTGCCGTACCTTGTGGCCGCCGGCCTCGGCGGGGTAGAACTTGAGGAAGGGCAGGACGCGCTTCACTTCCTGTCCGAACAGCTCGTTCGATGCCTTGAGGATCTTGAACGAATTCATCTCGGGATGGCCGAGCGTGTCGACCACGAACTGCACCAGTACTTCGCCGGCCACCTGCGCGTTCTGGAGGATCTCCGGATAGCGCGGCGACGGATTGCCATCGCGCGCCAGTACCGGCTTCTCCACCTGGAACTCGAACAGCGGCTGGTCGGTGGGCGTGCCACCCACGACACCCTTGGACGTTCCGCCGGCGACTCCCTTTCCGCTGAAGTCGTTCTCGTCGGTCACGGCCTTGGAGAGATCGACATCCGGGATCTTGTCCGGGATGTTCACCGGCGCCTGCAAGAGCTGGAAGCCCTTGGGCGGCGGCGGCGCCGCGATCTCCTGCGGCGGTGGCGGCTTCTTCTCCTCGGGCGGCGGATCCTTCTTCGTCTCCGCGAACTTCACGTCCTCCGCGACCACTTTCTCGACGACCTTCTCCCCGGCGTGCAGGGTGACGACGACGAGCAGCGCGACGACGGCGACGTGGAGGAAGAGACTGAAGACCGTGCCAGTGACCTGGCGGTCCTTCGCCCGCTTCGATTCGATCAGGTTGTTGAACATGCGTCGCTCACCTGAAGGTGAATGCTCCGGTGATACTGAGTTGCGGGAGAAAAGGTATGCGCGGTGGATTGAGGGGTAATGATTCAAACATTAAGAATTGGTGATAATAAATGCGGACAACGGGCTGTCGGCTGTAGGCTGTCGCAGGCCACAGCCGACAGCCGACAGTCCGCAGTTAGGCTGTGCCCGGCGCTACGACCTCCGTCGCCGGCTCATAGATGGGCAACGTCACCGTGAACGTCGTTCCCCTCGTGAGTCTCGACCTCACCGCGATCGATCCCCCATGCGCCTCCGCGATGTACTGCGCGATCGCGAGGCCGAGGCCGAAGCCGCCGCGCTCCGACAGACGCGAGCGCGCGCGATCGGCTCGGTAGAAGCGCTCGAAGATGTGCGGCAGATCGCCGGCCGAGATCCCGATGCCGGAATCGCGCACGCTGAATGCGACGGTGCGTTCGTGCCGGAGCAGGTTGAGTTCCACGCTGCCGCCCCGCGGCGTGTACTTGATGGCGTTCGTGGCGACGTTGAGGAAGAGATGGCGCAGGCGCGTGCTGTCGCCGTAGACCATCGCGGCCTCGAGACGCGGCAGCGTGACGGTCAACTCGGCGCTCTCACCGAGGATCGCGGCGGTCTCGAACACATCGCGCACGATCAGCGCGAGGTCCACCGGTTCGCGATGCAGGTCGAAACGGCCCTCGTCCGCGCGCGCGAGCGTGAGCAGGCTCTCCACCAGGTCGGCCATGCGCGTGATCTCGTGCAGCGCCTCCTCGAGCGCCACGAGGCGGTCGGCGCGCGGCGCGCTCTCGGTCATCGCGCGTTCCACGTCGGCGCGCAGCACGGCGAGCGGGGTCTTCAACTCGTGGCTCGCGTCCGCGGTGAACCGGCGCAGCGCGCCGAACGAACTCTCGAGGCGCTCGAGCATCTCGTTCAGCGTCGACACGAGCCGTTGCATCTCCGCGCCCTCGATGGCCGCGAGCCGCCGGTGCAGCGATCGACCGTCGGTGATCGCGTGCAGTTCGTTGATGATCTTGTCCACTGGCCTGATGGCGCGGCCGGCGATCGCGTACCCGAGCGCGAGCGACACGAGGAGGAGCAGCGGCGCGATGACCACGAGCGTGCCGATCAGCTCGCGCAGGCCCTCCTGCACCACCGGGCGGATCGGGATCGCCACCGCGATGCGCGCGATCGCCGACCGCGTGGCCTCGGGCTGCCGGATCACGAGCAGCATCGGCTCGCCTTTGAGCTGGAGCACGCGCGCCGCGCCGCCCGCCGGCGACGCGAGCGACGTCGTGTCGAGCAGCACTTTGTCGTCGGAGGAGAGGTCCTGGACGGCCGATTGTGACAGCGCCAGCAGCCGGCCATCCTGCGCGAGCACGGCGACGTAGTCTGGCATCCCCTCCACGAGCGCGCGCAGGTCAGGCATGAGCACGGGGCCCACGACCGAATCGCGCACGATCGTGACGGGGTGCCCCGCTTCCTCCGTTTGACGGAACACGGCGAGCACGATCTCGGCCTCGGCGCGCGCGGTGCGCCGCACTTCCTCGGCGGCACCGGAGCGGCGCGCGACCCACACCGCCCCCGCGAACGCGAACATCGTGATGAGCAGCGCCCCGGCGAAGCGGACGGTGAGCTGGAAACGGATCGTGTTCATCGCCGGCGGCGCGCGCGGTGCGCGCTACTCCCGCACCACGTAGCCCACGCCGCGCACGGTGTGGATGAGCTTCACCTTGTGCCCGGTGTCCACCTTCTTGCGCAGATGGTTGATCACGACGTCCACGATGTTCGTGCCGGGATCGAAGTGATACCCCCACGCGTATTCGGTGATGAGCGTGCGGCTCATGACACGGCCGGGATGCCGCATCAGATATTCGAGCACCGTGAATTCCTTGGGCGTGAGCTCGATCGCGTCCTTGCCGCGCGTGACCGTGCGCGTGTTGCGGTCGAGCTCCAGGTCGAGCACGTGCAGCACCGGCGCCGCGATCACCTGCGGGCGCCGGCTCAGCGCCTCGACGCGCGCGAGCAGCTCTTCGAACGCGAACGGCTTGGTGACGTAGTCGTCGGCGCCGGCGCGCAGCGCCTTCACCTTCGCGTCCACCGCGTCCTGCGCCGTGAGCACGAGCACCGGCCGTTCGAAGCCGCGGGCGCGGAGATTGTGCAGCACCTCCATGCCCGAGCGCCCGGGCAGGCGCATGTCGAGCACGATCAGATCGTACGAGCCGTTCGCGGCGAGCTTCTCCCCTTCCTCGCCTTCGGCGACGAGGTCCACCACCCAGCGCTGCTCCTCGAGACCGCGCTTCACGTACTGGCCGACGGTGGGGTCGTCCTCGATCACGAGGATCTTCACGCGTGCTCTCTCGGCACGGCAGTACCGGGACGGCGCAGCCCGTAGTCGCGCATCTTGCGGTATAGCGTCTTCGCCGAGATGCCCAGGATCTCGGCGGCGCGGCCCTGGTGCCAATTCACCTCGTGGAGCACCGCGTCGATGTGGCGGCGCTCCATCTCCTCGAGCGACACCGGCGGCTCGCCGGCCGCGCGCGCCGGCGCGAGCGGCATGCCGTGGCCGAGCGCGAGATCGCCCGCGCGGATCTCGGCGCCGCTCGCGACGAGCACGGCGCGCTCCACCACGTTGCGCAATTCGCGCACGTTGCCGGGCCACGGATAGTCCTGCATCGCGTCGATCGCTTCGCCCGAGAGTCGACGCGCGCGTCCGTCGCCGTTGACGGATGCGGCGCGGCCCAGGAAATGCTTGGCGAGCAGAGGGATGTCCACGACGCGCTCACGCAACGGCGGGAGCGCGATGCTCACGGTATTGATCCGGTAGTAGAGGTCGGCGCGGAACGATCCGTCGCCGATCTTCGTCGCGAGATCCTGGCTCGTCGCGGCGATCACGCGGATGTCGGTGTGCACCTTCTGCGTGCCGCCGGTGCGGTAGAACGTGCCGTCCTCGATCGCGCGCAGCAGCTTGCCCTGCGCCCGCGGATCGAGCGCGCCCACCTGATCGAGGAACACCGTGCCGCCCGACGCCATCTCGAGCAGTCCCATCTTGCGCGAGGCACCGGGGGTCGTGTCGCGCTCCTGGCCGAAGAGTTCGGACTCCAGCCGGTCGGGAGAGATCGCCGCACCGTTCAGGTCCACCCACGGACCATCGGCGCGTGACGACCCGCGATGGATGAGCCGCGCGACGAGATCCTTCCCCGTGCCCGACTCGCCCGAGATGAGCACCGGAGAGTCGCTGCGCGCCACGCGCGCGACCATGCTGAGCACCGCTTTCAGCGGCGCGTACTGCGTGACGATCTCATCGGCGTCATCCAGGCGCGCGAGGCGCGCGCTCATCATCGCGTGCTCGCGGTTCAGCCGGCGCCGCTCGTACGCGCGGCGCACGAGCACATCGATCTCCGCCATGCGGTACGGCTTGGTGAGATAATCGTACGCGCCGAGCTTCATCGCGCCGATCGCACTCTCGATCGATGCGTTGCCCGTGATGATGATCACTTCGGGCGGCGCCGCGTCCTCGCGCACCGCGCGCAGCACTTCGAGCCCATCGAGCCCCGGCATCAGCACGTCCAACAGCGCCACGTCGAACGCTTCGGCGCGCAGCGTTTCGAGCGCCGCGCGCCCGTCGGCGCACGCGGTCACATCGCAGCCGCGCTCGATGAGGAACTGCGCGAGCACGGCGCCGAGATGCGGTTCGTCCTCGGCGACCAGCACCTTGATGCGCTGGCGGTCGTTCATCGCGCCCCCGCGGGGAAAGGAAGCCGCACGCGGAACGTGCTCCCGCGCCCCACCGTGCTCTCCACCTCGATGCGCCCCCCGTGATCGCGCACGAGCCCGAAGCAGATCGCGAGGCCCAAGCCGGTGCCGCGCCCGGGCGGTTTGGTGGTGTAGAACGGTTCGAAGACGCGCGCGAGGTCGCCCGGCGCGATGCCGTTCCCGCGATCGCTCACCTCGAGCAGCGCTTCATTCCCTTCGCGTACGGCGCGCACGAGCACGCTTCCGCCGCCGCCCATCGCATCCGCCGCGTTGAGCAGCAGCGCCACGAGCACTTGCACCAGCTGCGGCGCGCTGCCGATCACCGGCGGGAGCGCCACATCGACCACGCGCTCCGCCGCGACGCCCTTGAAGCGCGCGTGATGGCGGAGCAGCAAGAGCGCCTCGTCCACGACCGCGCCGAGCGGCACCGCGGACTTTACTTCCTCCGACGGGCGTGAGAAATCGAGCACGCCGTTCACGATGCGCTTCGCACGCTGCACTTCGAGGTCGATGATGGTGCACAGTTCGAGTGCGCGCGCCCGCGCCGCCTCGTCGCCGAGGGCGGACGGGAGTTGGAGCGCGAGTGTCTCGGCGCACGCGCCCACCGTCGCGAGGGGATTGTTCACCTCATGCATCACGCCCGCGGCGAGCTGTCCCACCGCGGCGAGCTTCTCCGCTTGCGCCGCGCGCAGTTGCGCGCGCTTCGCGTCGGTCACGTCCTCGCCGAGCGTGATCACGTGCGTGACGCCGTGCCCGTCCATGCGCATCGGGATCTTCGACACGCGGTACGTGCGCGCCTCGCCGGTGGCGCGCGATTCGATCTCGAACTGGCGCACCTCGCCGTCGGCGAACACTTCGTCGAATTCGCGCCGCAGCATTTCGGGCGCCTGGCGGCGCAGCACGTCGAAGATGGTGCGGCCCATCGCAAGATCGCGCCGCACACCCTGCGTGCCGATCTCGCGCGACCGGTTCCAGGCATGCACGCGATACTCGCGGTCCACCACGTAGAGGCCGAGCGGGAGGGCATCGATGATGCCGGCGAAGAGCTGCGTATCGCCGTCCGTGGAGGCGGTGCGCGCCAGCGACGCGGCGATCGCCTGCGCCGCGGCTGCGAGCTTGGCGCGCTCGGCGGGTTTCGCCGTGCGCGACCGCGACGCGCGGCGCAGCCGCTCGACTGTGGCCGTGAGCGCCTCGTCGAGCGACGCGTCGTCCGCGAATTCGCCGGCGATCGCGGCGATCAGATCGACGGCGCTCTTCTTGTCCTGACGGGGCGGCCGGGTGCGCACGCGAGCGGGCAAAATGCCTCAGATGGTGGACGTCGCGCGAGAAGCTACGCGTGCGCAGCGGGCCGGACAAGATGACCGAACGACGCGGGAAGCGGGAAGCGGGAAGCGCCGCGATGGACGACGGGACTGCCGATGGTGCCATCGGCGTCCCGTCGTCCCGCGGCGCTTCCCGCTTCCCGCTTCCCGCGCCGTCAGCTCAGTTTCCTGATCTGGTCAAGGAGTTCCTCATTCGAGCGCTTCTCACTCGTCGACTTCTCGACATGGCTCCACGCGACGCGGCCGGCCTTGTCGATCAGGAAGTAGGCGCGCTCGGAGTAGAATTTCTCAGGGATCAGTACGCCGTAGGCGCGCGAGACATCGCGCTTGAAGTCGCTCAGCAGCGTGGCCTTCATCTCGTACTTGTTCTTGAACTCGCGCAGCGACGCGGTGGAATCCACGCTGATGGGAAGTACTTCCACGTTCTCTCCGCCGAAGCGATCGAACTCATTCGAGAAATCGCAGAGTTCGGCGGTGCACGTGCTCGTGAACGCGAGCGGAAAGAAGGCGAGGAGCACGTTCTTCTGTCCGCGCAGCGAGCTGAGCGTGAAGGGGCCCGCGGTGGAACCGACGGTGAAGTCCGGGGCCATCTGTCCCTTGGAAGGCGGCGTGCCGGGTGGCGGAGAGGAGATCATTGCTTGACCAAGGGCTGGGGTTCTGTGGCCGATCGCTTCCTTCGTTCACTACAGGCCACGTGCTTCTGCATGTTCGGGACGCGGGACGCGGGAATCGCCGCGGGAAGCGGGAACGAACGTGGGTTCCTCGCATCCCGTCAGTTCAACGCGGCGAGTCCCGCGTCCCGCGTCCCGAACGTCGCGAGTGCTTGGGCTCGACGATCCTCAAGAGACTCAATCCACCAGGGAGCCGCCGTTAGTCCGTGGGAGCCGACATGGCGACGAGGCCGGCGGTGACGATGATCACGAGAAGTCCAAGGGACAACTCCACGAGTGCCGTTCGGCTCATCGTCCGCGCGGCGCCCTCGGAGCCGAGTCGCGGGCCGTGATAGCGCCAGTTGACGGCACCGAACACCATGACGAGCGCGATGATCCCCAGTTTAATGAGCAGCACGCGACCGTAGTCGCTCGAGAACAGTGGGCCGAGGCCGCCCAGGCGCATCCACGCGGCGTAGCTGCCGGTGAGCGCCAGCACGCCGGCGCTGGTGAGTGCGAGCGGCGAGAAGGCGCGCACGAGCGCGGCGGCCACGGTGCCGCGCGCTTCCTCATTGGCGCGCAGCGCGGCGGGGATCCCGGCGAAGGTGAGCGACGCGAGCGTGCCGATCCACGCTCCGACGGCCACCATGTGCAATACATCGGCCGTCTGCTCGACGAGCTGCATCGAGGAACCGTCGGCCGCGTGTCCCGACCGGGCGAACCCCACGGCCACGGCGACGGCGCAGAAGAGCACGACCCGCCAGCGCCGCACGGCGCCTACGCCCGTGCCGCTCATCTTGCGGATCGCGATCACGGTCACGAGTGCCATCAGCGCGCCGACGAGCTGCAGCCGCCACGCCCAGCCGAAGTGCGTGTCGAGCGCGGCGCTCACGGTTGCGTCGTTCACCAGCGCGAAGCAATAGAGGCGGGCGGGCGTCGCCAGCAGCAGCACCGCGCCCGACACGATCGCCACCCGGCGCGCGGCCGTCGCCGCGTCCTCGGCGAACAGATCACTGGCCAAGCCCAGCGCGCGCACGCGCCGGAGGAGCAGCAGTACGAACAAGGCGGCGCCGATCAGCCCGGTGAGGCCGGCGTACATCGCGACCCGCACCGCCACGTACGCGGGGGATTCGAGGCCGAACTCGGATGGGGAGGACATCGGCGCCCCCGCGAACGGTGGATGTGGATGGAGCGTGCGAGGATCGAACTCGCGACCTCTCGGTTGCAAACCGAGTGCTCTCCCAGCTGAGCTAACGCCCCCAAGCGCGAAAGATACCGGCGGCGCGCGAGGCGGGCCAGCCGCGCCGTCATTCGTGCGCGGGGAGCGGCTCCATCGTCTTGGGATCCACTGGGATCTGCACTTCGTCGCGGTAGGGCGACGTCATGAGCGTCACGCGCATCCGCGGGAAGGCGTCCATGAACCGCGCGTAGCAGAGCATCCAAAGGCCGAGCACGCCCATGGTCACGCCGATCTCCGGAATGCCGTACGGCACCGATGCCGGCGTGCCGAGCAGCGACGGATAGACCTCGAGATAGCGCAGGATCCACAGTCCGATCACGGTGGACATCGTGAACGTGATGAACGTCGGCAGATACACCTTCGCGGCGCGCGAAAGCAGACCGAAGAACGGGATCACGAACATCAAGAAGACCATCGTGACCGTGAGATGCATCCACGGCGCGATGAGACGCAGCCGCGGCCAGTGCGTTTCCTCACCGACGTTCCCGTACCATATCACCAGGTACTGACCGAATGTGAGATAGCCCCAGAACGCGGTGAACGCGAAGCAGAGCTTGCCGAGATCGTGGAAGTGATGCTCGGTGAGGAGGTCCGACGCGTTCAGATGGCGCCGCCACCAGAGCACGAGCAACGACCAGCTCGCAAGCGCGCCCACCCAGCCGCCCATGAAGAACCACCACGAGTACAGCGTGCTCTGGAAGTGCAGGTCGAGCGACATCGAGAAATCCCACGCGAACACGCTCATGAAGTAGCCGAAGCAGACCGCGAGGATCACCGCGAGATAGCCCTGCTTCGAATGCGTGGTATGCAGCTCGCGCCGCTCGTGGCCGAAGCCGTGTCGCATCCGCGCGCGTACGCCTCTCGCCCATTCCGCGCCGCTGTCGGGCAGCACGCCCACATCCAGCCGCACCGAGAGCCACACGTAGCGCACGCTGAGCGCGGCGATGATCGCCATGAGCGCGAGATCGCGCGTGATGATGAACGACGGACGCATCCACACGCGCTTTCTCGGCGATGCCAACTTCCTCATGCGCCCATGGGAAGATATGCGCGCGGCCCAGGAAGATCAGCACCATGAGCAGGAACGCCATCGGCAGGAACGCGGCGTATCCCTCGAGCATTCGGACGACCGGACGAGACCAGCGTGCCGTGGTAATGCGCTGCACCGCGACGAACACCACGCCCGCCTGGGAGACTGAGTAGAAGAAGAGCCAGTTGACCAGCAGCGCCTGCCAGACGCGATCGCCGCCCATGAAGGCGCCGGACGAGAACGTCACCACACCGATCCCGATGAACGTGAGCGCCAGGATGTACCACGCGCGCGGGATCGGCTTCGACGTGGACGCGACCAGTTCGGCGCGGCTCGGGAGATGCGAATCGTCGTAGGTGCTCACGGCGTGCTCCTCGCGGGCGCGGCCGGCGGCACCGCGGGCGGCGCGGCCGGCGATTCCTGCCGGTTCATGTCCTGCGGGCGGTACGGAGCCGGGCGCGTCGGCGCGGTGCGGGTGTAGCCCGGCACCGTGCGGCCGTTCTCGCCCGGCGTGCCGGCCGGCGACGTGTCCGCGACGACGCCCGGTATCTTCCCCTGGAGCGCGCGCACGTACAGCACGACGTCCCAGCGGTCGGAATCCTCGATCCGGTCGTACGTGGGCATGAGCGTGCGGCCGTTGCGGATGATCCCCCAGATGTAGCCGTCGCTCCGCCCCTTCGTGAGATCGGTGAGCAGGCTCGGCGCCGGAATGCCGTAGCGCAGCGCGCGGCCAGTGCCGGCCCCACTCGCGCCGTGGCACACCGAGCAATTGATCTGGAAATACTTGCGGCCGTTGTCGAGCGACACCGCATCGGCGGTGTGCGGATTCGCGAGGCTCGACATCGAATCGATCGTGGCCGGCAGCGCTGCGTGCGACACCATGTACGCCGGTTCCGGATCGCCGGTGATCGGCACCGAGAATTCCGGCTGGCCACGGAACGGCGTCGTGTCATTGCCGGCGTACTGGTCCTCCCACGGCTTGATCTTCGGCTGGTAGCGGAAGTCCGTGAACCACGAGCAGCCCGCGACGGTGAGCGCCGCGGCGGCGAGGCAGAGGCGCTTAGCGATCACCGCGCACCTCCGTCGCTCCGGCGTTCGACATGATCGCGCGCACGGCGTTCTGCTTCTCCGGCGCGCACTCCACCCACACGCCGAAGTCGGCGTCGCTGAAGCGCGGATCGTAGCCCACGGTCATCGTGATGCGCGGGAGCCGCGAATGGATGAAGAGCCCCGCGACGGTCGAGAGCGCGCCGAATAGCACCATGAGCTCGAAGCTGATGATGGTGTACGGCACCCAACTCGAGACCGGCTTCCCGCCCGTGACGAGCGGCCAGTAGCGCGAGATCCAGATCGCGATCCAATAGCCGAACGTCGCGCCGAGGAATCCGCCGATCAGCGTGTAGCGCCGCACGACGCTGGGGCCGGCGTGGATCGCGTGCTCGAGCTCGTGGCGCGGCGTGGGCGAATAGACGGTCATCGCGCCCGCCTTCTCCTTGCGGAGCGCGCCGATCGCGTCCACGGCGGCATCCAATTCGCGGAAGACCCCCAGGATGCCGCGCATCAGTCGTGCTCCCCCGGCGTGTCCGCCTCGAACGCGACGTGCTCACCCGTGACGCGGATGCCGTGCTGGTGCGGCCGCTTCACCGCGGGCGGCACGATCTCCTTCACCTCGGTCACGGCGATCACGGGCAGCTGCTTGATGAAGAGCAGGAACCACATTGAGAACCAGCCGAAGCTGCCGAGCAGGATCGACCAGTCGATGTACGTGGGCGAGTACGGTCCCCACTGCCACGGTTCGAACTCGTGCGAGAGCGACGGAATGATGATCACGAAGCGCTCGAACCACATGCCGAGATTGATGAACATGGAGAGGATGAACAGCCACGTGGTGTTCCGCCGCAGCGCTGCGAGAAGAGCGACATCGGCAGCAGCATGTTGCACGTGAGCATGATCCACGCCGCCCACCACCACTGGCCGAACACGCGATTCATGAAGTACTGCTGCTCCACCGCATTGCCGCTGAACCACGCGATCCAGAACTCGGTGAGATACGCGCAACCGACCACCATGGACGTGAACAGACAGAGCTTCGCCGCCGCGTCGAGATGGTTGATCGTGACGTAGTGCTTCAGGTGGAAATAGCGGCGGATCGGGATGATGATCGTGAACACCATGCCGACGCCCGAGAAGATCGCGCCCGCAACGAAGTACGGCGGAAAGATCGTCGTGTGCCAGCCCGGCGTGAGCGCCATCGCGAAGTCGAACGACACGACCGAGTGCACCGACAGCACGAGCGGCGTCGAGAACGCGGCGAGGAACAGATACGCGCGCGCGAAGTGGCGCCACTCACGGTCCGAGTTGCGCCACCCGAGCGAGAGCTGCGCGTAGATCGCCTTGCGCACCGGATTCTTCTCGCGATCGCGCATCGCCGCGAGATCGGGGATGAGTCCGACGTACAAGAACGTCGCCGAGACCGTCAGGTAGGTCAGAATGGCGAACACGTCCCACACCAGCGGGCTCCGGAACTGCGGCCACACCAGCCGCCAGTTGGGATACGCGATGAGCCAGAAGAATTTCCACGGGCGGCCGAGATGCAGGATCGGGAACAGCCCGGCCGTCATGACGGCGAACACGGTCATCGCCTCGGAGCACCGGTAGATCGTGGTGCGGAACCCGGCGCGGAACAGATAGAGGATGGCCGAGATGAGCGTGCCGGCGTGGCCGATACCGACCCAGAAGACGAACGTCGTGATGTACACGCCCCACATCACCGGCGGCGCGTAGCCCGCGACGCCCACGCCCATGTAGATCTGGTACGTCCACGCGGCCGCGCCGATGAGAAGGCAGACGATCGAGATGAGCAGCAGCGCGAACCACGCCTTCGTGGGACGCAGCGTGTCGAGGATCTCGTCGTTCACCTGCGTGTAATTCGTCACCGCCGGCAACTGCACGTTGGCCGACGACACGTTCGGGCGCCGCATCGTTTCGCTCGACATGCGCGCCTACGCCTTGGCCGGCGCGCCCGGCGCCGGGTGCAGGAGCTTCTTCAAGTACACCACCGCCGTGTAGGTGTTGAGCTCCTCGAACACGTGGTACGCGCGCCGGTCCTGCGCGAGCTTCGCCACGCTCCACGCGGGATCCGCCGCGTCGCCGAAGGTGATCGCCTTCGACGGACACGCCTGCGCGCACGCCGTCGTGAACTCATCGGCGGCCACCGGACGCCCCTCGAGCTTGGCGCGATGCTCGCTCTCGCGGATGCGCTGCACGCAGAAGCTGCACTTCTCCATCACGCCCTTGCCGCGCACGGTCACGTCCGGATTCAGCTGCCAGTTCATCCGTTCCGGCCAGGCGTACTGGGGCCGGTCGCGCTCGCCGTACCCGAACCAATTGAAGTAACGCACCTTGTACGGGCAGTTGTTCGAGCAGTACCGCGTGCCGACGCAGCGATTGTACACCTGCACGTTCAGTCCATCGGGCGAGTGGTACGTCGCGTACACCGGGCACACCGGCTCGCACGGCGCGTTGCCGCAGTGCTGGCACAGCATCGGGACGAAGCGCGCATCGAAGTCGCCGCCGTCCTCGCCGCCTTCCCAATAGCGCTCGAGGCGCAGCCAGTTCATCTCGCGGCCGCGCAGGATGTTGCCGCCCGCCTGCCCTTCCATGCCCGCGGTCGCACTGTGCTGGTACGGCGCGCCAACAGTCGGAATGTTGTTCTCGGCGTAGCACGCGGTGACGCACGCCGAGCAGCCGGTGCAGCGCGCGAGATCGACCGTCATCGCCCAGCGCCGCTTCGCCATGCCGCTCCAATGATCCGGCGCGTACATGCCGCGCAGATTGTTGTCGCTCGGTAGATCGCCCTGTGCATCCTGCGCCACCGGCGCGCGCAGCCCGGGCAGGAACGCGTGCGACGCGTCGCCGGGCATGTTCTCCGGCCCTTCGGGCTTCGCGTTGAGTTCGGCGACGGTGGTCGCCTGGCCGATGCCGCGGCCATGCTGGCGATTCGAACCGGCGGTGGTGACGATCGGCTTGAAGTCGCCGGTCTTCGAAAGCTTCACCTTCGTCGCGGTCCACGCGCGCCCCGATGACTTGGTGTCGAACGCGAGCGGCACCGCGTCAGAGGCGTTCACGCCGATCCCCTTCGCGTAGCGGCCGTACGCGGTGTGCCCCTGCCCCGCGGCCACCGCGACCGTGTCCTTCTGCAGCCCCATGTACAGATATGCGGGCGCGGTGATCTTGCCGGCGGCGCTCTCGAGCGTGACGACATCGCCTTCATCGATGCCGAGTTTGGCCGCCGTCTCCGGATTGATCTCGATCACCGACTGCCAGAGGACCTTCGTGACCGGATCGGGGAGTTCCTGCAGCCACGGCTTGTTCGCACCGCTGCCATCGCCCAGGATCGGCGACGGATAGACGAACAAGTAGACATCGCCGGACGTCCCTTCGATGTTCGCCGCAGGGAGCGTCGCCTTCACCGGCGAATGCTTGGCCGTCGAGCGAAGCGCCGTGCCGGCGCCCGTTCCCTTCACGAGCGCGGCCGTGAACGCCGCCGCGCCACCGGCATAGCGGCTGATCAACCAGCTGCGGTAGTCCTTCTGCGCCGCAGCGCGCGACGGCGGATATACCGCGAGCAAAACGTCCGCCGTCTGCCGCGTGTCGTACACGGGATCCATGCCCGGCTGCTGCAGCGTGAGCATGCCCGGCATCGCTTGCGCATCGCCCCAGCTCTCGAGCGGGTGATGATCGGGCAGCACGAGATCGCACATCTCGCTCGTCTCGTCGGGATAGCTCGAGAAACTGACCTTGAACGGCACTCTCGCGAACGCCTCATCGACTCTTCGCGGCCTTCGGAATGAAATAGATCGGATTCACGCCGCGCACGAAGGCGATCGGTACCTGTCCGGCGCGCATGCGCCCGATCGCATCTACCACCTCGCCGCCGACGCTGATCCCCTCGAAACTCGAGAGCGGCTTGGCCGGCAGCACGGTGACGCCGACGTTGCCCGCCTGCTTGTTGAGCGCGTTCACCGCGAGCGCGAGATCGGTCGCGTGACCGCCGTGTCCGCCCGCCAACACCACGCTCGGCTTCGCGGCGGCGAATTCCTTCTGCAGCAGCGCGAGCTTTTCGGCGGGAACGCCGCTCGCCTGCGCGGCCGGCGGCGACCGTCATCGTGCCCGCAAGCGCCTGCGCGATCGCGATGCCCGTGCCCGGCTTGCAGGCGAGCCATTCGTCGGCGTTGAGCCCGGTGAGCGAGCGGCGCGGCCCGATGTACCAGAATCGCGGCGCGCCCTCGAGCTTCGCGCGCGCATCGGCGAAGTCGAGCTGATGACTCACCGGCGAGCCCCACGTCTCGAGGAAATCCGCGCCGAAAGAGATGATCAGCTTCGCCGCGCCGAGATCGATGGACGGCCACGCCACGCCGTATGACTGCTGGTTCGCCGCGATCGCGCCGGCGTCCGCGAGCGGATCCATGCTCAGGTGCGCGGGCATACCGAAGCTCGCGAGCCACGTGTCGAGGAACGCGGGGAAGGACCCGGACTCGTGGCGGTTCATGAACACCGCATTGCCCGCCTGCCCCTTGCTCGCCGCCTCGTTCATCTTCGTGGAGAGCAGCGCGATCGCCTTTTCCCACGTCGTGTCGGTGAGCACGCCGTTCTCGCGCACTCTCGGATTCTTGTAGCGGTCGGGATTGTACAGGCCCTGCACGGCCGCCTGCCCCCGCGCGCAGATCGCGCCGCGATTCGTGGCATGCGCCGGATTGCCCTCGAGCTTGGTCACGCGCCCGTCGCGCGTTTCCATGAGGATGCCGCAGCCGGCCGAGCATTCGCGGCAGACGGACGTGTAGTAGTTCGAGACGCCCGGCACCGTCTCGTCGGGATTCACGAGATACGGGATGAGCTTGTACGTGCGGTCGGTGCATCCCGCGGTGCCGACGGCCGCGCCGACGACGCCGAGCACCTTGAGGAAATCGCGACGCTTCACGCCGTCGGGCATCTCGCGCTCACTCATGCGGGCGTCGTCTCTAGTAGTGGCAGGTGGCGCAATCGAACGCGGCCTTCCATGCCTTGTTCACGTTCCCGACATGACAATTCACGCACCACCCCATGTTCAGCGAGGGATACTGGAACACGCGCGTCATGTTCTGCACCGGACCGTGGCACGCCTGGCAGTTCACGCCGGCGTTCACGTGCCGCATGTGCGGGAAGTTCACGTAGTCGGGCACACGGTAGATGCGCTGCCACGGGATCGCTTCCTTCTTCGTCCAATACGCCTGCAGTTTCTGGATCCCCTCGCTCGTGCGCGCGGGCTTGCCGTTCATCGCGGGACGATTCGGGCCCACGATGAGGTGACATCCCATGCAGGTGCCGACCGCGGGCATGCCCGGGTCGGGCGCTTTGTTCGCGGAGAAGTGGCAATACAAGCAATTCATGCCGAGCGTTTGCACGTGCGTCGGATGCGGGAACGCGATCGGTTGCACGGGCGCGCGCCCCTGAGGCGTCGAGGCGCCGGAGTATCCCCATGGCGCGCGCTCGACGGTTGTGTCTGGCGGTTGGGTCGCGGCGGGCGTCGCGGGCGATGACGTGGGACCGCTCTGAGGAGCGGCGCTCTGCTGGCCCGCGGAAGCCGACGTCACGAATACCACGCGATACGAAGCGAGGGACGAAAGCACGACGACGGCACCAGCGATCGCCCACGAGCTGCGCAGTGTCATCGAGCGAGTGGTCCTCGCGAGGGGAAGAGCGAACGGGTGAAAGAACTTGGCAACTTCACCGCGCGGAAAACTGCCCGTCTGAGAGGCGCGGCGCAAGTGCCGCGCGTCGCGTCGCGCGCGCGATGCGGTGTGCGCTTCACCGCGCGAGCAAGGCCGACGCGTCGGCCAGCGTTATCCCGAGTAAATCGTTCGGCAACAATTCGAGATTCGCGCGCGGCGTTTGCGTCAGTCGCAGCGGCCAGCCGCTGCCATAGAGCAGGCGCCCCGGCCCCACAGTGCGCACGAGATGCGCGAGATCGTCGGCCGGGGGTCCCGCGACCCACGAGATGTCCCACCAGATGCGCATGCGCTCCTCGTGCGTGAGCGATTCGCGGGTGGACTCGATGAGTTCGCGGCCGGCGGCGGCGATCACGATCTTCACGCGCACCGATGCACGCACGGCGCTTCGGATCGCCGCGGCGTTCAGCATCGGCGCGCGCTCGAGCCGCACGGTGAGCAGGAGCGGGATGCCCGCCTCGCCACACGCGGATGCGAGTTCGTTCATCGCGGGATCGTCGGCTCGCATCTTCCATTTGCGTGGATAGGCACGGATCGCGGCGGCACCGCGAACCACCTCGCGCTCGAGCGCCTGCTCCCACCCGTCGCGGCCGGGCCGGATCGCGGGCACATGCGCGAGCACGCCGCGGTGCGCGCTCAGCGCGGCGAAGAGCGCGTCATTGCCGGGTAGCGGATCGTCGGCGAACGCCGATGGCAAGTAACCCACCCAGCCGCCGTCCACGCCTTCGCGCGTGAGCACGCGCGCGAGCACGGCGGCCTCGGGGTGCGGCACCGCGCGATATGGCACGCTGCCGATGGAGAGATTCACATCGATGAGGCTCACGCCGGCTCCGCGAGCTTCGGGAAGACGCGGAATGCGTTCTTCCACCGGATCGCCTCGATCACGTCGGTGCCCGGCGCGATCACGTCGAGCGCGCGCAGCTGCGCGAGCCCCGTTTCCATTTGCGCGCCGGTGCCCCAGAGCAGGCGCTCGGGCCCGAGCACCCCGAGCGCGCGATCGAGCATCCCGCGCTCGGTACGCGCGCCGGAGATGTCCACGGCCACGTTCGTGAGCGGCGCGACGGAGGCGATGGTGCTCTCCCAGTACGGATCGTCGCCAAGCGCGGCGAGCACGAAGGTCGTTCCCGGGTGATCCTTCGCGAGCCGGGCGATGACCGCGCGGTCGCCGAACCGGAGCGGCATGCGGTGCAGCGCGCACGTTTCCGCGATCGCCGCGTGCGAGTGGTGCGAGAATTCGGCCCATATCTGCAACTCGATCGCCACGACTCCTCCCTTCGCGGCGTCGACGATCGCCTGGCGCATCTCCTCCTCGCCGAAATCTTCATCGCTGTCGTCTGATTCCATGGCAGCGTCGAGGAAGTCCAGCGGATTGACCCACGCGCAAATGCGGACCGACGGAGCGCGCCGCCGCTCGATCGCGTCGTGCGCGCGCGGCACGATGTGCGTCGTGATCCCGATCCGCTCGGCCGCGCGCATCCGTGCGTCGTTCGGGAGATCGGCCGAGATCCCCGCGCTCGCGGGCGCGAACGCCGCGTTCACGTCCACGAGCATCACGACCCTCCGCCGCGCACCCGCTCGATGGTGCGCAGCACTTCCAGCGCCATCGAGCGCGCCAGCATGATCTCGCGCGCGTTCGGCGCGGCGCGATACGTGAGCGAGCGCAGGCTCCGCATCACCAGCTCGGGATTCCGCGTGCGGAAGAAGTCCATCGCCGCGAGCGCGCGCTCGGCGTCGGCGAACAGCTCTTCGAATTGCTCGGCGCTCGCGGGCGGCGCATCCTTGCGCGGCGGCGCGAGCGTGCGCGCGTTCTCCGGCGCGGCGCACCGCAACTCGTACAGCGCGAGGATCACGGCCTGCGCCAGATTCAGCGACGCACGCTCGGTGGTGGGGATCGTGAGCACCACATGCGCGCGGTCGAGTTCGTCGTTAGTGAGCCCCGACTCCTCGCGCCCGAACACGAGCGCCACGGTGCCTTCGCGAGCGGCAGCGATCAGATCCGGCGACGCTTCGCGCGGCGCGCTCACCGCCCACTTGGCCGCCCGACGCCGCGCGGTGAACCCTGCCACGCGCACGCAGCCCTCGAGCGCCGCGTCGAGCGTATCGTAGTGCCGCATCTGCTCCACGATGTCGCGCGTGTCGTGCGCGATCGTCTCGATCTGCTCCGGTGTGTACGCGCCCGGCCGCACCAGGCGCAAGCCGCCGGCGCCCATGTTCGCCGCCGCGCGCACCGCCGCCGCGATGTTCACCGCGTGCTTGGGCTCCACGAGCACGACGATGATGTTCGCCAGCGGGTCGGCGTCGCGCGCGGATGCGTCGGTGGAGCGGTGTCATTCCAGAGCAAAGTTCGCCGCCGCACTCCGCGCCCGCAACACACGTGGTTGACCCGCGCCACTCCCCCGCCGAGCTTTGGGGCATGCAATGGCTCTCGAACTTCTTTCACCAGCTGTCCGACCTCGAAGGGCTGATCCGCTGGGGCGGCTACTTCGTCATCACCGCCATCATTTTCGCGGAGACCGGACTTCTCCTCGGCTTCTTCCTCCCCGGCGATTCGCTGCTGGTCACGGCGGGGCTGCTCTGCGGCACGGGACTGCTCAACATCTGGCTGCTCGGGATCCTCGTCACGGTGGCGGCGATCGTGGGCCAGTCGCTGGGCTACGCGATCGGCAAGGCCGCCGGGCCGCCGCTCTTCAAGCGCGAGGATTCACGGTTCTTCAAACGCCGCTATCTGGTGCAGGCGCATGAATTCTACGAGAAGCACGGCGGCAAGACCGTCGTCATCGCGCGGTTCATGCCGATCTTCCGCACGTTCGTGCCGGTCGTGGCCGGCGCGGCGGCGATGGAGTTCCGCGCGTACACTATCTTCAATGTGGTGGGCGCGGCGCTCTGGGTCTGGAGCATGCTGATCATCGGATATCTGCTGGGCAACATCCCAGGCGTACGGCAGCACATCGATGTCGTTATCATTGTGGTGATCCTCCTCTCGCTCATGCCAGGCGCGATCGCATGGCTCCGCCAGCGTCAGCAAGCGGCGCGTCCAGAGAACACCCTTCCGGAGAAATGAAATGGCATTCACGCTCCCGCCCCTTCCCTTCGACGCCGCCGCGCTCGAGCCGCACATCGATGCGATGACGATGTCGATCCATCACGATAAGCATCATCAGGCGTACGTCACGAATCTCAACGCGGCGCTCGAGAAGGCGCCCGATCTCTTCGGTAAGAGCCTGGACGACATCATCAAGAACCTGAACGCGGTGCCCGAGGCGATCCGCGGCGCGGTGCGCAACAACGGCGGCGGCCACTGGAATCATTCCCTCTTCTGGCGTCTCATGGTGCCGAAGAGCGGCGGTGAACCCAGTGGCGACCTCGGCGCGGCGATCCGCTCTACCTTCGGCGACTTCGCGAAATTCCGCGAGCAGATCAACGCCGCCGGCCTCGCGCGCTTCGGATCGGGCTGGGCGTGGCTCGTGCTGGACGGCTCGGGCGCGCTCAAGATCGAGAGCACGCCGAACCAGGACAATCCGCTCATGGAGGGCAAGACGGCGCTGTTCGGCGTGGACGTGTGGGAACACGCGTACTACCTCAAGTACCAGAACCGCCGCGCCGACTACCTCAATGCGTTCTGGAACGTCGTGCACTGGGGCGAAGTGCAGTCGCGTTACGAGGCGGCGAAGAAGAAATAGTTCATCGTGCGTCGTTCCTCGTTCCTCAGCCTTCGCTCGAGGAACGGGGAACGATGATCCGCGCCAGCCATGGCGGCGCGATGAAGGTGGTGACCATCACCATGAGCGTGAGCGCGCTGAACAGTTGAACGTTCAACACGCCCGAAGTCAGCCCCACCTGCGCGAAGATCAAGCCCACTTCGCCGCGCGGCACCATCGCGACGCCCACGAGCAGCTTGTTCCCCCGGAACCACCAGGGCGAGAATCCCGCGAGGACCTTCCCCGCGATGCCCACCGCGATCAGCGCACCGCCGATCAGCAGGATCGGTCCGTGCAGCGAGCGCGCGCACGTCGACGCTCGCGCCGACCACGGCGAAGAAGAGCGGCACCACGTAGTGACCGAGCGTCGTGATGCTCCCCTCGATGGCATCGCGCTGCTTGGTCCCGTGCAGGATGAGTCCCGCGGCGAACGCGCCGATGATCATCGCGGAACCGGACGTGTCCGCGAGCCACGCGAGCAACAGCGCGATCGAGAGCGCCAGCGGACCCAGAACTTCCGCCGAGCCGGCGAACGCGCCGATGCCCTTGATCGTCGGCGGCACGACGATGTTGCCGATCACCAGCGCCGCCACGATGAACCCGACAGCGATGCCCGCGATCCGCACGACTTCCAGCGGCGTCACGCTCAGGCCGCTCGCCAGACCGCTCACCACCGAGAGGATGATCAGGCCCACGATGTCGTCCAGCACCGCCGCGCCGAGCACGACCTGCCCTTCGCGCGAGGCGAGCTGCCCGAGATCGGTGAGCACGCGCGCCGAGATCCCGATCGATGTCGCGGTGAGCGCCGCGCCGCAGACGATCGCCGGCAATTCGGCTGACGCCGAGCACCCGCGCCACGATGTAGCCGGCCACGAACGGCACCGCGACGCCGACGCTCGCGACCATCGCCGCGGTCCCTCCCACGCGGATCAGCGATCGCAGGCTCGTATGCAGCCCGATCTCGAGGAGCAGCACGAGCACGCCCAACTCGGACAGAGCGTGCATCACCGGTTCGGTCGGGTGCAGCACGTTCAGCAGCGACCCGCCGAGCAACACGCCCGCGAGCAACTCCCCGAGCACCGCGGGTTGTCCGATGCGCTGCGCCGCCGCGCCGAGCAGCTTGGCGGCGGCGAGCACGATGAGCAGAGCGAGGATCAGCGATGCGACGTCGTGCATTGGCTCGCGCCGCCTACTCGGGCGTGATGTCGCCCTCGAGGTACGTGTAACCCTCGAGCCCCGCCACGTATTCCGCGATGAACGTGTTCGCCTCGGCGCGCGAGAGATCCTTCGCGGCGGCCACCTTCCGCCGGAACATCGCGAGCAGATCGGCCGCGCGGAACTGGACGTAGTTCAGCACTTCCGTCACGGTGTCGCCGTGCACGAGGTCGGTCACCTCATATCCGTTCGGCGAGAGCCGCACGTGCACCGCGTTCGTGTCGCCGAACAGGTTGTGCAGATCGCCCAGGATCTCCTGGTACGCGCCCGTGAGGAAGATCGCGAGGATGTATTCCTCGCCGTGCCGGAACGGATGGAGTTCGAGCGCCGGGCGCCCGTGCTTGCCTCCGGTGAAGCGGTCGATCTTCCCATCGGAGTCGCACGTGACATCCTGCAGCGTGCCGCGGCGGTCCGGCGCCTCGTTCAGGCGGTGGATCGGCATGATCGGGAAGAGATGGTCGATCGCCCAGCTGTCGGGCAGCGACTGGAAGACGGAGAAATTGCAGAAGTACCGGTCGACGCGCTGCGCTTCGAGCTCGTCGATGATATCCTCGTACTCCTCGCGGTCCTTCTGCGCGATGCGCACCGCGGCGTTGATCGTGGCCGTGTACAGCTGCTCGGCGAGCGCGCGGCCGCGCAGCGAGAGCACGCCGCTGATGAACAGCGCCTGCGCGCGTTCCTTGGCGAACGTCGCGTCGTGGTACACCTCACGCACCGACCGCGCCGTGAGCGACGCCAACTCCTCTCGCATCTCGTGCAGGATCGGATGATCGTCGTCGGTGAGCTGCGGCGCTTCGATCGACTGCGGCGATTCCACGTCGATCACATTGATCAGCAGCAGCGCGTGGTGCGCGGTCACCGCGCGCCCCGACTCGGTGATCAAATGCGGCATCGGCAGGTCGTGCTCTTTGCACGCTTCCGCCAGCGTGTACACCACGTCGTTCGCGTACTCCTGCACAGAGTAGTTCACGCTCGCGGTGACGGTCGAGCCCGAGCCGTCGTAGTCGATGCCGAGGCCGCCGCCCACGTCCACGTGCGTGATGTTCACGCCCGCGGCATGCATCTCCTCGTAGAAGCGCGCCACTTCCTGCAGCCCGGTCTTGATGTAGCGGATGTCGGTGATCTGCGACCCGAGATGGAAATGGATGAGCTTGAGGAAGTCGAGCGAATCCGCTTCGCGCAGGCGGTCGATCACCTTCACGAGTTCGCTCGCGCTCACGCCGAACTTGCTCTTCTCGCCGCCCGTCTCGGCCCAGCGTCCGAATCCCTCGGAGGCGAGCTTGATCCGCACGCCGGCCGTGGGCCGCACACCCATCTCGCGCGCGACGCGGAGCAGCGTCTCCACTTCCGTCATCTGCTCGAGGACGATGAACACACGGTGGCCCAGCTTCTGCCCCATGAGCGCGAGCCGCATGAACTCCTCGTCCTTGTAGCCGTTGCACACGATCGTGTGCGAGGTGTCCTCGCTCATCGCCAGCACGATCTGGAGTTCCGGCTTACTGCCGCATTCGAGCCCGACGCCCATCGACGAGCCGAACTGGACGATCTCTTCCACGACGTGCCGCTGCTGATTCACCTTCACCGGGTACACGAGCGTGTAGCCGCCGTCGTAGGCGAATTCCTTCATCGCGTCGCGGAATCCGACGGTGAGCGTCTCAATGCGGCTGCGGAGGATGTCGGAGAAGCGCAGGAGCATCGGGAGTCCCACGCCCTGCGCGGCGAGGTCGGTCGCCATCTCGAAAAGGTCCAGTTCGCGATCGGGACGCGCGCGGTCGGGGCGCACCACCGCGCGGCCGCGCGCGTTGATGTCGAAGTAGCCCAACCCCCAGCCCTCGATGTTGTACAGCAGGCGCGCGTCCTCGATCGACCACGCGGGATCGGATGCCGGCGCGGCGGGGGCAGCCGGCGGCGCGGCGGCGGGCGTGATCGTGCTCGGATTCATGGGCGTGAAGTTAGGGGCGGTGCGGCCGGTCGCGCTATGGGAAGAGACGGCGGAGCGTCCAGGCGCCGCCGAGTCGCTCGAATACGCGCCGCTCGTGCAAACAATGCGCGCGCCCGTGCCAGAACTCGATGCGCTCGGGCACGACGCGGAATCCACTCCAGTGCGGCGGGCGCGGCACCGCCCGCCCGGCGAACCGCGCTTCCACCTCGCGCACCTGCGCGTCGAGCTCCGCGTCGCTCGCCAGCGTCTCGCTCTGCCGCGACGCCCATGCGCCGATCTGACTGTCGCGCGCGCGTGTCGCGAAGTACGCATCCGCCTCGGCGTCGGTCACGCGCTCCACCGTCCCCTCGACGCGCACCTGCCGCTCGAGCGGCGCCCAGTGGAAGACGAGCGCCGCCCGCGCGTTCGCGGCGAGTTCCTTCCCTTTGCGGCTGCCGAGATTGGTGTAGAACACGAAGCCCCGCGCATCGAGCGCTTTGAGCAGCACGATGCGCGCGCTCGGCGCGCCATCGGCGCCCACGGTCGCGAGCGTCATCGCGGTCGGCTCCGGAAGCCGCGCGCGGTCCACCGCCTCCGCCGCGGCGAAGTGCTCGCGGAATTCCGCGAAGGGGTCCATGGCGAGGAATCTCGGCGAGCGCGCACGCGCTCGCCAGCGTTCGAGCGGGCGCCGTACGCTCAGCGCGGCGCTTGCGGCGGCGGTGGATTGGGCGGCCGGCCCTTGAACACGGGAGCGCTCACGTTCAACGACTTGCCGGCCGAGTCGCGCTGCGCGCGCGCGCTGTCGTCGATCGCTTTCATGATCTTGTCGACGTTCACCGTGGGGAGCGCGGCACCCACCGAGCGGCGGGATGGCGGCGTGACCTGTTCATTGTCCTGCGCGGCGGCGGCCTTGGCCGGGCGTTCCGGCGGCGGCGCGGGCGGAGGCGGCGCGGGGTCCACCTTCTGCTCGGGCGCCGACTGGACCGCGGCGCTGTCCTTCACGATCGGGCCGACCGCTTTCGCGGCGAGCGAGGTCTCGGGCGCTTTCGCGGCCGTGACGGGCGCCGGCAATGCCGCGGCACGCGCCGCGAAGGCGCCCCGTCCGTAGAGGAACCACGCGCCTGCGCCCGCAGCGACGATCGTCGCGGCCGCGGCGTACTTGAGCCACGGGCGGCGTGAATGCAGCGGCCAATCCTCGAGGCTCACTTCGCGCCGCTCGCTCGTGTACTCCTCGTGATGCTCGATGCGGGCCGATGGCACCGTCGTGAGCGAAGTGCTCTGCGTGAGCAGGCTCGCGTACGTTTCACTCGGCGTACGCGACGCGACGCCGTCGCTCACGGCGGGAATGCGCGCGACCCGCTCGTTGGGATTCACGGGACCCGTCGGCCCCTCGACGCGCGGCGGAGGCGTGAAGCCCGGGCGGTTCATGACCACCGGCGACGTCGGCGCCTCGATCCACGGCAATGACTTCGACTTGGTGGTCGTGGAGAGCGGCGCGGCCACCTGAGCCGGCGGAGCGGCGGCCATCGGAGCCGCCGGCGCCGCGGGCGGACCGGGCGGTGCGACGCGCGGAGCCGGCGGGGCCGCGGGCGGCGCGGCGGCCATCGGCACGCTCGCGGCCGGAGGGACGACCGCTGCGGGTGGAGGCGGCGCAGCCGCGGCAGGCGCGATCGCGGGCGGCGCCAGTGGCGTCACCGGCGGCGCGGCCGGCGGCGTCACACGGCGCTCGATGCCGGCACTCGGCGAGTCGATGCGCAGCCGCGGCTGGTCGGGCGTGGGCATGGCGGTGTCGACTTTGTGATACTCGCCCGAGATCTCGCCCAGCTGCACCGTCTCGACGCTCACGCGGCGCAGCTCGAGCGTCGCGCGCGACGCAGCGGCGGCCGGATGGTCCGCGCCCATCGACGCTTCGCGGATCTCCACCGCACGGCGCCGCAGGTCCATCTCCTCGTCGCGCTTCCCGCGCGCGCCGCAGATCTCCGCGAGCGTCTCGAGCGCCGTGGCGATCGAGGGATCGTTCGGCACGTGGATCTTCTCGCGGATCGCGAGCGCGCGGCGAGCGAGCTGCTCGCCCGCATCGTACTCGCCCTCGGCATAGCGAACCTTCGCGAGGCTCGTCAGGATGGCCGCGACCTCGGGATGACTCGCGCCCAGCGCCTCCTGCTTGATCGTGAGCAGGCGCAACAGCAGCGGCGCGGCCGCCTTGAAATCGTTCCGGCGGAAATAGAGCCGCGCGAGGTTGTTGAGCGTCACGGCGACATCGGGATGCGCCTCGCCCAGCGCCTGTTCGCTGATCAGCAGCGCGCGGCGGAAGAGCGGCTCTGCCTGCTCCAACTCGCCGCGCGCATAGTGCAACGCCGCGAGATTGTTCAGGTTCTGCACGAGGCCGAAATGCTCGGGGCCGAGTACCGTCTCGCGGATCGCGAGCGAGCGCCGGAACAGCGCCTCCGCCTGCGCGAGATCCTTCTGCTTGTACTTGAGCTGACCGAGGTTGCTCAGGCTGGAGGCGAGGCGCACGTTGTCGCCGCCGATCGCGGTCGCTTCACGGATGGCCGCGACGAACGCCTGCTCGGCGTTCGCGAAGTCACCCTGACTGAAGTACCGGCGGCCGGCCTCGTTGTGGGCCTCCCAGCGCGCCTCGATCGAATCGGTCATCCAGACTCCTCCACTACACCAATGGACGCGGTTGCTCGGCCGCTGTAACCCCGTTAAGCAGCCCCTAATCTAGTCCCAGGAACTTTCGACCGAGTACTCGCGACCTTTTGACACGCCAACGAGCGTGCGCCCGAACACAAGGTGAACCGCCGCCAGCGCGAGCACTACGCAGCCCACCGAGATCCAGCTCACGACCGACTCCGTTCGATCCATCCCTTCGCCGTTCGGCCACGTGAGCCAGGCGATGAACAGACCATAGGCGAATCCCAGTCCGCCGATCACCGCGAACGCTCCCAGCGCCGCCAGGTTCGCGAACTTCTGCATGGATCCCTCCGTTAGGGCCGGTACGTCAGCGCGACGTAGACGCGCGCTTGATCTCTCCAAGCGCCCTTGAACGCATAGCCGACACCACCGGCGACGCGAACGCCCGGCAGCCGGGCGAACCAGAATGCCGTCGGTGGAATAACCCGTCTCGACTCCCACGACTTGCTCCCACGCGCCGAGATCCGAGCCGGCGCTGCCAGCCCAGAAATACGGCCTCAGGCCGAATATCGGAAGGGCGGCAGAAACGGTGGCCATCCGCTTGCCGACCTGTACGCCCGCCGGAATCGCCGGCATTGCGATCCGCTGCGAGTAAAGCGCGTCGTCGATGAAGGGCGGTGCCGAGCCGCCCAGGGAGAATTGTTCGAATGCGGCGTTCGCATTGCTCATCTCACCGAATTGCCCGCTCAGCTCGACGCCGATGAGATCGGTGCCGCCCGAGAGCGTGAGCGCGGTGGTGTACCGCGTCCACGACTCGCCGTTCGTGCGCCCCGCGCTCGCCGAGAGCGCGATCGCCGCCGAAACGGTGCGGGTCTCGAAGCTGTGCGCGAATACTCCGCGATAATCCGCGAAGGCGAGATTCCGCTCGCTCCAGCCTGGATCCGAATCGGCGAACGACGCGACGGACCCGCCCGCGTTCAGACGCTGCTTGTTGGTGATATAGTCGCGCGCCCACGTTCCCTTGAGAAGGAAACCAGTGCTCCCCGCGTCGAGCACGTCCGGTGCTGCGAAGCCCCACTGCAACGCCGGATCGTTCCGCCAGGTGAACCACTCGCCGAGCACCTCTATCGGCCAACCGCGCCACGCGGCTGCTGCTGAGCCGCCATCCCAGCCGCCCTTGGTGCCGATCATTCCTTGCGCGACCCACGTGAGTTTCCCCACGGGATCGAGTCCGCTCAGCATGAGTCCGGCGCTGGACCCGTCCGCGCCATAGAGGAAACTCGGCAAAAATCGCAGGCTGCGCGGTCCCAGCCCGTATGGCTTGGGCGACAAGCCGGCCACCGGGAATGTGTCGGTGGCAACCGGTGGCGCGCGCACCGCCGGAGCGAGCGCGAGATCGAAGGACGGCGCCGCGCCTGGAGCCGCGCTTCGTTCCACTCGAGCGAGATCGTAGCCGTGCGGCGTGAGCCGCGTGAAATACACCGAGCTGTCGCCGCGCGATGGCTCCGGCGCGCGCACCGCCGAGATGACGCGCGTGAGCGGCCGCGCGCCGCCGGTGGCGAGGTCGATCTCCTCGACGTTCGGCACGCCGCCGGCCTCGGAGACGACGAGCAGCCGCTTTCCATCCGCGCTCCACGCGGGATCGTAGCGGTTCGCGCCATCCGCGGGACCGATCTCTCGCACCGCGCCGCCGGTGACGTCCATCAGCACCACGCGCCAGGCGCCGTCCGCATGGCGCGCCGCCGCGATCGTACGGCCGTCGGGCGAGATGCGCGGACGCAGATAGGTCACGCGTGGCGCGCCCGCGGCGATCGTCGTGATCGCACCCGTCGCGAGGTCCACGCGCACCACGCTGCAGATCCCGTCCACGCAACGGTCTGCGACGGCGCCGCGGCCGTCGGGCATCGCGTCGGCGTGCAGGATGCCGCCCGCGTGCGTGATCCGCTTCACGCGATCGCTCGCCGGCTCCCACATGAACAGATCGCTGCGCGATACGCCGTCGCCGGGGCCGGTCGCGCGCGTCACGAGCAACCGTTTCCCGTCCGGCATCCATCGCGGCACGAAGAAGGACGCTCCGCCCTGCGGGTAACGCGTGTTCGCCGCCTTCAACGGCGCCGGCCGCCACGGGATGCCGGCGACATCGAGCGAGTCGCGCTCGTGCGCCTTGGCCGCGCGATGCGCGGCGCCGGTGTCGGCGCTCGGATGCAGCGGCCAGATCACCACCGTGGTCGGATCGGTGGGCGAATCGCGCGTGAGTGCCACGAACGAGTCGTTCGGCGAGATGGCCGGCGCGCCGGTGAACCACGTGAGTCGCTGCACCGTGCTCGGCGCCGTGTCGGGCGTGATGATCGCTCGAGCCGCTACCGCGCGCACGGTCACGTCGGCGGTGAACTGGCCGTACAATTCCGCCGGCGGCGCCCCGAACACGCCGGCGAACGCCTCGTTGAAATCGCGATCGATGCGCGCGCTCATTCGGCGCCACACGTGCGCCAGGCTCGAGTCGCTCTGCCCCGGCCGCGCCACGAGCCACTCGAGATACGCGGACCCGACGAGGTACGCCATGTTCCCGCCGAGGAATCGCTGATCGCCGTTGAGCTGCGCGTACGTCGGGAGCTGACCGCTCAGCGCCCAATCGCGCAGGATCGCCGCGCGCCACGCGCTGTGCGGGCGTCCGCTTCCCGTCACGCGGCCCTCGATGAACGTCGCGTACCCTTCGATGACCCACCGCGGCGAGCGCTCGGCGACCGGTCCGAGGTCCAGCGCCCACCCGAGCGACGGGAATCGTCCTTCCCCGCCGCGCGGTGCGATGGACAGATGCGCGATGTGCGCGTATTCGTGCACCGAGAGCAGGTCGCCCCAGCCGCGTGAATCACCGGTGCCACTCGTGGGATCGGGCGGTGTCGGCCAGAAGAACACCACCGGCGCGTGCAGGAACGGGAGGGCGAACCCGTTCGCCATGTTGTTCGGATCCTCGACGATCACCGTGACTCTCGCGCGCGGCGCGTTCCCGACCATCGCTGAAACCGCGGCGTACGCGCCGTCGATCCGCGCTGCCATGTCGAGGGCCCACGCTTCCGCGCGCCGCGGATAGAGCACGGTGAAGTGCTTCGTCTCGACCGATCTCCATTCGAGGCTCGGCGTGACGATGCCGTCCTGTGCGCCGGCCGCGAGCGGCGCGAGCACCAGCAGGAGCACGCACGCGACCGGCGTGGGGATCCGCATGGCGACAATGATGGCGGCGCGCGGTGCTTCCAACAACCGCCGCCGCTGTTAGTTTGTGGTGGCATGCAACTCGACTCCCTCATTCGAACCCTCCCCAACGGCGCGTGCCCGCTGAGCGATGTCGCGACGGCGGGTCAGATCTCCCGGGCGCAGGTGGCCGAGATCGCGGCCGCGGGCGTGAAGACGGTGGTCGATACGCGCGCCGAGTCGGAGCCGCGCGGCTTCGATGAAGCGCCGGCGATTCGCGCGGCGGGCATGGAGTACATCCTCATCCCCGTCACGCCCGCGACACTCAATGACGCGGTGTACGACCGGTTCCTCTCGGTGATGCGCGATCCCGCGCGCCGCCCCATGCTGGTGCACTGCGCCAGCTCGAATCGCGTGGGCGGGCTGCTCCTGCCGTACTTCATTCTCGACGAGCGGCTCGACGAACAGGCGGCGCTCCAGCTGGCGCAGGAGGCGGGGCTGCGCAGTCCGGAGTACGCGTCGATGGGGCTCGACTACGCGCGCCGCCACGCGAAGGCGGGCTGACCGCCATGCTGCTCAAGCGGTTCTATGACGAGCGCCTCGCACAGGCGAGCTTCCTCGTCGGCTGCGAGGCGACGGGCGAAGCGATCGTCATCGACCCGAATCGCGACGTCATGCAGTACATCGACGCGGCGGCGGCGGAGGGGATGCGCATCACTCACGTCACCGAGACGCACATCCACGCCGACTTCGTGTCGGGCAGCCGCGAACTGGCCGCGAGCACCGGCGCGCGCCTGCTGCTCTCGCGCGAGGGCGGCGCCGATTGGCAGTACGCGTACGCCGCCGGCGAGAACGCGATGATGGTCGGCGGCGGCTCGCTCTTCGCCGTGGGCAACGTGAACTTCGAGGTGCTGCACACGCCGGGCCATACGCCGGAGCATCTCACCTTCCTCGTCACCGACACGCCCACCACCGACAAGGTGATGGGCGCGTTCACGGGCGACTTCATCTTCGCCGGCGACGTGGGCCGTCCCGACCTGCTGGAGCGCGCGGCGCGCGTCGAGGGTACAATGGAGGCTAGCGCGCGCGCACTCTACAAGTCGCTGCGCGATTTTCGTTCGCTGCCGGAGTACATCCAGCTCTGGCCGGGCCATGGCGCTGGGTCCGCGTGCGGCAAGTCGCTGGGCTCCATGCCGCAAACGACGCTCGGCTACGAGCGCGTGTCGAACTGGGCGTTCCAGGTCGAAGACGAGAGGGAGTTCGTGCGCGAAGTAATCGCGGGCCAGGTCGAGCCGCCGAAGTACTTCGCCGAGATGAAGCGGATCAATCGCGACGGCCCGCCGTTGCTCGATGGCTTCCGCGATCCCCTGCGTCCCGACCCGACGCGTCTCGCGGAGGTGATCGCGAGCGGCGCGCTCGTGATCGACACGCGCCGAGTCAATGTGTACGCCGCGGGATTCGTGCCCGGCACCGTGAACATCGCGCTCAATAAGAGCTTCAGCACCTATGCGGGCTCGGTCATCCCGTTCAACACGGATTTCTATCTCATCGTGGACAATGCGATCCCCGGCGCCGCGGCGGCGGCCGCGCGTGACCTCGCGATGATCGGACTCGATCGCGTTGCGGGCGCGTTCGGCAGCGGCGCACTCGACGTCTGGGCCACCGGCGACCGGAAACTGATGAAGATGCCGCAGATGGCGTCGGACCGCGCCAACGGCCATCTCTCGCGCGGCGAGGTGTTCGTCGTCGACGTGCGCTCGCGCGCCGAGTGGGACGACGGACATGTGCCCGGTGCCCAGCACATCCCCTTGAGCGAGCTGCCCGATCGCATCGGCGAACTCCCCACCGGGAAACCGCTCGGCGTGATGTGCCAGGGCGGCACGCGGTCGGCGATCGGCGCGAGCTTCCTGCGGTCGCGCGCGGTGAAGGATGTGTTCAACATCCCCGGCGGCTTCACCGAGTGGGAGCGGGCGAAACTGCCGACAGAAAAGAAATAGTGCATCGTACATCGTGCATCGTGCGTCGATGCACGCGGCACGATGGACGATGCGCGTATCATCCCAGCGCGCGCTTCTTGAACGTCCGGATCCCCATCGACCAGAAGAGCGCGTTGATCGCGACCAGTCCCGCGAGCGAGGCCCAGACCGGCATGTGGGGGAGCGACGGCGTGAGCGTGCCGCGAAGACCCTCGGCCACGTACACGAGCGGATTGATCAGCACGATGTACTTGAGCACCGGCACGATGCTCATGGCCTGCCACGGATAGTACGCGCAGCCGAAGAAGATCATCGGCGTGAGGATCACGCCGAACATCAGGCCGATCTGCTCAGGATTCAGGACTGTTCCCAGCCAGAGCGCGAACGTCGAGAAGGCGCCCGCGCCGAGCAGCGTGAACAGGATCACGAGCGCGAAGTGCGACACCGTGAGTCCCGCGATCGGACCCATGATCAACCGCGCGACGGGCAGCAGGAAAAGCACAGCGATCAGCCCCGCGACCGAGCCCCAGAGCACTTTCGTGAGCGCGAGATACTGCATGTCGATCGGGGCGAGCAAGCGGTCCTCGATCTCCTTCGTGACGCCGAAGTCCACGATCATCGGGAACGACACCGACATCATGCTCGACAGCATCAGGCTGATCGCGCAGATGCCCGGCAGCAGTGCGCCCCCGTATCCGCCCTGCACGAACCCCATGCGCGGCAGCATGAAGCCGAAGACGATCACCACGAGCAGCGGCTGGAGCGTCGTGCGCAGCAGGAAGAAGGGCAGCTCGCGACGCGCCACGCGAAGCTCGCGGCGGCAGAGCGCGCCGAAGATCCACAGCGTGCCCTTGCGCTCGGGCAGAGCGGCGGTGGTCACTGGAGCTTCCTCCCGGTGAGCGAGATGAACAGCGTTTCGAGACTCGGTGGTGCGAGAATGGATATCCGCCACCGTGCGGCCGCTCTGCTCCGCCGCGCGCACGAGCGAGGCGACCGATTCGCCGGCGCGCTCGGCGTACACCCTCGCTGTGTTGCCGTCCGCTTCGGCGCGCAGCACGCCCGGCAGCGCACGCGACGAGGCCGCGAGCGCCGCGGCGTCGCCATCGAGCGTGATCTCAATGAGCGTGCCGCCGGGCGCGCGCGACTTGAGCGACGCCGGCGTGTCTACCGCGAGCAACTGGCCGCGATCCACGATCGCGACGCGTTCGCACAGCTCGTCCGCCTCTTCCATGTAATGCGTCGTCATCACGATCGCGCGCCCCTGCGCGTGGAGTCCGCGCAGGATGTCCCACAGATCGTGACGCGCCTGCGGATCGAGACCCACCGTGGGCTCGTCGAGGAAGAGCACTTCGGGTTCGTGGATGAGCGCGCGGGCGATCATCATGCGCTGCTGCTGCCCGCCGGAGAGCTTGTCGACCTTCACGTCGGCTTTCTCGGCGATCTGGAACTGTTCGAGCAACGCCGACGCGCGCGGATCCGCCTCGCGATACGGGATGCCGAAGTACGCCGCGTGGAAGATGAGATTCTCGCGCACCGTGAGCTGACGGTCGGCGTTCGGCCGCTGCGGCACGACGCCAATGCGTCGCCGCACCTCCACCGCGTCCCGCAGCACGTCGCGGCCGGCCACGGTGGCCGTACCCGACGTGGGCAGCACGCGCGTCGTCAGGATCCCGATGGTGGTCGTCTTCCCCGCCCCGTTCGGCCCGAGCAAGCCGAAGAATTCGCCGCCCCGCACCTCGAGGTCGAGCGCGTCGAGCGCGATCACGGGCTGCGCCGCCGGTGACTTCTTCTTCCCGCGCACGGTGGGCGCATCGTACACCTTCCGCAGCGCTCTGGTCTCGATCGAATTCATGGCGCTCAACTTATCGCAGGTGCGAACGCGGCGAAATGCGTGCATAGTATCCACCATGCTCACCATCAAGATCCTCGCCCTCGCGACGCTCCTGCTCAAGCCCGCTCACGTGTTCGATGGCACCGCCATGCACGACGGCTGGGTGGTGCTCGTGCGCGGCGACCGCATCGCCGCCGTCGGCCCCGCGGCGCAGGTCGGCGCACCCGCCGATGCCACGGTGATCGATCTCCCCGGCATGACCCTCATGCCCGGCATGATCGAAGGACATTCGCATCTCTTCCTGCATCCCTACAACGAGACACCATGGGATGTGCAGGTGCTCAAAGAGCCGCTCGCCCTACGCACCGCGCGCGCGGTGACTCAGGCGCGCGCGACGCTCGTGGCCGGCTTCACGAGCGAGCGGGACCTCGGCACGGAGGGCGCCGGCGACGCCGACGTGGGACTCAAGATGGCGATCGAGCAAGGGATCATTCCGGGCCCGCGGCTCATCGTCGTCACGCGCGCGATCGTCGCCACTGGATCGTACGGTCCCAAGGGATTCGATCCGCGCTGGGATGTGCCGCAGGGCGCGCAGCAGGCCGACGGCATCGAAGGCGTCACGCACGCGGTGCGCGAGCAGATCGGCAAGGGCGCTGACTGGATCAAGGTGTACGCCGATTACCGGTGGGGCCCGAACGGCGAGACGCGGCCCACGTTCACCCAGGAGGAGCTGACGCAGATCGTGCTGGTGGCGCGCAGCTCCGGACGACCGGTGGCGGCGCATGCGTCGAGCGCCGAAGCGGTGAAACGCGCGGTGCTCGCCGGGGTCGAAACCGTGGAACACGCGGACGGCGGCACCGCCGAGACGTTCGCGCTCATGGCGCAGAAGGGCGTGGCGCTCTGTCCGACGCTCGCCGCCGACGACGCGATCGCGCGCTATCGTGGATGGAAGGCCGGCGTGGACAGCGAGCCCGCGATGATCACCGCGAAACGGGCGAGCTTCAAGCTCGCGCTCGCCGCCGGCGTCACGATCTGCATGGGCGGCGACGTGGGCGTGTTCACGCACGGCGAGAACGTGCGCGAGATGGAATTGATGGCCGCGTGGGGCATGTCACCGCTCGCTGTGCTCCGCTCGGCCACATCGGTGAATGCCAAGGTATTCCACATCGACGACAAGGTCGGCTCGATCAAACCGGGGCTGCTCGCGGACCTCATCGCCGTGGAAGGGGATCCGAGCACGAACATCAAGGCGCTGTGGAAGGTGAAGCTCGTGATGAAAGGCGGCGAGATCATTCACTAGCAGAGGCGCGTATAGCGTCTAGCACGACAACGGCGCGTGTAGTGGCTGGCGAGTTCCCCCAGTCCCCACACGCGCCGTTTCAGTCGTACCAGCCGCTATACGCGCCGTTCAAGTCCTACGACGCACGACTCATGACTCACGCCGTCAGTTTTCAAACGTCTGCATCAGATTGCTAGACATGTCCCACGACACGCTCGTCGCATTGATCAGCGTGAACACCTGGGACGTCATCTTCTTCCCGCCATTGCTCTGCGCCACGAGCGTGAACTTGTCCGTCGCGTTCGTCGGCGCGTACTTGAACGTGATCTTCTGACCGGGACTCACGTTGCCGAGCGTCTGCCTGAACCCGCTCGCGCTCACGATGTACACCGTCACCTGGCCCGGCGGCTGGAAATTGTTGTTCACCACGATCTGAACCTGAGGGCTGAGCGACACATCGCCGGCCGGCTGCGGCTTGCTGCATCCGATCGCGGCGGCCGCGAGCGCAACGAGTGCCAACGTTT
Source organism: uncultured Gemmatimonadaceae bacterium (assembly GCA_963716745.1). Lineage (GTDB taxonomy): Bacteria > Gemmatimonadota > Gemmatimonadetes > Gemmatimonadales > Gemmatimonadaceae > DATKOH01. Next base: position 726,380 of record OY970320.1, read on the forward strand.
TCCTCATGGGCTATCTCCTTCGGGGTTCCGGCGTTCCCTTCATCGGGGGCGCCGCAGGTTTTGCCGACTGATGCTCGGCGACGACGAACAAGTCGTGCTGGCTCGGGACCTGTCGCAGGAGCTTGAGCGCGATCTCCAACTGCGTATCATCGGCGAGCTCACGCCGCTTCGCCGTAGAATCGCCGAACGCGAAGCGCGCGACGCGGTCGCCGATCAGGCGGTCCACTTCGGGCGACGCGCTGTCGTACACCGCGCGATCGACTCTGACGCCCGCCGCCGTCAGTTGCGTGTAGAACGTGTTGCGCCACGCCGGCGTGACGGTGAAATCGGGCTTGACGCTATCCTTCATCACGATCGAGAAATTATACAGCGTGATGTAGAACTCCTGCGATTTCGGCGTCACGGCCTTCAGGAATCGTTGTTCCACCGACGTCAACGTATCGGGTTGCACGATGACGTCGGGCGTGATCGCGCCGCCGCCCAGCACCGTGCGCCCTGCATCACTGTGGAAGACAGGGCGGACCTTCTTCGCCGTGTCACCGCCGGCGGGACATACGGGCTTCACGACCGTGTTGTCGGTCACGGAGGGACAACCCGGCACTGAATCGGGCTCCTCCACGAGTTCCCCGTTCACGATCTTGCGCTCCTTCTGGATCGAGCGGCCGCTCGGCGTATACCACTTCGCCGTCGTGAGTTTCAGCGCCCAGCCGCCGTCCAGTTGATACAGCGACTGCACGAGCCCTTTCCCGAAGCTCGTCGTTCCTACGACCAGCGCGCGATCGTGGTCCTGCAGCGAACCGGCCACGATCTCGCTCGCACTCGCCGTGTAGCCGTTGATCATGACCACCAGCGGGATCGACGGCGCGATCGGCGCCGCCTTCGCGAGGAAGTTCTCAGGCGGTCCTTCCCGGCCACGCACGCTCGCGATCTCGAGCCCCGGCTTCAGGAAGAGATTGCTGATCGTGATCGCCTCGCCCACAATGCCGCCGCCGTCGTCACGCAGGTCGATCACCATGCTGCGCGCGCCCTGCGCCTGCAGCTTCGTCACCGCGTCCGTCACTTCCTGCGCCGCCGTCTCGTTGAATTGCAGCAGCGGGATATAGCCGGTCTTCCCATCGAGCATGATCGCGAACGGCACCGCCGGGATGCGGATCACCGCGCGCGTGAATTTCATCGGGATCGGCTGCGGCACGCCGGGACGCGAGAAGGTCACCGCGACGGTCGTGCCGGGCTTCCCCTTCAGCGAGTCGGTCACCTGCACCAGCCGCCAGCCGCGCGTCGAGCGATCGCCCACCGCGACGATCCGGTCGCCCTCATGCACGCCGCCATTCTCCGCGGGCGTATGCGGGTACACGCGGCTCACGACGACGGTGCCTTCCTGGTCCTCTACCAGCATGCCGAGTCCGCCGTAGCGTCCGCCGGTGCTGGCCGTGAACTCGTCCAGCTCCTTCGGCGAGTACAATGCGGCGTACGGATCCTGGATCTCGCGCACGAGTCCGCGCGCGGCCTTCTCGTAGAGATCGCCGGTGCCGATCGAATCGACATAGCGCATCGACACGTACTGGAGCACTTCGTCGAACAGCCGCGCCGAGTCACGCTCCTTGCGCGCGCCGAGGACGAATCCTCCGGCGACGAGCGGCAGGGCGACGGCGGCGGCGATGGTGAACTGGCGGATGCGCGGGGACATGAGCGGAGGGTGAGGCGTGGACGTGCGGCTCTCCCGCAGAATAGCGGATCGAGGGCGGCGGCGGAATGGTCCGCGTCGCGTGTACTTATAAGACACCGGACGCCCTAACGAAGTTTCAGGCCGCTCGCGCCCGCGCGGCCGCGCCCGTATCCTCAGGCCATGCCCGCCCCCGCTTCGCGCTCACGACAGCGCTGCCTCGATTGCGCGACCACGTTCGCCGAGCGCGGCGCGCACGTCACCTGCCGCGAGTGCGGGGGGTTGCTGGAGATCGTGCACCCGTCGCCGCGTGCGCGCGGCGACGCGCTCGCGAAGCGCTTCGCGAGCCGGCCGGGCTCCGGCGTGTGGCGCTACCGGGAGTTCGTCATGCCCGGCGCGCCCCGGTCACCCGTGTCGTACCCCGAGGGGAACACGCCGCTCCTGGAGCGGCCGGCGGTGGACGCGTTCGCGGGCGTTCCGCATCTGTGGCTCAAGCATGAAGGGATGAATCCCACCGGTTCCTTCAAGGATCGCGGCATGACGGTCGCGATCACGCAGGCCAAGCGCATCGGCGCGCGCGCCGTGGCGTGCGCGACCACGGGCAACACTGGCGCCTCCATGGCGGCGTATGCGGCGCTCGCCGGCATCCCGTCGCTCGTGTTGGTGCCGGCGCAGGGCGTCTCCACGGCGAAGCTGGCGCAGTCGCTCGCGTACGGCGCGCGCGTGCTGCTGGTGCGCGGCGATTTCGACGACTGTCTTCGCCTGCTGCGCGAGGCGAGCGATTCGCTCGGCGTGTACCTCGTGAACTCCGTGAATCCGTGGCGCGTCGAGGGACAGAAGACGATCATCTTCGAACTGCTCGCGCAGCTCGATTGGCGCGCTCCCGCGTGGATCGCCTTCCCGGCCGGCAACCTCGGCAACACCGCCGCGTTCGGCAGCGCACTGCGCGACGCCCACGCATTCGGACTGATCAAGCGGGTGCCGCGCCTCCTGGCCGTGCAGGCGGCGGGCGCGGCGCCGTTCGCGCTGAGCTTCCGCGATGGATTCCGCACGCGTCACCGGGTGCATGCGGAGACCGTCGCGACCGCGATCAAGATCGGCGACCCGGCGTCGTACGCACGCGGTGTGCGCGCCATTCAGGAGACGAATGGCGTTGTCACTACCGTGACCGACGCGGAGATCCTCGAAGCCAAGGCGGCGATCGATGCGAGTGGCGTCGGTTGCGAGCCCGCGAGCGCGGCGAGCGTGGCCGGCGTGCGGCAGTTGCGCGCGAGCGGCGTGATCGGTGCGCGCGAGCGCGTCGCCGCCGTGCTCACCGGACATGTGCTCAAGGATCCCGACATCCTGCTGCGCTACCACCGTGACGCCGAGCCGCCGCCGCGCGGCGCGAACCGGCCGGTGGAGATCGACGCGACCGTGCGCGCCGTTGAGCGCGCGATGCGCGCGAGCGGTTGACGCGACGCAGCAGGGACTCAGATTCTCATTGCGAAAACCTGAACGACTTCGTCTTCCCTCACCGATGACGTCTCATGGCGGATGACAGCGCGCGCTGGCTCGCGCGCAGCGAAAGCCGGCGCATGGTGGGACGCGGCATCGCAATGGTGCTCGCGAGCGCGCTGTTCGGCGCCGCGCTCATCGGCAGCGAGCGGGCCGACCGTACGCGCGGTGAGAAGCTCACGCGTGAGCGGTATGAGAAGGATTTCGAATCGTATCGCACCAAGCTGATCGACAGCGCCGACACGCCGGCGCTCACGCTGGTCATCATGCTGATGTTCGGCACGGTCGCCTTCGCGGCGCTCGAAGGCGCCGGCATCGTGATCGGGATGAGCGTCGGCGCCGTGGATGATGCCCTTGCACGTCGTAGCGCGCAGCGCCGCGACGCCGTGATCGACGACACCGACGACTGACCCTTTTCACGAGAGGACCCGATGCGCTCCACCCACCCGACGATGGTCACCACCGCCCAAACGCTCGCCAACTACAATGTCGTGAAGACGCTCGGCCTCGTGCGCGGCATCACCGTGCGCTCGCGCTCCCTGTTCGGCACGATCGGCGCCGGCTTCCAGACGATCATGGGCGGCAACATCACGCTGCTCACCTCACTCTGCGAGAAGACACGCGAAGAATCGTACGAACTGATGATGGCCCACGCCGAGGAGAAGGGCGCGAACGCGGTGATCGCGGTGAGTTACGATGCGACGGAACTGATGCAAGGGGTCACGGAAGTGCTTTGCTACGGTACTGCGGTCGTGGTCCAGCCGTCAAAGGCATGACGGCGTGCGTCGCACCGCCAAAGGCGGGAATGGTAACGCAAGCTGCGTTTGTGGCGATGGCGTTGGGGCCCGCGAGTCCGCCGCAACCTGCAGTTCCCAACGCCAACGCCAAGCGCGCCGTTTGCGGTACCAGCCCCGACGTCAGCGGTTCCAACCGCGCCGTTTTTCCGGCTAGATTCCAGTCAACCACCCAGCGCATGGAGCTCGTAGCCTCATGGACGAGAAGAAATTGCAAGCCCTCGCGCGCAAGAATGCCGCCAAGGCGGCCGCGCAACAGAAGCCGAAGGCGAAATACGATGACACGATCACGCCCGCGAACGACCCGGACCAGGATGCGCTCAAGCTGTTCAAGGAAATGAAGAAAAGGGAGTTCTAGACCATGGCCCCGAAACGCGCTCCGAAATCGCCGATCCCCGCGCCCGCTCGCAAGGGGCTCCCGGCGCCGCACAGCAAGCCGCAGGCGAAGAACATCGCGCCGCAGCCCAAGGATCTGCACGCGCAGCCGGCGCACAAGCCGTGGTCGACGTCGGTGAAAGGCGGGGCGCGCGGCCGTTAGCCCCGCATGAGCGCGCGCCTCATCAAGCGCCTGTTCGCCCACCTTGAGTGGGCGGACGAACGCGCGCTCGATGCGCTGCGGCGCGCCGGCTCTCCTCCGCCGCAGGCCGTCGAACTCTTCGCTCACATCCTCGGCGCCGATCTCAACTGGCTCGCGCGCGTCCAGGGCGCGGCGCCCCGCGCCGCGGTGTGGCCGGCGCAGACCGTCGCCGACTGCGGCACCATGATGGCCGAGTCGCATGCGGGGTGGCGCGCCTATCTCGCGACCCTCACCGACGCGGAACTCGCTCGCAACATCCACTACCGGAACAGCGCCGGACTCGAATTCGATTCTTCGGTCGAGGAGATCCTGCTGCAGGTGGCGCTGCACGCCGTATATCATCGCGGACAAGTGAGCACCCTGCTCCGCTCGGCGGGCCTCGAACCGAGCCCCACCGACTTCATCGCCTTCGCCCGCGGCGCCCCTGCCGCCACGCGCCAAACGCGCTAGCGCGTTCATCGTTCATCGTGCATCGTGCCCCGACGCACGACGGACGCAGTTGACGCACGACGCATCACTCACGTAGTTCGCGACGAGGAGACTCGAATGACCATGGCAAAGGGTGTCTGGGGCTGGATGGTGGCGGCGGGCGCGCTGCTCATGATCGCCGGATTCATGGCGCTCGGTTCGCCGCTCGTCGCCGGGTTCGCCACGCTGCTGCTCTTCGGATGGCTGCTGCTCTTCGGCGGGATCGTGGAGTTCGTCCAGTCCTTCCGCATGGCGGGCATGCCCGGCCGGTCGCTCTACGTGATCGGCGGCCTCATCTCGATCCTCGCCGGCGTCGTCTTCATCCGGAATCCCGCGATCAGCGGCGATGCGCTCCTCATGCTCCTCGGCGCGTATTTCCTGGCGGGCGGATTGATCCGGTCCATCTCATCGATCGCCGATCGCCACGCGAATTGGGGATGGTCGCTCGCGGGCGGTGTCGTGGACGTCGTGCTCGGCCTGCTGCTGTGGAACGCGATGGTCGTTCAGTCGGTAGCGATCATCGGGATCTTCGTGGGCATCACGCTCATCTTCCGCGGCATGCCGTGGATCGTGGCGGGACTCGCGCTCAAGCGGCTGCAGAAGGCGTAGCGCGAGGAGAGCGCCGGCGTGGCGCGGCACGTCCATCTCGAGCTCGAGCGCGTGGCGCACGTTTCCGAGCGCGGCCTGCTCGTCGCGGCCGTGCTGCTGCGCGTGCGCGGCGTGATCGTGCTCGACTGGCGGGTCACGGAATTGAATGGATCGGCCGTCTCTCTCGCGCGCTCCGCCAGCGACGACCATCTCGCCACAACCGATGCCGAGTGGCCACTCTTCTTCGGGCCGGCAGCCACAGGCGATCGCGCCGGCGCGGCCGACTGTTCCGTTCGCCACGACGGGAACCGCGTGACGCTGTCGGACTTTGTCGGATGCGCCGTGGGCGGCGATGCGCGGTTCGACGTGCCGTGGAATGCGTTCGCGGGCGCGGTGCTGCGCGTGGGCGACTACGTGGTGCGGCGCACCGCGGCCGGTGAGTGGCGCGATGATCTGCGCGAGCGGCTCACACCGGTTCGCGCACGGCGCCGCATCCTCATGCGGGCAGAGCGCGCGTGATGCTCGATCCGGCGCAGTGGAGTTGGGGCAAGCTCGCGCTGGCCGGCGTGGCCTGGGCCGCAGCGCTCACGCTCGTCGCGGCGGGTCTCGTTTCGCGGGTCATATCGCACGCCAAGGAGACCGATCCCACCGGCGGCGAGTTCATCGTCCACCTCCCGTACGGAACCCGGCACCTTACCATATACATCCTGGCGGTCCTGATCCCGATCGCCCTGGCGGTGTTGCGAAAACTCGCGGCGGGGTAGCGGCGGCTCGCGCGACGGCGCATCGTCTAGCCCCGAGACCGGAGCGAGCATGAAGAACACCCTACCGGAGGCGCATTGAAAGGACGCACGAGGCCCAAGGCGAAAGCGACCCGCACCAAGCGGGCCGCGAAACGGACGAAGCGTCCGGCGAAACGCGCCGCCGTGCGTCCGGCGAAGCGAGCCGCGAAGCGAGCCGCGAAGCGCGCGCCGGTCAAGTCGGCGGCGAAACGCCCCGCGCGTTCGCGCAACTCGGTCACGCCCGGCGAGATCCTGCGTCCCTTCCCGCCTTCCGTACGGCACCTCGCGCACGAATTGCGCAAATTGATCCGCCGCACGCTGCCCAAGGTCGATGAGCGCGCGTATGACGGCTGGCACGGCATCGGCTATCATGACCGGCAGAGTGGCTACCTTGCCGGCATCTTCCCGCAGCCCGACTGCGTGAAGGTGTATTTCGAGCACGGCGCGGTGCTGCCCGATCCGCACCACGTGCTCACGGGCACCGGATTGCAAGTGCGCCACGTGTCGTGCTGGCCGGATGTGCCGGTGCCCGAGCAGGCGATCCGCGAATTGCTCGCCGCCGCCGTGCGTTTCGGCGTAGTAAGGTGATCCGCGCGCTCGCGGCACTCGTCGCGGCGGCCGCGATCGGCGCCGGAATGTCGCAGACGAATGCGCGCGTGTGCCGTTTCCCGATGCAGCCGCTGCACAACGCGCGCGACACCGCTGGCTGGTGCGCGCGCGAATTCATCATTCGCAACGGCTACACCGATGCGCCGGCGTCGTCCAATCGCGATGACATCGCGATCGAACCGGGCACCAATGTGGGACTCGGCTTCGAGAACACCGTCTCGAACCGGCACAACACCATCTCGCCGGCGCCGCTGCGCGTGTGCGACACGGGCACAGGATATCTCGTCACCTTCCGCATGCCGAATCAGCTGAACATGGCCGTGGGCAAGGGCGTGGTGATGAACTCGTACTTCATTGGCCTCGCATTGCTGCAGCCGCTCGTATCGTTGGATCCCACGAGCAAATCGCCCCACTGCTCGGTGCCGCAGCTGCCGTGACCGCCGGCGCGAAGTTCGCGCTGCTGGCGGGGGCCGGCGTGGCGGCCGCCGTGGTGATCATCGTGAGCACGAAGGATCATGGCGGTGACGAGCTCCGCCGGCTCGGCGCGCCGGTGGCCGACTCCCTCGATGCGTACACGCGCGCGCATCGCGTGTGCCCGCCGTCGCTCTCCGCGATCGGCCTCGCGCCGCCGGACACGAAGTACGGTCCCTTCGCCTATCGCGTGTTCGACGGCGGCAAGAAATGCGAACTCACCGTGGGGATCTACGCGCGCGATCGCTTCGAGGAATACTGGATGTACCCGCCGGGCGACTGGTACTCGAACCGCTAGCGGGCCTCAGCGCGGGGCGATGTTCGCGGCGGACTCGCGCGGCGCCTGAAGGTACGCGTAGTTCTCGTCGATCTCCGACACGTAGCCGATCGTCTCCCGGTAGCGCCACCGCGTGACCTTCGGCGCGACGACCACGAGACTCTCCCAGTCCTGCGGATCGAGCTTCGACTTCTTCGCAGCCGACTGCGCGCGTCTGATCGTGCCGTCGCCGGCATTGTACGACGCCAGCATGAAGTGCGGCCGCTCGTCGTCCGGGACCTTCTTGGTCCACGTGATCCAGAGTCCTTTGTCGTGCAGGATCCCGGCGGCGATATTCCACTCCGGCTCGTCGATGCTTTCGTACTGCGGCCGCGTGGACTTGATCTGTGCATAGGTGGCGGGCATGAGCTGCATCAGCCCGCGCGCACCGACGTGGCTCTTGGCCGTCGGGATCAGATCGCTCTCCGCCATCGACTGCGCCTTGAAGAGCCGCCAGTCGAACCCCGGCCCGAAATAACGCTTCGTGTACTTCTTGAAGTACACGTCATAGCGCGTCGTCGGATAGCGCCGCTTCACTGCGGTCTTGTCGGCCTTCGCGACCTTCGCCGGCGAGACAGGCGTGCTCGTTTGCGCGAGCACCCCCGGCAGCACGAGCATGAGCGCTGCGCACGCGGCCGCCGCCCGCCGCATCAGTTCAGCGAGCGCCCGATGACGTACGCGAGCCCCAGGAACAACGCCGCGATGATCACGGCCACGGCCATGTTCCCCTTGGAGAGCTCATCCTGGAAGTTCACGCGCGGCGTGAGCTTGTCGAAGAGCATGAAGCCCGCGAACATCAGGAACATCCCGGCGATCGCATAGCCGAGATTGCCAAGAATGATGGATGAGTCCACGCCGCCTCCGGAGAGCGATGCTGCAGTGAGTGCCTCGCCGCGAATATAGGAGGCCCGGGGGCCCGCCGAAAGAGAGCGTACTGGCGACACCAAGCGCGGCCAGGCATCGTAAGGGATTCGAGACCGCCAACACCTCGACAGACTCCGACAAATCATCCATGTCCGACCAACAGCAGCAACCGACCGCTCCACAGGCTCCCGTCGCGCCCGCACTGCCCAACGCGCAGGCGCCGTCGCAGGCCGATCTGGCCCGGGCCGACGCGGCGCGCGCGCGTGAGATCGGGCGCCAGGCGCGCGCGCAGGCGCAGGCGGAGCGCGACGCGGCTCAGGCCACTCGCGACGCGGCACAAGCGGCCCGCGACGCCGCGCAGTCCGTACAGCAGAACGGACCGGTGATCCTCGTGCCCGGGCACCGCGGCGGCGATTTTCCCATGGATCCGGCGCAGATGCGCGCCATGGCGGAGAACATCACCAGCTACTTCTTCCTCACGGTCGCGGTGATCGCCATCGGCGTGCCGCTGGTGCGGGCCCTCGGTCGCCGCCTCGGCCCCGCGCCGATCGCGCCGCCGCTCCCGAAAGCGGTGTCCGATCAGTTGCAGCGCATCGAGACCGCGGTCGAGTCGATGGCCATCGAAGTCGAGCGCATCTCCGAGGCGCAGCGATTCCTCACGCGCCTGCAGACCGGTCAGCCCCAGGCCCAGCCCGCGGCACTGCCGCCGCGCCAAGGGTCGTGACCGCGGCCGGTCCCGTGCGCTGCGCCTGGGCGGGCAGCGACGCGGCGATGCAGGCGTACCACGACGCGGAGTGGGGCGTGCCGGTGCACGACGACCGCGTGCATTTCGAGTTCCTCGTGCTCGAGGGCGCGCAGGCGGGACTCAACTGGCGCACGATCCTCAACAAGCGCGACCGTTATCGCGCCGCGCTGGATGGCTTCGATCCGGAACGCATCGCGCGCTACGATGCGCGCCGCCGGGCCAAGCTGATGAAGGATCCCGGCCTCGTGCGCAACCGGCTCAAGATCGAATCGCTCGCGAAGAATGCGCGCGCCTTCCTGGCATTGCAGGAGGAATTCGGATCGTACGACGCGTACGTGTGGCCCTTCGTTGGCGGGAAGCCACTCGTGAGCCGGCGGCGCGGCATGGGCGACGTGCCCGCGAAGACGCCCGAGTCCGATGCGCTGAGCAAGGACCTTAAGCGGCGAGGCTTCACTTTCGTCGGTACCACGATCATCTATGCATACATGCAGGCTACGGGATTGGTGAACGACCATCTCGTATCATGCTTCCGGTTCAAGGAGGCCAAATGACGGACGACAATCGGCCCAAGCGGTTCCAGAGTTACGAGACTGACGAGATCACGGTCACCTTCGACCCCAACATCTGCCGGCACACGGGCGTTTGCGTGCGCACGCTGCACTCCGTATTCAATGTGAGTCAGAAACGCTGGGTGCGACTCGAGAACGCGAGCGCCGCCGACGTCGCGGCCGCCGTCGCGAAATGCCCGTCCGGGGCGCTACAATTCAAGATGAAGCAGTAGCCACGAGCGACGGGAGCGATCATGGCATCGAACATGGTGAAGGGATTGTCGATCGGCGTTCTCGCCGGCGTGCTGGCGATCGGGGCCGTGGCGGCGATGCGCCGCCCGCATGCAGCGCCCGCGAGCGAGGCGACCGCGACGATGACGCTGGCCGCCGCTGCGACGCACGACACGGTGCAGGTCGTGAAGACCGCCTCCTGCGGCTGCTGCCGCGAATGGGTGGACTACATGAAGCAGCAGGGCTTCGTGGTCGTCGCGCGCGACGTGTCGCCCGAAGACCTGGAAATGACGAAGACGGCGGCCGGCGTGCCGAGTGAGCTCGCCTCGTGCCACACCGCGCACGTGGGCGGTTACGTGATCGAAGGACACGTGCCCGCGGAAGACATTCGGAAATTGCTCGCCACGCGACCGGCGATCGCGGGCCTCGCGGTGCCGGGCATGGTGTCGGGCTCGCCCGGAATGGGCAACGGACCGGCGACGTTCAGCGTCGTGGCGTTCGACGCGAAGGGCAAGACGTCGGTCTTCTCGCAGCACTAGGCCATGAGCGACGAGATCCAGCCCTTCACGCCAGCGGGCGACACCCCGCCGAACTTCCATGTGCGCAGTGTGGTGATCCAACCGCGTACCGCGCTCGGCAAGTTCGCCTTCGCCGCCGTGCTCGTCGGCGCCGGCGTGCTCTTCCTCACGGTGGGGCTGGCACTCGCGCTTTCCCTCGCGGCGGTCGCGGTCGTGACCGGCGTCGCGGTGGTCGGTTATCGCGCGATCACGGGATCGCGAGAGCGCGCCACTCGCGCCGCCGCGCGCTGGCGGCGTGCGCCTCGATCCGTCCAAGGAGATCTTCCTGCCCAAGCCGGAAGATCGCGCGTAGACACTACTGCGCGTTGAACTCCACCGCCTCCTCCAGGCGCTTCACGTACTCGGCGCGCGCGTTCCGGATCGTCGCCATCACCGCGGCTTTCTCCGCCGGCGAATTGTAATCCGTGTTCGCGTCGGCGTCGGCGAGCAGCCGCGAGAGCCACGCCATGAAGAATTGCGTGTCGCGCGCCGAGCGCTGCGGCCGTCCGCCCACCGTGATGTAGACGGGGCTCGTGGTGGCGAACGGATAGATGTCCAGGATCGGCGCCTGCGAGTGCGCGCTCCACGCGCGCAGCGTGACCCATGAGCTGTTGTTCACCGTGAGCGTGCGCGTGCCCTGAGCGGACTTGTGATCGGCGCTCAGCGGCAGCGAATCCACGACGGTCCCATTCACCACGATCTCTACCTTGTCCACCGCCACTATGCTGCGCATGCGGCCGCGGATCGTGAGCTTGGACATCCCATTCGGGAGCGCGATCTCGCTGCCGATCTCGCGGCCGTTCACAGTGAGTTCGAGCAGCGGTCCGTTCGTCGCGAACGGTCTTCCCCGCCTTGAGCGCGGCGAGGAATGTCGGGATGCGTGAGCGGGACGCCCGCCTTCACGTACACGCGATTGAGTCCCACCGGCCCGCGCAGCGACGCGTAGTTCGTCATCGCATCCGTGCCGGCGCCCGCCGGGATCCGGAATCCGCAGTTCAGAAGCTTGTACCACACGGCGGCCGTGTTGCGGTGATCGCTGAAGCCGAGGATCTCCATGTAGTCCACGAGACCGAGCGCGACGTCCACCGGGAGCTCGCTGTGCAGCGGCGCGGCTGGTGTCCGCTGGATCCACCGGATCATCGAACGGGTGCACGTAGCCCGTGACGCCGTGCTGCGCCCTCGCGAGCCGCATCACATCGGCGTTCATCGGCACGAGGCTCGCGGCCGCGGTGCCTTGATAGCCCGCGTAGCCCGGCAACTGGATGTGATCCGTGATCGCGAGCAATCCGGAGTGGCCCCAGTAGCTCGTGTGATACTCCTGTCCGCTCACGATGAGATTCGACGCGGTGCTCGCGACGTCGGGCTTGCCCGTGAACCACGCGATGTCGGGGAAACGCTGCCTCCTTGTTCACGATCAAATTCTCGATCACGTGCACATCCTCGGCGCGCGCCTGCATCGCGAGTTCCTTGGGCGTGACCACGTAGTGGCCGCCGTAATTCATGTGCACGTGCAGGTCGGCGGAGTACCAGCCGAGCGCTGGCAGATTCGCGAGGCGGTTCATCGTGATGACGGGCGTCTTGCTGCAGCATTCCCGGCCCGATCGCCGATACGACGCGGGTGACCGGCTGGTACTCGAGCCCCTTCGTGACGTTCACCGTCACATCACCTATCGGCACCTCGAGCGAGAACTGCCCGCGCACGTGGAAGTAGCCGACCTCGAACGCGCGTTCCTTGCGGTCGAACGAATCATCGGCGTGGCGCAGCACGTTGCGCGGCGTCCAGGAGCGGCCGTCGGCGCGTGGTGACCGAAACTCGCGCGTCGATGGGCGAGCCATCGGCGGCACGAAGCAGCACCGTCGACGCTCGCCCATCTTCTCGCGATACGCGAGCGAATCCTGCTTCACGCGCGTGCGCTGGCCGCCGGGCAGCGCCACGGTCCATAGCGAAGTGTTCCCGCCCTCGTTCGAGATGTACGCGATCGCGCTGCCGTCGGGCGCCCAGCGCGGGTTCGTCGCGTCGTAGTCGCCGTACGTGAGCTCGAACGGATGTCCGCCCTCGCCGGTGGTGAGCCAGAGACCATTCCGCTGCCGGCCCACGTACGAGCTGTACACTACGCGCTTGCCGTCGCGCGCCCAGTCGGGACGTGCGCGCCACGACGTTTCCTCGTCATGGATCTCGCGCATCGAATCCGGGTGCGCGATGGAGATCCGCCACAACGTGCCGGCGCCCCAGATGTGCCCACGGTTCGACACGATGATGAGATCGTTGCCGTCGGCGCTCCACGTGGGCGAGAGATACTGGTCGTACACCGAGTAGTAGTAGCGCGGCAGATGGCTGTCGTGCTGCGGCGTGATGCGCTTCACGAGTCCGGTCGTGAGGTCCGCGATGGCCACATTGAAGCGGCCTTCGAATTGCGTCGTGACGAACGCGATGCGCGTGCCGTCGGGGCTCCATCGCGGCTCGACGTTCACCGCGCCGCCGAGCGTGAGTGGCGTCGTCACACCTGTCGCGAGATCGAGCACCTGCAGTTCCAGCGCATCGTTCTCATAGCGCACGAACGCGACCTGCTTGCCGTCCGGGCTCCAATCGGGCTGATGATCGTAGCCATGTCCCCACGTGATCTGGTGCGCGATCGTCGTGCCAATCGTTTGGCGCCACAGCGACCCATTCATCGCGAAGATCACTTCCTTCCCGTCGGGACTCCACGTCACGCTGCTCGGCCCGGTGGTCACCTGCGGCAAATACATCTCGTGGTAATAGTACGGGTGCGGCTCGTTGATCTGCTTGAGCACGCCTTCGCGCTGCTGCGCCGCGAGCGCGCAGGGCGGCGACCACGAAGGCGCACACCGCGATCCAGATCCTGCTTCGATTCATTTGCCGGCACCCAGCAAGAGGAGTCCCACGTCGTACAACGCATGCGTCCACGCGACGATCCCGAAACCGCGCGTCACGTAGATAATGCTGAATAGCAGATCCGCTGATCGCGCGGAACAGGAACGATGGCAGCGACAGCTTGTCGCCGAACGGTCCAATGTAGTGGAATGCGGAGAAGATCACCGCCGACAAACCACGGCGAATCCCGCGCTGAATCGCGGGCCCATGCCGAACACGTGGCGCCCGAGCGCCATGAGCGCGGTCACCAGCACCACCCGGAAGAGCAACTCCTCGAACACACCCGCGCCGAGCGACACCATGAATTGCGTCGGCGCATCGAGCTGCCCACCGACGCCGCCGCCAACGAGCATCATGTGCAGCACGCCGAGCACGCGCTGCGTGAGCAGCGACGCCGTCACTGCGAACACCGCCGCGAGCAATAGAGACTCCAGCAGCATGAGCACGTACACGGAGCCACGATCGGGCGCGCCGTTCGCGTGCATGTCGCGCGAGACGAGCCACGCGCAGATGCCGATCATGATCACGCCGAAGATCGCCGGTCCATAGCGACCGGCCACGGCGTCGAACGCGCCCACCATGATCACCTCGGCGCCGTTGCGCACTCCATGCGTCTCGGACGGCGGCAGCGCCACCGACAGCGCTTCATACGCCAGGAGCAACGGCATCGCGAAGAGGATCGAGTAGCGCGGGCTGCGGCTCGCGCGCCAGTAGTTCTGCGTGCCGGCGGACGCGGCCATCAGGTGGCTCCTCCCTTGAGGTATCGCTTCTGCGGATCCAGCACGTTTCGCAACAACTCGAGTTCCCGCGCGGTCGGCGCGCCCACCGGCGCGAGTATATCGCGCACCACGAGCGGCCAGCCGATCAGCGGCACGCATGTCGTTAGCCGACACGCCGGGATAGAGCGCGGCGAGTTCCATCTCGCCGGTATCGGCGTTCGCTTCGAGGATGCCGAGGTCGGTGATGATCTTCACGGGGCCGGCGCCGGGCATCCCGAGCTCGCGGCGCGAGCGGCCGCGCATGCGCTGGCCGGGACTCGTGATGAAATCCACATCCGCCGGGAAACGCGCGCTTGGACGCGCGCGCGATCACGAGCGTCCGTCGCGCGTGTACGGCGATCTCCGCGGCGCCGCCGCTGCCCGGCAGCCGCACTTTGGGCTTCGCGTAGTCGCCGACCACCGTCGTGTTGATGTTGCCGTAGCGGTCCACCTGTGCGCCGCCCAGGAAGCCCGCCTCGATGCGGCCGTTCTGCAGGAAGAACTGGAAGATGTCCGCCATGCCGCACACCATGAGCGCGCCGGTGACGAGCGCGGGATCGCCGATGGACATCGGGAGCCGCTCCGGCTCGGCGCCCACCGCGCCCGACTCGTAGATGAGCACGAGCGACGGCGCGTGCGTGGCGCGCGCGAGATTGCAGGCGAGGTTCGGCAGTCCGATCCCCACGAACACCACTTCGCCGTCGCGCAGCTCGCGCGCGGCGACGGCGGTCATCATCTCCTCCGCGGAGTACGCGCGCTCAGTAGCCGTAGTTCACTCCCGGCGCGATCCGATCTTTCACCCTCAGGCGCCGCATGAGATCGGGCTGCTTGGCGAGATACGCGGCGCGATCGGGTACGCCGCGCACCCATTCGTCCAGATAGCGCGGTCGAGCGCACCCGCATCGCGCGAGATGGCCTCCCACGCGCCGTAGAAATCGTTGTCGCGATCGTAGTAGCCCTGCGCGTAGCTGGGATGCGCGCCGCCACGGTTCCACGACCACCGCACTCACGATCATGCCGGGGATCAGCGTGCGGTTCGGGTCCGCGCGGACCACGCTCGCGTCCACCAGCTCCTCCGCGACGACGATCACGCGATCGCTCGCGAACGCCGCCTCCTTCTGCACACCGATCAATCCCCAGATCTGCGCGTTGCCGTCGGCGTCGGCGCGCTGCGCGTGGATGATCGTGACGTCGGGATTCAGGGCGGGCACGGTGGCCAATTCCTCGCCCGTGTACGGGCAGATCACGCTCGCGGATCCGGAGTTGGCCACCGGCAGGTCGGTGCCCATGTAGTTCCGCATCGGCCAGAAGGGGAGCCGCGCCGCGCCGGCGCTGAAGCGGCCCACCATCCCGAAGTGCGAGTACTCCTCGATCTCGAGTGGCGGCGCCCCCTGCTCCACCGCGCGCCGGAATGCGTGCAGCGAGCCGACGCCCGGATTGCCCGCCCACGAGAAGACGAGCTTCTTCGCGCACCCCGCCGCGATCATCTGATCGTAGATGAGGTCTGGCGTGAGCCGCGCGAGCGTGAGGCCCGTGCGACCCTGCCGGATGATCTCGTGCGCCGCCGCGAAGCAGATGAGATGCGTGAATCCTTCGATCACGACGGTGTCGCCGTCACGCACATGCCGCGCGATCGCGTCGCGCATCGACATCACCTTGTTCATGCCAGCGCGGTCAGACACTCGTCCAGGATCCGAGCCCGGTGTCGATGTCCTCGGCGTCGATCACGAGCGGCGGCGCGAGGCGCAGCGAGTTCTTCCCGGCGCCGAGGATGCAGCAGCCCCTTGGCGAACGCCATTTCCTCGAGCGGCTTGATGATCGCGACGTTCGGCTCGCGCGTGCCGCGGTCTTTCACCAACTCGACGCCGATCATGAGTCCGCGGCCGCGCACGTCGCCGATCACCTGGTGCTTGTCCATCAACTTCCTGCACGCCGGCCATGAGCCGCTCGCCCATCTTCTGCGCGTTCTGCATGAGGCCGTTCTCCACGAGATCGAGCGTCACGAGCGCGGCGGCGCAGCACACGGGATTGCCGCCGAAGGTCGAGCCGTGCGCCCCGCTCTCCCACTTCATGATGCTCTCGCGCGCGATGATCGCGCCCAGCGGCATGCCACTCGCGAGCCCTTTCGCGGTGAGCAGGATGTCCGGCTCGACGCCCTCCCATTCGCACGCGAACATCTTGCCGGTGCGGCCGATCCCGCACTGGATCTCATCGAACACGAGCAGAATGCCGTGGCGGTCGCACAGGTCGCGCAGCGCCTTCAGGTAGCCGGGCGGCGGCACGACGTAGCCGCCCTCGCCCTGGATCGGCTCGACGAAGACCGCCGCGACATCCTTGGGGCTCACGTGCCGCTGGAAGAACTCGTTCTCGATGCGCCGAGACGCAGGTGAGATCGCATTTGCACTCGCGACGATAGTCGCAGCGATACTCGTAGCCATACGGCACATGATAGACCTCGGGCACCATCGGCCCGAAACCGGCGCGCTGTTTCACCGAGCGGCTGGTGAGACTCATGCCGCCGTAGGTGCGGCCGTGGAACGCGCCCTTGAACGCGATGAGTCCGGCGCGGCCGGTGGAGTTGCGCGCGAGCTTGATCGCGCCCTCGACCGCTTCGGTGCCGGAGTTCGAGAGGAACACACGCTTCTTGCTCTTGCCGGGCGCGAGCTTCGCGAGCCGCTCGCAGATGGCGGCCATGCCCGCGTAGTAGAAATCCGAGCCGCAGATGTGCAGGAACTCGTCGGCCGCGTCCTTCACCGCGGCGACGACTCTGGGGTGCCCGTATCCGGTGGACGACACCGCGATCCCCGCCATGAAATCGAGGTAGCGGTTGCCGTCCACATCCTCCACCATGACGCCC
This sequence comes from uncultured Gemmatimonadaceae bacterium, assembly GCA_963716745.1. Classification (GTDB taxonomy): domain Bacteria; phylum Gemmatimonadota; class Gemmatimonadetes; order Gemmatimonadales; family Gemmatimonadaceae; genus DATKOH01. Next base: position 743,598 of record OY970320.1, read on the forward strand.
GACCCGCGCGCGACGGCGAGCGGATACTCCTTGATGTAGGAGGTGCTGCTCCAGAGCGCGTCCTTCTCGACGATCGCTTTCGCCTTGGGACCGGGGGCGGAACGATGATCTCGGATAGTCCTTCATGACCGCACTGGAAAGAGGGAAGCGGGAAGCGGGAAGCGGGAAGCGGAACTCACTCCTGCACCACCGTGCTGCTCTGCTCGCGCATGAATTGCGCGACGTAGTACGGGCCGCAGCCGCCCTTGCCGGTGCTGCCGCTGCCCTTCCAGCCGGTGAACGGTTGCGCGCCGGGCCACGCGCCGGTCGTAGCACCGGTGCGCTTGTTCGCGTAGCACACGCCGGCCTCGATCTCGTCGAAGAAGCGCTCCACTTCGGCGGGTTCATTCGAGAAGATGCCGGCGGTGAGTCCGTAATCCGCCTTGTTGGCCTCGGCGAGCGCCGCGTCGAGCGAGGACACCGTCGCGACCGCCAGGAACGGCACGAACAATTCTTCGCGAAAGAGCGTGCTGTCGAGCGGGAGCGTGGCGATCGTCGGCGCGACGTAGAATCCGCGCGCGAGCGCGCCATCGCGTGAGACGCCGGCCGCCACAGAGCACCGCGCCTTCCGTTCGCGCCTGCGCCACAGCGCGTTCGTACCGCTCCACCGCCTTCGCATTGATCACGGGACCGAGATACACATCGCGCGCCGATGGATCGCCGATCACCAGCGCCGCGGTCTTCGCGAGCAGCAGTTCGGTGAACGGCGCGGCCACGGACTCGTGCACGTAGGCGCGCGAGGTCGCGCTGCATTTCTGATTCTGCAGACCGAACGCGGAGCGCACCACGCCCTCGGCCGCGGCATCGAGATCCGCGCTCGGCATGACGATCGCCGCGTTCTTGCCTCCCATCTCGAGCAGGCACGGCTTCGGATGCTTCGCGCTGAATTCGTGATAGATGCGCATCCCCACCGCCTTCGATCCGGTGAACACCACGCCGTCCACTCCGGGATGCCGCCAGAGCGCGTCACCCATGATCGAGCCGCGGCCGTGCACGCAGATTGAACACGCCGGCCGGAAGCCCGGCGTCGCGATAGATCTCGTACAGTTTCTGCCCGGTCCACGGCGTGTCCTCGGCCGGCTTGTAGATCACCGTATTGCCGGCCACGAGCGCCGCGCTCGACATGCCGGCAGAGAGCGCGAGCGGGAAATTGAAGGGCGCGATGCACACGAACACCCCGTACGCGCGCAGCACGTCGGTGTTCGTCTCGACCGGCGTCATCTTCGCCATGTCGCGCCGGAAACCCGCCGCCTCCTCCATGAGGCCGCAGTAGTAGTCAATGAGGTCGGCGCTCTCCTCCGCGTCGCCCATCGATTCGAGACGGCTCTTCCCCACCTCGAGCGCCATGATGGCGGCCAACTCGAATTTCCGCTCGCGAATGAGCGCGGCCGCGCGGCGGAGCTGTACCACGCGCGCGCTCCAGCCAATGCGCTCCCACGCGCGTTGCGCGGCGCGCGCCGCGGCCACAGCGAGGTCCACTTCAGCGGCGCGCGCGGTGTCGAACGTGCCGAGCACGAGTGAGCTGTCGATCGGGCTCGTATCGGTGAGGCGCTCGGCATTGCTGGATACGGCGCGACCGCCGATGTACATGGGGTAGTGCTTGCCCGCCATCCCGCGAACGCGCGTCACCGCAGCGTCGAACGCCTGGTGGAACGCATCGAGGTCCACGTTGGTGGACGTGTACGTGATCTTCTGCGGCTGCGTCGCGGCGGTCATGCTGACTTCGCGGTGCGGGTGCGCGCGAGCGTGGCGTCCAGCGCGGTCTCGAAGCGCGTGACGATCTCGCGGATCTCCTCCGCGGTGATCACGAAGGGAGGCGCGAGCATCACGAGGTCGCCGCGCTCGCCGTCGGCGTGGCCGACGTTCGGCCACACGACGAGACCCGCGTCGAGCGCGCAATCGACGAACGTCTCCGCGAACTTCGCGGCGCGCGGGAATGGCTCGCGCGTCTCGGCGTCGAGCACGAACTCCACGCCGGCCAACAACCCGCGTCCGCGCACATCGCCCACGTGCGGCAGCGCCAGCAGCGACTGCAATTCATTGTGGAGTACGGGCCCCATCGCCGCGCAGCGTTCCACGAGGCGATGCTCGCGCAAATGGCGGATCGTCGCGACGCCCGCGGCGCACATCACCGGATGATGCGAGAACGTCTGCGCATGCATCAGGCCGCCGGAGCCGCGCGCGAGCACATCCAGGATGCGTTCGGGTGCGACCACCGCCGAGAGCGGCGCGTAACCGCCGGAGATCCCCTTGCCGAGCGTCATGATGTCGGGCACCACGCCGTACTGCTGCATCGCGCTCCACGTGCCCGTGCGTCCGGCGCCCGTGAGCACCTCGTCGGCGATGAAGAGCACTTGGTGCCGATCGCAGATCTCACGGATCGTCCGGAAATAATCGGGGCGCGGCGTCACCGCGCCGGTGGACGACCCACCGATCGGCTCGGCGATGAACGCCGCGATGCTATTCGCACCCTCGCGCACGATCGCTTCCTCCAGCGCCGTGCCGCTGCAGATGGGGCACGCGGGGTCGAGCCCCCCGCATTCGCAGCGGTAGCTGTACGGCGCCGGCACGCGCGTCACGTTCACCAGCCACGGCTGGAAGAACGTGCGGTAGTGTTCGCGCGCCGACGCCGCGAGCGCGAGCATCGTGTTGCCATGGTAGCCGGGCGACAGGCTGAGGATCTTCTGCTTCGCGGGCATCCCGCGCTCCACCCAGTATTGTCGCGCGAGCTTGAGCGCGGCCTCCACGGCTTCCGATCCGCTGCAGAGGAAGAACACCTTGTCGAGATCGCCCGGTGAGAGCGCGGCGATCTCGGCGGCCAGCTCCTCCGCCGGTTCGTTCGTGAAGTGCACGCCGTTCACGTAGGCGACCTTGCGCGCCTGGGCGGAAAGCGCGTCCGCGATGGAGTGAACGCCGTGCCCGACGTTCGCGACGAAGGCGCCGCCGGAGGCATCGAGATACTTCTTGCCCGCATCGTCATGCAGCCAGCAGCCCTCGCCGCCCACGATGCGCGGATATGCGCGCGTCAGCTTGCGGTAGAAGACGGCAGTGTCGGGATACCGGAACTGAATGGCGGGCTCGCGCGAAGAGGGTCGCCTCAAGATACGGGCGCGGGCATGGGGTTTCCAGCGAACACAGGGGCGCGCATGGCGTCATGGTATGGCATAGTTGACAAAACAATATTTCTTGATATATCGTTCGGCATGAGTTCGACGCTCACCGCCGATCGCGCGCGCATGGCGCGGCTGTTCCACGCACTCTCCGACGAGACGCGCCTCGAGATCATCGAGCTGCTCCGCGGCGGCGAGCGGTGCGTCTGCGAGCTTACTGATGCCCTCGATGCGGCGCAGTCCCGGCTCTCCTTCCACCTCAAGGTGCTCAAGGAGGCCGGGCTCGTGCACGATCGCGCGCAGGGTCGTTGGACCTACTACACGCTCTGTACCGAGACTCTCGGCGAGGCCGACGACGCCGTGGATGCATTGCGTCCCCGGCGCAGCGGCCGCGCCCTACCCGTGAGGTGTTGCTGATGAGTGTGACCAACGAGGACATCAAGGCGACGGTGAAGCAGAAATACGGCGAAGCGGCGCTCCGCGCCCAGCAGGGTGACACATCGTCCTGTTGCGGCGGATCGTGCGGCTGTGGGACGGCCGATCCGATCACGTCGAACCTCTATTCACGCGGCGAAACTGACCAGTTGCCCGAAGGCGCCGTGCTCGCCTCGCTCGGCTGTGGGAATCCCACCGCCCTCGCCGAGCTGCACGCCGGCGAGACCGTCCTGGATCTCGGTTCGGGCGGCGGCATCGACGTGCTCCTCTCCGCGCGGCGCGTGGGCCCCACCGGCAAGGCGTACGGCCTCGACATGACCGACGAGATGCTGGCACTCGCGCGCGAAAATCAGCGTGCCGCCGGCGTGACGAACGCCGAATTCCTCCGCGGCGAGATCGAGCATATCCCGCTGGCGAACGATTCGGTGGATGTCATCGTGTCGAACTGCGTGATCAATCTCTCAGCCGACAAGAAGCAGGTGCTCGCGGAGGCCTTCCGGGTGCTCAAGCCGGGCGGACGCTTCGCAGTATCGGACGTCGTCGTGCACGGCGAACTGCCGCCGGAGGTGCGCCGGAACATGGAATTGTGGGTCGGCTGCGTCGCGGGTGCGCTCGCTGACACGGAATTCCTTTCCCTGCTCGGATCTGCCGGATTCGTCGATGCGAGCATCGAACCGACTCGCGTCTACTCGTTCGACGACGCGAAGGCGTTCCTCGGCGAGGCGGGCCTCGATGCGACGGAGATCGCACGCGATGTGGAGGGCCGCGTGATGGGCGCGTTCATCCGCGCGCGAAAGCCGGCATAGCCATGGGCGCTCCCGGGATCGGCGCGCCGCCGCGGCCCTTCCGCCTACTCTTCCTCTGCACGGGGAATTCCGCGCGCAGTCAGATGGCGGAGGCCATGCTCAACGTCAAGGCCAAGGGACGATTCCTCGCGGAGAGCGCCGGGCTCGGCGCCGGCGGCGCGGGTGAATCCGCTCGCGATCGCCGCGCTGAAGCGTGCCGGCATCGAATGGCACGGCCATCCTCCGCGCAGTGTGGATGGTCTCGAGAATGAACCGTGGGATTTCGTGATCACCGTTTGCGACAACGCGCGCGAGGCGTGCCCCATCTTCCCGGGGCAGCCCATTCTCGCGCACTGGGGGATGGAGGATCCAGCCGAGGTGCAGGGCTCGGATGACGACAAGGCGCGCGCCTTCGAGCACGCGCGCCTCATGATCAACCGCCGGATCGATCTGCTGCTCGCGCTGCCGGCGGAGAAACTCGAGCGAATCGCGCTCGCATCCCGCGTACGCGCGATCGGTTCGGAGCCGTAGCCGGACTATTCGCCGAAGGGTCGCTGGCCCCCGGGATTCGAGCGGCGCTGCTTGAGCACGACGAGTTGCCAGCCGTCCTGCCAGCGGTCGAACGGGAAATACTCACCATTCGGTCCCGCGAGTCCACGCCGGTCATCGCGCAATACTCCCCGCGCGATGTGCTTCTTGTTCGCGTCCGTGATCAGAAGATCGGTCCCGGGCTCGAGCTGTCGCAACTCCCATTCGGGGAACTTGTCGGTCATGGACGTTTTCCTCCCTCAAGCAAGATGGTCCGTTCGGCAGCCCGGCCGGCATGGCGCTCTTTCGAGCACCGAAGCCCCGTGGGCTTTGCGTCCCTGCCTTTCGACAGGTTTGCCATTTCGCGGCCCTCGCATGAGGACGCACTTGAGACAATGACGCATTAATTCCCGCTAAGTAACCGTGAGCGGCGCACGGCGGACTGTCGGCTGTGGGCTGTCGCGTGCGATGGATCGACTCACCGTACCACTTGCTCAGAGAACGGCATCTCTTCGGGGTCCGAGCACCGCAACCTGCGACGCGCTTCAATCGTCGTTCCTGTGGACGAGTGTCACTCGGTACAGCCCGCCCTCCACAAGACGAGATGCGCAAAGCGATCGCCGCGTTCGAACAGGAATTCTCGCAGTGGGGGCTCTCGCTCCCGGCGCAGGATATCGTCGATCGCCAAGCCGGCCACATGGAGCGGCATGGCTGGAGCGTCGACTATTCCTTCGGGACGGACGCGTTCGGCGAGTTCCTCGAGTACCATGCGCGGCGCGCGGTCGCGAACGAGCCGGTGGTGGAGCGTCACGCGCGTGTCTATCACAACGGTGAGCGGAATTTCGTGCCGGCGCCGCCGGCCGCCGAGTCGGCCGAGCCGGTCTTTATCCAGCCCGATCCGAACGTGACGGCTCCGACGCCGGGTTCCGCTCGCCGGCCCACGCTTCCCCCCTGGAAAGCGATGGTGGAGGAGGCCTCGGACGATCACCGCCGCCCGATGACGCCCGCGCCGCAGCGCGCCGCTTCACGCACGGGCTCCCGCAGCGCCGGCGCGCGTTTCGTGCGCGCACCGAGCGATCCCGATATCCAACCGCATTCATACAGCCGCGACCGCCGGCCAGCCGCCACCGCTTTCGCGATCGGCATGGGCGCAGCCATTCGTCGTGGCGCTCGGCCTGGCGCTCACCGTGCGCACGATCAAGAACCGGCGCACGCTCAGCGCCGCGAGCTCGCTGCCGGACAGTCTCGTGCTCGATCCGATCATCGTCTACGCGCCGGAAGTGCTCGGCTTCGCGGTCGACAGTGCTGCCAGCCGCTTCACGCAACCAATGGTGAGCACGCAGAGCGCCGACCCGAATCGCGCCGAGATCGTGCGGCCGGAGCACGGCATGACCCCGATCATTCCGAGCGATCCGGGCGTGAAGAAACATCCTGCGCCGGCGGCGACGAGTCGTGGCGGGAAATTTCACGTACCATAACGGCGAACTGCAGAAGCGACTACAGTCGACAGTCTACAGCTCACAGATCACAGTGGTGGCATGACAACAAATGGCATTATAGCAAACCGGCGCCGAGTAGGCGCCGGTTTTTCGTTCTCTGTGACCTGTTGACTGTAGACTGTCGACTGGCGGTCACTCGTGACTGTTTACTGTTCACTGCAAGCTTGGATGCCCTGGTGATGACGTTGCAGTCGAATTGACACCACGCCCAATCCCGCCCATGCTCAACCCATGACCTGCAAACACTGCGGCAAAGAAATCAGCCCCGACGATAAGATCTGCCCCCACTGCCACGAAGATCTCGTCAAGAACGCCGGGCGCGGATCATCCTCCACCGCCGCGAAGATCGTGGTCGGCTGCGCCTTCGCGATCGCCGGCGTCTTCGTGATCGGCATCTTCGCCGCCATCGCGATCCCGAAATTCGCGAACACGAAAGAGAAAGCCTACGTCGCGTCCATGCGGCAGAATCTCTTCGACCTGCGCACCGCCGAGGAGACTTATCGCGCCGCGCACGGCATGTTCACGAACGATACGACGCTGGTGCCGCGATCGGGCGCGAACTCGCTCAAATTCACGTCGATCCACCAGGCCGGCTGGGCCGCAGAGATCAGCAACCCCGCCACGGCCATCACGTGCGAGATCGGCGTCGGAAGCGATTCCATCCCGAACGTCGGTGACGGCGTCGTGCGCTGCCAGTAGGGGAAGCGAGAACGGCGCCCATCAGGGCGCCGTTCTCATGTCTCCTGATGACTGTAGACTGTACGACTGTCGACTGGATCACTGTTGACTGTTCACCGCCGTTATTTTCGCTTCGGCCGCTGATCCGCCTTGAACAAATACACCGATTTTACGAGACGCGGTCCGTTCGCATCACACACCGCCATACTACTCCCCTCATACGCACTCGCCACCGAATACTCTCCCTTCTTGTTCAACGCATAGAACTCAAGATTGAACCACGGCCGGCCCTTCTCATCCAGCAACCGCGCCTCCGTCATCGCGAGCACACGCTCCATCACTTTCATCAGCGACTGCTCCGGCGACATCCCCTGGCGCATGAACTCCACCGCCAGGAATCCGCCGCACACTTTGATATTCGCCTCGCCGCGGCCGGTCGATCCGGCGGCGCCCACTTCGTTGTCGCAATACTGTCCCGCGCCCACGATCGGCGAATCGCCCACGCGCCCGGGGATCTTCCACGCGAGCCCGCTCGTGGTGGTGACGCTCGCAATGTCGCCGCTCGCCGTCACCGCGTCCATATTGATCGTCCCCCACGTATACGGCACGCCGCGCTCGTCGTAGCTCACATGTGACGTCGGATCCTCCGGCCGCGGCAGCATCGCGCCGCGCGGCGCGCCCGGCGCGGGCGGCTGCTCCAGCCAATTGTCGTACGCATTGAGCCCGGCCTTCCACTTCAGCCAATCTTTCCGGCTCTTCTCGGTGAGCAGATTCTCTTCCTTGAATCCCATCTCCAGCGCGAATTGCTTCGCGCCCGCGCCCACGAGGAAGATGTGATCGGTGTAGTCCATCACCGCCTTCGCGACGAGCGACGGCGTCGCGATCCCCTCGAGCGCGCCCACCGCGCCGGCGCGCTTGGTGGGTCCGTGCATGCACGACGCATCGAGCTGCACGACGCCCTCTTCATTGGGAAGTCCGCCCAGGCCCACCGACTGATCGTCCGGATTCAACTCGACGATGTTCACACCGGCGATGATCGCGTCGAGCGGATCGGCGCCCTTGGCGAGCAGATCGTACGCCACCTTGATCCCTTGCTTGCCGTTCGCGTCGGTGGTGAAACCGTTCGCCGCCGAGATCACGACCGGGCGCGACGCGGGCGCGGCGCGCCGGAGATCAGCGCGGTCGAAGAGGGAGATGACCGGTTGCGCGTTCGCATCGCGCGGGAGCGCGAGTCCGGCGGCGGCCGCCGCACCGGCGCCCAGGAAATGACGACGAGAGATGGACATGAGCCCTGACGGTGAGAGACTCGCTGAGTCTACCGCCGGCGCCCGTCAGCGGCTAGACGGCAGCAGCATGCAGGTGCAGGTCCCGTGCGCTACCAGCTTCCCGCGCGCGTCGAACGCGCGTCCCTCCGACGTCGCGCTACGCCTGCCCGCGTGCACCACTTTGCCCTCGGCGCGCACCACGCCGCTCTCCACCGTCAGCGGCCGCACGAAATGGATGTGCAGATCGGTCGTGGTATAGCTCATACCGCCCTCGAGCGTGGACCACAGCGCGCAGCCCATCACCGTGTCGAGCAGCCCGCTCACCACGCCGCCGTGCGCGATACCCAATGGATTGTAGTGGAACTCACCCACGTTCAGCTCGAACACGACCCGCCCCTTCTCGAGCTCGACACCGCGCATGCCGATCAACTCCGTGTATGGCGGAACCGGCAATGTCCCGTCACGCATCGCTTGCAGGATCTCGAGTCCGCTCAGATGCGCGGACTCCGCGAAGATCTTGGGGTCGTGCCAGGTGATGGTGCGTTTCCGCTCGGAGGCCATGGCGATGACGAAGGGGACGGGAGTCTGAACTACAGACCTAGACGCTAGACCTAGACGCTAGAATACAAAGGCGTTGCAGTTCGTGGTTGCAGTCTAGCGTCTAGGTCTAGCGTCTAGGTCTGCAGTGCATCGAGAAATTTCCTGACCGCCTTGAGATCGATCGCTCTCCTGACGCGCGCAGTATCCTTCGCATCAAAGATCGCATAGGCCTCGTCGCAATACTTCGCGAAGAAGGCCCACGTCATTCTGATGCTTGCGCCCCCACGTCACGCACACGGGGCCGAGCGTCGTGTAGCCGGGCACGTGCACATAGTGTCCGCCCCATGAATTCACCGCGCCGGTAGGGCCGGCCACGACGTCCCACGGTTTGCCCGCCTGGAATTGCGCCTGCGCCGAGATCGGAAGACCGAGCCCGAGCCCGACGCCGACGTCGAGCACGATCGCCTGCTTGATCTGATTGCGCACGGAACGATCGAGCTCGGAGAACGCCTGGATTCGATACCGCTTCGCGGCGGCGAGCCAGCCGGACGAACGCCATTCCTTGAGCGAGTCGAGCACGACGAGTCCGCTGTCAGGACCGCCCGTCTCCTTGAAATATTCGCGCGTGACATCGCCGTCGGAGATCGCGATGATCTTCCCCTGCTCCACCAACTCGAAGCGCAGCGTCTGATGCGCGCGCCCGGCGATCACACAATCGCCATACTGATCGTTCGCGAAGATCGGCGTCGGCACGCCCGGATGCTTCACATCGAAATCATACTCGGCCGGCAACGTCGGCGCCGCGCGAAGTACGCTCGCGAACTGAAGATTTCGCCGATCCCGCTTAGCGCGTTGCTTCCCGAGCCGATAGAGCGGATTCCGAGAAAGCCCTTTGCTCTTTCGCATAGCCCCCTCCCACCCGAAGGAAGCAGCAGTTCCTGAGAACTGTAGACTGTCGACTGTTGACTGTCGACTCGATCACTGTTGACTGTTCACTGCAGTTCTAAGCGTGCTTGTGCTTCAACACTTCCCTGGCCGCGAGGAACCCCGCCCCTCCCGCGATCCCTCCGCCCGGATGCGTCCCACTCCCACACAAGAACAGCCCCAGCACGGGCGTAGCATACCGACTACTCCCCGCCACCGGCCGCATGAACAATATCTGATCCAACGTCAACTCGCCGTGATACACATTCCCCTCGGGCAGCGAATACTCCCGCTCGAGATCCAACGGCGTCAGCACCTGCTTCGCGACCACCATTCGCGAGATCCCAGGCGCATACTCCTCGAGCGTCGCCATCACGCGATTCCCCAGCGCTTCACGCCCCGCGACGTCCCACTCACCATCCCGCAGTTTGTACGGCGCGTATTGCATGTGCACACTCACAACACTCTTCCCCGCCGGCGCCAACGTCGCATCCGCGAGCGATGGTATCCGCACCTGCAGATACGGCTTCTCCGAAACGCGTCCGTACTTCGCATCATCGTACGCGCGCTCGAGGTAATTGAGATCCGGCGCGATCACGATCGTCTCGTCACCCGTCGCGCCGGCGAACTTCGGCACGCCGTCGAGCGCAAGATTCACCTTCGCCCACGCGCCCTTGTACTTGATGTTCCCCACCGCGCTCGTGAATTCGGGCGAGAGCTGCGACGGATCGCAAAGCGACATGAACGTCGGCCGGGGATCGGCACTCGAGATCACGCGCGGCGCCGCGATCGTGTCGCCATTGGCGAGCATGACGCCCGTCGCGCGACCGCCGGTCATGGTCACCTGCTTCACGTCGCGACCCGTCCGTGATCTCCACGCCCGCCGCGCGTGCCGAATCCGCCAGCGCGCGCGCGATCTCGCCCACGCCGCCTCGCGCCGTCACCGGAGCGTGGAACGCGCCCGCGGCGCGGCCCACCTGATGATGCAGCAGCACGAACGCCGTTCCGCCCGCGCGAGGACCCTGGAAGATGTGCGTGATCCCGCGCGCGCCCACGATCCCCTTGAGCGCGTCGGTCTCGAACGCATCGTCCAGCACCTCCTGCACCGACATCGGCACGATGCGCATAAGGTCCACCATCTCGGCCTTGCCGAGCTTCCGAAGCCGGAGCCCCAGCGACGCCGCACTGAACAGATCGCCCGCGCTCGACGCGTCGATGCTCGGCGCAGGTGCGGAGTACACCGCCTCGAGGAATCCGGCGAGCCGCGCGATCCGCGCCGTGAACACCGGCCAGTGCGCCGCGTCCTTTGGCGAGATGGCGGCGATCGACGCCGCGGCCTTCGCGACATTCCCATCGAGGCGGAACGACTTTCCGCCCCGCTGCGGCGCGAGCACCGATCCGCTCGACGGAATGAGCGACGAGCCCGTGCTTCGCGAGTTCCAGATCGCCGATGATCTTCGCCGACAGATACCCCGCGTCGTGCGCGCACGCATCCACCTTGAATCCAGGCGCCAGCTCGGTGGTCACTGCACTCCCGCCCACGGTGCGCTCGCCGCTCCAGCACGAGCACCTTCAGTCCGCCGCGCGCGAGATAGCCCGCGGTGACGAGGCCGTTCAGCCCCGCGCCGATGATGATCGCGTCGTAACTCATGCGTCCTTCAGGATCTCGAGCGCCGCGAGCCGGCCGGAGGCGCCCATGATGCCGCCGCCCGGATGCGTGCCCGCGCCGCACTGGTAGAAGCCGCGCACGGGCGTGCGATAGCGCGCCCACTCGGGCGCCGGCCGGAAGAAGAACAGCTGATGCAGCGCCAGCTCGCCGCCGAAGATGTTCCCCTCGCTCAAGCCCGGTGATCTCCTCGATCTCGTGCGGCGTGATCACCTGGCGGTGCATGATCGCGCGTTTGATGTTCGGCGCGAACTGCGCGAGCGTGTTCACCACCGCGTCGCCGAACGCCTCGCGCTTCTGCGCGTTCCAGCCGCCGTTGATGTTCCACGGCGCATACTGCACGAAGATCGACATCACGTGCTTGCCCGGCGGCGCCATTCCCGGATCGATCAGCGACGGGATGATGATGTCCATGTACGGCTGCCGCGAGAACTCGCCGTACTTCGCGTCGTCGTACGCGCGCTCGACATAATCCATGCTCGGACTGATCGACATCGCGCCGCGCAGATGCGGCCCGTTGCCCGGCAGGCAGGTGAAATCGGGCAATTCGCTGAGCGCGAGATTCACCTTCCCCGACGAGCCGCGGAACTTGAACTTGTCGATCGCGCTCGTGAAATCGTCCGGCAGCTCCTTGCGGTCGAGCAAGTGCATGAACGTGCGCCGCGGATCGAGTCCGCTCACGATGATCGGCGCCTCGAACTCATCGCCGTTCTCGAGCGCCACACCCGTCGCGCGGCCGTTCTTCACGATCACTTTCGCGACGCCGGCATTGAGCTTGATCTCCGCGCCGAATGCGCGTGCCGAGCTCGCGATCGCCTCGCTCACACTCCCCGTGCCGCCCTTCGCGAATCCCCACGCGCGGAAGACGCCGTCGATCTCGCCCATGTAGTGGTGCAGCAGCACGTACGCCGTGCCGGGCGAGCGCGGCCCGAGGAACGTGCCGATGATCCCGCTCGCCGACTTCGTCGCCTTCAGCACGTCGGTCTCGAACCACTCGTCCAGGAAATCGCTCGCGCTCATGGTCATGAGCTTGTACAGCGCGTTGAACTTCACCGCGCCCAGTCCGCGCATGTGCTTGCCGAGTTTGAGCATGCCCATGAGGTCGCGCGGACTCAGCGACGCCGGGTCGGGCGGCACCATGCGAGATGATCGGCTTCACCGCGCGCGCCATGTGGAACATCAGCTGGCCGTACTCGTCGTACGCGTCCGCATCTCTCTTCGAGTGCCGCAGCAGCTCGCGCCGCGTGTCGTCGTGGTCGGGCCACTGCGCGAGATAGTCGCCGTTGAGCATCGGCGTCACGGTGCTCTCGAGCGGCAGGATGTGCAGCCCATGGCTGCGGCAGATCGAGATCGCGGATGATCTCCGGCCGCAGCAGGCTCACGACGTACGAGAACACCGAGAAGGTGAAGCCCGGGAAGACCTGCCGGCTCACCGCCGCGCCGCCCACCTGGTCGGCCTCTCTCGAGCACGAGCACGCGTCTTGCCGGCGCGCGCGAGGTACGCCGCGTTCACCAATCCGTTGTGCCCGCCGCCCACGACGATCGCGTCGTACCGCTTCACGGCCGTCATGCCTTCTTCCTCGGCGGGTCGAAGAATGGCGTCGCCACCGCTTTCGCGGCCGCGCGCTTGCGAACGTGCTCCACCGTGACCTCCATCTCCAGCGGCGCGCCCGCTGTGAAGTGCGGCGTGCGCACGTGCGCGAGCGCGATGTACTTCTTGAGCAGCGGGCTCCAGCTCCCGCTGGTCGCGTAGCCCACCTGCGAGCCTCCCGCGTACACCGGCACGCTCGTGCGCCACGCCGTGTTCGGCAGACGCGGCGGCAATCCCGCCTCGGCGTACAGTCCCTCGAGCGAATCCCAATCCACTTCGATGCCGGTGAGACGCCACTCGGGGCCGCGCGCGACTTCCGCCGCCAGCGCGTCCTTGCCCACGAACCAGGGCTTCTTGAGATCCACGCTCCACGCGAGGTTGAGCTCGAAGGGCGAGGATTTCTGCGCCTCGATCATCGCGCGATGCGAGGAGAAGTAATCGACCTCGATGAGCACCAGGCCCGCCTCGATGCGCACCATGTCCAGCGCGAGCATGCCCGACGGGATGATCCCGTACGGAACGCCCGCGGCCCAGAGCGCATCCCAGAGCGGCAGCGCCTGCGCCGCATCCACCCAGATCTCGTAGCCGAGGTCGCCGGTATAGCCGGTGCGCGAGATCGTGATCGGGAATGCCGCGCGCTTTGCGTGTGCACGAGTCGGAAATACTTGAGCCCCGAGAGATCGCTCTCGGTGAGCTGCTCGAGGATCGCGCGCGACGTGGGGCCCTGCAGCGCGAGCGCCGCCGTCTTCTCGGAGACATCCTCGATCGTGACGTCCATGCCGATCGCGTTCCGCGAGAGCCAGAGGATGCTCGGATCGGCGGAGGTCATGCGGAACGTGCGCTCGTCGAGGCGCGAGATCGTGCCGTCGTCGATCACTTTCCCGTGCGAATCGCACCAGCACGTGTAGCCGACCTGGCCCACCTTCATCTTCATCACGTCGCGCGTGACGACGCGGTCGAGCAGCCGCGCCGCGTCGCGGCCGCCGATCGAGATACTTGTAGAGCGGCGTGACATCGATCAGCCCCGCCGAGCTCCGGATCGCGTGGTATTCGCGATCGTGCACGAGATCGTACTGGCTGGCCGCGACATACCCGGCCCAGCGCCGCCACGATTGGCTGACGCACAGGGCGGACGGTGCGCGAGTGAAATGGGGTCTGTTTGAGCATTTTGGCTCGCGGAACTTACTCGGTGCGACTGGGACTCGCGAGCTTTTCGCCGTTCGGCGCGACTGACGGGAAGCGGGACGCGGGACTCGCCGCGGGATGCGAACTGCGCGCGGAGCTCCTCGGGTGGTTCTCGCGTCCCGCGGCGCGTCCCGCGTCCCGCGTCCCGCGTAGTTACTCCGCTCTTAGCGCCTCATTCGGATCCACCCGCGCCGCGCGCGCAGCGGGAATCAGTACCGAGAGCGCGGCGACAGCGAGCAGCAGGACCGGAATGGCGAGGAAGGTCAGCCCATCCAGCGGCGCCACGCCGTACAGCACCGAGCCCAGGAATCGCGTGAGCAGCGCGGCCGCCGACGAGTCCCGCGGCGATCCCGCCGGCGGCCGGCGCGAGGCCCTGCCGCATCACGAGCGCCAGCACGGTCGCGGCGCGCGCGCCGAGCGCGAGCCGGATGCCGATCTCACGCGTGCGCTGGCTCACGGCGTACGAGATCACGCCGTAGATCCCTACGGCCGCGAGCAGCAGTGCGAGCGCGGCGAAACCCGCCATGAGCGCCATCGTGAAGCGCTGCTCCTGGGTCGCGGCGGCGAGCACGTCGCCCAGATGTCTCCACGTGGTTCAGCGGCACATCGGCGTCGATCGCGCGCACGATCGCGCCCACCGGCGTCGCGAGCGCGCGCGCGTCGCCGCTGGTGCGCGCGACGAGCGTCATCGTGCGCCGCGGGCTCCCGAACGTATTGCCCCACTGCGCGTGCGGAACGAAGAACTTGCGCTTCACCGGCGTGGTGAGCGACTGATGGTGCACGTCGCCGATGACGCCGACGATCGTGCGCCACGGTTCGTTGGGCCCGCCGATCCGGATCCGGTGTCCGAGCGGATCCTCATCGTGGAAATACTCTCGCGCGAGCGTCTCGTTCACCGCGATCACGAGCACGCCGTCCAGCCGGTCCGTCGCCTCGATGCCGCGGCCGCGCACGACGCGCTCCTGCATCGCGTCGAAATAGCCCGGCGTCACGACCTGCCAGTCCGCGCTCAGTCCGTTCGCCTTCGGGATCCTGCGGGCGCCCCTCGATCGCCATCCCGGCATCGCCCATGTCGGTCGCCAGCGGCAGCTGCCGCACGAATCCGGCGGCCTGCACGCCGGGCAGTTCCCGCACGCGCTCGGCCACCTGGTCGTAGAAATCCGCCACCGAGGCGGGCGTCGGATACCGCATCGCCGGCAGCGAGAGTTCGAGCGTGAGCGCGTTGCGCGCCGCGAATCCCGGATCGATCCGCCGCAGATTCGCGAAGCTTCGGATCGTGAGTCCGGCGCCGATCACGAGCAGCACCGCGAGCGCCATCTCGGCCGCCACCAGCAGCGAGCGGCCGCGCATGCGCGCCGCGCCGCCGCTCTGCCCGCGCGCGCCGTCGCGCAGCGCATCCTGCAGATCGATCCCGGCGCCGCGCACCGAGGGCAGCAGGCCGAACAGCGAGGCCGGTGCCCACGGACAGCACAAGCGTCACGGCGACCACGCGCCAATCCACCGAGAGATCCGCGAGGCGCGGCACCGAGGCCGGCGCGCGCGCCACGAGCAGGCGCACGCCCGCCCACGCGAGCGCGAGCCCGAGCGCGCCGCCCGCGCCGCAGAGGATCACGCTCTCGCCGAGCGCCAGCCGCACGAGGTCGCTCTGTCCCGCGCCGAGCGCCGAGCGCACCGCGATCTCGCGGCGCCGCGCATCGGCGCGCGTGAGGATGAGATTCGCGACGTTCGCGCACGTGAGCAGCAGCAGCAGCGCGACCGCGGCGGAGAGCACCAAGAGCGCGCGCGACGCGCTGCCCGCAATGTCGGCGGGCAACGGCACCGCGAATGCGGTGAATTGCATCGACACTGGATAGAGCCCCTGCTCCGTCCACTGTCGCGCGAGCGCCGCGACCTGCGCACTCGCGGCCGGCGCACCGAACCCCGGCTTGAGCCGCCCCACGGCGTACAGGTAGTGACTGCCGTGATCGCGCATGCCGGCATCGATGCCCAGCGGCTGCACGAGCTGCGTCGTGGCGAGCCCTTTGAACTCGAGCGGGAACTTGAAGCCGCGCGGCAGGATCCCCACCACCTGCTGCGGCTTGGCGTTCACATCGATCATCCGGCCGATGATCGACGCATCACCGCCGTAGCGCCGCTGCCACAGATCGTACGAGAGCATCACGACCGCCGGCGCCTTCGGTACATCTTCCGCCGACGTGAACGAACGGCCGAGCGCCGCCGGCGTGCCGAGCACCTCGAGCATGTTCGACGTCATCTGCGTCACGCCCACGCTCTCGGGTCCGCCATCGCCGGTGAGCGTCGCGTCGTTCTCCGTGCTCCATGCCGCCACATCCTGGAACGCCCCCGCCTCCTTGTAGCCGAGGTAGTCGCCCTCCGCGAGCCACGTCTTGTCGAAATTCACCCACTTGCTCCAGATCAGCGCGAGCCGCTCCGGCTCCCGATACGGCAGCGGCTTGAGCAGCACCGCATTCACGACCGAGAAGATCGCCGAGTTCGCCCCGATCCCGAGCGCGAGGGTCAGGATGACGACGGCGCAGAAGGCGGGGCGTTTTGCAAGAGAGCGGAGAGATTGCATCTGAGGCTCGGGCGCTAGGGTGCTTCTTGGACCATTCGCGCGGTCGGAAAGGTTGGCTGGGTTGCCAACGGCGGATTGTCGACTGTCGGCTGTCGCCTGCGAACCTCTCTCGTCGTAGCAGGCGACAGCCGACAGCCAACAGCCCGCAGTCAAGAAATCAGAACCAAAGCACTTGGTATCCCACCCCGAACGTCTGGAACTTCGATCCCACGCGCGCGCTCGCGCCGTCGGAGTAGTTGAATTTCACTTGCTGGCCCTTGCCGACGGTGATCGCGGCAATGAGGCCGATGCGTGAGTTGTCCTGGCGCGCCGTGGTGGGGCCGCCATTCACTTGCGTGCCTCCGCCGGAGTAGTAGGTGCCGTCGGCCGCCACCCAGATCCACTTCGCGAACGTATAGCTCACGTGCGCTTGCAGCGAGGTGAGCGGATCCTGCGTGCGCTTGGCCGTGCCGGGATAGAAATCGTAGTTGGGCGCGAAGAGCCATACCCCGGCGTAGAGGTCCAGGTAGAGTTTCTTGTTGAAATTGTACGACGCGCCGACCTCCGGCTTCCATGCCCATCGGTTGGTCCCGACGTTGATCAGGTGCTGCGGATCGTACTGTCCCGTCGGCACTGCGAACGCGCGAGACTCGCGCCGAAAATGAATCGACTGGCGGGCGTGCACGCGAATTTCTGCGGCGTGAGCGCCGGGACTGCCGATGATGTTCAGCGATACTTTGACTCGCGCGTCCCCGATGCCGGCGCGACTGACGGCGCTGTCAGTGGTCCCACCCACCTTGCCGCTCAGGTAGCCCCACGCATAGGGCAGCACCGCAGTGAACAACCCCTGCATGTGCCCGATCGCGAAGGTCTGCCCGATGCCGACGGCGACGTTGCGCACATCGGCCTTCACATCCGTGATCGGCACCGACGGATCGAAGATGATGTCGCCGGTAGAAATCCCATAGGCGACCGCCGCGAAGTGCGCGCCCACCGGCGACGCCGAGTACGACCGCGGCTCGAGTTCCTGCGCGGCCGCGCGATTACCGAGGCTCACGGCGGCGGCGATCACGAGCGCGCAGCGGGAGGAAGTATGCATCACGAATTATGTCCACAGCGGCAACGCGACGTAAGGAGCGCGCTGAGAAGTTCTCCGGCGCATGAATCCCGCCCTCTCGCCAGCCCGACCAATGAGGCAGCCCGCACGGTGGACGCTCGAACTCGCCGGCGGGCTGATGCGCATAGCGAGATGCGCGCTGCAGTCCCGCAGCGTGCGCAGAATCGGCGGTAGTGCGCAGAACCGGGCCCCACCGCCGCAGGGAGCGCGCCGGACCCCAGCGCAGCCGCGATAGCGAGAAGCGAGAGACTCGCGGCGTAGTGTGCCGCGAGGTTCGAAGCGGTTTGAGCGAAAGCGGTCTGCGCTGGGGTCCGTCGCGCGACCGCGCTCGCGATGATGGCAGTTCCTACTTCCTACTCCGACTTCCAGAAGTCAATGCCGCCCGCCTGCTGGCCCACGTCCACGCTCGCCACTCGCACCAGCGAATGCAGGTCGATGATGTCCACCGTGCCGGGCTCCGAGCCGACGCCTTCGAGCGTCACGAACGCGTACCGGTCGTCCGGCGAGATCACCAGTCCGCTCGGCACGCGCCGCGTCGTCGGAATGCGCGCCAGCTCCGCGCCGCTCTTCGCGTCGATCACGCTCACCGACTTCCCGCGCTTGTTCGTGCCCACGATGAGCTTCCCGTCGTGGCTCGCCGCGAGATTGTAGATCCCGTCACCCGCCGGGATCGCGCCGCCACATCGTCCACGATGTGAGATCGATCTCCACGATGTCGTTCGACTTGTTGCACGCGACCCACACCGTCTTCCCGTCCACGCTCGGCTGCGCCCACGTGGGCGAGCAGGTGACCGCGGGCATCTTCATCGCGCCGGACACCGGCCCCGCCGCGCCCATCTCGCTCCCCTTCGTGAGCATGAAGTGCCGGCTCACCGCGAGCTGGTCGGCGTCGATCTCCACGAGCGCGTCGCTCATCATGCACGCGGAGTACTGATGCTTGCCGTCGGGGGCGAGGCGCGAGCCGTGCGGCATCACGCAGGTGGGAATGCGCTTCACCTCCGCCATGCTCTCGCCGTACACCACACTCACGCTCGACGTCACCATCTCGCCATACGCGTTGAAGTTCACCGTCCACGCGTACTGGCCGTTCGGCGACACCGCGACCGTCGCCGGGAAATGGCCGAGCTCCACGCGCCCCGCGAGCGAATCGTTCGCGGTGCTGTACTTCCACATGGCGCCGTTCGGCGTGCCGTGCGCGGTGGTCACGTAGTACCACCGTCCGTCGGGCGACACCGCGATGCCCGTGCGGCCCACGAGCTCGGTGCGATTGGTCCCACTTGATGCGTGCGCTCCACATGCGCGCCTTTCGGCCCGAAGCGCACGAGCGCCACTTGGTCGTTCCCTTCGCTCGCGACGAACACGAGGTAATCGTGCGCCGGCGGCACGGGTGCCGGCGCGGCTTGCGCACTGCGCGCTCGCGCTCGCGCACCGGCCGTCAGTAGCAATGCCGCGAGCGCGCCGGCGCGCAGCGCGGTCATGGATGCAACGGCGCGGCCGGCGGCATCACCGGCTGCTGGCCGCTTGGGATTCACGCGAATGATCCAGAGCCCGTTGTTGAAATCGTTCACGTAGGCGAGGCCGTCCTTCGGATTCACCACCACGCCCCAGTCGAATGCCTGGTTCTTGCACGTTGCCATCCATGTCCGCGGTATTGAGCGATGCGATCTCGCGATGCTGCGCCTTGAGGTCGCCCATCGAGTTCGCCCGAGATGTCGAACACATGGAAACCCGCGTCGTACGCGCCCAGGTAGAGCGTGTCGGCCACCTGCCACACGTTGTGCACGCCGCCCATCTCGGGCGTGTACCACGCCACCGACCGCGGATGCTCAATGTCGCTCACGTCGATCACCTGCAGCGTGCCGTACATGCGGTCGCTCGACGCGTCCTTCGCACCCTGCACCGGGCCGTTGCGATACACCTCGTCGGCGATGAAGACGTACTTGCCGCCGCGCTGGCGCCACGCCGTGTGCGTGCCGCGTCCGAAGCCCGGCGCCGACGCATCCTCCACATCCTTGTACAGCGAATCGAGATCGTACTTGAACTGCGAGATCATCACCGGCTTCGTCGGGCGTGCCGCCCCACTTCCCGTTGCCGATGTCGAGGATCACGAGCCCGTCGTTCCAGTAGCTCGCGTACATGATGCCCATCCACGATGTCCAGGTCGTGCACGTAGCGCGACTGGCGTCGGGGCGGTCGGTGTGCCACGAGCCCGCGCGCTTGGGATGCGCGGGATCGTCGATGTTCACGATGTCGATCGCGCCGGTGCCATCGTTCGTGATGAACACGAACTTCCCGTACTTCTCCGTTCTCGTAGATGTAGATCGAGTGCACGCCGGCACTCACACCGTCCACGAATTGCGAGAGCTCTTTCGGGTGGAGCGGATCGTGCGTATCGGCGATCACGATGCCGTTCTTCCGGTCGCTCGCTCCTTCGCGCGTGAACACCATGTAATTCCCGTCGGCGGTGTTCTGCATGTCGTTCACGAGCCGCGTGTTCGACTTGATCGAGTCCACGACGACCGGCTTCGCGGGGTTCGAGATGTCGATCGCGTACACGAGATCGCCGCCCTCGTGCGTGCCGAGGTACGCGACTCTGCCGTTCGGATGGATCCACACTTCCGAGGTTGCGAATCGCGTACGTGCCACGCGTCCCACGACGGTCACGCCGCGGCGCACGTCGCGCGGCGTCACGATCACGGTAGCGGACGCCGAGCGCGAGCCGAGCATCGCGGTCACGGTGTACGTGCCCGAGCGATACGCCACGAACTGGCCGCTCGGGCTCAGCTGGCCATCGCCCGGCGAGAACGCCCACGTGGGTGTGAGTTCGGACACCGCTTTGCCATTCGCGTCGCGCGCATCCACCGTGAATTGCACGACGTCGCCCTCGCGCACGGCGGGCTTCGCCGGCGACAACGCGACCTTGCTGATCGTGTTCGGCAGCACGCGAACGCTCACCGCACCCGAGACCGCTCCCGCGCTCGCCGTGATCTTCACGCTGCCGGGCGCGACGCCGCTGATCGTGCCGTCCTGCGTGACCGTCGCCACTTTGTCACCGCTCGATTTCCACGAGAGCGCGTTGAGATTGCGGTCGTTGCTCTTTGAGAACGCCGCGCCGGTCACGCGCAACGACTGACCCACGAGAATGTTCACGGCCGCCGGCGCGACGCTCACGCGCACCGCGGGCCCCGCCACGCCGCGGAATTGCACCGAGGTCGAATCAATGTACGGTGCGGAACCCGGGACGACAGCCGACAGCGCCAGCGGAAACTTGCCCACCGAGCTCGCGATGAGCCACGAGCTGCCCGCGGCGATGTCCCCCTCTCCCTGCCCGCCCAGCATCTTCACCGAGATCACGGCGCCCGGCACCGCCTCGCCCTTCGCGTCGAGCGCGCGCAACACGAGTTGCACGGAATCTCCCGCCGTGATCTCGCGCGTGGCCGGCATCACCTCGATGCGTTTGACCGGCGACGCCGGGAGCGGCGCAGTGGGAGCTTGCTGGAAAAGGAGCGCGACGACAGGAAGTACGACGTGGAACGACATTCGGGAGCTCCGGGCTTGGGTGAGAGTGTTCTGAAAGCTCCCATTCCGCTTCACGAGTCGCAAGCGCGATTCGGTCAACTAACTGCTTGACAGGATTAACATGATGAACAGGATGAACCGCCCAGGCGGTCCATCCTGTTCATCATGTTAATCCTGTCAAGCAGTTAGTTGCCGTTTCCAGATCCCCCAGTATGCTACGGAATACTTCAGCCCACGATGATCATGCCTCTTCCCAAGATCACCAGCCTGACGCCCGTCTTCATCGTAGAGAGCGTCGAATCCTGTCTCGCGTTCTGGGTCGACCGGCTCGGCTTCGTCGCGGAGAACCAGGTGCCCGGCCCCGACGGCAAATTGATCTTCGCGAGCGCGAAGAAAGATGGGATCGAAGTGATGTATCAGACTCGCGCGAGCGTGCTCGCCGAGCGGCCGGACGCCACCGCGGAGCTCACCGGCAATTCCACCGTGCTGTTCCTGCAGGTGGATGATCTGGATGCGGCCGAACGCGCGATGAAGGGCGCCCCCGTCGTGAAGGCGCGGCATACGACGTTCTACGGTTCAACGGAATTCTACGTCCGCGAGCCAGGCGGGAATGTCGTGGGTTTCGCGAAATTCTGAACTGCAGACTGAGACGTTAGACGTTAGACGTTAGAATACGAACGGCGCGCGCAGTCTAACGTGCTAACGGTCTAACGTCTAGATCTGCAGTTATTGGTACTGCTTCAACTCCGCCAACGTCCACGGCGTCGTGCGCGACGCGGTGGCAGCGCGAATGGCAGCCACTTGCTCGGCCGTCACTTGTGCGCCGGTGTTGCCCCACGAGCTGCGCTCGTAGTTGATCGCCGCGGCGACATCGGCATCGGTGAGCGCGGCGCCCTGCGGCGGCATCATGCTGTTGAACTGCTGTCCCTTCACCGTGACCGGACCGGTGAGTCCCTGAAGCACGATGCGAATGTGTGCGTCCGCCTTGCCGTTCACGATCTCCGAGCCGGCGAGCGGCGGGAAGGCGTTCGGTAGTCCGAGTCCGGTGGCCTGATGGCACACGCTGCATGTGGCATACTGCGCCGCACCCGCTTGAGCGGCCGGAGCAGCCGCCGTCGCCGGCGCCGCCGGGGGCGCCGCGTTCGATCCCGCGGCGGGCTGGTCCTTTGCGCCGCCACAACCCATGACAAGCGCGGTGGAGAAAAGAAAAGCAGTGACGAGTGCACGACGGTCGTTGATGCGCATGCTTGCACCTCCGTTCGTTCGGTTGGGAGACTCAGGCTTGGCAATAGTATAGGCCGCCGAGGATCGCGCGCCAGCAACCGCAACCACCGGGAACCGATGACCGGGAACCGGTGAGGCATGAACACACATTCATCACGACATCGCGCAGTGTCGTTACGAAATGCGTAGTCATGCCTCACCGGTTCCCGGCCATCGGTTCCCGGCAGTTTGCCGCTATGCCGCGATCCGTCTTCCCGTCACCAGATTGAACACGATCGCAATGAGCGCGATCACGAGCAGCAAATGGATCAGCCCCCCGCCCACGTGCACAACGAAGAAGCCGAGTGCCCACAGGATGAGCAGGATGACCGCGATGGTATACAGCATTGGAACTCCCGGTTGGTGTTGGTAAGGGTCCTACGACTTCCGCATGGCGCCCGCGCCAATCAGCGCGACGCCGCCCACGATGCCCACGATGCCGACCCACTGGGGGATCCCGTGCTTGTCGGTATCGGTGACGGCCACGTCGCCCACCTTCGCGACCTCTTTCGTGGTCTTGTAGCTCATGCCGCGGAATGTGATCACCGCGCCGAGCACGAGCAGCAATATTCCGGCAATGATGGATGAGCGCATGGTGCCACCTCGAGATGGATGAAATGCCGATGCCGCGCGCAGCGCGCGGGGATCAACGTTTCCGAATTGTGTCGGGCCACTCGGCGCTGCCGCAGATGCCGGTGCGAGGGCACTTTGCCCTCCGCCAACTCGCGCGACGCCTCGGGGGAGCTCTATCGGGGCTCCGTACCGCTGGAAGTATAGATACGAAGAACTCGCTCAATGCGCAATGAGCGCGGGCGATCTACTTCTTCTCCGCCTCGAGTTTGGCGATCGGCTTGTCGCCCTCGAACAGGGTGAGCACGGTGCCGCTGATCTGATAGTTCGTCGTCTTCGAGAGCGCGTCGACGAACGACTTCTCCTCGTCGGCGAACGGCTTGGGGCAGCTCTTCTGCGTGCCCGTGAACGCGCTGATCTTCACGCCGTTCTTGCCGTGCAGGGAATAACCGCCGGCCAGCGTATTGCAGCCGCCATTGCCGGTCACGGTGTGTCCGGCGGGCGTCAACGTGATCGCGGCAACGTACTGCGCCGAATCCGTGACCACGGTGCCCGCACGCAGATCCACGAGCAGCCACTTGGTATTCTCGAGGGTCACCGCGTGCGCGGCCGCCACGGCGGCGAGCGCGATCGACAGGAGCAGCTTCATCGGGGCCTCCGGAGTCCCAAGGTGCATCGTGCATCGGGCATCGTGCCTCGAACATACACCACTGTCAGTACCGCGGCACGAGGAACGATGCCCGATGCACGGTGTCTTACCCCGTGGAGTCGCTTTCTAGCGTCTAAGTCTAACGTCTAAGTCTGTAGTTTCTCATCCTTCACTACCACGATCGTAAATCGAACCGCCAGCGCCGCGATGGCGCCTATTGCGACCCATACGGGCATCAGCATCGCGCCCACCACGCCGACGGTCAGCGGGATCTCCAGCAGGGTGTGACCATCCTCGGCCTTGATGATGATCCGGCGCGCGTTCCCCTCGCGCACGATCTCCTTGACGCGCGCGACGAGATCCTCGCCATTGATGCGATGCTCCTCGGTGCGCGTGGGGCCGCTGGATTCAGGTGCCGTCATGTGCCGTCTCCGGTCGCGGGTTCGTGATGGATCAGCAGGCGAAGTTCCTTACGCGAAGGGATGGATAAAGTTGCGCTCGAACTCTGGAAGCGGGAGAATTGACGCATGAGGTGGAGGGGCGGTGCGCTGATCATCGTATCGAGTGTCCTGCTCACGGCAGCTCCGGCCGCGGCGCAGGACTCCACGCGCGCCGGTCTGCCGGGCGGTTGGGTGGTGCGTCCCTCCGCACTCACCGAGGTCGATGACCGGATCAAGCAGCAGGCCCGCGGCGTTTCCGCCACCGATCCGCCGCAGCGGTCCGCCTTCTGGGATGCCGCGTATCCGGCGACGCCGGCCGAATATGACTCGGTCGCGGGCAATGCGCTGTTGCTCATCTCCGCGATCGCGCACGATTCGGTGAATTTCCCGATCTCGTCCATCTATCTCCAATCGGGCGGCAGACTGTACGAGCTGCAGATGGTCCGGTCCGTCCTCACGCGCCGTGCGAAGAAGGACGACGCGATCGCGCGCACGTACGGCCGCTATCGCGAGGACGTGATCTGTCTGCTGCCGATGGCGATCAATCGCGACGGCGCGCGCCTCATCGTGATGTTCAACGGCGAAGGGACCGCGGCCGTGGGCACGATGGGTTCCGTGCTCCCACCCGCCGTCGCCGGCTTGCTCCGGGCGCCGCCGAAGCGCACTGTTCCCAGCGAGCAGGCGCTCGCCGACATGATCGCGCGAGAGTATCCGGGCCTGCTCGACGAGTGAGCTGACGCCGCTCGCCCACTTCGACCAGCGGAGAGACAATGACAGGCTTTGCCATCAGCGTCACGGGCCTCATCTGGATGCTTCTGATCGGCGCCCTCGTCGGCTTTCTCGCGGGCAAGATCATGAAGGGGAGTGGATTCGGCGCGCTCGGCAACATCCTCGTCGGCATCGTGGGGTCGATCCTCGGCGGGTTCGTCTTCGGACTGCTCGGCATCTACTCGGGCAGCCTCATCGGCAGCCTGATCATGTCCGTCATTGGCGCCTGCCTGCTGCTTTGGATCATCGCGATGATCAAGAAATAGCACGGCAATGACGACCCCCGATCCTGCGCGCCAGCTCCTTCGCCACACATTGGCGACGCTGGCGTATCGCGCCGCGAAACCGCTGCGCGATGCGCCGCCGGAATTCGCCGGCTTCCGTCCCAAAGGCTCGAGCCGAACGCCCGCCGAGATCCTCGCGCACATGTGCGATCTGATGGACTGGGCGCTCCATCTTGCGCACGGGCAGCATACGTGGAACGAGACGCCCGTTCAGGCGTGGGAGAGAGATGTGAAGCGATTCTTCGACGCGGTCGCGGCCTTCGACGCCGTGCTCGCGGGACCGGCGCCGTTGGGGCGGACGCCGGAAATATTATTCCAAGGCCCGATCGCGGATGCATTGCAGCATACGGGACAATTGACATATCTGCGCCGTTTGAGCGGTGCGCCGATGAAAGGGCGAGAGTTATGCGCGGGCGGAAATCGTGGCTGGAAGAGTCGGGATCGAGCAATCCAAGCCGAAGATCGAATTCGATTAGCAGTTCCCTGTGAGCTGTTGACTGTGAACTGTCGACTGGCAGTCACTCGTGACTGTTTACTGGTGACTGCGAGTTCTCAAGCGGGCATGTGGCTCGAGCCACCTGCGCATTGAGAGTCGCAGTCACCAGCAAACAGTCACGAGTGACCGCCAGTCGACAGTTCACAGTCAACAGTTCACAGAAAAACAACAACTCCGCATGCACGCGATCCAAGTCTCCACACTCGGCGGTCCCGAGGTCCTACAAGCAATCGACCTCCCCCGCCCCACGCCGAAATCCAACGAAGCGCTGATAGAACTCCGCGCGATCGGCGTGAATTTCATTGACGTCTATTTTCGCGAAGGCCGCTATCCCACCTCCCTCCCCTTCATTCCCGGGCAAGAAGGCGCGGGCGTCATCGTCGAAGTGGGCGCCGACGTCAAGAACCTGAAGCCCGGCGACCGCGTGGCCTACACCGGCGCTTTCGGCGCATACGCGCAATTCCAGTCGGTCGCGGCGAATGCGCTCGTACGCATTCCCGACACGATCGATTTCCGCCACGCCGCCGGCGCGATGTTGCAGGGCATGACCGCGCATTATCTCACGCGCAACAGCTACGCGATCAGTGCGGGCGATATCGTGCTCGTGCATGCGGCGGCCGGCGGCGTCGGTTCGCTGTTGGTGCAAATGGCCAAGCGGCTCGGCGCGACCGTGATCGCCACCGCGGGCACGGAGGAGAAAGCCGCGCTCGCGCGCGCCGAAGGCGCCGACCACACGATCGTGTACGCGACGCACGATTTCGAAGTGGAGACCAAACGCATCACGGGCGGCCGCGGCGTCAACGCCGTGTACGATGGCGTCGGCAAGGCGACGTTCGACAAGGATCTCAATGTCCTGCGCCCGCGCGGGATGCTCGTGCTCTATGGCGGATCGAGCGGCGCGGTGCCGCCTTTCGATCCGATGATCCTCTCACGCAAGGGCTCGCTGTCGCTCACGCGACCCACGCTCGCGCACTTCATTGCCACACGTGATGAGCTCGAGATGCGCGCCGGCGAAGTGCTCGACGCCGTTTCGAAGGGCGACTTGAAACTGCGCCTCACGCACGACTACCCGCTGGCCGACGCGGCGCAAGCGCACCGCGATCTCGAAGCGCGGCGCACCACCGGCAAGGTGCTGCTCATACCCTAGCCGTTCCGCATCACGCCCACCGGATCGGCGCGGCTGGCCTTTCGCGCCGGCACCCACGTGGCCACGAGCGCCGTCGTCACCAGGATCGCCGGCACCACGGTGAACGTGAGCGGATCCAGTGCCCCCACGCCGTACAGCAGCGCGCTCACCGCGCGCGTCGCGGCGATCGCGGCCGTGAGACCGATCGCCACCCCGATCGCCACGAGCCGCAGCCCGCGACGTACCACCAACCACTGCACCTGCCCCGCGCGCGCGCCCAGCGCGACTCGGATCCCCATCTCGCGCGCGCGGTCGGCCGCGAGCTGCGCCATCACGCCGTACACTCCCACCACCGAGAGCAGCAACCCCACGCCCGCGAACACGAGCAGCATCGTCGCGAGGAAACGCTGTTGCGCGACGGACTCAGCGCCGACATCGGCCATCGTACGCACGCTCGCGAGCGCGAGATTCGGATCCATTTCCCGGACGGCGCTTCGCAGCGCCGGCACGAGCGCGAACGGATCGCCGGAGGCGCGCATGATGAGCGTGGCCGTGCTCTGCGCCTCCTGCGCGAACGGCGCCAGGAATTCTTCCCGCGGTTCGGCGGCGAGTCCTTCCTGCCTCTCGCTGCCCACGACGCCCACGATCGTGCGCCATGTGGAGTTCGCATCCGGCACGCGGTCGAAGCAGACACGCACGCCGATCGGGTCGCGATCCTTGAAGTAACGCTTCGCCAGCGCCTCGTTGATGAGCAATACCAAGGGCGTGCCCTTCCGGTCCTGAGGAGTCAGCAGGCGTCCGCTCAGCAGCTTCACGCGCATCACACGTTGGTAATCCGGCGAGATCTCGCGATGCACCACGTTGGATCCGAATCGCTCGCCGCCCGTTCCCTCCACTGAGAAATCGCTCGACCACGGCGGACTCGTCAGCGGCAACTGGGTGGTGTACGCCGTGCCCTGCACGCCCGGCATCGCGCCCATGCGCTCGCCCAGGCCATCGAGGAACCGGATCACCTTGGCCGCGCTGTCATATCGCACGCCGGGGAAATCGATCTGCGCCGTAAGCAGGCCCGCCGACTCGAAGCCCGGATCCACCTGATTCAAGTGCCAGAGACTGCGCACGAACAACCCGGCGCCCACGGTGAGCAGCAGCGCGAGCGCGACTTCGCCCGCCACGAGCACGCTCCCCCAGCGCCGCGCGCGCCCGCCGGCTGTCCCGCCGCGGCCACCCTCCTGCATCGCCTCCGCCGGCATGCGTCGCGCGCTCCACAGTGCGGGCGCGATGCCGAACAGCGCGCCGCTCACCGCGGTGATCGCGACCACGTATGCGAGCACGCCCCAACTCACCGTCACGTCGCTCACCGGCAGCAGTCCCGCTGGACGCAGTGCGAGCAGCGCGCCCGTCGCCCACCATCCGAGCACGAGCCCCGCCGCGCCGCCGAGCGCGGAGAGCACGAGACTCTCGGTGAGCGCCTGGCGAATGATTCGGCCGCGTCCCGCGCCGAGCGCAAGACGCACGGCGACTTCGCGATCGCGGCTCGCCGCGTGCGCCAGCAGGAGATTTCCCACGTTCGCGCACGCGATCAATAGGAGGAGTGCGACGGCACCCAGCAGCACCATGAGCGGCCGGCGCGTGGCGCCGATGAGCGCGTCGTGCAGCGGCGCCATGCCCGCGCCCATCTTCGCGTTGGTCGCGGGATACTCTTGCTGCAACTGTGAAACAACGGTCTGGAACGAAGCGTTCGCCGCGTCCTCGCTCACGCCGGGTTTAAGTCGCGCGACGACGTCCGCGAAATGCGCGCGCCGGAACCAAACCTGCGAGCGGTCGGGCTTGTCCCACATCATCGGACGCCACACGTCCACATTCAGGCCGGGGAACGCGAAATTCGCCGGCAGCACGCCGACGATCGTGTTCGGCCGCCCGTTGAGCATGATCGAGGTGCCCACGACGCTGGCGCGCGCGCCGAATTGTTCGCGCCACAACCGGTCGGTGATCACCGCGACGCGCGGGCCCGTGTCCCACGTCTCATCGTCGGTGAACGTACGCCCGAGCGCCGCGCGCACGCCGAGCAGCTGGAAGAAATTGCCGGTCACCGAGCCGGAGCGCAGGAGCTGCGGCGGCGCGTCGCCGGTGAGCGTGACCATCGGCGTGAACGAGAGATACGCCGCGACATCCTGGAACGCCGTCACGCGCTCGCGCCAATCCAGATAGTTCGCGGGTGCGGTCTGCGCCTGGTGCCAGTGATACTCGTCGTTGTCCTCGCCGAGCTTCATCAGGCGTGACGCGTCGGCGAAGGGGAGCGGGCGCAGGATCACCGCGCTCACGGCGGAGAAGATCGCGGTATTCGCGCCGATCCCGAGTGCGAGCGTGATGATGGCCGTGGCCGCAAGCACCGGCGCTCGGCTCAGCGCGCGCAGCGCGTAGCGCGTGTCGCCGAGGAGATCCTCGACCCACCGCGCGCCGCGGCCATCGCGATGCTCTTCTTTCATCGCCTCCACGCCGCCGAAGGCGATGTGCGCGCGACGGCGCGCCTCTGCTGGCGGCAGACCTGACCTGATGTTCTTCTCCGTCTCGAACTCGAGGTGGGTGCGGATCTCCTGCTCGAGATCGCGGTCGGCGCGGCGCTTGCCGAACACCGCGCGCAGGCGCTTCCAGAATCCATTGATGGGATCCATGAGGCTCACGCGGTGCCGAGGATGTGATCCACGGCCAGGACATAGCGCCGCCAACTCTCCGTCTCGGCGCCCACCGCGCGCTTGCCGCTGGCGGTGAGGCGATAGTATTTCGCGCGCCGATTGTTCTCCGTCGTGCGCCAATCACTGTCGATCCAGCCGCGCTGTTCGAGCCGCTGCAGCGCCGGATAGAGCGATCCTTGATTGACGTCGAGCACGCCACGCGAGGTCTGTTGAATGCGCTGACTGATCCCCCACCCGTGCATGGGTTCGAGGGTGAGGGTTTTCAGGATCAGGAGATCCAGTGTGCCGCGGAGGACGTCGGAGGGGATGGGGGGCATTCTGTTCATCTTCTGTTGGGAGTCTACAGAAGAGTAATTCCTTCCTGTCGGAAAGCAAGAGGAACTACTAACTACTGCCACCAGCGCCGTAGCGTTGCAGTCAACAGTAAACAGTCACGAGTGACTGCCAGTCTACAGTCTACAGTCAACAGCTCACAGAAAACGGCCGGAGTGCCGATCGGCTGTGCTCGCACATGGAGCGGCTTTCTGTGAACTGTTGACTGTAGACTGTAGACTGGCAGGTACTCGTGACTGTTTACTGTTCACTGCAACGCTACCGGCACTGGTGGCAGTAGTTCCCACTCGCTAGCCCTACCCGATGCACGCGAATAAACTCATAGCACCTCTCCCTCCAACGGACCCCATGCGTCGACTCCTCGCCCCCGCTCTGGCACTCGCCACCTCCCTCTCCGCCCAGGGCACGCTCACAACAGACCGTATCTTCTCCTCCCGCGAATTCGCCGCCGAGCGCTTCGGCGAAACGCGGTGGCTGGATGACAGTACCTACACCACCCTCTCCGGCTCCGATCTCGTGCGCGTCTCCGCGGCCACCGGAGCAAAGAGCGTCCTTGTCAGCGCCGCCTTCCTCACCCCAGCCGGCGCGAGCGCGCCACTGGATGTCGAAGATTACGAATGGTCCGCCGATCACACGAAACTCCTGATCTTCACCAACAGCGCCCGCGTGTGGCGTGAGAATACGCGCGGCGATTTCTGGGTACTCGATCTCGCCTCGCACCGCCTCGCCCAGCTCGGCGGGGCCGCGGCGCGCGCGAATCCCAGCACGATGCAATTCGCCAAGTTCTCGCCGGATGGGAAGAGAGTCGGTTACGTGCGCGCGCACGATCTCTACGTCGAGTCCGCCGACTCGAGCGCGATCACGCGGCTCACGAACGACGGATCCGTCACGATCATCAATGGCACGTTCGACTGGGTATACGAAGAAGAACTCGGCATGCGCGACGGCTTCCGCTGGAGCCCCGACGGCACGCACATCGCGTATTGGCAGCTCGACGCGAGCGGCGTCCGCGATTTCCTGCTGATCAACAACACCGATTCGCTCTACTCGTTCGTGAAGCCGATCCAGTATCCGAAGGCCGGGACCACGAATTCCTCCGCGAAGCTCGGCGTCGTGAGCGCCGCGGGCGGACCCACCACCTGGATGCAGATCCCCGGCGATCCGCGCAATAACTACATCGCGCGCATGGATTGGGCGGCGAACTCCACCGAACTCACGGTGCAGCAGCTCAACCGCCGGCAGAACGTGAACACGCTCTGGTTCGCGACCGCCGCCACCGGCGCCGTGCGCTCGGTGCTCGTCGAGCGCGACAGCGCATGGATCGACATCTGGTCGCCGACGGACACTCCGCTCTCCTGGTACAACAACGCGAAGTCGTTCGTGTGGCTCAGCGAGCGCGACGGCTGGCAGCATGCGTATTCCGTGGGCCGCGACGGCGCGATGAAACTCATCACGAAAGGCGCGTATGATGTGATGGGTATCGATTACATCGACACCGCCGGCGGCTGGCTCTATTTCTACGCGTCGCCCACGAACGCGACGCAGCGATTCCTCTGGCGCGCGCGACTCGACGGCACCGGCGATGCGCAGCGCCTCACGCCCGCGGGTGAACGCGGTTATCACTCGTACAACGTTGGCCCCGGCGCGCACTATGCCATTCACAGCTGGAGTCAGTGGGGCGTGCCGCCGCGCACCGAGCTCGTGCAGCTGCCGTCGCACAAGACCGTGCGCATGCTCGTCACCAACGACGCGCTCGCCGCCAAGACTCGCCGCCGTCACGAAGGGCACGCAGGAATTCTTCCAGGTGGATATCGGCGGCGGCGTGAAGCTCGACGCGTGGATGATGAAACCGCCCGGCTTCGATCCGTCCAAGAAATATCCAATTCTCTACACGATCTACGGCGAGCCCGCCGCCCAGACAGTGCTCGATGCGTACGGCGGCGCTCGCTGGCTCTGGGATGTCATGCTCACGCAAAAGGGCTACATCGTCGCGAGCGTAGACAATCGCGGCACCCCCGCGCCCAAGGGCCGCGCGTGGCGCAAGGCCGTACTCGGCCAGATCGGCGGCCTGCGCGTGCGCGAACAGAGTGCGGCCGCGAAGATCATCGGCCGCATGCCCGGCGTGGATTCCACGCGCGTCGCCGTGTGGGGATGGAGCGGCGGCGGCTCGAGCACGCTGCTCCTCATGTTCCGCGCACCCGATGTGTACAAGGTCGGCATGGCCGTCGCGCCGGTGGCTGACGTTCACGATTACGACACGATCTATCAGGAGCGGTATGTCGGACTCCCCTCGACCGATTCCGCCGCGTATTACGACGCATCGGGCGTGAATTTCGTGAGCGGATTGAAGGGCGATCTACTCGTCGTGCACGGGTCTGGCGATGACAACGTGCACTATCAGGGCACGGAGCAGTTGATCAATGCCCTCGTCGCCGCGGGGAAACCGTTCACGATGATGGAATATCCGAATCGCACGCACGGCATTTACGAGGGACGCGGGACGACGCTCCACGTATACAATCTGCTCACGCGATTCCTTGAGGAGCATCTTCCGGCGGGAGGGAGATAACTCCCTACTGTCGCTTGCACGCTTCACTCTGCAGTCAACAGTAAACAGTCACGAGTACCTGCCAGTCGACAGTCAACAGTCAACAGGTCACAGAAAGCGGATCGCGGCGCGGGGCAGGTGTCTCGCACAACGATCCGTTTTCTGTGACCTGTGAACTGTTGACTGTCGACTGGCAGTCACTCGTGACTGTGTACTGTTGACTGCAGCTCGAAGCGCAGACAATTCTTGACAGTATCAGTCGCACAAGTCAGACTGCAATCACACCCCGCAGGAGCCCCTATGTCCTCGCGCCTCTCCCTCGCCGCCCTCGCGCTCCTCAGCGCCGGTCCCGCCGCGATCAAGGAATATCCCCTTCCCCGCGCCAACGCCTTCCCTCACGACGTCGCCGTCGCGACGCGATGGCTCCGTCTACTATTCCGATCAAAGCAATAGCTTCATCGGCCATCTCGATCCGGCCACCGGCGCCGTCACCGATATCGCGACACCCACTCCCGGCTCCGGCCCGCACGGCATCATCGTCGCGCCCGATGGCATGATCTGGTACACGGGCAACGCGCACAGCAATATCGGCCGACTCGATCCTGCCACCGGCACGATCAAGGAATTCGCGATCCCGAGCACCGCGCGGGATCCGCATACGCCCGTCTGGCACAACGACCATCTCTGGTTCACGTCGCAGCAGTCGAATTCGTATGGTCAACTCGACCCGGCAACGGGCAGTGTGAACGTCTTCCAAATGCCGGTCGCGCACGCGCTGCCCTACGGCCTCGTGAACGCGCCCGACGGTTCCATCTTCATGGCTGAGTTCGGCACCAATGTCATCGGCCGCATCGATCCCAAGTCCGGCACGCTCACGCAATTCACGCTGCCCGACGGCGCTCGCCCGCGCCGCCTCGCCGTTGATTCACACGGCATCGTTTGGTATACCGACTTCGCGCGCGGATTCCTCGGCCGGCTCGATCCGGCAACGAAGCTGGTTGAGCAATTCCGCAGCCCCGGCGGCGCGCGTTCGGGTCCCTACGGCATCGCACTCGGCCCCGACGGCCGCGTCTGGTACGATGAGTCCGGCACGAGCAGTATTGTCGCCTTCGACTACGCGACGAAAGGGATGACCACGATGCCGATCCCCACGAAGGGCGCGATCGTGCGGAATATGTCGGTGGATTCCACGCGAAGTCGCGTGTGGCTCGCGCTGAGTGGCACACAGCGGATTGGGGAGATTGTGATCGCACCGTAACCGCTAACTACACGGCTAGATCGCCTGCACGCTTACGATCGCAGTCAACAGTAAACAGTCACGAGTGACTGCCAGTCGACAGTCAACAGTCAACAGCTCACAGAAAACGGATCGTGGCTCTGGGAAAGCTCCCGGCGCAATGATCCGTTTTCTGTGAGCTGTTGACTGTTGACTGTAGACTGCCCTGCCGTTCTTGTGACTGTTTACTGTTGACTGCAATGTTAAGCATACTGGCGGCCCAGCAGTTGTTCGTAGCCGGCGTTCAATCCGTTCGCAGCGCCCCCACCGGATCAATCGCCGCCGCGCGCCGCGCCGGCAGCCACGCCGCGATCATCGCGACGCCGAGCAACACGACCGTCACCACCGCGAGCGACACGACCCCGTTCCCGCCGCTCGCGCCGAATATATTCCCCACCGCCCGCTGTCCGACGATCGCCACCACGATCCCGATCGCCGCGCCGAGCATCGCATAGCGCATCCCCCGCACTACGATCTCGCGCACCACTTCTCCCCGCTGCGCGCCGAGCGCCATGCGCACGCCGATCTCCTTGCGCCGCGCGCTCACGGTGTAGGAGAGCAGTCCGAAGATGCCGACGGCTGCGAGCACAACGGCGGCGCTGGAGAATCCGCCGAGCAATTGCACGAGATGTCGCGGCTGCGCCACCGACCCGTACACGACGTCGCGCATCACCGCCTGCCCGTCGAGCGCCGCCGCCGGATCCAGCGCGTGCAGCACCGCGTGTGCATCCTTGATGACCGTCTGCGCATTCGCGCCCGGCTGTGCGCGCACGAATACGTTCATCACGCGGTCGACCCCCTGCGACGCCGGGTCGTACATCGCGTCGCGCGTGTTGTCCAACCCGACGTACGGCACGTCGCCCACGATCCCGACGATCGTGGTATGCGGACACTGCACGCAACCGCCCACCACGAGCTGACGCCCCAGCGCCGACCGTCCGGGAAAGAAGTGCTGCGCCCACGTTCGGCTCACGATCATCACCGGCGCGCCGTTGGCGCTGTCGGCCGGCCCGAAGTCGCGCCCCTCGAGGATCGTGAGGCCGAAGGTCTCCCAGTAGCCGTGCGATGCGGCGAGCTCCGGCGACGTCGGCTGCGACGTGCCCGCCGGCACGGGCGCATCCACCAGGTCGAAATTGTCCTCATCAATGCCGTCTCCCTCCGGCGGGAGTCCGCTCGCGTAGCTCGCGTTCTCGACACCGGGGATCTCTCTCAGCGCCGGCAGCGCGCGCGCCCAGAAACGCTGGCGCGCGGAATCGTTCTGGTACGATGCCGCCGGCAGCGCGACGCGGATCGTCGCAATGCGATCGACATCGAAACCCGGCTCCATGCGCGAGAGCGAGAGGAATCCGCTCAATAACAGACCTGTGCCCGCGAGCAGCGGCAGCGCGAGCGCGAATTCCGCCACCACGAACGCGCCACGCATTGCATGGGTACGCCGTCCGCCGCCGATCGCGCGCGCACCTCCGCCGAGCGATGCCGAGTCGCCGCGCAGCAGCATGACGATCGGATAGGCGCCGATGATGATCCCGGCGACCACGGCCACCAACACCGCGAACAACACCGCCTGCGGATCGAGGCGCGCCTCGTTCAGCCGCGGCACGTTGGGTCCGATCCGCACCAAGAGATCCAGACCGAGCGCGCCGAGCACGATGCCGCCTGCCGCGCCGGCGAGCGCGAGCACCACACTCTCTACCACCACGAGTCGCACCAGCCGCGCCCGCGTCGCTCCCAGCACCGAGCGCAGCGAGAGTTCCGGCGCACGCGCCGTCGCGCGCACGAGCGTGAGGCTGGCGACGTTCGCCACCGCGATCAGGAGCACCATGAGCGCCGCGCCGCCGAACAGCGCGAGCATGCGCGGCGCGTCGCGGAGCATCACCGTGCGCAGCGGAACGGGCGTGATCCTTGAGGTGTTGTCCTGATAGCCGGCCGCCCAGATCGGGAAGATCCGCTCGCTCACCGCCGCGAAGTCGCGGCGCGCGGCGTCGAGCGTCACGCCCTCTTTGAGCCGCGCGTACACGAACATCCCGAACGGCCCCCGCCGCTTCGGCGTCTCGAGCTGGAGCGCGGTCCACACCGGCACGGGAACGCCGGCCAACTGCAGCACATCAGCGGGCAGCACGCCGACCACGGTGTGCGCGATGCCGTCGATCGTGACCGTGCGCCCCACCGCCGCGGCATTGCCGCCCAGTTTCTCCTGCGCGAACCTATGCGTCACGACCACCACTGCCGGCGCGCCGACGATATCGTCACGCGGCTCGAGCGCTCGGCCGGTCGCCGTCCGCACTCCGAGGACGCGAAAGATCCCGCTCGTGGCGCGCCCGATCGTGAGATTCTTCGGCTCGTCCCCCGCCGACACTGGGGCGGAGTTCACGCGAAAGGCACCTACCGCCTGGATGGTCTGCGCCTGCGATTCGATCGCCTGATAATCCACTGTGGAGAGTCCCCAGCGGTGCTCCGGCGACGATTGCTCGAAGAGTCGCACGAGTTGTTCATCGTGCGCATACGGCAAGCCGTGGAGCACGAGCGCGTTCACGCCGCTGAACACCGCCGTGGTCGCGCCGATCGCGAGCGCGAGAATGAGCGCAGCCGAGATCGTGTAGGCCGGGCTGCGGAGGAGCACGCGGATCGCGTAGCGCACGTCGCGCAAGGAATCGTCGAACCAACGGGTGCCGCGCACATCGCGATGCTGCTCTTCGTATCGCGCGGTGCCGCCGAATGCGATCATCGCCTGGCGGCCGGCTTCCTCGCGCGAGAGGCCTCTCGTGCGCACGAGATCATCGGTCTCATGCTCGATGTGCGTGCGCATCTCTTGGCTCATCTCGCGATCGATCGCGCTCGCGAAGAACAGCGCACGAAGTTTCCGCAGCAACCCCCGCATCAGACGGCCTTCAGGATCTGTTCCACCGCCGCCGAGAACAGCTTCCATTCCGCGCGCTCGGCGGCGAGTTGTCTCTTACCCTTCGGCGTGAGGGTATAGAATTTCGCGCGGCGTCCTTCCAGCGAGATCCCCCACTCGGCGGCGATCCAGCCTTTGTCTTCCAGGCGATAGAGCGCGGGATAGAGACTGCCCTGCCCGACATCCAGCACATCACGGCTCAATTGCCGCAGCCGTTTTGAGATCGCCCAGCCATGGAGGGGGCCGAGGGCGAGGGCTTTCAGGATCAGGAGATCGAGTGTGCCTTGGAGGAGGTCTGCGCGTGGGGGCATTTTGAATCCATGGGTCTATTGTTATGTCGTTCGACAATAGAGTACTTACCTTGTTGTCGGATGTCAAGGTAACGGCAACGGCACGGGCCACCAGCGCACTTACTATCGCAGTCAACAGCAAACAGTCACGAGTGACTGCCAGTCTACAGTCAACAGTCAACAGGTCACAGAAAACGGATCGCTGCGCTGGGAAGGCTCCCAGCACATCGATCCGTTTTCTGTGAGCTGTTGACTGTTGACTGTAGACTGCCGTGCCGTTCTCGTGACTGTTTACTGTTTACTGCAACTCGCCCGCCCGCATGTGGTGCAGGTCGCAGTTCAGCAGTGCCTAGGAAACGAATTCATACGCACACCCCCGTTGCTGCACAAGCCCAATCGCCTGCGTATGCGCCGGCACGATATGTACTCCCGGATTCAACCCAGCCACCAACTCCGCCTTCACAACATCAATCGGCTGCTTCGTATCCCCCGCCAACATCGCCGTCACACCATTCAACGCATTATTGCACTGCCAAAATATGGCCCCCCGCGCCTGCAGTGGCTTCACTCCGATCAATTTCCCGCGCGTCGTGATCCCATCCAGCCAAATATTCCGCGTCGCCCACTCATCCGTTCCCGGCTCCTTCACCGAATAGCGCTTCCCGAGCTCGTACTTCTTCCATAACGCATCCCCCGCATTGATCGCAAATCCCTTCCCCGCGATCGCGACCACACAATTCACATCGGGATAAGAAAGATCGAACACTTCCTTATACGCATCGAAATTGTTCGTCACCACAAGCAACGCGATATCCAACGCGCCAATATCGAACACCTGCTTGTGCTTTCCCGTGAGCGTATCCATCCACGACAGATCCCACTTCCCGCCCCCCGGTGCCCGCGCCGCCGTCGCCTGCCCGAACGCCTCCACCGGCTTCAGCGTCGCCGCCGCCGCGATCGCCGAGAGCGTCGCCAGGAACGACCGCCGTCCAGATCTTTCCATCATGCCATGACCCTCGGATAGAAGACTCACCGTTTTCTGTGACCCGTTGACTGTAGACTGTCGACTGGCAGTCACTCGTGACTGTTTGCTGTTTACCGCCCTACCCGCTCAATGTCCTCCCCAAGAAGCCGCGCCGCCTCAATAGCACGAGTAACCCCCTCAGCCCCTCCCGCCCCCGCACTCAACCGCAGCAAATCCAATCGCAGATTTTCGAGCGCCGCAACAACCGAACTCAATCTCGCCTCCGCAACAGTCCTCGCCGCCTTGAGATCCGTAACCAATTCCTCCCCCCTTCCACCCGCCCCGCGCGCCAGCCGAATTCTTCGCCTCCGCGATCGACGAATCCAACTGCTCGATCCTCGCCCGCGCCGCCTTCGCCTGCGCCTCCAATCCCCGCAACACCGCCGGCACGTCCCCGAGCTGCTTCTTGGTCTCCTTAGACAAACTCCCGAACATCGCCTCCGCCGAAGAACTGATCGCCATCTCCGTCGGACGGTTCGCCGTCGCCGCGACCGCGCGAGTGCCGAGCCTCCAGCCCGCGATCCGCGCGAGGATCCGCCCGCCGCGCCCCTCCCAGAATTGCAGCCAGCGCGATGTATTCTCCCGCAGCCGCTTCCAGCGCTTCGACAACACGGTGAAGATCGTCCCCAGCCACAACGTACTAACCCCGATCCCCACGATCGCTGCTGTATGCAGCACGGCATTCGACGCGATCAATCCCGCGCCTCCGACAAGTCCCAATAGGCCGATGAGGCGAATGATCTTCTCCTTCGCCCCGGTCGTCGGCCCGTTCTCGAAGATGAATTCATCTCGCCGGTGCGCGACGCTCACGCGCAATCCCGCCGCGATATCGTCCGGTCCATAGCCGAGCCGCAACAACCGCCGCAACCTCGCGATCACCACGCCCAGTGGTACCGCGAACGCCACCGCCACCTCGGCCGCAATAATCAGCGGCACCCAACTCTCCCAGCGCGCAGCGAACATCACCGATGGTCCCACCGAGATGATCACGATCGGCGCTATCACCAACTGCACCATCCGCCGACGGTCCAGGAACACCCTTATCGGCACCGGCACTTCTTCACTCTTCGCCAGCGATGGACTCAGCGCCTCCGCCAACGCCTCGCCACGATCGAACCGGTCCGCCGGATCCTTCGCCAAACACTTGTCGATCGCCATAGCAATGTGTCGCGGTACCCCGCGCGCCGTCTCAGTCACACTTGGCGGGATCTTCGTCACCTGCTGCGCGATGATCGCGTGCGCGGAATTCGCCGTGAACGGCAGCGCGCCGGTCATCATGTAGTAACCCACCACGCCAAGCGAATAGAGATCGCTGCGCCCGTCCACCGGCTCGGCGGTCGCCTGCTCGGGACTCATGTACTCCGGCGTGCCGAGCACTTCGCCCACCGCCGTCTCGCCGCCCGCCTGCGCGAGCCGCGCGATGCCGAAGTCGGTCACGAGCGCGCGACCGCTCGCGCCATCGATGAGGATGTTCGCGGGCTTGATGTCGCGATGCACCACGCCCTGCCCGTGCGCATACGCGAGCGCCCACGCCACTTCGCGCAAAATGCGCGACCCTTCGTCCGGCTTCATCGCGCCGCGCTTCGCGATGAGCCCGCCGAGCGTCTCGCCCTCCACGTACGTCATCACGTAGAAGACGAATCCGCCGATCTCGTCGACCGAGTGGATGGGAACGATGTTCGGATGCGACAGCCGCGCCGCCATGCGCGCTTCGCGAATGAAGCGATCTTTCAGCCGCGCATCACTCGCGAATTCCGGCGGCAAGAGTTTGATCGCCACCGGCCGGTCAAGCCGCACTTCGCGCGCGAGATACACGACTCCCATGCCACCACGGCCCAATTCGCGCTCGAGGGAATAACGACCCACAAGCGCCGCCTGAAAATCCACGAACAATTGGTCAAACTGGGAGTCCGGCATTACCTCCTCAGGAGCGCACTCGAACCGCTGACGGCGGGGTTGGTACCGCGAGGGGCGCGCTTGGCGTTGGCGTTGGGAACTGCGAGCTCAATGGAGGTCGCAGTTCCCAACGCCAACGCCACACACGCCGGCAGCGGTACCAACCCCGCCGTCAGCGGTTCGACGCACGCCTTACGCAGTTTCCCCAGCCTTCACCCAATTCGTGAGTAGAGTGTAGGCCACCGCCAGCACCACCGGTCCCACGAACAACCCAATGAGCCCGAGCGAAAGCAACCCGCCGATCACGCCCGCGAATATCAGCAGCAACGGCAGATCCGCTCCCTTCTTGATCAACAATGGCTGCAAGAAATTATTGATCGACCCCGCCACCAACGCCCACACGAGCAGGAACGTCCCCCATCCCGATCCCTGCGCGTTGTAACTCCAGATCACCACCAAGGCCATCACCGGCAGCGGCCCGATCTGCGCCACGCACAGCACGAACATGATCGCCGTGAGCACGGCCGTGAACGAAACGCCCGCGATCCAAAGTCCGATGCCCGCGAACAACGCCTGCACGATCGACGTGACCACCACTCCCATCGCCACGCCACGGATCGCGCCGCCCGCGAGCGCGACGGTCGACTCTCCCTGCTCGCCGCCAAGTCGCTTCGCGAATGCTTTGAGTCCCCGCACCGCCGTCTCGCCGCCCGCGAACATCACCGCCGCAATCGCCACGGTCAACAGGAATTGCACCAAAAACGCCCCCAGATCACCCGTTTCGGCGGCGAGCCATCGCGCGACGGTGGTGACATACGGCTGCATCTTCTCGATGAGCGCCGGCGCGCCGAGCGCGACGTTGGCATTCCATTCCTGCACCGCCTTCTCGCCGACGACAGGGATCTTCGCGACCCACGCCGGTGCGGGCGGCAGCTCGCTCGATGGCAGTTTGTCCACGAAGGCTTTGACTTCGTCGACATTGCTGGCCACTGCGAGCACGGTGAGCCCCACCGGGAGCACGACCACCGCGAGCAAGCCGAGCGTCATCAGGGTGACGGCGATCCACCGTTTCTTGAATGCCCATCGCTCGAGCGCTCGCATCATCGGCCACGTGGCGACCACGATCATCACCGCCCAAATGATGGCGCCGACGAACGGCCGCATGATCCAGAACGCACCCACCGTGAGCGCCGCAATGAATCCGACGCCGAGTACGGTGCGGACGAGGTCGTAATCTTGTTTGGGCATAGGGCGCTCGCGGGAGGGAGTTCGACGCGCGAGCAAAGGTAATGCGCCGTCGGCTTAACGGCTAATAAGTGCATCGTGCATCGTGCATCGTGCCGCGTGCCTCGGCACTGCGCCGCCG
Source organism: uncultured Gemmatimonadaceae bacterium (assembly GCA_963716745.1). Taxonomy (GTDB): domain Bacteria; phylum Gemmatimonadota; class Gemmatimonadetes; order Gemmatimonadales; family Gemmatimonadaceae; genus DATKOH01. The sequence goes on from OY970320.1 coordinate 784,954, forward strand.
TTCAGGGAGTCGTCTCCGCCTCCAACGCCGAGATCGTCCTCAGATCTCTCGATTGTTCCGCCACTGGCATGCTCATGACCGCGCGGTACATCGCGCGCTCCGCCCAGCATTTCTCCGCAGCCGACGCATTCTTTTGGTCCCCCACGATCTTGCTCCATTTCCCGAACGCCGAATCGCCGAGCACTTCCATCAGATCGTTGCCGAGCTGCAGCTGGTCCTTATTCGTCGGCACCGCGGGCGCCGGCGCGTTGCGCAGCTGCGCTCCCGCCGCCTCCGCGTTGAGCCGCGTGAGCTTTTCGAGGCTCACCGAATCCAGTCCTTCCAGTCCCGTGCCGAGTGCGGGATCGCCGGGGGCGCCGGAATCCTTCACATTGCATGAGGCGGAATCCTGCTGGAACATGACGAGGAGCAATTTCGCGCGTTCGATCAATTGCGTGCTGTCGAGGCGAGCGACGCCGAGTGGGGTGAGCGAGGCCGTGAGCGATTCGGCTTGTTCGGGGGACATTCCGTTGGCGATCAGCGCGAGCGTATCAGAGATCCGCGCGTAGTCCAGCGCTCGCGCGGTGAAACGCTGGGTGCGGTTCGCGGGGAGCGTGGCGGATCTGATGTTCACCGTCTCGAAATTATGCGAATAGGTGCGAACGAACGCGCGCGCGAGGAGCGAGGCGAGGATCGCGGTGAGCACGCCCAGCAGGATGAGACTGCGCTGGAGGGTGAGGAATTTGTCGGGGCGGAGCTGTTCGGAGAGTCGCACGTACTACTGACTGGAGCGCGGAATCGGCCGTAACGGCGGCGAAATCGGGGGATGTACGGTTTCGGCAGATTGTGGGACCGGCACTACGAATACCGTCGTTTGCGAGTAGAAGCCGTCGGGACTCTTGAGTCGAGTGTAGATACCGCATTTAGAGAGTCCCGACGGCTTCTACTCGCAAAAGACGGCGTAGGTAGCGCCAGTACCTGGTCCTACTCTCTCCGCTACGCCACTACTACCGTCTTTATGTTGACGAACTCGCGGATGCCGAACGCGCCGAGTTCTCGTCCGTAGCCCGATGATTTGATACCGCCAAATGGGAGGCGTTGGTCGGAGTGGACCGCATCGTTCACGAATACCGTGCCTGCTTCGATGAGTTCCGCGGCGATCCGCTCACCGCGGTCGGAGTCGCGCGTAAGAATGGCGGCGCCCAGTCCGAATTCGGAGTCGTTGGCGAGTTCGATGGCGTGGGATTCATCGCGGGCGCTGATGATGGCGGCGACGGGGCCGAAGAGTTCTTCGGAGTAGGCGGGCATTCCGCGGGTGACGTTCGTGAGGACGGTGGCGGGATAGAATGCTCCTGGTCCGTCGGGGATCTTGCCGCCCAGCAAGCATTTCGCTCCGCGCGCGATCGATTCCGTGACCTGGCGGTGCAATTCCGTGCGGAGATCGAGTCGCGCCATGGGGCCGAGTTCCGTGGCGGGGTCCATTGGATCCCCCATGCGCGCGGCCTTCATTCGCGCAATGAATAGCTCCGTGAATTTGTCCCGGATCGATTCCACGCAAATGAAACGCTTCGCCGCAATGCAGCTTTGCCCGTTGTTCACGAGGCGCCCTTTCGCGGAGATCCCGGCCGCCTGCTCGAGGTCCGCGTCGGCGAGCACGAGATACGCATCCGATCCGCCCAACTCGAGCACCGTTTTCTTGAGCATCGCCCCGGCCTTCGCCGCCACCGCGCGGCCCGCCCCCGCGCTCCCCGTGAGCGTCACCGCGCGCACGAGCGGATGCTCGATCACCGCCGCGACTTCAGAATTCGAGATGAGCAGCGTGCGAAAGAGATCCTTCGGGAATCCCGCTCTCCGGAACAGTTCCTCCAGCGCCATCGCGCACTCGGGAACGTTCGCCGCGTGCTTGAGCACCGCGCCATTCCCCGCCATGAGCGCCGGCGCCGCGAAGCGGATCACCTGCCAGAAGGGGAAATTCCACGGCATGATCGCGAGCACCACGCCCAGCGGCTGGAACGTCACGAACGATTTCGATGCTTCGGTCGGAATGACCTCTCGCGCAAGGAATCGCTCCGCGTTCGTACTATAGTAGTCGCAGCAATTCGCGCATTTGATCGCTTCCGCGCGCCCGTCGCGCACCGGTTTGCCCATCTCGCGCGCCATGAGGCGGGCATACTCATCGGCCCCCTCGCGCAGCAACGCCCCCGCCCTTCGCATCGCCGCGCTACGCGTCGCGAAGGACGATCTCCTCCACTCGCGGAACGCTCCATCCGTCGCGTTGATGATCGTACCGGTGTTAACCGACTGCGCCATTGAGTCCGATCCGCAGTTGAGTCCGCCCGCAACAGCCGACAGCCGACAGCCCGCCCTCCGCCTTTATTGTACCACGCGGTATCTCACCGCCATCCCTTCCTCATTGTGGAACGAGATGTGGCAATGGAACAGCCAGATTCCCACGTCGTCCGGCGTCATGTTGGCGACCGTCATTTGCATGGGACCGAGGAAGGTGACGTCCGTGCGCATGCCCGCGATGAGCACCGTATTGCCGTGCCAATGCGGCGAATGGAAATCGAAATCGCTCGTACTCGCCATGAGGTACCACCGCACGCGCTCGCCTCTCTTGATCGTGAGCGCCTCGAGCGGCATGCTGCCGCGGATGAAGCCGTTGATCGTGAACTTCACGTACCATGGGTAGATCGTTTCCGGGTGCGATGGATTGGGCGCGGGCCCGCCGAGGCTGCGAATCGTGTCCTTCGGAAAGAAGTTCTCGTCAGCCAGCCAGCTCGCTTCTTCGTCGCTCTGCTCGAAATCGGTGACGATCTCGCGGTCCACGTCGGCCGGCGAGCCATCCGCGCGTGCTTTGCCGGGTGCGGTGATGATCATCGCGCCCATGAGTCCCGTGTTGATGTCGCGCACTTCATCCACGTGCGAGTGGTACATCCACATCACTGAACTGCCATCCATCGGCCCCGGCCCCGCGCGCTCGGGCACGAGCCACACGTAGGTGTACGTCGCGCCCGGCGCCACCGCGTCGTCGCGCTTGTCGGCCGCGCTCGTACTGTCGTTGTACGGCACGCCCTCGGAGTTCTTCGGGTAGAACACGCCGTGCGGATGCACGCTGTACGGCCGGTTCGCGTTGTTCCGGAAGACGACGCGGATCGTGTCGCCGACCACCGCATGGATGAGCGGTCCGAGGAAGCCGAGGTGCTCCCACTGCGGCTTGCGCGGCCTGAGCGTTCGGAACGTGCTGTCGGTGTACTCGCGATAGAGCACTTTCTTGTACGCCGTACTCACCGCGCGCGGCGGGCCCTTTCCGAAGAAAGCGGAATCGACGTACGGCACACCCGCGATCTCATCTCGGCCGCCGGGCACGTAGTCCCACGTCACGTTATCGGCGGCGATGTAGAACGTGCGAGTCTGCGGGCGCGCGACGGCGTGCTGCGCCGCGCCGCTGGCGGCCGGAAGTCCGAACAGCACTAATGCGGTGATCACCAAGAAGCTGGAACGGCGCATATCGCGTCTCCAAAACAGAATTGAATGCCAATGTCCCACGAGGCCCCGCGGCATTCAACTTGAGCCGAGCCAGCCCTTGCGGCGTTGAATGTCCCAGCGCTTTCTCGAGCGCATCGATCGCCTGCAAAAGCTTGTTATGCTCGGCTTCCGCTTGCACGAGTGACTGTTGCTCATGCGTGATCTGGAGCTCGAGTGCGCTCTTCTGCTTGGCCGCTTCGCTCTTGGGGTCGGTTGACGGCGGAATCCCTTGCAGCTGGTTCGTGAGCGTCTTGATCTGCCCCTCGAGTGCCTGGATCACCGCGGCGTTCTCGCTGAGGCATGCGACCAGAACGCTCAGCTGGAGCGCGGCAGCGTCCGCTGGTTCCAGCTGCTGCCCGGTGAAGCGGCTCAGCACCGCGTTCTGCGCCGCGACCTCCTTCGCTTGTGCCGACTTCCCGCTCTTGGAAATGCTGGCCGAGGTCCGCGAGAGCCACGCGCTCACCGCGGGCGTAACCGACCGCAATACCTGGGAGCGCACCGCTTCCGCGTTCGTTGACGCCGTCCGCACCGTGGCTGACGCGACCGGGGGCGCCGCGGCGGTCGCGGCCCTGCTCTGCGCCTGGATCGAAGTCCCATGCACCACGACGAGGATCGCAATGAGCGTGCCGTCGAGCAATGGAGCGCATGACATTGGAGCACCGCCTGCGAGAAAGTATGCGCTGAGCATTGGCCCCGATCTCACCTGCCGCAAGCTCCGCGGTCAGATCCTTGTCAGTCCTTCGAAGAACTCCGGCAACTCGATGATCAACGATCGATGCCCGCCGCCGGCGCCCACTCCAGCCGGCCATCGATCTCCTCGGGCCTCGTGTCATCCGGCCGCCACCGCGAGACCAGGCGCGCGTCAATGTCCACGATCCAGTACTCCGGCACGCGCTCACGCTGGAACAGGCGCCGCTTCACCGTGCGATCGGCGCGCTGGCTGCTCGGGCTCAGGATCTCCACGGCGAGCAGAAGCTTCACCTCGTTCCAGTCGCGTGGCCTCCGCCCTCGAACGGAAGCGACACGAAGACATCCGGCTGCACGAGCGTACGCGGTCCGAAGACGATATCGGCCGGCGAGAAGAGGGCGAAGCCTATCTGATGGGCGTGCACGTACTCGCTCAGGAGCGCGCCAGAGTTCTCCTACCGCGCTTGATGCAGGAAGCCGCGGCGCCGGATTCACGAACAGTTCGCCGTCGATGATCTCGTAGCGATTCCCGTCCTCCGGAAGCGCGTGGACCATCTCCACGGTCCAATCCGTAGCTGCGTGCGGCATGGCCATACTATGGTGACCTCGGCGCCGAGTGGGCAAGAGTGCATCGCACACTCTGGCGCCGGCTCGCGTCCGGTGCGTCATCGATCCGACGCTTGGAGTGGGGAATTCCTGCTGGACCAACGGAGGGCGACGTTGGACGTTGGCATTCGTGGATTCGTGTTGCGTGGTCGACTGGGTACTGGACCGCCGTGTCCCAATGGCCACGCAATCCACGGAATACACGCGCGCTAACGTCCAACGTCGCCCTCCGTTGGTCCAGCAGGAATTCCCTACTCCGTGACCAGCGTCCGCACATGCGACAGCACCAGCCCCGGGTACGTCTCCAGATTGTACCCACCCGCCGGGAATGAAACGATCCGCCCGCCGCAGTGCTCGTTCGCGTAGTCCATCACGAGGCGCGTGAGCTCGGGGTAGATCTCCTCAGTGAGCCGCAGTCCGCCCACCGGATCATCGCGATGGCCGTCGAAGCCGGCGGTGATGAGCACGAGGTCGGGCTCGAAGCTTATGGACTGGAGCCCGCGGCGGAATTCGCGCAGGAACACATGGTCCACCGTGCCGGCCGGCACGTTCACGTTGAGCGTTCGTCCCTGCCCCGCGCCGGTGCCGCGTTCGGTCTCGTGGCCGCTGTACGGATAGAACGCGCCGAACTGATGGATCGAGTAGTAGTACACCGACGGGTCGCTGCTGAAGATCGCCTGCGTCCCCTGGCCGTGATGCACGTCCCAATCGATGATGAGCACGCGCGCGAGACCGTGGCGCTCTTGCGCGTAGCGCGCGCCGATCGCGGTGTGATTGAACAGACAGAATCCGCCGCCGCGCGTGGCGTACGCATGGTGATCGCCGGGGCGCGCGATGAGGAAGGCGTTGCGCGCGCTGCCTGAGACCACCGCGTCGATCCCCTCGCACACGGCGCCCACCGCGAGCGCGGCCAAGTGATAACTGTTGGAGCGAATGGCGGTATCTGCGTTCACGATGCTGAAGTCATCACCACGCGCGCGCGTACCCTCGGCGTAGTCGCGAATCGTATCGACATACTCCGCCGGGTGCACCAATTCGATGATGTCGCGGCTCGCCGGCTTCGGCGCAATGAGATGGTACGGCAATCCCGGAGCCTTCGATCGCGCGCCAAGTCTCGGCCATGCGCGGCCCGGCCCACGGATCCTCGATCTCGTCGCGCGGCTCGCCCGGCTCGGCGAAATCAGGGTGCCAGAGAGCGACCGTGGCGGCATCACTCATCGAGCGCCGCCTTGATCCGCAGGAGAACCTGCTCGATCATCTCGCTCGTGTCATAAGATTTGTAGTGGTAGTCCCCTTGGTGACCGCGCAGCGCAATGCCCGCGCGCTCGAGCGCCTCGTGCGCTTCGATCAGTGCGACGCGGAGAAGCTCCGCTTCAGCCTCGTCGCTCCGCTTCTTCGCATTCTTGGCGCCCAATGACCCGCTGGCCCGCTTCATTCGGATCTCACCGGCAGTCCGCGCACGCGCACCTCCGCGCGTCGCGGCGCGAAGAGGTCTATGGTCAGGATGTTCCCGAGCGCGAGCCACTCCGCCTTATCATAGTTGGCTGCGTCGCACGCCTTGGTCCAAAGCCGGTGGAACAGATCGTGCGCATTTTCAGCGCGAACGCGCGGATCGTCGGAGATCCGGGAAATCGGTGTCATCTCGGGTTTCCTGGTGAGGTTGATGACAATAGTACTCGCCCCATCTGACAGCGCCCCGATGCGCCGATGGCCGATGCCCAATGGCCAGCTCTCCTCCTAGCGAAACAGCTCGAAACGCGCTCCAACGTTTGACCGCGCATTTCCGTATTCTGGCGGCTTCGATCCTCCCCCGAACCGGGTTCCCAATGCTCAGACGTTCCGCCGCACTCATTACTGTCGTGCTCGCCACCCTCGCGACCGCCGCCACCGCGCAGAACCCGAAGCCCTCGCCCAACGCCCCGCCCGCCAACGGCGCTCCCGGCAAAGGCCCCGAGACGCCCGCGGCTCCCAAGCCCTACGCCGAGGTGATCACGTCGCACGCCGATCACCGACTCCGGCGTGTTCATCACCCACCAGCTCGGCGACAAGCTCTTCTACGAGATCCCGCACGCAATGTTCGGCAAGGAATTCCTGATGGTCGCCGCCCAGCGCGGCGCGGCGCACGGCGTGCGCTTCGCCGGCGAGGAAGTCTCGGACCAGGTCGTGAAGTGGGAGCGCCTCGGCAACAGGGTGTTCCTGCGCATCGTGCTGTTCGACATCCGCGCCGACAGCACCAATCCGGTCGCGCGCGCGGTGGACCTGTCGAACATCCCGCCCATCGTCGCGAGTTTCGACATCGCGGCCTTCAGCCCGAAGGACAGCAACGTCGTGGTGGACGTGACCAAGCTCTTCACCACCGACGTCTCCGAATTCAACATCAAGCAGCAGCGCGTCAAGGTGAAACGCCTCGACCCGTCACGCTCGGCCGTCGCGCGCGTGCGCAGCTTCCCGCGCAATGTGGAAGTGAGCGCGCTGCAAACGTTCGAGGTGGACTCCGTGCCGGGCCAGGGCGAGGCGATCAACTCGCTCACCGTGCTCATGAACTACTCCATGGTGCTGCTGCCCGACGCGCCCATGATGCCGCGGCTCTGCGACAAGCGCGTCGGCTATTTCAATCTGAATTTCGAGGACTACGATCAGCTGCTCGTCCCGCGCGACCAGCGCTGCTACATCGCGCGCTTCCGTCTCGAGCCGAAGGATCCGACGGCGGCCGTGAGCGATCCGGTGAAGCCCATCATTTTCTATGTGGATCCGGCGACGCCGGCCAAGTGGGTGCCGTGGATCATCAAGGGCATCGAGCAGTGGCAGCCGATGTTCAGAGCGGCGGGCTTCAGCAACGCGATCATCGGCAAGCCCGCGCCCGCGAACGACAAGGATTTCGATCTCGACGACGTGCGCTACAACAACATCCGCTGGCTGCCGTCCACCATTGAGAACGCCTACGGCCCGCACATCAGCGACCCGCGCAGCGGCGAGATCCTGAACGCCGACATCATGGTCTATCACAACATCATGGACCTGGTGCAGACGTGGTATTTCACGCAGGCGGGCGCCACCGATCCGCGCGACAAGCGTGCTGCCGCTGCCCGATTCGCTCCTGGGGCAAATGCTCATGTACGTGGCCGCGCACGAAGTGGGCCACAGCCTGGGGCTCAGGCACAACATGATCGCGAGCACCTTCTATCCGGTGGACTCGCTGCGCAGCAAGGCGTTCACCTGCCGCATGGGCGGCACGAGTCCGAGCATCATGGACTACGCGCGCTACAATTACATCGCGCAGCCGGGCGACAACGCGTGCCTCATGCAGGGCATGGGTCCGTACGACACCTTCGTGATCGACTGGGGCTACCGCCGCATTCCGGGCGCGGCCACGCCGGACGCCGAGCGTCAGGTGCTCGATTCGCTGGCGCGCCAGCAGGATGCGAATCCGTATCTGCGCTACATTGGCGACGGCGATCCCACCGATCCGCGCAGCGTGACCGAGGAGCTGGGCGACGATCCGGTGATGGCGAGCACGTATGGATTCGCGAACATCAAGCGCATCGTGCCGATGCTCATTCCGGCGACCACCGCGAATCCGCTCGAGGACTATCAGCAGCTCGACGACATGTACGGCGGCTTGCTCGCGCAGTGGAGCCGCGAGGCGGGCCATGTGGCGGCCGTGGTGGGCGGCGTGTACTCACACCGAGCGGTATCCCAGCCAGTCGCAATCCATTTATGCGCCGGCGCCGCGCGCGAAGCAGGCGAAGGCCGTTCAGTGGCTCAACGCGAACGTATTCACGACGCCTACGTATTTCCTGGACACCGCGATCCTGCGGCGCATCGAGCCCACCGGCAGCGTCGAGCGGCTGCGGACGCGGCAGAGTCAGATCCTGAACACCGTGCTCAACGACGAGCGGCTCGGCCGGCTCGCCGAGGAGCAGGCATTCGCGACCAAGGCCGCGCCGGCGTACAGCATCGCGGAGTTGCTGAGCGATCTCTCGCAGGGATTGTTCGCCGAGGCGCGTGAAGCGAAGCCGGTGACCGACGTGTACCGGCGGAATCTGCAGCGGGCGTTCGTGGAGCAGATGAACCGGCTGATCAACACGCCGCTCGAGCCGCCGGTGCGGCCGGGCGTGCCGGCGCGGTTCGCGCCGAAGCCGAGGCCGGCGGACGCGCGGGCGTTGGCGCGGGCGCAGTTGGTGGTGCTGGACGCGCAGCTGCGGGGGGCGGAGAGCACGGGCGACCGACAAGGAGACCAAGGCGCATTTCGCGGATCTGCGCGCGCGGATCAAGGTGATCCTGAAGCCGCCGGCGCAGATGCCGGAGGCGGCACCGGCGCGGACCGCGCTGACTGCGGTGAAGAAGGGAAAGGGGAAACGGGAGCGTGTAGTTAGTACTCGCTCCCGTTTTCCCGTTTCGCCCTTGCGTAGACAACGGCGGCCGCCGCGAGGTCCTCGATCGCCGTGCCCGTGCTATCGAAGATGAAGATCTCTTCGTCGTTGGTCCTCCCCGGCTTCGGCCCCGACTAACCACCTCCGCGAGCTCGGCGTAAACATCTTCCCTCCTCATGACGCCAGCCGCGATCGCATGGTGCAGATCCCCATCACCACACACTGCTCCAGGATATCCGCCACCACCTTGCCCTTGGCCATGAGCTCCGGCGCGATCTCCTGCTTATCCGGATTATCCGCCCCTACCGCCGCCACGAACGCCCCTGGCGAAACATCCCCGGGCCCGAGTATCGCGCGCCGCGACGTAGTGCACGTGACGATGATGTCACTCCGCCGCGCCGCCGCGCCCAACTCCGTGCCGGCCGTCACCGGGATCCCCAACTCGGCTTGCATGTCCGTCGCGAACTGCTTGGCGAGCTCGCCGTCCAGGTCCACCGCGAACGCGGACCGCAGCGTGCGCACGAGCGCGAGCGCGCGCAGCTGACTGCGTCCCTGCTCGCCGCAGCCGCAGATGGTGACCGCCGGCGTCCGCGCGCGCGAGGAATTGGCCGCGACCGCCGTGGCCGCCGCCGTGCGCCGGCTCGTGATGACCGCCGAGTCCATCAGCGCGAGCAGCACCCCGCGATCGGCGTCGAAGAGCGCGATGACGCCTTGGATCGTCGGGAGCCCGTGCCGCGCGGGATTGCCCGGGAAGTTCGCGTTGATCCGCGCGGGACAGAATCAGGGTCGGAAACAGGTGCACTTGGCACTACGCTCATGAGATCGGAATATGCACTACTACGCGGTAGTTGGGGCGCCATGGGCCGCGCGCTCGTAGGCTCGCCGCGCGGGCGAAAACGCTAGCAGCGCTGAAGTTGCCCAACCAAATCGCGGCGGCGTGCATTACTTCTCTACTGGGGAGCGGGCAGCCGGTGGCGTTGTGGAGAGGAATGGGATCTCTCTGACACGTGTGCATTCAGATTGGCGCGCCAGCGTCCGCTCCGTAACATTTTCTTAGCTCGCAGGCTTCTTCCTTCGTGAAAGCTCCGTCTTCAACCCCGCGCTAATGGCTAGGCACGACCCGCTCGACGATTACGCCCGTTCGGTGCTAATGGCGAAGGTCAAGAGCGCCGGCAACGTTTCCACTGAGGTGACAGTGGCAAGGTCGCTCCGTCGCGCTAGGATCAGCGGGTGGCGGCGCCACGTCAATCGACTACCTGGTCGTCCGGATTTCTATTTTCCCGATGAAGCGCTCGCCATGTTCGTGCACTTGGGTGTTTTTGGCATGGCTGCCCGCGATGCTATCGGCCACCCAAGAGCAACACGCGCTTTTGGCGGAAAAAGGTCGAAGGGAACCGCGAGCGTGATGCCCGCGTGCTGCGCCAGTTGCGCTCGCAAAGGGCGTACATGCATTCACGATTTGGGAGCATGAGCTTGCTGACGCCCGCTGGATTGCGAGACTCAAACTTCTGCTTGGAAGAGACTAGGGCCCTGCCCTATTGTAGTCCACACCGCGCGAGTATTGTGAACATGACTCCGAAACGTGAGTTTTCGGCATGACGAAGGTCAATCCGTACAATCCTCTCGAGCTGGAGGCGCTCGGACTGTCGTTGCTTATGCAACTAGAGCGCGAGACCGTACACTCTCTCGACTCCATTCGTCCCTTCCCCGGATCCAGCATCTATGCACTGTACTATTGCGGTGTGTCCGCGCCCTACAGTGAGCTCGGCGCGTACAACAGTGCTCACAATTGCCGAATCCCTCTCTACGTAGGCAGGGCAAAGGAAACGGGCGCGCGCCAAGGCAACGACCCCTTTAAGCCGGTGGCGGGCGCACCACTCTGGGAACGAATCCGGCAACATGGGGAAGCATCAAAAACTGCAGGCAACCTGAATTCATTGGACTTTACAGTACGCGCACTTGTTGTCATGCCGATCTGACACCACTCGCCGAGGCCATGGCGATCTGTCAGTATCGGCCTATCTGGAACGTCGCACTTCCCGGGTTTGGGATACATGCGCCGGGTGGAGGCCGTGGCGGCCAAAAGCGATCTCATTGGGACGAGCTACACCCCGGCCGGGCATTTGCGATCAGATTGCGTCCGAATGAGCAAGCAAACCAGAAAGCTCTCCTTGCTCGTATGTCGGACTTAGGCCAGCGAGCGATCGCGGCCGACGCTGCGACGCGGCGGAACGAAGACAACTCCGAACGGATTGCGCCACGGCCGCGGAAAGCGCTACTGGGACAGCGTTCCCAATCTGGCGCATCGCCTCGCCCCAAGCGCCGGTAAAAACATACTCGTCCGGAAACGTCTGGATTCGAGCCGCCTCCCGCACCGTAAAATATCGGACAGTCCCGTTCGGGCGTCGAAGCATGTTTTCTCCTCCCGGGACGCCGTGCACGCCCGCCTTAATCGTCTTGGCCGGAGCGTCCAGAGCTGAGCCGGTATGTCCTGGATATGCGCGCGCCCCGGGCTGAGCGGTGTGATTCTGAACCTGCGCGGATCTCGATCGAGCATTGGGAGCCGGAAGGCCCCAATCCATCCCGCACGGTGCACCATGCGACTGTGGTACCGGCCTCCCGCAGCAGCTTACCGGGGAGGGAGTGCGTGGACTGCCTAGACACTCGGACTCCGTGGCGGTGCCAGTACTCCCGCGTCACCTCCTGCGCCAGCCGAAGCGCGGCCGCGCTATGGCTCGGTGGCGGGGGCTGCCATGGAACTTCTACGTCACGGCGGATTGCGACGAAGAAGGCCCGCTCTCGACGTTGTGGCACGCCAAAATCCGCAGCGTTCAGTAGCACGCGCCGCACAATGACTGAAGCTCTCGTCCGGCCGATGCCCCCGAATGGATCCTTCGCAGCTCCAGCAGGTGTTTTCGCCACGACCCCGCATCCAGAGGTGAATCGCCCAATGCGAAAGGGTATGCCAGCTGGAGCTCAATGAACTCGACAAACTCGGCAAGACTGACCGAGTAGACCCTTGACGTTCTCAATGATGATTGCACGCGGACGAACCTCGCGAACCGCTCGGAACACCTGTGGGAAGAGATTACGTTCGTCTCGGTGCGCGGCGTGCTTCCCGCCAATGGAGAAAGGTTGGCATGGCGCGCCGGCGGCCAAGAGGTCTGTGCCATAGAAGGGCGTGAAATCGAAGTCTTTCACGTCACCTTCGTGAATCTGGCACTTCGAGCCCCCGAAGAACGAGCGATTGGTACGAAGAGTCTGACACGCATCGCCGTCGTACTCTAAGAGCAATCGATGCTCGAAACCTGCGGCAGCCAGGCCGAGGGCCAAGCCTCCGGCTCCGGTGAACAGTTCAACCGACGTTAGGCGCGTTCTTGGCATGCATCGAATATAGCAGTCGTGAAACCCGATTGAACAAGCGCATTCGCGCGGGTAGTACCGGAATTATGCGGCGTTACCCTTGAATACCTCCCTTCGATGCCAGCCGAGAAAGGTTGGATACGGCCGATCCTGAATGTCGGCGGGCAAGGTGCCTTACGCGATGGGAGCAGGAGTCGGAGTACCGCCTCATCAAGGCCCCTCGTCACCGTCAGAATACCGCCGTCGTCCGTGAGTGCCACGAGGCCGCGATCGAATGCCCAATGCAGACTCTTCATGAGCGCGAGTCCATTCCGAACACTATCGGGACCGCCCGCCTCCACGGGAATAATGTGGGCAGCATCGGTCTCCGCACGACCGTTGCCGTTTGTCATCCGTACTCCGTGAGCGCGCATCGTCCCGCGTACACTTGCTCGACGACCCTGAGTCGGAAGGAAGCGTCGCGAACGGCTCGACTGGAGACCACTTCCCTGATCGGCCTCTGAACCAAAGCGTCCGCGAGGTCAACATCGCGAGGCCTTCTCGCACCGCCGGTCCTCGTGTTGTCAGCACCGCGAAGCCAGAGCGTATGATCGATTCGGCAGACTGAATGGGGAGAGTGCCTACTGCGCGCTGGAGCGCTTTACCGTCGAGTGATGTGCCAGACACATTCACGGGAATCGGAAACTCGCAGTAGCTCGACAGCGGAACGAAGCGGTGGGTCGGATCATCTGCATCATCAACTGGTCGCCGAGAAAGGCAAACCCGGTGAAGGCGCTGCGACCGCCGCTCATGGATGTCTCCGAAGTGCCTCCGCGCCTCGGTTCATAGGTCAACACTAAACACCCTCGGAGAGACTGCACCACGCTTTCATATAATCGCTTAGGATAGTGGTAGAGTCTGCCAGGCTGATCCTTGTAGGTCGCGTAGCGGCGGGTTACGAGAATACCCGCGAGACTTTCGAGCGGGTAGGATGTCGCGAACGGCGATTCCATGTGAGTAGGGTCAACGGGGGAGAGCCAATCGGTGCGCGGCAAGACTAACCACTAGAGCATTTTAGTACGACAGAACGAAGAGAATCTGCCGCAAAGCTTCTTGTAGATCGCCCGCCAAATCGATCGCGGATGCGCTGCATCTTGCGCGCTCAGGAACAAGTCGCTAAACACCAAGCCAGACAATGTGCTCGATTCCAAGCCTCTGTCCCGCAGCTTCGACCATGGTTCGCGCTTCAGGCCCCGCGTACCGCCCGGAAGCGCCCATGAGAACGACACCGAATGAGGTTGAGTTCTGGGCAATCCAGGCACGTTCGTAGGCAGCGAGCAGGATTGCCTTCCAGTCGTCTGCTCTGCCCCAGCAGACTACGCGTCCATCACTCAACCGGATCCCGTGAGGTTTAATGTATCGCTCGGCGATCCCTCGCGCCTCCTCGAGGCCAAGTACGCGGAGCGGCCTAGTGGCGTCAGCGAGCGTCTTTCTCGTAAAATCTTTGAGGAGAGTGTCCTTCAGGTACACGCGCACGCGGCCCCGATCCATATACCGCGCCAAGATTCCGCCTACTAGCGGATCCCGAGTCCACTCCTCGTAGTACTTGGCCTTGGAGGAGTCCGGCAGGCGCGTCCAATCGATGTCTTGGGCAATGCCCCAGAGTCGCTCTCGCACCTCCCGCTTCACTGTTGGAGTGATCCTCACTGCACACCGCCCGGTGGCATCGGCTTGGGGAATTCGAACTCGGGCAGTTCGAGCTTAGGGTCATCCTCGCGAAGGAACAACGACGCCTGATCGAGCATCCACTCGCGCAGGAAGGACCCGGCCGATTGATCGCTAAAACTCACAAGTCTACTTCCGAGCCCGAGTCGCTCCACTGACTCGCCCTTTATTGACCGGTCGAGCTCGACGACCTCTGCGATGCGACTGAGGTCCGTGACGAAATCCAAGACTATTACCTTGTCTTTTCCCGGGCTTACACGCAGCCCCCTTCCGAGCTGTTGCACGAAGATCCTACGACTATGAGTCGTTCTCATGAACACAATGAGGTCGACATCTGGCACGTCGACGCCCTCATTGAATAGGTCAACGGTCACGACAATGTTTAGGTGTCCAGCTCTGAAGCGTGACATCAGTACGTCACGCTCGCGAGCGGGAGTTTCCGACGACATCGATTCCGCCTTTACTCCATAGTGACGCAGCATGGCGGCGAAACTATTCGCGTGCTCAATGGTTGGACTGAACACGATTCCGCCTCGTCTTCCCTCGGAATCGAAGACGCCCTTGATAATCCGAACAGCCTGTTCGTCCCTCGTGGGAAGGATGAGGCGTCGATTAAGTTGCCCCAAGGAGTATCGATTCTTCGAGGCGTCCTGTACGAACTTCCAGTCAATGTTGTCGGCAAGCAGGCGATAGTCCGTCTCAGCCAGAAAGCCGCGCTGCAGCCCCTCCGCAATACCGATACGAGCTACCGGCGGACCAAGTAGCTCATCGACGTCATACCCGTCGCCTCGCCACGGCGTCGCCGTCACTCCTCCTCGCATCTTGGGCGCGAGCGCTTCGAGAGTCTTGCGAAATGTGGCGGCACCCGCATGATGCGCTTCGTCGATCAATACGAGGCCAAATTTCGGAACCGTGTCGAGTCGGGTCGACACACTTTGTATCGTCGCGAATGTGATACCATCCCAGAATGCCGGAGCCTCGCCTTCCGCGAGTCGGTGTGTCGGCACCCACTTAGGCAGCTGATACCAGAATCCACGTAACAACTGATCGACAAGTTCCCGAGTGTGAGCGAGAACAAGGACGCGCCCATGCTCCACCAGGTCGTCCCGGAGAAGATCCGCGACCAATTCCGCCATCACCACCGTCTTGCCCAATCCCGTCGCCATAACCGCCTGCGCCCTCCCCGTATCAAGAAGCGCTTCGCGCAAGCGGCCCGCGACGTCGGTTTGATAGTCGAAGAGAGTCCGTCGCGACGGGGGATATTCAGGACTCTCGCTCATCAGACTTGTCAGCACTGCTGGATCGGCGACTTCAACCTTCAGACCGGTTCGCTCAAAGCGAAGTCTTTCCTCGTTAAAGGCGTCGCCAGGAGGACGCGAAGTCACGACCACCATTCGCTGAGCCCGATAGTATCGCGCGGCCTCTACGACCTCGGACACCGCCGCGCTTGGGGGGCCCGTAGTAGTAGTATGCTTGCACTGCAATACCCATAGGTCCCCATCCTTTGCGCCGAGAACGTCGGCACCACGATCGCCGCTGCCACCGACCAGGCGCACATCATCGAAGCCGTTCGCCAACAGCAGTCGCGCAACGTCACGCTCGAAAGCCGGCCACGGACCCCTGAGCAACCGGCGTTCATCCAGAAAGCCGACCACAGCCGATTTCACGTCTCGGTGTCCTCGGCCGGCTCCCCTGATAGCAAGTCCAACGCCAATGCCGCCCTAAGGAGGCGCGGCCTTGATGCAGCTTCAAGCTCGGCGCTATCCTGCTCTGCCAACCAGAGGACATCGCGCATAAGCCCCACGTGATATTCCACCGTACGAGCCCTAGCGGCCTCAGTGGCAGCGGGACGCTCATAGTCAATGCTGGAATACGGCGCATCCCAATACCGACCATCGAAGAACAGTTCTGGATGGCGCTCAACAAAACGAAGAAGTGTCGCGCGCGGCGCGTAGTCTAGAAACCGCCCCTCAGCAATCTCCTTCTGTGAGCTCGAAACGGAACGCTCCGCCATCTTGCCAAATACGGCTTCCTGTTCGATCGGAGTGAGTTCGTTGAAGAGCGCACGCCCGTCTCCGGCCGCCGAGGAGGACTGCCCAACGCTGCGTGCAATCGCGCCAAGAAGCATCGAGGCCTCACCCGAGAGTGCAACATGGTCGAGTTTCTCGGTACCGGCATACTCGTCCCGCAACCCAGCCAAGACCGAAGCGAACGTGGCTGTTGTCTGGCGGTTCCTGAGAAAGTCCATTGCGGAATGCGCAAATTCTGCCAGCAAAGCATCAAGCGGCGTCAACGTTGCCGATCGAAATGCGCCGTGCCCTGGATTCACAAAGAACTCATGAATGCCGGCCGGAGTCGCCTTAATGACCCACGGCACCGCTGTGGTACCAAGAACGGGGTCATCGGCCTGAACTCCATACGCCTTAGTCTCCCACCTCTGCCCGGAGGAGCTATCTCTGTACTCTCGGCTCAGCGACGGGATCGCAGTTCTTGGGGGCGGTGGCGGGCCGGCGGCGGGTGGCGGTACGGGGGCAGCGCCCGGAGGCGCGGTCGGTTTGCCGCCAAATCCCGGAATTGTTCCTCCGCCAGAATCGCCGCCAGTTGGCGGCGTTGACTTTGGAACGAGGAGCTCGCGATCGGCCTCCATCACAAGATCCCACCATTTCCGGTCCGTTTGAAATTCCGCCTCGCCCGCATAGAAACGCTTGGCCATTCGCGCCGCGTCATCGTTATCTCTAACGATCATCAACTTCTCATACGCACCCGCAACCTTGGACTTTGGACTATTCCGACGGAACACCTGGAAGAGGAGAAACAGCGGCGCGTCATTTTGGGGGAAGCCAAGCTCGGCAGCACGGTCCGGACGCAGCGGTCCCGCGCCGCGCACGAGGTGAACCATCTCCTCCCACGCCGGATCGTTCCGATCAAATCGGTCCTTCGTGTAAGTCACTCGGCAGTGATCAATGTGAATCTCTCCCACCAGCCGGCCTCGACCGCGGGGATCGTCAACTGGATACTCAGGTTCGACTGAACCGCCAGCATCCCAAAAGAAGAGATCCTTGTTGGCAGACTCGATCTTTCGCCCGTTGCGTATGAAGTCAATGCCGTAGTCTACATCGCTCACGTAACGCTGCAGCCCAACCCATCCATAAACACGGCGCTGCCTGGCAACGACATTATCCGCCGAGTCGCAGGCTGGACACGTCGTCGCATCCGAAGGCAGCCACTGCCAACACTTCACGCAAAAGGATCTTGTCGGCAGCTCAACGTTGAGGGACTGATACGCCGATACGGTTCCAAACCTGGCAGTCAGGACCTCGCGGACGGGGTTCCCTTCGCCGCCCCAAATGCAATGGCTTCTTCCCCGCAGCGCCGTGCCATTTAGCAACAGGCGGAAGGAAATGGGGACACCGTTCGGCCGGAGCATCGCCGCATACATGCTCTCAAACTCTCGAACAAGTCGCGATCGATTAGCGGTCTTCCCTAGCCATTGTCGCTGCTCTGGTTTCAATCGCTCGATCGTAAGCTCCGTACCCTGCTCAAGAGCATCGGCCTTCGGGCGCGTCAATCTCGGTGTTCGAAAGTGACGTTGTTGCACCAACTTGTCGAAGTCGATTTCCAACCCGCACCACTCGGTATCACCTCTCCGCGTGGTCCAAACCTGAGTCACACTTCCCAGACGAGCCGTAGCAATATTGAACCCCATCCCGAACATTCCGAGGTTGTTTATCGGGTCATTGCTCGTCCAGCCGGCCCGTACGGCCTTCTCGAGCGTTGCGACGTCCATGCCAGGCCCGTTATCCCTGACCGCCACGCGTCCCCTGGCCGAGTCGGCTGTCGGCACAGTGATGTGAATCTCCGGCTCAGGAACCGGATGACCCGATCGCTTCGCCGAAAGGAAGGCGTCGACCGAGTTGTCGATGAATTCCGCCAGGCAACGCCACTGAGGAAGTGTGATCTCCCCAAGCATAGGCAGGATGCGAGGGTCCGGCTGCAGATCGAACTCGGTGGCAGCTGCGCGAGGTCCCGTCATTCTCCCTATCCCTTTGCAGAATGTAAGAGGCGCGTCCTTCTCATCTCATTCCTCTCTCGAGTGCCGCGAGTCCCTTCTCCAATTCAGCGAGCAGCGCCAGGTTTAGCCGCAGGCCCTTCCGCGTCGGAGCGCGATCG
This sequence comes from uncultured Gemmatimonadaceae bacterium, assembly GCA_963716745.1. Lineage (GTDB taxonomy): Bacteria > Gemmatimonadota > Gemmatimonadetes > Gemmatimonadales > Gemmatimonadaceae > DATKOH01. Next base: position 803,364 of record OY970320.1, read on the forward strand.
TCCGAGTCCCCGGGTGCGAAATAGAGTCGGATATCGGCCTTCGCGGCGCCTTGCCAAAGTGCAATTCCGAATCTGATCTCCCGGCCGCCACTAAGCGGGATCTTGGCCACCGTGCACTCGCGATCGGTGCCCGCACTGCGCAGTTCCTGAATCGCGTCAATCGCGTCGGATATCCTCTCGATCGGTAGCGAAACTCCCTTGGGCGTTGCAACAAAGACATTCTCTCGCGTCAGCACAAATTCGCGGACATGCAAGAAGCACCTGCCTTGGTAGGCCTGAGACAAGACCCGTACTTCGAGCGCGGGCGTTATCAGGATTCTCGCCGCGAGGGTGTCGCAGCTCCGGTCGGTAGGACGATTTGACGTCATCAACCGATTACTAAGAGCGATCTCATAGCTCGATCCTGGCGTGCTGCGCCACGGATCCCAGCGCCGCCTGCAGGTTCCGGAGCTTCTCGATCTTCAATGCGTGCCCCTTTTTGAGGTCTTCGACCTCGACAAGCGGTACACTGAGCAACTCCTCGGCAGCTCGATCAATGGTCGCCCAAAAATTCGAGATTAGCGACGGATTGCGGGCTTGAAGCACCCCGAACGCCGCCTGAGCTCCGCCGCTCTCAAATGCTTCCAGTGCAGCATCATTCTCCAAGAAATCATTTAGCCCTCTTACATCTTTCGCATCAGGAAACCTGCCGTCATGTACCCACTGACGAAAATCACGCATGAAACCTGGATTGTCCTCGCGTTTCTCGCGCAACTCCTTCTTCTTCATAAACTCTTCGAAATGTGAAAACCTGTTGATTCCGTCCGAGTCGCCAAACTCTTCCATGTATGCTTTTGTCTCTTCGTATGCTCCGATCTTCTGCGCGATCTTAGCACGCGACCATCTGAGGTGGGCAGCGAGAAAGTCGTAGGTCTTGCCGTAGAGCGAGTTCATCTTCCATACATACTCTGCCTGCTCGAATGCGCGCCATTCGATCTTGCCCGCGATATGAAGCTCTCCGATGAGCATGGTCAGTTGTTCGTCCGTTACCTCCGCCGGTAGCTTCTGAACATAGACTTCTCGCCAGCGAGGGTCATCCGGATAGCGCTTCGCCAGCTCGCGAAGACATACCGTTCGACAGTTGCCCTCCACTACCAGGCCGTCGCGCTGCACAATTGGCTCTACTATCAGCCCGCCATTTTGGTAGATCGAGTTGTAGAGGTCCTTCACCGGATCCATTTCCCAGATCAGGGTGTGCAGATCGGCATCCGTGGCGTTCAAGCTCCGCTTCCGAATGAGGTAACTCACACGTTGATTGCCGGGATCAAGCTTGAGAAAGCTGATTGGAACTCTCGCGCGCTCCAGTTGAAAGTCTCGATTTCCTAGGCGAATCGTCTGCTGACTTTCTTCTGTACGCTGGTTAGGTCCAGTCATGTAGTGCCTCTGTAAGAGCGGACATGGGTGCAATAGGCGCTGAGAAGTGCTTCTAACGTCATGAGGCCTTCGAAGGGTAAGTCAACTCCCATACTCCTTGCGGCGACAATGACGCGGAGCGGAGGACGCCGGCTAGCCGGAGCCAATGCGCGCTCCACCGGATATCGTACTGCCATGTAAAAAATAGCTCGCGCCTCAGGCGCAGCTCGTTCTCGTTCTGTTCCCAGACTGCCTCGCAAGCTTTCCCAATCGAAGCGGAACCGCCCGACGCCTTGAGAGCACTCACCAGCGCTCGGTCAAGGAATTCCTTGTCCGACATTGAGGAGCCCTGATTCACTTGGAGGGAACGGCTGAACGTCGCACCAGCGGCCGCCGAATATTCATGTTACGCCAATGCTGCGAAGCTCCTGCATGAAGCGCACGAATTTGCGGAGCGCTTCCAGATCGGATGGCTCAATGCCATCCGGATCAAAATGCATTACATCATTGCGAATCTTCTGGAGACGCCGAAGCTGGCCTACGATCACGCCCCGGTCGACCTCCACACCCAAACGACTCCACCGTTCGGCATTGTCGAGTAGCCGAACATGCTCTCCAAAGGAAAGGTCAGCCGCCTTGCCAACCTCCCTTCTCTTGTCGGCGGGATCCTTTGCCGTCGCGAGTTCCGCAGGCGTGAACTTGCCTTGAACGAGGCGACGCATGTGACTCTCGATCTCACCCAACAGCAGAAACGGTTCCGTGAGTAGCTGGAATTGCAGGCTTAGATCACTCGTCGTAATGATTCCACAAATCCTATTCGTCGAATTCCGCACGAGCACATACTGATGCGCGATAATGCTGTCGATTGCTGCGAAGAGAGATGCTTCCGAGGAGATCTCGGTGGCGTGTTCCATGCAATCCCGCACCACCTTGCACGGCCGCCCGAGAGCGACACGACCTCCAAGTGACTCCCAGCTAATTACTCCTTTCAGCTCTCTATCGCCCTGCATCACCGGCAGTTGCGAGTAGTCGTGAGAGAGCATTAGAGTGACAGCCTCGGCCAGTGGCGTGTCCTGGTGTACCGAGAGCGGTCGATGATTGGCCGAGGGAAGTCTCTTCACTCTGTAGGTCGGATCCGTCAGAAGACCCGAACTCGCCTCCGCGGTTGTATCGGCCTGCTCATCCGCAATCGCAACTGTGACAGGCGAGCCTTCAACCGCCAATGTCGGCGCTAAGGAGACCGGTACGAATGAAATAACGGAGTCAATGAAGACGCCTTCGAAGTCAGGCTCCGTTCGTACTCCGACCTTGTCCAGCGCGTTTCGGATGTTTTGGACGACATAGTACCCGCGCCGCTCGGCGCCAAACCACTCCAGAAAGCCCTTCACCGTTGTCTGCTCTGGTGACCGTCCCGCTTGAAGATCCTTCGCGATCGCCTCCAATCTCGTAGGGAAATTCGTCACGACATCGGCCCCTGACTCATCGATACGAGATATGCCACTGACGCTCCGGCTGAGGGCGAATCCCCCAGCTGCAACGACCCCCGAAGTTGCCTCTTGTGGAGGGTCCGATCAAGTACGCGCCTTCCGCCGGAACGCAGGCACAAGATGAATGATGCGCTGTTCGAGAATCTGGCGCCGCTAGCCGTCCATCAACTTGGCGAATGCAGACCATGAGAATCGTCTGCCCTGCTTCCACTTGTTCCCAAACCACTTTAGCGACCCGCGTCCAATGACCAGCGTGCCTAGCTTCTCCTCGTCCGAAAATAGATCGATATCGATCGAGGTACCGGCTTTAGACAGGCCGAGTACCTGAACGCGCGCATTGGCGGAATGCCGGCGGTGGGCCTTCTTACGCTTCGCCACTTGATCGCCTCCGCTTAGGCCAGATTCGGACGCCAGGCGCCAACCTTTCATATCCGTCGTCGAGCTGCGCACGGATTCGCTCAATACGGAACGTGTTCGCGGCTGACACCGTGCGGCATCTATGGATTAGCCGGCTCGGAGAAGCCCACCAGTGGATTCGAAGCGGCCGTCGAACCTCCACCGCACCCCATTCCACCATAACCCATGACCCGCGCCGGAATACGCGGTATCCTCGCGACTCGACACCGGAAACATTACCCGCACTCGCACCTACGCGAACGAGATAAGCCACTGGACCTCGAAGATCAGTGTGTCGAATACTCAAAAGCGTAAAGCGCTTCTGGTGCTGCGCTTGCCGGGCCGACTAGTTCGCCCTTCTCAGCATGTAGAGGTTCGCTCAGCATGTCGCGCCAATCTGCACATAAGATTGACCTGCCTCATCTCATCAACGCCCCTACATCGCCCTGCCATAAGCCCCGGTGATCCGAGCACCCCCGCTACCGCCTTCGCCCTACTCACCGCCACATTCATTCTGTTCGCACTCAGCAAGAACTCCGCCCCTCGAGGCGAGTCCTCGAGCGTCGATGAACACATCGACACGATGACCACCGGCGCCTCCTGACCCTGGAACTTGTCCACGGATCCCACTCGCACCGCCGGGTCCATCCGCCCGCGCAGATTCCGCACCTGCATGTTGAACGGCGCAACGACTAATACGTCTTCCGTGGTCATTGCGCGAGCGGGTTTGTTTTCCACGGTCACGCTGCGCGCGAGCAGCTCCTTGACGAGCGGCACGATCGCGTCGGCCTCCTCGTCGCTGCTCTGGCTGTTTCCTTCGTGTTCCACCGGCATCCACACGATGCCGTGCTGGGTTCCAACGGCGTTCCCCTCGGTGCGCGTCGCGCTCTTGAGGCGGCCCTCATAAAATGCATCCGATATGAACGCGCACACGTCCGGGTGCATGCGGTAGCTCAGCCCCAGGAAGATCCCGAAGTCCGGCGGGATGGTCGCGTGACCGTTCAGCGCGTACTCCAGACAACTCATGCCGCTCTCGCCGGGGTGGGTGCCCTTGAGCGGCTGCGCGAGCTGCATCTGGTCGCCGATGAGCACGATGTTCTTCGCGCTCTGGCCCATCGCCACGGCGTTCGCGAGGCTCACCTGCCCCGCTTCGTCGATGAACAGGTAGTCGAGCGAGCCAACGAGCGCTTCGCGGCTGAACAGCCACGCGGTGCCGCCGAGTACCCACGGCCCGGGGGTGCCGGCCAACTGGTCGGCGTCGCCGGACGCGGCGAGGTGGGTGATCCGCTCGTGAAGCTCTACGGTCTCGTCGCCGTCGCTGCCCACCTTGTAGAGCGCCGCGTTCCCGGGCGGGGCCGGATCGTTCTTCAGGATCGCGGCCATCACGTTGAGCACCACCTTGTGGCTGTTGGCGGCGATACCGACGCGCTTTCCGCGACGGAGCAGCTCGACGATCATGCTTGAAGCGGTGTAGGTCTTTCCAGTTCCTGGGGGGCCTTGAATGCAAAGTGTGCTGCCATCGAGTCTACAGACGATATCGATGGCGTCGCGTAGGAAGTTGGGACCGTCCTCAACGAGTGCTCCACCATCGTGGCCCTCTATCCGCGGCTTCCGGCGGAAGAGGAGATCATCAATGGCGGTGCATCGTTCATCGTGCGTCGTGCATTGTTGGGCGAACCGCACGAGGGATTCCTTGATCGGCTTCGCGCTCAGGTAGTCGTCGGGGATCAGGCTCAGGCGATCGGGGAGTTGCTTGTTCTTCGACAGCTTGAGCTCGAGCAGGCCGGCGTCCGCATCCAAGGTCACGATGCTGCACTTCGTGCGCCATTGGTCGGTCACGACCACCTTACAACCGGCGTGCAGCTTGGTATCGCTGTTGGGATCGAACGAGTATTCGTGCGCCAATGACTGTTTCTCGGGACGCGCCGCCTTCTTTGTGCGCACGAGGCCCGTGAGACAATCGAAATCTTCGCGCAGCTGCTCCTCGGTCTTCTCCAAACGGTCGAAATACTGCCACCACACCGGCTTCTCCTCGCGGCGGTGGTACTCCACGAGCCAGCCGACGAGCGCGGTCACGCGCGCACGTTCTGGATCCTCTTCCTCCTCAGCCATCTCGGCGAGCTTGGCCGCAACCACGGCGCCCGGATCAGGCTCGCGCGGCGGACGGTCATCATCAGCGCCGGCAGGCTCAGTCGCCACCGGCGGCGCCGGATATTTCGCATCGAACTCCGCCTTCCGGTCCATGAGCCAGTCGCGCACGCCCACGGTGCTCTCGCAGTCCACGCGATTGTACTCGCGGATCTCGTTCAACCGCGCGCTCCCCGCCCAGCCCTGCGGCTCGCCGCTGTCGATCCACGCCTGGTAGGCCAGCACGGAATCGCCGGCGTTGGACACAGCCTGCTCGCGCGGCGGCATGTAGAGGCACTCGATGTCCTTCAGCGAATAACCGGTGGCCCCGATCGTCACGCCCTGACGCACGATGTTGTACAGGTCCACCAGCACTTCATTGCGCAGCAGATCGTCCACCTCGTTCTCGCGCGTGGCGTACTTGCCCATCAAACGGCGCAGCGCCGTTTTCTCGTACGCGGCGTAATGGTACACGTGCATCTCGGGATCCTGCTGCCAGCGCGCGTGCGCGAAATCGACGAAGCCCTCGAAGGCTTTTTTCTCCTGCTCGGGCGAATGCGCCCACCAGTCGTGGAATTTCGGTTTCCCGTCTTCGACAGTGACGGCGCCGAAGAGATACTCGAGGCCGCCGGGATAGAACGGGAATCCTTCCATGTCGAAGAACACGTCCAGCGGCCGAGGCGGCGGCAGCAGCGCGAGCCCGCGCCCGGGGTCGTTGGGCGAGGGCGGGCGCAATTCGAAGAGCGGTTTGTCGAGCTCGCGCGATGCCTGCTGCAGCGCCGCCTGCCGGCGGAGCTTCGTGAGCGTTTCGGGAGAGATTCGGGGAATGCCTACTATTGTACTGTCGGCGAAGTCTTTGAGCGTGGTGATGCCCGCATCCTCGAGCCGGCGGATCTGCGTGCGCGTGATATTCGCGACGCGACTGAGATGGTCGCGCTCTTCCAGCAGCTGCTCGGCGAACGTGCTCCACTGGCCATAGCTGCGCTCGAGCCCGGGGTCGGGCATGTTGTCGCGGCGCCAATTCTTCTGGAACACCAGGAACGCGTCGCGCTGCACCAGATAGTAGAAATAGAAATCGTCCGTCTTGAACGACTCTTCCGTGCTGTCGCCGAAGATGAACTTGATCTGCTTGGGCCGAACCCCCTGCATGGCCTCGAGCATGCCGGCGTAGCAGCAGAGCTGCACGATGAAGGCCGGCTTCGCCGAGCGCGCGAGTTTGACGTCGCGGGGCTCGTAGTGGTAGTCGCCGAGTTTCGAGGGGCCGGGGATTTTGTACAGGAGATCCGGATAGCCCTGCCAGTCGCCGTCGGTGAGGCAAGCTTGGTAGATCACATTCGCACCAGCGTGCATGGCGTCCAGCGTGTGGCGCGCGGCATGCTCGTCGTTGCGATCGATCTCCACGAGGTCCGGGATCTCGGCGCGCAGTTTGGCGAGGTGCCGCTTCTCGTGCTCATCGCCCATGCGCGCGGCGAGATCATCGCCGCCTTCGCGGACGTCGGGGGCGATCGAGATGCCGGCGGGGATTCCGGGAACGGCCGCGGCGCCGCCCTCGAACTTGGACCGCTCACACCAAGCCGAAAAATCGCCTTCGAGGAAAGCGAGAAGGTCCTTTGGCGAGAACTGCGTGCGGCCGTCGGGGAGTTTCTTCACTCGGATACGTCGTCCTCGCCATAAGGCCGCGGCTCAATGCGAACCCCCAGCTTGAGGAGGTCGCACGTCCACTGAAAGCAAGTGACAGCGACAGGTGAGGAAAATACCTGCGTGTCGTCCGCCATTGGGCTGTCGAGGAGTCCGATGAACCCGACCTCCTCTCCGCTATCGGGATCGAGCCACGGCATGTACGGCTCGCATTCAGTCACGGCCGCGCGCGCTATAGCGTACGCGGGATTCAAACGGCGACAGATCGAAAGCACCTGCTCAGGATCGTCGATCTCGATGATCTCATCGACGCTCCGCTTTTCACCAAGCCAGCGCTTCAGCACCTTGGCATCTCCCTTCACGGGGCCGCCGTAGATCCTCGCGAATGTTCGTTCCGTGAGCGCCGAGCCGCCGCGTTGGCTGACGCGATCGCGCAGCGCCTCAGTGGCTGCCTTTCCGAGCACGCGCTCCATTCGATCAATGTGCGCGCCCTCATTTCCGTCCGCGAGTTCCTCGCGCAGCCATTGGAGCATGCGGCCGCGTGTAAGCCGGGCGATCTCCATATCCGGGGCACTGAGGCGGTACTCGGCGCCCTCTTCGAGGTATGTGGCGGTCACGAAACTGTCGGACTTCTTCGCGGCCGTGAGTCTGCGGAGGAGCGGGCGCGCGTGCTCGTCGGCGTACGCGATCGCCTCACGCATGCGAGCGGGAGGATGATCGGGGGCTCATAGTTCCACGGGCGAAACGTCTGCTCGTTCAAAGGCGCCTTCCGAAGATCATGTGCCGTACGCCTCCCGCGGCGGCACGAGCCGCAAGATCGGCGCACCACAGAAAGTCTCCACCAGATTGTTCTCGGCGCGCGGAGGCGTCGGAACTTTCAGGTAGAACTTCTGCGGGCAGTAGGTCGGCTCCCGCCCGTTCACGTAGCGGCGGCCGCACTTTGGGCACTCCCACGAGAAGCGGTTCGACATGCAAGGAATCTGCACCCTGGGTCTGACAGTGGTGAGGTCTCGGCAATTGCTGCCGCCGGTAGTCGGGAACGCCTAAGTCTGCCTCACTCTTCCGTCTGCTCCAGCGCCGCCTTCGGGTCCATTCCTTCGTAGATCACCTTCATCAGTCGGTCGAACTCCAGAGTCGGCCAGACAGAAGCTCGCGTTGATCACGTTATTGACCATCTGCTCGGTGAGCACGCAGTCGTCGACATCGATCCCGGTGCGGTAACGCACGAGGCCTTCCTCGAAGTCGAAATCGAAGCCGCCGACGATCGCGGCCCAGTTCGCTCGCGTGACGTACTCCGCAACGGCCGGCCGCCGCACGGGCGGCACTTTGAGCGCCAGCATCGCGCGCGCAATGACCTGTCGCTCCTCTTCGCGCGCCGTGACAATGACGCGGAGCGTCGAGTGCCTTCCGTTCAGCGTGAACTCCACGCTCTCATACTCAGGCAAGACCAAATGAGGCCAACCGCGGCCCTGCACCGCGCTGACCGCTATCGCCAACAGGGAGCCGTCGGGCGCTGTCCCGCCCCCGCTCGCTTTTTCCTCGAATGGCTCGGCTGGCCGCGCGAGGGGCAGGATCGGCGCGCCGCACCGCGTGGCGAGCAGCCCGGTGGCAGCGTCGGCCCGCGGATGCGCCGGCGCGTGCAGTGAGAGTTGCTCCTCGCAGTACGTCGGCTCCTCACCGTTCACGTACTTCTTGCCGCACTTGGGGCACTGCCAGCTGTAGACAGTTTGCATGCTATGAGTGTGCAAAGGGTTGCGACATCACTTCTCCGGCCGCTCCAGAGCCGCCTTCGGCTCCTCGCCGCCGTAGATCACCTGCATCAAGCGGTCGTGGTAGATGTCCGCCATGTACGAGGTCATCCCGAACAGAGTGTCGACCATCTTCTCGGTGAGCGTGCCGCCCTCCACATCAATGCCGCAGCGGAAGCGCACACTGCCGTTCTCGAAGTCGAGATCGAAGGCGCCAGTGAAACACCTGTAGTTCACGCGCGCGATGAACTCCGCGGCGGCCGGCCGGCGTTCTGGAGGCACCTTGAGCGCCAGATAAGAGGACACGATGACCTGTTGTTCGGGTTCGCGCGCGGTGACGACGACGCGGACCGTCGTGCGCTTGCAGGCGAGCGAGAATTCCACTGCAGGGAATTCAGCGTACCGCGCGAAATTCCACTTGCACGCGCGAATGGTGCTGACCACCGTGGCCATGATCGGACCGTCGGGCGCTCTCTCCTCTTCGCTGATTCTCTCCTCGTTGGGATCGCAGGCGTCAATGCTATCGGACATGTCCGGCGACTCCTCCCGCGCCGCTTCCGGCGCCTCAAGCGGCAGGATCGGCGCGCCACAGCGCGTCTCCACGAGCCCGCTCTCGTCCGCGAGCGGATGCCCGGGCGTCTTCAGGAAGAACGACTGCTCGCAGTACGTGGGCTCTTTCCCGTTCACGTATTTCTTGCCGCACTTGGGGCACTGCCAGCTGTAGACGGTTTGCATGAACTGAATGTGCGAGGGGGGTGTGACATTGAACTACGCGGGAAGCGGGAAGCGCTGCGGGATGCGCCAACTGCGCGAGGGCCCCACGCGCCGTTCATGCTCAACGCGGCGCTTCCCGCTTCCCGCTTCCCGCGTAGTTCAAGAAGCCTGCGCCTGGAATGACCGCCGCAGCGCCTCCTTCGCCCAAGTGATCTGCTGCGCCTTTTCAGTGAAGAGTTTCTGCAGCCGCGGATCCAGCCCCGCGCGATCCGGATGGCACGCCGCGATTATCGTGCGATATGCGCGCTCGATCTCGCCGTAGCTCGCGGTAGAAGAAACACCGAGCAGGATGCGCGCCTTCTCGAGATCCTCCCGAATCCGCTGCTGGCGGCGGGCGCGCGGGTCATCCTGATGCTGCTGACTCCCTTTCGCGCGCGCCTCGTTCGTTCGCGCCTCCCTCCGCGCCTCCTCGGCGCCACTCGTGCCGCGAGCGGCGTAGGCGATCTCCTTGAACAATTCCGTGATGTCATGCCCCGAGAAGTCGAGCGATTTCGCCACCAGGTGGACGGCCGCGGACATTTCCGCCGTGAGCGGGCCATCGGCGAGCGCGAGATTTCGGATGAGTCGCGCATACGGCGCGCGCTCGGCTGGCGACAACGAGCACACCGGATAGACAATGGTGCGCTTCACAAAGAGGATCTCGCGGATACGCTTCTCGCTGAGTTTCCCCTTGAACGCGTCGCATAGGTAGACGACAGCGATCTCGTGGGCCTTGGGCGCGCAGCATGACTCGGCCCACACCAACGTCGCACAAACGAAGGCCGCAACGTCCAGCCATGCGCGCTCGCGAGGAACGAGACCGTCGGCGTCGAGCCGAACGGTGTTCGGATCCAGACCGGCCTGGTGGATGAGCGACTCCACGGTCTCCTGGCGAGCCGGCCGCGACAGCTCCCGGAGATCGCGTACGGCGTAATAGGGCGCCGCAAAGAGGCCGCCAATGCTGCCAAGTCCCGTGAACGCCGCGCGAGCGATGCCCCTCCTCGATGCGCGTCGCACGCACTTCGAGCAGCCGGCGACGACCCGGGAATCAAGGGAAGTGAACCACCCGCGCCCACGGATCACGCGCAGCACGCGCGCCTCCTGCATGTGCGCCTTGCCGCAGATGGGACACGGTACGTCGTAGCCGTACAGCGGCGGGGGCGGAGGTGCGGCGCGAGGCGCCGCGTTCCGCGACGCGGAACTCTCCTTCGCCACGCGGAACATGGCCCGGATGATCATGAATGCGATAACTGCGCCAGCATTACCCATGACTTGAGCCTCCCGGATTGTTGATCGCAATCTGGGAGGGGGGTGTGACAGCCTACTCTCGCCGGCTTCCCGGTGTTCGGTTATTCGCTGCTGACACCGGGATATTGCATATTCTGGCGGCCAACAATTCGAGGAATCGCGAAGGGCATGACTGAAAACGATCAGGAAAGCGAAACGGGCCCCGCATGGGAACTCGCACGCGCGCTCAAGTCGTTCGGCGAGGCTGATGACTCGTCGGCACTCGAGGAGCTTCGCCCAGCATATGCCGCAGCCGAGGCGGCGACGACCGAGCGCGAGCGCCTCGACGTGCTGATTGCAGTCATTGGTGCGGCGGAACGCCAGCATATTCGCGGTGATGCCCTGCTCCCTTTCCTCCTCTTCGATGGCTCGCCTTCCGTTATCTCGACCGCCGCGCTCCACTCCGTCCCCGTGTGGCCGGGTGTCTCCGACGAATCACCGCTCCGCGGCGTCGAGGAGTTGCTTCGCCTCGCCGACATCGCGGTCGAGCAAGGCGACGAACCACGCGCAGTAGCCATTGTGAGCGGAATGCTCCTGCTGGGGGACCGGCGCGTTGCTCAAGCGCTCCGCAATGTGCAACGTCATTTCACCGCGGCCGGGCAGACACTGCTCGCACGGCTCGGCGGCGTCGCCGCATATGCAACGGTTATCGACTGGCTCATCGACTGGCTTGAAGACTGCGAGCGGAACGAGTTCGGATCGGTCGCCGGGGCATTGTCTCGTTTCTCGGATCAGGCGAGGAAGGACGGTGTGATCGAAACGAGACGTGCATTGCCCATCTGGTCGCGTCCGCTGGAGGAGGCATCGATACACGTCGGCGAGTGGACTTTCGAGGAGTTCGCGAAGCGCATTCGGCCGCGCCTCCTGCAGATCGCCGCCGATGAAGCCGCACCCCGCATCATGCACAATGTGCTCAAGGCCTGGGGCATTTCGCACACGAATCGCTGGGTGACCGGCATCCATCGCCGGCCGGCTGTGAGCGACGCATCGCAGCGGCCCCTGTTGCCACAACTGCCACCCGGGACATCCACGGGAGAATTATTCGAACCCATCGAGCTCAAGGATGCGGATTTCGTCGCGCGCGACGGCACGATCCTGATCGGCTGGGCGATCTTCAATCCCAACGGCCCGACGTTCAGTTGTGTCGGCCTACTGCCGACGGAGGACCCCGAAGTCGATCTGCTATTCTACCGCATGCTCAACCCATTCATGCAGAGCTCGTGCACGTTCGCGGCGTTGCGTGGCAGCGAGCGCGACTCTGGCGAGATGCTCGAGCGACTTCTCGCTCCGTTGTTCGGCCGGAATCACATTGGCGCTGAGAACTGGAGCTACCCGTTGTTCGGCGGCCTCCCCACCGTCGCCTTCGTCGTCGGCAGCGACGAGGCAAGAGACGCGATTGCAGGCTGGTTCTGGAGCAACGTCGCACTCGCGGAGGAAGACTTCGTGACGGCCTCCTGGCGGATGCGAGCATTTCCGCTAAGTCCCTGGGAGCGCGTGGGGGCCGAGCGCGACGAGGCATTGGCTTCGATGACCGATGATGGCCTTCTCGCGATCCCCCGCACCGGTGGCCCGGCGACGCCGGAGGAGTTCACCGACTGGTGGAGTCTCGTCACATCGGCGGACACCCTCTACTCGGAGTTCTACTGTATTCCTGGCGCGTGGTTTGGAGCGATCGACCATGCGCCGGGCGCGTTGGGGGCCAGCGACGACTATACGTTCTGGCAGCTTGATGATTTCGTGGCGCGTTACGGGGTGACGTTGTTCCGGAACTTGGCAGCGACAGCGGACGGCGAGGCAGACTCTTAGCGAGGGTCAGAGGCTTCGAGCGGCGCCATCTGCGAACCGAACGAGAATCCTCGTCAGGCCGCGCTTGACGATGATATATACCTATCTGTATACTGCGGGCACCATGGTCTCGAGGCGCCAATGGCACTGAAGGTAACGCACGGCAGCGGCAACATCTTCGTTGATGTCGGCTTTTCGCGGCCGCAGGCCGCGGTCATGCTGCTGCGCTTTGAGCTTGCGCTCGCGATTGAACAAATCATACAGTCTCGCGGATTGACGCAAGTACGCGCCGCCAGGCTGTTCGGCGTGAGTCAGCCCCGCGTCAGCAATGTGGTGCGCGGCAAGATCGATCGCTTCAGCATCGACACTCTGGTCGAAATGATCGGTCGCGCAGGAGCGCACGTCACGATCTCGGTGTGGCGGACGCGGAGATTGCGCGTGACGATTCTGCCGCGCAGAACACCGCCTCGAGTGCGCGAGATGACTGAACTGCGCGGGAAGGGGGGCGCGGGACGCGCCCCGCGTACTAAGGAGCGCTGATCTCCCTCAGCCTCTTCGCGATCTCCCGGCGCACGGACTCCGGCTCCAGCACCACCGCATCCACGCCGTATTGAAGCACATGCCTCACAGCCCACCGCGCGTCCGCCAACGGATGCTCCATAATAAGCGAGCCGTCTCTTGCGAGCGGCAGCCCCTCTCGCTCCGCGATCCACCGCGCGATCTTCGCGCTGTAGCGCACCTTTAGCGTTTCGGGCTCCTCGGCGTGGAAGATCTTGCCGCCAGCGGCGATCGCGTCGAGTGAGAACTCAACTGGCACCTCGTACGGCTCGTTGGTGGGAGACGCGCTCTCGATGCGGTCGAGCCGGAAGATCCTAATGGACGCACGCTCATAACAATGCGCGACGATATACCACGCCCCGTTCGCGGCGATTAGGCCATAAGGACCGATCAGGCGGGCTTTTGATTCCGTCGCGTCGGCACTGCGATACATGATCTTCACCTTCTTGTGCGCCCGCATCGCGCCGCGAACGGCGGCGAGATGACCGCCGTCGCCGGCGCCGCCGAGCTCGGCGTGGCGGCCCGCGTTCGAAAGCTCGCTCTGAGCGGCAATTTGCCCAGTGCCTGGCGCAATCGTTTGCGCGCCCCGTCTATTGCGCGATGCTGATTGGGTGGCCGTTCGCGCCGCAACATCGCCAGTCCAAGATCCAGCGCGCAAAGTTCCGGTGCGGTGAGACGCATGGGCCGGGCGAAATGACTGGCCCGCATCTGCACGCTTTCGGTTGAGCTCTCGATGAGCACGTGCAGGCCGGGGACGAATCCGCCGGGGTCGCCGAATCGCTCGCTGAGCGAATAGAGGTCGCCGAGTATCGTGTCCACGTCCGTGCCGGCGAGCTTGGCGACTCTCGTGAGTTGATGCGCTTTGCCGTCGGCCAGGCGCGGGATGAGCTGCAGCAGCCGCCGGAGCTGGACGGACGCCTCTTCGCTCATCGCGCGCCCTCCATGGCGGCGAGCGTCTCGCGCGCGAGCGATACGGAATTTCGCGACGAACGGCTTCGGTTCCACCGGCACGGCGTCGCCGCCGAACGACAGCAACCAGCGCGCGAAGTGATCGGGCCGCCGCACATGGAACACGCGCTTCCCCGCTCCGCCGCGCACCGGCGTGCCCAGCTTCGCCGCGGCGCGCACGGCGCCGGTATCGCCGCGGAAATCGACGGTCACCTGGATCTCTTCTTCGTCGCCGAGATTCCATGACTCGCGCGAACGGCTCTCGGCGGCAAGGTCGAATGTGGAGGGGATCGCGTAGTCCGCGCTGCCGGCGCGCTTCTTGTTCACTTCCACGCTCGACATTCGGCTCAGCCGGAAATTGCGCATCTCCTCCTTGCCGCGGTCGCGCGCGACCAAGTACCAATGCGCGCCGAGGAACACGAGGCCGTACGGTTCCGCCTCGCGCGCGGCCGATTTGCCCGTTTGCATCGTGAGGTAGTTGAACGTCACGATCTTCTTGTCCAGCAGCGCGGCGCCGAGTTTCGCGAACACTTTCGCGTCCACGCGCTCGGCGACAACGTGCTCGCCGCTCCCAGCGGGCTGCGTGGCGTCCACCGGGAGATCGAACGCGAGTTTTCGCATGGCGCTCTCGGCGTCTGCGCCGAGCATGGGATCGCCGAGCGATCGCGACGCGGGCGGCGGCGCTGCCGACGGCCTCGAGCTCATCGGGCTCGAACGCGAGCGTCGCGAGCGAGCGATAGCCCGGGGGTCCGATGCGCGGGCGCGCGGAGTGCCCGCTCGCGACTACTTGAATGAAGGGGAGATAGAAATCGTCGTGGCGCAGGCGGTAGGCGTCCTTCTCATCTTCGCCTTTGCCTTTGATCGTCTCGATCGCGACGCCGAAGGCGCGCAACTCATCCTTGTCGCGCTCGAACATTCGCTCGAGCGTCGCGGCGTTGGCGCCGGCGCCGTAGCCGGGAACATCCCGTCGCAGTTCGGCAAAGGACACCGGCATTCGATGCGCCAGCAGCGCGGCAAGGAGATCGATCCAGCGTTGCAGCTTGGGCGTGCGCTCGGCTCCGCGGGTCGCGGCCTTCTTCTTGGCAGGCGGCTTCTTGCGTGGAGGCATGGTTCGCAGAGTGTGCCCCATCGTGGGGGTGAACGCAAGGAGGCGCGATGAGCACGAGCTTGCTTAGTGCGCGGGAAGCGGGAAGCGGGAATCGCCGCGGGATGCGTGAACAGCGCGAGGGGCCATCGCGCCCTTCTCGCATCCCGCGGCGCGTCCCGCTTCCCGCGTCCCGCGCCTGAAGTAGCTAGTGGTTCAGGATGAACGTCGTTGGATACGACAACACGACCGAACTGCAATTCGCAGCATAGACGTCCACTGGCCCCGTGATGGTCATGCGCTGGTTGGCCGTGTCGTAAGTGCCGGAGAATGTCTCCGAGAAACTCGGACACAGATCCTGAGTGCACGGTGATATTGACCGAGGGATTCGTTCCCGCGGCGATGTTTCCCGCGAGCGTCCCGGTGCCGGAGATGGCGACCGTGTTGACGCCATCCGTAAGCTCTCCCGTGAGTGCGTAACTACCACTCAGCGTCGGGCCATTCTGTCCGACCGTCACCGTGAATTCCGCGATGATGGCCACGCCCTGGTCCACGCCGGACATTGGCCCGCTGTACGAACCCGAAACGTCGTTGTAACTCGGCGGCGGAGCCGTGGTGCCCCCGCCTCCGCCGCTGCATGCGGACGCGAGGATGACGAGGAACGGAACGAAAGCTGCTGTTCTGACGCGCATGATTCCCTCTCGAGTGTGAAGCGTGAGAGGGAATCATTGAGCGGGGGTGTGACACTCATTGAACGACGCGGGAAGCGGGAAGCGGGAAGCGCCGCGGGATGCGAGAAATGCGCGCTGGCCCCTCGCGCCCTACTCGCATCCCGCGGCGCTTCCCGCTTCCCGCTTCCCGAGCCCTCCCCCCGGCTTGACCCGACTGGCACACGGAGCGGAACACTCACGATGGATCCGAGTAGTCCGCCACTAAGGGGCAATGATCACTCAGCGCGCGCCAATCCCGATAGGCGCCGACGCGCACGCGAGCCGGCCGCCCCCAGTCGCGCGGCACGAAGCAGATAATCGATGTGATACGGCCGATGCTCGTGATGATAGAAATAGTGCGTGTGCCGGGTCTCTTTCCCGTGCTTCTCGCGAAAGTACGTGTGATATGCGCTCGCGAGTCCGTGCGCCGCGAGCTTCTCGATGAGATCGCCCTGACTCTGCCCCGGCGGATGCTCGGCGTCCCAGATCACGTTCGCGTTGAAATCGCCGAGCACCACAGAGTGCTCGTGCTGCGCGATCACGGGGCCATAGAGCTCGATCGCGCGATTGAGTCCGCGCACGTAGCGGAACTTGCGCTCGAAATTAGTGGTCCACACCGCGAGCATGAGGAACGACCGCGGCCCCGAGACTCGCACCGGCACCGTCCACCGCGGCACGCTCGGCCGCTTCCGCACCGGCGCGAACTCGTAGCCGTTCCGCGCGATGACGGTGATCCCCTTCTTCTTCGGATCGCCGCCGTACCAGCGGTACGTCGCGCTGTCGGGCGCCTCGCGACGCAGCTCTTGCAGCACGGCAATGTCGGGCTGCAATGCCTCGACTGCTGCAGCGCTTCTCGGCTGAACGGCCGAATGAGCAATTCCAGGTGAGGAGACGCATTCCCTAAACTACGCGGGAAGCGGGAATCGGGACTCGCCGCGGGATGTGCGGGAAGCGATCGTGGAGCAACGCGCAGTTCTCGCATCCCGCGGCGAGTCCCGCGTCCCGCGTCCCGAACATGACCAAGCACGTGCTCGTCAGGCCTCGTTGGTGCGGACGATCCGACGATCTCCGAGCAGTCCGCCTCAAGGCGGCGCGATCGCCGTCCCATCAATGAGCACCTGCACGCCAATGTTGTCCGGTTGCGCAACGAAATCCAGGAACGCCGGCTTATCGCCAGCCGGCGTCCGCGGCACGAAGGTGATGATCATCGTGCACGCGCCGCCCGGCGGGATCGTCACGCCGTTCAGACAATCGGTGGAGCTGTTGACGGCATAGCTCGTGACGCCCGAGCCGCCGGAGAGCAGACTCAAGTTCTCCGCCGGGAAGGTGCCGATATTGCTGACGGTGAGGGTCTCGGGCGCGGACTGCTGGCCGATCGCGATGGATCCGAATGCGAGGTTGGCGGGAGTCGCCTGGAGTTGCGGGAGGCCGCCGCTCTGGGTGGTGCTGTTTCCGCATCCCACAGCCATAGCGGCGAGGAAGATGATCGCCAGATACTTTTTCACTCCATGAGGCTCCGAAGATGGACGATGCGTTCTACACCCAAGCACATCCGTTGTTCGGGATTCGGGACTCGGGACTCGCCGCGGGATTCGGGATGCGCCATGGGCTCACCGCGCCTTTCTCGCTTCCCGCGGCGAGTCCCGAGTCCCGAGTCCCGCGTAGTTAGTGCGGCCCCGGCGTCCCGCCAGCTCTCTGGAATCCCCGCAGGATGTCCACCCGCAGTTCGGTCCACCCGTCCACCTGATAGTACTCGACACGCAGCTCATGCTTGCCGGGCGCGAGTGCGGCGGCTTCTACGGCGGATTCATGCGGACCCCAGTCGTCGATCGCGAGATTGCCGTCCACCCAGACGCGAACGCCTTCGTCGCTGATGGTGCGCAGGGTGTAGTCGCCGGGTGCGAGCTCAACGGTCGCGGTCGCGGCCAGTGCCCAGCGCTCATTCGGGATCGCGGGCATGCTGGGGCGATACCAGAGGAAATCGAGACGCGGCTGGTCCATCGTGAAGAGTGGCGGGGTTTTGAGCAGCGCCTCGAATGCATCGCTCTTGCTGCGTGGGTCGGTGTCCTCATCCCACGAGAACACGCTCACGTGCCAGTCGAGTATCGGCTCGAACGATCCATAGGAGAATCGAACGCCATTCGACTCGAGCGTCAGCTGCCAGTCGTTCGACGGCAGCAGGCTGATCGTGTCGTTCATCGTTCCGTTCATGTTGCTGATCTCGTCGACGCCGCGCTTCGCGACGAGGCGCCACGTGCCGGGCGGGCCGAGCACGGCGAGATGCAGCGGCAGCGCATGCGTGCTGTCCACGGGCCAGATCTTGGGCGTCGCCCAATCGTATGGGCCCCATTGGTCGACAATGATCGCCGAGCGATCGCGGCGGGAAAGCGGTGTCGACGGGATGTTGGTGGCGATGCCTTTCGCGACGGGCGCGAGCTTCGCGTATTCCGGCGGGAGCGGGAGCATCCAGAGACACGGATCATCGGGCATCACTGTGCTCGCGACGCCGGCGGCGTTGGAGTCGGCGCGCACAGCACTCGTGTCGCGCGCGACGAGCGTGGTGTCCACGCTCTGGAAGCTGTTGCCGAGCAGGCTCACGTCGCTCGTGTTCGCGAGATCCACCGCCACGCGATCGCGCGAGAAGAAATTCCATTCGATGCGCGCGTTCCGGCTCCGCGTGTCGCGATGCTTCGGATACGCCCAATCGCTCGGCGCGATGCTGTCCGCCCAGAGGCGAATGCCCACGTCGTTGCGATCGAACCGGTTCGCGACGATCGCGTTGTCCTGCCCGTGCTCGATCGCCGCGCCAATGCGATCGCGCAGGAAGCAATTGCCGGCGACGATCGACGAGTAACTGTATCCACCCCAGAGTCCGTAGTCGCTGCCGTTGCCGATATTCGCGACGAAGATGTTGCGGCTGAACGTCGCCTCGATCGCGTTCGCGGGCGCGTACGAGAAATCGTTCTTGATACACGAGATTGTCGTTCGCGCCGCCATCGCCCGTGTCCATCGTGCTCTGGCCGGCCCAGAGGAAGAACCCGTCGCCGCCGTGCGTCGCGGAATTGTATGCGACAATATTGCTGGAACTCTGCTCGAAGAAGAGGATGTCGGCCGAATCCTGCCCGCGCCAATAGAAGCCATTACTATATCCGCGCACGTTGAACTCGAGATCGTTGTGCAGGATGCGGTTGAAGCGGCTGCGGTAGAGACCGATACCGAGCCCGGAGTTGAACGAGAACGTGTTGTCGTGGATGAGCAGGCTGTCGCTGCGCACGAGCAGAAGTCCGTCCATCCCCTGCTCCGCCGTGACGCCGCTGATCGTGCCGCCGCGCACGCCGTCGAGATACGCGCCGGCGCCGTAGCGCAGCCACTCGTTCTTCTCGTTGTGATGGAAGGAGAGCCAATCGGCGATCGACTCGTGCTCCACGAGCGAGTAGAGCCGCGGCTTCCAGCTGTTGCCGAGGTCGAGTACCGCGAGCGTGAGATCCCGCGTGCCGCGCGCGAGGATGTTGAAGCGGTAGCCGTGGATGGTGCCGTTCTTGATCGTGACGTGCGGCGCCGCTGTCGACGCGAATGGCTACTCCCTCCGCCTGGTCGGGCTCGCCGGGATTTCCTTCGAGCGTCGCGCCGTTCAGGTCCACGACGATATTCGATCCGCGAATCGTGATCACGGCGGAGTCGAGGTCGAGAGCGGCGCGGGGAAGCGATAGGTCGCTCGTTTGACGGTGATCGAGTGCGTGATCACCATGCCGGGGCGCAGCGGGACCTGCGGGGGCGCAACTGCGACGGCGAGTGCCAGGAGGGTCGGGATCATCGTGGTGCGAATCTACACCAGATTGTGTAAGGCGCGGGACTCGGGGCTCGGGACTCGCCGCGGGATTCGGGAACTGCGCGATGATCCCCTCGCCTCTCGAATCCCGCGGCGAGTCCCGAGCCCCGAGTCCCGCGTCTTACCGGTCCACCGTCTTCTGCGTCGCCTCGTTGTATCGAGCGCCCGCGACGTCCTCCGCCGGTACCGCCGCTTCCAACTCGGCCACCTCAGATGGACTCAACCGCACGGCAGTAGAGGCCGCATTCTCCTCCAGGTATTTCCGCCGTTTGGTCCCCGGGATCGGCACAATGTCCTCGCCCTTCGCGAGCACCCACGCGAGCACGAGTTGCCCCGCGGTCACCTTCTTCCGCTCGGCGATCGCGCGCACGCGCGCTACCAGTCTCTGGTTCCGATCCATGTTCTCGGCGTAGAATCGCGGGAAACGCGCGGCGCGCGTGTCGCTCGCGTCGAGGTCGGCCGCCGTCGCGATCTTGCCGGTGAGAAAGCCACGCCCCAGCGGACTGAACGGCACGAAGCCGATGCCGAGTTCGCGCAGCACGGGCAGGATGTCCGCCTCGATATTGCGCTCCCAGAGCGAATACTCGCTCTGCAGCGCCGTGATCGGATGAACCTTGTGGGCTCGACGAATGGTATTCGCGCCCGCCTCACTCAGCCCGAGGTACTTCACCTTCCCCGCTCTCACCAACTCGGCCATCGCGCCGACGGTGTCCTCGATCGGCGTCTGCTTGTCTACGCGATGCTGATAGTACAGATCGATGTGATCCACGCCGAGCCGCTTGAGCGACGCGTCGCACGCCGCGCGCACGTACTCGGGCGTGCCGCTGATCGCCGTGTACGACGGATCCTCCTTCTTGCGGACGTTGCCGAATTTCGTGGCGATGAAGAACTCGTCGCGCCGTCCCTTGATCGTGCGTCCGATCAATTCCTCGTTGTGGCCGATGCCGTACATGTCGGCGGTGTCGAGGAAATCGATGCCGAGTTCCAGCGCGCGCATGATCGTCGCCTGCGACTCGGCGTCGTTGCGCTCGCCGTAGAACTCGGACATGCCCATGCAGCCGAGGCCCATTCTGCTGACGACTGCTCCCTGGGATCCGAGTTTGGTCTTGTTCATGGGATGGCGACTGAGGTTGGAGTCGAAACTGCAGACTTAGACTTTAGACCTGGACGCTAGAATACAACGGCTCCGCATTCTAAAGTCTCAGTCTAACGTCTCAGTCTGCTTTTGGAACGTGTTCCTCACTCTCACCAGCGCTGCCAATACAGCGCCCATGCCAGCGACCATGCGGCGGCGCGTAGCGTCGTCACGACCTCAGACTTCATGGTGCCCATCGGATCGTTGCTCATCGAGATGGCGCCGGTGGTGCCGGCGGTCTCGGAGGCGAGGATATAACCGCCGGCGACGTCCAGGATATTCATGAGCGCCATGAACACGAGGAATGCCGTCCAGAATCGCGGCGCCGAGGGGCTGCGTCTTGTACACGAGATAGAAACCGATACAGCGGCGCGAGCCCGCGCGTGAATTGCGCGACCGACTCGAGCATGGCGAGCGGCTTGAACATCGCGCCGCTGGGGATCGCGGGATCGGTGATGCACGGCGAATGCGCCGAACGCGTCGGTGATCGTATAGAGGGAGTAGGCGCAGATGATAGCTTGGCCGACTAAGAACGACAGCAGCCAGCCGCCTATGCCCTTTGGCTGAGTGCTTTGGGGCGCACCGGATTCCGTGGGGGAGGTCATGACTCCAAAACTGTGCACCACGTGCACGCGTGGTAAGGAGCGGCGGCGCAGACTCTAAGAATGTTCGGGTTCGGGAAGCGGGACGCGGGAAGCGCCGCGGGACGCGAGAACTGACGGGGAACTCCCGCGCAGCTGACGCTTCCCGCGGCGCTTGCCGCTTCCCGCTTCCCGCGTGTCGTTGCTACGGCACTGCGACTCCCACGAGGTTCTTCACCGCCGATCCGCCTAAGGTGGAGACCATCGTCACCGACGCGCGCTTGGTGCCGCTGGATAGAGCGGCAGGAGTGAACGTAACGGGAACCGTGCAACTGCCCATCGACACGAGTTCGCCCACGCATGTCGTGACGCCGAGCGAAAAACTCGCGGCGTCCGGGCCCATGATACTGATCGCCGGCTGAGTGGCAGCGACAGGGCCCGTGTTCGAGAGGATCACGTTGAGCGGGCCGCCTGTCGAGCCGCCGGTCACATTCCCAAAATTGAGCGTGTCGGCGGTGACAGAGAGTACTGGCGGCGCGTACGAGAAGCCGACCAGGGCGAGCGTCGGCGATCCACCGGGCGACGCGCTCGCGGTGAGCGTCGCGTTCTTGATGCCAGTGGTCACTGGATCGAAATCCAGGCGGATTGTGCAACTCGCGCCCACTGCCAACGACACCGGCACTGTTATGGAGCAACTTCCGGAAAAAAGAGAGAAACTGGACATGTCGGTGCCGCTGAGCGAAAAAGCGATAGGCCCGCTCGGCGAGGCGCCGACATTCGAGATCGTGATCGTGGCGTTCGAACCGACGAGTCCCGCAACTCCTTGAAGCGTGTCGGGCTGGAGCGCGCCGATGATCAACAGTGCTGGATTGGCCGCAACGCCAATCACAGCGCTCGAGGCGGTACCGCCCGGCGACGCGGTGACATTGACGGTAGCGGATCTCTCCCCCGCGACCCCGGTGGGGGCCATCACCACGCGAATAGTGCAACTGGCATTCTGCGCAAGCTCGGTTGGGTCGCTGCATCTGTTGGTCATGAGCACGAAATCGGCCGCGCCCCCGCCGCCAAGGCTCAGCTGAAGCGCTCCGCTCGTCAGGACGCCGTTGTTCGTGATGGTGAAGAGCATTGGCGCCGAGCTGCCGCCGAGCGGCGCGCGCAGCGTGTCGCCCGTCGCCGGCGTGATCGTGAGCTCGCCGCCCGCGGAGCCCGTCGGATCGCCGCTGCACGCAGCTGCGGTGAGAACGAGCGCGACGCCAAGCGTGACATGCGTTTTCATGGTGCTCCCTGCTGCCTGAGGAGCGAAACGAACACTTCTGTACCAAAGTCCCGGCGATCGCGTCCCGCGGCGCTTCCCGCTTCCCGCTTCCCTTCAGTCTCGCTAGGCCTTCTTTCGACTCCGATCATCGCGTCAAGAGAGAACGATCCCGCCCCATACGCCGCATATGTAAAGAAGATGAACGCGTAGAGGTACGGCAGCTCCCCGTGATTCTGCCACCACCACATGTTGCCCGAGCCGCCCCAGTGCATCCAGAAGTACGTAACGGCCATCTCGCCGGAGGCGAGGAAGGCCATGGGACGCGTCAGAATGCCGAGCACGATGCACGCGCCGCAGACGGTCTCGATCACGCCGGCGGCGCCGAACTTGGTCATGAGGTCAACGGTGCCATGATTCGGACCCATTCCGCCGAACCAGCCGAACAACTTCTGCGCGCCATGCGTGAAATACGACGCACCCGCGGCAATGCGCAGGGCGTTCACGGAAAGACTCTTGAATTTCGCGGTGAATTCGGGGGACATGCGCGGGGAGCTCCGGGGTGGAGGTGAGATCCTCTGCGAACTCTACGCGCGGCCTACGCACAACGCTAGGCGACTGACCCCAAGCACGCCCGACGTTCGGGACTCGGGCTCGGGACTCGCCGCGGGACGCGAGAAAGGCGCGTTGGGCCCGCGCGCAGTTCTCGCGTCCCGCGGCGAGTCCCGAGTCCCGAGTCCCGAACACGACCTACCCTAGACTCCCCTCATACACGACGGCAAGTTACGTCGCATGGAACCCTATTCGAGGCCCCCGATGAAGTCTCTTCGTACTCTCGCGTACGGCGTAACTCTCCTCGCCGCGACATCGCTCGCAGGCCAAGGAACCAGTCCGTCAACTCTGGCGCCCGCCATTAAGGTACCGAATGATCGGCCCCTTCCGCGGCGGACGCACGAAGAGTGCGACGGGCGTGCCGAGCCAGCACGGCGTCTTCTATATCGGCGCGGTGAATGGCGGCGTGTGGCGGAGCAATGACTTCGGCCGCACCTGGGTGTCGCTCTTCGATGCGCAGTCGTCGAGCTCGATCGGTGCGCTCGAAGTTGCCCTCTCGGATCCGAATGTCATCTACGTCGGCATCCGGCGAAGGGCTGCAGCGGCCCGATCTCTCCACGGGCGACGGGATGTACAAGTCAACCGACGCCGGAAAGACGTGGACGCATCTCGGACTCCGCGACGGCTGGCAGATCGCGCGCATCGCGATCGATCCGCAGGACGCCAACCGGCTCTTCGTCGCGGTGCTCGGCCATCCGTACGGCGCGAACGCCGAGCGTGGCATCTATCGCAGCACGAACGGCGGACAGTCCTTCGAGAAAGTGCTGTTCAAGGACGAGAACACCGGCGGCGTCGACGTGCAATTCTCGGCGAACGATCCCAACACGGTGTACGCGGTGCTCTGGGAGAATCGCCTCGCGCCGTGGGAGAACGGCGAATTCCACGGCCCCGGCAGCGGGCTCTACAAGAGCACGGATGGCGGCACCACGTGGAAGCAGCTCACGAAAGGTCTGTTCACGCCCGCCGAAGGGCTCACGCGCATCCAGATCGCGCCGGCGCCGAGCGACCCCAATCGCCTCTACGCGAACATGAACGCCGACTCCGGTTCACTCGGCGGCGTGTATCGCAGCGACGACGCCGGCGAGTCGTGGACGCGCGCCACGGGCGACGAACGCATCTGGGGACGCGGCGACGATTTCACGCCGCTCACCGTGGATCCGAAGAACGCCGACATCGTGCTACTCGACGAATGTCGTCACGTGGAAATCCACCGACGGCGGCAAGACGTGGCATTCGCTGCGCGGCGCGCCGGGCGGCGATGACTATCAGCGCCTCTGGATCGATCCGAACGACACGAAGACGATGCTCCTCGTGAGCGACCAGGGCGGCGTCGTCACGGTGAATGGCGGCGAGACGTGGAGCTCGTGGTACAATCAGCCCACGGCGCAGTTCTATCACGTGACGGCCGACAATGCGTGGCCCTATCGCCTGTGCGGCGGACAGCAGGAGTCGGGCTCCGCGTGCGTGAAGAGCCGCGGCGATTTCGGCGCGATCGATTATCGCGACTGGACGCCGGTGGGCACGGAGGAATACGGCTACGTCGCGCCGGATCCGCTCGACCCCGACATCCTCTACGGCGACAAGGTGGAGAAGTTCGACCGTCGCACGGGCCAGACGCGCGAGCGTCACGCCCAACGTGATCCGCCGCGGGCCCGCCGCGCCGGCGACGAAGGGCGAGGCGCCGTACCGCGTGATCCGCACCGAGCCGATCATGTTCAGCCCGACCAATCCGCACAAATTGTATTTCGCGAGCAACGTGGTGTGGCAGACGGTGAACGGCGGCCAGAGTTGGACTGCGATCAGCGGAGACCTCTCGCGCGAGAAGTGGGACGTGCCGGCGAACGTCGGCGTATACACGGGCTCGAAGGCGCGCGATGCCGACGCGCCGCGGCGTCGTCTATGCGCTCGCGCCGAGTCCGGTGGACAGCAATACCATCTGGGCGGGCACCGATGACGGGCTCATCTGGGTCACGCGCAACAATGGCAAGCTCGTGGAGCAACGTGACGCCGCCGCAGCTCGTGCCGTGGGCGAAGGTGAGCATCATCGACGCGAGCCACTTCGATGCGAACGAAGCGTACGCGGCGGTGAACACGATCCGGCTCAACGAACAGAAGCCGCACATCTATCGCACGAAGGATGGCGGCAGAAACTGGACGGAGATCGTGACCGGCATGGCCGATGACGCCAGCACGAACGTCGTGCGCGAGGACACCAAGCGCCGCGGGCTGCTCTTCGCCGGCACGGAGTCGCAGGTCTGGTATTCGCTGGACGACGGCGATCATTGGGCCGGCCTGCGGCTCAACATGCCGGCGCAATCCGTTCGCGATCTGATCATCAAGGACAACGATCTCGCGATTGCGTCGCACGGACGCGGCTTCTGGATCCTGGACGACATCTCGCCGCTGCGGCAGTGGACCACTCCACCGGCAACGATGCTCTTCAAGCCGGAGGCCGCCACGCGCGTGCGCTACTCGATGTACACCGACACGCCGATGCCGCCGGACGAGCCGAGCGCGGAGAATCCGCCGGACGGCGCGATCATCGATTACTACCTGGCCGACGGCGCGAAGGGCGAGGTCACGCTCGACATTGTGAACAGCGCCGGCCGCACGGTGCGGCACTATTCGTCGAACGACAAATTCCCCGCCCCGGCCGACGTCGGCAATTGGCCCTGGTATTGGTTCCGCCCGCTCTCGCCCCTCGGCACGTCGGCCGGACTCAACCGCTACGTGTGGGACCTGAAATTCGCGCCGCCGCCGCTCAAGGATTTCTCCCTCCCGATCTCGGCGATCCCGCGGAACACCCTGCGCGATCCGCAGGGACCGTGGGCGCTGCCGGGGGTCTACACCGCAGCGCT
Organism: uncultured Gemmatimonadaceae bacterium; assembly: GCA_963716745.1. Lineage (GTDB taxonomy): Bacteria > Gemmatimonadota > Gemmatimonadetes > Gemmatimonadales > Gemmatimonadaceae > DATKOH01. The sequence continues at coordinate 829,544 of OY970320.1, forward strand.
CACCGTGGACGGCCACAAGTATTCGCAGTCATTCACCGTGCGAATGGATCCGCGCGTGAAGACGCCGGCAGCGGGGATCAAGCAGCAGTACGACCTGTCGGTCGCGTTGTATGACAACGTGCGCTCGAGCGCGGAGATCATCGCGCAGATCGCCGATCTGCGCGGTCAGCTCACCGACCGTCGAACGAAGGCGACCGGTGCGACCGCTACGGCGATCGATTCGCTGAACGCCAAGCTGGGCGCGTTGGTGACCGGGCGCGCGCCGACCATGACGAGCGTGCAAGGCGGAATGCTGGCGGTGTACGGCGTGTTGCAGCACGCGGATATCACACCCACGACGCAAGTCGTGGCGGCTGCGCGTGAACAGGCGACGGCGTTCGCGGGACTCAAGTCCAAGTGGATGGGAATGGCGTCGGCCGATCTTGTGGCGATCAATGCACAGCTGACGGCGGCGGGGCTAGAGGCGGTGAAAGTCTCGGCGGTGAATCTCGACAATGTCCCGCGTGAACCGGAAGGCGGGGACGACGACGAACCCTAAACTACCGGGAACCGATCTCCGGGAACCGTTGAGGCGTGACAACAGATCGCGAACTGTTGTCACGCGCCCTACGCGTCTCGTCGTACAGCGACGATCGCGCGCACGATCGTGATCTCCATCGCCAGCGGCACCAGCACGGCGATGAGATAGAACTGTCCGTTCGCGGACACGGGCTTATCCACGAGATCCATGCCGACGAGCCAGAGAATCGAAGCGACCATGAGCCCCAGCGCCCACAGCGCCGCTTCACTTCCCTCATAAATCTTCTTCACGATGAATCCCATGAATACGAAGAACACCAGCAGAATGACCCAGATCATGATCTCGCGCGACATGAAACTAAACTCGTGCGACGATGAGATAGCCTGCGGCGCATGCGAGGAGCCCCACGACAGCACCGCACACGATCGCGGCTTCGCGGCAGCGCTTCACGGCGTCAGATCCCATCTCCTGCGCCGACGACATTGACGCGAGCGGCACGATCCCCACAGGAGCCCACGGAATGCCACGTCGCTCGCATTCCGCACAGAGCGCGATCCAGGCATCGCGGGAGTAATCGAGCGGGCCGAGGGCGACGGCTTGGCGGAGTTCGTCGAGCTGGTAGCCTGCGTAGAGGCGGGTGAGTTCTTCGGGGGTAGAGTGGCATTGACTCGAGTGGCGAGAGACTCGTCACCAGGACGGGCAGGCTGCAGTGATCAGTAAACAGTCACGAGTGACTGCCAGTCGACAGTCTACAGTCAACAGGTCACAGAAAACTGATCCAGATCGGGCTCAGCTCTACTATCCGAATCATGATCCGTGTTCTGTTGACTGTAGACTGTTGACTGTAGACTGGCAGTCACTCGTGACTGTTTACTGTTGACTGCAACGTTGAAATGCACTTATAGCCCACGCCGTTCTTTATCCGCCTCCGTCCCAAGCTTGAGAAATATCCACGCATGCGTCGCCAACAATATCGGCACCAATACCGTCGGCACCAAACTCATCGGGAACACTAATAATCCCGCCATCGCATCCGGTGCCGCCATCGCCAATCGCGCGGCATTCGCGATCACGAATAACAGATCGATGAGCCCCACAAGATTCCACGCATGATACAGCTTGTGTCGCGCGCTCGACGTCACGCCGCCGCCGAGCACGAGCCAGCCGGCGAAGATCCCGACCACGACATCACCCCAACCGGCCGGCACGCTGAACGCGGCGGGCAATCGTCCTTGCCGTCCCATCACGAGGAATACGACGCCCACCGCGAAGCGCGTGATGTGCAGCGCAACGAACGCGCGGGTATCCGTCGCGGCGACCCACTCGCGCAGCCATGTAGCCCACCGCTCCAGCGCGAGCAGGATCATCGCGAGTCCGATCACGATGAGTTGCGGCAGGGGCGGCTGCAGTGCGGCGACGCGTCCGCTCGCGCCGGCGGCGCCCGCCGCTACGAGCCAAATGAAGATCAGCGCGATCACACGCGTATTCGACGGTCTGTTCATGCGGCAACTCCATTCTTCTTGATGAATGCGGCAAGACCTGCCGCCGCCTGCTGGCGGATCGCGCCCCGCACGAATGGCGTCCATCCGAGCAGCATGCCCTTGGCGCCGAGCGCCTGACGTGACCACCGGTAGAGATCGAAACGGTCGACATGACGGATGATCCTGCCGCCGTTAAGAGCGAACTCGGCCTCGATCACATTGTGCACGGGGCGGCCGGTGGCGGTGAAGGTGTACCACGCCTCCCAGTGCGCGGCGCCGGCAGTATCAGTGGCGGTGATCGCCGACGCCTCGATGCGCAGGTCCGCCGCGCGGCCGGCGAGCATGCGCCACATCGCGCCGATCCGCGCGCCCGAGAGATCCAGGAATACGGGATCGTAGAACGTGGCATCCGCCGCATACATCGCAGCCATCGCATTCGCATCTCGGCGCGCGAAGGCCGCGTAGAAGTCCCGGAGCAGCTGCTCATTCGGATGCACGTCGAGAAGTTGCGTTCAGTCGGCATCGCGGCGCAATGGCGGGATTCCTTGCGCCAAAGGTCGCGGAGCCGGCGCCCGGCGGCGCTCCCGTTTTGCCCCCGGGAACTGCGCTACGGGAGAGACACCCTCTTGGTGGCAGTTCAGCGGGCGCGAACGGATCATGGGCCGGGACGTCTGCGGCTCACGGGCATGGAGCGCCGCGGCGGCCGGACCTTCACTTGGGCGCGGGCCGAACGACCGTGGCTTCATGCGCGCAATGTCGTCCCCTGGATCACGAAGGCCGGCGGCGGGCTTCGCAGAGGCGGCGTCAGCGAGAAGCGAGAGACTCGCGCGCCGTTCGCGCGAGGCTCGAAGCGGTTCGAGCTGTCCGCCGCCGGCGCGAAGCCCGCCGCCCGCCGCATTCGAGCGATGCAGCCTAGACATAGTAGCGAGTATCATATATGCTCTTCCCACTCACCACGAACCAGAGAGAGAAATGGCCGCCGCGTCGATCTATGCACGGGAACCACAGCAGGCCCGCAGCGCGGAGACGACGCGTCGGTTGATCGACGCGGCGCAGGAACTCCTCGAGACCCAAAGCTTCGACGACACGTCCGTGACCGCGATCGCGGCGCGCGCCGGCGTCACCATCGGCGCCTTCTACGCGCGCTTCGGCGACAAGGCCGGCCTGTTGCGCGTGCTCGAGGCGAATCTCCACGAGGCGTTCGAGACCCTCGCCGACGAGCAGACCGTCCCGCAGAAATGGACCGGCCGCGCGATCGAGCAGGCGCTGCGCGAGCATCACGAGACGCTCGTGCGCACCTATCGCTCGCAACGCGGCGCCGCGCGCGCGCTCCTGCTCAAGGCGCAGACCGACCCTGCCCTGCGCAAGCGCATCGACCGCCTCAATCAGCGGAATCTGCCGCTCATCGCGAAGGCGCTCGCGAGTCATGCGAAGATCAGCCATCCCGAAGCCGAGCGTGCGCTGCAGTTCGCGCTCCTCGCCGTGCGCTCGGTGTGCCGCGAGGTGCTGCTCTTTCACCAAGAATGGCCGGGTGGTCGAAAACTTTCTGATGCCGTCCTGGTAGAAGAGCTTACGCGCATGGTGCTTGGATATCTGGGACTGAAGAGCGCGGGAAGCGGGAAGCGGGAAGCGCCGCGATGAGCGCGAACCACTCGACGATCCCGCGCGCAGTTCTCGCATCCCGCGGCGCTTCCCACTTCCCGCTTCCCGCGTGGTTCAGCTGCGTATGAGGCCCTACGATGACGCCGGTGCGTTGATCCGCGCCGGCTACGCCGTCCTCAGCGGCAAAGCCACCGAGCCGCGCGATTGGGCGGCGTTCCGCACGTACTACGCGCCGAATGCTCGGCTGGCGCCGGTGAATGTGAACGCCGATGGATCACCCAAGCTCGAGCTATTCAGCGTTGACGATTACATCACGAGCCGCACCGAGATCCTCGCGCGAACCGATTTCTACGAGATCGAGATCGCGCGAAAGGAATGGCGCACAGGGAACGTGTCGACGGTGCTGTCGGTGTACGAATCGCGGCGCACACCCGACGGGCCGGCGTTCCAGCGGGGAGTGAACTCCGTCCTACTCTTTCACGATGGGGCGCGGTGGTGGATAACTGCCATTACGTGGGACGGCGCCTACGCGGGGTCACTTCCCGATGCGCCGGTGCCGGAGCTCAAGCACACGTAGGACGCGGGACTCGGGGCTCGGGACTCGCCGCGGGACTCGCTAACGACGCATAGATCCATCGCGCCGTTCTCGCGTCCCTCGGCGAGTCCCGAGTCCCGAGTCCCGCGTAGTCATGGCCGTCCCGCCCATTCCATCACCGCGCGCTCCAATTCTGGCAGCGTCACGCTCGGATCGTCGAGCACCACGGCGTGGAAGCCTCTCAGATCGAACCTCGCCCCCATCGCGCGTTCCGCTCGCGAGCGCGCGCCGGTGATCGCCAGGTCCCCAATGCCGTAGGTCGCGAGCTGGCCGGGCGTTGCGGCATGACGGTCGGCGTATGAGCTCGCCTGCGCCATCGGGCGGCCCGCGACGGCCATCATCGTGTCGATCGCCTGCGCGCGAGTCCAGCCGCGCGCGTGCATGCCGATATCGGCTTGCAGTGCGATATAGACATCCAGCCGGTGGATCAGATAGCCAAGGCGCAGCAGCGGCGTGTCGAACAGTCCGGCCTCGTCGGCCAGCTGCTCCGAGTAGATCCCCCACCCTTCCAGATACGTGCCGCTCGAGAGGAATGCGGGCGCGCCGTTCGCGGCGCGCGCTTGCGCGGCGTACACATACTGGAAGTGATGCCCGGGATACCCCTCGTGCGACGCGCCGACGCCAATGTTCATGCGCGCGATGCCGCCCGGCTGATAGGCGTTCACGAAGAAGATGGCCGGCGACGATCCATCGCGCGGTGCGGGTGAATACTGCGCGGGCGCGGCCGCCGGCGCCTGTGCCTTGCCGATCGCGCGGATGACGATCGGGGCGTCGGGGGTCTTCGCGAATTGCAGCGGGAGCAGCTTCCGCGCCCGGTCCAACATCGTGGTGTACGCCGCCAGGATCGAATCGGGGTCGTGCATCACGAGCGACGAGTCGGTGCGCGCGCGGCGGAGGATCTCACCCAGCGTGATGTTCGGACCGAACACGATCTTCCCCACCCGAAGGATCTCGTCGCCCACTTTCACGCGCTCGGTGACCGCGATCGCGTAAATGGAATCGAGATTCGGCTGGATGGTGGTCGCGCTCCAGACGATCGCCGAATAGCACTCGGCGCCGTGCGGAAGCGACGTGAGGCCGGGCTCGGCGCGCGCGGCAGCGAGATAGTCGCTCGCGAGATAGTCGCGGTAGCGATGCAGCGCCGGCGCCACGGAGTCGGCGATCGCGCGGCGCCAGGCGGCATCGAACGCGGCGTTCGTATCGCGCGCAATGGGACCCTGGAGAGCGCGCGCGCCCGAGTCGAGCATCGCATCGAGCTGCCCGATCACGCGCTGCACGTTGGCGCGCGGCGCCGTGTAGCCCGCGGCGACGCCCGCGCGCAGGTTCTCGAGCTGGCGCCGCACCGCCTCCGGCATCCGGTTCGCGCCGTTGAGCATGTGGTTGCGCGCGGCGGGAGCGCCGAGCGGCTGGTTCGCGATCGTGGCGGCGAACTGGGCCTGGAATCCGAAGAGCTGGTCGACATTCCAGAGACGGAAGCGGCAGACCTGCTCCGCGCGGGCCGCGCCAACGAATCCGCGCACGGCGACGAGACGGGCCCGGAGCCGGCGGTCGCTCAGCGAAGCGGGATCGATCGCGGCCAACTGCGCATCCCACGTCGCGAGCGCCGCCGAATCGGCGGCGGTCTCAGCCGCGTTCGCGACTCCCCAGAACCCATTGCCCTCTTCGTTCTCGAACCGGGCGGCGATGCTCGAGTCGACCGCGGCGAGGGCGGCGTCCTGGGCGCTGAGCGCGACAGGTGCGATGAGCAGGAGCAGGGTCAGCGAGCGCATGAGGAGGGTCATGCGTGAATATAGTACTCAATGCTATCATTTTACAAGCGCGGGACTCGGGGCTCGGGACTCGCCGCGGGATTCGAGAACGGCGCGTGAATCAATCGCGCAGTATTCGCGTCCCGCGGCGAGTCCCGAGTCCCGAATCCCGCGTAGTTAATGCGGCCAAAGCCAAACGAACGTCAGCCCCACGATCAGCGAGTAGATGATCCCGTCGAACGTGCTCGTGAGCGTGATCCGCATCGACCGGCGATACCAGATCGTCAGCTGCCAGAGCGCGAGCACGTAGCCGGCGAACGCGACGATGAACGCCGAGTGGAAGATCAGCTTGCTCGTCGCCGCCCGGGCCCACTAGCGTGCCGGCAATGTGCGCCGCGAACAGCGCCACCACGAGCTGATAGATGAACCACTGGCCGAGCAGCTTCCCCATGTTGTCCATCATGCCCTTGTAGACGGTCATGATCAGCACCGGACCACGCTCGGCCTTCGCCTTGAATTCCGGCGTCTTCATGTCCGCCATGCTGCCGGGGCGCGGCAGCATGTAATCGCCGGGCGCCAGGTTGAACGGACGCAGCGCATCCATGATCGCGTCCTGGTTGGGCAGCTGCGGGTAGTCGCCCTTATGCCAGGGCAGCACCATGTGGATCAGCGAGCTCGCGATGAACGCGAACACGGTGGAGACGATGATCGGGAGCCAGAGGGACATGATCGGGGTCATCAGCTACCTCGCAGGTTGAGCGTTCCTCGTGCGTCGTTCCTCGCACTGCGGCTATCGGTGTTTGTTCGGGATGTGGCCGAGTGGCTATGATACTATAGTAGACCGGCCGAATTCGTCAAATCAGCGCTTCCGCAGCTTGGACTTCGGGTTCAGCATGTGCTCGACGAAGACGTCCACCGGGATCGCTCCGATCGCCTCCTTGATGGACGGCAGGTCGAGGTCGTCCAGGGTTTTGAAGTGGATGCAGCACTTCCCCATGTTGAGCCGCTTCCCCGCCCGCTTGAATCCCTGCTGGAGCGTCTTGAGCGCCGGCTCGTGTCCGTACGCGCTCATCAGGTAGAGCGTCGCGTTCTTGTTATGCCCCGAGAGCGCGGCGTACAGGAGCGGCTTCCCGTTATAGGTCTTGGGACAGACCGAGAGCGGCACCGACCAGGCGATCATCCCCCATTCCATCATTTCTTTGTAGCCCTTCGGGATCGCCTTCTTCACGATCGCGCGGGCCGCAGACACGACCTTGCGGCGTTCGGGGGGCAGCTCCTTCAGATACGCGGCGGGGGAAGCGGCAGTGCTACGGTCCATGAGCTGCCTCGGGGATCGGGAGTCGGGAGTCGTTAGCGCTCAGCCTGAATCACGCAGCGCGTCCGCCACCTCGCCGGCGAGCTGCCGGCGGCGCGCGGTGAGGCGGCCAATACTATCGCCCCGGAAAGTGCGCAACCAGAGCGCGCGCGTCCACTCCAACACGCCGTCCGCCAGCTCACCATAGCGAAGCGCGATGTAGCCGGTGAGCGCCGCGACCGCGAATGCGGGCACGAGCCACACCCAACCGAACAGCACGCCGACCACGATCGACTCCGCGATCCACGCGCCCCCAATGAACACGACGCCCGACAGCAATTTCACTGTGCCGAGCACGTCGTCGCTCTCGGCATTCCGCTCGGCGACGAGTCCCGCGAGACGGTACGGCACCCAGCCGAGGATCACGCCAATGTCGGCGAGCGGCAACAGCACGATCAGCTTCATGACGGCCCACGCAAACGTCGTGTATCGCACGGGCTCCAATTCGAGCGACCACGGATCGCGCACGCCCATGCGCCGCAGCATGCGCGCATAATCGCGCGCGTCCCTGGCGATGCGGTCCACTCTCACCGGATCGTTCGCGCTCACGCGCCGGTACGCATCGGCCAGCCGGTGCGCACGTCGGTGACGCGCTGCCGGATCCTGCGCGTCACCGTCGACGGCGGTCCACGCAGCCACGAGCGCCACACCCTCGAGGAGTTCGCGCGACTCGGCCTGCAGCACCACGTCGTCGAGGTGCTCGCGGATGACCTCGGTGAGTTCGTTCACGGCCGCGCGCTCGTCGCGCGCGATACTCGGCGAGCCGCGGCGCGACGGCGATCGGCTCGCCCACCACTAACAATACGCTGGAGCGGAAGGTCACCTTGTTGTCGAAGTGCAATCCGATCGGGATGACGATCAGTCCGCGGTGCGACTCGGCCTCGGCCGAGAGCGCGATGCGCGCGGCGCCGGTCTTGAGCTCCCGCAGAGCAGGATCGGAGTGCGACGTGCCCTCCGGGAAGAGCGCGACCGCGCCATCGCGCGCGATCTCGGCGCGGCAGAGCGCGAAACTCTCTTCGTTGCGCGACGCGTCGCCGGAGCGATCGCCCGATTCATGCGCGCGATACACCGGGATCGTGCCGAACGCGCGCATGCCCGCGCGGCCGATCGGGTTGTCGAAGAAGGTGCTTTTCGCGAGGAATCGCACGGGCCGCCCGGTCGCGATGCGCACGACGATCGGATCGAGCAGGCCGTTCGGATGATTGACCACGAAGAGCACCGGACCCGCAGCGGGAAGGCGCTCGGCGTTCTCGACGGTGCGCGTTGGGTAGTAGAGGCGCACGAGCGCTTCGAAGAGGGCGGCGATCATTGAACTACGCGGGACTCGGCACTCGGGACTCGCCGCGGGATTCGAGAACGGCGCGCGCGCCCATCGCGCATTTCTCGCGCCCCGCGGCGAGTCCCGAGTCCCGAGTCCCGCGCACTTGGTTCACCGGTAGATCTTCCACACGACCTCACGCGGCAGCAGCACCGTCTTGCTCAGGTCATAGCGCGATTCCGCCCACGCAATGAGTTTCGGCAGCGTCTCGGCCTGAACGGCCGGCGGTACGTTCCACGTGTAGGAGCACTTGCCGGTCACGATGCGCGAGAGGAATTCCGAGAGCGGCATGCTGAAATCGCCGGCGAAGCGGCGCTCGGCGGATTTCTATGAAGTGGAGCTTCGCGAGTTCGGCTTCCACTTGTGCCTCCGTGCGCGCGCCGGGATGGAACGGATCGACGACGCCGGCCGCCTCGAAGAGTTCGCGGGCCTTCTCGCGCATCTCGAGCCATTCCTCGTCGGGCGCGCCGTTGCCCCATTCGTGCAAGAGCGGCGCGCCGGGCTTCAATACGCGCCGGATCTCGGTGAGCACATCGCGCCAATCGGGCATCACGTAGAGGAGGCGCGCGATGAGTACCGCGTCGAAATGCGCGGCGTCGAATGGGAGTCTCGCACCTTCGCCGCGAAGCACCGTGACCGGCAGCGCGCCGGCCTTCTCGCGAAGCACCTGAAGCATCCCGTCCGCCGGCTCAACGGCAGTGACACGGAATCCGAGTCCGGCGAAGGGGATCGCGACACGGCCGGTGCCCTGCCCCGACCTCGAGCACTTCGGCGCCTTTCGCGACTCCGGCGGCACTCGCGAGCTCGCTCGCGTTGGCGATCGAGAGGCCGCCATGCCGCCCGTCATACGACGCGGCCGCCGGAGAGAAATCAACGCGCGCAGGCATTTGCAGTTTGCTGTACCCGAGTCCCGAGTCCCGAATCCCGAGAAGTTAGTGGCCGATCGGCGGACCGTCGTTCCATATATCAACCGTACAGCGCCATTGACCGTCGGCATCGACGCGCCAGAAGGAGACGCCGCGCGATGCGAAAGTCGCCGTCTTGCCGTCGGCAGCCTTCATAGTGGCGGTCTGAACGCCGGTCATGTACGCGGTCTTGCCGTCGGGGGAGAAGACGGGCTTGTCCGATTTCCAGGTAATGCTGAAGCCCGGCACTTTCATCGCGCCGGCGATATAGGATTTGATGGCAGCCTTGCCCACGTACGCCGGCTCGCCGGGTGGGATCACGATTGCGTCATCGCTCCAGTAGGAGACGATCGCATCGGCATCTTTTCCGGCGAAGGCTGTCGCGGCCCAGGTGGAATCGCGCGCGAGCAAGGCTTTGCCGAGGGCGACGGTGTCGATCGGGGCGGCGGGGGGAGTGCAGGCGGCGAGGGCGAGCGCGATCATCGCGGCGGAAAAGCACTGCTTCATGTGGGGCCTCAGGAGAGAGTGTTCGAGGTTGGGAAGGCTGCAGTGATCAGTAAACAGTCCCTGAGTAACCGCCAGTCGACAGTCTACAGTCAACAGGTCACAGAAAACGGATCGCGATCTGGCGCGCCTCCGTTCTCCGAATCGTGATCCGCTTTCTGTTGGCTGTAGACTGTAGACTGTCGACTGGCAGTCACTCGAGGACTGTTTACTGTTGACTGCAACTCAGTCGCACACGGGTGATGATGGTCGCAGTCCGAGGTTACGGCTTCACCACCCGACTCAACCACGAATCTCCATGATACTCTCGCTGCAATAACGTCGCCCGCTTCAGATCGCGCGACACCGTGACCTCCGCCGCACGCACCGGGATCGTGCCGAGCGACCGCATCGCAGCGGGACCGGATACGTCATAGATCGCATTCGTCTCCGTCGTCGGCCATGCGTGCAGTGCGAAAGCGCCGCCATCGAGTGCCGTGAGGTCGAGGCCCTCCGAGAATGCCCCGCCCCATCGCACGGGCGTGCCACCGTCCACCGATACGACCGCGACTCCGGCGGTGTCGAACGTACCATTGTTCCAGCCGCCCATCGCGAGGTGCGTCCCGTCCGCGCTCACGCTCAGTCGGGTCACCTGGCCGAACCAGGTCGGCAGCTTGATCTCCTTGGTCCCGCCGCCGCGCATGATCATCACGCGGTCCCCTGTGGCCGGGATATAGGCCCAGCCATCGGGCAGCGCGGCGACGCTCCGGTAGATGGAATCGGGAAGGTCGACCGATCTCAATACGGCGCCTGTGCGCACATCCGTGACCGCTACGTGAGATCCGGTGGGGCTTTGCGTACGCACGACGATCGATATGGAGTCCACCCAATCCCACTGCATTGGCGTGCCCTGCGTGCTCACCGGTGTTTCGCTGCCGCCTTCGAATGGCATGACGCTCAAGCGCCGCTCCGACGCGCCGGTGCTCGACGGCATGAGGCGCGCCACGAGGATCCGCGTACCGTTCGGTGAGATGTCCGGATATACCGTGTTGGAGGACTTCGCGAATCGCTTGCTCTCGGCGAGCCGCCCCTTGAGCAGATCGGCGAGATCGAGCGCCCATGCCGAGCTCTCGGTGGTCCCCTCGTCGATCACGATCGAGCCGCCGTCGGCGGTGACGGTGAAATTGTTGAACCGCCCCGCATACAACGTGTCCTGGCGCGTCGCGAGCCTTCCGCTCGACGGATCGAGTCCCACGCGCACGATCGATTCGAAGCCTTGCCCCAAGCGCGTGAGCCAGAGCGCGCCGTTGCTGAGCACGCCGGGACAGGTGCACGAATTGAGCACTTTGTCGGCGACTGTCCCGTTCCGGTCCATCACCTGCCAGAGCCCGTGGCCGCGTTGAATGATGAGCGCCACGATCCAATTGCCGTCGGGCGAGACGCTGAGCCCCGAGATCCCCGTGCCGAGCCCCGCGACGTGGATGCTGTCGTGCACGATGCCGCTGAGCGATGCGACGCGAATGAAGTGGATGGAGTCGACGCTCGCGGACGGCGGCGTGATCAGCAGTGAATCGCCGCCGGCCCAGAAGGTGGCGGTGCCGGGCGTGAGGAACACCGGCGGCCCGCCGAGCGCGGAGAGCAGGTAGAAGCCGTAGCGCCCGTTGAAGGAGCCGGCGAAGATGAGCCCGCGGCGGTCGCGGCTCCACTCGAGGTAGAACAGCGATGTGGCGCCATCCAGGATCCGGTGCGTGCTCGTGCCGCCGACGTCCTGCACATCCACGGAGTACGTGCACGTGGCGGGCGTACAATTCTGTGTCACGAAGGCGAGCTGCTTGCCGTCGGAGGAGATCGCGGAGCCGATGGAATTCCCCGAGTACGTGAGCTGCGTGCGGTCGCGCAGGGCGAAGTTGGCGCCGTGATGGCCGAACTTGCCCATGGCGAAGACGACGATGAGCGCGGCGACAACGGCGCCGCCGATGGCCGCGGCGATCGTGAGCACGCGCGAGCGCGCGGCCGCCGCCGGCGCCGGCGCCGCGGAGGCGACCGCACCGGTCTCGTGCTTGATCTCGAGGGCCTTGGCGAACTCGCCGGCGCTCGGGAAGCGGTCGGCGGGCGTCTTGTCGAGCGCTTTGGCGACTGCGGCGTCGATGTTCAGTGGCACGGACTCTCGCACCACTCGGAGATGCGTCGGACGCTCCATCATGAGCTTCGCGATCATCGCCTGCGCGCTCGGCCCGGTCACCGGCGGTTCGCCGGCGAGCATCTCGTAGAGGACCGCGGCGAGCGAATAGACATCGCTGCGCGCGTCCAGCGTGCGGTCGCCGGTGGCCTGTTCGGGGGACATGTACTGGGGCGTGCCGAGCGAGAGTCCGGTCTCGGTGAGGCGATTGCCGCCGGCTTCCTTCACGGCGAGGGCGATGCCGAAGTCGGCGAGCATCGCCTCCCCTTCCTGCAGGAGGATGTTCTCCGGCTTGATGTCGCGGTGGACCACGCCGTGGCGGTGCGCATAATCGAGCGCGCTCGCGATCTGGCGCGTGATCGTGATCGCTTCCTCCAGGCCGAGCTGCTTGTCGCGGTTGAGTTTCTCGCGCAGCGACTCGCCGCGGACGTACGGGAGCACATAGTAGAAGAAGCTGTCGGCGACGCCCGAATCGATGAGCGTCAGGATGTGCGGATGATCGAGCCGCGCCGTGATCTTGATCTCGGCGAGGAAGCGATCGGAGCCGAGGACGGCGCCGAGCTCGGGGCGGAGGATCTTGAGTGCGACCTCGCGCTCGTGCTTGAGGTCGAACGCGAGATAGACCGTGGCCATGCCGCCGGATCCGATCTCGCGCTCGAGGCGGTAGCGATCGGAAAGGGCGGATTGGAGGCGAGCGGGGGCGTCGAGCATGCACCACTCCGAAAAAGGGGGTTATCGCGAGGGGAAGATAGCGGTTCCATTCGCGACTGGCGAGCGGGGAACGCGCCAACAGCGTGAGTACCGAGTCGTGCGTGTTCGACCACCAACGGCGTGCGTGCCGAGTCGTGCGTCTTCGACCACCAACAGCGTGCGTACCGAGTCGTGCGTGTTCGACCACCAACAGCGTGCGTACTGAGTCGGGCGTGTACTCACGACTCGGTACTCCCGCCCTCAGTGGTCGAACACGCACGACTCGGTACGCACGCCCTCAGTGGTCGAACACGCACGACTCGGTACGCACGCCCATAGTGGTCGAACACGCACGACTTGGCACTCACGCTGTCAGGTCTTCCATTATTGTCTTGACATCAACATAATTAAGTGTGTCCGTCTCCCACGCGCGCGACCGGCTCGGCGATTTCACCACCCGGCCGCGCATGCTGCTCATCGCGGCCATGGCCTCCGTCACCGGCGTGTTCGGTGCGCTCGCCGCGGCCGCGCTCGTGTGGCTCATCGCGCACATCACCGCGCTCGCCTACTTCCAGAGCTTCGCGGCGAATGGCCTCGAGCCGGGGCTGAATCAGCTCGGCCTCTGGGCGGTCGGGGTCCCCGTCGCCGGCGGACTGATCATCGGCCTCATGGCGCGCTACGGATCGGACAAGATCCGCGGGCATGGGATCCCGGAGGCCCTCGAGGCGATCCTGATCGGCCGCAGCCGCCTCAGTCTCAAGGTCGCGATCCTCAAGCCGCTCTCCTCCGCGATCGCGATCGGCACCGGCGGCCCGTTCGGCGCGGAAGGCCCGATCATCATGACGGGCGCGGCGCTCGGCTCGGTCTTCGCGCAGGCGTTCCGCGTGTCCGCCAACGAACGCAAGACGCTGCTCGTGTCCGGCGCCGCGGCGGGCATGGCGGCGATCTTCAACGCGCCGCTCGCGTCGACGCTGATCGCAGTGGAACTGCTGCTCTTCGAATGGAAGCCGCGCAGCTTCGTGCCGGTCGCGATCGCCGCGACGGTCGGTGCGGCGCTTCGCGTACCGCTGCTGGGGGCGGGGGCGGTGTTCCCCACCGCACCGCACGCCGCGCTCCCCATGAGCGGTCTCGTGATCGCGCTCGGCGTTGGCGCCATCGCGGGACTCGCCGCCACCGGGCTCACGTGGATGGTATACGCGAGCGAGGACGCCTTCCTCAAACTGCCGATCCACTGGATGTGGTGGCCCGCGATCGGCGGCGTCGTCGTAGGACTCGGCGGCCTCGTCGCGCCGCGCGCCCTTGGAGTAGGGTACCCGGTGATCCGCGATCTCTTCGCCGGGCATCTCGTGGGCGGCGTGGTACTCGCACTGCTCGCGGCGAAGGCGGTGATGTGGTCGGTGGCGCTCGGCTCGGGGACATCTGGCGGCGTGCTCGCGCCGCTGTTGATCATGGGCGGCGCGCTCGGCGCCGCCGAGTCGGGGCTGATCCCAATGGGCGATCCGGGCATGTGGGCGATCATCAGCACGGCCGCCGTGATGGGCGGAACGATGCGATCGCCGCTCACGGCGATCGTCTTCCTTCTCGAACTGACGCACGATGTGAATCTTGTGGGCGGACTGCTCGTCGCGACCGCCGCATCCCACGCGGTGACCGTGCTGCTCATGCGTCGTTCCATTCTCACCGAGAAGGTCGCGCGGCGCGGCCATCACGTGATGCGCGAACTCGCCGTGAATCCGCTCGCGCTCTTCCGGGTGGATGACGTAATGCATCCACCCACATCCAGCCTCCCCGCCGACACGCTGCTCGATGCCGCATTCGAGCGCCGGCTGCATGATGATCCACAGCTCAACCGGGCCCGTGCATGGCCGCTGGTGGACGCGAACGGATCGCTCGCGGGCATCCTCACGCGCGGGGACATCGAGCGCGCGCGTCGCGATGCGGCCGACGGCGCGCGGCCCGCCGTCGAGGCCGGCACCACGACGCTCACAGTCGCCTACCCCGAGGAATTGCTCGAGGAGGCGATCAACGCGATGATCGTGAACGATCTGCGGCAGCTCCCCGTCGTCGATCGCAAGGCGCCCACCCGCCTGCTCGGCATGATCGACGCCACCGCCATCGCCGCCGCGTGGGCCGAGTTGCGCGACGAAGATCATGTGCGCGAGGCCGGCGAACTGACGGCGGCCGTGCGGCTGTTCCGGCGAAAAGTCGCGCGGCTCCGCGCGGGACTGAAGTAGGGCCTAACAGCGGGCTGTCGGCTGTTGGCGGTCGCAGGCAACAGCCGACAGCCGACAGTCCGCCGTTGACTTCTCAGTCATTCGCCCTTACCATTACCTAGCCAGCTATACCTAACTACCTCTGCCTCTCACATGGCCAAGCCGAAGAACGACATCCTGCAGGGCACGCTCGCGCTGATCGTCCTCAAGACGCTCGCGTCGCGCGGGCCGCTCCACGGATATGCGATCACGCAGCTCATCCAGGAGCGCTCGGCCGAGCTGCTGCGGGTGGAGGAAGGATCGCTCTACCCCGCCCTGCGGCGCATGGAAGAGGACGGGTGGGTGAAGGGGAAATGGGGCGTCACGGACAAGAATCGTGAGGCGCGCTTCTATGCCATCACGGCGCCCGGCCGCAAACAGCTCGCCGAAGAAGAAGAGAGCTGGCAGCGCCTCACCACCGGCGTCGCGCGCGTTCTGCGCTTCGCGTAAGACTTCGTCACGGAGCCACCGCCATGTCCCTGTTCACCCGGATCGCCAACGCACTGCGCGACGAGCGCCTCTCCAAGGAACTCGATCGCGAGCAGCGTTTTCATCTCGCCGAGCGCACCGAGGCGCTCATCGCATCCGGGATGACGCCCGCGGAGGCGGCACGCGAGGCGCGGCGGAAGTTCGGGAACAGACTGGGAATGAAGGAACGCTCACGCGACGCCAGCGTGCTCGGCTGGCTCGATACCCTGCTCGCCGATGTGCGCTATGCGGTGCGTGGCCTCTTTGCGACGCCGGGCTTCACTATCGTAGCCGTGCTTTCGCTCGCGCTGGGCATCGGCGCGAACAGCGCGATCTTCACGCTCGCGAACGCGCTCGTCTTCAAGACGCTGCCGGTGCACGACCCCGAACAGCTTGTGGCCGTTTCAATGAGCGGCCCCGGCGGCGACGAGTTCACGAACCCGCTCTGGGAACAGATCCGCGACACGCCCGGCCTGCTCACCGGCGCATTCGCGTACGCCACGTCCGATTTCAACCTTGCGGACGGCGGTGAGCAGCGCAGCGTGCCGGGCGCGTGGGTGAGCGGCGACTTCTTCTCGATCCTCGGCGTGCGCGCAGTGGCGGGACGCACGCTCGTTCACAGCGATGACGTGCGCGGGTGCGCTCCCGTGGCCGCGGTGAGTGCGGGTTTCGCGCAGCGCGAGTTCGGCGGCGCCGAGCAAGCGGTGGGAAAGAGCGTGTCGCTCAACGGGCATCCCTTCACCGTGGTCGGCGCGATCGATCCCGACTTCTTCGGGATCAACATTGGCCGCACGGTGGACGTTTATACGCCGCAGTGCGCGCAGGCCGTGCTCAACGGTCCTACCTACCTCGACCGGCGCAGCACCTGGTATCTGAACGTCGCGGGGCGCCTCCCCGCCGGCGTCTCGGCGGCGCAGCTGCAGACGCGCCTGCGGGCGGCCTCGCCGCCGATCTTCGCCGCGACGCTGCCGGAACGGTGGGGCGCGGCCGATCAGAAGGAGTATCTCAAGACGACGCTCACGCTCTCGCCCGCGGCCACCGGTTTCTCGGAGACGCGCGACCGTTATCGCGGCGCGCTCTTCACGCTGATGGCGGTCGTCGGCGTCGTGCTGCTCATCGCCTGCGCCAACATCGCGAATCTGTTGCTCGCGCGCGCCGCCGCGCGCGAACGCGAGATCGCGATCCGCCTGGCGATCGGCGCGGGGCGCGGACGCGTAGTCCGCCAATTGCTCACCGAGAGCCTCGTGCTCGCCTCCGCCGGCGCGATGTTGGGCCTCGTCTTCGCTCAGTGGGCCGGCGGGCTGCTCGTGGGCTTCATGTCGAGCGCCAAACGCCCTCTCTGGCTCGACCTGTCGCTTGACTGGCGCGTGGTGGCGTTCACGACCGGCGTCGCGGTGCTCACTGCCGTGCTGTTCGGTCTCGTGCCGGCGTGGCGCGCGACGCGCGTCGATCCGCAGGCCGCGCTCAAGGCGGGCGGCCGCGGCCTCGTTGGCGGCAGGTCGCGCCACCGGCTGGGCAAGGCACTGGTCGTGGCACAGGTCGCGCTCTCGCTCGCACTCGTCGCGGCGGCCGGCCTGCTCGTGAACAGTTTCCGGCGGCTCACGCAGTTCGATCCGGGCTTCCGGCGCGCGGGGGTGCTCGTCACTCATTTCGAACTCAGGAACACCGGGCTCAAGGATGCGGCGCTCGACGAGGCGAAGAACGAGATCCTCCGCGGTGCGCGCCTGCTCCCCGGCGTCACGAGCGCAAGTCTTTCGCTGCTCACGCCCATTGGCAACATGCAGTGGGACGAATTCGTGGTCGTGCCGGGGGTGACCCCACACAGTCACAAGGACTCCGTCGTCTATTTCAATTCGGTCGCCGACGGCTACTTCACGACGCTTGGCACCCCCTTCGTCGCCGGACGCGACATCACGCCGGATGACATCGCGCAGAAACGGCACGTGGCGGTCGTGAACGAGACAATGGCCAAGTACTGGTTCGGTTCGACGAGCCCGATCGGCCGGAGTTTCCGTACCGCCTTCAGCGATTCGGTCTCGCCCCCGATCGAGGTGGTGGGTGTGGTGCGCGACACGAAATACGCTCGCATCGACGAGACACCGCTCGCGATCGCCTATCTCCCGATCGGCCAGGCCGAATCGACTGGACCGTTCATTGAGCTCGTCATGCGCAGCGCGGGGGATCCCGCCGCACTCATGCCTGCCGTGCGAAAACTCGCGGCCGGCGTGAGTCCGAAGATCTCGCTCGATTTCACGACGCTCGAGGCGCAAGTGGATGCGTCACTCGCGCGCCCGCGCTTGCTCGCTTCGCTGTCGGGCTTCATGGGTGCGTTGGCGCTGCTGCTCGCGGTGATCGGATTGTATGGCATGATGTCGTACGATGTGAATAGGCGCCGCAATGAGATCGGGATCCGAAAGGCCCTGGGCGCGGCGGATCCGGCGCTGTGGCGAATGGTCGTGCGCGAGGCCGCGCGATTGATCTTCCTTGGGGTGGCGATCGGAGCGCTCATTGCCGTGGCGAGTACGCGGTTGATGAATGCGTTCCTGTTCGGATTGACCGCGACGGATCCGGGAACGTTCGTGATGGCGGCGGTGGTGCTTGGGAGTGCGGGGATGATCGCGGCATTTTTGCCGGCGTGGAGGGCGAGTCGGATGTCGCCTATGACGGCATTGCGAGAAGAATAGGGGCGAACTGCTCACTTCATCACCAGGGCGCTTAAGGCTGCAGTAGACAGCAAACAGTCACGAGTGACTGCCAGTCTACAGTCAACAGCTCACAGGTCACAGAAAACATCGCTTCGAGTGAACGGGGTCTCGAGATGCCGAACCAGCATCACGAGACCCCGTATTCGCACTTCACCGCTTTCTGTGACCTGTTGACTGTTGACTGTAGACTGGCAGTCACTCGTGACTGTTTGCTGTTGACTGCAATTCTAAGTGCACTGGTGATGACGTGCGTAGTTAGTGGAGTGGCCGCAACACGATCGCCCCACGGAAAGTCCGAATAACCACCCTTCCCGCGCTGGCACTGGGTCCGAGTCCGATACGGATCGCACTCCCCTTCCCTCCCGGCGCGGCAACGGCACGCACAGTCGACATCTCATTCGATATCGTCCCAGCGATCGTCGACAATTCGAAGACGCCGGCAACGTCACGCGGCATCACCATCACCACCGCGCCGGCGTGATCGGTGAAATCCAGCACTCCGCCCGCGGCCGGAGCGCCGGTGAAAGCAATATCGCCTGACACCGACGCGAATCGCCCGCGCACGATCGCCGGCGCGGCGACCTCGATCGCGCCACCGACGGTGGATATATCTACATCCTCAGGCGCGCCGCGGAGAACGATCTTCCCGTCGCCTGTCTGCGCGCGAACGACCGGCGCGGTCACGGCCACCGCGATGTCACCCGTGATGGTCTGCACATCCACTGCGCGCGAGTCACCATCGATCGACATGCGGCCCGATACCGAATAGAACCAGCCCGACACCCCGCTCGCCGCGATGTCGGCGGTCACGGCCTTCACCGAGACGTTGCTCCCGCGCGGCACCATGATCTCGAACGTCAATGCGCCCGGCACTGCGTCGTCGGCGCGTGGCATGATGCCAAGCTTGAGCCCATGACGGTCGCCGCTGAGATAGAAGCGCTCGCCGCGCGCGACCCGGCCGCGCACGACCACGGAATCCTTGTCCCACGCCGTGATCCGCACGGCGCCGGCGGGGTCGAACACTTTCACGCCGACATTCGCCTCAGTGGCGCGCGCGCCAAGCCACGGCAGCTGCGCGCGTGCGGCCGGCGCGATGAGCGCCAGCACGAGCGCTACAACCGCGCTATGACGCATTGCCCACCCGCTTGAGCACGTCCAGTTTGCGCCGGTACGACGCGGCGAGCATCTGCCGCAGCGCCGGATTGTTCGGGTCGGCCTTGATCGCGCTGTCGAGCTCGGCGATCGCGACATCACATTCCTTGAGATCGCGATCGATCGCCGCCGAAGTCTCCGTGCGGAGCAGGCCGCGGCGCAATTCGAGATCGCTCATGAGGTCGGCGATCTGCTCGCGATAGGCGTTCGCGGAATCGGCGGACGCGGTGAACGCGACGCTATCGGGTGGCGCGAACAGTGGCCCGGGATCGCCCGACGGCCGGCGCCCGATCGCGAAGGTCAGCACGACCAGCACCGCCGCCGCCACGCCCGACACGATCCATCGCCACGGGCGCCGCGCCGCGGGCGTGCCCGGCAGCGCGACGACTTTGCCGCGCTCGATCCGTGCGCGGATCGCCGGCCATTCGTCGGGTACGGACTCTCGCAACGGCGCGCCCTCGCGGGCCCGCGCGATCAGTGCGCGCAGGCGCGCGACATCCGCCGCGCACTCTTCGCACGCCTCGAGGTGCGCTGCCATGTCCGCCAATCGTCGCGCGTCCAGCGTGCCATCGGCGGCGCCCTGCCGCTCCGATTCCGTGAGATGATTCATAGGTCCAAATGCCTCATGAGTTGCCGTCGCGCCCGCCACAATTGTGCGCGCGATGTGCCGGCCGCCGTGCCGGTGAGCGTCGCGATCTCGTCGTGCGAATAGCCCTGCATGTCGTGCAGCACGAACACCACGCGGGCGCCCTCGGGGAGCCGCGCGAGCGCGGCCTCGAGATCCAGCCGCGAATCCACATCGTCGCCCGGCAATGGAGAGCGCTCGATCGCCTCGTCGCTGTCGGGGATCCAACGATCTTCCTGCCGCCCGCCGGCGCGAAAGCGGTTGAGGATCACGTTCACACCCAGTCAATGCAGCCAGGTGGAGAATGCGCTGTGGCCCTTGAAACTGCCGAGCTGTTCCCACGCGCGCACGAAGATATCCTGCACCAATTCCGGCACCTGCCCCGGATCGCGCGCCATGCGCCGCGCAAGCGCGGTGACCGCCGGCGCGTGGGCGCGGTACAGACGCTCGAAGGCCGCGACATCGCCGCCGTGTGCGCGCCGCACGAGCTCGTCGTCCGGGAGCAGATCGGCGACGGTCACCGATCGCTCACGGAGCGGCGAGGTGCGCGCGCGCATACGACGGCGTCCGGTCGCGTGCTAGCGGCTGCGCGTGGCAGCGAGCGTGGCCAGCGTGGAATCGATCTCACGTGCCGAGATCGCAGAAGGCACGCGGTCGCCGTTGGATTGCGTTCGCATCGGGATATCGACGGCCGCGACCTGCCCGTTCGCGCCGATGCTCACAAGCGCGGTAGTGTTCTTGAGCGTGACGCTGATCAGCCACGCGCCCGAATTCGGCCATTGTTTGCGCACGGCAAAAGTGCCGGGTTGGCCCGTGGCGTCGAGCTTGACCGTGATGGTCTCACGGGCGCCGTTCACGAGCCCTTCGGCGGTGGCGGAGAGGTCTGCGAGTTGCGGCGTGCCTTCGCGAGTCATCGCGTGGACGAGGAAGATCGCGTTGCGGGTTGAAGGATCGTAGGGATTTACTGGAGATTCGATGCTCAGCCATGGGGGCCAGAAGAAGAGGAGGGCTGCGAGGAGGATTGGTTTCATTTTGGGCTCCTGGTGGGGGGCTGTTGTATGTGACACCAGGTCCAGGCAACTGCTTACGGCCACTTCGCTACCAGGGCGCTTACGGCTGCAGTCAACAGCAAACAGTCACGAGTAACGGCCAGTCGACAGTCAACAGTCACAGGTCACAGAGCACGGTGCGGTGCGCCAGCGCGGGTCTCGCGATGCCGATTCGGCATCGCAGAACCGGCGTACGCGCAGTTTCACAAGTTTTCTGTGACCTGTTGACTGTTGACTGTAGACTGGCGGTCACTCGTGACTGTTTGCTGTTGACTGCAATTCTAAGCGCACTGGTGATGCAGTGAGTAGTTCGCGCATCACTCCCACCGAAATACCCGTGTCGCAACCGCAACACAAATAACAAACCCCACAACCAACGCCCCCACATCCGGCAAATGCGCGATCCATCCTTCCCC
This sequence comes from uncultured Gemmatimonadaceae bacterium, assembly GCA_963716745.1. Lineage (GTDB taxonomy): Bacteria > Gemmatimonadota > Gemmatimonadetes > Gemmatimonadales > Gemmatimonadaceae > DATKOH01. The sequence continues at coordinate 851,086 of OY970320.1, forward strand.
GTTCCATATCCCACTCATCAACTGCACGGCGTACGTAAGCGGTAACAAATGCGCCACCACTCGCAACCACGCGGGGAACGCTGAGATCGGCGCGAACAGTCCCGACACCGCGATCATGGGATACAGTATCATCGCCCCAACAGGCTGTGCGAAGCGCGCGGTGGGGACCACGCTCGCGATCAGGAAACCGATCGCAAGAATGCTCCACGTACTGAGCACCACCGCGAATCCGAAGCTCACATACGGGACATCCACGTTCGGCGGCAGATAGCGGCGGCCGGCGAGGATCATCAGCGTCATCGTCACCGCCGTGAGCAGCAATTTCACGAGCACGTGCGCGGTGAGGATCGTGGTGGGACGCAGCGGCGTCGCGCGCAGGCGCTTGAGGATCCCGCCTTCGCGGTAGATCGAGATGATCGTCACGAGCGACAGTACGGCATTGATCGCGATGATGCAGGCGACGAACACCGGCAGGCTGTTGCGCGCGAAGCTCGTGACCGGCCCGGCCGGCTGTGGCGCCATCGCATCCACGCGCACCAACGCGCGGCTCATGATCACGAACGCCAACACCGGCACGAGGATCCCGCCGATCGCGCCAAGGGGTTCGCGCAGGAAGATCTTGATCTCGAGCCAGGTGAGGCGCGGCAGCCCGCGCAGGACGTCGAGTCGCATCAATCGCGGATCGAGTGGCCGGTGAGCTTGAGGAACACATCCTCGAGGTTCGGCAGCTCGGTGCGGAATTCACTCACGCGCATCCCGTTGTCGGAGATGCACTGGATCACGTCGGTGACGAGATCGTTGCCCACGCCGCGCACGGTGTATTGCGTCTCGCGCACGACCACGGATTCGACGCCCTTCACTCCACGGAAACGCTCGGCGGCGGCCGGATCGCTCGTCGTGAGCACCACCGATCGCTCGGGGCAGTGACGGTCTACCAGGCGCTGAGGCGTGTCGGCGTCGATGATGCGGCCACGTTCGATGATGGCCACGCGGTCGCAGAGGCGCTCCGCCTCCTCCATGAGATGCGTCGTGAGGAACACCGTCTTGCCGCGCTCGCGGATGCCGCGCACCAGCGTCCAGATCGCCCGGCGCGCTTGCGGATCGAGTCCGGTGGTGAGCTCATCGAGGAACACCACCTCGGGATCGTTGATCAGCGCGAGCGCGATGAAGAGCCGCTGTTTCTGGCCGCCGGAGAGCGTCATGAACCACGCTTCGCGCTTGTCCTCGAGACCGAGCTGTTCGAGCAGCTTCTCGCCCGCGCTCGCGGGCTTGCGGTAGAGCGCGGCCCAGAGATGCACGGCCTCCCACACCTTGATGCGCTTCTGCAATTGCGCCTGCTGCAACTGCACGCCCACGCGTTCCTGCAGCGCGTACGCGTCCCGCAGCGGATCGAGGCCGAGCACTTGCACCGTGCCGCCCTCGAAGCGCCGCAGTCCCTCGACGCATTCCATGGTGGTGGTCTTCCCCGCCCCGTTCGGGCCGATGAGCCCGAAGATCTCGCCGTCGTTGACGGTGAACGAGACGTCGTTGACGGCGAGGAAACTGCCGTAGCTTTTTCGGAGGGAGGAGACGGCGATGACGGCGGACGACGGCATTCTCTAAACTACCACGGCGGACTGTCGGCTGTCGGCTGTTGCCTGCGACAGTCGACAGTCGACAGTCCGCCGTTCGCTACTGTACCGGCAGGTTCCCCGGCGCCGGCGAGAAGACCATTCCCCACGGCAGAAATAGCGAGTTCGCTGTGCTGCTTATCTTGACTGCGGGCGCTGGCGAGCCGGTCGTCGTCAGCTGCGAGGCGTCGTAGCGAAGGATGGACGTTCCCTCGTTCGCGACTACCCACAATGCGCCGCTGTTGTCGAACGCGAGTCCCATGGGGATGTTCAGCACGGAGCCGGTGATGATCACCGCCGGCACCGGCGCGCCGATCGAGGTGAGATCGCTCGCACGGAACTCGACCAACGAGTCGATGATCGAGGCCACCCACAAGTTCCCGTTCGCATCGAACGCGGCGCCGAGCGGACCCGTAAGTCCCTGTGATCCCGTGACGGCGGCGAAGGGCGTGGGGCTGCCCGTCGCGGCGATCTGCGCCGGAGTGAATCCGGCAACGGAATTGCCATGGTAGTTCACCACCCAGAGATCGCCGAACTTGTCGAAGGCGAGATCCCAGGGACGGTCGATCGAGCCGAGCGCGGCTGAGAGAGTGACCACGGGCGTTTGCGTGCCGCCAGCGGCGGCCTGCGCGGCGCTGAATTCGAAGATCTTGTTGGATGCCTGGTCGGCGATCCACAGATTGCCGGCGACGTCGATGGCGATCCCGGTCGGCTCTATGGTCGTCGTGCTGACGATGGACCCGCGTGGCGGTCGGATTGCCAGTGGATGCGAGTTTTGCGGCCGAGAAGTATCGGAGCGTGTCGCCGCCGCTGGCCGATCCAGATGCCGCCCTTCGCATCGAGCGTGATATCATTGGGATTGGCGACGGTGCTGTCGCTGGTGCCATTGCCCAATGGTATATGGCCGGCGCCGTAGCGCCGGTAGCCGTGAGCTGAGCCGAACTGAATCCGCTCAGCTTGTTGCCGAGTTGTGACGCGACCCAGAGATGGCCGGCGCTCGCCCAGGCGCTGCTGTACGTCACGGTCGCGTTCGCCGTCGCGCCCGCGGTGATCGCAGCGGGGCTTCCCGTGACCGCGCCCGCATAGCCGGTGCCGACGATCGGATCGGCGGTCGTGCCCGGTCGCGCGTTCACGGTGTAGGTGCCCGTGTCGAGTCCTGAGATCGTTTGCGATGACGTGATCGTCGCGCGGTATCCGTTCGGTCCGAGTACGGTCACGCGCGCGGAGACTCCGCCGGGCGCCGTGATCGTGATCGCAAGCGAGCCGGTATTGCCGCCGCCCCCGCCGCCCGGGCTCGTGCTGGAGCTGCACGCCGCCGCCGCGAGGAGGGTTCCGAGGAGGATGTATTTCATAGAGGAGCGACGAGTCACTCGGAACGCGGGCAACGCCACACGACAGACCTAGACGTTAGACCTAGACGTTAGAAGGCGGACGGCGTGAGAGTCTTCTAACGTCTAGGTCTAGCGTCTAGGTCTGCAGTACCCTCAGAATCTCACCACGGGGATCAGCGCCACATACCAACCACCGTGGAAATCCGTGCCGATGTCGGTCGCGACATCGAGCCACTTCGTCGCGCTGTATTGCGCGCCGGTGCCGTACGTGTAGCGGTACGCGGGACCCTGGTCCACCACGAACGTGAGTGTGCCGCCGTCGGGATCGGGCACGGTGCCCGTCACGGTGGTGAAGGTGTTCCAATCGGTCGCGACGAGCCATGCGCGCAGCGGATGCGAGTTCAACTTCCCGTTCCAGCCGGCTCGAATAGAGGTGATCACTCCGTGGATCTGCTCATTGAATCCTAGGTCGGCACGGATGTAATTCCCGTCCACGGTCAGGAAGTATGGACCCCAGCCGCCCGCGAGCGTGGCGCCGAGTCCGAGCACGGTGCCGGTCATCGACGTCGGCACGTCCATGGTTCGCTGACGCGACATGCCGCCGGGAGTGAGCGGAGGGAGCGCGACGTTTATCGTCGTCTGCGAGGAATTCGAAACGTAGCCGCCGACGCCGTACAGATTCAGAAACGGCAGCAGCCAGGCGTCCACTTTCACGTTCACGTTGTTCACCGCGGCGCGTGCGGCGAGCTGCGCGAAATTGCTCACCGATTGCGGCGGCGCGCCGTTCCGGCCGACGCTCACGTCACTGATCGCGATGTCGCGCGCGAGATAGTAGTACACGAGGCCGGCGCCGAACGGCCGCGGCATCTCAATGCAGCGCTTGCGCGCTTCTTCGGCCATGAGTGGCAAGAACGACCGTTTCGGCGGCGCTTGCGTCGTGTCGCACGCGGGCGCCGATACGCGTGCACTGGAGTCGGACTGAGCCGCGCCGAGCGAGGCGCCGAACGCGATCGCGACGAGCATCAATAGTCCGCGGTGTGCCAAGGACCGACCTCCTCGGGTAAGCGCGCTTGCAATGTGGAAGGTAAGTGGTGCTTGCGACAGCCGACAGCCAACAGCCCGATCTCGCAGTATCGTACTGCCATGCCCGAACTTCCCAATGTCGAGATCTACGTAGAGGCGCTTCGCGCGCGCATCGTGGGCGGCGCGCTCGAGCAGCTCCGCATCGCGAATCCCTTCGTACTGCGATCGGTCGAGCCTTCTGTTTCGGACGCGGACGGGCGCATCGTGACCGGCGTCTCGCGAATGGGCAAGCGGATCGTGGTCGCGCTGGAGGGCGAGCGCTACGTCGTCATCCATCTCATGATCGCGGGGCGGCTGCGCTGGCGGCCGCGGGGCACGAAGGTGCCGAAGAAACGCGGGCTCGCTTCGTTCGAATTCCCGGCCGGGCTCATGCTGTTCACCGAAGAGGGATCGCAGCGACGCGCTGCGCTCTGGTACGTGCACGGCGCTGCAGCGCTCGCGTCACATGACCCCGGCGGCATCGAGCCGCTCACCGCCACGCTCGCCGCGTTCACGGCGGCACTTATGCGCGAACGGCACACGCTCAAACGCACACTCACGGATCCGCATATCTTCGCCGGGATCGGCAACGCGTATTCGGATGAGATCCTGCACGCCGCGCAGCTGTCGCCGCTCCAGCTGAGCACGAACCTGAAGCCCGCCGAGGTCGTCCGACTCTATCAAGCGACGCAACGCACACTCACGACGTGGACCGACCGCCTGCGCGCCGAGCTCGCCGGCGCGTTCCCCGAGAAAGTGACCGCGTTCCGAGAAGGGATGGCCGTGCACGGCCGCTACAAACTCCCCTGCCCCGTATGCGGCTCGCCGGTGCAGCGCATTCGCTACGCTGAGAACGAGGTGAATTATTGTGCGACGTGTCAGACGGGGGGGCGTGTGCTGGCGGATCGGGGATTGTCGCGGCTATTGAAGGAGGATTGGCCGAGATCGTTGGAGGACTGGGAAGAACGGCTGGGAACGGCCTAACTGCAGACTGTCGGCTGTCGGCTGTCGCATGCCGCGGCCGCGCAGTGTAGGCGACAGCCGACAGTCGACAGCCTGCCGTTGACATGATAGATATGACGCATGAAATCACTCCTCCTCGCATTTTCGCTATGGGCGGCAACAATGGTCGCTCAGTCGCCCCTCCCCAACGCCTGCGCCACGCTTTCGGCGTCCGACATCGCAACTGTCATGGGCGCCGGGTGGTCGCAGACGCCGAGCACGATGGCGACGCACACGAAGGACCTCGAGAGCTGCTCGTATACCAAGGGCGTTGGCCAAATGGTCGCGTTCTCGATCGTGCGCCCTTCGAATGGGGACGCGAAGAAAGACGTTGCGGCTCGGCAGAAGAATGTGGCGGTGAAACACAAGGTCACGGCGTTGCCGGACGTGTGCGAGGGTGGATTCTCGTATGTGAGCACGGCGACGATCACGACGCTCGTGGCCGCGCAGGGGAAATGGGAGCTGCAGATCAACGTGATCATCGCCAACAAGCCCGACACCGCGTCCGAGCGGGCGCTGATCGTGGCGGCGTGCGCGCGGATGGGCTCGTGAAGGCGCGCGCGCTGATCGCCGCGATCATGCTCGCCGGCGTGTCGAGTGTGACCGTGGCACAGGCTCCAGCGGCCGCCGTCGGCAAGGAGGGCGATTTCGAGACGGCGGATTTCCATTTCCGCAGTGGCGAAGTGCTGCCGGTCATGCGTTTGCATTACATCACCTTCGGTGCGCCGCGGCGCGACGCGAAGGGCACGGTCATCAATGCGGTGATGATCCTGCACGGCACGACAGGCAGCGGCCGGCAATTCCTGTCGCCACAGTTCGCCGGCGTGCTGTATGGGCCGGGGCAGCTGCTCGACACGTCGCGCTACTACGTGATCCTCCCCGATGGGATCGGACATGGGAAGTCGAGCAAGCCGAGCGATGGGCTGCACGCGAAGTTCCCGCACTACGACTACGACGACATGGTGGCGGCGCAGCACTTGCTGCTAGTGAATGGATTGAAGGTGAGCCACCTGCGGCTCATCATGGGAACGTCCATGGGGTGCATGCACGCGTGGATGTGGGGCGAGACGTATCCCGATTTCACGGACGCGCTCATGCCGCTCGCGTGCAACGTGGTGGCGATCGCGGGGCGCAATCGCGTGGTGCGCGAGATGGCGGTCGAGGCAATCGTGAAGGATCCAGCGTGGAACAACGGCGACTACACGACGCAGCCACCTGGCCTGGTCGCTGCAGTGGACATGCTGATCCTCATGACGAGCGCGCCGTTGTACTGGCAGAAGCAGTACCCCACGCTCGCGGCCGCCGACTCGTTCTACGCGCGGAATCTCGCGACGCGTCTCGCGGCGAATGACGCGAACGACTTCGTGTACGCCTTCCAGGCGTCGCGGAACTACGATCCGTCGCCGAACCTCGAGAAGGTGCGCGTACCCGTGATGCACGTGAACTCGGCGGACGACTTCGTGAATCCACCGGAGCTTGGGACTCATGGAAGTGCTGATCAAGCGCGTGCCGAAGGGGAAATTCGTGTTGTTGCCCGTGAGCGATGCGACGCGGGGGCATGGGACGCATACGCTGCCGGCGGTTTGGGGGGCTTATCTTGCGGAGCTCATGAAGAGCTCTGAGCCGTAACTGCAGACTGAGACGTTAGACTTAGACGTTAGACTGCAACTGCGAACTTCGCGCGCCGCGTGTAGTCGCTTTCTAACGTCTAGGTCTAACGTCTAAGTCTGCAGTCCCGACTCGAACCCCTGACATGAGACACAAAATTCGCTGGTCCATTGCGATCGCGGCTGCCCTCACCGCCGCCGCCGCGTTCTCCTACATCGATTCGCCGCCGCACGTTGTCCTCGCAATCGTTGACGCGACGATCTACGTGTCGCCCGATGCGGCGCCGATCGTGAACGGCACGGTGGTGGTGCGCGATGGGAAGATCGCCGCGGTGAGCCCGGGGTTGGCGGTGCCCGCGGACGCGCGCATCGTGCCGTGCGATCGCTGCGTGGTGACCGCAGGATTCTGGAACTCGCACATCCACTTCACGGAGGCGAAGTGGAACACGCCGCAGTCGGTCTCCGCGGCCACGCTCTCCGCGCAGCTCGCGGACATGCTCACGAGCCGCGGGTTCACCTCCGTCGTAGACCTGGGCTCCGATCTCAACGTCACGATCCCGCTGCGTCGGCGCATCGCCTCGGGCGAAGTGATCGGGCCCACGATCTACACCGCCGGTTCGGGGCTCTTTCCACCGAACGGCATCCCCTACTACCTCGGGAGTCTTCCGGCGGCGGTGCGAAAACAGATCCCACAGCCGGCGACACCGCTCGAGGCGGCCAATGCGGTGCGGGCCAATATCGCCGCGGGCGCCGACGTGACAAAGCTGTTCACCGGCTCGCTGATCGCGCGCGGCACGGTGCTCCCCATGCCTGACTCGGTCGCGCGCGCGGCGGTCGAAGCCGCGCACGCCGCGCATCAGCTCGTGTTCGCGCACCCGTCCAATCTTGTCGGCACGATGGTCGCGGTGAACAGTGGCGTGGACATCCTCGCACACGCGCCGAGTGCGCCCCAGGGAGTGGACAGCGCCGTGATCCGCGCGATCCTCGCGCATCACATGGCGATGATCCCGACGCTCAAGATGTTCGCGACCACGGTGACCACGGATACGGCGTGGCTCAACCCGATCTACGCCGTGGTGCGCCAGTTCCATGCGATGGGCGGCGAGTTCCTGTTCGGAACCGATGTGGGCTACATGACCGACTACAGCACCGAGGGAGAATTCAGCGCCCTCGCGACGTCCGGTCTCGATTGGCGCGACATGCTGCGCATGCTGACCACGGCGCCCGTCGCGCGCTTCGGCCTGTTGGCGTCGCAGGGAACCGTGGAGGTCGGGAAGGATGCCGATCTCGTGGTACTCGATGCGGATCCGGCGATGAACGTGGCCGCTTTCTCGAAGGTGCGGGTGACGATCCGAAAGGGCGAGATCATCTATCAGCGACCGTAGCAACAACTGCTCTGACAGGATGCACATGATTGCCCTGATGAATGCACGGTCGTGCGTTCATCAGGGCAATCATGTGCATCCTGTCAAAGCAGTTGTACGGAAACTATTTCACGGGCAGCGCCGCCGACCCCGGCGAAAAGGCGATCCCCTGTGGCAACGACAGCGACCCCGAATTCGCCGAGATCGTGACAGCCGGCGTCGGGGAGCCCGTCGATGCGATCTGATTCGCGTTGTACTTGACGAGATTGTTCCCGAACCAGTTCGATGCCCAAAGGGCGCCGCTGTTGTCGAACGCGAGTGCGACGGGCGCTTTGAGCGCCGTGCCGGTGATGATCAATGCGGGCACGGGTGAGCCGACGGCGTTGAGGTCGCTGGCGTTGAACTTCGCGATCGTATCATTGAGCGTGGAGATCCAGAGATTCCCTTGGGCGTCGAACGCGATCCCGAGGCAGTTGCTCGTTCCCTTGGAACCCGCGATGGCGGCGTACGGCACCGGATCGCCGCCCGCCGCGAGCTGCGCGGCGGAATAGCCGACGATCGTGCTGTCGCCGAAGTTCACGACCCAGAGATCCCCATGCGCGTCGAAGGCGGCCTGCCACGGCATCGAGATCGTGCCGAAGATCTTGTTGACGATCACGGCGGGCGTCTGCGCGCCGCCGGCCGCGAGCTGCGAGGGGGTGAACTCGTTGAGCGTGGCGTAGTTCCTGTCCACGACCCAGAGATCGCCGGCCTGATCGAAGACCGCCGCCTGCGCCGCGAGCAATGCCGAGCTCGTGATCGTGCGAGCCGGCGCAACGTTCGTGCTCGTCGCGATCTGCGCCGCGGTGTAATACTTGACGGTTTCGCGATCTTCGACGACCCAAATGCCGCCAACGCTGTCGACGGCGACGCCAATGGGCTGCGGCACGGTGCTGGTCGAGCCGCCGTTGCCCACGATCACGGCCGGCGCGGGCGCGCCGGTGGCAGCGAGGTTCGCCGAGCTGAAGCCGTCGATCGCCTTGCTGACCGGGCTCGCCACCCAGAGGATGCCCGAGCTCGCGCGCGGCGACGTGTAGGTCACCGTGGCCGTGGCCGTCGCGCCATCGGTGACCGACGCGGGATTCCCGGTGACCGCGCCGTTGTATGCCGTGCTCACGATCGGATCGCTCGTAACGCCGGGCCCGGCGCTGATCTTGTACGTACCCACCGGAAGCGCGCTGAGTGTCTGCGTGGAGGAGATCGTTTCCGTGGTACTGTCGGGCTTGATAATCGTGACGTTCGGCGTGACGCCGGCCGGTGCGGTGATCGTGATGGTGAGCGAACCGGTGGGGCCGGCGTTGGTGGAATTGCTGGAATTACAGGCGGCGGCGAACAGGATCACCGCGCCGAGGCGCGGAATCGAACGAGTAGAGAGTGTCATGGGCGCGTCCGTCAGAGATACCGGAGCGACGACCCGGGACTGGAGTCAGTCACCGCGGTCCATCTTCTCCGTCATGTGAATCCTGTCCAATGCAGTTCACGGAACGGCATTGGACAGGATGCACATGATGGAAAGGATTGAATCTGAAACCGGGGAGCGCTGCGACCGTATAGCATAGTAGTCAGTACTGTTTTCTTTTACGCCGAGGGAACCTCATGCGTGCCATCCTGGCTGTCATCCTGTTGGCGACCGGAATCATGTCCGGCGCCGCCCAGGATCCCGTCGCGCCGGCGATCCTCGGCGATTGGTACGGTGGCGCGGGATGGGCCACGGACAGCATCGCCCTCGGACTGCGGTTCAAATACAACGACAAGCACGAGCTCAAGGCGTACCTCTATCAGCCGTCGCTCAATTTCTACGGACTCGAATTGCCGGGCGTCGTCGTAGAGGACAGCGGGATGTTCATGCTGCGCGAGTACGCGATCCGGGGCGCGGTGCACGGCGACTCGCTCATCGGCACCTTCTTCCCGCTCAGGGCGCCGATGCTCCTGCGGCGCACCCCCGTGTTACCGTCGGAGGCGCCGATCCCGGAGATACCCGCCGGCCCCGGGCCCTTATGGCGGGTCAAGCTCTATGCCCCCATCTGGGCGCCCGTCGCCGTGCGCGATCATCTCGCCTACGTGGGCACCGAGGGCGGCGTCTTTCACGCCGTGGATCTCGGCACCCACAACGTCGCATGGACCTTCTCCGCCGGTCGGCCGATCTTCGGCGGGGCGCTCACTACCGACAGCGCCGTGTTCTTCGCGAGCGATAACGGCTACCTGTTCAAGCTCGACCGCGCCACGGGTAAAGAGATCTGGCGCTACGACCTCGGCGACGCGCGCGTCTCGCGGATCCTGCCGCACGAGACCGTCTTCGACTACGACTACAAATCGCCCGCACCGGTGACTGCCGACGGCGTGATCTTCATCGGCAGCGGCGACAGCAGCTTCCACGCCATCTCAGCGGCGACGGGCAAACGCCTTTGGCGCGCGAGCGTGAACGGCAAAGTCCGCAGCACCGCCGTGTTCTACAAGAAGAGCGTGATCGTCGGATCGATGGGCGGCAAAGAGTATTCCTTCGACCGCGCGACCGGAAAACAGCTCTGGACGAAAGAGACCGGCGCCGAGCTCAACAGCACCCCGGTCGTCATGGGCAACCGTCTCATTCTGGGCAGTCACGACGGACTCGTCGCCGCGATCGATGCCGACTCCGCAAAGACGCTCTGGCGCATGTTGTTCTGGGGCTCGGCCATCGAATCCGATCCCGTCGCCGAGGACACGACGTTCGTGATCGGCGCATCGGATCTGCGTCGCGTGAGCCGCATCGACGCGCGCACCGGCAGAGTGTACTGGCGCACCAATGTCTATGGCTGGGCTTGGGCGCGCCCGTTGGAGACGGCCGACCGGATCTTCCAGAGCGTGGCGAGCGGCACCCCCTATCAGAATGCGCCACGTGGCGAGCTTCACCGCCCTCGACCGGAAAACGGGCGCGATCATCTGGCGCTGGCCCATGCCCGAATGGCCCGGCGCCTACATGAACGGCTTCGCCGCCGGTGCGGCGCTCGCGGGAGATGAAGTCGTGGTAGGAGCAGTGGACGGCAGTTTATACGCCTTCCCCGCGCATTGAATCGCGTATTCTAAGTCTAAGTCTAACGTCTCAGTCTGTAGTTCTCAGCAGACGCTAGCAGGCGCCTTGCCGGTGACCTGCAGCGAATCCAGGAACTTCCCGCTCCAGTTCCCTTCCTCGCTGCCGTCGGGCTTCGAGATCATCCAGTCGATGATCTCCGACTGCGGCACGATGTATGGCTGCCGCAGCTGGTAGCCCTTCACAATGTTGATCTGGTTCCAGATCCGGCCGTAGACGTCGGCTTTGCCGATGCTGTCCACCGCGACGAAGACCTGCTCGAACTTCCCCGAGCTGTCGTGCAGCACGGTCACCACGAAGAACGACTCTCCCTCGGGCAGGCCCGCCTTGAACCGCTGCGCCGCGGCCGGGAACGCGGCCCGCGCCTTCGTGACGCAGGGCGCGAGCATCTTCCCCATCGCCGTCACGCTCCCCGCGGGCGCCGCCACCGGTGCATCGGTGGGCGCGTTGTCCGCGAGCGCCGGGTCGGGAACCAGCGCGGGCGAGGGTTTCCTGCCCGCGCACGCGACGGCGATCCCAAGGAGCAGAGCGAGCAGCGCTGACCGGACCATCCATGCCTCCACGGCGAGTTGAGATACATTACCTCCCATGCCCGACCTCTCGCCGGATGTCATGTATGTGCTGCTCATCTTCGGCATCTTCATCGTCTCGAGATACCTCGAGCGGTTCCGGATCCCGAGCGCCATCACCTGTGTCGCGATCGGCGTGGCGCTGGGCATCGGCGCCGGTGCCTTCCACGAGGCGCCGACGATCAGGATCTTCGCGGTGCTCGGCATCGTCTCGCTCTTCTTGTTCGCCGGCATGGAGGTGGACCTCCAGGAATTGAATCGTGGACGCGCCGTTCTCGCGCAGCACCTCGTGATCCGCGCGTTGGTGATCGCCGGCGCGACATGGCTGATCCAACGCTTCCTCCATCTCGACACGCGCCCCGCGGTGCTCGTCGCGCTCGCACTGCTCACGCCGTCCACCGGATTCATCCTCTCGTCGCTCGCATCGCTTGATCTCAGCCCCGACGAGCGCTTCTGGATCAAATCGAAAGCGATCGCCACCGAGATCGTCGCGCTCGCGGCGCTGTTCATCGCGCTGCAATCCACGTCGCCGGAAACGCTCGGACTGTCCACCGTGGCGCTCCTGCTCATGATCCTGCTGCTGCCGGTGATCTTCAAGATGTTCGCGCGCGCGATCCTGCCGTACGCGCCCAATACCGAGTTCGCGTTCCTCGTGATCGTCGCGCTCCTCTGCGCATCGCTTACCAAGAAGCTGGGCGTCTATTATCTCGTGGGGGCGTTCGTCGTGGGTGTTACCGAGCAGCGGCTGCGGACGGAACTCCCGGCGCTCGCCACCGACGGCCTGATGCGCGCGGTGGAGTTGTTCGCCTCGTTCTTCATTCCATTCTATTTTCTCGAGGCCGGGCTCACGCTCACGCCGGAAAATTTCTCTCTCGCCGCGTTCGAGCTCGCCGGGATCTTCGTCGTGTGCGCGCTTGCCGGCGCAGCTCGTGATCGTGGCGCTGCACCGCCGGATCGCGCTCAAGGAGCCGATGCGCGCCGGCTTCAAAGTGGGCGCGTCGCTGCTGCCAACGCTCGTGTTCTCGATGGTGCTCGCCGGCATCCTGCGGGAACGATTCGCGGCCGCGCCGGCGTTAGTCGGCGCGATCATCATCTACGCGCTGGTCAATACGCTGCTTCCCGGCTTCTTCCTGCGCGCGCCCGTGCCCGATTACGATTCACCGATGGTGCCGAGGCAGACGGTCGAGATGAGCGTTACCGAGCACGACGCGGCGAGCTAAGGACCTTAACGGCCGGGAACCGGTTACCGGGAACCGGTGTGGCATGAAAAAACATGGCATACGACTGCGCGCAATGTCGTATGCCATGTGTTGTCATGCATCACCGGTTCCCGGTAACCGGTTCCCGGCTGTTGCGGTGATTATTTCTGCGCTCTCGCCTTCAGCTCCTCGAACCAATGCTCCGTCACCACGAGCAATCCCGACTCGCCCGCCGTCGTCTCGCGCAGCATGAGGAAGCGTTTGTCGTCCGGAGACACGGCGTACGGCGAAACGGTTCCCGTGACGACGAACGGCGTCAATGAAAAGAGCGTCCGCTGCTGCCCCACCGTGAAAGCCGGTACCGTGGTGATCGCGGCGGCCACGAGATCGCCGTTGTTATTCCGGAAGAACAGTTCCCGTCCACTGTGCGACCAGATCGGAGCGGTCCCGCCCGCAGTGGACACCTGCCAGCGCGCGGAAGACACGTTGGGGAATGGGCGCACGTACGTCTCGAACACGCCGGACTCATCCGACGCGTACGCGATCCACTTGCCGTCGGGAGAGAGTGCGGGCGATACCTCGCGCGCCGGCGTCGCAATGATCGGCGCGAGGAGCGTGTCGCCGACGTGGCCGGCGTAGATGTCGCCGTTCCCCGCCTCCCCGATCACGCGCCGCCCGATCAGCCACTTGCCGTCGGCCGACATGAGCGCCTGCCCCATCGCGATCTTCGGCGAGAGCAGACGCGTTGCCGGACCGATCCCGTCCGCGCGCTTCACGGTCGGCACGCCGCCACCATCGCCGCGGTCGGCAAGGAACATCACATCGGTCCCGCCAGGCACCCACGACGGACGCACGAAGGACGTATCACCGAACGTGATACGCGAGAATGGCCCACCGTTCAGGCGTTTCACCCAGATATCCGACTTCGCGCCGCGCAGCAGATCCACCGCCACAGACCGGCCGTCGGGTGAGAGCGAAAGCGAATTGATCGTGCCTTCCATCTTCCACGTGGAATCCGTGCGACTGGCCAGCCCCTCGCGCGTCACCCACACCACCTCGCGATCGGAGGCCTGGCTCGCCGTCTGGAAGACCAGCGTCCCGGTGGCCGACAGTGCGACCTCGGCCCCGAACGGGCTCGGCTCGAGTCCCTCGTACAGACCGATCGGCGCGCCGGTCAATTCCATCTTGCCCGGGTCGAACGGAATGGCGAGCAACTTCCCCTCGCTCGTCACGACCACGAGATGGCCGCTCGGCGAGTAGCGTGCGTACACCCCCCTCACGAGGCTGCGCGCTTTTCCCGTGGGGAGCGGCTGCACCATGATCTGGTAATCCGCCGGCGTCTCCGACGCGTGCCGCACGCGGAAGAGCATTCCCTTCGCGCCAGGCAAGATGACGGGCCACTCTGAGCCGAGCACCTTCTCACCCGCCGGGAAGCGATAAACCGCTTCCGCCTTCCCGCCCGTGGATAGGATACGGTCGATCCCGGAATCGACTTCGAAATAGACGTAGCCGTCGCTTCCCCAATCCGCGGCCGTCGCGTTCGCGCTATCGGTGAGGCTCAGTGACGAGCCCACCATCGAGCGGAAGGATGCGGACCGTCTTCCCATCCTTGATGAAGCCGAGCTCGCGCCCGTCGGGCGAGAAGAAGGGACTGACCGCGCCCTCGGTACCGGCGAGCGGCGTCGGGCGGATCTGATCGGCTTCCTTGATCCACAGACGCGTCGTGCCCTCGCCGCGTCCGGTGTACACGATGCGTTTTCCGTCGGGCGAGATCGCGACGCGGCCGCCGAGTGCGCCGGCGCTCACCGCTTCCAACGGGCGCAGGAACACGGCATAGCGATTCATGAACGGGCGCGGCGCGGGGCGGAACCATCCCCACGCGGCAAGGATCGCGAGCAGTGTGATCGCGGCGGCCGCGAGCATGCGCGGCTTCTTTGACGCCGGCGCTGCGGCCATCGCGAATCCGGTGCCCGACGTCATGCTCGCGGTGGCGGGTTCGCTGAGCGCCTTCACGAACGCGTCGGCGGTCGGGAACCGATCGGCCGGCAGTTTCGCCAGCGCGCGATGCACCGCGAGCTCGACATTGAGCGGCACCGAGCGTCGTCGCGCGGTGATGCGCTCGGGCTCCTTCGTGACGACGGCGGCGATCACCGCTTGCACCGTGGGTCCGGTGTGCGGCGGCTCGCCGACGAGCATCTCATAGAGCAGGCAGCCGAGCGAGTAGACATCCGCGCGCGCGTCGAGCGTGCGCTCGCCCGTCGCCTGCTCGGGGCTCATGTAGCCGGGCGTGCCGAGCGAGAGTCCCGTTTCCGTCATGCGATTGCCGCCCGCGTGCGTGACCGCGAGCGCGATGCCGAAATCGGCGACGAGCGCCTGGCCGTCCTGCAGCAGCACGTTCTCGGGCTTGATGTCGCGGTGGATCACGCCGTGCCGGTGCGCGAAATCCAGCGCGCCGCCGATCTCCTTCGCGAGGCGCACGGCGTCGTCCACCGGCAGCTGATGCTCGCGCTTGAGCCGGTCGCGCAGGACTCTCGCCTTCGACGTACGGCATCACGTAGAAGAGGAACCCGTCCGCCTGCCCCGAATCGAAGAGCGGCAGGATATGCGAATGCTGCAGCGCCGCCGTGGTCTTGATCTCCGCGAGGAATCGCTCGGCGCCGATCACGGCGGCGAGCTCGGGGCGCAGCACCTTGAGCGCGACCTTGCGGTCGTGCTTCAAGTCGTGTGCGAGATACACCGTGGCCATGCCGCCCGCGCCAAGCTCGCGCTCGAGACGGTAACGGTCGGCGAGCGCGGCGATGAGACGTTCGGGTGCTTCGGGCAAGGGACCTCTATTGGGGCGGCGAAGGGCGGCGCTCGGCAGTAGGCGCTCGGACTACAAACTACGAGACGACGAACGAGTCCGCGAGGAGGGAACGGAAACGACCGGGAACCGATTGCCGGGAACCGGTGATGCATGAAAACACATGGCATACGACATCGCGCGATGTCGTATGCCATGTGTTGTTATGCCATACCGGTTCCCGGTAATCGGTTCCCGGCGGTTGCAGTTAAGGCTCGTCAGTCTCCTCGTCTTCCGACTCAACGGGCACATTCCCCGTTCCTCTCGCCGCCGCCGCTTTCCCTCCCGATCCCGCCGGGCACTTCGGCGCGGTGACGCCGGTCGCCGCCGCGATCGGCTTCGCACCGCCCGCACTGAGCGCCGCGTTCAGCGTCGTCAGATCCGCTCCGTTGAGCGTCTTCCATCGAGCCGCCGTCATGCTCAGGTCATAGCACGCCGACGCATATCCGTCGTTCATCGCCGCCGTCGGCGCCAGGTCGCCGTTCTCCTGCGCGCCGTACTGCCCCGAGAAATTCCCGTACACCGAGAAGAAGTTCGGCGCGGGTCGCGCCGGCCCGCGGCCGAATCGGCGTACGCCATTCTCGTTGCCGCCAACGCTGTCGAGCTTCGCGCGGAACGTCGCGATCGCTTTCGCGAGATCCGACGTGGAATCTGCGGGCTTCGCCGCATCGAGCGCTGCGCGGATCGCCGCCGCCTGCTGGTACCCGTCCCACGAGAGGCGCATGCCGTTCAGGAGATTCGTGAGCAGCGCATACTGCGCCGTCACGTCCTTGGTGCTCGCCGGCGATCGCGGATCGTTCGTGACAGTGAGCGGTTGCGTGTACGCCGTGCCGTTCACGGTGAGCTTGATGCTATACGTGCCGGGCGGCACGAGCGCGCCGAGCGGCGACGCGGGCGTGAGATAGGGATTCGCATTGATCTCGTACGTGTGCATGAACGCGTCCGGCGCGTCGGTGCGCAGGTCCCAGTTCACGCGATTCGTGCCGGCCGCCACCGGCATCGGCTTCGGGATCTCGATCCAGAAATTCGGCTCGGGCGGCTGCGCGGCCTCCTTCACCGGCGTGATCGGCGCGCTCGACATGTGGCGCACCACGGCGCCCTTCGCATCCGATACTTCCATGGTGATCTCGCCCGCCGGGTGTGATGCGAGCCAGTAGTAGATGATCGCGCCGTCGGGCGGATTCAGCGCGTGCGGCACATCCGCGGGGAACGGCGTGTTGTAGCCCACGTTCCGTCGCACGCGCACCGCCGGGTCGGGCTTGAAGAGATGCACGGGTTCCGCGGCGATCGCCGGCGTCATCTGCCGGAGTACTGCCGCGTCGTCCAGGATCCAGAATGCCGCGGCCATATGAGCCGACGATCAGGTCGTTCGCCGCGAACGTGATGTCGCGGTACGACGTGACGGGCAGATTCAGCTGCAGCGATTGCCACTCGTCGCCGTCATTGAACGATACGTACACGCCGCTCTCGGTGCCGACATAGAGCAGTCCGGCGCGCTTGGGATCCGCGCGCACGACGCGCGCGGTGCTGCCGGCCGGCTCGCCGGTGGGCAATCCGTTCACGATGCTCGTCCACGTCTTGCCGAAATCGCGCGTGCGATAGACATACGGCGAGTAGTCGCCCATGCGCGAGACATTCACGACCGCGTACGCGGTGCCCTCCTGCGTCGGCGAAAGCGAGAGGCCCTCGACGAGCGCGCGCGTCGGATAGGGGATCTTGGGGATCGACGCGTCGTTCCACGTTTTCCCATTGTCGCGCGTGTACTTGACGAGCCCGTTATTCGTGCCGACCCAGATCGTACCCTTTGCCAGTGAGGACGCGGCGATCACTTCGATCGCGCCGAGCGTCGCCGCGCCCGGCGGCGGGATCACGGTGTCGGCGAGCGGCGTCACGCCCGCGGGGAACGTGAGGTCGCTGCTGATTCGCGTCCAATGCGCACCCGCGTCGGTAGTCGTGTACACGTACTGGAATCCGGTGATCAACTCGTGCTTGTCCCACGGAGCCCACACGAGCGGCTGCGACGACGTGGTGCGCAAGCGCAGCGACGGATCGGCCGACGGACTCACGGAGATCCACTGCTCGCTCGGGAAACTGATCTTGTTGATGCCGTTGCCACTCGAGTACACGGTGTTCGGGTCGAGCGGATCGGGGATCACAGTGCCCCATTCCCATCCGTTCACCGGACTCCAATCCATCGGTGTGATCGCGCCCAAATTGCCGCGGCTGCGCGTGCGCACCGCGCCGGCGTCCTGCTGCGTGGCGTACACCCAATAGCCGAAGGTGTTGTCGGTGGAGATGTGGTAGACCTGCTCGGTGTTCTGGTTGTACCACGAGCTCCAGCTCGCGCCGCCGTCGAAGGTGACGATCGCGCCCTGATCGTAGCCGAGGAGGATGCGCTTGCCGTTCGTGGGATCGATCCAGTTCGCCTGCGGATCGTCGCCGCCTGGCGCGCCCCGGAAACCGGTGAACGTGTTGCCGCCATCGGTGCTCTTGTACGCCGCGGTGTTGAACGTGTAGACGACGTCAGGATCGGTGGGATCCACGAAGAGTCCGCAGTTGTAGCCGCCCTGTCCGTTCCGGATGCGGCGATCGCTCGCGTCCATCTGGCGCCACGTGGTGCCGCCGTCGTCGGAACGATAGAGACCATCATTCGTGATGAAGTACACGCGCTGCGCGTTCGTGGTCATCGCGACGGCGATGTAGGTGCGGCCGCTGAAGCGCGGCAGCCCGCCGCCGGTGAGTTCCTTCCACGTGGCGCCGCCGTCGATCGACTTGTACATGCTCGTACCGGTCGGCGCGTTCGGCGCCGCGACCGGCGGCGCGGGCGAGATGCCACTCGGCGGCAGCGGTGCGAAGTAGTGCTTGATCGTCGTGGCGAACACGACGTCGGGCCGGTCGTACGCACTCGCGAGCGCTTGCACGCCCATGGAATCGTTCACGAAGAGTGTTTGCGTGTACGTCGCGCCGCCGTTCGTGCTGCGGTAGATACCACGTGCGTTGCTCTTGGCGTGCAAATTGCCCGCCGCGGCGACGAGGAAGGTGCCCGGGTCGCGTGGATCGACAAGGATGGCCGGGATCTGCTTGGTGTCCTCGAGACCGATGTGCGTCCACGTGCGGCCGGCGTCGATCGACTTGTAGAGTCCGTTGCCCTCGTTGATCGTTCCGCCCGTGACCTGATCGCCGGTGCCCACGTACACCGTGTTCGGATCCGACGGCGCCACCGCGACCGCGCCGATGGAGGAGACGCCGGGCACCCCGTCGAACACCGGGAACCAGACTTCGCCCGCGCTCGTGGTCTTCCAGACACCACCCGCGGGCGTGCCCACATAGAACGTGCCTGGTTCACCGATCGCGCCGGATGCGGAGGAGATACGACCGCCACGGAAGGGGCCAATGCTGCGCCAGACCAGACCGTGGAGCATGTCGGGCGGAATGGGAGTGGCGGCGAGGGCGACGAGAGTGGTGAGAGCGAGAAGCGAACGAAACTTGGTCATTCCGAACTCCCAAGGAATCGGTGAATAGAACCGCTAGAGGCGGGGTTAGTACCGCTGACGGCGTGTGTGGCCATAGCGTTGGGCACGGCGGCCTCCATGGAGGTTGCCGTTCCCAACGCCAAAGCTAACGCGCCGTTAGCGGTACCAACCCCGCCGTCAGCGGTTCCACCGCGCCGCTATGGTCTCCGTACGTCAAATGTAGGCCCCGCGTTGCAATGCGAGTGATCTCCCTACATACTCTCCCACCACCATTCTACGCCGAGAACGTGCAATGTCTAAGGTCTCCACGAGAGCCACGATCGGACTCAACGGACAGCCGCTCCCGATCCTGCCGCCGGACCGCGACGCGCGCGTGTGGGCGCGCCTCGTTCGCGTCATGTTCTACACACCCGGTTTCATGGCGATCCTGCTCATCAAGACGGGAGAGCCAGCCGGTTTCGGCATCTCGGTGGAGCTGCTCATGCTCTCGAGCGCGTCGGCGATCGTGGCCGGTCTGTTCATCGGCACGCAATCCGGGGCGGGCGGCGCGACGGCGTCGAGTCGCGTGGGCAACTGGAGCGGGGCGCTGGTGCTCGAGCTGTTGAGCGCGGTGCCGTTCCTCTGCGCCCTGCCCTCGCTCTTCCACGAACTCGCGACCAGCAATCTCCTGCACGCGGCCGCGCCCAGCGCCATCGACACCAGCCTCGGCGCGTCGGAGTTGCTGCCGCTCGTCGCGGTGCTGCCTTTCGTGCTGTACCAGTTGAGCGGCTTCGGCACGATGAGCTATGTGCTGCCGAAGGCGGTGGACTGGCTCGTGAATCTTTCGATCGTGCTGCTCGATCATCGTGAGTTACTACTTCAATCGCACGATGGATTACGCGAACGAGCGGCACGCGGTGGGGCTGCTCGTGATCATCATGGCGCTCACCGTGATCTTCGGCGTGCTGAAGCTGCGCAGCCTGCAAGCCGAGTTCGACGCGAACGCGCCGCCGGAAGCCCGAGCCGAAGAAGAAGGACAAGAAGGACAAGAAGGACAAGAAACACAAACATGATCACGACGACGACGCGCCCGAGGCTGCGCCGGCGGCGTAGAACAAACTGCTTTGACAGGATGAACATGATGGGCATGATGACTGCATTCGAACGCAGTCATCATGCCCATCATGTTCATCCTGTCAAGCAGTTCGTTTACTGCGCTGCGGTCTGCCCCGCGAGTCGTTGTCTCAGTTCCGCGCGCCAATTGTAAACGACCTGAAGCTCCGCCTCCTCGGCGGGCTTCATGAACAGGAAATGCTGGCCGTCCGGCGCGACGTCGTAATTCGCGTGTGGCAGAGTGGAGCCGAGGAAATGGTCCTCGAATAGCTCCTCGTGGCCCGTCACCTCGAAGCCGCCGGCGGTGCGCACGGTGGCGACCGTGAATTTCTGGTTGTCGCGATAGTAGATCCGCTTGCCGTCGCGCGACCACACCGGTTCGACCCCGCCACCGACAGAGACCTGTGTGCGCGCGCCGGGTCCCGGGAACGGCTGCACGACCACTTGCGGCTCCCCGGATTCATCGGTCACGAACGCGACCCAGTTGCCGTCCGGCGAGATGCGCGCCATGTCCTCCACGAACGTCGGCGAATTCGCGATGGCCTTCGGCGCCGTGTCGCCGGCGAGCGCGCGGTAGTAGACGTCGGCGCCCGTGGTGTCGAGCTGGTAGACCAACCAGCGCGCGTTCGGCGTGATCACGCCCTCGAAGAAACCCGCGCCCGTCTGCTGGAGCAGCGGCACCGCGGGTTCGCTGAGATCGGCGCGACGCCACCAGAGCGAGGAAAAACCACCCGCGTCGTACCGGAAGAGGATCTTCTTGCCGTCGGGGGTCCACTCGGGGCGCTCGTTGACGGTGCCTCCCGTCGTCAGCCGGGACGGCGTGCCCGACGCGACGTCGACCACCCAAATGTCACTGCGACTCGCCGTGTTGATCCCGATCGCGATCCGCTTCCCGTCGGGAGAGTAGCGCGGATAGTTGTAGCCGCGCTCCTCCGGGATGAGCGGGCGGCCGGCGCCATGCGCGTCCACGAGCATGAGCTGTGCGACCGACGAGCCGGATTGGAAGAGGAGCGTCCCGTTGGTCGACACCGCGGCCTGCACCGCGCCCGTGAGCAGGTTTCCCGCGACATCGGACTGCAGCACCACCGGCGTTCGCACGATCCGCTGCCGTCCGGCGTCGAACGGCGCTGCCATGATGACGCCCGTGGTCGTCGCATAGATCACCGCGCCGTCGATGACCGCGAGCGGGGAGATCGCCGCCACGTCCAGCACGGACCGCTTTCCCGTCACGAGCGAGAGGACGGCGAGCCGGCCGCGCACCGCCGTCGAGGCGTCGAGCTGATGTAGAGGACCGTCGATCCGTCGCCGATGGCCACGGGTTGCAGTTCGACGCCGCCTTGGCCGGCGGTATCGCGTACCGGGACCGGGCGCGGTGCCGAGCCGCCGCCCTCGGGCACCGTATACAAGTGCGCGTTGTTCGCGAAGACGATCTGTCCGTTGCGCGCCCATGATATGCCCTGCACCGTACCCGGGGCCGGGGCCAGTTGTATGGGAGTGCCGCCCCCGAACGGGACCTTCATGATGGCGCCGGCGGCCAGGAAGCCGATCCACTTCCCGTCGGGAGAGAAGAACACCGCGGTCGCTCCCTCGGTGCCGGTCACGGGGCGCATGTGGACATCGTCGATCGCCCGCACGAAGACGCGCGCGGAGAGATTCTCGCCGGCACCGATGAACGCGAAGGTGCGGCCATCGGGCGAGATCGCCAGCTTGGTCTGCTGCGTGCTCGACGTCCAGGCGTGCCCGCTGCCCGAGATGTCGAGCGTGAATCGCACCGTGGTGGCCGGATCGATGCGACGTGCGACGTTCCATTGCCACACTCCAAGACCGAGCCCCGCCGCGGCGAGCACAGCGAGCGCGAGCACGGCGGGATCCTTGATGCGCGCGCGCCAACCGCTCGCGGGCGGCGCGGCGAAACGCGACACCGTGCCGCGCGCGCCGCTCGCCGACGCCCTGCCCTGCAGTACCTCGGCGAATTCGCGCGCGGAGGCCCAGCGGTCGGCTGGGATCTTCTCCAGCGCGCGGTCGAGCGCGATCTCGACGTGCTCCGGCAGATTGGGCCGCATCGAGCGCACGCTGCGCGGGCGGTCGGTGAGCACGCGCGCGATGATCGCCTGCATCGTGTTGCCGGTGTGCGGCGGTTCGCCGGTGAGCATCTCGTACGTCACGGCGGCGAGCGAATAGATGTCGCTGCGGCGGTCGATCACGCGGTCGCCCGTCGCCTGCTCGGGGCTCATGTACTGCGGCGTGCCGAGCGAGAGTCCCGTCTGCGTGACGCGCGCGCCGCCGGCGTTGCTCACCGCGAGCGCGATGCCGAAATCGGCCACCACCGCCTGCCCGCCCTGCAGCAGGATGTTCTCGGGCTTCAAGTCGCGGTGGATCACGCCGTGCTCGTGCGCGTACTCGAGCGCGCTCGCGACGGCGACCGCGATGCCGATCGCCTCATCGGTGGGCAGTTGCTTCTCGCGCTCGAGCCGCGCGCGCAGACTTTCGCCATCCACGAACGGCATCACATAGAACAGCAGCCCATTCGCCTCGCCGCTGTCGAACAGCGGCAGCAGATGCGGGTGCTGCAAGTTCGCGGTGACCTTGATCTCGCTCAGGAATCGCTCGACGCCGAGCACCGCGCCGAGTTCCGGATTCAGGAGTTTGAGCGCGACGAGCCGGTCGTGGCGCAGATCGCGCGCGAGGTACACCGTGGCCATGCCGCCGCGGCCGATCTCGCGATCGATCACGTAGCGGCTCGCGAGGTTCATGTTCAATTGCGCAATCGGTTCCATGAAGGCGCGATGCTCCCGATCTGGAGGAGAGTTACGGCGCGTCTAGGCCTTAGTACCGCTGGAAAGGCGCGTCTGGCAACTGAGCGTATAGTACGGCATGGCGTGAGTGGTGGAGTGCGTGGAACCTACTCACGCCGAGCAGTACCATACGCTCAGTTGCCAGACGCGCCGTTTCAGCGGTACTAGGGCCCACACGCGCTATTACAGCGGTACTAGTGACTACTCACGCTCTTGATCTCGGCGTCCGTCATTTGGATCATGTCCACCTTGAGCGTGACCGGCGTCGTCGGCTCGTTGGTCTTGGGGTTCTGGGGCAGCTTCGCGATCGCTTCCACGATATCCATTCCCTTGATCACCTGGCCGTAAATCGTGTAGTGGTCGTCCAGGCGCTTGAGGCCCTTGGGGTTCGTCACAATGTAGAACTGACAGATCGCGGAGAGCTGCCCGGGATTGTCGTCGCGCCCCGCGGCGAATGATCCGTACACGTGGCGGATGCTGTCCCGGAATTCCGGCGCGAGCAGATAGGTCGTGTCGTGGAAACCCGCCGGCGTGTCGGGGCAGCCGCCCTGCGCCACGAAATTCGGCACCACACGATTCAGCGTGAGCGTGTCGAAGTAGTGGGCGTTCGCGAGCTTCATGAAGCCCGCCTTGTGATGCGGCGTCGCGTCGAAGAGCACGACCAGTATCTCGCCCTGCGGCACGCGGATGCGAACGACATCGTACGTCTTGGCTCCGAGCGCGGCCGCGAGCATCAGCGGAAGCGCGAGCACGAACAGAAATAGGGTTCGGCGCATTCGCGCGAATAACGCGCCGATCGCGGCCCCTCGCAAGTCGCTTGACCGCACTCGCCGCCCGCGATTGATTCTTCCCGTGACCAAGGACGAACTCACCGACCTGCTGGCGACGATGAAGATCCTCGCCGGCGTGCCGCGCGAGCAACTCGCGTGGCTCGCGGAGCGTGGCGTTCCGACGAAACTGAAGAAGGGCGAAGCGCTCGCGACGATCGGCAGCCCGATGATCGGCTTCTGGATCGTGCTCGACGGCCACATCGTGATCCGCGTGGACCGGGGCGCCGGCCCGCACAAGGTGATGGAGTGGCACACCGGCGAGATGACCGGGATCATGCCGTACTCGCGCATGACCGGCCCGCCGGGGGAGACGAGAGCCGAGGTGGATTGCGAGCTCCTGCTCATCAAGAAGGAGTACTTCCCCGCCCTCATTCGCGATTGTTACGACGTCACGAACGCGTGCGTGCACGTCATGATCGACCGCGCCCGCCACTTCACCTCGAGCGACATGCACGAGGAGAAGATGGCGTCGCTGGGAAAACTCGCCGCGGGGCTCGCGCATGAACTGAACAATCCGGCGTCGGCGGTCGCGCGCAGCGCCGAGGGGCTGAGCGACCGGCTGCAGGACGTCGAGAGCGCCGCGCGCGCGCTCGGCGCATTGCGCCTGAATGACGCGCAGCTGCACGCGCTCGACCGCGCGCGCGACCTGTGCATGAAGGCGGGCGGCGCGACGTTCGGGAGTTCGGCGCTCGCCCAGAGCGACCGCGAGGACGCGATCACCGAATGGCTCGAGCGGCGGAATGCGAACGTCACGTCCGCGTACTCGCTCGCCGGATCGTCGGTGACGATCGATGCGCTCGACGAACTCGCCGAGCAGCTCGATGGCGAGGCGCTCGAGACCGCGCTGCGCTGGCTCGTCGCCGGCTGCACCACATTGCAGCTGGCGAAGGAGGTCGAGGTCGCCGCGAGCAAGATCCACACGCTCGTCGCGGCCGTGAAAGGCTTCACGTACATGGACCAGGCGTCGATGCCGAAGCCGGTGGATGTGGGCAAGGGCATCACCGACACGCTCGCCGTGCTCAACGCCAAGGCGCGCGGCCGCAACGTGCAGGTGAAAGTGGAAGTCGAGCCCGACCTCCCGCGCGTGCCCGGCTACGGCGGCGAATTGAACCAGGTGTGGGCGAATCTCGTGGACAACGCGCTGGATGTCGCGAAGCAGGACATCGCGATCTCGGCGACGCGGCAGGGGCGCAACGTGGTCGTGCGCGTAACCGACGATGGACCCGGGATCCCCGACGAGATCCGCGCGCGGATCTTCGATCCCTTCTTCACGACGAAGCCCGTGGGCAAAGGCACCGGGCTCGGCCTCGACATCGCGCGCCGTCTCGTGCGGCATCACCAGGGGGAGATCGCCGTCGAGTCGCACCCCGGCCGCACGGAATTCACCGTGACGCTGCCGGTGGACGCGGGAGCCGTGTGAGATGACGAAGCCCGTGATCCTCACGGTGGACGATGATGCCGAAGTGCTCGCGGCGATCGAGCGCGATCTGCGGCAGCAGTACAAGAACGACTACCGGATCATCAAGGCGGGCTCGGGCCAGGATGCGCTCGAGGCGGCGCGCGAACTCAAGCAGCGCGGCACGGCCGTGGCGCTGTTCCTCGTGGACCAGCGCATGCCGGCCATGACCGGCGTCGAGTTCCTGCGCGAGGCGCGGAAGCTGCATCCCGACGCGCGCAAGGTGCTGCTCACCGCGTATGCCGACACGACGGCGGCGATCGAGAGCATCAACGAGGTGGGGCTCGATCATTATCTCATGAAGCCGTGGTCGCCGCCCGCGGAGCGGCTGTATCCGGTGATCGACGAGTTGCTCTCCGAATGGACCGCGCACGTGCGGCTCCCCTTCGACGGCCTCCGCGTGCTCGGCGCGCGCTGGTCGCGGCAGTGCTACGCGGCCAAGGAATTCCTCTCGCGCAATCACGTGCCGTACCAGTGGATCGACATCGACCAGGACGCGCCAATGCGCGAGCTGGCGATCTCGCTCACTGGCGATGTCACCAAGCTGCCGGTGGTGCTCTTCGCCGACGGCACGAACCTCGTACAGCCATCGAACATCGAGCTCGCGAAGAAGGCCGGACTCCGCACGACCGCCGACAAGCCGTTCTACGATCTCATCATCATCGGCGGCGGACCGGCCGGGCTCGCGAACGCGGTGTACGGCGCGAGCGAAGGATTGCGCACAGTACTGATCGAGCAGAGCGCGCCCGGCGGACAGGCGGGCACGAGTTCGCGCATCGAGAATTATCTCGGCTTCCCCAGCGGCATCTCCGGCGCCGATCTGGCGCAGCGTGCCACGACGCAGGCGCGCCGCTTCGGCGCCGAGATCCTCACGGCGCAGGAAGTGGTGAGCGTGCGCCGCGAGGACCCGTATCGCATCGTGAAGCTCGCGGACGGGAGCGAGGTGAGCGGGTACGCGGTGCTGCTCTCGACCGGAATGGCGGTGAAGAAGTTCGAAGTGCCGGGCATCGATCCGCTGGTCGGCGCCGGCGTGTACTACGGCGCGGCGACCACCGAGGCGGCGGCGTACCGCGGCCAGGACGTGTGCATCATCGGCGGCGCGAATTCCGCGGGCCAGGGCGCGCTGTTCTTCTCACGCCACGCGCGAAAGGTCGTGATGATCGTGCGCGCGGCGGGGCTCGAGAAATCAATGTCGCAGTACCTCGTGGCGCGCATCAAGGCCACCGAGAACATCGAGGTGCTGCCGCACGCGGAGGTGAGCTGCGGTGCACGGCGACGGCCGCCTCGAGCGCGTGACGACGAAGAACGTCGAGACGGCTGCCGAGTCAACGATCCAGACGGCGGCGATGTTCATCTTCATCGGCGTGGCGCCGCGCACGGAGATGTTCGCGGGCTTCGTGGACCGGGATGAGGCAGGATTCGTGGTCACGGGTCCGGACTTGAAGCGTGTGAGCGGCAAGCCGGTGGGATGGACATTGGACCGGGATCCATTCGTATTCGAGACGAGCGTGCCGGGAGTGTTCGCGGCAGGGGATGTGCGATCCGGCGCGAATCGACGAGTGGCGGCAGCGGTGGGAGAAGGATCGGCGGCGATATACACGATCCATCGGTACTTGGAGACTGTATAGCCTAAAACGGCGTGAGTACCGAGTCGTGCGTGTTCGACCACTGACGGCGTGAGTACTGAGTCGTGCGTGTTCGACCACAAACTTCGTGAGTACCAAGTCGTGCGTAACTCGGCACTCACGTACTCAGTGGTCGAAGACGCACGACTCGGTACTCACGCACTCAGTGGTCGAACACGCACGACTCGGCACTCACGCACTCAGTGGTCGAACACGCACGACTCGGTACTCACGCCGTTCTTAGAGCCCAAACCAGTAAGTCGCCTTTATCTCGAACGTGTTCATCGGGTGCACCGAGAACATTGAGTTCACATCCGACCCCGGCGCGAATCCCGAATACGCTTGATCGTAATTGTACACGTTCCGCCCGTGGGTCCACACCACGTACAACGTCGATCCGCTCCGGTATTCCCATCGCAGCACGGTGTTCACGTTCAGCTGCTGATAATCGAAATTGTAGCACGCCACGGTGACCGTAGTGCACGTGCCAAGGTCGGGGTTGTCCTCGGGGATCGGCGTGTACGGGACGTACTCCTTGCTGTACTCCGGCGAGCGCGGGTCGCCCACCTTCCGCCAATTGTCATAGCGGCCGTCGCTCAGATACGGCTGCGCGTAGAACTGCAGCGTCAGCCGCGGCGTGAACGTCGCATCGAGGCGCACGATCGCGCTCATCGTGTTCTGATGCAGCGTCGCGATCGTGTAGATCGACTCGGCGGCTAGCGGCGTGCTCGGCGGATAGTGGATGTAGTTCGCGACCCAATTCACATAGTCCACATCCAGCGCGTATTGCAGCGCGAGCGAAATGCTCAGGCTGCTCGACATGTGATACAGCACGCTCGGCGGAGATGTTGTAGCCGTGCGATAGGCCACCCGACCCGTCGTAGAGCGAAAAGCCGATACTCGGCACCGCGTTCAGGCGCGGATCGCCCTCGATGTTGAACCATCCATCGTGATAGGGGTGTCCGCGCAGCGCCGGCCCGCCGCGCGCCTTGCGATCATCGTACGCGACGAGGAAGCGGTACACATCGCCGCCGGTGTGGATCCACCAGCTGTTCAGGAATTGCACGTCCGCGCTCACGTACGCGGTGTTGTTGTTCATGTAGGTGCTCGAGAGTCCCTGCGTGGTCCAGCCGTTCGTCTCGCCCAAGTCGAGGTACATCTGGCGGTAGAACGAACCCGGCTGCGTGATGTCGGTGGAGATGACGTTGTTCCACGCCATCACGCCCGCTTCCTTCAGGTAGCCGAGGTCGTTGATCTCGAGCCCGGGGCTCACGCGCCCGAAGTTCGTGTTGAAGCGAAGGATGCCGCCGCCGATCTTGCCGAAGCTGATCTTCTCCGCGTCGCCGGTGAGCGAGGTGCGCGTCGTGTCATAGACGAGTCCGCTGCCGGGGCGCTGGTAGTAGTGCGTACTGTTCGCTTGCGTGAGCGCCATGGCCTGCGGGGAGCCCGACACATAACTGCTCACCACCGATCCGGACAGCTGGTACTCACGCGAGCCGAACTCGGTGGTGAAATGCACGCCGCCGACATAGGCGGCGTCGCGCAGCGAGTCCACCGTGAACGCGTCGAGTTGCCGGTTCGTCGCGGTGACCATCGCGCCGATCTGCGTCTGGCCGTCGCGGAATTCCTGGATCATTTGCGCGGCGAAGTAATTCGCCGGCGGCTCGGAGGTGCTCTGCGTGGGGTCGTCGTTCACTTCGCGCGCGGTGAGCGCGTCGAGCACGCCCACCGACAGCCCGCCGTCGGTGCGCCCGGTGAGCTTGGCGGCACCGTAGATCGACGTGACCGTCGGCGATCCGGCGCCGCCGTCGGTGAGCTGCGGCTGGCGGCCGATGCGGCGCGAATAGAACAGCCCGCTGCAGGAACCCATGTTGCAGTTCATATCGAAGCGAAAGATGCCGGTCCCTTCGAGGAAGAACGGCCGGCGCTCGGGCAGGAAGGTCTCGAAATTCGAGAGATTGAGCACCGCGGGGTCGGATTCCACCTGGCCGAAATCCGGATTCACGGTACCGTCGAGCGTGAGGTTGCTCGTGATCCCCCACTTGATGTCGCCGCCCACGGCGTATTGCTGCTCGCGACCGAACGTGCTGTCCGACGGGCCGCCGCTCGTGCCTCCCGCGTGCGGGAAGGTGATGCTCTTCGCCACGCCGTACGGGACGATCTCGAGATGCGGCGCGGTGCCCAGGCCGTCGATGCCGGAGAGCTCGCCGAATTGCGACGCGATCCCGGCGTGACTCATGCGATACACCGGCCAGCTGTCCTTCTCATTGAAACGCGCGATCTCGCGCGCGATCGCCAGGCCGAACGTGACGTGTGACTTGCGCGTGAAGCGCAGCTGATCGAAGGGGATCCGGAACTCCGCGGTCCAGCCGAGCGAGTCCACGTTCGTTGCGACATCCCAGATGCCGTCCCAGGATTCGTCCTCGTCGAGATCGTTGTACGTGTACAGATCGCGCTTCACACCGCGCGGATTCACCGCGAACTCGTAGCCGGTGCGCTTGTCGTGGTAGGAGTCGACGAGGATCTTGATCCAGTCCGACTGCGAATGGAAGTCGCGCCGGCCGAGCAGGCCGACGATGCTGTCGGGATGCGGATCGTACATGCGCACGAAGACGTAGAGATACCGGTCGTCGTACACGACTTTGGCCGACGTGCGGAACGTCGGATCGCCATCTTCCTGGGGCGAATACTGGCGGAAGCTTTCGATGATCTGCGCCTGCGCCCAGATCGGATCGTCGTCGATCCCGTCGAGCACGGGCGCGAGCGGCGCGCGTGTGGCGCTGGCAGCAACCCCGCTGGCCGGCGGCCGCGGCGGCGGCGCGGGAATGTCGATGCTGACGCGCGTCGCCTGTGCGGCAGCGGCGAAGGGAACGAGCATAGCGAACAGGAAAGAACCGCGACGCATGAGGGAATCTAACGCGGACGCGGTTGGACTGCGCGTTTCAGCGGTACTAAGGGCTACTCACGCCTGCTAATGGTGACATTGCGCTCCCACCGCCCCATTAAGCGCCGCTACCACTCGATCTGTGAGATCGAAATTCGCGAATGCCGTGAACGAATCCTCGATCATGTTCCCCGCGACATTGCTGAGCTGTTGCGGCAGCGGATCCAGATGCAGCGCGCCAATGCGCCAGATCTGATGCACCTGGCCCATGCTGCCGATCTTGCACTGCTCGAGATCGAGCACGGGATCGAAGTGCAATTCGTAGCGCACATTGTCGGCGCCTCCGCTCACGCCCACGGCGCCGCTGAAATGACAGGGCTGCATCACGTCGCTCGGATCGGGGCGGAAGCGCAGACTGAATGCGTTCATCGCGACATGCGCAACGGTAAAGGTCAGCACGAGGCCATCACCAGCCACGCGCAGATCGGGATCGGGAACGGTCAGTGAGAATTCGCCGGCGTTCACCTTCACTCCGAGGCAGCTGCTGACCATGTACTTGTGGCCGGCCAGCAGCGAAGTCTGGATCTCGAATCCCTTGAGCGTCATTCACGGCCGCCTTGATGTAGTCGCCGATCTTCGGATCATCTCTGAGCCGCTCGTGCCTGCCCATGCGTGTGCGGCGGACTCGCCATGAAGCCGCGGGGCTGCGGCACGACATGCGGATCGGTCTGTCCGTGCGCATTCTCGCTGTCCGCCGACTGGACGCCGCGAATCGCGCCCATCGTTGTCCCATCAGTAGGCGTGACGTTGGTGTTGACCTTCATCGCGTCGAACGACGGGGTGCTGCCCGTCGCGGTCGTGGTCGGATGACTTCCCGTCTTCGGGGCGGGAGCCGGTGCCGCGGGCTTGGCCGTTCCCTGCGCGAGTGCCATGAGCGGCGCCAGCGCAAAGGAGACGAGCAATGCAAGACGTGGCGGGATCCGGGAGAGTGTCATTGGCTCGATCCTTGAGTCAGGGTGCCTGTGCGGGAGGGTTCTGGAGCGCCGTGTCGGCGAGCTGAGTGAATCCGTGCAGCGTCGCCGCGAGATCGGTGAGCGAAGTCTCGGGCGCGTGCGCGTCGCCGCTCTGCTTGAGGGCGGCGAACGCACTCTTCGCAGCTGCGGCTTGAACGGGCAGTGCGTCCGCCGTGTGGAGTCCGATCAGCACGAGATTGAGATTCCGGTACCTGGCGATGTAGTCGGGCATGAAATGGGCGGCCGTATCGAACGCGAGTTGCGCCGTGCTGAT
The DNA here is from genome assembly GCA_963716745.1 of uncultured Gemmatimonadaceae bacterium. GTDB lineage: Bacteria > Gemmatimonadota > Gemmatimonadetes > Gemmatimonadales > Gemmatimonadaceae > DATKOH01. Next base: position 882,220 of record OY970320.1, read on the forward strand.
GCGCTTCGCATCGAGCGATGTGCTCGCGACCGTGAGCTTCTCCATCGCTCCCGCGAAGGCCGTCGGCGGCGGCCCGAATATCGGGGCAGCGAGCGCCTGCGGGCGCGAGTACGAGTGCGGCACCACGTGGTACGCGTAGATCATGCCGTGATTGCTCACGACGTACACGCGGTCACGCCGGGGCGCCGAGATCGCGCGCGGCGACGTCGGGAACGCGAAGATGCGCGACGTCCATCGCGCGCCACCGTCGGCGGTGTAGCTCAATTGCGTCTCGTAGAGGGAGAACGCGACTTGTGGGTCCGCAAAGGTCAGGCTGTGCGAACCGGCCTTCCCCGGCATGCCATGCCATGTCGCCCCGCCATCGCTCGACGTGGAGATCTGGCCGTGCGCATCGCAGAGCACCCCGTGCAACGCGTCGGTGAACGTGATCTCTCCGCCCACTCCATTAATGGGATCGTCGATCTGAGGACCGTCGCCGAGTATGACGGTCCAGCTGTCGCCGCCGTTGATGGTCTTCGCGATAAAGACCTTGTCCTTCAGATCGCGGTTCCCGCCGAGCGCGAAGCCGACGTCGGCCGAAACGAAACTCAGGCTCAAGAGCGTGCACTCGACGCCCTGCACAGCGCACGTGAACGCCTCGCGCCAATCCTTTCCGCCATTCTTCGTCACGAAGATCTGCGCGCCCACGAGTGCGGCGCCGTGCATTGGCGACGTGAACGCGTAGTCCGAGTACGTATTCGAGAAGACATGCGGGATCGCGCCGATCCGCTCCCAGTGCTCGCCGTCGGTCGTGCGAAGCAACTTGCTGTCGGTTTGCGGGAACCGTTCCGTCGCCCAGCCGTGCTGCGCGTCGATGAAGCGCAGTCCGTCGAGCGGGTTCTCAGCGGCGGCGGGGTCGCCGCCGAGCTGCGCGGTCCAATGCGCGCCGCCATCGGTGGTGTGAATGATCGTGCCGTGGTCGCCCGCGACCCAACCGACCAGCGGCGTGACGAAGAACACCGAGCCGAAATCGATGTCCTGGGAATAGTTCACCGGCTCCCAGATCGCCTTATCCGGATGCGCCGCGGCCTGCGCTCCGGCGCTCACCGCGAGCGCGAGGATCGCGCCGGCGGCGATGAGGTGGCGCGTCATCATGAGCACACGCACGTCCAGCTGTAGGTGGCGTCCGACCCGTCGGGGTTCTTCCCGGAGGTGGTCATCGTCGCGAGCGGCACACACGTGTGGCCGCCCTGCGGGAACGTGCTCGCGGCCACGGCATTGCAGCCGGCGATGTGTGCGTCGTACTCGATCTGCGGCGGACCCACCTTCATCCCGGTGGGACCGATCTTCGTGATCACTCCGCAGCACGCCGTGACGCCGTTCACCGACACCCTGCCGTGCGCGTTCGCCCAGATCTGCTGGCCAACGTGCAGCGTCGCCGCTCCCTTCTGCGCGTCGATCGGCCCGAAGCCCAATGCCGGCTGCAGCTTCGCTCCATCCACGGGACCAAGGCCATCCACGGGGCCGACGCCGAGCTTGGGGTCGAACCAGCCGAACATGAAGTGAAAGGTGGCGCCGGTCGCGATCACCTTCGCGGTGACGACGCCGGTGCGCGCATCCACGGACACGACGTCGCAACATGCCAAAGGCTTGAGCGCGCCCGTCTTCTGCGGGATCTGCGCACCGGCGAGCGACGCCGCGCTCACTGCAGCGCAAGCCAAGAGCGATCCGATCACGATACGAGTGCATGTCATGGTGGCCTTCCTCCAATGAGTGGCGGGTCATACGTTCGTTCTGCGCGAAACAGTCTTCCCTCCCGCCTGTATCTCTATGTCGCCGACCGGCCGGGACCGTTACACGCAGGATCGGCCGCCCGGCGCGGAACTCCCCGCCGAACAGGAGCTCGTCGAGCGCTTCTGGGGTCGCGTGTGCGTGATGGCAGCGCGGCGGCTGCGCGACCCCGCCGCGGCTCAGGATGTGGCGCAGGAAACTCTCCGCCGCGTGGTGGACGCCATGCGCGCCGGGCGCATCGAGAATCCCGCGGCGCTGCCGGCCTTCGTGTTCCAGACAGCACGCCACATCTGCCTGCATTCGTACCGCTCCGAAGGGCGCGAGGAACGCGCACTCACGCGGATGAATGCCGAGGGCGACACGCCGGACGACATTCCGAATGCGCTCGGCGCGCTCATTTCCGCGGAGGACCGGCTGGCCGTGCGCGGAGCTATGGCGCAACTCACCGAACCGGAGCGTGCGCTGCTCACGATGCTTTACTTCGACGGCCGCGCCACCGACGCCGTTGCCGCGACACTACAGATCACGCCCGGTGCTCTGCGGGTGAGAAAACACCGCGCGCTCGCCCACCTCGCTGAGCTCATGGGACGCGAAGTGGATGTGAAACGCTCACCGCCCATCGGGAACCTATAGTCATGGCCGATACCCCTCTCACCTGCGAGATCGTCGACCGCGACGATATCGACCAGCGCTATCTCGCCGGCACGCTGTCGCCGGACGAAGCCGACGCCTTCGAGGAGCATTTCTTCGGATGCGAGCGCTGCTGGGCATTGGTGCAGCGCGGACTCGCGGTGCGCGCGGCAGGGAATGTGGGCATGCCCGTCGCGAACGCTCGACGCGCCCCGCGGCCCCAATGGTGGATCGGGCTCGCGGCAGCCGGCGTGCTCGCGGCATCAGTGGCGCTCTGGTATTCATCCCGCGGGCGTGCGTTCGATGGCGGGGACGCCGCGCGCGGCTCAGCGGTGGCGATCGGTGCGTCGGCCCTCGTGCGCGGTGATTCGGTGATCGTTGCCTGGCATCGCGTGGCCGACGCGAGCGACTATCGTGTGCGGATATCGGCCCCGGACGGATCGCCGCTGCTCGAGCGGGTGGTGAGCGATTCCTCGCTCACGATCCCCCGCACCGCGCTCGACGGAGCCTCGCCTGAATCGGCATTCGTCAGTGTGATGGCGCGCGATGCCCTCGCGCACCCGCTCGCGCAATCCGCGCTCACGCCGCTCGCGCTGCCACGCCGCTGAACGCGCGCCGTTCTCTCATCGCGGGCGCGCTGTTGGTGCTCTCGGCGTGCGTCGACCGCGCGCCGAGGCCACCCACGCCGCTCGACCTCGCCTTCCAAGTCGCGGATAGCCTGCGCCTCGAGGGGCGCTTTGCGCAGGCAGCGCCGATCCTGTTGGCCCTGCGTGATTCGCTCGCGGTGGCCGGCGACACCGCCGGTGTTTGGCGGGCTGACCTTTGGCTGGCCGACGCGCTCATCGGCGTCCGTCAAATGGACAGCGCGCGAACCGAACTCGCGGCGGCGTTTGCCCTGGCCGGCGCTGATGCCGATCGGGAGGCTTGGATAAGGAACGAGCGCAGCCTGTTGCTCGACCGCCTCGGCAAGTTCGATTCGGCCACCGCCGAAGCGATGCATGCACGCGAGCTGGCACGCATCGCACATGACTCGATGCTCGAGGCGAAGACGTTCAACGAGACCGCCCGCATCCAGTCGCTCACCGGTCACTATCGCGAGGCGATCGCCGACAACCTGCAGGCGCTCGCCATCGATTCTGCCCTCGCGGGACGCGCCGTGCGCGACATGGCGATCGAATGGAATGAGTTGGGGATCGGCTATCGTCACCTCGGCCGTTTCACCGATGCCGAGCAAATGCTCGTTCAGGCGCTCGTTCTCGAGCGGGCCCGGCGGAACCCGGAAGGCATCGCGCGAGCGTCGTTCAATCTCGCGAACGTCTATGTCGCGACCGGCGATGACCGCCGCGCCCTCCCGCTCATGCTCGAGTCGCTTCACACCGTGGAACCCACCGGCAATGCGCGCGGTGAGATCTTCGTGCGCACGGATCTCGCTGAGCTCTATACGCGCGCGGCTCGTTACTCCGAGGCACGCAAGCACATCGTGAAAGCGCTCGCGCTGAACAACGGTGCGTTCGCGTATTCGCGCGTGGAACTCCTGGGCGCACTCGCGCGGTTGGAGCTCGCCGAGCGGCGGCCATCGCTCGCGACGATCCTGCTGGACTCTGCGGTGCGCACCGCCGATTCGTTGGGATACGGCCGGCAGCGCGCGTCAGGACGCGCATCGCTCGCGCGCGCGGCGATAGCGCTCGGCGAACCCGGTCGCGCGGCGCGATCAGGATCCTCCGCCGTGAGGATCGCCGATTCGCTGGACGATCCCGAAGCGCAAGTCGAGGCCCGAGAGGCGTACGGTGCGGCGCTCGAGGCGGCGGGGCGCTCGAGCGCGTTGGACGAGTATCGGCGGCACGATCGCGCTCCTCGAGTCGTGGCGCGGACGCGTCGCGCTCGGCGATCTGCGTATGGGAGTCGCGCAGCCGCGGCTCGGCGCGTACGAAGGGGCGATCCGACTGCTGGTTCGTGAGGGCCGTGCAGGTGATGCCTTCGACGTCGCCGAACAGGCGCGAGCGAGGCTGCTGCTGGATCTGATGCGCGATCGTGGCGACGGCCCTTCGCGTTCGCGAGATGAAGCGATCCGGCGCCGGTTGCGTGAGCGAGGCGACGTACGAGGCGATGCGGAGCCGGCACAGCGCGCCGCGATCGACCGCGAGATCGCCGCGCTCGTCGATTCGATCGGCGGCGGCGCGCGCGACCCTGACGTGCGCGGCGCGATCGCACGCGACCCGGCGCCGCTCCCGATCCATGACATCCAGGCACGGCTCCTCTCGAAGGACCGCGCAATGCTCGTGGTGTTCTGGGGCGATCAGGATGTGTACGGCTGGTGGATCACCGCCACATCCGTGCGTGCCGCGCGTCTTGGCCCCGCGGATTCGTTGGCGATGATGGTCGAGTTCCTGCGCACCGCGGTGGAGGACACAACGGGGCGCGTGCCGTGGAAACCGGCCGCGCGGCGGATGTTCGCCACGATCATCGCGCCGCTCGCCCCCGATGCTTCCGCCGAAGTGCTCGTGATCACTGACGGCCCGCTCGCGAACGTTCCGGCCGAAGTATTCCTGCCGCCGGGAGACAGCCTCCCGTGGGGCGCGACGCGGCGCATCGGGTACGGTCCCTCGGCGTCGGTGCTCGCGACGTTCATGTCCTCCTCCCGAACGCCCCGCTGGGATCGCGCGATCCTCGCGGTAGGGAATCCCGCGCCATCGCCGGGTCGCGCGAGCGCGGGACCGGCCGGCGAACGCGACGGCGCGCGCGCGCCTCTCCCGTACGCGGCGGTCGAGGCACGTGAAATCGCGACACTGTTCGCCGCCGGCACGAGGGATGTGCTCACCGGCCGAGACGCCACGCTCACGCGATGGCGCGCGCTGGATCCTTCGCGCTATCGCTACCTGCATTTCGCAGCGCACACGTCGCTCGTCGGCCGCCGGACGGGCGCGTCCGCTGTGATGCTCGCCGACAGCGCCCTCGATCTCCCGGCGATCCGCGCCCTCGATCTGACCGCCGAACTGGTGACGTTGTCAGCGTGCGAGACCGCGTTGGGCGATCGCGTGCGCGGCGAGGGAGTCCTCGGACTTTCGCACGCGTTCCTGTCCGCCGGTGCGCGCGGCACCGTGGTCACGCTCTGGCCGATCCGCGACCGCTCGGCCGCGGATTTCATGACCGCGTTCTATCGCGCATTGAGCGCCGGCGCGGCGCCATCGGCGGCACTGCTCACCGTACGGCGCGCGTGGATCGCCGCGGCGGTGCGCGCGCGCAACCGGCGAGATGGGCGCCTTATGTGCTCATCGGAGGAGCTGCGGCGCACGTGAAACTGAACGGCCGGGAGCCGATTGCCGGGAGCCGATGAGGCATGACAACACATTCCTATAACGACTTCGCGCAGTGTCGTGATGGAATTTGTTGTCATGCCACATCGGCTCCCGGCAATCGGCTCCCGGCCGTTCAGCAGTCAGCCCGCTCCGATCGCGTCGCCTACGATCGCCTGCGCCTCGGCGACGATCCTCTCCAAATGCCCGTCGCCCTTGAAACTCTCCGCATAGATCTTGTAAATGTCTTCCGTCCCCGACGGCCTCGCCGCGAACCATCCTGACGCCGTATTCACGCGCACGCCGCCGATCGGTGCGTCATTCCCGGGCGCACGATCGATCACGCGATCGATCTTCTCCCCCGCCAATTCCCTGGCGTGCACATCCTTCGCGGAAAGTTTGCCGAGCCGCGCGCGCTGGTCGGCCGTCGCGGGCGCATTCGATCCGCGTGCTCACCGGCGCGCCGATCTCGCGCGTGAGCTCGTCATACAGCTGGCCCGGGTCCCGCCCGGTGCGCACGGTGATCTCCGCCGCGAGCAGCCCGGCGACGATCCCGTCCTTGTCCGTGGTCCACACCTCGCCGTTCCGGCGCAGGAACGTCGCACCCGCGCTCTCCTCCCCCACGAATCCGAGCGAGCCGTCTGCGAGCCCGTCCACGAACCACTTGAAGCCCACGGGCACTTCGAACAATCGCCGCCCGAGCCGCGCCGTCTCGCGATCGATGGTCGCGCTGCTCACAACGGTCTTCCCTACCCCAACCGCCGCTCCCCACGCGGGACGGTGCGTGAACAGGTAGTCGATGGCCGCCGTGAGATAATGGTTCGGCGGCAGCAGTCCGGCGCTCTTCGTCACGATGCCGTGCCGGTCATGATCGGTGTCGCACGCGAACGCCACATCGAACCCGTCCTTGAGCGCGATCAGCCGCTGCATCGCGTACGGCGACGACGGATCCATCCGAATGCGACCATCCCAATCCAGCGTCATGAAACGGAACGTCTCGTCCACTGCATCGCTCACGACGGTGAGATCCAGGTCGTAGCGCTCCGCAATGACTGGCCAGTAGTGCACGCCCGCGCCGCCGAGCGGATCGACACCAATGCGGATCGCGCCGCGACGGATGACGCTCATGTCCACCACGTTCTCGAGATCGCGCACGTACGCATCGCGATAGTCGTAGCGATGCGTCGTCGGCTGCCGTCAGCGCGCTGGCGTGCGGCACGCGCTTCACGCCCGAGAGCGAGCTCTCGAGCAGTTCGTTCGCGCGTTTGCCGATCCAGTCCGTGACCGCCGTGGCCGCCGGCCCGCCGCTCGGCGGATCGTACTTGAAGCCGCCATCTTCCGGCGGATTGTGCGACGGCGTGATCACGATGCCATCCGCGAGTCGCGTCGCGCCGCCCGCTGTTGTACGCGATGATCGCATGCGACACGACCGGCGTCGGCGTGAACTCGTCCCCCTCGGCGAGCATCACATCCACTCCGTTCGCCCGCCAACACCTCCAGCGCGGAGGCGCACGCCGGCGCCGAGAGCGCGTGGGTGTCGAAGCCCATGAACAACGGGCCGTTCGTGCCCTGCGCGCGGCGATACTCGCAGATGGCCTGCGTGATCGCCAGGATGTGCCACTCGTTGAATGCGCGATCGAACGAGGAACCCCGGTGCCCGGAAGTCCCGAACGCCACGCGCTGCGCCGGCACGCCGGGATCGGGCCGCTCGGAGTAGTACGCGGTCACGAGCTTCGCGACGTCCACGAGCATCCCGGGCGCCGGCAGTTTGCCGGCGAGCGGACTGATCCCCGCGCTCATTTGCCGAGTACGACGCGCACGTGATGCGTACCGCCGGTGCACACGATCGGGATGCCGGCCTTCGGATCGGCCGCGGCGCCATCCACTTCGAGCACGGATACCCCGCGCGACACTCCCTGCGGATTCTCTACCGTGATCTCATAGCGTGACTCGCCGGCGCGGAACGTCATCGTGTACCGCGGCCACGCCGTGGGGATGCACGGATCGATCACGAGCCGGTCGCCGCGCACACGCAGGCCGAGCATCCACTCGATGCCCGCACGATAGAGCCAACCCGCCGAGCCCGTGTACCAGCTCCATCCGCCGCGGCCGGAGTGCGGATCGGCGTAGACATCGCCGGGCACCGCGTACGGCTCGATCCGGTAGCGATGCACGCCCGCGGCCGTTGCCGCGCGGCGCACGGGATTGAGCATGGCCATGAGCTGCGCCGCGCGATCGCCTTGCCCAAGCTCGGCGAATGCGATCACCGCCCACGCCGCGGCGTGCGTGTATTGTCCGCCGTTCTCGCGCACGCCCGGCACGTAACCCTTGATGTACCCGGGCTCGAGCGGTGTGCGGTCGAACGGCGGCGTGAGCAGCAGCACGAGCTGATCCTCTTCGCGTACGAGCTTCTCACTCAGCGATCGCATGGCGCGCTGCGCGCGTTCACGCGGTGCCGCTCCCGAGATCACGGACCACGTTTGCGCGATGGAATCGATCTCGCACGCATCCGCGCCCTTGGTTCCCAGCGGCGTGCCGTCGTCGAAATAGGCGCGACGGTACCACTCGCCGTCCCACCCTTCGCGCTCGGCGGCGCCGGCCAGCATGTTCGCGTGCGAACTCCACGCTTCGGCACGCGTGTGCTCCCCGCGCGCGGTCGCGATCGAGGCCCATTTCGTGAGCACGACGTGCAGGAACCACGCCATCCACACGCTCTCGCCCTGTCCCATTGCGCCGACGTTATTCATCCCGTCGTTCCAGTCGCCTGTGCCCATGAGCGGCAGTCCGTGCGAGCCCACCGAAAGACTCCGGTCGATCGCGCGCGCGCAGTGCTCGAAGATCGTGGCGCGCTGGTCGGAGACGCGCGGCTCGAAGTACGATTCGAACTGACCGGCGGTGAGCACCGGCCCCTCGATGAACGCCGCCTGCTCGTCGAGCAGCTTGGTATCGCCGCTCACGCTCATGTAGTGCTCGGCGACATACGGCAGCCAGAGCAGATCATCCACGATGCGCGTACGCACGCCGCGTCCCGTACGCTCGTGCCACCAATGCTGCACGTCGCCTTCCACGAATTGCCGGCCGGCAGCGCGCACGATCTGTTCGCGCGCGAGGTCGGGGCGCGCCACCGCGACCGCCATCACGTCCTGGAGCTGGTCCCGGAATCCGTACGCACCGCTCGCCTGGTAGAAGCCGGTGCGCGCCCACAACCGGCTCGCGACGGTCTGATACAGGAGCCAGCGATTGAGCATGATGTCCAGCGCGCGGTCGGGCGTCTCCACCTGCACCGTGCCGAGCAGTTTATCCCACACGCCGAGCGTTTCGGCGAGACTCGCACTGGGGTCCGCGGCGCGCTGGCGCTGCACCACTGCGCGCGCCTCTTCGGCGTTCTCCCCTTCTCCGAGGAGGAAGACCACCGTGCTCTCCGCACCCTCGGCGAGATCCATCGTGGTCTGCAGGGCGGCGCATGGATCGTACGCCGCCCCGATGCGTCCCGAGAGGCGATCGCCGCGCACGAGCGCGAGCGGCCGCGCGATGGATCCGTTGCGCCCAATGAATTCCGTGCGATCCCCGGTCACCGAGGTCTGCGCGCCTGCGAGATCGGCGAACGCCACGCAGTCGCCGAAGTCGGTGTTCCACGCATTGCGCGCGAAGATCGCACCCGTGGTCTCATCGATCTCGGTGACGACGAAGGGCGCCGAGCCGCTGCGCGATTGCGCCAACACCCATTGCACGAAGGCGGTGACCGACAATCGCCGCGCGCGTCCCGACGTGTTCCGCAGTGTGAGGCGCGCGATCTTCACGGGATCGGCCGCCGGCACGAATTGCACGAGTTCCAGCGCAATGCCGTGCGCGTCATAGGTGTGCTTCGTGTACCCATGACCGTGCCGCGCGACGTACTCGCCCTGCGGCTCGCGGATCGGCAGCGGTGTGGCGCTCCAGAATTCGCCGGAATCCTCGTCGCGAATGTACAGCACGTCGCTGGGCGCGTCGGTCACGGGGTCGTTGGACCACGGGCTGAGCTGGTTCGCTTGGCTGTTCCGCGACCAGGTCATGCCCGACCCCGATTCCGACACGAGGCACCCGAAGCGCCCATTCGCGATCACGTTCACCCAGGGCGCGGGTGTCCACACGCCCGGCCCGAGTTGAGTCACGTACTCGCGTCCCGAGGCCGCGAAGCCGCCGGTACCGTTCGCGAACTCGAGATCCTCACGTGCCGCCGCGGGCGGCGGCTCGCGCACGGCATCGCGGTCTTCATCGGTCACGGGCTCCGGCAACAGCGCGCGTATATTGCTCACCGGCACGGGCTCGCTGCGGTACGCGCGCGCCACCTGTTCCGCGAGCGGACCGCGACGGCTCGAGAGCTCGATGCGCGCCACACTCTCGAGCACTTCCTGCTGGGCCGCCGTCATCTGGTCGGAGCGCATCGTGAAGATCCGGCCCTCCGCGGCGCTTGTGTCGGGCGCCGTCGTGGACTTGCTCGTGCGCACCAGCGTGTCGAGCAGCGTCTGCAGGTCTTGGAGGTATGACGGCGCGCGGTCGTTGAGAATGACGAGGTCCACCGCCAGGCGCTTCATGCGCCAGTACGCATGCGCTTTCAGCAGCTGGCGCACGATGCCCACATCGTCCGCCGCATCGATCTTCACCAGCACGATCGGCAGATCGCCCGAGATGCCGTGCACCCAGAGCGCCGCGTTGGAGCCGGACTGGTGCGTGCGCGCGGCCGCCGTCGCGACCAGCGCGCGGTCGGCATAGAGGATGGATCCCGCGAGCGTCTGGAACAGATGCGCTTCCATCGCGTCGATGCCGAGGTGATGCAGCTGCACCTGCGACTGCGTCCATGCGAGCGTGGCCGCGCGCTCGAACGTGGTGACGTCGTGGTACTTGTCGGCGAGATCGAGCGCCTCGTCGCGCTTGCCGGCCACGAGCGTGGAGAACGCGACGTGTACCGTGCGCCCGGGGCGGATGCGTATGCGGCGGCGCAGGCTCACGATCGGATCGAGCACCGCGCCCGCGCTGTTCGACAAGTGATGTCCCTCTTCCTCCGCCATCGCATGGCGCAGATCGCGCCCGCGTCCGAGGAACAAAGCACGGTCGGTCTCCCACTGCAGATCGCCCACCGTCTCCCCTTCCACGGCCATCACGTGCGCCAGCCATACCTCGGTGTCGCTTGGCGAGCGGCGCCGGCGCGTGACGAGCAACGTGTCGCGCTCGGGCACGGCCTCGGTCTGCACGAAAAGGTTCGAGAACGCCGGGTGCGCGTTGTCGGCCGCCGCCGGCGCCAGCACGACCTCGGCGTACGAGGTCACGTCGAGTTCGCGCGTGCGTCCACCGGAGTTCGTGATCGACACGCGGCGCACTTCCGCGTCGTCTTCACTCGAGACGATCACCTCGAGGCGCGTCGTGATCGCGCCGTCGCGCCGCGTGAATTCGGCGCGATCCTCGGTGAACGCCACCTCGTAGCTCTCGGGCGCGGCCGCCGACGGCTGGAAGCCGGCGCTCCAGCGCTCGCCGCTCGCCGCGTCGCGGATGAGCACGTACGATCCCATGTCGTCGCACGTCGCGTCCGGGCGCCAGCGCGTCACGGCGATATCGCGCCAGTGGCTGTAGCCCGAGCCCGCCGTGCTCATCATCACGGCGTAGCGCCCATTGCTCAGCAACTGGGTGCGCGGCGCCCCGGTTTGCGGCGTTTCATAGAATCGCGTGCGCGGCGACACGAGTTCGCGAATGTCCGCCACCGCGAGATTCGCGTCCGCGCGCGGCCGCGCCACGGGCACATCGCGCGGCGTGCGCTCCTGCAGCAGCAGTTCGGTGGCGCGCACCATTGGCTCGGCGTGGAAGCGGTCCTGCATGCGGCCGCGATGCAGCGCGTTCCCGATCGCGACGATCGCCATCGCCTGATGATGCGCCATGTACATGCGCACCACTTCGCGCGTTTCCCCTTCGGGCAATCGCGCGGGCGTGTAATCGATCGACTCATAGAAGCCGTACTCGCCGTCGCCGCCCTGCGCGGCGAGGGCGCGCAGATTCTCCAATGCGGAGCGCGGATCGAACTGCGCCGCGAGCGCACTCGCGTAGGGCGCGATCACGATGTCGTCGCCCAGCCCGCGGCGGAAGCCGAGTCCGGGCACGCCGAAGCTCGCGTACTGGAAGGTCATGCCGAGGTCGCGCGCGAAGTAGCCCGACTCCGAGACGCCCCACGGCGTACCGCGCTCCTCGCCGTAGTCCATCTGCCGCTGCACCACGAGGCGCGACGTCTGTTCCAACAGGCTGCCCGGCGGCGTGCGCATGACGAGCGCCGGCATGAGATACTCGAACATCGATCCCGCCCACGACATGAGCACCGAGTCGCGGCGCACCGGCGTGAGCAGCCGGCCCAGGCGGAACCAGTGGCGGGCCGGCACGTCGCCCTTGGCGATGGCGATGAAGCTGAGCAATCGCGCTTCGGACGCGAGCAGGTCGTAGCGACTGTCGTCGAGCGCGCGGTCGGTCATGCGATAACCGATCGCGAAGAGCATGCGCGACGGATCGAACAGGAATCTGAAATCCTGCTCGGCGACCGCGACGCGTGCGGCCGCCGCTTGTGCCTCGAGCCGGACGCGCAGCGCGTCGATCGCGGCCGCGCTGCGCTCCAGCGCCGAGGCGAGCGCATCGATGCTGCGCAACCGGCCGGCGTTCGCCTCGCCGTCCACGACGAGTTCGGCGCGCACCGTGGCCACATCGCTGAGCGCCGCGGCGCACATCGCGGGCACCTCGGCCAGCGGAAGGTCCGGCGTGAATCGTGCGAGCGCCGGCGCGGCCGCGTCGTCCACGCGCAGACGGCACCACGGGAGCAACGTGTCGAGATCGCGGTCGTGCGTGGCCACCGCGTCGCGCAGCGCGGCGGCGCACGACGTGATCGATCGCGGCGACTCCTGGGGCTGCGCGCCGGCCGCATCGCGCGCGCGATCGCTCACGGTGCGCGCCGCCGCCTCGAGTTCAGCGATGCGCGTGGCGTAGGCGATCGTGCCGGTGGGGGCGTCGGTGAGCAATGTGCTGAACACGCCGAGCGCGGCGTCGAGGCGCTCGAGCGAGCGCTCGTTCCCATCGCCTTCGTGACGCGCCTGCTCTACCGCCTCGCGCAACAGCAACACCGCATTGGCGATGCCCGAGAGCCGCGCGACGCCGCGAGCGCCGTCGCGCAGCAGCGCGTCGCAACCATTCGCCACTGCGATCAGCGAGCCCGCGAGATTGCCGCTGTCCACGCTCGACACATAGCGCGGCTCGAGCGCCTGCGCGGTGATCGTGTCGTACCAGTTGAAGAGATGGCCGCGATACGTTTCGAGCGACTTGGTCGCGGCCAGTGTCGCCTCCAGGCGGTCCACGGCATCGAGCGTTCCGACCCAACCGAAGTCGTGCGCCGAGAACACCGAGAGGAGATAGAGTCCGATGTTCGTGGGCGAAGTGCGCGTCGTGACGACCGGGCGCGGCGTCTCCTGGAAATTGTCCGGCGGCAGCGAATGGTTCCCCGGCGTCACGAACGTCGCGAAGTAGTTCCACGTGCGCCGCGCGATGAGCCGCAGCGCGCGCGCATCCTCTTCGTCGATGTCGCCCGCGGCGACGGCGGGCAGCGGCCGGCTCAGCCACCACGCGACACCGGGCGCGAACAGCCAGAGCAGCAGGAAGGGCGCCGCGAGCGGCGCGGATGCGGGCTGCACGAGCAGCACGGCGATCGCCGCGGCCACGGTGATCGCCACCGAGCCCGCCATGCGCCGGTAGAATCCGGGGATCGCACGCGGCGCGCGCGCGGCCGCGATGCCGGACGCACGCCACTCGAGCAGATGCCGGTGCGACACGCCGAGCCGCCAGAGCGTGCGCACGATCGCGTGCATCATGAGCCACGCCCCGTTCGCGATCGTCACCACCTGCAGGCCGATCTGATCCGTCGCGGCCGCGAAGTCGCGAAGCACCGCGCGCACGTGGCTGCGCTTGGAGATGCCGGACATCCGCGGCCAGATGCCGGCGATCGCGGGAATGAGCGGCGGCACGGCGAGCACGGTGAGAATGAACGCCGTCCAGAGCGCCGGCATCGCGTCGGGCCAGAGCCAACACGCGAGCAATAAGCAGAATGCCGACGGGCTGCTCAGCGTGCGGCGCAGATTGTCCAGCATCTTCCAGCGGTGGATGAGCGGGAAGCGCTCTCCCAGGATCCATGGCAGCAGTTGCCAATCGCCGCGTGCCCAGCGGTACTGCCGCCCGGCGGCCGACAGATAGTTCGCCGGCGCGCTCTCGAACAACTCCACATCGGTCACGAGCCCGGAGCGCGCGAAGAGTCCCTCGAACAGATCGTGGCTGAGCAGCGTGTTCTCGGGCACGCGCCCTTCGAGTGCCGCCTCGAACGCGTCCACGTCGTAGATGCCCTTGCCCGTGTACGATCCCTCGGCGAACAGATCCTGGTACACATCGCTCACCGCGCCGGCGTACGGGTCCACACCGGTGGGTCCCGAGATCATGCGCTGGAAGTGCGATCCGCCGCGCCCGGGCAGCGGCGCCGTCACGCGTGGCTGCAACACCGCATATCCCTCCACCACGCGGCGCGACGCCGGATCGATGCGCGGGCGGTTGAGCGGATGCATGATCGTGCCTACGAGACGCCCCACCGCGCCGATGGGAATGCGCGTGTCGGCATCGAGCGTGACGACGCATCGTACGCCCTGCGGCGCGCCGCCCTCTATGGGCAGGAAGGTCGTGTCGGTGGCGCCGCGCAGTAGACGGTTCAGCTCGTGCAGCTTGCCGCGCTTCCGTTCCCAGCCGATCCACGCGCCTTCGCTCTCGTTCTTCATGCGGCGGCGGTGCGCGAGCAAGAAACGCGCACCGCCGCCGGGCGCGGGGCCGTGCCGCGCATTGAGCCGCGCAATGCCCTCGCGAGCCGCCGCGAGAATGGCGGCGTCCCCGGGCATCTGCTCGCTCGGCGCATCGTGGAAGTCGGAGACGAGCGCGTAGTACACATCGCCTTCGGCGTTGGCGATGAAGTGCACTTCGAGCCGCTCGATCTGTTGCCGCGCGTCCTCCGGGGACGCCAGAAGCGTCGGCACGGCCACAAGCGTGCGGGCGTTCTCCGGGATCCCGGTTTTCCATTGGAGGCGCGGCAGCAGGCCCGGCATGACGATGGTCGTGATCAGCCGGTTGAGCACGGCGACCGCGAGATCCGATGCGGGCACGAGCGCCAGCGCGCCCAGCAGGATGAGGCCGCCAAGTGACACGCCCGCCTGCGCCGAGAGCAGGAGCGGCGCGGCGATGATGGCTGCGGTCGCCAGGAAGAGCGACCCGAGGTACACGGGCGCCGCGCCATCCAGCAGCATGCGTCGCGCGCGCACGCCGAGCGCGGGACGATGTCCGATGAGCCGCTCGAACGCGCGGCGGCCGTTGCCGAGCAGGTAGTAGCCGGGGTCGGCACGCCGCGCGTCGGCATCGGGCGACGGAGTCGCGGTGCGCGACGCCTTCGCCTGCTCGAGCGCCTGCTGCGCGACGCCGAGCTCCGTGAGCGGACAGCGGCGTGCGAGCGCCTCGATGGCATGGCGGTACCGGTCGCGGCTCACGAAGTCCATCGCGCCGAAGTCGCTGCCTTCGCGCAGCGCATCGTCCACGAGGCTTACGCTCTCGAAGAACGATGTCCAGTCGATGGCCGACATCAGCCGCATGCTCACGATGATATTCCGCACCGTGACCGTCATCGCGGCCTGGCGGCGGTGGTCGAGCTGCGCGATCTCCTCGGCCGTGGTGCCCTGCGCCGCGAGCCGCTCGCGCAGCCAGACGAGCGCCGGCGTGACGGCCGGATCGCGGTCGCGCAGGCGCTGCACGAGCTCTACGGCGAACGCCGTAACGAGCCGCGGGCTGTCGTCGCGCGACATGAGATCGGCGAGCGACACAGCGCCGCGCGCGCTCAGCCCCAGCAATTCATCGGCGAGCGCGTCGGCCTGGAGCCGCGCCTCGCGGCTGCGCGCGATCGCGTCGGCCACGCGCCGCAGATTCTCCACGAGCACCACGCGCAGCGAGATCGCCACGGCCCAGAGTTCGCCGATCGTGAGCGGCTGCACGCGCTGGTATGCGCGGATGAAACGGCGCAGCGCCTCGGGATCGAACCGGCTGTCGGTGTGCGCCACGAACGCCCACGCGATGCCGAACACGCGCGGGAAGCCTTCGAGATGGCCCTCCGCGAGCGTGGGCAGTTCGCGGTAGTAGCCCGGGCGGCAGATCCGCGCGGATCTCGCGCAGCTGCTCGTCCACGACGAAGAAATTATCGAGGAGCCACTCGGCGGCGGGGGTGATCCACCGCTCTTCCTTCACCGCGTCGGCGATCGCGCGATTCACCCCGCGAAGCACTCTCCCATTCTCCTCGACGCGCGGCAATAGCGGCTGCCGCGGCGAGTCGCCCTTGTGCACGAGCTGCGCCGCCGCGAGCGACTCGGCGTGCTGCTCGAGTCGCTCTATGCCGAACAGCTCCGCGCGGATCGGTTCGTCGAGCGGCGGGAGCGAAGGAAAGAAGATCGGGATCGGGAGACGCACGATTCCTTTCTTAATGCGGGTGAGACATGGATATCCTTTTCCTCTCGAACTCTAGTCGGCTGACGGGCCACGCGGGAGGTACGGCGCGGGAAGCGGGAAGCGGGAAGCGGGAAGCGCCGCGGGATGCGAGAAAGGCGCGCGGAGACTACGCGCCCTTCTCCGATCCCGCGGCGCTTCCCGCTTCCCGCTTCCCGCGTCCGACAGTCTCTTGCGCCCGCCGGCCTCTCGGAACACAATGCCTCATGGGAATCGCCCCGCCCCCGAAGGAGACTCCAGAGGTCATCGCCTACCAGCAGCTCCGGCTGGTGATCGGGATCCTCGGCCTCGCGCTGCCGATCGTCGTGCCCATTGGGGCCGCGATCGCGCATTTCCCGCTCCAGAGCTCGCTCAGCAGCTATTACTACACGAACATGGGCGACGTTTTCGTGGGGACGCTGTGCGCGATCGGCGTGTTCCTGTTCTCGTACAAGGGCTACAGCGACGATAAGGGCGCGCCGGGAAAATGGGCGTGTCTGTTCGCGATCGGCGTCGCGCTCTTCCCCACCGATCCCGTGTGTCCCGCCGGTTGCGGCCCGCCGCACCAGTTCAGCGTGCACCTCTTCTTCGCGACCCTGCTCTTCCTCACGCTCACGTATTACTCCGGCGTGCTCTTCCGGAAGAGCGACCCCGCGGCCACGCCCACGCCACGAAAGATCCTGCGCAACAAGATCTATCTTGTGTGCGCGATCGCAATGGGGCTCAGCATCGCGCTCATCGCGCTCTGGATCTTCGTGCTCGAGGCGAAGCTGCCGCAGGTCGAGCCGGCACAGCCGGTGTTCTGGCTGGAGGCGATCGCGATCGTCGCCTTCGGATTCTCCTGGCTCACGAAGAGCGAAGTGATCCTGCCGGGCTAGCGCGGCGCGCGCCCGCGCGCTTCATCGATTCGAAGGCCCCATCGTCCGCCCTCGCTACGAATGCGGAGGTTCCGGTACTTCACCAGGTACCGCACGCCCACGGCGGCCGCGGCGAAGCCCGACGCGGCGCCAACCGCCACTCCCCATCGCGGACCGAACGTGTCCGCCACCCAGCCGACGATCGGCGCGCCGAGTGGCGTGCCGCCGAGCATTACGGCGAGCAGGATCGCGATCACGCGCCCGCGCATCGCCGGCTCGGTGGTGAGTTGCACGGTGCCATTCACCGTGGTCGTCACGGTCTGCGCCGACGCGCCGGCGAAGATCAGCGTGAGTCCGAACAGGTAATAGTCCGGCATCAGCGCGCCCACCGCGCAGCTCACACCGAACACCGCCGCTGCCATTGTGAGCACACCCGGACGCCGGCGCTCCCGCCCCGCGGCGAGCAGCGCGCCCAATACTGAACCGAACGCCATGGTGGATGTGAGCACGCCGTACTCACCGGCCCCCGCGTGGAACACGCTCACGCTCATCGTCGAGATGTAGATCGGGAAATTGAGACCGAACGTGCCGACAATGAACACCATCGCGAACAGCGTCTTGAGGTCCGGACGGTTCCACACATAGCGGAATCCCTCGAGCAGACTGCCCGGCGTCCGCGGCGCACGCACGCTCAGGTGCAGTTCGTTCACGCGGATCGCCAGGAGCGAGATGATCACCGCGACGAAGCTCACCGCATTGATGATGAACACCCAACCCGACCCCACCGCCGCGATGAGTACGCCGGCCACCGCCGGTCCGATCATGCGCGCGGCGTTGAACGACGTGGAGTTGAGCGCCACCGCGTTGGGCACGTACTCCTCGATCACCAGTTCCGACACGAATGTTTGCCGAACCGGCGCGTCGAAGGCGCTCACGGTACCCAGCAGGAACGCGAACGCGTACACGTGCCACAGTTGGACGACGCCCGTGATCGTGAGCACGCCAAGCGCGAGTGCGAGGAGGCCCAGCGAAGATTGCGTCGCCAGCAGCAGCTTGCGACGGTCGAGATGGTCAGCTGCGTATCCGGTGATCGGCAGGAACAGCACCTGCGGCCCGAACTGCAGCGCCATCACGATGCCCACGGCCGTCGCGTTGTTGTGCGTGAGCTGCGTGAGCACCAGCCAGTCCTGCGCGATACGCTGCATCCATGTGCCGACGTTCGACACGATGCCGCCCGCCATCCACACGCGATAGTTGAATCCGCTCAGCGAGCGGAAGGTGCTCCGCACGTTGGGGCTCAGGCGCCGAGGAGGGCGATGATCTCCTGCGTCGTGCCGGTCTCGCCGAGCCGCGGGAAGATGCGCGTGAGGCTATTCGTATGCGCGTCGAGATTGAGATCGGTCATGGCATCGGTGGCGAGCGTGACATTGAATCCGAACTCGAACGCCTGTCGCGCGGTGGATTCGACGCCGATGCTCGTCGAGATGCCGCAGAGCACAATTTGCGTCACGCCGAGGCGCTGCAGCAGCGCGAGCAGTTCGGTATTCGTGAAGGCGCCCCACGTGCGTTTCGTGATCGTGTGATCGCTCGACTGCTGATTCAACTCCGGCACGAGCTCCGACCAATCGGCGGGTCGGCCGGCGGTCGGGCGCGCTTGCTCCACCCGCCCCGGCGCGCCGCCGGTGACATTCACGAGGATCACCGGCTTCTTCGCCGCGCGAAAGGCCTCGGCCAGTATAGCGGAATACTTTACGATCGTGGCCGACGGGTGCGCGGTGTTCGCCGAGACAATGCCCTTTTGGAGGTCGATGACGACGAGGGCTGTCTTGGGATCGAGTTGGGTGATTGGCATACAGAATTCTATACGAGGGAGAGCGAAAACAACTGCTTTGACAGGATTAACATGATTGACAGGATTGACCACGCCCGCGGTCAATCCTGTCAATCATGTTAATCCTGTCAAAGCAGTTGTTTCCCGTAACCCCAATATTTCGTAAGATATCGAATGCGAAAGCACGTCCTTCTCTACGGTATCCTCGGCGGCGCCGTTGTCGTGTTGCTCAAGTTGATCGAGTATCGCTGGCTCGTCGTGGAGTATTCGGTGGAGATCTACGGCGCGCTGGTGGCCGCGGTCTTCGCTTCGGTGGGTATTTGGTTGGGGCTGCGTCTGACCCGCCCTACCATAGTACTGCAGCAGGTGCCGGCGCCCGCGGAATTCGTGCGCGACGAGAAGCAGGTGGAGTCGCTGGGCCTCACGCCGCGCGAACTGGAGATCCTCGAATTCATCGCGCAAGGGCTGAGCAATAAGGAGATCGCCGAGCGCGCCTTCGTGAGCGAGAATACCGTGAAGACCCATTCCAGCCGGGTATTCGACAAATTAGGCGCGCAACGGCGTACGCAGGCCGTACAGCGGGGCAAGGAGTTGCGGCTGATCCCATAGGGTACGACTTTCGGATGATTTCGTGGCGGACCGTGAAAATCACCCATTCGGGTGACGCGCGTTCGCCGCGCCCGTGGCAGGTTGCGCCGTCCCCAACCTGAGAGGAGTTCCAATGCGTAAGATCATCCTGACCTTCGGCCTCATCGCGGGCGCCATCCTGGCCGTCATGTTCAGCATCTCGCTGGCATTGCACGACCGGATCGGGCTGGATGCAGGGATGTACATCGGCTACACGTCGATGGTGCTGGCGTTCCTCATGGTGTTCTTCGGCGTGAGAGCGTACCGCGACAACGTGGCCGGCGGCAGCGTGAGGTTCGGCCGCGCGTTCCTGGTGGGGCTGGGCATCACCGCGGTCGCGACCGCGTGCTACGTGGCCACCTGGGAAGTGATCTACTACAAGTTCATGCCCGATTTCTACGACAAGTATGCCGCCGTCGTGATCGACCGCGCGAAGAAGAGTGGCGCGAGCGAGGCG
This sequence comes from uncultured Gemmatimonadaceae bacterium, assembly GCA_963716745.1. Taxonomy (GTDB): domain Bacteria; phylum Gemmatimonadota; class Gemmatimonadetes; order Gemmatimonadales; family Gemmatimonadaceae; genus DATKOH01. Next base: position 902,242 of record OY970320.1, read on the forward strand.
GCGATCGCCGCGAAGGAGAAGGAGATGGCCGCGATGACGGAAGCCGTGAAGAATCCGCTGGTGGTCATCGCATACACGACGCTCGAGCCGCTGCCCGTGGGATTGCTGTTCACCCTCATCGCGGCGGGCGTACTGAGCCGCAAGAAGCGGATCAATGGGTTGGCGACGGCGTGAACTCAACTGCTTTGACAGGATTAACATGATGGACATGATGAACAACTAACCGGCGGTTAGTTGTTCATCATGTCCATCATGTTAATCCTGTCAAAGCAGTTTTTTCGAAACTATAGGAGGCAAGAACCATGTCGGAAAACAAGACTAAAGCCACGAAGGCGAGCGTCGCGGGCTATCTCGCCGCGATCAAGGATCCCGCGCGTCGCAAGGATTGTGAAGTACTCGCGAAACTCATGACCAAAGCCAGCAAGGAAAAACCGGCAATGTGGGGAACGAGCATCGTCGGATTCGGCAGCTATCACTACAAGTACGACAGCGGCCGCGAGGGCGATTCGTGCATCACGGGTTTCTCCTCGCGTGCGGGCGACATCACGATCTACATCATGGCCGAGTTCCCGAAGCGCGAGGCGCTGCTCGGGAAACTCGGGAAGCACAAGACGAGCGGCGGGTGTCTGTACATCAAGTCGATGAGCGACGTCGATCCGAAAGTGCTGGAGCAAGTGATCGCCGGCGCCGCGGCGGAGCGGAGGGCGAAACATTGAGCCGCGATCATCTGCGACTCATTTTCCACGCGGCGATCGTGCTGTTCGTGGGCCTCATGTGCGGATTGCCGACCGTCCTCGAAGAAGGGCCTGATGCCTCGCGCCATTGGCATACCGCGCATGAGGCCCTGATCATGATGGGCGTCTGGATGCTCGCGACCGCCGCCGTGATGCCTGCCCTCTCGCTCGAGCGCCGCGAGATGACCGCGTTGCGCTGGTCGATGCTGGGCGTCGGCTATGGCTTCATGCTGACGCTGCTCATCCAGGGCGTGACCGGCTTTCCGTCATTCGAACCCGGCGCGTCGCCCATCCGCATCGTGGAGTTTACGGCAAGCATTCTGGGAATACTCGGCGCGGTGATGACTTCGCTGATCACGCTCCGCGGCGCGAAGGCGGCGCTGGACGGCCGGCCTCGAGAATAAGAACGCGGGACTCGGGACTCGGGACTCGCCGCGGGATTCGAAACGGAAGATGAATCCCCGTCCCCTTCCCGCGTCCCGCGGCGAGTCCCGAATCCCGAATCCCGAACACTACCAAGCTTGTGCTCCCGATGGAGCGCGGAGCGTGACCGACCAGGAAGCGGATTTATCTCTTGTAGACCGCCACCAGCTCCGCCTTCCCCAACATATTCCCATGCAGGTTAAAGCCCACATACGCCGCCGTCGCGCCGGCCGGAAGATCCAGATGCTCCACCTTCAGCGCGTACACCGTGATCTGATAGTGGTGGTCCTTGGATCCCGGCGGTGGGCACGGGCCGCCATACCCCGGCGTTCCGAAATCGGTGTTCCCCTGCGTCGCGCCGGTCGGCAACAGATTCTTGCTCGCGTCGCCCGCGCCCGCCGGCAGTGACGTGGTGCTCGCCGGAATGTTGTACACCACCCAATGCCACCACCCGCTGCCCGTGGGCGCGTCGGGATCGTACATGGTCACGGCGTAACTCTTCGTTCCCTCGGGCGCGCCCTTCCATGACAGCTCGGGCGACATGTTCTGCCCCATGCATCCCATTCCGCTGTAGACGTTCGCGGCCGGGATCATCTTCCCCTCGTGCACGTCAGTGCTGCTCAGCTCGAACTTGAACGCCGCGTGGTCGCCCGAGCTCAGCGCGGCCGTGAGCATCGCAATGATCGCGTAGCCAGAAAGTGCTTTGAGCATGACAATTCTCCTTTCGAGAGACTTTCACTGCTCCGGAAAACTGGAAGAACAACTCCGATTCCGAAAGGCCAGCTGCCCTCCGGCGCGTGTAGGCCTTAGTACCGCTGAAAGGGCGCGTCTAGCAACTGAGCGTATGGTACGGCTCTGCGGGAGTAGGCCCACTCGCGCCGAGCCGTACCATACGCTCAGTTGCCAAACGCGCTGTTTCAGCGGTACTAGAGCCTACACGCGCCTGTAGCTTGTGGCGAGTGACCGGCAGCCGCATCTTCGCCAAGTGATCCATCGCAGCCCCTACCCCGACGTCGTGATCCCCGACGTCCCTTTCCATCAATTCGTGCTCGCGCGCGCGAAGGCACTCGGCGACAAGCCCGCGCTCATCGACGGACCAACCGGCCGCGTGCTGTCGTATGCCTCGCTCGCCGCCGGCGTCGAGCGCGTCGCCGCCGGACTCGCGGCGCGCGGATTCGCGAAAGGCGATGTATTTGCGATCTTCGCGCCGAATTGTCCCGACTTCGCGCTCGCCTACCTCGGCGCCGCCGCTGCGGGCGGTGTGATCACCACGATCAGCCCGCTCGCGCCACTCGATGATCTCGCCAAGCAGCTCGCGAATTCGCGCGCACGGTATCTCGTTACGATCCCGCAGTTCCTCGATCGCGCGGCCCCCGCAGCCGATCGCGCCGGCGTCGAGGAGATCTTCGTCTTCGAGACCGCCGATAGTGCGACGCCATTCGCATCGCTCGCTGAATTCGACGGCCGCGCCCCCGCGATGATCTTCGATCCCGCCAACGACCTCGTCGCACTCCCCTACTCCAGCGGCACCACCGGCCTGTGCAAGGGCGTGATGCTCACGCACCGGAACCTGGTCGCGAACGTGCTGCAATCCGCCGCAATGCTGCGGATCGGCGAACACGATCGCGCTATCGCGCTCATGCCCTTCTTTCATATCTACGGCATGGTCGTCGTGATGGGCCTCCATCTTTCACAGGGCGCGACGCTGGTCACGATGCCGAAGTTCGAGATGGAGACGTTCCTCGCGCACCTGCAAACGCATCGCATCACACACGTGTGCGTCGCGCCGCCGGTGATCGTCGCGCTCGCCAAGCATCCCGCACTCGGCACGATTGACCTTTCGAATCTCAGGATCCTCTTCTCCGGCGCCGCGCCAATGGACGCCGAGCTGCAGCGCGCGTGCGCCGCGCGTCTCGGATGTGACGTGATGCAAGGGTACGGCATGACCGAGGCGAGCCCCGTCACGCACGCGACCAGCGCGCTCCCGGGTAAGAATCGTCCCGGCACCGTGGGCGAAGTCGCGCCGAACACGGAGTGCCGCATCATCGACGTCGCGACGGGCACAGACGCCGCGCCCGGCGCACCCGGCGAACTCTGGGTGCGCGGCCCTCAAGTCATGAAGGGATACCTCGGCGACGCCGCCGCCACCGCGTTAACGCTCGACGCCGACGGATGGCTGCACACGGGCGACATCGGCTGCGCCAATGCGGATGGGTATTTCACCATCGTCGACCGACTCAAGGAGTTGATCAAGTACAAAGGATACCAGGTGCCGCCCGCGGAACTCGAAGCGCTGCTGCTCACGCATCCGTGCGTGGCGGACGCGGCGGTGATCGGTGTGCCGGATGCAGATGCCGGTGAATCGCCGAAGGCATTCGTAGTGCTCAAGGGCAACGTGAGCGCGGAGTCGCTCATGGAGTTCGTTGCCGAGCGCGTCGCGCCGTACAAGCGGATTCGGAGCGTTGAGTTCATCGACGCGATTCCCAAGTCGCCGTCGGGGAAGATACTGCGGCGCATACTGAAGGACCGAACGACTAACAGCCGGGAACCGATTACCGGGAACCGGTGATGCATGACAACGCATGGTGTTACGGCAGTGCGCGACGTCGTAATACCATGTTTGGTCATGCCACACCGGTTCCCGGCAATCGGTTCCCGGCAGTTCGAACGAACCCACTCACTCGCGTGTATTGTTAGCACATGCCTGGAAACCGCGAAGACGCCGAGTCCATCAGCCGCCGCAACGCGATCCAGACCCTCATCGCGATCGGCGCGGGCTCATTGATCGCGCCCAAGTTCGCCGAGGCACAAGGGGCGGCCGCGCTCAACACACGCACGATCCCGCATTCGGGCGAGAAACTCCCCGTGGTCGGACTCGGCAGCTGGATCACGTTTAACGTCGGCAACGATCCGGACGCGCTCAAGAATTGCGCGCAGGTCGTGAGTCACTTCGCCGCGCGCGGCGGCCGGCTTATCGATTCATCGCCAATGTACGGCAGTTCACAGGCGACGATCGGCTACGCGCTGCGCACGCTCAAGGACAAGAGCGCCATCTTCTCCGCCGACAAAGTTTGGACCTCGTCGGCGAGCGAGGCCGCGCCGCAGATCGCGGAGACGCGAGAAACGCTGGGGCGTCGCGAAGCTCGATCTGCTCGAGGTGCACAACCTGGAAGGCTGGGAACTTCATCTTCCAAAGCTCTTCGCGATGAAGGCCGCGGGTCAACTGCGATACGTGGGCGTCACCACGTCGCACAATCGCCGGCTCGACGAGACCGAGCAGATCATGCGCTCGCAGCCGATCGACTTCGTGCAGTTCACGTACAACATCAGTGACCGCGAACCCGAGCAGCGCCTCCTGCCGCTCGCGCAGGAGCGCGGCATCGCGGTGATCACCAACCGTCCGTTCCAGGAAGGCGAACTCATCCAGCGCTTTCAGGGTCGCCCGCTGCCGCCGTGGGCCGCGGAGATCGGCGCGCCCACATGGCCGCGCTTCCTGCTCAGCTACATCGTGTCGCACCCGGCGGTCACGTGCGCGATCCCGGCGACGAGCCAGGTGGCGCACGTCGAAGAGAACATGAGCGCCGCGTACGGTACCCTTCCCGACGCACCGACTCGCAAACGCATGGCGGCGTACGTCGACTCGCTCTCATGAGCGAATGGTGGACGTACCGCCCTCACGATCTCCTCATGTACTCGGCGCGGGCCTATTACGGTCTGTTCGCGCTGGAGAATTCGCGAGTGTGGCCGTTGCAGCTCATGGCCATCGCGATCGGCGCCACCGCGATCGAGTGGCTCTGGCGAGGACGCGCGCGCGATCAGCGGATCGCGATCGTGCTCATCGCGGTAGCATGGTGCAGCGTGGCGTGGCTGTACTTCGTGAACGAGTACAGCACCATCCACACGATGGCCCGCGGCTTCGCGATCGCGTTCGTCGCGCAGGCGGTGCTGCTTGCGATCGCTGCAGGGAGACTCGCACCATCCGATGCGCGCTCGCGCGCCGGAGTCGCGCTCGCCCTGATCGCACTCGCAGGTATCCCACTCCTAGCGCCACTCACTGGACGCCCGTGGTCACAAGCCGAGCTATTCGCGCTCGCGCCTGACCCGACCGTCGGCGTCACGATCGGCGCACTGCTCCTGCTGCCCGGGGAGCAGATGGTGGCTCTGGCCCATCCCTCTCCTGTGGACACTCTACAACGGAGCAACGTTGTGGCTGCTCCACGCCTACGCCGGCCTGGCGCTGCCGGCGATCGCGGTCGTCGCGTTGTTCACACGCATCATCGGCAGGAATTCAGTCGATGCGGCCTCCGTCCCATCCGTTCCATCCGTCCGATCCGTGTAGAATATGAACCGTGATCTCCGCGCGCCCGCAACGATCGATGCGGTTTCGAGGGATCACGGTTCATGTTTTGAACGGATCAGACGGATGGAACGGATGGGACGGAGACCGCGTGAAGGGCATCGGCGCGCAAGCAATACTGCATTTTTTGGGAACGGCTAGCGCATGTTAGGTGGAATTAATTGTCATGCCACACCGGTTCCCGGCAACCGGTTCCCGGTAGTAAGAACTACGCACTCGTGACATTTCCGAGTCGTGCATCTCTCCGGTCCCGACAATATCCTTCGAACCCTATCTCACCTCCGGCGCGCCAAGCGCGCCGACGGTCCGGGAGAGCACCGGCACATCCGCCGGCCTCTGGCGTTGCCCAATCGGCCACCCGGATCGCGCACGAAGAACAATGGGAGGCACCATGCACAACGGAAGCGCAGTGCTCGTGATCGACATGGCGAACGACTTCGTGTTCCCTTCCGGAGTCATCGCCGGCGCCGGCGGCGCGGAGTACCAGGAGCGCGCCCAGGCGATCATCCCGCGATTGAGCCGATTGCTCGACGCGGCCCGTCACAACGGCACGCTCGTCGTGTACGCGACCGACGCGCATACGCCGGACGACGGCGAGCTCAGGAAGTGGCCACCGCATTCCATGAAGGGAACGAAGCTCGCCGAGATCGTCGACGACCTGCGTCCGGGCCCGGATGATCTCGTGCTGGAGAAGAACACCTACAGCGCGTTCGCTTCCACCGACCTCGAGCGGCTGCTGCGCGACCGCGGCATCACGCGCCTCTACATCACGGGGCTGCACACCGATTGCTGCGCTCGACACGCGAGCGCCGATGCGTTCCAGAAGGGATTCGATCTCGTGTGGGTGACGGACGCGTTGCAAGCGTTCACTGAAGAGGCCCACCGATCGGGGCTGGAGTACATGAAGTCATGGTACGCGACGGATCCGGATAAACAATTCCGGACGGCAAGTGAAATCGAGACCGAATGGAGTCGGGTGCCGGAGATGGCAGAAGCGTAACTGCAACGGCCGGGAACCGATTGCCGGGAACCGGTGTGGCATGACAACGCATTCCTTAACGACATAGCGCGAAGTCGTGATGTCATGCGTTGTCATGCATCACCGGTTCCCGGCAATCGGTTCCCGGTAGTCGCCGTGTTGCGTGAACCCGCCGTGGATGGCAAGCTCACGGCCATGCGCGTCACCGTTTGCGAACTCCCTCACGACCCCGTCGCGTTCGCGACAGCCTGGGCCAAGCTGTGCGCTCACGCCGATCGTCAAGAATCCGAACTCGTGCTGCTTCCCGAGTTCGCGATGGTCGAGCCGTTGTGGGAGACGGAACGATTCGATGCGGCTCGCTGGACCTCCGCGGAGCAGAAGGGGAATGACTTGCTCGCGCGACTTCCCGAGTTGTGCGCTGGGTTCGTCGTGTGCACACGCCCGGTGACGCGTGACGGGCGGCGATTGAACGAGAGTTACATCGCTAGCGCGGGTGCGGTGACGCCCCTGCGCAGCAAGCATTTCTTGCCCGATGAGTCCGGCGGTTGGGAAGCAAAATGGTTCGACCGCGGCGACGCCGAATTCCCCGTGTATCATTTTGGCGCGATCCAGTTCGGTCTGAACATCTGCACGGAGCTCTGGGCACTCGAGAGCTACGCCGCGTACGCTCGCGACGGTGCGCAAGCCATCCTGTGCCCGCGCGCGACCGCCGCCGCCACCACGCCAAAGTGGATGGCGGCCGGTGTCGTGGCGGCCGTGCGTTCGGGTGCGTACTGCCTCTCATCGAACCGCGTGGATCCTACCGGGGCGACTGGCGGGGTCGGATGGATCATCGGCCCGGACGGCCAGACGCTCGCAACCACCTCGCGCGAATCTCCGTTCGCGACGATCGAGATCGATCTCGCGGCGCCCGCGAGAGCGCGCGCGACGTATCCGCGATACGTGTTCCGTGATCCAGCGCACTGATCGCTCGCGAAGAGGCGGGGAAAGATCACGGTTCATGTTTGAACGGATCTGACGGATGGAACGGATGGGACGGAGACCGCGTGAAGAGCGTTAGCGCGCGAACAAATGCAAGCGTTGGGAACAGCTCGCGCGAATCGAGATCGAGCAAGGGAGCGGCGGCGCCCCCGGCGCAGCCGCGGCAGCGAAAAGCGAGAGACTCGCGCGTCGTCTGCGCGAGGCTCGAAGCGGTTTGAGCGAAAGCGGCCTAGCCGGGGGCGTCGCCGCGACCGGCGGCGCGACGACCCCACGCGCGGTTTGAGCGAAAGCGGCCTAGCCGGGGCGACGCCGCGACCGGCGGCGCGAAGTCGTAACTATCGCGCCCGCCATATGGTCATCGTGCCGGTCGTCGCATGCCCGTTCGAACTTCCCTCCGGCATCGCGATGCGCCCGTCCACCACGATCGGGCTGTTCCAGTGCCCCTTGCCGCAGTCCAGCGTTGCGAGCACCGCGCCGGTCGCCGGCTCGTACACGCGCAGCTTGCCATCCGCGTCGTACACGTACAACAATCCCCCCGCGATCACCGGACTCGTGCCGCCGTTCGCATTCTTCCACTTCAGCTCGAGCTTCTCGTTCGCGAACGTGAACGCCTCGGTGCCGCCCTTATCCGCCATGAAGATCCACGTCGCGCCGGCGCTGTGCCACACCGCGGGTGACGCGAACAACTTTGCGCCGCTCGGCGTGCGCTCCTTCTGCGATTCGCCGCCGGTGTGCGGCGGCAACGCGCGGAACTTCTTCCAGTCGAGCAGTCGCACATCCCCGTCCTTCCCGGTCTGCACCACCCATCCGTCGAGCAACACGGGACTCGACGAGCCGAGGTCCTGGTCGGAGCTGTCGAGCTGATCGGTGTTCGTCGGCGTGTACGCGCCGAGTATGCGCGACGCGTCCGGCGACAGCTCGATCACGGCGTCGCCCCAATGGTACGTGCCATCCCAGAGTCCGTTGCCGGTGGCGACGAAGAGGTTGCCCGTCGTGCTATCCACCACGGCGCCCGTGCGTCCCCAGATCGCGCTCCCGCTCTCGCCGCACGAACTCGGCGCGATCAATGCCGCCTTATCGCTGCACAGCGAGTTCCACACGCTCAGCAATTTCCCGCTCGCGGCGTCGAGGATCGCGACGTGCCCCTGATACGGTGCGGCGTCTCCAATGTAGCCACCTGTCGTCGCGATCACGTGCCCGTGAAACACATTGATCGCGCTCGCGATCTTCTCGCGACGCGGGAGCATGGTGATCGACGTGCTCCACACGGCACTGCCGTCGGTCACTGACAGCTTCTCGATCGTGCCGCCGGGATTCGCCGCGTAGATGAACGCCCGGCTCGCGTCCGCCGCGGGCGTGGCGGTGGTCACCTGCGCCGTACCCACCCACGTGTCGTAGTCGGACGGCGAATGCTGCCAGAGGATCATGCCCGAGTCGGCGTCGATCGCGGCGGTGATGCCGTACGACGTGGTAACGAAGAACACGTCACGCTTCGCGCCGCGCACCTGCACCCCATGCAGATACATGGCCGACGCGTCCACCGTGCCGGGCAGCGTGATGTGTCGCACGCGCAGTTGGCTCAGGTCACCCGCGGCGATGCCGGCGGGCGCCGTCGACGCGTTCGATCCGGCGACGTCGAAGCCGAAGCGCGGCCAATCGTGCGTGGCGTCGCCATCGGCGACGGGAAGCAACACCGCGCCGAACGCGAGGAGCGCCGCCGCGAGGCGCCAGTCATGTGTGTGAGTCATGGTGATAGCTCCGCTCGAGTGGGCAGCAGTTCCCGCAGTCTCGGCTCGCGTGGCCAGAGTCCCGCCCACACGAGAACGCCGAGCACGACCGGAAGGACGCTCAACCCGACCGGCATGCCGGCGTGGAAGTTCGCTTCGGTGGCGCCGCCCAGATAACCGGTGAGGAGCAGCGCGCCGAGCACGGCGGTGCGCGGGAAGACGTAGAGCACGAGACAGACGAGCAGCGTGATGCCGATGCCGAAGATGTAGGCCGGAGAGAATCCGTTCTTCGCCGACGCGGCGAGCACCGCGGGCACCTGCAGGATCTTGGTGAGGCAATCGAAGAGCAGGAACAACACGACGAGCGTGGTGATTATCCGGCCGGCCCAGATCTGGGCCTTGCTGGGCTGATAGGCAGTGGGAGTGAGTTGCATTCGTGATCCTCCGGGTTCGAGAGAGGACTGTTCCGAATGATACACCTATCGGATCGGACTGGCATCAAGGTGTGCGCTGATCGATCCCGTGAGACCGGAGGGATCACGGTTCATGATCTGAACGGATCTGCGCATGGAGACGGATCGAGCCGCGGAATGCTCGTGCGCAAGGAACTTCTTGGGAACTACTCTCGCCGTGTCGTGATGTAATGCGTTGTTATGCCTCACCGGTTCCCGGCAACCGGTTCCCGGTAGTCGCATGGCGAGCGGCACTGGACGAATTCGCCAGTCGCATTTAGAGTAAGAGCATGAAGTGGTCCCCGGTTCTCCTCATCGCGCTCGTCGCGTGTTCGCAGAAGACTGCGAAGGATGCCAAGTCGATCTCGAAGTCGCAGATCGACTCGGCGATGGACGCGCTCAACAAGAAATTCGCGGACACGCTTCACCCCTTCGCCGCGGGCGCGCACAAGTACGGGCCGCCCACGGGCAAGATCCGAGTCGCGAACATGATCGAGATCAACGGCACGCCGGCCGGTCCGGTGGACCTGTACGACGTGTCGCGCCCCGACTCCGCGGCGGTGCCGCTCATCAAGAACTTGGCGTACGGGCAGATCTCGGACTACGTGTCGCCGCGCGCGGGCGATTCTGCGGCGCCGCGCAGCAATCTCTGGATGTTCCCCGCGGGAACGAAGCAAGCGGCGTTCCCGTACGGCACGAACATCGACCACGCCTTCTATGAGCCCGACGACCAGATCACCGTCGCGCCCGGGCCAACGTCAATGGTCGGCTCGATCGGCTACCCGGACCTCGTCGAAGGAGGAAAGCGCAAGAACTCCTACCGCGACTCGTTGCGCATCATCCCCGCGGGCCAAGCACTGCTCGTCGTGCTCCAATCGAACGTGAATGCCGATTCGTTGCCTGGACTGTATCTCATGATCGACGGCGTGTGCCCGCTCACGACCGTGTTCCCCAAGAACACGCATCCCACGGGTCTCGGCACGGACATCAACTTCGGCGTGACACCCGGCACGCACACGCTGGGCATCATCACGGCGAAGCGCGGATTCGGGCTGCTGAACTGCAACGGCTTGAAGCCCGGGCCAACGACATCGATCACCGTCGATGCCGGACATCGGTACGTGGTGCTCGTGTACGGGCTCGCGAAGGACGGGTTCCGGATACTGACGGCGCCGATCGCGGGGCAATAACGAACGGCCGGTTGCCCGAGGCATCATTCTAGGCCGGACTGACATCAAGGTTCAAGTTTCGACCGGATCAACCGGATGATACGGATCATCCGGATACTTCATCGCGCGTGGAAGGCTCGTGTGCGCGACTACCTCTGATTTTTTTGGGAACGGCCGAAGCGCGACGCGCCGATCGATTCCAGCGAGGCCAGTACAGATCACGGTTCATGTTTTGAACGGATCTGACGGATGGAACGGATGGGACGGAGACCGCGTGAAGAGCGTAAGCGCGCGAAGAAGTAAGACTTGGGAACAGCCCGCGCGAAACGAGATCGAGCGAGGGAGCGGCGCGGCCCCGGCGCAGCCGCGGCAGCGAAAAGCGAGAGACTCGCGGCGCAGTTCAGCCGCGAGGCTCGAAGCGGTTTGAGCGAAAGCGGCCTAGCCGGGGCCGCGCCGCGACCGTCCGCGCGACCTACTACCCACTCACTCGCGCGCGCATTTTCGCCAACGCAATGATCGCGTCCATCTCCGACCGGTGCTTCGTGAACGTGTCGTCCACCACTTGCAGCGTCGGGATCCGATCGGGCGTGAGGCTCAGCGTTTGCACATCGAACTTGGAGAATCCCGACTCGTGCACGCCGCTGCTGCCCCGCCCCGGCGCGGGGCTGCTCAGGTGCTGGTAGTACCGTGAGTACTTGAGCCAGCGCGGCGAGAAACCCGCTTGGTACATCGGGATGAAACCGTGCAGCGCGTCGTACGGCATCTCCCCCACGGGCGCGACGCCCGGGAATTTCTCGCGCAAGTTCTTCACCAGGCGCTGCGTGCCCTCGTGCATGTCGCCGTTCGTGCTGTTCACGTGACCGCCGACGATATCCAGGAAATACGCGTCCACCTCGTATCGTTCGATCGTCTCCGCGATGCGCCCCTCGAGATGACCCCGCCACGCATCGGCGCCAAGATTCATATAGGCGAGCCACCCGTCCTGATGGCGGTCGTTGTTCCAGTCCACCCATGAGATGTCGTACGCGTTGCCGTCGATCTTCTGCGTCTGCGCGGCCGCAATATTTCGCCACACGGGCTGTTTCCGGTTCGCGGCGTTGGTACCGAACATCGGCATGATCCTGAAGCCGAGTGCGCGTGCGCCGGTGATGAGCGCCCGGAACGCGCCTTCGCCGCCCATGCGCGCGGGCACGGTGTAATTCGGATAATCCCAGTAGTAGCGGCCGTCCCACGCGGGGAGGAAGACGAGCACGCGCGCCGGCGGGATGCGCTCCGATATCCATTTCAGGATCGCGAGCTGCTGGGTGAAATCGTTGAAGATGAATCCGGTGTAGTGCATGCCGTGCAGCGTCACGACGAGTGCGATGTCGCGCATCCACGCGGGCACGTCGGTGCGTTTGTCCCACGACACGAGACCGAATGCGCGTTCGGTCTGGTCCCAGTGCGCGTCGAGCGCGGCGTCGAGCGACGGCGCGCGACCAATGCGCCACGCGGGCACGGTGACCTGCGTATCGTCGCGCCAGCCGTCGTGCTCGTACACGGCTTCCACGCGATACGCGCGCTCGCCCGCCTGGAAATAGTACCGCTTGGGACGCACGCGATCGTCGCGCGAATCGATCCACCAGACGTCGCGATCCCCCGCCTGCACCGCGGCCACCGGCGTGCTCATGCTCGCCGGCACTTCGTCGCCGTGCAGATCGCCGGCGCAGAACGGATAGCCGCCGATCACATCGTCATCGCCGTGATCTCTCAGCGCTCCGCCGCCGAGCGAGATCTTGCCGCGCGGCACATCGCGGATCACAGTCGTGACGCTCCTGATGGGTCGTTCCATCTGCGCGCGGATCGTCCACTCGATGGTGGACCCGGTTCGAGTGAACTCCGCGCGTACTTGTCCCGCCAATTCCTGCTGCCCGCCCGCGAACACCAGCCGGTCGCACGTGAGCACGAGCGCCTCGCCGTTCCCCTCGGCGCGCATGCTCGGCAAGTGCAATCCGTAGGTGTTCTCCGCGGTGAACAGCAAGAAGCTGAACCGGTGCCCACCGAACGCGACGGCCGGCTCAGGGAAATCGAAGCTGAACTTCATCCACGAATCGCCTCTGGGCGGGATGAACACGTCGCTCGTGGAATGCAGATCGATGATCGCGCCGGCGCTGTACCGCGGCGTCAGCGAGATGGTGGCCTTGAGGGGAGAAACGAGTTCGGCAGCCATTTTACTGAACGGCACGAACGCGCTCGCGCTGGCGGCACTCAGTGTTTTCAGCCAATCCCGTCGCGACCAGCGATCACTCATCGAGTGCTCCATTCGAAACGGGAACCAGCGCCCCCGACAACTTACGCCCTCCCAGCCGCGCGCAATGTCGTGACACCATTCGTCGTCATGCCTCACCGGTTCCCGGTAACCGGTTCCCGGCAGTCAGCCGTTCGGACGCTTTCCATCCCCTATCAAATAGGGTATAAATAGGTGCTGTCGCCACAACCTCAACCACGAGGCTACCATGAGACGTTCCATTCTCGCCGCGACACTGCTGTTCGCCGGCGCCTCCCTCTCGGCTCAAGCCGCCCCCGCCGCCGCGCCCGCACTCAAGTGGGGACCCGCGCCGCCAGTCTTCCCCGCCGGCGCGCAGATGGCCGTCGTATCGGGCGACCCGTCGAAAGCGGGACCGTTCGTGATCCAGCTCAAACTGCCTGATGGGTACACGATCGCGCCGCACTTCCACCCGACGATGGAAAGCGTGCAGGTCATCTCGGGCATGTTCATGGTCGGGATGGGAGATACGGTGAAGACCGCCGACATGAAGATGTTCATGGTCGGCCAGAGCGGGAGCATCCCGGCGACCATGCACCATTACGCACGCGCCCAAGGCCCCACGATCGTGCAGGTGACGTCGACGGGCCCGTTCGCGCTCACGTACGTGAATCCGGCGGACGATCCGTCGAAGATGGCGAAGCCGGGACAGTAACTGCTAACTACCGGGAACCGATTGCCGGGAACCGGTATGGCATGAACACGCATGGCATCACGACTTCGCCCAATGTCGTGATGCCATGCGTTGTTATGCCTCACCGGTTCCCGGCAATCGGTTCCCGGCTTGCTCACGCCATGTGACAATCCCCGGAGGCCCAATGAATCGCACGCGCGCCATTGCGGCGGCACTCGTCCTCGGCGCTCCAACAATGCTGTTCGCGCAACAGCCGATGGCGCCCGTGCCCAGCGGCCCAGGCATGGTGATCACGGGAACCATGCACACCTCCGCCATGTTATACGGCGGGTGGCTGAAAACAGCCTTCGATTCGATCCCGGCGAGCAAGTTCGGGTTCCGTCCGACGCCGCAACAGCAGACCATCGGATATATCGCCCAGCATCTCGAGGCCGCGAACTATCTGCTCTGCTCGCGCTTCGGCGGCCTGACGCCGCCGATGACCGCCAGAGATTCACTCGCGGACACGATCAAGGCTCAGTGGCCGAAGGACACCCTGGTAGCTCGCCTCAAAGCGTCGCTCGAGTTCTGCCATCGCGCGTTCGCGACGGTCAACGACGCGAATCTCACCGACTCGATCCCCGCGGGCCCGCCGGGCTCGGGGCGCAAGAGCGTGAGAGTCCGCGCGGTGCAGATCTTCGTGCTCGACCTCGCCGATCACTACAGTCAGCTCGCGAATTACATGCGGCTCAATGGAATGGTGCCGCCGTCGTCGTTTCCGCCGCTCAAGTGAAGAGGCGGGGCTGCTGGTACTGCCGGGAACCGATTACCGGGAACCGGTGATGGCATGAAACGCATGGCATCACGACTTCGCCCGATGTCGTGATGCCATGTGTTTTCATGCCACACCGGTTCCCGGAAATCGGTTCCCGGTAGTTGAGTAGTTCACCATCCCGCCACTTCGATGATCGCATCCGCGAACGCCTTCGGCGCTTCCTGCGGCAGATCGTGCCCATGCCGCCGTCGATCACCCTGTGCGCGTACTTGCCGGTGAATTTGTTGGCGTAGGTGCTCGCGTCCCCGTGCGGCGCCCCGTTCGCATCGCCTTCCAGGGTCATGGTGGGCACGGCGATCGTCGGCAACTTGGCCAGCTGCGCGTCGATCGCGTCGTACTTGGGATCGCCTTGGACCAGCCCGAGCCGCCAGCGGTAATTGTGGATCACGATGCGAACATGATCCGGATTGTCGAACAATGCCGCCGTGCGATCGAACGTGGCATCGTCGAATCGCCACTTGGGCGACGCGAGCTGCCAGATGAGCTTGTTGAAATCGTGCCGGTACTTGTCGTATCCGGCTTGGCCGCGGTCGGTCGCGAAGTAGAACTGATACCACCACTGCAACTCCGCTGCGGGCGGCAGCGGCACTCTGCCGGATGCTTGACTGCCGATCAGGTAGCCGCTCACGGACACCATCGCCTTGCAGCGTTCGGGCCAAAGTGCCCCGATGATGTTCGCCGTTCGCGCTCCCCAGTCGAAGCCGCCGATGATCGCCGTCTGGATCTTGAGCGCATCCATCAGCGCGACGATGTCCAGCGCGACCGCCGAGGGTTGTCCAGTGCGGAACGCGTCGCTCGACTGGAACTTCGTCGTGCCGTATCCACGCAGATACGGCACGATGACCCGGAAACCCGCGGCCGCCAGCAACGGAGTCACATCGTCGAACGCGTGAATGTCGTACGGCCAGCCGTGCAGCAGGATCACCGCGCGGCCGCCGGCGGGACCGGCTTCCGCGTAGCCCACGTTGAGAACGCCGGCATCGATCTGCTTTACGGGGCCGAGTGGCGTGGTCGGGCCGAGAGTCACGCTGCTTCGGCTGCGGGCAAGATCGAACTCGCCAAGCCTTGCGGCGGCGATCGCCGCAGCCGCCGCTACCAGAAAGTCGCGGCGCGCTTCATCGATCACGTTGGACATGGGGCGCTCAGGAAAAAGAGAGATTCCACGATATGATTCGATCGAGAATAAGGCAAGCGTGCTCTCACTAGAAGATCGAACTACCGGGAACCGATTGCCGGGAACCGGTGATGCATGACAACGCATGGCATCACGACATCGTGCGAAGTCGTGATGCCATGCGTTGTCATTCCATACCGGTTCCCGGAAACCGGTTCCCGGCTGTTTGTCCTTAGCGTCGCCTCGCTATACTAATACTCACGGACTTCGATCAGGAGTATTCCATGTCGCAATCAGCCAAAGTGGGCGAGCCGGCGCCCGATTTCGAGCTGGCCACCGCGGACGGCAAGCGCATGTCGCTGCGCAGTCTTCGGGGCAAGCCGGTGATCCTCGTCTTCTATCCGGCCGACTGGAGCCCCGTGTGTGGCGACCAGTTGGCTCTCTACAATGAAGTACTGCCCGAGTTCGAGCGCTCCGGCGCGCAACTCGTCGGGATTTCTGTAGACAGCATGTGGTGTCATCGCGCGTTCACGGGCGATCGCAAATACCATTTCCCCCTACTCGCGGATTTCGAGCCCAAGGGTGCGGTCGCCCGGCAGTACGGCGTGTACCATACGAAGGACGGCACGAGCGAGCGCGCGCTCTTCGTGATCGATGCGAACGGCGTGATCCGCTGGCGTTACGTGTCGCCGATCGACGTGAATCCCGGCGCCGACGGCATTCTGAAAGCGCTCGACGCACTGACGGCGAAGGTGACGTCATGACCCGACGCGCATCGGTGGTGCAGCTCACGGTGCCGGTATCGAAGCGCGATCACCTCATCGGGCCGGACACGGCGCCCGTGACACTGCTCGAGTACGGCGACTACGAATGCCCCTACTGCGGCCGTGCGTTCCCGATCGTCCAGGAAGTGCGGAAGCGCCTGGGCGACAAACTACGATTCGCGTTCCGGAATTTCCCGCTCACGCAGGTGCATCCGCACGCCGAGCACGCGGCCGAGGTGGCCGAAGCGGCGGACGCGCAGGGGAAATTCTGGGCGATGCACGACTGGATCTACACGCACCAGGAGACGCTCGAAGATGAAGAGCTGCTGGACGGCGCGCGCGAAGTAGGACTCGACGCCGATCGCGTGGCACGAGAGCTGGCGGACGGCACGCATCGATCACGCGTGCACGACGATTTCGCGAGCGGCATAAGGAGCGGCGTGAACGGCACGCCCACGTTCTACATCAACGGAGCACGGCACGACGCGGATTATAATTTCGCGACGCTTATGGGGGCGATAGAGAAGGCTGGGGGAAAGAAATAACTACCGGGAACCGATTACCGGGAACCGGTATGGCATGAACACGCATGGCATCACGACTTCGCCGATGTCGTGATGCCATGCGTTGTCATGCATCACCGGTTCCCGGAAACCGGTTCCCGGTAGTTCAGGTCCTTTCGATCCTGAAATACGCCGCGTATCTCTCCCCGAACACATTCACCAGCGGCACGAACGTCATCGGCGTCCCCTGCCCCACCGTGGTGAACTCGAGCGGCTTTCCCGCCACCGGCGAAAGCCAACTCGCCGGGTCATCGCTCGGCGCTTTGATCGGCGCGGCGTGGATCTCGGGAATGTCCGGATATTCCGGTATCGTGCGCGGCGCCGTGGGTTTCGCGAGAACATTCTCGGGCGTGAGGTCCTTCTTCCCCATGAGACCCACGAGCACGAGCGGTCCGTACATGATCGCCTGCATCCGGTGATCGTCGGGCATGGGATGCGCGTGCAGGTGCATGGGCAGCGTCACCTCGAGCGTGTCGCCCGATTTCCATTCGCGATCGACAACGAGCCAACTCGACGGGCCCGCGAACGCGGTGAGCGGTTTGCCGTTCACTCTCGCGCTTCCGCCGCGCGTCCAGTACGGAACTCGCACGCGCAACGCGAGTCTCACCGGTTTGTCGGCGATCACGGTGAGCGTCGTCGTGTCCCCGACCGGGAATTTCGTCTCCTGCCGGATCTTCACGCCCTTCGCCGCCCACGTCACTTCGCTCGGCACGAAAAGATTCACCCACACGCCCGAGTCGTCGTGGAAGTACACGCTGTCGCCGAGCTTCGAGAAATTCTCGACGCCCGTGCCCTGGCAACACCAGAATCCCTGCTCCGGCGTGCCGAATAGTTTCCAGTATCCGTCGGCGAGCGGCGTGTAGTAGATCTTCTCGCCATTCGCGGGATCCATGGTCGGCATGATCCCGTTCCAGTACGCGCGCTCGTAATAATCCGCATAGCGCACGTCGGGGCGCCACGTGAACAGGTGCCGCGTGAGCTTCAGCATGTTGTACGAGACGCACGTCTCCTGCGTGTAGCCGCTGAGCGCGCCCGCGAGCTGGCCGGGCTCGAATTGCCACTCCTCGCCGTTGCTCGTTCCGCCGGTGGCGTACGCGCGGCGCTCGGTCACATCCTCCCAGAAGAACTCACTCATCCCGCGCGGACGGTCGTCGCCCGTCATCTCGTGCCATCGCGCGGCGCCGAGCACTTTGGGGACGTTCGTGTTCGCGTGCACCGATTTGAGTTCATCGCGCCCAACGGCCAGCGGCGCTAGGAACGTCTCCTGATCGAAGCGGCTCGCGATCTTCGCATACTTCGCGTCGCCCGTCGCCTGCGCGAGCTCGCGCAGCGCATCATTCATGCCGCCGTATTCCGTGTTGAGCAGCGCGTGCCACTGCGTGTCCGGAATGGGTTCGGCGTACGCGATCACCCAATCGCCCATCCCTCTCGCCATCGCGAGCGCCTGCGCGTTGCCGCCCAGCGTGTACGTGTCGACGAGTCCGGCCAGGATCTTGTGATACGTATAGAACGGCGCCCAAACGCGCCGGCGCTCGGCGAGGCGCTCGAAATATTCTTTCGGGAACGCGCTCAGATACCCGCCGCCGAGCGCGGCTTGGCAGGGCGCGAGCTGCGCGACGATCAGATCGCCGCGCGCTTTGATCGTGGCGTCGCCCGTCTGCGCCGCCATGAGCGCACACGCGCTCATGTAGTGACCCACGAAGTGACCGCGCAGTTCGTTGTTGGGCGCTTCCCACCCGCCATACGGTTTCGCATCGCTCGCGATGCCGGCATTCACGCGGAACACGTGGAGCAGCCGGTCGGGATCGAGCGCGAGCATGTACTTGCGATTGATCTCCAGCGCGGTGAGCTGCGGCCCCGGAAGCAATCGCACGTCGTGCAGATCGAACGGCAGCGCCGCGAATGTGATCGGCGCCGCGGCGAACTCGCGGGCAAGACGGGAGAGGCGCGCGAGATGCGACTCGGCGCTCTGGAGCACCGGAAGCGCCGCACCCGCGATCGCGGCCTTTTCGAAGAATTCTCGACGATTGATCATGACATTCGATTTGCGTGAGCGGATGAGTATTTGCAAGGGGGGAGAACGGCCGGGAACCGATTACCGGGAACCGGTGATGCATGACAAAGCATGGCATCACGACATCGCGCGAGTCGTGATGCCATGCGTAGTCATGCCACACCGGTTCCCGGTAACCGGTTCCCGGTCGTTCTGCTCTCGCGCTTCCTGGCCCTCTCAACTAAATATTCACGTTGTCAGTGGTCTCTCAACTGGGGGCCTAATGTCATGATGATCTCTCGTCGAACTGTGATCCTGGGCGGCCTGGTCCTGTTGGCCGAACGCTACATCTCGTGGCCTCTTCGAGGTAACGCGCCCGACGAAGAGTCGACCCTGAACGATGCGGTCGATGCCTATCTGTACGGCTATCCTCTGCTCGTCATGGACACGATGCGCCGGCAGCTCACCAACGTTCCTTCCGCTGAGCCAGCTCGTGCGCCCATGGGCCAACTGCGCCGGCTGAGGACCTACCCGGCGGTGAACGACCATTCCGTTCCGGCGCCCAATGCCGACACTCTTTACACCGACGCGTGGCTCGACCTCCGCAAGGAGCCGATGGTCCTGTCCGTGCCGGACATGGGCGATCGCTACTTCATGCTGCCCATGCTGAGCGGCTGGACGAATGTCTTTCATGTGCCCGGCACCAGGACCACGGGCGAAAAATCGCAGACGTACGTGATCTCGGGTCCCGATTGGTCCGGCGCGCTTCCCGCAGGTGCCATCGAGTACAAATCGCCGACTTCGATCGTTTGGATGCTCGGCCGCATCTATTGCACCGCCACGCCCGAGGACTACGCCGCCGTCCACGCGCTGCAAGACAAGATGTCGCTGGTGCCGTTAAGCCAATTCGGCAAAGCGTACACGCCTCCGGTGTCTCCCGTGGATCCCGCGATCGATATGCGCACGTTGCCGCGCGACCAGGTGAACGCGCTCGGCGTCGACGAGTATTTCAAATATCTGGCGGAGTTGATGAAGACCAATCCGCCGCTGCCGCAGGACGGGCCGATGATCGCACGCATGGCGAGCATCGGGCTGACGCCCGGGCGCGACTTCGATCCGGCCCCGCTGCGTGCGCTCGGTGCGAGTGCCATCAGCGACATCCCGAAGATGGCCATGCAGCGCATGCTGGCGCGTTTCGGACAACTGCAGCATGCGAACGTCAACGGGTGGATCTTCTTCGGCCCGAGCATCGCGAGCTGGGGCACCGACTACGAACTGCGGGCCCTGTGCAACTTCTTGGGACCGGGGTGGAATCTCCCCGCCGACGCCGCGTATCCCGCCACCGAGAGGGGCACCGACGGCAAAGAGTATGATGGCAACGGCAAGTACGTGCTCCGCTTCAAGCGGGGCGAGATGCCGCCGGTGAACGCGTTCTGGTCACTGACCATGTACGACAGCGATCGCTTCTTTGTGCCCAACGCGCTGAACCGTTACACCATCAGCCAGCGCGATGAACTCGTCGCCAACGCTGATGGCTCAACGGACATTTATCTGCAGGCCGATTCGCCCGGCAAGGACCGAGAGGCCAACTGGCTTCCGGCGCCGAAAGGGAAATTCAGCGTCATGCTGCGATTGTACTGGCCGAAGGATAAACCGGTTTCGATCCTGAACGGCACGTGGACGCCGCCGAAGGTGGAAGCGGCGGGCTGACTGCGAGGCACACGGCCGGGAACCGGTTGCCGGGAACCGGTGATGCATGACAAAGCATTGCATCACGACATCGCGCGAGTTGTGATGCCATGCGTAGTCATGCCACACCGGTTCCCGGTAACCGGTTCCCGGTAGTTCGCCTCTAAGGCTGCGGCAAGAAGATCGCTCTGGCTCCTTCAGTCTTCATCCCGCCCGCGATGATCACGCGCTCCCCCTCGATCTTGCCGGCCGAAACCAGATAATCGAGACAAGCCTTCGCCCGCGCACTGGCCAGTGCGTGCAAGTCGCCCGCCTTCTTGTCCGCGGTCGAGTCCACCGATCCCGCGATCTGGATCTTGAGCCCCGGATGTTCGTGCATCTCCTTCGCGATCGCGTCCGAGCTTCTTCTTGTCAGCGTCCGTCAGAGCGCGTGGGCTCCGTGCGCGAACTCGACATACGTGAGATCCTCGTCGCCTCCTCCCTTGCTCAGTCCCAGCAGCGCGAACGGCGACGTCGCGATGCGAATGATCAGGCTCTTGAATTGGTCGTAGACCACTTGCTCGAGGCGGAAGCTCGGATCGTCCAGATTCCCTTCCACCGGGACCTCGAGCACGATGCGCCCCGACCGGTCGCGCATCACGGTGAACGCGGTCTTCACCGGGAGCTTGGTGGCGTCGGGGCTGTTCGTCGCATGCGCCCCACTCGAAGCCATTCATCGTGATCTTCGTGTGCGACGTGAGGCGGCGATCGGCCACTCTGTACGTGATCGCGAGGCTCAACTTTCCCGCGGCGATCCCGTACCCCACGTGCTTCCCGAAGTACGGGCCGAGCGGCACCATGTCCATCCCCTGCATTCCAACGGTGAGCTCGCTCCCTTCGCGTTGGTTCAGGAGATTGATGCGCCCTTTCACCGTGAGTGGCGCCGCGTTGTTCACCGCCGCCGTCACTTCGAGCGTGCCCACGCCGATCGAGTCGGTGGAGAGTTTTCCGGTGGTGACGTTCAACTTGTTGACGGTCACGGAGAACGGCGGCTTGATCGAACTGTCCGCGACGCCCACGCGGCCGTTCGTGAGGTTCAGTCCGCCAATGGATATGTGCATCTTCGGCGCGGCGTGCGCCGCGGAGTCCGGCTTGGCGGGAGCGGGCGCACTGTCGGTCGGGAAGATCAGGCTCGTGCTCGGCGAACCATTCGCGAGCAGCGCGATCTCGACATCCGGCGCATCGAGCGCGATCGCCGCGATGCCGAGTTGGGATTTCCGCTGCGAGAAATCGATCCCCTTCACGCTGAGCGACGCGAAGGAGACGAACGGACCTTTGACCACCGCGTCCGTCGTCGCGAATTTGTCGACGCGCACATCGCCGGTGAACACAATGTCCGGCTTCTTCGCGTCCGAAACGTCCATGCGCAGCTTTGCTGTGGCACTCAGCGCGCCATCGCTGATGAGGAGCATCACGCGCGGCGCGAGATACGCATCGAAGGGCGCGAGTGACATCTTCGACAGAGTGATCGCGAGCTCGCCGCGCTTCTGCCAGATGTTCACCGCGCCCTGGGCACCGAGCGTGCCGGTGCCCTGCCAGGTGAGCGCGGCGCGGATGCGAGTCGCGGCCGCCGTGTCGCTCGCAATGCCATCCGCCTGCACTGAGAGCCCGGTGATCGCGAACTTCGCCGGCCGGCCGGCGGCGGAATCGGTGACGCTCACCGCGAAGCTGTCGAGGGAAACGCGTGACACCGACCAATTCCACGCGGGCGCCGGCTTCGCCGCTGCCGCCGGCGCGGGAGCGGCCTTCGAGTCGCTCGCAGCCAATTTGCTCAGATTCAGCGTGCCGTTCGCACCGCGCACGACGCTCACTCCACCGCCCCGCAGATCCACCGCGCTCACGTACGCCGAGTGTTGCAGCGGATCTACGTCGAATGCCAGAGATCTCGAGGCGCCGCAACAGGACAACGCTGTCGGCCATGCCCGCGGATCATGAGCGCGAGCCGGTCGAGTCGAAGCGTTCCCTCCGTGACGCGAACGATCTCCCGCTTCGGCGTAAGGTCCACCGTGTACTTGGCGCGCACGGCGCCGAGTCCGTTCGCGACGTCGAAGCCCACCGCGTTCTCATAGAAAGTCGCCGTACTTGGCGAGCCGAATGCTGTCGAAGGAGAATTCTCCGGTGGAGCGCACGGGATCGATGGCGAAGCTGCCGGCCAGCGAGAATTTCTCGCCACTCTCGGTGCGCCCGGCGAAGGAGTACTGGTTGTGACTGTCGCTGCGCGTGGCGAAGTCGCGCAGGTCGATGAACCCGGGCCCGACCGTCGTCGCGAACGGACGCGTTGCCGAGCTGTCGACGAAGGCGACGTGCGCGTCCTCAATGTGCAGTACGGTTATCGCGAGCACCGGCGGAGGCTTCGGGTTCGGCGGCTCGGGCTCCTTCGGCGCGGCGTTCAGTGAGTCGATGATGTCCGAGATGTTCATCCGGCCATCCGCGCGGATCGCGATGCGCGCGTACGGTCCCACCAAGCGCACTTCGGCGAAGGTGAATTCGCGCTTGAAAAGCGAAACGAGCTGGAAGTTGATGTAGAAGCGGTCGAACGAGAGGAGCGTCGTCGTGTCCCGGTCGGCGACGCGCAGACTGTCCACCGTGAGGGAGAGCGCGAAGGGATTCACGCGCACGCGCGCGACGGTGACCGTGCGGTGGAGCGTGGCACTGGCCTGCTTCACGAGAATGCCTCTCACGATCCCCGGCGCGACGAAGAAACCGGCGATCGCGTACAGGGCCAGGAGCACGGCGAGAACAATGAGCACAATGCGCGGCCAGCGGCGCGGTCTTACCTGTGGCATATGCCCAAAGTATGAAGGGCGCGGCGGTCGCGCTATACGACAAACGGCCGGGAACCGGTTACCGGGAACCGGTGTGGCATGAACACACATGACATCAGGACTTCGCGCACTGTCGTGATGCCATGCGTTGTCATGCCACACCGGTTCCCGGTAATCGGTTCCCGGCCCTTGCCGTTACCACAGCGCGCGGCCGTTCACGCGCGTATAGTGTAAGAGCTTCAGCGACAAACCCCAGGAGAATCCATGATGCCGATCCCCCGCCTCGCGCTGATCGCCGCCCTCGCTGCCGCGCTCGCCGCGTGCGGCAGCACCTCCTCCACGGGGCCAGGCAGCAACTTCACCGTCATCGGCGACAGCGCAGTCACCATCGGGCCGCCCGGGGGGAGTCTGACCTACGCCGCCGGCATCAACGATTCGGGAACAGTGGTCGGCGTCGTGGTGGATGATGTCACGAGCATCCAGTATGGCTGGCTGCTCAAGGGTGGCTTCCTGCAATATCTCACGGCCACCATCCCGAGCTCCGCCAACACCACGCCGCAGACGATCAACGATAGCGGCAACGTGGCAGGGTTCTTCACGGTCGGCACCGTCGCTCACGCCTTCCTCTTCAATGGCACCGCGTACTCCCAGTTCGATTATCCAGCCGCGGCGTCGACGGAGGCCGACGGGATGAACGCGTCCGGCACCATCGTGGGCGCCTACTTCGTGAGCGGGTCCGCGAACGGGCACGCCTTCAAGTTGAGTGGGGGCACCTTCACCAACATCGAGCCGCCGTCCGTCACCTCGTCGGTGGCACTGGGGATCAATGCGCTGGGCGACGTCGTCGGCGAGTTCACCGACAACGCCGGCCAGCATGGGTATGTCTGGCTGCACGGCGCGACTGCCCCCACCGAGATCACGCAGAGCGGCGTCGACCAGATCACGCCCTACTCGATAAACGATACCGGCACGATCGTCGGAAGCTGCACGGTGTCGGGAGTATCGTACGGGTTCCTCCTCGCGGGCACCACATTCAAGATCATCCAGGCGCCGAGCGCCTCGTCCACGCAGGCGTACGGCATCAACAATGCCGGGGTGGTGGTGGGAGAGTACACGAACTCGGTGAATTACGCGTTCGAGCTGACGACGCAGTAACTACAACGGCCGGGAACCGGTTACCGGGAACCGGTGTGGCATGAACACGCATGACATCACGACATCGCGCAATGTCGTAATGGAATGTGTTGTCATGCATCACCGGTTCCCGGTAACCGGTTCCCGGTAGTTTCCTCGGCCCGCGCCACCAACTCTCCCAGCCTCGCAAGCCCCGCCCCCACATTCTCCTTGAACCGCTGGGAGGCCGCCTGCACCGCCGGATCCTCGGCCCTCGCGCGTATCCCACGGAATGGATTGAGTCTCGCCGTCTCGAGCCACGCTTGGATGTCGGGTTCCTTCGACATCGCGCGATCGGCCCTCGCCTGGATGAGCGTCGAACGCGCCCAGTCGAGCCGCGAATGAAATAGCGGATTCGGCGGGCAGAGCCGGTTCTTCTCGATCGTATCGTCGCGGTGCGCCTCCACGAATCCGACCAGCGCCCCGTTGAACGTCGGGAGTCCCGCCCGCACCGGTTGCAGCGTGATCCGGTCATTCGCGAAGATCGGCACCGCGGGCGGCCGCCGGAGTCCGTCGGCGGCGCAATGCACGTGGAGATGCGTTGGCTTCGTTGGCACTTCGCCGCGCTCGAGCACAATGCGGTTCCGCTCGATGCGCGTCACGTGGCCGAGCCGCACGACGTTCGTGATGCCGCGCAGCAGCTCGAGTTCCCAGTCGGCGATCGTCGCCGACTTGTACATCGTGGCCGGCACGCTCTTGTCCACCCGGCGGAACTGATCGCGCGCCCTCGAGGCGCACGAACAGATCCTCCTCACTCTCGGCGTGCGCGGCCGCTTCCATTTGCGACGCGACGCCATCGAGCAGCGTGCCGACGAGTTCTCCAGCTTGTGAGAAGCGGCGGTTACGGATCCAGGAGTCGCGCGGCTTGATCCACTGGATGCGATCCGCGCTCACGCCCTGCTCGAGCAGCCAGACGCACGCGTCCATCGCCGTCTTGCCGCCGCCGATGATGACGAATCGCTCCGGTTGACTCGCGAGGTTGGCGATCGCGTTCACGGGCACGCACGCGACTCCGTCGGCGACGTCGAACGGAGGCGGAGAATTCGCGGGGATCGAGGGGGAGAGATACGTCGCGTTCACGATTCTCTTTCGCACCGAAACATCGTACGTGTCGCCCGAGACCATCGACTCGAAGCGCCGGCCGCCGTCCGAGTTGCATTCGGGAAAGAATCTCACCCGCCCCGATTTCACGAGCCGCTCGTTCATGACGCGGCCGAAGTACTCGCGGATCTCGGCGCCGCTCGCGCGGCCGTACATGCCCGCCTCGCGGCCGCTCGTCTGGATCGCCTCCGGCCCAAGCGGCATCGAGTTCACACCATAGTAGAGCGACGGCTGGTGCAGCTGGACGAACGGATACGCGTCGTTCCAATGCCCGCCCGGCGTGGCGCGCCGGTCCACGACAATGACCTCGGCGTCGGACTCCGTGATCAGCGAATCCGTGAACGCGAGGCCCGCGGCTCCGGCGCCGATGACGAGGTAGTCCGTTTCCAGGGAGCGGGACGGCATGCATCGATGATGCGGAGCGCGCGCCTCGGTCGCCAGGCGGTTCACCTTATCGCGCCCGCCGAAATCACGGTGCTGATTCAGCAATATCATAGTGCTAAAATTGCATTTGACGCACCACGCGCCTGGACCTAGACATTCGTCCATCGGCGCGGCGAGCGCCGCCCGTCATCACGAGGAGGGTTATGGACGCTCTGCTGCAGGACCTGCGCTATGCGATGCGGACGCTGAGCAAGAGCCCCGCGTTCGTGACGATCACCGTGCTGACGCTCGCGCTCGGCATCGGCGCGAACCTCGCGATCTTCACCGTCGTCAACGCCGTGCTGCTGCAGCCGCTGCCCTTCCGCGAACCCGAGCGCATCGTGCGCGTGTTCGATGATCTGGGCGGCGCGGGAGCCAAGAACGTCGGGATGTCGGTCCCCGAACTGTATGATCTGACCGAACGCTCCGGAGTATTCGAACAGATCAGCGCGACCTTTCCTTCGAGCGGGGCTCTGTCCGGCGGCGGAAGGGTGGAGCGGATCGTGTTGATCGGTACGAGCCCGAACTACTTCGAACTCCTCGGCGCGACGCCGGCACTCGGACGGGTCTACACCCAGTCCGAGTGGGTGCCGGGCTTCCTGGACGGCGTCGTCATCAGCGACGGCCTCTGGAAGCGCCAATTCGGATCGGATCCGCATATCATCGGGCGGCGCGTTCGCATGGACGAGGACCCGTACACCGTCATCGGCGTCATGCCGCCCGACTTTCGCCACCCGGGCAATACGGATGCCGGCGACATCGAGATGTGGACGGCAGCCGGCTTCACCGGCGATCCTTGGCCGTCGCCGCCGCGTGCGCGGCGCGCGGCGTTTGCCCGGAGCGTTGGGTCGCTTGAAACCGGGCATCACGCTCGAACAGGCACAGCGGCGACTCGATGCGTTCACGACTTCGCTGCAGCAGACCTACCCCAATGAATATCCCAAGCAGTTGGGTTGGTCGCTTCGGCTCGAGCCCGCCCAAAGCAGCCTCACCGGCAATGTGCGACCGACGCTGGTGATCCTGCTCGCCGCCGTGAGTTTCGTGCTCCTGATCGTGTGCGTCAACGTGGCCAGCTTGCTGATCGCGCGGGCGTCGGCGCAAATGCGTGAGTTCGCCATTCGCCAGGCGCTCGGCGCATCGCGCGGCCAGCTCGTTCGACAGGTGCTGACCGAGAGCGTGCTCATTTCGCTGGCCGGAGGCACGGCGGCCCTTGCGGTGCTTCTCGTCGCGCAACGATCGCTGCTTACGCTCGATGCCCGCGGATGTGCCTCGACTCGCCGAGGTGCATGCGGATTGGCGAATGGTGGCGTTCGCGCTGGTGCTGTCGCTCGCGACCGGAGTGTTGGTCGGACTGATGCCGGCGCTCCACGCATCGGCGATCGATCCCAATCGCGACTTGAGGGACGGCGGACGCACGGGTGGTGGACAGAGCCTGCGCCAGAACCGATCGCGCGCCACGCTGGTCGTGACGGAGGTCGCGCTATCGGCGGTGTTGCTCATTGGCGCCGGGTTGCTTGTCCGCAGTTTCTCGGCCGCGCTCGGTCAGGATCCCGGTCTCGATCCGGAGAGGCTTGTGGCGGGCCAGATCTGGGTGCCCATTCCGAGCGATCCCAAGGCGAATCCATACTGACCGCCGCCGCAGCGCGCCGGGCTTGCCAGGGAACTGCTCGCACGGATCGCGCTGCTCCCCGGCATGGAGCGAACGGCGATCGGCACGTCGAGCGCTGTCCCGCTCCTGAGCAATCGTGAACAATCCCGTCGCGTTCTCCATTGCCCGACGAGGTCTCGACGCAGGAGAACGATCACGCCGCGGAGTTCGTCGCCGTGAGCGCAGGGTATTTCGACGTGCTCAGGACGCCGCTGAAAAAGGGCCGCGTCTTCACCGATCACGATGCGGACTCCAGCGCGAGAGTCGTGGTGGTCAATGAAGCGTTCGTCCGCAGATTCTCACCGCAACGGGACGTGGTTGGCCGGCGGATGCGGTTTGTTTGGCGGGGTAGAGGAACAAGAAGCCGAAATCGTCGGCGTGGTCGGGGATGTGCGCAATGACGGACTGGACGTGGCGCCGCCGCCGCGCGTGTACCAATCCATTCTTCAATATCCCGGCATCAGGCTCGCCGTGTTTCTCCGCACGCGTTCCGATGTGGACGTGAAGGCGACCAAGGAAGCCCTCACCGCGACGGTACACAGCATCAATCCGGAAATTCCGGTGTTCGACGTCAGGACCATGGCGGACCTGATGTCGGCTTCGATGGCGCGGCGCCAGTTCTCACTCTTCTTGATGTCGGTCTTTGCCGTGTCGGCGCTCCTGCTCGCCGCGCTGGGGATTTATGGTGTGATGGCCTTCGTCGTCGGCCAGCGCGCTCAGGAATTCGGCATCCGGCTGGCCCTGGGTGCGAAGCCGCGGGATATCCTCGGCCTCGCGTTCCGCCCCGGCCTCATTCTCACCGCCACGGGAACCATCGTCGGTCTGGGTGCGTCGATCGTCGTGACGCGGCTGATGTCGAGCCTCCTGTTCGGCGTGTCGGCGAGCGACCCGATGACGTTCGCCGTTGTGCCGGTGCTGCTGGGGATCGTTACGATGGCCGCGTGTTTCATTCCGGCGAGACGCGCCACGCGCGTTTCTCCGATGGAGGTGCTGAAGTAGTTATCATCGGATGACTGTCTCACCACCTCCCTCTCACCAGACAACGATCATATGCCGCTCAAAGCCCATTACGTCCGACCGTCTGGCCAAGCCCGTCGGTCCATTCTCACCGGCCGTTCGCGATGGCGACCGCGTGTACACGAGCGGCCAGGTCGCACAGGACCCGGCCACGGGAAAACTCATCGAGGGCGGCGTGGCTGCCCAAACGGAGCAGATCTTTCAGAACATCAAAGTGATCCTGGATGCGGCGGGCAAGTCGCTCGCCGACGTGGTGAAAGTGAATGTCTATCTCGTGGACATACAAGCGATTCGCCGAAATGAACGAGGTGTATGCCCGGCATTTCGCCGCTCCGTATCCAGCTCGCACCACTGTCGCCGTCGCCGCGCTGCCGCTGAATGCGGAAGTCGAGATCGAGATGATCGCCAGCTGATTCGCACTTGCACCAAATGCAATCTCTACCATATCATCGTGCTCGACCGGCAACTGGGAGTCTGTCATGCTCGATGAGATGCGAACGTTCGTCGTCTTGGCCGAGTCGGGTTCGTTGCAGCGGGCGGCCGAACGGCTGTTCCTGACGCCATCGGCGGTCACACGGCAGATCCAGCGCCTCGAAGCGGCGCTGAAGACGCCCCTGCTCGATCGTCGCGTGAAACCGGGGCGGATCACCCGTGAAGGCCGCGCGGTGCTCGACAGCGGGCGGCACATGCTGCGCATCATGGACGATCTCAAGGCGAGCGGGGCGAACCGCGCCGAGCCGAGCGGACCATTCCGCGTCGGATTGTCGCATGCGCTCGCGCAACCGAGCCTCGTCGCGTCGATCCAGCGCTTGACGAGCCGCTTCCCCCGGCTTCAACCGGTGCTGAGCACCGATCTCAGGCAACAGCTCATCGAGCAGACGCGCACCGGCGAACTCAATGTGGCACTGGCCTTCCTCTCGGCGGCCGACACGCCGCCCGCCGATGTGGCCAGCAGCGTCTTGGCTGCGGAACGTCTGGTATTGGTGAAGGCGAGAGGGCCGCACCCTCGCGCACGGCGCAGCAGCAAGTCGAGAGATCGCGATCTCGACGCACGCTGGGTGCTCAACCCGCCGGGTTGCTTCATTCGAGCCGCACTCGAGGCGAGGTTGCGCGAACTCGGCTCTCCGTTCGAAGTCGCCGCCGCGATCAACAATATCGACATGCAATTGTCTCTCGTGGCGAGCGGCATCGGCCTCGGGCTCATCCCCGGGCGATTCCTCGCCTCGCATCCGAAGCGCCGGCGGCTGGAGCGTATCACGCGGAGCGGCATCAGCATTGAGGCATCCATCGTGTTCATGCAAGCCGGCCATTTGGGCCGGCTCGAACCGGCGGCGGCATTTCTCCAAGAAAGAGTTGCGAGACCATTTCGCTCCCGTCAAAGGCGCAGCTCCATGAAGACCGCACTGGAGCGATACCGGTCCATCGTGTCGCGTGGCTGATACTCCGTCATGCTGTTCTCGGCATACGGAGTGATCTCAGCGAACCCGACCGACTTGTAGAGCGCGTGAGCTGCGGACAGGAATTTCAGACTTTCCAATCGCACCGACTTCGTACCCGATCGCGCGCGCGTCTGACAGGAGCTGCTGCAGCAGGAGGCGGCCAGCGCCGGCTCCCCGAACGTGCGGCTGCACATACATCCTCTGGATCTCGGCGACCAGACGGCGTGATGCGCTTAAGACATCCGACTCCGACGTTCGCGCTATCGCGGCGGATCACGTAGAACCGGCCGCTCGGCGGATAGAACTTCGCCGGATCCTCGATATCCGATGTGACCATCGCATCGATATCGAAAGACAGGCCGTAGTTCGCGGCAGCAGCGCTCGCGATCCATCGCAAATACTCGGCGATCAGGTGCCGCGCGGCTTCTCGCATTGCCGCGTCATCGACGGCAACCAGCTCGATCGCGGCAACGGTCATTCTATCGGGTCACGATGGGCAAGTACGCGCGCCACGGCCCGATCGCGTCCCGGTACTGTTTCGCCATCACACGGGCGGTTTGTGCGATATGTCCCAAGTCGTGCACGACCCAAGTCGCCAACAGCTGCCGGAGCGTGACCGTGCCGAACTCCGGATGCTCTCCATCCAGCGCGAGTTCTGTGTCCGTCAACCGCCAGGCCGCGAGCGTCGCGAGATTCTCCGCACGCAATCGCCCGAACTCATCGAGGAGGACGGACAGCGATTTGCCCTGACTCTCGCGGAGCTGTGCGAAACGATCGTACGGCGGAAGGCGGCGGCTCGTACTTTGAGAAAGGATGACCCGGGCGCGCGGGATCCAGTCCGTGCGCTCGCCGTGGACGAGATGTCCGACGATGACGTACGGGCTCCACGTTTCGGGCCCTTCCGTCGCGTCGATCCACGCCGCACCCAAGTCGCGCAACATCGCATTCAGCGTCCCGGGCGTGCGTTCGAGGATCGCGATGCCCTGCGTGATGTCGAAGTCCATTGCTCTCTTCCGTATGATGTTTGACCCCGCGCAAGGAACGCGCTTGCTCGAAGCCGTGTTCGCTGCGCGTTGCACGTCTCAGTGACGGTGCGAATGAACGTTTAAGCCAAGTGATCACGTGCGTCAACTGCAATCTTTTCACTATGATATTGCTCGACTGACGTTACCCCCGGCTTAGGCCAGAAACCTATCGGAGGATCGCGACAGCGGAGGGTTCCTTCGCCAGGGTGAGTTCCCGGCCGACCGCACGGCCAGCTCGTTCATGACGCGGCCGGAGCATTCGCGGATCTCGGCGCCACTCGCGCGGCCGTCCATCCAAGGAATGCGATGGCATTCACCGATTGTGCGGCGCATTCTCTGGGGTCGCCCGCATCTCCCACGGTCCATCCGATTCTCGCGGGCAACGACGACGAAGTCGACGATTCGCGGCAAGTGTTGACGCTGATCCGCATCCTCTTGCGACTACTGCCTAGAACAGCGACGTTCGAGCTGCTGCGGAACTATCGGAGAGCGCCGACATCAAGCCAGAGCATGGGCGCCATGACGGCGGGAAGGATGGTACTCTGCACCGGCGCTGTTGGAACGTGGCTGGCCCAACGTAGGGTTCGACTTGATATCGGGGAAGGGCCGACTCGACTCACACGTCGAGCACCATTCGGTGACTCGGTGAGCCGCACGGCGAGGATATAATGTCGATCACCAGGCACCGCTCTCAAGAGCAAGGAGACTCCCGTGGCGTGGATCGACCAAATCTTCGATGCCAAGATTGTGAGAGAAAGAAGGCATTGTGCGGCGGAGCAAGAGGGACGTTCACCGGTTCTCATTGTTTGACGAGCTACTCCTTCAAGTGCAAGACCGAGGATATCATTCTCATTGAGACCGGACACCAATATGTCATTTTGTGCCACAAGGGGGCTCTTGTTATTCACTGCTAACCGTGGCCGGACTTGGACAAGCGTTGGTTGCGCGGGTGGAATCGATCATTTGAATTACGCTACAGCGTATCGAGCTGTCACGCGTGGGATGGGACGAGGCGCGGCTCGGCGCAACAGTAGTCGATTGACGACAATCCCCGCGCAGCTTCTGGCGGGGCCACGCGCACTGGATCGCCACCACATAGCCCATCAGGTACTTCCATTGACATTGCCGAACTAGTCAGAGACTTTTCCGCCGCTCTGAAGGCTGTCGATTCGGAGAGGCCTGTGGGCGCGCGAATTCAATTCAAGCCGGGTGCCGGTCCCCTCACGGAAACCGAACTGACGAGGTTGATTCTAAGCTACATGAAGTCTATGCAGGGCACGGTGTACTCGGACGCGGGTGAGCGCGCCTACCCGGGAAGTCGCCAGACTTGCGACATAGTCGTTCCGGGCAGGTGGGCAATAGAGGTCAAGCTAGCGCGCCCGTTTGGAGACAACGGCAAGCCGGCGGAGCGCTGGTCTGAGAACCTACTCTACCCGTATGTGGGAAACACAAGCTCAATCGGCGACTGCCTGAAACTTGTCGAGTCACGCTTTCCTGAGCGAAAGGCCGTCCTCGTGATCGGGTACGAGCATTCTCCACCACGGATTCCGCTGGAACCTGCCGTGCGAGGATTTGAGTTACTTGCTTCGGATATCGTTGGAATAGCAATCTCTGCTCGAAGCGAAGAGCTCGTTGTTGGCCTGGTTCACCCTTTCCATCAGCAAGCGCGGGTTTACGGATGGGAGGTCTTGGGCCGCACGATCGCGGCAGCTGACGCGTCCAGGGATTTTGACGCTTAGTGCCGCGCGCGGGCCTGCCAGGCGCCCGAGAATTTCGGTGGACCGACCTAAACCGCTGTCCTTCTGGCGCCCCGCACCGCGCGCTGCCGCGATTTTAAGTGGGCCCCTGCCAGCCGCCGGCGCGCTCTCGCGTCCTCTCCGAGAGCTGAGGGGGCTGCAGGTCAGTCTGTCGCTTGATCTCCATCATGCCATCCGCGAGGGATGAATGCCTGACAAGGGTCACAAGCTCAACGAGAGGGTCTGGCGGCTCTTCTCCAAGGCGGGGTTCGACACCAAGCCGAACGCAACCGACGCCTCCGAGGAGCAGGTAAGCCTGGGCACCGGCAATCCCCGCACGCTTGACTTGTCGGCAGCAGACTCGGCTCTCGGCGTCAAGATCATCGGCTGGAACAAGTCGAGAAAGCAATTCAGCGAGTCCATCAGCGTGCACATCCACGACGTGAGCGATCTTCTTATCCCGGCAGCTGCAGATGCTGGAGTGATGATCTCTCTAGAGAAGGAATTCACCGATAGCGACAAAGTTCTCGGTCGCGCGCGCAAGATAGCGATGTGGAACAAGGCGGACCTAGAGTACTTCGAAGCGCTAGTCGAGGCAGTTGGCGATCAAGCCAAGTTCGAAATCTTAAACGCGCTTAATGTCCGAACTAGAGAAGAGACGGGTGTGTTCAATGTTCTCGCGATAAAGTTCAATCAGCCAGCACCCGGATCCGCCGCTGAGTTGTTCATGTTCACAGCCCCTCCAAGAGTCCTTCTGAGAACGTGTGTCGTCTTGAGAAAGGCACAAGGCAGCAAGTATGCATATCAACGAATTCTTCAGGCGAAGCGACTCGGAAAGATAGCCGCCTTCGTTAGCAGGGCCGACGCGCTTCTTCCGCCGAATATTATCGTCCACTTCGGCGACGAAGTTCGGTGGGAGCCGATTGCACATCCGAGTCAGGATCAGTCCGGTCGGAGAATCACTCTCGCCCGCGAACACGACTACGAACTCGGCCTTCTGGGCATCCCCTTGCGATACGCGTCGCTCGAACTGATCGATGGCCAGCACCGACTATTCGGATTTGCCCACGCCAACGCGGCGGCGCAGGACACGTTCAACTTAGCCGTACTTGGAATGCGTGCGATAAGGCCCGCTGGCCGAACCGAAACGTTTATCGCAATCAATGACAACGCGAAGCGAGTAGACGCAAATCTCGTCGCTTATTTGAAGTACGTTGCGGACGAGGCGACTTGTCAGGCGAACAACGAGCTCATGGCCATCAAAGTCGTCGTCGAATTGAATAAGACCAGTCCATTCAAGGGAAGGATCAGAATACTGGATTTCGGCTCAGAGAGAATCACGCTCAAAGGATTCGCGGGTTATGACCTCAAGGGCCTTCTCGGCACGAGAGGACTTCTCCGCAAGTACTACAAGAATGACTCAGCGGAATTCGTTGGTGCACTCCGGATCTACTTTAGCGTCATGAAGACGATCTTCCCGAAGCAGTGGACCGATCCAGATCGATACATTGTGTTTACCAAACGAGGAGTATCTGCATTTCTTAAGCTGCTGAGATCGATCCTGAAGAGCGAGAAGGCTCCACTAACGGCTGTCATGGCCAATAAGTACCTGCAACCTCTACGCAATGACTGGGCGGACACCCGCTGGGAGACTGCGTCCCTCGCCAGCGGATATGTCGGATCGAAGGGGTGGAAGGATTTCCACCGAGACCTCGTCAAGATCATCCGCAGGAAGTACAAGAAATTCGAGGCCTAACAGGAGCGCGTTGCGCGCTACAAGGGGATCACGCGAAGACGTGTGCCCCATTGCGTTCGAGAGGGCGGCGGTAGGTCAGCTGCTCTTCCACCCGATCTGGAGCAGCTCATACCGTAATGCCTCCAATCGCACTTCCGCCCTCTCGGTTTGCGCCTCTAGATACTCCGACCGACTTAGCGGACACCATTTAGCTTGGGCACGCGAAATCCATCCACAAACTGGCGGAAGACATCTTCCTCGACGTCCGCCTTGAATCTCTCGATGTTCTGCCTAATACTGCCGACCGGATCATCCTTATCGACAAGAACCTCCGAGTCCTGATAAGCAACCGCCAACATGTGATAGAGACACTGATCGACCACGACCTCAGCAAGGCGATACTGTGAGGTCCGCTCCGCGTCAATCGAATCGCGAAACGATTTCTCGTCAGTGCCAAATGCTGCGCGATTGACTGCATGCAGGCTATTGATCGTGATCATGCCGGTGATCCGATCGAACTCGCTGGCATTCTTCGACAAGCCGCCCGGCAGCGCCCGATATTGCAGTCCCTTGAAGACACCGCCAAATGGGCTCTTGGTCTCCTCGATCGAAACCAGCGCCTCTGCACGAACATTCACCTTTGGCTTCGGGAAGCAATCCGCGGTGATATGCGCCTTCTGGCCAAATCCATAGCCGCGATATGAGAGTCCAATGCGACCAACTGTCCCCGGTGGCAACAAATGGTCCTTTGTGAACTTGACCTCTAGCTCGTCCTTCTCCACGCCCTTCGCATTGACGAGCTTCACTGTTGAATCACCCTGTGCCCTCCGCACCGAAATGAGAGTGCCAGTTGGCACAATTAGCGGATTAACGAGTAGAGTCAGCCCCCCCAATCGATTCGGCGCTGCCTTACTCGCTTTCGGGTGAACTCAAGGCCCGAAGCGGGCGGTTCCGCAATTTCGGGTGGTATGACGTCGACCACATTCAGGCGCGCCTCTACATTGTTACCGTCAACGTCCTGGCCGAGTGCGAGAATCTCCGCCTGAGAACCAAGCTTGAAGCCGGCGATTGTGAAGCTGACCGTCAGCAGTCGCTCATTGGAGAGCACAGGCTCGAATACGGTTGAGCTTGGCTCGATACTAACATTGCCATTGTTGCTGTCCACGATAACCGTGTATTCTGGCTAGTACCCTAGCGCTGTTTGCGAGCAACCGAACGCGACGAGTTTGTCCGACCTTCAGTTGGATCCGTTCGTCCTCGAAAGCCATGACATTCGGAATGGCGGGACCTACAGAACCGGGGCCGCCTCCGGGCTGTTGTTTCGTGACGTCCTCGAACAGCTCATTCAGCTTCTGCAGCGCCTTCTTCACCTTCTTCTCTGCAGCATTGGAAAGGGCCTTCGTCGGCTCCGAGCGTCGGTCGATCTCCTTCTTCAGAATGGGTTCAAGCAGCGGCCTAAGGGTCGCGTCGAGCGCCTTGTAAAAATCGGTCCTAGTGTCGAACCCGTCGCGAGACTCGGTGAGAAGCGCCTCGCCTGCATTCAGGCGCTTCCTAATCACCTCGCGAACTCCCGTGAGTCGCACTACACCGTACACCTGGTCCAAGTAAGGTGAGCCCTCAAAGCCGAAAAGCGTCTGATCATATACGGTATCGACTTCATCAACGACCAAGAGCCCACCCGCACGATCGTCACCAGCATCCGCACTGGGCAGAGTAGTGTCAGCGCGCACAACAATCACTTCCGCGAGAATCTCGCCATACTCCTGATACTTCAGCTTGCAGTCGAACCTGCCGATCACCTGACCGCGTGGAAAATTGTATGTGAGATGGTGACGTTGGTCCCCTCCTCCGCGGCTCTGTTCGAGATTGACATCACAATGCGGATCGGCATTGATCAGGCGGAGCATGTAGAAG
The DNA here is from genome assembly GCA_963716745.1 of uncultured Gemmatimonadaceae bacterium. Classification (GTDB taxonomy): domain Bacteria; phylum Gemmatimonadota; class Gemmatimonadetes; order Gemmatimonadales; family Gemmatimonadaceae; genus DATKOH01. The sequence continues at coordinate 938,955 of OY970320.1, forward strand.
CCTGACAGGCGTGCAACAAGGCCTTCGGCATTCGGTACGCGACACTGCTCATTGAGCAGACACGAGACGTTCGTGCCGTTCTTCGAACCGATACCCCGAGTCCTGCCGCTGTTTTCGCGTTGCAGCGCCAATATCCATTACTTCATAAACTGGTTCCTCCTGGCCAGGCCCACCCTCCCATTCAAAGGAGCATATGCTGGCGCGGTTCTCCTTTATGGTGCGCACTTGGCCCTGGTGTGTGTGAATACACGACATTGCCAATTCCTTGGCCAAAAAGACCCCGGGACAGCGTGTCCCTCGCCCGCACCACTCTTCTCCTCACCGTACTTCAATAATCTTCCGCATCCATCTCACCGGCAGTCATTCCTTCGGCGTGATCAATTACTTGGCACTCACGCTTTTCCAGTGAAGCCGCGGCAGCAGTAGTGCTAACTCGAATTGTGACTTCTCGGCGGGGTCTGCCCGGAAGCTCCTTGAGGAGGTCGTCGTGAATCACGTGAGTTCCAACCGGAAGGCCGAGTAGCTTCGCGATGATGCCCGTCGATGAATCCGCCGCGCCGTACATTCTCTTGTACGAGTCGTAGCTGTTGGTAACTGGTTCGGTAATCGTCTTCGCGATGCTCTGTTGGACAGCCTTGTTAAACTGTCGTTTCCACTTTCTTGTTGCGAGGGTCAACTTGCGCTTCGTCATTCGTATCTCCTACGGTTCGGCGGTGGTAGTCGCGAGGTCAGCGCTTCCTGGAACAACGTCGAGAATCGTTCGCGAAGTTCATTAAGAAGTTGACCACATCGTCGTCTCCGACTGAGGCGGCGGTCGTTCTTAGTCGCGCTAAGCGGTGCGTCAGCGCCTCGGGCGGCGTGTGCGAGTATGCCTCCAGGACATCAAGAGCCTCGAGTGCGTCCGCATTCTCCCAGCCAAGCTGGAATTTTTGCCAAAGCGCTGAGGTGCGTATTCGCGCAACTCCATCTTCAGCATGCACCGTTCGTTTTACCTTGCCGCCTGGTTCCGCCTGGAGGTCAGATGGCGAGAGCTTAAGATTCACGCTCGCGTTCGTCCCGAGCTTCCCCATCAACGCGCGCGCCTCTTCTTCTCCTCCGACCGTTAGCTGCCATCCCAGTCGAGTCTTACCGGTGGCCCAATTCCGATACTTGGGGCGGAGCTGCAGGAGTGCTCTGTTGACCCGCGTCGCATCTGGGTACTCCGCGAAGCCAACCATTGCAAACCTTCTCGGAAACATTCGAAACAATGCCACCGCAATGTTCTCGAACGTTGCCGGTACATCAAGATCAGAGAGCACTTTGATGGCGAACACGGTCAAGCGATTCAGATCGATGGCCGAGTACCGATCTGCCTCATAGGGCTTCAGGCCCATGATCGCCGTGGGAGTTGAAGCTTTACTCACTTGAGCGTGGGTTCTGGAATTGTGAGCTCCTTGGTCCAAGGATTCCTTGTCAATGAGCTGTCGGCGGGTGGCACGTAGATCGGGCGTCCATACGCCCGAAGAGGAAGTTTGCCCGCCGCGGCCTGCCGAGCTCGCGTACGACAATCCGGACATACGATGCATGTATGTCAGATCCTATCGCGCGCCGACCTCGCAAAACGGCGGCGGCGATCGTCGTGCCTGAACCCATGTATGGATCACACACCGCGTCGCCGCGATCCGTAAGGGCGAGGATCAGGCGATCGGCCAGCTCAAGCGGAAACTGACAAGGGTGATCAGTTTTTTCGGGATGATTGTGCTTGACGTTGGGGATTGCCCAAACATTGCCGGGATTCTGACCATTGGGGTTTGATGAGAACTGACCCTTCTTTGGCCCCTTGTAGTGCCTCTTGCCTGGGTATTTTTGCGGAACACGCACATGCTCGAGATTGAACTTGTAGCGTTTGCTCTTTGTGAACCATGAGATAGTCTCGTACCTTCCCGAGAATCGCTGGTTGCAATGCAATCCATGCTCGAAATGCCACACGATTCTATTGCGCATTTCTGAATCCGGAGTCGATGAACTCCCTATAAAGCAGTGAATCAAGAGGGTACACCTGACCCGAGCGCACATAGTTTCCAACCTGCCAGCATATGCTACCGTTGGGCTTCAGGACGCGCGCGCACTCAGAAATCACAAGCCGCTGGTTCGCCAAGTATGAATTGATGTCTGTCCTCTCCTCGTAACTCTTGCCGAGGTTGTACGGCGGCGATGTCAGCACCAGCATTACTGATTCGTCGGGTAGTGATCGCAGGAACGCCAGACAGTCGCCTGTATGCAGCACGACGTCTGCGTCGCTGCGGTGAGACTTGCTAATCTTCATTCTCCTCCCCCGGAGCTATTGTGGATCGGGTGCCTATGCGTTGCATGTGCGCCTGCGTTCCTGAGTTGGTCCAACGCGGACTCGCCACCGCGTGCGATCGCGAACCGAGCGGACCTACCGGTCTTGATGCGGGTAATTAGTCGCAAGTCTTGCATGCGTCCCAACGCACCAGCTTTCATGGTCTGTACCGTCGCTTCTGACAGGCGGGAAGGAAGGTTTTGTTTTGCGAGTTGATCCAACTCTTCAACAGACAGTTCACTCTCGAGGAGGCCAGTAAGAATTGCCATCAGGCAAGAACGTTCACGGGGAATTCTCTCCGCGGCGTTATCGAGATACCATCCGGATCTCGTCGGCCGAGAGCGCCGTACTTAGGTCACCAGCGTCGAGGGCAGGATTAGGCAGCTTGGCAAACGTGAGTCCGCCGGCGGTCAGCCCCACGCGATTCTTTTCAGCGACGCCCGCGAGGCCAAGTTCAAACAGAGCTCCGCTCGCTCGCCCCTTCCTGTCGACTCTGCCGAAATAGTGGTCCCCAAATCGTTCTCTGGCTCTAAAGAGCGGCTCGCGGCTCGGCAGGCCTGTGAGAAGGCTTTCGTCGCCTGGCGGCCTGGCCACTCCGTATCGCGTAGCGATCCACCTGCCCGCCGCTTCCGCGCGCACGCTCGCGAGATTCTTGGCGGCTTCGAGGTCAGTTGGCCCCATCGCCGACTCTCTGAGTAGTGAGCGCAACGCGATCTTGATCGGGAACACGCGATTTACAATTCCCCAAAGCCAACCGTGATCAGCCACTCTCATGCTGGCGGCAGCCGATAAGTCCAGCGTTGCTACTGGCTCCCCGTGGAGCACGCCAAGATCAGAGAATGAGGTATTCTCGGAAGGCTGATGTGCGAAGACTGATCGGCTCCGCATTGATTCACGATCGCCTGCGGCGAGCGAAGGCCCCTCCTCGCGCCCAGTCGGCGCCTCCAGCGAGAGCTGATTCTCAATTGCGAGAGTAGCGAACTGGCCCACAGAGGCAAAGCCGCCGGCTTCCACTGCCCGCTGTACCCTATCGAATAACCCCGACGGGACGTCAATTAGAATTCTCATGGCAACGGATCCTCTATGACTGCGACCGGATGCATCATATAATACAGCTGATGTCTTGTCAATAGCAACCGATGTATCAAATCGATACAACCGTTCCTCGTTCCCCATCGACAGACTCGGCGGCCGTCCAAAGATCCGGTTTGCCATCGGGGGAGGCTTCTCAGGATGGAGAGTTCTTCCCTCGGAACCTGGCAGCATCAGAGGTACCGCCCACCGACGCGACGGTAAGAAAAAAAAGCCCCACCGCGATATCGCGGCGAGGCTTCATCTTCAATTCAATCGGGACGGCGGGATTTGAACCCGCGACCCCCTGAACCCCATTCAGGTGCGCTACCGGGCTGCGCTACGTCCCGCTCCTCTGCCTCGGAGCAAGGACCGGAATCTACTCGCGCGACGATGCCCCGACAACCGCCGCCGCACTCCGCGCCCGCGCGACGCCCCCGGCGCTCACTCCCTGCCCCGGCGCACGCCGACGAACGGCAGCAGCGCCCGCACCTGCTCGCGATACTCCGCGTACGGCCGGCCGAGCGCGGCAACGAGCATCTCGTCTTCCACTCTCACGCGGTACGCGTACGCCGCGAGGGTCGCGACGAGACTCGCGGCGAGGGTCACGGCGTTCCCGCTCGCCATCGCGACGCCGTTCAGACAGAGCAGTGATCCGAGATAACCGGGATGCCGCACCCACCGGTACGGACCGTCGCGCGACACTCTGTGCTCGGCGTTCACGAGCAGCGTCCGCGTGTAGCGCTCGCGCAGAGTGAGCACGGCCCACAGCCGCAGCGCGAAACCCGCGACGCCGAGTGCCACGCCCGTCCACGCGGCCGCGGGCATGCCGGGGATCGCGGCGTCGCGGAACCAATGCGGCAGCCACCCCGCGTAGCCGGGCGAGTTGGCCTTCATCGCGAGGACGAATCCGAACACCGGCACGAGCGACGCGGCGGACAGGATCCACGTGCTCTTCCGGTCGTACTCGCCGCCGCGATGAGCCCGCGCGCGCGCGCCGAAGCGGAGCTCGGCCTGCAGCATGTACAACAGGAGCACGACGATGGCGGACTGGCCGTACGCGGGGAGTTCGGCGAAGCGGTTGATCCAGTCGGACATCAGCTGTCGCCGCTACGGCAGCGCGGTGCCGCTGAGCGTCACGTGCACGTGCGCGCTGCCCGGTTGGGCCACGACGTCGAGGGTCGCATTCTTCGTGCCGATGCTGCTCACGGGAGTGAACTCGACCCTGATGGTGCACGTGGCGCTGGCGACGACGGCGCCCGCGGCGGCGCAACCGTCGGCGATGATCGTGAAGTCACCGGCGTTCGGTCCGCTCAATCCGTTGGCGAACGATGTCGTCGCTGCGTTGCCCGCGTTGGTGATCGTGAAGTCCTTGAACGCCGAGGAATCGCCGAGGTTCACGTTCCCGTAGCCCCACGTCAGGGGGTTCGCGAGGAGGATGATGCGAGGACGGAGTCGTTGGGGTGCTGCTGCAGGCTCCGACGAGAGCGGCGAGCGCGAGAAGGATCGGCGTGCGCTTCATCCAGGGGCTCCCGCGGAATCTACGCGCGCAGCGGGGGCGACAACGGCTACTGCAACTACCGGGAACCGATTGCCGGGAACCGGTGAGGAATAACAAAGAATGCATTACGACATCGCGCGATGTCGTAACACCATGCTTTGTCATGCAACACCGGTTCCCGGCAATCGGTTCCCGGCAGTTACAGGCCACTCAGATCGGCGGAGTGGTCACGACCTGCGCGAGAAGCCGCTCAGCAGACCGCCGCCGTCGGAACCGATCGTGTACGCACGGTGGTCACGTGGAGATTCGCCGCCGCGGTCGCATTGCCGAGCGCGCCAAAGAACACGGTGGTGGTGCCGAAATCGGGTGAGGTCGCTTGGGCATCCCCCTGGCAACAGGAAGGCCTTCACGAGGCCATCCACGCAGAGAAGATACAAATTGACCGACCCTTCCTTCCTGACCCGGTACTTGTGAGAGGACAGTCGCAGTCACGTTGAAGGAGGCTCCGGGGGTAGCGACGTCGCTCCACAAGCCGGTGACCGGATCCAGGTGCACGAACGCGACGTGGTCCTCATAGAACCCCAGGACCGCTTGCGTCCCCGTCGCGCCAGGCTGGACGATACCGATCACGGCCTGTATGGGAACGCCAGCGATGGCGCTTCCAAGCTTTCCTTCCAGGAAAATGGAGGCGAGGCTCGGCGCATCCAGAGAATCGTTGCGCGCGATGTAGATGGAGCTGGTGCCGGTCGCGGCCGTGAGCACCAGGTCGGTGCCAATGTTGAACGTCTCGCTGCCCAGCGTTGTGTACTGATTGACCTGCGTGTACGGCGTCTTCCATCGCGGCTTCGCGAACTGGTCGGGCAGCGAATCGGTCTTCCCGCTATATGAGTAGGCCCACAACGTGTCATTCGGCGGCGGCCACGCGGCGTTCACCATGAGCACGAAGGTGAATGAATGCACGGTATCGCCGGTGGACGGCTTGAATGAGCCGGTGAACTTCCACTGCTGATCGGATGTGAGATCGGTTCCGGGCGAACCCTGCACTGCCGTGGGGCGGTCCTTGTACCAGAAGAACGGCTGGTTCAGGGCCGTGAAGAAGCCCAAGCCAGCGTAGTTCGCAACCGTGATGGTGCAGGCGACGCACGGCGTACTCTGCGTGATCACCGGCGAGCTCGAGAAGCCGATGAACACGCCGCTCGTGTCAGGCGGCGCCGGATTGGTCGCCGAGTAGTTCGACCCGATCGGGAAGCTCAGCAGATTCTCCATGTGGACGTTGAACGTCCACGTCCGATTCACGGGCGCATTGTCGACGAGACTCACGAAAGTCCCGGTGATCGCCACGGTGGTAGAGCCGCCGTAAATGGCTGGACTGACAGCGCTGTTCTTCCCGACCGCGGCCTGCGCGCCCATTGGCACGAACTCGGCCGTCATCGTCTTTCCAGTCACCGTGCCGCGGATCATGCCGAGAGGCGCAGGACGCCCGCGCGGAGCGAGGGGTGCATTGCCCGTCGGGCCGTCGCTGCAGGCAGCGACGGCGAGGAGAATGAACGCGGCTTGGAAGAGGCGGTTAGTCATGGGGGAAATGTACACCATTTGGGCGCAAGAGGTGCCTACTAATTCTGACCAGTAAGACCCGAAGTTGCAACAAATTGTGGCGGAAGGGGAGGGCTAAGGGGCTCGGGGAATGTTCGGGGCCTCTAACAGCCGGGAACCGGTTGCCGGGAACCGGTGAGGAATGACAATGCATGGTGCTACGGCACCGCGCAATGAAGTGATGTAATGCGTTGTCATGCCACACCGGTTCCCGGCAATCGGTTCCCGGTAGTTGCAGTTAACCTCTGGCACCCCGCCCAAGCTCGGGCCATGTTCGGCGCTCGCGCACGTCTCCTCTGCCCCGGGCCCGACATGAATCGCACTGCTCGTTGCCTCCTATTCTGCCGCTGCCATCATTCCGGCCGCCCGAGGCGCCGCCCAGCAGCTGCCCGGCTGCGCAATTCACCGATCCCGATCGAGCCGCGAAGCTCGCCGCGGCGTATCCGGCTATCGATTCGCTATTCGCGGCCATGGCGCTTCGCGAGCATATCCCCGGCGCGGCGTGGGGCATCGTGATCGACGGGAGACTCGGCCACATCGGCGCGGCCGGTGTTCGCGATATCGCGACGAAGTCCCCAGTGGACACGAATTCCGTGTTCCGCATCGCGAGCATGACCAAGAGCTTCACGGCGGCGAGCATCCTACTATTGCGTGATGAGGGCAAGCTTTCGCTCGATGATCCTGCGGAAAAGTGGGTCCCGGAGCTGAAGGGACTTCGCGCCACAAAGGACTCGCCGACGCTCACGATCCGCATGCTCCTGTCGCACGACACCGGTTGGCCCGAGGACAATCCGTGGGGCGATCAGCAGCTCTCGATCGCCGACAGCACGCTGAGTCGCATGATCGCGCACGGCATTCCCTTCTCGCACGCGCCCAACACGGCGTACGAATATTCGAACTACGCATTCATGATCCTTGGCCGCATCGTGTCGCGCGCGAGCGGAATGCCGTACCGGCAATTCGTGCAAACGCGCCTGCTCACGCCGCTGGGCATGAAGTCGAGCACGCTCGAAGTCGCCATGGTGCCGAAAGACAAGCTCACGCTCGGATACCGCTGGGAAGACGGCACCTGGAAGCTCGAGCCGCAGCTGCCCGACGGCGCCGGCGGACCGATGGGCGGCATGCTCGTGAGTCCGCACGACATGGGCGTGTGGATCGCGAACATGCTCTCGGCGTGGCCGCCGAGCGATGCGCCGGAGACGGGACCGGTGAGGCGGAGTTCGCTGCGCGAGATGCAGCAGATGCACCGCACGCGGCCGCCGCAGGTCACGTACGACACGCTCACGAAGCACGTGACGCTCTTCGCGCCCGGTTATGGATTTGGTCTGCGCATCGTTGCCAATTGCAATTTTTCGCACATCGTGGCGCACGCGGGCGGACTGCCGGGATTCGGATCGTCTGATGATCTGGCTGCCGGAATACGGAGTGGGGCTGTTCGCGTTCGGGAATCGCACATACACGGATTACAGCGCGGCGAGCGATTCGGTGTTCGCGCTGCTGAAGAGGACGGGCGGGCTCGAGCGGAGAACGCCGGTGCCGGCGCCGGCGCTCGTGAAGGCGCGCGACCAGGTGAGCCGCCTCGTGATCAAGTGGAGCGACGCGCTCGCGGATTCACTCGCGTCAATGAATCTCTACCTCGACCACTCGAAGTCCCATCGCATCGCGCAACTCGACTCGCTGCACGCGAAAGTCGGCGCGTGCACGGCCGCAACGAATTGGTTCGTGGTGGAGAATGCGCTGCGCGGACAGTGGATCATGCCGTGCGAACGAGGAGCCATATGGGTGAGCATCACGATGGCGCCGACAATGCCGCCGTCGGTGCAATTCCTCGATGTGGCGGAGGAATCGACGGCGATGGCGAATGCGGTGAGGCACCCGGAGGAACGGAACTGCAGGAACTGAACTGCGACTGCCGGGAACCGATTGCCGGGAACCGGTGATGCATGACAAACGCATGGTGTTACGACATCGCGCAATGTCGTAACACCATGCGTTGTTATGCCTACCGGTTCCCGGCAATCGGTTCCCGGTAGTTCCGCCTCACTATCTCACGACCGTCCCCTCCCTGATCGTGATCGTCTGCACGTGCTCCTTCGCGCCGTCGAGCGTCAGCACCGCGTTCCAGCCCTCGAACGCGTAAGTCGCCAGCGAGCCATTCACGAATTGCGGCGCGCCCCAACCGGAGAGCACGTCCTCGCGCCCGCTGCCGATGTGCACGCCGAGCACATCGGCGTTGGACAGCCGGCCTGCCGCGATGAGAATCGCGCCCGACCGTGGGCGCGAGCTTCACTTCCATCTCGCGACTCGGGAATCGAAGCGTCACGATGCCTTCGGCGAGCGTGCTGTCCTCCGGATCGCCGAGTGCCGCCGCGATCGCCGCCCGGCTGGCACCGAGCATGACGCCCGCGATGTTCACTTTCGGATCGCCCGTCTTCCACACCGGCACGAAGAGCGCGGTGGTCGGCCGACTCGCATCAGGCGCGCGAAGCTTGTGCGCGAGCTTGTAGTACGTCGGTTCGCCGAACCAGGCGAGGAAATCCGACAGCGGCTGCTCCCCTTCGCGCGTTTCGATCGGCCCCCGAGGACCCGCGGTCACGGCCATGTACCAAGGCCACCAAATGATGTAGCCGTCGCCGGGCACATCGACGCGATTGAATTGCGGATCGCCCGGCACCAGCTCGGCCGGCGTCATGTGATAGTGGAAACCGCCTCGGCAATACTTGGACCACACCGTCCACGCGCCGTCCCGATCCTCCTCTCGCGACACGGGAAGCGTATGCACCGTTGAGTCGCGAACGCCGCAATAGGGGCCCCATGCCGCCTGGGACCGGGCCACGACAGCGGTGGCGACGACGAGCGATGCAACGGCAACGAGGCGCATGCTGCGCAGGACCACGAATGCCTCCGGGTGCGAACGGGTCTGAACTGCTGGAGAATAGGTCGGTTCCCGGGCACGGAAGCAAGTGTGGGTGAACGACAGCCGCCGGGAACCGATTGCCGGGAACCGGTGATGCATGAAAACGCATGGTGTTACGACATCGCGCGAGTGTCGTAACACCATGCTTTGTTATGCCTCACCGGTTCCCGGCAATCGGTTCCCGGTAGTACAGCAGTTGCCTCCTCGGCCCCGATTGGTGTAACTACAAGTATCACTCCAACGGGGCGTCCGTATGTCTCGCGTAAGGGTCCTCGCCGGCACGAAGAAAGGCGCATTCATTCTCACCGCCGACGGCAAACGGAAGAAATGGGAAGTGTCCGGTCCGCATTTCGCGGGCTGGGAGATCTACCACATGAAGGGATCGCCGGCCGATCCCGATCGCATTTACGCGTCGCAGACGAGCGGTTGGTTCGGGCAGGTGATGCAGCGCTCGAGCGACGGCGGGAAAACGTGGGAAGCGGTGGGCAACAAGTTCGCGTACACCGGCACGCCGGGCACGCATCAATGGTACGACGGCACGCCGCACCCGTGGGAATTCAAGCGCGTGTGGCACATCGAGCCGAGTCTCAAGGATCCGAACACCGTGTACGCCGGCATCGAGGACGCCGCGATCTTCAAGAGCACCGACGGCGGCACGAACTGGAAGGAGCTGCCGGGCCTGCGCGGGCACGGCACGGGCCCGGACTGGACGCCGGGCGCGGGCGGCATGTGTCTCCATACCATTCTGCTCGATCCCAAGGATCCCAAGCGCATCTTCGTCGCGATCAGCGCGGCCGGCGCGTTCCGCACCGATGATGGCGGCGAAACGTGGAAGCCCATCAACCAGGGGCTGCGCTCGAATCACATTCCCGATCCCAAGGCCGAAGTGGGCCACTGCGTGCACCGCATCGCGATGCACAAGTCGAAACCGAAAACGCTGTTCATGCAGAAGCACTGGGACGTGATGCGCAGTCGGACGACGCGGGCGACAGCTGGCGCGAAGTGAGCGGCAATCTCCCCACCGATTTCGGTTTCGTGATCGACGTGCACGCGCACAAGCCCGAGACCATTTACGTGGTGCCGATCAAGAGCGACTCCGAGCATTTCCCCATCGGCGGCAAGCTGCAGGTGTTCCGCAGCACCACGGGCGGCAACGAGTGGGAGCCGCTCAAGAAGGGACTGCCGCAGAAGAACTGTTATGTGAACGTGCTGCGCGACGCGATGGCGATCGACACGCTCGACAAGTGCGGCGTGTACTTCGGCACCACCGGCGGGCAGATCTACTGCAGCGCCGACAGCGGCGACAGCTGGGGCGCGATCGCGCGCGATCTGCCGGCGGTGCTGCAGCGTGGAGGTACAGACGCTGCAATGACGGTGCGCGTGGTGCTGCCGCATCACCTGCGGATCCTCGCGCAGGTGGGAGACGAAGTCACGGTGAACGTGAACGGCGGCGGGACTCAGCGCGACGTGCTCGACGCGCTGGAATCTCAGTATCCCGTGTTGCAGGGGACGATGCGGGATCATGACACGCTTAAGAGGCGGGCGTTCATCAGGTTCTTTGCGTGCGAACGAGACCTCACATTCGAGCCGGCCGATGCGCCGCTGCCGGAGGCGGTGCGGAAAGGGGACGAGCCTTTCTTGGTGATCGGAGCGATCGCGGGAGGCTGAACGGCAACGGCCGGGAACCGATTACCGGGAACCGGTGATGCATGAAAACGCATGGTATTACGACATCGCGCACTGTCGTAACGCCATGCATTGTTATTCCTCACCGGTTCCCGGTAACCGGTTCCCGGCAGTTCAGAATCCCATCACGCGCGCGGTCACAGAGATCCGCGCTCCGTTCCTCTCCAGCACCAGCACTCGAGTTTCTCCGGGTGTCCCGTGCATCGCGGCAGTATATCTCCCCGAACGATGCGCCCGTCGCCTCGAGTTCGCCGATCTTGACGAGACGATCGCCGATCTCGACGCCGGATACCGTGGGTGCGCCGTTCTTGGTCGCGATCCCCGCCACGAAATACGATCCGCCTTCGGCGCGCAGCGTCAGGCCGATCTGATCCTGGTCCGTCGCATCGGGATCCGATTCTCGCAGCCAGTAACTCGTGCGGCGCGGGTAGTCGATCGTGAGCTGTGAATCCCTTCAGCACGTTCCCGCCGATCCAGCCGAGCACGGGCACCGCGTTCTTCTGCGAGTACCAATCGAAGAATTCGAGGCCGCCGGTCAAGTTCCGTCCACCGGAAACGGCGAGCGCGCCCACGCTGTGCAGCGTCAGCGAACCCAGAGCGATCTCGGGAATGCGCATGAGCGTGCCCGTGATCTCCGAGCTGTCGCCCAGACATCATCATGTTGCTCGCGCCCACGGCGCCCGTGCCGCGCGCCCACGCGGGATGCGCGCGCAGCCAATCGTTCGCGGCGCTCTTCCGCACCCACGTGTACGCCGATCCGTTGTCGATGGTGATCGCGTACGGCCGGCCATCGATCGTTGCATTCACCGCGATGAGACCCGTCGCCGAGTCGAGCTGGAATGGAACGGCGATCCCCTTCGGCGTGAGTGTGCCGGGCTGTGCGAAGGTGAGCGTGCGCTTCGCATAATCGATCACGACCACATATCGCTGGAGCACACTCGCCGGAATGATCGCCGCCACGCGCAGATCGGATCCGCCGAGACGGCGCGGCGGACGGTGCACGCTCGCGATCCCCGCGGCCGGCGTCTCGACGGTCAGCGCGCCGATCGTGAATCGCAGCGGACGAATGGAGTCGAGCTGCAACTCGCGAAAGACGGAGTCCGCGAGCACGAGCGATGTGCCGCCCATGTCGATGTACGCGAGGGCGCGATGCGCCGAGCCGTCGGGGCGCAGAAAGTCGATCTGCGCGTAGACCCTGTTCCCGTCGAGGATGAAAGGCGTCGTGCCCGAATGTCTGGGCGCGCGAGCGCCGAGCACGCGACGGCAAGACGAGCAACAGCCGGGAACCGGTTACCGGGAACCGGTGAGGAATGAAAACGCATGACGTTTCGACATTGCGCGATGTCTCTACGAAATGCGTTTTCATGCCAGACCGGTTCCCGGTAACCGGTTCCCGGCCGTTCAAGACCATCGCTGCAATTTCTTCGTCGACCCCGCGAGCCACTTGGCCACGAATCCCGGCATTCCCTGTTCTCGCAGCTTCTGCTCCACGAGCTGCGTCATTTGCTCGAGCGTGAAGTCGGGCTGCTTGAACTTCGATCCATCGTAGCAATAACTGCAGAATGCGGCTCCGGCGAGCGGTGCGGGATCTTTGCTGAGGGGCATGCCGCAGGATTGGCATCGGGTACTGGACATGGGTCCTCCGTCGGAACTGCAGACCTAGACGCTAGACCTAGACGCTAGAATACAACGGCGGCGCAGTCTAGCGTCTAGGTCTAGCGTCTAGGTCTGCCGTCAATCGATCCCCAACGCCGCGTCGTTCTCCCCCTGCTGGATCGCCTTGATCTGCTCGGGGGTGAGTTTCACTTCGCTGGTGTTGAACTTCACGCGCGCGATGGTGCCGGTGTAATCGTTGTGGAACTGTCCGTACTCGGTCGTCACGGGCGTCCCCTCATCGGCGCCGACGTCGGCGGCGTCGTCCAGTCCGTACGTGAAAGCCTGCGTCGCCGGGATCTTCCCGGTGGCCACCTTCTTCCCGTTGATGTAGAGAACGCCCGTGCCGCCCGCACCGGGCTTGCCGCCGTCATAGAGGAACGCCCATCGCATGGTGACCTTCCCCGCCGGCAACTTCTCTGGGGAGCGGATGGTCGTGAGCTGGAGCCCGAGATAGTTGTACGCGAACACCGGCTTGTTGTCCTTCACGTACAGACTCCAGCCGCCGAAGCGGCCGCCCTGCGCCATGAGTACGCCGTTCGCGCCGCCGGCAGGCACCACGATATCGGCAGTGATCGCGTACGAGCGGTTCTTCGTGTTGATGAACGCATTCTCGCCCATCCCCACCATGCCGGGGTAGACTGTGAGCTCGGTGCGTCCGCCCATGAGGTCGGGGCGGCCCGCGATCTCGGCGTCGAAGCGTTCGATGGTGCGGTCGTCGATCGGCAGCACGTGGTACTTCAGCGCCTCGCTCATGAAGAGATCCTGCATTTCCTTGAGCTTCGCCGGCTGCGCGGCCGCCAGATCGTTGGACAGCGAGAAATCGGAATCGGCGTGATAGAGCGTCCACACATCCTGATCCAGCGTGTGCTCCGGCTTGAAATCCCACGGCGCGCGATGCACGGTGCCGGCGAGCCATCCGTCGTGATAGATGCCTCGGTTCCCGGCGATCTCGAAGTACTGCGTATTGTGGCGGCTCCTCGCGCCTGCGCTGTCGAAGCTGTACATGAAGCTCGTGCCATCCATCGGCCACTGCATGACACCATTCACGGTGCGCGGCGCGGGAATGCCCGTGGCCTCGAGCACGGTGCTCGCGATGTCGGTCGCGTGGGTCCACTGCGTACGGAGTTCGCCCTTCATCTTGATGCGCGCCGGCCATGACACGACGAGCGGGTTCTGCGTGCCGCCGTAACTCCCGGCGATCTGCTTGGTCCACTCGAACGGCGCGTCGGTGGCCACCGCCCAGCCGGCGGCGAAATGGCCGTAGCTGTGCGGACCACCGAGGTCGTCGAGATGCTTCGCGATGTCCTCCACCTTCTCGTTCACGCCGTTGAAATACGTCATCTCGTTGAGCATGCCCACCATGCCGCCCTCGGCGCTCGAACCGTTGTCGCCCACTTCGTAGAAGACGAGCGTATTGTCGGCGACGCCCATCTCGTGCAGCGAAGCGAGCACGCGGCCGATCTCATAGTCCGTTTGCGCGGCGAAGCCGGCGAAGACCTCCATCTCGTGCGCGAACACTTTTTTCTCGAGCGGCGAGAGCGTGTTCCAGTCCTTGATCGCCTTGGGCTTGGGGGCGAGCTTCGTGCCCGGCGGCACGATGCCGAGCTTGAGTTGCCGCGCGAGCGTCTGTTCGCGATAGGCGTCCCAGCCGTCGTCGAATTTCCCCTTGAACTTCGCGATCCACTCCTTGGGCACCTGGTGCGGCGCGTGCGTGGCGCCGGTGGCGAAATACACGAAGAACGGCTTGTCGGGCGTGAGCGAGTGCTGCGCCTGCATCCAGCCGATCGCGCGATTCGTCATGTCGATCGTGAAGTGATACTTGGGATCGCTCGGCGTGGGCATCAGCGTCGTGCCGTCGTACAGGAGCGGTGAGTACTGATTCGTCTCGCCGCCAATGAAGCCGTAGAATTTGTCGAAGCCCGAATGCGTGGGCCACCGGTCGAATGAACCGGAGACGCTCACTTCCCAAGGCGGCGTCTCGTGATACTTGCCGAAGGCGGCCGTGCTGTAGCCGTTCTGCCGGAGGATCTCGGCGAGCGGCGTCGTCTCGAGCGGACGAATGCCGGTGTTGCCGGTGAATGCCGTGGCGATCTCCATGATCGCGCCGGTATTCACCGTGTGATGGTTGCGGCCCGTGAGGATCGCCATGCGCGTGGGCGAACAGAGCGCGGTGGTGTGATAGTTGTTGTACTTGAGCCCCTGCCCCGCGAGCGAATCGAGCGCCGGCATTGGGAGGGCGCCGCCGAACGCGCTGGGAGCGCCGAAGCCCATGTCATCGATGAGAATGAAGACGACGTTGGGCGCGCCCTTGGGCGCCTTCACCTCGAACGGTGGCGGCGCCTTGGCGTTGCGCGCATCGAGCGTGGTGATCACTGGGTTCACGGGACGCGCGATCGGAAGGACGCTCCGATCGAGGGCGCCCGACGGTTGCGGTGTGGCGGGCGTGGGCTCGGTGCGGCACTCGACTGCGGCGAGCGAGGCCAGTGCGAGGGCGAGTACGTTTACGGTACGCATATTCCAAGCCTCTTCGCGTTCGGGATTCGGGACTCGGGACTCGGGGAACCACGACAGAATCTAGGGATTCGAGAATGGAGTCGGGCGTAGGACTTTCGTCGTACGGCTGGCTCCGCTCACCTGGCGCCGGCCGTCGATGCCCCCGCATAATCGGTCAATCATGCGCGACTCCGCATCCATCAAGGCCAGTGTCGAGCGCAGCGTCAAGGCCGTCTCCATGCGCGCGAGCATCGCGCAGGGAACGGCGCGCACGGTCGCGACGCTCGGCGACGGCCTCTCGTGCACGATCACCGAGGGCGAACACTCGATCGCGGTAGGGCTCACTGAGAAATACGGCGGCACGGGCACGGATGTGAATCCGGGCATCCTCGGGCGTGCGGCGCTCGCGAGTTGCCTCGTGCTCGGCATCGCGATGTGGGCCGCGCGCATGGACGTCGCGCTCGACGCGCTTTCCGTGGAGGTGGAGGCCGACTTCGACGTGCGCGGCGAGCTCGGCGTCTCCCCCGAGGTGCTGCCAGGTTATGCGGCGATGCGGTACGTGGTGGATGTGGCGAGCCGAGACGCCGGAAGCGGAAGTCCGCGCGATGCTGGAGGTCGCGCTGCGCACGAGTTCGTGGGTGGACAACATGACGCGCGCGATGCCGGTCACTGGCATGGCGCGCGTGAATGGGAAATAGATGGATCCCAAACTGCAGCTTCGCGTCCAGCGATACGGGTGGGACAAGGCGGCAGCGGAGTACGAGCGGTACTGGGCACGAGCTCTCGAGCCAGCGCAGAACCGATTGCTGCAACTGGCATCGCTTCGGAGCGGAGAGCGCGTGTTGGACGTGGCGTGTGGGACGGGACTCGTCACGCTGCGCGCGGCGAGCACGGTGGGCGAGCGCGGGAAAGTGATGGCGGTGGATCTGAGCGATGAGATGGTGAGAGATCTCGAGCAGAACGCCGCCGAGCAGTCGCTGTCGAATGTGATCGTGAAGCGCATGGACGCGCAGGAGCTCGCGCTGCCCGACGGGACGTACGATGCGGCGCTGTGCGCGTTCGGGCTCATGTACGTTCCCGATCCGCTCGCGGCGCTCAAGGAGATGAAGCGCGCGCTGCGCGCCGGCGGGCGCGCAGTGATGGCCGTGTGGGGCGCGCGGGACAAGTGCGGATGGGCGGAGATATTCCCGATCGTCGAGCGGCGGGTGGAATCGGATGTGTGTCCGCTGTTCTTTCAGCTCGGGACGGCGGACGCGCTCGCGCTCAATCATGGAGCTGGCGGGGTTCACCGCGATCACGTCGGAGCGGATGAACACCACGCTCCACTACGACTCGGGATCGGATGCGTGCGGCGCGGCGTTCGTGGCGGGGCCGGTGGCGCTCGCATATTCACATTTTTCCGACTCGGACAAAGCGGCGGCTCGCGCAGAATATCTGGAGTCCATCGCGGCGTTCAAGTCGGGAGATGCGTATGAGATCCCGGGTGAATTCGTGATCGCAACCGCAACGGCGTGAGTCGCACCGCTGACGGCGGGACTGGGCACCGCGAGGGGCGGGATTAGCGTTAGATGGTGCCGCATCCAACGCCAATCCCGCCGTCAGCGGTACCAGTCCCGCCGTCGGCGGTTCCAGCTACCGGAATTCGGGGAACCGCTGTAGAATTCAGGAGTAGAAGTAACTAGGTAATGCCTTGATGTGCGAGTGATCTCGACTCGTAATTCGAAGGCGCGAAGGGACTCTCTCAAGTCCCGCGCGCCTTTTTTCGTTCATACCGATCCTTCGGAGGATCGATCATGACACCCAACGCATCTTCACCCGCGGGCTCGCCGCAGAGCGCTGTGCGCATGCCGGATGCAAGTGCTCGCCGCGCCCGGGACAGAAATTCTGCAGTGATCATTGCGCGAAGGCTGGCACCGCGAGCACCGGCGCAGCATGCGGCTGCGGACACGCGGGCTGCAACTGAATTCGAATTACGTTGGGCGGTAGGGAGGTGGAGGTCGAGAGTCGGTGCAGTCGACGGCTCCGAATCCGAAGTTCCAGCCTCCCTAACGCCCAGACCTCCTCGCGACCTACTCCCGGACGGTTCGCGTCTGTACCGCAAGGAGCGGGATTGGCGTTGGATGAGGCGACTCCACGCGAGTTGCAGTATCCAACGCCAATCCCGACGCTAGCGGTGCCAGTTCGGCCGCCAGCGGTTCTACCGCGCCGTCAGCGATTCGCCTGTGCCGTAAGCAAGCACCACGAGCTGCTGCGGCACCCCCTGTCCGAATAATTGATCATTCGCCACCGCGACGATCTCCGCCCTCGGTCCACGCGGACCCTCTGATCCAACCGGTCCCGTTTGTCCCTTGCGGCCGACCGCGCCATCCGACGCATCGGCGACATTCGTGCCGTCGGAATTCGCCTTGCCCTGCCCTCCTCGTCCGCCAACTCCACCGTTGCCGCCGATGCCACCGGGCCCACCATAACCACCGGGCTCGCGTGCAGTCACCAGCCCCGCCATGAACGGTTCGTCGGCCGGCACGACGATCGTCACCGACGCCGCCGCGTCCGCCGGGCGCGCCGGGTCCGCCGCTGCCGCCGTCGCCGCCCGTGCCGCCCGCCTGCGCGGGACACCCCGCCGCTCCATTCGCGCCGTCACCGCCCTTGCGGACCCGTGACGCCGACGCCGCCGCGGCCGCCGCGCGTCGCGATGCCAATGAAATCCGCGGGCGGGATCGTCGCGGCATCGTACAATTCGTAGAACGGCGCCTGCGCGCCCACCTGGATGCCGGCGACGATCAGCTTCTCGTAGAACGGCGAATGCGCGCGCGCGAGCGTGACGGTCACCGGCGGTCCGTTCTCTCCCGATTGTGCGCGGCCGCCGGGCGCGCCTTCGAACTCGAACGCGTGCTGCGCGCAGCTGTAGTCCGGTTGCACGGAGACGGTGCCGCCGATGCTCGGCTTCGCTCTGAGCGTCGCCGTGAGACGGAATCCGGTCGCTCGCCGAGAGCAATGGATCCTGCGCCGATACCCAACTGCCGTCGGAGCGGCTGCGCGCTTCGTCACTCGAGAGCGCGAGGAAATTCACGTGCAGCCGCGGCGGATGCTTCTCGTCGTAGCTGTGCACGAATGGGATATGCGTACCATCCGCGAGCACGGCTTCGTACTGCGCGGGGATCGCGGCGCCGGGGCAGACGCGCGAATAACCGGGCATGATCTGAATGGAGCGGATCTGCGCGACGAGTGCCGGATCTGGTGCGAAATCCGCCGGCGGCTGGTGGCCGCAGGCGGCGAGGGTGGAGAGGAAAAGTACGCACAGGATCGAGCGGTTCATCGAGGATCCTCACGAGTCGAGAGTCCAACGGGTGCTGTACCAGGACTGTTACGCTCTGCTAAGGGAAACCCGGCTCCGTGCGATCGTAAAACCGCAAGGGGCGGGGTTGGTACCGCGAAATGCGTGTGTAGCGCTGGCATTGGGAACTGCGGCCTCCAGGGAGCTCGCAGTACACAACGCCAACGCTAACGCGCCTCTCGCGGCACCAACCCCGCCGTCGGCGGTACCAGCACCGCAGTTCGTGCCCTTCTGCACTGGACTCCCCCCGTCCCCATTCGCACATTTGGGGTCGTGCCTAAATCCCCTTCACGCGCCTCTGCCCGACAGTCTGCCCTGCTCCGCCTCAGCGCCGAGATCGCCGCCGCGTTGGATGAGGACGAAGTGTGCCATCGGGTCGTCGAAGGGCTGCGCGACGATGCGCTCGGATACAATCTCATCGGCATGTTCCTGCTCGACGACAACACGCACGAGCGCGTGCTGCGCGCGTGCGTGGGATGGAAGGACGTAAAGGTCGGCATGCGCATCGCGCCGGGGCACGGGCTCACCGAGAAAGCGCTGCGCAGCCGAAAGCTCGAGTACACGGCGGACGTGAAGAAAGCGCCCGAGTACGTCGCGACCTACAAGAGCGGCAGCGAAGTGGACGTGCCGCTCATGCTCGAAGGCAAACCGGTGGGCGTGCTCTGCGTGCAGAGTCACGACGCGAACGCGTTCGGCCAGCCGGACTTCGAGATCCTCACCGCCGCAGCCACGCAGGCATCGATCGCTCTCGCACGCGCGCGGCTGCTGGTGAACGAACGCCGCCGCGCCGACGAGCAGCAGGCGCTGCTCGATTCCATGAGCGATCTCGCGAGCGCGCTCTCCCTGCCGCGCGTGCTCGAGGCGGTGCTCAATCGCGCGGTCACGCTGCTCGGCGTCACCGGCGGCCAGATCGCGATCTATCACGAAGCCACGCGCGAGATGGAGATCGTCGCGAGCGAGATCCAGCAGGGCGATTTCGTGTCCACGCGGCTCGCGTACGGCGAAGGCGCGATGGGCACGGTGGCGAAGACGCTCGAACCCATCGTGATCCCGAATTACAACGAGTGGATGGGGCGCGCCTCGGCGTATCTCGATTCGAACATCCACTCGGTGATGGCCGCGCCGCTGCTCATTGGCGAGCGGCTCGTGGGTTCGATCGCCACGGTGCACGCCGATCCGGCGCGCGTGTTCAACGACGAAGACCTGCGGCGCCTCAGACTCTTCGCGCCGCAGGCGGCGATCGCGATCGAGAATGCGCGGCTGTTCACGAATGCCGACCGTCAGAAGCAATTCTTCGAGGCCGTCGTCGAGACGAGCCCCGTCGCGATCGTCACGCTCGACATGAAGGACGACATCGTGCAGCTCAATCCCGCCTTCGAGCGCGTGTTCGGCTGGACGCCCGCCGAAGTGCTGGGCAAGAATCTCGACAGTCTCATCACCGACGCCCGAAACGCTGCTCGAGGCGAAGAACTACACGAGCATGGCCGCGAGCCAGGCGGCGCGCGGCATCGGCAAACGCAAGCGGAAGGACGGCACGTTCATCGACGTCGAACTGTTCGGCGTGCCCGTCGTGGTGAACGGCGAACGCATCGGCGTGTTCGCGCTCTATCACGACGTGACCGAACTGCTCAAGGCGAAATCGGACGCCGAGGGCGCGAACAAGGCGAAGAGCCAGTTCCTGGCGAGCATGAGCCACGAGCTGCGCACGCCGCTCAACGCGATCATCGGCTACAGCGAGATGCTCGAAGAGGACGCGCGCGACCGCGGCGACACCGCGAGCACCGGCGACCTCGAGAAGATCCGCTCGGCGGGCAAGCATCTGTTGTCGCTCATCAACGACATCCTCGATCTCTCGAAGATCGAAGCCGGGCCGCATGGACCTGCTCATCGAGCAGGCCGACGCCGGCGGCATCATCGAGGAGGTGCGCGCCACGGTGGAACCGCTCGTCGCGCGCAATGGGAACAAGCTCGTGGTGCAGGTGCCCGCGAAGCCGGGCGCGATGTACACCGACGTCACCAAGCTCCGGCAGATGCTGCTGAATCTCCTCTCGAACGCCGCGAAGTTCACCGAGAAAGGCACGATCACGCTCGAGGTCGCGCGCGAGAAGCACGATATGGTGTTCCGCGTGCGCGACACCGGCATCGGCATCACGCCCGAGCAGATGTCGCGTCTGTTCGAGGCCTTCGCGCAGGCCGACGCCGGCACGACGCGCCGCTACGGCGGCACCGGGCTCGGCCTCGCGATCACGCGGCGCTTCTGCCGGCTCATGGGCGGCGACGTCATCGGCGAGAGTTCGCCGGGACAGGGATCGACGTTCACCATTCGACTGCCCGCCGACGCGCGGGGCGCGCGGCCCGTGCCGGAGATGAGTTCATGACCGATGGAAAGCGCGTGCTGCTGGTGGAAGACAACGAGATGAATCGCGACATGCTCTCGCGCCGGCTGGCGCGGCGCGGATTCGAGGTGGGCATCGCAGTGGACGGGCGCAGCGGCGTGGAGATGACGCTCACCGGCGAGTTCGATGTGGTGCTCATGGACATGAATCTCCCCGAGATCGATGGCTGGGAGGCGGCGCGCCAGATCCGCGCCGGCGAGAAGGGGCGCCGCGTGGCGATCATCGCGCTCACGGCGCACGCGATGCAGGGCGACCGCGAGAAGGCGCTCGCCGCCGGCTGCGACGAATACGACACGAAGCCGGTGGACTTCGAGCGCTTGCTCGGCAAGATCGCCGCGGTGCTCGGGAGCGCGGCGTGAGCGGTCGCAATTCGGCGGTGGGGGAACTGCGGCACACCTTCCGCACGCCGGTGAATCACATCGTCGGCTACACGGAAATGTTGCTCGAAGATCTCCCGCCGGGCGACGAGGAGCATCGCGAGCCGCTCAAGATCATCCTCGCGGCGGCGCACGATGCGCTGCAGCACATCAGCGCGGTGCTCGTGCCGAGCAGCACGCCGCCGAGCGATGCGGTGCGGAGATTGTACGACGAGCTGGAGGAACCGCAGGCGCAGATCATTCGCGCGGTCACGTCGCTCATCTCGGCGCATGATCTTGGCGACGCGGCGGCGGACGATCTGCGTCGCATCCTGCATGCGGCGGAGCAGCTGCGGCCGAAGGACCTCGAGATCGTGGCGAGTGCGCCGTTGGCGGAAGAAGAGCCCGCGGAGGAGCGCGCCGCGCGCGTGCTCGTGGTGGACGATGTGGAGGACAACCGTCAGCTGCTGAAGCGCCGGCTCGAGAAGCAGGGTTACGCGGTGAGTTGCGCGGAGAACGGACGCGTTGCGCTCGAGATGGTGGAGAGCGAGATGCCCGATCTCATTTTGCTCGACATCATGATGCCCGAACTCGACGGCTTCGCGGTGCTGGAGCGTCTCAAGGGAGCGAAGCGCACGCGCGACATTCCGGTGATCGTGATCTCGGCGCTGGACGATACGGCGAGCGCCGTGCGATGCATCGAGCAGGGCGCCGAGGATTTCCTGCCGAAACCGTTCGATCCCGTGCTGCTCAAGGCGCGCGTGGGCGCGAGCATCGCGCGGAAGCGCGCGCGCGATCAGGAGCGCGCGGTGGCGCTCGCGGCGGAGAGCGTGGCGACCGCGGCGGCGGCGGTCGAGGCGGGCACTTACAAAGCTGGGATGCTCGCCGACGTGGCGCGGCGTCGCGACGCGGTGGGCCGTCTCGCGCGCGTGTTCGACACGATGGCGACCAACGTGCGCGCGCGCGAGCAGCAATTGCACGAGCGTGTGCGCGCGCTCAAGACCGACATCACCAAGGCGCGCGAGTCGAACGCCGGCGGTCCGGGCGGGCTCGCGCCGATCACGCTGCAGACCGGCGAACGCATCGCGAACCGCTATGAGATCCTCGCGACGCTGGGCCGCGGCGGCATGGGCGCCGTGTTCCGCGCGAGAGACAGCGAGCTGGGCGAGGAGATCGCGCTCAAGACGCTGCGCAAGGAGAGTGTCGCCGACGAAGCGACGATCGAGCGCTTCAAGAGCGAGATCCGCCTCGCGCGGAAGATCACGCACCGGAACGTCGTGCGCACGCACGATCTGGGCGAATACGACGGCGGCTATTTCCTCACCATGGAATTGGTGGAGGGGATCACCGTGCGCGAGCTGATCGACACGCGGGGCGTGCTGAGCATGGAGAGCGTGCTCGCGATCGGCACGCAGCTCGCCGACGCGCTCGCGGCCGCGCACGCGGAGGGCGTGATCCATCGCGACGTGAAGCCGCACAATTTGCTCGTGGACGGCGAAGGCGTGCTCAAGGTGATGGACTTCGGCGTCGCGCGCCTCACCGACCGCGCGGGCGCGGGACTCACCGAGATCGGCTTGGTGGTCGGTACGCCGGCTTACATGCCGCCCGAGCAGCTACTCGGCGAAGAAGTGGACAGTCGCGCCGATCTCTACGCGATGGGCGTGGTGCTGTTCGAGGCGGCGACGGGGAAGCTGCCGTTCGAGGCGGCGACGGCCATGACGCTGATCGCGAAGCTGCTGAAGGAAGAACCGCCGACTGCCAAGAGCGTGAACGACGCGGTGCCCGTGGCGCTGAGCGAGCTCATTGCGCTGCTGCTGGCGAAACGGCCCGACGCAAGACCGCGGACGGCTGCGGAGGTCCGAGATAGGTTGAGTCAGAATGGCCTGACGACGCGGGAAGCGGGAAGCGGGAAGCGCCGCGGGATACGCGATAACTGCGCGATGGGCTCCTCGCGCACTTCTCGCATCCCGCGGCGCTTCCCGCTTCCCGCTTCCCGCGTCGTTAGTTCTTCGGCCTGTACGTGAACCAGTAACTCCCCTTCGCCGGGTGCCCATCAGTCGCAGCAGTCTTCCACACGACGAGATAGGTTCCCGCCGCCAGAGGCGCCGGGATCTTGCCGGCCACTGATTTCTTGTCGTCCGTCGCGGCGATCACGAGCTTCGCGACGACGCTGCTGTCGGCTCTCTCGAGCACGACGCTCGTGAGACCGAGCTCCGGCTCCTCGGAGAACCAGAGCCTGATCTGCGTGGGCGCCGTCACACAGTCGACGCGATGCCCGGATCCGCCTTATAGAGCTTTGTATGGAAGAAGGAATCCGTGACGGGGAATCGAGAGCAAGTAGCGCAGAGGCCAGTGATTTCAGCATGTGATCTCCGAGAAGGATGTCGTTCCCATCTTGAAAATCATGTTAATCCTGTCAAATGCTTTTGACATGATTCACATGATTCACATGATTTCAACTACCGCGCGTACATGCTCGAGTTCCGGAGCACTTCCGTGCATTCCGGCCACGCGACGGCCGCTCCTGTCTTCGGGTCCTTGAGCTCCACGCGATCGCGCGGCATCGTCGCGTCGTCCTCGCTCGCGAGGTACGCGAGCATCGCGACGAGCGTCGCGTTCTTCTGCACTTCGGCCCACGCGATCTTGTCGTACGTGTCGCGATTCGTGTGCCACGTATAGGAGAAATAGTCCCAGTTCGTGCTGCCGAGTCCGAACGCGGGGGCGCCGTAGCAAATGAAGCTGGCGTTGTCCGTGCCGCCGCGGCCGGGTGCGCCGGGCGCCGTGATCTTGATGCCGGCGGTGACGCTGTCGGGCATCTCGGCGAACCACCGTCTGAAGAACGGCTCCGCGCCGGTGAGGCCCTGGAGCCCGACCTGCGCGACGTGCCCGGTGCCGTTGTCCTGATTGAAGAGCGCCTGCATCGAGTCGACGATCGCCTTGTGATCGGCGGCGTAGGCGCGCGATCCGATCAGCCCTTCCTCTTCGCCACTCCAGTGGCCGGAGATGATCGTGCGCTTGGGATTCGGGAGCACGATCTTGAGGATGCGCATCGCTTCCATCATGACGATCGTGCCGGTGCCATTGTCGGTGGCGCCGCTCGAGCCATCCCAGCTGTCGAAGTGCGAGCTCAGCATCACGACTTCATTCTTCTTCGCGCCGCCGGGGATCGTCGCGATCACGTTGCCCACCGGCACTTCGCCCTGGAACGCGCTCGTCGCGTTCACGCGCACGCGCGGATGCTGGCCTTTGGTCGCGAGGCGCGACATGAGTCCGAAGTCCTCACAGCTCGCGTCGATGAGCGGCATGGTCTTCGTGCGCGCGCCGAAGATGCGGTCGACGCCCCAGCCGCCGGTCCACGTGTTTCGGAACGCGCCGAGTGCGCCGGCATGCTCGAGCGAATCCGGCAGATCGCGCACCGTGACGCCGGCGGCGCGCAGACTCCGCGCGAAGGTCGAATCCGCGGCGGCGCGCGCGGTCTTCATGTCGGAGTATTCGGCGGGCGTCGCGTTCACGGCCCACGTGGTGTCGGGGCGGCAAGTGGGCTGGCCGACGGAAACGAGCACGAACTTGCCTTTCACCGTCGCGAGGAAGTTCTGGAGATCGCCGGGCGCGAGGAAGGTGGGCATCGCGACCACTTCACCTTCGACATCCTTGCCGCCGGTGCCCGGGCTCCATGCGAGCATGATCGCTTCGAGCGAGCGCACGCGCGGCGCGATGAGATCGACATGCGTGGGGCCGCGCATCCAGCTGCGCCACGTGCCGTAGTCCTCGACTCTGGCGCCGATCCCCCACGCGGCATAGCGCGAGATGATGTACGCTTGCGCGCTGCGCAGATTCGGACTGCCGGTGAGGCGCGGGCCGATGGAGTCGAAGAGCGGCTGCGCGAAGCTCGCCATTTGGCTCGAGTCGCGCTCGATGTCGCGGATGCGCGTGATCGCGGATTCTGGGGCGTGGATCGTGGCGGTCTGGGCCACCGCGGCGGGCGCGATCGCGCAGAGGAGCAGCGCGGCGAGACGATTGGTCATTGTCTGAGTGGAGAGTGGGGGTTTGGCACTGGCACGACGCCACAAATGTACGCCCGCCGCGCCGTTCGCGTTGCCCCTAAGCTAACTCCGCGCGGCGATCCGTCCACGCGGTCTCCGTCCCACCCGTTCCATCCGTTCGATCCGTGTTGAACATGAACCGTGATCTCCGCGCGCTCGCGATGATCCACGCGGGCGCCTGGGCATCAAGGTTGAAGTTTCGACCGGATCAACCGGATGATCCGGATCTGTCGGATACCTGATCGCGCAAGTCGCGCTTCTCGGGTTCGAATGGTCCCCGTAGTTGTTGTTAACAACCGATCGATCGTTTCGCACCCGCACGACCTTAGCACGCGCGTTAGAGTATCCGATCGATCCGGATCATCCGGTTGATCCGGTCGAAACTTCAACCTAGATGCGCGCGCGCCCGCGCGGATCATCGCGGGCGCGAGGGAATCACGGTTCATGTCTTACGCGGATGTGACGGATGGAACGGATGGGACGGAGACAGCAGCGACTGATCTCCGGGAGATCAGTCTTCTTGATCCTGGCAGTGACGACCTGGATAGGTGATGGGCCACTGCTGGGCGCCGGCCATGCGGATCGCCTCCCAGCGGCGCGCGTTGTACTCGTACCATGCGCCGGGCGCGAGTTCGCAGCGTTTGCTCACGCGCTCTTTGAGCATCGTGGTGAGACTGTCGGCCAGCACGGGGGGCAGCGACGCGCGCGCAGCGAGGAGCGATGGCATCGCGTCCATCGACAGTCCCGACGCGAGATAGCGCACATCGAGTTTACCGCTGCTTGCGAAGCGTGCGACGTTCTCGCGCACGACAAAGGCGCCGGTGTTCCAGTAGATGAGCGCCGCGAGCGCGACGGCGCCCACCACCGCGCCGCGACGGGCGAGGCGGCGCGCGTCGAGGCCGCGCGCGATCTCCCACACCGTGAGCGCGAGCGCGATCCACACGCACACCATGAACGTCTGCGCCCAGAGACGCGGCATGGTGTAGCCGTAGGCCGATTCGTAGAGCGCGATGCGACGGAACGCGGACAGGACCACGAACGCGGTGAGCGCGAGGAGCGCGAGACTCAGCGCGCGCGCGGCGCGTTCCTGCCCCGCTCCGCCGCGCGCAGCGCGTCGTCTCGAGCACCACGATGAGCACCGTCACGATCGTCGCCGCTGTCGTCAGCTCGGCGAAGCCGCTATGCACCCACTCGGCGTACGTGACACCCGAGCCCGTGACGGCCGCGGGATTCCCGAACATTACCGGCAGCTGCAACACGAAGAAGGCGGCGAAGAGCGCGGTGACCGCGCCGAGCACGATGAGCCGCTCGGTGATGGATGCGCGCGCGAGCGGCACGAAGGCGGGGTCGCCCGAGGTGACGGCTTCGCGCGACGCGAGGCCGAACGCGCCGAGTGAGAGCACACCGATCCCGGCGGCGAAGATGAGGCGCGGGATGAAGGTGAGCTCGCGGATGGCGTCGACGATCGCACCACCCCAGCTCGAGAGGTGCGGATCCGCGGCGGCCAGCAGCAGCCAGAGGAGGATGATCACCGGCACCGCGAGCATCGTGCCGCGCAGCACCGGCATGCTGCGCTCCGCGTTCGCGGATTCGGCGAGTTCGCCGACTTGGTCCCAGGATTCGTGCGCGGTTTCGAACGCGCCCACGAGTGGAGCGCTCGCAATGAAGATGGCGCCGGCGCTCGCGGCCGGCACGCCGGCGGCGATGCGCGATGCGTAGGCGAAGAGCAGTACGTTCGCGACGACGATGAAGAAGTGGAGCGCTGGGCTGCTCGTGATCGTGGCGCCCGCCGAGATCACCACGGCGAGCGCGAGCGGCACCGCGATGTCGCGCACGGCGGCGGGGCGCGTCGCGAGCGTGTAGTAGCAGAGTGCGAGCGCGGCGGGCGCGGTCCAGAGGAGCCAATTGAGGCCCGGTTCGGCATCGAACTCGATCGTGGCGGCGATCAGGGAGAGAACGAGAGCGGCGATCCAGATGCTCATGTGAACCCCAGATTTAGACGTTAGACCTAGACGCTAGACTGCGATGAGCGAGCCGAAACGACGGTCGCGGGTGTGGAAATCACTGACGGCTCTCGCGAGGTCGTCTCCCGTGAAGGCGGGCCACATGACATCGGTGAAGTAGAGCTCGGCGTAGGCGCATTCCCAGAGCATGAAATCGCTGAGGCGGCGCTCGGCGCCGCTGCGGATCAAGAGGTCCACGGGTGGCGCGGCGGAGAGTTGGGCGTCGAGCGCTTCGCGCGTGAAGGGCGCGTGGTGCTGGGAGAGTTCGCGGGCGGCGCGGAGGATCTCGTCGCGTGCGGAGTAGTCGATGGCGATGCGGAGGTCGAGCATGGTTCCGCCGCGCGTGATCTGCTCGGCGCGCGCGATGAGCTCCGTGAGCACGGGTGGCAGCCGGTCGCGGCGGCCGATGACGGTGAGCTGCGCGCCGTGCTCGGCGAGCCGACGGCTCTCGGTGAGGAGATGGCGCCGGAAGAGACGGAGGAGGATCTCGACCTCGAGCGGTGGGCGGCGCCAGTTGTCGGAACTGAAGGCGTAGAGCGTGAGCGTGGCGATGCCGAGCGTTGGCGCGGCGGTGACGACGCGGCGCACGGCGTCGGCGCCGGCGCGGTGGCCGGCGGCGCGGGGGAGGCCGCGGGCCGTCGCCCATCTTCCATTCCCGTCCATGATCATGGCGACGTGGAGTCCGCGTTCAATAGTACTTTGTTCTGTAAAGCTCAATGACATGTGAAATAGTCTCAGCTTTGTTGCGTTCGGGATTCGGGACTCGGGACGCGCCGCGGGATGCGCAACCGCAGACTGCTACGGGCGCATCTTTGCGATCAGGGACTCCATGTGCGACAAATACCTGTTCAACGCCGCACGGCCGGCGGCGGTGAGTTTGTAGTCGGTGCGGGGGCGGCGGGACTCGAAGCGCTTCGTCACGTGAACGTACTTGGCGTCCTCGAGTTTCCGGGCATGTACGCTGAGATTCCCATCCGTGGTGTTGAGGATGTCGCGCAGTTCGGTGAAGCTCAGGGTCTCGTTCGCGGCGAGGGCGCTCACCATGCCCAGGCGGAGACGATGATGGATCACTTCGTCGAGGGCGAGCGGAGCCGAGGCGGCCGCCTTCCCCGCGATCGCGCGGAGGGCGCGCGACAGCTCGGGCGGATCGGCGGCTGGGCGCCGGGCGGCGTTGTGCTTAGCCACCGTGCCGCACCGCAATGAAGAGTCCGAAGAGCAAGTTGAGTCCTCCGAAGCCCGCAATCAGATAGGCGTTGCCGAGCCAGTCGGGCGAGGCGAGGGCCGCGGCGCCGAGCGCGAGGAAACAGGCGCCCATGACGGGTACGGCGCGGATCGAGAAGACGCCCCCCGCCATGACGCCAGCGCCGTAGCAAACGAGCCACGCCGCGGGCAGGAGCGTGAGCGAGCCGGTCTGGACGATCGCGACCGTGAGGATGGCGCCCGCGACGATCGCCGGGGAGAACGCGAGGACGAATTTCCGGATCGCGGGATTGAGCACCGCCTTGCCCGCGCGCCGCGTCTTGAGCAGCGTGGCTCCCGTGCCGATCGCGGCGCCGGCGACTGCGGCCGTGATCCAGACCGTGAGCCACGCGCGTCCGGTGGGCTGCGTGGCCGCGACGAGGCCGGCGGCGATCCCGACGCCCCCGACCGCCGCCTGCCCCCAGCCTGAGAATGGCCGTGAAGCCGGCGGCGGACTCCATGGTCTCGCGGATGAAGGCGAGATCCTGGGTGGCGCGGTCGTGAAGGCTCAGGTGGGGCATGGGGGTCAATCTGGGACGCCTGGCTCATTTTGTCAAGTACTTTGTGACGCAAAGTGCAATGAGGCGGGATGAGCCCAAGCACATCCTACGTTCGGGATTCGGGGCTCGGGACTCGCCGCAATGTGCGGGACGCGGGAGATCTCACGCGCAGCCCGCGTCCCGCGGCGAGTCCCGAGTCCCGAGTCCCGAACGCCGTGCACCCTTTGGCATTGCGCAGTGTCTCAGGACAAGACACAACAATGAACCCTCCCTCCGTGAGCCAGTCATGCGCCTCGCCGCCCTTCCCGCCCTCCTGATCGCCGCCTCGCTCGGCGCCCACGCCCAGGCCTTCGACTCCATGCAGCAGCGCGGCAAGATGGCGATGGGGGTGGATCAGTACACTTCTACCCACGTGTTCGATGATCTGCCGAACGGTGGGCGCATCGAATTGCAGCGCGATAGCACCGACTCGGCGGGCGTCGCGAAGATCCGGAAACACTTCGCGGAGATCGCGACGGCGTTCAAGGGTGGCAACTTCAGCTCGCCGGAGTTCGTGCACGCGCAGAGCGTCAGCGGCACGGGCGTCATGGCCGCGAAGCGCGCGGAGATCACCTACACGGTGAAGGACCTCCCGCGCGGTGCCGAATTGCTGATCACGACGACCGATCCCGCAGCCGTCGCGGCGATCCATGAATTCTTCGAGCTTCCAGCGCCACGAGCATCATTCGGGGGGAATGACGCACTGACTGCTCAGGATGCGGGACCCGGGACTCGCCGCGATGTGCGGGACGCGGGAGATATCACGCGCATCCCGAGTCCCGCGGCGAGTCCCGAGTCCCGAGTCCCGAACACGACAGGGCTTGGGGCCGGTAGCACGCGGCAGCATCTTACGGTCCGATGAAGACCGTGCTCTTCGCCACCAGCAAGGACTACCCCGCCCTGCACGCCGACGACCGCGTGCTCGTCGACGCGCTCGCACCGCTCGGCGTGCGCGCGATCCCGCGCGTCTGGAACGCGCCCGGCGCCGCATGGGACGATCCGGTCGTGATTCGATCGGCGTGGGACTACCACTTGCATGCCTCGGAATTCCTCGAGTGGGCCGAGCGCGTAAGCGCGCGCGTGCGGCTGCTCAATCCGATCGCGCTCGTGCGATGGAATGCGCACAAGACGTACCTGCGCGATCTCGCGGAGCGCGGAGTGGCGACGGTGCCCACGCTCTGGAGCGAAGGCGGCGCGCTCGGCGAGTTCGGCGCGGAGCTCGAAAGGCGGGGCTGGGGCGAGATCGTGATCAAGCCGGCGGTGGCCGCGAGCGCGCACGGCGCCAAGCGGTTCTCGCGCGCGAATCGCGATGCGGCGCGTGCGCATTTCCAGTCGCTCTCGCGCGCGTGGCGAGGTGCTGGTCCAGCCGTACCTGCCCTCGGTGGAGACGTACGGCGAGCGGTCGTTCATCCACATCGAAGGGCGCTTCACTCATGGCGTGAAGCGGCAGGCCGTGCTCAGCGCGCCGTTCGAGATGGAAGCCCCTGCCCCGCGCGTGGAGCCATCGGCGGCCGAGCGGGCGTTGTGCGAGGCGACGCTCGGCGCGCTGCCGGAGACTCCGCTATACGCGCGGATCGATATGGCACCCGACGAACTGGGGACGCCACGGCTCATGGAACTTGAGCTCATCGAACCTCGGCTTTACTTGCGCGAGGAGACAGACGCGGCAGCGAGAATGGCGGAGGGGATCGTCGAAAGACTAGAGGCGTGACTCGTAACCCGAACGCCGTGAGTACCGAGTCGTGCGTCGTGGACCACGCACGGCGTGAGTACCGAGTCGTGCGTCGCAACCGTGCGTCGTGAGTCGTGCGTCGCTAGCGTAAGTCGTGAGTCGTGAGTCTTCCAGTCGCCACACGCCACGAACGGTTGCGACGCACGACTCGGTACTCACGCTTCTTGAACCTCAGGGCCAGGGTTTGTCTCCCCGATCCTTGTCGGCCAAAGCGGAGAGGTGCACATCCGCGTATTCCACGCCGGTCGCCGTCCCGGCGGCTTTGCCCGCGCGCGCATAGTACAGCGTGAGCCGCGTAGTCCTCGTTTGCCAGATCACTTCGCCGAGCCCCGAGTCCGTGGTGTCCTCGCGCGTCGGCGCGCCGTACATGCCGTTCAGGCGAAAGCGCATCGTCGAGTAACGACGATCCTCCGGGGGCGTCGTGAATGCGAACAGCGAGTCGCGGATGAACGCGCAATCGAATTGTTGCATCCCGGGCAGACCGCCTCCGCCGGCCTCCACGGTGTCGATGAACGCCTTCGCGCGCGCCTCGTGTGCGCCGCAATTCTGCTTGGGCGTGCAATCGGGCAACTCGTGGGTGAGACGCGTGAATGCCTGCACGGGCATCCCGAGCTTCACCGGCCCAACGGCGCGCGGCAGCGGCAACGCCGCGGCCGCCAGCATCCCTATGATCACAACACTCCGCATCACGCCTCCTGTTGCAAGGAGGTTACTTTCTGCGCCGGCTATCGCGCAAGCTTTTTATTTCAGATCCCCAGTGCGGTCCGCTCGGCCGTATTCGTATCGAGCGTCTCGTCGTGCATCATTATATCGCGAAGCCGCTGCGCGCGCCCCACGAGATACGGCACGGAGGTGACCACGACATTCGGGCGGAAGGTGAACGCCGTGCGGATGAAGAGCGCCGTCTTGTTGTGCAGGAGATGCTCCCACCACTTGTGCGGCACGATGTCGGCCACGACGACGGTCACGAGATCGGCATCGCCCCGATGGATCATCCGGTTCACATAGTCCACCAGCGGCCGCAGCACCGACCGATACGGCGACGGGATCACCACGAGATCCACGCCAATGTCCCACGCGGCCCATTCGGTTTTGAGCCGCTCGGTCGCCGCCGGATCGGTCTCGACGTACACCGCGCGCACATCTTCGGAGATCGTCGTCGCGTACACCAGCACTCCCGCCGTCGCGCGCGTGATGCCGTTCACCGGCACGATCACTGTATGGTGCATGAACATCAGCGGCGAGTGCCCGGTGAACCGGATCTCCTCGGCGAATTCGGCGTAGTGCGAGTGGATCTTCCGCAGCAATAGAATAATGGCGGGGATGATGATGACGACGATCCACGCGCCGTGCAGGAATTTCGTGACCACCTGCACCACCGACACGATGGCCGTCGCGACGGCGCCGAGTCCGTTGAGCGCGGACTTCCACTTCCATCCTTCGTCGCGCGTGGTGCGCCAATGCATCACCATGCCGGCCTGCGAGAGCGTGAAGCACACGAACACGCCGATCGCGTACAGCGGAATGAGCGCGCTCGTGTCGCCGTGGAAGAACCACACGAGCAGGATGGCCACGAGCGAGAGCGCGACGATCCCGTTCGAGAACGCGAGGCGGTCGCCGCGCGCCGCGAACTGGCGCGGCATGTAGCCGTCGCGCGCGAGGATGCTGGACAATCGCGGGAAATCGGCGAACGCGGTATTCGCCGCGAGCACGAGGATCGCGAACGTCGCGTATTGCAGCGCGAAGTACACCACGCCGCCGCCGAAGATGTGCCGGCCGAGTTGCGATAGCACGGTGTCGGATGCCGAGGGCATCACCTGGTAATGTTGCGCGAGCGAACTCACGCCCATGAAGAACACGCCGAGGATCGCGGCCATCCAGCCGAGCGTGATGGCGGCGTTCTTGGCGCTGGGCGACTTGAACGCGCTCACGCCGTTGGAGATGGCCTCGGTGCCGGTCATCGCGACGCATCCTTCGGCGAACCCGCGCAGGATGAGGAACACGAGCGCGAAGCCGGCGATGCCCTGCGACCCGTGCGCCGCGGCCGAGACGGGATCAATGCGCGGCGCGCCGAGCACCGGCGCGAGCTCATGGCCGAGCGCGATGCGATAGAAGCCGGTGCCGATGAGCGCGAGCATCAGCACGATGAAGATGTACGTGGGCACGCTGAACGCCGCGCCCGATTCCCGAACGCCGCGCAGGTTCACGAGCATGAGCAGCACGATGGCGCCGACGCAGAGTCCCACCGTGTGCGGCTGCAGCACGGGGTACGCGGACGTGATCGCGGCGATGCCGCCGGAGATCGACACGGCGACCGTGAGGATATAGTCGGTGAGCAGTGCGGCCGCGGCGACGAGTCCGGGCATCGTGCCGAGGTTGTCCTTCGCGACCGTGTAGGACCCGCCGCCGCCGGGATAGGCGAAGATCGTCTGCCGGTACGAGAGCGCGACGATGATGAGCAGTGCGACGATGACGCCGGAGATCGGAACGATGTACTGGAAGGCGAGCGTTCCGAGGACGGCGAGGACGATCAGCGTCTGCTCGGTGGCGTAGGCGACGGAGGAGATCGCGTCGGAGGAGAGGACGGCGAGCGCCGTTTTCTTGTTGAGGCGCTCGTGATCGAGGCGATCGGAGGCGAGCGGGCGGCCGAAGAGCAGCCGCTTGAATCGCGGTAACGCGGGGGCGGACATTTTTCCTGCCGGGCATGAGAACGGGCCCCGGTCCAGACGGACCGCGACCCGGTGATCGACAGCACTAGGGTATCACATAAGAGCGGGCGACCGGACTCGAACCGGCGACGTCCAGCTTGGGAAGCTGGCATTCTACCAACTGAATTACGCCCGCGTTCACTACAGGTACGCGTTGCTCCTAGAAACTACTGGCTGGCGGTGCGGCAGGCTACTCCCTTGCTTCGGAAGGCGCGGCAAGCGGGAAGCGGGAAGCGCCG
Organism: uncultured Gemmatimonadaceae bacterium; assembly: GCA_963716745.1. Taxonomy (GTDB): domain Bacteria; phylum Gemmatimonadota; class Gemmatimonadetes; order Gemmatimonadales; family Gemmatimonadaceae; genus DATKOH01. The sequence goes on from OY970320.1 coordinate 972,784, forward strand.
CGGGACGCGGGAAGGGCGCGGAGGCTCACGCGCGTCCCGCACATCGCGGCGCTTCCCGCTTCCCGCGTCCCGCGTAGTTATTTCTTCGCCGGCGGATCGACCTTGATGTCCTTCGCGCCGAGGGTGGCGTCTTGCACGAGCTTGACGCCGCAGGCTTCGAGTGTATCGCGGGCCTCCTGCATCTGCGACGGGAGCTTGAGCTCGGCGTTGTCGGGCGAGACGCGAACGGTGGAACCCTTCGCGATCAGGCGGTCCTCGGCGCGCTCCAGCAGGTCGTCGATGTTCGTGATGGGAGCGGGCGCGGCGGGCGGCTTAGGCGGCTGCGGGGCGGTCATGGTGGCTCCTGGTTGGGCTGCCATAAGTGACGCGGCTCGCGCGGGAGTAGCAACCCGGAACGAAAACGGCCCCGGATCACGGGGCCGTCTGAGAGCCAGCGGTCAGGATTGAACTGACGACCGCTCGATTACGAATCGAGTGCTCTACCACTGAGCTACGCTGGCGATCGTCGAAGGTACTGCGAGTTGCTGCATGCCCTGGCGCGGACTCGAACCGCGACGCCTTACGGCACCACCCCCTCAAGATGGCGTGTCTACCAATTTCACCACCAGGGCGCTGCTGACCTTAAGTCGAGATGAGGTCTAACGTCCAACGACCAACGACTACGGGGCTGACGGGGATCGAACCCGCGACCTCCGGTGTGACAGACCGGCACTCTAACCAGCTGAGCTACAGCCCCAAATACATCTCTATCGTCCCCTAGTAGCCCCAAGGGGAGTCGAACCCCTCTCTGCACCTTGAAAGGGTGCCGTCCTAACCGATAGACGATGGGGCCGTGCAACAGCAGAGGCGCGTCTAGCGTGTGGCGCTACTGAACTGCGGCGTTAGACGTTGGACCATCCTGCAAGGGAAAGTTTCCACATAGCGGTAACGGGATTCGAACCCGTGTTTAAGCCTTGAGAGGGCTCCGTCCTAGTCCCCTAGACGATACCGCCAGTCGACTGCTCGAGAATCATTTCAAAAAGCAACAGGCCCGGAGGGACTTGAACCCCCAACCGCTGGTTTTGGAGACCAGTGCTCTACCAGTTGAGCTACGGACCTAACGACCGCGACGGCCTCGGATCCTCCGCTCCTCCCCCCCCAGGGTGACCGAGGGGAATTGAACCCCCAACCCCCGGAGCCACAGTCCGGTGCTCTAACCAATTGAGCTACGGTCACCATGTTCCTGCGAACATGATATTCTAACGGTGAAGACGACCCGAATCAACAATCCGCTCACGACGCACGACTCATAACTCACGCCGTCAGTTCTTAACTCGGTCTAGGTACTCGCCCGTATTCGGATTCACGCGAATCCGCTCCCCGCTCGAGATGAACTCCGGTACGTTCACCGTCGCGCCGTTCTCCAGCTTCGCCGGCTTCGCACTCGCGTTCTTCGTCGCACTCTTCATCACCGGACTCGTCTCGACGATCGTCAGCTCCATCGAATTCGGCAGCTCGATGCCGATCGGCTTCCCGTTATAGTACTCGGCGATGATCTTCATCCCCTCCTGCATCCACTGCGCCCCGTCGCCCAGCGTCTCTTCGTCGATCTCGAGCTGGTCGTAATTCTCGCTGTTCATGAAGTGGTAGGTATCCGCACTCTTGTACATGAAGTCGAGATTGTGCGTTTCGAGACTCGCCTTCGTGATCGAGTCCGCGGCGCGGAACCGATGCTCGAAGTTGGAGCCCGTGCGCAGGTTACGGAGCTTCGCCTGCACCATCGCGCGGAGGTTGCCCGGCGTGTGGTGACGGAATTCAGTGATGCGGCAGGGATCGCCTTCGAAGACGATGACCATGCCGCGCCGGATCTGGGTCGCGGGAATCGCCATTGGACTCTATACTTGCTTTGAGTGGATACGGTAAACTGGCTTAGCCTTTAAGTTTACACTGTTGAGGGTATTCAGGTCAACTGAAAAGGGCGTGTGTGGCGCATGGCGTATAGTGCAACCACCGTAACGGCATTCTGGGGGTCGGTCATGAGGAGATTCACGATCATTCTGGCGGCGTCGCTCATCGCCCCGCACGTGGCGGCGCAGGTCACCGGCAATACGGTCTTCTCACCGCCGCCGGTCCCGCCCGCCGATTCCGGCTGGCCCCGCATTGTCCAGACCAAGGCGGACACCTTCACCGCGTACCAGCCACAGCTGGATTCGTGGGAGGGGAATCAGGTCGTGGCACGCATGGCGGTGTCGGTGCTGCCCAACGGCGCGCGTGACTCGCTGTTCGGCGTCGTGGAGTTCACCGCGCGCACGGACGTCGACAAGGCGAACCGCACGGTCTATCTCGAGGCGATGAAGATCACCTCCGTGAAATTCCCGACCGCGCCGGACCGCGAAGCAGGCTACCTCGCCGTGCTCACGACGAAACTGCCCGCGCGATCGCACGCGATCCAGCTCGATAAGCTCGAGGCGGCGTTGCAGGTGATCGGCGGCACTCGGCAGATGACGAAGCACACACTCGCCAACGCGCCGCCCGCCATCGTCTTCTCGCCGGTGCCCGCGGTGCTGGTCCCGATCGACGGCGCGCCGGTGTGGCGGCCGATGAAGGGCACGAAGCTCACGCGCGTGATCAACACCGCGCCGGTGCTCGTGAAGTCGTCGCAGACGAAGATGCTGTATCTGCACGTGTTCGATGGTTGGCTGCAGGCGGCCGACACGACTGGCCCGTGGACGGTCACAAAGAGCGCGCCGGTCGAGACGGTGAACGATCTCAATGTCGTGCTGCGCGCGCTGGTCGATTCCGGCGATGCCGACCCGCTCTCCGGCGCGCCTTCCACGCCGTACTCGCAGGTGCCGCTGCCGTCGTTGCTCAAGCCGCCGGTGCCGAAAGTGATCATCGCGACGAAGACCACCGAGCTCATCGTCACCGACAGCGCGCCCAAGTGGGCGCCGATCACCGGCGTGCCGCTGCAGTACGTCAAGAACACCAGCGGCCGCATCCTGCGCGACACGACGGACCACAAGATCTACATTCTGCTCTCGGGCCGATGGTTCACGTCAATGGCACTCGCCGGACCGTGGACGTACGTGCGTGGCGCGGATCTGCCCAAGTCGTTCGCGCAGATCCCGGACTCCAGCGCAATGGAGAACGTGCGCGCGGCGATCCCCGGAACGCCGCAGGCCGAGGAAGCGCGGATCGAGAATTCGATCCCGCAAACGGAGACGCTGAGCCGCACGGGCACGAAGGCCGAGGCGGTGGAGATCGACGGTGCGGCCAAGATCCTGCCGCTCGAGCTCACGGGGCTGCAGTACGTCTCGAATGCGTCGCGTCCACTGATCGAGGTCACCTCCTCGAGCTGGTACCTGTGCGAGAACGGCGTGTGGTTCAACGGCCCGTCAATGACGGGCCCGTGGGCGGTCGCGACCACCGTGCCCGACGCGATCTACCAGATCCCGCCGAGTTCACCGTTGCACTATGTGACATACGTGAGAGTGTACGATTCGTCGGCGGATTCGGTGTGGGTGGGCTACACGCCCGGCTACACCGGCGTGATCCTGGACGATGAGAACGTGGCGGTGTACGGCACGGGTTACGGGTACACCTCCTGGATCGGCAATGACTGGTATGCGCCGCCGTTCACCTACGGCTACGGCGCGAACATCGGGTGGACGCCGTGGTACGGCTGGCGCTACGGCGCCGGTTACGGCTATGCCTGGGGCTGGGGCGGGTACGGACTCGGTTCGTATCGCGGCGTGGGCCGCTGGGGCGTGGGAGACTGGGGCTCCATGACGGGAAGCGTGTACGACCGGTGGCTCGACGGCGGCCGCGCGAAGTTGTACGGCGGCGTCGATCCTCGCATGGGCAATCCGTGGGGCGACCGGTTCAGCATGTCGTTCAACTCACGCACGGGGTGGGCCGCCGCCGGCCAGTATGGCGCCGTGGGGAACGTGTTCACTGGCGTGTACGCCGATGGCATGTACGCCGCGGGGATCTACGGCGGCTACGGCGCGTACGCGGGTGGCTATTACAACTACGGCGCGTACGCCGACTACGCCGCACGCTGGGCGTACCGGAACAACGTGTACGGGGACCGCAACGGGAACGTGTTCCGTCGCGACGGCTACGGCAGCTGGAGCGGCAACGGCGTGCGCGGCTGGGGTGGAGTGGACGCAGGCCGCGCCGCGACATTGAACCGGATGGACGGAGCGCGCGGGATCGGCGAGACGAGAGCGGGAGGGTTCAATAATGCGGGAGGGGCACGCGCACGGTCGGGCGGGATGAGAGGGGGCGGCCGAAGACGCTAACGGCGTGAGTCGTAACCCTGACTCCGTGAGTTCCGAGTCGTGCGTCGTGGACCACGACCTGCGTGCGTCGCGACCCGAACGCCGTGAGTGACAACTCACGGCGTTCTGCGTACTCACGGAGTTCGGGGTGCGACGCACGGAGTGTCGGGTCGCGACGCACGGTGTCAGTGGTCCACGACGCACGACTCGGTACTCACGGCGTTCGGGGTACGAGTCACGGCGTTCGGGTCGCGAGTCACGCCGTCAGCGCTTCAGCGAATCCAAGACCGGGACAAGGACTCTCATCACATTCGTCGCGACGATCTGCGCCCCGCGAACATTCGGGTGTATCCCATCCCCTTGATTGAGCGTATCGATCCCCGCCACTCCATTGAGCAGGAACGGCAAGAATGTGATCTTGTTCGCGCGTCGCCAATTCCGGGAATGCCCGGTGAAAGTCCGATGCGTAACCCGGTCCCATGTTCGGCAGCGCTTCCATGGCCATCAGGATGATCCTCGCGCGCGGCTGCTCGGCGCGGATCGAGTCGATGATCGCTTGGATGTTCGCGCGCATGGAATCCACGCTCAGTCCGCGCAGCCCATCGTTCGCGCCAGTCTCGAGCAGGATCACGGCCGCGGGGCGCGCGCAGCAGCCAGCCGATCCGTCCGCGCGCGTCGGCTGACGTCTCCCCGCTGACGCCCGCGTTCACCACCTCATAGTTTTCGTGCAGCGAGTCGAGCCGGCGCGCGATCACGGCCACGTACGACTGGTCGGGCTCCAGACCGTAGCCGGCGGTGAGACTCGTGCCGATGAACAGGATCACGGGCTTCGCGGCGCCACTGTCGGCATGCGCCTTCGCGGCTGCCGCGACTGACGCCTCGCGCGGCGCCGGCTTCACCCCGCGGTCGCAGGCGGCGAGCGCGATCACGATCATTCCCCATTTCAGCGGTGCACGCATGCTCGTAGTCCGGGAGTTGACGAAGACCTTCCCCAGCGGCGATCAGTCCCTAACGGTACTGCGCGACGTGAACTTCGACATCCCCGAGCGCGCTTTCGTGGCGGTGCTCGGCCCCTCGGGCAGCGGCAAGACGACGCTCCTCGCGCTGCTCGCGGGGCTCGACACGCCGTCGCGCGGCTCGGTGTCGCTCGACGGTTCCGACTTGGGCACGCTCTCCGAAGATGCGCGCGCCAAACTCCGCGGACAGAAAGTTGGGTTCGTGTTCCAGAGCTTTCAACTCATCCCCACCCTCACGGCGCTCGAGAACGTGCGCGTGCCGCTGGAACTGCGCGGCGTGGCCGACGCGGCCATCCGCGCGCGTGAACTCCTCGGCCGCGTGGGGCTCGCCGACCGCACGCACCACTACCCCGCCCAGCTCTCGGGCGGCGAGCAGCAACGTGTCGCGCTCGCGCGCGCCTTCGTGAACGCGCCGCGCGTGCTCTTCGCCGATGAGCCCACGGGCAATCTCGACCAGGCCACCGGCGCCAAGATCATCGATCTCATCGAGGAACTGAACCGCGAATCGGGCACGACGGTGATCCTCGTGACGCACGATGAGGCGCTCGCCGCGCGCGCGACGCGCGTGATCCGTCTGGCCGACGGCGCCGTGGTGCAGGACACGGGACGCGCCGCGTGACGCTTCGCGACGGCAGTCGCTGGCGCGCGATCCCCGCGCTCGCGTGGCACGACACGCGCACCGCCCGCCGGCGGCTCATCGTCTCGGTGAGCGCGATCTCGCTCGGCATCGCCGCGCTCGTCGCCACCGATTCGTTCAGCGCCGACGTCACGCGCTCGGTGCGCCAACAGTCGCGCGCGTTGCTCGGCGCCGACCTCGCGCTCAATTCCAGCCAGAAGTTCACCGCGCCGGTGGATTCCGTGCTCGCGTCGCTCGAGCAGCAGGGCGCGCAGGTCGCGCGCGCCACGACCTTCACCTCGATGGCCGTGGTGCCCGGGCATCCCGGCTCGAAGCTGGTACAAGTGCGCGCCGTCTCCGAAGGCATGCCGTTCTACGGCACGATCGAGACGGAGCCCGCGGGGCAATGGGCGCATCTGCAGGAGGGGCGCCACGCGTTGGTTGATCCCGCGCTCCTCATCGCGCTCAACGCGAACGTTGGCGATACGCTCTTCCTGGGCTTCGCGCGCTTCGCGATCACCGGTGTGCTCTCGAACGTGCCCGGCGACGTGGGGATCTCCGCCGCGATCGGGCCGCGCGTGTACATCCCCGAATCGTTCCTCGCGGAAACGCGGCTGCTCGGTTTCGGCAGCCGCGCGCAGTATCAGGCGATGCTCAAATTGCCGGCCACGCTCAGTCCCGCGCGCGTCGTCGCGCGCGCGCGCCCCGTGTTCGAGGCGCAGAAAGTGCGCGCCCGCACGGTGGCGGAAACGGAACAGTCGCTCACGCAGGGCGTCGAGCAACTCAACAAATTCCTCGGACTCGTAGGACTCGTCGCGCTGCTCCTCGGCGGCATCGGCGTGGGCAGCGCGATCAGCGCGTACATCGCCGACCGGCTGGACAGCGTGGCCGTGCTGCGCTGCCTCGGCGCCACCGGCCCGCAGGTGACGGCGATGTACGTGATCGAAGCGTCGCTGCTCGGCGTGATCGGCGCGGTGCTCGGCATCGTGCTCGGCGTGGCGGCGCAATTGCTCTTGCCCAAAGTGTTCGGCGACTTCCTGCCGGTGGATGTCGCGCCGCAACTCGAGCCGCGCATTCTGCTCATGGGCCTCGCGATCGGCGTATGGACCGCCACGCTGTTCGCGCTGCGTCCGGTGCTGGCGGTGCGCGACGTGAGTCCGCTCATGGTGCTGCGGCGCAATACGCCGGGCGCGGCGGGGCGCGTGCGGCGCGTGGATGTACCGCGGCTCTCGGTGGAACTGCTGCTGGGCGCCACCGTGCTGCTGCTCGCGGTGCGCCGCACGGGACTGCTCTCGCAGGGCGTGGGGATGACCATCGGCATCGTGGGCGTGGTGGGCGTGCTCGCGTTGGGTGCGGCGCTGCTCAGCGCGCTGGCGCGGCGGGTGGTGCGCGAGCGCTGGCCGTTCGTGCTGCGCCAGGGCGTCGCGAACCTGTATCGCCCCGCGAATCAGACGCGCGCGGTGGTGCTGTCGCTCGGCTTCGCGACGTTCCTGCTCTGCTTCGTGTACCTCGTGCAATCGAGCCTGCTGGGCGAATTGCGCGCGGCGGGCAATGCGGCGCAGGCGAACATGGCGTTCTTCGACGTGCAGCCCGCGGCGCTCGTGGGTCTCGATTCCATGGTGCAGGCCGCGCACGCGCCGGTGCTGCAGCAGGTGGCGATCATCCCGATGCGCGTGGCCGAGATCAACGGCGTTTCCGTCGCGGAGATCACGAAGAAACGGCAGAGCTGGGCGCTCAGGCGCGAGTATCGCTCGAGCTACCGCGATACACTGGTCGCGTCCGAGCGCGTGACCGCGGGAAAATGGGGACCGCGCGATGCCGCCGGCCTGCCGGGCATCTCGGTGGAGCGCGATCTCGCCGCCGAACTCCAGGTGGCGCTCGGCGACACGATCGTGTGGGACGTGCAGGGCGTACGCGTGCCGAGTATCGTGACGAGTCTGCGTGAGGTGCAGTGGGCGCGCTTCGAGCCGAACTTCTTCGTGGTATTCGAGCCGCGCGCGCTGAGAGACGCGCCGGCGAGCTTCGCGGTGCTCACGCGCATGGACGACGCGCGCGGGCGCGCGCAGCTGCAGCACGATGTGGTGACGCGTTTCCCAAGCGCGAGCGCGATCGACCTCTCGACCATCCAGGATGCGGTGCGGCGGATATTGGACAAAGTGTCGCTCGCCGTGCGGTTCCTCTCACTGTTCAGTCTCGTGACCGGCGTGCTGGTGCTCGTGAGCGCCGTGTCGAGCGCGCGCCGCCAGCGCGTGCGCGAAGCGGTGCTGCTCAAGACCCTTGGTGCCACGCGCGCGCAGATCGCGCGCATCATGGCGGCGGAGTACGCGTCGCTCGGAGCGTTGGGCAGCCTCACCGGCATGACGCTCTCGGCGTTCGCCGCCTGGGGCGTGATGCATTTCATCTTCGAGAGCACGTTCGCGCTCGCGCCGGTGGGGATGCTGCTGCTCGCCGCCGGGACGATGGCGCTCACGGTGTCGATCGGCGTTTGGAGCGGACGCGAGGTCTTTCGCGCGACCGGTGAGCGACGAGCTGCGGGACTGATTGAACGGCGCGTGTAGGCCCTAGTACCGCTGAGAAGCGCGTTTAGCAACTGAGCGTATGGTACGGCTCGGCGTGAGTAGGAAACCTTCCCACTCACGCCGAGCCGTACCATACGCTCAGTTGCTAGACGCGCTGTTTCAGCGGTACTAGGGCCTACACGCGCCGTTTGCCTCGTTCCGGCCCCCCGGCCACCTTTCATCCATGCCACTGCTCTGGTTGTTCCTCGCGGTCAAGGGAAACCCGGTGCTGCACGCGCTCGACTCGGCGTGGGGGTTCCTCGCGATCGGCGCGTCGGTGATCCTCTTCGAGGAGACGATGCCCGTGCTCGCGGGCTTCACCGCGCATCAGGAACACTTCTCGGTGTGGCAGCTCGGACTCGTATGCGCGTTCGGCGGGTGGTTCGCGTCGCTCGCGCCATACGCGATCGGCCGCTACGGCGCCGCGCGGCTGTTGACCCGTTGGCCGGCGGCGGAGGCCACGGTGCTGCGGCTTACCGGCGTCGTGTCGCGCCGGCCGTGGCGCGCCGCGCTCGCGAGCCGGTTCGTATTCGGCGCGCGTACGCTGCTGCCGCTCGCGTGCGGCACGGCGAAAGTGCCGGTGGTGCCGTTCGTCGCCGGAAGTGCGATCAGCGCGGTGGTGTGGGCGTCGCTCTTCACGTGGCTCGGCTGGATGTCGGGCGAGACGCTGCTGCTCCTGCTGGGGCGCGCGCGACGGCATGAACTCAGCGTGTGGCTGGTGTTCGCGCTCGTCATCCTGATCGTGCTCTGGGTGATCCAGCGACGGAACCGCGCCCATGTAGCAGCGGAACTGGAGAAGACGGACGAGATCCTGAAGTTGACGGGATCGCATCCGACGATCCCGAAGGGGGACTGAGATAAGACAGCCGGGAACCGATTACCGGGAACCGGTGTGGCATGAAAACGAATTCCATCAGGACATCGCGCGATGTCGTGATGGAATATGTTGTTATGCCTCACCGGTTCCCGGCAATCGGTTCCCGGTTCTCAGTTGTTATCCTCGCTGCGCCATCGCCGGTTCTATCTCCACCGTCGCCTTCCGCTCCAGATTCCCCCATCCCACCACGCGCCCCTGCAGCGCTGCGAGCAGTGAGCGGATCACCACGACGTACATCACCTGTCGATACGCGAACCGCTGGAGCAGCACGAGCCAGGTGAGCGAGCGATCCTCGTCGGGCTCCAGAAGGAAAGCGAAGATCGTCGCGGCCCAGTCCACCACGAGGAAGATCGCGTAGAACTTGAGCACGTGCTCCAGCGACGAGATGGCGAACGTCGTGCCGTGCTCGGCGCGCACCCAGTATACGCTTGCGATGCTCCAGACGAACAGGAAGTCCGCGATCGGCGAGACAGCCGGATAGAAGAGCTGGAAGATCAGCACGTTCGGCAGCGCCACCCATCCGAGCGAGCCGTACTGCTTCTTGAAGAACACCTCGCGGTGTTTCCAGAGGCACTGCAGCGTGCCGAAGCTCCAGCGGAATCGCTGGCGCGAGAGCATGCGCAGCGTGTCCGGCGCCTCGGTGTAGCCGATCGCCTCGTCGGCGTACGCGATCGCGTGACCGGCGCGGCGGATCGAGAGCGTGAGGTCCTGATCCTCGGCGAGCGTCTCCTCGCTGAACCCGCCGGCGCCGAGCACGAGCGCCTTGCGCCACGCACCCACCGCACCCGGGACCACCGTGATGCAATTCAGGAGCGAGAACGCGCGCCGGTCGAGATTCTGGCTCGTGACATACTCGATCGCTTGCCAGCGCGTGGTGATGTTGATGCGATTGCCCACCTTCGCGTTGCCGGCCACCGCGCCCACCGCCGGATCGCGCAGCGGCTCCACGAGTTCGCCCACGGTGTTCGGCACGAAGATCGTGTCGGCGTCGAGACAGATCACGATCTCGCCGTTCGCAACCGTGAGTCCGTAGTTGAGCGCACTCGCCTTGCCGCCGTTCGGTTTGCGATACACGCGCACGAGCGGATGCGTGCCGAACGCTTCCATCGCGCGAGCGTACGTGTCGTCGGGTGAACCGTCGTCCACCACCACCACCTCGAGCGTGCCCGGATAGTCCTGCGACACGAGGCTCTCGATGGTCTTCACGATCACCATCTCTTCCTTGTACGCCGGGACGATCACGCTCACGCTCGGCGCATACGTGACCGGCGCCTCGGGGTCCTGGTGGCGCCGCGCGTGCTGGATCACGGCGAGCGTGGTGATGAACAGCAGTCGCGCGACGCCGAGGGCGATCGCGATCATGAAGATCCAGTAGAGCATCCACTCGATGATGCCGAAGATGCCGAAGGCGGCGAGTTCGCCGAAGCGCGCGACGACCGTGCGCGATGGCAATCCGGGCATCGCCTGGTCGCGCGTGAGACCGAGCAGTTCGGATACGGTTACGAGCGTGTCGCCTTCGGCGCGGAGCGAGTCGATGAGCGGACCGAACGCGGCGACCGTTTGGCTGCGGTCGCCGCCGCCGTCGTGCAACAACACCACGTTGCCGCGCTCGCGCTGCGCGAGGGTGGTGTCGATGATCACCTGCACGCCGGGCGAGCGCCAATCCTCGCTGTCGAGGTGCACGCCCACCGTGAGGTAGCCGCGATCGCTCGCGAGTGCGACGGGGATCAGTTCGTCATCGGTGGTGGGCTCAGCGTCGCCGAAATACGGCGGACGGAAGAACGCCGTGCGCCGGTTGAGGACGGCCTCGATGAGCCGCTCGGTGGCGTCGAGTTGCAGCTTGGTCTGCAGGGGATTCGTGAAGAAAAGATTCGGATGCGTGAACGTGTGATTGCCGATCTCGTGCCCTTCGGCCCATTCGCGCCGCAGCAGCGGGATGTGCGCTTCGACGTTCTGCCCGATCACGAAGAACGTGGCGGGCGCGTTGCGCGACTTGAGCGTGTCGAGGATCGCGGCGGTCCAGCGGCCATCGGGTCCGTCGTCGAAGGTGAGCGCGACGCGATGCGGGAAGCCGTCGCCGAAGCGGTCGTACACATAGGGGGTCGCGTACGAAACGACCTTCTCGTTCACCACGAGCCTCGCAACGGAATCGTACGTGATCTCGCGCCGCCCTTCGGTGGGGCGCGACACCATCTGGATGATCTCGCCCTTCCCGTCGCGCGGCAGCGCTTCCGGATCGTAGCCCGGCGGGATGACGGCGAGCGATTCCGCCGGCTGATCGATGCCCTTGCGTCCGATCACGCGCCAGATCGCGGGGTCCTCGGAGCCCAGGCGCCACACCGCGTGCCCCGCGACGCCGAGCGCTTGGCCGGCGACGATCTGGTCATAGGCGGTGACCGCGTCGAGATACCACGCGACGTGATCGGTGGAGTCGGAGTCCGTCCAGCGCGCGTACGGATTGAGCGTGATCGGATCGAAGTGGAACGACTTGATCGGCGCATTGCGCATCGCCGACATCATCTCCTGGAAGGTGAGCGTCTGCCCGTTGGACAGGGAGTCGCCGTCGTTCCAGTCGTAGCCGTACGCGCCCACGGCGAGGATCGCCTTGTCGGCGGGGATGAACTTGAGCATCCGCTTCGCTTTGGAGATGTACCAATCCTGGCTCGCGACGGGGCCGGGATCGCCTTTGCCGTAGTGCTCATCGTAGAGCATGAGGAAGACGTGATCGTTCGCCTCGGCGTAGCGCGCGAGCTGATCGTCGGTGTCGTTGAACGAGACGGCCTGCGTCACGCGGCGTCCACGCGGCGCGAGGGCGGCGGTGAGCGCGCGCGTGAAGAGGACCACGTCGGATGTGAGCTCGCCCGGGACTTCTTCGAAGTCGATCGTGACGCCGGCGAGTCCGTAGTGCGTCACCGAATCGGTGAGCTGGTCGACGGCTCGCTGGCGTGCCGTGCGGTCGGTGAGCAGGTGACGCAGCGAGCGCGGATCCCACTTGTGCGTGATCTGGTCGTAGTTGCTCACCATGAGGAACACGGCGGGCCGCTGCGACGGATCGGAGATCACCTGATTGATGGTGTACTGCACGCGGCGATCGATCTTCATGAGCAACGAGTCGCCGCCGTTGGCGACGAATGCCCACTCGCAGACGACCCAGTCGAGATCGTCGGCGTGATCACGCAGCGCGGCGGTGGAGTTGTCGTCCCAGTTGACGTAGAAGCCGACGATGATCGGATCGCCCGGCTTGCGGGGGGACTTCGCCTGAACGCGCTTGTCCACCGGGAGTTCCGATGGACGCAGCGACGGCGGCGCGTGCTGGCGTTCGAGCGCGAACCACAGCTCGAGCTTCTTCTCCATCTGGGCACGCTCTGCCTTGCTGGTGGCGATGCGCGGCGTGATGTTGAGCTTCACCGGGTTGGTCGCGAGCCGCGGGAGGAGCGGCGGCACGAGCAGGCTGAGCACCACGGTGCCGCCGACGATCGTCGTGAAGATGCCGAGGCCCAGGCCGACCGCGCGCACGCGGCGCCAACGGCGTCCAGACACATCCAGGAAGACCGGCGCGACGGGCCGGTGCGAGTGCGACACTTTGCTCACGGCCCCATAAGATAGCGCCGCGCGCCCCACCGTGCCCCGGCCGCGCCGTCGCGCGTCTTGCCCGCATGACCGGCGATGCGACGGGACTCACCTGGCGCGAAGATGCCCTGGATTGGTGCCGCGGCCGCGACTGGCGCTGGCGCGCGCCGCTCATGGTGTACCTCGCGTATACCGCCGCGCGCGGCCTCACGGACCCCATGCGATGGAACTGGTGGAGCGGCATCACGCTCGGCGTGCACGAGGCGGGGCACATCATCTTCTCCCCGTTCGGGGAATTCCTGATGGTGGCCGGCGGGAGCATCACGCAGCTCGCCGCGCCACTGGTGGTGATGTGGCTGTTCAGGCGACAGCGCGATTGGTACGGCGTGTGCGTTGGCGCGACGTGGCTCGGGTCGAGTCTCGCGAACCTCGCGACCTACATCGGCGACGCGCGCGCGCAGGAACTGCCGCTGGTGGGATTCACCGACAACCCGGAACACGATTGGCACTACCTGCTCTACCGGACGGGATTGCTGAAGGAGGACACGCTGTTCGCGGGACTCACGCGCTTCATCGCGGCCGTGGTGCTTCTGGCCGCGGTATCCGCGACCGCATGGCTCTGCGTGCAGATGCGCCGATCGCGCGCAACGGTACCTGCCGACCCTTCGACACAGAACAAACTGCTTTGACAGGATTAACATGATTTACATGAGTTGACTGCAACGACTCCGTGGCGGGCGGCGCCGTTCTCATCATGTAAATCATGTTAATCCTGTCAAAGTAGTTTTTCCCCTATCGCGTTTCGATCCCCGGCGCGATGGTGACCTTGAGTGTCTGTTTCTGTTTCGTCTTCCCGAAACTCATCGTGATCGTATAGTCACCGCTCGGGAGGAACTTGTCCCCGCCCTCGCCGCCGTACTCGGTGAGAAGATCGCTCGTGGGGCGGAGGTTCCACACGATCCGCCCGAAGCCGGGCGTGCCGGGGGCGGAGAGATTCGCGACGGTGGTGCCCGCGGCGTTCGTGATGCTCACCTTCACGTTGTCGCCCGTGTACGCCTTCACGTAGTACTGCAGGATCGCGCCGTCCGGCGGATTGTCACCGCGGAACACCGTGTTGCCATCGCTGTTCACCCAACCCGGCAGCGGGTACCGCCCGAACGCCGGACGTGGCGTGAAGAAGTGCATCGCTTCACCCGCGATCGCCGGCGTGAATTCCTCGATCGGCGTGACATCGTCCACGATGAACAGACTGCGGCCGTGCGTGCCGATGACCAGATCGCGCTCGCGCGGGTGGATCATGATGTCGTCCACTGCGACGGTGGGCAGGCTGCCGAACTTCTGCCAATGCGCGCCGCGGTCCACGCTCAGCCACAGCGCGAACTCCGTGCCCACGAACAGCACGTTCGCGTTCTTCGAACTCTCGCGGATCACCTTGGCCGGCGCATCGGCCGGAAGATTCGCGGCGATGCTCTGCCACGTCTTGCCGCCGTCGGCGGTGCGATAGAGGAACGTCCCGAAATTGCCGGTGCGATGGCCGTCCACGGCCATGTACGCCACCATCGGATCGAAGTGGCTCGCCTCAATGCGGCTGATCCAGAGTCCCTTCACCGCGGCCGGGAGCGACGCGGTGAGATCGGTCCAGTTGCCGCCGTCATCATCCGTGCGCCACAGCTTGCCGTCGTCGCTGCCCGCCCAGAGCAGCCCCGCCTTCATAGGCGATTCGGCGAACGCATAGATCACGCCATAGTCCTCGGCGCCGCTGCCCACGACGGTCATCTTGTCGTAATCACGCGTGGAGAGATCCTTGCTGATCGCCTGCCACTTCGTTCCATGGTCGGTGATCTTGAAGATCCGGTTGCCCGCGAGGTACAGCGTGCCGGGCGCGTGCACGCTCTGCACGATGGGCGACACCCAATGGTAGCGGAACGCATTGCTCCCCTCGCTCGGCGAAGGCTGGAGATCGCGCGCTTCGCCGTTCGTGAGGTCCATGCGGAAGATCGTGCCGCCCTGCGACTCGGCGTACACGAGGTTGGAATCGGTCGCGTCGAAGGCGCAATACGCGCCGTCGCCGCCGCTGATGTTGAAGCCCGCGCCGTTCGTGATGCCGTTCTTCGACCACACGGCGCTCGGCGTGATCCAATTCTCATTGTCCTGCAAGCCGCCGCAGATGCGATACGGCGAGCTCATGTCCACCTGCACGCGATAGTACTCGCCCGACGGCACGTTGCGCACGTGCTGCCACGACTCCGCGCCGTCGAAGCTCTGGTAAATGCCGCCGTCGGTGCCGAGGATGATGTGCTTGGAGTTCCGCGGGTCGATGCTGAGCGCGTGATTGTCGGAGTGCACGTTCTTGAAGCGGTCCTCGCGCCACGTCTTCCCGCCGTCTTCGCTCACGTGCACCATGAAGCCGAGCACGTAGATGAGCTTGTCGTTCGCGGGGTCAACGCGGATCTGTGAGAAATAGAACGGGCGCGGATTCAGGCGCGACATGCGCGTCCAATGTTCGCCAGCGTCGTCGGAGCGGAACACGCCGCCCGACTTGCTGAGCGGCCCGTCGAGGTTCGTCGTGCCGCCCAGGTCGGTCTGGATCTCGGCGTATACGATCTTGGGGTTCTTCGCGTACACGGAGAGCGCGATGCGCTGCGTGCGCGTGGGCAGCCCCTCGGTGAGCTTCTTCCATGTGGCGCCGCCATCGGTGCTCTTGAAGATTCCGCCCACGTCGGCGCCGGTATAGTCCACACCGGACACGAAGCTCCACGGGCGCCGGATGCGCGCATACAGCGCGGCGTAGAGCACATTGGGATTGGACGGGTCGATCGCGATGTCGCCGCCGCCGGCCTTCGTGTCGTTCGGCTTTGGCGCGCTCAGCACCTTCGTCCAGTTCGCGCCGCCGTCGGTGGTCTTGTAGATCCCGCGCTCGGCGCTCTCGGCCCACAGGTTGCCGGCGACCGCCGCCCACGCCGTTTTCGGATCGGTGGGATGCACGACGATGCGCGCGATGCTCTTGCTGTCCTTGAGTCCGGCGAACGTCCAGCTGCCACCGCCGTCGGAGGAGCGGTAGACTCCCGCGCCCCAGCCGGTGGAATTGCGATCATTCGCTTCGCCGGTGGCGACGTACACGACGCTCGAGTCGGAGGGCGAGAGCGCGATGTCGCCGATGGAAGCGACGGCCTCCTTGTCGAATACCGGCGAGAACGTCTGCCCGTTGTCGTTCGTGCGCACCACACCGCCGGTGGCGAGGCCCACGTAGTACGTGTACGGATCATGCGGATCGAACGCGAGCGCTGACACGCGCCCTCCCATGATGCCGGGCCCGATGCTGCGCGCTTTCTGGCCGGCACCGAAGATCAGCGTGTCGGTCATGGCGGCGGGGGCCGCAGCAGGTTTCGCGGGCTTGGATTGTGCGTTCAGTGCGAACGGGAGAATCAAGAGAGCGCTAACGGCTTTGCGACGCATATGAGTCCTTAGAAGAAGGGTGCATCGTGCATCGTGCATCGTGCATCGCCACTGCGATGCTCGATGCACGATGCACGATGCACGTCTAGAGGAGCGTTCCGTGCAGGATGAGCAAAGCAACCGAGAAATAGATGATCAGCCCCGTGACGTCCACAAGGGTGGCGACGAAGGGAGCCGATGCGCTCGCGGGATCGAAGCCGAAGCGGCGCAGCAAGAAGGGGAGCATCGAGCCGGCGAGCGAGCCGAAGGTCACGACGCCCACGAGCGCAGTGCCCACGGTGAACGCGACGAGGAGATAGTGCTCGCCGTAGCTGTACCATCCGAGTTTCTGCCAGAGCACGATGCGAATGACGCCGATCGTGCCGAGGATGGAGCCGAGCGCGATGCCCGAGGGCAGTTCGCGCATCGCGACGCGCCACCAATCCTTGAGCGTGAGCTCGCGCAGCGCCATTGCGCGGATGATGAGCGAGGTGGCCTGCGAACCGGAATTGCCGCCGGAACTGATGATGAGCGGAATGAACAGCGCGAGCACAACGGCTTTGCTGATCTCGCCCTCGAAATAACCCATCGCCGTAGCGGTGAGCATCTCGCCGAAGAACAGCGCCGAAAGCCAGCCGGCGCGCTTCTTGATCATCGCGACGAATCCCACCTGCGTGTATGGCTCGTCCAGGGCCTCGACGCCTCCGAGCTGTTGGATGTCCTTGGTCTGTTCGCGGATCAGCGCATCGATCACGTCGTCAACGGTGACGATGCCGATCACGTGATTCGTGTCGTCCACCACCGGCACGGCGAGCAGGTTGTACTTGGAGATGAGCCGCGCGACATCTTCGCGCGGCATGCTGGGCGTCACCGTGAGCGGCGTGACCCCCGTGCTGATCCGTCCGACCGCGGCGCCCGGCTCCGCGAGCACGAGGTCGCGCAGCGACACGACGTGGACGAGGCGCTGGTCCGACGGGTCGAGCACGTACACGGCGTACACCGTTTCCTTGCCGCGCGCCACCTCGCGGATCTTCTCGAGCGCGCGCTGCGCGCTCCAGTCGGCGGGCACCGCCATGAATTCGGTGGTCATCAGTCCGCCCGCGACATCGGACGGATACTTGAGCAAGCTGATCAGCGCTTCGCGCGTGGGTGCGGTGAGGGTCGGCAGCAGACGCTCGCGCTCCGCGGGTTCCAGCTCGCGGAAGAGATCCGCCTGCTGGTCGGCCGCCATCGCTTCGATCACCGGCGCCGCGCGTCCGCCCTCAAGCCCTTTGAACAGGACCGCCTTGCTCTCGAGCTCCGGTTCGTCGAACACGCGCACGATCAAGTCGAACGGCAGTGCGCAGAGCACCGCCGCCGCCGCGGGAGGTTCGAGATGGTTGAGCGAATCCGCCACGTCGGCGCTGCGCATGGTGGAGAGCGTCTGCGCGAATTCGGCGGAGTCGCCGGCGAGCAGATAGAGGAGTTCGGGAGGGGCGGTCATGTGGTCGCTCCACGGGCGGGACTGCGTTCGCCGCGCCAGGCGGCGTAGAGCCAGATCAGGCCGCCGAGAGCGACGGCGAAGGGGATGATCATCACGGCGCCCTGCAGCGTGCCGCGATCGGAGAGATAGCCGATGATCGCCGGCGACGGGCCGTCGCCCAGCACGTGGATCGCGAAGATCGAAAGCGCCATGGACGCGGCGCGCATGGTGGGCTGCACCAATCCCAAGATGCTCGAGTTCACCGGCCCGGTGCTGAGGAAGATGAGGAGTTCCGCGGCGAACAACGCGTACAGATAGAGCGGCGCCGGCAGCGTGAACGCCAGATACGCGAGCGGCGCGGCGAGCAGCGTGCTCGCACCCGACAGCCAGAGATACGCCTGCCGCCACCGCCGCAGCATGCGGTCGCCCAGCCATCCGCCGGCGAGCGAACCAGTGAAACCGGTGATCACGGTGATGATGCCCAGCTGGTTGTTCGCCGCCGCGAGCCCGAGGTGATGCACGCGCTCCAGGAACGCCGGCATCCACACGGAGATGCCGCCCAATCCGAAGGTGTATGCCGCATAGCCGAGGATCACGAGCATGTACGGTCTGTTCTTGAGGAGCGTTAGGTAATTGCCGAAGCCGGCGGCCGCGCCTTTCGCCGCGCGCTCGGTGGCTTCGGGCAAGCGCAGTGCGAGCAACGCGAGGATGAGTCCAGGCACGCCAGCGATGAAGAACGCGTAGCGCCATCCATAGTGCGCGCCGATCTGACCGCCGAGCACATAGCCGAGCGCCGCGCCCGCCGGCGTGGCCGCGTAGAATATCGCGAGCACGCGGCCGCGCATCGCCGCCGGAAAGTGGTCCGCCAGGAGCGCGGGCGCGATGGTCGCATACGCCGCCTCGCCGATGCCGACCATCGCGCGCGACGCGAGCAGGAATCCGAAGCTCGTCGCGATGCCGCCCAGCGCGGTCGCGATGCTCCACACCCCGACGCCGAGCGCGAGGAGCTTGGGGCGGTGGCCGCGGTCACCGAACACGCCGAAGAACGGAGCGGTGAGCGTGTACACGAGGAGGAACGCGGTGGTGAGCAGCCCGAGCTGCACATCGGAGGGCTGCAGTTCGGAGCGCTTCAGCTCATCCATCACGGCCGGCACGATGAACCGGTCGATGTAATTCAGGAGATTGATGAGCGTGAGCACCACGAGGGCGACCCACGCGGCACGCGGCGCTCGTTCCCCGGCTGCCTCGCGCGCCGGAGTCACGCGCGACTACTTCTCGTCCAGAGCGCGCAGCACTTCGCGATCGAACTGCACGGCGAGCCCCTCGCGCGGTGCGTACGGACTCGGCGCGTACATCCGGCTCGCGACGCCGAGCTGGCTCAACTCGGACACGTGCCAATCCTGGAGATTCACTTCGTCCCAGAACTTCACGGCGTCGTCCGGATCGAACTTGCCGCTCGCGATGGTGTCCGGGTGGAAATGCCATTCGCACACGAGCTTCGTGCGCGTGGGCGAGATCGGCCAGAGCGTATGGAACAGTCCGTAGTCGGGCAGCAGACTGAACAGCAGGTTCGGGAAGATCGAGTAGTACCACGCCTGCTGCTTCCCATCGGCGGGCGTATCGCTGAGCGGGACGCCGCACATGTTGCCGCTCACGGTGAGGCTGCCGCCCGGCTGCGTGATCTCCATGAATCCGCCGAGGAACGGCCCGTCGAACAGGTCGTTCTCGCCGCTCGTGGGCGGCGTGAGCTTCACGAGCTGCGGATGCACGCCGGTGCAGTGATAGCACTCGGAATAATTCTGATGGATGAGCTTCCAGTTCGCCTTGATGTCGTACTCGATGCGGCGGTGGAGCACGAGCTCGGGCAGTCCGAAGCGCGCGAAGCGGCCGAACATCGGCGCGAACGCCTCGGCGAACGGCTCGGGCTCTCTCGAAAGATTGATGAAGATGAATCCTTCCCACTCCTCGGTGGCCGCCGCGTGGAGCGGATAATCCTTCTTGTCAAAATCCTCGAGGCCGCCCATGTGCGGTGCGGAACGGCACTGGCCGTCGAGCGTGTAGCTCCAGGCGTGATAGGGGCACGTGATCGCGCCGCCGAAATTCCCGCGCAACTCTTCGCACATGCGCGTGCCGCGATGACGGCACACGTTGAAGAACGCGCGCAGCGCACCGGCGTCATCGCGGGTGACGATGATGCTCTCGTTGCCGATCTCGCGAGTGATGAAATCGCCCGGTCTCGCCAGTTCGCTCACGCGGCCGGCGCAGATCCATCGCCGCTGGAAGATGCGATCGATCTCGCGCGCGTAGATCTCGGGCGAGGTGTAGTTGCGCCCGGGCATCGTGCGCGCGCCCTGCGTGCCGAGTTGGTTGGCCTTGAGGAAGGTGCCCATGCTGGTCTCCGGGAGTTCTTGCGCCCGCCCTAATCTGAACCGCGGACGGCCGCCGGGAAAGCGGGGCCGGGCGAACTGGCCAGGGCGCGCGACAGGCCGCAGATTCGCGGAAGCGCAGTCCTTCTCTCACCCGGTCGCAACATGATCTCGGTATTCTACATCCTCATCGGCCTCGCAGCCGGCGTCCTCGCAGGCCTCTTCGGGATCGGCGGCGGCATCCTGATCATCCCGGCGCTGGTGCTGCTCCTGAAGATGGACCCGCAGACGGCGACCGGCACGTCGCTCGGCGCGCTGCTGCTTCCCGTGGGTGCACTCGGCGCGTGGGCCTTTTGGAAACGCGGCCACGTGGACATCAACGGTTCGCTGCTGCTGGCGCTGGGACTCTTCGTCGGCGCGTATTTTGGCGCGCAGCTGAATCAGACGTTGTCCCCCGAGAGCGCGCGGCGGGCGTTCGCAGTGTTCCTGGTGTTGGTGGCTGGGAAAATGTGGGTGGGCTAGGACGCGGGGCGCGGGGCTCGGGACTCGCCGCGGGATGTCGGGAAAAGCGACGTTGAGACCAGCGCGCCGTTCTCGCGTCCCGCGGCGCGTCCCGCGTCCCGCATCCCGCGCAGTTTTAGTTCAGTGGTTGACCCCCACCGTAAGCCCCGCGAAGTAGATGCGCTGCGGGGCCGGTTCGTAGTATTGGCCGCCGGTGGCGTTCACGACAACTGAGCCCACGTAGCGCGCGCCGAACACGTTCGATACGCCGATCACCGGTTGGAGCCACGGGCGTCCGAAGAGCGCCGTGCCGCCCGCGCGCAGGTTCACCACCACGTAGCCCGGCGCCGACGCGGTGTTCGCGTCGTCCGCCCACACGGAGCTCTTGCCCACCACTTCGGCGGTGCCGAACAGGCTGTGCCAGTGGTACGTGCTCTGCACCTGCACCACGTTCTCGGGCACACCGGGCACGGTGTTGCCATCGTAACGGCTCGAGTCGACGACGAAATCCACGAACTGGAAGCGCGACAGACTGTAGGCGAAGCCGAACTCCACGGGGCCGACATTCGTGTTGACGCCGAATTCGACCCCAAGTCGTCGCGTGCGGCCGGCGTTGCGGTAATACACTCGGCCGCCGCCGCCCACCACCTGGTACGGGATGAGTTCCTGTTGCACTTCGGTATCGTAGAGCGCGAGATCGTACGCCCACTTCGCGCTCAGGATACCCTTGGCGCCGATCTCGTAGTTCCACGAGTGTTGCGGCTTGAGATCGGGATTGATGCCGGCGCTGCCATCAGGGTGATTCGCGAGTTCGGTCGCCGTCGGCGTCTCGAATCCCGCCGCGATATTCGCATACAGCGAGTGCAGCGGCGCGATGCGCGCGACGATGCCGAACATCGGACTCACGGCGCTCATGGTCGTGTGACCGGAGTTGTCGCCGTCGGAAAGGAAGTGGTCGTCCACGGTGAACTTGGTCAGATCGCCGCGGAGCCCAAGCGTGAGCGTGTAATCGCGCGCGACCTCCAGTTCGTCGCGCACGTAGGGGCCGGCCGTGGACACGATCTCCGTTTGATCGAGCGTGAGCGTGCCCTTTGTCATCGGGAGCACGGGACACGCGGCGGTGGGCGTGACGACGCCGTTGCAATTGTTCCAATTCTGCCGGTCGTCATTCTGAAGTGAAGCGTCGATGCCGGCGGTGAATCGATTCAGCAATGTTCCAAGATGCCCGGGCCAGATGCCGCGAACGGACCCGCCATAGGAGAATCGGTCGACGTTCACCACGCCGAAGGTGAGCGGATTGTACAGATCGCGCGTGCCGCCGAAGAGTTGCGCGGAGATCACGCCACCGCTGTCCGTGGCGCGCTGCGCCGAGAGTCCCACCTGGATCTGCTTGACCGCCTTGGAGGCATTCTTCAGCACCGAGCGCGGGTCGGCCATGCGCGGATTCGAATCCAGCTCGGCTTTGGTGAGCGCGCCCGGATTCTGCGCGAGCGGCATGTCGAGTCCCATGGCCTGCACGCCCAGGTCCCACTTCCCCGCGGCGAGCAGCGCGTGGCCGTAGCCGTTCGTGAGCTGCACGCTTGCGTGTTCGCGATAGCCGTCGCTGCTCGTGTAGCCGTAGTTCGCATCCCACCCACCGCCGGCGTACGCACCGCCGAGTACGCCGGTGAGTCGTTCGGAGTTGTAGCCGGCGAACGATGTGCGCACCTCGCCGGCAAGCGGATCCACCGGCGGCGGCGCGGAACGGAAATCGATCACACCGCCGCTCGCGTTGCCATACAGTGAACTCGCCGCGCCGCGCATCGCCTCGATCCGGCCGATGTCCTCGAGATCCAGATAGTCAATCGGCGTCTGCCCATCGGGGAGCGTGAGCGGCATGCCGTCGCGCAGGATGCGAATGCCGCGCACGCCGAAGGACGAACGCGCGCCCACGCCGCGGATCGAGATGCGCGGATCCTGCGACGGATTCGTGCGATCCGAGATGACGACGCCATTCAGCGCCAGCCCGGTCTCGCTGAGCTGCACATGCCGCTGGCCCGGCCGCTGGCTGTCGGGCGTTTGCGCACTGATCGCGTATGGCAGGTCGAGGGTCGACTGCCCCGCGTCACGCGCGACGGTGACGACGGGGGCGAGTTTCTGCGCGACGGCGCTGTCTGCTTGCGCGCACGCCGCGAAGGGCATTCGCCATGGACGCGAGGACTAAGAGATCTCGGCGCATGGGGCGAATCTATCCGTACTACGCGGGAAGCGGGAAGCGGGAAGCGCCGCGATGAGCGGGAACAGATGAGGGGCCCTCGTCAGTTCTCGCATCATCGCGGCGCTTCCCGCTTCCCGCTTCCCGAGCACTTCAGTTGCTCCTCCCCCCGCGCACCACGGTCAGTGAGTACGGCGCCACGATGAGCGCCGCACCTGCGTTGAGTGTAGAGCGCTCCGGCGGCTGATCGACGGTGGGAGCGCCGTTCTCTCCGGCAGCGTGCCAGACATACTGTTTGCTGGAGAATCGGATCACCGTGCGCGCGCCGTTCATCGCGCCGCCATAGCGGCTGCCGAACTTCAGCGACACGCGGTAGCTATGAAGCGGATCCTTGTTCACGAGCAGCGTGCTCCAGCTGCCGTCCGGCCGGTGGAGCACGTACGCCGAGAGCACTTCGTTGCCGAGCGAATCGCGCGCGTCGCTCTCGGCGGCGAACATTCCGTTCTTGCCCTCGAGCGCGGGCCAGTCGCGAGTCAACATGCGTGCGCCATGGTAGGTCGCGGTGTTGAAGCGGATCTTCCGGTCCTGTCCGGCAAGGAAGAGCATGTTGTTCCCCCACGAGTCGCAGTGCGGAGCGCGCTCGAGCCAGCTCGGCTCCCAGCCGTACAGATACGCCGTGCTCCCGCCGAGCGAGAGGAATCGGCCGACGATGTCGGCGTTGAGCAGCGCGCCTTCGATGTCCACCTCGGCGCGGCCGGCGAAGGCGGAATAGCCGTACTCCGCGATCACGCGCGGGATCGCGGCGGGCATTCCATCCTTCTCCACCTGGGCGAGGCGGTCGGTGAGACGCGCCGACGCCGCGGCGAGCTGCGGCGCGTACGGTCCGCAGATATCGTCGTACGGATACCACTCGAACGAGAAGAAGGTGAGATCGCCGGGACGCCCGCGCGCGCGCAGCGTGCGCATGAAGCGCGGGATCCACGGATCGCCCGCGCTGTCGTTGGGCCATGCGAACATCACGCGGCTCTCGAGCCCCTGCATGCTGGGACCGCCGAGTTGCGCATCGGGGCGTGCGGCGCGCAATGCGCGCGCGAATTGCGTGTAGAGCTCGCCGTAATCTTCGGGCGCGATGTACTGTCCGTCGGGCTCTTCGCCCATCTCGATGCGGCCAACGGCGTACCCGCGCTTCGCGAGAAAGCGGAGCTCCGCCACTGCATTCTCCGGCGTGCCATAGAGCACCGGCACAGGGATCATCGCGGGGCGGCCGCCCGTGAGTCCGCTCGTGAAGATCCGGTCGAAGCCGGGCTGCTCGAGGTCGAGATCGATATCCTCGGCGCGGTGCCAGGGATCCGTGGTGGAAGCGTAGGCGGTCGATTGCTTCTCGCGCGCTGGGGCGTGGCGCACGACATCGCGCAGCGTCGTGCCCTTCATCGTACCGATCTCGATCTCGCGGATCGCGTAGCCGGCGGAGTCTCGCGCGTCTTCGGCGAATCGCGGCGCGGCTCTCGCGCTCTGTGTCATGACGATGCGCACGAAGCGCGCGGTCACGCTGTCCTGCGAGAGACGGCGCAGTTCGATGCCGCCGCGTCCGTCATGTTCATCGCCGCCGCCGAACGTCACCCAACGGCCGGGCGGATTCTCGTCCACGTCGTTCACGATCACGCCGCGCCAGTACTGCACGCGGAACGCCGCGGCCCACGGCACGCCCCAGTGGATGCGAATGCGCATTCACCGGCAGCGCGCGGCCGAGGTCCACGATCACCCACTGGGGATAGGTCGAATCGGGAAGGCCGGTGAAGCGATGATCGAGGTACGGATTGCTCTTCCAGAATGTCGCGGTATCGCCGTCGTCGAGCCGGGAATAGCCGGTGTTGTCCGCCTGGTCGATCGAATTGCCCCGGCGCGGAAGGCGGTAGCCGTGCGCGAGGAGGATCGGGGTCGCCGAGGAATCGTCGGACGTCCAGTAGCCGCGGCGATGCGCGCTGTCGCTCCAGCGGCCGCTCGGATTCCAATGCCACGCTTCGATGCCGAGTTCGGTGCGCAGGCGAAGCGTTGCGAGCGAGAAGCCGGCATTCGACATCGCGCGGATATTCGCGGCGGTATAGATCTGTTTTATCGCGCCCTTCGCGTGGCCATCGAGGCCTGCGCCGAAGGTTTCGCGGGCGTCGAAGGTGTTTATTGCGGGGCGGTCGGAGCTGATCGTGATCGTCGCGTCGCGCGTTTGCGCGAGGGCGGGGGCGCAGAGGCATGCGAGCGTTAGAGCGACGGATATACTGCGGAAAGCGAACATCATCACCAGAGCGCTTAGAATTGCAGTGAACAGTAAGCAGTGATCGAGTAACCGCCAGTCGACAGTCTACAGTCAACAGGTCACAGAAGGCGGCGCCGCGCACATCGCAGGCTCATCGATGCCGATCCGCCGCCGAGAACCTGCGACGAGTGCGAAACCGTTTTCTGTGACCTGTTGACTGTTGACTGTTGACTGGCAGTCACTCAAGGACTGTTGACTGTCTACTGCAATTCTAAGATCACTGGTGATGTAACCCGCCGCCCCCTGTGCGGCGCGATGCATCACATTTACCCTTCAGAATGAAACTCGCGGCCGCCGCGCTACTGCTCCTCCTCTCAACACGCGCCGCCGCGCAGACAGAATATTTCAATCTCGATCCCGGCCGCCCGCTCCGCGTGCAAGATGCCTACGCGATCGAGCGCTACGGTTGGGACCTTCAGATCGGGCCCCGTGGTCTCGGGTCCGTCGGGCTCGGGCTCTACTTGGGCGCTCGAGACCGCGCTCGCGTGGGGCGCATTTCCGCGCACGCAACTCGAGATCGCAGCACCACTCGCGTCCGCGCCGGCGGCGGCCGGCGGCCACACCACCGGACTCGACGGCCTCGAGCTGGGCGCACTCTACAATCTGAACACCGAGACCACTTCCCTTCCCGCATTCGCGGTCGCGGCGCACGTCACTGCGCCCGTCGGCACGCTGGGTCCGGCGAGCGCATTGCTCATGATGGAGGGGATCGCCACGCGCAGTTGGAGCGGACTGCGCGCGCACCTCGATGCGGCGGCGACGATCGGTCCGGCCGGCGGCGGCACCGGAGCGCTGGAGCGGCCCCGCTGGTTCGTCGGCGCCGCGCTCGATCACACGTGGCCGCTGAGCTCGGTGCTCGCGGCGGTCGAGATCGTCGCGCTGCAGCCGCTCGCCGATAGCAGCGCGATCGCGTGGAGCGCCGGCGCGGGCGCGCGCGTGCAGTGGACGCCCGTGCTCGTGCTCGACGGCGGCGTGAGCCGGCGATTCACCGGCGCGGACCAGGCGTGGAGCGCCACGCTAGGCATCACGTGGAGTTTCGCGGTGCGGACTCTCATGCCGGTGCCCAGGTGAGATCGCGCATCGTGGTCCTGCTGCTCGCGCTCGCGAGCGGGTGCGCGCGGCGCGCGCGCGCAGTGGTCCACGGTGTACGAACAGGCGTATCTCCCCGGCACGTTCAATTGGCAATTCCATTCGAACTATCCGGCGGCCGAGCGGCTGTTCTACGCGTTCGACTATGGCCACGCGATCCTGTACGAGACGCTGCTCACGCGTGCGAACGCGGACACGTCGGCGCTCGAGACCGCAGCATTCGATTTCATCGTGGACACTTTGCTGCGCCATCCGCCGCGGTTGCCACTCGCCGAACGCGCGATCGATCCGGAATACGCGAAGCTCGTGCCGGAGGCGCAGGCGATGTTCGACTGGGCGCATCAGCTCCATCGTCAGATCTACGACGTCTGGAGCGATGACCGCATCCCGGTCGAGGACAAGGATGCGTGCGTCACCGAGTTGCTTCGCTACTACCGCTCGCGGCGCGATCTTGCTTTCAGCGCGCATCCCAAGAGCATGACGCTCATGGAGGGCCAGTCATATTCGCTCGCGTTCCGCAAACGCTATCCCAAGTTCAACGGCCTGATCTGGGCGTACCACTGGCTGCAGGTGGGACTGTATGACGCGTTGCTGGCGGGCCGAACGCGTTCGGAGCGCGATGCGAACGTCGCGGCCGCGACGGCGCGCTTCTGGGAGATGATCGCGCGGGCGCCCGCGCACATGCCGGAGATGATGCCGATGACGCCCGCCGTCGCGCCGCGTTTCACCGCGAGATATCCTGAGGCCGCGATCATTTTCGACAATCTGCATGCGATGCATGATGTCGTGTCGGATATCCTTGCATCACCTTCGATCCCTCGCGACGCGAAACGGATCGCGATCCTCGCGGCGGCGGCGCGGTATCGGGATGATTCATCATTCGTCACGACCGAGCGCGAGTGGCGCGAGATGGCGACGATGATGGGGGCGGAGCGGATGGGTGGAGTTGCGGTGCCTTGAACGTTCACGGCGAACAGCATCGCCAGCGCGCTTAGAATCGCAGTGAACAGTACACAGTGATCGAGTAACGGCCAGTCTACAGTCTACAGTCAACAGGTCACAGAAGGCGGCGCCATGCATGTCGCAGGTTCATCGATGCCGATCCGGCGCCGTGGGACCTGCGACGAGTGTGAGACCGGTTTCTGTGACCTGTTGACTGTAGACTGTTGACTGGCAGTCACTCGGGGACTGTTGGCTGTTTACTGCAGCTCTCCGAACCTGGTGATGATGTTCGCAGTCCCGAACCTCACCGCGCGAGCAGCGATTCCAGCAACGCCCCCAACCGATATCCCGCCACCGCGATCCGCCGTTCACTCACCTGCGTCGCATGATCCATATACCCCTCCGGCGCCGCCGCGCCGCGCAGGATCCCGCAGCAATACACCTCATGCTGCGCGAGCACGAGCGATTCCCGCCCCCACGCATCGAAACTCGTGATCGCGATAAGACTCGCCACCGAATCGCGCGGCACCGCGGCCGTGACGATCGCGGACACGCGGTCAATGTAGGCTTCCTCGGACTCGCCCGCCTGCCGTGGATAGCGCGCCGTGAGGATGCGGTCCCAATACCAATGGAGCGACATCTTCCCATCGAGCGCGAACGTATTGCCGCCCTTATCGCCGTCCGGTTCTTCCGCCGTGACGCGGCCGCTCGCGTGCAGCGGCTGATGGATATCGCCCGCGAGGTGCATGACCCAGGCGAGCGCGATCGCGCGGTCCGCGGCGCTCGCGGTCGTATCGCGCACGATACGCGACTGGCGGTCGAGCTCGGTGAGGATATTCGCGCTGTCGGCATGGAGCGTCGTGGACTCGACGATCGCGCCGTCCGGCATCTCGCTCCAGAACCAATCGTGATAGTGCCACGTGGGACAATGGTACGCGTGCCGCGCTTCCGGATCGCGTGCGCGAATGACGTCGGCCCACGTGCCCGCGCGCTCCGCGAACAGGAGTTCACTGAGCGAATCGTCACCCATGGGCCGCAGATCGGCGAGCCCCGCGTCGCCCGGCGCGCGCGCGAGCAAGGCCGTCACCTGGCCACGCACTTTCGGGGACAACTGCTCCCAGGCGATCCGCACGATCACCATGTGACCCGTCTCGTCCCAGGCGCGGGCCGGCCGCGCGGCGAGTGCAAGAAGGATGGCGGCGGCTGCGACGCTGCGATGTGTGCGCATGAGCGGATCGGCGAGAGGTGAAGGGACGCGGAATACCCGAGAAATGAAGGGACACGACGCGCGCGGGACAAGCGCCTCGCGCCTATTGCCAACGGTTCACGAAAATGCCAACGTATCGCGCAATCGGCGCCTCCGGCCGCCTTCCACGCAGGCACCTAATCGATTCCCCACGGGAGCAATCATCCATGAAAGTCCTCCGTCTCGTCGGCGCACTGCTCGCGGCGGTCGCATTGATGTCGCCGCCCGCCGCGTCCCAAAGTTCCGGCACGGTTGACCTCGGCGTCTTCGCGCGGCTGAATTCATTGGACGCGAGCTACGGCACAGCCACGGGCGGCGGCGGTGGATTCCGGGCGGGCTATTTCATCTGGAAGAATCTCGAGCTTAACTTCGACCTCTCGCAGAGCACGAACAGCTCGAACGTCGACAGCCTGGGCGACATGACGTATCAGCCGTGGCATCTGCGCGCCGAGTACTTCTTCCCGACGGGCGACAGCTGGTCGCTGCTGGTGGGCGCCGGCTATGGGCACGAGACGTTCCGGCAGAGCGGCACGAACGGATCCGACAACGCGATCGCCTTCATCCTCGGCATGCGCGCGACGCTCGGGACTCGCGTGTACGCGATGCTCGACTACACGGGCGACTACTCCACCAGCCCCGCCGACAAGAGCGCGCGGACCAAGAACACATTGAACAACGGGCTGGAACTCGGCCTCGGATTCCTGTTGTTCGGCAAGGAAGAGACCAAGGTGGCCGAGCCCGCGCCGGCGCCGCCGCCGGCCGCCGCCGCGGCCCCTGCCGCCGCGGCCGTCATGGCGCCCGCCGATGATGACAAGGACGGCGTCGTGAATACAGCGGACAAATGCCCCAACACGCCCGCGGGTGAGAGCGTGGATGCGAACGGCTGCTCGCAGAGCCAGCTCGACAATGATCACGACGGCGTGATGAATAATCTGGACAAGTGCCCCAACACACCGGCGGGCCAGCCGGTGGACGCGAATGGATGCTCGGCGTCGCAGCGCGACAGCGATGGCGACGGCGTGATGGACGACAAGGACACGTGCCCCGACACCCCGGCCGGCACGGCAGTGGATGCGACCGGCTGCCCGCTGCACCCGTTGGTGCTGGAGGGAGTGAAGTTCGAGAGCAACAAGGCCGTGCTGCTGCCCGGCTCGACGACGACGCTCGACAAGGTGGCGGCGGGACTCCTGGCGCACACCACTGTCCGGATCGAGATCGAGGGTCATACGGACAATTCGGGCACCGCGGCGTACAACATGAAACTGTCGCAGGAGCGCGCCGACGCCGTGAAGGCGTATCTCGTGTCGAAGGGAGTCGCCGCCGACCGCATCGTCGCCAAGGGTTACGGCGAAACGGTTCCGCTGGTGCCGAACACGTCAGCCGCGAACAAACAGGAGAATCGGCGGGTCGAGGTGAAGCAGCTCAATCCGTAGCCTTGTCGCGCTCGGGAATGCACGCCGCCCCGCCGGGAGAGTTCCAGCGGGGCGGTTTGCATCATGTAAATCTTGTCAATCCTGTCTAATGCAGTCTCAATGGCTTTATATTCTGGGAACTCGAGACATTCCGCCCACAGCCAGTCCGCCCGCAGAGGAGCCGCGTCATGCCACATATGCGCTTGCTGCTCGCCGCTCTCATCGCGCTCAGCGGGTCGCTGCGCGCGCAGGACCCCGATTCTGCGCTGCAGGCCGCGGTGGCGCGGGATCCGTGGCCCCGCCACGTGCAGACCACCGCGGGCTACGCGACCATCTATCAGCCGCAGGTCGAGACATGGACCGGGAATCAACTCACCTTCCATGCCGCGGTCTCCTTCGCCGCCACGGATTCCGGCGCGCCGACCTTCGGCGTCGTGTTCGCCACCGCGCGCACGGAGACGGACAAGGAGAATCGCACTGTCACGCTCGAGGACATGAAGCTCACGGGCGCCAAGTATCCGTCGCGCCCCGATAGCGTGAGGCCGTACCTCGCGGCGCTGCGCGCGAAGCTTCCCGGAACGGCGCGTGTCATCTCGCTCGACCAGCTCCAAATGTCGCTGCTCGTGGTGAGCGACAAGAGCAAGATGAAAACGGTGCCGGTGAAGAACGATCCGCCCACGATCTACTTCTCGCAGCAGCCGGCGATCCTCGTGCTCATCGATGGCAATCCCGCGCCGCGCGCGGTGCCCGGCACGAGCGTGCAGCGCATCATCAACACGCGGGTGCTGCTCGTCTCCGGCGGCGGCGTCTACTACCTGAAGCTGTTCGACGGGTGGATGCAGGCGCCGCAACTCACAGGACCATGGACGGTGGCGTTCCGCGCACCTACGGTGCTCGACAGTGTGCTCACGTGGGCCAAGACGCAGCCCATCGATCTCTTGCCCGGCGTCAGCCCCGATCCCGATGAACCGGCGCCAAGCATCATCACCGACACGCCGCCGCAGATCTTCACGAGCATCACGCCCGCGTCGCTGATCGTCACCGACGGTCCGGCCGACTATGAACCGGTGGGCAATACCGACCTGCTCTATGTCAGGAACACGAGCGCGCACGTGTTCCAGTACATCGAGAACCAGCAAGTGTACGTGCTGATCTCGGGACGCTGGTTCACCGCGCCCGCGACTTACGGTCCTTGGACGTACGTGCCGGGCGCGGAACTGCCTGCGGACTTCTCGCAGATCCCGCTCGATAGTCCCGTCGAACCGGTGCTCGCATCGATCCCCGGCACACCGCAGGCCGCCGAGGCCGCGCTCGAGAACGGCATCCCGCAAACCGGCGCGGTGCCGCTCACGACCACGATGCCCGCGCCCGAGGTCGACGGTGCACCGCTCATGGGCAAGATCTCCGGCACATCGCTCAGCTACGTCACGAACGCGAGTGTGCCGATCATCCGCGGACCGCAGGGGAACTTCTACTCCGTCTACAATGGGATCTGGTTCGTGTCCGCGAATGCGACCGGACCGTGGGCAGTGGCGACGGCGATCCCCGCGGCGATCTACACCATCCCGCCCAATTCGCCGCTGTATTACGTGACGAACGTGCAGATCTATGGCGCGACATCGACCGTCGTGTACGTGGGCTACACGCCCGGCTACTATGGTACGGTGATCGCGCCGGGCGGCGTGGTGGTGTACGGCACGGGCTACGTGTATCCGGCGTGGATCGGCTCCTACTATTATCCGCCGCCGATCACTTACGGATTCGGCGCCAGCATTCGCTGGACGCCGTGGACCGGGTGGAGCGTGGGCTTCGGATTCGGCTATGCGTACGGCGGCGTCGCCATCGGCATGACGTTCGGCGGTCCGATGTGGGGCGTGCATCCGTACTATGGGCCGGCGTACTACGGCGGCTACTACGGTGCGCACGGCTACGTCGCCGCGGGCTACGGCGGCTGGGCCGGCACCACCGGCAACATGTATCACCAGTATGGCGCGACGAGCGCGGTCACGCGGCAGTCGGCCGGCTACAATGCGTACACGGGCAACGGATGGTCGCACAACATGGGCGCGTCGTACAACTCGGCGACGGGCATCGCGGCGGCGGGCCAGCGCACCACCGTGGCCAATGCTTACACCGGCGGCTATCGCAGCTACGCGAGCGGCACGGTGACGAACACCAACACCGGTCGCTCCACGAGCGTGGCCGGCGTGTCGTCCAACTATGGAAGCGCCGTGAAGGTGGGCAACAATGTGTACGGCGACGCGAACGGGAACGTGTTCAAGGACAACGGCGGCGGAAGTTGGTCGCAGTGGGGCGGAGGCGGAGGCGGAGGCGGCTGGCGGCGGCCATAGCGCCGCTAGCGGGTGGGGCGGCTGGGGCGGATCGAGCGCGATGAACAACCAGGCGTGGTCGCGCGACGCCGGCTCGTCGCGCGCATCCAGTTTCGGCGGTGGTGGATGGAGTCGCGGCGGCGGTGGTGGGTGGGGGGGACGTCGGTAACCTCAACGGCGGGTCTCGGCTGTTGGCTGTCGCGAGCTTGAACGGCGACGGTCGGTGAGCCGCGCGGCGAGTGCGGCCCTTGTAGTCATCACCGCGTGTCTCGCGGCCACCGCGGCGCGGGCGCAGGACTCCGTCTCCACGGCGGCGGGCGCCGAGTACGGGATCTCCGGTCCGCTCGGTTGGCTCGACCGCTGGCTGTTCGGGTCGCGCTATCGGACCCTGTGGACCGACACCGTGCGCGCGCACGTGCTTCGCGCTCCCATGACGCTCGGCGGGCTGCGACCGCTGAGCGCGGACACCGGCCTGCGCAGCGGCGTGCTCAACCTGAGCGGGCCGCGTTCCGACGCGTACACATTCCGTCTCGTCGATCCGCCGGTGAGCTCGGCGCTGCCCGACGAGCTGCGACTCGGCGTGGTGATCGGACCGGTGCAGGATCTGGTGAGCGCGCTGCATCCGGGCGCCGCGCTCATCGTGCCGCCGCTCGCTCGCGCGGCCGGCGTGGGTGACTCGCCATCGGACATGGAATACCTGGCGGCTGACCGTTCGCTCGGCGCCCTCAGTTCCACCTTCGCGGACAAGCTCGGCTATTTCCAGACCGAGCCTGAGGTCGCACACTCGGCGTCGACGCGTGAACTCATCGAGAAGATCCGCAGCGCCGACGCGCCGCGCGTGGACGCTCACGCATACCTTCGAGAGCGGTTGTTCAATGTGTACGTCGGCGAGACCGAACTCTATCCGACGGAGTCCCGCTGGCGCCTGCACGGCACGCCGCCGGTGTGGACTCCGGAGGCGCGGAACCGCGATGCGGCCTTCGCGAACTTCGACGGCCTGGTGACAGCGCTCGCGCGCATCGCGGTTCCACAGTTCATGAGATTCGGACCCGCGTACGATCCATACCTCGGCGAGACCGCATATCTGCTCGCCGTGGACCGCACGCTGCTCGGCGCACTCGACACCGCGGCGTGGGACAGCACCGCACGCGCCATGCAGTCGTCGCTCACCAATGCGGCGATCGACAGCGCTATCGCCACGATGCCGCCCGCTTGGCGCATCACGAATGGCGCTCAGCTCGCGGCGGCATTGCGTGCGCGGCGCGACGGGCTGCCCAAGATCGCGCACGCGCTGTACCTGATGGTGGCCAAGCACGTGGATCTGTACGCGCCGGCAGCGGCGGGGCGCATCCTCGCCTGGCGCACCGAGCCCGGCGCGCTGCGCATCCGAGATGCCCGGCATGGATCGCACCTTCCTCTCGAGCGAGACGCACGAGGTGACGCTCTTCCTGGAGGGCGCCGATCACACCGTGCTCGTTCGAGGCGCAGCGTACGGCGGACCCGAACTTCGCGTGGTGACCGGCACGGCGCACGCGACGATCATCGATTCGGCGACAGCGGTCGCGCGCACCCTCTCCGTGGACGACAGCTCCGGCCACGCGACTATCGACAGCGCCGCCGCGGGAGCACCGCCGCGCGTTTCACGGCGAACCGTCGTGCCGCCCGACGTCACGCCGAGCGGAACGGGTTCGGCCACGCGTCCCGCCGACGGCGTACGATACGGGCCGGTGATCTGGTTCGATCTGTTCGGCAATCTGGGCGTGCTGTTCGGCGGCGGCGTGGAGCGCATCCGGTACGAGCACGGTTTCGCACCGTGGAGCTCGCGACAACGGCTGCGCGCGGCGTACGCGACATCGCCTAATGAGTACGCGGTAGAGTATGACGGCACTTTCCGCTTTGAGCACGCGGCGTCCGACTTCAATCTCGCGCTCAGCCGGTCGGGCATCGGCATTCTGCGCTTCTATGGCTACGGCAACGCGACCGTGCGCACTCAGCCCGACGAGTTCTATTCGGCGAACCAAGTGGCGTATACCGTGGCACCCGCGGTGCAGCTGCCGTGGAGCGCGCGCGACACGCTGAGCGTGGGGCTCGTGTACAAGGATGTGAGCACGAGCACCACGGGGGATCGATTCATCACCATTTCCAAGCCGTTCGGTTATCCCGAATTCCGTGAGGCGGGCGCGCGTTTGATGGTGCGGCGCGACACGCGCGACTCACCGGTGGCGGCGCACAGCGGCTGGCTCGTGATCGCGGGGGGCGACTACTTCCCGAAAGCGCTCGATGTGCTGCGGCCGTTCGGCGGGGTGAACGCGGCCGTGTCCACGTACTGGACGCCGCCGGCGCAGGACGCGCTCACGTTCGCGGTGCGGGTGGCGGGTCAGAAGATATGGGGACCGTTCCCGGTGTTCGAGGCGGCGTACATCGGCGGTGCCACCACGGTGCGCGGACTTCCTCCGCAGCGATACGCGGGCGATGCGAGCCTGTACAGCAATCTCGAAGCCCGACTGCGCGTAGGAAATCTGCCCTTCGTGGTGCGCTGGGATTTCGGCGTGAGCGCGATCATGGACGCGGGGCGGGTATTCGTGACCGGCGGAGAGGATCCGGACATTTGGCACACGGGATTGGGAGGGGGGATATGGGCGATCCTGCCGGATCGGTCGGCGATGGTTTATCTCACGCTCGTGCATAATGAGAAGACATGGGGGGTGGATGCAGGAACAAAGTTCATCTACTAACGGCGTGATTGACGAGTCGTGCGTGTTCGACCACTGACGGCGTACGTACCGAGTCGTGCGTGTTCGACCACGACCTGCGTGAGTGAACTCGCACGGTACTGCGCGCCATGAAGGGATGAGGGGCAACGGCGGGCGGTGGAGTATAGTGCCGCGTCTCGAGCGAGTGGGGGCGTGGGGTGGGTTACGACAAGTGGGAAGCGTCCGTGCCGGAGGAGATGCGCAACGACGCGATTTGGAATATGCGGGTGTACCGCGCGGCGCTGTATGCGGCGGAACTCGGTACGCGCGATTCCGCGCGACTGCGCGAGCAGGGCGGCCCTCTAGACGTCGCCGACCAACTTCAGCGCGCGACGAGTTCTATCGGAGTGAACATCGCCGAGGGATATAGCCGCCTCAGCAAGCGCGATCGAAGCCGCTTCTACGAGTATGCGCTCGGCTCCGCCCGTGAATCGCGCGAGTGGTATTATCGCACTCGAGGAGGCCTAGGCAACGACGTCGCGAATGCGCGCATCGCCCTCCACTCGGCGATCACCCGAATCCTATTGGCGATGCTGAAGAACTCGCGCGAACCCGCCGCCCCGACCGCCGTCTGACTCCCGACGGTCGGGGCGCGACTCACGCCATGCGTGGTCGAACACGCACGACTCGGTACTCACGCCGTGCGTGGTCAACACGCACGGACATCGGTCGGACTCACGCCGTTCGCAGTTAGCCGCGCGTGACCTTAACCGCCAGCGCCTCACTCGCCCTGATCACGATCCGATCCCCCACTTTCACCCTCGAGAACGCCGAAACGCTCGGCGCCACGTGCACCGTCAGCATATTCCCCTGCGCCGTTTTTAGCGTCAGCACGCGCGTCGCTGAGTCCACGCCCGTCACTTCGGCGTCGGTCTCTTTCACGGTCACGTCGGTGATGGCCGGCAGTCCGGTGGGTTGCACGGTCACGGTATTCTCGGACGCGGTCACGGGCGGATCGGTCTGCTCGCGCAGGTACACCGCGATCGATTCGATGTATTTCACGCTCACGGAGTCGCCGGGCTTCACCTGGGTGAGGTCCACGCCCTCCTTCCGCGCGGTGAACGCGTGCAGGTTGCCAGCCATCCCGCGCAGCACGACGTGCCGCGTCTTCTGGTCGACCGACAGCACGATGCCCTTCCATGTCTCTACCGCACCGACGACGCCGCCCATGACGGTGCCGTGCGGAGCGGGCGGCGGCGCCGCCGGCTGCTGCGCGCTCGCGCCGAGGGCGATCGCCGACACGAGTGCGGCGACGCTCATCAGGCTCTTGGAACTGTGCATACGCACCTCCCTTCAGGGCTCAGGAAATGGACCACTCCGCTCCGAACCTGGAGCAGAAGGCAGAATGTCCCGCTCCCCGGAGCGCGTCGCAAGTAGGCCCTAGGTCCTACTCTCGCGCGCATGCGCGCAACGCGGCGCGTGACGGGACCGCTCGTCCCGCCACGCGCCGCATACGTCAATTCGTGACGCCCACCACCATCGGTTCGGTATACTGCACGGTCACTCGATCGCCGGGCTGCACGTTCGTCAGTCCAGAGACCTTCGGCGCGATCTTCACCGACCAAGGATTGCCGCTCGCGCCCTTGAGCATTAGGGTGCGCGTGGCGTCGTCCACGGCCACGACGGTTGCGGTCGTCTCGCGCACGGTCACGTTCATGATCTTCGGCCGACCCGCGGGAGCGATATTCACAGCCTTGGTCGAGAACTTGCCCGATCCATCGCCCGCCGACTGGATGCCGAGTCCGATCGGCTGCAGGACGCTCACGTTCACGGTCTGCCCGACGGCGAAGTCCTTGAAGCTCGTCACGTCCTTGTTCACGGGCAATTCACGCACGGTCCCGTCGGACTCACGCAGCGTGATCTCATGCGTGCCGGCATCGATGTCGGTGATCGTGCCGCGCATTGTCGCGACTTCGCCGATCAGCCCTTCTGCAAGCGACTGGCCTCCCACATCACCACCGCCCACCGGGGCCGCCACAGCCCCATGTCCCGCCGCCCCGGCCTGCGCCGTGGCGCCGGCCGCGCTCGCGGCCAGCACTGCGAAGGCGCCGAGCGCCTGGAATGCGATTCTCGTTTTCATATGTACCTCACGGTGATCGGTTCTCATGCTCGGGAACGAGGCGTCCGCCGCGAACGACGGCGGCGCGTGGCAGGATCGCTATTCCTGCCACGCGCCGGTGGTTCCGCTTCGCTCGGCTCGGTTCACATCACATCCAATCCCTCGTCGTAGCGGCCGCCTGCCAGAGAGTCGCCGGCGTAATCGACGTACACGGTGGCGAGGCGGAGCTGGTTGAAGACCGTGCTCACTCCCGGACAATGCTCGGCGATGTTCTGCGCGAGCTGTGCATCCGCGAGGCTGTTCACCACGCCCAGGAGCGTGGCTTCTCCGTTGGCGACATACACATCCACATCGCGCGAATCGAGGTCCGCGCATCCGCGAAGCGCATCCGAGAGGTGCTCGCGCACCACGGCGTCGCTCCGCTCCGGGATCATGTCGCCATCGAACGGGTACCGTGCGATCGTGATCATGTGGTCACCGGTCGCCGCGCGAGCCTGCTTTGTTCTTCGATCCGGCGCGCGAGCCGCCGCTGCGTCCGCGCGGTTCGTCGCCGTTCTCGCCGATGCGATTGCCATCGATGTTCCGCGCCGGCTCGCCGACGGAGCGCGCGCTCTCGCGCTCGGTCTTCGTGAGCGCCGGCGCGCTCGTCGTATCCATCGGCGGGGTCTTTCATCTGCGGCCCGTTGGGCTCGGCACCGCCCTCATCCTCCCACGTCTGGATCTCTTCCTTCATCTCCGCCTTGCGCGCGCTCCGCTCGGTATGCTGCAGCGGCGCGTGCGACGGCTTGTCATTGCTCTTGGCATGCTGCTTCGCCATGGCGTCATCCTCCAATCAAAGGGGATCGAATGGGATCGGCGATGCGGTCAGTTCCCGCGCGGTGCCGGCGGCGGGCTGACCCCATCTTCGACGTTGATCGCTTCCGCCGGCGCACCCCGGCCGCCGAGGATCACGATCGTGTATGCCTTGCCGGCTTCGAGATGCACCGGCTTGAGGATCATCGGTTTCACCGACTTCGCGTTCACGCGGACGTCGAGCGTGATCGTCGCAGGGGCGACGTCCTTGTAGCCCGCCTCGTCCGTGAAGTCGGCGCCCTGGAACAGCGCCGCCTTCTCGCCGAGCACCGCGAAATCGGCGCTCTTCACCGACGGCGATGCGTTGATGACGCGGATGCGCGCCTTGCCCGGATCGGCCGCGACATTGTCGCGCACGACGCGGATCTGGGTCGCACCATTATCACCCGGCAGTATGAGCACCGTGTAACGCACGCCGTCGAGCATCATCTCGCGATCGTCGGCCAGCAGCTGGTTGTCATCCGCCGCCAGCGCGCGGAGCGCGATGAGCGAATCCCTCACCTGGGCGTAGGGCGTGACCTGCTTGTAGTTCACGCCGCTGAATAGCGTGCGATCGTCGCCGGTGACGTCCACCTTCTTGCCGGACGGGAGCGCGTTCACGACGCGCACCATCGATCTCCCGGTGCGAGCGGCGTCCGTGCCGGAGGGACTCCCCTGCCGGCACGCGGCCGCCGCGGCGATCGCCATCGTGACGGCGAGCAACTGGGCCGAGGTGATCATTGCGCTCACATCGTGGGGTACGAGCGCTCGAACTCGGCGACCTGACGCTCGATCTCGTCGCGGCCTTCGCCGTACTTCCGCTGCAGCAGCCCCACGAGCTGGTCGCGCTTGCCGGCGATGTACTCGAGATCATCGTCGGTGAGCTTGCCCCACTTCTCGCGCACTCTGCCCCGCGCCTGCTTCCATGAACCTTCGATCTGATTCCAATTCATATGGACCTCCTCGAATGCGTGCGACCAAGAACACAAAAGGCGCGCCCGAGCGCCGCGTGTGCGGCGTTCATGCGCGCCTTCGACTGGCAGACCGACTGCGCTGCCCGACAAGGCGACCCGGCCACCGACCCCCGGGCCTCCGACTGCTGTGACCTTCCTTGTACCCTACGCACCTTTGCCCGGTTCCGTTGTGCTCACGAACTCAACAACACCGCCACCGGCTTCAGCCGGTCGACATGGTCGCAGATCACCTTGATCATCACCGTGAGCGGCACCGCGATGATCGCCCCGGCCACGCCCCACACCCACGCCCACAGGATGAGACTGATGAATAGCGCCACCTTGTTGAGCGGCAATCCGCGCCCGAGTACCAGCGGCGTAACGATGTTCCCGGTGAGACTGTGCACGGTGAAGAAGGCGGCGCACACGATGAGCGTCTTCTCGATCCCGTCGAACGTGAGCAGGCACGCAGCACCGATGAACACCATGCTGATGATCGTACCGACGTACGGAATGAAATTCAGCACGGCGGCCAACGCGCCCCACAATGCGCCGTTGGGCAGGCCGGCCCATGCGAGCAGCCCCCATGTGAGCAGCCCCAATGCGACGCTGATCAGCGTCGTCAGCCCGAGATACCGAGCGGTCTGATGCTCGATCTCCGCCACCGCTTTCATGATCCGTTCCTGATCCTCGCGCTCGGCGAGCAGTCCGGTCACCTTGCGCTTGAACAGTTGGTCGGTGGAGGCGAGGAAGTATGTGAGGAACATCACGGTAATGAATCCCGCGAAGAAATCCATCGTGCCGCTCGTGAAGCGCGAGACCATGGCCGGCTCCTGCACGGCGACCTTCACCGCCGCTCCGGAGGAGGTATTCGCGGCGCGTTGGACCTGCTCCGCCGTCTGCTCGATGGTGGTGATCGGCCGCACCAGCTTCCGGATCTTCTGCTCGAGCTCGGGGATCGTCTCAGGCGCGCGCGTGAGCCATACCGTGGCCGGGCGGGCGAGCAGCACGCCGGCGGCCGTGAGCAGCGTGGCGCTGCCGAAGACCACGACGGCCGCGCCGATGGCGCTGGGCACGCCGAACTTCCTGAGCCCACGGATCGCCGGACCGAACAGCAAGCCGAGGAGCACGGAGATCGTGATGGGCACCAGCACCGCGGACGCCCAGCGCATTGCCGCCAGCGCGATAATGACGAGGATCGCCACCTGCGGCGCGTTGCCGCGCATCAGCCTCACGATCGGAGCGCGCGACCGGCGCGCGCCTTCGCGTGGGACATTGACGACACGCGGGAGAGCAGTCACGCCACGGCCCGCTCGCGTGCGATCCGCGCCGCGCGCGACGCGCGCATGCGGCGCAGGACTTCCCGTGCGCGGCGCACATGCCTCGCGCGTTCGATCACCGCGTTCATCACCAGCGCCAACACGAGACCGACGCCCACCAGCGCCATGATCCCGTACAGCATTGCACGCCCGCTGCCGACCGGCGCCGAGTGGATGCGCGAAAAGCCGAGCGACGCCGCGGTGCCGCCCTGGAGCAGCAAGAA
This sequence comes from uncultured Gemmatimonadaceae bacterium, assembly GCA_963716745.1. Taxonomy (GTDB): domain Bacteria; phylum Gemmatimonadota; class Gemmatimonadetes; order Gemmatimonadales; family Gemmatimonadaceae; genus DATKOH01. The sequence continues at coordinate 1,013,110 of OY970320.1, forward strand.
GATCGTAGACGGACGCATAATCACCTCACCCGTTGATTGGCGGCCTTGTTCACCCAGAGCGGCAGACCGGCGGGCAGCGCCTGCGCCGCCGCGATCAACAACCGCCGCACTTCGGACGCTGGATTCTTGGTCTCGCGCCGGCGCGCTGGGACGCGCCGGGATTCCAACACACGCTCAAGTACCGCGATCTCGGACTCCTGCTCATGGCTCATCGGTCGTCTCCTTAATCTCGATCGCCGAAAAACGAAGGCGCGTTGGCCGCCTCCGAGGAGAGCGACCAACGCGCCTTCGACTGACGAAGCCTGCGCTTCGTCCGACAAGGGAGGCCGGCCGTTGCACCGGCCCTCGCGTCATTATGACTGCACCGCCCCGAAGGGCCGAAATTTTCTACCGCGACTTCTTCGTGCGCTTGCGGTTCGATTTTCCCGCCTTCTGCAGCGCGATCGCTACCGCCTGCTTCTGGGGCTTTCCCTCATGCATCTCGGTCTTGATGTTCTCCGAGACCGTCTCGCGCGAGGATCCTTTCTTGAGCGGCATGGCTCCCTCCCGTCTCATATCCCATAAAAAAGAAAAGGCGCGTGAGATCGGTGTGGCTGATCTCTTCGCGCCTTCGACTCGCGAGTCGCTTCACTCGCCCGCCAAGGTGGCCGCTCACGCGGCCTATGTCGCCCTGCTGGTTGTGAAATTATACAGACCCATGAATCGCGCAAGAGGTCCAACACAAGAATTTTTCTAATGTGATGCTCCGCACACACGCTCTTATAATATGGATTAAACGTGCTCCAGCAGCAGTTCCAGTTTGTGCCGCAGATCGCCGAGTGCCTTGGACTTGAACGCCCCCTTCGTCTCCTCGAGCACGGCCACCGTTTCCTTCACCGCGATCTGGAATTGCGCGCCACGCGGGCAGTTCATGAGCTGACACGGGTGCTGCTCAACCGATTGGTTCGTGAGCGCCTTGCCCAGCTGCTCGAGATCGGTGAGCGAACCCATCACATTGCGCAGTGTGAGCGTGAGGAAGAGGTCCACCGGCACCTGGCCATCCGCGCCGCCCATCTTCGAGATGTGCTGGAACTCGTCGCGCCAGCCGCTCAGCCGCTCCTCGGTCTGGCGCATGGCCTGGAACGACCTAAAGCGCTTCACCGCGCGCGCCACCCGCTCGAGCAATTCGGGGAACGCGACGGGCTTCGTGAGATAGGCCACCACGGGCAGGTCGATCGATGCGATCGCGCTGCGGACGGACGGGAATCCCGTCAGGATGATCACCGGCAATCCCCCGCTCTGCTCCGCGATCTTGCGCACCAGTTGGAGATCGGAGTTGCCGGGCATCTCGAGATCGGTGATCAGAAGGTCGAACGATTCGCTCGCCGCGGCCTTGAGCGCCGCGTCACCATCCTGAACAGTGGTGCATTCGTATCCTTCCGCGCGCAACAGATCCGCGGTCGCGCTCAGGAAGGTCGGTTCGTCGTCCGCCAACAGGATCCTGCCGAGTGACTTCCCGTTCATGCCGTGTCCTCCTTCGTTGCGTGCAATGGTAGCGTGACGACGAACTCGCACCCTTCGCCGTCCACATCGTGTACGCCGATGGTGCCGCCGGCGGCCGTCACGGTGCGGCGCACGAGCGCGAGCCCGAGCCCCATGCCCCCGGTGCGCAGCCGCCCGCTCTTCGTGCTATAGAAGGGCTCGAAGATCCGTTCGCGCGACTCAGGCGGAATGCCCGCGCCGTGATCGCGCACGCGCAATTCGAAATGTCCGTTGTTCGCAATGGTGCGCACGGTCACGGTGCCGCCGCTTGGCGACGCCTCGATCGCGTTCTGCACCAGGTTGTAGGCGATCTGCCGGAGCAGCGCGCCGGGCAGCGGCAGGATGAGCGGCCCGCGACCGAGTTCCACCACCACATGCACGCCGGTCGCGCGGTTCACCTGCTCGAGGAACGACACGCGCGTCGCCGATCACGGTCGCGATCGCCGCGCCGGCCTGCGAGTCGTGCTCCGGCCGGTACGTCTCGTAGAGTTGACGCGTCACCGCCGCGATGCGCGCCACCTCGCGCTCGATCGCGCCAACGTACTTGTAGTGCGGATGCGTCGCGGGGATCGCGCCCTTGATGAGCAAGAACGAATTCTGGATGCCGGCCAGCGGATTGTTGATCTCGTGCGCCACCTGCGCGGCGACGCGCCCCATGGTGGTGAGCGTCTCCACCTCGCGCAGCGTCGCCTCGGCGCGCCGTCGTGCCGTGAGATCGCGCGCCTCCAAGAGCAGCTGCGTGTGTTCCTCGCTCTCGCCCGTGAGCGCCTTCACCGCGATCTCGATATGCGTCGCCTCGCCTGCCGGACCGCTGAATTCCTCCTCATACCGGCGCGTGAGCCCGCGTGCCGCCGCCGCGGTGGCGGAGCGCAGCCGCTCCTGCGCCTCGGGATTCCCGTGCCACCAGAGCGTGTTCCATGCGAGCTTGCCCCGCACGTCGTCGGCCGCGACGCCGAAGTCGTCCAGCGCGTGTTGATTGATCTCCACCACCAGGCCGCCGCGATCGAGCAGCAATTGGAATTGGAAGCCGCTGTCGAATACTTCGCGGAAGCGCTGCTCGGCGGCCTCGCGCGCCTGCGTGGCCGAGCGCGCGACCGTGACGTCGGCCTTGATGCCGACCATGCGCGCGGGATGGCCGCTGGCCGTGCGGTCCACCACGCGGCCGCGGTCCACGATCTGATGCCATTTGCCATCGCGCGCGAGCACGCGGTATTCGGCCTCGTAGCTGGGCCGCGCACCGCTGAGATGCTCCTCGATCTCACGGGCGAGGCGCGGCTGATCCTCGGGATGCACGAGCGCGATCCACGCGTCGCGGATCGGCGGCACCGATTCCGGATCGTATCCCAGGTAGCGCCAGATGCCCGGACTGTGCACCGATCCGCCGGTGAGCAGATCCCACTCCCAGATCCCGTCGGTCGTGCGCTCCAGCGCAGCGGTGATGCGCGAACGTTCGAGGTCGCGCACGCTCCGGAGCGAGCGCTGCGCGAAGCGCACGCTCACCGGCACCAGCCCGCTCACCGCGAATCCCATGAGCAGCACCAGCAGCGGCAGACTCGACCGCACGCCATCGACGGTATCCTGCGTGGGCCATGCCGCGAGCGTGGCGTGCACCGCCCCGAGATCCAGACCAAGCCACTGTATCCACTGCCGCGTCGCGTCCGAATCGGCGGTGGGGCCGGCAAGGCGGCCAGCGCGGCCAATGATCGCGTAGTGGAATCCTCGCGAGGTATCGGGTATCACATCGCGGAAGAGCCGCGCGGTGCGCATTACCGCGACCATCGTGCCGCTGCAGACATTGATCGCGCACGCCGGCGCGAGGATCACGAATCGCTTCGTCGCCGAGTCGAGCGGCAGGAAGGCGATGCTGTCGGGCAGCCTGGCATTGCGATTCACGTACGCGAGGGTCACCGAGTCCGCCCCCACGCCCGCGAGCGATGGCGAGGTGACCGTATCGATCACGCCGAGCGATGAGATCCAGCCGGCGGCCTCGAGACCGGGCACGTCGCGTTGCAGCGCTGCGATATCGCGGCGCTGCTGGTCGAACGACGCGCCGGACGCGCGCCACTCGCTCGCGCGATGGAGCGAGTGCGCCGTGACCACCGCCTCGCGCACGAGCACGCGCCGCCGCTCTTCGCCCGCTTGGCGCGTGAGCGCCACGACCTGATCGTTCTCGCGCGATGCGAGACCGCGCCAGAGCACGATGACCGTGACGACGCCCGCGATGCCGAGCGCCGTGGGCAGCCAGGTGGCGGAATCTCCGGAGAGCAGGCCGCGTGACCAGACGAGCGCGACATAGCAACTCCCGATCAGGAAGCCCGCGATCAAGACCTGGAGCGACGGGCCGGCGCCGAGCATGTCGATCGTGGTGTGCGTGATGCCGGTCGCGCGCGCGATGAGGAGCGTCGCCGCCACGGCGAGCAGCACGAACCCGGCGATGCCGACCGATGCATCTTCCGGTAGCAGCCGTCGACGCGCCGAGACGACGGCCAGCGGCGTCGCGGCGGCGAGCACCAGTACCGCCGAGGCGAGCGCCATTGCGTCATGCGAGATCGTGGTGGGCGCGACCTGCGCGAGGAGACTCAGCACCGCGGTCAACTCCGCCATCAGCGCGGCTAGGAATGCGGAACGGTACCGCTGCTGAAGGAATTGCCAGAGCGCGAAGCCGATCGCGACCAGCGCGATCGATGCGAGCAACGGAAGGCGCGGCCAACCGGCCAAGGGCTGCGCGAGCCGTGAGAGCCCCGGCAATTCGCCCAGCATGCCGGCGATGCCCATGAGGCCGCTGACCACGGCATACACGTAGCCCGACCGGTACGCCGCGAGGGCGAGCGGTGACGTGAGTTCGGTTCGACGCGGTGAGTCCGATTCCGTCATTGCGCAGGGTATAGATGAACGAAAAGGCACGAACGCCGCGCAACGCTCGCGCGGAGATCCGTGCCTTCGGCTTTCGGAGCTCGCCTCCGCCCGCCAAGACTTATTGCCATGTGCGATCCCTACAATAGTAAGGTATAGCGCCGAGTTTTCATGTGCGCAAGAGTCCGCGAATGCGGGGCTTGCGCCGTGGAACAAGCGGGCCTACGTTGGGTTTCAAGACACGCAGCCCCGCGGTTCGGGGCTCCTTGGCGGACGAGTGAAGCTGGCTCGTGAGTCGAAGGCGCGAACGGGATCGGTTCACCGATCTCCCGCGCCTTTTTTATTTCCGGTGGCTTCGGCCGCCTGATGGTATAGATGACGAACGGACCGGCGATGCGGCCGGTCCCCTTAGCGGGCGAAGCAGCGGCTTCGTCAGTCGAAGGCGTGTTGGCGGTTCCCGATCCCAGGGAACCGCCGGCACGCCTTCAGTGCTTTCCGGCAGCCGCACGCCGGTCAATCGAATTCTTCAGGAGGTGTGCCATGTTGCGTTGGGCCCTCGGGTTCCTGGTGCTGGCGTTGATCGCCGCCTTCTTCGGCTTCGGTGGCATCGCCGCCGCGTCCGCCGGCATCGCGAAGACGTTGTTCTTCCTGTTCCTGCTCATCTTCGCCGTCACGCTCATCCTGGGGCTGATGGCGGGAAGAAAAGTCACCGATCTCTGACGGCGTTCCACGAACCCGCCGCGCGGACGACCATCCGCGTGGCGGGCCTCTTACCTGAGTGATCCATGCCAGAGGCCAAAGCGACGAACGGCTCGACGCACGCCGGCTTCTCCGCCGGATTCCGCGCATTCGCGGAACGCACCGAGACCGTGCTCGGTTCGCCATGGGCCTTCGGCGCGGCACTCGGCGCCGTTTTGCTCTGGGCGGCCCTCGGGCCGCGCTATCACTACTCGGAGACGTGGCAGATCGTGATCAACACCGGGACGACCATCGTCACCTTCCTAATGGTCTTCCTCCTGCAGAACACGCAAATGCGCAGCTCCACAGCGCTGCACCTGAAGATCGACGAACTATTGCGCGCGGTGGGCGATGCGCGCACCGGACTCGTCGGATTGGAGAACAAGCCGGACGAAACGCTCGAGCGCGTCGCCCATGAGTTCGATCAGATCGCCAAGTCGCAAACGGACGTCGTCATTCCAGCCCCATCTACCCGAACACAGGGAGCATGAACATGCCACACACCAGCCCACTCACCGGCGCGATCGACTCGACGCGCGATGCGATCGTGGACACGAAGGACAATCTGGCCGACGCGGCGTCGCGCGTGCAGGACAAGGTCTCGAGCAAGTTCGACAACGGCCGCACGGCTGCCGCGAACAAGCTCGCGGACGCCGCGGAGAGCCTGCACGAGCGCGTCAACCGGATCGGCGAGATCGGCCACGACGCCGCCGACAGAGTCGATGCCACCGCGCGCTATCTCAAGAAGCACTCGGCCAAGGAAATGGCGAGCGACCTCGGAGAGCTTGTGAGAGCCCATCCCGGGAAGTCACTGCTCGTCGCCGCGGCCGCCGGCTTCATCGTCGCGCGCGCGTTCCGGAGCAGCAATGACTGAACCCGCCGTCGCGGCCGGCAGCGTGCGCCGCCCCGTTTCCGACATCGTGCGCGACCTCCTGGGCAATCTCGACCGGATGGTGCGGTCCGAGGTGCGCCTCGCCATGGAGGAAGCACGTGAGGACATCGGAGCGTCGCGCGCATCGGCGACGATGCTCGTTGCCGGCGCGGCGCTCGGGTATCTCGCGATCGGATTCCTTCTCCTGGCCGCGTTCCTCGTCATCGAGACCGCGGTCGCCCCGTGGCTCGCGGCATTGCTCGTCGCCGTGGGCGCCGGATCCGCCGCGACCGGCGTGATCCTCACCGGCCTCGACCGCATCCGATGCGCACGCGCCGCGCGAGCGACGGAATTCGAACCCCGACGGGAGCACACGCTATGACGACGATCACGGGACGATTGCGGCGCGAGATCGCCGCCGAACAGCACGCGATCGGAGAGCATCTGCATGAACTCGAGACGCGGGTGCGCGACGTGGGTGACTGGCGCGTCCAGGTGGACCGCCGGCCCCTCGTGATGCTCGGGCTCGCGTTCGGAGGTGGCGCGGCGCTCTCCGCACTCGCGGGGCCGCGGCGGCGCCGCCGCCGGCACAACGGGGCCGCACCACTCGCGGACGAAGCGCAGCGCGCACCGGCCGAGCCGTCCGCCTCGAGCGAGGCGTGGCGCCGGTTCAAAGGCGCGCTGCTCGCGACGGTCGCCGTGCAGGCCGCCGAAGTGATCGGCGAAGTGCTGCCCGGATTCCGCGACGAATTCACGTCGTGACCAGCCCAGGAACGGACCATGCCCAAACGAGCGCACCACAAACGCGATATCGCGGTATCGCAGTTGGAGACGGCGCTGCGGTTGCACGATGGGCTGGACGATGACTACGCCGTGATCAACCTCGCGGGGGCCGCGGAGCGCATCCTTGGCGGTCTCGTGGCCGACCGCAGCGTGTCCGGCCGGTTCCCCGCGCTGAAACGCTCGAAGAGCCGGCTCAAGCGATGGCTCAAGCGCGCGGGGCGGCGCTCGAGTGGGCGGCGGCGCGCACTCAACGCGGCGCTGCGCGCGGTGCAGGACCACGAACTGGGAGATCCGCAGGAGGTCATGTTCGACGCGCGCGAACACGCGGCCGAACTCTTGCACCGCGCCATCGTGCATGTGTGGGCGCTGGAGCAACTCGCCTCGCCGAGCATGGTCGCCTTCTCGGCCGCGCGCGCGAGCGGCTGACCGCGCGGCGTCAGCGGTCGAAGCGGAACATCGCGGCGTCGGGGTCGGCGCGCCCCGTATGCAGCGCGGTGATCATCCGCGCCGCGATCATGCTGAAGGTGATGCCGTTCCCGCCGTAACCAAGCGCAAAGTAGGCGCCCGGGCACGCCGCGCACTCGCCAATGTATGGGAGCCCGTCGGGGCTCTCGCCGAACGTGCCGGCCCAGGCATACGCGGGATCGAACCGGATCTCCGGGAACGCGCGGCGGAAGTACCGCGCGAGCGCCGTAGCCTTCGCGGGCAGCCGCGCGTCGCGTAGCCGCGCGTTCTTCCAAGGGATGTCGCCGCCCCCGATCATCGCGCGCATGTCCGGCGTGGTGCGCATGTAGTGGTATGGCCGCGCGGATTCCCAGATCAACGCGCGGTCGGGCCACCCATGCATCTCGCGCACCGGCTCACTCACCATGGCATACGTGCTGTGCAGTGCGCCCACGCGCCGTCCTACGTACTGTTCCGACGCATAGCCGGTCGCGAAGACGATGCGGTCGGCGATCACTCTCGGCCCGTCGGCAGTTCGCAGTGCCATGCGCCGCTTGGACGCCTCGAACCGCACCATCTCCGTGCGCTCGTACACGCGCGCACCATGCACGATCGCGTGCGCGAGCAGCCGGTGCGTGAAGCGCACCGGATCGATCTCGCCATCGCCGCGCGAGACGATCGCGCCCGCATTGCGCAGCGTGGAGCGCCGCGCGATCGCCTTGCGGTCGAGGAATTCCACGTCGAATCCGTGCTGCGCGAGTGCGCCATACACGGTCTTGAGCCGGCTGACGTCCCAGCGCCGGCGCGCGACATACCATGAATCGCGGTGCTGCGAAGCCGCAGGTATCCGCGATGTCGATCGTGAGACGCCGAATGGATTCGATCGCGTCGAGCCCGAGCCGCAGCGCGCGCACGGCATACGCCTCGCCCACCCGGGCGATGAGATCGGGCAGCTCGACATCGACTTCGTACTGCAGCAGCCCGGTGCTCGCCGCCGTGCTCGCCGCGCCGATATCGCCGCACTCGAGCACGACGACATCCACGCCGGCATCCGCCAACTGGTGCGCCATGAGCGCGCCGGTCACCCCGCCGCCTACGACGCACACCTCACAACGTTCATCCCGCTTGAGTGCGGGGTACGCGGCGAGGATGCCGTTCTTGAGCAGCCAGAACGGATGTCCCGAGCGCAGCTTCACGCTCAGTCGATGCGCGGCGGATCGATCCCCAGCGCGGTCGCCAGATCGGAGAGGTGCTCCTGCTCGTCCTTGAGGATCTCGCGGATGTGCTCACTCATCGCGAACTCGCCCAGCGATTCGCACTGCGCGATCCGCTTGCGGTATTCCCCGATCGTGACGCGCTCGTTCTCGAGGTCGAAGCGCAGCATCTGCTCCGCCTTGTCCGATGTCTTCACGATCTTCGCGACGACCGGCGGGTCGCCGCCGAGGTAGTCGATCTGTTTGGCGATGATCAGCGCGTGCTTCAATTCCTCCGCGGCGTGCTTCTCCAGCTCCGCAGCGATGGACATATACGCCGCGCCCTTGAGCACCTGCGAGTACACGACGTAGGCGATGATCGCCTGATACTCGCGCGAGAGGTCCTCGCCGAGCGCGGCGATGAGGTCGGCACGCGTGGTGGATGGGGCGCCGCTGGGGGCAGCGACGGTCGCGCTCTCTTTCTTCGGCATGATGAGTCCGGTGAATGGTTGGTGGATCAGTCGGTGACGCGCAGCCGGCGTACGACGGCCGCGGTGATCGCGCGGCGCGCACGCGCGAATTCGCGCCAAGGATCTTCGCGCTGCGCATCGAGCCGCGCGGGTACGTTCTGCACATTGAAATGATCGAAGCGGCGATCTTCGTCCAACTCGTTCCAGTGGATCGGCGTCGCGACCGGTGCGCCGGCGCGCGCGCGCACGGAGTATGGCGCCACTGCGGTGGCGCCCTCGGCGTTGCGAAGCCAATCGATGAAGATCTTCCCCGCGCGCTTGGCCTTCGAAGCCGTCGCCACATAGCGATCGGGCTGCGCGGCGGCCATCGATTCCGCGACCGCGCGGCAGAAATCCTTGGCCTGCGTCCACGTGATCGTCGGACGGATCGGCACCACCACGTGAAGTCCTTTGCCGCCGGTGGTCTTGAGGAACGGCCGGAGGCCGGCGCGTTCGAGCGTCGTCACGCAAGGCGAGCACACCGTCCACCACCGCTTCGCCAGCTGCTGCCTTCATCCGGATCGAGATCGAAGATCAGGATGTCGGGATGCTCGAGATGCGGGGCGCGCGATCCCCAGGGGTGCAGCTCCACGACGCCCCACTGGACGAGCGACGCGAGCGCCTTGGCCGAGCCCGCGCTCGCGTAGGTCGCGCTGCCCCCACTCTCGTGCACGCGCACTCGCTTCACGGCCGCGCCGACGGCTGCCTCAATGTGTTTCTGGAAAAAGCAGTGCTCGCCCACGCCATCGGGGCATCGCAGGAGGCTGAGCGGGCGCTCGCGCAAATGCGGCACGAGCGCGGGCGCGACGCGCACGTAGTACTCGGCGAGTTCGCGCTTCGTGGGACCCGCGGGAGGAAAGATGAGTTTGTCGGGGTGCGAGATCGCGACGCCCGCCACCTTGCCGCTCTCGCGCGCGCGCGCCGGCTTCACCTCGGCCTCTCGCTCTCGCACGACGTCTTTCGCTTGCTTGTCCATACGCAGTCCCGTGAACGATGGATGGCGCAACGCACCGTCCTCGCTCCATTCGGTGAACTCCACTTCGGCAACGAGCTCCGGCTTCACCCAGTGTACGCCTTTCGCGTCGGCTCCGCGCGGCGGGTCCGCGAAGGGAGGCTCGGCACGCTCGAGACGCCGGAGTTTCTCCGAGAGCTCGGCAAGCATCGCCTCATCGAACCCGGTCCCGACCCGCCCCGAATAGCGGAGATCGTGCCCATCGTACACGCCCAGCAGGAGTGCGCCGAACCCACGACGCGCACCCTGCGGATCCGTGTAGCCGCCCACGACCATCTCCTGCCGGCGCGTACACTTCACCTTCACCCAATCGGCGCTGCGCTCGCCGCTGCGGTACGGCGAGTCGACGCGCTTGGATATCGCCCCTTCGAGGGAGAGCGCACAACTCTGCCGGAAGAACTCCGTGCCGGAGCCGCTCACTTCCGGTCCGACGCGCACATGGGCGCTTCCGCGTCCGACGATCTTGTGCAGTTCGCGCTTGCGCTCCCGCAGCGGCCGGTGCCGGAGATCGATCCCGTCCAGGTACATCACATCGAAGAGCATGAGCGTGAGGTCACGCGCGCGAGTGCCGGAGAGCCCGTTCTGCAGCGCCTGGAAGCTGGAGCGGCCGCGGGCGTCCATGACGACGAGCTCGCCGTCGAGCCATGCGTTCGACAGGTCGAGCGCGCCGAGTTCCTTTGCGATGACGGCGAGTTGCGCCGTCCATTCCTTGCCGTTGCGCGAGAAGACGCGCGCCTCGCCGTCCTCGATGCGGCTTAGCATCCGGTAGCCGTCGTACTTGATCTCGTGCAGCCAACCCGTGCCCGCGGGCGCGCGTTTCACGAGCGTGGCGAGCATAGGCTGCATGCGCGCCGGCAATTGCCGGCGCTCGAGGCGGTGCGCGGTGCTCATGCGTGTTTGCGGCGGTGCATGACCGCGCGCCGAGGCGCGGCCGTCTGCTTCTTCCCGAGGCTCCGCTCGAGCAGCGCGGTGAGATCGAGCACCTTGGTGCCGCCCGTCTCAGCTCCACTCTCCTGTTTCGGCTCGGCGATCCGCTCGGTGTCGCCCTTCTTGATCTTCCGGCGGATGAGCGCGAGCAGGTCGCGGTGGTACGAATCCACGAAGCCCGAAGGATCCCACTCGCCCGCGAGATCATCCACGAGACGTTTGGCGAGCTGCAGGTCCTTGGCCGAGATGGCGGCCCCCTTCTTCCCGGCGGCGGGCAGATCGAGCCCCTTCGTACCGCGCAGCTCGCTCTCGTAGCGCATGATGTTGAGCATGAGCGCGGGCCCGTTCACCACGATCGCGCACAGATGCTGCGTCGTGTGCATCACGATCTGTGCGACCGCGGCGAGCCCTGTGTCGCGGATCGTCTCGCGGAAGAGCACGTAGGCCTTTTCGCCGCGCTTGCCGGGCACGAGATAGTACGGTGTCTCGAAATACCAGGGCGGGATATCCTGCGCGGGTACGAAGTGTTCGATGTCGATCGTCTGCGTCGCCTTGACGTTCGCTCGCTTGAAATCCGCGTCGCTGAGCACGACGTAGCGATCCTTCTCGTATTCGTGTCCCTTCACAATGTCGTTCCAGGCCACCTCTTTGCCGCTGCGCTTGTTGTAGCGACGGTAGCCCACGGGCGACAGATCGTTCTTGTCGAGCATCGTGAAGGAGAACGCGCGGCGGTCCTCGGCGGGATGGAGTTCCACCGGGACGCTGACGAGTCCGAAGGAGAGCGAGCCACTCCAGAGTGCACGGGCCATGGGTCACCGAATGGTTCGCGGAGATGAAAAAAGGCGCGAGAGACCGGAGTGACCGATCTCATCGCGCCTTCGACTCGCGGCCCGCCTGCGCCGCGCGTCAAGGTGGCCGCCGAAGCGGCCTATTTCGTGCTACCCCAATATCGGGTGGCCGGTCCGGCCACGCAACCCGATTACTACTTCGTGATGTCGATCGCCGTCGCCTCGTTGTAACTCAGGATCATCTGGTCGCCTATCTTTGCGCTGTTGAATGCCGTGACGCCAGGGTTCACTTTGAACGAATAGATCTTCCCGTTCGGATTGGCGAACGCGATGGTGCGGGTCTTCATGTCCACGCCCGTGATCTTGCACACCACGTTCACGATCTTCACTTCATTGATGTCCGGCAGCCCGGCCGGTGTCACCGTGATCTTCTCAGGCGGCGCCGCGACCGAGGCATCGCCGGGGCGCCGCATCCAGAGCACCGTGGACTCCACGAACCTGACCGTCACCGTGTCGCCGACGTTCACCTTGAACTGATTGGTCGCGGCCGCCGGCAGCGTGAACTCATGCATTTGGCCGTTGGAGCCCTGCACCGTGAGCAGGTGCGCCTGGTAATCGTTGCCTAGCACGATCCCTTTCCAAACCGAGACATCGCTCGGCACCTTCGGCTTCTCCTGCGCCACCGCGATCCCACATACCGCGACCAGTAGACCCGCCGCGATCCTGATCAATGCACGCATGGTGTTCACCGTGTAGTTGTAGTTGAAGGCAACAGCCGACAGCCAACAGCCAGCCGTTAGTCGCGGCTACCCTTCGTACTTGAAGGACACCTTCACCTTCGCCCGGTACGCCTCCACCTTGCCGTCCTTCATCGTCATGTCGAGCTGAGCGACTTCGGCCACGCGCAGCCCGCGGATCGTCTTCGCAGCGCGCTTCACCGCCGCGGCCGCCGCCTTCTCCCAGCTCTCGGTGCTCGTGCCAACCAATTCGATGACTTTGTAAACACTTTCCGCCATAAGAACCCCCGTAGTTCGCGTGTTCGAAGTTGCGCATGCCGCGGCGCTTCCCGCTTGCCGCATCCCGCGCCGTTCGTCCCGCGTAGTATACGGAAGTCCCGGTATGCGCGCGACCTATTGACTCGCCCCCGCCGCGGAGCTTGAATATGCGGCGACTCTATTTCCGCTCTCTGAGGACCGACATGGCGCAGGCGCAGCTCCCCGTGATCCACCGCGGGTTCGGCGAAACGATGCGGACCGACGCGTGGTGGATCAGGCCGGTGATCATCGTGATCGTGCTCGGCGGCTTCCTCGCCTATGCGAACTGGGCGGCTTGGCAGGGCGATCACTACCAGTTCGGGAACTACCTTTCGCCGTTCTATTCGCCGCTGCTCTTCGGCAGTTCGTCCTTCTCGTGGTTCGGCGCCCGACCCGCGTGGTTCCCGGCTTGGATCTCGCCGGCCCTCCTGATCCTCCCCTTTCCGGGTTTGTTTCGGGTCACCTGCTACTACTATAGAGGTGCGTATTACCGGTCCTTCTGGGCGGACCCCCCGGGCTGCGCCGTTGGCGAGCCCCGGAACACCTATCTGGGGGAGAAGTCATTTCCCCTCATTCTCCAGAACGTCCACCGCTATTTCCTGTATGCGGCGCTCATCTTCCTGGTGATCCTCGCCACGGATGTGTGGCGCGCACTCTGGTTCGCCGACCCGGCGACGGGCGTAGAGCATTTTGGCGTCGGCGTGGGCACGATCGTGCTCGCGGTGAACGTCGTCCTGCTCAGCTGTTACACATTCGGCTGTCATTCCCTGCGCCATATCGTTGGCGGTCATCTCGATTCGCTCGCCGGCCGCCCTGTTCGGCAAACTGCGTACGCCTGCTCGAGCTGCCTCAACCGCAAGCACATGTACTGGGCGTACGCGAGTCTCCTCTCGGTGGGATTCGCGGACATCTATGTCCGCCTCTGCTCCATGGGCATTTGGACGGACTGGAGGCTCTTCTAGATGGCCGAATTCGAAACACAGGATCACGACGTCCTCGTGATCGGCGCCGGCGGCGCCGGACTTCGCGCGGCCATCGAGGCCGCCAGCGCCGGCGTGAAAGTCGGCGTCGTCTGCAAATCCCTGCTCGGCAAGGCGCACACGGTGATGGCCGAAGGCGGCGTGGCGGCCGCGCTGGGCAACGTGGACGACCGCGACAACTGGCGCGTCCATTTCGCCGACACGATGCGCGGCGGACAGTATCTCAACAATTGGCGCATGGCCGAATTGCACGCCAAAGAAGCGCCGGCGCGCGTGAACGAGCTCGAGGCGTGGGGCGCCGTGTTCGACCGCACTCCCGACGGCAAGATCCTCCAGCGCAATTTCGGCGGGCATCGATATCCCCGCCTCGCCCACGTGGGCGATCGCACCGGCCTCGAGATCATTCGCACGCTCCAAGACCATGCGATCCACCAGAAGGTGGACGTGTTCATGGAATGCACGGTGATCGCACTGCTCAGAGACGAGGGGCGGATCGCGGGCGCGCTGGGCTATGATCGCGAACGGGGTCGCTTCAAGCTCTGGCGCGCCAAGGCGGTGGTGCTCGCCACCGGCGGCATCGGAAAATCGTTCAGCGTCACCAGTAATTCGTGGGAGTACACGGGCGACGGCCACGCGCTCGCGTACGTGGCGGGCGCCGAGCTCGTGGACATGGAATTCGTGCAGTTCCATCCCACCGGCATGGTGTGGCCGCCGAGCGTGCGCGGACTGCTCGTGACGGAGGGCGTGCGCGGCGAGGGTGGCATCCTTACGAACAAGGATGGCCGCCGCTTCATGTTCGACTCGATCCCCGACAACTACAAGTCGCAGACCGCCACCGACGAAGAGGAAGGCTGGCGCTACACGCAGGGCGACAAGAACGCGCGCCGCCCGCCCGAGCTGCTCACGCGCGACCACGTGGCGCGCTGCATCATGCGCGAGGTGCGCGAAGGGCGGGGGTCGCCGCACGGCGGCGTGTTCCTCGACATCTCGTGGATCAAGAACCGGATCCCCAACGCCGCCGAGCACATCCGCAAGAAACTCCCGAGCATGTACCAGCAGTTCAAAGAACTCGCCGACATCGACATCACCGCGGAGCCGATGGAGGTGGGACCCACGACGCACTACATGATGGGCGGCGTGCGGGTGGATGGCGACACGCAAATGTCCACCGTGCCCGGGCTCTTCGCCGCGGGGGAAGTGGGCGCGGGACTACACGGCGCGAACCGGCTGGGCGGCAATTCCCTCTCGGATCTCCTGGTGTTCGGCAAGCGCGCGGGCGAATTCGCCGCGAGGTTCTCGAAGGACCACAAACGCCCGATCGTGGACGCCCAGGACGCCGAGCGCGAGATGAAGACCGCGCTGCTGCCGTTCGAGCGCGAAGTGGCGAACGGTGAGGGGCCGTTCTCGATCCAGCATGACCTCCAAGGCGCGATGCAGGACCTCGTGGGCATCGTGCGCGACGACACACACATGCGGAAGGCTCTCGACGCGATCGAGGCACTCAAGACGCGCACGAAGCGCGTGGCCGTGAGCGGGCATCGCGAGTACAATCCGGGATGGCATACCGCGCTCGATCTTCGCAATCAACTCATTGTGAGCGAGGCGATCACGCGCGCGGCGATCGAACGGAAGGAGAGTCGCGGCGCACAGTTCCGCGAGGATTTTCCGGACAAGGATCCGGAGGCCGCGAAGTTCAACATCGTGGTTCGGCAAGGCGCGGGCCAGCGCATGGAGCTGCAGCGCCGCACGATCCCGCCGTTGCCCGCTGAGCTGGCCCAGATCATTGAGGAGATGAAGTGATGCCCACCGAGACCAAGGCGACCTTCAAGATCTGGCGCGGCGACCGGGACAAGGGCGCCCTCGTGGACTACACGATCCCGATCAGCGATGGCATGGTGGTTCTCGATGCGGTGCACCAGATCCAGGCCGAGCAGGCCAACGATCTCGCGGTGCGCTGGAACTGCAAGGCCGGCAAATGCGGCTCATGCTCCGCGGAGGTGAATGGGCACCCGAGCCTACTCTGCATGACGCGGCTCAGCGATCTGGACCTCGAGAAGCCGGTGACGGTGGAGCCGATGCGCGCTTTCCCGCCCATCCGCGATCTCGTCACGGACGTCTCGTGGAACTATCGAGCGAAGAAAGGGATCAAGCCGTTCACGCCGCGCAAGCCGGATGCGCCCGATGGCACGTGGCGCATGCAGCAATCCGAAGTGGATCGCGTGCAGGAGTTCCGGAAGTGCATCGAGTGCTATCTTTGCCAGGACGTGTGCCACGTGCTGCGCGACCACGGCAAGCACGAGGAGTTCATCGGACCGCGCTTCTTCGTCTACTCGGCGGCGCTCGAGATGCATCCGCTGGATGTGGCCGATCGCGTGCCCGATCTGAAGGAGAGCCAGGGGATCGGGTACTGCAACATCACCAAGTGCTGCACCGAAGTGTGTCCCGAGCACATCACGATCACCGACAACGCGATCATCCCGCTGAAAGAGCGCGTCGTGGATGAATTCTTCGATCCCATCGGCAAGTTGGTGAAGATCTTCAGCCGGAAGAACGCCGGAGCCTGAGCGGCAGGAGGCTTGGATGACGTTCCCGATCAAACCGATCTCCAAGAGCGGCATCGCGGCGGCGCTGATGAAGGCGGAGCGCTATCGTCTCATCAACGACCCGAGTGCGGCGGAGAGCATCTGCCTGGACGTGCTATCGGTCGAGCCCGACAACCAGCAGGCGCTGGTGGACATGATCCTGTCGATCACCGATCAGTTCACCAAGGCGCCCGCGGTGGAGTACGGCCGGGCGATCGAGCACCTGCCCCGGCTGCAGGACGAGTACAAACGCGCGTACTACGAAGGGATCATCTGCGAGCGGCGCGCACGCGCCCATCTCGCGCTCGGTGCGCCGGGCGCCGCCGAGATGGCGTACGACTGGATACGGCGCGCCATGGCGCACTACGAGCGCGCCGAGAAACTCCGGCCGCACGGGAACGACGAGGCCATTCTGCGCTGGAACACCTGCGTGCGGATATTGGAGCGAGACAAGCATCTGCGCCCCGGCATTGAGCAGGAGTACGAGCCGAGCTTCGAGTAGCGCGCTACGGCGCGCGAGCGCACTTCGCCGATCCGGCGAGTTGGATACTGGTGCCGCTGAATCCGAGGCCCACGTGAAGCCGGACGAGAGTGACTGAAGCCGCCGGCTGCGGCTGAACGTTCGATCCCACGATCGTGCCCAGGCGTGCCTGGTCGCTATCGGACATGCCGCTCGAGCCGACGGCCACCTTGATGGGTGAACCAGTGGAATCGAAGGTCACTGTCACGTCGGCGCCGCCGCGCGCGAGCGGTGGAGAAACGCCATTGAGGAGCATGACCGTGAGCGCCGTGTCGACGTAGTCGCTCACGGCGCCGCGCGGCGCGGGCGTGGTGTCGCGGCACGGCTCCGAGACTAAAGCAGTTCCGGCGCCGCCATCCGCCCCCGCGTCGAGACCTTCGAAATGAGCGGTCCAGAAGACCTGCCGAAGCGACATGAGGTCGGACTTGTAGGTGCTATTGATCCAGATGTATGCGCTAGGGAGATTGCCGACCGAAGCCCACCGGATCACGGCGAGATAGTGCCGGCCGACATCACTGCCGTTCGTCATCGCGGCAGCCTCCTTGTCCCATTTCCATGTGGTGATCTCCGCGGGCCGGCCCGCAATGACCGTCGTGCACGACGATTCCAACGTATGGTCGTAGGAGGCGCCGCCGGTCGACAGGCCGCGTCCCAGTGACTGCATTCCTCCGCCGTTGACCTCGTTCCCGCCGCCGGCAACGCTGTAGTAGAACGTCTGCGGCACGGATATGCCCTGGTCGCCGATCACAAGCCCGATGAAACGGTTGCCGGCACGGTATGTCGCGGCGCGGCCGCCACTCGATCCGGCGAACTTGTACGCGCTGGGGACCTTGAGACCCAGCGCCTGTAGCGTGGCGGGCGTCCACTTCGCCGTATCGTCGTGCGGCACCGTGCACATGTTGTCACCGCTCGCCACGATCGCTACGTGGCGCTCCGCGTCTCCGGGCAGGGCGGCGGCGAACGATCAGCATCGAGACTGGAAGGACGGCGAAAAGGCGCATGGCAGACTCTGCCCGGCAGTTGGGGTCGGCGCCAAACATATGGCCCAGCCGCCGTCGCCGCACCATCGATCCATTGCGCGAAGAACCCTCAGAGCGCCGCCTTCGCTCCGTCGCCTTTCGTGTACGAGATTGCTCGTCTTCTTCCCGCCCGTGACCGCCTGCACGATGTTCACCTGGTCATCGAAGAGATCACAGAGCATCTGATCGGAGACTCGCGCGCTGGACGGGACCTTGGCTGCCCGCACGCAAAGGAAGGTGACGTCGCCTTCCTCGCGCGTGCCGCACGACGTCCAGGCTATCACACGACCGGATGCGTCCGCGAGCTGGAACGTGGCGGCGAGATACGCGAACGCCGCCGCATCATCCATCGGACGGGATGATCCCGAGCGCTTGGCCACCGCCAGCGCGAGATCGCTCGTGAAGACACGAATGCTCGCGTCGAGCTGCAACGAGACAGGATCGTAGTTCATCTGCGCGAGCGTCGTGTGCAGCGGATGCGCCTCGGCGCTCCCGCACCAGGATGCCAGACAGGATCACGCGTGGCAGAGATCGCCAAATGAGCCTTCCGCCGCGAGCAGTTCCAATCATGTCAATCATGTTAATCCTGTCCAATGCGGTTGTTCGTGAACTGCTTTGACAGGATTAACATGATTGACATGATTGGAACTACCACGGCGCGCGCTCGATGGCCCATCGGGCGGCGATGACGGCCACCACGGCGGAAACGGCGACAACACGCAAGCCTGAGCGGCGTCGGCGATCGTGCGGGCAACTTCAGTCTCGCGATCGTCCTGTCCACCACATGGAACAGCGTGAACGCGAGGAGCAACACCACGATCTGTCCGCACTCGATGCCCACGTTGAAGCCGAACAAGGGGAGCGCCACGTTGTCCACGAAGAGACTCTTCAAGTACGTCGCGAAACCGGCGCCGTGCACGAGGCCGAACAGGCCCGCGAAAATCACGCGATAGCGGCCGCCCCACAGCGCGGCGCCACGGTCGGGCACCGCGAGATTCTCCACCGCCGTCGCGACGATCGTGAGCGGGATCAGGAATTCCACGATGTCGCTCGGGATCGACAACGCGCCCGTGACCGCCAGTGCGAGCGTGATCGAGTGGCCGATCGTGAACGCGGTGATCACCCAGAGCGTCTGCCGCCAGTCGCTCACCCGATAGATCGCGGCGAGCACGAGGAGAAAGAGGATGTGATCCATCGCGCCGGCATCCACGATGTGCCGGAAGCCGAGCTGCACGAACGTCGCGAATTCGCTCATCGGGCCCCCGCGACGTACAGGTCGGGATCGATCGCACGTGCCCGTGCCATCTCGCCGGCCGCCTCGCGCGCGCGGCCGAGCGCCGCATCGATCGCGGCCGCGTGATAGAACAGCATCTCATCCTTGGTGCCGAGTGCGAGCGCGTGCGTCATCATCTCGCGCGCTTCCGCGTCGCGGCCCTTCTTGTGCAGCGCCCACGCGACGACATCGTAACCATAGATGTCGCGCCGCGTCGCAAGATCTTCCTGCGACCGTGCGAGCACGTAGTCGGTGCGCCGGCCATGATCCAGCAGGAACAGACTCCACGCGCGATGGTACGCCGTGGCCTGGCGTGAGACCGCCACCTCCATCGCTCTCGCGTTCTCCTCGGCGCGCACGCGGTCGCCGAGCGCCGCATACGCGTCGCTCATCGTACCGAGCGTCGCCGGATCGAGACTCTGCGCCACCGCGCGCGATCCGAAGTCGATCGCGCTCTGCCAATGGCGCTGCGCTGCCTCGACGCGTGCCATCGCGGCGAGCAGCCGGTAGTCCTCGGCGTGCACCTGCAGGCCGCGGTCGTACGCGTTGCGCGCGTCGGCGAATAGCCCGCGCCGGAACTGCACATCGCCGATCCGCAGCCAGAACCACGCCTGCTGCTCGGCCGGCACATCTTTCCGGTCGAGGATCTGCAATAGCGACCCGTTCAGGAGCCGGTACGATTCTTCAGGCCGCCCCTGCAGCTCAGCCCAGCGCGCGAGGCGCGGCGCGACGGAGAGGTCGTTCGTCTTTCCGGCTACCGACGGCGAACGATGCGCGCGCCGAGTCATACTGGCCCAATTCCATTCGGATCTCACCGAGCGATGCGCGGAACGCCGCGTTCGACGGATCGCGATCGGCCAGCTCGCGCGCGATACTGAGTGCGTCGGTGAATCGGTGCTCCGAGAGAAGCGACGACGCGAGCGCCTGGTGCGCCTTGGTATTGTGCGCCGAGCGGTTCGCGAGCGAGCGCCGCGCGGCTTCCTCGGCGCGCAGCACGTCCTCGTAGTCTCCCGTCGCGCGCGCGCGGCGCATGTACATGAGCGCGAGCGTGCCGGGCGCCATGGCGCCGGTGGGATCGCGTCGGGCGACGCCTTCGTAGAAGACGATGTTCGAATCGAGTATTGCTGCGGGCGACGGGCGGGCGTGCGGCCGCGATGGGCTTCGCGGCGTGCGACAGACTCATCGCGATCGCCGCACAGAGCCCAATGGAGCTCGCGATCAATAGTGGCTTGCGAATCATGAGTGCCTCCGACGTTCGGGACTCGGGACTCGGGACTCGCCGCGGGACGCGCGTCCCGATTCCCGCGGCGAGTCCCGAGCCCCGAATCCCGAACGCGATCAAGCTGGTGGTTTCAGGTAGGGGAACGTCGACGTATGCCGCATGGGATCAGCGACGTTGTCCGTGCACAAGGGGAGCGCAAAATTCGCGCACACTTGATGCCCCGGGTCTCCAAGCAGCGGACCAAAGATCGCCGTCAGTCCGGCGTCCACGACGTCGTCGCTCGTGTTGCGCCCGCCCCAGCCGTCCGCCAGCGCCCAACTCAGCCAGCCCGAGGTGTTCGTGGGCTTGTCGAGCTGTACGATCAGCATGTCGGGCAGCAGCACCGCCGCGAGCGTGTGACCGATGATCGTGTCGCGGCCGAAGGCCGTCGGGAATGCTTTCACCGTGCTCGCGAACGCGGCCACATCGCTAGCGGGTCCGATCGACCCGTGGAACGCGTGATCGCGCTTCATCAGGAACACCTCGCTCACGAGCGGATTCCCCAGGCGCTGCACCTGGTCATATGCGCGCGTCGTGGGCGCGGTGGTGTTCGAATTGTCGCTGCAGGCGGCGAGCGCCAGCGCCGCAACGATGAGGGCCGCATGTCGCATGGATCGATTCCTCGTCAGGATATGGGTGGTCATGTCAGCGGCTGATCGTGCCCCAGACGCCGATCTTGTCGGTGGCGCCGCGGAGCTCGGAGCTCGGGAGTTCGATCACGATGGAGAGCACGTTGAACGGATGGCCGCCCGTGCCGCCCAGGATGTCCACCGCCGCGCCCGGCGCGCGGAAGCTGCTCGCGGTCGGCGTGTCGGGCAGCATCGAGAGCGGGCCCGTCACCGGCTTGCGGTCGGGGATGATCCGGAAGAACTGCTCGAGGTCAATGAAGAAGGGATCCTGCCGTGCGCCGGCGAACACCTGCATGCCGGTGGAACTGCCGAGCACCGTGTTGATCTTGCCGCTCACCGTCGGCGTCGATGTCGAGAGCGTGTTCTGCATCGCGCCCGCGACCGGCGGCGCCATCGGGCCGCGCACTTCCACGGTCTCGTCCACGCCGGTGCCACGGAATACGACCTGGATCACCTGATCTTCCACCGCGTCGCCGTTGTTGTCGATCTTGAACTGGTATAGCAGGTTGTTGTCGAAATCGGTGACGCCCGGCTGCGCTTCGGCCGGGGTGAGCAGCGCCCAGCTGTTGAGGATGAGCACGATGCGGCCCGGCGCCGATCCCGGGAACGCGTACACATCCGTCATGTCCATCGACGGATTCAGTTCGACGTCGGCGGTATCCTGGTGGTCCGACGCGCGCGCGTGCCTCAGGGCGACGCCGCTCGTCGCGACGATCGCGGCGAGCCCGGCGGCCCAGAGCCAGCGATGCGTCCTGACATTCGCGATCCACTTCATGAGTGCCTCCCGGCTTGGTAGATGGGTGCGACCACCATCTACGCCGGGAACGCCGAACTGGATCTGTGCCGCGCGCTACTTGCCCGCGGCGCCCCACCAGGAAGGGCGTGGTGCTCGGCTGCTTGGAGCCGCCGGCGGGCTCGTCGGTCACCGCGATCGCGACGAGGGAATCGCTGGGGAGCGCATAGGTCGCGCGCACGAAGGCTCTCCCGTCGGGGGCGGCGGCGAAGGTGCCAGCGCTCACCTTCTGCTGGTCCTTCGTGATGAGCCAGAGTTGGTACGTGCGGCCGGGCGCGTTCGCCGGGAGATCGTACGCGACGAACGTCCACTTGTTCGCCGGCTGGTCCCAGAACATGCGCGCGAACGGCTTTCGCACGCCGGCCGCGGCGGCATTGATGACTTTCACGCCCGGGCCGGTGAGCGCGTCGATCGTGGCTTGTTGCTCAGCGATCCTGGAATTGAGGACTTGGTACGCCGAATCGGCGTCCGCGAGTCGAAGAGCCTCCCTCGTTTCTTCCCGCGCGACTCCCGTGTACCAGCCCCCGAGCCACCCGAGCACGAGCGCCGCCGCGAGCAATGCGTAGCGCGCCGCCGGCTGCTGGACCGGCTTCCGCACGCGCGATCCGAGCGACGGCATTCTCCTTGCTATGCGCGACGCGGCGCTGGAGCCGGGCCATCACGCGCTCCTTGCGCTCCGGGTCCATCGGCTTGAGCGGGATGGACGAACCGACGCGCGCGGCGACGTCGCGCAGTTCGGCCAGTTCCTTCCGGCAGTCCGCGCACCAAGCGATGTGCGCTTCCACGGCCGCCGCATCCTCGGGCGACAGTGCGTCCAGCGCGGCCAGCGCGAGCAATTCGCGCGCGTCCTGATGATTCATCGCGCTCATGACGCGCCGCCGCGATGCAGTTCCAGCGGTGCGCGCAGTTTCTCGAGCGCCAAGCGCACGCGCGTCTTCACCGTGCCGAGCGGGAGCGATGTCTTCTCGGCGATCTCGCTATGGCTCAGACCGGCGAAATACGCGAGCTCGATCACCTCACGCTGATCCGCGGGCAATACGGTGAGCGCGGCCACGACATCGCGGGCGCGCTCCCAATGTTCGGCCGACGTGTGCGCGTCCGCGTGCGCGGCCGGCGCCTCGGTGCTGAATCCCCGCTGCGGCGCAGCCTTGGTGGGAGGCTGATCGAGCGGCTCCTCGGCGCGGCGGCGGCGCGAGCGCAGCCGGTCGAGCGCCCGGCTTCGCGCGATCGTCGAGAGCCACGTGGATACTGCGCCACGCGTCCCATTGTAGCGCCCAGCCTGACGCCAAGCCTGCCAGAAGGTCTCCTCCACCACATCCTCCGCCTCGTCGGCATCGCCGAGCAGGTGAAAAGCGAGCGTGTGCACCGTGTCGACCCACCGATCGTACAACTGGCCGAGCGCCTGCTCGTCGCCGCGCGCCATGCGCGCGACCACGGCCGCGTCGGTGTTCTCATCATACGTGTGCTGATCGGGAGGCGGATTCATTCTTCCATCAATGTAGACCGGTGGTCGCGGCGCGCCAGACCGCGCTCTGGCGCAATTTTCCGGCGGCCGATAGTATCGCGAAGCATCCCGACCATTCGATCAGGAGGCTCCATGCGCCGTCGCCTGCTCGCTCCCGCGATCCTCGTTGCCGCGCTCGGCGCGTGCGTCACCGCGAGCGTGGAATCGCATCCGATCTCGCCGGCCGATCTGTACGCGCCGGGCAAGGGCGACACGCTCGAGGGCGTGATCTTCTATCAGCCGCGCCCGTACATGCTGACGTACGTGTTCACGCAGTTCGATCCGGCCGTGTCGAAGAACCCGGCGGACAAGAACGTTCCAGCCACCGACAGCTGCTGGCGCACCGTGCAGCATACGGAGCTATTGATCCTGCCGGATTTCGCGCACCCGCGCATCATGACGCCGGTGCGCCACGGGATCGGCACCGTGAAGCTCTCGGTGACCATGTCGGGCGGACTGATCACGGCGGTGAATTCGGACGGGACATCCACCGCGGCGGATGCACTGAAGGCGATCACCGGAGGAGTGGCGGATATCGCGGGCGCCGTGCGTGCGGTGGCGCCGGTGCCGCCGAATGCGCGGCGGTGCAATACGGGCGCCGTGTTGTCCGTGATCGAGCCGGTGGATTGGGCGAAGCTGCCGATCCGGTTCGGGCGTGATACGGCTAACTACTAACTACGCCGGGGCTCGGGACTCGGGACTCGCCGCGGGACGCGAGAGATGCGCGATGGAACCATCGCGCACTTCTCGAATCCCGCGGCGCTAGTCCCGAGCTCCCGAGTCCCGCGTAGTTAGTGCGTTAAGCTTTCTTCTCCAGATACGCCGCCGTCGCTGAGTCCGCGACCATCCAACTCGAGTGCAGCAAGAACCCGTGTATCTCATCCGGGAACACGATCAGCTCGTATGACACCCCCGCCGCGTCGAGGCGGCGCGCGAGGTCAACGGTCTGCGCGAAATGCACGTTCCCGTCGGCATCGCCCTGGATGAGCAGCACCGGACTCTTCCAGCCGGCGATCGAACTCACGGGCGATGACCGCCACGCGACAGCCTTGGCGCTGTCGAGATCGCCGCGCTCGTAACGCCATCCCGGCGGCGCGTACGCATCGCGGATGTCGGACAGCCAGTCGTGCACGCCGTGCAAGTCCACGCCGGCGGCGAACACGTTCGAGTTCTTCGCGAGCGCCATCGCGGTAAGGAAGCCGCCGTACGATCCGCCCCAAATGCCCACGCGCTTCGGATCCACGTTCGGCAGCGCCGCCAGATATTTCCCGGCCGCGAGCACGTCCTGGTACTCTGCGGCGCCCGCCGGTCCCGCGTGCGGCGGATGATGGAAATCATGTCCGTAGCCGATGCCCAGCCGATAGTTAACAGTCACCACCACGAATCCCCGGCTCGCGAGATACTGATTCACCGCATAGCCGTTCGAGTAGTAGTCCATGTAGTGCCAGCCGAGCATCATTCTGACGCGGCGGACCGCCGTGCACGAACACGACGGCGGGGCGCTTGCCGGCGAAGGCCGGGTTCTCGAAGAGCTGACCGTGGACCACCGTGCCGTCGGCCGCCTTGTATGACACGGCTTTGGGGATCACGAATCCCACTCCGGGCCAGTCGGCCGGCAGACGATCTTCGCCAATGAGGCGCGGCCCCTGCGCGGAGCCGAACGTGTAGACCGCCGGGAGCGGCGGCCGTTGTGCCTCGGAAGAGATGAACACCACGTCCTTCATGTCGCCGGTGATCACCGGCGTCCACTGGATGCCAGCGCCCCTCGTGATCGCCGTGAGTTCGGTGCGGTCCACGGCGAGCCGGAAGATGTGCCGCCGCTCATCGTCGCCCGCGTAGCCGCCGGTATTCGCGCTGTACACGATGAACTTGTGATCGCTCGACATCGACACGTGCTCCACCATGAAATTCCCGGCGGTGAGCAGCGTGGGTGCGCCACCCGCGGCGGGCACGCTGTACAGATGCGGCCAATTGTCGAGATCGGCGAGGAAGATCAGCACGTCGCCCGCGCCCCACGCCAGATTCGCACTGCCGGCGGTCTCGGGGAACGATCCGTGCAGCGTCTTGGGACTCTGCCACGCGAGGTGGTCCGCGCCCGTCGCGACATCCGCGACACGAATGGACCACGGCGATGGCGTGAGCTTGAGGTACGAGTCCGGCGCGCCGCCCTGCCCCGGCACGCGGACGAACGCGATGCGCTTCCCATCGGGCGACCATTTGGGACTGAAATCGTACGACGCCGCCGGCGCGAGGAAACGGATCGGCGCGGAATCGGAGGTGAAGACGCCGATGAACGAGTGATCGCCGCGCTCCGAGACGAACGCGAGCTGCGAACCATCGGGCGAGAATGTCAGCTCGCTGTTCGTGCCACGCGCGTAGAACAATTGCGCGGCGGGTTTGCCGCTGGTGAGTGACACCCAGTACACCTGGCCGCCGCGCGTGAACACCACGCGGTCGCCCTTGGGTGACACGACGGGCGCGTCGCCCTCGGTGAGCAGCCGTGGCGCCGAATCCGCCGCGACATTCACCGCCCAGATCCCGACTCTCGGCTGCACCGTGCCGAGCGTGGGATTCGGCGCGTCGTTCGGCCAATTCGAATCGTGATCGCCGCCGCGCACGAACACCACCGTCTTGCCATCGGGCGTGAAGGCAAGTTGGCCGAGTTCCTGACCGTCCTCCACCACGTAGCGCGTGAGTTTGCGCGCGGCCCAGTCGGGTGCTTGTGCCTCGTAGATATTCCGAACGCCCTGCTCATTGAACACCCACGCGACCGCAGCGCCGTTGGGTGCGGCGGTGAGTTCCAAGGGATACGGATAACTCAGCGCTTGCTTGAGCGTGAAGGAGGGAGGGGATTGGGCGCTGAGTGAGAACGCCGCGGCTGCAGAGAGAACGAGAAGCTTCTTCATGGAGGCCTCGATGGGAGTCGGGCGGAATATGCGGTACGAAGGGCGTGCATGGAACCGCTGACGGCGTTCGCGGTACCGCGAACGGCGCGCGTGGCGTTGGCGTTGGGAGCGGCGGGCAGCACGGAGAAGCAGTCCCATACGCCAACGCTAACGCGCCGTTGGCGGTACCACCCGCGCCGTTAGCGGTCAGTTCCCGACCCGTTCCCGTAAAGCGATGAACCTCGGCTCCGCGCGGATCTCGATCATCCGTGAGTCGGTCTTGAGGAGCATCATAGAATGTGATTTCTCCTCGTACGCCTTCTCGAGCAATTCGAACGTGCGTTCCTTATCGCCCAGTGCCAGGTGTACCGTGGCGAGTTCGAAGCTCGAGACGTACCGCTGCTTCGCGACCTCGGCGAGTTCGCCAAGCAGCGTTTCCGCTTCGGCGCGGTGACCGGCGAGCGCGTGGACACGCGCGAGTGCGGCGAGCATCGTGGGATTCCGTTGCGAGAGCGCGACCGATCGCTCCATCTGCGCCTGCGCTTCGGAGAGGCGGCCCAGCGCCGCGTAGTTCAGGCCCATCCACCAGGTGGCGACCAGGAAGTCCTCGTCGAGATCGAGCGCGGCGCGATAGTGCGGGATCGCCTCCTCGAAGCGGCCGGCCAGATGGTAGCAATGACCCATCGCGGCGAGCATGATGAGCGCGAGCGGCTCGAGTTCCAGCGCCTGCCGCGTGAACGCGAGCGCCTCCTCCGTGAAACCCCGCAGCATCTGCAGATTCCCATAATAGAACGGCGCCGTCGGATAACGCGGGTTCAATACCATCGCGCGTTTGAGGTCGCGCGCCGACCCATCGAGATCCCAATCGTAGTACAGCTTCGCGTATCCCCGCGCCGCGTACGCCTCCGCGACCGTCGGGTCCAGCTCGCACGCTCGATCCATGGCCGCGTGCGCGAGCGGGAATGCCTCGCGTGGCGCCATGTAGTCCCAGAAGCCCAAAATGTTATAGCTGTCAGCCAGCCCCACATGGGCGCGCGCATACGTCGGATCCTTCGCGATCGCCTGTTCGAAATAACCGACTCCCCGCCGCAGCGCCGTCTCGTTCCGCTTCGCCCAGTAGTAGCGGCCCTTCAGATAGAGCGCATACGCATCGACGTTCTCGGTGGGCTTCTTCACGAGCGTCGCATCGGGGTCGCCGAGTAGCTTGATCTTGAGCACGTCCACGATCGCGCGCGCGATCTCATCCTGGATCGCGAACACATCGTGCAGCTCACGGTCGAACGTGTCGCTCCACAGGTGGTAGCCATCGGCGACGTCGATGAGCTGCGCGGTGATCCGCAGACGCGTGCCCGACCGGCGCACGCTCCCCTCGAGCACCGCGGCGACGTTCAGCCGCTCGCCGATCACGCGCACATCCTCGGTCTTGCCCTTGAACGCGAACGCACTCGTGCGCGCGGCGACGCGCAGCGACGGGATGCGCGTGAGCGCGTTGATGATCTCTTCGCTGATGCCGTCGCTGAAGTACTCGTTCTCGGCGTCGGCGCTCATGTTCGCGAAGGCAAGCACCGCGATGGACTTCGCCATCGCCGGGCCGGCGCGCGCGGGGGTGACCTCCGTCGACGCCAGCGCCGTGCCGAATTCGGCGGCGGTGGAGTACCGATCGTCCGGCCGCTTGGACATTGCGCGCGCGAGCGCCTGCACGACGCCGTCAGGCGCCGCCGCGCTCACGCGCCGGAGACTCGGCGCCGTCTCGGTGAATCGCTTGATCATCACCGCCTGCGATGTGGCGCCCATGAAGGGCGGCTCGCCCGCGATCATCTCGTACGCCATGGAGGCGAGGGAGTAGATGTCGCTGCGCCCATCCACGTCGGCATCGCCCGCGATCTGCTCGGGGCTCATATAGGCGGGTGTCCCGATCGCGAGCCCCGCCTCGGTGAGCGTGGACGTGCCCGACCCGCTCACCGCCTTCGCGATCCCGAAGTCCGCCACGAGCGCTTCGCCGTCCTGCAGCAGGATGTTCTCGGGCTTCACGTCGCGGTGGATCACGCCGCGGCGGTGCGCGTAGTCCAGCGCGGACGCGACGGCGCGCGCGATGCGGATCGTCTCGCCGGGTGAGAGCCTCCCCTCGCGCAGCATGCGCGCGCGCAGCGTCTCGCCCTCGATGAGCGGCATCACATAGTACAGGAGCCCGTTGCACTCTCCCGAATCGTGCACCGGCACGATGTGCGGATGCTGCAATCCGGCTGCGATCGTGATCTCGCGCAGGAACCGGTCGGGCCCGACCGCCGCCGAGACATCGGGTCGCAGCACCTTGAGCGCGACGCGCCGGTCGAGCTTCACATCACGCGCGACGAAGACGACGGCCATGCCGCCGTGGCCGATCTCCTTCTCGACGATATAACGGTCGCCAACACCGGCGTGGAGGCGTTCGATCAATTCCATGGGCCACAATCTAGCTTCTTAGGGCGTGTGTCGAACCGCTGACGGCGGGGTTGGTACCGCCAGACGGCGGGACGTGGCACCGTTGGCGTTCGGGATTGGCATTGGGACCTCCAAGGAGCCCGCGGTACCGAACGTCAACGCCACCACGCCGCATCGGTACCAATCCCGCCGTTCAGCGGTGCCAGCACCGCAGTTCAGGCCCTCACGAAATCCTTCCCCTCATGCCCGAACTTGAACGCCTCAGGATGCAGGATCTCTGCGAGTATCTCCGCACTCTCGACGATCCTCGGCCCGGAGCGGTTGAAGTATGCGTTCCCATCGGCGAGGTACACTCGCCCCGCGCGCACGGCCGGCAGCTCCTTCCAGCCGTGGATTTGAGTCAGCGCCGGATACTCCTCCCTTGTGCGATCGAGATCGAATCCGCACGGCGTCACCACGATCACGTCCGGTGCTGCCGCGGCCAACGCGGAGGGCTCGCATACCGGACTGTGCACACCCGGCTTGCCGAGCAGCGGCACGCCGCCGGCGATCTCGACCAGCTCGGGCATCCAATTGCCGCCGGTGAAGATCGGCGCGATCCACTCGATCACGGCGACGCGCGGATGAGGCAAACCGCGCGACGTCGCCGCGACCGCGTCCAGACGTCCGCGGAGCGACCTGATCAATTCCTCGCCGCGCTGCGGAATCCCGATCGCCGCGGCGACTCTGGCGATGTCGCCCCAGATGTCGGCGAGCGTGTACGGCGAGAGATCGACGATCGGCGTCTCGTGACCCAGCCACGCGCCGCAGGTGGCCGCGAGATCGCCGGGACTCACGGCGCAAACCTCACACTGGGTCTGGGTGACTAATACATCGGGGGCCAGACCACGCAGCTTCTCCGAGTCCACGCGATAGACCGAGAGTCCTTCCTGAAGCACCGCTTGCACCTGCTGGTGGATCTCGTAGCTCGTGCCATCGAACGGATACTTCGGCGACGTGACCTGGGGGAGCGCTTTCACGCCGGCGGGGTAGTCACACTCATGCGAGCGGCCGACGAGGAGGCGCTGTTCGCCAAGAGCGCAGACGATCTCGGTGCCCGATGCAAGAAGAGAGACGATACGCATAGTTTGAAAACTAACAGTCGTTGGTCGTACGCGTTTGGAACTGACCGGAGCGAAATCGTCATGAGAATGCGAATGCTGTCCCTGGCCGCGCTCCTGCTCTGCGCACATACGCTCCCCGCCCAGGACGCGCCGGCGATGCCGCATGTGGATCGCGTGCGCATCGCGGAGGCGTTCCGGCTCGCGGATGCGGTGCAGGACAAGATCTGGCCGGGCTGGAGCAGCGCGCCGTTCGCGGTACTGCTCGTCACGCCGAAGTATGAATTCCTGATCCGGCATCCGAAGCCGAGCGAGGATTTCACGCTCATCGGGTACGACAGTGTGATGCAGGAGAAAGTGTGGTATCGCGAGCGGCAGTATTCCGTGAGTTTCCTCGCGACGTTCCCGGCGGTGGGCGGCGTGCCGACGATCGTGATCGGCGAGGCGGAGTACACCACGGCGAAGACCAGCACGCCGTGGGTGGTCACGCTGGTACACGAGCACTTCCATCAGCTGCAATATTCACGGCCCGGTTACTACGACGGCGTGACCGCGCTCGGCCTCTCGCACGGCGATCAGTCGGGGATGTGGATGCTGAACTTCCCGTTCCCCTATGCGGATTCAGCGGCGCAAGTGAGGTTCGCCGCCGCCGCGCGCGCACTGGGCGCTGCGTTGAACGCGCGCGGACAGCCACGTTTCCCGGCGGCCGTGGCTGCGTTCCGCCGCGACGACAGAGCGTTCATGTCGAGAGTGGCTGCGGAGAGTGCGAAGTACTTCGCCTTCCAGTTGTGGCAGGAGGGGATAGCGCGTTATACCGAGTATCGCGTGGCGGCCGCGGCGTCGAGGGGCTACGAGCCCGGCCGCGAATTCAAGGCGCTCAAGGATTACACCGCGTACTCCGCGGTCGCGGCGAGCGTGCTGCGCAACATTGAGTCGGAACTCGCGAACGAGCAGCTCGGGCGGGATCAGCGAGTGGTCGTGTACAATTACGGCGCGTCGATCGGCTTGCTGCTGGACCACGCGGAGCCGAAGTGGCAGGCGAAGTATTTCGCGGAGCCGTTCGATCTTGAGAGGTACTTCAATCACTGATCAAGCAGGACTGCGGGACTGGCACCGCTAACGGCGGGATTGGCGTTGGGGGTCAACCTGCGCGGGTCCGGTCACCAACGCTAATCCCGCCTCCAGCGGTACCAGTTCCGCGGTCAGCGGTGCGACTCACGCCTTTCACGTCGTCGCTTCAGCTGCTGCGCGTCCCGCGACGCGTCCTGAGAACAGACACCCGCCCAGGAACGTCCCCTCGAGCGCTCGATAACCGTGCATCCCGCCGCCGCCGAAGCCGGATGCTTCGCCGGCGGCGTATAGTCCTGGCAGCGGCTGACCATCCGCGCCAAGCACGCGCGCAGAGAGATCGGTCTCGAGTCCGCCGAGTGACTTACGTGTGAGAATGTTCAAGCGAACCGCGATGAGCGGACCGGCCGCGGGATCCAGCAGCCGGTGCGGCTTCGCGACGCGAATGAGCCGGTCGCCAATGTAACGTCGAGCGCGCCGGATCTCGCGCGCCTGCCAATCGGTTGGATCGGCGCTCATCATCTGCTCGTCGCGCACGCTGATCTCGCGCGCGACCTGCGCGACATCCAGCAGCGCTGATCCCGCGAGCGCGTTCATCGCGTCGACCAGTTCGGGCAGTGTGCGCCGCACGACGAAATCCGATCCGCGATCGACGAACGCCTGCACCGGCGGCGGCGCGCCGCCCATCAGTCGCGTGCGAATGAGTGACAACACGCTCTTGTTGGTGATGTCCGGATTCTGCTCCGATCCGCTCAGCGCGAATTCCTTCTCGATCGTCCGCTGCGTGAGCACGAACCACGTGTAGTCGTAGCCCGTGCGCGTGATGCGCTCGAGCGTGCCAAGCGTGTCGAAGCCGGGGAAAATGGGAGACGGCAGGCGCCGCCCGGTCGCGTCGAGCCAGAGCGAGCTCGGCCCCGGGATGATGCGGATCCCGTGATCGCTCCAGATCGGCGCCCAGTTGTGCAGCCCCTCGGTGTAATGCCACATGCGATCGCCGTTCACCACGCGCGCACCAGCGCGCTCACTGATCGCGAGCATCCGGCCATCCACGTGATCGGGCACGCCGCACACCATGGTCTTCGGCGCGGCGCCGAGACGCGACGGCCAGTTCTTGCGCACCAGCTCCAAGTTCGCGCCAATGCCGCCCGACGCGACGATCACGATCGGCGCACTGAACGCGAAGGCGCCGGCCACCAGACGCGAACTCTTCGCGCCGCGCGCCACGGCACTCGCCTCCAGGACATCACCGCTGACGCCCGTCACCGCGCCATTCGTGACGACGAGGTCATTCACGCGGTGCCGGAATCGGAGCGTCACGAGTCCTCGCGATTCCGCCACGCGCACACGGCGCACGAACGGCGCGAGCACGCCTGGCCCCGTGCCCCACGTGAGATGAAATCGCGGAACGGAATTCCCCACCGGGCTCCCCGCTACTCCACCGCGCTCCGCCCAGCCGACTACCGGGAAGAATCGGATGCCCTGCGCGCGCACCCACGCGCGTTTCTCTCCCGCCGCGAAATCCACGTACGCCTCGGCCCACTTCCGAGGCCATGCATCCTCGGCGCGATCGAATCCCGCCGTACCCATCCAGTCGCGCAACGCGAGTTCGCGCGAATCGCGGATGCCGAGGCGACGCTGCTCGGGCGAGTCGACGAGAAAGAGACCGCCGAGCGACCAGAACGCCTGGCCTCCGAGTGATTGCTCGGGCTCTTGATCGACGATGATCACATGGCGACCGGCGTCGGCGAGCTCGGCAGCCGCAACGAGGCCGGCAAGTCCGGCGCCAATGATGATCACATCGGCATCGAGAGGCATGATTCTACTTACCATAGCCGCACTGCAAGGACGGCGGAACTGGTACCGCGAGCGGCGGGGTTGGTACCGCGAGACGGCGTGTGTGGCGTTGGCGTTGGGAGCTGCGTGCTCAATGGAACTCGCGGTGCCCAACGCCAACGCTAACGCGCCATTCGCGGTACCAGCCCCGCCGTTCGCGGTTCACTCCGCGCGCAGTGCCTCCGTCGGCTCAATGCGCGCCGCGCGCCTCGCCGGCACCCAACTCGCGATGAGCACCGCCCCCACCAGCACCGCCACAATGCCGATGAACGTCACAGGATCCGATGGCTCCACGCCGTACAGGAGAGACCCGAGCACGCGCGTGGAGATCAACGCACCCGCGAGTCCGATCGCCGCGCCTGCCGCGGCCACGCCTATTCCCTGGCGCACGATGAGCCGCACCACATCCCCGCGCCGCGCGCCGAGCGCAATGCGCACGCCGATCTCGCGCGTACGCTGGCTCACGGCGAACGAGATCACGCCGTACGTGCCCATCGTCGCGAGCGCGAGCGCCATCACGGCGAAGAGCGCGAGCAGCAGCGCGCGGAATCGCATGGCCGCGGTCGCGTCCGCCACGCGCGAGCCCATCGTGCGAAGATCGTATAGGGGCGCGTCCGGATTCATCTGGTGGGTCACCTGCCGCGCCGCCGCGGCGAGCGCGAGCGGATCGCCGGTGGTGCGCACGAACACCATCATGCGGCCGCGCGTCGACTGGTAGTACGAGAGATAGACCGCGGCCTCCGGCATCGAGTCGAGCGTCACATAGCGCACGTCGCCGATCACGCCCACGACGCGGGCCGTGTCATTCCAGAATCCGCCCTGCCCCACGCTGATCGGTTTCCCGATCGGGTCCTCGCCCGGCCAGAGCCGGCGCGCGGCCGTCTCGTTCACGAGGACGACCTTGGGCGCGCCGGCGCGATCCTGCTCCGAGAAGAGCCGTCCTTTCACGAGGGGCACGCGCGTCGCGACGCGTCCATTGCGGCGTGATCCAGTGGACGCCCACCAGCGGCTCGCTGCCCTGCGCGACGGGCGGCCGGTCGCGAAGACCCGCAATGGTGATGTTGCACCCGCCATTCAGCGGCGGACAATCGGTCAGGCCTACGGCCGTGACGCCGGGCAACGCCGAGAGCCGCTGGATCATGCCGTCATAGAAATTCGGGAGCGAGTCTTTGGCGGCGGCCGCCGGCGCGTTGAAGCGCATCGTGAGCAGCTGCGATCCGTCGAAGCCGGCGTTCACACTGAGCAGCCGCTCGAGGCTGCGCACCATGAGTCCCGAACCCGCCAGCAGCACGAGGGAGATGGCGATCTCCGCCACCGCGAGCGTGTTGCGGCTCGTGAGCCAGCGGCGTTCGGCGCGCGGCGCGTCGCCCTTGAGCGCGCCGCTGAGCGCGGGCCGCGTCGACTGGAGCGCAGGCACGAGTCCGAACATCAGGCCCGTGACGATCGCGAGCAGCGCGGCGAATGTGAGGGCCGTGCCGTCCAGGCTGATCGTGCTGAAATTCACCGCGCCGATCCCGGCTTGGTCATTGAGCTGGAGCGCGGTGGTGGGATTGAGCGTGGTGAGGAGCTTGACGCCGCCCCACGCGACCGCGATGCCGGCAGCGCCGCCGGCGCACGAGAGCAGCAGGCTCTCGGTGAGCAATTGACGGACCAGCCGCGAGCGGCCGGCGCCAATGGCAAGCCGTACGGCGATCTCGCGCCGGCGTCCCGACGCACGAATGAGGAAAAGGTTCGCGACGTTCGCACATGCCGCGAGCAGCACGAGTCCCACCGCGGCGAGGAGCACCAGCAGCGACCGCCGTACGACGGGATCGGCGCGCGTCGCGTCGAGTTCGCGCGCCACCGCGCTCCAATGGATCGTTTTCACTTCGGGATGCGGATACTGCGCATCGATCACCGCTCCGTAGCCCTTCACCGCCTCCTTCGCTTGCGCGGGCGTGACGCCGGGCTTGAGCCGCGCGGTGGCGCTGAAGCTATGGCTCCAAGCCTGGTTGAGCATGTCGGCCGGGAGCGACATGACCGGCAAGAGCAGATCCGCGCGGCCGGACAGGCCGCGGAAGCCGGGCGGCAAGACGCCCACCACGGTGTATGGCGCGCCATCGATCACGATGTTCCGTCCGAGCACCGCGGGATCGGCGTTGAACTCCCGCTTCCATAGCGCGTCGGCGAGGATCGACGACGTGCGCGGTACCCGGCGTGACGTCCTCGTCTGGCAGGAAATTCCGTCCGAGCGCGGGCTGGATACCGAGCAATGGGAGATAGCGCGCGCCGACCATCTCGTCGACGAACCGCTCCGGCTCCTCGCCGCCGGTCATTGTCCCCTGGTACTCCATGGAGAGCGCGACATCGCTGAACACCGTCTGCGCCTCACGCAGCGTCGCGAATTTCGGGTACGACCAGGGCAGTGCATCGCGCGCCGGCTCGCTCCCCATTGCGGGCCGCGCGAGGTTGAGCGCCATGAGGCGCGCCGGTTCACGGAAGGGGAGCGGGCGCAGCAGCATGGCGTTCACGGCGCTGAAGATCGCCGTGTTCGCGCCGATGCCGATCGCGAGCGTGAGGACGGCGACCACAGTGAAGCCTGGCGTGCGACGGAACGCGCGGAACGCGAAGCGCAGATCCTGAGTGGTGGTGTCGAGCCATGAGAGTCCCGCGGTCATGCGCGCCTCCTCCTTCACATTGGTGATATTCCCGAACCGGCGGCGCGCGGCGTAGGCCGCCTCATCGCCGCTCATCGTGCCCCGCCCCGCGGCCTCACGCTGCATCGCCTCGAGCGCGAGATGCATGCGGATCTCATCCTCCATCTCGCGCGCGTGGCCCTCCGGATCGCGCAGCACGCGCCAGCGGTAGCGGAGCGAATCGAAGAGGGACATGACCCGTGCCTATGCGCGCCGCATCACGCGGCCGATCGCCGCGAGCACACGGTCGAAGCTGACGATCTCTTGCCCCAGTTGCCGCCGGCCGGCCGCGGTGATGGTGTAGTACCGCGCGCGCCGTCCGGTGGGTGACTGGCCCCACTTGGACGTGACCCAGCCCCGCTTCTGCAGCCGCTCGAGCGCGGGATACAGCGAACCCTGCTCCACCGACAACACATCGCGCGAGCGCGCTTCGATCTGCTGCGCGATCGCGTAGCCATGCATGGACTGCATGCTGAGGGTCTTGAGGATCAACATGTCGAGGGTGCCCTTGAGCAGTTCGGCTCTCTCGGTGGCGGATCGGGCCATCAGTGGACCTCGGATAGGAAGAATGACTACCTATTGATAGGTAGACACTCGTACTATCACAAGGGTTGCCATGGTTGAACCGCAGAATGCGGGACTGGTACCGCTGACGGCGGGATTGGCGTTGGGTACCGCCGTTCCCAACGCCAATCCCGCCTCCAGCGGTACCAGTCCCGCCCCCAGCGGTACCACGCACGCCGTTCCGATCCCACGCTATAATTCGGCATCACGTTGAGCCCCCGCACGGAGCCCCGCATGCCAGCGCATTTGGCCGATCCCGATCACAATCCCAGTTTCACCAAATCCGTCTTCCTCGGTGAGATCCGCGAGGATCTCGTCTTCCCCTTCCCGGTGCTGAGCCCGGAAGAATCCGAGAACCTCAACGCGATCTTGGATTCCTTCCGCGCCTGGGCGGCCGAGAACGTCGATTCGCACCAGCAGGATCACGACGGGAAGTTCCCCGACGCGGTGCGTACCGGCATGGCGCAACTCGGGCTCATGGGCGTGAACATGCCCGAGGAGTACGGCGGGTTCGGCGCGAGCGCCATGACGTTCAATCGCGTGTTCGCCGAGGTCGGCGCTACGGATGCGGCGCTCGCCGTCTACTTCGGCGCGCATCAGTCGATCGGCGCCAAGGGCATCACGCTGTTCGGTACCGACGAGCAGAAGAAACGCTGGCTCCCGCGCTGCGCCTCGGGCGAGCTCATCGCGGCCTTCTGTCTCACCGAGGCCAGGCTCCGGCTCCGACGCGCAGGCGATGCACACGACCGCCGTGCCGAGCGCCGACGGCACGCACTACATGCTGAACGGCCAGAAGATCTGGATCTCGAACGCGGGCTATGCCGGCGTGCTCACGGTGTTCGCGAAGGTGCCGGTCGAGATCGATGGCAAGAAGAAGCTGCGCGTCACGGCGTTCATCGTGGACGCGCACGCACCCGGCGTCTCGCTCGGCAAGATCGAAGAGAAGATGGGGATCAAGGCGAGCGACACGCGCACGGTCTCGTTCGAGGATGTGCGAGTGCCCGCCGAGGACATGCTCGGCGATGTCGGCCACGGATTCAAGATCGCGCTCGAGATCCTGAACTCGGGGCGACTCGGCTTGCGCGCCGCGAGCCGCGCAGCGGCGCGCAGCGCATGCGCGGCCACGGCGCTCGCGTACGCCAAGGAGCGGCGAGCAGTTCGGCCGTGCCGATCGGGTCGTTCGAGATGATCCAGCGCAAGTTCGCCATGCTCGCCGCCGACTGCTACGCGGCCGACGCGGCGTGGATGCTCACCGCGAGCATGGTGGACCGCGGCGGCATCGATTTTTCGCTCGAGACGGCGGCCGTGCAAGATGTTCGCGCTCCGAACTCGCCTTCCGCGCCGCCGACCGATTGCATGCAGATCGCCGGCGGCATCGGCTACTCCAAGGAGTACCCGTACGAGCAGGCCGGTGCGCGACGCGCGCATCAACATGATCTTCGAGGGGACGAACGAGATCCTGCGTGCGCTCATCGCGCTCACCGGCGCTGCAGCAGCCCGGCGAGCATCTCAAGGCGATCGGCAAAGCGCTTCAGCGACCCGCTCCATTCCATTGGCGCGATCAGGACATACATCGCGGGCCGCGTGAAGCGCCAGGTGGTGAAGTCAGTGTTCACGCAGGTGCACCCCGCCCTCGAGAAAGAGGCCGATCTCGTCGCGACGGTGATCCACGATCTCGCGCTCGGCGTGGAGAAGCTGCTCATCGAGCACGGCAAGGAGATCATCGAGCACCAGTTCCACCAGGAACGCATGGCGAACGCGGCGATCGATATCTATCTCTCGACCGCCGCGCTCTCGCGCGCGACGGCGGCGCTCGAGGCGGCCGGCAGCGTGGAGGGCGCGCAGGCCGACGTGGACAACGCGCGCATCTTCATCCCGCCGCGATGCGGCGCGCCCGCCGCTCGGTGCGCGCGTTCGAGCGCAACCAGGATGCGCGTCTCAAGACACTCGCCGAGCGCGCGCTGGAGACAGGATCGCTCACCGTGAAGACACCGACCGATCGGTAGTAATAAGCATCTCAATCATGTAAATCCTGTCAAATGCTTTCGACAGGATTAACATGATTCAGATGATTTCAACAACGAACGACTGAACATCCCTAAACCCGGAGAATTCCAATGGATCGCACGTCCAACGCCCGCTGGGAGGGTGACCTCAAGGCGGGCAACGGCAAGGTGAAGCTCGGCAGCGGCACCTTCGCGGGGAATTACTCATTCGGCACGCGGTTCGAGAACGCGCCGGGTACGACACCCGAGGAGCTCCTCGGTGCGGCGCACGCCGCGTGTTTCTCGATGGCCCTGGCGGCCGGACTCGCGAAGGATGGTCACACGGCCAAGAGCATCGACACGACGGCCACGGTGCATCTCGAGAAGACCGACGCCGGATTCTCGATCACGAAGATCGATCTCGTGACGGTGGGCGAGGTGCCGGGGCTGGCGGCCGCCGATTTCGGCAAGGCCGCGGAAGACACGAAGAAGAATTGCATCGTGTCGCGGGCGTTGGCGTCGGTGCCGATGACGGTAAAAGCGACACTGAAATAACTGCGGGACTGGTACCGACTAACGGCGGGGTTGGCACCGTTGACGACGTGTGAGCAGTTGACGTCGCGAACTGCGCGACTCCAACGACTGCGCAGTCCCGGTGCCAACGTACCGCGACCGTTCGCGGTACTAGCCCCGCCGTTTGCGGTGCTACGCACGCCTGCCTTGCGATGCTCCCTCCGCGACGGCAGAATCGTGTCATGAAATTCTCTCTCTCCGCCGCCACGCTCTGCGCCGTCGTTCTGCCCCTCGCTGCGCAGCATGACTACCCCGCTCCACTCATCAGCGAATCCACCGTCGCCGCACTCAACAACGAGTTGAGCGGCGCCGCGGCGAAACGCACAGTGGAATTCATCGCGCAGCTCAACCGCCCGCGCGGATCGAAGACGTTCAACATTGCGTCCGATCACATCGCCGCTGAACTCACGCGCTATGGTCTCGATGGCGTCACGGTGATCGAGATCCCAACGGACGGCCGCACAATGTATGGCACGGAGAAATCGCGCCCGGCGTGGGACCCGCAATTCGCGGAACTGTGGGAAGTGCGCCGCGATGGCGCGAAGACGGTGGACGTCACGCGCATCGCGAGCTTCGAGGATGAACCGGTGGTGCTCGCCGAGGACAGCGACAGCGGCAGCGTCACCGCCGAGATCATCGACGTAGGCGACGGCACCTCGGAATCCGATTACGCCGGCAAGGACGTGCGCGGCAAGCTCGTGCTCATCGCCGCGCAGCCAGGCGCGGCCGCGCCGCTCGCGGTGGACAAGTTCGGCGCCGCCGGCATGGTGAGTTATGCGCAGAACCAGCCCACCGCGTGGAGCGGCGAGGACGAGAACCTGATCCGCTGGGGCCACCTCGATTCGTACTCGCCGCGCAAGACATTCTCCTTCATGCTGTCGCTCAAGCAAGCACGCGCGATGAGAGCGCGGCTCGCCGCGGGCGAGCATGTCACGCTGCGCGCCACGGTCATCGCCGCTCGGCATCCCGGCTCGTACCGCGTGGTCACCGCCGTGATCAAAGGCGCCGATCCCGCGCTGAGCGCCGAAGAGATCGTCTTCAGCTGCCACCTGGACCACCAGCGTCCCGGCGCGAACGACAACGCGAGCGGCTGCGCGACGATCCTCGAGGTCGCCCGCACGCTCGACAAGCTCGTGCGCGAAGGCCGCATTTCGCGCCCCGCGCGCACGATCCGCTTCATTTGGCCCGCCGAGATCGAAGCGACGATGGCGCTCTTTCATTACCGCGCCGACATGCGCGCGCACTTCAAGGCCGCGGTGCAGATGGACATGGTGGGAGGCAACGCGAACACGAAGGCGATCTTCCACGTGACACGCGGGCCGCCGAGTTTGCCGAGCTTCGCGTACGATGTAGGCGAAGCGTTCGGCGCGTACGTGAACAACGAATCGGACGGCTACGCGTCGGGCACTGGCGGACAGTATCCGTTCGTGTCGGTGGAGGGCGGAAAGGAGGCGCTGCTCGCGAACCTGGCCGAGTTCACGATGGGCAGCGACAACATCATCTACGCGGAGGGCTCGTTCCGCATCCCGGTGATCTACTTGAACGATTGGCCCGACCGGTACATCCACACGAATTTCGATACACCGGCGAACATCGACGCGACGAAGCTCCAGCGCGCGGCGTTCATTGGCGCGGCGAGCGGGCTGTATCTCGCGAACGTGCGCTCCGCCGGGGTCGCGGCGCTCTGGCATGCGATGAAAGGACAGGCATTGCGTCGCGCGGCGGTGGTCATGGATCGGCGCAACACGCTCCCGGCGGCGGAAGCGAGCGTGCTCACGCGTGCGCAGATCGCGATCGAGCGCGCCGCGTTCGCTTCGATCGGCTCCTTCGCGCCGATCCCCGACAGCGTGAAGACGGATGCCGAACTCTTCTTCTCGCGCCTCGAGACGATGCTCGGCCCGGTCAATGCGGTGCCGGCCGCCACCGGCGACGGCGCGCTCGTATATGCGCGAACGCCGCAGGCCACCGGACCAATGACGCTGTTCGTTGGCTATGATTATTTCGCCGACCACTACAAGGGGCCGCAACCTCGACTCATAGACTATCAGGGCCTGCGCGGCGCGGGCGGCGAATACATCTACGAGACGCTGAACCTCGTCAATGGCAAGCGAAACGCGCGCGACATTCGCGATCTCGTGAGCGCCGAGTATGGGCCCGTGCCGCTGGATCTCGTCGTCGAATATCTCAAGGCGCTGCAGACCGCGGGCGTGCTCAAGCTCGCCGCCAAGGAGTAGCGCACAATGTGGTGGATCAGCTATCGCGGCGAAGCGAGCCACGGGATCAACAACATCGGCGTGTTCGAGGATGATGGCGCGCCACGCCGCGTCCATCCGCTGCTCCTCGATCCGTCGCCGACGGCGCATCCGCTGCATATCGCGCGCGGCTTCGCGCTCGTGGGCGACGACCTGTACATCGCGAACGCGTGGCGCAAGGACAGCCACGTGGCGCGCTACCAGCGGCGCGGCGACACGTTCCACTTTGCCGACGTCGTGGTCGCGAGTTCGCACATCTCGGCAATGGTCCATCCGTTCGACGTCGAGTTAGGCGACGATGGCCGGCTGTACGTCTCGTGCCAGGATACGAATACCGTGGTCGCGATCCTGCCCGAGACGCGCACGCCCGCACCGATCGCGCTGCACCTGCGCAAGCAATTCCCGCAGGGGAATTTCCTGCCGGGTACGCAGGTCGCGTCGGCGCAGGGGAATCTGCCGGAAGTGGGTGAGAGCGTGCCGTCGGATGTGCCGGCGCCGCAGGGGCTCGCCGTGGTGCTCGACAAGCGCGGCAAGCCGCGCCATTCGGTGCGCGGGATCATCGTGCACCGCAAGCACCTGTACGTCGCCGACGAGGCGGGCGACATGGTGAAGATCTTCGAGCTGCGCTCCGGCCGCCTCGTGGGGCGCATCAAGGGGAAACGCGTGAGCAAACCCGTGCATCTCATCCTGCACGGCGAGACGCTCTACATCGGCGCGTCGGGCTCGGGCAGCATCCTCGCGTTCGACATTCCGAAGAAGGCGCCGAAGGGGAAGTACAAGCCGCGCACCGTCATCGATCGCAAACTCGACGCCCCCTCCGGTTTCGCGATCGGCCCCGATGGGGATATTTACGTGGCCGAACGGAAGAAACAGCGCGTTCGGAGATTCACGGCGGAGGGGAAGAAGAAAGGGACGTTCATTCGGGACCTACCCGATTGGCCGGAGTTCCTGCTGCATGTGCCGGACTCACTACGAACGACGTGAGTACCGAGTCGTGCGTGTTCGACCACGCATGGCGGGAGTACCGAGTCGTGCGTGTTCGACCACGCATAGCGTGAGTACCGAGTCGTGCGTAGTCGACCACCAACTTCATACGTACCGAGTCATTCGTAATCGACTCACGCTGTTTAGTGGGCCCGGACGCACGACTCGGTACTCACGCTCATGCGTGGTCGAACACGCACGACTCGGTACTCCCGCCATGCGTGGTCGAACACGCACGACTCGGTACTCACGCCGTCCATGCGTTGAAACCCAACCCCGCAAGCGGTGTAAAACAGTGAGTAGCATCCCCCCATCCATGGAGGGCCTCAATGCGCTCACGAACTCTTCGCGTGGCGACCGCTGCGCTCTTGATAGCAAGCTCCTCGTTCGGAATTTCCGCGTGTTACAGCGCCGAGGCGGGCGGAATGTATGTGGCGTTCGCCCCGCCCGTGCCGCCGGTGGAAGAGGTGATCGTCCAGCCCCAGCCGAATTTCGTGTGGGTGCCCGGCTACTACTCATACGCCAATACGCACTACGTATGGGTGGGCGGCCGCTGGGCG
Organism: uncultured Gemmatimonadaceae bacterium; assembly: GCA_963716745.1. Lineage (GTDB taxonomy): Bacteria > Gemmatimonadota > Gemmatimonadetes > Gemmatimonadales > Gemmatimonadaceae > DATKOH01. Next base: position 1,055,244 of record OY970320.1, read on the forward strand.
GCTCCGCCGGACGGCTACCATCGCTGGGTCGAAGGCCATTGGCGCGAGACCAAGAAAGGCTGGCACTTCGAAGAAGGGCGCTGGGAGAAATAGTGCATCGCGCATCGTGCATCGTGCATCGGCGTCTCAATGCGCGATGCACGATGCCCGATGAACGTCAGTCGTCCCTCAGCGCGATCGATGGATCCAGCCCCGCCGCGCGACGCGCCGGCAGCCAGCAGGCCAACGCCGCGATCGCCACGAAGAGCACGGCCACGGCACTGAACGTCACCGGATCCGTTGGCGCGACGCCCACGAGCAGACTTCGCATCACTCTCGTGAGCGCGAACGACGCGACCAGTCCCACGCCGATCCCGGCCAGCGCTCAGCTTCATTCCCTGCCCGATCACCATCGAGAAGATCCCCGTCTTCGGCGCGCCGAGCGCCATGCGCACGCCGATCTCCGCCGTGCGCTGCCGCACCGCGGTGCTGAGCACACCGTAGAGTCCCACGCCGCTCAGGATCACGGCGATCGCCGCGAACGCGCCAATGAGCACGAGCGCGAAGCGCGTCGGCGCGCGCATGCTCTGTCCACGAAGCTCTCCATCGGCCGCACATCGGCAGATGGTGGCACTCGGCTCCAGCGCGCGCACCGCTTCACGCGCCGCCGACGTGAGCGCCGCCGGGTCGCCCTTGGTGCGCAGCGACCAACCGCCCAGGTTGCCGAAGAAGAACTGACCGTCGGTGAAGTACATCGTCTCGCGTCCGGGCGCCGCGAGCGTCAGGTGGCGCTGATGCTTCACCACGCCAATGACGTTCACGTACTCCGCCGTATCGGCGCGGAAGCGCACGAGCAGCCGCTTGCCCAGCGGATCCGCGCCCGGGAACGCCTTCGCGGCCAGCAGGTCGTCGATGATCACCGACTGCGATTTCGGGATGTTCTCCGCCTCGGTGAAATCGCGCCCCGCAATGATCGGCGTGTGCATCGCGGCGAAGAATCCCGGCGCCACGATGAATGAGTTCGCTTGCTTGAACGCCGCCATGTCGGTCGCCGCAGCCTCGGTGCCCCACCGCACGTTCGATTCCTGCCCGTCGAGCAGCGTCGGGAACGATGACGTCAATTCCGTCACGCCCGGCACCGCGGAGAGCCGATCGTTCAACGCCCGTTGGAACGCCTGCCGCTGCATCCTGGTTCATGCGCCGCGCGATCTGCAGGTTGAACGTGAGCACGCCGTGCGGATCGAACCCGGGATCGGTGTTCACGAGCGCGAGGAAGCTGCGGAACATCAAGCCGCCGCCGATGAGCAGCACGAAGGCGAGCGCGACCTCCGCCATCACCGACAGCTGTTGCGGAGCCGGCGGCCGCTGCCGAGCCCCTCATTGCGTCCGCTCTGGCGCAGCGTAGAAATGAGATCGGGGCGCGACGCGCGCAGCGCCGGCATCACGCCGAACAATGCCGCGGCCACCAGCGCGGCGAACATCGTGTACAGCAGCACGCCGCCATCGATCCCGACATACGCGAGATTCGGGAATGTCCTGCGGGCCGATCGCCACGAGCATGCCGATCCCCGCTTTCGCGACCGCCAGTCCCAGCACCGCGCCGCCCATGGCGAGCACGAGCGCCTCGGCGAGCATCTGCCGCACGAGCCGCGAGCGGCTGCCGCCGAACGCCGCGCGCACCGCGAGCTCGCGCTCGCGCCGCGACGTGCGCACCAGGATGAGGTTCGCGACGTTCGCGCAGGCGATGAGCAGCACGAAGGCCACGGCGCCGAGCAGGGCGACGAGCGCCGGCTTCACCTCCGAGACCAGTTCGGCGTCCATCGGCACCGCGCGGAAGTAGACGCCCGCCGTCGTCTTGATCGGGAATTTCTTGCGCAGATCGATCCCGAGCGCGTCGAGCTGCGCCTGCGCTTGTCCAAAGCGTCGCGCCGGGCTTGAGGCGCCCGATGAGACGGAAGATCACATTGATCCGCGATCCCTTCTCGAGGTCGATTCGCGCGGCCTGGAAGACGTCGTGATCGGGCGTGATCCCGTAGCGCGGCGGGAAGAGGATCTGCAGCCCGGGCGCCGCGACGCCCACGATGTGGCCCATGTTGAAGCCCATGTCGAGCGTCTTGCCAATGACATTCGGATCGCCACCGAAGTGACTTTTCCAGAATTCGTTCGAGAGGATCACCGCGACATCCTGCGGCGGTGGCGGCGGCGCATTCGCGGCCGGCGGGGTGTTGGGCTGCGGCGGAGGCGGGATCGCGTCGTCGTCGTTGAAGTCGCGGCCGAGGGCCACCTTGGCGCCCAGCACGCGAAGGAGGTTCGGCGTCACGAATCCGAGCTTGATCTGCTCGGGCTCGCCCTGGTCGTTCTTGAGGGAGACGCGGAAATTGTTGATGCCCGCGATGTCGCTGAATGCCGTCGCCTGCTGGCGCATGTCCCACAGGTCCGACGGCGCGATGAAGAAGTCGTACACGTTCCGGTTCCGCATGTCGCTCGTGACGATCGCGAGGCGCGACGGATCCGCGTATGGCAGCGGGCGCAGCATCACGGCGTTCACCACGCTGAAGATCGCGGTGCTCGCGCCAATGCCGAGCGCGAGCGTGATGAGGGCCGTGATCGCGAACCCCGGACTCTTCCTCAGGGTGCGAACACCGTAAGCGATGTCGGACAGGAACGTTTCCATGGAGCACCCCAGGGATGCGGATGGGTCCGGCGGGCGGTCCTCGGTTGGACACGCCGCGTGCGGAAAAGGTGTCCTCGACCTCGGCATCGGTGCAAGCGCGCGCTTGCGCGCCGGCCGGGACCGCTGAATGGTTACGGGGACGAACTCCCTACGGAGACCCATGTCGAATCGTGTCAGCTTGGGAGCCATGCTTGGCGCGATGATCTCGATCGCGCCGGCTCGCGTTCGGTCAGGCCGTGGTGCCTGCGCCGGTGCACGTGCAGCCGGCGAACAGCCAGACCCTTCAGCAGACCGTATCGACCGCGCAGGCGATGAGCGTGAAGCCGGCGCCCGCCAATGCGGCCGCAATGCATGCCCGCGTCATGCCGCACCTGAGCGCGCCGGCGCAGAGTTGGGTCCAGTCGGAGGCGAGGGTGATCGCCGGGCGGAATCTCAGTTCCTCGCAGATGATCGGGATGGCCCAGTCCGATGTGAAGAGCCGGTTCGCCGGCCAGGGGCTGTCCAACATGGACATCGACCAGCTCGTGCAGCTGGTGATGTTCCAGACGGCACAGGACGCGCAGAACGATCTCAAGGACCAGCTCGCCGCGGTGCAGAAGAGCAACCAGGAGAAGGCGGCCCAGCGAAACGCGGCGAACCTCCAGAAGCAGCAGGCCGCGGCCATCAAGGATTCGCTCAAGAACCATCAGGACCAAGCGGGTGACGTCTCGCAGGAACAACAGATGAAGATGCAGACATACATGAACCGCATGAGCCAGGCGGAGAAAGCTATGAGCAACATGCTGCAGAGGATGTCGCAGACGAACTCCGGCATCCTGTCGAACCTCAAGTAACGTTCGTCATCCCCTCGGAGAATCCCATGATCCCCTTCCGCGCGATCTTCGTCGCAGCGCTGTATCTCCTTAAGACGGGTTCGTTCCTGCAGTTGCCAGGCATTACGGGTGAGAGTACGGATATGAAGCACAAAGACTGGATCGCGCTCGAATCGGTGAGCTTCGGCGTCACCAATGCCGCGGCGTCGGGCAGCGGGGCGAGCACGAGGTCGAGCAGTAGCAGGACGTCGTCGAGAGACATCCAGATCACCAAGCTCAACGATAGGTCATCGGCGGAGCTCATGCAGGCCGCCGCGAACGGCAAGCATTTCGCCACTGCGGAGATCGATGTTGGCACGACCCGCTATCTGCTGAAGGAGGTGATCGTCGCGTCGGTGCAGCAGACGGGGCATGGCTCGGGCGGGGGTGAGCCGACGGAGCACCTGACGCTGGTCTACGAGAGCATTCAGATCATCTATCCGCCGAAGCCAGGCACGACGGCCGCGGCCGGGGCCGCTGCCGCACCGCGCCCGACGACCATGGCGGCACCACCGATGGCCGCGCCGCCCGCTGCGCCGCCCACTGCGCCGACCCGGGCGATGGCTGCCGCTCCGGCCACTATGTCGGCACCGGCCGCGACGAGCCCCGTCGCGCTCGAACAGCAACTCACGCAGTCACTCAGTGGAGCGGGCCGGACGTGGGTCGCGACGGAAGGCCGCGCATTGTCGCAGAATAACGGGAGCGCGGATCAACTGGTGGCCGCCGCGCGCCAGAGCGCGCAATCGCGGTTCGGCGCTCAGCCCGCCAACGTCACGAACGCGCTCGCGTTTCTCGCGCTCATGGACGCCACCAAGGCGGATCACAATCTCGCGCAATTGCAGCCCGCGATCCGCGAAGTGATGGGCGCGACGAACGCGAGCGCGGCGGGAGGGCTCGCGAACTTACACTAGCTCACTTCTTCTCCGTCACCGGCTCGGGGAAGACTTTAGCCCAGTCGGCCGCGCTCAGCACGTTCCGGAGATCGAAGATCCGGTCGGTGAGGTGACTCGCGTTCGCCGAATCGGCGGCGATGAACGGCTTCACGTCGGCCACGAGCTGCCCGTCCGTCGTGGCGCGGTCGGCGAGGGCGGTCTTGAGCGACGCGATCAGCTTCGAGCGCTCCTTCTGGAACGCTTCATTCTCAACCTTCGCCGAATCCACGATGGCCAGCGCCTGTTTTTTCGTGGGCTCCGCCGTGATGCTCTTGTCGATGCCCTTGCTCGCGGCTTCGATGTGCTGCTGGATGAGCGCCGAGGCGCCACCATGCAGCAAGAAGTAGGCGATGATCAGCGAGGTCAGCATGGGATACGCTCCGTTTCAGTATTCGAGCGCCTGGACTTCGGCTTCGGAGAGCTTCAAACGCGCATTCTTGAGCTGCTGCCACTCCGCATTGGTGGCCATCGCCGCCATGCGCGATCGCAGCGCCGCGAGTTCGGGGACCACCGTTGCGCGCTCGGCAGCCGACGCGCTGAACACCGAATCGAATTGCGCGCGCGTGGAGCCGTAGTCGCGCGTCAACACGCCGATGCGCGCACTGGCCGCGGAGTCCCGCGACGCGACGCCCGCGATGATACGCTGGAATTCGTTCGTCATCGCGACGAGTGAGTCGGCGCGAGCGGAGTCTGTCACGATCTTCCGGATCTCGCTTTGGAACTGCGTCATATCGTGCTGCGCGGTCTGGCTCGGGCTCAGCTCCGGCTTCTTCGAGCACGCGGATAGCGAGAGCATGCAGGCGAGCGCCGCTGGAGCACATTGGATGAGCGTTCTCATTGTCCCGTCCCTTGACAGGTCCCTTCCGCCGAGCACGCGAACGTGGAGAGGATCGCATCAGCAGTGTACGGCCGCAATACGACCTTGTACGTATGGTTAGATTTCGGCTACATGACATTGGTCTCCATCTCCGGCGTCCGCGTCGATTTCGGCGCCACGACGATCGTTCAGGACATCACGTTCACCGTCGCGCGCGGCGAGCGTTGGGGCATCGTGGGCCGCAACGGCGCCGGGAAGACCACGCTCTTCCGCGTGATCACCGGCGATGTGGTGCCCGTGGACGGATCGGTCGCGCGCCTGCCCGGACTCCGCGTGGCGCTGCTCGATCAGCAGCGGGACTTCGGCGGTGCGGTGACGGTGTGGGAAGCCGCGGCCTACGGGTACCGCGAAGTGATCGCGCTCGAGAAGTCGCTCGCCGAGCACGGCGAGGAATTGGCGCGACTCGGCGACAGAGTCTCGCAGGCGGACATCGAGCGGTACGGTCACGAGCAGGAACGCTTCGCGCACGCCGGCGGCTACGATTACCACGCGAAAGTCGACGCAGTGCTGCAAGGACTCGGCTTCGATCCGGGCGAGGCGCACGGCCGCGCGCTCGCGAGCCTGAGCGGCGGCGAGCGCGGCCGGCTCGGCCTCGCCGCGCAGCTCGCGTCGCCCGCCGACCTCGTGCTGTTGGACGAGCCCACGAACCACCTCGATCTCGACACCACGCGCTGGCTCGCCGAGTTCCTCGAGTCGTACGACGGCACCGTGATGATGATCTCGCACGATCGCGCGTTCCTGGACGACACGGTGGATCACGTGCTGCACGTGAACGCGAAGACGGCCATCGCGTACCGCGGCGGCTACTCGTCGTTCGTGACGCAGCGCGCGGAGCGCCAGCTCGCGCAGGAGCGCCAGGTGGCGCAGCAGCGGAAGTTCATCGAGAAGGAGGAGGACTACATCCGCCGCAACATCGCGGGGCAGAACACCGCGCAGGCGAAGGGGCGGCGCACGCGCCTCGCGCGATTGCCGCGATTGTCGCCGCCGCCGGGCGAAGGGAGCGTGCTGAGCTGGCGGCTGGAGATCGCGGAGCGCGGCGGCGACCAGGTGCTCGTGGCCGACAAACTCACCGTGGGCGTGGCGGGGCGCGTGCTGGTGCGCGATTTCTCCGCGTCGGCGCGCCGCGGCGATGTGATCGCGTTGGTCGGCCCCAACGGTGCCGGAAAGAGCACGCTGATCGCGACACTCTTGGGCGAGCGGCAGCCGATCGCGGGCGAGGCGCGCGTCGGCGGATCCGTCGGGGTCGAGTGGTTCCGGCAGGACCTCGAGCAACTTCCCAAGGACCGCACGCTCTACGATTGCATCGAGGACCTGCGCCCGCAGTGGACGCGCGGCCGCATCCAGAATCACCTCGGCAACTTCGGATTCTCGGGCGATGAAGTGCGCTGGAGCACCGCCACGCTGAGCGGCGGCGAGCGCGCGCGGCTTGCGCTCGCGATGCTCACGCTCGGCCACGCGAACCTGCTGGTGCTCGACGAACCGACGAACCACCTGGACGTCGAGACGATCGAGGGTCTCGAGGACGCGGTGGAGGAGTACGAGGGAAGCGTGATCCTCGTGAGCCACGACCGCGCGTTCCTGCGCGAACTCGCCACGCGCGTGTGGGCGTTCCACGGCGACACGATCGAGGATTTCGCGGGCCCATTCGTGGAATGGGAAGCGCACGCCGCGAATCGCACGGCGCGCCAGGAGAAGGCCGACGCCGAGCGCGCAGCGGCGCAGCGCGAGCAGACGCGCACGGCCGCGAAGAAGGCCGCCGCGAAGAAGGAGAGCGCGCCGAGCGACAAGAGCACGCGGAAGGCGGCCGAGGCCGGCGAACGCGAAGCGCAGCGGCTCGAAGCGCGCGTGGCAGAGTTGCAGCGCGCGCTCGAGGATCCGGCGCTCTACGGCTCCGGCGCCGACGGCGCGCGCCGCGCGGGCAAGCTCAAGGCCGAGCTCGCGGCCGCGACGCGCGAGCGCGATGCGGCGCTCGAGCGTTGGACGCTCGCGGTCGAGGCGCTCGAGAGCGGAGCGTAAGTTTTCATCGCGCCTTCGGTCGCGGCGCCATCCCGGCGCCGGCGCCCTCGCGCTTACACGCTTCGAGCCTCGCGCAAAGGGCGCGCGAGTCTCTCGCTACGCGCGGGGGCGCCTCTGCCGGGACGGCACCGCTCCCTGACATCGATCTCGTGGCGAGCGCCCTTGAGCGCGCGGGAAGTCCCTCGTGCCAACGCGGAGCACCGCGCGAGCGCGCGCTGCCGTTCTCGATCCGAAGGCGCGCGGCGCGCCCCGGAGGGCGGCGCGTGCGCGTAGCGAGAGACTCGCGGCGCAGTTCAGCCGCGAGTCTCGAAGCGTGTAAGCGCGAGCGCCGACCCGGAGCGGGTGCGTCGCGCGCCGCCTTCGCGCGATGAACGTCCGCGCGCGCTACGGCGCGAGGTCCGCGGTGGCCGACACGATCGCGGGTTGTTTCAGTCGCGCGAGCTCATCGTTCACGGACTTGAGATCCGCGCCGAGTGCCTGATTCAGGGCCGCGAGCTGTTTCTGCAGCTGCGCGTTCAGGTCCTTGAACACTTCGTACGACTGCGCCGTCGGCTTGCCGTCGGCGCTCGACACGGTGTTGTACAGCGAACCGAGTTCGTCGTTCAGCTTGATCGGGTAGTTCAGCATGTCCTGCCCAGCCCGGTTCTGCACCGAGTACAGTTCCGATTCCACCGCATTCAGTTTCGCGGTGAGCGTCGCGGCGCGCTGTTTGAGCGCATTGTCGTTCGTTCTCGCGATCGCGGCCGCCATTTGCGCTTTCACGTTGCGGCTCGTGCGCACGCCGTTGTTCGCGGCGCTCACGGCGTCGCGGATCTGGATCTGCAGCTTGAACTGTTCCTCGAGGTCCGCCTGGCTCGCCTTCGAGCGCGGATCGTTCTTCACGACGAACGTCTGCGATTCCGCCGTACCGCCATCCACGGTGAGTTTCACCGTGTACGTGCCCGGCACTGCGACCGGTCCCTGCAGGAATCCCGTCCAGAGTACCATGCGGCTGAACCACGCGGCATCGGGATACTGGAGATCCCACACGAAGCGGTTCATCCCCTTCTTGTTCGGCGCGCGCTCGGGCGGGAATGGATGCGCCGGTGCTTCTTCCGCCTCCGGCTGCACGTGGCGAATGACATTCGTATCCACGGCCGCCGCGAGCACGCCGAGGTTCCGGAGACTGTCGAGCTTGCCGCGGTACCGCGTGCTGTCGGTGAACGCGAAAGTGTCGGCCGCGCTCGTGAACGTCTTGATGAGCGTGCCCTTCGCGTCAAAGAATTCGAGCGTCACCTTTTGGTCGGCGCTCTTCACCCAGTAATCGATGATCGCGCCGAACGGCGGATTCTGGCCGCCCGGAATGCCGAGCTCCGGACCCGAACCGCCGAAATCCGCGCGAATGACCACGGCCGGCGCGAAGAGATGCGACGCGCCCGCGATCGCGTCGGGCGCGAGTGCGCGCAGCGTCGCGACGTCGTCCATGATCCAGAACGACCGGCCGTGCGTGGCGGCGACGAGGTCGTTGTCCTTCACCACGAGGTCGTGCACCGGCACCGGCGGCAAGTTCCGCTGGAGGCGCTGCCAGTGGCCGCCGTCATCGAACGAGATCCACACGCCGCGCTCGGTGCCGGCGTACAGCATCCCCTTCCGCACGGGATCCTCGCGCACGACGCGCACGAACTCGTCCGTCGTGATCCCCGCGTCGATGCGCTTCCAACTCTTGCCGTAGTCGGTGGTCATGAAGATGTACGGCCGCATATCGTCCAGCTGATACCGGTTCGCGGCCACATACGCGGTGCCTGCATCGTGCGGCGACGGCTCGATCATCGACACCCGCGTGAAATCGCCGAGATCCTTCGGCGTCACGTTGGTCCATTTGCCGCCGTTGTCGCGTGTGATCTGGATGAATCCATCATCGGACCCGGTCCAGATGGTCCCCTTCTCCTTCGGCGACTCGGCGATGGTGAAGATCGTCCCGTATGTCTCGACGCCGGTCTGGTCTTTCGTGATCGGGCCGCCGGATGGACCGAGCGTCGCCGGATCGTGCCGCGTGAGATCGGGGCTGATCGCCTTCCACGACATCCCCTGATCGGTAGAGCGGAAGAGCACGTTCGCGCCGACATACAGCACGTTCGGATCGTGCGGCGAGATCGCGATGGGCGTCGTCCACTGCATGCGATACTGGATGTCCGACGACGGATGGCCGAGCGGGTTCACCGGCCAGGGCGAAACATCCTTCTCGAAGCCGGTAAGCAGGTCGACGCGGCTGATGAATCCGCCGTAGCAGCCGGCGAAGACGATGTTCGGCTGGTCGGGGCGCGACACCACGTAGCCGCTCTCGCAGCCACCGCCGTTCTTCCAATCGCCGTAGTGGATCCCGCCCGCGTTCGCGCTCGGCCCGCACAGGCTGGTGTTGTCCTGCTGCGCGCCGCACACCCAGTACGGGAAATCCGTGGTGGTGGACACATGATAGAACTGCGCGGTGGCGAAGCTCTGCGCCGTCCAGCTCTGGCCCGCGTTGATGCTGACGTTGGCGCCGCCATCGTTTGAATTGATCATGCGCTGCGGATTGTCACTCGCGATCCACAGGTCGTGATTGTCGCCGTGCGGATCGCGCACGCGGCTGAACGTCCGGCCGCCGTCGCGCGAGCGCCAGATCGAGGTGTTGAGCACGTACACCGTGAGCGAGTCCTTCGGATCGGCAAAGATGCGCGAGTAATACCACGCGCGCTGGCGCAGCTTGCGCTCCCAGTTCATGCGCGTCCACGTCGCGCCCGCGTCATCGGAGCGGTACACGCCGCCCGAGTCGTTTTCAATGATGGCCCACACGCGCGCGGGCATCGCCGGGGAGATCGTGATACCGATGTTGCCGATCACGCCTTTGGGCATGCCGGGATTGCGCGTGATCTCCTTCCAGTTGTCGCCGCCATCGGTGGTCTTGAAGATGCCGCTGCCCGCGCCGCCACTCGAGAGCAGCCACGGCTTGCGCCCCGCCTGCCAGAAGGCCGCGTAGAGCACTTTGGGATCGGCGGGATCCATCGCGAGGTCGGTGACGCCGGTGGAATCGTTGCGGAAGAGGATCTTCTTCCACGTCTTTCCGCCATCGCTCGTGCGATACACGCCGCGCTCGGGGTTCGGCCCATAGGTGTGGCCCTGCGCGCCGACGTACACCACATCGGGATCCTTCGGGTGGATGCGCACGCGCGAGATCTGGCGCGTCTCGGCGAGACCGAGATAGGTCCACGTGCGGCCACCGTCGCTCGAGCGGTACATGCCGTCGCCGTGCGACACGTTCCCGCGGATCGGGTACTCGCCCGTGCCGACGTAGACGACGTCCGGATTCGTTTCGCTCACCGCCACCGCACCGATCGTGCCGCCGAAGTAGGCGTCGCTCGTGGGACGCCAGGTGAGTCCGCCATCGCTGGTCTTGAACAGGCCGCCGCCGGTGGTGCCCATGTAGTACTCGTTGGGCCGGGCGACGGAGCCCGTGACCGCGACGGACCGTCCGCCGCGATACGGCCCGATCTCGCGCCAGGAGAGCGCATTGAAGGCAGACGTGTCGATGGCCGCCGGCGACTGTGCGGCGAGCGGCGCGACCATGAGCGACAGCGCGACGGTGAACGACGCGCGGCGAAGGATGCTGGACATAGGATGCTCGAGGAAATGGGGAATGTGCGCTGCGTAGAACTTCAGCGAATGCGCCGCCGGTCGCGAGCGTCGCGCGAGTGGGTGGTCGCGCCGCCGGTCGCGGCGCCGCCCCGGCACCCGGCGCCCTCGCGCTTACACGCTTCGAGCCTCGCGCAAACGGCGCGCGAGTCTCTCGCTACGCGCGGGGGCGCCTCTGCCGGGACGGCACCGCTCCCTGACGTCGATCGGCGCGCGCGCGGGCCGTCTCGGTTCGCGATCGATGCGCACGATCCTTCACCGAGCAAGCCCTAAGCGAGGCGCCAGAGGGCCGCGCGACACGGAGTCGCGCAGCGGGAACGCGGCGCGGTGGAAGTATGTTCGAGCGCGCCACGATCGATGTCAGGGAGCGGTGCCGTCCCGGCAGAGGCGCCCCGCGCGTAGCGAGAGACTCGCGGCGTCGTTCAGCCGCGAGGCTCGAAGCGTGTAAGCGCGAAGGCGCCGGCGCCGGGATGGCGCCGCGACCGAAGGCGCGATGACCCACTCGCTACTCCCGCGCCGAGCGGCCATACTATGCCAACCTCGAGCGCGGAGCGGCACGATGGCCGAAGAGAAAAAGTCGTTGAAGCAGAAAGCCGAGAACGAGCTTCGCGAACTCGGCATCGTGTGCGGCTATCTCTTCCTCGTGTTCCTCTCCGCCGCGCTGCAGCGGTCCGTCATTCTCGATCAGCAGGGCATTGCGATCAACGAGTACGGATTCGCGCTCATCAACGCGCTCGCGATCGGCAAGGTGATGCTCATCGCGAAGCAGCTCCACTTCGCGCAGCGGCCCGGCCAGCCGCTCTACGTCTCGGTGATCTTGCAGTCGGCGGCGTTCGCGGTGCTGCTCTTGATCTGCAAAGTGATCGAGGACGTGGGCTTCGACATGTACAAGGGAAAAACGCTCGCCGAATCGCTGCCGCACCCGGGCGGGCGGCCGCTCATCGAGTTGGGCGCTCTGACCATCGCGTTCTTCCTCTCGCTCCTGCCCTTCTTCGCCTTCAGCGAACTCAGCGGCTCGCTCGGCGAGGGCGCACTCACGGCGCTCTTCCTCAAGCCGAAGACGAAGAAGGCCTGATCGCGCTCAGAGGTAGCTGAGCCACACGCTCCGGTGCGCGGCCTTGTAGCGGGCGTACCACGCGCACGCGGGATACAGCAGCGCGATCGCGATCGCCCACACGAGATAGAGCAGCGGCAAGCTCCACGTGTACCCTTCGGGCGGCGGCGGATTCGACATCGGATGGTTCGCGAACAACCACGGGTTCACCGCGCCCTCGCGGATCGCCGAGACCACGAGCGCCAGTGCGTGGATGAGTGGGATGTGCAGGAGATAGAAGAACAGCGGCACGCGGCCGAACACGTCCAGTGCGTTCCCGACGGCGCCACGCGCGCGCTCGAGCAACGGCAGCGCCGCGATGATCGGGCCCAGCGTCATCAGCAAGAAAAGTAGCGACGCCGGATATTTGTTCGTGTTCAGGAATCGCAGCGCCGCGGGCGGCGCCGTGGGCGACTGCGGGTGCATCCAGTGCCGCGGGTCGCCGTACAGATCGGGCGCGCGCAGCACGAGAAAGAGCACGATCGCGCCGAGTCCGATCTGGTAGCACAACCGGTCACGCCGCGCCGGCTCCATGCGCATCACCGCACCGAACGCGTATCCCGCCGCCATCACGCCGATCCATGGCACGAGCGAGTAGAGCACGACCACGGGCGTGCCCTCGATGCCGCCGCCGAGATACATGAACTGCCAGAGCGGGGCGAGCGGATTCTTGTCGAGCGTCTGCCAGAGCTGCGGGACGACCGGGTCGAGCAGATTGTGCGCCGCGATCATGATCACGCCGATGGCGGCGACGGCGCGCAGCGGCAGCCACACCAGCGCCGCGAGCACGATCATGCAGCAGCCGAGCATCCAGATGACGCCCGCGAGCATGTAGTGCGACCAGTCGAAATTGAACGTCCATGCGAGGCGCAACACCGTCGCCTCGAGCACGATGAGCCACAATCCGCGCGCCGCGAGGAACTTCGACAACGCACGCGCCCCGCCGTGCGACATGCCGTAGAGGAACGCGCCCGTGCCCGCGAGGAACACGAATCCGGGCGCCGAGAAGTTGGTGACCCATCGCGTGAAGAACACGCCCGGCGTCGGCCCGCCCGCCGGCACACCGGAGTACACGCGCACATGGTCGATCGCCATGAGGACCATGATGATGCCGCGTGCGATATCGATCGACCTTATGCGCCCGGACGGTTCTGGCATGGGGCGATCTTACTTCGCACTTGTCGGAATTTCAACTGCAGACCTAGACGCTAGACCTAGACGCTAGAATGCGTCCGTAGCTGCTTTCTAGCGTCTAGGTCAGCGTCTAGGTCTGCAGTTATTTCTTTGTGCTCTTCGTCGCCCGCACAGTGCCGGTCGCAGACACACCGCTCCCCTTCACCACCGCCGTGATCGTCTGGTCGCCGGCATTCGCGCCGAGGGTCCAGTGCGTGACGGCCTGGCCCTTCGCGTCGGTCATCACGCGACTCGGATTCGGCGCTCCGGCAACGGCCGTGAATACCACCTGCACGTCGGGCACCACGTTCCCGTACGCATCCGTCACAGTGGCGACGACCGGCTTCGCCAGTGCATGCGCGGCCGCTGCGCTCGATGGCAGCGCGCTGAGTTCGATGTTCGCTGCAGCGAGCGGCACCGCCTTCGCATGGATCGCGACCGGCGAGCCGGCACCCGCGGCAAGCTCGAGCGTCTGGTCGCCCGACTTCGTGCCCAGCGTCCACTTGATCTGCGCGCGACCGTGTTCGTCGGCCACCGGCATCGTGTCCGCCACACTTCCCGCACGCACGGTCACGTGGATCGCGGCACCCGGCACCGGATTCCCGTTGCGATCCTTGAGCATCGCGATGATCGGCTTCGCGAGCGCCGCGCCGACTCTTCCCTCCTGACCGCCCCCGCTCACGACGCTCGCGCCGGCGGGAAGCTCCGCCAGCGCCGTCACCGTGAGCGTGAACGCGGGCATCGCGCGCGCGTTCCCCACCTGCACGCGCACATGTTGCGTGCCCGCGTGCGGTCCGAGCGTCCAACGCGCCCATGCCTCGCCCACGGAATCGGTGCGCGTACTGAGCGCCTCGATGCTGCCGCCGTCCAGCGCGGTGAACGACACGGGCACATCGGCCTGTGCGGCGCCGGCGGAATCGGTCACGCGCACGCCCACGGATTCGCCGAGCACCGCGCCCGTGCGGCCGGCCGGAATGTCCCGCGCCGCTTTGATGCGCGTGTTCGCGCGCACCGGATCCGACTCCGCGATCACGGTCACCGCGCTGTCCACGCCTGCCGCGGCGATCACGAGCCGCTGACGTCCCGCGTGCGCGCCCAACGTCCACGTCGTGTGCGCTCGGCCGTTTCGATCGGTCACGCTCTTCGACGGATCGGCGCTCCCTTCGTCGCCCTCGGTGGTGAACGTCACCGCGACGTCGGCCATCGGACGGCCGCCGCGCGAGTTCACCTGGAGCTGCACCGGCTGCGCGAGGTGGCGGCCGGCGGGCGCGCGCTGCCCCGCCCCGGATACCAACGCAGCCGATGTGGGGGTGAGCGTCACGTCGGCGATAATGGTGGAGGTGTAGCCATCCACCTGCGCGGTGAGCGTCGCGTGGCCGGGCCCCACGGCCTGGGCGACGCCCGCGGCGTTGATCGATACGACGGCCGTGTCGCCCGTGGTCCACTTGAGCGTCCGCGCCGGTACGAATCGCCCGCGCGCATCGAGCGGCCGCGCGACGAGCGTGACCGACGTGCCCTCGGGGATCCGCAGCAGCGTATCGTGCGCGATCGCGACGGCGCGCACCAGTTGATAGACGGTGATGCGCGACGTCGCGAAATGTTCGCGCACCGCCGCGCCGATGTTCACCGCGCCGACGCCGCGCGCGACCACGGCGCCGGACGAGTCCACGCGCGCGATGAGCGTGTCGTCGCTGGTCCACAGGATGCCGGCGCCCGAGATCGTCGCGCCATGCTGGTCGGTGACGGTCGCGACAAGATGGACGGTATCGCCCAGGGCGTGCAGCGTGTCCGCCGCCGGCGAGAGCGTAATGCGCCGCGCCGCGAGGTCGGCGAAGTTCATGCCGCCCGTATTGAGCCACGGCGTGAGCCCCAGGTTCCGCGCGTTCACGATCAGCCCGATGATCGCCGCGAGCGCTGCGATCGAGGAGATGGTCCACCGGCCGGCCGTGGTGAGCCGCCTGACATGCGTTGGAGTGGGCTTGGGCTCGCGCGCGGGCATCGCTGTTAGACTCTTGGCGAAGGGGACGGGCAACGCGCGAATGATGGCCGCAAACTCCCGGCGGAGCCATACTTACGTCGTGACCAAGTCGCGATGGCTCAAGTGGGGCGTCGGGATCGCCCTCACACCCTTCGTGTTGCTGCTCCTCGTGCAGCTCACAGCGCCGCTGTGGCTCGACGCGGCGGCAGTGAAAGCCGAGGTCGCGAAACTCGTAGCCAAGGCCACGGGTGGACGCGCGCAATATGGCGGGCTCTCGCTGCGCTTCTTCCCCGTCCGCGCGTCGTGCTCACCGAGGTGAGCTTCGACCTCCCCGGCACGGTGAACGTCCAGGCGCACACGGTCCTCGTCGACGTCAGGCTCCTGCCGCTCTTCCGCGGGAGCGTCGAGCCGAGGCGCCTTCGTCTTGTCGCGCCGCGCATCGCCCTCACGATACCGAAGTCCGCACCGGACACGACCCCCGCGAGCGCAAAGCCCTTCTCGCTCGCCAGCGCCGACTCTCAGCTGCACGGCGTGCTCGCGATGATCGAATCGCGCGCGCCGGGTCTCGAGGCCGACGTGGACGGCGGGCATCTCGAGCTGGACTTGCCTTCTCAGCCGCCGCTGATCCTCCAGAACGTGGACCTCACGGTGGATGTGGAGACGGACGCGATCCAGCTCTTCGACCGGCGTGACCACACCGTGGGTGAGGCGCGTGGCCGTTCGCGCGCGCATGCATCCATCCGATCTCGCGGGCACGGCCAATCTCGCGATCGATCAGCTCAATGCCGCCGCGCTCGGCGGCGCGCTGGGGAACTCGAGCGATTGGCCGGTCGGCATAGGGGTCGTCTCCGTAGAGATCGATGCGCAACTGAGAGGCCTGAGCGACGCGCAGGCGACGGTGCGGACGAGCGCGCCGAGCGTGGCGCTGCGGTTCGGCAAGGTGCGTCTCGATCTGGCGGGCGTTGGGATTGATGTCGCCGGCGAGACGCACGCCGGCGCCGCGACGATCATGCTGAAGCGGTTCGCCCTCGATTCGCCGCGCATTGGCGCGAGCGGTACGCTCACGCGCAGCAGTGCCGGCGCGCTCGCGCTCTCTGCGCAACTCGCCGATCTCGATCTCACCGTCGCGCAGTCGCTGCTCGCGAGTCTTGCGCCGGCCGTGCCAGCGCTGGCGTCGCTGCCCGTGCACGTGACGCGCGGATCGCTGGTGCACGCGACGCTCACGAGCCGCGCGGCGACGATGGGCGACCTGTTCGCACTGCCGGCGATGATCATCTCGGGCTCCCTCGAGAACACCGACGCCACGCTCACGGTGTTCCAGGATCTGCCCATCACGGCTGCGAGCGCGAACGTTGCGCTCACCGGCGGACGACTGCACGCGGATGCGCTGCAAGCGCGCGTGGGCGCGACCGCCGCGAGCGATGGCACATTCGATCTCGATCTGAATCCCGCCGTGCCGCCGCTGCGCGCGAGCGTCACCGTCGCGGCCGACTTGGCGCAGGGGTTCGCGATCGCCGGCCGCGTGTTGGGCAAGGACAGCGCCACCACACTCGGCGCGATCACCGGGCTGCGCGGAAGTGTGCTCGCGCGCGTCACGATCGGCGGCGACGTGAACACCGTCGTGCCGCGCGTCGATTTCTCGGCGCTCACTGCATCGGCGCGCTACGCGGCGGTCCCGTTCGCGATCCACATTGCCGACGGCGGCGGGAGTTACACGACGTCCGCGCTGGCGATCCGCGGCCTGCGCGGCACGATCGGACACTCGACGTTCGACAGCATCGATGCGGGTCTGTCGCTCACCGGCCCGATGGTGGTGAACGCCAGCCGCGGCGCGGTGCATCTCGCGCTCGCGGAATTGTTCACGTGGGCCGCAGCGCAGCCCAAGCTCGCGAAGCCGCTCGACGGTGTGAAGTCGGTGTCCGGCGGACTCTCGATCTCGGTCGCCGCATTGTCACTGCCGGTGAAGACGCTGGACGCGCTCACCTTCCGCGCGTCGGCCGTGCCCGAGCACATCGCCGTGGACGCGCCGAAGTATGGTCCGCCAGCCACCGTTAACGGCGGAGTGATTCACGTGACGCAGGCTCGCGTGAATGCCACCAGCGTGGCGGTGAATGCGCTGGATGCCCGGCTCCTGGTATCCGGCGGCACCGAGAACTTCCGCGACACCACGAGCGAGTTGCTCGTGTTCGCGAAGGGGAACGTGGGGCTCGATGCGTTGGCGTGGGTGTTCGAGAAAGCGAAGCTGCCGCCGGCGCTCAAGCTGCGCGGCGGGCTGCGCATCGTCGATGCGAGCGTGAGTCTTCGGACGAGTGAGGGGATCGGCGCGAGCGGGACCGTCACCGTGGAAGGCGGGCCCGAGATCGGCTTCGACCTCCACAGCGCCACCGACAAGTTGCGGATCGACCGCTTCACGCTGCGCGACGACGCGTCGAACGTGACCATAGGCGTGACGGTCGAGGGCCCGCGCATCAATGCCGTGTGGAAGGGACGCCTCGCCGGTTCGAGCCTCGAGCACATCTTTACAGAGCCGCCGCTCACGCTGGACTTCGTGGACGGCGATCTGCGCATCGAAGGCGATCTCAAGGCGCCGAAGAAGTCGCGCGCCACCGGCACGTTCACCGGCGCGGCGATCCACCTGCCACCGGCGATCAAGATCCCGCTGGTGATCGACCGTCTCTCGATCGAGGCGAAAGACACTTCGCTGTTGCTGCGAACGGCCGAGTTCTCGAGCGGCGGGAGCCGGGGCTCGATCACCGGATCCGTCGCGTTCCGCGCCGACAAATTCATCGTGAACGCCGCGGTGCATGGCGACACGGTGATCATTCCGGTCACCGTCCATCACGCGGACAGCACAGCCCCGGTGCCCGCGCAGAAGGCGCCGCCCGCTCAGACCAACGCGGAGAAGGAGACCAAGTTCATCAAGGCGCTGCATGAGATCCCGGCGGAGGGCAGCGTGCGCGTGGACATCGGTGTCTTGCGCGTGGGCGCGATGGAATTCGCGCCGCTGCAGGCGAGCGCTACGATCGAGGGCGCCCGCATCGATCTCGCGCTCACGCACGCGGCGCTGTGCGGGATCGCGATGTCGGGCGGGCTGGTGCTCGAGCACGATACCTTGGACATCCACGCGTCCCTCGCGGCGCACGCGGCGCCGCTCGCGGGCGCGGTGAAGTGCCTCAGCAACCAGCACGTCGATATCAGCGGCAAGGTGACCGTCGCGGGCAGCATCGCGTCGCGCGCCGTTCCAGGCCGCGTCGTGGATAATCTGCGCGGGACATTCAAGCTGACCGCCACCGACGGTCGCATCAGCAAGTTCGACGAACTCGCGCGGGTGTTGAAAGTCGTGAACGTGACGCAGGTGCTCGTGGGCCAGGGCGCCGATTTCAAGGAAGGAGGCATGGCGTACAAGACCGTGGCCTTCGATCTGGCGATCACCGGTCCGCTCATCGACGTCAAGTCGTTCTCGCTCGACGCGTCCGGATTGGATGCGGGGGCGCATGGCACGGTCGACTTCGACACGCGCGCCCTCGACATCGACGTGCTGGTCGCGCCGGTGAAGACGCTGAACTGGGTGATCAGCCATACGCCGATCGTGCGGAGCATCTTCGGCGGCACGATCCTCGCCCTGCCGGTGCACGTGGGCGGGACGATCGATCACCCGACGGTGGTCCCACTCGGCCCTTCAGCGGTGAGCAGCCGCCTGTTCGACATCCTGGGGAACACGGTGAAGCTGCCCGCGACCATGATCAAGACCACGTCGAGCGACAGCACCAAGAAGGAGCCGTGAGGCGTGAGTAACGAGTCGTGCGTCATGTGCTTGACAATGCCGGTTGCTTGTTGTATTTAACCATCTAGTTAAACACAGGCTCCGCGATGCTCTCAGCCGGCGATCAACTCTCGACCACCCTCAGTGCCCTCGCCGATCCCACGCGGCGCGCGATCCTCGCGCGCCTCGCGACTGGCGAGGCGACGGTGAACGAACTCGCCCGGCCGCTGCCCATCAGCCTGCCCGCCGTCTCTCGGCACCTCAAGGTGCTCGAGCGCGCCGGCCTCATCTCCCGCGGCCGCGATGCCCAGTGGCGGCCGTGTCAACTCGAGGCCGAACCGCTGCGCGAGGTCTCACACTATCTGGATCGCTATCGCCGGTTCTGGGAGGAGCGCTTCGACCGACTCGAGATCTACCTCAAGGAACTCCAAGCGAAGGAGAAGCCCCATGTCCGGAAAAGAAAGCGCCGCTAACCGCGAGATCGTCACCACGCGGCTCCTCAAGGCGCCACGCGAGCTCGTGTTCGCCGCGCTCACCGATCCCGCGCACATCGGCGAATGGTGGGGGCCCAACGGCTTCCGCACCACGGTGCGCGATATGGATGTTCGCCCCGGCGGAGCGTGGCACTTCATGATGCACGGCCCCGACGGCACGGACTACCCCAACGTCTGCACCTATATCGAGGTCGTGACGAACGAACGCCTCGTGTTCGATCACTCCACCGGCGAGCCGAACGATCCGCAGCGCTTTCGCAGCGAGATCATACTGGAAGACCGTGGCGGCGACACGCTGATCACACTGCGCGCCGTCTTCCTCACGGTCGCGGCCCGCGACTACGTCCTCCGGGAACACCACGCGGCCGAAGGCGGTAAACAGACGCTGGCGCGTCTTGCCAAGTACCTCTCGGCTTAGCGATGTTCTCCCTTGGGCCTCACCACCGCTCACCTCTTGCCCGCGGCCTCCTATGCTGAACGATCTCAAGTTCGCCGTCCGCAGCCTGCTCCTCGCGCGTGGATTCACACTCGCCGTCGTACTCACGCTCGGCCTCGGCATCGGCGCCAACACCGCGATCTTCAGCGTCGTGCGCGGCGTGCTCCTGCGCCCCCTGCCTCACCGCGACGGCGACCGCCTCATGTATCTCCGCCAGAGCGCCGACGGGCCCGGCCGCGAGGACGTCGCGTTCTCCGTTCCCGAGATCAACGATTTCCGCGAACAATCCAAGACGCTCGGCGGCATCGCCGAGTACTCGCCGTACTCGCTCACACTGCAAACGGATCACGACGCGGTGAAGCTCGACGTCGGACTCGTCACGGGGAACTACTTCACCGTGATGGGGCTCGCGCCCGTGCTCGGCCGCCCCTTCGACAGCCGCGATGACGGCAAGGGTGCTGCGCCGGTCGTGATGTTCACGTACGCGTACTGGAAGCAGCATTTCGGCGGCGATAGTTCGATCATCGGCAAGACGCTCACGATCGGCGCGAAGCCGGTGCTGGTCGTCGGGGTGCTGCAGCCGGCGCCGTACTTCCCGGCGCGCATCGACGCCCTCATGAACATGGTGAACAGCGAGCACCACCTCAGCGCGACGATGGTCCAGGGCCGCACGCACCGCATGACGCAGATGATCGCGCGCCTCGCGCCCGGCGCCACGGTGGCACAGGCCCGCGCCGAGGTGCATGACATCACCAAGCGCGTGCATGCGGACCATCCCGAGGCGTACGACGCCGCGTCCAATTATCACGTGACGCTCACGCCCTTCCACGAAGTGCTCGGCGAGAAGGCGCAGCTCACGCTCTGGCTGCTCATGGCCGCGGCCGCGTTCGTGCTCGTGATCGCGTGCGCGAACGTCGCGAACCTCACGCTCATGCGGGGCGTGCGCCGCGAGCACGAGCTCGTAGTGCGCGCGGCGCTGGGGGCCGGCACGCGCCGACTGCGCCGCCTGCTGCTCGCCGAGAATCTCGTGCTCGCGCTGCTCGGCGCGGCGTTCGGCCTGGTGATCGCGTTCGCCGGCGTGCAGATGCTCATCGCGTTCGCGCAGCGCTACAGTCCGCGCGCCGGCGAGATCAGTGTGGACGGCATGGTGCTCGGCTTCGCCTTCCTGCTCGCGGTGGCCGTGGCCGTGCTGCTCTCCTTCGCGCCGACGCTGGCGCGCGAGAACGGATTGGGCGCGGCGCTCGCGCAGGGCGGGAAGCGCGCGAGCGGCGGCGTGCGCCGCCAGCGGCTGCAGCAGGGTCTCGTGGTTGCGCAGATCGCGGTGAGCGTCATCCTGCTCACCGGCGCCGGTCTGCTCACGCGCACCATGCAACAGCTCCAGAACGTGGACGACGGACTCGATGCGGGCCACGTGCTCACGATGGAAGTGCCGCACGATTTCAACTACAAGGACAAGAGCGCCGTGGTCGCGCGTTACCAGCAGATGCAGAGCGAGGTGGCGGCGCTTCCCGGCGTCACGGAGGTGGGCATCGGTTCCACGATGCCGCTGCGCAGCGCCGGATTCCTGCTCGACGTGAAGGGCGAGGGGCATGAGGTGGCGCCCGGCGAGCCCGCACCGCAGGCGGAGTATCGCACGGCCAATCCCGACTATTTCAAGGCGGCCGGGATCCCGCTCATCGCCGGGCGCGAGTTCACCGCGAACGACGGGCCCGTGCCCGCGTCGCCTATGGTGGTGATGGTGAACAAGACACTCGCTAACCTGCTCTTCCCGGGGCAGGACGCCGTGGGCCGCCGCATCGCCTGGACGGGGGACGTGCTCAAGTTCGTCGGCATTTCAGGAGACTGGCGTACTATAGTAGGGGTCGTGGGCAACACGAAGGACGGCGGCCTCGACGCCGCGGCGCTGCCCGTGGTGTTCCTGCCATTCGCACAGAGCGATTTCCCGTCGGGCGGGCTGGTGATCCGCTCGAAGGGCGACGTTGCGGCGGTGGGGCCGGCCGCGACGCGCATCGTGCGCGGTCTCGCGCCCGACCAGCCGATCGAGCACGTGATGACCGTGGACCAGATCCGCGACGAGAGCGTCGCGCCGCGCCGGCTGAACGCCGCGCTCGTCGCGTCGTTCGGCATCCTGGCGCTCGTACTCGCGACGATCGGCATCGGCGCGGTGCTCGTCTTCTCCGTGAGCGCCCGCACGAACGAGATCGGCATCCGCATGAGCCTGGGTGCCGATTCCGGCCGCGTGCAGCGCATGATCCTCTCGGAGGGCGGCCTGCTCGTGATCACGGGGCTCGTGATCGGAGTCGGCGGGTCGCTCTGGCTCTCCCGTCTCATGCAGGGACTGCTCTTCGGCGTCGCGCCGCACGATCCGGCCACGCTCGGCGCCGTGGCCTTCACGATGGCATTCGTGGGAGTGGCGGCGTGCTGGATACCGGCGATTCGAGCGGCGCGCATTGAGCCGGGTGTGGCATTGAGGGCTCAGTAAACGGCAAACGGCCGGGAACCGATTACCGGGAACCGGTGAGGCATGACAACACATGGAGTTAATGCCATGCGTTTGCATGCATCACCGGTTCCCGGTAACCGGTTCCCGGTTCTTTGCAGTTGACCGTCACCTCTTGACAAACAAGAGGTAAGACGGCTACCCTGGGAGCACCCAACTACCCGGGGACCGAGTGGAAAACCCGAACACCGACGTCATCCAGGGCACCCTGGATCTCCTGATCCTCAAGACCCTGAGTCTCGAGCCGATGCACGGGTTCGGCATCGCGCGCCGCATCGAGCAGATCTCGCGCGGTGTGTTCAAGGTGAATCCGGGTTCCCTGCTCACCGCGCTCCAGCGTCTCGAGCGCGCCGGCGCGCTCGACGCCGCGTGGCGCACGACCGAGAATTCGCGCCGTGCGCGCGTGTACTCGCTCACCCGGTCCGGACGCCGCCAACTCGAGCACGAGACCGCCGAGTGGACGCGCCGCACGTCGGCGGTGTCGCTCCTGCTGAGAACGGAGGGACTAGGCCGATGTCGCTCTGGCGTCAGCTCACCGCCGGCCTGCGCGTCCTCACGCGCCGCAACGCCGCCGATCACGATGTGCGCGACGAGGTCGCGGATTTCTTCGATCGCGCGGAAGCCGAGCAGCGCGCGCGCGGTCTCTCGCCGGAGGACGCGCGCCGCGCCGCCCGCCTCGAGATCGGCAACGAGACCATGGCGCGAGAGCAAGTGCGCGGCTTCGGCTGGGAGAACCTCGTATCGACGTTCTTCGCCGACCTGCGCCACGGCGCGCGCCAATTGCGCCGCGCGCCCGGCTTCACGGCCGTCACGGTGTTCACGCTCGCACTCGGCATCGGCGCCACCACCACGATCTTCAGCGCCGTGAATCCCATCCTGTTCCGCGCGCTCCCCTACCCGCATGCCGAACGCATCCTCTCGATCTACGACGCGGGCGACGGCGGCGCGCATCAGATGGGCACGTTCGCCACCTACACCGAGCTCGCCGCGCGGAATCACACGCTCGACGCGATCGCGGTGATGAAACCCTGGCAGCCGACGCTCACCGGATCCGGCGAGCCCGAACGGCTGGAGGGTCAGCGCGTGAGTGCGAGCTACTTCCGCGTGCTCGGGATCGCGCCGGCGATCGGCCGCGACCTCAGCGCCTCCGATGACCGGCAAAACGGCCCCGCCGTCGTGCTGCTCAGTGACGAGCTCTGGCGCCGGCGCTTCAATGCCGACCCCGCGATCGTGGGGCGCATCGTCAGCCTCAATGACAACAGCTTCACGGTGATCGGCGTCATGCCGCGTGGATTCGCGAACATTCCGTCGCCGGGCGCCGCGCTCTGGGCGCCGCTCCAGTACGACATGACGCAGCCCGGTGCATGGGGGCACCATCTGCACACGATCGCCCGCCTGCGTGAGAACGAGACCGTCGAGCGAGCGCGCGATGATCTCAACGGCATCGCGCGGTCGCTCGTGGTGAAGCAGCCGCAGGCCTTCGGCCATCCGGCGCAGGGCGTGACACTGCTGCAGGCCGAGACAACGCGCGATGTGCGCCCCGCACTGTTCGCCGTGCTCGGCGCGGCGCTCCTCGTGTTGATCATTGCCTGCGTGAACGTGATGAACCTCCTGCTGGCTCGCGGCGTGATGCGGGAAGGCGAGTTCGCGATGCGCGCCGCGCTCGGCGCAGGCCGCGGGCGCATGGTGCGCCAGCTGCTCACCGAGTGCCTGCTGCTCGCGGCACTCGGCGGCGCGGCCGGACTCGCGCTCGCGCAGTTCGGAATGCGCGCGGTGGCGGCGCTCACTCCGCCCGACCTGCCGATGGCGAACGCGATCGCGCTCGACAGCTCCGTCTTCGCGTTCGGGTTCGCGCTGACAGCGGTGGTCGCCCTCAGCTTCGGCTTGCTCCCGGCGATGCGAGTCGCGCGCGGCGGGTTGAACAACCCATTGCAGCAACTCTCGCATCGCACCGCGGGTGGCCATCACACGGCGCGGCGCGCGCTCGTCGTGGCGGAGGTCGCCCTCGCGCTCGTGCTGCTCGTCGCTTCCGGCCTCATGCTGCGCACGCTTGAGCGGTTCTTCTCCGTGCCCCCGGGCTTCGATGCGTCGCACGTGATCACGATGCAGGTGCAAACCGTGGGTCACCGCTACGATGCGGACAGCGCCACGTTCCAACTGTTCGCGCGCATGCTCGGCGCCGTCCGCGAGGTGCCGGGCGTGACCGCCGCCGGCTTCACGAGCCAACTGCCGCTGAGCGGCGATGACGATGTGTACGGCGTGCACCTCGAAGCCGACGACGCACCCACCGAGGATGCGCAGGCATTCCGCTACGGCGTGAGCGCCGGATATCTCGAGACAATGGGCATCCCGCTGCGCCGTGGCAGGCTGCTCGATGCGCGCGATGCCATCGGCGCGCCCGGCGCGGTGCTGATCAATGAATCGTACGCGCGGCGCAAATTCCCCGGTGAGGATCCCGTGGGCCGGCGCGTGCATGTGGGGCCCACCGATCGACCGTGGTACACCATCGTGGGCGTCGTGGGCGATGTGAAGCAGCAGTCGCTGGCGGCGTCGCGGTCCGACGCGGTGTATCTGCCCACCGAGCAGTCGTGGTTCGCGGACCACACGCTGTGGCTCGTCGCGCGCACGCGCGGCGACCCGGCTGCGCTCGCGCCCGCGATCCGGGCCGCGATCTGGAGCGTGGACCACGACCAGCCGATCGACCGCGTGGCGACGATGACCGATCTGCTCGCGCGGTCGGGCGCGCAACGCCGTTTCGCTATGGTGCTCTTCACCGCGTTCGCGATCGTCGCGCTCGTGCTGGCGGCCGCCGGCATCTACGGCGTGCTCTCAGGAAGCGTCACCGAGCGTACACGCGAGATCGGCGTGCGCGCGGCACTCGGCGCTTCGCGCGGCGAGATCCGGAATCTCATCATGCGCCAGGGCATGACGCTCGCGGGCGCCGGCGCGATCCTCGGGATCATCGGCGCGATGGCCGCGAGCCGCGCACTCGTCACGATGCTCTTCGGCGTGTCGCCGCTCGACCCCGCGACGTATATCGGCGTCAGCGCACTGCTGCTCGCGGTCGCCGCGCTCGCGTGCTGGCTTCCGGCGTGGCGCGCGGCACGAGTGGATCCGGGGATAACATTAAGAGCGAGAGTGAACGACCGGAAACCGATTGCTGGTTTGCAACCGATGCGGCATGCGAGCATCGGAACAATGCAGACATAGATGGTCAGACGGAGACGTTAGTAATACTCCCGCAGTTGCCTGCGAAGTCGAAGCTAAAGACTCAGGCGTCGAATCGAAAGTTAGAGCGCCGCCGTCAGATACAGGAACGGCCCATTCAGTTGGTATTCGAGCCGACAGCACGTCTCCGTTCCGCAGCGTCTTGTTGATGTCGGCGTTCAGGAAATGATATCCGGCGCCGATACCGTAGTTCTTGAACGCGAACCACTCCAACGCGAGGCGATCGTCGGTCACATTCCCGGCATAGCCCGAGACATCGAAGGGCAGCAGCTCGGCCGGAATGCTCACGAACAGCGATGGACGCCGGAGCCAAGTCGCCGTAGAGGCCGAGGAGCGGCACCGCCGCGCCGATCCCCGTACCGTTCACGGACGTCTGGCCTCCCTCCGGATGCGCTTGATGCCGAAGTTCACGGCGCTCGCCACATAGTCGATGCCGATTCCCGCACCCACCTGCCAGCTCTGCTTTCTGCCAGATGTAGTAGCGATAGGTGAAGCCCGAATAGTGGAAATTCGTCTTGGATGTCATGTGCCAGGCCCGGCGACATAGGTCGAGTCACCGAAGTGGATCGTGTCCGTGAGCGTCCGTTCTCCGCGCCGGATGACATTGAAGTACTCGAACGTGACCATATTCTTGTTCCCCCACTGGAACTCCGCGTGGAGGTCAATGTCGCTGCGAGCTCGACGGCAGGCCGAGCTTCTCTCCAGGTCGAGCCCGGGGCCGGACTGAGAGTTGTTGGTGAATTGCATCTTCGAATTGACCGCCGGCCCGATATCCGCCAATCGCGAATTGCCAGGGATGCGGCACCAGACCGTAGCGCGGGAGGCTGTCGGGGTACGGCGGCTCGTGCGAGTCGATCGGCGCGGCACCGGCGACGGCGCGCCGAACGCCGCCTTGAGGTAGAGTGACGGCCCCTCGATCGCGTACTTGTACGTCAGTTCCGCGCCGTCGTCGAAGAACTTGTTGGCGGTGAGGCCCACATAGTGATACGACAGTCCGAAGCCGTAGTTGTGGAACGGGTAGTACTCCGCCGCGATACGGTTGTCCGTCACCGAACCGCCGTAGCCCGCCACATTGTTGATGTACAGCATTTGGAGATCGCCGCGGAGGAAGAACTTGGGAATGACCTCCACATCGCCGTAGAAGCCGACCATCGGGGCCGGGCGCATGAAGTTCCCGCTCTTCTGCCGCGCTGTCGGCCTGCCCTTGCACCGTTGGCCTTGATCCCGAGACTCCCCGAGAGGCTGAACGCATCAATCCCGAGCCCGGCGCCGAACTCCCACTTCTCGCGCCGCCAGAATGTAGTAGCGGTACTGGCATGCCGTAGTACTGCATGGCCGTCGCTGCGTCAGACGTGGCTCCCGCGTGGTAGACTTCACCTCCGAAAACGATGCTGTCCTCGAGGGTCTTCGAGGCGCCACGATTCAAATGGAAATAGTCGAACGTCAGCATCTGCTTCTTGCTGAGACGGAAGGTCGCAAGCGCTTCGAAGTTCTGGGTGGTGGACTGCAACCCCAGCCGCTTCTCGAGATCGACCCCGTGCCCTCCAGCAGCGCGGTGGAGAATTGCGTCTTGGAGGAGATCGCCGGCAGGAACGCGCCGGCCGCGACCGTGAACTTCGCGGGGAGTTCGCCGTAGCGGTGCGTGGTGTCCGGTTCGGGTTTCGTCTTGGCTTTGGCTCGAATCGCCTCTCTTGCGCGAGCGCGGACGCGGCGCCGAGAGCCAGCATGCGAGCGCGGCCAACTGCGAACGAACGACCATGCGACTCCCGGGATCCAGAAAGATCGGGTGCGAATTCAATCAATACTATCAGTCTTCGAGCGGCGTCTGCGCCACTGCTGGCATAGGACTTAGGGCCTATTTCCCGGGCGAGGCCAGGTGCGATATTGCCGCCGGGCCGCCAGGTAAAGGCTGGCGGCGCCCAATGACTACGCCACAGGAGATACGACATGAAGCTCACGCACTTGGGACCCATGGTCGGCGCGCTCGCCGCGGCGGCCCTTCTGGCCGCCGGGGCCGGCGCGCAGACCGACCCGTTGCCGTCGTGGAACGAAGGCAGCGCGAAGGTGGCGATCGTCTAGTTCGTCGCAGGGCACCACGACGCCCGGCAGCTCGACCTTCGTTCCGGCGGAAGAGCGGATCGCTACGTTCGACCAGGACGGCACGCTCTGGGTGGAGCATCCGATGTACTCGCAGCTCTTCTACATCTTCGATCGCGTGCCGGCGGTCGTGAAGGCGGACCCGAAGCTCGCGAACGTCGAGCCGTTCAAGACAGTGATGTCGAAGAACACGGAAGCGATGTCGAAGCTCACCGTGCCGGATCTCGAGAAGCTCGCCGGCGCGACACTCTCCGGCATGAGCATGGACGATTTCCACGCGCAGGTAAATGCGTGGCTCGCGGCGGCGACGGATCCGCGCTGGCACAAGCACGTCACCGATCTCACGTACCAGCCGATGAAGGAAGTGATGGCGTACCTGCGCGCGAACGGGTACAAGACATACATCGTCACCGGCGGTGGGCAGGATTTCGTGCGCGTGTATGCGGATGCCGTATACGGCGTGCCGCCCGAGCAGGTGGTGGGCAGCGCCGGCGAAGTGAAATACGTGTTCCCGAACGGCGGCACGCCGCATTTGGTGAAATTGCCGAAGATCATCGTGAATGACAACGACGCCGGCAAGCCGGAAGCGATCCACTTGATGATCGGCCGCCGCCCCTACGCCGCCTTCGGGAATTCGACGGGCGATCAGCAGATGTTGGAATACACGAAGGGCGGAACGGGAATGCGGCTGTCGATGATCGTGCTGCACGACGACGCCGAGCGCGAATATGCCTACGGACCTGCGACCGGATTGCCGGACACGAAGGTGGGGACATTCACGCAGGGGTTGTATGACGAGGCGTTGAGGGGAGGATGGATCGTGATATCGATGAAGCGAGATTGGAAGAAGATATTCACTTGGGAGTAGGTGTTGTGGCATTTCTGTTGACTGTAGACTGTCGACTGTAGACTGGCAGTCACTCGAGGACTGTTTACTGTCTACTGCAATTCAAACGGCCTGGTGCTCGGAAGCCACCAGGCCGTTGGAATTGCAGTCACCAGTCAACAGTGATCCAGTGCACGACAGTCAACCGTCAACAGCACTGCGACTACCGACTAAACTCCACGCGGACACCCAATACGTATGTCTTCGTCGCCGGCTGGAAGAGTTCGGTGACGCCATATTTCGGCCCGCTCACGTGCACCACGGGCGATTCGGGGAATCTGAACAGATCGGCATATGCGATGAGCGCCCATTTACGCTCGAAGCGATAGCCCAAGGTCGCCGATCCGCCGATCGCATTGCCCGGCGTGATGACCGGATCCTGTTCGAATCCGAGCGCATTGAGATTCGCATCCAACTGCGCCCACACCGGCCGATTGAGGCGCAGCCCCGCAGTGACGCCGGGGCCCATCGCATTGTATTCGGCGCCGAGGGCGAGATAGACCACGCTATAGTTCTCCTCCTGCTTCGTATTCAATTCGCGCCGCCAGAATTCGCCGCCGAGGGCGCACACGATATCCACGCGATCCGTGAACCGATAGCGCCCCTGGATCTCCTGCATCGTTCCGAAGTAGCCGGTCACGCTGGTGGCGGGGTTGCCATTGAAGAGTCCGGCGCCGGAGTACTGGGCCGCGCCGCCGTAGAGCTTGCCTCGATAGGCGAACAACAGCCCGCTCGCGACCGGCTGCGTGTAGCCGGCGTCAAAGCCCAGCAGCAGCCCCGCCTCCACCACCGCGATCGGCTGGATGGCTTCGGACCAGTGATAGTACGCAGTGCTGCCGCCCAGATACCACTGCGCCGGGGCGCGAAATGCCACGGCCGCGAGCAGCACGGCGGTCACGAGGCATTTAGGCATGGGGAATGATACGCGTTCCGGGACAGTTGGGTCCCGCTCGAGCGCTGCTCCCTACCGCCCGCCGAATCTCGTGGACGCCTCGGCCACCGCCGCAAGCAGCCGCGTCTCGTCGAACGGCTTGAGCAGGAAACCGGCGCCAAGATCCGCGGCGCGGCGCGCGATGCCCGCGTCGCCGGATGCGGTGATGAACACGCAGGGCACTCCGGGATGATGCACCGCCAGCTGTTCCTGCACTTCGAAGCCGGACATGCCGGGCATTTGGATGTCTACCAGCACGATGTCGGGCACACTCCCGCGCGACCAGGCCAGGAATTCGGGCCCGGAGGTGAATGCCGCGCTGGTGTAGCCGAAGGAACGGAGTAAGCGGCCCAATGCTTTCCCGACTTCCGCTTCGTCGTCTACGATCGCGATGAGCTGCGCCGGATCAGCCATCATTCCGTACATAGCGCTAGAAAGCTCGTCGCGGATATTGGACGAAAGGGCTACCCGGCGGGGTCAATGTGGGCGGTCTGGGCGACGCGCACGAGATCCGCGACCGACTGGACGCCCATCTTGGACATGACGCGTCCGCGGTGGACCTTCACGGTCTTTTCGGTGGTGCCGAGGTCGGCGGCAATGCGTTTGTTCGGTTTGCCGGCAATGACGTGGCGCATCACCTCTTGCTCGCGCGGCGTGAGCGCGGCGAAATTCGATTCGATCGCGGCGCGCGCACCGGAAGCGCGCCGCGCAGCGCGATCGGTCTCGATCGCCGCGCGCACGGCGGGCACGAGCACATCGGCGGTGGCCGGTTTCGTGAGGAAGTCCACGGCACCGGCTTTCATTGCACGCACGCTCGTGGGGATGTCGCCGCGGCCGGTGAGGAAGATCACAGGCGTCGAGCGGCCGCGCGCCAGGAGTTCGCGCTGGAGGCCCGGCCCATCGAGGCCGGGCAGCGACACGTCGAGCACCAGGCATGCGGGTGCGGGCGGTTCATCGGCGGCAAGGAACGCCTCGCACGACTCGAACGCCCGCACCGCGAGACCTTCCGCGCGCAGCAGCCGCGCGAGTCCGGTGCGCACCGCCGCGTCGTCATCCACCAGGAACACCATCGATTCTTCGGCCATCGTCACTTGAGGCTCTCCACGGCTGGCAGTTCGAACGCGAACGTCGCGCCGCCTGATTCGTTGTTCTCGCCGTACAATCTGCCACCCTGCGCCTCGATGAGCGAGAGGCTGATGGCCAGCCCCATCCCCATGCCGCCCCGCTTGCTCGTGGAGAACGGGGTGAACAGCCGCTCGCGCATGTCCGCACGGATGCCGGTGCCACGGTCGATCACCTCGACGCGCACCACGCCGTCGGGCGCGGACGCGCGCACGGTGACCGCAGCATCCGTCCGCGCCGACTCTTCCGTACTCTCGAACGCGTTCAGCAGGAGGTTGAGCAGCACCTGCTCGATGTGCACACGATCGGCCGAGACCATCGGCAGCCCGTCAGGTGTCTCGACCGCGATCGCGACGTGGCGCACCAGCGACTCCCCGCGCACGATCGCCACGGTGCGCTGCACGACATTCCCGAGATTGAGCAGCTCGACGCGTCCCGATCCGCTCGCGAAGTGGGCGCGCAGACGGCTGATCACGTCCGCCGCGCGCTGATCCTGCGCCGCGATGTCGGCGAGGATGTCGCGGATCTCTGCGATGTCCGGATTCTCGCGGGAGACGAGACGCATTCCGGCTTGCGCGTTCGCCAAGATGGACGCGAGCGGTTGGTTCAATTCGTGGGTGATCGACGCCGAGAGATGCCCTGCGGTCGCGGCGCGCGCGAGGCGGGCGATCTCGCGGCGCTCCTTCTGCAACTCGAGCTCGGCATTACGGCTGGTTGTGATATCGCCGGCGGCGCCGACGATGCGAACGCCCTGCCCCGGCTCATCTTCCACTTGTCCGCGCGCGGCGATCCAGCGAACGCCGCCGTCGGGGTGCCGCACGCGGTATTCGATGTCGAGCGGTTGGCGCGTGGCAAGCGTATGGTCGATCGCCGCGCGCAGCGCACTGCGATCCGCGGGCTCGACGGACGCGAGGTACGCCGAGAAGGTGAGTTTCTCGTCGCGCGGCATGCTGGCGGCCTCGCGTGCCTCGGGCGTGGCCCAGATCTCATCCCGCGCCACATCCAGGATCCAGACGCCCCCGCGCGCCGCGCGTGACGCCATGCGCACGAGATGCTCGCTCTCGCGCAGTTCGGCGAGCGCGCGCCGCCGCGCGCGCCGCTCCACCAACAGCAGGAGGATGAGCGTCGCCTGGATGATGATCGCCCCGCCCGCGGCGATCACCGTGAGGCGATGCTCCTCCCACAACGATGGCGCGCGGTAGCGCACGATCGTATTCGGCGGCAGCCGTGACTCGGGAATATTCCACCGTTTGAGCTCGCGCCAATCGACCATCGGACGCGGCGCCAGCGGCTCCGCGCGCGCCACCGACTTGGGCGCCGCACCGTGGAGGATCTCGAGTCCCATGTCGGCCGCTGCGTGGCCCATGTCGCTGAACACGGCCATGGCGCCGCCCACGATGCCGCGTCCCATGTACGGATCGGCATAGGCGTACATCGGCGCGCGGCTCGACGGCTGGAGCAGTTGCAGCGCGCGCGCCGGCGTGTACGTCGTGCCGGCCGAGTCCGCGAACATGGCGATGAACACGATCGCCGTATGGTCGGGCAGTTGGGCGACGCGCGTGCGCAACTCGGCCATCGTCAGGCCCGTCAGGTACGTGAACGGATATTCACGTTCGAACGGTGCGGCCTGCTTCCTGAAGTCGGCAAGGAAATGCAGGTCGCGAGGCGACGCGCCGTTCACAACGAGGAACCGCTGCGTCTCGGGCTGCAAGCGGAGCACCAACTCGATGGTGCTCGCGGCCGGCCAAATGCTGCGCACCCCGACGATACGCGCATCCGGCATACTCGCCGGGAGTTCGTCATCCGTGACAGCGATGTACACGATCGGTACGTTCGGGAACAACACACGGCGATTCTTGATGAGGTACAGCAGTGCCGGTCCGCCGGCAGAGATGATCAGATCGGGCGCCCTGCCGCGGTACCGCGCCTGTAGGTATTCCCGCTCCATGTCGGAGCGCACGGTGCCCGGCAGACGCGAAACGTCCAGATATTCGGGCTGGATCTCCAGATGGAACGATGAATCGGTCGCGAACCGCTGGCGGAGCGCCGAGTCCATCGCGACGTTCGCGGGGATCAGGCGCTCGTCGGAGTACAAGACGAGCACGCGCTTCGTGGGCGGCGCGACCGCCGCGGGCTCGAGGGATGGCTCCTGCGCGCTGAGAACGTATGACGCGAAGCTCAGTGCGGCGAACGCGCGGCGCAGGGATACGGCGGGCAACATCACATTAGAAGATGAGGCGTGTCCCGCCAGAGCGCAAAGCGGGCGGCCCCGGAAGGGACCGCCCGCTCGAGCATTCTCTGCTGCGTGCCGCGAGTCAGTTGCTCTGGTGCGTCTGCTGCATCTGCCTCAGGATCCCATCGAGGTTGTACGTCTCAGGCGCCTGGAGCGGCGGGAACATCTTGTACGTTTCGAGCTCCTTCAGCCACAACAGCTGGCCGACCGGAAGCAGGTTCCAGTCGTATAGGTAAGCCGTAGTGGGCGAAGCGAGCGCGCCGCCGTATGAGAGAACGGACTTCTGCCCATCGCCCACGGCCTGCTCGAACGGATCGCGCCGGATGTTGTCGATCTGCGTCCAATGATACGTCACCGGTGGCGCGAGCGCCGCGGCGCCGCTCGAACCGGCCATGGTATAATAGAACTTCCAATTCTTATATCGCACCGCCGACGGCGTCGCGTCCGCGTAGTAGAAGAACGTATTGCGCATCGAGCTGTCCGACTTCCCAAGCAGATAGTCGGTCTGGTCCACGCCGTCGAGCATCGTCTTCACGATGCCGGGATACTGGCCCGCCATGATCTGCTTATTCAGCGCGTCACCCTTGGGACCTCCGGCGATGTCCACGAGTGTGGGCAGCCAGTCCAGCGAAGCGAACATTTCAGTCAGGAGCGTGCCCGGCTTGATGTGCCCGGGCCACCGCACGACCATCGGCACGCGCATGCCGCCTTCCCACGTCGTGAGCTTCTGCCCCTTGAACGGCGTCGTGCCTCCGTCGGGGAACGTCTGCGTCTCGGCGCCATTGTCCGTGGTGAACGCAACAATCGTGTTGTCGAGCTGTCCCATCTCCTCGAGCTTCTTGATGACGAGACCGATGTTGTCGTCCATCTGCTTCATGCCGGCCTCGTTGATCCCCCAATCCTTGCCGCCCGGCTCGCCGATCATGGCCTGGTACTTCGGCGACAACATGGTGGTGATGTGCATGCGCGCGGGATTGTACCACACGAAGAAGGGCTTGCCCGTCTTCTTCGGATCGTTGCGGTCGAGGAAGTCGATCACGTGGGACGAGATCTCCTCGTCCACGCCCCGCGAGCGCTCCAAGGTGAGCGGACCTTCATCCTTGCAGGTCTGATTGGCCTCGGTGCCATCCGATGATGTGCAGAGGAGCATCGGACGCGGCGGCGTGAGACACGTCGTCGTCATCGGGTCCACCGAGCCAGGGACTTCCGCGATCCCCTTGATCGGCGTGTTCTTGCACGGCGGTGCGAAGCCCTGCAACAGGGGCGTCTTGTTGATGTCGGGGAAGCTGACCTGCTCCATCGCGTCCAAGTGGTACAGATAGCCGAAGAATTCCTGGAAGCCGTGGGCCGTGGGCAGCGCGGCCGTGTGGTCGCCCAGGTGGTTCTTGCCGAACTCGCCGGTGGTGTAGCCCAGGTCATGCAGGAACTTCGCGATCGCCGGCGTGCCGGGCCGCAGATACGACGGGCTGCCGGGCAGCTGCGGCGGGATCATCCCCGTGCGGAGCGGGTGCATGCCGGTGAAGAACGCATTGCGTCCCGAGGTGCAGCTCTGCTCCGCGTAGTAGGTCGTGAACTTTGCACCTTCGCGGCCAATGCGGTCGATGTTCGGCGTCTCGCCGAGGGCCAAGCCTTCGTGGTAGAGACCCACCTGCATCCAGCCAATGTCATCGCCCATGATGAACAGAATGTTGGGCTTCGCCGTCTTCGCCTGCGCGCCGGCGGGCGCCACGGCGAGCATCGTCGCCATCAGCATCGAGCCGGCCAGCAGCAATTTGGTTCGAGTTCGCATGATCTCCTCAGTTCCGGTAGACGTTTAGTCGTCGATCGCCGGCATCACCTTCACCGGCTTCTTCGGATCGAGCAACGGCACCGGGTTCCCTGGATTCTTCAGGTTCGGCACGAGATCGTTCAATGCGCCGCCCGGGATGCGCTGGATGTTCGGATACTTCATGATCGACATGTCGAACCCGATCAGGACAGGATAGACGAGCGACAGCGCCCAGCCATTGTCTTCGCCGGCGTACTTGCCGGGCGACTCGCCGGGCATGCGCAATGCGACGGCGCCATTGAACGTCATGGAGTACTTCTCGTACGGATCCATGGTGAGGTTGTAGATCGCGCCGATCGATCCGAGGTTCTGGTCCGGGCCCAGCCAGGTGTCCTTAGCGGTGTACAGGTACTTCCAAGCGATATGCACCCACGGCTGCGCCGGGTCGCCGCCAATGTCGGCGCGCATGCCGAGGAAATTCTCGCCGTCGATATAGATCCAACTCTCACGCGCCGAGTGCATGGTCTTGCCCGTCACGTAGGCGCTGTTGTCGATGCCATCGAAGTAGATGGGCTTGCCGGCGTTGTCGGTCCACTCGCCCGTTGGCGGAGGCTTGAGGCCCACCATCGCGGCGACCGTCGGCCACACGTCCATGTGCGACATCATCTCATCGAGATGCATGCCCGCCGGGATCTTGCCCGGCGCCCACATGATCCCGGGCACGCGCCAACCGCCTTCGAACGCCGTTCCCTTCTCACCGCGGAACGGAACGGTACCGGCATCCGGATACGCATCCTGCCACGCTCCGTTGTCGGCGCTCACGACCACGATCGTGTTCGGCGCATCGGCGCGGATCGCATCCATGATCTTGCCCATGTTCGAATCGAGCTCGAGCATCGCATCGGAGTAATTGCCGAGGTGCGACTTGCCGGCGAATTCCTTGGACGGGTGATTCGGGTTGTGCATCTTCATGAAGTTGACGTCCATGAAGAACGGCTTCGCGTCCTTGGCGTGCTCCTTGATGTACGCGATGGCCGACGCCGTCTGGCGCACATCGAATTCCGCGAGCGACTCCCACGTGATCAGCTCGCCCTTCACTGCGGGTTTACCGGCCGTCCCCGACCACTCGTGCAGGTTCACGGCGTCCTGGTACATCTTCCAGAATTCCCCATTGTACAGCGGGAACCACGGGTGCATATGTGCCGACGTGTCGCTGTACGTGTATACGCCGGGATAATACGCCGCGAAGTTCCGCATCTCGTCGAAGCCGTGCTCGATCGGATAGAACTCCGGCTTGTCGCCGAGATGCCACTTGCCGGAGAAGTACGTCTGGTAGCCGTTCTTCTTGAAGAACTCGGCGATCGTGGGCGTCTCCTTGTGCAGGCCGTTCTCGTCGCCCGGCGCCACCACGATCGAGAGCGCCGAGCGAATCGGAATACGCCCCGTGATGAAGGATGCGCGGCCGGCGGTGCAGCTGGCCTGGCCATACCAGTTCGTGAAGTAGGTGCCTTCCTTCGCAATGCGGTCGATGTTCGGCGTGGGGTGGCCGAGCGCGGCGCCGCCGCCCGACATGTAGCCCCAGTCGCCCCATCCGGTGTCGTCCGTCATCAGCATGACAATGTTCGGCTTCTTGGCCGACCCTTGCGCATGCGCCGCGACAGGCGCGGCAATGATCACGGCCGCGGCCAGCGCGGCAATGCGCATCACGCTGCTTCGAACTTCCGGCATTCGCATGTTCGTATCCTCGTCAATTTTCGTTGGGAGCGATCCGGCGGGGGACGCCAGCCTGTCTTACCGCGTACAATAGAACAGGTCTCGAAACAGCCCGGCAATACGACCAAAGGACTACGAGATGCTGGTATCGAAATCGCGGCCCTTAGCATGGTAACGAACGAGCCACGTCGCAAGCCGCGCGCCCGGCCGGAGCGCACGCGCCGCCGATAGCGCCTCACCCCGGGGGCGACTAGCGTAGTGCGTCACCTTTTCACTGGGAGGAGCCATGAACCGGAAAGCGCTTCAGATCCTGGTCCTGACCGCCGCGCTGGGCATGCTGAGTTCGGCGTTGGCCGCACAGAACCCGCCGCCGAAGAAGCCGCCGGCCCCTCCGGAGCGCCACGCGCCGCCCCCGCCACCGCCGCCGACCGGCGCAGCCGGATCGGGACCTCCGTGTCACGGCTCCGATGTCGCCCAGTATCTGCAGTCGCCGAAGACGCTCATGACGACCTGCCTGCACCGAATGGTCCAGCTCGGGACGGACACGAACGACTACACCGTGATGTCCGTGACCGATGCCGGGTTCGTGCTCGCTAGATCGGAGGCTGGCAACGAAAGAAACGGAAGCCCGGTCATGACGAAATTCGTACCGTGGAGCGCGGTGCTCTACTACAACATGATGCCGGAGTTCGTGCAGGTCGCGCTGGTGCGGCAATGATGCGCGCCGCGGTAGTCGCGCTTGCGGCGGTCGCGATCGTGGCGGCGCGGTCGGTGGGGCAGCAGCCAGTGCCACCCAACCGGTTCCCCACGAACGCGGACGTTTCCGCGAACGTGACCACGCTGCATCCGGACTCGGCGAGAGCCGGCCAGCGGTTCGACATCACCGTCGAAGTGACGAACAACGGGCCGCAAGCCGTGGGTGCGATCGAACTCACGCTCGAGCCCACCCTGCTCGTGATCCGGAACGTCACCGCGAGCGGACACACGCTCTCGTGCAAGAAAGGCGCCTCGCAGGCCAAGGTGCCGCCGATCACGTGCGAGTTTACGGGAACGCTGAACGTGCACGCCCACGTGGACATCGTCGTGACGACGACCGTGACCGGCAAGAACGGTGAATTCGCGAAGCTGTCGGCCACGGTGAAGGGCGCGGCCAACGATCCGGCGCTGGCGAACAACAGAGTCACGAGGAACTTCAGCATCAGCAATTAGCGCGCGGCGCCCGGAGCGGCTACCGTAGGAGTTCACCCTCCTACGGAGCCGAGCCATGCATCGGAACGCGCTTGAAACGCTCGTCGTGATCGCCGCCGCAGCTACGTTCGCCCTCGGTGTGCGCGCGCAGACCGCGGCGAAGACCGCAAAGCCGGCGACCGCCGTGAGAACGACGGTCCCGCCGCCGGCCCCCGCTCCCGCGCCGCAGGGCGGATCCGCGAACGCCAGCTGTCGCTCGACGGATCTGACCGGCCAATGGACCTCGACGCGCGCGCTCATGACGCGCTGCCTCAACAAGGTGATCATATTCGGCTCGGACCCGAGCAGCTACAGCGTGACGGCCGTGACCGACGCCGGCTTCGTTGTCGCGCGCGTGAACATCGAGGCCAGCGGCCAGGCGCACAACCAGAAAGTCACGCGGTTCATCCCGTGGTCGTCAGTATTGTACTTCGCCACCCTCGGAGATTTTGTGGATATCGTCCTCGTACGCGAGCCGACATGATCACTCATTGCCGGTCGACCATGCCAATCATGTCGATCCTGTCAAAGCAGTTCTTTGACAGGATCAACATGATCTACGTGGTCGGCGCGCCAATGCTGGCTCTAGTCGTCGCATGCAGCAAGAGCGATTCCACGAGCCCCGGCGGGACCACCGGGACTCTCGCCATCACGATCACCGCGCCGGGCGGCGTGACGCCCAAGGTGACGGTGCTCGGCCCGGCCGGCTACCGCATGGTCATCACGTCGACCCAAACACTCAACTCGCTCGCGCCGGGCAGCTACACGATCTACGCCGGCGCGGGCGCGACCACCGATCCGATCGTCGGCACGGGATACGCCGGCACGGTGACAGGCAGTCCCGCCACCGTCGCCGCCAATGCCCAGTCCGACGCAAGCGTGACGTACGCATCGGCATGGCGCAGCGCGGGTGTGCTCTGGGTGGCGAACGAAGTGGGTCTCACGATCTCCGGATTCTCTTCGGCGAATCTTGCGCACACCGGCGCGCCGACGCCCGCCGTGGTGATCGGGAACGGCACCAGCACGAGCGCGGCGCGCGCTAGTATTGCGCTCGCGCTGGATGATGCCGGCGGTCTCTGGGAGAGCAGCATCACCGACACGCTGCGCTATTGGACCGCCGCGCAGATCGCGAACAGCACGAATGCGGCGCCGAGGATCATCGTGGTGCCCTCATTGCAGTCGCCCACCGCGCTCGCCATCGATGCGCAGGGCGATCTGTGGGTGGCCGACCAGTACGGGAACACGCTGAACGAATTCACCGCGAGCCAGATCGCAACGAGCCGGCACGAAGACGCCCGCCGTCGTCATCAGTGCGGCCTTCGGCACCATCATGCGGCCATGGGCCCTCGCGTTCAATGCGCTCGGCAACCTGTGGGTGGCGAACCTCAATGGGAATTCGGTGGCCGGCTTCGCGGCGGCCGATCTCACGACGACCGGCTCACCGCTGCCGTTCGCCGGGATCACCGGAGCACAGGGCGTCCACAAACCCGTCGGGCTCGCGTTCGACGCGCAGGGCAATCTTTGGGTGGGCACCGTGCTCGATTCGCTGTCGCGTTTCAACGCGAGCGACCTCACGGCGATCGGGTCGCCCACGCCCACGGTGATCCTCTCGGGCGTGTTGCTCCAGAGCGAGTACGGACTGGCGATCGACAACAGCGGCGCGTTGTGGGTGGCGAGTTGGCAGACGAACACGCTGTTGCGGTACGACGCGAACCACCTCACGACGGGAGCCTTGCCCGACGCGACGATCAGCAAGACGGGGGCATCGATCGCTTTCCCCACGGGGATCGCATTCTCGCCGGCGTGGGGGCAACTGCCGGTGCATTGAGGCGGTTCAACTACATCGCGTACATCATTTGCATTGTGTCAACGAACTGCTTGACAGGATTGACATGATGGACACGAATGCGGGCGCGCCGTTCATAACTCCGCGCGCGCGGATCCGGGGCAGACGGTGCTTGCGTTTGAACTGCAGTCGCTCGGCGCCGAAGTTGAGTAGCAGGCCGACCTCCAAGCCAGTAGCAGTCAAATAATGCACGAGTTGCATCTCGTGCGCCTTGTTCAACACATCTACTGCCTTCAGTTCCAGGATCACGGTACCCTGCACCGTGATGTCGGCGATATACTCGCCGACGGATTGACCCTCATACACGACGGCGATCCGTCGCTCTCCGTCGGATTGGATCCCGGCGCGCCGCAGTTCCAGTAGGAGAGCCCTTCGATACACGATCTCGAGGAATCCGGGTCCGAGCGTGCGGTGGACCTTCATCGCGAGCCCGATAACGCGCCCCGTCAGCGGATCATCGTGCGCAGTCCCCATCATGTCCATCGTGTTAATCCTGTCGAGCTGTTTCTTAGTACCGGCGAGATAAGGGCTTTGACAGGATTAACATGATTGACATGATGGACGACCTCAGCATCGATCCGATGCGCCAGTCATCGCTCGGCGCTGCACCCCGAGAGTGAACCTTGGATGGCACGTCGGACGTACGGGATTCTCATGAGACTCGCCACGGTCACCATCCTCGCGCTGCTTGCCGCGCTGGCGCCGTTGCGCGCGCCGAGCATCGCCTGCCCCGCGAGCGACGCCGCCGCGTTCGCGTGGTGGCCGGGGACGTGGAGCTATTCCGTGCCGCACTTCGATCCGGGGGTCACGACGGTGACGGCGACGAGCGGCGGCTGCGTGCTGCACGAGGAGTTCGTGGACATTCGCGACAACAAGGCGCACACCACGATCGAGTACGACGCCGCCGCGAGGATCTGGAAGCGTACCGTGACGGATCCCTTTCGCACCTATCATTCCACGGGAACATTCTCGCCCGACGGCACGATCGCGTTCTACGAGACGCTCACGGATCGCGAGAGCTACCGCCCCATCGACCACGATCACGTGCGATTCTTCGGCGAGAAATCGACCGATGACGGTAAGACATGGACGCTTCTCTTCGACGCGACCTATTCGCGGCGCCCCTGAGAACGGACTCGAGCAGAGTCGCAGTTCCAATCATGTCAATCACGTTAATCCTGTCTAGTTGTTTACTTGGACCGGTCGAATGAAGGCATGCGACAGGATTAACATGATTGACATGATGGGAACGGCGCCGCTAACCTCTGTACGATGACAGTCATCGCGCCAACCTCCACTCTCCCGTCTCTCGCCGAGCTCGAACACGCGAGCGCGATCGTGCATGCGGTGATGCCGCCGACGCCGCAGCAGCGCTGGCCGTTGCTCGACCAGCGCGCGGGATCCGAGGTGTGGGTCAAGCACGAGAACCAGACACCCGTGGGCGCGTTCAAAGTGCGTGGCGGTCTCGTGTTCTTCCATGACCTCGTCGCGAGCGGCATCACGGTGCCCGGCGTCGTCACCGCGACGCGCGGCAATCATGGTCAATCGATCGGACTTGCCGCCGCGCGACATGGCATCAAATCCGCGGTGATCGTGCCCCACGGAAACAGCACCGAGAAGAATGCCGCCATGCGCGCGATCGGCGTGGAACTCATCGAGCACGGCGGCGATTTCCAGGCGTCGCTCGAGTACGCCGCTCGCCTCGCGACGGAGCGCGGATGGTATCGCGTCCCATCGTTCCATCCGTGGCTCGTGCAGGGCGTGGGCACCTACGCGCTGGAATTCCTGCGCGGCGCGCCGGCGCTCGACACTGTTTACGTGCCGATCGGGCTCGGCTCCGGCATCTGCGGCATGATCGCGGCGCGCGATGCGCTCGAACTCCCCACGGAAATCGTTGGCGTCGTCTCATCGCACGCGCCGGCGTATGCGCTCTCGATGG
This sequence comes from uncultured Gemmatimonadaceae bacterium, assembly GCA_963716745.1. Lineage (GTDB taxonomy): Bacteria > Gemmatimonadota > Gemmatimonadetes > Gemmatimonadales > Gemmatimonadaceae > DATKOH01. Next base: position 1,096,648 of record OY970320.1, read on the forward strand.
CCGCGGGCGCTCCAGTGGAAGCGCCGGCCACCACGGTGCTCGCGGACGGAATGGCGTGCCGCATCCCCGTGCCGGCCGCGCTCGACGCGATGCGCGGCAAAGTCGCGCGCGTCATCAGGGTCTCGGATGCCCAGGTGGCCGACGCGATGCGCGCGCTCTTCAGCGACACGCACAACGTGGCAGAGGGCGCCGGCGCGGCAGCGCTCGCCGCGCTGCTCACCGAGGCGCCCTCTTCGCGCGGCCGCGCCGGCATCGTGATCTCCGGCGGCAATGTGGACCGCGAACTATTCGCGCGAGTCCTCTCTGGCGGGAACTGCTGAAGGCGCGTGTGGTCGTTGACCTGTGGCAAAGACACCGCCGTTGCCACACGTCAACGACCACACGCGCATCTGCAGTTTATTTGTACGGCTTATATGAGAACTTCTGTCCGCCCACGCTGGCCTCGTACATCAGGCCGCCCTTCGCGACCGTGAACACCGCGACGCCGCTCGAATACTTCGCGTCGGCACTCGCACCCGCCTTGAGCGCCACAGCGCTCACCTGCGCCGCGAACTCGAAGTCCCCCTTCTTGAAGGCCTCGAGCGACTTCTGCGTCTCGAAGAAGATGACCTCCATGTACGACTGTCCACCCAGCTGCAATCCGATCGTGATCTGGGTCATCGAGCACTCGCCGATCGCGTTGCCGCCCACGAGCAGTTCACCGTCGCCATGCGCACCACCGATGCCGATCGCGCCCTTGCCCACATTGGGCAGCACCGCGTAGCCCGCCGCCGAGCTGAAGAACTTGGCGATCCCCGGATCCGTCTTCTTGATGTCGGCGATCGCGGCCAGAACATCCGCGTGCTCATCGGCTCGCACGGTCTTGTGTCCGGCAGCCGCCATGAGTGGCAGCGACAGCACGGCGAGCGCGAGTGATTTCATTGTATGCATTTCAAGCCTCCTTGGGTACTCGTTGAACTACGACCACATCCGAAGGTAGACGCGCAGCGACGATCTTGCAATTCCAGACGTGGGCAATGCGCGTCTAGGCGCGAGTACCGCTGAAACAGCGCGTGTGGGCCGTAGTACCGCTTGAAAGGCGCGTATAGCAACGGAGCGTGTAGTACGGCATGGCGTGAGTTGGCGAGCGTACTACCAACTCACGCCCTGGAGTACCATACGCTCAGTTGCCAGACGCGCCGTTTCAGTGGTACTAGGGCCTACACACGCACCTTCAGCGCAATCGTCCCAGTTTGTCGGGCGGCAATTCGGTCACCACGATGGTCCGCGTGAGCTTCTTATCCCCCATCGTGAGGTGCACGGTGTACGTGCCCGGCGGCACGCGCACCAACTCCGCGCGGTCGGTGGGTTCGCCCAATCCGCGCGGACGCGGCCGCTGGCTCGACAGGTCCCACGTCACACGCTGCAGTCCCGGCACGCCCGATCCCGTGATCGTGCGCACGGTGTCGCCGTTCGCACTGGTGATGACCAACTTCACGCCCTCCGCCTGCGGCTCCTTGATATAGTAGGAGATCACGGCGCCGCGCGGCGGATTCTGCCCCATGAACTGCGCGCTGCCGCTCGACGGCAGCGTGTGATGCCACCGGAATTGGTACGCCGGCGCCACCTCGAACAGATGCACCGGCGCGCCGAGCAGCGAATCGCTGTACTCTTCCGCCGCGCCCACGTTCGCGATGTAGATCCCGCGGCCGTGCGTGCCCACCACCAGCTCGTTCTCGCGGTGCGCGATCGCGAGCGCTTCCACCATCACGTGCGGGAAGATCCTTGCCGAAGCGGCGCCACCGCTGGCCGCCATCGAGCGTGGCGTACACACCGTCCGATGTGCCGGCGAACAGCACGCGCGCGTTGCGCGGGCTCTCGATCACGATCATGCTCCCGCGATCGGCGGGCAATCCATTCACCAGCTCGGTCCACGTGGCGCCGAAATCAGTGGTGCGCCAGATGTGCGGCCGGTAGTCGTCGCGATGATGACAGTCGAGCGCCACCCACGCGGTGCCGTCGGCATGCGCCGAGGCCGCGATCGAGGAGACGAAGCAATCGGTCGGCGCGCCCTTCGGGAATTTTCCCGTGGTATTGATCCACGTGCGGCCGGTGTCTCGCGACACCCAGATATTACCGTCGTCGGTGCCGGTCCAGAGCACGGCCGCGCTGCGCGGGCTCTCGGCGATCGAGAAGATCGAATGATAACTCGTGCTCCCCACCTCCGGCGCCGGCTTATCGCGCGGCGTCTTGGTCATGTCGGGGCCGAGCGCTTCCCAATCTTTCCCGCCTTGCTTCAGCCGGAACAAGCGATTCGCGCCGAGGTACACCGTGCCCGAGTCGTGCGTGGAGATGAGGATCGGCGTGGTCCAACCCCACGTGAACGCGTAGCCGCTCTCCGCGCCCGCATCGAGCGACGCAGGCACGATGTCATCGCGCTTGAACGTGCGCAGATCGAGTTTGGACACGTTGCCGTACTGCCAGCCCGAGTACACCGTGAACGGATCGCGCGGCGGCACCTGCACCCACATGCCGTCGCCGCCGTTCACCGGATACCAGTCGGCATCGTCGATCCCGCTCGAATCTCGCGACGCACTCGGCCCGCACCAGACGCCGTTGTCTTGCAGGCCGCCGCACACCTGATACGGCGCGAGCGAGCTATCCACGATCACGGTGTAGAACTGGCCGATGGGCAGCGGCATGTGCCACCACGCCTTGCCGGCGTCGTACGTAACGTAGGCGCCACCATCGTTGCCGAGGATGCGATGGCCCGCGTCGTGCGGATCCATCCAGAGCGCGTGGTTGTCCACGTGCACGTTGAACAACGATTCCGGCGCGAATGTGCGGCCGCCGTCCTTGCTCTCGAGCAGCGGACTCGCGGCGACGAACACGTGCTGCGAATCGTTGGGGTCCACGAAGATCGCATCGTAGTAGTAGTGCGGCTCCGCCTGCAGATCGTTCACTTGCGTCCACGTGGCGCCGGCATCGGATGAGCGGAACACGCCGCCGAACGGACCCTGCCCCGGACCGGTGATGCCGCGATCCACTTCGATCATCGCGAACACGAGCTTGGGATCCTGCGGCGAGATCGCGAGACCGATGCGGCCCATCTTATCGAAGGGCAATCCGTTCTTCTTCGCGGCGTCGGTGAGTCGCACCCACGTCTTGCCGCCATCGGTGGTCTTGTAGATGCCGCTCCCCTTGCCAACTCCTTCCATATGCGCGCCGCCCCAGCGCAGGCGATGCCACGCCGCGGCGTAGAGCGTGTTGGGATCCTTCGGATCCATCGCGAGATCCACGAAGCCGGTGGTGTCGTTCACGAAGAGCACGCGCGTCCACGTCTTGCCGCCGTCGGTGGTCTTGTAGACGCCGCGTTCATTGTTCGGACCCCAGAGGTGGCCGAGCGCGGCGACGTACACGATGTCGGGATTCGCGGGGTCGATGACGACACGGCCAATGGCCTTCGAATCGGCGAGGCCCATGTTCTTCCATTTCTTGCCGCCGTCCACCGACTTGTAGACGCCGTCGCCCCAGTACTGCGACCGAAGGCTGTTCTTCTCGCCGGTGCCTACCCAAATGATGTTGCTGTCGCTCGGCGCGACGGCGAGATCGCCGATCGTCTCGCTGCCGAGTCCGGAGGAGATCGAGCGCCACGTGACGCCGGCGTTCGTCGTTTTCCATACGCCGCCGCCGGCCGCGCCGATATAGAACGTCTTCGGCCGCGCCTCGGCGCTCGTGGGCACGGCGATCGCCGTGACGCGGCCGGAGTACGCGGCGGGTCCGATCGCGCGATAGCTGAAGTTCGAGAGGAACTTCGAGACAGAATCGGCAGTGGTGTCGGGAGCGGCCGCGGGAGCTTTCTTGGCGGCGGGCTTCTGCGCGGCGAGGGGGAGCGCGGCGAGCAGGACGAGCACGAGCGAGCGGGACGCGAACATCGGGGAGACTCTCAGGAAGGTGGCGAACAAATCCTACGACGCGGCGCGGAGCTTCGCCAGAATCGCCAACCTGCGCGTGTAGGCCTTAGTACCGCTTGAGAAGCGCGTTTAGCAACTGAGCGTATGGTACGGCAGGGGCGTGAGTTGGGGTCCTTCCCACTCACGCTCCGCCGTACCATACGCTCAGTTGCCATACGCGCCGTTTCAGCGGTACCAGGGCCTACACCCGCCGTTCATAGATCTGCGCTGGCGAAGCTACAGTCACGTTCACAGTTTGAAGCATGGCCCCGGCACACACTTCCCTCGCGGCTGCGCTCGCGGATCGCTACCGCATCGAGCGTGCGATCGGCGCCGGTGGGATGGCGACAGTCTATCTGGCGCGGGACCTCAAACACGACCGCGAGGTGGCACTCAAGGTGCTGCGCCCCGATCTCGCCGCGGTCCTCGGCGCCGACCGCTTCCTGAATGAGATCCGGATCACGGCACGGCTCAGCCACCCGCACATCCTGGCGCTCATCGACTCCGGCGCGGCGGACGGCTTTCTCTACTATGTACTCCCATACGTTCGTGGCGAGTCGCTGCGCGACCGGCTGCGCTCGGAGCGGCAGCTCAGTCTCGACGAGACGGTCCGCATCACCACGCAGGTGGCCGCCGCGCTCGACTACGCGCACCGGCAGGGGGTGATCCACCGCGACATCAAGCCCGAGAACATCCTGCTGCAGGAAGGCGAAGCGATGCTCGCCGACTTCGGCATCGCGCTCGCGGTGAAGGAGGCCGGTGGCAACCGCCTCACGGAAACGGGACTCTCGCTCGGAACGCCGCAGTACATGAGCCCGGAACAGGCGACCGGCGACCGCACGCTCGACGCGCGGAGCAATGTGTACTCGCTCGGTGCGGTCGTGTACGAGATGCTTGCCGGCGAGCCGCCGGTCTCGGGTGCCTCGGCGCAGGCGATCATCGCGAAGCTGCTCACCGAACGGCCCACCCGACTGCGGGTGACACGCGACACCGTGCCCGAGACGGTGGACGACGCGGTGCTCCGCGCGCTCGCGAAGGTGCCCTCGGACCGTTACGCGAGCGCCGGAGAATTCGCGGCGGCGATCGCCGCGGGCGTGGGCAAGCCTCGCGCGCGCGCGGGAACTAGGCGGTGGCCGATAGTCGCGGCCGCGGCGCTGACCCTTCTCGCCGGTCTCGCGTGGTGGCTTGCGCGGGGGCCTGCGCGTGGTGAGCACACCGCCGCGTTCGCGTTGCGCGACCGCACGCAACTCACGTCGTCAGGACGCGCCGAGCAGGCGGCGATCTCAGTCCGACGGAAAAGAGATCGCGTACCTCACCTCGTCGTGCGGCGCAGCGGGATGCGCGAACGCAGTGGTGGTCCAGAATGTCGGTGAACCGGAGAGCCGCGAGCTGCTCACGGGACTCCAGGCTGTGAACAACATCGAGTGGAGCCCGGACCGCCGGAATCTCCTCGTGACCGCGAGCGTCGGCGGGCGGCAGGGCGCATACCTCCTCTCCGTGTTCGGCGGCGCACCGAAGTTCCTCTCGCCTATCTGGGCGAGTTTCTTCGCCGGCGGAGATTCGATCATCATGGTGCCGCCGCAGGCGCTGAAGGGCGACTCCATGGTGCACCTGCTCATCGCCGGCCTCGATGGCGTGCCGCGCGACAGCATCGTGACCAACGGCCCGGTCGATTGGATCTTCATTTTCAACGTTCCCGGCACGACGCGCTTCGTGGCGCTCGCCACGCTCGGCCGGAACGCGGAGGTCCGCGTCATCGACCGGCAAGGCAATGGTGACGCAGCGCGGAGCCCTTCCGGGTGATCGACTTCCAACACGCCGCCGTGTGGAGGGCGTCGCGCGATGCGATCTGGATACAAATGCAGCAGGCCAACCACCCCGGACTCGTGCGCCTGCCGTTCGATGCGAAGAGCGGACGCATCCTGCCGGCGATCGACACCGTCTATTTCGGAAGCAATGACCGGATTCGACGTCACGGCGGATGGCGGCAGCGTCGTCATGGCCGAGGACGCCGCCGAATACGAGATCTGGGTCACGAGCGTGACCGACGCGCTGCACGGCCGCTTCGCGCCGAAGGATCGCGTGTGGCGATCCTCGGCCGTGCTCACCGCCCAGATCTCCTACGATGGGTCGCGGATCTTCTTCGTGAACACCGTGACCGGCGCATCGGGAAGTGAGCGGCTGCCCTACGTCCTTCGCGTCGCCGATCGCAGTGCCGCTCCGGTCGCGAGCCGCGGCGCATTCGTGAGGGCGTACTGGGCAGACTCCGTATCACTCGCCCTGGAGGAGCGCGACGGTCAGCACGTGCGTCTCGTGCTCGTGGACAGCCGAACCGGCCGGCGCAGCGAAGAGCGCCTGCTCGACGACTCGCTGATCGTCGACTACGCGCATCTCGGAGGAGGCGGCGGCTGGACCTGGACTCCGGCCGACGGCCAAAGCGTCCGCGTCTGGATGCCCGGCGACGCGGCGCCGCGCGTCTTTCCCAAGCCCGCGTGGTTCCTCGGCGTCGCCGGCCTGGGTTCGACGCTCGACGGGAAACGGATCGCCATTGGCGGCGTGCGTGCCGGCTTTGCCGATTCCCTGCGCTTCGACGTCATCGACGTGACGAGCGGCGCGGCGGTTCCGTGGGGAACCGTGAACATCTCATCGCTCAGCTCGACGTGTTTTCTCACGGATGGCTCGCTGCTCTTCATCGCGTTCGAGGCCGGCGGCCTGTACAAGCTGTACCGGGTGCGCAGTCCCGGCCGCGTCGAAGTGATCGGCACCGTGCCGCGCGCCGCGAAGGCGGTGGACGTTTCACGCGACTTGAAACGCGCGGCGGTCACGGTGCAGGAGGATCACGGTGATGTGTGGCGATGGAGCGTCGTGCGGCACTAGGGCGCGTGTGGGCCTTGGTACCGCTGAAAGGGCGCGTATGGCAACGGAGCGTATGGTACGACTCGGCGTGAGTTGGCACTACGTTCGCCCACTCACGCCCTGCCGTACCATACGCTCCGTTGCTATACGCGCTTCTCAAGCGGTACTAGGGCCTACACGCGCGGTTCGGAGTTCAGCCATGCAACGCCGTTATCAGATCCACCCGAATGACTCGCCGCGCTGGTATGTAACAGGCCGCGAGCGCGACCACCGTGAGCAGCGCCGTCGTGAGCGTGAACGCGAGCGGGTCCATTGGACTTACGCCGTACAGCACGCCCGCGAGCAGGCGCGATGCCACGAGCGCGCCTGCGAGGCCGACCACGCCGCCCACGAGCGCGAGCTGCGCGCCCTGCCGGAGCACCATGCTCACCACGCGAGCGGGCGGCGCACCCAGCGCCAGCCGCACGCCGATCTCCGTCGTGCGTTCGCCGACCATGTAAGAGACCACGCCGTAGATCCCGAGCGCCGACAGCACGAGCGCCGTCACGGCGAACGCCGCGATGAGCTCCATCGCGAACCGGCGCGCCGCCAGCGATGCCCACACGGTTTCGTCGAGTCGCTCCGCCGCGAACACGGGCAGCGCAGCGTTGATCGACTGCACCTGTTCGCGCATGGCGCGCTCCACCACGGCCAACTCGAATTGCCCGCGCAAGAAGATCGCGAGATGCTTGCCACGTTGCTGGTACAAGCTGGCGTACACCTGTGGAATGTCAGGGCGCGCCAGCGAGTCGGTGCGCGCGTCGCCGATGATGCCGACGACGGTGGTCCACGCCGGAGAAGACGGCGACAACTTCAGGCGTTGGCCCAGCGCATCCTGATCGGGCCAGTATGTTCGCGCCATGGCCTGGTTAATGATGGCCACCCACGGCGCCTGGTCGTCGTCGTGATCATTTAACAGGCGTCCGCGCACGAGCCGCATGCCGAGCAGGCCGAAATACTCGGGCGTCACTTCCGATGCGGTGAGGTACACGGGCTGGGCCATCGTCGCGGGCCGGTCCTCGAGCACGACGCGGCGTACCGGCTGGTCCTGGTACGGATGATCGAGCGGCACGGCGCCGCCGCTGCCGACCGCGACGTCCTGAACGCCGCCGAGGCTCAGGGCGCGGCGGATCACCTCGCGCACGAACGGCGCCTGCGCCGCCGCCGTGGGATACAGATCCTCCTTCGGGTCGTTCGGGTACGGCAGCCGCGTGCGCACCACCATCACACGCTGCGGATCGAAGCCCAGCGGCTCGCTCGTGAGCCGCCAGAAGCTGCGCACGAGGAGCGCCGCGCTGATCATCAAGCGTGAGCGACAGTGCGAACTGCGCCACGACGAACGCCCGGCGGGCGCGCGCCTGCGTGCCTGAGCTCGTCGCGCCGCGGCCTTCCTGTTTCAGCGCGCCGGTGAGATTCATTCGTCTGACCTGCAGCGCGGGCACGAGACCGAAGACGATCCCCGCCAGGAGCGACGCGCCGAGCGCGAAGCACAGCGCGACCCGATCGACTGAGATCTCGTTCAGCCTCGGCACTGCCTCGGGGATCAGGCCGGCGAGCGTGTGCTGCGCCGGAAACAGGAGCGCGAGCCCCAAGAGCGCACCAAGCATGGAGAGCACGACGCTCTCGGTGAGCAGTTGGCGGATGAGCCGCGATGGCCCGCCGCCGAGCGCCTGGCGCAGCGCCATCTCGCGCGCGCGCGCCGTGGCCCGCGTGAGCAGGAGATTGGCGACGTTCGCACACGCGATGAGCAAGACGAGCGCGACCGCGCCGAACAGGAACAATAACGGCTGGCGGACGTCGCCGTTCACCCACCGATCCAGCGGAACGAGCCGCACGCGCCAGTCGCTCGCGGGGGGATAGTCGGCCGGATATTGGCGCCGTAGGTCTCGAACGAGTGCATCGACGCGCCGTTGCGCGTCCTCGACCGACGTGCCCGGCGCGAGGCGCGCGATGGCGCCGGGAAAGAGCGGAGTGCGCGTGGGGGGCGTCGTGAGCGGCGCGCCGGCGAATCCGAACGCGACCCACACCTCCGTTCCGCGACCCTCTCGCGCGTGTTCCGGCGAATGGAATCCCGGCGGCATGACGCCGATGACACGATACGAGTCGGAGTCGAGTTGCACGACACGCCCGATGACGCTGGGATCGCCGCCGAACACGCGCTTCCAGAGACCGTCGCTGATCATCACTTGCTCATTGAATCCCGGCGTGCGATCCGCCGGATCGAACGCCGACCCGAGCGCCGGCTTGACGCCGAGCAGGGAGAAATAATTCGGCGCGACGATGAGCATGCTGACTCTCTGCGCGCGATCCAATCCCGTGAGGTTGTTGTTGTCGTACCAGGTCGGCGACACGTATTGGAAAACGCCGGAGCGCTCGAGGTCCCACCACTCCGGCGTCGACATGCCGACGTCGCGCGCGCCGATGCCGGCGAGATCATCCTCGATGCGGACGAGCTGCCCGGACTGCGGGTAGGGCTGCGGCCGCAGCAGCGTGGCCTCGACGACGCTGAACATGGCCGTCGTGGTCCCAATGGCGAGCGCCATGGTGAGCACGGCGACGATCGTGAAGCCCGGCGAGCGGCGCAACATCCGCACGGCGAATCGCACGTCCTGCACGAGATGCTCGATCCAGATACCCATACCGCCCCACTGGTCGCGGGCGATCTCTTGAACGAGTCCCGCGTTGCCGAACTCGCGCCGCGCGTTCGCCGCGGCGTCGGCCGGTGATTCGCCGCGCGCGATGCGATCGGCCGCCGCCATCTCGAGATGCGCGCGCATCTCATCGCCGAGTTCATCGGTGCGGCGGTCACGCAGCCAGGGCACCCAGTCGGAAAGACTCACGGCTCCTCCGTGGCGGGCGGCAGCATGAGGCCGGCGATCACGTCGGCCATGGTGTTCCAGCGCGAGCGCTCGGCGTTGAGTCGCGCGCGCCCTTTGGTGGTGAGGCGATAGAGGCGAACGCGGCGTTTCGTGTCCGAGAGGCCCCACTCGGCCGCGATCGCGCGCTGCCGCACAAGGCGCTGCAGCGCCGGGTACAGCGAGCCGGTCTCGACCTGCAAGGCGTGGCCGGACTGCGCGCGGATCAGCTGGATGATGCCGTACCCGTGCGCCGGCCCCCAGCGCAGGGTCTGCAGGATGATGAGATCGAGGGTGCCTTGCAGCAGCTCGATGCGGGAGGTGGGCGTTCTGCGCGACATGGGTTCACTAGGTAGACGGTCTACGTATTGCGTCTACATAGTGCGGATTGGATGCGCGACTGTCAAGGCGCGTGTAGGCCCTAGTACCGCTGAAACGGCGCGTCTAGCAACTGAGCGTATGGTACGACAAAGCGTGAGTTGGAACGGCGCCACTCACGCCCTGTCGTACCATACGCTCAGTTGCTAGACGCGCTTCTCAAGAGGTACTAAGGCCTACAGACTGCTCTTAAAGGAATTCGACTTGCCCTGTCTCAATGTGGTACATCGAGCCGACCATCATGATCTTCTTGTCTCTCTCGAGGCCCGCGAGCACCGGGCTGATCTTCCGGATCTCGGCGAGCGTGAGCCTCACGTTCTCTGTGGCGACGGCATTCACGAAGTCGGGATTCTTCGCCCTGCGCTCGCCCTTGAAGTTCTTCACCGCGGCCACGGCGGGGGTAAGTTTCTCCAGCATCTGCCGTGAGGTTGCCGAGCTTCGCGCCGTCGATCGCGCCCTTGATGGCGCCGCACGCCGTGTGGCCCATCACCATCACCACCTTCGCGCCGGCCACCGCGCAGGCGAACTCCATGCTGCCCGCAAGATCGCGGTCCACGAAATTGCCGGCAATGCGCGCGTTGAACATGTCGCCAATGCCCGCGTCGAGGATGATCTCGGCGGGCGCGCGTGAGTCGATGCAGCTCAGGATCACGGCGGCGGGATGCTGGCCGCCCGCGGTGATGTTCACATCGTGCAGATAGTCGCGATCCTGCCGCTCATCGCTCACGAAGCGTTTGTTCCCCGCCTTCGCGAGATCCACGATCTCCTGCGGCGTGAGCGCCGTCTGCCATTCCTTGGTGAGCGTCACCACCTTGCGCGGCTCGGCGGCGGGCGGCGCGGGGCACGGCTCCGACGGGCGGCATCCGAACAGGAGCGCGCCGGCGCCGGTGATCGCGCCGGCTCTCACGAATTGGCGGCGGTCCAACACATGCTGAGTCATGGGAGGAGCCCTCCATGGAGTGTGCAAGCTCGCGAGATCCTCCGTGGGATTCTTGCGGAGGTGATGTTCCGCTTTCAGCATACGCGACTCGCGAATAGCGCGCCAGCCGCACTCGCGCATCTTGGATCGTTGCAACATGTTCGATACGTATGGAGACTCAACCGATGATCCGGTGGTCCGCCGCCGTGCTCGCCTGGCTCGGGTTCGCACTTCCGCGTGCGGCCATAGCGCCACCTGTAGTCGAGATCGTCGCGCGTGAATACGCCTTCGATGCGCCGGATTCGATCGCCTCGGGGCCCACAACGATCCATCTCGTCTCGCGCGGCCGCGAACAGCATTTCGTGTGGATCGCGAGGATCGCGAGCCCTCACACGTTGGCCGAATTCAAACAGACCCTCGGCAAGCCCGGCACACCGCCATGGATCACGCAGGTGGGTGGCGTGGGCACGATCGAACCGGGCGGCTCTGCGAGTACGACCATCGATCTCGCGCCGGGCTCGTACGTTCTCGAGTGCGACATGGAGGACTCGAAGGGAACGCCGCACATGATGGAGGGGATGATCCGTGAGCTCGTCGTCACCGCGGCGCGGAATGACGCGAAGATGCCGGCGGCCGACATTCGGATGGATCTCTCGGACTACGCGTTCACGCTGCCGACTCCGATCCATGCGGGCGCGCACGTGATCGAGGTACGCAACACGGGCTCGCAACCTCACATGGCGATGCTCTGGCGCTTGCACGCCGGCAAGACGCTCGCCAATGTGGTGAAATGGATGGACGCTGTCGCCGACCCGGGGCCGGCGCCTGTCACACTGCTCGGGGGAACGCCGGACATGGACCCTGGCGCTCTCCGTTGCAGCTCCCGGTGGAGCTCGCGGCGGGCAACTACGTGCTCATCTGCCTCGTGGACGATGTGCACGACCACAAGCCACACTATTCACACGGCATGGTGCGCGAGATCACGGTGGTTCACTCCTCGTAGCGCTCGAACCGGTACGCGAGCGCGGGGCTCTCCTTTCGTTCGTACGCGAGCTGCGCGATGAGCAGCGTGAATGGCTCGAGGTAGCGGGCGATCCGCAGCGGGCCCGGCATCCACCGGGTCGAAGCCGGCATCGCGGATCAACTGCACCGCCGCTTTCTTCGCGATCTTGTCATCGCCGCAATACACGAGACTTGGCCGGATTTTTCTGCGCCGCGCCGCGTACACCGCGAAGAACACCTCACTCGGAAGCGTGCCGAATGCGGAAACGATCCGCGCCTTCGGCACCATCTTCGCGAGGGCCTCGGCGCCGGATGATGTGTTCGCGATGACGAGTCCGGTCTCGTCATCGTGCATCGGCAGCGAGCACGTAACGATGATCTTGCCGGCGACATCGCCGGCCTGCTGCAGTACGTCCTCGAAGCGCGACCAGTGCACCGCGAGCAGCAGCACATCCGAACCCTGCGCCGCTTCGCCTGGCGTGCCGGCACGCGCATTCGGTCCCGCCTCGCGCGCGAGCTTCGCCAGCTTCTTCGCGGTGCGCGCGTAGCTGAAGATCACCTCGTGTCCGGCGCGCGCGAATATCGTGCCGAGTTTGCCGCCCATGAGCCCCGAGCCGAGGATGCCGACGCGCACGGCTCAGCGCTCCAATCGGGGAACGACGACGTTCTTGGCGAGCGTCTTGATCCGGTCGCCATTCGCCTGAACGACCGTGATCGAGACGTGGCCGGTCTTGCCGCTCTTGATGTCGCGCACGGTGCCCGACTTCCCCTTGTGCGTTCCGCCAATGACTTCGCAGTGCGCGCCATCGCGCAGCCCGTGAGGCAGTCGGTCTTTCATCGTGCCGAGCCAGCTCGCTTGATGTCCATCGCGAATTCCTCCACGATTCCGTTGGTGATCGAAGACTACGAGACTCCGATGAGCAACGTAAAGGTGTACGTCGACCCGCAGGTGCAGAAGGTGCGCGACCTGTACGCGGATCTTCTCACCGCGGAATTCTATGCGCTGCCGATCCGCATCCAACTCGAACTGCAGGCCGCGCGGCTGACGGAGGCGCATCGCCGGCGGAATGACGCCGTCTGTTTCCAGATCGGATCGTGGCATCCGGAACTGACCGGACGACCGGATGAACGGATCCTCGAACACGCCTTCAGTCTCGACGACGGCAGCCTCACCGTCGCGCGAGAATACGGATTCAAGAGCACGCGCGACGTGGATACAATTGCCGACAGGGGTTCGAACATCGCATTCGAGCGCGCGGTGAACACGATGCTCGCGGGCGACTTGGCGTCGCTCAAGACGATGATCGCAGCGCGGCCCGAATTGCTGTGCGAGCGCTCGCAGTACGGGCACGGCGCGACCCTCCTGCACTACGCGGGCACGAACGGAGTGGAGTCGTACCGGCAAGTGGTGCCGTCGAACCTCGCCGAGATCGTCGAGTTCCTCATCGCGGCGGGCGCGGATCCCTCGAGCACGGCCAACATCTACGGGCGCACCACTCCGCGCGAGCTGTTCGAGACCAGCAAGCATTCGCACGGATCGGGGGTGTACGGGTCGGTCATATCGGTGTTCAAGAAGCACGACGTACGGCATGACGCTATTATGTAGCTCGGACACATTCACGAGCGACGATGCCGACTCCGAGCGACTTCCCGGTTCCGTGCACTGCGAGCACCGCTCGCGTGCGCGATGCTGCTGCTGGCGCTCGCGCCGCGCGCCGGCGCGCAATCGAACGAGGACTTCGGCGTGTGGGCCGGCGGCTTCGTGAACGGCAAGCTTCCGCGCGCGCTCAACGACTCGAGCGGCTCGTGGCGCCTCTGGCTGGACGTGCAGGTCCGATACGGCGATGATGCGAGCACCTTCGCGCAGGGGATATTCCGTCCCGGCGTCGGTTACTCGCTGAGCAAGACTTGGACGGCGTGGCTCGGCTACGCGTACGTCCGCACCGAGCCGCCGTACGCGTCCACCAGCACGTACGAGTCGCGCATCTGGGAGCAGGCGAGCTGGAGCGGCCGGGTCGGAACGAGCCGCCTCTCGTCGCGCACGCGCCTCGAAGAACGATTCCTGAGCACGGGAAGCCAGACCGGCTGGCGGCTGCGCGAAATGGTGAAGCTGTCCGTGCCGCTGGGCTCGATCTGGTCGGGCGTGATCTACGACGAGTACTTCTACAATTTGAACAGCACCAACTACGGCGCGGTGGCCGGCTCCGACCGCAACCGTTTCTTCGTCGGCCCCGGAGTGGCGGTCAGTCCGACGGTGACCATTGAGTTCGGATACCTGCACCAGCAAGTGTTCCGGAACAACGATCCGGACAAGATCGACAACGTGCTGGCGGTGAGCGCGTTCTGGAACTACTGAGCGCGCGCGCCGCAGATTTCAAAATTGAAATGCGCGGCCGTCAATCGTGACCTAGATTCGGTGCACCCCTCAGTCGCGAGCTCCACAAATGGAAGGCTTCGGGATCGACAAGATCCTGCTCATTCTCGTGGTGATCCTCCTGCTGTTCGGAGCGAAGCGCATCCCCGAGATCGCCGGCTCCTTCGGCAAGGGCATCCGCGAGTTCAAGCGTCGATGAGCGGCATCGCGGACAGCGGTTCAGCGCCGCGCACGCTGCCGCCGCCACCGGCCGAGTCGGAGGCGGACGCGAACGCGAGCGCGAGCGCGAATGCCGAGAGTCGCACGCCGAAGCGACTGCATCTAGCGGGTCCTCGAACTCACTGCCCTTCCAGCGGCTGCCAGAGCTCGACCTTGTTGCCCTCCGGATCCATCACCCATCCGAATTTCCCGTACTCGCCGTCGTCGGTCTTGTCGAGCACGTTGCAGCCTTCCTCGCGCAGCGCCTTGAGCAGCGCCGTGAGATCCTCGACGCGATAGTTCACCATGAACGTCGACTTGCTCGGCGCGAAGTGCTTGCCGTCATTCGGCTCGACCGACCAGGCCGTGGTTCCCTTCAGCGCGTTGCCTTCGCGTCGGCCCACTCGAACGCCGCGCCGCCCCAGGGCTGAACGTCGATGCCGAGATGCTTCTTGTACCAGGCGCCGAGCGCCTTGGGATCCTTCGCGCTGAAGAAGATGCCGCCGATGCCGGTGACTCTGCGCATTCGGACCTCCGGTGTGCGTTGAAGTCTTCGAGGGGGACGTGTATTGTGCCGCATGGCGGCTTAGCGCGCCATAGCGGGCATTCTTGCGTGACGGATCCGGAGGCATGCCAATGCGAAGAACATTGATCCTGGTCTTGGCGTTATCGTTTCTTGGGACAGCGTGTGCCGCGCGATCCAGCGCGCAGTCCGGCGAGAAGCAGCATCGCGCAGACAGCAGTGCGACCAAGACCGGCAAAGTGCCGGCCGGGTTCTTCATGTTCAAGAGCGACCCGGCGCGGCGCAGGCGTTCGGCGACGGAGACCGCTCCAATCACGCACATCGCCGAGGCGCCGGCCGCGCAGATCGCGGTGAAGTGGCAGTTCAATGGCGACCGCGGATACACGGAATTGATCCTGCTCGCGGACGGCGGCTGGAAACTCATGGGAACTTTCAACAACGCGGGATCCGCGCGCGATCTGGATGTCGTGATCGCGGTGAGGTCCAAGACCGGCACCGTCTTCATTTTCCATCGCGTGGGCAGCGCGCCGAACGGCGAACATCAGTGGGACGCCAGCGCCAGCAGCCCGACCATCGCGAAAGAATTCCACAGCCTGACGCAGGGCTTCGATGTGCGCGGCGCCTATCGCCTGCCGACGCCGGCGGTAGGAAGTTCGGAGCAGAAGGCCGAGCGGAATGAAGGCGCCTGCGAGACCGCCGCGCCCGCCGCCGCATGGGCGCCGATCTGGACGTGGGCGGCCCCGCATCAAAAGTGCTATCAGTTCAACATCGCCAACTGATCGCGGCCGAGCGCGCGGTGCGGGTTTTTCGGGAAATAGTGGCGGCGGCCTCGCGCCCGTGTACTTGTCTCTCACCACAACTTCACGAGAGCCACTCCGTGCGCCCGTCATTGGTCTTGCTCGCCTGCACTGCTCTTCTCACCGCGACCGCCGCCGCTCAGGAGACGCCAACCGAGCGCAGCGCCGCCGCCAATGTCATCAAGCGCATGAACGAGCTCGAGAGCTCGCTGCAACTCGCCGACATGGTGAAGCGCCTGAGCGCGCCCGACAAGAAGCGCGACGCCGTGATGGCCCGCGCCAAGGAGCTGATGGATCGGGAACTCCTCGCGATGGCCGACGACATCACGAAGCACCCCGAAGTGGGCTGGCACGAGACACGCTCGGTGAAGATCCTCACCGATTACCTCACCGCGCACGGATTCGCCGTAGAACAAGGCGTGGCCGGAATGCCCACGGCGTTCGTCGCGCGCTACAACAAGGGGACAGCGGGCCCGAAACTCGGCGTGATCCTCGAATACGACGCACTGCGCGGCACGTCGCGCGATTTCCACGGCGACCAGCACAGCGCGCAGGGCCCGGTGGGGATGGCGGTCGCGGTGGCAATGGCGGAGTTCCTCACGGCGTCGAAGACGCCGGGCACGGTGATCGTCTACGGCACGCCCGCCGAAGAAGTCGGCGCGCCGGAAGCGAAGACCACGATGTACCTCGCGGGCGTGTTCAAGGATGCCGACGTCATCGTGCGCTCGCATTCCTCCACCGAGACGCGGCGCTCCGAAGGCGGATTCGGGAGCTGCTGCCTCAACATCGACGTGCTGCGATTCACCTTCTACGGCGCGCCCGCGCACCAGCTCACGGCGTGGAACGGCCGCGACGCGCTGAGCGCGGTGATCGAGCTGTTCAATCACATCAATGCGATCCGGAAGACGATCCGCCCCGAGGCGCGCATCCAGGGGATCATCACCGAAGGCGGCAAGGCGCCGAACGTCGTGCCCGACCGCGCGGCGGCGGAGATCTGGATCCGGTATCCGGACCAGGTCTACCTCAAGCAGATCCGCGACCAGGTGGAGGACGCCGCGCGCGGCGCCGCGCTCGCCACCGGCACGAAAGTGCACATCGAGGCCGACTCGGCCGCGCGCGATGGCATCTCCGTGGCGGCGCTCAACGATCTCGCGTTCGCATTCCAGCGTCAGCTCGGCGCGACGCACGTGAACGCCGAGCCCGGCGCGCCGATCCCGTACGAGGAGACAGGCACCGTGGCGACGCAGATCCCCGGCGTGGGCGTCACCGCGTACAGCTCGAGCGGCGGCTATCACACGTTCGAAATGGAGACCGACGCGCTGAACGACATCGGGCATCATGCGTTCGTGATCGACGCGCAGACAATGACGGGCATCCTCTACGCGTACGCGACCGACGCCAAGTACCGCGCGACCGTGACGAAGGAGTTCACGGGACTGCAGGGGCTGTACGCGGATTATCTCAAGCAATTGAGCGGCGCGTATCCGCTGCCGAACGTGCCGGATCCGGAGAAGCACTAACGGCGGCGCGCTCCCTAGTGCACTTCGAACCTCCAGAACGAGAAGCCGAAGCGCCCGGCGCTTTCGTTCTGGAGCGGAGTCACCACGGCGAGGCCGCCATCGGCGAGGAATGTGATCGCCAGATATTCTCCGGCGGTCTGGCGGACTTTGGGGTTCTCGTGACGTGAGCTGAGTCCCCAGCTGTCCGGCATGAAGGGCGCGGCCTGCACAATGACCGGCAGCGAATCGCCGCCTCGCACATCGATTACCGCGACGTGCGCTTGCAAGACTGTCGCCGGATCCTGAACTCCACGTGGCCGCGAGATGGCCGCGATCTCGCGCGATCAGGTATGGGTAGTAGCGGAGCGCGCCGCCCGCGACGAGCTGCCACGACTTCCACGTGCTCCCTTGGTCTCGCGACTCGGCGAGCCAGAGGCCTCCACGATTCGTCCACAGCGAATAGAGCGCACCCGTCGAGTCCCACGCCAGCGGTTCCACCCACCGCGGAACGGGCTCGGCGTCGGCGGTGTCATGAGCCCACTCGCGCTCGCCCGGCGCCGGGCGGTTCGTCCACGTCGCCCCTCCATTGGTGCTCACAGCGATCTGATCGACGCCCGCATCGAACTTGTTCCCTGACGCCGAGATCGGCGCGATGCGCACCGCGAGTTCGCCGTGCGGGCCGACGGCCAGGTGGCTCGAGCCGCCCACCGTGGTGACGCGACTCAACTCGATCCATGTGGCTCCCGCATCGCGGCTCACTGCATGGCAACACCGTGGCCATCGTTCCAGATCACGTGCACCGTGCCGTCGGGCGCGACCGCGACCCATGGGCGATCGACGAATCGCACCTTGGAAAGCGATGACCAGTGCCAAGTCGCACCAACATCATGGCTGACGCCGATCGCGATCTCCGTGCCCTGGCCCACGCTGCGATCGAACGCCATCGAGACGAAATAGAGCGTGCCGTCGCGAGCGACCGCGAGATCCACGTCGGAATTGCCGATCGCTCCATCGGCTTCCGTGCCGACATCCACGCGGGTCCACGTGACGCCGTGATCGGCGCTCTTCCAGAGCTTGGGCCCGGGGTCGCCATATCCGCTGGCGAACAGCAAACCGCTTGGAGATCTCGAGGATCATCGGCTCGCGCGCGAGCGCGCCGGCGACATCGACGTGACTGACCAACGCGAGGAGATGGAGCCGGCGGCTGGTCGGAATTGGAACCAGCGCCGTGCGTCGAGCATCCGGTGCTCAGCGCGAGGAAGAACACCGTGCCTGCGGCACGGCGCGAGCGATACGAGATCATTGTGTGAAAGGTCCTCGCGTGGCAGCGGAAGTAGACGATTCGCTCATGCGACTTCCACCAAGAGACACGCTGCGCCGCTCCGTCGCAATGAAGCGGCGCGCGATCTTCACCCGCGCCCCGATCCCTCCGCTCGCGCTAACAAGAGTTCCCGCTCGCGGCGATTCGCCGTCAGCGCCGCCGCCCGCTCGAACTCCGCCCGCGCCTCGCCGAATCTGCCCAGCTTGAACAGAAGATCCCCGCGCACGCTCGGCAGCAGATGATAGCTCTTGAGTGCCGGATCGTCGGCGATCGCATCCACGATCGCCAAGCCTTCCGCCGGCCCGAACGCCATCGAGTATGCGACGGCGCGGTTGAGCTCTACCACCGGTGAGGGAGTGAGTTGCGCCAGCGCGTCGTACAGAGCGGTGATCTGCGTCCACGCGGTGTCCTCGGGCACAGCTGCGCGAGCATGACAGGCCGCGATCGCCGCTTGCAGCATGTAGGGCCCGAGCGCCCCGCCCCGCTCCATCGCGCGATCGAGCGCCGCCAACCCGCGTCCGATCAGCACGCGGTCCCACCGGCTGCGATCCTGATCCATGAGCAGGATCGGCTCGCCCGTCGCGCTCACCCGCGCCCGCAGCCGCGACGCCTGGATCTCCATGAGCGATACCAGTCCGTGCACCTCCGGGTTCTCGGGCTGCAGCTCGGCGAGCACGCGGCCCAGGCGGAGCGCGTCCTCACAAAGCGCCGGCCGAACCCAGTCGTCGCCCGCAGTGGCTGAATATCCTTCGTTGAAGATCATGTAGATCACTTCGAGCACCGATGCGAGGCGCGGCGCGCAGCTCCGTGCCGCGCGGCACCTCGAACGGCACGTGCGCCGCTGCCAGCGTGCGCTTGGCCCGCACGATCCGCTGCTGCACCGTCGGCACCGTCGTCAGGAATCCGCGCGCGATCTCCTCGGCGGTGAGGCCGCCGAGCAGGCGCAGCGTGAGCGCGAGGCGGCTCTCGACGGAGAGCACCGGGTGGCACGCGATGAAGATCAGCCGCAGCAAGTCGTCGCCGATCTCGTCGTCGATCGCCTCATCCAACTCCGCATTCGGCGTCCTCGCGCTCCTTCATCTCGACTTTCCACTCGCCGTGCTTGCGGTCGAGCATCGGCCGGCGTCGGAGGTGGTCGATCGCCCGGCGCTTGGCCGTGGACATGAGCCACGCGCCGGGATTGTCCGGTACGCCAGTCTCCGGCCACTGCTCGAGTGCGGCCACCAGTGCGTCCTGCGCAAAATCCTCGGCCAGCCCAACGTCGCCGACCATCCGCGCGAGGCCGGCAATGACACGCGGAGACTCGATGCGCCAAACAGCATCGATGGCGCGATGCGCGGGCGAGTCGTTCACCTACCGTCCCAACGGCTGATCGTTGATCGGGCGGACGATCGAGCGACCATCCCCCGCGATATTCACGAATCGCGTGCTCCAATCCGCGAGCTCCTTCTGCGAGTTGAATCGCATCACCGCGAAGCCGCCGATCACTTCCTTGGCCTCGGTGTACGGGCCGTCCTTCACTACTACTTTCCCCTGTTTCCGCGTGATCACGGTGGCCGGCGCGCCGGGATCCCACCCGCCGGTGTCGAGGAGCACGCCGGCCTTCACCGCCTCCTCAATGAAGGCGCCCATCTTCTGCATCGCCTCCGGTGTGGGCGCGCTGATGTCGCCGTCGGGATACCACAGTGCCAGGACTCGCATGATGAATTCTCCGAATGTGAGAGTAAAGGTCAGCATCGCGCCGCGGCCTGCACGTCGGCGGGAAAATCTTCCATCTCCGGGATCTGGCGGACCTCGATCATGTCGCCGTCGAGCATCGGCGCGCGCTTGGCCCACTCGATCGCCTCGTCGCGCGACTTGACCTGGATCAGCCAGTAGCCGCCGACCATCTCCTTCGACTCCGCGAACGGTCCGTCTCTCACGCTCGGCTTGCCGGCGGAGAACGACACCCGCGCGGCCTTGGCCGGCGGAGTCAGCCCATCGAGGCCGAGCAGGACGCCGGCCTTGGTGAGCGAAGCTGTTGTACTTCGCCATCTTGGCCACGAGATCGGCGGGCGGCACGAAATCGGCCGTCGCGTCCTCGTACGCCTTGGGGATCACCAGCATCATGAATCGCATTGAAGCATCCTCGTTGATCGAGTGAAGAAGGTAGGAGCGGCTCTCAATGGTGCGTCGAACGAGCCGCGGTAGAATCGACAGGGGAAGTCACGATAATATGATGGTTCGAATTCCGGACGAGCGATGCAAGGCTGGTAGCCGCGTCATGCCAGGCGTGCGATATTGGACGCCGTCGCGCATGGACCTTCGTGCGCCCCTCTCGGCTGGAGCGCACCACGATGAGGTTGAACAGCCAGTGGCTCGCAGTGCCCATCATCGCGTGTCTCGCGGTGATCGCCGTCAGAGCCGATCAGCACTACGAGAATAGCCGCGGCCGGGAGAGGTTCATCGACGACGCAGGCATGATCACTCCAGGATTCGGCCAACGCATAAACCGGTACCTGGACGATGTGATGGATGAATCCGGCGTAGACTTCCGCGTCAGGACCGTCAACGGTACGCGCGGGCAGCCACTGCCCGCGTTCACCTTGGACATGATGCGGAAACAAGGCATCGGGAAGGAGGTCGGCGGGCGAGGTCTGCTGTTGGTGATCGATGCCTCGACGCGTCAGGCGCGCATCGAGGTGGGGCCGCATCTCGAGGGAGTGTTGCCCGACGGCTTGATCGGCTTCCTGCTCCGCAACGACCTTGGCGCGATATGGGACAGTGCGGGCGCGGCATGGGGGGTCTGGACGACGCTGCTCATCGTTCATGACCGGATCCGCTTCGCCCGACTCGGCGCCGAGTTCGACCCGCGTGTGCTCGACTACATCACGGATGTGCGGAGCCTGGCGCGCGGCGGCGGTGCGTCCGTGCCCATCCCCCATCGTGCCAAGCTTGAACGCCTCTTGGGTCAGCAAACCGACTCCGCGCTCGCGGCGTACTTCGGCCCACAGCCGACCGTCGAGGAAGTCTACCAACGGGAGCTGGAGTACCTCGCCTTGGGGCTTTGGCCGCGCTACGTGCCGCTATACCTGCCGAGTTCTCGCGATCTCATGCTGATACAACCGAGTTCTCTCGGGTGGAACGACTACATCCTCATGACGAGATACCCATTCACGTACGAGATCGATGAGCGCGGCGACTTCGCCATGCTGACCTACACATAGACGCCTTTCCAGTCTCCGCTCTTTTTTCGCAAAGGCAAAGATGGATGGCAAATGGACATGGTCGCGGAGTTTCGGAACAGCCAAGAGGTGATCGGGACGTACTTTTCGTGGCGCATTCTCGTGGGAAGGGATCGGTCGAGCAATGTCTTCGGGGATCGGTTCGAGCAGTTCAATGGCACTGGCTTCGGCCAGTTCCTCCGCGTGCACGGCGGCGACAATCGGCCGCTGTGCATACACGGGGCCCCGAAGGGGTCCAAGTTGTCGAAACTGATTCCATCGCAGTGTCTACCCGACTCGCTGCGGGCGCGCGACTCGCAGTAGCCGGCATTTGCCGCGGAGGTGTGAGGCAATGGCTAAGCTCGTGTTCGGCATGATGCAGTCCCTCGACGGCTACGTCGATGATGTCGCGGGCGGGTTGGTGATCCCTCCGCCCGGCGTCGCGCTTGGCCGTCATTTCATGGATCACGTTCGCGGCCTCGCCGGCTGCTTGTACGGCCGGCGGATATACGAGATCATGCGCTACTGGGAGCACCCTCGACCCGAGTGGGATGCGGATGACCACGCCTTCGCGGCGGCGTGGCTGTCGAAGCCGAAGTGGGTCGTCTCACGCACGTTGAAGTCGGTCGGAGCGAACGCCACACTTGTCGGCGAGAACCTCGAGGCGTTCGTGCGCAAACTGAAGGGAGACGTCGAGGGTGAGATCGACGTCGCGGGGCCCGTGTTGGCCTCGAGCCTCACCGAGCTCGGTCTCATCGACGAGTATCGGCTGTACTATCGCCCCTTCGTGCTCGGCGCCGGCAAGCCGTACTTCGCCGGCGCCCGGCCGCCGCTCCGCATCATTGCCAGCGATCGCGTCGGCGAGGACGCGGTTCGGGTGACGTGTGTGCCAGCATGAGCATGTTATTCTGTCCCGGCCTCACTCCGAGCTCGTAGCCGACCGCGAGGCCGCGGATTTGCGAATGCTGCGCATGACGCTGCCTATTTGAGCCGCCCGTAGCTGACGGGGCCAGCGTCCCGATTCGCATCCTGCATCAACCCAAATCTTCGCATCCAATGACCAGATCACTACTGCTCCTCCTGGCCGCGGCTCTTCTTCGTCCGCTGCCCGCACAGTCCCCGCCCGCCCAGGCGTCAGCGTCGGCACTCGACAGCGTGTTCAAGCCCGTCAAGTGGCGTTCCATCGGGCCGTTCCGCGGCGGACGCTCGGTGGCGGGCACCGGCGTCGTGGGCGATCCGAAGACGTACTACATGGGCAGCACCGGCGGCGGCGTCTGGAAGACCGACAACATGGGGATCACCTGGCGCAATATCTCCGACGGCTATTTCAAGACGGGCTCCGTCGGCGCCATCGCGGTCGCCGAGTCCGATCCGAACGTGGTCTATGTCGGCATGGGCGAGCACGCGGTGCGCGGGGTCATGACCGGCTCGGGGGACGGGGTCTATCGCTCCACCGACGCGGGACGCACCTGGAAGAAGATCGGCCTCGACTCGACTCGGCACATCTCCCGCATCGTCGTGGATCCGCGCAACCCGGACGTGCTCCTCGTCGGCGCGCAGGGGAACCTCTATGCGCCGTCGAAGCAGCGGGGCGTCTACAAGTCCAGCGACGGCGGCGCCACGTGGAAGAACACGTTGTTCGTGAACGAGAGGACCGGCGTCGCCGAGCTGTCCATGGATGTGCGGAACCCGCGCGTGGTGTACGCCGCGATGTGGGAGCACGGCCGGCGTCCCTGGCAGGTCACGAGTGGAGGGCCGGGCAGCGGACTCTACAAGTCCGTCGACGGCGGGGACACATGGGAGAAGATGACCAACGGACTCCCCGACAAGATGGGGAAGATGGCGATCGCCGTGAGCCGGTCGAACCCGAACAAGGTGTATGCGCTCATCGAGAGCGACTCCTACAGCCCGGAGCGCGGACTCTACATGTCCGCCGATGCCGGCCGGACGTGGAGCCAGGTGACGAGCGAGCCGCGGCTGCTGCAGCGCGCCTGGTACTACATCAAAGCTGTTCGTCGACCCCAAGGACGAGAACCGGGTGTACGTGATGAGCTCGCCCGCGCTGCGCTCGAATGACGGAGGGAAGACGTGGGAGGAGGTCCCCACCCAACACGGAGACACCCACAACCTGTGGATCAACCCGGACAACTCCGACAACTTCATCCTCTTCGATGACGGCGGCGGCGCGATCACTTTCGACCGCGGCAAGAGCTGGAGCTCGCTGGGCACGGAGCCGACCGGGCAGTTCTATCGGATCAACGTCGACAATCAGTTCCCCTATCGCATCTACTCGGCGCAGCAGGACAACTCCTCGGTGGTCATCGCGAGCCAGGAGCTGGGGAACGATGGGATCACCACCGACAGCTGGACCAGTTCGGCGGGCGGAGAGAGCGCGTTCCTGGCATTCGATCCGAACGACCCGCAGTACGTGATGGGCGGCAGCTACGCGGGAACGATCGACGTCCTCGACACGAAGGCGCACGCGGGCACGAACGTCATGCCGGCGCCGATCCAGTACCAGGCCATGGACGCGAGAGACATGAAATACCGCTACGACTGGAACGCGCCGGTCATCTGGAGCAAGTGGGAGCCGAACACCTTCTATCACGGCGCCCAGGTCCTGCTCAAGACGAGCGACCTCGGCAAGACGTGGAAGGCGATCTCCCCCGACCTCACGCGGAATGAGAGAGACAAGCAGGGGAAGGCCGGCGTCCCGTACACCAACGAGGGCGTGGGCGCCGAGACGTATGGCGTGCTCACCTACGTGGCGGAGTCGCCGCACGAACGCGGCGTGATCTGGACGGGGAGCGTCGACGGACTGGTCTACCTGACGCGCGACGGCGGGGCCACCTGGAAGAACGTGACGCCCAAGGGGCTCGCGGAATGCCTCATCAACGCGATCGAGCTGTCACCGTTCGACAAGGCCACGGCGTACATCGCGACCACTCGGTACAAGTTCAACGATCAGTCGCCCGGGCTCTACAAGACCACCGACTACGGCCAGAGCTGGACGCGCATCGATGCGGGGATCGCGCCCAATGCCTTCACGCGCGTCGTGCGTGAGGACGACATGCGGCGGGACCTGCTCTTCGCGGGCACGGAGCTGGGGCTCTACATCTCCTGGAACGGCGGGAAGAACTGGGTTCCATTCCAGCTCAATCTGCCGATCACGCCGATCACGGACCTCAAGATCCACCGGGGGAATCTGATCGCCGTCCACGTCGGGGCGCGGGCTCTGGATCCTCGACGACCTCACGCTGATCCGGCAGTATCGCGCCGATTCCTCGGGCTTCGCGGTCTTCCGCCCGGCGAACGTCATGCTGTCGAACAGCAGCAGCGAACTGGATGAGTCGAAGGAGGAGTTCACCGGCGCGGACCTGAGCCGGGGCGTCAACCCGGCAACCGGCATCGTGCTCTATTACCGGCTGCCCAAGCTCGAGAAGACCGACGTCGTGACACTCGAGGTGCGCGACTCCGCGGGCAAAGTGGTGCGACGCTTCTCGTCGGTGAAGGACACGACGTTCAAGAAATGGGACGGTGGTCCGCCGGCCGAGCCGGCGCTCCCGACGGCGACGGGGCTCAACCGGTTCGTCTGGGACCTGAGGTATCCGACCGTTCCGGGAGTCCCGGGCGTCCACCTCGAGGAGAGCTATCGTGGACACAAGGCGTCGCCGGGGTCGTACCGGTTCACGTTCACGGTGGGAAGCCGGACCGCTGCGACCGACGCCGCGATCCTCGCGAACCCGCTGTATCCGACCGATGCCGCCACGTACGCCGAGTACAATGCGTTCATGTCGGGGATGGAGCGCGAGCTCACTGTGATGAACGAGACCGTCAATCGGTTGCACGCGATGCGGGAGCGGTTGGCGGCGGTGCTCGCGGCCCTTCCGCCGGGGGACAAGTACGCCGCCATTAAGAAAGACGGAGAGGCGCTCCTCGCCAAGCTCACCGCATGGGATGAAGACATGGTCTCTCGGCGGACCAAGGTGTACGATGACGTGGAGAACTTCCCTCAGAAATTCACCGCCAACTACATCTTCCTCATCGAGCAGACCAAGAGCGATCTGCCACGGGTGAACCAGCCATCGCGGGACCGGCGGGCGGAGCTCGACAAGGATTGGGTGGCGCTCAAGGCGCGCTCCGACGCCATGGTGAGCGAGGACATCCCGGCGCTCAACAAAAAGATGTGGGATGCCGGCATCGGGGCGATCGGGGAGTGAGCGAATGGCCAAGCTCGTTTTCGGCATGATGCAGTCCCTCGACGGGTACGTCGACAACGACGCGGGCGGGCTGGTGATACCGCCGCCTGGCGCTGCGCTCGGCCGTCATTTCATGGATCATGTGCGCGGCCTGGCCGGCTGCTTGTATGGCCGGCGGATCTACGAGGTCATGCGCTACTGGGACGAGGATCGACCGGAGTGGGATGCGGGCGACCACGAATTCGCAGCGGCGTGGCGGGAGAAGCCGAAGTGGGTCGTCTCGCGTACGCTGAAGACGGTAGGCGCGAACGCCGCACTCGTCGGCGAGAACCTCGACGCGTTCGTGCGCAAACTGAAGAAAGACGTCGAGGGTGAGATCGACGTTGCGGGGCCTGTGCTGGCGGCGAGCCTCACCGAGCTCGGACTCATCGACGAGTACCGTCTCTACTTCCGCCCCTTCGTGCTCGGCGCCGGCAAGCCGTACTTCGCGGGTGCGCGGCCGCCGCTCCGCATCATTTCCAGCGAGCGTGTTGGCGAGGACGCGGTTCGGGTGACGTGTGTTCCGGCCTGACTGGAGTAATCCTGATCGTCGTCTCCGCCTTCACGCTGCAGCTTTGACCAGGTCGTCGAGGCGCGTGTAGCTGTGCTCCATGCCGTCGGTCATGCCCGTGGAGACCGCGTCATCACGCGCTTCCTTCGACGCGAACATCAAGTTGCAGACGAGCGTCGTGACGCCGCCCCGCTCACCGAGTTGCAGTGACACGATGCAGGGATCGCCGGCCGGCATGGCGCCGCCGATGTCGCCCGGGTCGTAGTACTCATCGTGGACGAGCTTCGACGGGCGGTCGACTTCGGTGAACGTGCCGACGAAGCCGAAATGCTTGCCGTCTTCGCGGTTTCTCCATTGCCACTTGTATTTGCCGCCGACGCGGACATCCATGTCGCACACCGGCATGTCCCAGCCATCATAGCCGAGCCATTTCCGCATGAGTTCGGGCTTGGTATGCGCATCCCACACTAATTTGCGGGGCGCATTGAACGTGCGTGTGACGCGGACTTCACGATCGCTCGGCGACGTGACTTCTGCGGGCTTGGGCATGGTCTTCTCCTATTTTCTTGTTCGTTTCCGCTTGGACCGTTTCGCTTGCAGCTCTCCGAGCAGCGCATCGAGACGCTGGTAGTTCTGTTCGAAGATCTCGCGGTACCGCTCGATCCAAGCCACGGCTTCCTTCAATCGCTTCGGTTCCAGTTTGCGCGGGCGCCGTTGCGCATCGACGTCCATCGAGATGAGGCCGGCGCGCTCGAGCACTCTCAGATGTTTGGAAATGGCCGGCTGGCTCATCGCGAACGGATCGGCGAGCTCCGTCACGGTGGCCTCCCCCGTCGCCAGCCGCGCCAGGAGGGCGCGGCGGGTGGGGTCAGCCAGGGCGGCGAAGGTCAGGTCGAGACGTCCTGAGGTTTCCATAACCGTTTAGTTCCATAACATGTTGGTTATATATATACAAGAATAAGACAGGCCCGTCAAGGCCTCTGGGGTCATATTTCCAGCGTCTCATCGCGCCAAGTAGCGAGACGTCGCTCTTGCGTCATGCGGCCTCGACCGCCAGCGTGGGAGATCCTCGAATGCACCGGAACGTAAGAGAGGCCAGGTGAACAGCGTGCCCAGTCGAACGCCGCGGCGATGGTTCGTGATCGCGCTCAGGATCGTGATCGTGGCATCGATATTCGTATTGTGGGCGTCAAACTCGCCGGTCAGGCAGTGGTTCCACGCGAAGTTCTCCACGGCCAAGGTCACCGACGACGCCGCCGTCGTACCGCCCGATTATGTGGACCAGCTGAGTGAGTACCTGGACGCGCTCGAGTACGAGTCCGGCGTTGATGTCCGGGTCAGTATCGTTCGCAGTACGCACGGGCAGCCGCTGCGCGCGTTCGCCTTGGACGTGATGCGGCAGCAAGGCATCGGGAAGGAGGTCGGAGGCCGCGGTCTGCTCATCGTGATCGACGACTCCACGAAGGAGTCGCGCATCGAAGTCGGGCCTCACCTCGAGGGAATATTCCCCGACGGCTTCGTCGGATATCTGCTGCGTGAACAGTTGGGGCCGGTCTTCAACTCCGAGGGCCGAGGACGCTACGCGGGTCCCGGGCATGCGATCTATTCGACGCTGCTCATGATCCACCATCGGATCCGACAGGCGCGGCTCGGCAAGGAGTGGGACCCCCGCACGCTCCAGTACATCGAGGAGATGCGAAGTCTCGCACGCGGCGGCGGCGCATCGGCGGCCATCCCGCATCAAGCGCAGCTGCGTCGGATCGCAAATGCGGCGACAGACTCGGCGATCGCTGCCTATTTCGGCCCGCAGCCGAGTGTGGAGGAGGTCTATCAACGGTATATGGAGTACTTGGCGCTCGGCCTTGCGCCGCGGTGGGTGCCGCTGTTCCTGCCAACCTCGCGCGACCTTCTGAGGGAGACCGAGCCCGACACCCGCGCCGACAATGACTATCTGCTCATGGCGTACTACGGCTACCGCCATGAGATCGACGAGCGGGGAGATTATGCGATGCTGTACTACACCGATACGCCGTTCGAGTCGCCGCAGTTCTTCCGGCGAGGCGCCGATGGCTGGCAGATGGACCTCGTCGCCGAGATCCGGAATAGTCAGGAGATCATCGGGACCTTGTACACGTGGCGCATGCGCGTCGGCAGGGATCGATCCGCCGCCGTCTTCGCGGACCGCTTTGAGAAGATCGACGGCACGAACGTCCCCGAGCTACTGCGCATTCGCGGGGGCGATAATCGGCCGCTGTGCATCTTCGGCGACCCGAAGAAGCCGGCCGAGCAAAGAGCGCTCGCAGCGAGCTGCCTCGCGGATTCGCTGAGGTACGGGAGTGGGAGGTAGCTGCGCATCAACCTGCCGGCGAAGTCGCTCTACGGTATGTCCTCGAGCTCCACGTCGAGCGCATCGATCTCGATCGTCAGGCTATATCCAGGCGGAGCACCGCAAGTGCGCGACCACCCCGCGAAGAGATGCAGCCGCCCCTGCCCGACCTCGTAGAGCGAGAACGCGCCGCCCACCTCGGCATCGTCGGACAATTCGTCCTGCACGCGCCACGAACGGACCGAGCGGATGGTGAGCTTGCTCGGCACCACATGTGGCTCATTCGCGTAGCGCGTGAGTCGAATCCCGAGAAAATCAACGACGTGGTGTGCGGCCGGCCGTCGCACCAACACCGTGATCTCTCCCGGCGCCGTGCGAACGTCCGACTTCCGAACGCCGAGGGTCCAAGTCATCTCCGCGAACCGCTCGTGATCCCGGCGTGTGCTCGCGGCGGTCAGCCGTTCGCGCAAGGGAATCGGGTAAGGGACGAGCATGAGTGGTGATCACCTATGCAAGAAGCAAGAGACACGATTGCAATTCCCCATGCCGTCCGCGGCCCGCGTGGTGACAGATCGGCATGGTTCGCAGATACCCGGGTCATTCTCCTCAGAGTCTGACCCGGAGTACCTCGCGGGAGTAACTTCTCCGTGATGCTCGCGCTGGGATCGAGGCAGCCCACAGTAGGTCAATGCGCGAGCCATTCTTGCTTGACTAGGTGAGGAGCCGTCATGCGCATCCCCTGGCCGACCCCGCTTCATGAGCAGTTGCGCCACTCGAGCACACGCGCGGAGCGCGAGCGGTTCCAAAGCCTTGTCGAGACCATCAGTTTTCGGAAGTCGGACGTCCACATTGCACGGGGAGAGCTCTCTGTCATGATCCGCCGTCCGGCCGCGCAGCGCTTCATTGGATGCCTTGGCATTCCCTCTCATAGCAATAGGCGGTGTGGAACCGCGTGTCGTGCCAAGCAAGCTCACCGTTCGCTCTGTGCACTCATCGCGGATCGAGCATGACGAACACCCGGGAGATGAAATCGACATAGGCGCGCTGTCGCTCTATCAAGTGGACAAGGGACTCCTGTATCTCGGAGAACGCCACGAAGCGGGCGAGCGATATGATCTTGAGATACACATTGACTCTCTCGACGTCGAGCTCGAGGATATCGCATAGCGCTTTCGGGTGACGTGTGTTCCGGCGTGAGCACGGTATTCCGCTCGCGTGCTGAGGCTTGCGTTCGATACTATCCGGTGGCAACTAGACAATCGGCAGGCCCATCTTTTCGAGAGTACCGAATGAGCCAACCTCTTCGACTGGCGATAGGTGTTCTCGGAATAGGATATTTCGCGGTGTCCGCCGTGTTCGGTCATGACCTCGCCGGCAATCTTGCGGGCCTCCTTATCTGTACCGTACTACTTGCGGCGCTCTGGTGGCGTCGCTCTGCCTAAGCGCGGTTGCAGTCGATGGGTGAACTCTGGAGTGCCCTGTTCGCTCGCACTTCGGAGAACGAAACGCCCCGCCTCGACGGTCAAGTCGAAGCGGGGCGTGATCTTGATCGGTATGGGCCTGCGAGGAATTGAGCACTCTCGCGATCACTCGCACGGCTCGACCCGGTACCACGGCATGCCGAGTGCACCTGGATGCAGCTTCACGCAGATCGCGGCCCCGCGTGCCGCTGCGTCGTACACCCTACGAGACACGATGACGATTTCCCACTCAGTTCGTGGTCCCCACGGTGCGAGATCGACGTAGTACGTCGTCCCATTACGTCCGGAAGAGGTGTGCGCGTCTCGCGCCTGCGGGCGGAACACCTGTGGCGCTGCACCGTCGAATACTCTGTCGCACACAGCGATCGCTCCGTAGCCGTATGCCAACGAGACGACGAAGAGCAACGCAACGTTGGCGGCGCTCGCGCGCGGCTTCCTCTCGACACGGACGGCTGTCGCCACCAACACCATCGAGACCAGCGCGGCCGGCACGAACGCCATTCGCGAGTCCACGAGGGGGACGCTGCCCAGCGCCAGCCAACAGAGCGCCAAGCCCGGCATCAGCATGACCAGCGAAAGGTTTACGCGCGCATCGTTCTTGTCATCATGCAGCCGAAACAGCCCGTCCCAGTGGTTGACGATCAAGATCCCCAGCCACGGCAGCGCCAACGGCAGTGCGGCAGCGAGCCAGAGCGGCGTCGGAAGCAAGAGGAGCACGATCGTCGCCATGCCAGCGACGTACGCTCCGGCCTTGACCCGATTGCGGACCGTCTGCAGAGAATCGACTCGAGCCTCCCGCGTGGTGCCGAGCGCGGGATCGGAGATGATGGCCTCCTGCGAGGCCCGAGCATCTCGAGGCATCGAGGTCGGTGAGTCCGCTCATCCAAGCCTGGAAGGCGTCGTCCGTTTCGATGGCCCCGTCGATGCGCAGTGATTTCAAACTGGTGAACCGCGGCACCAGTTCGAGTATCGGCTTCGCATCTCCGATGCCCGTCTTGATCGAGCGCATCCCTAGGATGTCGGCTCGGCGGAGAGTGCGGGTTCCGGAGAGCGTGCCCGTGACCGTGATCGAGTCGGCAGAGAGCACTACCCCCGTACGCAAGACGCCGGCGATCAGGTAGATCCCGAGACCGCCGGCGAGTGCGATCAGAACCTCACCAAGCGCGAGAGCCGCGCCCGGCGTCATGCCAAAGGGGGCGCTTCCACCCGATGCGACCACGTAGGTGGGGATCACCAACAGCAGGATGGCGCCGACCCAACTGAGCCGCCTTGCAGAGCCGGCGAGGCGGTACGTGCGCGGATATAGCTGCGGCTCTATCGCCAACGGCGGATCCTCCGGAGAGGCGCTCTGGGCAGGCTGTGATCCACGCTTGATCTTACCGCGAGCTCGCGCGCGAGTCGAGTTGGTGAGCGCCAGGGTGCTGCAGTCGGTGAGTACAGCGCCCTTGAT
This sequence comes from uncultured Gemmatimonadaceae bacterium, assembly GCA_963716745.1. Lineage (GTDB taxonomy): Bacteria > Gemmatimonadota > Gemmatimonadetes > Gemmatimonadales > Gemmatimonadaceae > DATKOH01. The sequence continues at coordinate 1,128,550 of OY970320.1, forward strand.
GCACGAAGCCTCGCGCAAGAGCTGTGCTCGCGCATCGAGTTCGGATAGAGCGCATCGCGCGTTCTGTTCGGGACTCGGACTTGCGAAACGGCAGGAGTCCGGGTCGAACTTACACCGCAGCGTATATCGCGGCGCATTCGACGACTGGCAGTTAGTGTCGCACGCGTGAGCTATCGCTCGGTACCGCTGGAGGAGTCTGGTGTTCTCAGTTGTTCGGCGGGCCGCATCGACGGAGGCAGGAGCAGCGCATCCGGCGAAAAGGAGAACGAGAAAAGCGCCCGGCGCCAACCCTCTTCTCGAATTCCGTCACGTGTGCGCATGAACAGGAAGAGCAGCCCTCCAAAGAAGATAGCGACGTCAGCGAGATTGAAGATCCCAAATCGATATCCAAGGACACGCAGAACGATGAAGTCCGTCACGGTGCCACGGAGGATGAGATCCAGCAGATTGGCGATGCCACCTCCGACCATGATCGACAACGCCATCGCGTAGTGGCGAGCAGCGGACCGCGTTCGCGCAATCATCCAGAGGACCACCGCGATCCCGATGATTGTGATCGTGAGCGAGACGGGCATGGGTATGACGTGACCATTGATCCTCACGAAGCCGGAGTTGTAGACCAGTACGAACCGCAGCGTCGTCTCTGGCACCGGACGAGTGGCGCCGACTGGAAGCAGACCGCGCGCCAACCATTTTGACACGGCATCGACCGCGACGGTCGAAGCGATCAGCCCCGGCACGAACAGCCGCAACCTGGACGGGCGAGCGTGGATCGTCGCGCGGCGCCGCGCACTGGCTTCTCCCATTGGTCGCCTGCGTCCGAGGACAGAACAGCTTGTCGGTCGATCCTAAGCACGTGAGCGCATCGTAGCGACGCGTCGCTACACGCGAATCCAGCAACGGCACTGATGGGCTATCTGGACAAGAATCGACGAACTAACATGAGGAACTTAGACCATTGTCCGAAATCAGCGGATGGGAAACGCCCCGCGTCGACGGTCAGGTCGAAACGGGGCGAGCACATTCACCGATATGGGCCTGCGAGGAGTTGAACCTCGGACCTCGGTCTTCCTTGCGACCGTGCTCGGAGCGCCGCATTATCCGAGTTAGGCAGACACCGCGCACACGGGTGAGACAATGGTAAAGAATGGACGGCTGTGGTTGGCATATCTGGTAGCCGCGGCATTCCTGGCGGTTGCCGCATTTGATCTTTCGTCTGGGCATCGCATGCGTGCCGTGGGCATTCTCTCATTCGGCGGAATCTTTTTCTCCCTGGCGTTGCGCGGCCGAACATCGGTGTAACTGCCGTTGGAGCCCATGGATGAGCGGCCCGTAGCAGGCTAAGACCTGAGCGACGCCGCGGCTCGCTACCCCCAAACCAAACGCCCCGCCTCGACGGTCAAGTCGAAGCGGGGCGTGATCTTGATCGGTATGGGCCAGCGAGGAGTTGAACCTCGGACCTCACGCTTATCAGGCCATACTATAGTAGGCCGAAGTCCGGCACGATGCCGTGTTTCATAGAGCGGCTCGCGCGATCTGCCTGGACTTCGGACCCGAGATACGGCAGGATGCCGGGTCGAACTTACACCACGACTTACACCACGCGACGCCGACGATCGTTCGTCAGCCGGGACTCCGAGCCAAATGCCGGTGAGCGCCAATGCGATACGGTATCTAATGCGGTGGCTACGTCATTACGGCACCCAGATCGCCGAGCTGCCGCCCCCTGCGACCGCAAAGAGCGAGCCGTTCACGGGCAACGCGATGACGCCGTAGATCAGGTTGTACTGGGTGTAGAAACTCTTGTAGATACTCAGGGGGCTTGGAGGTTGGACCGACCAACTGTTGGTCGAGGGATCGTAGAGCTGGAACGCCACCCCCGAATCCGCACTCACCGCGTAGAGCCGCGCCCCCAGCGCGACGGCCGCCAATCCATTGCTTCCCATGGGCATGGAGGGCTTGCTGGTCCAGCTATCGGCCGCTGGATCGTACGCTTCGACGACATTGTTGGGATTCGGGGACGCGTAACCGCCGAATGCGTAAAGGATCCCGTTGACCACGCCCGCGGCCAGGCCAAAGCGCGCGGTGGGTATGGAGGCTTTCGTCGTCCAGCTATCGGTGGACGGATCGTAGGCCTCGACGGTGCGGAGCAAGTTCGCTCCCTCGTAGCCCCCCACCGCGTACAAGATCCCGCCCACCACGGCGACCGCTAGCCCCCCACGAGCCGTGGGCATCGGAGCGAGCATCTTCCAGTGGTCGGCGGCCGGATCGTACGCGAAAAGGCTGTTACTCTCACGCCCGCCGTCATCGAAGCCGCCAACGGCGTAGAGGATGCCATTGATGGACGCCATCGCCAACGCGGATCGATCCCCCGGCATGTTGGCTCGCTGGGTCCAACCATTCGTCGCCGCATCGTATGCATACAATTCATGGCCGACCGAGTCGGGACCATAGTCGCCCCAGTCATACATCCCGCCCGCGACGTAGACGGTGCCATTGACCGACGCGGCCGCCATGTTGAAAAAAGGGCCCGGCATCTGCGCTTTCCTGGCCCAGAGGTGTTGCAGCCCGAATCGCACCGGGAAGCTCCAGGTCAGACTTCCGAACCGTGCCGTCACGACGGCCGTGCCGGTGGTCGCGGGAGCGGTCAGCGTCGCGACGTAGGTCCCGCTCCCACTGACCGGCCCGAGCGACCCGAGCGTCGTCGTCAGGATGATGCTGTCGGCCGGTTTCGAGATATAGTGGCCATAGTAATCTCTCAGCCACACCGTGACCTGGGTAGTTGAAGCGCCATCCGCCAGCACGGTGGAGTCCTCCGGCTTCGCGCCCGATGCCACTTGGTTCACCGGACCGAGCGGCTGGTCCACGAAACGAACCGTACACGTGCTCGGCAGCTGAATTCCGCTCACCGTCGCCGAGACCCTGGCGCTACCCAGGGTGGCGGGCGGCGAGAGGATCGCGGTATAAGTGCCGTCAGCGTGATCTGTCACTCCTTGGATGAAGCCAGCGGTCGAATTGATGAGGAACGTCGCGCCACCGTGCGCGATCTGGACGTTGGACGAATCACGAAGCGTCAACGTGATCAGCACCGGGTTCCCATCGAACCACGTCGAGTCCGGGCTCGCCGACAGCGTGGAATTCGCGACGGACACCGAGCCCGTCGATTCCGTCGAGTCCGTCGAGAACGATTGTGTCACCGGTGCAGCGAGCGGAACGCCATTCACATCCTGGATCGCCTGCGATACGAATACTTGGTAGCTGGTGAACTTCTCGAGAGGGCTGTCTGGATAGAACTCCGCACTGAGCCCATTCGGCCCACTCAGCCGTACCGAGCCAGCGACCGGTGCGGATCCGCGCAGGAGGCCGAAGGAGGTCGGGCTTAGGGTGGCTGAGTCGATCGGGGCGCTGAAGACCGCCACGATCTGGGCGTTGAGCGGCACATCCTTCTTGCCGGGTGGCGGCGTGACTCGTACGACGAGGGGAGCCCTTCCCGCCGCGACGACCTGGAATCCAGTCACGGCGGCGCCACCGCCCGACAGGGTGACGTCCACGAAGAGGGTGTCCCCTACGCTCGCCGTGACCGCCACCGGATCGAAGCCGCCGTCCACCAGGGCCACGGTGATGCTGTCCCCGCTGCGGGCATTCAGGATGGTGGCGCTCTGACCGCCGGGTACGGATGCGGGCGGGAGTGAAACCCACGCGGTAGCCACTACTACAGCGGCATTCGCGCCGCGACTCGGGCTTCGCGAGACGCTTGCGCCGGCGGGTTGGCTCTCAGGCGACGACACGATGAGCGACGGCAGTTGGTTCACTCGCCGCTGCTGCGACGGGCCGCTGCTGTCAACGCAACTAGCCATTAGGGCGAGTGTGGCGACCGTCACCGTCGAGAGCCTTCGTGTCGGGCGATTCATTGCTGTCTCCGCTGTTCTGTTTACCGTCCGCCACTCATCGTGAACCCTGCCCAGTAGAACGGATGAGCGGTACCCGAATTGCGCAGCATGGCGCGCTGGGCGAGGGCGAGGGCCTCCGCTTCTGACCGTCCTGCAACGAGCGACTTGTAGAACTCGGTCATGAGGGTCGCGGTGGCGCGGTCGTCCACCGGCCAGAGCGCGGCCAACACGTGCGCCGCACCCGCGGCATGGAACGCCTGCACGAGCCCGACCCAGTCGTCACCAGCCGGCACATCTTCCATCGCCCCGGCACTCACCGCGGTCTGGCACGCACTCAACACCACGAGGCGCGCGCTGAGCTGCATCCCGAAGACGTCGTGCACCTCGAGCCGGCCGGCGGATCCGCTCGCGGGCGCCAGCTCTACGAACGAGAAGAGCGGATTATCCTGGTTCAGCACGCCGTAGGTCGCGAAGTGGATGATCCCCGCCCTTGGCGCGGCCTCGCGCAGGGCGCGCTCGGACGCCTGCGCACCGACCAACACTTCCGCCTTCGCGCCATAGAGCGTTTCGATAGCGGCCACCTCCAGCGCCGAACCGGGGAGAGCGTCCACGCGGGGCGCCAAAGCGAGCACGGTGGTCCCGGTGTACGCCGGCCGTTCGCGAAGTCGCAACCAGACCGAAGCCGAAGGCGCGTACGACAGGCGGTAACGTTGCACGAGGAACTCGTCGCCACGCAAAGTGCTCGGCAACGCCGCGAACGGGATGAAATGCAGCTCGGCGTGCGGCACGATGATGAGCGCCGTCTTACCCTCCAGCAGCCCAGATGCAGCAGCCGGCTGAATCAGGAGCGCGCCAAGGCGCCGGAGCGGCGCGCGCCAAAGGTCGGGCGGCGTCCGCTGTCCGGGCCTCACCATGACCGCGCGGCTGAAATCCACCAGCTTTGCCAATTCGTGGCGTGAGACTCCAAGATCGATCTCCGCCAGCGTGTCCGCAGTGGCCACGAAGAGCAGCGTCGTGGAGTCCCCAACGAGGTATTCCAGTAGCGCCTCATCCGGGGCGAGCTTGGACCGGACGATGCGTGACGGAGCGATCTTGCCGCTCACGATCGCGGCGTACGCGGGGTGCGACTCGCCGATCTGCAGAAGAAGCTCTCCGTAACGCTGCTGCGCCTGCGCGAGGGCCTCGCGCACCGCGCTGGCCGATCGCTCGAGCGAGACCGGTCCGCGCAACACGCCCGCCATGCGCCCGCCCTCGAGTTCACCGGTTAGTATGTCGACTTGCCGCCTCAGATCCTGCTCGCGAGCCACCAGCGCATCGCTCCCGCCTCCCCGAGCAGGGACCGAGACGCGCCCGCGCGCGAGAAGGTCGAGCAGTTCCCGCGCCCGCAGCTGTTCGCTCGCCTCGAAGGCCGCGCCCGTGTTTCCGCGCGCGACCTCCACGCGCGCGAGCTGGGCGTACACCTCCCTCTTGTCAGCCGCGAATCCCGCGCGCCACTCATCTACCAGCAGAGCGGCCGACATCCGTTCGATCTGACGGGTGGCTCCGCGCAATTCGATGGCGGCTTCATCCAACGCGTGCCGGCTTCGCAACGCGCTCCCGAGTCCGGCGTGGAGCTGCCACGCGATCGTGGGCGCCGTGGCGTCGCCAAGCTGCGCGAGTGCCCGTCGGTACAAAGATTCCGCGGCGAGCGGGAGTCGTTCACGCGTGGCGAGTTCCGCGAGCGCACCAAGCGTTGCCGCCGCGCTCGCCGGATCGCCGAGCGCGCGCAACAATGCCAGCGCGCCCTCCAAGAGCGCCCGCGCGGCCGCCGTGTCGCCCACCTGCGTCCGGAGAGAGCCGAGGAGGAGCCGTGTCAGCGCGATCGCACGCGGATCGCCGAGCGCCTCTTGCGTGCGCAGCGCCAGCGAGACGTGCGAGATCGCGCCAGGGAGATCGGCGCGTGCTGCCAACAGGAGACCCAGACCGCCCTCCGTCTCCGCCTGCCCTCGGGAGTCGCCGGCCGCTCGGAAGAGCCTGTTGGCGCGGAGGTATTGACGCTCCGCCTCGGGATATGCGTTGAATTGCACCGAGAGGTCCGCCCGCGCTAGCGCGAGTGACGCGAGCAGGGCGGTCCGCTGTTCGGCGGAGTCACCGGCGGCGAGGTGCTCCGCGCGGCGCAACTGAATGAGCGCGCCCTGCAGGTTCCCCATCGCGGCGTGCGTGATGGCGATATCGCGGCGCACATCGATCTCGTCCGGCAGAGGGCCCGTCTCGCGGAACACCGCAAGCGCCTCCATGAACCGGTCGAGCGCATGGTGATAATCGCCGCGTTGCAGAGCGAGCAGCCCGAGCGCGCGCAGCGCCGAGGCCGCATCCACACGATTCCCGCGCTCGCCGTACAGCGACAGCGCGTCCCGATAAGACGACTCAGCACTCGCGTAGTCGCCCTCGAGGCTCGACAAATTCCCGAGATTGATCAGATTCACCGCGGCCGGCTCATCGCGCCCCGCCGCCCGGTTCGAGGCGAGCGCTTCATTGAAAGCCCGGCGCGCCCGGCCGAGGTCGCCGAGCTGCTGCGCGATCAGCCCCAGATTGTTCCCGTCCGCCGCGGCGCCGCGGAAATCTCCCGTGCGAAGGCGCATCTCCTTCGCAAGCGCGTAGAGATCGACCGCGCCGCCGAACTCACCGCGGTCGGCCTGGATCGCGGCCAGTGTGCCGACGGCATTGCCCGCCGTTCGCCAGTCGCCCGTGCGCTCGGCGATCTCCCGTGCGCGACTTAGATAGTGTTCCGCACTGTCCTGCTCCTCCGATCGGTAGTAACCGGCGCCGATGTTCCCGAGAGCGGCGGCCATCCCCGCCGAGTCGCCGATCTGCGCGCAGCGCTGATAGCTCGCACGCCAGTCACGGAGCGCAGCGGCGAGCCCGTCACGCCCAAGGGCATCATTGCCGGCAATGCGCAGGCTGTCCGCAGAAGCCTTGATGCGCCGATCGGCCAGCGGCCACGACGCGAAGCGCGCCACTTGTCGCATGGGGAAGGAGTCGTTCCACGCGCCGGCGAGCGCTTGAGCGAGCCGCTCGGCCGTGGCGAGCTCCGTTGCCGGCTCCGAGTCGGCGGCGGCGAGCGCGAGCGTACGGCGCAAGGAATCGCGGATCGCATCCGGTTGCGCACGCGCCTTGGCGACGAGCGCGCTGTCCGGCGTGCGAGGCGGCCCCGTTCCCCCCGTGATCGCGAGGAGCACTGACAATGCACCGACCGTGATCATGGACCCTTCGGATCGACCGAGAACTCGGTGAGTTCCGAGGGTATCCAGCGATTCCACCCGGTCTGCGCCTCGAGCTTCCAGAAGTAGCTCGTGCGAGGCTGGATATGAAGATCGGCGGGGATCGAGACGGACGTGTCTCGCGCCTGCGATTCGAAGATCGCGTTGCCGGCGTCGTCGAAGATGGTAACGCGATAGAGATCCGCGTACGGCACCGATGTCCAGATCAGCTGCGTCGGGCGGTGTACCGCCCCGCGCGGTGCGAGCGCAACGGGTACCACGGTGGTCGAGATCACTGGCTCGCGAGAGACCGGCACCGAGATGGGCGGCGGCGCGGTATCGCGGCCCACCATCAGGAGGAGCGCAGCCGCTGCCCCGAGTGCCGCGGGCACGTACCAGCGCCGCAGCGGCGCTCGCTCGCGCGTCAGCCTCGACGCCGCGACCATATCGCCACGACAGGAATCGCAGTCCGCCATGTGCGCTTCGGCGGCCGCATGCTCCGCAGGCGGAAGCAGCCCGTCGGTGTAGGCGGCAAGTATCCCCGGGTCGAGATGGTCTCCCTCGCGATGCTCAGCGCTCATTTGGACTCTGGAGAGCGGGATCGTAGACGTCCTCACACGTATGGAACGGATGCGCCGCGCAAGATTGCGACCTCATGGCTCCGTCCCGTGCACACCGCGTCGCGCGAGCGCCGCTCGCAATCGTGCGAGCAGTCCGTTCAGGCGGCGGTAGATATGGAACGGACTGGGAGCCTTCACGATCCGCGCGATCTCGCGCGCGGAGAGGTCATCTTGGAACCGGAGCTTCAGGAGCAGCCGATCGCCGGCCGCGAGCGCGCCGACCGCGTCGTTAAGCGCGCCCGTCAGCTCGACGGCGCGCAGTCGGGTCTCGGCATCGTCTGGGGCATCGCTGGAGATCCCTTCGACATCGATCTCTTCGGCGACGTGATCGAGCAGCCGGCGGCGCGCGTCGTGCGCGTCGCGGCTCTCTGCACCGTCATTCTGTAAACGGCCATAGCGCTTCCGGCGGTAATCGAAGCAGAGGCGGCGTGCGACGACCACCAACCAGGTCGTAAACTTGCCGCGATCGTCCGCCGCATAGGCGCGCAGGCGCCGGCACTCGTCGCCTTGGAGTTGCTCGAGGAGAAAGGCGTACGCGTCCATCGCAGCATCGTGGTCCGATTCGACGCTACGAGCTACATGCAAGAGGAGACGGCTATGCGTCTCGACGAACTTCTGCCACGCCGCATCGCGAGCTTCGGGGTCGACCGCGTCCCGCAGAGCGGAGAGTTCCGGTGGCAGCACGAGCGGCGCCTCATGTAGTACAGGAGAAGCAGACTAGCTCCGTCCCTTCCGGCCCGCCAGCACCCTCGCCTTCGCGCTCATCACCGCGAAAAGGAGTATCGCTGCGGAACGGATGTCTCCGGGCGCCGATGGGCAGCGGCGGTCCGGCGTCGGAGTCTCGCTGCGGCGTGTCGGAGCTTGCCACCGCTACGACGCGGCATGAGATCCGCAAAAATGCGTGTGAACGAAACGCCCCGCCCGAGCCATGAGCTCAAGCGGGGCGACGTCTTGCTGGGTATGGGCCTGCGAGGAGTTGAACCTCGGACCTCACGCTTATCAGGCGTGCGCTCTAACCACCTGAGCTACAGGCCCGGTTAGCAACCAAAGTTAGCCGGGCTCTTACGCTCAGTCAACGAACGAGGCTCGAAGATGCAACGAGGGCCGTCCGACCATGCGAACGGCCCTCCGGGCCCCATGGGCTCCACCGTGTGCTGCCGACGCGATGAACTGCGCGAGTGTGCGAGACTCGGCACCGCGGCCGACACCCAATAATATACACCGTTCTGCACGCCCTCTAACGTCCAACGTCTCAGCAGTTACTGCTGGATCATCTCCGAGAAATCCGTACTCGTGATGGTCACAGTGATCTGCGCCCCAGTCGCGTTCAGGGTCTTCTGGTACGCATAGAACACGCCGTTGGGGAGCGTCGCGAACGTCACGTTCGCCGTCACCGGCACCGGACTCGCCGCCGTCCCCGTGTATGTCGAGATGCTCGCCGACACAAGCTGTTTTGTGGCCGCGTTGAACACCACGGTCACATTGTCGTTCGGCATCCGGTAGTTCGAGATCACCATCTTCTTGGTGCCGTTACTCGGATCCACGGAGATCGCCACATTCCCGCCCTGGTACGCCTTTTCCACGAGCGCCGGCGCGATCGGCACGTACTCGGCGATCAGCGTGCGCACGGTGTCCATGTACGCCTTCATCTCCCCTTCCTTCTTCTCCGCGATCCTCCGCCGCAAGAACCCACTCGGCGGCGGCGCCTGCTGCAGGCTGATCTCAGTGCACGTCGGCTTCGGAGCAGGCCCGGCGTACTGGCAGTCCGTCACCTTGGTCACCTTGATCACGCCCTGGTACGCGACATGCGTGGTCTCGAGCCAGGTGTACATCCGGCGCTTGACTTGATTCGCCGACAGCATCTGGCGGAATTCGGCGACTTGCTGCTGCGGGGCCTGGGCGGCCAATGGAGCCGATAGCAGCAACGAGGCCACGAGGAGTCTCATGCGCATACAGGATCTCCGTTGTTCAGGTGTGCAGTTCCAATCATCTCAATCATGTTCATCCTGTCAAGCAGTTCTTTAAAAAACTGCTTGGACAGGATGAGCATGATTCACTTACATGATTCGCATGATGACGGCGAAATCCGGCGATCAGTCGTCGTATTTCCTGCGCGGGGCGTGCGGCGGATGCTGGCGCTCGCGGTCGCCTTCGGGGTCGTCGAATTCGTCGTCGAGATCGATGAGATCATCGTCGAGGTCGTCGTCGAGATCATCATCGTCATCATCCATCTCGTCGTCGTCGAGGTCTTCATCGTCGAAGTCATCCTCGTCGTCCGATTCCTGCGCCGCGCCAGCATCGAGGCCGTCGTTCCCGCTCATGGCACTCCGGGTTTCATCCGCCGCCTCGGGATCGTACCACATGACCAAATGCCTCCGCCATTGGATTAAAGTCTTACAGCGACGCCCGCTCGCGCTCCCGCTTCAGCTCCCGCGACTGCTTCCGGCGGTCATTCGTGCTCAGGGAACGCTTCCGCAGGCGGATGCTCGCCGGCGTGATCTCAATCAGTTCATCCTCGTCGATGTACTCGAGGCCCATCTCCAGCGTCATGTCGCGCGGCGGCTCCAGCTGGATATTCTCATCGGTGCCGGTCGTGCGCATGTTCGACAGCTTCTTCTCCTTCGTGGGATTCACATCCATGTCGCCCGGACGTGAATTCTCGCCGATGATCATCCCTTCGTACACCGGCGTCCCCGGACCTACGAATAGCGTCGAGCGGTCCTGAAGGTTCCATAATCCGAACGCGACGGCGACGCCCGCCTCCATCGACACCAGCGTTCCGCGCTTGCGGCCCGCGAGCGGACCGGCCCACGGCCCGTATTCCAGGAAGCGATGATGGATGATCCCGGTTCCCCGCGTATCGGTCAGGAATTCCGAACGGTATCCGAACAATCCGCGCGCCGGAATGCGATACAGCAGCCGCACGAGGTTCTGCCCGGGATTCTTCATCTCGAGCATTTCGGCGCGGCGCGGTCCGAGCTTCTCGATCACGGCGCCGAGGAATTCCTCGGGCACGTCGATGGAAAGCTCTTCGTACGGCTCGAGGCGCTCGCCGCCGGGTCCTTCGCGCGTGATCACGCGGGGGCGCGACACTTGGAACTCGTAGCCCTCGCGGCGCATCGTTTCCATCAAAATGCCGAGGTGCAGCTCGCCGCGGCCTGACACGCTCCACGTGTCCGTGGCGTCGGTGTCCTCCACGCGCAGCGCGACGTTGCGCTCGAGCTCGCGATAGAGCCGTTCACGCAGCTGTCGCGACGTGACGAACTTCCCTTCCTTACCGGCAAAAGGCGAATTGTTCACCACGAAGTCGACGCTGATCGTCGGCTCTTCCACGGCGATGCCCTCGAGGCGCTCGGGGGTGGCCGCATCAGTGACGGTGAGACCGATCTCGACGCCTTCGAGCCCCGCGAGCGCCACGATGTCGCCCGACATCGCACTCGGCACTTCGAGCCGCTCGAGCCCCTCGTAGGTGAACAGCTTGGTGACGCGCGAGCGCTGCATGGGCAGCGTCTGGTCGAGTGGCAGCAGCGCGAGCTCGCCGCCCACGTTCACCGTGCCGCGCTCAATGCGGCCAATGCCAAGACGGCCGAGGTAGGGCGAATGATCGATCGTGGAGATGAGCATCTGGAACGGCTCATCGGGCGCGAAGCGCGGCGCGGGCACGTGATCGACGATCGTCTGGAAGAGCGGCACGAGATCGGTGCCGGGCTTGTCGGCGTCCATCGTCGCGACGCCCTGGCGCGCGGAGGCATACACGACCGGCGCATCGAGCTGCTCGTCGTTCGCTTCGAGCTCGAGGAAGAGGCCGAGCACTTCGTGATGCACGCGGTGCGGATCGGCGCCGGGCCGGTCGATCTTGTTGATGACGACGATCGGTGTGCGGCCCAAGGCGAGCGCTTTGCGCAGCACGAATCGCGTCTGCGGCATGGGGCCATCGAAGGCATCGACCACGAGCAGCACGCCGTCCACCATGCGGAGGATACGTTCCACTTCGCCGCCGAAGTCGGCGTGACCCGGGGTGTCGACGATATTGATCTTCACGCCGTGCCAGCGCACTGACGTGTTCTTGGCAAGGATCGTGATGCCACGCTCGCGCTCGAGCGGATTGGAGTCCATGACGCGTTCTTCGACGATCTGATTCTCGCGGAACGCCCCGGCTTGCCGGAGCATTTTGTCCACGAGGGTGGTTTTGCCGTGATCGACGTGCGCGATGATGGCGATATTACGGATATCCATAGTCAATCAATATAACCGGCTGGGTAGCGAGGCCAAAGTGTAGATATCGCAACGAATTAACCGCAAAGGGCGCGGTTGGTACCGCAAAGGGCGGGACTGGTACCGCTGAGGGCGGGATTGGCGTTGGATACTGCCGTTCCCAACGCTAATCCCGCCGTTAGCGGTACCAGTCCCGCCGTCAGCGGTTCGACGCGCGCCGTTGGTGGTCCACGACGCACGACTCGGTACTCACGGTTTTCGGGGTACGAGTCACGGAGTCAGGGTTGCGACTCACGCCCCTGCAGTTGTCGCGCAAATTCCGCCGCGCTCCAGGCGAGCACTCCGCCGAACACCAGCGTGAGCATAATGAGCCCCGACGCCGGCACTCCCACCACTCCGCCGAGCCGTCGAGCGAGTTCCCCCAGCGGCGCCGTCGCCGCGGTCCACAGGAGGATCAGCCCCCACCCGATCATCGCCGCAAACGCAGTTCTCCATGGCGCCCCGGATGGCCCCCGGTTCACGAACGTCCAGATCATCGCGAGCGCCGGAACCGCCCACCATCCGATCACCCACGTCGCGAGCGCGAACGCCCCGGCCACGAGTGCCATGCGCAACAGCCCGCGCATCACTTCGGCGCCGGAGTCAACGTGAGCGTCGCCATCACCAACCGGTGGTCCAGCTCCAACTCGCTATGCGGGAATCGCACGCTGTCCAGTTCGCCCTTGCTCCACGTCACCAAATGATCCTGGTACCGCGAGCTCGCCGGATTCCCGCTCTGACCGCCCGGGTATGTCGCCATCGCGTGCACCGCCGGCCCCATCTCCACCACCATGCGCCAGCTCGCCCCGTGTCGGCCGTCGGTACCCACGGGATTCAAGGTGCTCGGACCTCCCTGGCTCGGCACCAGTAGCGCGCTCAACGCCGGGATCTCGAGCATGTGATAGATGTTCGCGTGACGCAGCCGCCCCCAGCGCCAACCGCCTTCGTCGGGCTCGCCATAATCCTTCACCGCGCGCACGTACGCCGCGGCGAGCGATGCGGCGAGGATGTCATCGCGCGTCTCCACTCTGGGCGTGCGCTTGTCGTCCCACCAGACGCTCTTCGGCTGCTGCAACAACTCCGCGAGCACGCTCCCGCTCGGCGTGGGCAGGTCGGCGTCACTCGCCGCGCCGGTGCGCAATTCATCCCACGTGCGGCTGGATACTTCCTCCATCGCGTACTCGAATAGAATGGCGTGCTGGTCGTTCCCGGTGTATGCGCGGTCCCACTCGGCGAGCACTTCGCCGGCGCGCGCGAGCACCGGGTCGGAATTCACGCGCGCGTGCGCGGCGGCGATGAACGCGGGCACGAACAGCTCGGCGCGCGCGCTGCGCGGATCGGTCTGCCACTTCCGCATGTCGTCCATGGTGACGTTCGCATCGGCGCGCATGAGCTCGTTGATGCGGATCGCGCGCCACGGCGGCGGCCAGTCGCTGCCGAGGTAGTGCGCGTTGTTCGCGGGATCCACCGGCTGCTGATTGTTCGACGAGAGATAACCGCGCGCCGGGTCGATCGACTGCGGATACTTGGCCAGCGGCAGATATCCCGTCCAGTCGCTCTTGCTCGTGGACCCATCGCGCATGAGATCGCCGCGGCCGTCGCCGGGCCGGATCGGGTACAAGCCCGTGGAGCGTATCCCGATCGAACCCGCGCGGTCGGCGGCCAGCATGTTCTGCGGCGGCGAGGCGTAGGGCGCCATTGTCGTCATGAATTCCGCGACCGATCGCGCGTGCGCGGCCTGATCGAAGTACACCGAATTAAGCGAGCTGTCGTTGGCGGTCCATCGCGTGGAGATCCAGCGGCCGAGCGCGCGACGCATGGGGCCGCGGTGCGTCCAGTACGTCGTGTCGGTCGCGATCGCGGCGCCGTGCTGGTCGCGGTACGTCTCGGTGCGCGTCACGAGCGGGCGCCACTTGCCATCGACCATGTACTTGGTGGGATGCGCGGTGTCGTCCACCGTTTCGAAGTAGCGGTCCACGAAATCGCCCGAGACGTTCGTGAACGTCCACGCCACGTCGCGATTGAAGCCGATGATGATCGACGGCGCGCCGGGGATCGTCACGCCATACACGTCGAGCGCGCCGGGCACGACGAGATGCGCTTCGTACCAGATGGACGGCAGCGAGAGCGTGAGATGCGGATCGCCCGCGAGGATCGCGTGGCCGTCGTGCGTACGCCGCGGCGACACGGCCCAATTGTTCGAGCCGATGACGAGATCCTCGTTCGACGGCTTGAACTCGGCAACGCGCGCGCGCGCCGGCTCCGGCTTGGCGGGCGGCGGGATCACGTGGAAATCCGTGCGCGGTTCGGGGCGATCCGATACCTGGATCGGCTCCTGAATGGGACTGTTCACCGGGAAGAGCGCGTCGGCGGCCGCGCGGCCAACACGCTGGCGCACGGCGTAGTTCACGATCTCGTCGTCGTTGTACGAGAGATCGAGGGTCATGTTGTTGAACAGATGGATGCTGTTGATCGGCTGCCAGGGATCCGGCGCGCGGGACAGCAGCTTGTCTTCGAACGGGTAGTCGCGCGGCGCCAAATGGCTGATGTAGGCGTTGACGCCGTCAGCAAAGGCGACAAGGCCGACGGCGGACTGTCGGCTGTCGGCTGTCGCGAGCTTCCACTCGGCGGAGAGCGGGAGCCCCAGGCCGCGCATGCGGCGGTCGACGGGTAGTGCGAGTCTGCCCACCATCTCCGTGAGCGTGCCGGCGCCGGCGTGCGCGTGGAGTTCCAGCTGGAACAGGCGGTCGCGGGCGACCACGTAGCCGAGTGCGCGCTGCGCGTCGCGCTCGGTGGCGGCGAAGATGTGCGGCACGGCGCGATCGTCGTACACGACGCGCACTGGAGCGGTGAGTCCGGGGATCGTGGCGCGCGCATCGCGCGGCAACTCGGCGTTCGCCGCGACGTGCCAGATGCCGTTGGCCGGATCGAGCAGTGGACCGAGCGCGGGTACGCCGCGCACGCTGAACGCGCCCACCCAGAGGCCGCCGAAGAGGACGGCGGCGGCGAGGAGCGCGCGGAAGATCCTCAGCGGCCCTTGCCGGCGGGCACTGCGGCGGCCGGCGGAGCGGAGCCCACCGTCGCGGCGAGCTCGATGCCGTCGAGGAACGACACGTCGTGCCCCTTGGCGCGCAGGAGATTCACGAAGCCCGGCTTGTCATTCGCCTTGAAGTAGGCTTCTTGCGGCTCGACCTGTTCCTGGTCCACGAGATCGATGAGTGCATCGCTGAGCGGCACCATGCCGATCTTCTTGGACGTCTGCAGCACGCTCTGCAGCTGGAACGTCTTCCCCTCTCGAATGAGGTTGGACACGCCCTGCGTGCTGAGCAGGATCTCGCGCGCGGCCACGCGGCCGCCGCCGATCTTCTTGCACAGCGTTTGTGAGATCACGCCCTTGAGACTCTCGGAGAGCATCACGCGGATCTGCTCCTGCGCATCGGCGGGGAACTGGTCGATGAGGCGGTCGATCGTTTGAGCGGCGCCGGTGGTGTGAAGCGTCCCGAACACCAAGTGTCCCGTTTCGGCGGTCTCGATCGCGATCGACACTGTCTCGAGGTCGCGCAGTTCGCCCACGAGCACGATGTCGGGATCCTCACGGAGCGCGGCACGGAGCGCGTGTTTGAACGAGCTCGTGTGCACGCCCACCTGCCGCTGCGTGATGACGCATTTCTTGTTGTGGTGCACGAACTCGATCGGGTCCTCGATCGTGATCACGTGATCGTTGCGCGTGGCGTTGCAGCGATCGACCAGCGCGCAGAGCGTGGTGGACTTGCCGCTGCCGGTGGGACCGGTCACGAGCACGAGTCCGCGCGTGAGGTTGCAGAGTTGCTGCACCTCTTCGCTGAGGCCGAGCTGTTCGACCGTGACGACCTTGGCGGGGATCACGCGGAATACCGCGCCCGCGCCGTGATGGTCGCGCAGCGCGTTGCAGCGGAAGCGCGCGACGCCGGTGATCTCGTAGGCGAAGTCGCTGTCGTTGATCGCGGCGTATTCGTCGCGATTCCGCTCGGGCATGATCGTGCGCAGCATCACCTCGAGCCGCGCGTTGTCGAGCGGGCGCTGGTCGGTGAGGCGCTTCATCTCGCCGTCCTTGCGCAGCACCGGCGGCTCGCCCACGCGGAGGTGCAAGTCGCTGCCGCCGTCCACCACGAGTCGGCGGAGCAGCGTATCGAGTTCATCGCGGTACGCACTGTCGGCCGGCTCGGAATCGGCGTTCACGCGGATCTCCGCGCGCGCCGGATTCGCCGCGACCGCCACCGCTTCGGCGGCGGTCGCGGGCGTTGCCTCGCGCGCGGCGGACGGTTCCTCTTCGCCATCGGCGCCGTCGGGGCGGATGCTCGCCGCGAGGCGGCCGGCCGCGAGGCCATAGCGCGCGGTGAATCCCCACTCGGTGGTCTTGTACTTGAAGGTGATGTCGCGCCCCGCGTCGATGTCGGCGTGGATATCTGCGGGCGCGATCTCCTTCATGAGTGCCGCGAGCTGCGATCCAGTGATCGGTTGCTTCGTGACCGGCCGCGGACTTCCCGCGAAATCGAATTGCGCGCAGTCGTCGGCCTGCAACAGCAAGGCCGTCGCGCCGTTAGTCAGCAACGCGGAGAGGAAGCGGTCCAAGTGGGGCATGACGCTCGGGAAGAAAGGGCGGACTGTCGGCTGTCGGCTGTCGCCTGCAAGACTACTGAAGCGGCCCAGAGTATCACGAAAAGCAGAGCCGCGCGCAACGGTGTCGAAGGGCGTACGCGACAGCCGACAGCCGACAGCCCGTATCTGCTCTTAGGCGTGCCGGTGCCCTTCCTTCTCGAACATCTCCGTGCGCTCCATTTGAATCGTCAAATGTTCGATCCCGAAGAGCGCCATCGCGTCGTGGATGTGCTCGAGCACGTGCTGGTGGCGCTCGGGCTGGCGGACGATCGCGTGGGCGCTCATCGCGATCACGCCCGAGGTGACGGTCCACACGTGCAGGTCATGCACGCTCTCGACGCCGGGGAT
This sequence comes from uncultured Gemmatimonadaceae bacterium, assembly GCA_963716745.1. Classification (GTDB taxonomy): domain Bacteria; phylum Gemmatimonadota; class Gemmatimonadetes; order Gemmatimonadales; family Gemmatimonadaceae; genus DATKOH01. Next base: position 1,145,539 of record OY970320.1, read on the forward strand.
CGCTTCGAGCTGTTCGCGCACCTTGCCCAGCGAGATGTACGACGGCGTGGACTCGAGCAGCACGTCCACCGAATCGCGCACGAGCGCCCACGCGCCGCGCACGATGAGCAGCGTGACGAAGATCGGACGCGATGGTGTCGGCCGGCAGCCAGCCCGTGCGCCAGATGATGAGCGCCGCCACAATGGTGCCGATGAAGCCGAGCACGTCGCCCAGAATGTGGAGATAGGCGCCGCGCATATTCAGATTGTCGTGGCTCGCGGGGTGCAGCACTTTGGCCGACGCGAGATTCGCGACGAGGCCGAGCAATCCCACCGCGAACATGAGCGGGCCCGCCACCGGCTCCGGGTGGCGCAGCCGCGCGACCGCCTCCCAGATGATGAGCGCACAGATGAGCAGCAACGTCGATCCGTTCGCGAAGGCGGCGAGGATCTCGAGGCGGCGGTAGCCGTACGTGCGGCGCGGCGTCTCGGGGCGGCGGCTCAGGATCGCGACGAGCAGCGAGAGGCCGAGCGCGGCGACGTCGGTGAGCAGATGCCCCGCGTCGGCGAGCAGCGCCAGCGAGTTCGCGAGCCACCCGCCCACGAACTCGGCGACGAGCAGCAGCGCCGTGATCGTGAGCGCGATCGTGAGACGCCGCTGCTGGTCCGCGCCGCCATCGCCGTGGTCGTGCGTGTGTCCGTGAGCGTGGTCGTGCGAGTGGCCGGCGTGGCTATGCCCCATGGATCACCTTGGCGATGCGCGCGCATTCGAGGATCGCGAGGATCATGCTCTCCGGCTTCGCGCGTCCGGTGCCGGCAATGTCCTTCGCCGTGCCATGATCGGGCGACGTGCGCGGGAACGGAAGGCCGAGCGTGACGTTCACGGCGCTGCCGAAGGAGGCGACCTTGATCGCGGTCATGCCTACATCATGGTACGGCGCGATCACGGCGTCGAATTCGCCCTGCATCGCGCGCACGAATACCGTGTCCGCCGGGAAGGGTCCGGCGATCCCGGCGGCGCGCGCGGCGGGGGCGAGCAGCGTGTCGTCCTCGCTGCCGAAACTCCCCTTGTCGCCGGCGTGCGGGTTCAGTGCACAGAGCGCGATGCGCGGCTCGGCGATGCCGTACCAGTCGCGCAATCCAGCTGTCGCGATCTTCGCGGTGGCGGCGATGCGTTCGCCGGTGAGCATCGTGGGCACGTCGCGCAGGGCGATGTGCGTGGTCGCCAGGATCACGCGCAGCTTCTCGGACGCGAGCATCATCGCGACGGGCACGTGCGTGAGGCGCGCGAGCATTTCCGTGTGACCGGGATCGGTGTGCCCCGCCTGGTGCAGTTCGTGCTTGTCGATGGGCGCGGTGACGATGCCTTGCACGTAACCCGATTGCGCGAGCATCACCGCGCGCTCGATCGCTTTCGCGGCGAGCGCGCCGGCTGAGTCTTCGCCATTCCATTGTCCCACCGATTCATCGACGGCAGTGCCCGTCCCCTCGGGACCTACGATGATCAGTTCGCACGCCGCCGTCACGCGCGCGTCGGCCATCGCGGCGCGCACGATCTCCGGCCCGATCCCCGCCGGGTCGCCGAGCGTCACCGCGAGCTTGGGGCGCGTCACGGCGCGCGGTCGTCGCGCACGATGGTGTACAGCGTCTTCGCCTGTGCGCGGCTCACGCTCTTGCCGATGTCGCCCGTGAGTTGGATCTCGAGCGTGCGATCGGCGTAGTCGATGCGCACGCGGTCCCCGGTGCGCACTTCCGCGGAGGCCTTCGCGCGCGCGCCGTTCACCATCACGGCCCCCACATCGCACGCCTCCTTGCCCTCGGTGCGGCTCTTCACGAGCAGGAGCCGCTTCAGCGCGAGGTCCACGCGCACAACCTAGAGGCGCACCACCACGAACGTCTGGCGCCGAAGGGTGTCGAGGTAGCGCCGGATGGCCTTCTCCTGCGCGAGCTGGTCGCGGATCCGGTCGCGCCAGTCGGCGACGGATGGATCGCGATCGTCATCGATCGTCACGATCTCCACCACGAAGAACTTCGGCACGCCACGCTGCTTGTCCTCCATCGAGAATGGATCGAGGATGTCGCCCGGCTTGTGCCCCTTGATCGCCGTTTGATATTCGATCGGCAGCTGCGACTGGGGGAAGGGATTCAGGATCGCCTTCTCCTCCGTGGGATCGTGGTACTTCTTCACGAGCGTGTCGAACTTCGCGCCCGCGCGCCACGCGGCCATCACGCTGTCGGCGCGCCGCCGCGCTCTGGCCACATCCAACGAATCGATCTTGGGACGGATCAGGATCTGGCGGCCCTTCACTTCGGACGGCTGCACGCGGTCCACGCGCACGATGTGCCAACCGATCATGGTGCGGAACGGCGGGCTCACGTGCCCGGGGAGCAGGCCGAAGTACACCTGGTCGAACTCCGGCACGAAATCGCCGCGGCGCCGCCAGCCGAAATCGCCGCCGAGTTCGCGCGTGGCCTGGTCCTCGGAAACGCGCTTCGCGATCTGCTCGAAGTCGCCGCCCTTCACGATCTGCTGGTAGATGGTGTCGGCGCGGTAGTACGCCACCGAGTCGGCGTGCGGACTCGGCAGTGGCGTGATGACCACCTGCCGCAGCGTCACCGAGGGAGGCAGGCGCGGGATCGAATCCTTGTGCGCCTGGAAATACGCCGTCACTTCCGCATCGGTCACGGGCACGGCCGGCAACTTCTTGTCCTCTTTCAGCCGCTCGAAGAGTTTCTGCTCCAGCGCCTGCTTCTTGGCGCCGTCGATCATGAACTTGCGATACTCCTCGGGGGAGCCGAAGCCCGCCTTGCGGAGCTCGCTGCGATACTCGGCGTCGCTGGTGAATCGCGCGCGGATCTGCGCGACCTGCTTGTCCACCATCGGCGAGACGTCGTTCTCGTTGACGGTCACCTTGAGCTCGTTCGCTTTCTGCACGAGCAGTTCCTCATCGATCAACTCGTTGAGGAAGCGGACCATGAGCGCGCGCTGCCCCGCGGAATCCGTTGGGAGCGACGCACCGGTGGCGCGGTAGCCGACGATCCGCTCCTCGAGATCGGTGCGGAGGATGGCGTCGGCGCCGACGATCGCGACCACGCCATCCATCGTGCCGTTAGCCGAGGCGGGTGCCATGTTCTGCGCCGCCGCGGCGCGCGCGAGCCCTGCCGTGCCCGCCAATGCGGCGAGCAGGGACAGGGCCAGTGCGTTGCGAATCTCCATCATGCTCTCCAATACCCCCGACGCTGCGTGGCGGTCCGGCTCAGGGCTTCGGCTTGGGTGGGGCCGCGGGCGGCGTCGTGCCCATGGGCACTTCGCTCGGCGGACGCGTGGCCGTCTTCACCGAGTCGGCCGTCTTCTTCATCTTCATGCCCATCTCCACCGCGCGCTGCAGCCCGGCGGTGCTGAGATTGAAGCCGTACTTCGTGCGCGCCACGCTCTCCACCGGCGGCGCGATCGCCACGAACTGCGCCTGCTGGTTCATGAGGCGATCCATGAACGAATTCGCCATGCCGGCCGCGACGCGCTCGCGCGCCGCCGCGGTCTTGCCGCTGTCGGCGAGCACCGACGGCGTGATGCCGAGCTGCGTCCACGAATTGACGACGGCCGCGGTGTAGCGCTCATGGATCGTCGCCATCTCCGCGGAATCGATCACGACTCTCGCGCTGTCGGCCGCCTTGAGCACGAGCTCATTGCGGAGGATCTGCTTGAGGATGCCCACCACCGACGAATCCGGCATCTGGCGCACCTGATCGGCCATCTGCTCCTTCTGCGGCGCCGCGGACAGCCACTTCACGAGGCGCGCGACGGTGAAGTCGCCGCCCTTGTACGTCGCGAGCACGGTGTTGTCCTTCGCATGACCATCGAGATCGGTCACGACGGTCTTCACCGTGGCCGCGGCGGTGGGCTTGATCACGATGTTCGCCGCCGTTTCCATGCCGGTCATATAGATGCTGTCGGCCTTCTGGATCGCCGGGCCGTTCGCCATGCGCTCGTACTCATCCTTCACTTCGGCGTACGTGTTGCGGCGAATGATGTGGAAGCCGAACTGCGTCTCGACCAGGCCGGAGATCTGTCCCGGCTGGAGCGCTTCCACCGCCTGCTGGAACTGCGGCACCATCGCGCCCTTGTTGAACACGCCCAGCGAGCCGCCCTTCGATGCCGAGCCCGGATCGCCGCTGTACTTCTGCGCCATCGCCGCAAAGTTCGCCGACGTCACCATGCCCTTCACTTTCTGCGCTTCGCGCCGCACGGAGTCTTTCTGCGCTGGCGTGGCGGTGGGCTGCACGATGAACAGGATGTGCTGCGCCGCGAGCACGTCGCCCTTCGCGTAAGCCGCGGGGCCGGACGAGGCGGGAATGTTGTACGTCTTCACGATCTGCTCGTGGTACTTGCCCACGCGCTGCTGCGCGAGGAATGCCCAGAGCGCGTCGTCCACGAGCTTCGGATCGTTGAGCGTGTCGTTCTTCGCCGCGGCCACGCCGAGCAGCTGGTAGTCCACCCAGATGTTCGCGATCGCCTTGGCGATGTCGGCGGTGAGGGGCACCTGGACGCCCGCCAGCAGCTTGCTCAGCTGATCGACGGTGAGCTCCTGCGAGCCGGCCTTGGCGGCAACGTTGACGTGCGCGGTGAGCGCTTCCTTGAGACCCTGGCAGGCGGCGACGCCGAACGAAAGGGCGAGGGCGGCGGCAAGAGCGAGAACGGTGCGACGCTTCATGTGGGCGTGTGGGGTAGGCGTGATTGTGGGATCAGGATCTGACTGTCAGGCTTCTCAGCGCCCGCGCGAGGCCATCCAGCAGCGTAGCGCCTCCCAGTCGCGTGAGCTTGAGCGACAGCGGGTTCGTGCGGCGGACTTCGGCCTGGAATTGCACCTCGTGAAAGGCCGCGGTCAGCCCCTTCAATCGAGGCGCCGCATCAGCCCGAAATGTAATACGGGCCTCCTCGCCGCGCACCAGCACCCCCTCGATCCCCAGACGCCCGCCCAGCACGCGCAACAGCGCGGCGTACAGCAGCGCCTCCGCCGGCGGCGGCAGCGGGCCGAACCGGTCGCGCAGCTCGGCGCGCATCGCATCGATCTCGTCCGGCTCGGTGGCGGCGGAGACGCGCCGGTAGAAGCCGAGCTTCACTTCGGGCACGCCGAGGTAGTCGTCGGGGAGATAGCTAGGCGCGTCGAGCGTCACGTCGGCGGGCACGATCGCCGGCGCGTCGGGACCGCGCATGACGCGATGCACCGTTTGCTCGAGCATCTTGAGGTACAGTTCGAATCCCACCGCCTGCACGAATCCGCTCTGCTCGGGGCCGAGGAGGTTCCCCGCCCCGCGCATCTCGAGATCCTTCATCGCCACGCGATAGCCGGCGCCGAGTTCGGTGTGGTGCTCGAGCACCTCGAGACGGCGTTCCGCGTCGGGATCCACTTCGTCGGGCACGAGCAGGTAGCAGTACGCGCGGCGGTGCGATCGCCCCACGCGGCCGCGCAGCTGATAGAGCTGCGCGAGACCCGAGATGGTCGGCGCGGCTCACGAACATCGTGTTGGCGTTGGGCACGTCGAGGCCGGACTCCACGATGAGCGTGCTCACGAGCACCGTGATCTCGCCGGCGACGAAGCGGCGCATCACGTCATCCAGATCGCGCTCGCGCATCTGGCCGTGCGCGACGGCCACCACCGCGCGCGGCGCGAGGCGGCGCACATGGTCGGCGATCGCTTCGATCGTCTCGATGCGGTTGTGCACGAAGAACACCTGGCCGCCGCGGTCGAGCTCGCGCGCGATGCCTTCCTCGATGAGCCCGTCGTCCCACGGCTCGACGAAGGTCAGCACCGGAGAGCGGTCGCGCGGCGGCGTCTCGATCACGGTCATGTCGCGCAGGCCGGCGAGCGACTGGTGGAGCGTGCGCGGGATCGGCGTCGCGGTGAGCGTGAGGACGTCGGTCTCGAGCTTGAGCTGCTTGAGCCGCTCCTTGTGCTTGACCCCGAATCGGTGTTCTTCATCAACGATGACGAGGCCGAGATCGGAGAACTTCACATCGGGGCTCAGCAGCCGGTGCGTGCCGATCACGATGTCGATCTGCTTCGCGGCGAGCGCGGCGAGCACGCCCGTCTGCTCCTTCGCGGTCTGGAATCGCGACAGCGTGGCGATCTTCATCGGGAAATCGGCGAGGCGGTCGCCGAAGGTGCGGCCATGCTGTTCGGCGAGGATGGTCGTGGGCACGAGCACGGCCACCTGCCGCCCCGACTGCACCGCCTTGAACGCGGCGCGCACGGCGATCTCGGTCTTCCCGTAGCCGACATCGCCCACGAGCAGGCGGTCCATCGGGCGCGCGCTCTCCATGTCGCGTTTCACTTCCACGGTGGCGCGTCGCTGGTCGGGCGTGTCTTCGAAGAGGAAGCTCGACTCGAGCTGACGCTGCCAGCTGCCGTCGGGATGCGCCGGCTGTTTCGACGCGACCCGTCTCCGCGCGTAGAGGACGAGCAGCTCCTCGGTCATCTCCTGGAGCGCCGCGCGCGTGCGATCGCGCTGCCGCGCCCAGCTGCGGCCGCCGAGCTTGTGGAGGCGCGGGGGCGGCGTGTCGTCGCCGGTGTCGCGCGCGGCGCGGTAGCGCTCGATCTGATCGATGCGATAGAGCGGCACGTTGAGCCGGTCGCCGCCTTCGTACTCGATGACCGCGGCCTCGATGGTGCTCTCGCCCACGAAGATGCGCTCGATGCCGCGGAAGATGCCCACGCCGTGCTCGAGGTGCACCACGTAGTCGCCAGCCAGCAGCGCGGTGACGTTCACCGCGCCGGCCGCGCCGCTCGCGTAACGCCGCGCGCGCCGGATGCGGCGTTCGCGCCGGAAGATCTCGTGGTCGGTGAGCACGCGCAGTCCTGCGTGACCGCCGCCGGGCGGGATCACGAAGCCGCCGTCGAGCACGCCGACGGCGAGCGCCGCGCTCGACGGACGCGCCGCGCTCTCGCTCAACAATTCATCGAGGCGCTCCGCCTGCCCCGCGTTGTCGCACAGGATGATCGTGGGCATGCCATCGTCCACGAGACGGCGCAGGCGCTTGATGTCGCGCTCCACCGGCTCGGGCGCGCGCAGCGGGAACAGGAATTGCGCGGGCGGCGCCTCGGGATCGGCGCCGCGCTCCACGATCGCGATCGTCCCGAACGCCGCGAGGTCGCCGAGTGCGTCGGACGGCGAACGGAACAGCTCGTCGCGGTCCGGCGTGTCCTCGCCGCGGCGGCGCGCGAGCTCCGCATGGTGCTGCGCTTCGTCCCACGCGCGGCGCATCTCGGGCTCGAGATGCGCGTGCGATGGGAGAATGAGCAGCGCGTCGGGCGGGAGTAGGTCGGTGAGCGCGCCGCGCTCGCCGGCGGCGGGCGTTTCGCCATCCTCGCTTTCCTCGCGCGCCGGCGCCTCCACCGGCAGGACCACCGCGCGATCGGCATCGCGCGTGGAGAGTTGCGTCGCGATGTCGAAGTGGCGCAGCGACGCGATCTCGTCGCCGAAGAATTCCAGGCGCACGGGCTCGGCCATCCCGAAACTGTAGATGTCCACGATCCCGCCGCGCACCGAGAATTGCGCGACTTCGTCGACGAGCGGCACCTGCTCGAATCCCACCGCGCGCAGATGCGCCGCGAGCGACTCGAGCCGGTGCGCGCCGCCTACTTTCAGCTCGAGGCGTGCGGTACGCACCACGCTCGGCAGCCGCGTGCGCTCGAGCACGGCGCGCGCGGTGGTGACGAGCATGCGCGCCTCGCCGCGCGCGAGGCGTTCGAGGGTCTCCACGCGCTCGCCCGCGACCTCGAGATGCGGCTCGATCTCGCCGAACCCTTCGCGCGGCGGATACAGCGCCGCGCCGCCCGCACCGAGCAACGCATCGAGATCCGCGAGCCATCGCTCCGCCTCGGCGATCGTCGCGGTGACCACGACGAGCACGCGCCCCGACCCCGCGCCGCGTGCGAGCGCGGCGGCGAGCGCCGCATCGCTGGAGCCGGGCAGCCCGCCGGCGGTGACGCGCGCGCGCGGCGCGGGCAGCGCGGCAGCGAGGCGCGTGAACACCGGCAGCGCGTCCATCGCGTCGAGCAGCGCGGTGAGCACTAGCGCTCCACCGGACGCCGGTCGGCCGCGGTGAGTGCGCCCTCCACGAGCAGCAATGCGAGCGCGACGCCCAGCAGCCAGCCGCCGATCGCGCGGCGCGGCGCGCCGCTGAAGGCCGCGGCCGCGAACGCGGCGCTGTCGGTCATGACGCTCACCGCGCGCGCGTGCAGCCGCGACGAGATCGCCGCCGAATCGAGGCGCGCGAGATCGCTCTCGCCCGGCTCCGCATCCACGACGAGCGCGCCGGCGCGCGCACCGGAGCGAACGAACCAGTACACGCCCGGTTCACCCGGTACGTCGAGCGTGTCGCCATCGATCGGCGCGCGCGTTCCGGAAGGCGATTCCAACTCGCCGGCGTTCGCTGGACGCGCCACTCGCGACAGCGGCGCCGCGGTGACCACGCGCCCTTCGGCGCCGAGGTCCTGCGACAGCGCGTCCGCGATCCACGGCACGAAGGCCGCGCGCACAGGGAAGTCCGTCGCGTCAGGAACGAGCGGGCTCGCGACGAGCACGTAGCCGGGCCCGCGCACGATCCACGGCTCACCAGCGGCGATCGAGATGGTATCGGCCGGCGCCGGCGCGGTGCCGCTCGCGCGCATCAGTGCGTAGCGAAGCTGCACCGTCACGCCGGCGGGAGCGCTCGCGCTCGCCGCGCCACGCTGGATGGCGCCGAAACGCCACGGGACGCCGAGCCGTTCCAGTGCGCGATTCGCGGCGCCAATGCGCACGGGATCCGCGGGCGCGGTGAGCAGCGCGGGCAGCGACGGCGCCGCATCGGCCGACGCGATCGTGATCGCGCTGCCGGCCGAGACGCGTCCGGCCTGCTCGAGCGCCTCGACCGCGGTGCGCGCGAACATGCCCGCCGACGGATCGACGTGCACGCTCGGCGGCGCGCCGATCCACGCGGCGAAATTGCGCACGTCGTCGCCGCGCAATTCGTCGGGCTCGAGTTCGACGCGCCCCGCGACCCATCCGCGCTCCGCCGGCGAAGCGCGCACGAAGATCTCGCCATCGGGGCCGGCGATGCCGCGCGCGAGCGTGCGCGTGCCGAGTTCGATGCGATACGTCACCGAGTCGCTGGCGCGCACGCGCGCGTGCACGGCGCCGCGCGGCGTCCAGCGCACCGGCTCGGCGGCCGCCATCAGCACCGCGTGATCGGCGGGCGGGCCGCCAGCCGGGCGGTACACGCGAGACGCGCACGTCGCCGAGCGAGAGCGGCGTGCTCCACGCGCTGGCCTGGGCGTCGGTGACGATCACGAGTTCACGGTCGGGGAGCGGGCTGGCGAGCACGACCGCCGCCGCGTGCCGTGCGGCGTCTTCGAGGCGCCCGGCGCCCGCGAGCGGCGCGGCCTGCGCGATGCGCGCACGCACGGCGCCGCGATCTCCGCCGTTCACCGTGCCGTCGGCGGTGATGAGCCAGAGCCGGTCGTCGCCGGAGGCGCGCGACGCGACCGCCATCGCGCGCGACTTGAGATCGTCGAGCACCGCACGACCGTTCACGACCGCGGTGGTGCTCAGCGAGTTGTCGAGCACGATCGCGATGGCGGTGGGCGCGTGCATGAGGCCCGCGCCCGCGATGCGCGCCATGGGGCGCGCCGCCGCGAGCGCGAGCAGCAACACCGCGGCCACGCGCAGCAGCATGAGCAGCAGATTGCGCAGTCTGAGCGAGCGGCTGTGCTCACGTTCGGCGCGCTCGAGCCAGCGCACCGCCGGGAATTCGAGGCGCGCGCCGGTTCGGCGGCGCATCAAGTGGATCACGAGCGGCACCGCGGCCGCGAGCGCCGCGAGCAGCCACCACGGCGAGAGGAACGCGATCACGGCAGCTGCTGGCGCACGGCGAAGGCGCGGCGGAGCGGCACGCCGAAGGGCGCGTCGGTGCCGATCACGACGTGCGTGGCGCCCGCGCGCGCGAGCTGCTCGCGCCACTCACCCAACGCCTGTGCCACCGTCTGACGGTACGCCACGCGCACGTCGGCGACGCTCGCGGGCACCGCGCGATCGCTTTCGGGATCCACGAAGAGCGCGTCGCCGGCGGGCGCGGCGAGATCTTGCTCGGCCGGATCGAGCACCTGCAGCACGGTGACCTGATGTCCCGCGCGGCGCAGCGCGCGCACCGGGCCGAGCACTTCCTCCGGTTCGAGCAAGAGATCGGAGATCAGCACGATCAGGCCGCGTCGCGGCACGAGACGCCCGGCCTGCGCGAACGCCGCGCCCGCGCGCGTCGCTCGCCCGGCGCCCGGATCGTCCAGCGACGCGACGAGGCGCTTCCATTGCCCCACGCGCGCGCGCGGCGCGATCGCGGTGCGCACCTCCGCGTCGAAGCGGATGAGCCCCACCGCGTCACGCTGACGCAGCAGCAGCAACGCGAGCGCCGCCGCAAGACGCTCGGCGTACGCGAGCTTCGTGAGGCGCGAGCGGTCGCCGGTCCACGCCATCGAGCGGCTCACATCGAGGATGATCGTCGCGCGAAGATTGGTCTCCTCTTCGAACTGCTTCACGACCAGCCGGTCGGAGCGCGCCGCGATCTTCCAGTCGATCGTGCGCGGCTCGTCGCCGGGTTGGTATGGCCGGTGCTCCGCGAACTCGACCGAGAATCCCTTGCGCGGCGACCGGTGCAGCCCGCTGAGGAACCCATCCACGATCCAGCGGGCGATGACCTCAATGCGGCCGAGCGCGGCGATACTCGCAGGATCCAGCAGGTCGGCTCGAGCGGATTCCATGCGGCGTGTAAGGGGAGCGTTGAAGGTAGACATGCACACGACGGCGGGCAATCATCGCGCGTTCGCTCGTCCGCGCCCAGGGGACCGCCATACGAGCCGCTCGTTCCGTGACTCGCGCACTGCGCGCGCGAGTCCCTCACTGGGCTCGATGTCGGCCCCCTGGCCGCGTCCTCGCTCTAGCGACTTCTACCCCACTCACGCCGTTCAGCCCGCCCCCCTCTCATTGCGGAGCATGCGAGGAGCGCTGACGTCGCCGTTCAAGTCCCGAGAGCGAGGACGCGGCCGCGGGCTTGAGGCGAGCCCAGTGAGGGACTCGCGCGCGCAGTGCGCGAGTCACGTAACGAGCGGCTCGTCCGAAGGCCCGCGGACGCGGACGAGCGACCGTGCGCGAGTCACGTAACGAGCGGCTCGTCCGAAGGCCCGCGGACGCGGACGAGCGACCCGCGCTATATTTGAACGTCGTCGTATATCGTCTCGCAAACCCGGGAAATCGATTGAAGCTCGACCATATCCGCAATTTCTGCATCGTCGCGCATATCGATCACGGGAAGAGCACGCTCGCCGACCGGCTCATCGAGAAGACGGGCACGATCCAGAAGCGCGAAATGAAGGCGCAGATGCTCGACACGCTCGACCTCGAGCGCGAGCGCGGCATCACCATCAAGCTCAACGCCGTGCGCATGACGTACAACGCGCGCGATGGCCGCGCCTACGAGCTGAATCTCATCGACACGCCGGGCCACGTGGACTTCACCTATGAGGTGTCGCGCTCGCTCGCCGCGTGCGAGGGCGCCATTCTCGTGGTGGACGCGTCGCAGGGGATCCAGGCGCAAACGCTCTCGAATCTCTTCCTCGCGCTCGACGCGGGACTCGAGATCATCCCGATCCTCAACAAGATCGATCTGCCCGGCGCCGAACCCGAGCGCCGGAAGCAGGAGCTGCACGATCTCATCGGCGCGAACTCGGACGACATCCTCCTCGTGAGCGCGAAGGAAGGACTCGGCATCGACGAATTGCTCGAGCGCATCGTGGCGGCCGTGCCGCCGCCGGTGGGCGATCCCGAAGCGCCGCTGCGCGCGCTCATCTTCGACTCGTACTACGACCGCTACCGCGGCGCGATCCCGAGCGTGCGCGTGGTGGACGGCGTAGTGCGCCCGGGCATGAAGATCACCTTCGGCGCGAGCGAGTCGGTGTACGATGTGGCCGAGGTCGGCTTCATGCAGCTGCGGCAGGTGAAGACCGAGGAACTTCGCTGCGGCGAGGTGGGCTACGTGGTGGCCAACGTGCGCCGCGTACAGGAGACGCGCGTCGGCGACACGGTGTTCGACGCCGAGCGTCACGCCGAGGTCGCGCTCCCCGGCTACCAGGACGTACACAGCATGGTGTTCGCGGGACTCTACCCCACCGACACCGATCAATACCCCGAGTTGCGCGACGCGCTCGAGAAATTGCAGCTCAACGACGCATCGCTGCAGTACCAGCCCGAAACGTCCACCGCCCTGGGCTTCGGATACCGCTGCGGATTCCTCGGCCTGCTGCACATGGAGATCGTACGCGAACGGCTCGAGCGCGAGTTCAACTTGAATCTCGTCACCACCGTGCCCACGGTGGAGTACCACGTGTACAAGCAGGATGGCACCATGCAGCTGCTCGAGAACCCGTCACTCATGCCGCACGGCTCGGTGGTGGAGCGCGTCGAGGAGCCGTACGTGAAGGCGCGCATCGTCGCGCCCGCGGATTACATCGGCCCCATCATGACGCTCGGCAACGAACGGCGCGGTGTGTACAAGAACATGTCGTACGTGGACACGAGCCGCGTCGAATTCGACTGGGAATTCCCGCTCGGCGAGATCATCCTCGATTTCTTCGACAAGCTGAAGACCATCAGCAAAGGCTATGCGACGCTCGACTACGAGATGCTCGCGTATCGCCGGAGCCAGCTCGTGAAGCTCGACATGCTCATCAACGGCGAGCCGATCGACGCGTTCAGCGTGATCATCCACCAGGACAAGAGCTACGAGTGGGGGCGCAAGGTGGCCGACAAGCTCAAGGAGCTGATCCCGCGGCAATTGTTCGAGGTGGTGATCCAGGCGGCGATCGGCCAGAAGGTGATCGCGCGCACCACGGTGAAGGCGCTGCGCAAGAACGTGCTCGCGAAGTGTTACGGCGGCGACGTCTCGCGCAAACGCAAACTCCTCGAGAAGCAGAAGGAGGGGAAGAAGCGCATGAAGCAGGTGGGCAGCGTGGAGATCCCGCAGGAGGCGTTCCTCGCCGTGCTCCAGGTGGACTGAGCGATGACCGCGACGCCGACGGCCGAGCTTCCCGCGGTCCAGCGGCAACGCGTGCTCGATCCACCGCTCGCCGTGGAGCAGTTGGTGTTGCAGACGAGTTTCCTCGGTGACGCGGTGCTCACCACGCCCCTGATCACGGAACTCGCGATGCGCGGCCCCGTGGACGTGCTCACCACGCCGGCGGCCGCGCCCGTGCTCGCGAACAATCCACACATCCGCGCGATCCACATCTACGACAAGCGCGGAGCGGACGCGGGCGCCACCGGATTGCACCGCGTGGCGCAGCGCCTGCGCGACGCGATGCGCGGGCGGCTCGCGACGCGCAGCATCGCGTACCTCGCGCAGGGTTCGCTGCGCACGGCGGCACTGGCCGCGCTTGCGGGCTACGATGATCGCGTGGGATTCGGCGATGCCGCGGGGCGGTTCTTCTATACTATGCGCGTCGAGCGCCGGAACGACCGGCATCACGCCGAGCGATTGTGGCGTTTGGCGTTCCCATCGAACCCGAACGTGGAGCCGCCGGAGGGTGCGTTGCGGCCGCGGTTGTATCCCGGCGCCGCGGATCACGCGGCGGTGGACGCGGTGCTGGGCGCGTGGGCGCACGAGCCCATCATCGCCTTAGCGCCGGGTTCTGTTTGGGGAACCAAGCGCTGGCCCTACTATAGTATGCTCGCTTCACGGCTTTCCAAGCGGCACCGGCTGGTCGTGGTGGGGGGCCCGGACGACAAGGCGCTGGCCGCGGAGATCCTGGCGGCGGCCGAACCGGACATGGCGCTGGATGCGACCGGAAGGCTCTCGTTGCTGGCATTCGAGCGAATTGATCCAGCGCGCGCGGCTGCTCGTGACCAACGATTCCTCGCCGCAGCATTTGGCGAGCGCGATGAACACGCCGACGATCACGATCTACGGACCCACAGTGCCGGCCTTCGGCTTCGGCCCCCTCGCGCCGCATTCGCTGATCGCCGAGAACAAGGATCTTCCTTGCCGCCCTTGTCACCACCACGGCCCGCCGACGTGTCCACTCACGCACTGGAAATGCATGAAGGAATTGCCGGTGGAGCAAGTCGAGCAGATGGCGAATCAACTCCTTCGCTAGATTGAACGATGCCTAACACAAAATTCATCGTCGGAGTCGACCTGGGCGGAACCAACATCGTCGTTGGCGCGATGCCCGAAGATGGCAGCCGCGAGATCGCCGTCCGCTCCGAGCCCACGCACGCGCAACGAGGCGCCGAAGGCGTCGTCGATCGCATCGTCGCGCTCATCGCGCAGACGATGTCGGATGTCTTCGCGAAGGAGCGGGCGCAAGCGAGCGATTTCCTCGGCATTGGCGTGGGCGCGCCCGGTCCGCTCGACCGCGAGCGCGGCGTCGTGGTGATCGCACCCAACCTCGGATGGCGCGATTTCCCGCTGCGCGACGCGATCACCGAGAAGATCCGCCTGCCGCGTGACGCTCGACAACGATGCGAATTGCGCGACGCTCGGCGAATGGTGGCGCGGCGCCGCGCGCGGCGCGAAGAACGTCGTGGGCGTCACCATCGGGACCGGCATCGGCGGCGGCGTGATCATGGACGGCAAGCTCTATCACGGATCGTCCGACGTGGCGGGCGAGATCGGGCACACCACCATCGACTCGACGGGGCGCTACTGCCGCTGCGGCAACTATGGTTGCCTCGAGGCGTACGCGAGCGGGCCCGCGATCGCGCAGCGCGCGCGCGAGGCGCTCGAGCGCAACGAGGCGAGCGCGCTCTGGAAGATGGCGGGCGGCGATGTCACGCAGCTCACCGCCGCCACGGTGTACGAGGGCGCGAACCAGGGCGATGCGCTCGCGCTCGAGATCGTGCGCGACACCGCGCGCTTCCTCGGCACCGGCATCGCGAATCTCCTGAACATCCTCAACCCCGACGTCGTCGTGATCACCGGCGGCGTGACGAAAGCGGGCGAGCGATTGTTCGAGCCGCTGCGCGCCGAAGTGAAGCGCCGCGCCTTCCGCCCCGCCGTGGCCGCGTGCCGCATCGTGCCCGGCGAACTCGAAGGCAGCGCTGGCATGGTGGGCGCCGTCGCGACGTTCAAACAGCAGCGCGGCTCGCTGTGAGATGAAGCGGCGCCTCGGCGTCATCGGCACCTTCGTCTGGGACACGATCCACGGGCGGAACATCGCGCCGGTTCAAGAGTGGGGCGGCATCACGTATTCGCTCGCGGCGCTCGACGCTGCACTCGACGACGAGTGGGAGATCGTGCCGCTCATGAAGGTCGGGAGCGATCTCATCGTGCGCGCGCGCGAGTTCACCGCGTCGCTCCGCCACATCGCGCCGGACGCCGCGCTCATCGAGGTGCCGCAGCCGAACAATCGCGTCGAGATCGTCTATGAGTCGAGCGAGCGGCGCTGCGAGCGCCTCACCGGCGGCGTGCCGGGCTGGACGTGGCTCGGGCTCAAGCCGCTGCTCAACAACATCGACGCGCTCTACATCAATTTCCTCTCGGGGTGGGAGCTCGACCTCGAGACCGCGCAATTGCTGCGCCAGCACTTCAAGGGTCCCATCTACTGCGACCTGCACATGCTCGTGATGGCGGTGCAGCCCGAGGGATGGCGCGCGCTGCGGCCGCTGCCGAACGTCGCCGAGTGGTGCCGCTGCTTCGACCTGCTGCAGATGAACGACGAAGAGGTGACGGCGGCGGCGCCCGACCCGATGGCGCTCGCCGCGACGGCGCTCGCGCACGGCGTGCGCTCATTGTTCGTCACGCTCGGCCCGCGAGGCGCGGTGTACTTCGCGGCGCCGGGCTTCGACCGTCTCGCCGACTTGACACGCGCGCCACGACTCGACCGTGGCGCCGCCGGCAGCGGACCCATCCGCACCGAACGCGTGGACGCGGATGCGCTGCGTCAAGAGGGAGATCCCACCGGATGCGGCGATGTGTGGGGCGCGACCTGTTTCTCCCGGCTGCTGCACGGTGATAGCTTACGCTCGTCGATCGATGCCGCGCACGCCGCGGCCGCTCGCAACGTTTCGCATCGCGGCGCCACCGGACTCACCCGTCACTTGCGCGGAGAGATCAGCTCGACATGACCGCTGTCGTCAACGTCCCGCCCTCGCTTGATGACAAGACGTTCGAGCAAGTGCTCGAGCAGATCGCGCCGCTCGCGCCCGACGAGAAGTTCGTGCTAGATGCGCGCCACACCCGCTGGGCCAGTCCGTACGGACTCACCGCGTTGCTGACGCTCGCGCAATCGCGCGCCGCGCGCTCCGAGTTCATCCCGCCCGAAGCGGAAGAGACCGCGGGCTACTGGGCGCGCACTGGATTCTTTCAGCACGCTTCCGAGCTCTACGACTTCGTGGGCAAAGTGCCGCGCGCGCGCGGCGGCGAGAGCAGCGTGCTGCTCGAGATCACGCCGATCGCGAAGAGCGACGACGTGCACGAGGTGGTGGGCCGCATCCAGCAGAAAGCCACGCAGATCCTCGTGAAGGAACTCAACGTCGATCCCAAGGCGACGATGGGATTCGCGATGACGCTGAGCGAAGCGTGCCAGAACATCGTGGAGCACGCGGGGCGCGGCGGCTGGGTGGCGGTGCAGACCTACACGTGGAAGAAGCGGCTGCAGGGACGCCGCGTCGTGGTGATCGCGGTGTGCGATGCCGGCGTCGGATTCCGGCAGTCGCTCGAGAGCGCGCACGGCCGGCGCCTTGACGAACGGTGGGGCGATGGCCGCGCGCTCGAGGAAGCGGTGCTCCGCGGCGTTTCCCGGTTCCAGGATCCGGGCCGCGGTCAAGGCCTCGCGGGCGTGCGACGTTACATTGGAAGGTGGCAGGGGAAGTTGTCCGTTCGTTCCGGAACCGCTAGAATCGCTATCGTGCCTTCCTGGGATGAGGACGTGCCGCTCGAAGAGAAGCTCCCGAATTTCCCGGGCGCCCAGATCCAGATCACCATCCCCGAGCACGTGGCGGATCGATGATCAATCACATCGACCTCACCGGCGTGCTGCGCCGCACCGTGTGCGACCTCTACTCCGATCTCGTCACGCGCCCCACCGGCGCCGCGGTGCGCGATGGCATCGAGAAGCAGCTCGCGGAACTCGGCGACCGCTCGCTCACCGTGATCGACTTCTCGCACGTGGGCGTGATCGACTACTCCTGCGCCGACGAGATCGTCGCGAAGCTCCTCATGCGCTACGCCGGCCTCGATGATGCCGCACCGCCGCCCCGCGATGCGTACTTCGTGTTCCGCGGCGTGCGCGACGAGCACTACGATGCGATCGAAGCGGTGCTCGAGCGCCACGGCCTCGCGATCGTCGCGGAAGTCGATGGCGGCGACGTGATCCTCATCGGCATCGTCGCCGAAGAAGAGCGCATGGCGTGGGACACGCTCTGCCGCCGCGGCCGGCTCACCGCGCACGAGCTCGCCTGCGAAGTGGGACTCGCCGGCTTCGACGCCGAGCGCGTGCTCGACCGCCTCTTCCGCCGCCGCCTCGCCATGCGTCTCGAACAGAGTTATGTCGCCGTGGGAGCGGCGCAGTGAACGAGACGTTCAATCCGCCGCTCCGGGTCATTGATTTCATCGCCACCCGACCCACGGACCTCGAGCGCGGTACGAAGGTATGGATGTGCGCGGAGGACGCGCGGCTCCGAATCCTCACGGAGGGGGAACTCGTCTGGGTGTATGGACCTCGTCGTCACGAACTCGCCACGCTGGCGATCGACGACGCGATCCCGCGGGGTCACGTGGTGCTGCGTGACATCGCCGGCACACTGCCGTCCGAAGTAGTGACGATCGTGAAACCGAACACCGACGCCCGCACCGGGCGCGGTCGCAACGTCTGAGCCGCGAGCCTCATGCCCACCTCTGAATCCCGACCCGGCCTCTCGACGCTCGCCTTGCACGGCGCGCGCGAGTCGCGCGACGCCGACACGCCGATCGTCTCGCCGCTCTATCAGTCGGTCAACTTCATCCAGGAAGTCGGCACCGGCGACGGGCTGCGCTATCCGCGCTACGGCAACAATCCGACGGCCGAACTCGTGCAGCGCCGCCTCGCGCTGCTCGAAGGCGCGGAGGCCGGCCTCGTACTCGGCAGCGGCCAGGGCGCCACCGCGTGCGCGCTGCTCGCCCTGCTCCGCCCCGGCGATCACCTGCTGGCGAGCAAGTGGATCTACGGCGGCACGCACAAGCTGCTCACGCGCGAGTTCGAGGCGATGGGCATCAGCGTCACACTCGTCGATCCGCTCGAGTCGCGCGGCTGGCGCAAGAAGCTCCGCAAGCACACGCGCGCGGTGTTCGTCGAGACGCCGGTGAACCCGAGCTGCCGCGTGCTCGACCTGCGGCCGATCAGCTACCTCACGCAGGAGACTGGCCTCACGCTCGTCGTGGACTCCACCTTCGCGTCGCCGATCAACATCCGTCCGCTCGAGCACGGCGCCGACGTCGTCATCCACTCGGCCACGAAGTATCTCAACGGCCATCACGACATCCTCGGCGGCGCGGTGATGGGCACCAGCGACTACATTGAGGAAGTGCGGCAGAAGATGATCCTCTGGGGCCAGGCGCCCGACCCGTTCGCGTGCTGGCTGCTCGAGCGCGGACTCAAGACGCTCGAGGTGCGCGTGCAGCGGCAGAACGAGAACGCGATGAAGGTCGCGCAGTGGTGCGCCGGCCAGAAGGCGTTCACGGCGGTGCATTACCCCGGGCTCGAATCGCATCCCGATCATGCGATCGCGCGCGAGCAGATGCGATGGCTTCGGCGGCATGCTCGCCGTGGAAGTGAAAGGCGGCGGGGCGGCGGCGGAGCACATTCCTGCGCCGCCTGCAGATCTTCGCGCACGCGACGAGCCTGGGCGGCGTGGACTCGCTCGTGTGCGAGCCGCGCTTCACGTCGCACGCGCACATGACGCCCGCCGAGCGCGCGGCCATCGGCATCCCCGACGGCTTCGTGCGCATCTCCGTGGGCATCGAGAACGCCGCCGATCTCATCGCCGATCTCAAGCAGGCGATCCGCTGATGATCCGCTTCACGCGCGTCACGAAGGAGTATCCGCGCACCGGCGTCGCGCTCAACGACGTCACCTTCCGCGTGAACAAGGGCGAGTTCGCGTTCCTCACCGGGCCGAGCGGCGCCGGGAAGTCCACGATCCTGCGGCTCATCCTCATGGAGGAGCATCCCACCTCGGGCGAAGTGCGCGTGAGCGGCACCGCGGCGAGCGAGATCCGCCAGCGCGACGTGCCGCTGCTCCGCCGCAAGCTCGGCGTGGTGTTCCAGGATTTCCGGCTGCTCGAGGACCGCACCGCCGAAGAGAACGTCGCCTTCGCGCTCGAGGTCACGGGTGCCTCGCGCGACGGGCTCGCCGCGCGCGTGAGCCGCCTGCTCACGCAGGTGGGGCTCGCGAGCAAGGGCACGAGCTATCCGCAAGCGAACTCTCCGGCGGCGAACAGCAGCGCGTCGCGATCGCGCGCGCGCTCGTGCACGATCCGATGCTGCTCATCGCCGACGAGCCCACCGGCAACCTGGACGAGCGCGCGACGCGCGGCGTCTTCCAATTGCTGCGCGACATCAACGCGGCCGGCACGGCGATCATCATGGCCACGCACAATCTCGACCTCGTGCGCCGCTCGAACTACCGCGTGATCGAACTGAATCGCGGACAGCTCGTGTACGATTCGGCGGCGCAGCCCGTGCCCGCGGCACCGATGGACGGAGACGCCTAATGCGCCTCACGCTCCGCGAAGTCGCGCTCGGTCTCCGGCGCTCGCCGCTGCTCAGCACCCTGAGCATCGTCACGATCGCGTTCAGCATGTTCGCCGTGGGGCTGTTCGGCCTCGTGGCGCTCAACGTGAGCCGCGCGCTGCGCGGCCTCGAAGAGCATGTCGAGATCCGCGCCTTCATCGCCGAGGGCACCTCGCTCGAGGCGATCACCACCGCGCTCGGCGACCTCAATGCGTTCCCCGAAGTGCAGCACGTGGAATACGTGACGCCCGAGATGGCGCTCGCCCGCGCGCGGAAGGAGCTCAGCGAGTTCAGCGACGTGTTCGACGCGAATGTGCTGCCGGGCTCGCTCGACATCCGCCTCAAGGAAGGCTATCGCGATCCCACCAACGTGGCCGCCGTCGCGTCGCGCGTGCTCAACTATCCGTTCGTGGATGACGTGCGCTACGGCGAGGAATGGGTGAAGAAGCTCTATCGACATCCGCCGCCTCGCCGTGGCGGCGGGCATCGTGCTCGGGCATCGCCTTCGCCGCCGTGGCCGTGATCATCATCGGCACCACGATCCGCATGGCCGTGCTGGCGCGCGCGCGCGAGATCTCGATCATGCGCCTCGTGGGCGCGACGAACGGTTTCGTGCGGCGCCCATTCCTCATCGACGGCTTCCTGAAGGGCGTCGCCGGCGGCGCGCTCGCGCTCGTGCTCACCTGGGCCGCGAGCCAGCTCATCAGCGACCGGTTCATCACGACCGTATTCTTCGACCGCGACATCGCGCTGCTCGGCATCCTTGGCGGAGGACTCATCGGCCTGCTCGGCAGCGCCATGTCCGTCGGGCGCCACCTGCGCGACGTGTGAGCGCGAGACACGCACTTGCCGCGGCGCTCGCGGCGCTCGCGCTCCTCGCGGGCGCGCCGCGCGCAATGGCGCAGCAGCCCACCCTGCAGCAGGCGGAGCAGCGGCTGCGCGATGAGCGCGCCCGCCTCGACCAGCTGCGCAACGAGCGCCAGGAACTCGAGCGCCGCCGCACGGCGCTCCAGGGCACCGTGCACGATCTCTCGGAAGAGCTCGAGAACGTGAACCGGCAGGTGGAGATGACCGCGCGCGTCGTGCAGACGCTCGACAGCCAGCTCGCGGCCATCAACGCCGATGTCACCGTCACCACCGCCGACCTCGTGCGCGCGCAGGACGAGCTCGAGGTGAAGAAGGTGGTGCTCCAGCACCGGCTCGTGGACATCTACAAGCGCGGCGGACTCTACTCGAGCGAAGTGTTGCTGAGCGCGAACAGCTTCGCGGACCTCGTGGCGCGCTACAAGTATCTGCATCTCGCGGCGCTGCGCGACCAGGCGCTCGTGAAGCGCGTGGACGACCTGCGCAAGCAGATCGACCACCAGCGCGAGAACCTCGTGCACTTCCAGGACGAGATCGAGATCAATCTCGCCGAGAAGGGCGAAGAGGAGCGCCGCCTGCGCAGCCTGCAGGAGGAGCAGGCGAACAGCCTCGCCAGTGCGAAGCAGAAGACGCGCGAGACCGAGAAGCGACTCGCGTCGCTCTCCGAGGATGAGCAGAAGCTCACCGACATGATCGGTACGCTCGAGACCGCGCGGGCGAAGGCCGAGCGCGACTCGCGCGCGCCGAAGGCGGCGCCGACGCTCAAGAAGGGCGGCACCGGTACATTCGATTGGCCGGTGAAGGGGAATCTGCTCTACAGCTTCGGACGCGTCGTGAATCCCAACAACACCACGGTGCGATGGAACGGCATCGGCATCGCGGCGCCGGAAGGCACCGAGGTGCGCGCGGTCGCATCGGGCAAGGTGGTCGTCGCCGAAGCGCTCAGTACGTACGGCCTCACGGTGATCGTGCAGCACGCCGGCGGCGATTACTCCGTGTACGGTTCGCTCAGCCGCCTGAACGTGAAGAAGGGCGACATCGTGAATCGCGCACAGGTGATCGGCTACGCAGGCGTTTCGGATCCCGAACTCCCCGCGCATCTGCACTTCGAGTTGCGCCCCGCGGGGCACGCGGTGGATCCGCTGGATTACCTCAAGCCGCTCCCGTGAGCGAAGCGCCGCTCGGCGCGCATTGCAGCACCGCGGGCGGCGGCACGACCACCGCGCCGCCCCGCGCCAAACTCATCAAGGCCACCGCGCTGCAGCTGTTCACGAAGGCCGCGAGTCGCTGGCAGGAGCGCGAGTGCGACGCCGCCGAGATCACGGAGTTCAAAGCGCAGCTCGCGCTCACCGATGTGCGCGTCACCATGGCGCACGATTCGTATCTCATCAATCTCGCGAGCCCCGACAAGACGCTTCGGCGCCGAGCACCGAGAGCTTCGTTGCGGAATTGCGGCGGTGCGAACAACTCGGCCTCACCTATCTCGTGAGTCACCCGGGCAATTTCATGGACGATCGCGCGAGCGGGCTCGCGCGCAACGCCGACGCGATCGCGGAGGCGCTCGAACGCGCGCCGGGCCGCACGGTGCTCTGCCTGGAGACGACCGCCGGCAGCGGCACCGCGCTCGGCGCCACCTTCGAGGAGCTGGCCGCGATCATCGCGCGGCTCCCCAAGGCTCAGCAGAAACGCGTTGGTGTGTGCGTCGACAGCTGTCACGTCTACTCGGCGGGCTACGATCTCGTGAAGGATTACGACGGCGTGTGGGCGCGCTTCGACGACGTGCTCGGACTTTCGCGCCTGCGCACCATGCACCTGAACGACTCCAAGACCCCGTTCGCCAGCCGCCGCGACCGTCACGAGCTGATCGGCGAGGGGTCGCTGGGGAAGAGGCCATTCCAACGGATCATGACTGATCCGCGTTTAGCGGGTGTCGCGAAGGTGATCGAGACGCCGAAGGGCGATGATCACGCGAAAGCCGACGGGAAGATGCTGAGGAGGCTTCGGGGGTATGCGCGCGGGCGCAGCTTCGAGTCGGTAGAGCAGACCTAGACGCTAGACCTAGACGTTAGACTACTCCCGCAGCCGCAGTTTTATGCTAACGTCTAGGTCTAGCGTCTAGGTCTGCAGTTTTGACACGGGCTCTCCCAGCGCTACCTTGAAAACATGCCTCGCGTGAGACCCCGACGCCTAAGAGTACTCTCAGCCGTACTGATCGCCGCGACCCAGTTCGCGGTCGTCGGGTTCGGGCCGCTCGTCGATGGCATCCAGGGTGCGAGTGCGCCGGCGCACGTCGAAGAGTTCGGCATCCATCTCCACTATTCGCACGATCCCGACAATTGCGCCGCGTGTGCCGCGTCGCACATGGTCGGCGACTCGCCCCGCGTGCCGACGCCCGCGCTCCTGCTGGCGCCGCAGCGCGATGGGATCGCGATCGCGCTCGTCGTTCCCGCCGTACATCGCGCCGGCACTCCCAAGTCTCCGCGCGCGCCTCCCCGCTCCGCCGCCGCCGCTCGCTGAATCCAGCTGAGCGCCACTGACAATTGATCGCGCGCTCGCTGTGGCCCTTTTGGGGCTCCGCTCGGCGCATCCCAATCTCGGTCTTTCGGCGGAGCCGCATTCGCGTGCGCCTCCGGGGGACTCGCACATATGCCCGGAGCGATCCATGTCCAGCAGAACACTCGAACGCGTCCGTCAGCTCGCCGGCCTCGCCGCGTGCCTGGCGTTCGCACTCTTCGTCCCCTCGACCGCGCATGCCGCCGTCGATCCCGATAACTCCGATGTGAGCGGCACCGTCACCGATTCCGCCACCGGCCAATCGCTGCAAGGCGCGCAGATCAGCATCCTCGACGGCCAGCAGCAGGTCGTGTCCCGCGTGCTCGCCGACGCATTCGGACGGTTCGTGATCCACAACGTGAAGCCCGGGCAGTATCTCCGTCCTGGTGCGCTTGATCGGCTTTCGCCCGGAGGACCGCCCGATCGAGTTGAAGGACGGAAGGAACGTCTCGCTCTCGTTTAAGCTGGCCGCAGTCGCCGTCACGTTGCAGTCGATCTCCGTGGCGACTGCCGTGCCGATCACCATCGACACGCGCAGCGGCGTGCAGGTCTTCCAGCAGGATGAGTACCACGGCTCGCCCACGAACACGACGTCGCAGATCCTGCAGCAAGCGATCACCGGCGCGGCACGCGCGCCCACGGGAGAGGTGCATATCCGCGGGCAACACGCGGAATACACCTACTACCTCGACGGCATTCCCGTGTACCCCGGGATCTCCGGCAGCCTCAATGAACTGTTCGATCCGTCCATCGTCGATCGCATCTCGTTCATCACCGGCGGCTGGGACGCAGAATACGGCAATCGCAACACCGCGATCGTGAACGTCGCCACGCGCGTTCCTGTCGGCGCATTCCACATGGGCGCGTCCGCCTATGGCGGGATCGTACAACAGCAATGGTCAGACGTTCGACCTGAGCAGCAGCAATGGCACATGGGGATTCTTCGGCGCCGCGACGCGGCAGGTCACGGACATGCGGCAGTATCCCGTGGCGTTCGACACGAGCCAGCTTCAAACCATTCAACTACAGCAATCACGGCGAAGATCTCTTCGGCTTCGGCAAGATCGAATACTCGCCCGGCGACGCGGGATCAGCTGTACCTCGAGGGGA
This sequence comes from uncultured Gemmatimonadaceae bacterium, assembly GCA_963716745.1. GTDB lineage: Bacteria > Gemmatimonadota > Gemmatimonadetes > Gemmatimonadales > Gemmatimonadaceae > DATKOH01. Next base: position 1,169,841 of record OY970320.1, read on the forward strand.
ACGCGTCCACCACCACCTTTCAGATCCCGTTCGACTCATCCACCGGCATCATCGACGACCATCAGAACGACAAGAACAGTTTCCTGAACTTCGGGTGGCACCACCTCACCGGCTCGCCGCAAGCGGGACCGGATCGAACCCGGCGGCGAAATGTTCACCGGACTCTTCTACCGGAAGGGGTCGCTCCTCTACACACCGGGCGAGAACGACGATCCTTCATTCATGTTCTTCCCCGATACGACGCCGTACAACCTTCACGAGGATCGCAATTTCCAGAGCTACGGCCTCACGGCGAGCTATGCCTGGCGCACCGGTCACATGTTCTCGTTCAAGGTCGGTGCGCTCGTCTCGCAGACGACCGGCCACGAATCGTTCACCTCGGTGGATTCTCTCGGGAACGCCGGGCCGGCGTCGAATGCCGATCTCAACGGCAGCGATGTGGATGGCTACGCGCAGACGGTGATCGCGCCGTCGGAGTGGCTCGATTTTCACCTCGGCGTTGCGATACGACAACCACGCGGCGCCATTCGCCGGCCACCAATCCCAGTGGAGCCCGCGCGTGCGCGTCAATTTCTATCCCAGCGCGGGCAGCACGATCTATCTCTACTACGGCCGGCTCTTCATGCCGACCAACGTGGAGGACCTGCGAACCATCACGAGCGTCGCCGACTCGGGCGTCGTCACCGCGCCAACGCTGCCCGAGCGCAATGATTTCTACGAGATCGGCTACGTGCAACGCGTCGCGATTCGGCGTGCTCAAGTTCTCCGGCTACCACAAGCAGAGCACTCCCGGGATCGACGACCAGACCGTGCCCGGCTCCGCGATCGTCACATCGGTGAATCTCGCGTCGGTGCACATCACGGGCCTCGAAGCTACGTTCGAGGTCCGGCCCGCCGGACCGTGGTCAGGGCTACGTGAACTTCTCGATCAATCATGCATACGGTCGCGGCCCGATCACCGGGGGCTTCTTCCCGGTGGACTCCACCGGCGTGCCGGGCAACTGGTTCGATCTCGACCACGACCAGCGGATCTCGTCCGTAGCTTCGGTCGTGTATTCGGGAAAGCGCTGGTTCGCCAGCGCATCGGGAACGTACGGCACCGGGCTCACGAACGGCGCCGAGATCACGCAGCCGATCGGCACCGGGTTCTTCGATTTCAACCGCGACATCCACGTCGCGCCGAACTTCATCACGACGCTGAGCGCCGGTTATACCTGGCTCTTCGGCAAGACCGTACTGCGCCCGGTGCTCTACATCGACAACGTCTTCAACTCGCAATATCTCCTCAAGGGGCAATTCTTCAGCGGCGCTTCGGCAGGACGGCCGCGCACCGTGCAACTGCAGGTGTCGGTGAATCTGTAACGAACGGGCCGGCTGGCGCGTTTTACCTACAGACTGAGACGTTAGACTTAGACGTTAGAAGGCTACGACTCCCGCATTCTAAGTCTCAGTCTAAAGTCTCAGTCTGTAGTGTTTTGCCAACCCGGAACCAGCCAGGTAGCTTGATAGTATGAAGCCCATGAATCCGCCGCCGCCGATCCCGACTCCGCGTCCTCGCCGCCGCCCTCGTGGCGGCGTCGCAGTTCGCGGTGTCGGCGTTCGCGCCGATGGCGGATTCCGGGGCCGGCAACAGCGCGCCGTCGCACGTCGAGGCGTTCGGCGTGAGCCTGCATTTCGCGCACAATCCCGACGATTGCGCGGCGTGCCTGGCGCAGTCGATCATCGGCATCACGTCGCACGGGTCGGCGACGATCGTCGCCCAGGACGCCGCGACATCCGAGTTCGACGCGGCCGCGCCTGCGGCCGCCACGCGCATCGCCTGGAGTCCCGGCGCTCCGCGCGCACCTCCCGCCCCGCTCCGCGCGCGCCTCAGCAGCTGATCTGAGCGCGCCCGCCGGCCATCGTGCCGGCGCCAAGCCGACCGCACGCCGCACCGCCGCCGCGATAGTCGCGGCCGCACGGCGCGCGCCGACATCACGGAGACATGCGCATTCCATCGATCACTCGCCGCGGCTTGGGGCCTCATCGCCCTTCCGCTCGCGGCTCAGCAGTCCGACTCCATCGCCCGCGCCTTGCACGTCGCGGACTCGATCGCGCGTTGGCGCGCCGATTCCGCGAACGTCGCCAAGGAGCGTCAGCGCATCATGCACGAGCCGCGCGCGCACCCGCCGGCTCCGCTGCCGCCACCGCCGATCCGCCTCACGAAACAGCAGGCGATCGACAGCGCGCTCGCGCACAATCCCACGATCGTGATCGCGCGCGAACAGGTCGCGCAGGCGAACGCGCGCGTCACGCAGGCCACCGCCTTCCCCGACCCCACGCTCGGCTTCACGGTGCAAGGCGTCGGGCGCGCGATCAATCCGCACCCCGCATTCGAGACCGACATCATCGCCGGCTTCACGATCCCCTTCCCGCAGAAGTTCTGGCTCCACGGGCAGGCGGCCGACGGTGACGTCGGGAATCTCGAGGCGGCCTACCGCACGCAGCGCGCAGGTGATCGCCACGGAAACGGCGCAGGCCTACGACTCGCTGCTCGTCTCGCTGAAGCACCGCGACGATCTGCTGCTCGCGCGCGCACTCTCGCAGGATTTCCTCAAGAAGACGCAGGCCCGCTTCAACGCGGGCACCACCGCGCGACTCGACGTCGTGAAGGCGCAGGTCGGCGTCGCGCAGAGTGGAGAACGATCTCATCGCGAACGAGCGCGGCGTCGCGCAACGCGCGCGCCGCGCTCAACCGGCTGCATCGGCCGCATCCTCGGCGCGGGCATCGACGCGGTGGACACGCTCGCGATCGTGCCCGTTCCCGAGGACTACGACCGGCTCCAGCAGGTCGCGATGGAGCATCGCCCCGAGCTCGCCGGCATCGAGCGCCAGATCGCGGCGGCGCACTCCGCCGAGAAGCTCGCGCAGCAGTACTACTTTCCCGACCTCAACGTGAGCTTCCAGCACAACGATCCGTACGGCGTGCCCGGGCCTGCCCGTCATGAGTTGGACCAGCGGCGTCGGCATCAGCGTCCCGCTGCTCTTCTGGCAGCACCAGAACGGCGAGGTCGCCGAGGCGAAGCATCTCGAGCTCGAGCTCGCCGCCACGCAGCGCGACGTGTTCGCGCAGGTGGAGCAGGACCTCCGCAACGCGTACTCCACCGCCACCACGAGCTACCGGCAGGCGGTGTTCATTCGCGATGAGCTGCTGCCGTCCGCGCAGGAGCAATACGACATCGCATTCAAGACGTACAGTCTGGGCGGCGCGAGCTGCGCTCGAAGTGATCGACTCGCAGAACGCCTTGCTCGACGCGAAGAACCAGTTCGCTACCGCGCTCGGCGCGCTGAATGATGCCGTCGCCGACCTGCAGCGCGCCGTCGGTGCGCCGCTCGACACCATGCCTTCGGACACCCGCCAATGAGTGATCACATCATGCGGCACGCCGCGCGCGTCATCCTCCTCGCGGCCATCGCCGGCGCGGCCGCCTGCTCGGCGAAGAACGAGCGCGGCGAACGGCGCCGGCCGACAGCAGCCGCGCCGGACGCAGCGCGCCGCTGACGCTCTCGCCCGACCAGCGCGAGCACCTGACGCATGGTCCCCGTGACCATGGAGAGCTATCGTCCCACGATCGCAGACCACGGGCACCGTGGCATTCGACGGCGAACATCTCCACGCAGGTGCTCGCGCCGATCTCCGGACCGGTGCTGCGGCTGCTCGTGGAGGTCGGCGCGTCAGGTGAACCGCGGCGATCCGCTCGCGCTGCTCTCGTCGCCCGACTTCGCCGCGGCGGTGTCCGCGTACCGCAAGGCGCAGGCGGCGGCGCTGCAGACGAAGCGCGTCGCCGATCTCAACGCCGAGCTCTTCAAGGCCGATGGGATCGCGAAGCGCGACCTCGAGCAGAGTCGAGGAGGACGCCGAAGCCGCCGCAGTCGGACCGCGACGCCGCGCTCCAGCAGCTGCGCGCGCTCGGCGTGGACTCGGTCACGATCGCCGCGCTGCAGGATCCGAAGAAGAGCGTGCCGGTACAGGCGTACATTCGCGCGCCGATCGCCGGCACCGTGGTGGAGAAGCTGATCACGCCGGGCCAACTGCTGCAGGCGGGCACGACGCCGTGCTTCACCGTGGCCGATCTGTCGCGCATGTGGGTGCTCGCGAACGTATTCGAGTCGGACCTCGCGTTCGTCTCGCCGGGGGACAAGGCGCAGATCACCGGCGCGGCGCTGCCGCATCCGCTCACGGGCGTCGCGATCTACGTCGCGGCGCTGGTGGATCCCTCGACGCGCGCCACCAGCGTGCGCATCGAGGTGCCCAACACGGGGCGCGTGCTGCGGAAGGACATGTACGTCGAAGCGGCGATCCAGTCGTCGCGCACGATCAAGGGGATGCTCATTCCCGTCTCGGCGGTGCTGCGCGATGACAACAACCTGCCCTTCGTGTTCGTGGAGAGCGACCGAAGGGCACGTTCTCCCGCCGCGTGGTCACGCTGGGCAACAGGCTCGGCGACCGCTACGAGGTGAAAGACGGCCTCAAGGAAGGCGAACAGGTGACGGCGGAGGGCGGGCTCTTCCTCGAGTTCGCGCAGGGCCAGTGAGCCGGCCGGAAGTACCGAAGGATCGCGCCGCTCACACGGCGAGCTTCGTCAACTACCTCGTGGCGGCGGCGGTCGACCAATGGCCGATCGTCGCCTTCCTCGCGCTGCTGTTCGTCGGCGTCGGCATCTGGTCGTTCCTGCGCCTGCCGGTGGACGCGTATCCCGACCTGTCGCCGCCGATGGTCGAGATCATGACGCAATGGCCGGGCCACGCCGCCGAGGAAGTCGAGCAGCTCATCACCGCGCCCATCGAACTCTCGATGAACGGCGTCCCGAATCTCAAGGTGATGCGCTCGATCTCGCTCTACGGCCTCTCCGATGTGACGCTCACCTTCCGCGACAACACCGACGATTACTTCGCGCGGCAGCGCGTGTTCGAGCGGCTGCCCGACGTCGCAGCTGCCAGAGGGGATCACGCCGAGTGTGTCGCCGCTCTTCTCGCCGTCGGGGCTCGTGTACCGCTACGTGATCGAGAGCAAGGACCGGAGCGCGATGGAGCTCAAGAACATCCAGGACTGGGTGCTCGAGCGCCAATACCGCTCCGTGCCCGGCGTGGCCGACATGAGCTCGCTCGGCGGCGAGACGATGCAGTACCAGGTCGTGATCGATCCGGTGCGGCTCGCCGGCCGCGGACTCACGGTGCCCGCCGTCGCCGCCGCGCTCTCCGCGAACAACAGCAATGCGGGCGGCGGGTTCTACTCCGAAGGCGGCCAGTTCTACTACGTGCGCGGGCTCGGCCGCATGGCGACCACCGAGGACATCGGGCGCACCGTGGTGGCCGTGAGCAACGGCACGCCCGTGCTCGTGAGAGACATCGGCGAGGTGGTGATCGGCGCGGCGCCGCGACTCGGGACAGTTCGGCTTCGACAGCGTGAACGACGCCGTCGAGGGCGTGATCCTCATGACGCGCGGCGAGCAGGCACAGGTCGTGCTGAAGAAGGTGCAGGCCAAGACGACCGAGTTGAACGACTCGCTCTTGCCGAAGGACGTGCACATTCGCCCCTACTACGACCGCAGCGAACTGATCGCACTCACCACACGCACGGTGGAAGACAACTTGCTGCGCGGCATCATCTTCGTGCTCGTCGTACTGATGTTCTTCCTGTACGACGTGCGGTCGGGGCTGATCGTGGCCACGACGATCCCGCTCTCGCTGCTCTTCGCCTTCATCTGCCTCGATCTGCGGCACGTGCCGGCCAATCTCCTCTCCATCGGCGCGATCGACTTCGGCATCATCGTCGACGGGGCCGTCGTCATGGTGGAGAACATATTCCGCCAGCTTTCCGCACGGCGTGAGGAAAAAGACGTGAGCGTGCGTGAAGTCATCATCGCCGCCGCCGCGGAGGTGGACCGGCCCGATCCTGTATGCGGTGGCGGTGATCATCGCGGGATTCCTGCCCATCTACGTGCTCGCGGGCCCGTCGGGCACGCTGTTCCGCCCGATGGCCGATACGACGATCTTCGCGTTGATCGGCTCGCTCCTCCTCACGCTCACGCTGCTGCCCGTGCTCTGCTTCTTCGTGCTCGGCGGCCATGCGCGCGAGCGGCACAATCCGGGCTTCGAGTGGATCAAGCGGCACTACACGCGCGGCCTCGACTGGTCGATGCGAGTACCCATGGCGCGTGATCGGCGGTTCTACGCTGCTGCTCGGCGTCGCGCTGGCGCTCATCCCGTTCATCGGCGCGGAGTTCATGCCCAAGCTCGACGAGGGCGCACTCTGGGTGCGTTCCACGATGCCGTACACGATCTCCTTCGAGGAATCGTCGCGCATCGTGCCGCAGATCCGCGCGGTGCTGCGCTCGTTCCCGATGGTCACCGTCGTGGCGGATGAGCACGGCCGTCCCGACGACGGCACCGACGCCACCGGTTTCTTCAATGCCGAGTTCTACGTTGGGCTCAAGCCCTACAACGAATGGACGGGACCGATCCGCACGAAGGCGCAGCTCATCGACAGCGTGGACAAGCGCCTCGCCTCGTTCACCGGCATCACGTTCAACTATACGCAGCCCGCCGAGGATGCGGTGAACGAGGCCGAGACCGGTCTGAAGAGTTCGCTCGACGTGAAGGTGTTCGGCACCGATCTGGAGCTGCTCGAGAAGAAGGGGAACGAGATCAAGAAGGTGATCGAGGCGGTGCCGGGGATCACGCACGTGACCGTGGTGGAGGAACTGGGCCAGCCGAGTCTCACGATCAGCATCGATCGCGCGAAGACGTCGCGGTACGGCATCAACGTGGACGACGTGAACGGACTCGTGGAAGCGGCGGTGGGCGGCAGCGCGGCCACGACCATCGTGCAGGGCGAACGGCGGTTCGATCTCGTGGTGCGTCTCAAGCCCGAGTCGCGCCGCACGCCGGAGGAGATCGGGCACATCCTGGTCGCGGCGCCCGGCGGACAGCAGATCCCGCTGCGCGAACTGGCCGACGTGCGCGTGAACAACGGTGCGTCGTTCATCTACCGTCAGGACAATTCGCGTTTCATCGGCATCCAGTACTCGGTGGAGGGCCGCGATCTCGCGAGCGCCGTGCAGGAAGCGCAGAAGGCCGTGGCCGCGAAAGTGCGCGTGCCGCCCGGCTATCGCGTGCGCTGGGGCGGCGAGTACGAGGATTACACCGCGTCGCGCGACCAGCTGCAGTTCGTGCTGCCGGTCACGATCGTGCTCATCTTCCTCATCCTCTTCTCTCTGTACAACAATTTCAAATTCCCCTGGATCACCGTGGTCGGCGTGGTGCTCTCGGGGCCGATCGGCGGGATCTTCACGCTCTGGCTCACCGGCACGCCGTTCTCGGCGAGTTCGGGTATCGGATTCCTCGCGTTGTTCGGCGTGTCCGTGCAGACGGCCGTCGTGTACATCTCCTATGTGAACGAGTTGCGGCGCGATGGCATGGACATCGTGCGCGCCACGCATGAGGCTGCGCTGCTGCGGCTGCGGCCGATCATGATGACGGCGCTCGTCGCCGCACTCGGCCTGCTGCCCGCCGCACTCTCCACCGGCGTCGGGAGCGATTCGCAGCGGCCCTTCGCGCTCGTGATCGTGGGCGGATTGTTCTCACGGCTCCTGATCAGTGTGTTCCTCATGCCGTCGCTCTATGTGGTGGTCGCGAAGGAGGGCGACCGCCTCGAGGTCTGAGCGCGCTCATTCTTGCGCGACGGAACGTCAGGGCGTAGCGTGGACCGATGAGCGAGCAACGGGCGATCACCGAGCGGGAAGTGCGCCGCCTCGCGCGCGACGGCGCGAAGATCATCGACGTGCGCGGCGCGATCGTGACGCCCGGTGCACGCTCGGCCGCGCGCGAGTTGGGGGTGATCCTCACCGGATCCGAAACGCCCACCTCCGTGCTCCCCATCCGCGCGTACGGTGCGTTCGACCCGAGACCGTTCGTGCCGAGCACCGTGGCGCTCGCGTGCGACCAGTCGGGCACGATGATCAAGGAAGCGGTGGCCGCGCGCCTCTATCAGTTGCAGCACACCGTGACCGATCTCGTGGGCCCGGAGAAATCGCTGCTCGAAACGACCGCCGCGGCGGTGCTCGTCGCGCGCGAAGTCTCCTCCGGCCGCGCCCGCTTTGGCGTCGTGGTGGATGGCACCGGCGTCAGCGCGTGCATCGCGGCCAATAAGATCAAAGGCGTGCGCGCGGCGCTCTGCCACGATGTCACCACCGCGGTCAGCGCACGCGAACACTCGGATGCGAACGTCCTCGCGCTCGCCGGTTCCCTCATCGGCCCCCGCCTCGCCACGGCCATCGTCGAGACGTTCCTCACGCGGGACTTCGTGCCGGAGCGCTACGCGGCTCGGCTCGAGAAGCTGAAAGAACTGGACGAGCAGAGATAACTACGGGACTGGCACCGCTGACGGCGGGATTAGCATTGGAGGCTCAGCTCTTCCCAACGCCAATCCCGCCCTCGGTGGTACCAGTCCCGCCGTCAGCGGTGCCAATCCCGCCGCTTCGGTCTCCAGAGTAACTTTCCTCGAATGAAAAAGCAGGACGCACTCGATTACCACAGCAGTGGAAGACCCGGCAAGATCGCCGTCGTCCCCACCAAGCCACTCAACAATCAGCGCGACCTCGCGCTCGCGTACACACCGGGCGTCGCTGAGCCGTGCCTCGCGATCCAGGCGAATCCGGACGACGCCTACCTGTACACCGCGCGCGGCAATCTCGTCGCGGTCGTGACGAACGGCACCTCCGTGCTCGGCCTCGGCAACATCGGCGCGCTCGCAGGCAAGCCGGTGATGGAAGGCAAGGGGAACCTCTTCAAGCAGTTCGCGGACCTCGACGTGTTCGACATCGAGGTGAACGCCGAGGATCCCGAGGATGTGATCCGCTTCTGCCAGATGCTCGAGCCCACGGTGGGCGGAATCAATCTCGAGGACATCCGCGCCCCCGATTGCTTCCGCATCGAAGAAGAGCTCAAGCGCACGCTCAAGATCCCGGTGTTCCACGACGATCAGCACGGCACCGCGATCATCTCTGGCGCGGCGCTCCTGAACGCGCTCGAGATCGTGCACAAGAAGATCGACGAGGTGCGCGTCGTCTTCTCCGGCGCCGGCGCCGCCGCGGTCGCCACCGCGAATCACTACATGCGCCTCGGCGTGAAGCGCGAGCACATCACGATGTGCGACGCGCACGGCGTGATCTTCGAAGGACGCACGATCGAGATGGACCCATACAAGGGCCGCTTCGCGCAGCGCACGGAGATGCGCACGATCAGCCAGGTGCTCGTCGGCGCCGACGTGTTCGTGGGCCTCTCGCGCGGCGGCGTGATCTCGGGCGCGATGATCGCGGCGATGGCGAAGGATCCCATCGTGTTCGCGCTCGCGAATCCCACGCCCGAGATCCTGCCGCACGAAGTGCACGCCGCGCGCGCCGATGCGATCGTCGCCACCGGCCGCAGCGATTATCCCAATCAGGTGAACAACGTCCTCGGTTTTCCTTTCATCTTCCGCGGCGCGCTCGATGCACGCGCGACGCAGGTGACCGAGGAGATGAAGATGGCCGCCACACGCGCGCTCGCCGCGCTCGCGCGCGAGCCGGTGCCCGATTCCGTCGCGCGGCTGTACGGCCTGAAGAACGTCGCCTTCGGACGCGACTATCTCATTCCCTTCCCCTTCGACCCGCGCGTCCTCCTCTGGGTCGCGCCCGCGGTCGCGTGGGCCGCGGTGGCCAGCGGCGTCGCGCGCGTGATCATCGACGCCGAGGATTATCGCGCGCTGCTCGAATCACGTTTGAGCCGCGCGCGCGGCATCATGCGCGGACTCATCAACCAGGCGGTGCAGGATCCGCGCCGCGTCGTCTTCCCCGAGGGCGAGGACGAACGGATCATCAAGGCTGCCCGCATCGTGCTTGACGAAGGGATCGCCGAGCCCGTGCTCCTCGGGAACATCGACGCCATCCGCCGCACCGCGTCGGAAGTGCGCATCTCCCTCGAAGGTCTCACGCTCGCCGACCCGGCGGACCCGACCCGTCTCGACGCCTTCGCCGACTATCTGTTCGAGCGCCGCCGTCACAAGGGAATGACCAAGGCCGATGCTCGCGCGCGCGTAACCGACCCCGACTACTTCGGCAGCCTCATGGTGGCCGCCGGCGACGCCAATGCGCTCGTCTCCGGCGTCACGCAACAGTACCCGGCCACCATCCGTCCCGCGCTCGAAGTGATCGGAGCGCACCCCAAGGGCGGCCTGGTGAGCGGCTTCTACATGCTCGTGTTCGAGAAGCACGTCGTGTTCCTCGGCGACACGACGGTCACCATCGCGCCCACCGCCGAGAAGCTCGCGCAGATCGCGTACTCGGCCGGGCGGCTGCTGCGGACGTTCGGCATCGAACCGCGCGTCGCGATGCTATCTTTCTCGAACTTCGGTTCCGTGCGGGACGAGGAGGCGGAGCGCGTGGCCGCGGCGGTGAAACTGATCCGCCAGCGCGATCCGAGTCTCGTGGTGGATGGCGAGATGCAGGCCGATCTCGCCATGAACGAGGAGAAACTGCGGAGCCAGTTCCCGCTGAGCCTGCTCTCCGGGCCGGCGAACGTCCTGATCTTCCCGAACTTGAGTGCGGGCAATATCGCGTACAAGTTACTCCGTGAGTTGGGCGGGGCCACGGCCATCGGGCCGATCCTGGTAGGCATGCGGCTCCCCGTGCACGTGCTGGAAGCCGGATGCGATGTGCAGAGCATCGTCAACATGGCCGCGGTAGCTGTTGTGGACGCGCAGTCACGCAAATAGCCGGCGCCGCGGCGCCGCTCTCTTTCATAGACCTCGAGCCGCAGGATCACATCATGTCCGCTCCGACCAAACCGAAGGCCGCGCCCGTGCGCCGCTCCTCGTCCGGCCTCGAACAGCAGGGACTCGCGCCCAAGGGCACGGTCCACTGGAATCTCGTGACGGCGGAACTCATTCAGGCCGCCTGCCGCCGCGACGAGGGCCAGCTCGCCGATATGGGGCCGTTCGTGGCGATCACGACGCCGCACACCGGACGCTCGCCGAACGACAAGTTCGTGGTGAAGGAGAGCGGCAGCGAGAGAGATGTCGATTGGGGCAAGGTGAATCAGCCCATCAGTGAGGCGCACTTCGACGCGCTGTTGACCGATGTGAAGACGCACCTGAACGCGCAGAGCGAGCTGTTCATCCAGGACCTCTACTGCGGCGCGGACGCGAGTTACCGTCTCTCCTGCCGCTATGTGACGCCGAACGCGTGGCAGGCGAATTTCGTGCGGAACATGTTCATCCGCCCCGAGCTCGAGGAGCTCGCGGCATTCGCGCCGAATTTCACGATCCTGCACGCACCCGAGCTGCAGGCCGACCCGGCGAAGCACGGCACGCGCACCGGCACGTTCATCGTGCTCAACCTCGCGCGCCGCATGATCCTCATCGGCGGCACGCGCTACGCGGGCGAGCTCAAGAAGTCGATGTTCACGGTGATGAACTACCTCCTGCCGAAACAGGGCGTGCTCTCCATGCACTGCTCCGCGAACATCGGCGAGCAGGGAGACACGGCGCTCTTCTTCGGCCTCTCGGGCACCGGCAAGACCACGCTCTCCGCCGATCCGCACCGCGATCTCATCGGCGACGATGAGCATGGCTGGAGCGAGCACGGCGTGTTCAACTTCGAGGGCGGCTGCTACGCGAAGGTGATCAACCTCGACGCCGAGCACGAGCCCGACATCTTCGCGACCACGCAGATGTTCGGCACCATCCTCGAGAACGTCGTGCTCGACCCGAGCACGCGCCGCGTGAAATTCGACGACCGGTCGGTCACCGAGAACACGCGCGCGTCGTACCCGCTGCACTACATCCGCAATCATGTGCCGAGCGGACGCGGCGGGCATCCCAAGAACGTGGTGTTCCTCACCGCCGATGCGTTCGGCGTGCTGCCGCCGATCGCGCGGCTCACGCGCGAGCAGGCGATGTACTATTTCCTCTCGGGCTACACCGCGAAGGTCGCGGGCACGGAGCGCGGCGTCACGGAGCCGCAGGCCACGTTCTCGGCGTGCTTCGGCGCCGTGTTCCTCGTGTGGCACGCCACGAAGTACGCCGAGATGCTCGGCAAGCTGCTCGCCGAGCACGAGAGTCACGTGTGGCTCGTGAACACCGGCTGGAGCGGCGGCGCGTACGGAACGGGTGAGCGGATGAAGCTGTCGTATACGCGCGCGATGGTGCGCGCAGCGCTCGCCGGCAAGCTCGACAACGTGGCCGTGAAGACCGATCCGGTGTTCGGCCTGAGCGTGCCCACGAAGGTGGAGGGCGTGCCCGATTCGGTGCTCGATGCGCGCGGCACGTGGAGCGACGGCGCGGCGTACGACGCGCAGGCGAAGAAGCTGGCCGCGATGTTCCGCGACAACATCAAGAAGTTCGGCGACTCCGTGAGCGCGGCGATCATCGGCGCCGGGCCCAAAGGCTAGCGGCGCCCGAAACGTGACCACGATCCGCGATCCACTCTGGAACAACATCCGTGTGGACGCGGTCGCCCGGCAGCTCATCGACACGCCCGCGCTCCAGCGGCTGCGCTACGTGCGGCAGCTGGGGCTCGCGCATCTCGTCTATCCCGGCGCCACGCATTCGCGCTTCGAGCACGCGCTCGGCGCGTACCATCTCGCGAAACGCACGCTGCACGCGCTGGGCGACGCAGGGGCGCTCGCCGGCGTGCGCGGCGATGAGCCGGCGATCGTCGCCGCCACGGCGCTCCTGCACGACGTGGGTCACTACCCGTTCAGTCACGCGCTCGAGGAGATCGGCGTCGCGCATCATGAGGAGGTGGCGCGCGATCTGATCACGGGCGGCGAGGCCGCCGCCATTTTGAAGAAGGAATACGGTCCCGACGCGCCCGCGCGCGTCATGGCGCTCATCCAGGGGAAGAGCGAGTCGCCGTTGCAAGGACTCATCTCGGGTTCGCTCGACCTCGACAAGATCGACTATCTCAAACGCGACGCGAAGATGTGCGGCGTCCCGTATGGCGAGATCGATGAGGATCGCCTGCTCTTCGCCATCGTGCTGCTCGCCGATCCCACGACGAAGCGCACGGTGACCGGCGTACGCGCGAAGGCGCTGAGCGCGCTCGAGTCGCTGCTCTTCGCCAAGTACCAGATGTACCGGAACGTCTACTGGCATCACGCCGTGCGCAGCGCCACCGCGATGTACAAGCGGCTGGTAGAGGACGCGCTGCGCGCCGGAACGCTCAGCGCCGCCTCGCTCGTGCACTTCACCGACGAGGGATTGTTGCACGCGCTCGAACAAGGCACGCCGCATCCCCTGCTCGCCGCGATCCGCATGCGGCGGCTGTTCAAGCGCGCCTTCGAGACGCCCGCGGCGACGCTCGAGGGCCGCGATCTCGAATGGATCGCTACCGACCGCGACCGCGTGCGCGTCGCCGAGGAGAGCCTTGGGAAGGCCGCCGGCCTCGCGCCCGGCGAACTGCTGCTCGATTACCCCGCCAAGACGCAAATGCTCTCACTCGACCTGCCGGTGCTCATGCGCGACGACTCGGTGGTGCGTCTCACCGCCGCCGGCATGGCCGGCGCGATCGACTTGCCTTTACTCGCCGACAGGCTGTACAAGTCGGCGCGGTGGCTGAGGGTGTTCACGGCGCATCGCGTGACGTTGAGCGAAGCGCAGGTATTTCAGGCTCTCAGCTAGGTAGCGCTCGGGATTCGGCACTCGGGACTCGCGCCCGCGAGAATACCGCCCCATGTTACCCGCCGTTGGCTGTCAGCGAGTCCCGAGTCCCGAATCCCGAACGTCGCTGCCACTTAGATCCATCGTCACTCTCCAACCCCAGCCCAAACGATGATCCTCATTCTCCGCTTGCTCCACATCGTCCTCGGCGCCTGTTGGGTCGGTGCCGTGGTCGCCTTCGCGCTCTTCGTCGAACCCGCCATCCGCGCGGCCGGTGCGGCGGGCAGCGCCGTGATGATGCAGATCGTGGCGCGGAAATTCAGCCAGGCCATGGCCGCCACAGCCGGCCTCACCGTGCTCACCGGGTTCCTCCTCTTCTGGCACGACGCGCGCACCGGCGGCCCCTCCTGGCCGAGCACGCCGGTGGGCATGGGATTCTCGGTGGGCGGTGTCGCGGCGCTCTCCGCGATGCTCGTGGGCCTCTTCATGATGAGGCCCACGATCGAGAAGATTGGCAAGCTTATGACGGCCGCCGCCGGCGGCCCGCCATCCGCCGAGGTGATCGCGCTCATGGCTAAGGCGCACAAAGGCGGACGCATCGTCGCCGCGCTCCTCTTGATCGCGGTCGCAGCGATGTCCGTCGCGCGATACCTCTAACCGCCCTGAGTAGGGAATTCCTGCTGGAGAAACGAATGGCGACGTTGGACGTTAGCCTGCGTGGAACGTAAGAGTGGGGCTGGGACGACATTCGTCGTGACCAGCCCCACTCTCCGCTTCCACGCCCTCCAACGTCCAACGTCGCCGTTCGTTGGTCCAGCAGGAAGTCCCGACTCCTCTCCACTCGCTACTCGCCGTCCCAGCGTGCATCTTCCCTCGCAATGAATTCCCTGCAATCCCGCCTCTCCCCCGCCCTGGCCGGCCGCTACACGCTCGACCGTGAGCTCGGCGAAGGCGGAATGGCCATCGTGTACCTCGCGCACGACGTGCGCCACGATCGCCAGGTCGCGGTCAAAGTGCTCCGCCCGGAGATCTCCGCCGAGATCGGCGCCGAGCGATTCCTGCGCGAGATCAAGATGGCCGCCGGACTCACGCACCCGCACATCCTCCCGGTGTTCGACTCCGGCGAAGCCGATGGGCTGCTCTTCTACGTGATGCCGAGCATGGAAGGGCGTTCGCTGCGCGAGCGCCTCGACAAGGAGCGCCAGCTGCAGCTTGAGCGACGCCCTCCGCCTCACGCGTGAGGTTGCGTCCGCACTCGATTACGCGCACCGGCACAACGTGATGCACCGCGACATCAAGCCCGAGAACATTCTGCTGCATGAGGGCGCGGCCATGGTCGCCGACTTCGGCATCGGCAAGGCGCTCTCCGGCGAAGGCCGCTCGATCACGCAGACCGGTCTCGCGATCGGCACGCCCGCGTACATGAGCCCCGAACAATCTGCCGGCGAACTCGGCACCGATGGCCGAAGCGATCTCTATTCCCTCGGCTGCGTGCTGTACGAGATGCTCACCGGCGAGCCGCCCTTCACCGGCGTCACGCCGCAGGCGATCATCGCGAAGCGCTTCGTGTCGCCCATCCCGAGCGTGCGCACCACGCGCGATGTGCCCGAGGCGGTGGACGCCGCGGTCACCCGCGCCCTCGCGCGCACACCGGTGGACCGCTATCCCACTGCCGCCGATTTCGCCGAAGCGCTGCGCACCATCGGCCGCGACGGCACGGGTCCGCAGCGCGCCGCCACCGAGTCGAACAAGGCCGCCCCGAAGGCGATCGCCGTGCTCCCCTTCAAGAACATGAGCGCCGATCCGGAGAACGAGTATTTCTCCGACGGCATGACCGAGGAGATCATCAACGCCCTCGGGAAATTGCCCGGCATCCACGTGGCGTCGCGCACCAGTTCCTTCGCCTTCAAGGGGAAGGAGGTGGACGTGCGTCAGATCGGCGAGAAGCTGGGCGTCGCCTCGGTGCTCGAGGGCAGCGTGCGCAAGATCGGCAACAAGATCCGCCTCACGGCACAACTGATCAGCGTCGACAGCGGCTATCACATCTGGAGCGAGACGTTCGATCGCCAGCTCGAGGATGTGTTCGCCGTGCAGGACGAGATCTCGCGCGCCATCGTCGATGCGCTCAAGCTCCGGCTCGCGGGCGACGAGGCACAGGTCCTTGCGCCCACGAAGAATCTCGAAGCGTACACGCTCTACCTGAAAGGACGCTTCTTCTTCGCCAAACTCTCCGAGCCCGCGCTGCGCCGCTCGCTCGATCTCTTCCAACAGGCGCTGCTGCAGGATCCCGCGCTCGCCCGCGCCTACGCCGGCATCGCCGATGCGTGGTGCAATCTCGCCGACGATTGGGTCGCGCCCGACGACGCGTATCCGCGCGCGAAAGGCGCCGCCGAACGCGCGCTGCAGCGCGAGCCCGAGCTCGCGGAAGCGATCACATCGCTCGGCAAGGTGCTCGGTTGGCACGAATGGAAGTTCGCCGAGGCGGAGACGCAGCTCGCGCGCGCGGTGGCGCTGAGCCCCAACTACGCGGAAGCGCACTACGTGCACGCCACGCTGCTCCCCTCCGTCGGCCGGCTGCACGACGGGATCGAGACGATGCGCAAGGCGCTGCTGCTTGATCCGCTCTCGGTGCATTACAGCGAATGGCTCACGCGCTTCCTGCTGTTCGATCGCGACTATGATGCCGCCATCGTGCACGGTCTTCGCACGATCGACATGGATGAGATCTGTCATCGCGCGCAGCACTACATCGGCTCCGCGCACCTCGCGCTCGGCGACGCCAAAGAGGCGCTCAACTGGTACCGGCGCGCGCAGTCGCTCGAGCGCGCGCCGCGCTCGTGGGACGCGCTGATCGTGCGCGCCCTCGCCGCGCTCGGCCAGCGCGAGGAGGCGGACGCGATCCTCAAGCGGCTGGAAGAGGAGGGGAAACATCAGTACCTGCGCGCCGAGATCATCGCGACTGGTTACGCCGCCGTCGGCGATCTGGACGGCGCATTCGCATCGCTCGAGCGCGCGTACCAGTCGCGCTCGGCGGGATTGCTCTATCTCCATCTCGATCCGGGATACGAGCCGTTGCGGAAGGATCCGCGGTACGCGGATCTCGTCAAACGGATCGGAGTGCGCTGAGCGCACCACGGCCCATCCCGCATTCAACAAGGGCGACACCACCGCGATGGCCGCGGCATGCGCGCCGCAGGCGTCGATCATCGATGAATTCCCACCGCACGTGTGGCAGGGCACAGGCGCGTGCATGGCGTGGGCCAATGCCTTCAACGGCGACGCCGAGAAGAACAAGATCACGGAGCCATTCGTGACCCTCGGCAAGCCGAGGCACGTCGACATTACCGGGGACGTCGCCTACGTGGTGGTCCCCGCGACGTACACGTTCAAGAAGAACGGGAAGCCGGTGAGAGAGAAGAATTCGATGCTCACGCTGTCACTCGCGAAGAGCGCAGGCGGTTGGCTCATCACCGGCTGGGCCTGGGCGAAGCACTAACACGCACGACTCGGTACTCACGCCGTTACTGACTCGGAACTCGAATCACCGAGGAGTCAGGTAACGGCGTCCGTTTCCTGCGTGATGAGTTTATCCCCATCAATGCTCGCGACGCGCACCACGATCGCCGTGATGTTGTCGAGCCCGCCGCGGCCGTTCGCCTCGGAGATCAGCGCGTCCACCACCCGCTGCGCATTCGCGCGCGACTGCAGCAGCGTCTGGAGCCGGCGGTCGTCCACCATGCCGGTGAGGCCATCGCTCGCGACGAGGAATGTGTCGCCCTGCTTCACCGGGCCCGTGTACGTATCGGGCTCCACGTCCGCACTGGCGCCCACGCAGCGCGTGATCACGTTCGAATAGGGGTGATACCGCGCCTGTTCCGGCGTGAGGAATCCCGCGTCCACCTGCTCCTGCACATACGAGTGGTCCTTCGTGAGCTGGTGCAGCACGCCCTCGCGCAGCAGGTACACGCGCGAATCGCCCACCTGGCCGATGAGGTATTTCCCGTCGCGCAGCAGCAGCACGCTCGCGGTGGTGCCCATCCCCTGCTTGTCCACTTCGGTGAGCGTGCGCTCGAAGATCGCGAGGTTCGCGCGTTTCATCGCCTGTCCCACCTGCGCGATCACGCTGTCGTCGATGTCCTTCACGGAGCGCAGCTCGTCGGCAATGATCCCCACCGCCATCTCGCTCGCGACCTCGCCCGCCGCATGGCCGCCCATGCCGTCGGCAACGACGAAGAGACCGGCGCGCACATCCGTGTGCAGCGAATCTTCGTTGCCCGGCCGGATCATTCCGACGTTGGTGGCCTGCCCGACTTCGAGTTGCACCCTAACGACCCAAGAGGTAGAGGACGAGTGCGCCGAGAGCCAGGACACCAATGAGCCACACCCACACCGGCATGGCCTTCGCTCGCGCCGGCAACGCCGGGCGCGCATCCGCGCGCTCCTTGGCCGCCACCGCGCCTGCCCGGGGCGGTGTCACCGATTGCGATTGCGGCGGCGTCTTTCCGGGCGTCTGCTTCACCGTGGAGCGTGCCTTGCCATCGGCCGGCTTGAGCGCCGCGATCGCGCGCGTCTGCCCCGCGCCGCCGGCTTCGGCATCCGAAGCGCGAAAGATGAATTTCACGCCGCCGAATCGCAGATCCGGCGCGCCGACCAATTGCTGTTCACCGTTGATCCGCTTGCCGCCCACGTAGGTGCCGTTGGTGGAGCCCATGTCCACCACCCACCATCCCGCCTCGCGCCGCTGGAGCTTCACGTGGGTGTCGGAGATGCTCTCGTCCGCGATCACGATGTCGTTATGGGCGCCGCGCCCGATGTGCGTGAGCGGCGAGCGCACCTCGAACGACTTTCCGTTCAGCACGCCGGAGCTGGTCACAGTCAGCGTGCCGAGCACGGTGCGCTCCGCCGCGGCGACCACGCGCGGGCCGGCCGACGGCGCGAGATTGTCGGCGTGGAAGCGGAATTCCTCGGTGCCCACCACGATCAGATCGCCCTTGCCGAGCCGCACCGGCGCCGCAATGCGCGAACCGTTCACGGTCACGCCGTTCGTGCTCGTGTCGGTGAGCACGTAACCGTCGGGCGTCGAACCGATCACGGCGTGCTTGCGCGACACATCCCCCGAGCTGACCACCACATCGCATGTCGGGTCTCGGCCGAGCACGAGGCCACCCACCGGCACCGAATACTCACGGCCATCCACCAAGGAGATGAGCCGGCCGCCCGTGGCCGCGGTAGGTTTGTGCTGCGCCATTGGTGAAGAAGCTCCCGGCGTCGGGAGCTTCACGTTCGGAACGTATTGGGTGTTCCCCGCCTTCTTGTCGTCGCCGAAGAAGAGCTCACGGCCGCCGATCTCCATCTTGTCGCCGTGCAGCAGCGGCGATGGCTCCGCGCCCAGCGCCACGCCGTTCACCTTCACGACCGCATCGGCGCCACGCCACACGACGGTCTCGCCGTCGGCGCCCACCACCAGCCGCGCGAACACGCCCTCCGCGCCACCCCCGGCGAGCCGGATCTGCGCGTCATTCCCCGAGCCGACGGCGTTCTCGCCGGCGACCAGTGGAAACTGCTGTCCCTCGAGCTTGATATACGGCATCAGCACCAGGCAGGCGTGAAAGCGCGCACCCGGAGGGCGCGCGCCGCAACTCGAAACTATTTCCCGGGGAGAGCGGCGGCAAGGAGCCAATACTACAGACCTAGACGTTAGACCTAGACGCTAGAATGCGTCCGTAGCTGTCTTCTAGCGTCTAGGTCTAGCGTCTAGGTCTGCTGTTAAGTTGAAGCATGAAGTCCCACTTGGTCATCAGAGGCGCGCGGCAGCACAACCTCCGGGGAGTCGACCTCGACATCCCCCGGCGCGCCATCACGGTGATCACCGGGCCCTCCGGATCGGGCAAGAGTTCGCTCGCGTTCGACACGATCTACGCCGAGGGGCAGCGGCGCTACGTCGAGTCGCTCTCGGCGTACGCGCGGCAGTTCCTCGAGCGCATGGAGAAGCCCGACGTCGATTTCATCGACGGTCTCTCCCCCGCCGTCGCGATCGAACAGAAGAACCCCACGCGCACGTCGCGATCCACCGTGGGCACCGCCACAGAGATCTACGACTTTCTGCGGCTGCTCTGGGCGCGTACCGGCCACACGCATTGCGCCGTATGCGGCCGCGAGCTCAGACCCGACAGCGTTCAGACCGTCACCGATCGCCTGCTTGCGCTCGACGCCGGCACCCGGTTCTCGATCGCGTTCCCGCTCCGCCTCAGCGAACAGGTGACGCACGCGCAGGTCGTCGAGGGCCTTCGCGCGCAGGGCTTCGTGCGCGTTCTGCAGGACGGCACGCTCAAACATCTCGACGAGTTGAGCGAGACCGACGATCTCACCGCCGCGAAGGAGTTGTTGATCGTCGTCGATCGTCTGCAGGTCCCGTCCGACGTCGCCTCTCTTCCCGACACCACCCGCCGCCTCGCCGACGCCCTAAGCACCGCCTTCGCCGAGGGCGACGGCGACGCTGTGGCCCTCGTAGTTGCAGGCGACAGCCGACAGCCGACAGCCGGTGTTCGCCTTTCATTCACCACCCACTTCGAATGTCCCGAAGGACACGGAAAGGCCCCCACTCCGACGCCCCAACTTTTCTCCTTCAATAATCCGCGAGGCGCCTGCCCCACCTGCAATGGATTCGGCGCCACGCTCGAGTACGATGAGCAGCTCATCGTCCCGCACCCCGAGCGCACGCTCCGCGAGGGCGCGATCGACCCGTGGACCAAGCCGCGCTATGACGGCCGCCGCGCCGCGCTGGCCGCGTTCGCGAAGAAGGAGAGCATCCCTTTCGATACGCCCTGGCGCGAGCTCACCGCCGACCAGCACCGCCAACTCTTCCACGCGAAGTCCCGCGGCTACAAAGGGATCATTCCGTTCCTGCAAGACCTCGAGCCCAAGAAGTACAAGCAGTACATCCGCGTGTTCCTCAGGCAGTACCAGCTCGCACACATCTGCCGCGACTGCCACGGCGCGCGGCTGCAGCCCGCGTCCCTCAATGTGCGCGTCGCCGGGCAGAACATCGCGCAGGTGAGCGCGCTCCCGGTCGAACAGCTCGACGCGTGGCTCACCGATCTCAAGTTGTCGGCATTCGAGCAGCAGATCGCCACACATATCCTGCGCGAGGCGCGCGCCCGCACGCGCTTCCTCGTGGACGTCGGACTCGGCTACCTCTCGCTCGACCGCGCCACGCGTTCGCTCTCCGGCGGCGAAGCCCAGCGCATCGCGCTCGCGAATTCGCTGGGCGCGCACCTCGTGGATGCGCTCTACGTGCTCGATGAGCCCAGCATCGGCCTGCACCCGCGCGATGTGAGCCGTCTGCTGACCTTGCTCAAGCGCCTCAAGGACGACGGCAATACCGTGATCGTCGTGGAGCACGATCTCGAAGCGATCCGCGCCGCCGATCATATGGTGGAACTCGGCCCCGGCAGCGGCGAGAACGGCGGCCGAGTGGTGTTCGCCGGCCCGATCGCGGACGCGGCGAAGAGTCCGCTCACCGGCAAGTATCTCACCGGCCAAGAGCGCATCCCGCTTCCCGCTTCCCGCGCCGTCCCGCGCTCCTGGCTCACGGTGAGCGGTGCGCGCGAGCACAACCTGATCAACGTCACCGCCAAGTTCCCGCTCAACGCGATGACCGTCGTCACCGGCGTGAGCGGCAGCGGCAAGAGCACGCTCATCCACAATGTGCTCTACCGAGCCCTCGAGAACCGCCTTCGCGGCGACAGCACCGCCAAACAGCACCTCGGCGAGATCATCGGCGCGTTCGACACACTCACGGGCTGGGAGACGCTCGAGGACGTGGTGCTCGTGGACCAGAGCCCCATCGGCAAGAGCCCGCGCTCGAACCCCGTGACCTACGTGAAAGCCTGGGACGAAGTGCGTCGCATCTTCGCGGCGCAACCGCTCAGTAAACAGAAGCGATTCAGTGCCGGCACCTTCAGCTTCAACGTGAAGGGCGGCCGCTGCGACGTGTGCGAGGGCGCCGGGCAGATCCAGATCGAGATGGTGTTCATGGCCGACGTGTACGTGCCGTGCGACGAATGCGGCGGCAAACGCTTCAAGCCATCCGTGCTGGAAGTGAGAGTGAACGGCAAGAACATCTACGACGTGCTGCAGCTCACCGTGGATGAAGCGATCCGTTTCTTCCCGCGCGAGGAGAAACTCGGTCAGGCGCTATGGCAGTTGCAGCAAGTCGGCCTCGGCTACCTGCGGCTCGGGCAGCCCGCGCCAACACTCAGCGGCGGCGAGAGCCAACGCATCAAGATCGCTCGCGAACTCGCGACCAGCGGCCGCGCGCAGGGGCGCAAGCTCTACATTATGGACGAGCCCACCACGGGTCTTCATCTGGACGACATCAAGAAACTCGCGCGGGTGTTCGAGCGTCTCGTGGACCATGGGCACACGCTCATCGTGATCGAACACAATCTGGATGTCATCAAGCTGGCCGACTGGGTGGTGGACTTGGGCCCCGAAGCGGGAGCCGGTGGCGGCACGGTGGTCGCGATGGGCCGCCCGGAGGAGGTCGCGTTGGTGGAGGCGAGTCACACCGGCCGGTGGCTGCGCACCGTACTGAATCCCGCACGCCACATTGGCTCGTGAATCACGGGCCGCTGGCGACAGCCGACAGTCGACTGCCGACGTCCGGATTTCTTGATTTACCCCTCTCGCACGACTAGACTTCCCCTCCCTGATCCCGAGTAGCTCAGCTGGTCAGAGCGGGTGACTGTTAATCACTAGGTCGGGGGTTCGAGTCCCTCCTCGGGAGCTCCAGAAACGGCAAAGGCCGCTCCAATTCGGAGCGGCCTTTGTCGTTTTTAGAACCCCCTGGCGCCCTACTTCGCCAGCAGCGCTTCCGCCATCTTCAGGTGCGCGCCGAACGCCGGCGCCGCGTTCTGCACGAACGTCTTGAGCTCCGCGTTCTGGATCGCGGGCAGGAACTGGTTCGTGACGGCGTCGATCACCGCCTTGTGGTACGCCACTTCGTGCTCGAGGAATGCCGAGTCGAATGCCGGACCGCTCAGGCCGTTCAGCTTCTTCATCGTGGCGTTGTAGTCGAGCAGCAGCGGGAAGTCCGCCGGCACCGGCACCGGCGTGACGCCAAGCTTCGTCGCCAGCGCGCGCGCCTGCTTCTGCAGGCCGCCGTGGTCGCTCGCGAGGTGCGCGCCGAACTCGCGCACATCCGCCCGTGCCGCCTTCTTCGAGGCGAGAGTGCCGGTGGAGATATCCCATGTGTTCGCCGCGTCGAAGATGCCGACGATCTGCGCGTCGGTGATGAACAGCTTCCGTCCGCCCGCGAACGCCGACAGCGCGATGACCGCGCCGAGCGCCGCAAAACCGATCCATGACCTGCGCATGAGAAAACTCCTTTGAAGTGGGTTGCCGCCGCCGGCGCACCCGCGCCGGCCGGAGCCCCGAGAGTAGTGCCGGGCGTCTAATATGTCAAGTTTCTTGTGTACATATAATATGTCCACTATATTCCCACTATGACCCCCGCCCGCCTCGCCCTCACGCCGCCCCGCCAGCGCGTGCTCGCCGCCCTGCGCACCGGATCGCGCACGGTGAACGATCTCGCCGGCGGGCTGCACGTCACCGACAACGCCGTGCGCGGGCATCTCGCCGCGCTCGAGCGCGCCGGCCTCGTGCGCGCCACCGGCACCGTGCGGTCGGGCGATGGCCGGGAAGCCCGCCGTGGAATATGAGGTCACCCAGCAGGCCGAGATCGCGCTCTCGCGAGCCTACGCGCCGGTGCTCGAGGCGCTCGTCGCCACGCTGGAGCGGCGGCTCGACGGCCGCGCGCTGCTCGAGGCCTTCCGCGATGCGGGGCGCCGACTCGCCGAAGGCGCAAAGCGCCCGGCCTCGCTCGCCGCGTGCGCCAACATGGTACGCACGCTCCTCACCGATCTCGGCGGTTCGGTCACTGTCACGCGCAAACGCACGCATATCGACGTGCAGGCCAGCGGCTGTCCGCTCGCGGCGGCCGTCACGGGCGTGCCCGCGAGTTGCACGATGGTGGAAGCGATGCTCGAGGCGCAGACCGGGCGTCCGGTGCAGCAGCGCTGCGCGCACGGCGCGCGCCCGAGCTGCGCCTTCCGGATCATGGCGGGCTAGGGTGGATGCAGTGCGTACCGCAGTTCGTACGGCAGTCTAACGTCTCAGTCTAACGTCCAACGTCTGCCGTTCCGGTTTTCCGCGCCGCCTTGATCTCGTACATCCGCGCGTCCGCGTTCGCGAGCATCGCTTCCGCCGTCACGCCGCTCTCCGAATAAATGGCCACGCCGACGCTCAGTGTCACACGCGGCTCTTCGACATCGTCGGCCAGCAGCCCGCCGATGCGCGCCGCGACCGCCTGCGCCGCGCGCTCGTCGGTCTCCGGCAGGATCAGCGCGAACTCATCGCCCCCGTATCGCGCCAGCGTATCGGTGGATCGCGAGGATCCGCGAAGCGCCTCCGCCACACGCACCAGCGCCCGGCTGCCCGTCAGAATGCCCGTGCCGATCGTTGATCTTCTTCAGGTCGTCCACATCCGCCATGAGCAGCGCGAATGGCCGACCGGTGCGCTCGACGCGGCCGATCTCGGCCACGAGGCGCTCGAGCAAGAGACGATAGTTCGCGAGGCCGGTGAGCGGATCCGTCACCGACAGCACTCGCAGCTGTCCTTCGAGCCGGCTCCGCTCCGCGATCACCGCCGCGAGCGTCAGCGTCGTGACCGCGAACACGCCCGAGTAGGTCTGCAACAAGAGCAGCGACTCATGCTGCGTCTCGCGCACGAAGGGGCCGTATCCCAGCAACGTGCCCACGACCGCGATACCGGAGAGGATGAGCATACCCGTCGCCGTCTCACGCGAACCGAAGCGGAACGCCGCCCAAAGTAATGGCGGAAGACAGAGGAATTCGAGCGGATAGTCCTTCACATCGGTGGGGAAGTAACCGCCGAACACCAGAGCGCCAATGCCGATGAGCGTGATGTACATCGCCGCCGCTTCGCGCGCGCGCGCGGGACTCCACCACGAGCGCGGCCACTTGTTCCAGAGCAGGATCGCCGGTGCGACGACCAGCGCACCCACCGCGTCGCCCAGCCACCACGTAGTCCATATGTGGCCGAAATTCGACCATGGCGCGAAGCCGGCCAGCGCGAGACCGGTAATGCCGATCGTCGGACTGATGATCGTCGCGACGAGCCCCGCGAACAGGGCGAAGCGAAACACGCCTTCCGGATGCTCGAAGCTGGAGCGCCCGCCGCCGTAGTGGTTCACGAGCCATGCCGCCGCAAGCGCTTCGAGCGTGTTGCCCGTGGCGATCCCGAACGAGGTCGCGAGCGATCCTGCGGTGAGCATGTTCACCGCGAATGCGCCGATGAAGATCGCCGGCCACGCGTCCGTGCCCAGCAGGAGCACCGCGGCGATCGCAATGCCGGTGGGCGGCCATACCGCGGTGGCGCTGGCATTCACGAAGGCGAGGCGCAGCCCGAGCTTCGCCGCGATGAAGTAGACCGCGGCGAGCGCCGCGATCGTCGCGAGACGACGCGGCATGTTCCGGGTGGGAGCGGGCATCCGGGCGGGGGCTGAGGTGATGGGCGGACTCCGCATATTCGACCGCGGGGCCCGCCCTATGGTAACGCTAAAAGCGCTGCGCCACACCGACCCCGACCGTCGCCGTCCGCATCGAGATCACGTTGCCGTCCTCCATGCTCTGTTCATCCTGCGCGAACGACGAAAATCGAAGCGCTCCCGTGATACCAAAGTTCGGCGTGACCGCATAACGCGACTCCGCCGTGAATTGCGCGGCCGTCTGCGTGATGGTCACCGTGCCTCCCTCGCTTCGGAGGCTGTTCACCCATGGCAGCCACGCTCCGGTGAGCGACAGTCCGATCTGCCAGCGCGCACCGATCGGCGCGCGATAGTCGAGCCCCAGCTCGGGCACCGGCAATTCCTGAGCGTAGAAGTCCTCCTTCGTTTCACGCGTCGCGCTGCTCGGCGCGAGCGTGCCCTCCAGCACGAACTCGAGGACGACGAAGCTGATGCCGGCGGTGCCGCTGAGCACACCACCGCCAATGCCCGCAATGCGCCGCGAACCCGTGATCGTCGCCGCGACGAAATTCGGGAACTCCGTGCTCGTCACGAGGCGGCTCCCCGCCGCGAGCGTGGTGCCGTTGAAGTACACATCCTGTGACGGTACGGTCTCGCCCCACAGGGAGACGCTCGTGACCGCGAACGAGATCCGCGTGCGCGCGTCGGGCAGCCAATCGAGTTCGACGGCGGCGGCCCAGAAGGAGCGAATGGCGAGCGAGTGACGGAAGTCGAGGCGCGTGCCCGCGACTTCGTTCTCGCGCACCTGCACGAATCCCGTCGGCGCGCCCGCCGCGTACATCGGCCAGGATCTCCCAGCGCTTGCCAGGCACCGAGTCGCTCGCGGTGCGCTGACTGGCGGCCGGCAGCGCGGCCACGGCGATCACGAGGAGAACACTAGTCGCCCGGCGGAGCATACGGCGCCTTGATCCGCACCGGCGCGATCATCTCCCCCCACTGCAGCCTGAGCACCGCCGAATCGCGCACGACCACCGGGAAGTAATACGTCAACGTCTCGAGGTAGGCGCCCCGCTCCGTGTGCACCGGCACGCGCAGCGCGTCGTTCGATTCGCCGGGATACTGCGTGTGGAAGACGTGCGCCTTCCGGCTCAAGATGAATTGCCAGGTCGAACTATCCTGGGGCATGATCCAGATCGAGTACTCGCCTTGCTTCACATCGCGCCCCTCGATCTGGACGTCGTGGTCGAAGGCAATGCGTGTCGCCGAGTCGGCGCCCGGATGCCGAATGCGGTCGAACTTCACGACCGCGCCGTCGCCGAAGAGCGTGCGACCCCTCGCGAACGGCCGGCCATACGCGATCTCGATCGTGGTGTACGCGACGGTCTGACCCACGCTGCCGCGTTGGCTCAACGGATATCTCATGCCCTGCGGCGTGGCGGCGCGCGTGGCATCGAGAAGCGCGAGCGAGATCAGGAGGAGTGACTGTACGAAATTCATGTGCACCGATCCGGAGAGATTGACTGTCCTACGATACTACATGCGCGTGGAGTGACTAGTACCAGTGCGACAGCGCCCCGCGGACCCCGAGCGCTCTATGAGGGTATGACAGATTGCAGTCGCATCACATGTTCGATCAACCCGAATACTGGAGCTTCCAATGCACAATAGATCGCTTGTCGCGGCCCTCGTGGCCGCGTGCTTCGTTGCGCCCCTCAGCGCGCGCGCGCAATCGTCGCCGCCCAGCAAGATCACGGTCTGCAAGGACGGCACCACCACGACCTCGGTCGGTGCGGGCACCTGCTCCGGGCATGGAGGGGTGGATAAGGACGCGACCAAGTTGAAGAACGCGAAGACCGGCGCCGACAAGGTTGGCGCGGCCACGGAGATCGCGGCGCAGAACACCGGGAAGGCGGTGTCGAAGGGCGCCGAGGACGTCGGCAAGACCGCGAAGGGCGCGTCGACGGAAGCGGTCGGCGACCACACGAGCGTTTCGGCGGATGGCGCCACCGCGAAGTGCAAGGACGGCACCTACTCGCATGCCACGCATGAACAGGGCACGTGTGCGAAGCATGGAGGGGTCGCAGTCTGGATCCACAAGCCGACGCCGTAACGAACGACTCACTACGCTACGCGTGTAGGCTTTCGTACCGCTGAAAAAGCGCGTTTAGCAACTGAGCGTATGGTACCACCCTGCGTACGTGGGACTGCTCCCGCGGTCCCACCAACGCCGAGTCGTACCATACGCTCAGTTGCTAAACGCGCCGTTCCAGCGGAACGAGGGCCCACACACGCTGTCCCAGCGGTACCAATCCCCACGTACGCCCTTCGTGAGTGCGGGAGCGAACCATCCGGGCGCGAAGTTTGTCAAACTCCCGATGCTCTTCCTCGCGTTCCTCCTCGCCGCGGCCCAGGCGCCGCCGATCGTTCCCATCGCGAAGCTCTTCGGCAACGCCGCGGTCTGGGAAGTGCGCGTTTCGCCCGCGGGCGATCGCATTGCCTATCTCAAAGCGGTGCGCGGGAAGATGAACATCTACGTGCGCCCGCTCGCGGGCGGCCCCGACCGCGCGGTCACGCACGATACGGCCGGCGGCATCAATGAATACCGCTGGAGCGCCGACGGCCATCGCCTCATCTATCTCAAGGACAACGGCGGCGACGAAGGCTATCACCTCTTCGCCGTCGACGCCGACGCTCCCGCCACGCCGCGCGACCTCACGCCCTACCCGCAGATCGTGACGGAGCTGCTCGCGCTGCCCGCGGCCACGCCGGGCGTCGCGATCGTCACGCTCAACAAGCGCAACCCGCAGCTCGCCGACGCATACCGCCTGGACCTCGCGACCGGCGCGCTCACCATGGCGGCGCAGAATCCCGGCACCTTCCTCGGCTATCTCGCCGACGGCGCCAACCAGGTGCGCGCCGCGTACTCGGTGGACACCCTCGGCCAGTACCATCTCTGGACGCGCGCGACCGAACGCAATGCGTGGCACGATCTGCAGACGTTCCCGGTGGAGGACAAGGTCACGCCGCTGCGCTTCCATCCCGACGGGCATCGCATCTACATGCTGAGCAACCACGGCTCCGACCTCATGCGCCTCGTGCTCAAGGATGTCGTGACCGGCGCGGAGCTCGAGATCGACCAGGATCCGTTGGGCGAGGCCGACATCGACGCCGCCATCTTCGACCCGGCCAATGGGGAACTGCTCGCCACGCGGTACATCGGCGACACCGTGCGCTGGTATCCGAAGACGATCGCGACGTGGCGGCTCGTGGCCGCCGCGCGGCTCACTGGGCGCAGCCTGTCCGAGATCGGCGACGGGTCGCGCAACGGCGCGAAGTGGACGTTCCGCGTCGAGTCGCCCACCGATCCCGGCGCGATCTTCAGCTTCAATGCGAAGAGCGGCCGCGCGCAGGTGCTATTCGAGCTCTTCCCCGACCTCAAGGGAACGGCATTCGCGCGCACCGTGCCGGTCAAGTTCAACAGCCGCGACGGGCTCACGCTCCACGGTTATCTCACGCTCCCGCCCGGTCTCGAGCCGCGCGCGCTGCCGCTGCTCGTCGATGTGCACGGTGGCCCATGGAGCCGCGATGCGCCCGGCTTCGACCCCGAGACGCAGCTGCACGCGAATCGCGGGTACGCGGTGCTGCAGGTGAACTACCGCGGGTCCACCGGCTTCGGGAAGAAGTTCGCGCGCGCGGCGCGCCACGAATTCGGCCGCGCGATGCTGAACGATCTGCTGGACGGTGCGCACTGGACCGTCGTGGCCGGCACGGTGGACCCCAAACGCATCGCGATCACCGGCGGCTCGTATGGCGGCTACGCCGCGCTCGCCGGCATCACGTTCGCGCCGGACGCGTTCGTCTGCGCCGCGGAATTCGCGGGGCCAAGCGATCTCATTACCCTCATGGAGTCGTTCCCGCCGTCGTGGGCGCCCTTCCTGCCGCGCCTTTGGTATCCGATGGCGGGCGATCCGCACCACGCGGACGACAGCGCGATGCTCGTCTCGCGATCGCCGATCCATCACGTGGACTCGGCGCGCGTGCCACTGCTCATCTTCCAGGGCGTGAACGACCCCCGCGTGACGCAGACGCAGTCCGACCGCATCGCGCTCGCCCTGCATGCGCGCGGCGTCCCGGTCACGTACCTGCTCGCGTCCAACACCGGCCACAACTTCGGCGACGCCGCGACGTCGCTCGCCGTGAATCGCGCGACGGAGATCTTCTTCGCCCAATGCCTCGGCGGCCGAGTCGAGGCCGGAGTTGACAGTGCGATCACGAACACGATCGCGATGCTCACCGTGAATCTCGACTCACTCGCGAGCAATAAGGGCGCGTCTAGGCCTTAGTACCGCTGTAACGGCGCGTCTAGCAACTGAGCGTATGGTACGGCGATTCGTGATTGGGACCGCGGAAGCAGTCCCACGAACGCCGAGCCGTACCATACGCTCACTTGCTAGACGCGCTTTTTCAGTGGTACCAGGGCCCACACGCGCCGTTCAAACGCTCATTGAGGATGCGCGTCCCCTCCCGACAGCGGCCGCAGTCTCACGATCATCCCTCCGTTCGATCCGATCACCCCGATGTACAGCAGTCCATCCGGTCCTTGCTGCACGGCACGCACGCGCCACGTCCTGTCTTCCATCAGCCGCTCCTCGTGGATCACGCGGTCGCCGTCCACCACGAGTCGCACGAGCCGGCCCCGCACCAGGCCGCCGACAAAGGCGCTGCTCCTCCATCCCGGGAACGCATCGCCGGTATAGAAGATGAGCCCAGTGGGCGCGATGTCCGGCACCCAGTAGTAGATCGGTTGCACCATTCCGTTGGCGTGTGTGATCCCCTTCCCGACGAGTGTGCCGTCGTATTCGATGCCATATCCGATGACCGGCCAGCCGTAGTTCAACCCGCGCTTGATGATGTTCACTTCGTCGCCGCCGCGGGGGCCGTGCTCGTGCTCCCACAAGGCGCCGGTGAACGGGTTCACGGCGAGACCCACGGGATTGCGCACGCCGTAGGCCCAGATCTCCGGGCGCGCGCCCTTGCGTCCGACGAACGGATTGTCGCGGGGGACCGTTCCGTCCTCGTTCAGCCGGATGATCTTGCCGAGGTCGGAGGCGAGATCCTGCGCCACCGCGGGGGTATTCCGCTGGCCGACGGTGATGAATAGGTAGCCGCCGCGGAGCACGAGGCGCGAGCCGAATTCGTTGCTGTTCTTCAATCGCGGCTGCGCGACGAAGATGGTCTGGCGGTCGACGAGGGCTGCGCCGCGCAGGTGCGCACGGATCACGACGAGCCCCATGCTCGCCGAGTCCTCGCTCGCGTAGGCGAGGTAGATCCAGCCGTTCTTGGCGAAGGCCGGGTGAACGACGACCTCGAGCAAGCCGCCATCCACTTTTCCGTGCACCGGCGGCACGCCGCTCACCACCGTCTTCGCACCCGTGTTCACGTCTACGATGCTGAGTTCGCCGGTGGGACGGTCGGCGGCGAGCATGCGCCCGTCGGGAAGGAAAGCGAAGCTCACCGGCGCGATCAGCCCGCTCACGACCACTTCGGCGATGAAGCGGGCATTCTGGCTCTCGTACGTCCAACTGCTCGCAGTGGAATCCGAAGCTTTGGATTGACCCGCGAGCGGCGCGGCGACCAAGCAGCCCCGTGAACGCAATGAATGCTTTCGATGGCCGAACTATTCACCGGACCCGAGGGCGCGTCTAGGCCCTACTAGCGAAAAACAAACTTGACAGGATCGACAGGATTGACACTGATGGAACGGCTCACGCGGCCCATCATCTCAATCCTGTCAATCCTGTCAGGTAGTTCTGTTGTTGAACTGCCGAGTCAGGTTACGCCGCGACAGCCGCCTTCTGCCGCACCGCCTCGAACTCGAGATCGATGTCGATCGTGTCTCCCACGGCGAAGCCGCCCGCCTCGAGCAGCATGTTCCAGTGGAGCCCGAACTCCTTGCGGTCGATCTGCGTCTTGGCCGAGAAGCCGGCGCGGTCGTTGCCTTGCATATCCACGATCATCCCCTCGAGCTCGGCATCGAGCACCACCGGGCGCGTGGTGCCGCGGATCGTGAGCTCGCCGACGACCCGGTAGCCATCGCCGTGGCGGTCGATGCGCGAGCTCCGGAAGGTCATCACTGGGAAGTTCGCGGCATCGAAGAAATCGGGCGACTTGAGGTGCGCGTCGCGCTGCGGCTCGTTGGTGTTGATGCTGTTGACGTCGATCTCCACCTCGGCGCGGGACTGGGCCGGATCCTGTTCATTGAACTCGAACATCCCCGTCCACTTGGTGAAGTGCCCGCGCACCTTGGAGACCATCATGTGGCGGACGCTGAACCCGATGTTCGCGTGCGCCGTGTCGAATTGCCATTGCGTGTTGGACATTGGAACTATCTCCTTGTTTGAATATCTGGATATTGGAATATATCGAACAGCCGCATGCAGCCGGCCTCATCGTTGCCGTGCGTGGGGATCAGCGGCGGCGCGCGCTCCGCGCCGGGGTCTTCCGCGTCCGGGCCGCCGCCCGCGGCACCGCCGGCGCCAGCCGGTCGGGCAGCGCTCCGACCAGCGCCGCCACCAGCGGCCGGTTCACGACGATCAGCCCGTGCTGGGCCTCGCGGCGCATGAGCAGCACGCCGGAATCGACGAGCAGCTTCAGGTGATGCGAGATCGTGGGCTGCGCGAGGGGGAACCGCTCCCCCAACTCCCCGCACGACAACTCCCCCGCCGCCGCCACTTCCCGCACCATCTGGAAACGCGTCGGATGGCCGATGGCCTTGAGGGCTCTCACCGCTTCGGCGTCTGTCATATTCATATATTTAAATATAACGGTGGAAAAGTCAAGGGGGTCTCGTGCATCGTGCCTCGTGCTTCGTGCATCGCCACGGCCGTTCCGATGCACGATGCGCGATGCCCCTCCTTCCCCGCGCCCCCGGCCCTCCCCATACTAGACCCCCCGGAGGCCATGACCATGTCCATGCACACTGAGCCACCCACCGCCGACACCCTCAAGCGCAAACCGCGCGAAGACGAGATCGACTTCTTCGGACTCACCCACCGCGGCAGAGTCCGCAAGAACAACAACGATCACTTCCTCCTCGCCTCCCTGCACAAACGCATGGAGGTCCGCCTCACCAGCCTCCCCGGCCTCGAACAATCCCTCGTCAGCGACCAGCGGCTCGCCTTCATCGGCATGGTCGCCGATGGCGTCGGCGGCACCGAAGGCGGCGAAGAGGCCAGCCGAACCGCGCTCGCGAACGTCACCGAGTTCCTCGCCACCAGCCTCCAGGCCTACTACAGCAGCCCCGACGCGCGAGAAGAAGCCTTCCGCGGTACGCTCCAGAAGGCCGCCACCGAGTCGCACAACACCGTGCTCAAGCGCGCGCAGGAACTCTCGGACGCCCGCAAGCGCGCCACCACGCTCACGCTCTGGATGGGTGTGTGGCCCTACGCCTACGTCCTCCAGGTGGGCGACTCCCGCTACTATATCTACCGCGACGACGTACTCACCCAGGTCACGCGCGACCAGACCTACGCCGAGGATCTCGTGGATGCCGGCGCGATCAGCCGCGACCAGGCCAAGGATTCCCCGCTCAAGAACGTCCTCTCCAGCGCCATCGGCGGCAAGGAGAATCTCCCGGTGGTGACCCGCCTCACATCACACTGGGACAACATCCATCTGATGTGCAGCGACGGTCTCACGAAGCACGTGAGCGATGACCGGATCAAATCGCGCCTCCGAAGCATGGTCTCGGCGCGCGAGACGGCCGAGTTGCTGCTCCAGGACGCGCTGGACGACGGCGGAACCGACAACATCACGATCATCGTGGGCCGGGCGATCAAGAAGGACTGAACTTCGGGCGACCGGCCGCGCCTACTCGCACGCGGCCGCGCGGCGCGATATAATAACCCCCCACGCAAGTTCAGCCCCTGGGAGTCGCCACAATGTCGTCCCGTTCGGGTTTGCGATCCATGCGCTCCTCACGCACCGCGGCCCTGGCCATCGCCGCGCTCGCGGGCCTTGCCGGTCGTGCGGCCGCACAAGCGCCCTCGTCGCCAAGCACCGTGGTGCAGGAGTCCTTCGCCGCGCTCGCCGCGAAGAATTGGGACGCCGTCGCAGCCCTCGCGTCGCCGCAGTTCCTCGAGCAGTTCCGGGCGAAGCAACTCTTCTATGCCGAAGAGGATGAGCGTCAGAAGCTCGAGAAGAAGAAGAATCCCGAGAGCTACGGCATGCCCAAGTGCGTGCAGAAGTACTTCGAATCGCAGGAAGGCAATTTCAGCAAGCGATTCCTCGAGAATTTCTACCACGTGGACAACCTGCTGCAGCTCGAGGTGCTGACGCCCGCGCAATTCTTTGCCGCGTGGCTCTCCGGCACCCGCAATCTCAAGCAGTCCGATGAGGCGGCCGGCCCCCGCATCGTCGTCCCGACGCGTACGATCGTCGGCGAGCTGGTGGAAGGCGATTCGGTGGCGCACGTGCTCTACCGCCGCACCCCGAACACTCCGGGCGACTCCGATCAGGGCATCAAGATCATCACCCTCCGGCGCTACAATGGCGTCTGGAAGACCTACCCCAACGACGACATGATCCTCGCGGGGCGCAGCTTCGCGTGGTGGTCGAACGCGAAATGAGCCCACTCAAGAAGCGACCCGCCGCCAAGAAGACCGCCAAGAAGACCGCCAAGAAGAGCGCCAGGAGACCGGCGCCCAAGCGATCCGCCGCGAAGAAGACGGCGAAGCCGGCGCCCAAGAAGGCCGCCACCAAGGGCACATCCGCTCCGGCGCCCAAGCCCATCCCGCGCTCGATCCAGCCCATCCCGAAACCGTCGCGCGCGCCGGCCGCGCGGCCGGCGCCGCTCGTCGGCATCGTCATGGGCAGCCGCACGGATCTCGATACGCTCGCGTCGGCCACAGAGATGCTCGACGCGCTGCAGGTCCCGTACGAGATGCGGATCCTTTCCGCGCACCGCACGCCCGACGAGACCGCCGCCTGGGCGAAGGGCGCGGAGGCGCGCGGGCTCGAGGTGATCATCGCCGCCGCCGGCGGCGCCGCGCATCTGCCTGGCGTCATTGCCGCGCAGACGGTGTTGCCCGTCCTCGGCGTCCCCGTCGATGCGACCTCGCTCAACGGACTGGATGCACTCCTCTCGATCGTGCAGATGCCCAAAGGCGTGCCGGTGGGCACGCTCGCGATCGGGAAGTCGGGCGCCGCCAACGCGGCGCTCCTCGCAACGGCGATCCTCGCCTCGAAGCGGCCAGAGCTGCGAGAGAAGCTCCGCGGCTGGCGAGCGGCAAGGGTGGCGGAAGCACTCGCGCAGAACTGAACCGCGAACGGCGGGGTTAGTACCGCTAACGGCGTGTGTGGCGTTGGCGTTGGGACCGGCGCGACTCCCAACGCCAACGCCACAAACGCATCCGGCGGTACCAACCCCGCCTATCGCGGTACCAGTCCCGCCGTCAGCCTTTCCTCGCCGCCGCCGCGAATCTTCGCACTATGGAACCCGCCGGCTCGATGGCGTGGATCCCATCCACCGATTTCCCCGCCTGCCAGTAATCCGCCGTTTCGCTCAATGACGACTTCTTGAGCGAATGCAATGACCTGAGCGCGTAGATCATCCGCATCCAATGCTTCCGCTTCCGCCCGCGGAGCATCCAGCGCGCGAACGGGCCGGCTCTGAGCCCCATCCGCTGGATCGTCGGCGTATCGATCACCGACACCGGCACGCCGGTGATCCGCTCCGTGAGCACGATGCGCGACGAATCGCTATCGACGATCGCCTGTTTGTACGCATCAGCCGCACGGCATTCGGGCGTCGCAATGAATCGCGTGCCCATCTGCACGCCCGCATATCCCATCTCCAGCGCCGCCACGAATTCGGGCGAATCGCCCACGCCCCCCGCGCAGATCAACGGAACCCCGAGATCGCCGAGTTCATCGATGAGCTGCCGCGCGCTTTTCGGTCCCGCGTGGCCCCCCGCGCGATCGTTCACCGCGATCAGTCCGTGCACGCCGCCGTCGAGCCCCTTCTGCGCCCACTTCCGCTCGGTCACGTCATGGTACACTACGCCGCCGGCGCCGCGCACGGCGTCCACCACCCAACGCGGATTCCCGAGCGATGTCACGAAGAAGCGGATCCCTTCTTCCAGCGCGATGCTCACCCAGCGAACCATGCGTTCGTGATACGCGCGCGACGACTGCTCGATCAGCGCGTTCATCCCGACCGGCTTCTTCGTCAGCGACGCGATGAGCTGCAGTCCCGCGCGATACTCGTGTCCGTGCACGTACGTGAGCGAGATCGGCTGGACGATCCCGATCCCGCCGGCCTCCGACACGGCCGCGACCAGTTCCGGATTCCCGCACGGATACATCGCGCCGCCGATGAGCGGCACCTCGATGTGCGCCTGCCGCGTGAACGCGGTGTCGAGCAGCGAGACGCCGCTCACTTCACCGCCGGCGCCGCCGGACCGATCCGCCAGCGCGCCGTGCATCGCGCGACATCCTCCCCCGCCGCGTTCCGGATCACCGCCACGAAATCGTACTCCTGCTCCACACGCGCATCCACCGGCCCGGTCGTGCACTCCGCCGTCAGCAGCCCGCGCGCCTTCTTGAGGAATTGGATCTCGAGGCGCACTGGGATGCCGCGCGAATCATCCGGCAATCCGAACGTGCCCGCGAGTCCCGTCGTCAACTCGCCCAGGTTCATGAGCGCGATCGCGTGGATGGACTTGAGATGGTTCCTCACGGTCCACCGGTCGCGCATCGTGGTCTTCGCATATCCTTCTCGCAATTCCACGACGCGCGCACCGATCGTGCGCGTATAAGGCGCCGTATACCCCAGCGCCTTGATGAACAACCATTTTCCGCCCGGCAGCGGACTGAGCCGGATCCACAGATCGCGCAGCCGCGCGTACGGAGAGCGCACCGGATTCGCCATGACGAACGCTATGAGTGAGTCGTACCATACGCCAGACGCCACACACGCCTCTGCGTTCCCGGTCTTGCCCTCGCGTTGAACGCCGAATAACTCTTTCTCACCTTCATGGCCGACGAACCAGCGCTCTCCGCCCCTCCCGCTCCTCCCGCGCCGGCGGGGGAAGCGCCGCGCCCGGCGAAGCCCCGATCTGCGGGCCTCTGGATCGGCGCCTGCTACAATCCCCACATCGGCCGCGAGCTGCTCGCCGCCGCCGAGCTGTTCGATCATCTCGTCATCACCGAGCCGCCGCGTCAGAGCGACCCGCATTTCCCCGCCCTTCGCGAACGGCTGGCGCTGCCGGTGCACGATTTCCACGGACAACTCTCCGATCCGGTGGACGAGCGATCCACCGAGGTGCTCAAACAGCTCGCCGCCATCTGCAACGCACCCTGGGTCACGGAACGCGTGCAATGCCTTCGCACGCTCGACGGAAAATACGACCTCGACTCGGTCTTTCCGCCGCTGTACACCGAAGAGATGCGCGAACGCTATTCCGCCAACGCGCTCGCCCTCGCCACTGCGCTCGGCCGGCCGCTGCTCATCGAGAACGTGCCGTCCGCGTTCACGCTGCCCGGCTCCTCAATGAGCGAAGGGCGGTTCGTCACACGCCTTCTCGAGACGAGCCCCGGCGCGCTGCTCCTGAACCTCTCGCACATCTGGGTGAGCGCCGAGCTGCGCAACGCCGACCCGTACGGCCTGATGCACGAGTATCCGCTCGAGCGCGTGTGGGTGATCCACACGGGCGGCATGGTGGAGGATCCCGACCTCGAGGGGCCGTGGATGGCTCCCGTGGCGCCGAGCGATGAGATGATGGAGTTCACGCAGTACGCGGTGGATTGCTGCCGCGGCGTGCGCGCCGTGACGTACGACGCCGCGAGTCCCGCGCTCGAGGCGCGGCTGGTGATCGGCGCCGTCACGCAGCTCCGCGAACGGCTGGCGCGCTGACCGTGGACGCCGACCGCACGCTCCAGGACTCGCTGATCCGCTTGATGGCGGACGCACCGTTCCGTCACGCGCTCACCCACGTGGACGGCGGCAGCGCGTACGGCGGCCTGTCGGCCGCGCAGGTGGACAAGATCCGCGCCGGCGAAGCGCGTCGCATCGATCGCTTCGCGAAATTCCTTGCGCGCGAGTTCTATCTGCGCCGCATCACGCACTATCACAAGTACTCCCGCGCACTCTCGCGCTTCACCGGGCGATCGCCCACGGGCCTGCTCTCCACGCCGGAGTTCGCGAATCTCCTGCCCACGGTGATCCTCGGCAGCCGCACCACCGCGCGTGACATCGCGCGCCTCGTGCAGGCGTACCTCGCCGACGCGCGCGGCGCGCCGCCGTACGCCGCCGATCTCGTGCGATACGAGAACGCGCAGCTCATCGCCGAGAGCGGTCCGCGCGTCGTTTCCAGCACCCCGCTCCGCGCGCGGCCGCAACTGGCCGTGGTGGTGAATCCTGAAGCAGCGATCCTTCGCTTCGCGTGGGACCTTCCCGCGATCTTCCAGCCCCTGCTCGCGCTCGCCGCGAACGACGACGCGGCCGCGGAGCCGCCCGAGACCGTGAAGGAGGAGACGACCCTCGTCTTCGCCCGGTCGCCGCGCGGACGCGTCACCGTGCTGCGCTGGACCGAGACCATCGAGACGCTCACCGCGTATCTCGATGGCGAGCGGCCATTGTCCGACGCGATCGACGCCGCATCGATGCCGCCGCGAGAGGGGCTCGAGATCGCGAATGCACTTCTAGATGCCGGGGTCCTGATCCCGTCCTGAACCGCTGACGGCGGGACTGGCACCGCTGACGGCGGGATTGGCGTTGGATACTTCATGGGGGCCGGCGCGACGCGCCGGCCCCCAGCCTCATCTATCGCCAATCCCGCCGTCAGCGGTACCAGTCCCGCCGTTATTGCTCCCGCACAGATCCGATGACGCGCTTCGGTCGTAGATACCCGTCCAAACCACGGGTCCCCCGATGCGCACCGTTCTCGCGATCACCCTGCTTCTCCTTATTGGCCGGCCTGCGCCTCAGGCTGCCATCGCCTTGAGGGGATTCGGCGTCCACCCCGACACGCTCACCGTCGTGGCTGGCACGCGGATCACCTTCACCAACGAAGACGACATCGAGCACACCGTCACCGCGGGCGTCCCGGATCATCCGGACGGCCGCTTCATGTCGGCGCTCAGCACCAAGGGCGCCACCTTCGCCGTGACGCTCACGAAGCCGGGGACCTACCCCTTCTTCTGCGAGCGGCACCCGTTCATGCACGGCGAGATCCTCGTCACCTCACCGGAGAGCAAGCCATGACCCGTTCCACCCGCATGCCCCGCATGATCGCGCTCGCCCTCGGCGGCGTCGCCCTCGCCGGCGCGATCTCCAGCACGTCGGCGCGCCCCGCGGCGGCGCATCAACCCGCGGCGTCGATGACCGAGTGCGACCTCCGCGTCGCGCTCAATCATCTCCTGTCGGAGCACGTGTACCTCGCGTCCGACGCGACCGGCGCCGCGCTCGGCGGCCGGGATCCGGAGTTCAAGGCCGCCGTCGCCGCGCTCGACGCGAATTCCGTGGATCTCTCGAAGGCGATCGGCATGGTATACGGCCCCGACGCCGAGACCGCGTTCCTCGCGCTGTGGCGCCGTCACATCGGTTTCGTCGTGGACTACACCGTCGCGACGGCCAAGAAGGACGTGGCCGGCCAGACCAAGGCCGTGAACGCGCTGCTCGGCTATACGAATGACTTCGGCGCATTCCTGGCCGGCGCGAATCCGAATCTGCCCAAGGATGTGGTGGCGGGCCTCGTGAAGACGCACATCCTCACGCTCAAGGCCGTGATCGACGCGCAGGCCGCGGGTGATCTGGGCAAGGCCTACATGGACGAGCGCACCGCCGCGGCGCATATGCAGATGATCGCCGATCCACTGGCGGCCGCGATTGCGAAGCAGTTCCCGGCGAAGTTCCCGATGAACTAACTGCGAACGGCGTCGCTGGTACCGCGAACGGCGGGGTTGGCACCGCCGACGGCGCGATTGGCGTTGGCGTTGGGAACTGCGACTCCGCTCGGAGCCAGCAGTTCCCAACGCCAACGCTGAGCGCGCCGTTCGCGGTACCAATCCCGCCGTCAGCGGTTGTCACTCTCCCAACCAATCGCGCGTATGGGATGTCGAAGGTAGGTCCTCCAACCCCACCGGGCCCCTCATGCGCGCTACACTCGCTGCCGCACTGCTCCTCGCTCCGACCCTTCTCGTCGCCCAATCCGATCAACGGACCCTGAGCGGCTCG
Organism: uncultured Gemmatimonadaceae bacterium; assembly: GCA_963716745.1. Taxonomy (GTDB): domain Bacteria; phylum Gemmatimonadota; class Gemmatimonadetes; order Gemmatimonadales; family Gemmatimonadaceae; genus DATKOH01. The sequence continues at coordinate 1,209,304 of OY970320.1, forward strand.
AGCATCGCGATCTACAACCTCGTCGGCCAGATCCGCGCGGTGGGCGGCACGGGCAGCGACGTGTCCGTCGCGGTCACGCGCAGCGGCCCCGATGCCGCGAAGCTCTCGATCGAGACCGGGATGATCGGCGGCAAGAACACCTTCCGCGTGATCTTCCCCGATACGCACATCATCTATCCCAAGCTCGGCCGCCACTCGACCACCACGCTCGACGTGAACGATGACGGCACGTTCAACAACAGGTCTCACGGGCGTCGCGTCCGCATCAGCGGCGACGGCACCGGTCTCGAAGCCGCCGCCGACCTCGTGGTCAGCATTCCGGCGGGCAAGACCGTGGCACTCAACCTCGGCGTCGGCAGCGTGAACGTGTCCAACGTCGACGGCAACATCAGCGTGGATGCGGACGGCGCGGACGTCACCACCGAGAACACGAAGGGCAGTCTGTCGCTCGACACCGGATCCGGCGGCGCGAAGATCACCAATGCCGAAGGCGACCTCACGATCGACAGCGGCTCCGGTGAGGTCACGATCTCCAAGGTGAAGGGCTCCATCCTGAAACTCGATTCCGGTTCCGGCGACATTCGCGCCGACGCGATCGCGGTGGACAAGGCCGATCTCGACAGCGGTTCCGGCCAGGTGACGATCAATGGTCTCGGCGCGCGCCAGATCTCACTCGACTCCGGCAGCGGCGACGTCGACATCGGCCTCACCGGCGACGTGGACCGCCTGGTGATCGACAGCGGCTCGGGCACGGTGACGCTGCGCATCCCCTCGACGCTCGGCGCCGAGCTCGACATCGACGCGGGCAGCGGCGGCGTGAAGGCCGACATGGCGATCCAGGTGACGCACTACGAGAGCGACCACCTCATCGGCAAGATCGGCGACGGGAAAGGGAGCATTAAGATCGACTCGGGTTCGGGTGAGGTGCGCCTGGTGAAGTCGAACTGAGAACTGCAGACCTAGACGCTAGACCTAGACGCTAGAAGGCGAAGGGCGTCGCGTTCTAACGTCTAGGTCTAGCGTCCAGCTCTGCAGTATCGACATGATTGTGGCATGGACGCACCCAACATCGCCGAGCTGAGCACCGAAGAGATCACCGCCTTCCTCGACCGCAACCACGTCGGCCGCATCGCGTACTCAATGCATGACCGCGTGAACATCGAGCCGATCCATTACGTGCACGCCGCCGGCTGGCTCTACGGGCGCACATCGAAGGGGGCCAAACTCACCACGCTGCAGAAGAACATGTGGGTCGCGTTCGAGGTCGACGAGGTGAAGTCACTCTTCGACTGGCAGAGCGTGGTGGTGCACGGTGGCATCTACATCGTAGATCCCGAGACTCCACTGGGCGCGAAGGACGAGTGGAGCCACGCCCTCACCCTGCTGCGGAAACTCCTGCCCGCCACCTTCCGTGAGGACGACCCCGTTCCCTTCCGCGATGTCGTGTTCCGCATCGCTGTGCAGGAAGTGACGGGGAGGCGTTCATCGAGCAACGTGCATCGTTGATCGTAATCTAGGCACGATGCCCGATGCACGATGTACGCATCACGTCCCTCCAAACCACTCGTACCCCTCGTCGCTCCAGTATCCTCCATTCTGCGCCGGCAGGAACACGACCTTCGTGAGGTATTTCGTGTTCTTGTAGCCGAGCTTCACGGGCGAGTGCACGCGTGCCGGCGCACCGTGGTCGGGGCCGAGCATGTGATCGTCCATGGCGTACGCGACGAGCGTCTGCGGATGCATCGCGCTCGCGAGATCCCAGGACTCGTGGTAGTTGTCGTCAAAACTCTGGAAGTCGACGAAGCCGGCATCCGGAGTCACGCCCGCCAGCTGCGCGAGCGTGCTCACGCGCACGCCTCGCCACACCGCGACCGCGGTCCATCCCTCGACGCAGAAATGGTCCACCCGCTGCTGGATCGCGGGCAGCTTCATCAGATCATCCAGCGACAGCTTGAGCGGCGTCTTCACTGCACCGCTCACTTCGAGCGACCATGGGCCGCGCACTCTCTCGTCCCACATCGGCACGTGGTCCGAGATGAAGTACGATGGGAACGAGTGTCCGGCGGAGAGCGCCCGCGCGCTCGCGCGGTCGATCGAGCGGTGACGGAAGAGGCCCGCTTCGACGATCTGATTCTTCTTCTCCGCGAACTGGAGCAACGGCTGCGCGGCGCGCGGTCCCTGGCTGTCGCACGCCTCGAGCACCGCCGCGGCGAGCGCGAAGGCGCCCGTGCGCAGGAAGTCGCGTCGATCAAGCGTCATCGGTCTTCTTTCTCGGCAGCAGATGGTAGAACGGCCGCGCGTTGCGCGCCTCCGGGGAATTGTTCTCGTTGTAGCCGCCGGTGATCATCGACCGCAGCGAGTACGGGTCCACCGCGAATACCATGAACACGTGCCCCACCGCGAGCGTCACGAGCGCGATCATCACGAGGAAGTGCCAATAGCGCGCCATCGCGTAGCCGCCCATCAGATTCGTGAGCCAGCCGAGCTGCACGGGTTTCCAGATCGCGAGTCCCGTGATCACGGCGAGCGCGCCGAAGACCGGCATGGCGAAGTACGCGCCCTTCTGTAGCGCGTTGTGCTTTCCGCCGTGCGGGTGATCCTTCCGCCGGAACATGTAGAACTTCACCATCTCCCATGAATCGCGGATGTCACCGCGCCGCGGCACGAGATCGCGCCACTCGCCGTGCAGATAGATGAAGGTGAGATAGACGAGCCCGTTCACCGCGAGCACCCACATCATCGCGAAGTGCCAATGGCGCGCACCGCCGAGCCAGCCGCCGAACGTGAGTTTCGCCGGGATCGGGTCGCCGGCGAAGGGGTAGCAGCAGAACGACTCCCCGCGCCGCGCGAACGCCGGGTAGGCATTGAAGATCCGCAGTCCGCTCCCGACCATCACCGAGAGCGCGACGACATTGATCCAATGGGTGAGTCGTACGATCCAATGATGCCTACTCGCCACGTTTTCTTCCTCGCGCCTTTCGGGACACTGCTTACTATACGTTCAACGCGCCCGCGGTTCCACGCATCCACCGCAAACGGCGGGACTGGTACCGCTGGAAGCGGGATTGGCGTTAGATACCGCCGTTGATTCATCCAACGCCAATCCCGCCGTCTGCGGTACCCGTCACGCCGTTGGCGGTTCGCCTCTGGCAAGTTCCCTCGGGGCCATGCATCTTGGCCCGTCGATTCACCCATTCGGAGTAGACATCGTGGCGAAGAATTACATCACCGAATTCATCGGCACCTTCTTCCTCGTCTTCACGATCGGCATGTGCGTCACGGCGGGGCTGCCGCTCGCGCCGCTCGCGATCGGGTCCGCGCTCATGGTGATGGTCTACATGGGCGGGCATATCTCCGGCGCGCATTACAATCCCGCCGTCACGCTCGCGATATTCCTGCGCGGGAAGATCGAGGGCCGCGAGGCCGCGGCATACATGCTCATGCAGCTTTGCGGCGCGATCGTCGCCGGGCTCGCGGTGTTCTGGCTCACCGGCGGCAAGACGTTCGCGCCGGATCCGAGCACGGAGATGACCAAGACGGGCGCGCTCGCCGCCGAGTTCATCTTCACTTTCGCGCTCGCGCTCGTCGTGCTGAATGTCGCCACCGCGAGCAAGACCGCCGGCAATTCGTACTACGGACTGGCGATCGGCTTCACCGTCGCCGCGGGCGCTTTCGCCGTGGGCGGACTGTCGGGCGGCGCGTTCAATCCGGCCGTGGGAACGGGACCGGCGATCGTGCGCGCGGTGCTCGGCGGAGGATCGCTTGGAAATGTGTGGGTCTATCTTGTCGGGCCGTTCCTTGGAGGAGCGGCGGCGGCGTTTGTATTCAAAGTCCAGAATCCTGGGGACTGACTGAACTACAACTGCGACTTCGTCACTTGCACGCTTCGCTCTGCAGTCAACAGTAAACAGTCATTGAGTAATGGCCAGTCGACAGTCAACAGTCGACAGCCAACAGAAAACTGATCGAGGGGGCGGTGAGTGCGCTGTGCACTCGTCGCCCCCTCGTTGACTGCGGCCAGTAACGGCGCACCTACCTCGCGCGCGGAACCGCTTTCTGTTGGCTGTAGACTGTTGACTGTTGACTGGCAGTCACTCAATGACTGTTTACTGTTGACTGCAAAGTGAATCGTGCAAGTGATGCAGTCCGCAGTTCACTCAGAAGCCTTCCGGACCAATGGAGAGTAGCCCACCCCCTCCGGCTCCCGTCCAACGAAAACCGTCCCAATAATATCTCTCTTCCCAACCGACACGATCGCGATCCCATCCACCGCCCCCAATGCCACGAACGCCCACGCGCCGTCCGGCGTCATGGCGATCCCCAAGGGCACAGTATTACTCTCATAACCCTCGGCCGACGTCGCGCCGTGCATCGCCGCTTTCGAGATCTGCATCCGGATCGCGTTCACTTCCTTGCGCGTCGCCACATCGATCACGCGCAGTTCGGAGGATTTCGCGCAGGTCACCAACGCCAGCTTTCCATCGGGCGTGAAGCGGATGCGCATGGGATAATTTCCCGTCCCGATCGTCGCGAGCACCGACAGATCGTTCGCGGAGAGCACCGTGATCCCGTTCGACGCGCGGCTCGTCACCCACACTTCCTGGCCGTCGGGACGCAACGCGAGTCCCTCGGCGCCCTTCGGCAGCACTGCCGTCTTCAGCGTCGAGCGCGCCGCCACGTCGATGATGGACACGCTGCCCGACACGAGATTCGTGACGTACGCGCGGCTGCCGTCGGCTGAGAGCGCGAATAGCTGCGAGCCCGCCTGTCCCGTGCGGATCACCGCCGTCACCACGCCGCTGTCCACGTTGAGCACGAGGATCGCGCTGTCCGATTCGCTCGTCACGAGCGCGTTCTTCCCGTCGGGAAGCCACACGATACCGTGCGGCCGCCGGTGCGGCGCGAGCGAGATCGTCCGGTCGAGCGCGCCCTGCGAGATGTCGATCACATCGATCGTCGAGCCGGCGGCACGCGGCGGCCCGTAGTCGCTTACGAGCGCGAACTTCCCGTCGGGCGACACCGCCACTTCATGCGGCCCCTCCCCCGTCGCGATCGTGGCCGTCACAGCGCGCGTCTTGAGATCCACGAGCGACACCGTGGACCCCGCCTTGTTCACCACCACCACCGTCCCCGTCTGCGCGGCCGCCGTTGCCGTGCATACGAGAACCGTCGCCATCGCCAAGGCTCTACCTGCTCTCATCTCTCCTCCGCGATCTGGATTCCAGACTCCAGAATGTACCTCGAACGCACGTCTGTCGACGCACGACTCCCGACTCTCGCCTCTTGTCGTTGTTTGTTTGAACCCCCCATCTTCCCAATCGTGCCTCTCCTTCCGCTCTACGGCCACGATGCGCTCCGCCTCCGCCTCCGCGACGCGGTCGCGCGCGGTGCGCTGCCCGCGAGTCTCATGCTCCACGGCCCGCGTGGCATCGGAAAACAGCGCCTCGCGCTGTGGCTCGGCCAGCTCCTGTTGTGCGACGGCAGCGGCGAGCATCCGTGCGGCACATGCACCCAATGCAAGTACGTTCTGCAGCTCGTGCATCCCGACCTTCGCTGGTTCTTCCCGCGCCTCAAGGCCGACAGCGCGGATGATCCCGCGCCGCAGGAAGTGCTCGACGAGTATGCCGAGGCCGCCAGCGAACGTGCGGCGAACGGCGGATTGTATGCCCCGCCGTCCGGCCTCGAGGCGATCTTCGTTGCGTCGGTGCGCGGGCTCGTGCAGCACGCGGCATACACGCCCACGGTGGCGAAGCGCAAAGTGCTCATCGTCGGCGACGCCGAGCGGATGGTGGCGCAGGCCGGCGCCGAAGCGGCCGCGAACGCGTTCCTGAAGCTGCTCGAGGAGCCGCCGGCCGACACCACGGTGATCATCACGACGAGCGAGCCGGGCGCGCTCCTCCCCACGATCCGGTCGCGCGTCGTCGCGCTGCGTGTCGCGCCGCTGCCCGAGCGCGATGTGCGCGCATGGCTCGCGAACGCGCAGGTGCGCACCGCACTCGACGAGGCCGGAGCGCCCAAGGGCGACGACGCGCGCGCGGAACTCGCCGCCGGCGCGCCGGGTCTGCTGCTGGCGTCAGCTTCGCGCGACGAGGCCGTGACCGCGGCCCGGCAGCTGCTCGCCGCCGCGACCGGCGACCGCGCCACACAGGCGCGCGCGATATTGTCCTTGGGCGGATCGAAGGCGCGAGGCTTCTTCTCCGACATGCTGGATGCCATGACGTCGCTCCTGCATCAGCGAGCGCGCGAGGCCGTGACGCACAACGACCCGCACGCCGCGGTTGCCGCGAGCCGGGCGATCGACGCCGTGCAGGAAGCGCGCGAGGGCGCCGCCAATAATCTCAATCCGCATCTCCTCGGCGCGGCGCTCGTGCGCAGTCTCGAGCGGACTCTCGGATGAAGCGGCGAACGCTCACGCACACCGGCGACGATGGCGCCGCACGCATGGTGGATGTCTCGGCGAAAGTCGATTCCGAGCGCTTCGCGGTGGCGGCCGGAGCCATCCGAATGAAGGCCGAAACTCTCAAGGCCATAAAGCGGAACTCATTGGCCAAGGGAGACGTATTATCTGTAGCCAAACTGGCAGGGATCATGGCGGCGAAGCGAACTGCCGAGCTGATTCCCTTGTGCCATCCCCTGAATCTGGCTAATGTTAAACTTGTTCTAACCCTGGATCAGAAGCTGCCGGGGGTGCGTTGTGAATCGACCGTCCGGACGGTTGGGAAGACCGGGGTCGAGATGGAAGCGATTACAGCCGTGGCCGTGGCGCTGATCACCGTTTATGACATGGCCAAGGCGATCGATAAAGACATGAGCATCAACGACATCTGCTTACTCGAAAAGGCTGGGGGCAGGAGCGGACACTGGCAACGAAAAGGCCGAAAGACCAAACCGTTGTAGCATCGCCCGCGAGGGCTGCGGGGCGATTCGTCGCCCCGTTCGTGTGTCTGGGACTCCCCGGCACGGAGGAGCCATGAAAGTTTCCAAGGTGACGTACTCGCACCGAGGCGACCGGATCCGCCGAAATGCGCGGATCAGGAAGGGGTTGCTGGTGGGCGGGCTGATCGCGGCCATCGCGCTCATTCCGGCCGAGCAGCCCCGGGAGGCGCAGGCCTCCGCCTCTGCTCGTTTCCCGTTCGGAATGACCGCCCAGACGAGCCGGTTGACGCGGGATCTCGCCGCGGCTCGCAACGATCTCGATATCGCGCGCGCTCAGCTGGCGCGGGCCAACGCGATCCTGGACTTCTCGTCGCGCTACAAGGTCGGCGCCGACGTTGCGGCGCCGATCTATGACGTCGCGCTCGAGGAGGATATCGATCCCGAGTTGGCGTTCCGGTTGGTGAAGGTGGAGAGCCAGTTCAGCGAACACGCCGTGAGTTCGGCGGGCGCCGTGGGCCTCACGCAGATCATGCCGGCGACAGCGAAGTACTACGAGCGTGATACGACCCGCGAGAGCCTGACCGAGGTGCACACGAATCTGCGCGTGGGGCTGCGGTATCTGCGCACGTTGATCACGCAGTATCGCGGTGACGTGCAGACGGCGCTGCTGGTATACAACCGCGGCTCGCAGACAGTGGAATCGATGCGGATGCTGGGGTTGGATCCGAGGAATGGATACGAGCTGTCGGTGCTGAGAGGCTACAAGGGGCGCGGCACGGTCGATTGACCGCTGACGGCGGGGTTGGTACCGCTGAGGGCGTTTGTAGCGATAGCCGTAGGGCCTGCGGACTCCATGGAGTTCGCAGGCCCTACGGCTATCGCCACACACAATGTTCGCGGTACCAACCCCGCCGTCAGCGGTACTAGTGCCGCTTCTTCGCCCTCTTGATGAGCAGCACCTGGCCCGGGTAGATCGTGTTCTTCTTGATCCCGTTGAGCTTCCTGAGATTCGCCGCGGTCGTCCCGTAGCGATTCGCGATCGACGTAAGCGTCTCGCCTTTCTTCACGACGTGCGTGACGCCATGGCGGCTCGATGAGCCGTACTTCTCGATCGCGGGGTCCGGCACGTCTCGCGCCGCGAGCAGCGCGGTGGCCGTCGGGATGAGCACGACCTTCCCTGCGGCCACTACGCCATTCCGCGACTTCTTGTATTGCGGGTTGAACCATATGAACTGTCGCGATGATATGCCGAACTTGTGGCTTACTGTCGCTATTGTGCTGCTATTTTTGACCGTGTAGCGCTGAATTCCAGTAAGATCCTTGGGAGGCGTGAGCGCGAACACGGAGTCGAACCGTCCCACACTTCCCACCGGGATCCGCACCCACCAATCGCCCGCCGGCGGAGTCATTCCTCGAAGCACCTGGTTGTTCAACTCCATGATCCTCGGCAATGGCGCGCCCGACGCCCGCGCCACCACGGCCAGCGGCACCGCCGGCCCCAGCCGCACGGAATCGTACGCCAGCGCAGAGTCCAGCGTCACACTGATCCCGAACTTCGCCGGCTCCTTCGCCACGAGCGCCGCCGCGATCAACTTCGGCACATAGTCGCGCGTTTCGGCGCGCAGATAGTCCGTCTCCGCGAGCGCGAAGAAGCGGTCGTCGCCTGTTCGGCCTTCGAGTGAATCGGCGTAGCGCGTGAGCCCGCGCGCGACGCGGCCCGGCCCGCCGTTGTACGCGGCCGCCGCGAGATAGAGCGAGCCGAACTGCCCGTTCAGCCAGCCGAGGAATTTGATCGCGCCGTCCGTGGATCGCACCGGATCGCGGCGCTCATCGATCCACCAGTCGACGCGGAGTCCCGTGCCCTGCGCCGTACCGGTCATCAGTTGCCAGATCCCGATCGCTGCGGCGCTCGAGTACGCGTTCGGATCGTAGCCGCTCTCGATGAGCGCGAGATACGTGAGATCCTCGGGCAGTCCGGCGGCTCTCAGCTTGCCGCGGATCATCGGCTCGTATCGTCCGCCGCGCTGCAGCCATGCGGTGAACCGTGGACGGGCCGCGCCCTGAAAACGCTCGACATAGAACGTGACGCGCTGTCTCGTCTCGAACGAGCGGACATCGATGTCCCACGTGGGGCCCGTCGCGGCTGTGGCGGCGGGTGCACTCGCGGAGTCCGGCGTCGAGTCCGCGACGGGCGTCGGCGCGGAGACCGAGTCGCCGAACAACCGAACGGCCTCATGCGTGACTTCCGGCGGCGTGACTGGCACGGTATCGGGGCGGGCCGACGCGAGCGAGGCCGAACTGTCAGCGTTTGGGCGCGGGGCGTTGCCCGTCGCGGCCGGCGGCGCCGGTGCCGTCGCGGGAGGAGCGGAGTGGCACGCGGCGATCGCGATGAGCGCGGCCAACGCGCCGCGCGCGACGAATGCCCTCATCGACTACGCGCGGTCAGCGCGTCGCGATGAAATTGCCGAGGACGCGATTCGTCGCGTTCAGCACTGCGATCACGGCGCCACGCACCGGATCGGTCTCCACCAGACACGAGCCCAGCAATTTCACGGGGCCGCTGCCGTGATTCGTGACCGATACGATGATCACGTTGGCGTCGAATACGCGGATCGCTTTCACTCCCACGAGTTCGAAGCGGAGCGCGCCGTCCGAGAAGCGCTCGAGCGCGCGGAGCCCTGCTTCCGCGGCGACGCGCAGGTCCACCGTCTGGCTCGATTGCCCCGCGGCATCGCCGCGGATGCGCACGCCCTCCATCCACTCGAGCTCCACTTCGGCGCTGCATCGCCCATCGGCCGCGCGCTGGAAGCGGAAATCGGTGAATCGCAGCCGCTCGCGCCGCGACGGATCGGGCGTGGAAGGGATGGCGAACGCGGTGGCGCGGGGCGTGAGCGAGGGCATGCGAGAGATCAGAGGTCGTTTTCGGCGCGTACGAGGCGTATTGGAGAAACGAGCCAGCGCTGATTCGGCAACCCGCGCGGTGTCGCGCCGCGCGCGTCGCTCGTATATTCGCGTCCCTGGCCCCGACCCCCGCGCAGGAATCGCCCATGCCCGTGATCCTCAAGACGTCCGGCTTGCTCATCCTCTCGAATCTCTTCATGACGTTCGCGTGGTACGCGCACCTGAAGAACCTGAGTGCGAAGCCCTGGTACGTCGCGGCGCTCGTGAGCTGGGGGATCGCGCTGTTCGAATATCTCCTCCAAGTTCCGGCGAACCGTATCGGCTACGGCTCACTGTCGCTGGGACAGCTCAAGATGCTCCAGGAAGTGATCTCGGTGGGCGTCTTCGTGCCGTTCGCGCTCTACTATATGAAGCAGCCGCTCAAGCTCGATTTCCTCTGGGCGGCGCTCTGTCTGTTGGGCGCCGTCTACTTCGTCTTCCGGGGGGCCGTTCCCGCATGATGCAGATCATCGTCGCGCTGATCGTCGCGCTGCACGCCGACAGCGCGCTCGATGCGCAGGTGCGCGCGCGCATCGCCGCCGACTCCACTACGCGCACCGCGGTCGCGTACTGGCCGCTGGCCGCCGGCGGAGATTCCCTGCTCATCCACGATAACTGGACGTACCACGCGGCGAGTACCATGAAAGTCCCCGTGATGATCCAGTTGTATCGCATGGTGGATGCCGGCACGCTCTCGCTCGACACCAAGATCACGCTCAAGAATGAATTCAAATCGATCGTCGACGGATCGCCGTATGCGCTCGATCTCGCCGATGACTCCGACAGTTCGCTGTACGCGCGCGTCGGCCAGCAGGTGACGGTGAACGAGCTCATCTACCTCATGATCACGCGCTCGAGCAATCTCGCGACGAACGTGCTGATCGACATCGCCGATCCATCGAAAGTGACCGCGACAATGCACGAACTCGGTGCGACACGCATCCGCGTGCTGCGCGGCGTGGAGGACGGCCCGGCATATCGCGCGGGACTGATCAACACGGTCACCGCGCACGATCTGGCGCTCGTGCTCGCCGCCATCGCACAGGACCGCGCCGCATCGCCGGCTAGTTGCAAGGCGATGATCGCGATCCTGCTCAAGCAGGAATTCGTCGATGGCATTCCCGCGGGTCTGCCGGCCGGCACACCGGTCGCGCACAAGACGGGCTGGGTGGATGGTCTCGTGGATCACGATGCCGCCATCGTGTACCCGCCTTCGCGGCACGCCCTACGTGCTCGTCGTGCTGCACCAGGGGAGTGCGGGCGACTCGGTCACGCGACGCCTTACCGCCGATGTCTCCCGCCTCGTCTGGGCCCAAGCGACCTCGGCGAAAATCGGTCAATAGGTCCGCCGTGATAGTAACGTCCCGTTGCGTGACGGTACAAAACGTTGCCACGTTGTAAAGTATCGTTGCGATAGGGCGGAACGTTCCGTTGCACACTGTGAAAAGGAACGTTCAATCGCAACGAGTTACGCGAGGCACGGCTGTTGCTATAGATGTGACGCGTCCGCCCTCGCGCAGTGCCCGTCCCCCGAGTGGAGAAGTCCCAATGAACGTCCGCCTTCTTGCGACCGGTGCGTTGTTCGCCGGGATCGGTGCTTTGTACGCCTGCGGCGATACGACCGCCCCACTCGCTCCGCCGAGCGCACCGTCCGCCGCCAAGGTCTCGAAGGCCGCGCCGCCCGCGGCGAGTCCCACGCGTCCGAGTGCCTCTGCTGACGGCAATCACGGGCACAAAGTGCGTGTCCTCCGCTGGACGGACCATCTCAAGACGAACCTGTCGGCGCATGCGACGATCGGCCCGCAGGGCGGCACGATCTCGATCGAGAAGATCGGCGCCGTGTTCACGGTGCCCAAGGGCGCGCTCTCGGCGCGCACGACCATCACCATGCGCGCCGATGCCGGCAAGAACGTGGTGTTCGAGATGTCGCCCAATGGTCTCAAGTTCGCGAAGGCCGCGACGCTCACGCTCGACCTGAGCTTCACGAACGCCTACCACAATGAGGGATGGGCGAAATTGTTGAGCGGCGGCTTCATCACCTCGCCGCTGCTCATTGGCGCGGACGATGGCGTGACGACGTACGAGGACGAGCCCGCGACGGTGGATGACGCGGTCACGACGGCGTCGTTCCCGGTTCCGCATTTCTCGGTGGTGATCCTCGCGTCGCAATTCCAAAGCTGCTGCAGCTCGGTCGGCGGCCGGCACTAGTCGCCGCGCGACCGAGCCCGGGGTCCTGTGAACAGATCCGTCGCCACCACGCCGGCGGCGCGCACGCCGCCCACCGCCGAGGTGCAGCGCATGGCGGACCGCGCGCAGCGCCTCGAGCGTGAAGGCAGCGCGCGCGAGGCGCTCTCCGCTTACGACCTCGCGGTGACGCTCCTCGACGCGCACCGCCCGTCGGCGCAGCTTGCGGACATCCTGCGCTGGAAGGGCACGCTGCTTCGCGAGCTTGGTAATCCGTCGGCCGCCGAACCGGTGTACACGCGCAGCCTCGCGATCTCGCGGTCGCTGCCATACGCTGGCGGCATTGCGAACGCGCTCAACTGCCTTGCGATCGTGGCACAGCGTCGCGGCGACGTGAAGCAGGCGCGGCGTCTCTATGCCGAGGCCGCGCTCAATGCCGTGCACGCGGGCGAGCGGCGGCTCTTCGGGATGATCGAGCAGAATCTTGGAGCACTCGCAATGGTGCAGGGCGCGGACAAGGACGCGCTCGCACGCTTCCGCCTCAGCCTGCGCGGCTTTCGAGACGCGGGCGACGAGGAAGGGGCATGCTGGGTGTTGTGCAACGTGGGCCGGCTGAACATGCTGGCCGGCGACCTCGAGGAAGCGGAGCGCGCGTCGCAAGAAGCGCTCGCGCTCGCCAAACGCCTGGGCGACCTGCCGCTCACCGAGGCGGTAGAGTTGAGTCGCGTGGAGATCCTGCTGGCGCGTGGCCTGGTGGCGGACGCCGAGCGCGTCTGTCGGCATGGCCTGGCTATGGCCGAGCATCGCGGCGACCGTGCGCATCACGCCGAATCGCTGCGGCTGTTGGCGCTCGTGGGCCGCGAGCGCGGCGAGCTGGAGAACGCGACCCGGTCACTGGACGAGGCTCGCACGATGGCGCGCGAGAGCGAGGACGCGCTGCTGGCGGCCGAAGTGGAGCGCGACGCCGGCGAACTGTGGCTGCGACGCGGTGAGCCCGCGGCCGCACGATTGGCATGGGAGCAGGCGCTCACACGCTTCCGCGCGCTCGGCGCAGCGAGGCAAGTCGTGGACGTCGAACGGCGCCTCTCGGCGCTCGCGGCATGAGCCGGATGCGTGAGATGCGCGCCCATGCCGCCGGTCGGTCCGCGGCTCAATGCGCCGGTGGTGCCGGAGCCGAATGCGCCCGGTTACTTTGGGGCGCCGACTGAAGTCCCTTGCTTAGAATCACGACCCGGGGGAGCGTTGCAATTCGGCCTCGAGAGTATCGTCGGTGAGAGCGACGCGATCCGGGACGCGCTGGAGCGTGCGCGCAAGGTGGCGTCGAGTCGTTTGACGACGGTGCTGGTGGTCGGCGAGACGGGCACCGGCAAGGAATTGTTCGCCCGGGGCATCCACTACGAAGGCGCATCGCGCGGCGAGCCGTTCGTCGCGGTGAACTGCGCCGCGATCCCCGAGACCCTGCTGGAATCGGAGCTCTTCGGCCACGAGCGCGGCGCGTTCACGGATGCGCGGGCGCAGAAGCGCGGCCTCATGGAGCTCGCGGGCAGCGGCACGCTATTCCTGGACGAGATCGGCGAGCTGCCGCCGCGTCTGCAGCCCAAATTGCTGCGCGCGCTCGAGGAGCGCCGTGTACGCCGGCTGGGCGGCCTGCAGGAGATCGAGATCAGCTGCCGGATCATCACGGCCGCGAACACGTCGCTGCACGACGCGGTGGCGCGCCTCGAATTCCGCGAGGATCTCTACTATCGCTTGAACGTCTTCCGGATCGTGCTGCCGCCGCTCCGCACGCGGGCCGGCGATGTGGAGCTGCTCGCGCAGCATTTCCTGGCGGAGATCGCGCGCCAGCAGGACCTCGAACCCAAGACGCTGGAACCCGCCGCCGCGGCCGCTCTGCGCGGCCACCTGTGGCCCGGCAACATCCGCGAGCTGAAGAACGTGATCGAGCACGCCGCGATCCTGTCCGAGGGACAGTCGATCGGCGCCGAGCACATGATGATCCAGCAGCGCATGTCGATGCCGGCGACGCACTCGACGGCGAGCGTGCACCACGAGATCGTGATCCCGCCGGAGGGCAAGGCGCTCGCAATGGTGGAACGCGAAGCGGTGCTGGCGACGCTCGAGATCACGGGTGGGAACCGCAGCGCCGCCGCGCGGATCCTGGGCATCTCGCGGCCGACGCTGGCGCGCAAGCTGCGCGAGTACGGCGTGATGAGCGGCAGCGCGGAGCCGCCGGAATGACGCCGCGCGAGCTGAAAGGGCTCGCGCCGGAGCTCGCCGCGCGCATCTCGGAGGCGCTCCGGCTCGAGCGCGCCGGCCAGCGCGCCACCGCGCGCGGGATGTACGAGCAAGCGCTCTATGAGCTGGACCAGCGCGCGCACGCCTCGACGGCCTCGGCGCTCCTGCGCTGGACGGGGCGCACGTACGCCGACGATGCGGACACGGAGTCAGCGTTCGACTGTTACGCCGCGGCGCTCGCGGTCGCGATGGCCAACAGCGACCGGCCGGGTGTCGCGAGCGTCGTGAACCTCATGGCCATCGCGCATCAGCAGCGCGGCGATCTCGACGAAGCGGCGCGACTCTACGGCCGGGCCGTGAAGTACGCGACGCTCGCGGGCGAGACACAGCTCGTCGCGATGATCGAGCAGAATCTCGGCACGATCGCGGGGATCCGCGGCGACCAGCCGAAGGCGCTCACGCACTACCGCGCGGCGCTCGCGGGATACCGGCGCCTCGGGCTCGATGGCCCAATGAGCGGTCTGCTGAACAACCTCGGCATGCTGTACTCGCAGATGCGCCGCTGGCGTTCGGCGGAGGAGATGTACCTGGAAGCGTACGACACCGCATTGCGCACCGGCGATGTCGGCACGCAGATCGCGGTGGCGGTGAACCGCGCGGAACTCTGCATTGCTCGCCGCGACTACGTGACGGCCCGCGAATGGTGCGACACGGCGCTGCTGCTCGCGGAGCAGTCGGGCGACGAGCGGGCGCTGGGCGACGCGTACAAACACTACGGCGTGATCGCGCGCGAGACGGGCGACTTCGCGGGCGCGGAGGAATTCCTCGGCCATGCGTGGCAGATCGCGGAGCAGCGGCACGAACTGGTGCTGGCCGCGCACACCGCGAAGGAGCGCGCGGAACTCTACCGCCGGCAGGACCGCAACCGCGACACCCTGCGCGAGCTGAACACGGCGCACCGCCTGTTCTCGCAGCTGCGGGCGCGGCGCGACCTCGTGGAGACGCGGCGCCGGCTGGGCGAGCTCGAAGCGAAGTTCCTCGAGATCGTCGCCGAGTGGGGCGCATCGATCGAGTCCAAGGACAACTACACGAGCGGCCATTGCGACCGCGTTGCCGACTACGCATGCTCGCTCGCGCGCATGGCGGGACTCGACCACGAGACGCTCTTCTGGTTCCGCGCGGGCGCGCTGCTGCATGACGTGGGCAAACTGATCGTGCCGTCGAGCATTTTGAACAAGCCGGGCGCGCTCACGGCGGAAGAGCGCGCGCTGATGGAGCGCCACCCGGCGGCGGGCGAGAAGATGCTCGCGGGCATCGAGTTCCCCTGGGACGTGAAGCCGATGATCCGGCACCACCACGAGCGCTGGGACGGCACGGGCTATCCCGACAAGCTCGCCGGCGAAGCGATCCCGCTCTCGGCGCGCATCCTCTGCATCGCGGACGTGTGGGACGCGCTCGTGACCGACCGGCCGTACCGCGTCGCGTTCTCGCGCGAGCGCGCACGGGAGATCATGCAGGCGGATGTGGGCACCGCCTTCGATCCCGCGCTCTTCAAGCTGTTCATCGGGATTCTGGACCAGCGCAGCGCGACGCCCGCCGCGCCGCCGCGGCCGCTCTCGGTGCCGCAGCATGAGCGGGTGGCGGTTTGAGCGGGGCGCCAATACGGGTTCTCGTGATCGCGGACAGCGAGCGTGACGTGCGGCGTCTCAATGGCGCCGTCGCCGGCCGCGCCGCCTCGCAATTCGACCTGGTGCACGTCGACCCAGGTGAGCGACGCGCTGCACCGGATGAGCGACCGGAAGTTCGACGCCGTGCTGCTCGACCTCTCGCTGCACGATGGCCACGATCTCGACGCGCTCAAGCTGCTGCACGAGCAGGCGCCGGATCTGCCGATCATCGTGCTGAGCAGCGTGGACGACGAGGCGCTGGCCATGCGCGCGCTCAAGGTGGGCGCGCAAGATTCACTCGTGAAGGGCCAGGTGGATGGCCACCTGCTGGTGCGCGCGATCCGCTACGCGATCGAACGCCAGCAGCTGCACGCGGCGCTGCGGGAAATGTCGCTGGTGGATCCGCTCACGCTCCTGTACAACCGCCGCGGGCTGCTCGCACTCGCGCGGCAGCTGTTCAAGGTGGCCGACCGGATGCGGCGCCGGGTGTCGCACATCTTCGTGGACCTCGACGGGCTCAAGGTGATCAACGACACGCTGGGGCATAGCGTGGGCGACCAGGCACTGCTCGAGACCACCGAGCTGCTCAAGGAGACCTTTCGCGACTCGGACATCATCGCGCGCATGGGCGGCGATGAGTTCGTGGTGCTCGCAATGGAGAACGCCGGCGCCGACGCCGAGTTGTGGACCGCGCGGCTGCAGGAGAACCTGCGCGCGCGGAACGCGCGGTCGGACCGCAGCTATCTGCTCTCATTGAGCATCGGCATCGTGTACTACGATCCCGATGCGCCGCGGGAGCTCGACGACCTGCTGGCGCGCGCCGACCGCCTCATGTACGAAGAGAAGCGCGCGAAGCGGCTCTCGCCGGTGCATGGTGTGATGCTGCCGACTCCGTCGCAGCCCTTCCCGGCGCAACTGTCATCGCGCATCGACTGACGCACTACGAACGCTCGTAGGCCTTAGTACCCTGTACAGTGCAGTCATAGCAACTGAGCGGATGGTACGACATGGCGTGAGTGGGGGGTGCTCTCCCGACTCACGCCATGTCGTACCATACGCTCAGTTGCTATACGCGCTATTACAGCGGTACTAGGGCCTGCACGCGCCCCTTACGCGCCTTCGACGATGATCAGGTACTTGGACGTCGACCAGAACTCGGCCGGCTGCGTGATGTGGAGCTCGCCGTTGAACTTGCCGGCCGAATCCTTGCCCGCTTCGATCAGCGTCGGATCCTGGCGCGACACGACCTTGTACGGCTTGTCGGTGATGTGCAGCATGACCGGCACATCATCCCACTTGTTGACGGCGGTGAACTGCGTCTTGTCGAGCTTGCGCGCCGGCACGATCGCCTTGCTGCCGAAGAAGAGGAACTTGGAGCCTTCCTCCGCGATGATGCCCTTCTTCATGAGCTCATCCTTGGTGCCGACGACCACGAATACCGTGTTCTCCTGCTTGCGGAGCCCTAGCATCGTGTCGGTGACCGCGGTCTTCTCAGTCGTCACGGTCGCATTCGCGAGCGTGAGGCTGTCCACCTTGATGTTCAGCGAGGCCATCTGGGTCTTGTCCTGCTCAACGATCTGCTCGAGGCTCGCGATGCTCGCCTCGTAGGTCGAGACCTTACCGGAGAGCGCGCCGTTCTTCTCGTTCAGCGACGCGACACGCGCACGGCTCTGCTTCAGCAGCGACGTCACCTCGGCGACCTTGCCCTGGATGCTCGCGCGATAGGCGGCCTGCGGGTCGTTCGGGTTCTCACCCTTCGTGTCCACCGGGACGTGGCTCTTGAGGCCCTTCACGCTCGACAGATCCTTGTCGATGTCGGCGAGGAGCTGCGTGGTCTGCTGGAAGCCCTGCAGCAGCGAGTCCTGCTGCGCCGCCACGGCCTTCGCCTGCGCCAGCTTCGTGTTCAGCACGGTGATCGAATCGGGCTTCGAGGCGCTGGTGCCGCCGCCGGAGCCGATCTTCTCGCAGGCCATGAGGCCCACGACCAACAGCACTGCGGATATGCGTCTCATGGTAGCTCCTATTATCGGAGGTTCACTGTGGCCATCCTGACTCGGCCACAGGCCATCGGAACAGCGGTGCCGCGGCATCCTGGTGACGCGACGACCGTACAGAATCCGGCACTCGCCGGCCAATCCCAAATATAATGCTTTTCTACACCGCTCGCCTGAGAAGTTCGGCTAGTGTTCGGCGGAAAGGCGGGCGACGCGGGCGTGGGCGTCCTTCACGATCGGCTGGAGTTCCGGGTCCGCGTTCTTCCAGAGATCGGTGAGCTTCAAGTAATACTCCGTGGCCTTCTTCCGGTCGCCCTTGGCCTCATAGAGCTCACCCAGGCGCTGGTACGTGGCGGCCAGGGTGATCGGGTCGGTGAAGATCGCGCGCTGCGGTCCCGAGTTCGCGAGCCCGGCCTCATAGTACATGAGAGCCGAGTCGGGTTCGCCGAGCTTCTGGAACTGTGCCGCGATGTCGAAGAGCCCGCATTGGGGACAGCCGATCTCGGTGCGCATGCGACGGTACGCCGCGATCGCATCAGCGGGACGCCCCTGCGCGGCGGCGATGTCGCCGGCGGCCAATGACGCGTTCGCGTCGCCCTTCTGGAAGCCCTTCGGTACCGAATCGGCATACTCCGCCATCATGCGTTGGGCGACATCGACGCGGCCGGCGGCTGCGTATGCGCTCGCAAGGATGGTGTACGGACGATCCACCGCCTCCATCGTGGAGAGCGGGTGCTTCGCGAGAGCCGCGTTCACCTTCGCGATCGCCTCGGCGGGACGATTGAAGTGACGGATCTCGACGATCGCGTAGTTCGCGGAAAGGGTCAGGTAGTCGGCGGGCAATCCACGCCCTTCCGCCGCTGCCTGTGCGGCGCGGAGCTGGTCCGCGGCCTGGCCCAGTTTTCCCTGATCGGCGGCAAATGCGGCGAGCGATTGATCGGAGAACTCCTGCACGAAGAGCGAGGCGGGGTGCGCCGCCTTGTTCTCGCGGGAAATGCGCTCCGCGCCGGCATAGTCACC
The DNA here is from genome assembly GCA_963716745.1 of uncultured Gemmatimonadaceae bacterium. GTDB lineage: Bacteria > Gemmatimonadota > Gemmatimonadetes > Gemmatimonadales > Gemmatimonadaceae > DATKOH01. The sequence continues at coordinate 1,228,220 of OY970320.1, forward strand.
CCGAATCGCTGCCATGCCGGCGCGACTGAAGCCCAGGTTGGGGTCATTCGGCAGTGCGTGCTGCCAGCGCGCGAGCGAGCTCTCGGCGGCGGCCATGTTCCCCTGCGCCGTCTGCGCGCGGATCGCATGGAACGGGCAATTGGAGAAGACGCCGTTGTTCATGCAACGCACCGCCAGGCTCTCGGACTCGGCGTAGCGGCGCATATCGAAGAGCACGATCGCGAGATTGTTCAGCGGGATCGTGTTGTCCGGATCGATCGCGAGCATCGCGCGATACGCCGCCTCAACCTTGGTCGGCTCGTTGTCCACCGTGTTGTAGTAGTACGCGATCGTCGCCTGCTTCTCGAGTTCCGGGAGCCGGTCCCTATTGGTGTACGCCTTGGTGATCGCGTGCAGCACTTTCACATTCGACGCGCCAATGTTCCCATAGATCGCGCCGAGCTTGCGCCAGGCCATCGCGAATCCGCTGTCCGCCGCGACCGCTTCCTCGTAGAGCGGAATGGACTGCTCTTCCTGTCCCAGGTCTGAGAGGCGCAGCGCTTGCGTGTACTTGCGGAGCGCGTCGAGCGAGGCCGTGGTCACATGCGCCAGCGGCTCATCGGCGCGGATGCTCACGAGCGATTCGCCGATCCGTTCGCGCAGCGCGCGTGAGAGTTTGTCGAGTGCCGGGATGAGATCGGCGTCGGACGCCGCGGTCTCGCGCACCGCCGTGAGCACCGCACCGTCCTTCGCCGAAACGACACGGGCCGACACGACGAAGCTCTTCCCCACCGGATCGATCTGCCCTTCCACGATGGCCGGCACGCCCTCGCGCTCCGCGACCTCGCGTGCGAGCGCCGGATTCAGCACCGATCCCGCCGGCTTCTGCATCCGCTTCAGCGCGTCGCTCACCGCCTGCGCGTCGACCAGCTTGACGGTCTGCGACTGCGAGAGGTCCACGCGGAACGCTTCGGTGAGCGTCGGGCCCAGCGTCGAGTCGCTCGAACGGTTCTCGAATTCCGCGAGCAGGATGGGCTGCTTCGCCTTGAGCAATCCCTTCGCCTGCAGGGTGCCCACCGAGCCAATACCCATGACGCGCATCGTGCTGTAGCCGATCACGATGATCGCGAGCGCCGCGAACGCCGCGACGCCACCCATAATGGCCCGGCGCCACGTGAACAGCTTCTGCACGCCCACCGGCGGCACCATGAACGTGCCCGTGTGCGCTGCCTCCATCCGCTCACGCTCGCGCTTGCCGGTGAGGATCATGATCGGCAGGCCGGGGATGAGCAGCACGGCGGCCGCCACGATCACCCAGTCCGGCAGGCCAAGCGCGTTGCGCAGGATGAACACCGCGGCGATCACCGCGACGCTCGCGAGCGCGAACAGCAGCGCGATGCGCATCGGGTTCGTGCGGCGGATCGCCGCCTTCGCGCCGCTCGTGAGCGCAGGCGTCGCGCCCGTGGGCGCCATGCCGCCGCTCGGCGTCGCCATCGCCTGCAGCTGCGAGAGGAGATCCTCGGCGCGCTGCACGCGGTCCGCCGGTTTCTTCTCGAGGCAGCGCATGATCAGCTCGTTCAGCGCCGGCGGCACGGAGGCGCGCTGCGACGAGAGCGGCGCGGGCGCGAGCGTGACGTGCGCCGCGAGCACCTGCTGCGGCGACATGCCGCTGAAGGGCGGATGGCCGCAGAGCATCTCGTACGCCAGTGGCGCCCACCGCGTAGAGATCGGCGCGGTGGTCCACGTGCGGATCGGCGGCCGCCTGCTCGGGCGCCATGTAGGCCGGCGTGCCGAGCGCGAGGCCCATGGAGGTGAGCGACGTGCCGCCGCTGGAGGCGCTCACCGCCTTCGCGACGCCGAAGTCGGTGACCACCGCGTGATTGCCCGAGATCAGGACGTTGTCGGGCTTGATGTCGCGGTGCACTACGCCGTGCGCATGGGCGTAGGCGAGCGCGTCCACCACGTCGCGCATGATTCGGATCGTATCGCCCACCGGGAGTTCGCCTTCGCGCGCGAGTTTCGCGCGGAGCGATTCTCCCTCGACGAGCGGCATCGTGTAGTAGAACAGATCGCCGACCTGCGCGGCGGCGTGCAGCGGCACGATGTGCGGGTGCTGGAGCGACGCGGCGAGCTGGATCTCGCGCCGGAAGCGCTCGATATTCACGCCGGCCGCCATCTCCGGCGGCAGCACCTTCACCACGACGCGCCGCCCCAGTGCGGTCTCGTGCGCGAGGAACACGTGCGACATGCCGCCGCCGCCCAGTTCACGGTCGATGCGATAGGCGTCGCCGAGCGCGGTCTGGAGCCGTGATTGGAGGTCGGACATCGAGGCGGAATCTACCGCGCGGGAACGGTGCCCGCGAGGAGTCTTACCGCGGCGGCTTCTTCGCGGTGTCGGCCTTCGGCGCCATGGGCATGTCCATCTTCATGTTCGGATCCATGTCCATTCCCGCGCGCTCGTCCGCCGGCGCACCGAGATCGGGCGGCAGCGACGCAACGTCTTTCTTCGTCTCCGGATCGTTCAGATCGAGCTTGGGCCAAAGCGAGAAATCGGTTGGCTCGAAGATGCCGTTCAGCTGCGCCATGCCGCCCTTCGCGATCGGCTTGCCGGTGGGATTGTCGTACGACGCCACGAGGCGGTACGGGTGATTCGCCTGCAGGGGCAGCGCATCTTCGTGGAATCCGTACACGAAGCGTTCCACGCCGCGCACCTGACCGTCCTTGCTCTTGGTGGCGTCGAGCTTGATCATCACTTTGCCGCTCGCGACATCCACGAGGGAGACCGACTTCCCGTACGGATGCATATGACCGCCGACTGCGATCATGCGGCCGTCCACGGGGATCGTGAAATCGAACGTCTTCGTGGACTTGCCCGCGGGAAGGTCGTACGAGTTGTCGCCGCCATTCACGTTGCTCACATCCAGGTACCACGGGTACACGGCGACCTTCATGTCCTTGGGCACTTCGTAGGGCATCGTGATGGTGACCGTCGCGCCCTTGATGTCGTGGCCGCTGTCATTGTGCCACGCGATGAGGAAGCCGAGGTGGTCGCCGAGCGGGAGCGGCACGCCGACGCCGGCCGGGAGCGTGATCTCCTGCGTGTCCTGTCCCCACGCGAACACGCGCTCGACGGACTCGTGGATCAGCTGGCGCCGGTCGAAGTTGTACATCACGAGATGATGGATCACATTGCCCGGCACCGGTGCGCCGTGCGGATCGGTGAGCGTCACGTTGACGCCGTTCAGCGCGCCCGTGACAGGCCACGCGAAACGCATCATCTTGCTCTCCGAAGTGTGATGCATTACGCCGCTGCCCATGCCCGGCATGTTGCCGTGACCGACGAGGTCGAAGGGGCCGGCGACGATCACGACGTTGTGCCGGATGGAATCGACGGTGATCTTGACCGTGGTGGGGGTGTTCGGCGACGACTGCGCGGCGAGCGGAGAGGCGGCGAGTGCGAGGATGAGAGCGAGCGAAGAACGCATTGGTATCGAGTAGTTGCTAAGGGAATTAGCGGATCCGCGACGCGGACCGCAGTATTGCGGCGATAAAGATAATCGATGTCGGCCGCCGGTTCAGGGCGGATCTCGCCGGAACGGCTCGTGCGGGCCCGGGTACGGAGTACAGGGGGATTACATCACCAAGGAGGCGGTGTATGCGCCAACGATTGTCAGTGGTATTCGCCGCGCTGATGCTGCCGGCGCTCGCGTCCTGCAGCTCTTCGACCGCGGCGGAGTGCGTGCCGATCGGCGGGAAGTTTCATGCGCAGACCCCGACGCTGGTCCTGCTCTACCACTCGAACGTGGACGTCGCCGCGATCACGGATACGCTCGAAGCGCGCTACGACTTCACGGCGGTGAGCGAGAATCCCGCAGGTCATTTTGCGACGATCCCCGCGCCGCAACCAGACGCCGCGCTCAATGGGCTGCGCTGTGAGCCGAGCATCCAGGCGATGTGGTACAATCAGCCCGGGGGATGAGGGCGGTCGCGGTCGCGCCTAGGTGCCAGCTTCGAGGCGCAGGTAATACTGGCGCTTGAACTCGTCCAGCGCGTCGCCGACGAGCAAGTTGTCGGCGATGGCGGCGATCTCCTCGGCCTCCTTCCACGCTTCGCGCAATTCCGTGAGCTCGCCATCGAGCGCGCGGCGTTCTACATCCTCGTTCGACGCCATCTCCATCGCGAGGCGGTCCTCGGGCGGGAGGCGGTAGAGCGGCGTGCGGCTCTCGCTGCCGATCCCGCCGTGTCCCCAGAACGAACGTGTCGCGAGCGGCAGCGCGAGCCGCTCGGCCTCCGAGTGTGCAACGGGCGCGGCGGCCGGGTCCGGAGCCGCCTCGGGGTGACGGCCCCACGACGTGCGCATCGCGAGATTCCCGATGCGTCCGAAGAAGCCGGTGGGATCGCTGGCGTCGCCGAGCTTGGCGAGCGCCCAGCGCACCTCGGACTTGCTGGCCGCGGCGAAGTTGAGCACCGCGAGCAGACGGCCGGTGGCGAGGATCGCGGGTTGCTCGGCGAGCGTGGAGATGCCTTCGTCGTGCGCGACGCGGATGCGCCAGGGCTCGCCGCGCGCCGGGCGGATGAGCTCCGCCTGGGAGAGATGCGCGTAGCGGATCACCACGCGGCGGTGGTTCTCGTCCTCGCTGCGCGCGAGCACCGAGGCGCCGCGGCGGAAGGTGCTGAGATGGAGCACGGTCTCATCGCTGAGACCGACCAGGGAGGAAACGCGCGCGACACCAGCTGCCGCGCGGCGCGCGAGATAGCGCGCGCTGCGGCGCCACACGCCGCGCGGATCATCCTCGTGCAAGCGGCGCTGCAGGCGCGCGCCGTAGCGCCACGACGCAATCTCCGGGAAGAGCGCGGGGCCGATGCGAATGAGTTCGAGACGCGAGCGCGTTTTCGCGAGCCCGATGTTCTCCACCGAGTAGCGCTGCCAGGTGTCGCGATAGAGTTGTTCGCACCGCTCCACCGCCTCCCAGCGTTCCTCGAGCGGCGTGAGGTTCCAGCGTCCGCAGAAGGTGCACACCACCCACAGGCGCCCCTTGGCCGGATCGAACGCCAGGCGGCGGCCGACCGGGCAGGCCTCGACGTCATCGTTCGCGCCGAGATCGGTATGACAGAAGAGGCAGGTGGAGTACATCATGGGCACCTTGCGCGTGGAGCAGTGACCCGGGCGGGTCTCGAACCCGCGACCTACGGATTAAAAGTCCGTTGCTCTACCAGCTGAGCTACCGGGTCCGCGTTGCATAAGCGAGGTGAACGGTGCTGCACGTACGCCACGACGCAGCACGTTCCGCGACTCGTGCGGCAACGCTGACGCGATGTCAGCGCGGCGTGTGTCGTGAGTTCAAGATAGCGTTCACGCCGACCAACGTGAAGGACCGATTCTCGGTGATGAACCGCGTTGACGAATGAGCCGGCGCGGAGAAGGCAGGCGGGCGCGGGTACTTGCGCACGGCGCATCGCTGCAACAAACTCGTGCTTCGCTGAGTGACTCGAGCGATCCGGACGCTGCATACCCGGTACCTTCGAGTTAGCTCCATCGTGCTCTCAATGCGCACCTCAGGAATGAACCGAAGACCCCCCGTTAACCAAAACTAATTCCTCAGCTAAGTATGTTCGTGACCCCTTCTTGACATTCGGGTGTAGAGGGCCTAGCGTGGGGGCCAACGCCCCCTAACGGGCGGCAAGTGCCAGTGTTATTGTATGTGCACCAGTTCGCGGTAAGAATGCCCGCGTGGGCCCAGGCACGGTAGCTTCAACCGCCAAGAGGAGCTTGACATGAGAAACAGGTTTGTTATGAGCAGGGGTCTTGTCGCCGCCGTGGCGGCCCTGACTATCTTCTCGAGTTGCTCGAAGAACAGCGACACGGGGACGGCGCCGCCGAACCTCCCGCCGGCGCCCACAGGTGTCACCGCCTCGCCGCTGTGGGGCCAGGTGACCGTGTCGTGGGATTTTAACGCTGGAGCGGTGACCAACAACGTGTATTGGTCGACGACCGCGGGCGTCACGCCGCAGACCGGCACGAAGGTCACGGCCGCGGATAATCCGTTCGTCCAGACGGGACTGACCAACGGCACCACATACTACTACGTCGTGACGGCGACGAACGTCAACGGCGAATCGGCTCCCTCGGCGGAAGTGTCCGCGACCCCCGCGACCACGGAGAAGCCGGCGATGCCACTCGGCGTGAAGGCCGTGCCGGGGAACGCGTCGGACACCATTCGCTGGAACGTGGATCCGGGCACGACCAGCTACAATCTGTACTGGTCGAACACGCCTGGCATCGACGTCACCGACGCCACGACGTACGCATTCAAGATCAGCAATCCGACTTCGAGTTACGTTCACGCGCTCCTTACCAACGGCACGACGTACTACTACGTGGTGACCGGCGTGAATGCGAACGGCGAGTCGGATCCGTCGGCCGAAGTCAGTGCGACGCCGCAGGCGCCGCTCGCGCCGCCGACGCTGAGCAGCGTCCACGCGGGCAACGCGAAGGACACCCTGAAGTGGACGAGCGTGGCGGGCGCATCGACGTATAACGTTTACCGCGGCACGGCCCCCGGCGTTACGACGCTGACGGGAACGAAGCTTGCGAGTCACACCAGTCCGTTCACCGACAGTGTCGGCCTCACGAACGGCACGACGTACTACTATGTCGTGACGGCTGTGAAGGGCGGCGTCGAAGGCGCGATCTCCAACGAACTCAGTGCGACGCCGCAAGCTCCGCCGGCCGCTCCGTCCGGTGTCACGGGCGCGATCACGTCGGCCACTTCGGTGACGATCACCTGGCCGGCCGTCAGTGGCGCGACCGGGTACAACATCTACTACAGCACGAGCCAGAACGTTTCGGTGTCGACCGGCACGAAGGTCGGCGGCGTCACGAGTCCGTCAACGGTCACCGGCTTGACCACCGGTACCCCGTACTTCTTCATCGTGACGGCGACGGCGCTGGGTGTTGAATCGCCGGCTTCGTCTCCCGCGGTGAGTGTGACCCCGAACGCGCTCCCCGCTGCGCCTGGTGGCGTGACGGCCATGCCCGGCTCGGCGTCGGACACGGTCGCTTGGACCGCCGTGGCGAACGCAACGTCGTACAACATTTACTGGTCCACCACGACCGGTGTGACGACGGGTACTGGCACCAAGATCTCCGGCGTCACCAATCCGTTCGCACACAGCCCGCTCACCAACGGCACGGCGTACTTCTACATCGTGACGGCGGTGAACAGCGCGGGTGAAGGGCCGGCATCATCGCAGGTGACCGCGACACCGAAGGCGGCACTGGCTGCTCCGGTGGTAACCGCGGTGCTCGGTGACACGCATAACACGATCACGTGGCCGGCGGTTGCCGGCGCGGCTGGGTACAACCTGTACTGGTCGACGAGCCCGGGTGTGACGGTCGCGACTGGCACGGAGATCAAGGGCGTGGTGAGCCCGGAGGCCCACACGGGCCTGACCAACGGCACGACGTACTACTACATCGTGGTCGATACCGTCGTATCGCCCTCGACCAGCAATCACGGCGTTTCCTCACCGGCGTCCGTAGAGGTGAGTGCCACGCCGCTGACGGCGCCGGGTCCTGTGACGGCGACGGCAGGCAGCAAGCAGGTGACCGTGGGCTGGACGCCGGAACTCGGCGCGACCTCGTACAACATCTACTGGTCGACGACCACAGGCGTGACGACGGGGACCGGCACCAAGATCACCGGTGCGGCGAACCCGTACGTGCAGACCGGCCTGACCTCCGGAACGCCGTACTACTACATCGTCACGGCAGTGAACGCGAGCGGTGAGTCGGCAGCGTCTCCGCAGGTGACGGCAACACCCACTCCGTAGTTCCGAATGCCTTGCTCCCGGGCACCATGCCGGGAGCAAGGACGGAGAGTGTGTTCGTGTTCTGATGGTGACGACCCCCCGGTGATTTGCCGGGGGGTCGTCGTTTGTCCCTCTAGAGGGCGCCCAGGCACCGAGCGAGCGCCCCCACGCACGCACGGCAACAGTCGCCGGCTGGCGGCGGCATCGCCGCCTCCGTAGAATCGGGCATGATACGCACTCTCCAGGCGATGCCGATCGTGCTCGCGACCATGTTGGCCGTCGCGCCGGCCGGAGCGCAGCACGCCCCGGCGCCGGCCGGCTGGAACGCTTTCACCCGCATGTTCGACGACGCCGTCGATCACGACAGCATCATCGGATCCGCGATCCTGCTCGTGAAGAACGGCGCGATCATCGCGCACCATGAGAACGGCTGGGCCGATCGCGCGATCAAACGGCCGGTGACGGAGCGCACACTCTTCCACTACGGCTCGATCACCAAGACGCTCACCGCGATATCGATCATGCAGCTGCGCGACCGCGGCAAGCTCACGCTCGACGACCGCGTCACGAGCTATCTGCCCGAACTGCGTCTCGTGCACGACGCGTACGGTTCGATGGACAGCGTCACGATCCGGATGCTCATGTCGCATTCCGCGGGATTCCAGAATCCCACGTGGCCATATGGAAGCGACCAGCCATGGGAGCCGTTCGAACCGACGACATGGAACCAACTCGTCGCGATGATGCCGTACCAGCAACTCCTGTTCAAGCCGGGCTCGCAGTTCAGCTATTCGAATCCGGGGTTCATCTACCTCGCGCGCATCATCGAGCAGCTCTCAGGCGATCCGTGGGAGACCTACGTGCAGAAGAACATCCTGTCGCCGCTCGCGCTCACGCGGAGTTCGTTCGGCACCACGCCGTATTATCTGGCCGCCGACCGGTCACACAACTACTCGGTGATCCGCGATTCCGCGGGGCGTACGATGGTGCGCGACAACGGCGCGGATTTCGATCCGGGCATCACGATCCCGAACGGCGGCTGGAACGCGCCGCTCGCGGATCTCGCGACGTACATCGGCGTACTTCACGAACGCCACGCGCGGCGACAGCACGACGCAGCGCTTTACGACGTGGTCCTCTCACGGAAGAGTCTCGCCGAGATGTGGCAGCCGCGGTTCCCGACGTCGGCCGATTCCACCGAGCAGCAGGAGTGGATGGGAATGTCGTTCTTCATTCTGCATCGCGGCGGCCGCACGATCGTCGGGCACACGGGGAGCCAGGCCGGATTCCTGGCGTTCCTCTATTTCGATCCGGCGACCGGCACCGGCGTCGTCGCCGCATTCAACACGGCGAGCGAGGTCGCCGGCGGGCCCAAGCCGCTCGCGTTCCAGAGGATCCGCGAGGCGGCGCTGCAACTGCTGCCTTAGAAATACTGCGAAGCTGGGGCGCAGAGATCGCAGGAACCTGCGAGTACGCCGGGGTACGACGGGAATTAGCCGGTGCGAGCGCACCGAGCGATGCGCTCGCAGCAGGTTCCCCAGGAACGAGGAGGGACCCCATGCGCGAGCCACGTCGATTGGTTGTATCACTCATCCCCGCCGTAGCGGCGATCGTCGCGGCTAGCTGCGGCACGAGCTCGACAGAATCAAGAACGAGCGACCAGCTCGGAACCTGGACCACGGTCACGTCGGTGCCGAACATGAACGTGGTGCTGGGCGCGGCCGAAGACAACGGCATTCTCTACGTGCTAGGGTCCGCCGGCGACACATCGGTCGTCCCCGTGCTGGAGGCGTACGACCCGGCTAGCGGCAGCTGGACCGCGAAGGCTCCAATGCCCACCCAGCAATGGGGGTTCGCGGTCGCATCGGTCAACGGGATCCTCTTCGCGTTCGGCGGCATCATTCCGGGGAACCCGGATCACTTCGCGAACACGGTCGAGGCCTATGACCCCGCGACCAATAGCTGGACTACCAAGGCACCAGTACCAACGTACCGCACCGATCTCGGCGCCGCCGCGATCGGCGGGATCATCTATGTCGTTGGAGGCAATAACAACGCGGATGTAGCGGCGTACGATCCGGCAACGGACAGCTGGACGACGAAGGCGTCGATACCGACCATACCCGTTCTGCCAAGGGTCGCGACCGCGAATGGTATGCTGTACTCGATCACCGGCATCGACCGGCCGACGCCGCCTGATACCGCCAGTGTGTACACGGTGAAGATACAGGCATTTGATCCGGCCGGCGGCACATGGAGCACGAGGACGCCGTTGCCGACTGACGGCGGGGGAGTCACGGCCGGCGCCATCGGAAGCACTGTGTACCTGGTCGGCGGGAGGAACGCGACGACGACTGCCGCCTACGACCCAGCGACCGACAGTTGGAGCGCCCGCGCGCCGATGCATGTTGGACGGTCGTTCCCGCTGATCGCGACCGTGAACGGCGTTCTCTACGCGATCAGCGGCCACAATAATTCCGGCAACATCATGTCGGTCGAGGCGTTCACGCCCTGACCGCCACTCGCGACCCCCGCTCCTACGGCGCCGGCTTCGCCGGCGCCGCGGGCGCGGGCTTCGCGAAATCGCCCGCCTTCACGTTGGTGAGTTCGGCCGGCACGATGTACTTGCGCAGCGCGTCGTTCACCTGCTGCACGGTGAGTGACTTCACCTGGGCCTCGAGCTTGGCGTCGAACTCGAGCGTGCGGCCGACATCGCGGCGCGCCACGAGGATCGCGGCCAACTCACCGTCGTTCGATCGCGACTGCTGCGTCAGCTGCAGCCAGCGTGACTTCGCCGTCGCCAGCTCCTCGGCCGTCACGCCGTCCTTGAGGATGCGCGCGAGCTCCTCCTGATAGTCCGCGATGAGATGCGCGGCGTTCTGCGGCGCGTAGATCGCGTTCACGGTCCACGAGCCCCCGTCATCCACCGCCGGGATGCTGAACCGCGAACCGACTCCGTAGCTGAGCCCGTCGTGTTCGCGAATGCGCGTCCACAAGCGCGAACTCTCCGCGCCGCCCAGGATCGTGTTGCCGATCAGGACCGCGGCGTAGTCGGGCGACGCGTCGTTGAGCTTCACGTTGAGGCCGGAGTAGAACAGTGCGTTGGCCTTGTCCGGCGTCTCGATCGAGAGCGAAGACGAATCGACCTTCTGATATGGATTGGGAATGCGTACCCACGCCGTGGGAGCCTTCCAATTGCCGAGGTCACTCGCCGCCCATTTGCGCACGGCGGCGGTGTCGATGTCGCCGATCAGCACGAGGTCGGCCGCGGCGGCGCCGTAGAAATCGGCGTGGAACGCTTTCGTCTGCGCGAGCGTTACACCCTTCGTCATCGCGATCTCTTCCTCGACCGTGGGCGTGTACAGCGGATTCCCCACGGGCTTCGGGCGCAGCCTCCGGCTGAACGCCGTGCCTGCGAGCGCCTCCGGGTCCGAGACGTTCTGCTCGAGATCGGCGAGTTGCTCCTGGCGCAGCTGCTCGAACTCCACGCTGTCGAAGCGCGGCTTGCGCGCCATCTCGCTCACGAGCGCGAGCACCGCGGGCACACTCGCCTGCACCGTCTGGATCGCGAAGGTGACGCTGCGTGCCGACCCTCCGATGCCGACGCGCGCCTTGAGACGGTCGAGACTGTCCTTGAGCTGCTGGCGCGTGAGCGTGGCGGTGCCGCGATCGAGCATGTCGGCCGCCATCTCGCCCGCCTCGGCGCGGCCCGTGAGCGACTGCTCCGTGCCGAGCCGCAGCACGAGCCGGCCCACCACCTGGCCGCCGCGCGTCTTCTTCGAGAGCAGGCTCACGCGCATGCCGTTCGGCAGCGTCGCGAACTGCGTGCGCGCATCGATATTGGCGGGCGACGCGTCGAACGCCTCACCGGCCACGAAGTTCGAATCGCCGTGGTAGCCGCGCACCAGTGCCATGATGTCCACCGGCCCCGGGATCTCGGATCGATCGGGCTTCGCGGTGGGATAGAACAAGCCCACCGTCACGTTCGACGGCTTGAGATACGCTGCCGCGACGCGCTGCACATCCGCCGGCGTGATCTTCTTGATGCGATCGCGGTTCACGAACAGCAGGCGCCAATCGCCGGCGGCCTGCCATTCACTGATCTGAAGACCCACCTGCGCGCTGTTATTCAGCAGGAGGTCGATCCCCTTCAAGAGCGAAGTTTTTGCGCGGTCCACTTCCTGGGCGGTGGGCGGATGAGTGACCACGCTGTCGATCGTGCGCAGCAGCGCGGTGCGCGCGGAGTCGAGCGAACTCTCCTGTCGCACCTGAGCGTACGCGATGAGCGTGCCGGGCTCCTTGCGTCCAAAGTCGAAGGCGCCGGCGCTGGCCGCGAGCTTCGTTACGACGAGCGACTGATAGAGGCGGCCCGACGGTTCGTCGCCGAGGATGGAGGCGAGCACGTTGATCGCGGCGTAGTCGGGGTGCGAGAGCGCGGGGATGTGATAGACCGCGATCACCGCTTGCACGTCGCCCACGCGGCGCAGCGTGACCGACCGCTCGCCATCCTGCGTCGGTTCCACCGTGTACGTGGGGAAGAGGATGTTGCCGTGGGATTCCGAGCGCACCGGCTTGGGGATGCGGCCGAAGGTCTTCTCGATCTGGGCGAGCGCGGCGGCGGGATCGAACTTCCCGGCGACGAGCAACACCGCGTTGTCGGGCTGATAGTACTTGTGATAGAAGGCCTGCAGGCGCTCGATGGGCGCGTTCTCAATGTCGGAGCGCGCGCCGATCGTCGAGTGGCCGTAGTTGTGCCAGAGGTACGCCGTGGAGAGCGTGCGCTCGAGGAGGATCGAGAAGGGATCGTTCTCACCGGCCTCGAACTCATTGCGCACGACCGTCATCTCCGAGCTGCGGTCCTTCTCGGCGATGTAGCTGTTCGTCATACGGTCGGCTTCGAAGGCGAGCGCCCAATTGAGATTCTCCGTGGTGGCCGGGAGCGTCTCGAAGTAGTTCGTGCGATCGTCCCAGGTGCTGGCGTTGTTGCGCGCGCCGTGCCGGTCCGATTCGCCGTTGATGTCCTTATGCGTGGGCGTGCCCTTGAACTGGAGATGTTCGAGGAGGTGCGCCATGCCCGTCTCGCCGTAGCCTTCGAATCGCGAGCCCACCATGTACGTGATGTTCACCGTGACCGTCGCCTTCGACTGATCGGGGAAGAGCAGCACGCGAAGTCCGTTGGGAAGCTGGTACTCCGTGATGCCTTCGACCGTGGTGACTTTGACGGCCTTCGCCGCGGGGGCGGCGGGCTTGGCGGCCTGCGCGGAGAGCACGGCGGTGACGAAAAGGAGCGAGCCAGCAAGGCGGAGAGCGCGCATTGGGTCCGTGAGGATGAGGAGTGGAGACGGGAGGGACAATGAATTTGTCCCGCGGCGCCGCGGAATGCCACAGGTGCGCGCAACGCTGTCGGGCATGCCGCCGTACCCAGGAGAGAGGGCCCTACAGAGCTTGTCGCAAGGAGGTCGCGATGATCCGCACGCGCTTGCCCAACGTCTTGAATTCGTTGCTCCTGTCGGCCCTCGCCGCGACCGCCCCGGTCGCCCGTGCTCAGGCGGCTGGCCCGGCGACGCTCGAACAGCTCGGAGGACTGATCGACAGCGCCGCCGCAGCGCTCGGTTCGGCGCGCGAGATCGAGCGTTCGCTGCGCCTCGAGGCTGACCACCAGCAGATGTTCGTGACCTCGATGCAGGCACATTCGATCGATCCGATCGGCTGCAGCAGCAATCCCGCCGACGACGGAGGCAGCCCATGCAACGGGGTCGAGCCATACATTCCGAGCACGCTCAGCAATGCTGACTCAGCGGCGTACGTTCAGAACCTGACCGCGCAGCTCGAGCAGCTGGATCGGCGCATCAACGAGATCCTGCACGCGATCAGAGGAGCGGACTACACTGGCGCGCCGGAGGCGTGGTCGAAGGGAATGAGAGCATGCGCGTCGATTCAACGGGACGCTGCAGTCAACTGCCTCAGGGGAGCGTGGCGGAAGCGTCCGGCGCAGGTCGACGCGGTGCCTCGGGACTCGGCTCCAGACCGGTCACACTGAACGACCGACGGTGGTGCGCCGTGAATCCCGCGTCGCGCAACGCGCTCACATGCTCAGGCGTGCCATAACCGGCGTTGCGCTCCCAAGCGTACGCGGGATGACGCAGTGACAGCGCCGTGAGCAGGCGGTCGCGCGTGACCTTGGCGATGATCGACGCGCACGCGATGTGGAAGCAGCGCGCGTCGCCTTTCACGACTGCGGTATGCTCCACGTCGAGCGCGCGCATCGGAAGGCCATCGAGGAGGATGTGATCGGGGCGCATCACGAGGCGCTGGATCGCGCGCCGCATGGCGAGCGCGGTGGCCTGGTAGATGTTGATGCGGTCGATCTCGCGCGCGGAGGCGGCGCCGAGTGCGATGCAGAGCGCGCGGGCGCGAATGATGCGCGCGAGCCGGCGGCGTTCGCTCGCCGTGAGCATCTTCGAGTCATCGACGCCCGCGATCGCGCGCTCGCCGGGGCGCATGATGATCGCGCATGCGACGACGGGGCCCGCAAGGGAGCCCCGTCCGACTTCATCGATCCCGGCTATCAATTGGCCGCCCGAGCGGCGGAGGTCCGATTCGATCTCCGACCAGCGCCGGGGCGACGTGTGACTTACTCCGCCGGTTCCTTGGTGCCGACTTCGGCGATCAGGCGCGCCTTCTTCTCGCGGATGCGGCCCGACTTGCCGGTCGCTTCGCGGAGGAAGAAGAGCTTGGCGCGGCGCACGCGGCCGCGGCGCATCACGGACAGGCTGCCGATCATCGGGCTGTGCACCGGGAAGATGCGCTCGACGCCCACACCGTTCGACACCTTCCGCACGGTGAACGTCTCGCTCACACCGGCGCCGCGGCGCGCGATGCACACGCCTTCGAACGCCTGGAGGCGCTCCTTGTCCCCTTCCTTCACGCGGACGTTCACGCGGAGCGTGTCGCCGGCACGGAAGGGCGGGATGTCGGTGCGCATGTACTCTTTCTGGGTCTCGGAAAATACGTGCATATCAGGCTCCAGGCGGCATTCGCGCCAGGGTCAGAGTCGGACTTGGGTAGTCGGTAAAGCTAATGGGGCTGCGGGGTTTATGCCAGTCAAGCGAGTGGGACTCATCGGTCGTCGCGAACCATGAGGCAAGGCTGGCTTCAAGGTCGAAGGTTCGACCGGATCAACCGGATGATCCGGATCGATCGGATACCTCCGTGTGCTTGATGAGCAGATCGCGAGGCGCCGGGTTTCCGTACTTGTTGTTAACTACAAGAACAACGGCCGGAAGGCACGCAATGCGATCGACCCGGGCATGGAGGTATCCGGATAATCCGGATCATCCGGTTGATCCGGTCGAAACTTGGACCTTGATGCTAGCCGAGTCCCGTTAGTCCTGACGGTGCTTGGTGCGAATTCGCCCTTGCTCTGCCCTCCATGCCGCGATCTTGGCGTGGTCTCCAGACAACAGCACGTCGGGCACTTTGAAGCCGCGGAAATCCGCCGGCCTCGTGTAGCTCGGCGCGCTGATGCCGTCGGTGCCGTGTTCGCCGAATGAATCTGTGCGGGCGCTCTCGGCGTCGGACATCGCGCCGGGCATGAGGCGCGCGACGGCGTCCACGATCGCGAGCGCGGCGGGCTCGCCGCCGCTCAAGATGAAATCGCCGAGTGAGATCTCCTCGGTGGCGAGGTGGTCGGCGACGCGCTGGTCGACGTCCTTGTAGTGGCCGCAGAGGACCGTGAGTTCTTCGCCCGCTGCGTAGCGCACCGCGTGTTGCTGCGTGAACTGCCGCCCGCGCGCGGAAACGAGCACGATCGGCGCGCGCGCGCCGATCGACTCCACCGCTTCGAAGAATGGATCGGGTTTCATGACCATGCCGGCGCCGCCGCCGAAGGGAGCGTCGTCCACGGTGCGGTGCTTGTCGTGCGTGAAGTCGCGCAGGTCGATCACGCGATACTCCACGCCGCCGGCCGCGGCGGCGCGCGATGGGATGGAGATGCCGAGCGGCCCCGCGAAGAACTCGGGGAAGATGGTGATGATGTTCACGCGAAGCGTCATTCGAACAATCCGTCCGGCGGTGCGGCGGTGATCGTGCGCGCCGCGCGGTCCACGTGGCGCACGAACAGATACGGAAGCAACACCGTGCCCGACTTCCAGTGCACGTCCAATGCGAGTCCCGCGGGCAGTTCGTAGATGTCCTTCACCGCGCCGAGCTCGGCGCCGCTCTCGAGCATCACGCGCATGCCGGGCAGTTCGTGGAGGTACACGTCATCCTCCTCGGGCGGCGGCAGCTCGCCGCGGGGCGCGAGCAAGTAGTGCAAACGCCAGCGCGCCGTCTCGTCGCGGCCGGGCACCTCGTGGAATCCCAGCAGCCACGAACCATCGAAGCGCTCGGTGGCCCGCGCGAGCGTGAGCGTCTCGTCCTTGGGGCTGGGATCGCCCTTGTCGGTACCCATGACGAAACGACGGCCGGCCACGAAGACCGCGGCCGGCGCGTCGGTGATCACTTCCACGATCATGTCGCCTTTCACGCCGTGCGCGCGGCGCAGCCGCCCGACGATCACGAGATCGCGGGCGTCGCGCGCGCTCATGCTACTTCGTTTCCTTCACCGGCGTCGCGCCCGCGACCTTCTTGGCCGCGACGCGCGCCGTGTGGCGCGTCTTCAGCACGCCCGCGCGGCGGAGCAGCGAGCGCACGGTGTCGCTCGGCTGCGCGCCCACATCGAGCCAGTAGTTGGCGCGGTCGATCTCGATGTTCAGGCCGCCTTCGGCGAGGCGGGGATTGTACTGGCCGATCGTCTCGATGAACCGGCCGTCACGCGGGCTGCGCTGATCGGCGACGACGATGCGGTAGATCGGCGTCTTCTTACGGCCGACGCGGCGGAGTCTGATGCGAACCATTGAAAATCCTCACTGTCCGAAGGTCTGATCCTGCGCTGGGCTCATCGCGATCGCCGGCGATTCCGGCGTCGCACCCAGTCCTTATCCCATCACGCACGACTCATAACTCACGCCGTTGGATTTACCGACGGCCCATGAGTCCGGGCATGTTCATTCTTCCCCCCGTCCCCATCTTTTTCATCATCTTCTGCATCTCGCGGAACTGGTCGAGCAATTTATTCACCTCGCTCGTCGGCCGTCCGCTGCCTCTCGAGATCCGCAGGCGGCGCGAACCATCGATGAGCTTCGGATCCTTCCGCTCCGCCGGCGTCATCGAGAGCACGATCGCCTCGATGTGGCGCATGCGGTTGGGATCCATGTTCGCCTGCTTCAGCATCTTGGGGTTCACGCCGGGCAGCATCTTGAGAATGCCTTCCATCGGCCCCATCCGCTGGATCTGCTTGAGCGACGCGAGGAAATCCTGCAGGTCCATCCCCTCGCGGCGCACTTTCTTCTCGAGCTTCTTCGTCTCTTCGGCGTCGAACGCTTCCTGCGCCTTCTCGACGAGCGTTACCACGTCGCCCATCTGCAGGATCCGCCCCGCCATGCGCTCGGGATGGAACTCTTCGAGCGCCTCGAGCCCTTCGCCCACGCCGATGTACTTGATCGGCTTCTTCGTGATCCCGTAGATCGACAGCGCCGCGCCACCGCGCGCATCGCCGTCCATCTTCGTGAGGATCACGCCCGTCACGCCCAGCGCATCGTTGAAGCCCTGCGCGATCTTCACCGCGTCCTGCCCCGTCATGCCGTCGGCCACGAGGAGGATCTCGTCGGGGTGGACGGCCTGCTTCAGGCGCTTCAATTCATCCATCAGCGCTTCGTCGATCTGCAAGCGGCCGGCGGTGTCGATGATGACCACCCGGTCGCGCGCCTTCTTCGCCGCTTCCACGCCGTGCCGCGCGATCGCGATCACGTCCTTCGAATCGCGGTCCGCGTACACCGGCACATCGATCTTCTTGCCGAGCGTCTCGAGCTGGTCGATCGCCGCGGGCCGATGCACGTCCGCCGCGACGAGCCGCACCGCCCGCCCTTCCTTCAGCAGCACTCTCGCGAGCTTGGCAGCGGTGGTCGTCTTGCCCGAGCCCTGCAGTCCCACGACGAGGATCACGCCCGGCGGGATCGTGCCGAGCTTGAGCGCCTCGCGGCGCTCGCCGAGCATCGTGGCCAGCTCGTCGTGCACGATCTTCACGAGATGCTGCCCCGGCGCCACCGTTTTCAGGGTAGCAATGCCGGTCGCGCGGCGTTCCACGCGCTCGAGGAATTCCCGTGTCAGCGCGAAGCTGACATCGGCCTCCAGCAACACGCGGCGGACCTCGCGCAGCCCTTCGCGGACGTCCGCATCGGAGAGCACGCCCCGCCCGCGAAGGCGGGAAAGGACCCCGTCGAGTTTCTCGGAAAGCTCACCGAACATAGCCTTTAAACGTAGACGCGATTATCATTTAGGGCAACTCTCCCCCTCGGGAGCTTCATGCCGCGAGCCCAGCGCAAGGAAGAGATCCTCCGCTCCGAGCTGCCGCCCACGCTCCCGTTGATGGCGTTGCGGAGCACGATCGTTTATCCGCTGGGAACCATCGCCGTGCAGATGGGGGCGCCCGAGAATCTCTCGATCATCCGCGCGTTCGATGAACCGGGACTCATCGTCGGACTGTTCGTGGCCGGCGGCGATCACGATGAGAACGTCGATCCCGAGACGTTCGTCAGCCGCGTGGGCGTCGCGGCCCGCGTGCACGAACGGATCAATCTGCCCGGGGACACGATCCAGATCACGCTCCAAGGCCTTCGTCGCATCGTGGTGGACGACATCACGCAGCGCGAGCCCTTCCCCGTCGCGAAGATCCATCCCGCGCGCGAGACACCGCTCGATCCGATCGAGGGCGAGGAGCTCATGGCGCGCCTCGTGTCCGCCGCCGAGACGCTCGCCGAGCTCGTGGACCGCATTCCCGACGAAGTGCCGTCGATCCTGAAGATGAACATGTCCGATCCGGGCCGCTTCGCCGATCTCGCGGCCACCAACATGAACTTCCGGATCGCCGACAAGGACGAAGTACTGCAGCGCCTCGACATCGCGGAGCGCATCCGCTTCGTGCTCTCGCGCCTCGAGCGCGAAGTAGCGAAGGCGCGCGTGATGGAAGACATCAAGCGCCAGACCGAGGTGAAGATCGAGCAGCACCAGCGCGAGTTCTATCTGCGCCAGCAGTTGCGCGCCATCCAGGCCGAGCTCGGCGAGGCCGATCCGGGCGAGAAGGACGCGATCGACATCTTCAAGAAGATCGAAGACGCGAAACTCCCCGAGAAGGTGGCGGCCGAGGCGCGGCGCGAGACGGAGCGCATGCGCATGCTGTCGCCGGCGAGCAGCGAGTACCAGGTGATCCGCACGTATCTCGATTGGGTGCTCTCGCTGCCGTGGCACGCGCGCTCGGGCGCGGAGCAGATCGAGCTCGCCAAAGTGCAGGAAGCGCTCGACGGCCGGCACTACGGCCTGAAAGAGGCGAAGGAGCGGATCATCGAATATCTCGCCGTGCGCAAGCTGCGCGGCGGCGATCCGCTCGGTCCCATCCTCTGCTTCGTCGGGTCGCCCGGCACCGGCAAGACATCGCTCGGCGAGGCGATCGCGAAGGCGATCGGCCGCGAGTTCTATCGCATCTCCGTGGGTGGCGTGCGCGATGAGGCCGAGATCCGCGGCCACCGGCGCACGTACGTCGGCGCGATGCCGGGGCTCGTCGTGCAGGCGATGCGGCGCGTCGCGCTGCGGGATCCGGTGCTCATGATCGACGAGATCGACAAGATGACGTCGGGCGGCATGAGCGGCGATCCGACGGCCGCGATGCTCGAGGTGCTCGATCCGTCGCAGAACCACTCGTTCGTGGACCATTACATCAATCTGCCCTTCGATCTCTCGGGCGTGCTGTTCATCTGCACGGCGAACAATCTCTTCGACATTCCCGCGCCGCTGCGCGACCGCCTCGAGGTGATCCAGATCGCCGGCTACACGATCGAAGAGAAGGTCGAGATCGCGTGGCGGTATCTGTTGCCGAAGCTCTTCGAGGAGCACGGCATCACGGACAAGGACCTGCAGTTCACGGACGAGATGCTCGGACTCATCTCGAGCGGCTATTCGCGCGAGGCGGGGCTGCGCGGCTTCTCGCGCAACATCGCCGCGATCATGCGCAAGCGCGCGCGGAAGAAAGCGGACGGCGAGGAAGGCGCGTGGATCGCGGATCTCGCAATGGTGGAAGAAGTGCTCGGCTCGCCGCGCTACGCGAAGGACGAAGCGGAGACCGAGCCGGAGATCGGTACCGCGACCGGCATGGCGTGGACGTCGACGGGCGGTGACCTGCTCGTGATCGAAGCGCTCAAGATGCCGGGCACCGGCAAGCTCACGATCACCGGGCAGCTGGGCGACGTAATGCGTGAGTCCGTGCACGCCGCGCTCTCGTACGTGCGTTCGCGCGCGACACAGCTCGCGATCCCCGACACGATGTTCAAGGATTTCGACATCCACATCCATCTGCCCGCGGGCGCGATCCCGAAGGATGGCCCGAGCGCCGGCATCACCGTCACGCTCGCGATCGCGAGCGCGCTCGCGGAGCGCCCGGTGCGGCGTGATGTGGCGATGACCGGCGAGGTGACGCTGCGCGGCAAGGTGCTCGAAGTGGGCGGTGTGAAGGAGAAGTTGATGGCGGCGTACCGCGCCGGGCTGCGCGAGGCGATCCTGCCCAAGTCGAACGAGAAGGACCTGCGCGAGATCCCGGATGAAGTGCGCGAGAACATGACGTTCACCTTCGCGTCGAACATGGACGAGGTGTTCCGTCTCGCGCTCTTGCCGCCCACGTCGAAGGGGCGCGCCGACAGCGCGCCGAAGCCGGCCGACGCGAGCAAGCGCGGCACGCCGCCCGAGAAGATCGTGCCGATCGAGACCACGAGCTGAGCGCGCCGCAGCGCATCGAGAGTTCGCGGGGATCGCCGTGACGCCAGCGCAGCTCCTGCCACCGCCGGACGAAGCCACCAAACGCGCGCAGCTCGTGCGCATGAAGCGGCGCGCGACGGGATTGCTCGTGCTCTCCACCGCGGTGTTCTTCGCGGCAGCGTTGCTCGTGCACGGGTATCCGTGGCTCGATCCGGTGAAGGCCGCCGCTGGCGCCGCAATGGTGGGCGGCCTAGCCGACTGGTTCGCTGTCACCGCGCTCTTCAAGCACCCGCTGGGGCTGCCCATCCCGCACACGGCGATCATCGCCGCGCGAAAGGACCAGATCGGCCGCTCGCTCGGGAATTTCGTGCAGCGCCACTTCCTGAGCCGCAATGTGCTCGCGGAGAAGCTCGCGAACGCGAGAGTGGCCGAGCATCTCGCGGCGTGGCTGAGCGAGCCCGAGAACGCGCGCGCGGTGGCGCGCCACGCCGCGACCGCGGTAGCCGGCGGCGTGCGCGTGCTGCGCGACGAGGATGTGCAGGAACTGATCGACGGCGTGCTGCGCGACCGGATCCGCCGCACGCAGGTGGCGCCGCTCGCGGGCAAATTGTTGAGCGTCGTCACCGAAGGCGGCCGTCACCAGGAGATCCTCGACCAGGCCATCGCGCTGCTCGCGCGCGCGGTGCACGACAACGCCGACGCGATCCGCGACCGCATCGAGAAGGAGAGTCCGTGGTGGATCCCCGAGGCGGTGGACGACAAGATCCACAAGAAGATCGTGACGGGCGTGGACCGCACGCTGCAGGAAGTGCGCGGCGATCCGGGCCACCCGCTGCGCCAGCGCTTCGACGCCGCGCTCGACGATTTCGTGCGGAAGCTGAACGGTTCGCCCGAACTGCAGGCGCGCGCCGAGGCACTGAAGCTGGAGCTGCTCGACGACGCGGCGGTTCGGAAATTCTCGACGGCGATCTGGGAGGAGGCGAAGAACGCGCTCTTCCGCTATGCCGAACGGCCCGACTCGTTCAGTCCCGGCGCGATCGAACGCGGACTCGTCGCGTTCGGCGAGGCGGCGAAGAGCGATCCCGCGCTGGTGGCGAAGCTGAACGGCTACATCGCCGAGATCGCGCTCGCGGTGGTTGGGCGGTATGAGGGCGAGGTGTCGGCGCTGATCGCGCAGACCGTGGCCGGCTGGGACCCCGATGCGACGTCGCAGCGCATCGAGCTCGCGATCGGGAAGGATCTGCAGTTCATCCGCATCAACGGCACGATCGTCGGCGGACTCGCGGGGCTCGTGATCTACTATATCGCGAAGCTGCTGTAACTGCAGACCTAGACGCTAGACCTAGACGTTAGACTGCGGTCTAACGTCGCATTCTAGCGTCTAGGTCTGCTTTCAATTGACTCGGACTTTCGTCAGATCGAAGATGTTCGTGGCCGCGCCGGCCGGTACATCGACGTACAGCACCGCCGACTTCCCCGCCACCGTCCCGCCCCAGACCATCACCGAGCGACCCGCCGGTGAGAATGTCATGCCCGTCGGCGTCTTCGTGCCGGTCGTCCCCTTGTAGCGCTTCGCGGCGAGCTCCTGCATTGCCGTCGCGAATTCCACGGCGTCCACCGGCGTCTCGAAGAGCGTCAGCCACGCGAACCCGTCGCCCTGCGGCGTGTGCACGAGCACATAGCGGTCGCCGGTCCAGCCGGCGGCGGCCTGATCTGCCCGGTGCTCGTCGTGCAGCGCCTCGTACACCACCAGGTACGTCGAGAACTCACCCATCACGTTGTCGTAGGTGATCGTGCCCGCGCGCGGCGCGGGCAAAGTCACGGTGATCGGCATTTCGCGCGGCGACGCGAAGTACTCGGCCGGATGCATGATCTGCGCGCTCGATGCCGGCAGATCGCTCCCGTACGGCACCTGTCCGGGCCGCTGCGCGTTGAACTCGCGCACGAACTGCATGCCGTTGATATAGGGGAAGAGCAGCTGTTCCTGCAGGAACTCGGGGGTGCGGGCGAATACCGGCATCGACGATTGCTGCTCGCGAACCATCTCGCGGATCCGGTCGAAGCCGGCAGGCATGTCTACGCCCGGGCCCAGCATCGCCTGCAGGGGCACCAGCGTGGCCTGTCCCTCGAACACGGCCTGAGCGGCCATCACGCGGTCGTCGTCGCCCTTCACGTTCTGGATGGAATCGAGATTCATGTACTGGTCCTGCAGCGCATGCACGAGCTCGTGCTGGATCACGAAGCCCACCTGCTCCTCGGACGCACCCTCCACGATGTACAGCACCTTCGTCTTCGGATCGTAGAATCCCACCACCTGCTCGGTGAGCAGATCGAGCATCAGTTGCCGCAGATCGAGGGTGTCGGGAATGATGCCCAGCCGGCGGAGTACGGTCTGCTGCGCCGCGATGTCGCGTGCCGACTTCTCTTCGTTGAACGCCTTGTCGAGGAAGGCGCGCACTTCCGCCTTGCTCCGCACTTCGTAGCGCGGCGGCGTCTTGAACCTGAGCCCGGTGGTCTTCTCGATCATCGGTACGGCCTCCGCGACCTCCGAGGCGTATTGCCCCTGCGCGCGCTGCGGGCGCGCGCATGCCGCGAGCGCGACCGCCACGACGATCGGCGCGAGCCAACGATTGCGATTCGTCATAGTCCCATCACTCCGGATCGGTACCATCGAATGAGGTCCGCGCCCCAGAGCAGCGCGATCACTGCGCCCGGCGCGAGGAATATCCCGAACGGCACGTGCGGCTGCTCATAGGGTGTGGCTGTCCGCTTGCTTCTGCTCCAGCTGATGGGCAGCACGATCAAGAGGAAGACCACGCTGCCCACCGCCGCACCCAGGAAGATGGTGAGCAGCGACCGGCTCGGCCCGACATGCGCGCCCACCATCGCCATGAGCGTGATGTCGCCGAAACCCATCGCTTCCTTCTTGAGGACCACTTCGCCCAGCCACCCGATAATGGCGATCGCGCCCGCGCCCACGCACGCCCCGAACACCGCATCGCCCGGCGTCGCAAAGAGCGACACGTCATCCCGCACATACGCGAACATCGACATCCCGATCGCCCATACCAGCCCGAACACGGTGAAGCCGTCGGGGATCGTATACGTGGACGCGTCGGTGAGCATCACGCCGAGCAGCACGGTGCAGAACATCGCGAAGCGCAGCGCGGTGATCGTCGGACCGAAATGCAGCGCCGACGCGACCCAGATGAGCGCCACCACCAGCTCCACCAGCGGATACACCGGCGAGATCGGCAGCGCGCACGTGCGACACTTCCCGCGCAGCACCAGCCAGCTGAGCACCGGCACATTGTCGTACCAGGCGATCTCGCTCCCGCACCGCGGGCAGCGCGACGGCGGCCTGATCACCGACAGCTCCTTGGGCCACCGCCCGACGCACACATTGAGGAACGATCCGAAGCAGCCGCCGAAGAACGCGGCCACGGCGACGATGAACCATTCGGGCAGCATGGCGAGGTCTGGGTTCACGCGCGGAGTTGGTGAAGGAGGATCCCCGCCGCGACCGCGACGTTGAGCGATTCGATGTCGGAGGCGATCGGGATCGCCACCGTTCGCGCGGCACGCGACCGCGCTTCCGCGCCGAGTCCCGCGCCTTCGTTCCCCACCGCGATCGCGAGCGACGCCGGCGCGCGTATTCCCGCGAGCGCATCGCCGCCCGCGTCGGCGCCCCACAATGGGATGGCACGCGCCGCGAGGAACGCGTCGAGCGCATCCCAATCGCAAGCGAGCGCGGGCCGGTGGAAGAGGGCACCCATCGCGCTACGGACGACCTTCCCGTTCCACAGGTCAACAGTGCCGGGCATCGCGAGCACGGCGTTCGCGCCGAGCGCGGCGGCGGTGCGCAGCAACGCGCCGACGTTGCCGGGATCCTGGATGCCGTCGAGCACGAGCAGCCGTGCGCGCGCGGGAAGCGCCGCGCCCACACTTTCCAGCGTCCGCTGCGGCACTTCCGCCACCGCGAGCACGCCTTGCGGCGATTCCGTGCCCGCCGCGCTCTCGAATTCGCGGTCGGTCACCGCGAGCACGGGCACGGCGCCCGCCTCGAGCCGCTCGCGCAACGCCGCACCACGCGGCGCGCCGGCGAGCGATGGCGCCACCAACGCCCCCTTCACTACGAGCGGCGAGCGGAGCAATTCCTCCACCGCGCGCACCCCTTCGCAGAGGAAAAGTTCCTCGCGCTCACGGGCTCGGCGGCGTTGCAGATCGCGCGCGAGGGTCAGTAATTTCACGATATGGGCAGAGTCACGTTGCTGAACAGTATCACGCGCGGTGCGCGCCGCCTACTCCCGGCGGCGGCCATCGCGGCGGCCGCGTGCGCCACGTCCACGAAGGGCGAGGTACAGATGGGTGAGCAGGCCGCGGCGCAGGCGACGCACTCGCTGCCGATGGTCACCGATCCCGACATCAACCGCTACGTCACGGTGCTCGGCGATTCGCTCGCCGCGGTCGCCGACACGCGCGACCTCGAGTGGCATTTCTACATCGTGGACAGCCCGGAGATCAATGCGTTCGCGCTCCCCGGCGGATTCGTGTTCGTGAATCGCGGTCTGATCGAACGGGTGGACAGTCTGGATGAGCTCGCCGGCGTGATCGGCCACGAGATCGGCCACGTCACGCAGCGGCACTCCATCAAGTTGCAGCAGAAGGGCGAGATCGCGGAGATCGGCACCGGACTCGCGTGTATCCTCACGCGCGCGTGCGGCCAGGCCGCCGGCGTGGGGATCAACGCGGGCGAAGGCGCGCTGTTCGCGAGCTTCAGCCGCGAGGCCGAACACGAAGCGGACTCGGTGGGGATGATCTACGTGGTGCGGGCCGGCATCGATCCGCGCGGCATGACGTCGATGTTCGAGAAGCTGCTCGAAGCCCGGCAGCGCGACCCGGAGAAGCTCGAGGCGTGGTTCCTGAGCCATCCGATGGAGGAGGACCGGATCGGCTTCACGCTCGATGCGATCGACAAGATGGACCCGAAGCAGCTCGAGTCCCTCACGCGCGACACGCCGAATTTCCGGAAGTTCAAGAAGCGCTTCGACGCGCTGCCACCCTACCCGCCGCAGCCCGCGAACTAGCGTCTCAGGTCAGGCCGGTGCGCGCGCCGCGACCGCGCGGGCGAGCAATTCCGCGGCCACCGGCGGCGTCGCGCTGTCGTAGCGCACCAGTCCCAGCGAGAGCGTAAGCGGCGCGCGCATCTCGGGGTGTTTCTCCCGGTGGCGCTTCATGTGGGCGCGCAGCCGCGGGCCGATCACATCCTCGGTCTCCTCCGCAGCGTCGAGCACGAGCACGGCGAAATCGTCCGCGCCCAGCCGCGCCACGACATCCAATGCGCGGAACGTATCGCGCAGCACTTCGGCCGCGCCGAGCAGCGACCGGTCGCCTTCATCGCGGCCATGCTCCTCGTTGATCTGTTTGAGCGCCGGCACGTCGGCCGACGCGAGCAGCACCCCGCGCGTACGCGGCGCGAGCCGCAGGTGGTGATCGGCGAGCGTGAGGAAGCCGCGCCGGTTGTAGAGGCCGGTGAGCGGATCGGTGAGTGCCAGTTGCCGGAGCGTGGACTGCAGGCGCTCGCGCTCGATCGCGTAGCGCAGCACGCGCGACAACAGCGCGCCGTCGAGCGGATCGCGCGCCACCCAGTCCTGCGCGCCGGCCTGCACCGCCATCGCGCCGGCGTTCTCGGCGTCGGCGGCCGCGCCCAGTACCACCACCGGCACGTCGGGCGCCTCAATGCGCGAGCGCACGAGCGCGTCCATCGCGCCCTCGGGCGACACGGCGGCATCCACGATCACTACGTCCACCCCGCCCGCGCCGAGGCGCTCGAGCGCATCGGCGCCATCCAGCGCCGCGTGCGTGAGCTTGAATCGGGAGCCGCCATTCGGCGACGCCCGCTCGAGCGCGGCGCGCAGCATCGCCGTGGCCGTGTCGGCCCCGATGTACAGCACGTTGGTGGCGAGCGGTTCCATGCTTCGTTGCCTTCGAGAGGGAGCGTTTGCCTGCCTTGGTGGACGCGGCGCCGCTCGCACCCGTCACGGCGTTGTAGCGGCGCGCGCCGCGGCGCATCATTCATCATGCGGATCGCGCTCACCGTCGCGGGCTCCGATTCCGGCGGCGGCGCCGGCATCCAGGCCGACTTGAAGACCTTCCATCACTTCGGCGTGTTCGGCACGTCGGTGGTGACCGCCGTGACGGCGCAGAACACACGGGGCGTGTTCGCGTGGACCGCCGTCGCCCCCGATCTCGTCACCGCACAGATCGACGCGGTCGCGGCCGATCTCCGCCCCGCCGCCGTGAAGAGCGGCATGCTCGCCGATCGCGCCATCATCGAAGCGGTGGCCGACGCCCTCCGCCGTCACGCGCTCGCGCCCTACGTGCTCGATCCCGTGATGGTCGCGACGTCAGGCGATGCGCTCTCGCGCGACGGCGTGGCGCCGGCGATCACCGACTTGCTGCTGCCCCTCGCCGCGCTGGTGACGCCCAATCTCGACGAGGCCGAGCACCTCACCGGCCGCGTGGTGCGCGATGTGGATGCGATGGCCGCCGCGGCGCGCGCGCTCGTCGCGGGGGGCGCCGGCGCCGCGCTCGTGAAGGGCGGGCATCTCGCGAACGGCGATGTCGCGGACGTGTTCTTCGACGGCCGCGACCTGCGCGTCTTCCGCGCGCCGCGCATCGACACCACGAGTACCCATGGCACCGGCTGCGCGCTCTCCGCCGCCATCACCGCGCAACTCGCACTCGGCCACGCACTCCCCGCAGCGGTGGAGACGTCGATCGGTTTCGTGCGCGCCGCGATCGCGAGCGCGCCGGGCCTGGGCGCGGGGCACGGCCCCCTCGATTTCTTCGCGAAGGGCTAGAGCGCGCTCGCGCGCGCGCACGAATTCGCGCACGAGCGACTTGAACCGCTCGGCGCCCCGCGCCGTGACCGCCAGCACTTCCGCGTGATCGAGCGGCGCATCACTCAGACCGGCCGCGGCATTCGTGATGCAACTCACTCCCGCCACGCGCATGCCCAGCGCGCGCGCGGCGATCACTTCGGGCACGGTGGACATCCCCACCGCGTCGGCGCCAAGCACGCGCAGCATCTTCACCTCGGCGAGCGTCTCGTAGCTCGGGCCGAGCAGCCCGATGTACACTCCCTCGCGCACGGCGACGCCGAGCGCGCGAGCGGCATCGCGCAGGGCGGCGAGCAGCGCGGCATCGTATGGATCGGACATGTCGGGGAAGCGCGTCTCGCCGGTGCGCACCGCGCCGATGAGCGGATTGCGGAACATCATGTTGATGTGGTCGCGAATGAGCATCAGATCGCCCGGACCATACGCCGCGTTCACGCCGCCAGCGGCGTTCGACACGAAGAGCGTTCGCGCGCCAAGCGCGTGCGCCACGCGCACCGGGAGGGCCGCCGTCTCCGCGCTGTGGCCCTCGTACATATGGAAGCGGCCGGCAAAGGCGATCACGGGAACGCCTTCGAGCTTCCCCGCGGCGACGACGCCCGCATGCCCGCTCACCGATGCGCCGGGGAATCCGGGCACGTCGCGGAACGGGATCTCTACCCTATCCTCGAGCTCGTTCGCCAACCCGCCGAGTCCGGATCCGAGGATGAGCGCGATGCGTGGTGCGGCGCCGCCGGTGCGCTCCGCGATCGCGCGCGCCGCGCGCGTTGCGTCCGGGGTTGAGCGTCGCTCACGTTCCGAGCGCCGCGATGTCGCGCCGGGCGCGCGCGACCAGCGCTTCGCGTTCCTGCCACGGAAGGAAGGCGCTCTCGAATCCGTTGATCGCGATCGTCGCGAGCTCGCGCTTGGTGAAGGCGAGCGACGTGGCCGCGTGCGCGTACTCGTCGGTGAGCGTCACACCGCTCATCATGCGGTTGTCCGTGTTGAGCACCACGTTCATGCCGCGGTCGAAGTATGCGCGCAGCGGATGCGAGGCGTAGTCCGCCGCGGCGTGCGTCTGCACGTTGCTCGTGAGGCACATCTCGAGCGCGATGCGCCGGTCGTTCACGTAGCGTGCGAGCCGCTCGTCCTCACCGAGACGCGTTCCGTGTCCGATGCGGTCCGCGAAGCACTCGTGCACGGCCTGTCGCACGGATTCAGCGCCGTCGCCCTCGCCGGCATGCACCGTGACCGCGAGATCGTGACGCCGCACGTGCGCGAACGCCGCGGCATGTGCCCGTGCGGGATGGTCGCGCTCGCCGCCGGCGAGATCGAACCCCACCACGCCGCTGTCCCGGAACGCCACGGCGAGTTCGGCCAACTCCATCGACACGCGCGGATCGAGATGGCGCAGGCCGCATATGATGATGCGCCCGATCGTGCCCGTCTCGCGCTCGGCGCGCGCGAGGCCGCGCAACGGCGCCTCCACGGCCTGGCCGAGCGAGAGTCCCTCGCGCACGCACAGCACTGGCGCGTAGCGGACCTCGATGTAGCGCACGCCGTCGCGCGCCGCGTCCACCACCAGTTCGTAGGCGATCCGCTCCAGCGCATCGGCGCGCTGCATCACGCTCAGCGTGATCACGAAGCGGTTCAGGTAGTCCTCCAAATCGCGCGCATCGCGCACCACCATGTGCGCCGCGAGATCCTCCACCGTGTCGCCCGGCATCGGCTGGCCATACTCGCGGCCGAGCTCCAGCAGCGTGGAAGCGCGGAGCGACCCATCCAGATGGCAGTGGAGTTCGGCCTTCGGCAGCGCGAGCAGCCAGTCGCGGGAGATGGGGCTCGTCACGCGCTACGCCCCGTCCTCGAAGCCGGCGTCGCGCTCGCGCGCGGTGACCACGCGAACGATCGTTCCGGCCACGACCGTGGCCGCCGGATCGAGGGGCAGGCCGCGGCTGTCGGTGAGGGTGCGCGCTCCCTGCTCCACTTCGCGCGCGGCCTCGGCATTCCAGGCGCGCACCGCGTCGAGCGCCGGCGCGGCCTCGGGGACCTCCACACGGCCGCCGTTCACGAACACCGGGACCATTCTCATCTGCACAAGCTAGCGGCGCCCCGCGCGGTGAGGGAGGGCGCGCCAGCGGCCGTGCGCCACCGGTTGACCGGGCGCGCGGGAGGCGCGAATTTCGCTTGCGGCGTGCTCTCTCATGCGCTGATACCAGATCGTGACCGACCGCCGCCCACGCCGCGCTGGCCGCGCGCCAAGTTTCCCCCTCAGTCACGGGTCGATGAAGCCACTGCTCGTTGGGATCGCCGGCGGCACCGGCTCGGGCAAGAGCACCGTCGCGCGGCGGGTCAGCGAAGCGGTGCGTGGTGCGTCCGCGATCGCGCTCGACATGGACGCGTATTACCGCAACCTCACGCAGCTCACGCTCGAGCAACGGCGGCACGTCAACTGGGACCATCCGGATGCGTTCGATTTCGACCTCCTGCTCGCGCACCTCGAGTCGCTGGCGGCGCGGCAGCCGATCGACAAGCCCGTCTATGACTTCGTCTCCCATCTTCGCAGCGACCAGCATGTGCGCGTCGAGCCCGCCGACGTCGTCGTCGTCGATGGCATCCTCCTCCTCGCCGATGCGCGCATCCGCGCGCGTTGCGACGTGACGGCCTATCGTCGACACCGACGCCGACATCCGTCTCGTGCGCCGCATCCGGCGCGACATGCGCACGCGCGGGCCGGCCGCTCGATGAGATCCTCGAACAGTACCTCAGCAGCGTGCGGCCGATGCACCTCGAGTTCGTCGAGCCCACGAAGCAGTACGCCGAGGTGATCATCCCGCACGGCGGCCACAACGATCGCGCGGTGGATATGCTCGTCGCGCGCATCCACGAACGACTTGCCGGAGCCCGCGCATGACACAAGCCAGCGGCGAGCGCGTGCTCGTCGTGGATGACGAACCGGACATCGTCGCGCTCGTCGCGTACCATCTCGCGAAGGCCGGCTATCGCGTGAGCACGGCCGCGACCGGCCCCGACGCCCTGCGCGCGGCGCGCGAGGAACGTCCGGCGCTCGTCGTGCTCGACCTCATGCTGCCCGGCATGTCCGGCTTCGACGTGCTCGAGAAATTGCGCGCGCACGATGCCACCCGCGAGGTGGCGGTGCTCATGCTCACCGCGCGCAAGGAAGAACCCGACCGCATCCGCGGGCTCACGCTCGGCGCCGACGATTATCTCACGAAGCCGTTCAGTCCCGCCGAGCTGATCCTGCGCGTCGGCGCGATCCTGCGCCGCGATCGGCGCCGGCGGCGCGGACACGCTCGCGGTGGGGCCGCTCACGATCGACCGCGCGGCGCACACGGTGAGTGTCGAGGGGCGGCCGCTCGAACTCACGGCCACCGAATACAAGTTGCTCCTCACGCTCGCGGAGCGGCGCGGCCGCGTCCAAGCGCGCACGCAGTTGCTCCAGACGGTGTGGGACGCCGCGCCCGACATCCAGACGCGCACCGTGGACATGCACGTCCAGCGCCTGCGCACCAAGCTCGGCGGCGCCGGCGATCTCATCGAGACGGTGCGCGGCTTCGGCTATCGACTGAAAGGCGCATGAGGCTCGGCCAGCGTCTGTTGATCGGCACCGCCGGCGTGATCGGCGTGCTCATTGTCCTCATCGTCGCCCTGGGCGGCGCGCGGATGTCGAACGAGCTCGAGGCGTGGCAGCGCGATGAGCTCCTGCGCGAAGTGCGTTTCGTGGCGGCGGAATGGAAGGTGGCCTCGGACGCGCCGGCACTCGCGCGCGTAGCGGGTCTCGCCCTCGGCCACCGCGTGACGCTCATCGACAGCGCCGGCCGCGTGCTCGGCGATTCAGAGTTCGAGGGCGACGCGCTCAACACGCTGCAGAATCACGCGGACCGCCCTGAGGTCATCGCGGCGATGCATGGACAAGTAGGAGTGTCGCGCCGCGACAGTCCTTCGATCGGCGATAAGCGGCTGTACGTCGCCGTCGCGGCGCCCCGAGGGGTGGCGCGCGTGTCGGCTGACGCGGGCGAGCTCGACGCCGCGATCGCGCGAGTGCGTCGCGATGTGTTCGCCACCGGGATCATCGCACTGCTCGTCGCGCTCGCGCTCGCCGCGCTGTTCGCGCGCGGCGTCGCGCGGCCGATCGTCGAGCTCCGCGATGTGACGCAGGCGCTCGCCGCCGGCGATCTCTCGCGCCGCCCCGCGCTCTCCGCGCCCGGCGAAGTCGGCGATCTCGCCGACGCCGTGCACCGCATGGCGGAGCAGCTGGAGGCTCGGCTCGCCGCGCTGCAGGATGATGACGCCCTCATGGCCGCGATGATCGACCTGCTGCAGGAGGGCGTCGCCGCGGTGAACGCGCAGCGGCAGGTGATCATTCTCAACGCGCCCGCGCGGCGGCTGCTCAACATCACCGACGCGGTCCCCTTCTCCGCCGACCTGCTCCCGCGCGATCCCGAGCTGCGCGACGCGCTCGCCGGCGCGCTCGCGGGCCATCCGTCGGATCCGTCGGAGATCTCGCTCGGCGGACGCACGGTGATGCTCACCGCGCGCCCGCTGCGCGATCGCGGCGGACTGCTCGCGTTCTTCGACCTCACCAACACGCGCCGCCTCGAGGCGGTGCGCCGCGATTTCGTCGCCAATGTTTCGCACGAACTGAAGACGCCGATCACGGTGATCGGCGGATTCGCCGAGACGCTCGCCACCGACGATCCGCCGGCGGCGGAGCGGCGCCGGTTCGTCGACGCGATCCTCGGCAACGCGCGCCGCATGCAGCGCCTCGTGGATGACTTGCTCGATCTCTCGCGCATCGAGTCGGGCGGCTGGGTGCCCAAGCCGGAGCGCAACGACCTGCGCGCGGTGGCCAGCGAGATCATCGCGGCGTTCGCTGCCGCCGCCGCCGAGCGCGACATCAAGCTCGACATGAGCATCGATCATCGCGCGTTCGAGCTGCGCGCCGACGCGACGGCGCTGCGCCAGATCTTCAGCAATCTCGTGGACAACGCGATCCGCCACACGCCCGCGGGCGGCCGGATCACGATCTTCTCGCAGCCCGATGGCGCCGGCATCGCGCTCGGCGTGCGCGACACCGGCATTGGCATCGCGGCCGAGCATTTGCCGCGGATCTTCGAGCGCTTCTATCGCGTGGACGCGGCGCGGTCACGCGAGGGCGGAGGCACCGGACTCGGATTGGCGATCGTGAAGCACCTGGTGGAAGCGCATGGTGGCCGCGTGACGGCTGCGAGTTCGGGCGCGAAGGGGGCGACGGTGAGGGCGTTCTTTCCGGTGAGCTGAACTGCTGCACAGTTACTCATACGTGACATCTCCGCGCGGAAGGACGTGACACGCTGTGGAGATACTTCCGGCACACAATCAAGCGCCGGAGTCAGCACGTGAGTACCGAACTGAAGTACACCCTCGAAGCCCACCGAGACGCCGCCACGCTCTATGTGACAGGCACCCTTTCCACGCATGGCGTGATCGCGGCGATGCATTGCTGCGAATCGCTCCCCGAACCGGTCCGCAATCTGCGCGTCGACCTGCGCGGCACGCTCGGCGCAGAGCCGAGCGCCTTCGATGCGCTCGCGTTCACGACACGCCGGTGGCGCGACACGCGCGAAGGCACCACGCGGATCGATCTGCCGCGATAGTCGATCCCTGACGCGGTAGAACCGCCCTGGTCCCGAACAACGGTGTCCCGTGACACCCCCGTTACCGTTTGGTCGCTCTTCCTTTACGAGGGAGCGACACCTTCACAGCGCATTCCAACCTCAGGGAGTCCACCGTGTCGAAGCGATCTCTCGTAATGCTGGCGGCGCTGCTCGCCGCCGGAGCGGCCAGCGCGCAGGATTTGAACGGCGCCGGGGCCACGTTCCCATATCCGATCTACAGCAAATGGTTCTCGGACTACGCCGCGGCCACGAACATCAAGATCAACTATCAGTCGATCGGCTCGGGCGGCGGCATTCGCCAGTTCACCGCCGGCACGGTCGATTTCGGCGCGTCGGATGCGCCGATGTCCAACGATGAGATGAGCAAACTGCCCGCGCCGGCGTTCCACTTCCCCACCGTGCTCGGCGCCGTGGTGATTACGTACAACATTCCGGGCTTCGACGGCTCGCTCAAGCTCACTGGCCCGGTGATCGCCGACATCTTCGCCGGGAAGATCGCCAAGTGGAACGACACCCGCATCACATCGCTCAACAAGGGCGTGAATCTCCCGTCGGCCGACATCCTTGTGGTGCACCGCTCCGACGGCAGCGGCACCTCCTACATCTTCACCGACTACCTCTCCACGGTGAGCCCCTCGTGGGCCGCCGCGCCGGGCAAGGGCAAGGAAGTCGCGTGGCCGGTGGGACTCGGCGGCAAGGGCAATGAGGGCGTCGCCGGTCTCGTGAAGCAGACGCCGGGCTCGATCGGTTATGTCGAGATCGCGTACGCGAACCAGAACAAGATGCCGAGCGCAGAGCTGCAGAATGCCGACGGCGAGTGGGTGAAGGCGACCATCGAGACCGTCACCGAGGCCGCGTCGGGGGCGGTGGCGAAATTGCCCGAGAATAGCGACTATCGTATCTCGATCGTGAACGCGCCGGGCAAGAAGTCGTACCCGATCTCGTCGTTCACATGGCTCCTCGTGTACCAGACGCAGACTGACGCGGCGAAGGGGAAGAACCTGGTGAACTTCCTCAAGTGGTATCTGCACGACGGACAGAAGTCCACAGCGGCGCTGGACTATGCCCCGCTGCCGTCCTCGCTCGTGAAGCGGCTCGACAAGCAGGTGGCCGCGATCAAGCTGCCCGCGATGTAGTGCTGCACCGCCGGGCGCCGCGATCGGGATGATCGCGGCGCCCGGTACCACTCACCCACTCAGAGAGAGACATGAACCGCCAACTGTTGAGTTCGCTCACGCTGGTGCTCGCATCGGTCGCGAGCGTCGCCGTTCCGGCCGCGGCGCAGACCTTCTCGTTCGGCTCCACGCCGCCGGCCGCGGTCGCCGCGAAGGACAGCACCACGCCGAAGCCGGTCGCCAAGGATTCCGTGCCGCCCAAGCCCGAGTTCAAGCCGAGCTGGAGCTTCAACACCTGGATCTTCGGCACCTATACGTACCAAACAGACAGCGTGACCAAAGCGGCGAACAACGGCGATCCCACCTCCAAATTCACCGTCGATCGCGCTTACCTGACCTTCCGCGGGCAGGTCGCTCCTGACTGGGGTTTCCGCGTGACGACCGACGTCTTCACCATCGGCGCCCCGGCCCCCGCGTATGCCGGATTGGGGATCCGCCTCAAGTACGCATGGATGCAGTGGGACTTCGCGCATGCCGCGGAACCGAACGACCTCTCGGCATTCGGCCGCATTGGCCAGATCACGACCGTCGTGATCGATGACGAGGAACACTACTGGGCGCGTTGGATCCAGAAGACCGCCGTCGAGTTCTGGGGCATCCAACCGGCCTCGTCGGACCTCGGAGTGGGTGCTCAGGTGAACCTGCCCGGCAAGTGGGGTGCGGCGTACGGCGTTCTCGATAACGGCGGCGGCTACACTGTCGCCAACGACGCGGACCGCTATAAGGACGCTGCGCTCAGGCTCTCCCTCACGCCGCTGGCCAAGGGCAACTCACTGTTGAAGACCTTCGAGGTCAGCGGCTGGTACCAGGCAGGCCGCACGCAGGGCCCGGGGATCGCACCGGGTTACAAGCCCGGCCTCGACAACAACGCATACGGCGTGTACGTCGGCAACGCCGATCCGCGTTTCACGTTCGGACTCGAGTATGCCGAGCGCCTGACGCAGTCAGTGGTGCCGACCGATTCTTCGATCGCGGACAACACGGCCAAGCTCACCGACGGATTCGTGATCGTCCGGCCGTTCCTGTTCGCCGATCCGAAGGGCGCGCCGCTCGGCATCATCTTCCGCTACGACAATTACCAGCCGAACACGAACGTCAGCCTGAAGCAGAATCTGCTCATCGTGACCGTATTCTACGATGTGGCGAAGTCGTCCTCGCTCGGTATCTCGTACCAGGGACAGACGCAGAGCTCGCCCACGAGTGCCGTGGGGCAGAAGACGATGTACCAGCTGAATTACCAGATCACGTTCTAAGAACTGCAAAGGCGCGTGTGGCCGTTGACGTGTAGCTACGACACGTCAACGGCCACACGTGTATTTGCAGCCGCCGTCCCATACGCCAAGCGCCACACGCGCATTAGCGGGTGCCGTGTGACACTCTCGTTACGGTCGCGGACGCTTATTCGGCACAGTGACGCCGCATTCTTCGGGTCACTCATGAATCCGCCTCCCCGCGCATGACGCTCGACCGATCGACCGAACCCGGAGCGCCGGCCGAGATCGCCATTCACGGCGTGTCACGCGGCGATGCGGTGTACCAGGGCGCGATCTCTCTGTTCGCCCTGTCCGTTCCAGCGCTGCTCCTCGCGATCGCGCTCGCCGTCGCCATCGCGGGCTGGCCCGCCCTGCGCCAATTCGGCCTCTCCTTCCT
This sequence comes from uncultured Gemmatimonadaceae bacterium, assembly GCA_963716745.1. Taxonomy (GTDB): domain Bacteria; phylum Gemmatimonadota; class Gemmatimonadetes; order Gemmatimonadales; family Gemmatimonadaceae; genus DATKOH01. The sequence goes on from OY970320.1 coordinate 1,264,235, forward strand.
CACCTCGAGCGCCTGGGATCCGGTGAACGGACAGTTCGGCGCGGCGCCCGCGATCTACGGCACGATCGTGTCGTCGATCATCGCGCTGATCGTCGCGACGCCCTTGGCCCTCGGCGTCTCGCTCTTCCTCTCGGAGTTCGCGCCGCTTTGGATGCGGCAGCCGGTGGCGTTCCTCGTGGATCTCCTCGCCGCGATCCCGAGCGTGGTGTACGGACTCTGGGGGATCTTCGTGCTGCTGCCGTTGCTCCGCGATCCGGTCATGCCCTTCCTGCGCGATACGCTGCACTTGGGCTCCACCGTGTTCTTCTCGGGGCCGGCGTACGGACCGAGCATGCTGGGCGCGGGATTGATCCTTGCGATAATGGTGTTGCCTTACATCGCGTCGGTCTCGCGCGAGGTGCTGTACGCTGTGCCGCGCTCTCAGCGCGAGGCGGCCCTGGCGCTCGGCGCCACACGGTGGGAGATGATCCGGCACGCGGTGCTCCCCTTCGCGCGCTCCGGCATCTTCGGCGGGATCATCCTGGGCCTGGGCCGCGCGCTCGGCGAGACGATGGCCGTGACCATGCTCATCGGGAACCGCCACGAGATCTCGGCATCGCTCTTCGCGCCGGGCTACACCATGGCGTCGCTGATCGCGAACGAGTTCAGCGAAGCGACGAGCGACCTCCATCTCAGTTCGCTGATGGCCGTGGGCTTCGTGCTGCTCATCATGACGCTCATCGTGAATATGCTCGCGCGCTGGCTGCTCTGGTCCGTGACCCGGCGCGCGACGGGGAAGGCCGCGTGACCGCGCCGTCGGTGGGTGCGATCGTTCCCGGCGCGCCGCGTCCGACGCAGCGCCAGCGCGCGTTCGCGGAGCGCGCCGAGCGCACCGTTGGCCGGCGGAAATTCACGAACAGCGTGATGCTGACGCTGCTCAGCCTTGCGGCGATCGCAGCCACGCTGCCGCTGCTCTTCATCCTCGGACACCTTATCACGAAAGGCGCCCAATCGTTGAGCTGGGACTTCTTCACGAAGATGCCGAAGCCCGTGGGCGAAGCCGGCGGCGGATTGGCGAACGGCATTGTCGGCACGCTCATCCTCGTGGCGCTTGGCGGGATCGTCGGGTTGCCGCTCGGCATTGGCGCTGGCTTGTACTGCGCCGAGCACAAGACGAGCGCGCTGGCGAACGTCGTGCGCTTCCTGAGCGATGTACTGAACGGGATGCCATCGATCGTGATGGGCATCTTCGCGTGGGAAGTGCTCGTGCGGCCGGTGCATCACTTCTCCGCGCTTGCCGGCGGCATTGCGCTCGCGGCGATGATGATCCCGATGGTCGCGCGCACCACCGAAGAGATGGTGCTCACCGTGCCGAACACGCTGCGCGAAGCGGCGCTCGCACTCGGCTATGCACGCTGGCGCACATCGCTCACGATCGTGCTGCGCACGGCCGGCGCCGGGATCGTCACCGGCGCGCTCGTGGCGATCGCGCGCATTGCCGGCGAAACGGCGCCGCTGCTCTTCTCGGCGTTCGGGAACCAGTTCTGGTCCACTTCACTGCGGCAGCCGATCTCGGCGCTGCCGCTCCAGATCTACACTTACGGGATCAGCCCTTATGATGAATGGCACTCCCTCGCCTGGGCCGGAGCCCTCGTCCTCATCGCTCTCGTCCTCGCCATCAGCCTTGCTGCCCGTTTCGCGACCCGCGGACATGGCGCCGTCAGCAGCGACTAGTCCGGGCCGGCGCACCGGGTTCGTCCTCCCGGAGCGGAAGTCCACCGGGATCGAAGCGCCCGCGCGCGACCGGATCACCGTCTCGAACCTCAATGCGTGGTTCGGGAACGTGCATGCCGTGCGCGGCGTGTCGCTCACCGTGCCCGAGCGGCGCGTCACCGCGATGATCGGACCGTCGGGATGCGGCAAGTCCACCTTCCTGCGCACGCTCAATCGCATGCACGAGACCGTGAGCGGCGCGCGCGCCACCGGCAGCGTGCTGCTCGATGGGCGCGACGTGTACGCGAAAGGCGTGAATCCGGTGCAGGTGCGCCGTCACATTGGGATGGTCTTCCAGCGTCCGACGCCGTTCCCGACCATGACGATCCGCGAGAACGTCGCGGCCGGCCTGCGCGTGCTCGGCGACGACACGCCGGACAAGCAGGCGACCGCCGAGATCGTGGAGAAGGCGCTCAAGCGCGCCGCGCTGTGGGACGAGGTGAAGGACCGCCTGGGCACGAGCGCGATGGGACTCTCCGGCGGCCAGCAGCAGCGCTTGTGCATCGCGCGCGCGCTCGCGACGGAGCCGGAGGTGCTGCTCCTCGATGAGCCCACGGCGTCGCTCGATCCGATCAGCACGCAGAGCGTGGAAGAGTTGGTGTGGGAGCTGCGCAAGGACTTCACCGTCGTGATCGTGACGCACAACATGCAGCAGGCCGCGCGCGTCTCGGACTTCACCGCGTTCTTCTTGCTCGGCGAGCTGGTGGAAACGGGCGCTACCGAGCAGCTGTTCACGACGCCGAGAGATTCGCGCACCGAGAGCTATCTCACGGGCCGCTTCGGATGAGCGCGGTCCCGTCACTCGATGCAGGACACGGGTGCCGCGCGCCGGCAGCGCGCGGCGGGCCGCGGCGCGATCGCGGCGCGCGCCTATTCGTTCTGGTACGGGAAGAAGCAGGCGCTGCACGATATCGATCTCGTGATCAAGCCGCGCTCCGTCACCGCGTTCATCGGACCGTCGGGCTGCGGCAAGTCCACGTTCCTGCGCTCCATGAACCGGCTGCAGGAGCTGATCCCCGGCGCGCGGCACACGGGGGCCATCGAGCTCGATGGCGAGGACATTTACGCGCCCGGCTTCGACGCCGTGTCGCTGCGACAGCGCGTGGGTATGGTGTTCCAGCGCTCGAACCCATTCCCCAAGTCGATCTACGAGAACGTCGCGTTCGGCCCGCAGCTCAACGGCACGCGCGCGCGCGCCGATCTCGATGGTATCGTGGAGCTCGCGCTGCGCCGCGCCGCGCTCTGGGACGAAGTGAAGGACCGCCTGCGCCAGAATGCGCTCGGCCTCTCCGGCGGACAGCAACAGCGCCTCTGCATCGCGCGCGCCCTCGCGAACGAGCCCGAGGTGCTGCTGCTCGACGAGCCGGCGAGTGCGCTCGATCCGATCGCCACGCAGAAGGTGGAAGAGTTATTGTACGAGTTGAAGCGCGAACTCACGATCGTCATCGTGACGCACAATCTGCAGCAGGCCGCGCGGGTATCCGAGGTCACCGCGTTCTTCTACCTGGGGCGCCTCATCGAGACCGACGAGACGAGCCGCCTCTTCACTAGCCCGCGCGAGCAGCGCACCGAAGCGTACGTCACCGGGAGATTCGGATGAGCACCGACGCCAATACTGGGTTCCGCCACTTCCACGACGAACTCGACCAGCTCAAGCAGCGCCTGTTCGACATGTCGGCGCGCGCCGAAGCGCTGGTCGAACTCGCCGTGGATGCGCTGCTCAAGCGCGACACCGCGAAGGCCGAGACCGTGATCGCGGCCGATCACGAGGTGGACACGCTCGAAGTGGACATCGAGCAGCTCGCGGTGTCGCTGCTCGCGCTGCAGCAGCCGATGGCGAAGGACTTGCGCTTCATCATCAGCGCCATGAAGATTTCGAGCGACCTCGAGCGCGTGGGTGATCACGCCGTCAACATCGCGCAGTCGGCGCTCCGTCTGGCCGAGATGAAGTCGGACATCACGCCCGATCCCGAGATCGAGGACATGGCGCGCCGGGCGCGCGCGATGCTGGCGGACTCGCTCGATGCGTTCGTGCGCGCCGATGGCGCGCTGGGACGCGAGGTGACCCGGCGCGATGACCAAGTGGACGCCCTGCACGACTCGCTCTTCCGGATCCTGCTCACGCACATGCTCGAGGATGCGAGCACGATCTCGGCGGCGCTCGAACTGTTCCTGGTGAGCCGCAATCTCGAGCGGGTCGCGGACCTCGCGACCAACATCGCCGAGGACGCGGTGTATCTTGCGGAAGGGAAATCGATCAAGCACCGCCGCGAACTGCTCACCTCAGCCCCCTCGCCCTAGCGCATGGCATCCGCCACCGCCGAATCCGTCGCCCGCCTCTCGGGGGGCGCGCCCGATACCGGGCACGAGCGTGTCGCCGCGATCGACATCGGATCGAACTCGATCCGGCAGATCGTCGCCGACGTCGCACCCGACGGGAATATCCGGGTGGTGGGCGAAATGAAGGCGGCGCCGCGGCTCGGCGCCGGGCTCGACGAAGCGGGCCATCTCGAGCGATGCGGCGATGGAGCGCGCCACGGAGGCGATCACGCGCATGGCGACCCTCGCGCGGCAGCTCGGCGCGAGTCGCATCGAGGCCGTGGCCACGAGCGCCGTGCGCGATGCGCAGAACGCGCGCGAATTCCTGGGGCGCGTGCAGCAGTCGGCCAAGCTCAAGGTGCGTATCCTGCGCGGCGACGACGAAGCGCGCCTCGGATTCCGCAGCGCGCTCGCGCATTTCGATCTCGGCGGCGGCCGCGCGGCGGTGGTGGACATTGGCGGCGGCTCGCTCGAACTCGCACTGAGCGCCGCCGGCCTCGTCGACCGCCTCGTCTCCCTGCCCTTCGGCGTGCTGCGCATGACCGAGCGCTTCCTCACGCCGCACACCACGCGCAAAGCCGTGAAGAAGCTGCGCAAGCACGTGCGGCACGAGCTGCAGCAACATCTGCCCGCGCGCGAATGGCGCAGTGCCACGGTGATCGGCTCCGGCGGCACTTTCACGAACCTCGCGGGCATGGCGCTCTACCGGCAGGGGATCACCGGATTCCCTACGGTGCACGGCACCACGGTGAGCCGCGTGGAGCTCGAACACATTCTGGATGCGCTCCAGGGCATGTCGCTCGCAGAGCGGCTCGCCGTGCCGGGACTCAACGCGGGCCGCGCCGACATCATCGTGGCGGGCCTCGCCGTGATCGCGGAGGTGATGGCGCGACTCGACACGCCGCGTCTCGTCGTGTCGGGCTACGGCATCCGCGAGGGGTTGCTGCTCGAGAACGCGCGCATCGCGCCATCGATCGGAGGGCCGGGTGACGCCCGCGAGCGCTCCGTGCGCCGGCTCGCCGATGCGTGCCATTTCGAGGAGCGCCACAGCACGCAGGTGCAGCGCCTGTCGCTGCAGCTCTTCGACGCGCTCGGCGCGCGGCTGGGCTGCTCGCCGCAGGAGCGCGATACGCTCTCGGCCGCCGCGCTGCTGCACGACATCGGCTATCACATCAGCTACGACCGCCACCACAAGCATTCGTACTATTTGATCTCGCATGCCGAATTGCTGGGCATGTCACCGGCGGAGCAGCTCGTCGTGGCGCACGTGGCGCGCTATCACCGCGGCGCCGAACCCTCGAAGCGGCACGCTGAGTTCGCGGCGCTCGACCGCGTGATGCGCCGCAGTGTGCGGCGGCTCGCGGCGCTGTTGCGCGTCGCCGACGGATTGGATCGCGGACACGTCGCCGCGGTGGACCGCGTGAAGGTGCGCTGGGTGGAGCGCTGCATCCGGATCAGCACCGTGCCGCGGATCGCGAGCCGGTCGCTGCGCCTGGAGCTCTGGGGCGCGAGCCGCAAGGCGCGTCTCCTCGAGGAGGTCGCGGGCACGCCCGTGGAGATCGTGGATCCCGAAGGGAATGTGTTCGACCGTGAGGAAAGCGGGGACATCAAAGGCGGCGAGGAAGACTAGACGGCGGGGCTGGTACCGCTGACCGGCGCGGACTGGCGTTGGACATTCATGGGGGCCGGCGATACAATGCCGGTTGGCGCGAGCTTCCACTGCCATCGCCAAGCGCGCCGCTCGCGGTGCCAGTCCCGTCGTTCGCGGTTATTCCGCCGCCATTGAGACTGCGACTTCCCTCTCCGCCGTCGTCATCACGGAAGCTGGCGCAGCTAGAGGCGCCGTGGGTGCCACGGCAGCCACCGCCTCGCCCCACGGATGCATCATGAGGATCGTCTGCGCGTTGCGCTCAGGCTCGCTCCCCGCGCTGCGCTGGTGGTACTGCCCCGTCGAGTCCAAGTCCCACGCCAACCGATTGTCCGCGAGATACGTCGCGAACAGCGAGCGCAGCCGGTCGTGCAGCGCGACATCCACGACCGGCGTGATCACTTCCACGCGTCGGTCGAAGTTCCGCTGCATCCAGTCGGCACTCCCGAGATAGAATTCCTCGGCGCCGCCGTTCGCGAAGTTCCAGATGCGCGAGTGCTCGAGCAGCCGTCCGATGTGCCCCACCACGCGGATCCGGTCGCTCAGTCCCGGCACGCCGGGCCGCAGCGCGCACGCGCCGCGCACGATCAGGTCGATCTCCACGCCCGCCTGTGAGGCTTCGTAGAGCTCGAAGATCACGTCGGGATCCACCACCGCATTCATCTTCGCGGCAATCCGCGCCGGCCGCCCCGCACGCGCATGGTCCGCCTCGCGCCGGATCAACTGCTTGAGACGATCGCGCAATTCGGTGGGCGCAACGAGCAGCCGGCGGTACGATCGCTGATGCGAGAATCCGGTGAGGAAATTGAACAGGTCGCTCACGTCCGCACCGATGAGCGGATCGGCGGTGAATAGTCCGAAGTCGGTGTACAGGCGCGCCGTGCGCGAGTTGTAATTGCCCGACCCGATGTGCACGTAGCGCCGGATGCCATCGGCCTCGCGGCGCACCACCAGACACACCTTCGCGTGCGTCTTGAGCGCCGCCACGCCATACACCACGTGTACGCCCGCGCTCTCGAGCTGGCGCCCCCACGTGATGTTGTTCGCCTCATCGAAGCGCGCCTTGATCTCCATCATCACCACCACCTGCTTCCCCCGCTCCGCCGCCGCCGTGAGCGCGCGCACGATCGGCGTGTCGCCCGAGGTGCGATAGAGCGTGAGCTTGATGGCGAGCACCTGCGGGTCCTCCGCCGCGCGGTCGAGGAACGCTTCGACGCTCGTCGCGAACGACTCGAACGGGTGATGCACGAGGATATCGCCCTGACGGATCGCATCGAAGATCCCGCCATTCACCCCGCGCAACCGCGGCGGCGTGACCGGTACGAAGGGCGGATCTCGGAGCTCGGGCACATCCAAACTGGCGATCTCCATGAGGTCGCCCAGCTCGAGCAGCGACCCGAACTCGTGCACGTCCTTCTCCGTGAGTGTCGCGTTGGCCGGCAGGCGGTCGTCGCGCAGTTCGTCGAGCAGCAGCAACCGCGTCGCCTCCGGCATCCCCGTCTGCACCTCGAGCCGCACTACCTCGCCGAAGCGCCGGCGGAACACCTGCTCCTCGATCGTCGCCAGGAGATCGTCCGGCTCCTCGCTCGGCGCCAGCTCGATGTCCGAGTTGCGCGTGATGCGGAACGCGTGCCAGCGCAGGATCTCCATCCCCGGGAAGAGCGCGCCGAGGTTCGCGCCGATGACGCGCTCCAGTGGCACGAAGCGGTGTCCCTTGCCGGTGGACACCCAGCGGGAAAGGCTCTTTGGCACTTTCACACGCGCGAAGTGCGTATCGCCGGTGATCGGGTCGCGGATCTCCGTCGCGAGCGAGAGCGACAGGTTCGAGATATACGGGAACGGATGCCCGGGATCGACGGCGAGCGGCGTGAGCACCGGGAAGACGTGCGACTCGAAGAAGCTGTCCACCGCGGCGAACTCCGAGCGGTCGAGATCCTCCGTGGACACGAGTTCGATCCCGTGGAGCGCGAGGGCGGGCAATACCTCGCCGTGCAAGCAGCGGTCGCGCAGCGCCAACTGTTCGGACACGCGCCGCGCGATGGCGTCGAGCTGTTCCTGCGGGGCGAGCCCATCGGGCGCCGACACGGCGACGCCGGCGGCCACCTGCCGCCGGAGACCGGCCACGCGCACCATGTAGAACTCGTCGAGGTTCGTGCTGAAGATCGACAGGAACTTCAGGCGCTCGAGCAGCGGCGTGCGCGAGTCGAGCGCCTCGTGCAACACCCGGGCGTTGAACTCGAGCCAGCTCAGTTCGCGATTGAGATAGATCTCAGGTGCGGCGAGGCGGTCGGGCATTTCCCAGGCGGAGACGAGTCGCCGCCCGGCGTGTGGCGCGGGCGGCGGGATTGCGGTTGTCGTGGGAGGTAATCTAGAGCCCCGCGAGGCCGCCGTGAATCACACGTACGTAACGAGTGGGCGGATCGTTGGCGCGTAAATTACGCCATATTTTGCAACACTACAGCGCCAGTATAGTGATATTTGCTCATTATTTGGCGACAGTTGTGCCACTTCATGCTCCAAGTCGCTCCAACACGCTCGCCCCCTCCATGTCGTCGATCAGTACGAACTTCCCGCGCAACGGCTCGAAGTAGTAGACGTCCGCACCCCGGATGTCGAACCACAATCCGTGCAGCTGCAACTCGCCGCGCTCTACTCGCGACTTCACCAGCGGATAGCCGCCGATATGCTCCAACTGCTGCAGGACGTTCAGCTGAGACACGGTACGCACGTCCTCCGTCCCCTTCTTCCGCGCTTCCGCGAGCGCCGGCTCGGCGTGCCGCAGCCAGGCGCGCAGGTTCGGCTCCGGGATCGTGCCGCGCCCCGCACAGAGCGCCTTGATCGCCCCGCAGTCCGAATGGCCGCACACCACCACGTGGCTCACTTCCAGGCGCGACAGCGCGAACTCGATGGCCGAGGCCTCCGACTCGTCGCTCGTCGAACGCCCATCCACGTCGCTCGGCGGAATGAGGTTCCCCACGTTGCGCACGACGAACATGTCGCCCGGATCGGTGGATGCGAACACGTTCACCGCGACGCGGCTATCCGAGCAGGCAATGAACAGCACGTCGGGGCGCTGGCCGAGCGCCAGCTCGGCGAACGTGTCTTGATAGTCGGCGCGCCGCAGCCGGCGGAATTCCATGATCCCCGCGATCAGTTTGCGCATCGCCTCCTCCTAGAGCAGCGAGCTGAAGAGACGGGCCACGTTCCATCCCACCTGACGCCAGAGCGGCTGCGCACCCCAGATCGCGGCGTCGAGCCACTGCCCTTCATGGAAGTACCGCTCCTGCACTGCGCGCATCTGCGCGCACACCGCGGGATCGTACGTCAGCAGCACGACCTCCTCGTTGAGCGCGAACGAGCGGATGTCCATGTTCGATGAGCCGATCCAGCCGATCTCGTCGTCGATCGTGACGTGCTTCGCGTGAAGGAATCGCTTGGAGTATCGGCAGATCTTCACGCCGCCGGTGAGCAGCTCTTCATAGTATGACTTCTGCGCGTTGGACACGAGCAGCTGATCGTCCTGCCCCGGGACGACTAGCCGCACGTCCACGCCGCGCAGCACTGCGGTGGTGAGCGCCTGGCGGAGTGCGTCGTCGGGAATGAAATACGGCGTCGTGATCACCGCCCGCTCGCGCGCCACGCCCAGAAGCGCCACGATGAGCCGCTGGCTGTTCTGGCGCGGGAAGAGCGGACTCGACGGCAGCACCTGCGCGGGCGTCACGCCCGTGATCTCCGGGTCGGGGAACGGCGTGCCGGGCTCGAGATTCTTGCCCGTCTCGATGAACCAATCCTGCGCGAACACCGCCTGGAGTTCGAGCACCGCCGGCCCGGTGATGCGCACCATGAGCTCCTCGTACGTGAGCCCCGGTTTGAAGTCGGGCGCCACGAGGTTCATCGAACCGGTGTAACCAATGCGCCCATCGATCACGGCGATCTTCCGGTGATTGCGGAGATCGGCGCGCGCGCCCTGTGACCGGATGAGCGACAGTTTGAACGTCGCGAACGCGTCGATGCCCCTCGCGCGAAGCCGCGGCGCCAGCTCCTTGAATCCGAACGGCCGCGATCCGATCGCGTCCGCCAGCAGACGACATGCCACGCCGCGCTTCACGGCGCGCTCGAGCGCGTCCATGATGCGCGCCGCCACCGCGTCGTCGGCCACGATGTAGAACAGCAAATGCACATGGTTCTTCGCGGCGTCGATGTCCGCGATCAGCCGCTCCACGATGCCGGCATAGTCGGACAGGATCTCCGCGTGGTTCCCGCCGAGGATCGGCAGGTCGCCGAGCTGCTCGGTGAGGCGCACCGCCGGCGCGATCGCGGGCGCTTGCTCCGGATGGAACACCGCGGGGTGGGCGAGCAGCCGGGCGTATACGGGTCGCGCGCCCTCCTCGAATTCCGCTGCGCGCCGCAGCCGCCACGCGGGCATCCGCGTGCGGCCCCATGCGAGGTACACCACGAGGCCGACGATCGGCTCGAACAGGATGAGCAGCAGCCAGCCCTTCGCCGTCTCGGGCGAGCGGCGGAAGGGGACGATGACGACCGCCACGATCCGGATCGCCCACTCCACGGAAAGGAACAGCACCCACCAGATGCCGTCGCCGAAGAGGGCGTGCGGGATCATCCGCCCGTGCGCGCCGAAGCGGTGAACACGATCGCCAGCATCGGCGCGTGCACGGGCTTGTCGCCGAACTGCGCGCCGATCGCGCCGGCGATCTCCGCGATCACACGTTCCGCCGGCACCGACGCACGCTCCGAGATGCCCGTCGCAAGCGGCGTGCCGGTCGCGAATCCGGTCGCGAGATCGCGCGCCGTTGGCGAGTGCATCTCCTTCGCGACGCGTTCGGACTTGATGGCTGCCGAAGCCCGCGGCGGTGAGAAGACCGGTGATCAGCCCGACATCGAAGTAGCCGAAGGGGATCGTGATGAAATCCGGCGGATCCACCGGGAAGAGCTTCACGACCGTCTCGCGCGCGAGCCGCGAGGCCGGATTCGCCGCAAGGCTGTCCCACACCGAGAAGATCAGCGTGCCACCCGGCGCGAGCACGCGGCGCATCTCCGCGAACGCGACCGCCTTGTCGGGCACGAACATGACGCCGAACTGACAGACCAGCGCATCGAACGACGCATCTGGGAAAGGCAGCGCCATGGCGTCCGCCGGACGGAACTCGACGCCGGCCGCACCCGGCATGCGCGATCGCGCGTACTCGACCATCGCGGGACTCAGGTCGGTGGCCGTGAGATGCGCGTCCGGCCGCATCGCCTCGCGCAACCGGCGGGTCACGATCCCCGTGCCGCACGCGACCTCCAACACGCGCCTCGCCGTCTTCGGCAAGCGCGCCGCCGCGTCGAGCGCGTACGGCTCGAAGAACACGCCGCCCAGGTACTTGTCGTAATTCGCGGGAATGCTGCCGGTGAAGCGAATGTCGGGAGTGGTCATAGTCCCTCTCTTAACCCGTGATGCGTTGGAGCACCCACCACACCGCGGCGGCCATGAGGGCGGCCATCGGGATCGTCAGGACCCAGGCCCACACGATACGCCTCGCGACGCCCCAGCGCACGGCGCTCAGCCGGTTCGTCGCGCCCACGCCCATGATCGCGCCCGTGATGGTATGCGTGGTGCTCACCGGGATCCCGAAATTGGTCGCGAGCAACAGGCTCATCGCACCCGCCGTCTCGGCGCAGAATCCACCCACCGGGCGCAGCTTGGTGATGCGCGTTCCCATCGTAAGCACGATGCGCCAGCCGCCGAACAGCGTGCCAAGCGCGATCGCGCTGTAGCCGCCCATCACCACCCAGAGCGGGATGTGGTCCGCATTCTGCAGGTACAAGTGATGCAGCCACCCCGTCTGGCTGGCGAACAGCGTCTGCGTGGACACGAGTAGGCCCACAATGATCCCCATGGTCTTCTGCGCGTCGTTGCCGCCATGGCCCAGCGAGAAGAGCGCCGAGCTGCCGAGTTGTGCCGCCCGGAAGAAACGGTCCACCCGCGCCGGCGCGGTGCGGTGGAAGATCCACATCACCAAGACCATCAACAGGTAGCCGAGCGCCATACCGATGAGCGGGGAGAGCACGATGAACAGGAGCACCTTGCTCCAGCCCGACACGATGAGCGCGTGGAATCCCGCCTTCGCGACCGCCGCGCCACCATAGCCGCCGATGAGCGCGTGCGATGAGCTGGACGGCAGCCCGAAATACCAGGTGATGATGTTCCAGATGATCGCGCCGACGAGTCCGCCCAGGATCACGTTCGGGTCGACGATCGAGACGTCGATCAATCCTTTGCCCATCGTCTGGGCGACCTTGGTGCCCACAACGAACGCCGCCAGGAAATTGAACGACGCCGCCCAGACCACCGCCGGCAGCGGTTTGAGCACGCGCGTGCCGACGATCGTGGCGATGGAATTCGCCGAATCGTGGAAGCCGTTGCTGAAATCGAAGATGAACGCGACGACGACGATCGCGACGATGTAGATGATCACGAGATCAGTTGTGCTTCAGCGCGATGCTCTCCAGCACATTCGCCACATCCTCGCATTGGTCGAGAGCGCGCTCGAGGGTATCGAACAGCTCCTTCCACTTGATCACTTCGATCGGGTCGGGGTGCCCGGCGAACAGGTCGCCGATGGCCTGGTGGTACAGCTGGTCGCCCTCTTCTTCGCGGAGCTTAATGTCGCGGCCGCGCGCGACGACGATGCGCGAGTCCTTCATCTCGGCCACCGCCGCTTCAATGTGCTCCGTCGCGCGGATGAGCACGTCGCACAGCGGGATCGCCTGCGGCAGCACCGTGGTGATATGGAACATCTGCACGCGGCGCGCGGTGCCGTCCATGAGGTCGATCACATCGTCGAGCTCGCCGGCGAGGAGGTGGATGTCCTCGCGGTCGATCGGCGTCACGAAGCTCCGGTCGATGCGCAGGATGATCTTGTGCGTGAGCTCGTCGGCCTCGTGCTCCACCGCCTTGATCGCCGCCACATGCTTCTCGAGGTTCGCCGGCTCGGCGAACAGTTGTCGCAGCAGCCGGGCGCAGGCGGATCCGCGCTTCGCGAGCTCGGAGAACATCTCGAAGAACGCTTCATCTCTCGGGATCAACCGCATCGGAGCTCCGCTGTAGACGGGGATCGCTGTGGGGCAGGAACTTACGAGGTCACCTAGAGTGCGGGAAGCGGGACGCGGGACGCGCCGCGTTAACGACCCGGGACGCGAGGGCCTCCCGTCAGTTCTCGCTTCCCGCGGCGCTTCCCGCGTCCCGCGTCCCGCGCATGACATAGCTTCGGCCGTTCAACCACCCATATGTCGGACATTCCTGCCAACTCGGCAGTCAAGCCAGGCCCAGATATTGCTTGAAGTTAGCCCGCTACACCGCATAGTCAGACCAAACTAGGAGACATAGGATTATGGCACAGAAAGTCATCGGCATCGACCTGGGTACCACGAACTCCGTCGTCGCCGTCATGGAAGGCGGGGACCCGGTCGTCATTCCGAACGCCGAAGGCGGGCGCGTCACGCCATCGGTCGTCGGTTTCACCAAGGACGGCGAGCGGCTCGTCGGCCAGGTCGCCAAGCGACAGGCCGTCACGAACCCCACGAATACGGTCTTCTCAATCAAGCGCTTCATGGGACGCAAGACCTCGGAAGTCACCGAGGAGATGAAGCGCGTCCCCTATAAAGTGGTCGGCGGGCTGAACGACGTCGCCACGGTCGAGGTCCAGGGCAAGCGCCATACGCCCCCCGAGATCTCGGCGATGATCCTCCAGAAGATGAAGCAGACCGCCGAGGACTACCTCGGCCAGAAGGTGGAAAAGGCGGTCATCACGGTGCCGGCGTATTTCAACGACTCGCAGCGCCAGGCCACCAAGGACGCCGGCAAGATCGCCGGCCTCGACGTGCTCCGCATCATCAACGAGCCCACCGCGGCCGCGCTCGCGTACGGCCTCGACAAGAAGAAGGATGAGAAGGTCGCCGTGTTCGACCTCGGCGGCGGCACCTACGATATTTCGGTACTCGAGCTGTACGACGTGGACGGCGCGCGCCAGTTCGAGGTGAAGTCCACGAACGGCGACACGCACCTCGGCGGCGACGACTTCGACCAGCGCATCATCGACTGGCTCGTGGCCGAGTTCAAGAAGGACCAGACGATCGACCTCTCGAAGGACCCGATGGCGCTCCAGCGCCTCAAGGAAGCCGCCGAGAAGGCGAAGATGGAGCTGTCCAGCACCCAGCAGACCGACATCAATCTGCCGTTCATCACGGCCGACCAGTCCGGCCCCAAGCACCTGAACTATTCGCTCACGCGTGCGAAGTTCGAGCAGCTCGTGGGCGACCTGATCGACCGCACGCTGCCGCCGATGCAGCAGGCGCTCAAGGACGCGGGGATGAAGCCTGAGGAGATCGATGAAGTGATCCTCGTCGGCGGCTCGACGCGCATCCCGAAGGTGCAGCAGATCGTGAAGGACTTCTTCAAGAAGGAGCCGCACAAGGGCGTGAATCCCGACGAGGTGGTCGCGATCGGCGCGGCGATCCAGGGCGCGGTGCTCACCGGCGAGCAGAAGGACGTGCTGTTGCTCGACGTGTCGCCGCTCTCGCTCGGCATCGAGACACTGGGTGGCGTGAGCACGGTGCTCATCCCGCGCAACACGACGATCCCCACGAAGAAGTCGGAGACGTTCAGCACCGCCGAGGACAGTCAGACCACGGTGGAGATCCACGTGCTGCAAGGCGAGCGCGAGCTCGCGCAGTACAACAAGACGATCGGCAAGTTCCAGCTCACGGGAATCCCGCCGGCACCGCGCGGCATGCCGCAGGTTGAGGTCACCTTCGACATCGACGCGAACGGCATTCTGCACGTGACGGCGAAGGACAAGGCGACGGGCAAGGAGCAGAAGATCCGCATCGAGGCGTCGAGCGGTCTGTCGGACGCCGAGATCAAGAAGATGACGGCCGACGCCGAAGCACACGCGACGGAAGACAAGGCCAAGCGCGATCAGATCGACGCGCGAAACAAGCTCGACAGTCTCACGTACGAGGTAGACAAGAATTCGAAGGAATGGTCCGACCGTTTGAGCGCCGACCTCAAGGGCAAGCTCGAGAGCGCGGTGGATCGCGCGCGGAAGGCGCTGCGCGGCGAGGACATGGCCGAGATCGGCGCGGCCCGCACGGAGCTGGAGAAGGCGTACAGCGAGGCCGGACAGTCACTGTATGCGCAGGGTCAGCAGACCGCGGGTGAGGAGGCCACGGCGCATGCAGCGCACGAGAGCGCCGCGGACAATCCCAAGGGCACCGACAGCAAGAACGAGGCGGTCGAGGCCGATTACGAGATCGTGGACGACACGAAGAAATAAGGCAACGCAACCGGCGTTGCCGGTGACTAACGGATGGACACGGCGGGGCTCCGGGAACCCCGGAGCCCCGCTGTACGTATCTATATGACCAACTCTCATCCACGAAGGATCCCGAGTATGTCCAATCGATTCCTGTCGCGTGCGACGCTCGGCGTCGTCGCGGCCACTGCGTTCATTGCCGGATTGGTGGTCACCGCCGGCTTCAATCTCACGCCGTTCGGCTACGCGCAGCAGCGCAACGGTGCGAGCGCTCCGCTGCAGCTCGCCCAGAGCGCACCGGTGCCCGAGGGCGGCAACACGTTCGTGTCGATCGCCGAGCATGTGACCCCGGCCGTCGTCTCGATCGTGACCGAGCGCAACGCGCCGAAGCCGTCGGCGCGCTCGCCCCGCGGTCAGGCCGTTCCGCCCGGCATGGAGGATTTCTTCCGCCAGTTCGATCCGAACCAGAGGCAGCAGCCGGAAGAGGGCAGCGGCTCGGGCTTCATCGTGACGCCGGACGGATACATCCTCACGAACAATCACGTTGTGGCGGATGCCGACAAGGTGACCGTCACACTGCTCGACAAGCGGATGTTCAAGGCGAGAGTCGTCGGGCGCGATCCCACGACCGATGTCGCGGTGATCAAGATCGATGGCTCGAACTTCCCGGTCATTCCGCTGGGCGATGACGCGAAGGCGCGCGTCGGCGAGTGGGTGCTGGCCGTGGGCAATCCGCTCGGTCTCGACTTCACCGTCACCGCGGGCATCATCAGCGCGAAGGGGCGGAGCCGCGAACTCCGCGGGCTGTACGCGAGCCAGTATGCGATCGTGGACTACATCCAGACCGACGCGGCCATCAACCCAGGCAATTCCGGCGGTCCGCTCGTGGATACGCGCGGCAATGTGATCGGCATCAACAGCGCGATCGCGAGCCAGACCGGCTACTACTCGGGCTACGGTTTCGCGATCCCGATCACGCTCGCGAAGACCGTGATGAGCGACATCATCGAGTACGGCCGCGTGCGGCGCGCGATCCTTGGCGTTTCCATCTCCGACCTGCGGCCGGAAGATGCGCAGGCGGCGGGACTCAAGGAGATCCGCGGTGCGCTGGTCGGCGGATCGACACCCGGACAGGAGAGTCCGGCGGCGAGGGCCGGCATCGAGGCCGGTGACGTGATCGTCGCGATCGATGGCGTGCAAGTGGATCGCGTGGCGCAGATGCAGCGTCAGATCCGCGACCACAAGCCGGGCGACGTCGTGACGGTGGACGTGATGCGATTCGGCGAGAAGAAGTCGTTCAAGGTGAAGCTCGCCGAAGCGCCGAACGAGGAGACCAAGGTCGCCGAGAACACGAGCGGGAACGACGACAGCGTGCAGCCGGCGACGTACGACAAGCTGGGGATCTCGGTAGAGATCCTGAGCGCGGAGAAGGCGAGCCGCGCCGAGATCCCCGAGAACCAGCGCGGCCTCGCGGTGACCGATGTGGATGCGATGGGTCCGGCGTTCCACCAGCTGCAGCCGGGCAGCGACCTGATCGTGAAGGTGCTGAGCCCGAATCAGAAGATCATCCACTCGGTGGCCGATCTGAACGAGGCACTCGCCGGCGTGAAGGATGGCCAGGTAGTGACGCTGCTCGTGTACAACGCAGGCGCGAAAGCGACGCGCGTGGTGAATCTGAGGATCGGCGGCTAAAGGCGTGGTGGCTGGCCGCGCTCCCGTGCGTCTCTTAGGTTGGACGCGCGCGCGGGAGTGGCGGAATTGGTAGACGCGCTGGACTTAGGATCCAGTGGGGCAACCCGTGGGGGTTCGAGTCCCTCCTCTCGCACTGCGAACGAACGCGGCGGCCGGTTCCCGGCCGCCGCGTTTTGTTCAAGCGATTGGGTGTTGGATGATGCTAAACGGGGGCGCCACTGTGCGGCGCCCCCGTTGCCGTTCTAACGGCTAACGTCTGTCTCTTATTGCTTCGTCGTTCCGTCCAGCCACTGGCCGACTCCGCCGTGCTGACTGCACGCGCCGCTGTGTTGCTTGGCGTGCGAGTAGGTGCCGTCCTTGCACTTCGCGATCGCGCCCTGTGGGTTGTTGTTCGGACTATCGCCATTGCCCGTCATCGCGGGGGCGGCGGCGGGGGCGGGAGCGGGCGGAGCGGGCGGCGTCGCGCCGTTGTGCTTCACGCCGCCGTGATGCGAGCAGGCGCCCTTGCCGCTCGTGTTCGACATGGTGCCGTCGGTGCACATCACGGCGGGGCCAGCCGCCGCGCTCGGCGGAGCCTGAGGAGGAGCCGGCGGTGCGGCCGTCGCGGTCGCCGCGGGTGTTCCCACGCCGCCGTGATGCGAGCACGCGCCCTTGCCGCTCTTCGACTGCGTTCCATCCTTGCATGACACCATCGTCGCGGGCGCCGGCGGCGGAGCCGGAGGCGTGTGCGCCGCCTTCGTCTTGGCCTTGTCGACGCCGCCATGCCCCGAGCAGGCACCCGATCCCGTCGCATTCGACGTAGTGCCGTCCACGCACACACTCGCGGGCGTCTGCGCGCGGATCGATCCGGGCAGCGAGAACATGGCAGCGAGCGCCGCCAGGCCGATCAGTCGTTTCAGCAAGTGAGCCTCCTTGGAAGTGCGCGCCATCGAAATCCTGCAGACATCATCGTTCCATCGCGCGAGGTTGGGCGCAAGGGGCGCCAAAACTACGCGGGATTCGGGACTCGGGACTCGCCGCGGGACTCGACTACGGCGCGATGATCCAACGAGCAGTTCTCGCATCCCGCGGCGAGTCCCGAGTCCCGAGTCCCGCGTAGTTCAGTGACCCTCTCCCCGGACGCTCGTTCAGAGGGGGTAGACGGGTCGTCAGGCGAGTCGTAGCGTTGCGGGAACGGGGAGGGCGTGGATGATCTGGTTGTTGATCTCGGCGGGCGTGATCGCGTTCGGCGGCGTGCTGCTCGGCTACGACCGGTGGAAGCGGCGTGAAGTGACGCAGCGCTACCCGGCCGAAGGCGAGCGCGTGAAAGTGGACGGCGTCAGCGTCCACGTGCTCGTGCGCGGCGGCGGTCGTCCCGTCGTGTTGCTGCATGGCAACTACGGCGACGCCACCGATTTCTCTGGACGCCTGCGCGAGCGCGTGAGTCGCGACTTCCAGGCCGTGATCATCGATCGTCCCGGCTATGGACACAGCGAGCGGCCACCCGCCGGCCTCAGCGTGAGCGGCCAAGCCGAACTCGTGCGCGACGCGGTGCAGCGCGTCGGCATAGAGCAGCCGCTGCTCGTGGCGCATTCGTGGAGCGGATTCCTCGCGCTGGCCTACGCGCTGGAGCACGGCAGCGAATTGGCCGGCCTCGTGCTGCTCAACCCGCTCTGCTACGCCGACGACAACACGCGCCACACCGATCCTCACGGGCATCTCATGGCGCGCGCGAGCGACCGTCTCACGCCCGTGCTGCAGCCGCTGGTAGGATACCGCGTGTACCGCGCGACCATGCGCGCGCGCTTCGCGCCGGAGCCGGTGCCCGACACGGAGGCGACGGACCCGCTGCTCGCGTTCCGCCGGGCGCGCCCCGCGCAGCGCCACGCGCGCGACGAGGATTTCTCCGCGAGCTACGACAGCTCGGGCGAACTCTCCGCCCGCTACGGCGAGATCGCGCTGCCGCTCGTGATCGTGGTGGGCGACAGCGACCGCGTGGCCGCGCCGGCGCGCCAGGGATACCGGCTGCATAACCAGGTGCACCGCTCGCGCCTCGTAGTGCTGCCCAACGCCGGCCACATGATCCACATCACGCGCCCCGACGCCGTGATGGACGCGATCCACCAGGCCTGGGACATGTCGCACGTGCGAGAGTCGGATACGTCCCGGCCGACACCTCCGAGTGTGAGCGCGGGGTTCATCAAGCGGAGCTAAGAACGAATCGCGGCAAGCGGGAAGCGGGAAGCGCCGCGGGAAGCGCGAACAGACGAGGGCACCTCGTTAGTTCTCGCTTCCCGCGGCGCTTCCCGCTTCCCGCTTCCCGCCGGCCCCCGCGGGGCTTCCCCACCCATTATCTTGAGGGCATGTCCATCGAGATCAAAGCCACGAAGAGTGAGGGCCTGGAGCGCCGCCTGGCGGTGACGGTCCCGCTCACGGATGTGAAGAGCGCGGAAGACAAGGCGGCCACCCGGTACGCGACGCAGGTACGCATGCCCGGCTTCCGCCCGGGTAAGGCGCCGGCGGCGGTGGTACGGAAGAAGTTCGCCGAGGCGATCCGGCAGGAAGCGATCGAAGCGCTGGTGCAGGAAGCGTTCAAAACGGTGCTCGAGCGCGACAAGCTCGACCTCGCGACGCAGCCGCACGTACACGACCTGCACTTCCACGAGGGGCAGCCGCTCACGTTCGAACTGCACCTCGAAGTGAAACCCACGGTCGCGCTCGCGCGCACGTCCGGCTTCCGCGTGCCGCGCAACGAGAAGCCGCTCACGGACGAGATGGTGAAGGAACAGATCGAGACGCTGCGCGACCAGCGCGCCGCCTGGACGCCGGCGACGGGCCGCGCGCAGCCGGGCGACATGGTCACGGTGCATGCTGGCCACCACCGACGACACCGGCGCGCTGCCCGAGGGCAAGGAGTACCGCATCGTGGTCGGCTCCGGCCAGGCGATCCCGGCGATCGAAGAGCTGATCATGAGCACCGACGCGGGCGCGACGCAGGAAGGCCCCGTGAAATGGCCGGAGGACTTCCCCGACGAAGCACAGCGCGGCAAGACGAAGACCGTGCGCGTGCAGGTCGTGGACGTGAAGCGCAAGGAACTCCCCGCGCTCGACGACGCGTTCGCGCGCGAGGTGGGCGACTTCGATTCGCTCGACGCGCTCCGCACCGCCGTGCGCGCCGATCTCGCCACGCACACGACGCGCGAGGCCGACGCGGAGGTGCGCCAGAAGCTGATCGACGAGATCGTGTCGGCGAATCCGTTCGAGGTGCCGGTGAGCTGGGTGAACGATCTCGTGCGCGCGTACGCCGAGATGTACCAGATCCCCGAGGAGGAGAAGCAGAAGTTCGCCGGGGAGTTCCGCCCGGTGGCGGAGCGTCAGGTGCGGCGCGATCTGGTGATCGAGACGATCGCGACGCGCGAGAAGCTGGCGGCGTCGGAATCCGACATCGATGCGCGCGTGGCCGACGTGGCCGCCAAGCGCGGCGCCGAGCCCGGTGCGATCTACGCGTCGCTCCAGAAGGCGGGCCGCATCAAGGAGATCGAGCGCAGCATCACCGAGGACAAGGTCTTCGCGTGGCTGCTCGAACACAACGAGATCCAGAGGAGCGCTTAAGGTGTCCACGACCCCAACCGGGAACCTGCCAGTGTCGACGATCTATCCTCCCTACGTCATCGAGCGGTCGAGCCGCGGCGAGCGGACGTACGACATCTTCTCGCGCCTGCTGATGGACCGCATCGTCTTCCTCGGCACGCCGATCAACGACGACGTGGCGAACATCATCATCGCGCAGCTGCTGTTCCTCGAGGCGGACAACCCCGAGCGCGACATCAATCTCTACATCAACTCGCCGGGCGGCAGCGTGAGCGCGGGCATGGCGATCTACGACACCATGCAGTTCCTGAACGCGCCGATCAGCACGATCTGCATGGGCATGGCGGCGTGCATGGGCGCGTTCCTGCTGGCCAGCGGCACGGCGGGCAAGCGCAGCGCGCTGCCGCACGCGCGCATCATGATCCACCAGCCGTAGCGGCGGCACGCAGGGCACGGCGGCCGACATCGAGATCCAGGCGCGCGAGATCCTGTACCTGCGCGCGAAGATGAACGAGCTGTTCGCCAAGCACACGGGCAAGACGGTGGAGCAGATCGAGCGGGACATGGACCGCGACCGGTTCATGTCCGCCGACGAAGCGAAGGACTACGGCATCATCGACAGCGTGATCGCGCAGCACCGCGCGATCCAGAAGGATGAGAAGGAGAAAGTCGTCACTTTGTGAAATGATTCACTAAGACGGAGGAGATTGTGGCGCTCCTCCGGGTTGACCGTCTTCTGAGGGGATGTTAGATACCTCGCGCCTCCTGCTTCCCGGATACACATGTCCCAAGACAAGCACCTTCGCTGTTCCTTCTGCGGAAAGTCCAAGGATTCGGTCCGGAAGTTCATCTCGGGCCCGTCCGTCTACATCTGCAACGAGTGCATCTCGCTCTGCAACGAGATCCTCGCCGAGGACGAAGAGCGTGAGGTAGCGGAAGCGATCACGCAGGTCCCGACGCCGGAGGAGATCAAGGACGTCCTGGACCAGTACGTGATCGGGCAGGAGAAAGCCAAGAAGGCGCTCGCGGTCGCGGTGTACAACCACTACAAGCGCATCAACAGCGCGTCGAACCGCGACGACGATGTGGAGCTCGACAAGTCGAACATCCTGCTCATCGGCCCGACGGGCGTAGGCAAGACGCTGCTGGCGCAGACGCTGGCGCGCATCCTGGACGTGCCGTTCACGATCGCCGACGCCACAACGCTCACCGAAGCCGGCTATGTCGGCGAGGACGTCGAGAACATCCTGGTGCGGCTGCTGCAGGCCGGCGAGTTCAATGTCGCCGAGTGCGAGCGCGGCATCGTGTACATCGACGAGATCGACAAGATCGCGCGGAAGAGCGAGAACCCGAGCATCACGCGCGATGTGAGCGGCGAAGGGGTGCAGCAGGCGCTGCTCAAGATCCTCGAGGGCACCGTGGCGAGCGTGCCGCCGCAGGGCGGGCGCAAGCATCCGCAGCAGGAATACATCCAGATCAACACGAAGGACATCCTGTTCATCTGCGGCGGCGCCTTCGACGGCCTCGAGAAGATCATCGAGGCGCGCACGGGGCGGCGCCAGATCGGCTTCACGAAGGAAGAGGTGAAGAACGGGAAGGCGAAGGACCTGGTGGTGAACCCGTTCGGCGAAGTGGAGCCGGACGACCTGCTCCGCTACGGGCTGATCCCGGAGCTCGTGGGCCGGCTGCCCGTGACCGTGGCGCTCGAGGCGCTGGACGAGGGCTCGCTGGTGCGGATCCTCAAGGAGCCCAAGAACGCGCTGACGAAGCAGTACACCAAGCTGTTCGACCTCGAGGACGTGAAGATCACGTTCGACGAGCCGGCGCTGCGCGCCGTGGCGACGAAGGCCCTGAAGCGCGGCACCGGCGCGCGGGGATTGAGGGCGATCCTGGAAGAACTGATGACGGATATCATGTTCGACCTGCCATCGCGGGATGATATCGTGGAGGTCAAGATCACGGAATCGTGCGTGATCAACGGGACGCCGCCGCTGCTCGAGATAGCGCCCAAGCGGCAGAAGAAAGAGGCGTAATGCTACAAACGGCGTGCGTCGCACCCCGAACGCCGTACGTGGTACCCCGAAAATCCGTGAGTACCGAGTCGTGCGTCGTGGACCACCCACGGCGTGCGTCGCGACCCGCACGCCGTTAGTCGTGAGTCACTCACGGAGTTCGGGTCGCGACTAACGGAGTCAGGGGTTCCAATGCCGCCGTACAGTCAGTTCGACGCACGACTCGGCACTCACGGTTTCGGGGTACGAAGCACGGCGTTCGGGGTGCGACTCACGCCGTTCGGAAGTAGCGACTAGGAGGGCGATTGTGGGGAACGGGGCCTATATTGCACTCATGACCCATTCCATCGTGCGTGAGGCGGAACGCTTCGACGTCCCCGACAAGCTTCCCGTCATGCCACTCCGGGATGTCGTGGTCTTCCCGTACATGGTCATCCCGCTGTTGGTTGGTCGGCCCGCGTCACTCGCGGCGATCGAGGCGGCGCTCGCGGCGGACCGGTGGATCTTCCTCGTCGCGCAGAAAGTCCGCGGACACGAACGAACCGGGCGCCAAGGATCTCTTCCGCACCGGCGTGATCGGGCGCGTGCTGCAGCTCGCGCGCAACGCGAATGGCACCACGAAAGTGCTCGTCGAAGGCGTCGGCCGCGCGCGCGTCACGCGCTACACGCCGGGCGAGCATCACCTCAGCGCGCTCGTCGAGCCGCGTCCCTTCCGCGATCACCAAGCGACGCCCGACGAACACGCGCAGATCCGGCGCGTCGTCACGCTCTTCGACGAGTACGTCAGCATGCACCGCCGCATCCCCGGCGAGGTGGCCGCCCTCGTGCAGGGAGCGCAGAGCGTAGACAAGCAGGCCTTCGCGGTGGCGGCGCATCTCCTCGTGAAGCTCGAGCAGCGCCAGAAACTCCTCGAGGCCGCGCACATGCGCGCGCTCAACGAACTCCTGGGCGAGACGCTCGTCGCCGAGAACGAGATACTGAGGCTAGAACGCAAGATCGACAACGAGGTGCGAGGCTCGCTCTTCCAGAACCAGCGCGAGTTCTACTTGCAGGAGCAGCTCAAGGCCATCCACCGCGAACTCGGACAGGAAGAGGGCGACGGCTTCGACGAGCTCCAGGCGCAGATCGAGAAGAAGAATTTCCCCGCGGCGGTGAAGGAGCGCGCGGAGCGCGAGCTGCGGAAATTGCGGCGCACGTCGCCGCTCAGTCCCGAGGCGACGGTGGGCCGCAATTATCTCGACTGGCTCATCGCGCTTCCGTGGACCGAGCGCAGCGATGACGTGATCGACGTCACGCGCGCGCGCGAAGTGCTCGACGAGGATCACTACGGCCTCGAGGATGTGAAGGACCGCATCCTGGACTACATCGCGGTGCTCGCGCTCGTCGGGAAGATGGAAGGTCCCATTCTGTGTTTGGTAGGCCCGCCGGGAGTCGGCAAGACGAGTCTGGGCCGCTCGATCGCGCGCGCGCTCGGCCGCAAGTTCGTGCGCATGTCGCTCGGCGGCGTGCGCGACGAGGCCGAGATCCGCGGGCATCGGCGCACGTACATCGGGTCGCTGCCGGGGCGCGTCGTGCAGGCGATGCGGAAGGCCGAGGTGGTGAATCCGGTGATCCTGCTGGACGAAGTGGACAAGCTCGGGCAGGATTGGCGCGGCGATCCGGCGGCGGCGCTGCTGGAAGTGCTCGACCCCGAGCAGAACAAGGCGTTCAACGATCATTATCTCGAGGTGGATTACGATCTCTCGCAGGTGCTCTTCCTCACGACCGCGAACACGATCGGGCAGATCCCCGACGCGCTGCGCGACCGCATGGAAGTCATCCGCCTCGCGGGCTACGTGGACCACGAGAAGTATGCGATCGCGCGGCAGTTCCTGATCCCCAAGCAGCTGCGCGCGCACGGGATCGATCCGGCGAAGGTGACCTTCGCGCCCGACGCGGTGCCGTCGATCACGCGCGGCTACACGCGCGAGGCCGGCGTGCGCGAACTCGAGCGGCGATTGGCGCGCGTGGCGCGCAAGCTCGCGCGCGAAGCGGTCGTGGATCCGGCGAACCCGCCGGCGATGCAGAATGTCGCGGCCGCGGACCTCGAGCGGCTGCTCGGAGTTCCTCCATTCGACGAGGCCGACGAGAAGCGGGAGGACCGCGTGGGCGTCGCGACAGGACTGGCGTACACGTCCATCGGCGGCGATCTGCTCGAGATCGAAGTCGCGGTGGTGCGCGGACGCGGACGGTTGCAGCTCACGGGAACGCTCGGCGACGTGCTGAAGGAAAGTGCGGGGGCGGCGCTGACGTATGCGCGGTCGCGCGCGACGGTGCTCGGCATCGACCCGGAATTCCCGCGGTCGCGCGACCTGCACGTGCACATCCCCGACGGCGCGACGCCGAAGGACGGGCCGAGCGCGGGGATCGGGATCGCGGTAGCCGTGGTCTCGGCGCTCACCGGTGTTCCCGTGCGGGGAGACACTGCCATGACGGGCGAGATCACGCTGCGCGGGCGCGTGCTGCCGATCGGCGGGCTCAAGGAGAAGCTCGTCGCGGCGCGGCGCGGCGGCGTGACGCACGTGATCATCCCCGAGGGGAACGCGCGCGAGCTCACCGAGATCCCCGACGACATCAAGAGCGGGCTGATCTTCCATCCGGTGACGACGATGGACGAAGTGCTGAACTTCGCGCTGCGCGGGGAGCGGCCTGCGGCCTCGGTGGCGCCGGGCGCCGGTGCGGCGGCGTCGATCGCCGCTGTTGTGCCGCCGCACACCCATTGACCGAAAAAGACCCGCTCGTCATTCGCGAGATCGAGTTCCTGGGCGGCCTCGCGCAGGCGGGCGGCTGGCAGCCGAGCAGCGACCTGCCGGAGATCGCGTTCGCGGGGCGGTCGAACGTGGGGAAGTCTTCCCTGCTCAACAAGCTCGTGAAGCGGAAGTCGCTCGCGCGCGTGAGCCAGACGCCGGGCAAGACGCGCGAGATCAATTTCTTTCGCGTGAACAACGAGTTCGTGCTCGTGGATCTTCCGGGCTACGGATATGCGCGCGTGTCGAAGGAAGCGCGGAGTCCACGTGGCGTCCGCTGATCGAGGGATATCTGAAGCGCAGCGAGCCGCTGCGCGGCGTGGTGCAGCTGGTGGACGCGCGGCATGAGCCGACGCCGGAGGACCGCCAGATGCTCGATTTCCTCGCGGAGATCGGCGTGCCGACCATCGTGGCGCTCACGAAAACCGATAAGCTGAAGAAGGCCGAAGTCGTGCCGCGCGCGGCGGAACTGGCGCGCGCGCTGGGGCTGGACGATGAGCAGGTGATCCCGTTCAGCGCGGTCACCGGCGCGGGGCGCGACGATCTGGCGGAGGCGGTCGTGGAGTTGGTGCGGGCGCCGAGTTGGCGGGCGGCGGCGCCGGCGGAGCCGGGCGACGCGCTGTAAGGAATCGGGCGCGAGCGGCATCTGGATGGCGACGCTGAGAGGACGCGCGCCGACGAATGCCTGATCATCGACAAATGAATTCAGGCGAGGGCGTGGGCGCGCTGATCGATCGTGCGCGCCGCGGCGAGATGGACGCGCTCGCGGAGTTGTTCCGTGCGCATGCGCCGGTGGTGCATCGCGTGGCGTTCTTTCTCACCGCGAGCGCGGATGACGCGGAGGACGTCGTGCAGGAATGTGTTCATTGGATTGCCGGAGGCATTGCGGAGCCTGTCGGATCCCGCCGCGTTCGCGGGTTGGCTCAGGCGGATCGCGGCGCGAACGGCATTGATGCGGATGCGGAGCGAGAAGCGGCGCCGGCAATCGACGGTGAACGACGCGGATGCGGTGGCGGCGCCGGTGCGCAGCGAGGCGGATCGGATGTCGATCGAAACGGCGATCGCGCGGCTGCCGGCGGAACTGCGCGAGGTGTTCGTGCTGAAGGAAATGGAAGGCTATTCGCACGCCGAGATCGCGGGGATGCTGGGGATCTCGGCGGGCAATTCGGAAGTGAGACTGTTCCGCGCGCGGCAGCGGCTGCGCGCGATCCTGGGAGGCTGACGTGATCTTCCATCCGAGCGAGAGCACGCTGTCGCGGTACAGCGACGGCGAGTTGACGGGAATGAAGGCGCGGCGGGTAGCGGCGCATCTGGAGTCGTGTGCACGCTGCCGGGCGACAGTGGCGGAGGTGCGTGCGCTCGGCGAATCCGCGCGCGCAGCGACGGCGCCGGCCGTGCGCGGGGGCACGTGGACGCGCGTCGAGGAGCGGCGCGCGGGAGGGGAGCGCGTGATCCTGCCCGTGGAGCCGGGTGCCGCACCGGCGCGCAACCGCCTTTGGTTCGTCGCCGCGGCGGCAGCGGTCGCGATCGCGGCGATCGGGCTCATTGCGCAACCGCTGGTGCGGCATGCGGCGGCGGCTGATCGGGCAGCGCTCAGCTTCTCTCCTTCCTTCCCCAAGCCTGGCGCTGCGGTGTCGATACACTATCGGCCGGACCAGCGGCTCGCCGACGAGCACACGCTGCGCGTCCGTGCGGCATTCTTCTCATCGTATCTGTCTCGCGATGCCTCCGATTACTTCGCGCCTCGAGGCGTGGTGGTCGCGTCGCTCACTCGGAACGCCGACGGGAGCTTCGGTGGCACGCTCGAGTTCCCAGACTCCGCGGTATACGGGCTACTGATCGTCGAGAACGAAGATGGGTCGGTGATCGACAGTGACCATCGCGGACTGTTCGATCTCGTGGCGGCCGCGCCAAGCGGCCGGCCGTCATTCGCGGGATTGCTCGCGCGCGCGATGCGCGGAACGGTCGCCTGTTGCATCCCCGGAACCAGCGGCCGCGCGCTCGTAGCAGCCGACAGTCTCGTCGCGATCTATCCGGATAGCGCGCAGAGCTGGGCGACGCGAGTGATCGTCGAAGGGTCATCCCGCATTCCACACTGGCTGAGTGTGTTCAGCGCGCGCGAGCGCCGGTTCGCGGCGCTCGAGAAGGCGCTCGCGACGCGGGCGTCGATCTCGCCCGGAGAGATGAACGCGATGGCGATCTACGCCGGCGTGATCGAGGATTCCGCGGGCGCGGAGCGGTGGCGCGCGCGGCTCCTCGAGCAATACCCATCCGATCCGCGGTCGCTCGTGGTGATCGGGTGGGATGCGCGCATCCCGAGCCCGGACTCGGCGCGAGCGCTGCTGCCGCGATTCGAGGAAGCGTGGACGACCCGATCCGACGCGCGGGAGTTGATCGCGGATCGCGGTCTCGGGATGGCGATCGCGACGAAGGACAGCGTTGCGGTCGAGCGTTGGGCGGCGCGCTATGAGACGCTGCCGGCGCAGGGCATGGTGCTCTTTCAGACACCGTTCGTCACCGATCCCCTTACCCGTGCCATGGCTCATCGCCAACTCGACGCGCTCGTGCGCGGACTGCTCGCCCAGCCGCGCGTGAGCCGCGACCTCTATTACACGCGGCAGCAAGACTCACTGCGCCGGCATTTCGTCGCGGCGCATGCGCTCGTGATGTTGAGCGATGGCATGCTCAAGGATTCGCAGCCGCGGCTCGCGCTGGACACCATGAACGTCGCCATACGCCTGGTCTCGGGCGCAGCGCTGCCGGTCTGCGGTACCAACGCTGTGTATCGCGAGCGCGCCAAGGTGTTCTTCGCGCTCGGCGATTCGGCGTCAGGTCATAAGGATCTCGCGTTCGCAGCGCGAACGGATTCGGCGCCGGGGAAAACGTGCGTCAGGTGGGCGGCGGCGCCGTGACGAATCGCAGCGAGCGCACGACCGCGAGCGCGGTGCGCTGAGACTGCTGGCTGTTCGCGTGGACGGTCACGCGGATCACGCTATCGGCGTGGACATCGATCTGCGAGATACACCTCGTAGTATCGCATCCTCGCTGTACGTCGAGTAGCGGCTGGTCTCGATGGATGACGAGTGGCCCGACAGCGATTGAGAGAAGCAACCGGAGACACGTCCCGAATCGCCTGGAACGAGCACTCTGCCGCGGATCTGCGGCCAGCGCGGATCGGAACGCCGCGCGCTCACGATCATCACTGAGAGCGACCCATCAGGAGTGGTCCAGTGCATCGGGTCGCGCTCGCGGGGATAGACGATGGTGATGAGTCGCATCGCCTTCGGTACATGCAGGCGAGCGAGCGGCGTGGCCGGGATCTCGATCCAGCCCGTCGTATCGACATTGGCGGGAGCATCGCAGCGCAGCGATTCCACGACCGGAATCGGCTTAGGCCGGTTCGTGACGGACACGAGCCAGATGATGCCGTAGATCGTCGGGATCGTCATGAGCGCCGCGACGAATGAGACCATCACGTACTGCGACGGCGTCGGGTTCTTGATCATGGCGCCACCGCCGCGTGCCCCGCGATCTCGCAGCGCGTGACGCGCTGCGGGCCGCCGCCGCTCGCGTCGACGAAGGCTTGGATCACGAAATTCACCACCGGAAGTCTCGCGATCATGCCGATCATCGCCCACACGAAGTTGATGTGCTCGAGCGCGCGTGCGACAGCGGCGACGCCCTGCTCGTCGCGCGTGCCGTCGCCCGGGTCGTACGTGATGCGCGTGAGATCGCGCGACGGATGCGACTCGGCGGGAATGATCTCGAGCGACACGGGGTGACGCCAACTGAACCAGCGCGCGATCGCGCGGCACTTGGTGCAGTCAGCCGACACGTAGAGCACCGCGCGGCGACCCGGCGTCGCATAGGGGCGCCAGCGAGGAAACCACGCGCGCACGGCGCGGCGATACGCTGACGCCACGGTTCGCCGAAACGCGCGCCGAGATCGCGCTGTTCGTCCCAGGCGGCAAGTCCGGAGCTGTAGACCACGGACATCACGCCCGCCGCAGCGAGCCACCAGCTCGCGAGCAGCACGCCGAGTCCCAGCAGGATCACAGAATTCGCGAGCTGCATGGGATTCGAGACATACGCGTAGGCGCCGCTCGTGACGAGACGTTTCGTGGCGTCGAACGGGACGGGAGTGCCATCGCCACGGAGGACGAACTCCTGCACGGCGCTGGCACCGAGCGCGGCCGGGATCGCGAGCAGCTGCAGTGAGATGGAGATCATCCACGACGGGCGCGAGGAGAGCGCGTTCCAATCGCCGCCGGTGTTCGCGAGGATCACCGTGGGGAGCACGCCGAGCATGATCGCGCTGAATGACGCGCAGAGCAGGACCGCGCGCGCGGGGAGATGCGAGTCGTCGCGAGTCCAGCGGAAGAATAGTTGCGCAGGAATGAGACAAAGCGCGACGGCCATGAGTTCGCCGGCGAGCCATGTGGGGCCGAGTCGCAGCGCGGGCGCGAGCCGCGGCATTGCGATGAGATCGAGCACGAGCATCGCGGTCGCGATCGCGGCGAGTCGAGCGCGTGGGAAAGCGAGCGCGGGGATCGCGCTCCAGAGGAGCGCCCAGCCGACGAGCAGTTCGATCGGGAATCCGAAGAGGCTCGGGCCGGTGGCGTCAAAGCTCCACCAATGGAACCGAATCGCCGCGGCGTGCACCGGCAACAGCGAGACCATGCACCACGCGAATGCGAAGAGAATGCCGGCGCGTGCACGCCGCGTCGGCGGACGCCAAAGCCAGAGCGCCATCGTGGTGGCGACCGGCACGTAAAGCGAGCCGGCGAGCAGAACGTCGATGCGTTCCATGCCGGCGCTCAGCTCCCGGTGGCGGCGGTGGTGATCAAGTAGCCGGCCGTAAGCCAGGCGCCGTAGTGCTCCCACGGCGCGAAGTACCACGCGGGATCCAGCGTGCGGCGGTAGCGCAGCGTCCAAGTCACACGCGCGTGCGTGGCGTCGATCGCGCTCCAGGTGACGTCGGCGCCCTCCCAGGTGAGCCAGTGGCGGATGTACGAGTCGTCGCTCACCGCGTCGAAGGAGACCGCTCCGGGCGACGAGTGCGCGACGCGCATCGTGAGCGTGCCAGGGTGATGACCGGCGTGCGAGAAGAGGATCGTGCGCTCGTCGCCCACGGCGAGGCCCCCGCCGGTCATCTGCACGGGGCGCGGGAAGCGCATGCGGAAGAACAGTGGCAGCGGCGCGTCGAAGCGCGGCGTGCGCGCGAGGGATGCGGCCACGGAGTCGGCGCTCATCGGTACGACGCGCGTGACAGTGACGCTCGCATCGCGCGCGAAGTTGAACCCGGGCACCACGCCTTCCATGCTCGCGATCAACAACACCGGCAGCGCGATGGCGGGCAGGATCTGCCGGCCGCGGCGCGTGTGCCGCCAATAATCGCTCTCGGCGATCCGGCCGATGATCACGCCCACCAGCATGAAGAGCGGCGACGCCATCACGATGCAGATGAAGCCTTCGCCGAGAAGGATGCCGGAGACGAGCAGCGCGATCGTGGTGGCCTTGAGGATGAGACCGGTGGTGGTCTTCGCGGGACCGACGAAGGCGACCATTACGATCGCGAGGAGCGTTGGAATGCCGATGAACAACAGCGATGTGTGCTCGAGGTGCTGCGCCTTGAGCAGCCGGAATCCGACGCTCACCGCCGCGACCGCGAGGATAACGCCAACGGCGGCGCGATTCGGGCTGGGTTCAGCGTCCCTGGGCGGGTCGAACGTGCTGTCCATCATGCGGCCTCCTGGGCGGCGCCGGTCGTGAGGCCCGCTTCCGCCAGCATCGCGATCACTCGGCGGCGAATCGGGCGGAAGATCGGAAGCTTCGCGATCGCGAGGAAACGCACGACGGCGTCGAGCGCCTTATCGGTGAGACGGCGCGTGCGCATCTGATGCGGTGTGCGGTCATAGAGGAAATAGAGGAGCAGGCCCATGTGCAGGGCCCAGAGCGCGAGCGGCGCGATGGCGCGCACGTCGGGGGGCAGCGGCTCCTCGTCGAGGGCTCGCGCGAAAAGGGCGACGCTCTCCTCGCGAAGCTGCTGCGTGCTGCGGCCGAGGAAGGAGAGCGGGTGGTCGGGAGACCCGGTATAACGGAGCAGCGCTCCCATCAATCTCCGGTCGGGCTCGAGGAGATCGAGCTTGGAGTGGAAGACGATCCCGAGCCGGGCGCGGAGGGCGCGCGCCGTTGGCAGCTCGGCGGTGACGCGGGCGGAGTGGAGCGCCTGCGCCTGGTCGTAGTACGCGAGGACGATCGCGTCCTTGGACGGGAAGTAGTGATAGGCGGCGCCGAGCGCGACGCCGGAGGCGGCGGCGATATCGCGCATCGTGGCGGCGTCGAAGCCGTCGCGGCGGAAGAGGGTGAGGGCGGCGTCGCGGATGCGGTCGCGGGTGGCCTCGCCCTTGGGAGAGAGTGTTTTGAACATGTTCAATAATTTGGAGCCCCCAGGTCGCGCTGTCAAGGGGAATATTGAACATGTTCAAAATGTTACAGGGAGCCTTCCGGGCCGGAAACCTGCGGCGGCCCGGCGGCTTATCTTCTTAGACCCCAGCGACCTCCACTCTTCGGAGCCCTGTCATGGTGCTGCGCCCCCTTCGCCCGCTCCCGCCCCGCCCCGCCCACGACGTGTTCGACAGCTGGCTGGACGGCCTCGAGCACCAGCTCGCCGACCCCGCCGCCGACCGCGTCGCGATCTGCCGGCGCACGCTGCTGGATCTCGTCTACCCCCAGTTCGCCGCGAACTACGACACGGCGATCCAGGACAAGATGCTCCCGCTCGCGACCCGCGCGGCGCTCATCTCGCTCGATCCGCGGCATATCACGCTCGAGCCGGAATACTACGCCGAGTGCGATGACGAGAAATTCCAGAGGGTGAAGCCGCTCTTGTGGCTCTGGTACAGCTTCGACCGCACGGCGATCGCGGGGCAGAACGTAGACATCGCGATCCGTTTCCGGCGCATCCTCGCGCCGCACATCTTCAAGCGCTGCGGCACGAATTTCAAAGCGTTCCAGAACGTGGAGTTCTCCTTCGGCTACAACATCGAGGCCGGCGACGATGTGGTGATCCATCGTCATGTACTGCTCGACGACCGCGGCGGCTTGATACTCGGGAATCGCGTGAGCGTGTCGGACTACGCGAACATCTACAGCCACACGCACAGTATCGTGGACCAGAAGGACGTCACCGACGCCGTCACGACGCTCGAGGACGATGTGCGCATCACGTACCACGCCACCGTGCTCGCCGGCGTGACCGTGGGCACGAACGGCATGGTCGGCGCGATGGCGCTCGCGACGAAGGATGTGCGGCCGTTCCACGTGAACGTGGGCATCCCCGCCAAGAGCGTCCGTATCAAGCCGAACGCTCCGCCGCATCCGGAAGTCCACAGCAGCGCGCAGAGCAAGAAGCCCAAGTAGGAACTCAGCGCGCCCGCGGCGCTCCGCAGGGCCAGCGGGGATCACGGTTCATGTTTAACGGGATGCGGCGGAAGAAGCGCGGATGCGTTGGATTTGCGCCAAGTGGCGAAACGGCCACCCTGACGCTGATCAGTTTTGCAGTTGTTGTTTACAACAACACTGTGCGCATGTCGCGCCCCGACGATCCTCTCTCGCGCATTGGGCGATCCAGCGAATCCGTGCCCCCTCCGCCGCATCCCGTTGAACATGAGCCGTGATCTCGCATGGCAGCGCAGATCGTGAGGCTCCCGGGAGCTCGGTGAGATGCTAGCTTAGTCCCGTGATCTCTCCACGACATTGCGCGTGCGCACTGGTGATGGCCGCGGTCGCATGCGGCGCGCCAATGAATCTCGAGCTGAATGGCCTCAGCCCTCAGCCGCTCGGCGCGACACTCAAGTGCGTCGCTGCCACTGCGGACTCGCTTGGATTCAAGCCGGTGACCGTGAACAATGGGAAAGGCATTGAGGCGACGCACAAGGATTCCGTGCTCGCACCGTACGAGGACGGGCGGCTCGACAAGATCACAGCGAACGGCGCGAACGCTGAGAGCAATGAAGGGGCGTCAACGCTGCACGTGACCGCGAGCAGCTTCTCGCTGCACTGGACACGCGTTGGCGTGGAGACACAGGAGATCCCCGCATCGTCAGCGGTCAGGGCTGCCAGCAATGTTATCATGTCGAGATGTGGTAACGCCAACAACTGACGGCGCGTCTGGCGTATGGTACGACCACTACACGGTGCCGCTTCCGCTCACTTCGCCGGCGCGGCCGGGGAGGGTGATGCGCGTGAGCTGACGGACCGGAACCTTCGCGCGATCCGCGAGCGCCTCGCGCGCGATCTGTTCCATGGTCACGAAGCCCACGCCATCGGCGCGCCACGCTTCGAGCTGGCGCTCGAATAGAGGGAGCAGCGCGGTCGCTTCCACCTCGGTGTGGATCGAGTGCACCTCGGTCCCCTGCACCGCCTTCGTGTAGTACGCGATGAACGCGTCGTCGCTCGCGAACTCCGGCGAGTTGTACGTCTCGTCCCACGTCGGCAGCGTGGTCGGGATCTCGAGTGCCTTGAACTGGCGGCCGTGGAATTCCGGGAAGAAGGGCGCGCCGAGCCGCGTGTTGGACGCGTACTCGATCCCGAATCGGTCCTGCACGGTGAGCGTCGTCGGCGACGCCTGCCAGCCCGGCGCCGCCGATGCGCGCGCGCGACGCCCGAAGATCCTCTCGAACTCGCGATGCGCCGCGCCGTATTCCGCCGCAATGTCCTCCTCCGGCATGCGCACGGCGCGGTCGTGCCACTTGATATGGTCCCAGCCGTGCACGCCTACTTCGTGCCCCGCGTCGCCGACGGAACGGATCACGCCGGCTAGCTTCTCTCCGATCATCGGCGCGGGCAGAAGGGTGCCATACATCATCGTGCGCTTGGGGTACATCGCCACGGCCTTGGACCGCAGCATCTTCTTCAGGAATCCCTTGCGCGTGAACACGCGCGCGATCGCGCGGCCCGAGCGGTCAGGCCCAAGCGTGAAATAGAAACTCGCGCGGATCGTAAACCGATCGAACAGCCGCAGGAGATTCGGCAGTCCGTCGCGCGTGCCCAGATACGTATCGCAATCGACTTTGAGCGCGACGCGGCGCGCTCCGCCCGTCACGGCGCCGGGGGACGCTCGCGTCCCTTCAGGTAGAAGTCGAGGGTGCGCTTGATCGCCTCATCGAAGTCCACCTTCGGCGTCCATCCCAGCTTCTCCTTCGCCCGCTTGATCGACGGCACTCGCGTCATGATGTCCTGGTAGCCCTTGCCGTAGTACTTCTGATTGGTGACGGCGATGATCTTGGTCTTCTTCGCCGCGTCCGCGAACGCCGGATATTTCCCCACGGCCTTCACCAAACGCTCGGCGAGTTCCTTGATCGAGAGATCGTTCGCCGGATTCCCGATGTTGAAGATCCCGCCGTCGGCGCAGCCATCCTTGTTCTCGAGGATCTTCATCAGCGCGTCAATGCCGTCGTCGATGTACGTGAACGAGCGCCGCTGCGTGCCGCCGTCCACGAGCTTGATCGGCTCGCCGTACAAGATGTTGTGCAGGAACTGCGTCAGCACGCGCGAGCTGCCTTCCTTGGGCGAATCCACATTGTCCAAGTGCGGCCCGATCCAGTTGAACGGCCGAAACAGCGTGAACTTGAGCCCCTGCTGCATGCCGAGCGCGTAGATCACACGATCCAGCAGCTGCTTGCTCGTGGAGTAGATCCAGCGCGGCTTATTGATCGGCCCGTACACGAGCGTGCTCGTCTCCTCGTCGAACTCGGGGTCGGGGCACATGCCGTACACTTCGCTCGTGCTCGGGAACACCACGCGCTTCCCGTAGCGCGCGCACTGCTTCACGATGCGCAGGTTCTCCTCGAAGTCGAGCTCGAACACCGCGAGCGGATTCGACACGTACGTCGCCGGCGTCGCGATCGCGACGAGCGGCAGCACCACATCGCACTTCTTAATGTGGTACTCGATCCACTCCTTGTTGATCGCGATGTCGCCTTCCAGGAAATGGAAGCGCTTGTCGCCCAGGAATGGCTCGATCTTCTCGGAACTCATGTCGAGCCCGAACACTTCCCAGTCGGTGGTCTTCAGGATGCGCGCGGTGAGCGCGTTGCCGATGAAACCGTTGACGCCGAGGATGAGGACGCGCATGCGAAGCCTGCCTAGTGGTTGGTCGTAAGCGTTCTGAGGCGCTGCGCGAGTGCGGCGCCCTGGAGTTCCGGTTCCTCGTTCACCTGCGCGGTCACGATCTCGAGCCAGCGGCCGTCGGCGCCCGCGGCAAAGCTATGATCGCCGTCGAAGCGGAACGTGCCGGGCTTCGGGCGCGGGGCGGAAGGCGTGCCGTCGACGCGCTTCGTGCGCCAGATCATGAGCTTCGAATTGCACACGTTCGCGTACGCGCCGGGATACGGATGCGACACCGCGCGCACGAGATTGTGGATGTCACCGGCGGGCCGCGTCCAGACGATCTCGCCATCTTCGGGCCGGCGGCGTCCGAACTTCGTCGCCGCGGCGTTGTCCTGCGGCTTGCGCGGCGCGGTGCCGGTGAGCAGCGCGTCGAGTTGCCGCGCCAATACCTGCACCGCCGCGCCCTTCACGCGCGACTGCACCTCGGCCGCGCTGTCGTCGGGGCCGATGGCAACGGGCTCTTGGTCGACGATGTCGCCGGCGTCCGCGAGCGCGGTCATCACGTGGAGCGTCGCGCCGGTCTCCTTCTCGCCGAGCGCGACCGCCCAGTTCACCGGCGCGCGGCCGCGATACTTGGGGAGGAGCGAGCCGTGCATGTTGAAGGCGCCAAGCGTCGCCCGCGAGAATGCGGCGGCTGGGATCAACTGACGGTAGTAGAACGAGAGCAGGAGGTCGGGCTCGAGCGCCGTGAATTCCTCCACGACGTGCTCGTTACGAAGGTCGGCATCGAGATGCACCGGGATCTTCGCTTCGCGCGCGCGTTCCGCGACCGAGGGGAACCAGAGTTTCTCTCCCGGTGCATCGGCGTGCGAATATGCCGCGACGACGTTCACGCCACGCTCCAGGAGCAGCGAGAGGCTGGCGTGTCCGACATCCGAGTAGCCGAACACGACGACGCGCGGCAGGTCCGTCATCGATCGGATCGTCCGCCGTACACGTGGCGGATGAGATAGCGCGGCCGCCCGCGCACTTCCTGGTAGATGCGCCCGACATACTCGCCGACGATGCCGACGCCCGCCATGAGCACGCCCATCACGACGAACGCGAGCGCGAACAGCGTGAACACGCCCTCGGCTTCGGAGGCGCGCAGCAGGATGAACCGCCGCACGAGCAGGTACACGCCGAAGAGCACGCCACCGCTCGCGGTGATGAACCCGAAGAGCGTGAACAACTGCAGCGGCACGACCGAGAATCCCGTCATAAGATCGAAGTTCAGCCGGATGAGCCGATAGAACGAATACTTCGACTCCCCCGCTGAGCGCTCGGCGTGCGCGACGGGAACCTCGGTGGGATGACGCGCGATGCTCTGCGCGAGCGCGGGGATGAACGTAGAGTGTTCTTCGCTGCGATTGATGAGTTCGATCACTTCGCGCGAATACGCGCGCAGCATGCAGCCGTAGTCCGTCATCTTGATGCCCGTGATCGCGACGGTCACGCGATTCACGAGCCACGACGCGCCGCGGCGGAAGAGCGAATCTTGCCGCTGCTGCCGCACGCCGCCCACGACATCGAAGCCTTCGTCCATCTTGGCGAGGAGCTTGGCGATCTCCTCGGGCGGGTTCTGCAGGTCGGCGTCGAGCGTGACGATCGCGTCGCCCTTGGCCACCGAGAATCCGGCGAGGATGGCCGGATGCTGGCCGAAGTTGCGCGAGAGCTCCACGATCACGATGCGATCCGGATCTCTCGCGGACTCGGCGCGCAGCAGGTCGATCGACTTGTCGCGGCTGCCGTCGTCCACGAGGATTATCTCGTAGGGGCGGCGGAGCGCGTCGAGCGCGGTGTAGAGACGCGCGAAGAGCGTGGGGAGCGTCGCCTCCTCGTTGTACACGGGGATCACGACCGAGACCATCCCCTGCGCGGCGGCGCTCATCGCGCGAACCTCGCGGCGACGTCCTGCACCGCGGCGATCGCGTCGTCCTGATCATCGTCACTGAGCATCGGGAAGAGCGGCAGCGACATGATGCGCTCCGACACGAAGTGCGCTTCGGGGAAATCGGCGGGCTTCCAGCCGTAGTGATCGCGATAATACGAGAACTCGTGCACTGCGGTGTAATGGAGGCCGACGCCGATATTGCGCTCCTTCAGTTCCTGCATGAAGCGGTCGCGATCGATCGTGAGCGCGTCGAGATTCACGAGCGGAGTGTAGAGATGCCACGCATGGCGTGTGGGGTATGGCGTATGGGTAGGAAGGATGAGCGCGTCGAGGCCGGCGAACGCCTCGTGGTACCTCATCGCCAGTCGCGTTCGCGCTTCAATGAATCCATCGAGCCGCGGGAGTTGATGGATGCCGAGCGCGGCCTGGATGTCCATCATGTTGTACTTGTAGCCGGGCATCGCGATGTCGTAACGCGGCGAACCCGCCTTCGCGAACCGCTTCCACGCGTTGCGGTCCATCCCGTGGAATCGCAGCAGGCAGATTTTTTCGAATATCTCTTCGCTCGGCGTGACGATCATCCCGCCTTCGCCGGTGGTGATGTTCTTGTTCGGGTGGAAGGAGAAGATCGAAGTGGTGTCGAACGAGCCGATCTTCTTGCCCTTGTACTCCGTGCCGGCCGCATGCGCCGCGTCTTCGATCACCACCAGCTCATGCTTGCGCGCGAGCTCCATGATGGGATCGAGATCCGCGGCATCGCCTACGTAGTGCACTACGATGATGGCCTTGGTGCGCTTCGTGATCCTCCTCTCGATCTCGGCGACGCGCACCTGCAGCGTGCCGCGATCGATGTCGGCGAGCACCGGCGTCGCACCGACCAACGCGATCATGTTCACGGTGGCCGCGAAGGTGAGCGGCGTGGTGATCACCTCGTCGCCCGCGCCAATGCCGTGCGCGAGCAAGGCGAGATGCAATCCGGCGGTGGCCGACGACAACGCGGCCGCATGTTTGCCGCCCACGTATTCCGCGAACATTGCGGAGAACCTCTCCACCTTTGGGCCCGTGGTGATCCACCCCGACTGGAGCGATTCCACCAACTCGGCGATCTCCGCCTCGCCGATGGATGGCCGCGAGAATGGCAGGAAGGTGTCGCGGATCAGCGTCTTGTCGGCGCTCATGGCGTGAGGCGGAGGGAGTCAGCTGGCACGTTGGTCACTACAAGATACGCCGTGTTGGACGCGACCGTAGCGAACCGAACGTGCCCGGTGGTCCACTCGTCGATCGCGCGGCGCTTCATCACGACGGCCATTGGTTCACCGGCGCTCCACCGGCGCCAGAAGTCGTCGTGGGTCCAGAAGATCTCGGGCGCGCGCACACCATCGGACGCGAGCTCGCCGGTGAAGTCGGCGACCACCACCTGGTCCTTGAGCGTCCACGCCAACCCCTGCGGGTAGGCGCGGTAGGCGACCACGCGCGCGCCGGGCACCGCGACCGCGGCGCGCGCGAGATCATCCACGGACAATTCGTGCGACAGTCCCGGCAACGCGAACACGAGGCCGGCGTAGAGGCCGGCCCAGCCGAGCGCGGCCGCCATGAGCCCCGGCCGCCCGGCGCGGCCGGCGAGCCATGCGGCGGCCCAGGAGCCGGCGCAAAGCATGGCGGTCCCAGCGATCGCGGACACGGAGATGTACGACGCGAACTTGCCGTTCATCATCACGAGCGCCGCAATGAACGGCGCCGACATGAGCGCCGCGTACGCGATGAACAGCGGGCGCGGCCGCCGTTCGGCGGTCACGATGAACCGCGCGGTGATCGCCGCCGCCGCGGGGAATGCCGGCAAGATGTACGGGAGCAGTTTGGACTTCGATACCGAGAAGAAAACGAGGATCACGAAGAACCAGATCGCGAACAACACCGTGTCGGCGCGCTCGCGCAGCCACTGGCGATCCGGCGTTTTCCAGCGCGGGCGCGCCTTCGACAGCCATACGCCGAACGGGATCGTCCATGGCAGGAATCCGCCGATGAATGCGAGCACGAAGAAATAGAATGGCGCTTCGCGCTTCGCCTCGTTCGTCGCGAAGCGCTGGAAATGTTCGCGAATGAAGAACACCTGCGAGAATCCCGGATTCCGGCGCTCCATGAGCACGAACCAGGGCGCGGCGACGGCGAACAGTACGAATGGCGCAGGCGACACGAAGAGGCGCCCGAGTCGCCGCCATTCTCCCATCACGCCGATATAGAGCAGGAACACCAATCCCGGCAGCACGATGCCGATCAGCCCCTTCGCGAGCACCGCGAGCGCGCATCCGAGGCCCAGCAGCGCGAGCGACCACATGGGGCGTTCGTCGCGGAAGAACGCGCGCATCGACACGAGCGCGAGCGTCATCCCGAAGGTGAGCACGCCGTCGGTCACGTTGTAGCGGCCCAGTACGAACGAGAGCGGCGCCGAGAGCAGGATGAGCGCCGCCCACAGGCCGAGATCGCCGCCGAGCGCGAACGCCATGAGCGCCGCAGTCCCGAGCGCCGCGAGCCGCGCCGGCAGCCGCGCGGCGAACGGCGTCTCGCCGAGCATTTTGAAGCTCGCCGCATTCGCCCAGTAGAGCAGCGGCGGTTTCTCGTAGTAGCGCGTGCCGTTCAGCCGCGGCGTGACGAGGTCGCCCGCCGCGAGCATCTCGCGCGGGATCTCCGCGTAGCGCGCCTCGTCAGGCTCGATGAGACGCGAGCCGGGCAGCTCGACGAAGAGCAGCACCGAGAACAGACCGATCAACGCGAGCAGCCAGCGACGTTCTGTCATGCGATAACGCTAACGGACGCGGAGGACGTCTTCCACCGGACCGCCGTCGCCGGTCGCGAGGAGCACGGCGATGTCGGCGAGCGCCGTGCGCGAGCGCGGCCAGTTCATCCGCTCGCGCGCCGACTCGATCGTGAGCCATTCGGCGCAATCGTGTTCGGGGCCGAGCAGCGGCTCAGTGCCCGCGTCCACCACCGCGGCGAAGGCGACGGCGAGCGTGACGACGCCGGTGGTGTGCAGGTAGAAGGGCTGCACGGCCACGTTGTACAATCGCCGCACCGTGAGGCCGGTCTCTTCCGCGATCTCGCGGATCGCGGCGTCCTCGGGGCGCTCATCGCCCTCCACGTGGCCGTGCACGGCCTCCCACGCGCCGGTGCAGCGGGTTCCGCTGGCGCGTCGCAGGGCGAGCGTCTCCCAGTGACCGGCGGCGCGCCGCAGCAGGTAGGCATCGACGGTGGCGATCTTGGCTTCGGTCATGCTCAGAAGCTGGCACTCCACGTCATGGCGACGCCACTCTTGGTCGGTGCCACCGACTTGGGCAGCAGCCACTTGTCGAGCTTCGAATTCGGATGTGCGCGATGCCAGCGGTTCACGCCGAGTCCGCTGAACGTGCCAACGAACGCGCCGGCGATCACATCGCTGGTCCAGTGCGCGTTGGAGTAGATGCGTGCGACGCCCACCATGACGGCACTCCCGTATGTGAGCGT
Source organism: uncultured Gemmatimonadaceae bacterium (assembly GCA_963716745.1). Taxonomy (GTDB): domain Bacteria; phylum Gemmatimonadota; class Gemmatimonadetes; order Gemmatimonadales; family Gemmatimonadaceae; genus DATKOH01. Next base: position 1,304,875 of record OY970320.1, read on the forward strand.
CGCGACCCACCACGTTTGCTTCGGCCAGAAGTGCGCTGTCTCGTCGGTGACCGACGACGCGAACGCGAACGCGGCGGTCGTGTGACCCGACGGCATGGAGGAATACGCGTCGTTGCCGAATCCCTTCCCGAACGCGTAGTAGTGCGAGTCATCAATGTTCACATAGGGGCGCTGGCGGCCGATGATCCCCTTCGCGACGGCGGTGATCGCGCCGCTGATCGCGATCGCCTCAGTTGCGCGAAGACCGATCTCCGAGAAACGGCGCGAGCCGGCGATCCGGGCGACGCCGTACGTGCCGATGGAGACAATGAGCACGCCTTCGCCGCCGTACACGTTGAAGAAACTCGCGACCGAGTTGTGCGAGGGCGTTTGCACGGAAGGCGACTGGCTCCAGGCGGCGACCTTCTCGTCGAAGGGCATCGTCGCGGCGATGCCCACGACGAAGCCTGCCGCGAGCCATGCGTCTCCTTTTGTGAAGAGCGGTTCCTTTGCCGCGCCGGTGTCCGCCTGCTGCGCGCCTGCGGCGCTGGCAGCGAGCGCGATCGTCGTAAGGCACGCGGTGACACGGATCCGGTTCACAGGATGCTCCACAGATCGTGCGCCAGATCGACGCTGAACGTCCACCCGCCATCGCGCAATCCGCGCGCGACGTCCACTCGAAGCAGATCGAAGAAGAAGCTCGCGCCGACGCCGACGGAAGGATACCACCCTTCCGCCGGGGCCGCGAAGGTTGCGGTGTGATCCACATAGATCACGTTCGCGAACGGCGCGAGGGTGAATGACGCGGGCGTGCGCCCGAAGTCGCCCAGTGGGACAGCGAAGAACGGGATCGGGAAGCGCCATTCCACGTGCTGGCTCGCGCCGAACGTGGCCACGAATTGGTGGAACGCGTAGCCTGGTCCGGTGATCGGGCCGCCGAGATAGACTTGCTCCTGAACAGGACTACCTGAGGGCGTGAGTGCTGCAATAGTCGTGCGTGACTCCAACGACTGCGATCCCAGCGACTGCGTGAGCGCGGCGCTCGCGAAGGCGCGGGCGAAGCGCACCGGCGCGCCGGCGATCGTGGTGTCATTCAGTGCGATCCATCCACCGGTGATATTCCCGCTCACGCGCAGGTCACTGCTCGGGCCGAGGATCCAATCGCGATCGAGGCCGAGCACCACGCGCCATTCGTGGAGCGGCCATGCCGGGATCGTGGGCTCGTACGAGTCACGGAAGGGGACGGCGTGCACGGCGAGCGCGTTCTGGTCCTCGTACGACCCCGTGAGCGTGAAGCGCACGTGGCGCCATTCGCCCAGTTGAGCGCGAACGCCGGCCGCGCGCACGTCGTATGTGTCGGTGAAATCGCTGCCGTACTCCTGCGACGAGAGACTGTTCACCAACAAGCTCCGTTCCTCGACGTCGCCCGCATCGCGATACTCGCGCGACGCGAAGATCCCGATCGACCGCTGCGCCGAGGTCGCGAGCGTCGCGGAGAGCCGCGCCTTGATGGCTTGATCCGCGAATCCGTAGCGAGCCAGCAGGCCCATCGAAAACGTCGGCGTCGTGTGCCACGTGCCGCCCGCGCCGAGCGCGAGCCCCTCGACGCGATTCACGCGTGCGAAATCGGAAATGCGCGGAGTCGAGAGCGCGGCGCCGGACCGCGGCGCGAGCGCGCTGGCCACGACCGTCGCACGCGCCTGCTCCTGCACGCGGCGCACGTCCTCGTCGGTGGCCACGCGGGCATCGCCAGGCAGCGAATCGAGGATGCCGCCCTTCCACGGGTACGCCGACTGCACGCTATCCGGCGCGTCGACGATCTCCGCGCCCCGGAACGAGGGCGCTCGTGGCGCGACATCGATCTGGTAGTCGCCGATCTCCCAGCGCGCACGGATGATCGCGCGCACCGGGAAATCGAGCCACGTGCCGCTCCGGCGGATCTCGATCTCCTGGTGGTACGGGAGCCAGAAGCGCCGCGACACGAGTGCGTTCTCGAGCACGATCGAGATGTCTTCGAGTTGTGGGTCGAGATACGCGGCGCGCGTGAAGCTGAAGTTCATGCGCACGACCTCGGCCGTGGCGGTGTCGAGATACACCGCGCCTACGACGCGCGCGAGTGCCGCGTCGCGCGGGCGCACGCGCACTTCGTACACGTAGATCGAGTGATCCCGGAACCCGATGCGCAGCGAGTCCGTGATCGCGAAGTCGTATTGCGTGAGCCCGTCGGGCGAGAGCGGGTGCGGCACATCTCTCACCTCATCACCTTCGCCGAGGCGGATCACGTTCTTGAAATTATTCTGGACGATGCCCAGGTGGTCGCGGTGGTACCGCATGGCGTTCGGCAGCAGCACCGTGTCGCGCCGGCCGACGATCACCTGCTTGCTCAGATCGGGCGCGCGCCAGTACACTTGGAGCGCGAGTTGGTCGGTGCGCAGGATCTTGGGCGGCAGGTCGAACCCTTGGCCGGCCTGCGCGAGGAAAGTGAGGTAGCCGTTGGCCGTCGCGCTGTACGCGGCGAGCGCGGTGTCGGAGATCTGCTCGGCGCGCCGCGCGGTGGCGCGCTGCACGAGGGCGCTGGTGCGCGGATCGTTCCAGGTCTGCGCCGCCGCTCCCGGCGGCGTGGCCGCCGGCAACAGGATCATCACCATGGCGAATGCGGCGAGACCTCTCATGAAAGAAGAATGTCGCGGCGCGCTCCGGGCGCGGCAAGCGCGATGAGCGTCGAACAGTTCATCGCACATGCGGCGCGCGGCGGACTCGTGCCCGTGTGGCGCGACTGCCTGCTCGACACCGACACGCCGGTCTCGGCGTTCGCGAAGCTGCGCCGCGGGCCGTTCGCGTTCCTGTTGGAGAGCGCGCCGGCGGGCGGCGAGACGTGGGCACGTTACACCTTCCTCGGCACCGAGCCGCGCGCGGCGTGGCGGCTGCGCGACGACGTCGTGGAAGACTGGACCGCGGTGGACGGCTGGCACGCGGCGCGGCGTCCCGCCGATCCGCTCGCCGATCTGCGCGCGCTGATCACGCAACACGAACCCGCCGAGGTGCCGGAGCTCGGCGCGTTCTGGGGCGGCGCGGTCGGATTCTTCAGCTATGACGTGGCGCGGCTGATCGAGAAGCTGCCGCACGCGCCGCCGCGCGCGATCGACGCACCCGACGCGCTGTTCGTGTTCACGCGCGCGGTGGTGATCATCGACAACCTGCGCTCGCAGGCGCGCGTGGTGGTGGGTGTGCCGGTCGCAGCAGGAAGTGCACGCGCGGCGCCTCGAGAAACTGTACGCGGAGGCGGAGGCGGAGATCGCGGAGCTGATCGCGCGGCTCCGCGCGCCGGCGTCACTGCCGGCCCTCTCCTTCGACGCCGCCGTGACGCCAGCGACCGGCACGTCGAGCATCGCGCGCGATGTCTTCGAGCGTGGTGTGGAGAAGATCCGCGAACATATCGTCGCGGGCGATTGCTTCCAGGCGCTGCTCGCACGACGGATCGAGGTGAAACTGGATTTCGATCCATCGTCGCTCTACCGCGCGCTCCGCGTGCTGAACCCGAGTCCATACATGTACCACCTCGTGCTCGACGGCCTCGAGCTGGTGGGCAGTTCGCCGGAACTCCTGGTGCGCGTCGCGGACGGCAGAGTCACCGTGCGGCCGATCGCGGGGACGCGCCCGCGCGGATCGTCGCCCGCAGAGGACGCGCGACTCTCCGCCGAACTGCTCGCCGACGAGAAGGAGCGCGCCGAGCACGCGATGCTCGTGGACCTCGGCCGCAACGATGTGGGCCGCGTCGCGAAGTACGGCACCGTGCGCGCGACGGAGTTGTTCGCCGTAGAGCGGTACAGTCACGTGCTGCACCTGGTGAGCCAGGTGGAAGGCGAACTGCCCGCGAACGCGAGCGCGATCGATGCGTTCCGCGCGACGTTTCCCGCGGGCACGATGACCGGCGCGCCGAAGGTGCGTGCGATGGAGATCATCGACACGCTGGAGCCCGAGCGGCGCGGACCATACGCCGGCGCGGTGGGCTACATCGCTGCCGGCGATCGTCGCATGGATCTCGCGATCACGATCAGAACGTGCGTGATCGCGGGTGGGAAGGCCCATGTGCAAGCAGGCGCGGGCATCGTGGCGGATTCCGTTCCCACACGCGAATGGGAAGAGACTGAATCCAAGGCGCGCGCGATGCTGACGGCCATCGCTCAAGTGCGAAAGTAGCACCCCGAACTCCGTTTTTGGTCACCCGAACTCCGCGTGTGACGTAACGAGTGGTACTGACGTGCGGGGCTGGTACCACGAACAACTCGTCGCGTTACGGAGTTCGGGTGACCAAAAACGGAGTTCGGGGTGACCAATGACGGAGTTCGGGGTGACACCGGCCTCCGTTCTCGCCATATTGCCGACCATGCCGTTCAAGATCATCAACGATGCGGGCGGGCAGGCGTATGAACTGAAGGAGGCGCAGACGCTCGTCATCGGGCGCGCGTCGACGAGCGATATCCCCGTATTCGACCCCACGATCTCGCGACGGCACGCCGAGGTCACCGCGAGTGCGACGGCGGTGAGAGTGAAAGACCTCGGCTCCAGCAACGGCACGTTCATCAACAGCATGCAGATCACCGAGGGCGCCGTGAACGACGGCGATATCGTGATGTTCGGCAAAGTCCCGTTCCGCGTGGCGTTCATCGAGCCGGTGGCCGCGCCGCCGGCGCCGCGCGCGAGCACCGCAGTGCCGCAGCGCGCGTCGGGCGTCGCGGCGCGGCCGAGCTCGACGATCCTCCGTGAATTGGACGTCGCCAAGTCGAGCGGCCCACTCTCGGTGATCTTCCGCGCGACGAGTCTCGCCGAGGTGAAGGCCGAGTCGGCTGAGGCATCCGTGGCCGACCGCACGGCCAAGCGGCTCGCGCTGCTGCTGGAGGTCTCGAAAGGTCTCTCACGCGTGGCCGACGCCGAGGCATTGCTCGACCGGATCACGCAGACCGTGTTCGAGATCATGGATGTCGATCGCGTGGCGATCGAGTTGGTGGACGCGAACGGCGAGCGCGTGCCGAAGATCTCGCGCGACCGGAAGGGCGTGGTCGCCGGCAAGTCCGTGCCGCAGACGATCGCGCGGAAGGTCGCGGGCGAGAAAGTGGCGGTGCTGTCGGACAACGCGGCCGAGGATGAACGGTTCGGCGGACAGAGCATCGTGATGCAGAGCGTGCGCTCCGCGATGTGCGCGCCGCTCATCGGGAGCGGTGACGTCGTGCTCGGCGTGCTCTACGTGGACAACGTGACCGCGATCCAGAAATTCGGCGACGACGATCTCGATTTCCTCATCGCCTTCTCGAACATCGCCGCCGTCGCGCTCGAGAACAGCCGGTTCGCGGAGCGCATCCGGCGCGAGACCATCGTGCGCAGCAACTTCGAGCGCTTCTTCGCACCCACGCTGGCGGCGCGTATCGCGGGTGCCGGCGAGCAGGTGAAGCTCGGCGGAGAGAAGCGCACGATCGCGATCCTCTTCAGCGACATTCGCGGATTCACGTCGCTCTCCGAGACGATGAATCCCGATGATGTCGCGAACCTGCTCAGCGAATATTTCACCGTGATGGTGGAGATCGTGTTCCGCCACGGCGGCACGCTCGACAAATTCATCGGCGACGCGGTGATGGCGCAGTGGGGCGCGCCGATCGGCGAGAAGGACGACGCCGACCGCGCGATGGCGGCCGCCGTCGACATGCTCGAGGAACTCAAGATCCTGAACGTGAAATGGAAGGCGGCGGGACGCCCCGAGATGCAGATCGGGATCGGCGTGAACTATGGCGAGAGCTTTGCGGGCTACATCGGTTCCGAGCGCCGTCTCGAATACACCGTGATCGGCGACGCGGTGAACATCTCGAGCCGCCTGTGCGCGCGCGCCGAAGGCGGCGAGATCCTGCTCACGGAGTCGGTGAAGAAGGCGCTCACGAGTCCGCCCGAGATGACCGAGAAGGGCTCGATGGAACTCAAGGGGCGCAAGAAACCAATGCCGGTGTTCAGCGTCATACCGTGAGCGCTCCACCGGGCTACGTCGCGCTGGCACAGGATGGCACGGAGGGGGTGCTCCTCGCCTCGCTCGAGGCGCCGCTGCGCGCCGCCATCGGCCGCGGGACATTCTACGGGTACGCCGAGCATCATCCCGAGGCGCGCACCTTCACCGGCCGCGGCGTGGCGTACGCGGTGCCCTTGCCCGAGGGCACGGCCAACGTGGTGGTGCGCCGCTCGCGGCACGGCGGCATGCTGGGGCCGCTCCAGGGCGACAAGTTCTTCGGCGCTACTCGCGCGCCGAGCGAACTGGAGATCTCGCTCACGCTGCAGCGGCGCGGCGTGCCCACGCCCGAGGTGGTGGCGTACGCGACCTATCCGGCGGGCATCCTGCGCCGCCGCGCGGATGTGGTCACACGAGAGATCCCGCACTCGCGCGACTTATTGGCCGCGCTGACCGTCGCCGAGCCGTACGCGAAGCGCGCGGCCGCCGCGGCGGTCGGGCGGCTGTTCCAGCAGCTCACCGAGGCCGGTGCGCGCCATCCCGATCTCAACGTGAAGAACATCCTGCTCGCCGACGCCGCGAACAGTGCGTTCGATGCGTTCGTGCTCGACGTGGATCGCGTCTGGTTCGACGAACCGGGCTCGCCGCGGCTCATCGATGCGAATTGGAGCCGCTTCATGCGATCCGTCGAGAAACACCGCGCTGAGATCGGCGACGGCTTCAACGTGATCTCGGCCATGCCGTGACGGAGGCGCGCCGCCGGATCGCGATCGTCATGATGAGCGCGCTCGGCAATGCGGTGCACGTCCTGCCGGTGATCAATGCGCTCAAGCGGCACGATCCAACGTGTCACATCACGTGGGTGTTGCAGCCGGGTGGCGCGTCGCTCATGCGCGGGCATCCGATGGTCGACGAGATCATCGTGTTCCAGAAATCGCGCGGCTGGCGCGGGCTGCTCAATGTGCGGCGCGCCGTTGAGGGTCGGCAGTTCGATCTCGTGCTCGCGCTTCAGGTGTACATCAAGGCGGGACTCGTCACGGCGCTGCTGCACTCGCCGGTGAAGCTTGGCTTCGACCGCGCGCGCGCGCGCGACATGAATTGGATTTTCACGAACCGCCGCATCCCGCCGCACGCACCGCAGCACGTGCAGGACCAATACTTCGAATTCCTCACCGCGCTCGAGATCCCCTATGAACCGCCGGTGTGGAGACTGGGTCCCTTCCCCGCCGAACTCGCGGCGCAGCGCGCGTATTTCGCGGCGATCGGGCGGCCGGTCGCCTCACTCGTGATCGGCGCGAGCCATCCGCAAAAAGAATGGCTGCCGGAACGATGGGCCGAACTCGCGGCCGCGCTCGATCGCGACTTCGGTCTCGAGGTCGTGCTCGCCGGCGGCCGCAGCCCGAGCGAGCTCGAGACCGCGCGGATCATGACGGAGAAACTCGGGAGAGCGCCGCGATCCACGCTCGGCGTTCCGCTCCGCGAGCTGGTGAGTCTGCTGCACGGATCCGCGCTCGTCCTCTCGCTCGACACGGGCCCGCTGCACATGGCGGTCGCGCTCGACCGGCCCACTATTTCGCTCATGGGCTACAACAATCCCAAACGCGTGGGCCCGTACCGGAAATTCCACGATCTGCTCGTGGACGCGTACGGCGACCCCGGCGAGGATTATCCCGTGAGCATCGCGCACCGCCTCGATCGCATGCCCCGGATCACGGTGCGCGACGTCCTCGACCGCGTGGCGATCTGGGCGAAGCGCTACCGCGACGGCGCAGGACCCGTGGGCCGGTAGCGCGGGTCGTTATACATCTTGAACTGACGGTAGACCTTCGGCGTCACCCGCCCCGCCGCGATCTCGCCAAGCAGCACCGTGAGTTCAGCCGCGAGATCGTCGCGCTGGAGCTGGAGCACCGCGAGGCGCTCGGTGCACTGCGCGCGGAACTCGACCGTGGCATCCTGGCGCTCCGATTGCTCGCGCATGTGCCAGATCTTGAGCTCCATGATGCTGATCTTGTCGGCGAGCCAGCCGACGGTCTCAGCCACCGGACTTCTCTCCGCGCGCCGCGCGCATCACCTCGGCATCAATGCGCTCGATGAGGTCGTTGCGCCGCTGGTTGAGCTTGTCCACCGCGCGCTTCGCGGCGGCCACCTGATGATCGTCGGGCACGCGCGCTTTGTCCTCTTCGTGCCAGAGTTCGACGTTCGTCTCCGCGAGGCGCGCGATCAGGGCGCCGATCGACTCGTTCATTCCCCGCTCCGGGTAGTGGACCAGCGGATAAGATAGCCGTGCCGCGCCATTGGCCGCTACATTTCCGCGAATCGTGACTGACACTAATACTCCCTCACCCCGCGGAACGCTGGGCCGAGTCGGCATCGTCATGCTGAGCGCCGTGGGCGACGCCGTGCACGCGCTGAGCGTGGTGAGCGCGCTCAAGCGTCATGACCCCAGCGCGCACATCACGTGGGTGATGCAACCCGGGCCCGCGATGCTCGTGCGCGGGCACCCGGCGGTGGACGAGATCGTGCTGTTCGACCGGAAGCGCGGATGGCGCGCCTTTCTCGACGTGCGCAACGCGCTCACGCAGCCGTTCGACGTGCTGCTCGATCTCCAGGTGTATCTCAAGGCCGGCGTGCTCACGGCGCTGGCGCCATCGCGCGTGAAGGTCGGCTTCGACCGCGCGCGCGCGTACGATCTCAATTGGCTGTTCACGAACCGGAAGATCCCGCCGCACCCGATCCAGCACGTGCAGGACCAATACTTCGAATTCCTGACGGCGATCGGCGTGCCGGTAGAACCCGTGACGTGGGGACTCGGGCCGTGGCCGGAGGAGCGCGCGTGGCAGAAGGAGTTCATGAAGCAGTTCGACCGTCCGATCGCGCCACTGGTGATCGGCAGCAGCAAGCCGCAGAAGGACTGGCTGCCGGAGCGCTGGTCGCAGCTCGCCGACGCGCTGAGCGCGGATTTCGGACTGACGCCGGTGCTCGTAGGCGGGCAATCGCCCCGCGAGCTCGCGACCGCGGGTGCGATCGCCGCGGGCGCGAAGCGCCCCGTGGTGAATGCGCTCGGCAGCGGGCTGCGCCGGCTCGTCAGCATCCTCGACGCGGCCGCGCTCGTCGTATCGCTCGACACGGGGCCGCTGCATATGGCCGTCGCGCTCGACCGCCCGGTGGTGAGCCTCATCGGCTACAGCAATCCGAAGCGCGTGGGGCCCTACCGGAAATTCCGCGATCTCATGGTGGACGCGTACGGCGATCCGGGCGAGGACTATCCGGCGAACATGGAGAACCGCCTGGACCGCATGCCGCGGATCACCGTGCGCGACGTGCTCGAGCGGGTGGAACGATGGAGGACGAACTACCTTTAGCTGGAACTACAACTACAACGGCTTCAAGGGGATCATGCGGATGGGGCGGATTCGGCGGATCGCTCACTGCGCAATGAGGGCGCCATGCACGCGGTCGAGTCTCTGTTCTTGTTGTTAACAACAAAAACACGGCGTTGACCGGGCGCGCGGAGCCGCTGTGCCAACAGGAGCGATCCGCCGAATCCGCCCCATCCGCATGATCCCCCTGAAGTCGTTGCCGTTCCCACGAGCTACTCCGTCGAGAGCCCCGTGAAGTCGTACCGCACGCCGATGCGTTTCAGGAGCGCGAGCATGCGCCCGATCGCGAGGCCCATCACGGCGAAGTAGTCGCCGTCGATGCGTTCGACGATCGCGGCGCCGTAGCCCTGGATCCCGTACGCGCCCGCCTTGTCCATCGGCTCCTTGGTCGCGACGTAGCGCTCGATGGTCGCGCTGTCGAGCGCGCGGAAGGTGACGCCCACTTCCTCCACGCCGCTCTCCATGCGCGCGCCGCGCGCGACGGCCACGGCGGTAAACACCACGTGCGGGCGTCCCGCGAGACGCCGCAGCATGCGCGCCGCCTCCGAAACATCCGCCGGTTTGCCGAGTACGTCGCCGTCGATGACGACGATCGTGTCCGCCGCGACCACCACCGCATCGGGATGCTTCGCAGCGATCGCAAGGCACTTCTCGCGCGCGAGACGCTCGGCGTGCTTCGGCGGGTCCTCGCCCGCGAGATACGTCTCGTCGATGTCGGCCGGTACTACCTCGTGTGCGATGCCGATCATGTTCAGCAGATCGCGGCGTCGCGGGGACGCCGACGCGAGGATCACGCGCGCGCTGCTCACTTCTCGAGCCATAACGTGACGGGCCCATCGTTCACCAGATCGACATCCATCATCGCACCGAATTCTCCCGTCGCGACGGTGAGTTTCTGCTCGCGCAGCAGCGCGACGAACCGTTCGTAGAGCGGCTGCGCGAGCTCCGGCCGCGCCGCATCGATGAAGCTCGGGCGGCGCCCCTTCTCCGCGTTCCCGTAGAGCGTGAACTGCGACACCACCAGCACCGCGCCGCCGACATCCGCGAGCGAGAGGTTCATCTTCCCCTCCGCGTCGCCGAATAGCCGCAGCCCCGCGACCTTCTCGGCCATCCACGCGGCCTGCGATTCGGTGTCGGTATGCGTGACGCCCACGAGCAACAGGAAGCCGCGACCGATCGTTCCGGTCGACCTTCCATCCACCCGAACTTCGGCGCGCGAGACGCGCTGGAGAAGGACGCGCACCGCTAGGCGGCGCGCGTGGCGGCGAGCGTGCGCGCGAGGCCCTCGTCGAGTCCGATCGTCGGCGCCCAGCCCAGCAGGCTGCGCGCGCGATCGAGTGATGCGAGCGAGTCGCGCACATCGCCGGCGCGCTCGGGCTCGTGCCGCGGCTTCACTCTCGCGCCGGTGAGCTTCTGGATGCGTTCCCAGAGTTGCAGCACGCTCAGCCGCTCGCCGCATCCGATGTTGAACACCTCGCCGAGCGCGGCGTCGGGCGCGGTGCACGCGGCGAGATTCGCGCGCACGACATTCTCGACGTACGTGAAATCGCGCGTCTGTCCGCCGTCGCCGTAGATCGTGGGCGGTGTCCCGGCGAGCGCGGCCGCGATGAACTTCGGCACCACCGCCGCGTACTGCGAATTCGGATCCTGCCGCGGTCCGAACACATTGAAGTACCGCAGACTGATCGCCGGCAAACCGTACGACGCATGGAACGCGCGACAGTAGCTCTCCGCCGCGAGCTTCGCCGCCGCGTACGGCGACCGCGGACGCGGCACGATCATTTCGTGCTTCGGCAGTTCGGTGGTGTCGCCATACGCCGAAGAGGATGCCGCGAACACCACGCGCTTCACCTTCGCATCGCGTGCGGCGATGAGCACGTTCAAGGTACCGGTCGCATTCACCGCGTGTGACGTGACCGGATCGCTCACCGACCTCGGCACCGACGGCACCGCCGCCTCGTGCAGCACGAAATCGGCGCCGCCGATGGCACGCGCGCACGCCGCGGCATCGGTGATGCTCCCTTCCACGAGCGTGATCCGGTCGAGCCACTGCGCGATGTTCGCGCGCTTCCCCGATGAGAAATCGTCGAGGACGGTCACGTGATGCCCGCCCCCGACAAGATGCTCCACGAGATGCGACCCAATGAACCCCGCCCCACCCGTGACAACGTATCTCATGCCGTGAAGCTCGACGGGAGAGAGACAATCGTCAACCGCGAGGTTTGCATTCTAACGTCTAGGTCTGGCGTCTAGGTCTGTCGTTCAGAACGACAACTGTATCCCCGCCGACAACGTCCGGTCACTGTCCTTGAACCCCGGCTCCGGCTGGTTGTTGTACGCGATCGCGTACGCCAGGCGCATCGAGATGCTCTCCGAGAGCGGCGCGAGCAGTTCCGCGAGCGAGTTCACGCGATAGTTCTCTGAATTCTTCAGGTCGGGCAGGAACTCGATCGCTTCCTGGAAATACGTCTTCTTCTGCCAGCTGTGACGGTACCTGGCCGCGAGGCGGCCGTTCGGGAAATCGTTCTCCACCTGTGCCGTGGACCGCTCCTGCGTAAGTCCGACGCCGGCCTCGAGATCGAGCAGATCCTTTGGCGCGGCGATCGCGTGATACGTCGCGCCTATCTGCTCGCCGAACCGCTGGTCGATGCCGGCGAACGGATCGCGATAATAGCGCAGCCCGAGGTACATGCCCCACTTCGGCCCGAACGCGCGCTCGGCGCGCAGCCCGAACGCGAGCTGGTTCGCCGTCTCGGCGCTGTCGTTCTTGCCGTAGACGTAGGCGAGGATCTGCTTGAACGTCCACGCATGGTCGAGGAGCGTGATCTCATCGCCCGCGGTGAGCGTGGTGAGCGACGTGTTGCCGGAAATGTTCACGAAGCCGAGGTTGAACACGGCGGTGAATTTCTTGACCGTGTCCTTGGGCGCGGCGTCCTGCGCGCGCGCGAGCGACGTCGTGGCGGCGAGTGCAGCGCCGAGGAGCATGCAGGCGCGACGAATGCGGAGAGTCATAGTGGCGTTGTGGTCAGGAGTGATCATGCGGCACCGCGCGCGGCCGGGTGGCCGCAAGAGCGAAAGCTAAGCGGGCCGGGACTCAGCGGCAGTGGCGGCCGCTGGTCGAAGACTCTCCGCCCGCAGTTCGATGCGCAGCTCGCCGCCACCCTCGCTCAGCGAACCGCCCTGCGCGCGGATCAGGCGCTCCGCGAGCCGCATCGGCAGCGATCCGGCCGCATCGGCGCCCGTTCCCGTCACGTGGATGCCGATCGTCCCCGGCGTTCGTTCCGCCGCGTCCACGCTCAGCTCGCTGCCAGCGGTCGCGCGATCGACGACATGGGTCAGGGCGATCGTCACCGCCTCCTGTGCGTGCATTGGATCCACCGACGCGCGCGGCGCCGAGGGCGAGATCGACGACCGGATCGTGACACCGCGCTTCGCGGCGCGCGCCTCCGCGATCGCGAGCACCGGGCGCAGCAACTCGGCGAGTCCGACGGACCTCATGTGCATCTCCACCTGCCCGCGCTCCAGATCGAGGAACTTGCGGACCTGTCGCAATTCCACCTCCGCCGCCTCCGCCGCGTCCCGCGCCGACTGCAGGATCTCCTCCTGATTCTCGTTCAGTTCACCGAACGGCGAGTCGAGCAGGATGTGCAGGGGCAATTGCACCTCCCGCATGCCGTCGGCCAGCTGCGACGTGAGGTCGTTCAGCAGCGACTCCATCTCCTCGGTGCGCCGCTCCGCCGCAGCCACCTTCGCCGTCCGCACTCTCTCGGTGCGCTCGATCTCATCGAGTTCGTCCGCCGATGCGCCGTGCGGGCCCGTCGGCTCCTCTCGCGCGCGCATCGCCAGCTGCGCAACGCGGTGCGCCACGTACCGCGTATTCCGCCACGCGAGCACCAATGAGATGATCGCCGCCACGGCGGCCACGACGATCACGATCTCCGGCGCCTGGTGCGCGTACTGTCCCCAATACGCGAGGCCTGCCACGCTGAACACGCCGATCACCGCCGGCAGCACTGCGAGCATCAACCGCTGGCCGACCCTCACGGCGTCTCCGGCGTTTGATCATCGCGGTCGCTGTCCACCACGAGCACGTCGAGACCACCGGGCTCGGCGATCATCGCATCCACCACCGAGCGCCGGCGCAGCCGGTGCCACCACGTCCGGCGGCTCGCTCCGAGTATCACGAGCGCGACGCCGTGCTCGCGCGCGAATCGCCGGAGCGCGCCAGCCACATCGGCATCCTCCAGCTTCATCACCATCGCGCCCATCGACTGCGCCTTCTGGATGTTGTCCACGAGCCGGCGCTGCACGGTGGCGTCGATCCGGTCGGCGCGCTCGTTCGGCGTCTGCACGTACACGCAATACCAATCGGTGTTCAGCCGCCCCGCGATCCGGCTCGCGCGCCGCAGCAGCGACGCGGTGCGCGGTGGATCGCTCGACATCGCCACCATGATCCGGTCGGCGCTGCGCGGCGCCGGCGCCTGCCCCGTTTCGCGGCGCACGATCGCCTCGCGCACGCGGTCCACCGAGCTCGCCACCTCACGCAGCGCCAGCTCACGCAGTGTGGTGAGGTTCTCGGCGGTGAAGAAATTCTCGAGCGCCGCCGGGATCTTCTCGCGGCCGTAGATCTTTCCATCGGCGAGCCGATCGCGCAGATCTTCGGCGCTGAGATCGATGTTCACCACCTGGTCCGCTTGGGAGATCACCCAGTCGGGCACCGTCTCGCGCACCGTGACGCCCAGCGTCTGCTGGATGACGTCGTTCAGCGACTCGAGATGCTGCACGTTCACCGCGCAGATCACATTGATCCCCGCGTCGATGAGCGCGAGTACATCCTCCCACCGCTTCCGGAACTTGGAACCCGGCACGTTCGTGTGCGCGAGCTCATCGACGAGCGCGACCGTCGGCCGGCGCGCGAGCACGGCGTCCACATCCATCTCGCGCAGCGTCACGCCGCGGTACTCGATCGCGCGCGTCGGCACGCTCTCGAGCCCTTCGAGCAGCGCGGCCGTCTCCGCGCGGCCGTGGGTCTCGATGAAGCCGACCACCACATCCACGCCGCGCTGCCGGAGCGCGTGCGCCTCGGTGAGCATGCGGTACGTCTTGCCCACGCCGGCGGCCGACCCAATGTACACCTTGAGCTTCCCGCGCTCGCGGCGGCTGAGGAGTTTGAGGAACTCCGCGCTGTCCCCGCTCTCGGGGCGGTCCATGCTCGAAGCTATCATGGCGCTCCGCGCGCGGCGACAGGGTGGCGCAGGCCGTGACATTGGTGCAGCGTTCTGCGATGACCGCTGCCGCGAATGGCACCATTCTCGTGGTGGATGACGAGCCCAAGATCCGCGCGCTCGTGCACGAAGCGCTCTCGAACGAAGCCGGGCGTGTGCTCGACGCATCCACGGGTCGTGAAGCGATCGCGGTGGCGACCGCTGAACGGCCCGACCTGATCGTGCTCGACCTCGGCCTGCCGGACATGGACGGGCTCGAGGTGTGCCGCGCGGTGCGCCAATGGTCGAGCGCGCCGATCCTCGTGCTCTCCGCGCGCCCGGGCGAGGAAGACAAGACCGCGCTCCTCGACGCCGGCGCCGATGACTATGTCACCAAGCCATTCAGCATCGTGGAGCTCCGCGCGCGCGTGCGCGCCCAGCTGCGCCGCGCGCGCATGACGCCGCTGCCCGGCTCCGATGCGCCGCTCGAGGTCGGTCATCTCACGATCGACACCGCGCGCCGCCGCATCACGCGCGATGGCGAGGAAGTCCATCTCACGCCCACGGAGTGGAATCTGCTCCAAGCACTGCTCGCGCTCGCCGACCGGCCGGCCACGCACCAGAAGCTCTACCACGCCGTGTGGGGCAACGCCTCCGGCGACGCGCAGCAATACCTGCGCGTGTACGTCGGCCATCTCCGCCGGAAGCTCGAGCGCGATCCGGTTCATCCGCGCCTCATCATCACGGAACCCGGCATCGGATACCGCCTCGTGCTCGAGCCCGGCGCGAGCGAGTCGTGAGCAAGCCAGTTGAGATATCGCCCCGCGCACGCGGTCTCCTCACCTGGACGGCGTCGCTCTTCCTGCTCGTCGTCGCCACGGCCGTGCTCTACGAGTTCCGTCCGCAGCTCGACAAAGCGCAGTTCGCGCTCGTCTATCTGCTCGTCGTGCTCTTCGGCAGCGCCGCCGGCGGACGCGCGCTCGGACTCGCGCTCGCGGCGCTGGCGTTCCTGCTCTTCGATTTCCTCTTCCTGCCGCCGTACTACACCTTCGCGATCACGAATCAGCTCGACTGGCTGGTGCTCGTCGCTTTTCTGGTGACGAGTGTCGTCGCGGCGCAGCTCCTCGCGCGCGCCGATCGTCGAACCGCGGATGCGCGCGACCGCACGGTCGAGGTCGAGCGCCTCGCCGCGCTCGGCGCCGAATCGCTGAGTGCCGGACGCGCCGAGGATGCGCTTGCCGCGATCTGCGGCGTCATCCGCGAGACGCTCGGCGTGGAGCGATGCGAGGTATACGCGCAGGAGGATCGCGCCGGCGCGCCGGCCCTGCGGCTCGCCGCGAGTGCCGGCAATGGAAGCGCGGGCCCCGAACTCGCGGACCCGAACAGCATCCTCACGTGGGTCGCGGACCACGGCACCTCCGCGACGGAGCGCCTCGACGGCACGGCGCGCGTCGCACCGGGGTCCATCGTGTGGCCGGATCCGGGCGATGCCCGCGTGCTCGTGCTCCCGCTTCGCGCGCGCGATCATGGCGTTGGCGCGCTGCGCATCGTCAACGGCACGGGGATCATGCTCGCCGGCAGCCAGCGGCAGTTCCTGACGGCGCTCGCCTACTATGCGGCGCTCGGCGTCGAACGGCTGCGTCTCACCGCCGAGGCGAGCCGCGCCGACGCGCTGCGCGAGGCCGACAAGCTCAAGGACGCGCTGCTGGCCGCGGTCTCGCACGACCTGCGCACGCCGCTCACTACGATCAAGGCGCTCGCGCACCGGATCGGCGAGTCCGGCGCGGCGCCGAACGACGAGCGCGCGGAGTCCATTGAAGAGGAGGCCGACCGTCTCGCGCGCGTCGTGAGCGATCTCCTCGAGTTGTCGCGCATCACCAGCGGGGCTGCGCGGTTCCATCCCGAGTTGAACACCGCCGAAGAATTGCTGGGCGCGGTGTTGCAGCGCGTGTCCGGCGTGCTCCACGGCCGCCGCGTGCTCGTGACCGAGCCGGACGATACCGAGCTGCTCGTCGGCCGGTTCGATCTCGTGCATACGCTGCGCGCGCTCGGCAATCTCGTGGAGAACGCGCTCAAGTACAGCGATCGCGCGAGCGCGGTGGAGGTCGCGGTGCGCCGCGACGAAGGCATGCTCGTCTTCTCGGTGTCCGATCGCGGGCCCGGCGTGCCCGAAGCCGAACGCGAGCGGATCTTCGAACCGTTCTACCGTCCGCCCGGCGTGCCGTCCGACACCGGCGGTTCCGGGTTGGGACTCACCATCGCGCGCGGGATCGCCGACGCGCAGGGCGGCGCGCTGCGATTCCGGCCGCGCGAAGGCGGCGGCAGTGTGTTCGAGCTTCTCCTGCCGGCGGTAGAGCACACTCCAGTGTAGCACCGCTACTACTGAGTGCGCGGCGGCGTTCTGCCGCCTTTATTTTCTTTTTATGCGGCGGCGCGAAATCTCTACGCCGTTTTTATGCCGGCGCGCATAGCGTTCCTCCCGGTGATCGAACCCCCGAGGAACCGCGCCATGCTCGACTCTCTGTACATCGCTCTCTCCGTCGCCTTCTTCGCGCTGATGCTGTGGTACACGCGCGGCTGCGAACGGCTGGGGCGCGATCAAGACGCGCCCGAGTCGAAGCCATGACCGCCGATATGCTCGTCGGCGCCGTCGCGGCCGCGGCGCTCCTCATCTATCTGCTCTACACTTTGCTCCGCCCCGAGAAGTTCTGATGACCGTCAACGGCTGGCTCCAGATCCTCTTCTTCTCGCTCGCGGTGTTCGCCGTCGCGAAACCGCTCGGCATCTATCTCGTGCGCGTGTACGACGGCACCGCGAAGTGGTGTGCGCCTGTCGAGCGGTTCTTGTATCGGATCTGCGGCGTGGATCCCGCCGAGGATCAGCACTGGACACGCTACGCGGCGTCGATGCTGGTCTTCAGCCTCGCGACCATGCTGCTGACTTATGCGGTGCTGCGGCTCCAGCAGGTGTTGCCCTTCAACCCTCAACATCTCGGCGCGGTGCCCGATCGCCAGGCCTTCGAGACCTCGGCGTCGTTCACCACGAATACCAACTGGCAGTCGTACTCGGGCGAGACGATGATGTCCTACTTCTCGCAGATGAATCAGTTGGCGTTCCACAACTTCGCGTCGGCGGCGGTGGGCATGGCGCTCGCGGTGGCATTCGTGCGCGGCATCGCGCGCCAGTCCGCCGGCAGACTCGGGAATTTCTGGACGGATCTCGTGCGCGGCACGCTCTACGTGCTGCTCCCGTTCTCGCTGCTGCTCGCACTGCTCTTCGTGCAGCAGGGGGCGATCCAGAACTTCCATCCATACGCCACCGTGCACACGCTCGAGGGCGCGACGCAATCGCTCGCGATGGGCCCCGTCGCCGGCCAGGAAGCGATCAAGCAGCTGGGCACCAACGGCGGCGGATTCTTCAACGCCAACTCGGCGCATCCATTCGAGAATCCCACGCCGTTCAGCAACTTCTGGCAGATGTTCGCGATCTTCGCGATCCCGTCGGCGCTCACGTACCTGCTCGGCCGCATGGTGAAGAACCAGCGGCACGGCTGGGCCGTATGGGCGGCGATGTACTGCCTGTTCTTCATCGGCGTGAGCGCGGCGTACTGGGCTGAGGCGAAGGGGAATCCGATCCACGCGTCGCGCGGCATCGACGTCGCGGCGAGCGCGGGGAATCCCGGCGGCAACATGGAAGGCAAGGAAGTGCGCTTCGGCATCGCGAACTCGGCGCTCTTCGCCACCGTGACCACCGACGCGAGCTGCGGCGCCGTGAACTCGATGCACGATTCGTTCACGCCGATCGGCGGACTCGTGCCGATGGTGAACATCCAGCTCGGCGAAGTGATCTACGGCGGCGTGGGCGCGGGATTGTACGGCATGCTCGTGATGATCGTGCTCACCGTGTTCATCGCGGGGCTCATGGTAGGCCGCACGCCGGAGTATCTGGGCAAGAAGATCCAGGCGCGCGAAGTGCAGATGGCAATGCTTTACGTGCTCGTGTTCGCGGGCGCGATCCTCGTGATGTCCGGGATCGCCGCGGTCACGCCGGCGGGACTCAAGGGACTGAACAACGCGGGGCCGCACGGACTGTCCGAGATCCTGTACGCGTTCAGTTCCACCGCCGCGAATAATGGCAGCGCCTTCGCCGGGCTCACCGGGTCCACCTACTTCTACAACACCCTGCTCGGACTCACGACGCTCATCGGCCGCTTCGCGATGATCGTCCCCATGCTCGCCCTCGCGGGCTTCCTGTCCGAGAAGCGCATCGTCCCTGAGTCGGCGGGCACCTTCCCGGTGACCACGCCGCTATTCGTCGTCGCTGCTCGTGTCTGTGATCCTCATCGTCAGTGCGCTCACGTTCTTCCCCGCGCTCTCGCTCGGCCCGATCGTCGAGCACTTCCTCATGCTGGCCGGGAGCCTGTTCTAAGATGACCGTCACCAAGCGTTCGCTCTTCGACCAGCAGATCGTGCGCCGCGCGATCGGCGACTCGTTCCGCAAGCTGGACCCGCGCCACATGGTGCGGAACCCGGTGATGTTCGTCGTGCTCGTCGGCAGCGCGCTCACGACGCTCGTGCTCGTGCGCGACATTGCGGGCGGAAAGACCGACTGGGGCTTCACGCTCCAGCTCGCCGTGTGGCTCTGGTTCACTGTGGTGTTCGCGAATTTCGCCGAGGCGATGGCTGAGGGGCGCGGCAAGGCGCAGGCCGACAGCCTGCGCGCCACGCGCACGCAGACCATGGCGCGCGTGCTCAAAGACCCCGCGGACCACAAGTCGATCACCGAGACGCCCGCGTCGGCGCTTCGTTCCGGCATGGCCGTGCTATGTCTGCCCGGCGATGTGATCCCCGGCGACGGCGAAGTGATCGAGGGCGTCGCGAGCGTCGATGAATCCGCGATCACGGGCGAGTCCGCCCCGGTGATCCGCGAATCCGGCGGCGACCGCTCGGCGGTGACAGGGGGAACCAAGGTGCTGTCCGACCACCTCGTCATTCGCATCACCGCGAACCCCGGCGAGACCTTCCTCGACCGGATGATCGCGCTCGTCGAGGGCGCGTCGCGCCAGAAGACGCCGAACGAGATCGCGCTCACGATCCTGCTTTCGGGCCTCACGATCATCTTCCTCTTCGCCGTGGCGACGCTCGAGCCGTTCGCCGCGTACAGCGGCGCCACGGTCACCGTGCCGGTGCTCATCGCGCTGCTCGTATGTCTCATTCCCACCACGATCGGCGGGCTCCTCTCCGCGATCGGCATCGCGGGAATGGACCGCATGATCCAGCAGAACGTCATCGCGATGAGCGGCCGCTCCGTGGAGGCCGCCGGCGACGTGAACACGCTGCTGCTCGACAAGACGGGCACGATCACGCTCGGCAATCGCCAGGCGGTGGAGTTCATCCCGTTGCCCGGCGTCGCGCTCGAACGGCTCGCCGACCGCGCGCAATTCGCATCACTGCCCGACGAGACGCCCGAGGGGCGCAGCATCGTGGTGCTCGCGAAGGAGAAGTTCAATCTCCGCGGGCGCGCGGTGGGGCACGACACGCAACCACAGGATGCGGAGTTCGTCCCCTTCTCCGCGATGACACGCATGAGCGGCGTGAACCAGGGCGCGCTGCTCGTGCGCAAAGGCGCGTCGGATGCCGTGGCGCGCTGGGTGACGGAGAATGGCGGGTCGGCTCCAGCCGACCTCAAGCCGATCGTCGACCGCGTGGCGCGTGAAGGCGGCACGCCACTTGTGGTCGCCGAGCGGGAGAGCGGCGCTGCGCGCGTGCTCGGCGTGATCTATCTCAAGGACGTGGTGAAGGGCGGCATCCACGAACGCTTCGACCGGCTGCGCGCGATGGGCATTCGCACCGTCATGATCACCGGCGACAATCCGCTCACCGCCGCGGCGATCGCGCACGAAGCGGGGGTCGATGATTTCCTCGCCGAGGCGACGCCCGAGGACAAGATCACGCTCATTCGCCGTGAGCAGACGGGCGGAAGGCTCGTCGCGATGACCGGCGACGGCACCAACGATGCGCCGGCGCTGGCGCAGGCCGACGTGGGCGTCGCGATGAACAGCGGCACGCAGGCGGCGAAGGAAGCGGGCAACATGATCGACCTCGATTCGAATCCCACCAAGCTCATCGAGGTCGTGGAGATCGGGAAGCAACTGCTCATGACGCGCGGCGCGCTCACCACCTTCTCCATCGCGAACGATGTCGCGAAGTACTTCGCGATCATCCCGGCGATGTTCGTCGCGGCGTATCCCGCGCTCGCCGCGCTCAACGTGATGCATCTGCATTCGCCCGCATCGGCGATCCTCGCGAGTGTGATCTTCAACGCGCTCATCATCATCGCGCTCATCCCGCTCGCGCTGCGTGGCGTGAAGTACCGCCCCGCGCCGGCCGGCGTGATCCTGCGCCGGAACCTCCTGCTCTACGGCGTCGGCGGGATCCTCATCCCCTTCGCCGGCATCAAGCTCATCGACATGCTCCTCGTGGCCGTCCACTTCGTCGCGTGACCAATACCATGCTCCGCCGCCAGCTCCGCCCCGCCATCGTGATGACGCTCGCGCTCTGCGTGATCACCGGGCTCATCTATCCGGGCGTCGTCACCGCGCTCGCGCAGTTGTTGTTCCCGCGCCAGGCGAATGGCTCGCTCGTGAGCGTGAACGGCCGCGTGGTGGGGAGCGCGCTCATCGGGCAGCCGTTCACGCAGCCGTACTACTTCCATCCGCGCCCGTCGGCCGCGGGCGCCGGCTACGACGACACGCTCAGTGGCGGAACGAACCTCGGACCAACCAGCGCGAAGCTCGCCGACACGCTCATCGCGAGCGCCGTGGACAGCGCGATGAGGAACGACGGCGCCAAGAAGGGACAGATCCCCTCGGACATGGTGACCTCTTCCGCATCGGGCGTCGATCCGCACATTTCACCGGCCACTGCACTGCTACAAGTCGCGCGCGTGGCCGCCGCTCGCGGCGTGAGCGACAGCGCAATGCGCGCGCTCGTCGCGCGGCACATCGAGGGGCGACAGTTCGGATTCTTCGGCGAGGCGCGCGTGAACGTTCTGCTGCTCAACATCGCCGTCGATTCGGCATTTCCGAGGCGCTGATCCCGTGATCCGCTGCGTCGCGCACGTCCTTATGGGCGCGATCCTTCTCGCGCCCGCGCTCGCCGCCCAGCAAGCCGATTCCGCGCCCGCATCGCGCGCGCTCGCGTCGCCCCTCGATTCGCCGCCATTCCCGAATTCCGACTGGCTCGGCGGACCGGTGATCGGCGAGCCCGACGGCACGCCCGACTATCCGATGCAGCGCGCGATCTTCGGCAATTCGCTGGACGCGAGCCGCTTCAAGATCTACGGCTGGGTGGACCTCTCGGCGAATGCGAGCACCTCGAACAATTCGAACTCGCCGCTCACGCCGTCGATCGTCCCGAACAAGTTCGAACTCGAGCAACTCGTGCTGCGCATCGATCGCACGCCGAACACCGTGCAGACCGAGCGCGCGGATTGGGGATTCCACTTCACCGGCATGTACGGCATCGACTACCGCTACAGTACGGCGAAAGGCTGGTTGAGCGATCAGCTGCTGCAGCACAACGAGTTGTACGGCTTCGATCCCACCGAGCTGTACGCGGTGCTGTACCTCCCCCATCTCGCGCAGGGCACCGAGTTCAAGATCGGACGCTACATCTCGCCCGCCGATCTCGACGATCCGTTCGCGAACGACAACTACCTGCTCACCCATCCCCTCACGATCTCCGTGGATCCGGTCACGTTCACGGGCGTCGAGGCGATCGTTCGCTTGAATCAGCAATGGGCGCTCACGCTCGGTGTCGATGCCGGCAGCGACATGGCTCCCTGGCAGAACTCCGCGCAGCTCAATGGACAAGCGTTGGTGCGATGGGTGTCGCTCAGCGGGAACGATGGCCTGTGGGGCGGCGTCAATTCCCTGGGCAGCGGCTATTTCACCAATGGGCACGACAATCTGCAACAGGTGATCCTCACATGGGGGCACAAGTTCAACGGCACCCTCCACATGCAGACCGAGGCCTATTATCTCTGGCAATTCGATGGCGACAAGGGCGGCTCGTGCAACTATGGACCGGTAAAGCCGTTCGGCGGCGGTGGCGGGTGCGGGCCGCTCATTCCCGGGCGCAGCGACGCGATCGCCGCCGTGAATTACTTCGAGGTCCTGCTCTCACCCAAGAGCTACATCTCCCTGCGCACCGACTATCTGAACGATGTGCAGGGACAACGCACCGGCTACGCGACGCCGTACGGTTCGTTCACCGCGGGGTGGGCACGCTGGCTCTGGCCGCTCGCGCTGCTGCGCGTCGAGGCGCGTCATGATGAAGCGTTCAGTGCCGCGCCGTACGACAACGGCACCGCGCGACAGCAGACCACGGGCTCGGTAGACCTCCTCGTTCGCTTCTGATCGCAGCGGCGCGAGGCGCTTGCGCCGCCGCCACCCGCGCGGCACCGTCATGCATGTCCCGCGCAACGTGGTGCGGCGCCGCGCTCGTGCTGGCCGCCGCCTGTTCCGCTTCCGAGAGCACGCCCGCGCCGTCGCGGCATTATCGCGACGGCGGCATCGCGTTCAACTATCCGGAGGGCTGGACCGCCACGCCGCGCACTCGTGCGGTGCCGACGCGATCGCTCATCGTCAAGTCCACGAGCGCCGCGCTCGTGATCATCGACGTGAAGAGACCCGAGCGCGCGATGAGCTTGCGCGCCTACGCCGATTCGTTCGGCGCGCTCATGCGGTCGGCGACGCCCATAGGGAAGATGGGAACGTCATCATTCAGCAATATCCAGCACGTGGACGGCTTCGATATCCTGGTGGAGCACTTCACGCTGTCGCTGTTGAATGTGGACGTGCCGCACACCCGCACGTACGGGCGCATGACCGGACCGGCCGGTGTCTGCTTCCTCACCTCGCAGACGGCGGACAATGAGAAGGAACAGTCGAGCGCCGGGTTCGAGGAGATCTTCGGAACGTTCGAGTGCGGCGCGCCTAATCCCGCCGACTCCGGCGCCGCCGCGACCGATTCCGCGCTGACCCACGCACACTGAACCATGAAGCGATCGCCCGCGCCGCGCGCGTTCCGCAGTCGCCACGAATTCCGCGAGTGGCTCACCAAGCATCACGCCACGCACGATGAGTTGATCCTGCGGCTCTACAAGACCGCGCACGGGCATCGCGGCATGGGATACATCGACGCGGTAGATGAAGCGCTGTGCTTCGGCTGGATCGACGGCGTGAAACGCAGCCATGATGAGATCAGCTTCACGCAGCGATTCACGCCGCGCAAACCGCGCAGTATCTGGAGCCGCGTCAACATCGGGAAGGTGGAGGCGCTGATCGCGAGCGGCCGCATGACGAAGCCGGGACTCGATGCGTACGCGAAGCGCACGCCCGAACGCACCGGCATCTACGCCTTCGAGCGCGCGGCGCTGAAGTTCTCGCCGGCGTTCCTCAAGAGATTCAAAGCGAACCGCGCCGCATGGAAATACTTCCAGGCGCAGCCGCCGTGGTACCAGCGGCTCATGACATTCCGGATCATGAGTGCCAAGCTCCCGGAAACACGCGCAAGACGGCTCGAGCAGACGATCGCACATTCCGCCGCGGGCGAATGGATACCCGGGTTCCCGGCGCGAACCGCGAAGCAGACCAAGTGAGGTCCCGCCCATGACCCAGCAGAAGCTGCTCATCACGCTCGCGATCGCGAACATCCCCGTCTACTTCATCGTCGGGAAGATCATGTTCAATGATCTCGACGGCGCGAAGGAGGCGTTCGGGTTTTGGTTCACGCCCATGTGGATCGAAGCGCTTCGCGGTGATGGAGAGACCGCCACGTGGTCGAACCTCAAGGTGTTCGTGTGGCTGTTCATCTGCGGCGCGGCCGTCGCTACCGAGTATTTCGCGCTGGCGAAACACTATGTGACGGCGTGAGCCGAACCGCGAACAGCGGGACTGGTACCGCTGAGGGCGGGATTAGCGTTGGATGATGCTTCATCCAACGCCAATCCCGCCGTCAGCGGTACTAGTGCTGCCGTTCGCGGTGACCCGTCCTCTGAAACCTTGCCCCCGACTTTTCGTCTCGTTCTCAGTCATTTCTCCAGGATCCCGATGCTCTCGATCGAATCGGTCACCAAGAAATTCCGAGGCGGCGTCACCGCCGTCGATTCCCTCTCGCTCTCCCTCGAGAGCGGCGTCCTCGGCCTGCTCGGCCCCAACGGCGCGGGCAAGACCACGCTCATGCAGATGATCGCGACGATCACGCGCCCCACTGCCGGCCGCATCACGTGGAACGGCGCCGATCTCGCCAACGACCCCGACGCGCTCCGCCTCAAGCTCGGCTACCTGCCCCAGGACTTCGGCGTCTACGACAATCTCACCGCGCTCGAATTCCTCACCTATTTCGCGTCGCTCAAGGGCGTCACCAGCAAAACGCGCATCATGGAGATGCTCGAGCTCGTGAACCTGCACACGGTGGCGCACCGTTCCGCCGGCGCGTTCTCCGGCGGAATGAAGCAGCGGCTCGGCATCGCGCAGGCGCTCGTGAACGATCCCGACGTCGTGATCGTCGACGAACCCACCGCCGGCCTCGACCCCGAGGAGCGCGTGCGATTCCGGAATATCCTCTCCGACATCGGCTTCGGGAAACTCGTGATCCTCTCGACGCACATCGTGACCGACATCGAGTCGATCGCCACGAGCATCGCCGTCATGAAACACGGCAAGCTGGTGAGCCACGCGTCGCCCGAAGCGATGCTGCAGAGCGCGGCGGGCTCGGTGTGGCAGGCGGTGCTCAGCTCCGAACGATTCGCCGCCGAGCGCGCGAAGTTCCGCGTGTCGCACGCGGTGCGGAAACCCGATGGCGTGCATGTGCGCGTCGTGCAGCGCGCCCGCCCTTGGCCGGACGCCCAGCCCGCCGAGCCCGATCTCGAGGACGCGTTCCTCTACGCGATGGATCCCGAGCCGGCCGCCGCCGCGTGATGCAGCTCGCCCGGATCCGCTCAGTCGTGAAGGCCGACGTGATGATCCGCGTCCGCCGGCCGTCGTCCATCGCGGTATTCCTGTTCCTCTGCTTCCTCGCGTACATCGTGGTGCCGCCGGTGTCGTCGGGGCGCACGCTCATGCAGGTCGAGGGGCATCGCGCGCTGCTCACGTCGAGCACGATCGCGCTCGCCACCGCGGGCTTCGTCGCGATCCTGCTCGGCATGCTCGGCTTCTATCTCGTGAGCAACACGATCCGCCGCGACGCGCTCACGCGTACCGGAAGCGTGATCGCCGCGATGCCGGTCACGAATGCCGAATATCTCGTCGGGAAATTCCTCGGCAACGCGAGCTTCCTGGGACTCGTCGTGCTCGGCTGCATGCTGAACGTCATGGTCATGCACCTGCTGCGCGCGGAGGGGCCGCTCGAACCGCTCGTCTATCTCTCGACGTACATCGGGATGTGCGGCCCGCTGGTGCTCGTCGTGTCCGCGATCGCGCTGCTGTTCGAGTGCGTGCGCCCGCTCTCGGGGCGCGTGGGCGACGTGCTGTATTTCTTCATCTGGATCTTCATGATCGCGGTCGCGGGCATCGGCGGCGCGCAGGCACAGGCGCAGGGGAATGCCGGCCTGCCGGCCGCGGCGTACTACGACGTGATCGGCATGCTCTTCATGATCACGCAGGCGGGCGGCGGCGGGCGAGCGAGCCACCTGGAGATCGGCGGCGCGCCCTTCGATCCGGCGCAGGCGCCGTGGACCTTCCCCGGCATCCACTGGAGCGCGCCCGTCATCGCGAGCCGATTGACGAGCGCGCTCGTCGCGCTGCCCATCCTGCTCGTGGCCTGGGTGTTCTTCGCGCGCTTCGATCCGGCCAAGATGAAAATGGAAGTGCAGCACGCGAAGACCAATCTCTTCGCACAGCTCAACCGCGTGCTCAAGCCGCTCACGCGCATCGTGCTCGGGCTCCTCGCGCCGCGCCCCGGCGCGCGCCCCGGACTCGGCCGCATCGCGCGCAGCGAGCTGGCGCTCACCTTCATGCTGTCGCCGATCGCGCTCGCGCTGTTCATCGTGCTCTCGCTCATGGCCGCCACCGCGTCGCTCCCCACCCTGCTCGACAAGACGCTGCCGCTCATCTTCCTCGGCATCCTCATCGCAATCGCCGACATCGCCACGCGCGATGCCGCGTCCGGCACCACGGCGCTGCTCTATAGCATGCCGAAGGTGAAGCAGGACTACGTCGCGGCGAAGTTCATCGCCGCGTCGCTCACGGCCATCGCCTTCGTGATCGTGCCGCTCGTGCGCCTCGCGATCGCGAACCCCGCCTCCGCGGTCTCGCTCGTGATCGGCGCGATCTTCACGGCGTCGCTCGCGGTGACACTCGGGATCGTCACCGGCAGCGGCAAGGCGTTCGCGGGATTCTTCCTGCTCTTCCTCTACCTCGCGAACAGCGCGCGCGGTGCGCCTGAATTCGACTTCGCCGGCTGGAGCGGCGCCGCCACCAATGGCGTGCGCATCGGATATCTTATCATCAGCATGCTCCTCGTCGCCGCCGCCGTGACCCGTCAACGCCTTCGCCCCGCATGACCAACGAACCCGTGGTCACCGGAGCGCCGCTCGGCCGCGCCGGCCGCATCGCCCTCGTCGGCGGCGGCCTCATGGTCGCCAGCGGCATCTTCGGCGCGATCCTCGGCACCGCGTTCTTCACCGCGGGCGTCGCGATCGTGATGCACACCTTCAGTTGGAGCGCGGTGGCCTGGGGCGCCGAGCGCGGCGCCGTGATCGGCGGCATCGTCGCGCCGCTGGGCGCATGGGCCTTCCTTCGACGCGTCCCTCTAGGCCTCGCGATCCCCGGCCTCACCGTCGGCACCATCATCGGCGGCACGATCGGCTCCCTCGCCCCTCATTCGCAACTCGGCGTATGGCAGACGGCAGCGGCATCGTTGGTGGGTTTTGTCATCGCCGCCCTCGTGCTCCGTCTGCGCAGCAGTCCAGAAGCAAACGCGAGTGAGACGAGTGAGAAGTAGTTGCAGTCTAACGTCTAGGTCTAACGTCTAAGTCTGCAGTGCCGACTCGGTCTTTCGGAATCGCACCTGAAGCCCCACTGTTGTAGGAGCATCCCCCCCAACAGGAGGCCCTCCGATGCAGCAGCGGATCCGGCGGTTCGATGTGATGTCAGTGGCCATGACGATGGGAGCGCTCTACTTCTTCCTGGGCATCATCATCGCGATCTGCGCGTGGCTCTTCCTGGGCGCGATCAGAGGGATGATGGGCAACATGAGCGGCGCCTCGGGCGGAGGCATGATGGGCGGGGCGATGGGCATCATCATCGCGCCCATCCTGTACGGCATCATCGGCGTCGTGTTCGGCGCGATCGCGGCGTTCTTCTACAACATCGTCGCCGGCTGGACCGGCGGCGTCGGGATGGAGTTGGAGTAATCCTCCAAAGGCCGCCGACCCGTTACTCGTTCCTCAGCGCCACCAGAGGATCGATGCGGGTCGCGCGGCGCGCCGGCAGATAGCTCGCGCACAGCGCGACGACGATCAGTCCCACGCTCACCGCGCCGAACGTCAGCGGATCCGTCGCGCCGACTCCGTACAACATCGATCCGATCGCCCCCGTGAGCGCGAGTGCGCCGAGCAGTCCCGCGCCGGCGCCTACGAGCGCCACGGTGAGTCCCTGCCGCACGATCATGCCGCGCAGCTCGCCCTGTCCCGCGCCGAGCGCCATGCGGATGCCGATCTCGTGCGTGCGCCGCGTGACGCCGTAGCTGATCACGCTGTAGATCCCGATCGCCGCGAGCGCGAGCGCCACGCCGGCGAAGGTCACGAGCAGCAGGAGATTGAATCGCGCGCCGGCATTCGCGCGCGTCGACCACGTGGTCCATCGTCTGCACTTCGGACACCGGCACGTTCGCATCGATGTCGCTCACCGCGTGCCGCATCTGCCGCGTGAGCGCCGCCGCGTCGCCGTCGGTGCGCGCGACGAAGGTGAGATACGCCACCCATGAGTTCTTGCTCTCGATGAACATCTTCGTCTGGAAGAACGGCACGTAGAGTTCCGGCGCCGGCTTCGCGGTCCAATCGAGCTGCACGGCGTTCTTCACGACGCCCACCACCGTGAGCCACGCCGCGGTATCGCGGTCGGTCGCGAGCGTGATACGCTTCCCGATCGGATCCTCACCGGGCCAGTTGAGCCGCGCGAGTGCTTCGTTCACGATCACCACGCTCGGCGCGTCCAGCCGGTCGGCCGCGGTGAAGTCGCGTCCTGTTACCAACGGCAGCGACATCGTCTTGAAATAGTCCGGCATCACCACGCGGAACGTCGCGTGCAGCGCTTCGCCCGGCTTCGGCTCCGGTTTCCCCTCGGGGCGATAGGGCAGCCCCCACATGTCGCCCGCGACCGGCAGATGATTGATCGCGCTCACCGAGCGCACGCCCGGCAACGCACTCACGCGCTGGATGATGTCATTGTAGAACGCGGTGCGCCGTCCGGCTTCTTCCTCCTTGCTGCCCGCAACGGACACCACCATCGTCGCGACTCCCTTCGGCGCCCAGCCCGAATCCACGTTCTGCAGCGCGCGGAAGCTGCGGATCATGAGTCCCGCGCCCACGAGCAGCATGAGCGCGAGCGCGAACTCGCTGGCCACGAGCGCGCTGCGCAGTTGCGAGCGGTGTACTCCTTCGCTCGATCCGCGCGAGCCATCGCGCAGCGCGTCGTTCAGGTCGCGCATGCCGCTCTGCATCGCGGGCACGAGCGCGAAGAGCACGCTCGTCGCGATCGAGACCGCGAGCGCGAAGAGCAGAACGCGCCCATCGAGATCCACGGTACCGACTCGGGGCAAACGCTCCGGACTCTGCGCGATGAGTACGCGCACGCCGATCGCGGCCACGCCAATGCCGGCCAATCCGCCGCAGAGCGCGAGCACGGTGCTCTCGGTGAGCAACTGCCGCAGAAGGCGAACGCGCCCCGCGCCGAGTGCACTGCGCACCGCCATTTCGCGATACCGCGACGTCGCGCGCGCGAGCAGCATGTGCGCGACGTTCGCGCACGCGATGAGCAGCACGAACCCCACAGCGCCCAGCAACACTATCAGCGTGCTTCGCACATTGCCGACCACCACTTCGGTGAGCGACCGCACGTTCACGTCGCGGTTGGTGCCCGGATATTGCTGCTCGAGCCGCCCCGTGATCGTGGTCATCTCGGCCTGCGACTGCGCGAGCGTCACGCCGTCTTTCAGCCGCGCGAAGACGCGCAGCGACTGCCAACCGCGGTTGGTCTCCTTGCCGGTGAGATCCAGCGGCACCCAAAGCTCGGTGAAGATCGCCCAGAACGGTGCGAAGTGGAAACTCTCCGGCATCACGCCCACGATCGTGTACTTGGAGCCATCGAGCGTGAGCGTGTGACCCACGGCGTCAGCGCGGCCGCCGAGCCGGCGCTGCCAGAACCCGTAACTCACCACGACTTCGTGATCCTTGCCCGGTGCGCCCGCGTCCGCTGCCAGCACGCGTCCGTGCAGCGGCGCGACGCCCAGCATTGGGAACAGGCTCGGCGTCACGTGCAGCGCCCAGACTTTCTCGGGCTGATCGGTGTCGGTGAGGTTGGGACTCCAGTACTCGGCGGCACCCATGCCGGAGAAGACGTGGTTCTGTGCCTTCCAGTCGAGATAATTCCCCGGCGCCACCGCGTTCTCAGTGCCGTGGAAGAGCACCGTGAGCTGATCCGGCTTGTCATACGCGAGCGGACGCAGCAGCACCGCGTTCACGACGCTGAACACGGCCGTGGAGGCGCCAATGCCGAGCGCCAGCGTGAAGATCGCGGCGAACGTGAAGCCCGGCGTGCGGCGCAGCGAACGGAGCGCGTAGCGCAGATCGCGCAGGATCGATTCCATGAGTTCTCCCGCGCGAATGTCGCGCACCTGTTCTTTCACATACTCGGCGCCGCCCACTTCGATCATCGCCGCGCGGCGCGCAGCATCGTGCGTGGCGCCCGCGCGAACTTTCTCGGCCGTGAGTAGTTCGACGTACGAGCACATCTCATCGTCGAGTTCGCGCTCGGCGCGACCACGGTGAACGAGATTCCGCCAGAAGCTCCGCAACGTGGAGTTGAGTGGCATATCGAGCCTTTCAGGTAGTGCGGAGCGCCGCGGCGATCGCGATCGAGATGCGGCCCCAATCCTCCGTCTCCTCGCGCAGCTGCCGCTGCCCCGCCTTCGTGAGCCGGTAGTACTTGGCGCGCCGCTTGTTCTCGGATTCGCCCCAGCGCGCCGCGAGCCAGCCGGCCTCTTCCATGCGATGCAGCGCCGGGAAGAGCGATCCGGGCTTCACGTGGAAGGCGCCCTTGCTGATCTGCCCGATGCGGTTGGCCACGCCCAGCCCGTGCATCTCGCCCAGCACCAGGGTGCGGAGGATGAGCAGGTCGAGCGTGCCTTGGAGGAGTTTCGTGTTCGACGGGGCCATGTCGGTCCTCATATAGAGCGTCTATATGACATGTTAACTGCCCCCATATAGACTGTCAATAGGAGCAGCTAAGGGGTAGACACCGGGAACACCGGGATGGTTGCTGGCGGCTTGCGTGCCTCTTAGCGGTTAGGCAGACTCCGGAATGCCCGACCTCATCCGCTCCTTCGAGTCCCTCTTCCACCAGTGCAAGTCGTCCGCCGAGAAGGCGCTCGACCAGTTGACCGACGATCAGCTCAACTCCCGCACCGCCGTCGGCAATTCGGTGGCTACGATCTGCTGGCACATCGCGGGCAACCTCGAGAGCCGCTTCACCGACTTCCTCACCAGCGACGGCGAGAAACCCGGCCGCGACCGCGAGAGCGAGTTCGCCGAGCGCCGCGTCACGCGCGCGGAACTCAACGTGAAATGGGAGCACGCCTGGAAGACGCTCTTCGATTCCCTCGCCGGTCTCACCGATGCCCAGCGCCAGACGATGGTCACGATCCGCTCCGAGCCCTTCACCGTCGAAGGCGCGCTCCTTCGCGCGCTCGGCGCACGTGAGCCTGCACGTCGGCCAGATCATCGACCGCGCCCACATGCTCCGCGGCAACGACTGGAAATGGATCACGATCCCGCCGGGCCAGTCGGACGCCGTGAACGCCAAACTCATGAAGAAGTAGTGCCCCGCTACGCCGCCTTCCTGCGCGGAGTGAACATCAGCGGCCGCGTCGTGAAGATGGACGCGCTGCGCAAACACCTCGAGAAGCTCGGCCTCTCCGATGTCGAGACGGTCATCGCCAGTGGCAACGTGCTCTTCTCCTCCGCCAGCAAGAACGCCGTCGCACTCGAGAAGAAGATCCATCTTGGCCTTCACAAAGCGCTCGGCTATCCCGTCGCGATCTACGTGCGCACCGACGCCCAGATCGCCGCGCTGGCGGGGCACCGTCCCTTCGGCGACGCCAAGCACAAGGCGGCGAAAGTATTTCTCGTGGGATTCATCGCCGAGCCCCTGAGCAAGGACGCCGCACGCACGCTGCTCTCGCTCGCCGAAGGCACCGAGGAGCATCTGCACACGAAAGGCAGTGAGATCTTCTGGCTCTCCAAGAACGGCCAGAGCGTCTCCCCGCTCTTCCGCGTGCCCATCGAGAAGCGCATCGGCACGCTGATCACGTGGCGCAACATGAACACGGTCGAGCGCATCCACGCCAAATTCTCGGCACGCTGAGCGACACTCGCGGCTCGCGCGCGCCGTAGGGATGCATGTCACTCCAACGGATTCGCTATGAATGAGGACATGATGGGATTGCTCATCGGGCTCGTGAGCGTGCTCTTCGCCGTGGGCGTCGTGGGCGCGGGGCTCGCGGGCGCATACTTCGTCGGCCGCGAACGCGGGCGCCGTGCCGCGCTCGATCAGGCCGCGCTGGCCGGCGGCGCCACTGATATGCTCGCGCGCACCGAGAAGGCGCTCGAGGCGATGTCGCTCGAGGTCGAACGCATCGGCGAAGCGCAGCGCTACTCCGCGCGCCTGCTGGCCGACGCCGCCATCAAACTCAAGGCCGACCCCGCCGCGCCGCGCAACGTCACCCCCACCACGCCCACCTAGCGGCGGGCGCGCACTCGGCGACAACTTGTTGGCCGTTCGTCTTCAAATGAGGATGGCTATCCGTGCGCTCCGCTCCCCTGATCCTTGTCGTTGCGGCGATCGCGTGCCGAGTCGAATCGAGTGGCATTCCGAATGACAAAGGCGCCGACGCCGGCGCGCGCGCCGCGCAGGCGCGCTATGCGTCGCTGCTGAACGGCTCGCCGCCGAATGCCGATTCCGTTTCGCAGATGTTCGCGCCCACCGGGGAATTGCTCCCGAACGGCCGCGACGCGATCAAGGGTCCGGCCGCGATGAAGGAATTCCTGAGTTCGTTCGGCAAGGTGACCGTCGACTCCGAGGCGATGCCCGTCACCTCGAGCGTCGTCGCCGGCGATCACGTGGTGCTCTGGGGCACGTACTACCAGAAAGCCACCATGCCCGACGGAAAGGTTTTCCGCCCGAAAGGCCGCTACGTGATCGAGTGGGTGCGCGACAGCATGGGCACGTGGCAGATCCAGCGGGCCATGACGCAGCCTTGAGCATCGACGATCTCTACACAGCGTGGCGCGACGCGTTCAAGCGCGGCAATGTCGAAGCGATCATCGAGCTGGTCACCCCCGATTACGTCTTGTGGGCCCCCGGACAGGCGCCAATAGTCGGCCGAGATTCTTTGCGCCAAATGCTCGCGCCGGCGCTCTCGACATACGATATTTCTCCATCGTTCGAACGAACGGAATCACTCGTAGCGGGAGATCTTGCCGTGGATTTCGGATGGGACGTTCAGACCGTGACCCCGCGCGCGGGTGGTGAAGCGCGCACCGCGCGCCAGCGCGTCGTGCTCGTAATGCGCCGCCAGCCCGACGGCCGGTGGCTCTTCGCGCGCGGCATGAGTCAGCCTGGACCGGTGGCGACGAATGGGTGACATGGACACGAGCACCTGGGGGATCATCTTCGGCGCGATCGTCGCGATCATCGTTGTCGGCATCGTGCTGGACCACCTTCGCGAGAAGCGCGACCTCAAGCAGCATCTCAAGCGCATCGACGAGCGCAAGGAAGCGTACGAGCGCTTCAAGCAGAAGAAGCGCTCGTCGCAAGAGACGCACGTCGAGCGGACGCAGAAGAAGTAGGTCCGCGCCTTGGCTCTCGACATTCACGTTCAGGGCAGCGAGGCGCCCAGGCGAGATTTCGACTACTACCTAGGCCCGCCGATCATCGGCGCGGCCACCCTATTCATGCTCACTAGTCTCCGGGTGCTGATCGCGCTCCCGGCGATCATAGGCGGCAAGCTCCCATGGACCGCCGCGGCGCTTGCTCTTGCCACGGCGACGCTCGCTGGATTCTGTGGGGGCGTGGTGTATGTGCTGCTCGGGCGTTCGGTGAAGCAGATCCCCTACATCGGTCCATACCTCGCTGGCATAATCACGATCGGCGCGTATATGGGCGCGATCGCGCTCGCGGCGCCGTACGCGTTCGGAGAGCAGATCATTCACGACCGCGGCGACGTGCTCGCGCTGATAGGCCTCAGCGTGTTCATGGGCCTGGTCGGCGGCTACGCGTGGTCCCGCGTTTCGTCACCTGCGGCGCGCGCTGCGGACGAGGAAGTCGACCGGCGCTTGCGACCACTTGTGAACTATGGCCTGCCTATCACCGCAGGCGCATTCTTCCTCCTTCTCCGCTCGAACGTCGGCTCCCCGCAGTTCGAACTGTTCGCGGTCGGCATCGTCTTGGCGCTTGTCGTCGCGTGGATCCTGCTTCGGCGAACTACTCCGACCTCAGCGTCATAGCCGGATCCACTCGCGCCGCGCGCCAGGCAGGGATCAAGCACGCGAGCAGCGCGACGCCGCCGAGCAGTAGTGACACGATCACGTACGTCCCCGGATCGCTCTGCGAGACGCCGAACAGCATTCCCGCGATCACGCGCACGAACGCCAGCGTGAGCGCCACGCCCGCGATCACGCCGGCGCCCGTGAGGCCCATCCCCTGCCGCAGGATCATCCGCACGAGATCACCGCGCGACGCGCCCAGCGCCGCGCGTACGCCGATCTCGCGCAGCCGCTCGGTCACGACCCCCGCCAGCACGC
Organism: uncultured Gemmatimonadaceae bacterium; assembly: GCA_963716745.1. Lineage (GTDB taxonomy): Bacteria > Gemmatimonadota > Gemmatimonadetes > Gemmatimonadales > Gemmatimonadaceae > DATKOH01. The sequence continues at coordinate 1,339,512 of OY970320.1, forward strand.
CGTAGATCCCCGCCGCCGCGAGAATGAGCGCCACGAGAGCGAATGCCTCGAACAGCACGAGCGCGAACTTGCGCGCCGCCTCGGACGTCGCGATCAGCTTCTCCATGGTCGACACGCGCATGATCGGCTGATCCTTGTCCACGCTCCAGATCGCCGTGCGCACTACCCCCGCCATTCCTGCCGCATCACGGCCTTTCGACACGCGTACGACCAACGACTGATTCCCGTCAGCATACGGCCATTGCCTCTCCGCCACGTAGAACGCGTCCGGCTCCTCCGCCGCGAGCGACACCTGCCGCACCGAGCCCACGTCCCCACCACGGTGTACCACGGCCCTTCGGTCGCGCTGCCCATGCGCACGCGCTGGCCCAACGCTTCCTCGTTGGGCCATGACTTCTTCGCGAACGCTTCATTGACGATCACTTCCATCGGCGTCTGCATCGACGCGTGCGGATCCAGCCCGCGACCGCGCACGATCGGGATCTTCATCGCCTCGAGATACCCGTCGGTCACCGCGTACCGGTGCGCGCTCTCATCCTCCTCCGGATTCGCTCTCGGATGCGCCTCGATGTGCACGCCGTACTTGTCCATGTCGCCGCTCAGCGGCAGCTGCGTCGTGAACGCCGCCGCTTCCACGCCGGGCACGGCGCGCACCGCCACGAGCACGCGGTCGAAATAGTCGCGTGTGACAGTATCGTTGTTGAATTGCGTGCCCACGGTCTGGACCGTCATCGTCAGCATGTTGCTCGGGTCGAAGCCCGGCGGCACCGCGAGCAGACGGCTCACGCTCTGCAGCAGCAGCGCCGTGCCCGTGAGCAGCATGAGCGCGAGCGCCACTTCGCTCACCACCAGCGCGCCGCGCACGCGATGACTCGTGCCGCCCGCGCGCCGCGTGCCCGCCTTGATGCTTCCATGCAGATCTCCGCGCGCCGCGTGCAGCGCCGGCACCATGCCGAACGCGATGCCCACCGCGGTCGTGAGCGCGAATGCGAACAGCAGCGTGCTGCCGCTCACCTCGATCTGCGCCAGCCTCGGCAGCCCCGGCGGACTCAGCGCCACCAGCGCTTTCACGCCGAGTTCGGCGACGACCACGCCGAGCGCGCCGCCGAGCAATGCGAGCGTCACGCTCTCGGTGAGCAGCTGACGCACCACGCGCCACCGGCTCGCGCCGAGCGCCGCGCGCATGGCGAACTCGCCCTTCCGCTGCGCGCCGCGCGCGAGCAGGAGATTCATGACGTTCGCGCACGCGATGAGCAGCACGAGCGCCACCGCGCCCATCACCGCGAGCAGAATGGGCCGCACGTCGCCCGTGACCAGCTCGCGCATCGGGATCAGGAGCATTCCCGCCTTCGCGTACTCCTTGGGATGATCGCGCACCAATCCCGCGGAGATCGTGTTCACGTCGGCGAGCGCGGCGCGTTCGCTCACGCCGGTCTTGATGCGCGCTACAGCTCTGAGGTGATGGCATGTACGGCACGCCCACGGCAGCGACGCGTTGTACTGCATCGGCCCCCAGAGTTTGGCGGCGGGCTGGAGGATGCTCTCGAAACCGGCGGGCATGACGCCGATGACCGTGTACTGGTATCCGTTGAACGACACTTGCTTGCCGATGATCTGCGAATCGCCGCCGAATCGCTGACGCCAGAGCGGGTCGCTCAGGATCGCGACGCGCGGGCCGTTCGGCACATCCTCTTCCGGCAGGAAATCGCGGCCGAGCGCGGGGCGCACGCCGAGGACTTTGAAGAAGTCGTGACTCACGCGCTGTCCGGCGAACTGTTCGGGCTCGCCGCGCCCGGTGAGCGTCGCGCTCCAGTCTTTGTAGACGGCGATCGCGTCGAATGAATGGTTCTGATTCGACACGTCGTCGAACGTCATCCAGCCGACGTTGTCCTTGGTCGCCGGCACCGTGCCTTCCCACACCGTGACGATGCGCTCGGCGTGCGGGTACGGGAGCGCCGCGAGGAGAATGGGATTGATCGCGCTGAAGATCGCGGTGGTGGCGCCGATGCCGATCGCGAGCGTGACCGCGGCGAGCGTCGTGAAGCCGGGGCGGCGGATCAGGAGACGCGCCGCGAATTGGAAATCGCCGAGCAGCGACTCGAACAGCGAAGGCCGACTGTCGGCTGTCGGCTGTCGCCGGCGGGAGCGGAATCCGAGTTTCATCGTGGCCACCAGGGTTTCGCGCCAATACCAACGGTTGGCGCTGGCTGCGTTCTGCGTGAATTGGAGGTGTTCGGCGAACGATTCCTCGAGGTCGCCGAGTATCGACTCGGCGAGTTCGGGCGGCAGCGCCCATTCGAGCAGGCGCACCGCGCGCTGCGGGGGACGCGGGGTGTTCATGGCAGCTCGAGCGCGGCGCCGAGCCCGGCGGACATCGTGCGGAGGGCTTTGAGACTGGCCTTCACCGCTTCGCGGCCGGTGGTGCTGAGTGAGTAGTAGGTCTTGCGGCGGCCTCCGCGCTCGGCGGTGGCTTCGCCCATTCGGGTAGTGACGAGGCCCTTCACTTCGAGCCGATTGAGCGTGGTGTAGATCGTGGCGAAGCTCAGCGATCTCTTCGCGCGCGCGGCGATCTCACGCTGAACGGCGACGCCGTAGGCGCGGTCGTTCAGCCTTAAGAGCGCGAGTAGGACGAGTTGTTCGAGTTCGCCGAGGCGGGGGGACATTCGAAAGGCTCCATTTATTCGATGGAGTCGAATATATAACGTAGTATGGTCTCAACGCAACCTGCGGGACCGCGTTACTGTTTAGTGACCGTTGGAGGGTCAATTAGGGTCCATTCGGGGCCGCTGGTTATCTGTCGCTGCCGCGGGCAGCAGGAGCGGAAAATGAGATCGTTCCCCTCGCCAACTTATCCCCGACTGGCACGCCATCCATCAGCGTGCAACCACTAATGCTTCCGCTGAAAGAGTTCCTCGGTCAAGCGTGGGTGGGTACAACCATCGGTATCGTCAGCATCATCGCGGCGGTGGTCGTTTCTATTTACTTCTACCGTCGCTCAAAGGTTGCCGGGGTCCTCGCCTCGCAGAGCGATGGGGAGCAATTGCTGGCACCAAATCGCGAGAACGCACCGAGTGGTGAGATCGAAGTGCTCTTTCGCGGGACAAAAATACCGCGTCTTTCGGTAAGCGAGTTGGTGATTTGGAACGCGGGAGACACAACGATTCGGGGAGAAGACGTCGTCGAGCGCGACCCGTTTCGAATCGAATGCGGTCACGATGCGCACGTATTGGATGTTTCAATAGTCGCGACAACTAGGCAAGTAATCGATTTTTCCGGCAGTCGAGACGAGGCGCACGTCGGACACGTGCTATGCTCCTTTGATTTTCTTGACCCCGGCGACGGCGTGCGAGTGCGAATCCTACACACGGGTGTGCACGTTCGCGCGATTGTGACAGGCACGATTCGCGGAATCAGCGAGGGGTGCCACGACCTTGGGCGAATCCCCGCTCCCGAAGACAATTTGGCCGAACTCCTCCGTCGTCGACGCAGACGTGGTCTAAAGCCGCGCTGGATCCACCGGATCGCATCTGTGGTGGTCTGGCTGCGGCCGCTGCTTGGATGGGTCGCGATTGTAATCGGGCTGAGTACGGCAGTAGCCGGGCTCTACTGGTCCTCACTCTATGCGGCGTTTCCAATCCTTCAAGAGCCAATGCCGCGCGACGGCCCGTTCTGGACGTTCATTGTGGCCGGATTGATCTACGCCCTACTCCCGGCACTGGTTATGTGGAAACGCCGATTGCGATTCCCGCGCGCACTGCAGCGCGATCGGCAGTCCGTGGCTTCCGAACCGCCGGCCTGAGCGCGACCAGTTATCGTTGCATCGCGGATGGCGAGGTGATGCGACAGCTACCGCTCGAGCAAAGCTGGACGACGTCACTGACATGAGTCGAAGACAACAGAGTTCGTTCGCATCGGACGACTACCGGAGGGAATGTGATGGAGCGTTTTTCGCATCGAGTCCGCGCAAAGGCGACGCCGAAGGCAATTCAACTGGAGGCCATGGACGAAGCGCTCCGCGCAAGCCTTTGGAATGAATTGCTTGTTCGTTTCGGGGGCGTAAATCCCACTTGGGACCGAGCAGCGCTCTTTCTCGCGAGAGATACTATTCAAGACGCCAATCGACGACCTCCCGCCGACTATCGGCGGTGCGCAAATCTGGCTGCGTACACGATTTTTCAATGCGGAGTGGCATGAAGCGTACGACATGTTGGAGTTCTTGGTGCGGTGGGTCGATTCCATATGTGATCGACCATCTATCTTCACCACCTATTACCAAAGTCAGGCGGTACAATTTATCGAGAGTGTGAACGAACTACTCGCCCGTGAACTCTCCGGATATCGGTTTATCCGTGGAGCTTTGGTGCCGATAGCAAGTCCCGTTGAAATATCTGCGATTGAAAGCGCGCTCCGATCATCGTTGGAGTTCAAGATTCTTGGCGCACACGAGCATATCGCCGCAGCTCTTGAGTGCATCTCTCGCAAACCGGTGCCTGATTATCGAAATTCAATCAAAGAGAGTATCTCAGCAGTAGAGGCGGCAGTAAATATTATCGCAAAAGGCTCGGGAAGTGGCGTCTCCGAAGCAATCGACAAGATTGCCGAAAGAGTCGAGATTCATCGAGCGCTCAAGGCAGCGATAAAGCAGCTATATGGGTACACGAGCGATGCTGACGGATTCGCCACGCGATCATGGAGCAGTCAACGGTGGGATACGATGAGGCCAAGTTCATGCTTGTCGCCTGCGCCGCCTTTGTGAATTTCTTTGTCGGCAAGGCAAATTCCGCTGGCCTTATCACCTAGTACGCCCGTCCAGGTTTCCGCAACCTGTTCTTGCGAATGCGTATTCCAGTAATACCGAAGATCACGCAATCCTGAGCCTCGAGGGAACCGCCACTCTCGGCCGGAGCGCACGCCCCTGTCAGGTCAGGCGCTAATGCCACTCCAGGATCGCCACGCCCCCGATTGAAGGCGTTCCTACTCCACCGTCACCGACTTCGCCAAATTCCTCGGCTGGTCCACGTTCGCCCCGCGCTTCACGGCAATGTAGTACGCCAACAGCTGCAGCGGCACCGATGACAGGATCGGCGTGAACATGTCGATGGTCTCGGGGATCCGAATCTCATAGTCCAGCTTCCCCGCCAGCGCCGGCTCGTCGCGGCTCGTGATCGCGATCACCCGCCCGCCGCGCGCTTTCACCTCCTGGATGTTCGACACGACCTTGTCGAACACGCTGTCGTGCGGCGCGATGAATACCACCGGCATGTTGTCGTCGATCAGCGCGATCGGGCCGTGCTTCATCTCGGCCGCCGGATAGCCCTCGGCGTGGATGTACGAAATTTCCTTGAGCTTCAAGCGCGCCCTCGAGCGCCGCCGGGAAATTGTAGCCGCGGCCCAGGTACAAGAAGTTGCTGACGGTCTTGAACTCCTCGGCGATCTTCTCGATCATCGGCGCGCGATCCAGGATCTCCTTGATCTTCCCCGGCAGCGCGTGCATCGCCTTCGCGATCCGCTGCCCGTCCAGCGCCGGCAGTCCGCGCAGCCGCGCCAATTTCAACGTGAACAGCGCCAGCGCGGTCACTTGGCACGTGAACGCTTTCGTAGACGCGACGCCGATCTCCGGCCCCGCGTGCACGTAGATACCGCCGTCGTCCTCACGCGCGATGGTCTGACCCACGACGTTCACGATCCCCAGCGCCCGCGCGCCGCGCTGCTGCGCTTCGCGCATCGCGGCCAGCGTGTCCGCCGTCTCGCCCGACTGCGACATCACGATGCACAGCGTGCGATCGGTGATGATCGGATTCCGGTAGCGGAACTCCGACGCGTACTCCACTTCCACCGGGATCCGCGCCAGCTCTTCGAGCATGAACTCGCCGATGAGCGCCGAGTGCCAGCTGGTGCCGCAGGCGGTGATCACGATGTTGTCGAACTCGAGCAGCTGCTCGTCGGTGATGTTCAATCCGCCGAGCTTCACGTCGCCTTCATCGTCGAGGATGCGGCCGCGCATGGTGTTCTCGATGCTCGCGGGCTGCTCGAAGATCTCCTTGAGCATGAAGTGCGCGTAGCCGCCGCGCTCGATCTGGTCGAGGTCCCAATCGATGGAACTCACCGCGCGATTGAGCGGCGCGGCATTCATGTCCATCACGCGATAGCCGTGCCGCTCGAGCACGGCGAGGTCGCCGTCGTTCAGGTAGATGACCTGGCGCGTGTGCGCGAGAATGGCAGAGACATCGCTCGCGATGAAGTACTCGCCGTCGCCGAGTCCTACGAGAAGGGGAGAGCCTTTGCGCGCCGCGACGATCTTGCTCGGGTCCTTGGCGCTGAGCACGGCGATGCCGTAGGTGCCCTCGACCTTTCGCAGCGCTTCGATCACCGCTTCCTCGAGAGTGATCTTGTGGCCGTCGGCGGGCTTCAAGAATTCCTCCACGAGATGCGCGAGGACTTCGGTGTCGGTGTCGCTCGTGAATTTGTGGCCGAGGTCCTCGAGGGCCTTTGCGAAGCGCCATGCCGTTCTCGATGATGCCGTTGTGCACGACCGCGATGTTGTTGTCGCAGCTCATCTGCGGGTGCGCGTTCACGAAGTTCGGCGCGCCGTGGGTGGCCCAGCGGGTGTGGGCGATGCCGATGGTTCCGCTGACGGGCTCTTTCTCGATGGTCTTCTCTAATTGCGAGATCTTTCCGGGGGCTTTACGGACCTGCATGCCTTTGCCGTTCACGAGCGCGACGCCGGCGCTGTCGTAGCCGCGATACTCGAGTCTTTTTAGGCCCTCGATCAGGAAGGGCTGGGCGGCGCGGGGGCCAATGTAACCGACGATACCACACATATTCGACTCTGGGATCGGGAACCGGTTACCGGGAACCGGTGATGAATGACAACGAATTCCTGAACGACCAACTACGCCAAGCTATCGAGAGGCTTTCGAGCTCTTGCGATCAAACTCCTGGCTTCTTTTTCGGTCGGCGCCTCGGCGATCACTCGCACTATGGGCTCGGTGCCGCTCGGTCTGATATGCACCCAGCGGTCGGGCCAGGCTAGGCGGAGACCATCCTGGGTATCGCTCTCGGCGTCCGCGAATTCCTTCTTCAGCGCGGCATAGACCTTGTCGAGCTTCGCTTTGGGACGGTCGAGTTTGTCCTTCACGATCGCGTACACGGGATAGCGGCCCACGATAGCGGACAGCTTTTCGTCATCCTCGGCCATCATTTGCAAGATGAGGGCCACGGCGACCGGGGCGTCGCGGCCGAGGTGCAGTTCGTTCAGAATGACGCCGCCGTTCCCCTCCCCGCCGATCGCCGCCTTCTCCTCGCGCATGCGCACCGCGACGTTCACCTCGCCCACGGGCGCGCGAATGGCCTTGTAGCCCGCCTCGGCGGCCACGTCGTCCATGATGCGGCTCGTGCTGAGATTCACCACCAGCGGGCCCTCGCGCGAGCGGAGCACCAGCCGGGCGGCGAGCGCGAGCGTCCAATCCTCGCCGATCGCTTTGCCCTCGTCGCTCACGATCGCGAGACGGTCGACATCGGGATCCGTCGCGAAGCCGACGTCGGCCTTGGCCTTGAGCACGAGCTTCTCGAGTTCGCCGAGGTTCGCGGCCACCGGCTCGGGCGCACGGGGGAATCTGCCGTCCGTCTCGAGATTGATCGCTGTGACCGTGCAGCCGAGCCGCTGCAACAGCTGCGGCAGGATCACACCGCCGGCGCCGCGCACGCAGTCGAGCGCGACTTTGAATTTCCGCAGGCGAATGGCCGGCACATCGATGAGTTTCAACGCGAGCACCGCGCCGATATGCCGTTCAACGGCGTCGGGGTCCACCGTGACCGTGCCGAGCTGGTCCCACGTGGCGCGCGGCGCGACGCCATCGGCCAGCTTGCGCATCTCCGTGCTATCGACCGAGTCGAGAAAAAGCCCACTCGGCCCGATGAATTTCAGCGCGTTCCACTCGATCGGATTGTGGCTCGCCGTGATCGCGAGCCCGCCGGCCGCGTGATGGTATTCCACTGCGAGCTGGATCGTGGGCGTGGGCGCGATGCCCACGTCGATCACGTTCGCGCCCACACTCTGCAGCGCCGCGACCGTTGCGCGATGAAACATCGGCCCCGACACACGTGAGTCACGCCCGACCACCACGCTGCGGCTCTCGCCGGTGGCGATCGCCCACGCCCCGAAGCCCGCCGCATAGCGCGCGACGACCTCCGGCGTGAGCCCTTCCGCCACTCGCCCGCGCACCCCGGACACGCTCACCATCAACCGATCGTCCACACTCTCCCCTATGAAAGCCGCTCCGGAAGCTAGCCCGCCGTGAATGACAATCAAGCCGCGCCGAGGTTTCGGAGGCGCCAAGGAATTCGTCTATAGAGGAGCCGCATTTGCGCATCCCGCGGCGCTTCCCGCTTCCCGCTTCCCGAGTAGTTAATTGGCTCTTCGCCGCTCGCTCAACCGCCTGCCCCTCAGATGGAAGATGACGATCATTAGCGCGGCCGCCGTTCTGGCCACGCTCGTGCTCGTCCTCACGCCCGTGTACCTCGCGAGCCGCTCCACCCTCACCACGCTCAACGCCCAGCGGCTGAGCGCGATCGCCGCCAGCGCCGCTGTCTCGATCCCCGCGAGCGCCGTGGATTCCATCGCCGCACACGGCCGCAGCACCGCCGCCTTCGTACGCACGCGCGAGACGATGAGCCGCATGTGGACCGCGAACGGCGGCGACGTGAGCGAACTCACGAACGGCATCTCGCTCGTTAAATCCACGGGCTTCCAGTACGAATACCTCGCGCATTCGTCGTGGATCGCGGGGCAGCCGCAGTACAGCCAACTCTGGACGGCGCCCGCCGGCCTCGCCGATTCGCTCGCCGCGGGGCACGCGGGCGCTAGCGGCATCTACGACGGCGAAGGCGGACGCGAACTCGCCGCCGCCGCGCCCGTGTTGCGCGCCGACGGTACGCCCGCGGGCTTCGTCGTGGTCACGCTCAATGCCGAAGATTTCCTGGCCCGCCTCGCGCGGATCTTCCTCGAGGTCGCGCCCATTCCGCTGCTCATCCTGCTCGGCGCGCTCTTCGTGAGCATCGTCGTGGCGCGCAAGGTCACGGCGGGCATCGACATCGTGGTCGAGCATGCGCAGGAAGTCGCGCGCGGGAATCTTCGCCACGACATCAGCTACAGCAGTGGCGACGAGATCGGCGAACTTGCCGACGCGTTCCGGCAGATGACCGCCGGCCTGCGCGAGCTGCTGCGCGACGTGGAGGCGGGCGCGAGCGAAGTGGCCGCCACCGCCGACCAGCTCGCCGCCGGCGCGCAGGAGATGAGCGCGAGCACGCAGCAGGTGTCGGGCGCCGCGCAGACGATCGCGAGTTCGGCCACGCAGCAGACCACGGGCATCCAGAACATCGTGGCCGTGTCGAGCCGCGTGGCGACTCGCGCGCACGACGTGGCGCAGCACGCTACCCGCGCTCAGCAGGCCGCCGACACGGTGACGCATTCGGCGAAACGCGCCGCGAGCGCCGCCGAGGCGGGGCTGCAGAGCATGTCGAATATCTCGAGCGTGACGAGCGAAGCCGTGCCCGCCGTCGCCGAGCTTACCGAGAAATCCGTGCGCATCTCGCAGATCACCGATACCATCGCGGCGATCTCACGGCAGACCAACCTGCTCGCGCTCAACGCCGCGATCGAAGCGGCGCGCGCGGGCGAGCACGGTCGCGGCTTCGCGGTGGTCGCCGAGGAAGTGCGTAAACTCGCGAAGGAATCGGGACGCGCGCTGGAGATCATCCGTCAGCTCGCCGATGAGATGCAGCGTGTGTCGTCGCGTATGTCCGAGCGCATCACGGACGTGAGCGCCAGCGTGGGCGCCGGCGAGGCGGTGATCCGCGCGAGCACCGGCACGCTCACGCAGATCGCGGCCGAGATCGAGGGGAGCCGCGAAGCCGTGGCGCGCATCGCCGAGCTCACGAACGCGCAGAAACGCGAATCGGAGACGCTCGCGAAGGAGATCGAGGCGGTGAGCATCGTCGCCGAGCAGAACGCGAGCACGAGCGAGCAGGTGAGCGCCGTGGTGCAGGAGCAGACGGCGAGCATGGAGCACATCACGGAATCGAGCCAGCACTTGGCGGACATCGCCACACGGCTCAAGGGAGTGATGACGCGCTTCGAGCTGTGAGCGATCCGCTGGCGCTGGTGCCGCTGGCGGCCGCGGCGCGCGCCGGGCAAGTGGATGGGATCGCCGCACGATCGTTGGTGGCCGCGGGAGTGACACTTCTCCAGCGCAGCGCGCCGCTCGTGCGGGCGCTCAGCGGAAAACGGTCGGCATTGCTGCTCCCAACTTCACCCGCTTTTCTCGTGGCACTCGCCGCAAGCGACGGGCGCGGCGCGGTGTTCGTGAATCCGCTCGCCGCGCCGGCGGAAATCGAGTATCAGCTTCGCGACGCGAACGTGGGGGTCGTGTTCACCATCTCGGCGTTCGAGAAAAAGCTGCCCGCGGGATTCCCTCGCGTGTTGTTGGACGATGCGCCATCGCACGCGCGCGTCGTGATCAACAGCACCGATCGCGCGATCGATCTCGGCGCGCACAGCGGACTCGCGCTCGAAGGCGAGATGGATGCGCCGGGGCGCGACGAGGAGGCCGCGATCGTCTACACCAGCGCGATGGCCGGCACCATGCTCGGTGCGATCCTCACGCACCGGAACCTGCTGGCGAACGCACATTCGTGCGTGGAGGCGATCACGTTGAGCGAACGCACCGTATCGCTCGCGGTGCTGCCGCTCGCGCATCTGTTCGGATTCACCGTCACCCTCATGGCGCCGCTGTTGGCGGGCGGCCGCGTGGTGACCCTGCCCCGCTACAATCCGCTAAAGGCGCTGGAATTGATCCGCGATGAACGCGTGACTTTGATCTGCGGCGTGCCGAGCGTGTTCTACGGCTTGCTGGCCGCCCTCGAGCGCGACGGCGGCGAGCTGAGTTCTCTCGAGGAGTGTCTCTGCGGCGGCGCGCCACTCGCGATCCAGCTGCAGGAACGTTGGGAGCGCGCGACCGGCGTGCCGCTGCGACAGGGCTACGGTCTCACCGAAGGCGGCCCCGTCTGTCTATTCAATCGCCCGTCACAGCCGAACCGCCTCGGCACCCTCGGCACCCATTTCCCCGGCGTGGAAGTCGCGATCCACAAGGGCGAGATCTGCATCCGCGGCGAGAACGTGTTCCCCGGCTACGTGAGCGGCGGCGAGCACGGCCTGCAAGTGAACGACGGCTGGCTGCACACCGGCGATCGCGGCAGCATCGATCGCGATGGCGTCGTCACGTTCACCGGCATCATCAAGCCGATGTTCACGCGCAACGGGTTCAATATCTACCCGCACGAGATCGAACGCGTCGTGCGCGAGATGCCGGGCGTGAAGTCGGTGAAAGTGCGCGCGATCCCCGAGCCCTCGCGCGAGAATGATATCGCGCTCGAGATCGTAGGCTCCGTCACCGAGGGCGACGTAAAGAATTGGTGCGCGACGCGGCTATCGCAGTACAAACAGCCCAGCGAGATCGCGATCCTCGCGTCGTAACATGCCGCGGCACCTAGACGCCGAAGTACACCTTGAGCCGAGAAAAGTCCTGAGTGAAGACGAACATTGCTCTCCACTCGTCCCTGGCATCGAGCGGGTCTTCGACGACGTAGACATCGCCAATTCGCAAGACAAGCACCGCCCGCACGGTCCATGGCGGTGCGCCTCGCGCGACCAGCGCCTCGTACTCTCGATTTATCGCGACGAGCGCAGCGCTGCAAACCGCCTTGTCCTTCACGACCATCACAGCGCTCGGGGGCACCGACGGAAGACTATCGTGCAACCGTGAGTCATGTAGCAGGGAGTCTCTGAGGCGGACTTGCTCTGCGGTGCGAACGCCATCGCCCGTGCCTGATAAGGGCTGGGTCGAGTCGAACGTCTCAGAGACGATCTCTCGGACGCGATCGATCTCGCCCTGCGCCGAGGATGCGGGAACGCATGGATTACGCGCGCCGTCGAACGAATACTGGCTCGCGGCTAGAATCACCAACATCACGGCCACGCCACTACTAGTTGATGGCATAGTTGCGCCGGGCTGAGTTCATGCAGCACGACTGAGATCACGGTTCACGTTTGAACGCGGATCGGACGGATGGAACGGATGAGAGGGAAACCGCATCGATGTCTCAAAGTCGCGATCGAACAAACCGCTTCTGTTGTTAACAGCAAAAGCTGTTGTCGAATAAGCTTTGTGCCCTTCACGCGGTCTCCGTCCAATCCGTTCCATCCGTCAAATCCGCGTTCAAACATGAACCGTGATTACAGTCGCGCCACTAGGTAGATCGCTGCGACTCCGAAACGAATAGCTCTCCGCGGTAAGCGACGTCCACGAACGCATCCACCACCTGCGGATCGAACTGGGATCCCGCGCCGGCCCTCAATTCCGCCAAAGTGTCATCGAACTCCAGCCCGCCCCGATACGGCCGCTTCGACATCATCGCATCGAACGCATCCGCCACGGCAATGATGCGCGCTTCCACGGGAATATCTGTACCACCGAGCCGATCCGGCACGCCAGTCCCATCCACTCGCTCATGATGATGCCGCACCACATTCAGCGGCACCGGATTATCCGCCAGCAGCGGCCGCAGGATCCGCCAGCCGAGCAGCGGATGCGTCATGATGTGCTCGTACTCCTCGTCCGTCAGCGGCCCGCGCTTGTTCAGCACGTCCTCCCGCACGCCGATCTTCCCCACATCATGGAGATGCCCGCCGAGCTCGATGCTCTTCACCAGCTCCACTTCCATCCCCAACTCACGCGCTGTGACCGATCCCAACTGGCTCACCCGCACCGAATGCCCGCGCGTGTACGGGTCCTTCAGCTCAAGCGCGTCCGCCAGCGACTGGATCCCCGCCAGGAATAACGATTCCAGCCGGTCCTGCTGCACCTTCACCTTGTCCTCGAGCCGCAGCTGGTAATCCTTGTTCTCCAGCAGCAGCCGCCGCTTCTCCATCGCCTGCGCCACGCGCGCGCGCACTTCGTCTATGAGAAAGGGCTTCGTGATGTAGTCCATCGCGCCCATCGAGAGACAACTCACCGCCACATCCACCTCCGCCACCGCGGTGATCATCATCATCGCCATCTCCGGATACCGCGCGCGCACCTCGCGCAGCAGCTCCGGCCCGCTCATCTCCGGCATGCGCACGTCGCTCAGCACGAGCGCGATCGGCTCGCTGTCGAGCACGTCGAGCGCCACGGAGCCGGAACTCGCCTCGAAGCACGTGAACCCCTCGCCCTGCATCACGCGCTTGAGCGCGCTGCGGAGCGACGGCTCGTCGTCCACGATCAGACAACGCCGCTCCAGCTCCGCGGCCGGGTGCGTCATGCGGCGACCCGCGCTAGATTCCGCTCACTCATTCCCATTCTCCGAATGACCAAAGTCTTCGACGACGATCTGAACAAAGGCTTCGGCACCCGCGCCATTCACGCCGGGCAGCGCCCCGATCCCATGAGCGGCGCGATCATGCCGCCGATCTATCAGACGTCCACGTACGTGCAGCAAGGCCTTGGCGAGCACAAAGGCTACGAGTACGCGCGCACGCAGAATCCCACGCGCGAAGCGCTCGAACGGAACGTAGCGGCGCTGGAAGGTGCGCGCCACGGCCTCGCCTTCTCGAGCGGCGTGGCTTCTGTGGATTCCTTAATGAAGCTTTTCAAATCCGGCGACCACATCGTCTGCGGCGCGAACGTCTACGGCGGCACCTTCCGCCTCTTCGACAAGATCTACCGCAACTTCGGCGTCGATTTCACTTTCGTCGACGCGCGCGATCCGCAGAAGATCGCCGACGCCTGCACCAAGAAAACGGTCGCGATCCTCGTCGAGACGCCGACGAATCCGCTCATGTGGATCACGGACATCCGCGCCGCCGCCGAGGTCGCGCACAAAGCGAACGCGCTCCTCATAGTCGACAACACCTTCGCGACGCCCTTCTTCCAGCGCCCGATAGAACTCGGCGCGGACATCGTCTTCCACTCCACCACGAAATACCTCAACGGCCACAGCGACATGGTGGGCGGCATCGTGCTGCTCAACGACGACGACCTCGCCGCGCGCATGCACTTCATCCAGAACGGCGCCGGCGCGGTGCCCGGCCCCTTCGATTGCTGGCTCGCGCTGCGCGGCACGAAAACGCTGCACCTCCGCATGCCGCGCCACGAGTCCAACGGCCGAGCCGTCGCCGAATGGCTCGCGAAGAGACTTGGGCCGGAGCGCGTGATCTATCCGGGACTGCCGAGCCACCCGCAGTACGCGCTCGCGAAGAAGCAGATGTGCGGCATTCCCGGCATGATCAGCGTGGAGACGGGCTCCAAGGCGAAAGCCGACGAAGTGCTGCGCCGCACGCGAATCTTTTCCCTCGCTGAATCGTTGGGTGGAGTAGAGAGCCTGATCAGTCATCCCGCGTCGATGACGCACGCCTCCGTGCCGATCGAGCAGCGCACCGAGATGGGCATCACCGAGGGACTGATCCGCCTCTCGTGCGGCGTGGAAGACGTGGCCGACCTCCTGGCCGACGTCGAGCACGCTTTCAAAGTTCTCTGAGACCGGAGCGTTCCATGGCCCCCCGCAAAGTCCTCACCCAGATCGCCCCCGCGTCGTGGGAGCATCCCGCCGACCGCGCCGCGCTCAACACGCTGCGCGCGATCCCGGGCTTCGACGAACTCGTGCGCAAGATCATGGGGATCATCGGCGAGCGCGGCGTGCGCCATCTGTTCACGGCGAGCGCGATGAAGGTCGGGCCGCGCCAGCGCCCCAAACTCGACGCGCTCTACGCCGACGTGCTCACCTCGCTCGACTGGCCCGAACGCCCCGATCTTTACGTCGCGCAGACGCCGATCGCCAACGCGATGGCCGTCGGATTCGACAAACCGTTCATCGTGATCAACAGCGGCGCGCTCACGCTCCTCGACGACGACGAGAAGCGCGTGATCCTCGGCCACGAACTCGGCCACGTCATGAGCGGCCACGCGACGTATACCACCATCGCGCTGCTCATCCTGCGGCTCGGATTCACCGCCGTGCCGGGGCTCGGACTCATCGCGCTCCCGATCCAGCTCGCACTCATGGAGTGGTATCGGAAAGCCGAACTCTCGAGCGATCGCGCGGGGCTGCTCTCCACGCAGGATCCGCTCGCGTCGATGCGCGTGTTCCTGCGACTCTCCGGCGGCGCCGACGAGGGCGATAAGACGAGCCTCGATGAATTCCTCGTACAGGCGCGCGACTACGAGACCGGCGGCACCGCGTTCGACAATCTGCTCAAGCTGCTCAACGTCGCGTTCCAGTCGCATCCATTCGGCACCGTGCGCGCGGCGGAACTCCAGCGCTGGATCGAGAGCGGCGCGTACGACCGGATCCTCGGCGGCGAGTACCAGCGCCGCGGCGCCGCCGACCAGCGGCCGCTGAGCGAGGATTACGCCGAAGCGGGCGCGCACTACCGCGAACAGGCGCGCGGCGCGGTGGATCAGGTGGCAACGGCGGTCCGCAATATCGGCGATCTCGTGAGTGGCGCGTTCCGTTCGCCGGGAGAGCCGCCGCAGAAATGAAGGTGTTGATCGTAGGCGGCGGCGGCCGGGAGCACGCCGTCGCCTGGTGTCTGTCGCGCCGTCATCCTGGCATCGAGATCGTTTCCGCCCCGGGCAATCCGGGGCTCGCGCGCATGGGACGATGTGTGGACATCGCGGCGAGCGATGTGCCCGCGCTCGTCGTGCTGGCGCAGCGCGAGAAGCCCGACCTCACATTCGTCGGACCCGAGGCGCCGCTCGCCGAGGGGATCGTGGACGCGTTCCGCGCGCACGGGCTGCCCGTGTTCGGCCCGACCGCGGCCGCCGCGCGCATCGAGAGTTCCAAGGCATTCGCGAAACAATTGATGATGGATGCCGGCGTGCCCACCGCGCGCGCCGAGCGGCACACGACGCTCGACGGCGCGCTGCACGCCATTCGGAGTTTCGGCGCGCCGGTGGTGATCAAGGCGTCGGGTCTCGCCGCGGGAAAGGGCGTGATCGTCTGCAACACCATGGAGGAGGCCGACCGCGCCGCGGTGTCGATGCTCTCCACGAAGACGTTCGGAGAGGCCGGCCTGGAAGTCCTCGTCGAGGAATTCATGGAAGGCGAAGAACTCTCGCTCTTCGCGTTGACCGATGGCACGCACGCGATCCCGATGCTCGGCGTGCAGGATCACAAGCGGCTACTCAATGGCGACGAGGGCCCGAACACCGGCGGCATGGGCGCGTACGCACCGGTGAGTGTAGCGACTGAGGGAGTGGTACTCGAAGTGATGGAACGCATCGTGGCGCCGACGCTCGCGGCGATGCGCGTGCGCGGCACGCCGTTCACGGGACTGCTCTACGCGGGACTCATGCTCACCGAGCGCGGCCCGCGCGTCGTGGAATTCAACGCGCGCTTCGGCGATCCGGAGACGGAAACGATCTTGCCGCTGCTCGAGAGCGATCTGCTCTCGCCGATGCTCGCCATCGCGCGCGGCGGGCCGATCAGCGGCACGCTCAAGTGGCGCGACGAGCACGCGGTCACCACCGTCGTCGCATCCACGGGCTATCCCGACGCGCCGAAGAAGGGCGCGCGCATCACGCTGCCGCCGCCGTCGCCGGGCGTCACGATCTTCCACGCCGGCACCGCGGTGGATGCGGGCGGCCAGCTCGTCGTGGCCGGCGGCCGCGTGTTCGCCGTGACGGCCACCGCGAACACGCTCGCGGCCGCGCAGAAGGCGAGCGCCGAAGCGGCCGCGTCCATCCAGTTCGACGGCAAGCAGTTCCGCACCGATATCGGCTGGCGCGAATTGCGTCGCAATGCCCGAGCTCCCGGAAACTGAGACCATCGCGCGCGGTCTCGACCGCGCGGTGAGCGGGGCCCGCATCACGAGTGTGACCGTCACCCATTCCGACGTGCTGCGCGAGATCTCGCCCAGCACGTTCAAGCGGCGCGTGAATGGCGCGGACATCGTTCGCACGACGCGCCGCGCGAAGCTCGTGGTGATCGAATTGGGCACGCGCGAGCGGATCGTGGTGCAGCCGCGCTTCACCGGCGCGCTCATCATCGATGCGGGCGACCTCCCCGATCGCGAGCGAGAATATTCGACGGTCGCGTTCGCCCTCGCCGACGGCCGCACCCTGCACTACCGCGATATTCGCCGGCTCGGCACGGTGATGCTCATGTCGCAGGCGCGCTGGAGCGAGTACGAGGGCGCTCTCGGGCCCGAGCCGCTTGACCGTTCGTTCACCCCGGCCCTATTATCGGGACTTCTTCGGGGGTCTCGACAGGCGGTGAAGAAGCTCCTCATGGACCAGCGCCGGCTCGCCGGCATCGGGAATATCTACGCGACCGAGGCGCTCTGGCGCGCCGCGATCGATCCGTCGCGCGCGGGCGAGACCGTGTCCGCTGAGGAGTCCCGAACGCTGCACGGTGCGATCGTCGGCGTGCTCACCGAATCCATCGCCGCGCGCGGCACCAGCTTCCGCGACTATCGCGACGCCACCGGCGAGCGCGGCGAATTCGCATCGCAACTCGCCGCGTACGGCCGCGAGGGCGAGCCGTGCAAGCGCTGCGGCGCGAAGCTCGTCAGTACGCAGGCGATCGACGGCCGCGCCACGGTTTTTTGCGCGCACTGCCAGCGGTGAGCAAGCGCGCCGAGAAGCAGCTCGAGGCCGCGGCGCAGGCGGCGCACGTTGCGAGGCTCAAGGCGCACGTGCGCGCGAACGCCGAGGATCGTCCCGGCGTGTACCGCATGCACACCGACGACGGCGAAGTGTTGTACGTGGGGAAATCCAAGAAGGTGCGCTCGCGGCTGCTGAGTTATTTCCGGCTGCCCTTCCCCGAGGAGAAGGGCGCGCGCTTGGTGCGCGAGGCGGCGCGCATCGACTGGGACTACGTGCCGAGCGAATTCGCGGCGCTGCTTGCTGGAGCTGCAGCAGGTGAAGCGCCTGCGCCCGCGATTCAACTTCATGCTCAAGCGCGACGCGCGGCATTTCGCGTTCATCAAGCTGTCGCGTCCGCCGGCGCCGCGTCTCATGGTGGTGCGCGGCGCGAGCGACGATCGCGCGACGTACTACGGCCCGTTCCAGGGCGCGCGCAACGTCGCCGAGATCCGTGCGCGAACTGTCCGACGTGCTCGGCCTTCGCGATTGCACCCTGGATTCGCGCATGCGCTTCGCGGATCAGGCCGAGTTGTTCTCCATCACGCCGCGCACGCCCGGCTGCATCCGCTACGAGATCAGGAAATGTCTCGGCCCGTGCGTCACCGCGTGCACCGAGGGTCAGTACGATGAGCGCGTCGTGCTCGCGAAAGCGTTCCTCGATGGCGCCGACGACACGCCGGTGGATTCATTGCGCCTCGAGATGCTCCGCGCGAGCGCCGAACTCGAATACGAACGCGCCGCAGCCATGCGCGACAAACTCGAGCGACTGGAAGCGCTCAGAGATCAGTTCGAGCGCCTGCGCTTCGCCGTGGAGAGTTTGAGCTTCAGTTATCACGTTCCCGGCTGGAACGGCGAGGACCGCGTCTATCTCATCCGTAAGGGCCGCGTGCGCGCCGAGGGCGCGCCGCCGGTAAGCGCGAAGGAGAAGCGCCACCACGCGCTCGTGATGGAGGAAGTGTTCGGTACGCGCGAGAGCGAAGGCGCGCGGTTGCCCACCCACGAGATCGATGAGTTGTTATTGCTGAGCTGGTGGTTCCGCACCCACCCCGATGAGATGGACCGCACGACGCCCGTGAAATCCCCACGCTCCAAGCGCGTGCGCGTCGTGCCCGAAGCTCACGCGATCGAGGAACGAATCGCGTAGGGCGCACGGAACTCGCAGTCCCCAACGCCAATCCCCAACGCGCCGTTCGCGGTACCAGTCCCGCCGTTTGCGGTACCACCACGCCGTCCGCGGTTCCACTCACGCCGTCAGTCGTTCAGCCCATCCCCCGACTGCTCCGGAATGAAGAACTCCACATCCCGATAAACCACCGACCTTTCCTTCTTCCCGTCGAACTCCGCCGGTAAGTATTTCAAGGTCGCGAGATAGTCCAACGTCGCATCCCCGAACGCATCGCTTGTCTCCGTGAGCACCTTGATGCTCGCCGTGTCCACCACACCATCCGTATCCACCACGAACGATGTATGGATGATCGTCCGCGCGCGCGAGAGCGTTTCCGTGATCGGATACACCGTCTTCGGGCTGTTCGGGTATTCCACCGCGTCGCAGGAATCGTGCGTGATCAGGAACTTGCTGCCGTCCTGCTTGTGCCCAATGGAAATGAAAACGTTGAGCGAATCGGGCACCACCATCGGCATCGAATCGAGCAGCGCATCGTTGGGCCCGATCGACAGCGCTCGCTGCGCGTCGAGGTCGAAGCCCGCGCGCCCCGACGGCTGCATCAGCCGCACACCGCTCACGGATCCGTCGCGCATCACCTTCGCCGCGAAATACGCCACCAGCGCGGCGCTGTCCTTCACCACGTGCGTGAGCCGGCGTTCCATGCTGTTCGCGAGCTGCGCCAGATACGCGTCGCCGCCCGTTCCCCTATATCGATGGTCCGCGGTGAGGATCAGGATCCCCTCGCTCTCCCAATGCAGGCACTTGCGCGTGATCACCTGGCCGCCGGGAAGCTTCACCTCGCGCGCGAGCGTGTCCTGCGCGAGCGCGCTGCCCGCCAGGATCGAGATCCCGCCAATGCTAGCAAGAGCCGCATAACACGCCACTCCATTCCGAAAGTCTCCCTCACGGCGCGAGCGCGACGATCTCCGCGCTCACCACGCCCTCCACAATCGTCAGCCGCGCCACGCTCGGCAAGAGGTCGAATCGCCTCGCGCCGGCCGCGCCGGGATTGACCACGAGCCGCCCTCCCGAGCGCCCGATGAACTGCCGGTGCGTGTGACCGTGCACGATCACGTCCGCATCGTATGCCGCCAGCAATTTCGGCAGCGTCGGACTCCCCAATTCGTGCCCGTGACTCACGTGCACGCGCACCCCGCCAATGGTACGGTCGATCCGATCCAGCAGCACGGGTTGCCCCGGTGGATCGGTGTTGCCGCGCACCGCGGTCACCGGCGCGATGAGCGCGAGCTCGTCGAGTATCGACGGCGGCCCCACATCGCCCGCATGCAGGATGAGGTCCACGCCCGCGAACGCATCGTGCACGTCCGCGCGCAACAGCCCGTGCGTGTCGCTGATCAGTCCGACGACGATCCGCTCCACCGCCGCCCCAATGTGTGCTCCACGCCGAGTTGGTCGAGCACGCGCGCGACGATGAAATCCACGAGATCGCTCACCGCCGCGGGGCGGTGATAGAATCCGGGCGCAGCCGGCATTACCACGGCGCCCGCGTTCGTGACGCGCAACATGTTCTCCAGGTGGATAGCCGACAGCGGCGTCTCGCGCGTGACGAGCACGAGCTTGCGGCGTTCTTTAAGCGCGACGTCCGCCGCGCGCTCCACGAGCGAGCGGCTCGTGCCCGCCGCTACCGCCGCGAGCGTGCCCATGCTGCACGGACAGATCACCATGCCGGCGTTCCGCGCCGATCCGCTCGCCGGCGCCGCGCCGCGATCGCCATCGTCGAATACGGTGACGATGCCCTTCCATGCCTTGCCGCCGCTCTTCGCCTGCAGCGCCGCGAGGTCGCGCGATCCCGGTCTCGGTGTCGAGCAGCCGCCACCCGTGCGCGCTCACGATGAGCTGCACCGGCTGCTTCGCGCGCACGAGCTGCTCGAGCAGCTTCACCGCGTACGGCGCGCCCGACGCGCCCGTCACCGCCATCACTAGCGGCAGCTTCGTGCTCATCTCGAGATCAACCGCTCCGCGAGCACGAAGCCGAAGAAGGTGAGACTGATCACGCCGTTCATCGTGAAGAACGCCGCATCGAGCCGCGACAGATCGCCCGGCTTCACGAGCGAGTGCTCATACAGCAGCAGGGCGGCGACCACCACCACGCCCGCCGCGTAGATCGCGCCGGCGCCGGTGCCGATACCGACCAGCGCGAGGGCGATCACGGTGCCCGCGTGCATCACACGCGCGATCGTGATCGCGCGCCCTTCACCGAGCCCTGCCGGAATAGAGTGGAGCGCGTGCGCGCGGTCGAACTCAATGTCCTGCAGCGAATAGAGGATGTCGAAGCCGCCCACCCACGTCATCACCGCCGCCGCGAGCATCACGAGTACCCACCACGGCATGCTCCACGCGCCCGTGATCGCGATATACCCGCCCACCGGCGCGATGCCCAGACCGAGTCCCAGCACCACGTGCGCGAGTCGCGTGAACCGCTTCGTGTAGCTGTAGAAGAACACCCACGCGAGCGCCGCCGGCGCGAGATAGAAGCAGAGTTGATTCAGCTCCCACGCCGCGAACACGAACAGACCCGACGCGATCACCACCGCCGCGGTGGCCTCCGCTAGTCCGATGATCCCCGCGGGGATCTCGCGCTTCGCCGTGCGCGGATTCAGCGCGTCGATCTCGCGGTCCGCGATGCGGTTGAAGCCCATCGCCGCGAATCGCGCCGCCGTGAACGCCACCGTCACCCAGCCCACCTGCACCCAGCGCACCGGCGCGATCGCGCTCGCGAGCACCACGCCCACCAACGCGAACGGCAGCGCGAACAGCGTGTGCGGGAGCTTCACGAAGTTCACGTAGTCCACGACGCGCGAGTGCGACGCGTACGTCTGGCCTTCGCGCGTCATTTCGGCTTCACCGCGCCAATGCCCAGCTGTGCCCATACGCTATCTACGCGCTTCTTCGTCTCGTCATCCATCGTCATCAGTTCCGGCCACTCGCGCACGAACCCCTCCTCCGGCCACTTCTGCGTCGCGTCGAAGCCGATCTTCGATCCGAACGTGAACGCCCGGCTCGAATGATCCAGCACGTCGATCGGCCCCATGGAGAATCGCGCGTCGCGCTGCGGGTCGATGTTGTTCAGCGCCACCCACCAGGCTTCCTTCTCGTCGCGCACGTTCACCCATTTGTCCACCACCACCAGCACCTTCGCGAGCGACATCAGCCCCGCGCCCCACATCGCGTTCATCACCTTGTACGCCTGCCCCGGGAATTGCTTGTCGATCGACACGAAAACGAGATTGTGGAAGATCCCTTCCGCCGGCATGTGATAGTCCACGATCTCCGGCACGGTGAGCTTGATGAGCGGCAGGAAGATCCGCTCCGTCGCATGCCCGAGATAATAATCTTCCATGGGCGGACGGCCCACGATCGTCGTCGCGTACACCGGCTTCTTGCGCATCGTGATCGCCGTGACGTTCACCGCCGGATAGAGATCCGCCAGCGAATAGAATCCCGTGTGATCGCCGAACGGCCCCTCGGTCACGAGCGGTTCGCGCGGATCGATCTCGCCTTCGATCACGATCTCCGCATGGCTCGGCACTTCCAGGTCGCACGTGAGCGCCTTCGTGAGGGACACCGGAGAGCTTCTAAGGAATCCCGCGAACAGGAACTCGTCGACGGTGGGCGGCAGCGGCGCCGACGCCGAGTACACGCTCGCGGGATCAGCGCCGATCACGATGCACACCGGCATCTTCTCGCCGCGTTCCGCCATCTCGCGCCAATGCGCGGCGCCCACCTTGTGGCGCTGCCAATGCATCGCGAGCCGGTTCTTGCCGATGACCTGCACGCGGTACATGCCCACGTTGCGAATGCCGCGCTTGGGGTCCTTCGAGATCACCATCGGCAGCGTGATGTACGCGCCGCCATCCTTCGGCCAGCAGGTGATGATCGGCAGCTTGCCGAGATCGATGTCGGCGCCGCGCCACACCACGTCCTGACATGCCTGCTTCCCGCCGTGCACCTTCGGAGGGAATTTCCCCACCTCGAGCAGCCGCGGCAGCAGCGACAACTTTCCGAGGATCCCCTCGGGCACCTTCATCTCGAGCAGCTCCGTGATCCGCGCGCCGATCTTGTCGAGATCGTCCGTGCCGAGCGCGAGCGCCATGCGCTTCATGCTGCCGAAGAGATTGATCGCGACGGGGAATTCCGAGCGGGAACCGTCGTCCAGCAGCACATGCTCGAAGAGCAGCGCCGGCCCGCCGCCGGGCATCTTCATCGCACGGTCGGCGATCTCCGTGATCTCGAGCTTCGCGCGGACCGGATGCTTCACATGGACGAGTTCGCCGGCCTCATCGAGCGCCTCGATGAATTCCTGGAGTGAGTCGAGAGTCACGCCGCCTCGCCCCAGTGGATCGCCGCGGTCCCCATCGTGAGCCGCCGGTAGCCGACGTTCACCAAACCCGCCCCACGCATGCGCTCGGCGAGCCGGTCGGCATCCGGGAAATTCTGAACCGACTTCGGGAGATAACTGTACGCCGTCTTGTGCCCGCTCACGACGCGACCGATCAGAGGCAAGACGTGCTGGAAATAGAGATCATAGAACGCGCGCACCGCGGCATTCGGCGGCTCCGAACACTCGAGTACGACAAGACGCGCGCCTTTCTTCAGCACGCGTCGAAGTTCGCGCAGCCCCGCATCGATGTCCGTGTAATTCCGCACGCCGAATCCGACCAGCGCGCCGGAGCCGACCCCATCGCGCAGCGGCAGCCTCAGCGCATCCGCAACGACCGCCCGCACCGGCAGTCCAACAGTCTTCGCGACCCCGCCGCGCAGCATCGGCTCCGCGAAATCGGCACAGATCACCGAGCCCGAGAACCCCGTACGCGCCGCCAATTCCGCGCCGAGATCCATCGTTCCCGCGCACACATTGAGATAGGTCCCCGACGGATCACGCGCGATCTGCAGCGCATCGATCGCCTTCCGCCTCCAGCCGCGATCGAGATTCACGCTGAGCAGATGATTCAGGAGATCATAACTCGGCGCGATCTCCGAGAACGTCCTCTGCACATACGCGCGCTTCGAGACGCCGCCTTCTGCGGCCTCTCGGGCTGCGCGCTCCTCGCGTCATCAAAGACATGTGCGAAAGGTGCCCGGCGCGCGAGAGACATATGCAAGCGCCGTAAGGCAGCCTGTGGATCATGTAAGTCCTGCCAAAAAGCGCGTTTGACAGGATTGAGCATGATGGTTCGAGATGTGAACTGCCCCGGCGGCCGCAGTCCGCCGAGCGCAGTTCCAATCATGCTCCAGTCATGTTAATCCTGTCACAGCAGTTAGTTGTCTTCGTGGCTGGCTGCGGTACTACGCCATGGGCTCGTAACGTGTAACCCTCGAGCCCCGCATGGCCAGTCTCGATCTCGTCAATCTCCCCGACGCCGATCTCGCCGCCCTCGCGCGAGAAGGTAAAGAGCCCGCGTTCCGGGAGCTGGTGCGGCGCTATGAGCGTCCTGTCTTCTCGCTGATCTTCCGCATGGTCCGCGATCGCGAGACCGCCGAGGATCTCGCGCAGGAGACGTTCATCAAGGTCCTCAATCACATCGACCGCTACCGCCCCGAATTCAAGTTCTCGAGCTGGCTCTTCAAGATCGCGAACAATCTCACGATCGATTTCCTCCGCAAACGCCAACTCAAAACCGTAAGCATCGACGGCTCCCCGCACGCCGCCACCGCAGCGGAGGCCGAGGCCAGCGCGTTCGATGTCGAGAGTCGCGGCGAGACGGCGCTCGAGGAGATGGAATCCAAGGAACTCGGCGGCGCGATAGAAAAAGCCATCGCGAAACTGCGCCCCGAGTATCGCGCCTGCATCCTGCTGCGCCATGTAGAAGACCGTTCCTACGAGGAGATCGCGGCCACTCTCGATCTCCCTCTGGGAACCGTGAAAACGTACATCCACCGCGCCCGTCACGAGCTCAGAGAGGCCCTTTCCGGCCTCCGAACATAGCCCGAATCTCCGTCTGAAACTCGCTGCATTCTCAACCCGTAGAGGTACCCGTGGAACGACACCTTCTTCCTGACGAGATCGACCAGCTGCTGGACGGCGAGGTCGGCTTCGAGACAGCGCCGCTCAAGGCGCATGTCCGGAGTTGCGACCTGTGCCGTGGCCAGCTTGAGACCGCACGGCTCCTCGTGACGGATCTCGAGCGCATTCCGCATCTGGCGCCCTCCCCTGATTTCGCGAACAAGGTGATGTCTCGCGTCCAGCTCTACGTGCCCTGGCACGTGGCGCTGGCCGACACGGTGCGCGGCCTCGTGCCTCGCACGCGCGGCTGGCGCGTGGTCGCCACCGGCGGCCTCGCCACGGCGGCGCTCCTCGTGACGGCGGCCTCCGTGTGGGGGCTGCTGCACCTCGACGCCGTGCTCTTCGTTGGCGAGATGCTCTGGGATCGGCTCAGCGCCGGCGCCATGAGCGCGCTCACCAGCGTCGTGGCGACAGTGCTCGGCGTCGGCGCGGCCGAGGCGTTCCACGCAAGCGGCGGCATCGGAGTGGCGGTGCTCTTCGGTCTGGTCCTGGCGACGGGACTCGCGGCCGTGGGCACCGTACGCGCCGTCGCCGCTCGCTCGCGGACGCGGTAGGCCCCATGCGCATCTTCAAGAGTTTCTTGGCGCTCGCCGCCGTGTTCATGGCCGCCGCGAGTGCTTCCGCTCAGCAGACCGTGCCGGCCAGCGCCGGCCAGGCGCTGCTCGATTCGCTCGCGCAGGATCCGAACGGCATGAAGCTGCTTCCCGCCGAGGTCACCAGCGGTGGACGCACCATCGGCGAAAAAGAGAAGATCACGGGCACCGTCGCCACGTGGAACGGTCCGATCGAGATCCGCGGGACAGTCGACGGCAATGTCGCGGCGATCGGCGGCGACGTGATCGTCTCGAAGGGCGGCCGCGTGAAGGGCGATGCGCTCTCGGTGGGCGGCGCGGTGCGCAATGAAGGCGGCACGATCGACGGCGAGACGCGCACCATCAGCGCGCCGACGATCGGCGTCGCACGCGCGACGCCGCTCACGCCCGCGCAGGCAATGCGGCGCTCGATCTCGCTCTCCGTGGGTTGGTATCTCGTGCTCGCCGTGATCGGCGCGGGCGTGATCCTCCTCGCGCGCGGTCCGCTCGACGCCGTCGCCGACGCGCTCCGCGCACAGCCGGTGCGCGCGTTCGTGATCGGCGTCGCGGCGCAGGCGGCGGTGATCCCGGCATTCACGCTTACGGTGGTGGCGCTGGCGATCACGATCATCGGACTCGTCGTGATCCCCTTCGCGGCCGTCGGCCTCTGCGCCGCCGGCGCGGGCGCGCTGTCGCTCGGATTCCTCGCGGTGGCGCAGAACGCCGGCTCCACGGTCAGCGGCCCCCGCAACGGCGACCGCAGCTTCCTCGGCGCGCTGCAGCCCATGCTCTTCGGGCTCTCCTTCTTCTTCTTGCTCTGGGTGGCCGGCACCGCGTTCCCCTACACGGGCGGCGTGGGCGTCGCACTGCGTGTGATCGGCACGCTCGCCACGTGGATCGCCGTGAGCGTCGGACTCGGCGCCGTGATCATGACGCGCGCCGGTACACGCGTGTCAGCGAGTGCCGCGGCGCAGATCAAACCCGCGCCAACGGCCGAGCATGAATGGCAGACGCCGACGCCCGTCACGGGCGTCACCGCGGCGCGCCGTCCCACTCCGGCTCCGCGCCGGGGAGCCGAGCGATGAACGCGCGGCGGTTGTCTCACCGCGCTGGCTTTCGTGCTCAGCGCGCTCGCGCAGCCCGCCGCGGCGCAGAATTGGCGCACGCTCACCGCGCAGCGCCCGCTCGGCCGCGATGATTCGCTGAAAGTGATGGTGCGCTATGGGATGGGGAAACTCACCGTGCGCGCCGCCGATCCCGCCGTGCTCTACGATCTGAACGTTCGCTACGACGCGAATTTCTTCCGCACGCAGAAACTGTACGATCCGGCGACGCACACACTGATCGTCGGCGCGGACAGCGCCACCGCCGAGCGATTCTCATTGCGTCCGCATCTCTTCGGCGGCGATGATGCGAAGGCCGTGAAGGACGAGGAAAAGCTCGCCGAAATGAATCTCGGCGTCGCGCGCGGCATCCCGATCGATCTCACCGTGAAGACCGGCATCGGCGCGAGCGTGCTCGACTTGGGCAATCTATGGATCGCGAACGCGCGCATCGAGTCCACCATGGGCGATGTGAGCATCAATTTCAGCACCGCGAACCAGCGCCCGATGCAGGAGCTGCGCATCGACGCGATGATGAGCGGCGTCGGCGTGAAGGAATTGGGCAACGCGCGCGCGAAGACGGTGAAGATGAGCGCGACCCTCGGCGGCGGCGAAGCGAGCCTGCGCGGCGATTGGACGGGCGACATGACCGTGGACGTGAACGTCGCCGTGGGCGGCATGCAGATCCGCGTGCCCCGCGACGCGGGGGTGAAGATCACCGCCGTCACCCATCTCGCCGGGATCGACGCCGCGGGATTCACCGAGTCGAAGGGTGAATTCACGAGCCAGAACTACGCGACCGCGACGCGAAAGGTCTTGATCACCGGCACCGTGTCACTCGGCGGGCTCAAGGTGACGTGGGTGGATCAGTAGGGGCTAGACCTTCTTCAGATCCCACCGCCTCCACTTCCACAATCCCATCATCGCGAGCCCGCGTCCAGTCGCGGTCACGGACAGCACCCACCAGATCCCCGCCGTTCCCCAGCGCGACGCGGCCCAGATCGCGAGCGGCACGCGCGACGCAGTGAGGATCGTCGAAGTGAGCATCGGCGGCAGCGTATCGCCCGCTCCGCCCAGTGCGCCTTCGAGCACCAGCTCCGACGAGGCGAACAGCGTCGATACCGCGCCGATCCGCAGATACTTCGCCGCCTCGGCGATCACCGCCGGATCGTGCGTGAAGAAATTCGCGAAGGGCACGGCGCACGTGTACTCGAGGAACGCGCCGATCAGCCCGATCGCGCTCGCCATGCCCACGGCGATCCATCCCGCGCTCCGCGCGCGGTCCGGACGCTTCGCACCAAGATTTTGCCCCACCATCGCCGCCGCGGCCGCGCCGAACCCCACGCCCACCATGTACACCCAACTCTCCACGCGATGCCCCACGCCGAGCGCCGCGAGCGCGGGCGTGCCGAATCGCGACGTGGTCTGCGTGAGCAGCACATAGATCAGACTGAACGCGACGCCGGTGACCGCGGTGGGAAGCCCCACGCGCACGATGGTGCCGATGGTCTCCATCGAGACGCGGCCGAACTTCACCATGCCTCGCCGCACGAGGATGGTCAGCCCAACGATGAGCGTCGCGAACCGCGTAAGCACGGTCGCCACGGCCGCGCCCGCAATGCCGAGCTTCGGCGCCGGCCCGAGCCCCATGATGAGCACAGGATCGAGCAGCACTGCCGCGGTCACCGACACGAGGATGAGCACCAGCGGCGTCTTCGTGTCGCCGCTCGCGCGGAAGCCCGCGTCCACGGTGAAATAGCCGAACACTATGGGCGCACCGAGCAGATACAATCCGAGATACTGCTTGCCGAGCGCCGTCACGTCGGCCGGCGTATGCTCGATCCCGAAGAGCGAACTCAGGAACACACGCCCCAGCACCGCGACCACGAGGGACATCACCAGCGTGAACACCAGCGCATCGCCCACCGCGCGCGCCGCGAGTTCCGGCCGCCCTTCTCCGTGCCGCCGCGCCGCCACCGCGGTGAGTCCAACGCTCACCAGCTCGGCCATGCTCACGACCGCCCAGATCCAGAAGATGGACGTCGAGACCGCGGCGAGCCCAACGGGCCCGATCTTCGTTCCTACCCAATACGCATCGGCCGAGAGGAAGAAGATGAGCAGGAACATGCTGCCCACGCTCGGCAGCGCGACGCTCGCGATGGTGCGCACGAGCGGCCCGCTTACCAGCTTCGGATGCGCGGAATGCTCGTCGGTGACGGCGACGGAAACGAGTCCGTCGCGCGCGCTGATCGGGAGCGCCGCCGAGGGTTCCTCGAACGGCTCGCTCGGTGGCGCGGTGACCGTCACGCGCGCGCGGGCGCGGGGAGCGCCTGCACGATCTTCTCCACTAATGCAGTGAGCGCGCGCGCCGCCGGCGATTCCGGCTGCGAGACGACGATCGGCACGCCGCTGTCGCCGCCCTCGCGCACGGGCGGGAAGAGCGGGATCTCGCCGAGCAGCGGCAGCTCGAGCTCGTTCGCGAGCAGCTGCCCGCCGCCGCTGCCGAAGATGGCGCTTGGTTTTCCGCAGTGCGGACAGAGCAGATAGCTCATGTTCTCGACGATGCCGAGCACCGGCACGCCGACGCGCTGGAACATCTTCGCGCCGCGCAGCGCGTCGCCCGTCGCGACGGGCTGCGGCGTGGTGACGATGATCGCGCCGTGCACGTGCGTCGCCTGCACGAGCGAGAGCTGCGCGTCGCCGGTGCCGGGCGGCATGTCCACGAGCAGGTAATCGAGCTGTCCCCACTGCACGTCGGCCAGGAATTGCGTGATGATCTTCATCACGATCGGCCCGCGCCAGATCGCCGGCTGATCGCGCTCGATGAGCAGACCGAGGCTGATGAGCTTCACGCCGTGCGCGTCGAGCGGCTGGATCTTCTCGTTGATCACCGGCGGCGGTTCGTTCGCGCCCATCATGCGCGGGATGTTCGGGCCGTAGATATCGGCGTCCATGAGGCCCACGCGCTTGCCGCTCTTCGCGAGCGCGACCGCGAGATTCACCGCGACAGTGGACTTCCCTACTCCGCCCTTGCCGCTGGAGATCGCGATCACGCGGCCGAGGTTCGGATAGGCGACGGGAGTTGGCGCAGGCACGGCTGCTTTGCGCGATTGCGGTTCCTGTCCCATCACCGGCAGCGCGCGGCTCTTCGGCATCGCGACAGGCGCGGGCTTGGGCGCCGCGGCCTGCGCCGGGTCCTTCACGTCGACGCGAACATCCTTCACCCCTTCGACTCTTTCAACCGACTGCCGCGCATCGCGCACGAGCGAGGCCGGATCGCGCGCATCGAGCAGGAGCGTGAAGCGCACGCGCCCGTCGGTGGTGACGCCGATATCGCGCACCATCTCGCTTTCTACGACGTTTTGTTCGGTGCGCGGATTCACGACCGCGCCGAGCGCCGCCGCGATCCGGGCTTGCAGCGTGTCAGGCATTGCGCACTTCGGTGATCTCCGGCACGCGGAGGCGGAGGTGCGCTTCGATGCCGGCGCGGAGTTCTGTGGCGGTCATGGTGCAGTCGGGGCAGTCGCCGGCGATGCGGAGGATGGTCACGCCTGTTGCGGAGTCGAAGGCAGAAGAGCGCGAGGTCCATTTTTTCGATGTGCAATAGCGGACGCATGCCTTCTATTGCGGCGGCGATGCGCCGGGAGATATCGGCTGGGTCTGGTTTCTTGTTGAATAGTGCCATGAGAAGGAATCTATGCGGGTTCGCGAAGAACTGCGGTGCTTGCCACCAGCGCGCTTAGCGTTGCAGCAAACAGCAAACAGTCACGAGTGACCGCCAGTCAACAGTTCTCAGTCAACAGGTCACAGAAAGCAGTCCCATGCTCGATCCGTTTTCTGTGAGCTGTGAACTGTTGACTGTAGACTGGCAGTCACTCGTGACTGTTTTCTGTTGACTGCAACTCTCACGCCCTGGTGGCCCGGCAGTTGTCGTTACCCCTCCAAGAAAGCTCGCGCCGCGTCAACGACTTTATCTCGCACTTCCTCGAGCCGCCCAGCAATCATCGCCCCCGCCGCCCGGGCATGCCCTCCACCCCCGAACTGGCGAGCGAATGCATTCACATCCACCCCACCCGTACTCCGAAAACTCACCTTCACCTGCCCATGCCCAAGATCGCGGAAGAACAATGCCATCTTCGTCCCCGCAACACTGCGCGGATATTCCGAGAGACCGTCAAGATCCTCCGATTTCACGTCGTATTTCTCGAGCACGCCCGCCGGCAGCGTGATCCACGACAAGATTGTGCGCGGCATCCACTTGCAAGGAATCCAGCGCGTCGCGCAACAGATGCAATCGCCCGATGCTCACCTGCGCGTAGATGCGCCGATACATTTCCTCCGGCTCCACGCCCGCCGCGAGCAATTGCGCGGCCACGGCGTGACAGCGCGGCGACGTATTCGAGAATCGGAATCCACCCGTGTCCGTGAGCAGCGCGGTATACAACGCGCGCGCGATGTGCGGCGTGATCTCCAATTCCATCACGCGCGCGAGATCGAATACCAACTCCCCGGTCGCGCATGCCGCGGTGTCGGTCACGATCACCTCGCCCGGCGGCTCGGCGGCCGGCACGTGATGATCGATCACCAATTTCGGACCCTTGAACGCGCGCACGGTGTCGGCCAGTGAGCCGAGCCGTTTCACGTCGCTGATATCGAGCACCACGAGAATGTCCGCGCCCGCGAGTGCCTTCACGCCGTCGGCGCTGCGATCGGTCACGCCATCGAGCAGGAAGGAGAACAATCCCGGCCAGGGCGTGGGATTCACAATGCGCGACTTCACTCCGCGCTGCGCGAGGAGCAGCGCGAGCGCCGCCTCCGAGCCACAGCCGTCGCCGTCGGAATTGATGTGCGTGCTCAACACCGCCGTCATGCCCGGCTTGAACGATTTCGCGAGCCGCTCGAGCGCCTCTTTGCGCGCGTGCGGGATGGCGAGCGGACTATGGAGTGGTGGAGTCTTCGGCGTCATTCATGGAGGGCGAAAGCCAAGCGGCGCCCGCAAACCATCGCGGGCGCCGCTGGAAACATAATGCCTGCGCGCGTCAGCCGCCCGCGGCGTTCCCGAGCTTGGAATGGGATCTTCCGTACCAGAAGTAGATGATCAATCCCAGCGCCATCCAGATCACGAGCCGGATCCACGTGTCCATCGGCAGGAAGACCATCATGCCGAAGCAATTGATCACGCCAAGGATGGGCACGAGCGGCACGAGCGGCGTCTTGAACGGGCGCGCCTGGCCGGGGTTGTTCACGCGCATCACCCACACCCCGATGCACACGATCACGAACGCGAGCAGCGTACCGATCGACACGAGTTCGCCGAGCAATCCCACCGGCAGGAGGCCGGCCACGATCGCCGCGACGAGGCCGGTGAGGATCTGCGGGATATACGGCGTGCGGAACTTCGGATGCACCTTGCTGAACGCCGGCGGCAGCAGACCATCGTTCGACATCGAGAAGAAGATGCGCGGCTGCGCCATGAGCATCACGAGCACGACGCTCGCGAGTCCGAGCACGGCGCCGAGGTTCACGATCCAGCCGAGCCATGCGAGTGCCGGGCCGGCCGCGTCGATCGCGACGGACACCGGGTGCGCCACATTGAGCGTGGTGTACGGCGCGAGCCCCGTCATCACGAGCGACATCAGGATGTAGAGCACCGTGCAAATACCGAGCGAGAGCAGGATGCCAATGGGCAGATCCTTCTGCGGATTGCGCGCTTCCTGCGCCGCGGTACTCACGGCGTCGAATCCGATATAAGCGAAGAAGACGACGGCCGCCGCGCGGATGATGCCGCTAATGCCGAACTGACCGAAGGTGCCGGTATTCTCGGGGATCCACGGATGCCAATTCGCCGGCTTCACGTACATCGAGCCGAATCCGATCACGAGGAACACGATCGCGACCTTCAGGAACACGATCACGTTGTTGAAATTCGCACTCTCCTTGATGCCGATCACGAGCAGCGTGGTCATCGCGAAGATCAGGATCACGGCGGGCAGATTGATGATGCCGCCGGGAATGTGCACGAGATTATGCGTGCCCTCGAGACCGAATGGCGCCGTGGTCCAGCCAACAGGCAGATCGATTCCGAAATTCTTCATGAGCGCGCCGAAATATCCCGACCAGCCCACCGCCACGGTGGCCGCGCCGAAGAGATACTCGAGGATGAGGTCCCAGCCGATGATCCACGCCACGAACTCGCCCATAGTGGCGTACGCATACGTGTACGCGCTGCCGGCGATCGGGATCATGCTCGCGAACTCGGCGTAGCACAGTCCCGCGAACAGGCAGCCCATGCCCGCGATCACGAACGA
The DNA here is from genome assembly GCA_963716745.1 of uncultured Gemmatimonadaceae bacterium. GTDB lineage: Bacteria > Gemmatimonadota > Gemmatimonadetes > Gemmatimonadales > Gemmatimonadaceae > DATKOH01. The sequence goes on from OY970320.1 coordinate 1,372,366, forward strand.
GAGCGGGATCGCCGGGCCCGCATATTGCGCGGCCGCGCTCCCAGTAAGCACGAAGATACCGGCGCCGATGATCGCGCCGATCCCGAGCATCGTGAGGTTGGACGCGCTCAGCGCGCGCTTGAGAGTCCCCGCACCTTCCGCGGAGGCCTCCGCCTGCAGCGAGGCAATGCTTTTCGTAGACGATAGGCTCATCGGACTCCTGACTTCATGGTGTAGAGGGACTGATGTTGATCTACCATACGCTATACGCGCCCTTACTTGACCAGCCGCGCTATCTTCTCCGTCGAAATCGCCTTTGTCAAGGCGCGACACCCTTCAGCGCGCTCTCGCACGCCTTCTGCAGCGCCTTTCGAAATCCACGCACATGATCCGGCGCCGGCGGCGGGCTCACGAGGAACGGATCCATCACGGTGGAGCGAAGCACCACCAGCCCACTCGCGCCGTTCGCCTTCCACTCCGCCGGCGTGCAAACGCCTAACGCCTGGAGCAGTGGATCCACTGCGCCGTCATACATGGGACTTTGGAATCGCGTGCGCGTGATGATGTACTCCGGTTGCGCACCCGGCCGCGCGAGACTCATGCGCTCATAGATCGCCTCATTGAACGCATTCACCGCCGCCAGCGTTGTGAGCGACGGATGATGCATCACCCAGCAGACGATGTTGATGTCCGGCTCCGGCAGCATCACGGCGCGGAATTCGCCGAGTCTCTCGCTCCCGAGCGCGGCGTGCAAGCCGCTGCGCGCCGAGCACGCTGCGCTCGATGAGATGGCCGTATCCCTTCTCGTTGAGCGGCAGAACTTTGTGACTGAGCCACACGCTCGCCGCGCTCGCGCCGGGCTTCGACCCCTCGAAGATGTATCGCCCAAGGAATCGCTCTTCACTCGCTGAAGTGCCGCCCGTCTCGCCCACGGGCGCGAGATACGGCGGATCGGTGCTTACCAAGTCCCGCGCGCGGCGGTCCCGCAGCAGGAAGGCGCCCGCGGGATACGGACAGTAGCCGAGCTTGTGCGGATCGATCGTCACGGAGTCGGCGCGCGACAGCGCCTCCATCGCGCGCACCCACTCCTCGGTGGGCCAATCGAGCCCCAGCAGCGACGCCCTGATCTCGGTCGCGCCGCGTCGCTCGTTGTGTTCGGTCCATGTGACGCTAGCGGCGTAGCCTCCGTAGCACGCATCCGAATGCACGTGATAGGTGACGCCGAGCTCTGTCTCCGCGCGTTCGCGCACCGCGAGCACCGCGTCGAGGCGGTCCACCGCGCTCTCTTCGGTGGTGCCGCAGACGCTCACGCACGCCATGATCGGAATGTTCTTCGCCGAATGATCGCGCACGCGCTCCCAGAGGGCGGCGGGGTCCATGCGATAGTTCGCGTCGACCGGCACGTGCACGATCTGATTGGACCCGATGCCGAGCGCCCGCACGATCTTCTCCCACGAGTAATGCGCGGTGGCAGCAACGAGCACGACGCCGGCGGGCAGCGGATCGCCGTAGGCTTTGCTGAGCCGCCGCGCGTAGTCCTGGTAGCCGACGGTGGCGAGCGAGTGTTCGCTGAGCGCTTGCTGCACGCGCTCGCGCGGCGCGGCGTCGAAGAGCGCATGCCAGAGATCGAGCGCGGCGGCGTTCGTGATGTTCACGAGCTTCCAGAGCGGCAGCTCGCGCACGGGCGCGCGCGTGCCGCCGGGCAGGGCGACATCGAGTGATACGCCCAGCTCGCTCGCCGCGCCCGCGACGGCGATCGGGAGATAGGCGATGTTCCGCGCGATCCAGAGCGCCTCGAAATTCGCGACCGTGCCGCCCGAGGTGATGTGACCCCACGAGGAAGAGGGATCGTAACCGATCATGCGCATGAGATCGGCGGCGACCTCCAGCTCGAGCCGCGTAGTGACGGGCGAGCCTTCGAAGGCGACGTTGTTCGGATTGTAGAGCATTGCCGCGAAATAGCCGAGCTGGCTCGCGAGCGTTTGCTCGAAAGACATATGGCCCTTATAGCGGCCACTGAAGAAGGGAACGCCGCGTTTCAATTCCGCGAGGAGACCCATGAGTTCTTGGGTCATGGTCGCGACGGCGCGTTCGTAGCCTTCACTGCGCTTATCGGTCTCGCGGATGGTGAAGCCGTCTTCGGGATGGAAATTGCGGCGCCAGAAGACGTGGTCGCGGAGGGACTCGACGATGAGGCGTTCGAGGAGTTCCGCGTTCTCAGCGCGGGGCCCTAAGAACCAAGCGGGGAGAGCTGGATTTGGCATTCTGATCGGCAGCTAACAGTAAACAGTCACGAGTGACCGCCAGTCGACAGTCAACAGTCAACAGCTCACAGAAATCAGTCCCGCGCGCGATCCGTTTTCTGTGACCTGTTGACTGTTGACTGTCGACTGGCAGTCACTCGTGACTGTTTACTGTTGACTGCAACTCAAAGTGAGTAGTTAGGCGCTTCGCGCGTGATCGTGACATCATGCGGATGCGATTCGCGCAGTCCCGCAGTCGTAATGCGGGTGAACTCGGTATCCGTGCGCAGCTCGGCGATATTCGCGCACCCAGTATATCCCATCCCGATCCGCAGCCCGCCTACCATTTGATAGATCACATCCCCAACAGGCCCTTTATACGGCACCCGCCCCTCGATCCCTTCGGGCACCAATTTTCTCGCCGACATCTCGCCTTCCTGGAAATATCGATCAGCACTCCCATCCTGCATCGCGGATAACGATCCCATTCCCCGGATCATCTTGAATCGCCGTCCTTCGAGCAGGAACGATTCGCCCGGACTCTCCTCCGTGCCCGCGAGCATCGAGCCCATCATGACACTGCTCGCACCCGCCGCGAGCGCTTTCACGATATCGCCGGAATATTTCACGCCGCCGTCGGCGATCACGGGTATATCGCCCGCGCCTTCCACCGCCTCGAAGATCGCCGTGAGCTGTGGCACGCCGACACCGGTCACGACGCGCGTCGTGCAGATCGAGCCCGGACCCACGCCCACTTTCACCGCATTCACTCCGCGCTCCACCAGCGCGCGCGCACCGTCGCGCGTCGCGACATTGCCCGCGATCAGCTGCACGTCCGGCAGGATCGACCGCAGGTCCGCCGTCGCGCGCAACACGCCCTCAGAGTGCCCGTGCGCGGTGTCCACCACGAGCGCATCGACACCCGCGTCCACCAGCGCGCGCGCCCGCTCGCGATAATCGCTCCCCGCCCCGACCGCCGCCGCCACGCGCAGCCGCCCGTGCTGGTCCTTGTTCGCGTTGGGATACTGCCGGCGCTTGTGGATGTCCTTCACGGTGATGAGGCCCTTCAATTTCCCCTTCTCGTCCACCACCGGCAGTTTCTCCACGCGATGCTTGCCCAGGATCTTCTCGGCTTGCTCGAGCGTCGTGCCAACCGGCGCGGTCACGAGCTTGTCCTTCGTCATCACGTCGCGCAGCGGCTGATCGAAATTGCGCTCGAACTGCAGGTCGCGGTTCGTGATGATCCCCACGAGCTTTCCATCACGGTCGACGATCGGCACGCCCGAGATCTTGAACCGCATCATGAGCGCGTTCGCCTCGCGCAGCGTCGCGTCGGGCGCGAGCGTGATCGGGTTCAGGATCATCCCGCTCTCGGAGCGCTTCACGCGGTCCACTTCGGCGGCCTGACGGTCGATCGACATGTTCTTGTGGATCACGCCGATCCCGCCGGCGCGCGCCATCGCGATCGCCATCTCGCTCTCGGTCACGGTGTCCATCGCCGCGGCCACGAGCGGCACGTTGAGCGAGATGCCGGATGTGAACAGCGACGTGGTATTCACGTCGCGGGGATGCGTGCCCGAGTGCCTCGGCACGAGCAGAACGTCGTCGAACGTGAGCGCGCTTTCCACGCGCACGCGCGATCCGGCGGAGGCCTCAGCCTTGATACGCGAAGGCCCGCTCTCCGGGTGACCGGAGGATGCGGGCCGAGTCTTGGAGCGAGTTGGGGTAGCCATAGGTAAAGGTAAGCGGCGAGGCCGGACGACGGTAGGGCGGGCTGTTGGCTGTCGGCTGTCGCCTGCTGCTATCTCCTGCGCGTGCGGCTCTCGATTCGCCTTCTGACGGCGCGAGGGAGGAAGAATGCGGCCGCCGAGATCGCCATCGTCAAATGCGCGTCGCTGAGTTCGTCGGGGTCGCCGGTCCAGTGATCGAGCACCACATCCAGGCCCGCGCGGCGGATGAGGCGGTGCACAGCGAGCGACAGGAAGAACACATCATCCGCGAGGCCGAGCACGGGCAAGAGATCCGGCACCAGATCGAGCGGGCTCACGGCGTAACCGATCGCGGCGGCGAGCAGCATCTTGTCCACCGCCGAGACGCGCCGATCGAAGATGAGCCCCACCATGAGACGCAGGTAGCGCGGGATCGCGGCGACGGATGCGCGCAGGATGCGGCGCGTACCGGTGCGCGGGCGGCGGATCGGCGGCGCGGTCATTTCTTCGCGGACTCGGCGGGCGCCGCGGGAGTCGCGGCCGGTTGCGGCGCGGGCGGCGCTTTGCGCTCGGCAGTCATGCGCACGGCGGTGTCCACCGCGTCGTTCGCGATGGATTTTCCGGTGGCCGCGACGCCGCCGAGCACGTTCATCGCCTTGTTGAGCAGCCCCATCGTCTCGGCGATCGTGGACGCACTCACTTTCCCTGCGCGCAGTGTGTCCTCTACGCCTTCGGCGAATCGCTCGAACACGCCGGGGGCGACGGCGGTCTTGCCGGCGTATTTCGACTCGAGGAATTCCACGTAGTCGAGCAGCTGATATCCGCGCTCGTCGGGGAGCTCATCGAGTTTGCGAACGATCCGCTCGCGAAGATTCTGATTCATGCCGCCACCGCCGTTAGGGTCATGCTCACGGAACTACAGTAGATCCTACGAGCAAAGTGCCGTCAGGATCCACCGTGATGCTCGCCGGCATCGCGCCCGTGACCGGCACCGTCACCACCGTCTCGTTCTGCGCGTTCACCGCGATCGTCTTGCGTTCGATGGTGCCGTCGAGCGCCTTGAACGCGAGCGGCAGCGAGGGCAGCCGGTAGCGCCCCCACGCCTGCGGCTGAATCTGCAGCACCGACACCTTCACCGTATGCGCCGTGCTATCCGGCGTCCAGTGCACCTCGAGCTTGGGATAGCCTGGCTGATAGAGCCACTGCTGGAAGAACCAGCCGAGTCTTTGCCCGGAGGACGCTTCGATCTTCTCCTGGAACTGCGCCGTGACCACCGACGTATCGCGATACGCGCGATAGTACTCGCGCACGCCGCGGAAGAACGCGCTGTCGCCCACCTGTTCCCGCAGCATGTGCAGGATCCACGCGCCCTTGGGGTAGACGTTCGCGTTGAGGAGCTTGTTCGGATCCTTCTCGAAGATGTCGACGACCGGGCGATTGAGCACCGCCGACTCGAGCCACGCGGCTTTGTCGGCTCTGAGGCCATACGTCATCACCGAGTCGCCGCTGAGCGCGGCGCCGACCACGAGATCGAAGTAGCTCGCGAATCCTTCCGAGAGCCAGAGGTGCGCCCAGTCGCGCTCGGTCACCGCGTCGCCGAACCATTGGTGCGCCGTCTCGTGCCGCACGACGCCTTCGCGCATCGTGCGCTTCACGTACGGCTCTTCGGCGTAGAAGATCGCCGTCGCGTTCTCCATGCCTCCGTAGCGCGTGGATGATTCGACGTGCGCGAGCTTCGAGTATGGGAAGGGTCCGACGAGGCGCGACATCGTCTCCACGATCTCGGTAGCGCGCGCGAAGGGGCCGTCGTTCGCGAACGCGGAATCTTCGGCGTACGCCCATACTTCGATGGGGATCGTATCGTGCCCGACGATCGCCGGCCGGTGGGTGGCGACCGTCATCTCCGTGGAGCCGATGACCATCGTGTAGGTGGGGATCCGCGCGCTCTCCGTGCACGCGGCGACCGACATCCCCTTCGCGCACTGCGGCGCGTTGCTCACCGTGCGCCAGCCCTGCCGGCGCGTTCACCTTCCAGGCTACACGCGCCTTGTCGCTGGGATGGTCCACCGTGGGCAGCCAGTAGCGCGCACGATTCGGCCAATCATCGCCGAACGCGGCGCGCCGTCCGCGCGCGTTGGTGCCGATGATGAGCCCATCGCTCGGCGTGCCGGAATAGTCGACGGTCACGCCATGCCAGCCGAGTCCGGGGGAAGGGATGCGGATGACTCTGCCGTCGTAGGTGAAGGGGATCGCCCTGCGTGTGTCCTGCTCGGTGACGCTGTCGACATGCATGCCGACGAGGTCGAGCCGGAGCATGTCGTCGTAGCCCGCCGCGGTGCGGAAGCGCACGGCCGCCTTGCCTACGATCGAGGCCCCGGTGTCCGGGATCGTGATCGTGAAGTGATAGGAGGTGACGTCTACTCCTTTTTGCTGGGCCGCGGCCGCGAAGGGCGACAATGCCGCCAGGAGGCTCGCTAGGGCCGATTCGATTGCGCATGGCAGGAAAGATAGCGGGAAGCGGGAAGCGGGAAGCGCCGCGATGGGCGGGACGCGAGGACTCCCTGTCGTTTCGCTTCCCGCGGCGCTTCCCGCTTCCCGCTTCCCGAAAAAAAGGCGCCCCGATCTCGATCGGAGCGCCATGACAGATCAGGCGGGCGGAGTAGTCAGCCCTGCCGTCCCCAGCGCGCACGCGTGCCGCGCGCGTCGACGTGCACGAAGGGGCCATGCCGGCGGTTGCCCTTGTAGATGCCGGCGCCGCCCACGAGTTCGGGGTGCGCGGCCTCGACGCGGTCGATCGCGTCGCGGATGATCTTGGCGTCCCGCCAGTCCACGCGATGGTCGTGGTTCAGGTCGGACATGCGGCCGCGGCCGTCGTTGTCAACGTAGATGTCGGCGGCGTCGCCGTACTGGTGGCGGCTGTCGCGCGCGCGGCCGCCCTCGCCAACGCCCTGCCGGTTGTACTCGGGGGTGCGGAAGCCGGACATCACGGCCAGGTGCGTCACGCGAACGCCGTGCGCGTTGAGGTCGGCGATGATCAGCTCGAGCTTATCGATGAGGCGCTCGCTCAGCACCATGTACTTCGGCCACACGTCCTGCTGGTCGTGCGTGAGGAAGTCGCGCAGCTGGAAGTGCTCGGAGACGAAGATCTGCTGGTTCTCAGGCGTGACCTCGATGAAGCCATCGGGGTTCGCGTAGAACTCGCTGAGCGGCGCTTTGCGCTCGTACGGCCAATTGCCCACGCGATACGTCCCGATACGGCCCTTCTGCTTGGCCGTGAACGGGATGAGCGTGAAGAAGGTGAATGGCTGGTCGAAGGTGCTGTCGCGCACGGCGTAGGCGCCGGGGCGTACGCCAGCACTGTCGCCAAACAGGCGCTGAAGTGTCGTCGACATTTCCCGCTTCGCGGGCGTCATGAAGCGAGCGCGGAGTTTGTGGCTGATGCCGGCCAGCGAGTCGAGCAGCGTGAAGAGACCGCTGACGACGAACGGATCACCCGGAGCTGGTGCCGGACTGCCGAAACCGCCGATCGTCGCGGCACGCGCAGGCGCGACGAAACCCGAAGCCATCACCGTCGCGAATGCGAAGGCGATCACCCCGAGCGCGCGCGGCAGGCGGCGACGGAACGGCGATTGGATCACTCGAGAACCTCCCTGGCAACCAGACCAACAGCGAACGAAATGGTACCGCTGTCTCTTGGCTTTGCGCCCCGGTGTTCACACCGGTTTGCCCTGAGCAAGGAGAACCCAACGACGGCCGTTAGCGGTTAGACGTTAGAACGGCGCTGGGAGCGGGGATGCGAACATAATTAAGACGAGCGCGCAATGATAGTGTAACTCGTCAGAAATGTCGTAATTCTTGGCTGGCCGAGCGGTCAGTAAATGTAGACCGGGGTGCCAACCGCAACAATGCTATACAAGTACGCGATATCCTCGTTCCGCAAACGGACGCATCCGTGACTGGCCGCGTGGCCAATTGAGTTCGGCTCGTCGGTCCCATGCAGGCCGTACCCATCCCCCAGATTCAACCGGTGCCCGCCCACCACCCATTTGTACTTTCGCTGGTTCGTGCCGAACGGCGGCACGACGATCTTGTTGTCGGCCACGAGTTCGTGCCCTTCGCTCGCCTCCAGCAGCTGCACGTGACCGTCGGGGAACACCCGCACGACATCGTCGCCACGCACTTCATACCACGACCCGTCGCTCACATTCACCTTCGACCCGCGCTTGAGCATCACCACACCATACCCGTGCTTCTTCGCCGCCATCTCCACGAAGTGCCAGTCGGGCGGCTGCCAATACGGATCCATCTCCTTGTACTGCACGGTCAGCCGGCCGCGCGGCGTGTCGAACTTGTACTCCTTCCGCCCGCCGGTGGTCTGCACGAGCGACTTGCCGCTCCCCACCGCGACGCGCGTGGTATAGAGCGTGGTGTCGCCCTGCTTGAGCCACAGCCGGCGATCCTCGATGCTCACCACGATGTACTGCCCCACCGGCACGGTGTCGGGCGTGGACGCCAGCGCGTTCTGCAGCGAGTCCAATTCCTGGTCGGCGCGGCGCGTAAGCGAGTCGAGCACCCCATGCTGCTTGGTGACCACGAATTCATTCGCGTCGCGACGCCGCCGAGCCTGCACGGTCGCGAACAGCATCCCCGCCGTCACAGCGCCCGCGAGCACCATCGTCACGGTCATCACCCAGATCCCGGGCGGCGCGTCCTTCAGGACTTCCTTGACGGATCTCATATCAATAAACGTACACCGGGGTGCCAGGGGCGAGATTGGGCATGATGGCGCGGAGGTCCTCCGCGCTGGCCCTGACCGCCCCTGGGAGCACGTAGGCGCTGTCTCTGAGCGGTCCTGACGCCGGCTGTGAATAGATCACGGCGCCTCCCTCCAACAGGATCGCCACTGGTCCCAGCGCGCCGGCGACCATCGAATCCGCCGGCACCGCCAGCCGCCGGTCGGTATACACCCAGCGCGGCACCGGCCACTGGTCGGCCGGCCCCAGCACGCGCTGCACTACGAACGGCCCACGCGGCACACCCGTGGTGCTCGTGTCGCCGCGCTGCACGCTGCGCGAGACGCCCAGCTTCACCGGGAACCGTCGCAGCGTCGCGCCCTCCTGCATGAGCGACAACTGCGCGCTGTCCACGTCCACCGAGAGATGCAGCGCCTTGCCGTACATCGCCTCGCGGCGCACGAGCTCCAGCCTCACGCGCTCCTGCGCGCCGCGTGAGTCGGCCAGCGCGTCGCCGCGCTGCCGCTGGCTCTCGTTCATGGTCGCGCGCAGCGCCTCGATCTCGGCGGCGTAGTTCTTCTGGCGCTCCACCAGCAGCAGGTCGATCGCCACGAGCACCGCGATGATGAGCAGCACGCCGGGAAGGAACCCCGGGTACTGCTCTCGAAAATCGCGGAACCGGATCTCAGTGAACATCAGTCGATGGTCCGGCGGGTCACCGCTGCACGATGCGCTGCACGTCCAGCACCGGCACGCCGCTCGGATCGCTGCGTCCATAGCGCACCTTGGCGAGCACCACGATGTTCGAGAGCGGCTTGAGCTCGCGCGCCATGTCCATGAGCGACGGCGGCAGCGCGAGATACAGCAGCGAACTCTCGCTCCCGGGGCCGCGCGCGAGCAGATACGGCTCCTCGAGCCGGAGTCCCTTCCGCAGCGGATCGGCCGTCTGGTACGCCACTACCTGCACCACCCATCGCACGGTCTGCCCTTTGTAGCGATCGGGATCCGCGCGCAGGTCGGCCGCCGAGATGCTGCTGATCGGCACGCTGTCGAGCGGAATGAGATCCTGCTGCTTCACCCAGCCTTCCATGGTCACGTGCACCCAGCCGCGTTCGCTCGGCCCGGTCACGAGTCGCGTGGCAGAGTCCAGCGTGCCGAGCACGGCACCGGTGGGCGCCGCGTGGATGGTCGTGCGTCGCGCGACGGCCACGTCGCCCGGCAGCGATTCGGCGGTGGCGCTCGGCATCGGTTCGGCGGCTACCGTGGCCGCTGTGGCCGGGGCGAGGGGCGGAGCCGGCTTCGGGACGGCCGCCGGCGACGCGGCCGCCACTGGTTTCGGCGCGCCCGCGCGCACGGTGCTCGAGAGCACCCAACCGCTTCGCCGCACGTGGGCCCACTGTGCCGTGCGCGCGATCAATTGCATGCCCAAGCCGTCCTCGAGCTGCGCGACGACGGGCGCGGTGCGATCGGCGCCGGCGCGCATGAGCGCACCGATCGACGATTTGGCGGAGAGCGGAAAGCTGTCCTTCGCCGGGCCGATCACGCTCACATGCAGCCATCCCTCGACCATCACGCGCGACCAGGATCCGCTCGTGCCGAGCAACTGCACCGCGGAATTCGCGCGCAGCGCGGCGATCTCGTGGCCGTCGGGTGCGACGCGCAACGATACCGGCGCCGTGACCGTTCCGGCGGCGGGTGTCTGCGCGAGCAGCGCCACCGGCAGCAGGAGAGCGAGGAGTGCCAGGCGTTCAGAGCGCATCGCTGGATGGGGCGTGAGCGGAGGGGTAGATTTCACGAGGGGCGCGTGGCGCGCCGGAACATAGTCTTTCACACGTACCGAGCAAAGATGCCTGAGCGGCGCAAGCGCCCGGTGATCCTCGTCGTGCTCGACGGCTGGGGTCATCGCGAAGAGCGCGAAGGGAACGCGATCGCGCTCGCGCGAACGCCCAACTGGGACGCACTGTGCGCGCGGCATCCGCGCACGTTGCTCGACGCGTCGGGGCTCGCTGTAGGACTCCCCGCGGGACAGATGGGCAACAGCGAAGTGGGCCATCTGAACCTCGGCGCGGGGCGCGCGATCCCCACCGATCTCGTGCGCATCGACACCGCCATCGCCGACCGCTCGTTCTTCGAGAATGCCGAACTCGTGCGGCTCTTCCGCGCCGTGAAAGCGCGCGGCGGCACGCGTGCATCTCGCGGGGCTCGTCGGCGACGGCGGCGTGCACGCCTGCGACCGGCATCTCTTCGCGCTGTTCGAACTCGCGGAGCGCGAGAAGATGCCGCGCGTCGCGCTGCACGCGCTGCTCGACGGCCGCGACACACTGCCGCGTTCGGGGCTCGGGTTCATGCGCGAAACGATCGACCGCGCGAAGGGGCGCGCCGTGGTGGCGTCGCTCGGCGGCCGCTACTTCGGCATGGACCGCGACAAGCGGTGGCCGCGCACGGAGAAATGGTACCGCGCGATGGTGGACGGTGCGGGCCCGCGTGCCGCGGATCCACTCGCCGCGATCCAGGCCGCTTACGACCGGGGCGAGAGCGATGAGTTCGTGACGCCCGTCGTGATCGAACAGAATGGCGCCCCACTGGCGCCCGTGCGCGACGGCGATGGCATCGTGCTGTTCAATTTCCGCGCCGACCGCATGCGCCAGATCGTGCGCGCGCTCACGGACCCGAAGTTCGATGGATTCGATGTGGCCGCGCGTCCCACGATCGATCTCGCGTCGATGACGATGTACGACGAGACGTTCACGCTGCCGGTGGCGTTCCCGCCGATCACGCTCGCGCGCATCGTCGCCGAGGAAGTGAGCGCGCGCGACATGACGATGTTCCGCACCGCGGAAACGGAGAAGTACGCGCACGTGACCTATTTCTTCAACGGCGGGTATGAGACGCCGTACAAGGGGGAAGTGCGCGAGCTCGTGCCGAGTCAGCAGGTCGCCACGTACGATCTCGCGCCGGAGATGAGCGCGGCGGGCGTGACGGACGTGCTCTGCGCGGCGATCGCGAGCCGTGAGCACGATTTCATCCTCGTGAATTACGCGAACGGCGACATGGTGGGGCACACCGGCGTGATCCCCGCCGCGATCAAAGCGGTGGAGACCGTGGATGCCTGTCTGGCTCGCGTGCTCGACGCGGCGGCGAAAGCGGAGGCCCGCGTGCTCGTCACGGCCGACCATGGCAATTGCGAGATGATGATCGATCCGGAGACGGGCGGGCCGCATACGGCCCACACGACGAACCCCGTACCCATTATCGTTGTAGACCCCGACGGCGCGCGGAAACTGCGCGCCGGCGGCGCACTGAGAGATGTGGGGCCGACCATTCTGTCGATGCTGGGCATCGACCGGCCGCCGGAAATGACCGGCGTTGACCTTAGAGAATCTGGAGCGAGGGCGTGAGGCATATCCTGGCAAGCTTGGCGGTACTGGTCGCGTTCACGGCGGTGGCAGGTGCGCAGGACAGCACGGCGGTACCAGCGAAGCCCGACACCGTGGCGAAGCTCAAACCCGACACTGTGGCGAAGCCTGATACCACGCCGAAGCCCGTTCACATCGCGTCACCGTACCAGGACTTCAACCAGCTCCAGGCCTTCCAGCTCGATGTCGGCTATTTCGCCGGGAATACGGGCGACGCCGGCGTAGGGCCGCAGGGCGCGCCGATCGCCAATCTGAGTTACGGCCTGCACATCGGCGGTGCGGCGTTCGGATTCGGCACCGTCGGCTATACCAACTCGAAGAGAACGGTGCTCGATGCCGCACTGCCGGCGGGACAGCACAACATTGGCACGATCTCGGACCCGCTGATCTTCGTGAACCTCGGAGTGCTGCTCGCGATGACCGGCGAGAAGACATGGCACAACATGGTGCCATTCGTCGGGTTCACGACCGGCGTCGCGCTCAGCACGCAGCCTGCGGATGTGAGCGGCTACCAATTCGGAACCAAGTTCTTCTTCGGACTCGGCGCGGGACTCCGCTACCGCCTGAAGCGACCGTGGGTGCTGAACGTCGCCCTGTGGGACTATCTCTGGCAGCTGCACTATCCGCAGAGCTACTTCAATCAGGGGCCCGTCAATTCGATCCTGCCGCCGAATTCGCCGAATCAGCAGTTCCTGAACAACGGCGTGTTCACGGTCGGCCTCACGTACGTCTTTAAGTCGCTCTAGCCGGATGCCGCGCGCCGCACTCACTCGCCGGGTGACCTTCGCTGCCGCGCACCGGTACCGTCGCGCCGAGTGGAGCGACGCGAAGAATCACGAGGTCTTCGGTGCGTGCGCGAACCCACATTTCCACGGGCACGGCTACGCCTGCGAAGTGACCGTGCGCGGCGAGGTGGATCCGACCACCGGCATGGTGATCGATCTCGGCGTGCTCGACCGCGTGCTGCGGGATGAAGTGATCGCGCGGTTCGACCACCGGAATCTCAACCTCGAAGTGCCGGAGTTCGGCGAGGGCGGGATGATCCCGACGGGTGAGAATCTCGCGCGCGTGATCGGCGAGCGGGTGCAGACCGCGCTGGGCTCGCGCGTGTCCGTCGCGCGCGTGGTGGTGCGAGAGGACGAGTCGCTCTCCGCGGAATGGGCCCCCTGACCTGCGCGGGAGCGATCCTCGCCGGCGGCGAGGCGTCGCGGTTCGGCGGCGAACCGAAGGGACTCGAGCGGGTTGGCGGCGTTCGGATCATCGACCGCGTGGCGCTCGCGCTCGCCGGCGCGGCCGACAGTCTTCTGCTCATCGCGAACGACCCGCTGGCGACCTCGTGGCTGCCGGGCGTGCGCGTGGCGGCGGACATCCACCTGGGACGCGGCACGCTCGGCGGCATCCACGCGGCGCTCGTGCGCGCGGATTCACCGGTACTGGTGGTGGCGTGGGACATGCCCTTCGTGCCAACGTTGTTGCTGCGCGAGTTGCGCGCGCTCGGCGAACAAGGGCACGATGTAGCGATCGCCGAGAGCACGTCGCGGCGCGGTGTGGAGCCGCTGTGCGCCTGGTACGCGCCGTCGTGCGTGGCGGCGATTGAGCGGGCGCTGGCGGCGGAGCGCGGCGAGGTGATCGCGTTCTTCGGCGAGGTGCGCGTGGCGCGGCTGCCGGCGGCCGCCGTCGCGACGCACGGCGATCCGGCGCGCATGTTCATGAACGTCAATTCCCCGGACGAGCTCAAACTCGCGGAGCGGTATGCCTCGACCCCCGATGGTGGCGATCGTCGGCCGAAAGCATCACGGTAAGACCACGCTCGTGGTGCAGCTCGCGGCGGAGCTGACACGGCGCGGACATCGCGTGATGACCATCAAGCACGGCTCGCACACGTTCAATCTCGACCCCGAGGGTACGGACACCTATCGCCACTATCACGAGGGCGGCGCTGAGCGCGTGGCGATGGCGTCGCCCGACAAGTTCGCGTTGGTTTCGCGGTGGTCCGAGGAACTGACGCCGGAGGAGATCGCGGAGCGCTACTTGGCGGACGCGAGCGTAGTGCTGTGCGAGGGATTCAAGGCGAGCGCGATCCCGAAGATCGAAGTATTCCGCCGCGCCGCGGGCAAGGATCCGTTGTACGTGGAAGGCTCCGAACTCGCGGCGCAGTACATGGCGATGATCACGGACGACGAGACGCTGGAGTTCGATGGGATCCGGATGTTCCGTTTCTCTTCCGCCGATTGGCTCCCCTCGCTCGCGGAGTTGATCGAGAAGACCGTAGTGCGTTCCTAGCAAGTCCCGAGTCCCGAATCCCGAGCCGTACATGCACTCCGTCCCCGACGCCTCCGCGAAGATCCTCGCAAGAATACGGACTCTCGACTCGGAGTCCGTCGCGCTCGCGGATCTCCTTGGGCGCGCGATGATCAGTCCCATCATTGCGCCCTTCACCGTTCCGCCCTGGGACAACTCGGGCATGGATGGCTACGCGGTGCGCGCGGCCGACATCGCCGGCGTGAGCGATGCGACTCCCGTGACGCTTCCGGTGAGCGACGACATCGCGGCCGGAAGATTCCCGCGCGGACCGCTCGCGCCGCGCAGCGCCGCGCGCATCATGACCGGCGCGCCGGTGCCCGCCGGCACGGATACCGTGATCCGCGTGGAGGACACCGATGGCGGCCTCGAGCGCGTCGCGATCAAGAACGTCCGCGACGCGATGAAGAACGTGCGCCGCCGCGGCGAAGATTTCGGCGAAGGGGATCAGCTGCTCGCCGCGGGCACGGCGATCGGACCCGCCGAGGTCGGCGTGCTCGCGTCGGTGGGGATCGCGCGCCTCGACGTGCCGCGGCGGCCGCGCGTCGCGTTCATGTCGAGCGGGGATGAGATCGTGGATCTCGACCAGATCGCCGACGTGAAAGCAGGAAAGAAGATCTTCTCCAGCAACAGCTACGCGCTCGCGGCGCTGATCGTCGCGAACGGCGGCGTGCCGATCGACCTCGGCATCGCGCGCGATGAGCCCGCGGACATCGAGGCGCGCATCCGGCGAGGGCTCGCGGAGCGCGCCGATCTCGTGATCACCAGCGCCGGGATCTCGGCGGGCGAGCACGACCACGTGCGCACCGTGCTCGCTGCGCTCGGCCTCACGCTCGAGGTGTGGAAAGTGCGCTTGCGACCCGGCGCACCGCTCGGGTTCGGCATGCTCGGTAACACGCCATGGATCGGACTGCCAGGCAATCCGGTGTCCACCATGGTCACGTTCGAGCTGTTCGTGCGGCCGGTGCTGCGGCGGATGCTCGGCCATCGATTGCTGCACCATCGTCCTGTGCCGGTCACCGTTGAGGAAGTGATCGTCACCGGGGCCAAGCTCACGCACTTCATGCGCGCGGTGGTCACCATCACGGCGGATGGCACGCGCACGGCGCGCCTCACCGGACCGCAGGGTTCCGGCATCCTCACAAGCATGACGCGCGCGAACGCGCTCCTCATCGTGCCGGAGGACAAGCCGCGCGTGAACGCGGGCGAGCAGCTCAACGCGATCATGCTCGGCGAGAGCGCGCTCCTCGACGCACAGCTCGCGCTTTGAGCGAGACGCTCCGGCAGCAGCTCGAGCGTCGCTTCGTCACGAACAGCGAGACGGTGCCGGTGGGCGAGGGCTCGATCACGCTGCTCAAGCCGCACGACGCCGATGATCTCATCAGTGAAGCGGATTATGTGATGGACGAGCGCCTCCCTTATTGGGCGGACGTGTGGCCTTCATCGCGCGTGCTCGCGGAGTGGATCGCCGACCAGCCGGGCGGCGGGCGCACGATGCTCGAGCTCGGCTGCGGACTGGGACTCGTCACGTCGGCCGCGATGCTCGCGGGGTGGAACGTGACCGCCACCGACTATTACGACGACGCGCTGCTCTTCACGCGCGTGAATGCGGCGGTCGCGACAGGCCGCGAACCGACGACGCGCATGGTGAATTGGCGCGAGCTGCCGGCCGACCTGGGGCGCTACGACCTCGTGGTCGCCTGCGACGTGCTATACGAGAAGCCGAACGCCGAACTCGTGGCGAACGCGATGGTGCGCGCTCTCGCGACGCACGGCGAAGCGGTGATGGCCGATCCCGGCCGCATCGCGATCGAGGAATTCCTCGAGGCGTGCGCGGCGCGCGAGTTCCGGCGTGTGGAGACGATCGAGCGAAAATTCCCTGTCGGCGACAAGGAACAGACGATCAGGATATACCGGCTGGCGTGGTGATCTTGCGCGGCATTGCCGCGAACACGGCCGTGACCGCGAGCGCCAGCACAAGCGGCGCCGCAATGGCGAACAATGCGTAGCGGTTGCGGAGGTCGGCGCCGAACACGGCGAGGCAGAGCGCCAGCGACGGGATGAGCGCCCAGGCCGCGGCGCGCAGCGAGCGCGTCACCGTGCGCGGGAGGTCGCGATAGCGTATCGCGGAGAAATAGCCGTAGGTCGCCCCGGTCGCGGCGGCGGCAACGCCGCAGAGCGCCATGATGTCGCCGGGCGGCATCCGTCCGTCCGTGAGCGGCACCGGGCTCGACACGCCGAGTTGGCCGCGCACCAGGAACCAGAACGCCGCGGTGAGGACCACGGCCCACAGCGCGCCGCAGCCGCAGATCAGCAGCGAGAAGGTGCGCGAGTCGCCGTTGCGGCCCATGGCGAGGTAGCCGATCAACGCAATCGCGGCCCACGCGGACGCCCCGATGAAGAGACCGGCGAGCGACAAGACCGACGCCGCGAACTCCCACGCGAGCGCCGGCACCGCGGCCGCCAGGATGATCATGAACAAGCCGCCGAAGCGCAGGCTCCGGGGCGTCAAGTCCGGGAGCCTGGTCTTGTCATCCATCACGCGATGGGATTGGGCTTGGTGAGTCCGCGCCGGTTGCTCTCGATCGAGATCATCGAGACCAACACGGCGAACAGGAAGGGCGCGACGATCACCATCAACGCTTCCGTGAGCGATCCACGGGCCGACCAACCATGCCCGTGCTCCGAAGGCGACGCCACTGTCATCACTTGCGCCACGAGGAACAGCGCGAAGCCCGGCATCGCCGACAGCGTCGCGAGGCGCACCGCGCCCTTCACGCTGGGCGGAAGGCCGCGGTAGCGGATGAAGCACACGTAACCGAAGCACGCGCCCGTGATCGCGGCGCACGTGACGACGAATGCCAACGTCAGGAACGCGCCGCGCGCATCGCGCAGCATGTACGCCACCGGGCCGCCGAGCGCGACGGTCCAGAGTGCGCAGCAGCCGTTCACCAGGATCACGAGGGTGCGCGCGTCCGCCGAGCGGTGCAGCACGACCCACGAGATCGCCGCCACCGCGACCCAGCCGAGCGGCGCCAGCACGAGTTCCCATTGGCTGACCGACGTGAACGCGTAGAAGACCGCGGCTACCGGGACCGCGGCGGCCAGCAACACCTCTACGATGCCGGCCATGCGCAGCGAGACGATCGTCGCTACGGTGGGGTTCGTCGTATCGCGCTTCATGACGCGGCCCTCAGTGTCGCCGCGCGGGCGTCCTTGCGCATGACCTGCACGCGCGACCAGACCATTCTCGAGCGCGAGCGACAGCAAGATGGGCGCGACGAACACGAAGAAGACCGCCATGCTGATCGCGGAGCGATCGCGCGATTGCACCGTGAACGCGGCGAGCACCGACCCGAGGCAGACGAGCACCACCGAGGGGAACGATGCCATCAATGATGTTTTCGTCGCGCGGCGCAACGTGAGCGGCAGTCCGCGATAGCGGATATAGCAGAGGAAGCCGTACGAGGCTCCGGTGAATGCGGCACCCATCGTGTACCACGGCAGGAGATACTCCACCGCGGCGTCGTTTCGGAGCATCGCCCAGGCGAGGCCGAAGATCAGCGTCGTCCACGCCGCGCCGCAGCCGATCACCAGCGCCACGAGCGAGCGGCCGCCCACGGTCTTGCCGATGAGCAGATAGCCGACGATCGCGGCGAGCGGCCAGAGCACCAGCGCGATTCCGAATCCGGCCAAGGGTCCCATGTAGTCCGCCGCGACGCGCGCGAACTGCGGCACGCCGGTCGCGGCCAGCACCAAGAGAAAGCCCGCCAAAAGCTGCGGGCGCTCGGTCATTCCGGGTCCACGCGTGAGATCTTCCATCAGTCAGCTCCTTTGGCGTTCAGCCTCTCCGCGACGACCTCGGCGATGTCCAGCACCGGCACTTCGGTGCCCTTCGCCTTCACGCCGTCGGTGATCATGGTCATGCAGAAGGGGCATGCCACGGCGATCCGATCGGCGCCTGTGGCGAGCAACTCCTCGGTGCGTTCGATATTGATGCGCTTGCCAACCGTTTCCTCCATGAACATGCGCCCGCCGCCGGCGCCGCAGCACAGACCGCGGTCGCGCGCACGCGCGGGCTCCTGGAGGACCATCACCGGGAGCGCCTTTTTGAGCGCGTTCCTGGGCGCATCATAGACATCATTGTAGCGTCCGAGGTAACAACTATCGTGGTAGGCCATGGTCAGGGCCTTCCCCTCAGCCGTGGCGAGGGTTAGACGGCCCTCATCCAGCAGGCGCTCGATGAGGGTGGAGTGGTGGATAACGTCGTAGTCGCCGCCGAGCTGCGGGTACTCATTGCCGATCTGGTGGAAGCAGTGGGGGCAGAAGGTGACGACGGTCTTTATTTGGTATTTGCCCAGCGTTTCGATGTTCTGTTTGGCGAGGGTTTGCCAGAGGTATTCGTTGCCCATGCGGCGTGCGGGGTCGCCATTGCAGGATTCCTCCTGGCCGAGGATCGCGAACTTGACGTTTGCGGCCTTGAGGATCCGGGCGAGCGCGACCGAGATCTTCTTCGCGCGGTCATCGAAAGAGCCCATGCAGCCGACCCAGAAGAGGATCTCGGGTTGTTCGCCGCGCGCGGCCAGCTCGGCCATGGTGGGGATGTCGAGGCCGGCGGCCCAATTCGCGCGGTCGCTCGGCGAGAAATTCCATGGGCTGCCGCGTTGTTCCATCGACTCGAACACCGGCTGCACCTCGGGCGGAAAACGCGATTCCATGAGCACGAGATCGCGCCGCAGATCGAGGATGTGATCGAGATGCTCGATGCCCACGGGGCATTCGTTGACGCAGGCGCGGCAGGTGGTGCAGGCCCAGAGTTCTTCTTCGGTGATGAAGTTGTCGAGCAGGCGGTGGTCTTTGATCGCGGGGGTCGCATCGCCGGCGATCACCGCGGGGGCGAGCTCCATGAGGCGCTGGCGCGTGTCGACGATGATCTTGCGCGGCGAGAGCAGTTTCCCGGTGAGATTCGCGGGGCACACCGAGGTGCAGCGTCCGCATTCGGTGCAGGAGTAGCCGTCGAAGAGATCCTTCCAGGTGAGTTGGTCCACATCCGCGGCGCCGAACTGCTCGGCGCCTTCGGCCTCGAGGTCGAGGAAGCGGATCACGCCCTTCGGTTCGGGGCCGTTCGCGTTCGAGAAGAAGACGTTCGGGATCGACGTGATGACGTGTAGGTGCTTGGAGTACGGCAGGTAATTGAGGAACACGAGCACGAGCAGCGCGTGCATCCACCAGAAAGTGCGCTGGAGGATGTGCGCCGTTTCCGGTGAAGTGCTCGCGAACCATCCGGCGATCGCGTGGCTCGCGAATTTCTGCGAGACGACGGAATTCGGGTCGATCACGATGTCGAAGGCATTCGCGAGGAACATCGTGACCATCAGGCCGCCGATCATGCTCAGGATGAGCAGCGCGTCGCCTTGATGCGTGCCGTCGCCCTGCAGGCGCTTCGGGTGGATCACGAGGCGGCGATAGAGCGCGAAGGCCACTGCGGCGATCACGAGCAGGCCGAACAGGTCCTGCGAGAACGAGTAGGCGGTGTAGAGCGGCGCGGGGAGGAATCCGAAGGAGAACGCCGGGACCATCCCGTGGATCAGCAGCTCCGTGGTGCCGACCGTGAGCACGATGAAGCCCCAGAAAATGAGCGCGTGCATGGGGCCGGCCACGGGATCGCGGAAGATCTTCTTCTGGAAGATCGCGATCGTGAGGACGTTCTTGAGCCGTGCGAGCGGGTGATCGAGGCGCGGGTCGGACTTGCCGAGGCGCAGGTAGGAGATCAGCCGGTGCGCGCTTCTCGCGAAGAACAGCGTTGCCGCGATGACGACGAGCGTGAAGACGATGTTCTCAGCGCGCATGGGCGGGAAGCTACGGGGAGGCTACGGGCGCGACAAGCGTGCATCGTGCATTCGTGCTTCGTGCTTCGGCTAACAGCGCTACGCGCTCGCCTTCGCCTTCTTCACGGCGTCAATGAGCGGCGGCAGGATCTCGAGCACGTCGCCGACTATTCCATAGTCGGCCACGCCGAAGATCGGGGCTTCCTTGTCCTTGTTAATCGCGACGATGGTCTTGCTCGTGCGCATGCCGGCGAGATGCTGGATCGCGCCGGAGATGCCGAGCGCCACATAGAGCTGCGGACTCACCTGGCGGCCGGTTTGGCCGACTTGATCGGTGTGCGGACGCCAGCCGTCGTCGGTCACGGCGCGCGTCGCCCCAACGGCGGCGTTGCCGAACGCGGCGGCGAGATCTTCCACCAATTTGAAATTCTCGGCGGAGCGAAGCCCTCGGCCGCCGCTCACGATAACGGGAGCATCACCGAGATCGAGTTTGGCGGTGGACGCCTTCACCATCTCCTTCACGATCACGCGGCCCTGCGCGGGATCGAGCGCGGGCGCCATCGGCTCGACCTTTCCGGCCTTCGCGCTCGGCGCGGCGGTGATCGCGCCCGGGTTCAGCGTGACGATCGCCGGCGAGCCGATGAGCCGCAGCGTGATGATGATCTTCCCAATGAAACTCGGATGCCGCACGACGATCGCATCGCCATCGACGGCGACCGCGATCGCGCCGCTCGCCATCGAGACGCCGAGCTTCGCCGCGACGCGCGGTGCGAGATCCTTCCCTTCCGCGCTCGCGGAGAAGAATGCGGCGCGATAGCCGCCACTCTTGATGCGCGCCGCCGCGGTCGCCGCGTATGACTCGGCGTTGTACCGGTCGAACGCGGCGTGCTCGACGACGATCACCGCGTCGGCGCCGTACTTCCCGAGTTCGGCCGCGAGCGACTGCACGCCTGGGGCGCCGACGAGCATCGCGTGCACTTCTCCGCCGCCCGTCGCGTCGGCGAGGGTGCGCGCCGCGGTCACGGTCTCGAGCGCCACGCGACGCAGCGCGCCGCCACGCTGTTCGGCGAATGCGAAGACGTTCGCCATTACAGTACCTTCGCTTCTTCGTGCAGCAGCCGGATCAACTCCGGCACCGCCGCGGGACCTTCGCCGATGATGCGGCCGGCTTTGCGCTCGGGTGGCAGCTCCATCTTCGTGACCGTGAGATGCACCGCCCCGAGCTGCGCCGGCTTGACCTCGAGCGGCTTCTTCTTGGCCGCCATGATCCCCTTGAGCGCCGGGTAACGCGGCCGCGCGATGCCTTCGTCGATCGTGACGACGGCGGGCAGCGAGAACTCGACGATCTCCGCGGCGCCTTCCAGTTCGCGCCGCGCGGTGCCCTTCCCCGCCGCGATATCGAGCTTCGACACGCTCGTCACGCACGGCAGGCCGAGCATCTCGGCGGTCATCGCGCCGACAGTGCCGGCCGACGTGTCCATCGCCATTCGCCCGAAGAGAATGAGATCGTACGCTCCGCCCTTGAGCTCGGCCGCGAGCGCCGTCGCAATCGCGAATCCATCAGCCGGCACGGCGTCGGCCTTGAGTTGCACCGCGCGCTCGGCGCCCATGCTCATCGCCTTGCGCAGCGTCTCCTGCACGGCATCCGGCCCGAGCGAGATCACGACGGTCTCACCGGGACCCTGCTTCTCGTTGAGCTGCAGCGCGGCCTCGACGGCGTAGCCGTCGAAATCGGAGAAATCGTATTTCAGTCCGGTGGTATCGACGGAAACGCCATCGGAGCCCACGCGGAACTTCGATTCCATGTCGGGGACGCGCTTGATCAAGACGGCGATCTTCATCTACTGAACTCCAAAAAAGCCGGGAACCGGTTTCCGGGAACCGGTGGGGCATGAAAACGAATGGCGGTTGATATCATGCGTTGTCATGCCATACCGGTTCCCGGTAATCGGTTCCCGGCAGTTCATTTTCACTCGAACGCGCTCAGTCCCGTGATCGCCTGTCCCAGCACGAGCGAGTGAACGTCATGCGTCCCCTCGTAGGTGTACACCGATTCGAGATTCGCCATGTGTCTCATGCTCGCGTATTCGGCGAGGATGCCGTTCGCGCCAAGCAGCCGCCGCGCTTCGCGCGCGATGTCGGTGGCCATCGACACGTTGTTGCGCTTCGCGAGCGACACCTGCTGCGGCGTCATGGTGCCGGCGTCCTTCATGCGGCCCAGGTGCAGCGACACGAGCTGTCCCTTCGTGAGTTCGGTGAGCATGTCGGCGAGGCGCACCTGCTGTATCTGGAATCCGCCGATCGGCTTGCCGAACATCACGCGCGTCTTCGAGTAGCTCGCGGCCTCCTCGAAGCAGGCCATCGCGGCGCCGAGGACGCCCCAGCTGATGCCGTAGCGCGCCTGCGTGAGGCACATGAGCGGACTCTTGAGTCCGCCGCTCTTGGGGAGGATGGCGTCGGCGGGCAGATGCACATCCTGCAACACGAGCTCGCTCGTGTCGCTCGCGCGCAGGGAGAGTTTTCCCTTCTGGTCCTTGGCGGAGAATCCTTTCGTGTCGGTGGGCACGATAAAGCCGCGAATGGATTGCTGGTCCTTGTCGCCGTTGGTCTTGGCCCACACCACCGCGACATTCGCCTGGCTGCCGTTCGTGATCCACATCTTCGCGCCGTTCAGGATCCAGGAGCCGTCTCCCTGCTCCTTGGCCATAGTGATCATGCCGCTCGGATTCGAGCCGTAGTCGGGCTCGGTGAGGCCGAAGCAGCCGATGACCTTTCCGCTCGCCATCTGCGGCAGCCATTTCTTCTTCTGCGCGTCGCTGCCGAAGGCGTAGATCGGATACATGACGAGCGCGCCCTGCACGCTCGCGAAGCTGCGGATGCCGGAGTCGCCGCGCTCGAGCTCCTGCATGATGAGACCGTACGAGACGTTATTGAGTCCCGCGCAGCCGTACTCCTCGGGGAGATTCGCGCCGAGCACGCCGAGTTCGGCCATCTCGGGGATCAATTCCTTGGGGAATCGGCCCTCCACGTAGCACTTGCCGATGATCGGGAGGACTTTCTCGTTGACGAACGCGCGCACCGAATCGCGCACCGCGCGCTCATCCTCATGGAGAGCGCCATCGATGTTGAAGAGATCTTGCATGAATGAAAGTTACCGCGCGCGGGGAGGGTTGGGTACTCTGACGTTCCGCGCGGCGTCGACGTGCATCGTGGCTTGGCCGGCATCCAGGTCCAAGTTTCGACCGGATCAACCGGATGATCCGGATTTGACGGATACCTCGCCGCGCATTGAGCTCTCGGCGAAAGCCGGGTGCAGCTTTGTTGTTAACAACAAATGCTGCACCCTGAGCTCCTGCGCGACGGTATCCATGCGCGTGCAAGGTATCCGACGGAATCCGCATCATCCGGTTGATCCGGTCGAAACTTCGACCTTGATGCCACTCGAGCCGCGATGGACGCGACACCGCGCGGAGCTATCTGGGAAACCGCTTCGCCGGCGCCGGGAGCAAATGCGCGCGCGAAGCGATTCCACATGCGCACATCCACCTATGATCTCGATTCGGTGCGATGGTGATCACGTTCACGCTGCTCGGGCGGTGGCCGCGGGAGCGGCTCGAGATGGTGCCGGCGGTGGAGACCACGGTGCCGCGGGCGCCGTTCGGCACCACGTGCACGGCCTCCTGGTGGTCGTGGCCGCAGAGGATGAGATCGATCCCGAGCGCCGCGAGGCCAGACGCCGAGCGCGCCGGGTGCGCGAGGCCGTGCCGGTTCGAGAGATCGCCTCGCACGAGATTGTGGTGCATCACCACGACGCGCGCGTTCGGGCGCGGCGCGGCGTCGAATGTCGCGCGCGCGCGATCGACCTGCGCCTGCCGCAGCTCACCTACCACTCCGATATCACGCG
This sequence comes from uncultured Gemmatimonadaceae bacterium, assembly GCA_963716745.1. Classification (GTDB taxonomy): domain Bacteria; phylum Gemmatimonadota; class Gemmatimonadetes; order Gemmatimonadales; family Gemmatimonadaceae; genus DATKOH01. The sequence continues at coordinate 1,396,479 of OY970320.1, forward strand.
GATTCCACGTGAGCGTATGCGGCTGCACGCCGTGTGCCGTGTTCAAACCCACGAACGTCGCGCCGGGCACCTGCAGCACCGGTTCCAGGTCCTCCGCGATGAACTCGCGGTAGTTCGCGAACGCTGCCGGGTTCGAGCCGAGCCCGAGCGGGTCGCGCCACCACTTCACGTCATGATTGCCGGGCACCACGATGGTCTTCGAGATGCGCGCCGCGTCGTCGAGGAACTGTCGGCCGCGCCGGAATTCGCGAGGCCGCGCGCGCTGGCTGATGTCGCCGCTCACCGCCACCACATCGAACCGCTCCGCGCGGATCATCTGCTCCACCGCCTCGACCTGCTCGGGAACGCTCGGCCGCCCGAAGTGCAGGTCCGAGACGTGCAGGACGGAGATCACCCGAGGCGCGCGATGATGGCGTCCGCGAACTGCGCGGTGGTCGCCGTGCCGCCCAGGTCGCGCGTGACGGACTTCTTCTCGCGAATGACCGCCTCGAACGCTCTCTCGATGCGTTTGCCGCGCTCGCCATCGCCAATGTGCTCGAGCAAGAGACACGCCGCCATGAGCAGCGCGCCGGGGTTCGCGGCGTTCTTGCCCGCGATGTCGGGCGCCGTGCCGTGCACCGCCTCGAACACCGCGGCGTTCTCGCCGATGTTCGCGCCGGGTGAGAGTCCCAGTCCGCCGACGAGGCCCGATATGAGATCGGAGAGGATGTCGCCGAAGAGGTTCGTGGTCACGATCACATCGAATTTCTCGGGATGCAGCACGAGGTGCATCGCCGCGGCGTCGATGATGCGCTCGTCGCAGGTCACGCGGCCCTCGAATTCCTTCGCGACTTTCCGCCCGCTGTCGAGGAACAAGCCTTGGGAGAGCTTGAGGATGTTCGCCTTGTGCACGAGCGTGACATTCTTGCGGCCGTGGCGCACCGCGTACTCGAACGCGTAGCGCACCACGCGCTCCGACGCGAGCCGCGTGATGATCGCGACGGACTCGGCGACCGCCTGCTCGTCGTCGCCCACGCGCACGAAATGTTCGACGCCGCTGTACAGTCCCTCGGTGTTCTCGCGCACGAGCACGATGTCGATCCCGTCGTAGCGGCCCGGGCACGATCGTGTGCGCCGGGCGCACGTTCGCGTAGAGATCGAACTGCCGGCGGATCGCGACGTTCACGCTGCGGAAGCCCTTGCCCACGGGCGTCTCGAGCGGCCCCTTGAGCGCGAGGCGCGTGCGCTCGATCGAGGCGAGCGTCGCGTCCGGGATCGGCGTGCCCACGGCGCTCACCGCGGCGACGCCCGCGAGCTGGCGGTCCCACTCGAGCGAGGCGCCTGCGGCGTCGAGCACGCGCAGTGTCGCTTCGGTGATCTCAGGGCCGATCCCGTCGCCGGGGATCAGTGTGACGGGAGTCTTCTTGGGCATGCTCTTGTGGGGAATGCTCAGGGCTTCGCGAAGAGGTTCGCGAGATGCTCGGCGAGGCTGGTCAGCAGCGCGGGAGTGAATTTCTCTTCGTCGTCGCTGTAGACGTCGGCCATCCAGAGCGTGGTGAGACGGCGCGGATCGATGATCGCCGCGCGGAGCGCTGCGCGCCCGCCTTTGCCGTGCTCGGACGCGATGAAGCGGATCTCGATCGGAAAAAGGATGAATTCCGACCGGTCGTTCACCGCCATGATCGAGCGGAGCTGCGATGCGAGCGGATCGGGCATGTACGGGATGGCCTTCTTGGGGCCGGGGTAGCGCAGGAAATCGGCGGAGAGATGATACGGGATCCGCCATGTAATCGGGATTCCGCTTGTATTCCTTGGGCAGCTTGTCGTACATCACCCAGACGTTCTTGAGTCCGCGATCGGCGAGCGCGAACGAGAGCTCCGCGTCGAAGTCGGCGAGATACTGCTTCTCGTCCGGGATCTGGATCGCCCAGCCCATCGGATCGGCCTCGAGCAGATACGCCGTGGGCACCACGACGAGCTTCCGTCCCGCCATCGGTGCGAGCGGCGCGTGCTCGCCGGCGGCGATCGCGGCCGCGGAATCCTGCGAACTCATTTTCTGCGCCTGTGCGCTGCCCGCGAGGAGCGCGAGCGCCGAGAGTGCGATGAGCGATGGCGTCGAAGTGTTCACGATCCCGTCCTGGGAGGTTGGAAGAAAGCTAGCGGCGCGACATAGGAGAGACTAGTCGGAGCGCGTACTTGTCACCGCCGTGACGCGCCGGCATCTTCGCCCCATGCGCCGTCTCGCGGGAGTGCTCGTTTGGATCGTTGTTGCCGCGCTCGGCGCCGTCGCATTCGCCTGGATCGCGCTCGCGCACGATGAGCCCGTGAACGCCGCTTGGCTCGTCACCGCCGCCGTGTGCACGTACGCCGTGGCGTATCGCTTCTACTCCAAGTTCATCGCCGCGAAAGTGTTCGCGCTGGACGCGGCGCGCGCGACACCCGCCGTGCGCCTCGAGGACGGGCGCGACTTCGTGCCCACGAACAAGTGGATCGTGTTCGGCCATCACTTCGCCGCGATCGCCGGGCCCGGCCCACTGGTCGGCCCGACGCTCGCCGCGCAGTTCGGCTTCCTCCCAGGCGCGCTCTGGATCATCGTGGGCGTCGCGCTCGGCGGCGCGGTGCAGGACTTCGTGATCCTGTGCGCCAGCATGCGGCGCGATGCGCGATCGCTCGGACAGATGGTGAAGGATGAACTGGGCGCCGTACCCGGGTTCACCGCGCTCGTCGCGCTACTCGGCATCATGATCGTGCTCATGTCCGTCCTGGCGCTCGTCGTGGTGAACGCCCTCAAGCAGAGTCCGTGGGGGCTCGTGACGATCGGGCTCACGATTCCGATCGCGATGCTCATGGGCGTCTACCTGCGATGGGTACGGCCGGGGCGCGTGCTCGAAGCCACGGCGATCGGCATCGCGCTGCTCGCCGCCGCACTTTTCGCGGGACGCTGGGTAGCCGAGCGGCCGGACCTCGCGCCCATGTTCACCCTGAGCGGCACGGCCATCGCGCTGCTCGTCATGGCGTACGGGTTCGCCGCGAGCGTGTTGCCGGTGTGGCTGCTGCTCGCGCCGCGCGACTACCTCTCGGCGTTCGTGAAGATCGGCGTGGTGCTGGGGCTCGCCGCGGGCATCCTGGTGGCACTGCCGCCGCTGCAGATGCCGGCGCTCACGCGATTCATCGATGGCACCGGCCCGATCTTCGCCGGAAAACTATTCCCCTTCGCGTTCATCACGATCGCGTGCGGCGCGATCTCCGGATGGCACGCGCTCATCGCGAGTGGCACGACGCCCAAAATGATCGACCGCGAGACGGACGCGCGCTTCGTCGGCTATGGCGGCATGCTCATGGAGTCGATGGTGGCCGTGATGGCGCTCATCGCCGCATGCTCGCTCACACCCGGCACCTATTTCGCGATCAACGCGCCTGCCGCGCTGCTCGGCACCACCGCCGACAGCGCGGCGCACGCGATCGCGACGTGGGGATTCACCTTCGACCCCGAACAATTCCGCGCGCTCACCGCGCAGGTGCAGGAAGTGTCGCTGCTCTCGCGCACCGGCGGCGCGCCGAGTCTCGCCGTGGGAATGGCCGCGCTCTTCGCGACCGCGCTCGGCGGCGCCGGCACGATGGCTCTCTGGTACCACTTCGCGATCATGTTCGAAGCGCTGTTCATCCTCACCACGATCGACGCCGGAACGCGCGTCGGACGGTTCATGCTGCAGGATCTCGGACGTCACGCGTGGGAGCCGTTCGGCCGCGTGTCATGGTATCCGGCGGTGCTGCTCTCGAGCGCGATCTTCGTGGCAATGTGGGGACATTTCCTGTACCAGGGCGTGCTCGATCCGCTGGGCGGGATCAATTCGCTCTGGCCGCTCTTCGGCATCTCGAACCAGCTGCTCGCCGGGGTCGCGCTCTGCGTGGGCACCACCGTGATCATCAATCGCGGCAAGGGGAAGTACGCGTGGGTGACCGGACTGCCGCTCGTGTGGCTCGCTACGGTCACGCTCACCGCGGGTACCGAGAAGATCTTCTCGGCGGATCCGCACCTGGGATTCCTTGCCCACGCCGCGCAAACGGCGGCCGCGGCGCACACGGCGAGCACCGCGCGCCTCATCTTCAACGACTACTTGGACACGGCCGTCGCCGCGTTCTTCATGGCGTCGTTCGTGCTCATCCTCTGTTATTCCGTTCGCGACTGGTATCGCGCGTTCGCGGGAAACCGGCCGATCGTATCCACCGAGATACCGTTCCAACCGCGCACAGCGTTCATGAAGGAATGAGCGTACTAGCACGACCGTCGAAGCGTCCCTCAACCCCATGAAGCCCGCCATGAAGCTCAGCCTCGCCGCTCCCATCTTCGCGCTCGTCGCCGCCGGCTCCCTCGCCGCGCAGCAGAGTGCCGACTCCTTCCCACTCACCGTGCCGAGCATCATGCGCGGCGAAGAGGTGGTCGGCCGGCCCCCTGCGCGCGTCCGATGGACCGCGGACGGCAAATGGATCTACTTCTCGTGGGTAGCGCCGGGAACGGATTGGCGTGAGCCGAACCACCCATATCGCATCAGGCCCGAGGCGGGCGCCAAGCCCGAGAAGATGAGCCTCGCGCACATGGATTCGGTGGGGCCATCGCTCTCGCGCGGCGAATTGTCGCCGAACAAGCAGTGGCGCGTCGTGGAATCGAACGGCGACATCTTCCTGGTGGATCAGAAGTCCTTCCGAGTGCGCCGGCTCACGCAGACGCTCGCGCGCGAGAGCGATCCGCATTTCTACGCCACCTCGCAGACCGTGAGCTTCACGCGCGACGGCAACGCGTACTCGGTGGATCTCGTGGACGGCACCGAGCGCCAGCTCACCGACATCCGCAGCGGCCCGGAACCAAAGGAGCCCGATGCGCCCAAGGGACAGCGCGCGGCGCTCGAGGCGCAGCAGAAATACCTGCTGCAGGTGGTGCGGGACAAGATCCTGCAGGACTCCCTCGCGAAGATCGAGAAGAAGCTCCGCGAATCGTGGTGGCCCAAGACGATCTGGCTCGGCAAGGATGAGCGAGTGGCGTCGATCAATGTCAGCCCAAGCGGCAAGTCGGCGGTGGTGATCACCACCATTCCGGCGGGCGACAAGGAGAAGACGACGATCGTTCCGCAGTACACCACGAAGTCGGGCTACACCGAGGACATCCGCGGCCGCGAGAAGGTGGGCGACGTGCAGGCGGGCGGGCGCATCGCGCTCGTGTCGCTGCCGTCGGGCGAGGCGAAGTGGCTCAAGGTGACGCCTGCCGACACGGTGCACATGCCGGCCGTCACGCAGATGATCGGCTGGAACAATGCCGGGACGCTGGCGCTGATCGTGGCGGTGCCTTTCGACTGGCACCAGCGGATCCTCTACACGATGACCGCCGATTCCGGCGCGCTGAAGGCGGTGGATGTGCTGAAGGACACCACGTGGGTGGACGGACCGTCGTTCGGCGACGCTGGATGGATCGACGGCGGCAAGGCGATCTGGTACGCCTCCGAGGCCGACGGGTGGGCGCACCTCTACACCATCTCGCCCGACGGCGGCAACCGGAAGCAGCTCACGAGCGGCAAGTGGGAAGTGTTGAACATCGACATGTCCGACGATCGCCAGTGGTTCTATCTCACCACGAGCGAGAAGTCGCTGTTCGAGCACCAGTTCTACCGCATGCCGGTGAACGGCGGCGCGGGCGGCGCGCGCGAGATGATCACGAGCATGGTGGGCGAGCACAGCGCCGAAGTGTCGCCCGACGGCAAGATGATCGCGGACGTGTTCTCGAGCGCGAACCGGCCGCCCGAGTTGTTCGTCATGAAGTTCGCCGCCGGCGCAGCGGAATCGCAACTCACGACGAGCCCCACCGCGCAGTGGCTTTCGCACAAGTGGCTCAAGCCCGAGATCGTGTGGATCCCGGCGAGCGACGGCGTGAAAGTGCCGGCCCGCATCTACCGTCCGGCGGACATGGGCGCGAAGCCGAACGGCGCCGCGGTGCTGTTCGTGCACGGCGCCGGCTATCTGCACAACGTGCACAATTGGTGGTCGAGCTATTTCCGCGAGTACATGTTCAATCAGCTGCTGGCGAGCAAAGGCTACGTGGTGCTCGACGTCGACTATCGCGCCTCCGCCGGTTACGGCCGCGATTGGCGCGTGGCGATCTGGCATCACATGGGCGGACGCGATCTGCAGGATGAAGTGGACGCGTCCAAGTATCTGCAGGCGAACTTCAGCATTCCGCCGGAACGCGTGGGCATGTACGGCGGCAGCTACGGCGGCTTCATGACGCTCATGGCGCTCTTCACCGAGCCCAAGCATTTCGGCGCCGGCGCCGCGCTGCGCTCGGTCACGAACTGGAACAACTACAACCACTGGTACACGTCGCGCATCCTCGGCCAGCCGGATGTCGACACGGTGGCTTATCGCATCTCCTCGCCGATCTTCTTCACGCAGGGCCTCGAGCGTCCGCTGCTCCTCATGCACGGCATGATCGACACCAACGTGCACTTCCAGGACGATGTCGAGATGGTGCAGAAGCTCATCGAAGAGCAGAAGACGGGCTGGGAGTGGCAGCCGTATCCGAACGAGGATCACGGCTTCGTTCGGCCCACGTCGTGGATGGATGAGTATCGCCGGATCCTCGAGCTGTTCGACCGGACGATCGCGGTAGGGAAGTGACGCCAGCTGGCCTCGACCCACACGCTACACACGCCTCGCTCGGCTGGCGCGACGGACTTCGTCGCGTCAGCCGGGTGATCCGGCGCGTGATCGGGGTGCCGGATTATGAGACGTACGTGGAGCACCGACTCGCCAGACATCCAGGAGAACCGATGCTCTCACGAGAACAATTCTCGCTCGAGCGGCAGCGCGCGCGCTATGAGTCCGTGGGCGGACGCTGCTGCTGAGGCGACGGCGCGACGAAGATGATGGCGGCGGTCGCGGCGCCCGCCATTGCGGCGCCGAACGCGAAGGCCGCCGGCGCACCCGCGCGATCCCAGATCGCGCCGAAGATGATCGACGCCGGCAGCGCGCCGAGCCCTAGGGCAAGATTGTACCACCCGAACGCTGCGCCGCGGCGCGACGCGGGCACGAGATCCGCCACCAGCGCTTTCTCCACGCCCTCGGTGAGCCCGAAGTAGATCCCGTATAGCGCGAACAGCGCCCACGCCTGCCAGGCACTCGTCGCGCGGCCGAAGAGCAGGTACACCGTGGCGTACACGGCCCATCCCGCGACGATGAGCGGCTTGCGTCCGATGCGATCCGAGAGCGCGCCGCCTGGTACGCCGGATGCGGTCTTCACGAGATTCAGCATCGCCCAAAGGAGTGGCGCGAGCGCCACTGGCACGCCTAGCTGCGCCGCGCGCAATAACAAGAACGCGTCGGTCGAATTCCCCAGCGTGAAGAGCAGCACCACCACGAGATACGCCCAGAAGCGCGCGCCGAGTGCGCCCTGCCCCTTCTCGCGCGACGTTGGCGCGGCGACGGCGCGCGGCACATCGCGCACGCCGGCCACCGCCACGATGAGCGCGAGCAGCGCGGGGATCGCGGAGAGAAGGAACACGGTGCGCAGCGGCACATGCATCCACGTGAGCGCGGCGAAACCGATGAGCGGGCCGAGCACCGCGCCCGCGTTGTCGCTCGCGCTATGGAATCCGAACGCGCGGCCGCGGATGGACGGGTCGGCGGAGTCCGCGATGAGCGCATCGCGCGGCGAAGTTCGGATCCCCTTCCCCACGCGGTCGGTGATGCGGATCGCCGCCACCTGCGTTACGCTCTGGGCTAATCCGATGAGCGGCCGGACGAATCCCGCGAGTGCGTATCCGAACACCACCAGCGGCTTTCGTTTCGCGAAGTGATCCGAGATCCATCCGCTCGCGAGCTTGAGCAGCGCCGCCGTGGATTCGGCCAGCCCTTCGATCACGCCCACGGCGCCCGCGCTCGCGCCGAGCACCGTGGTAAGGAAGAGCGGCACCAACGGATAGATCATCTCGCCCGAGATGTCGGTGAGGAAACTCACCGCCGAGATGGCGAGGATGTTGCGCCCGAGCTTCGCGGGCTTGGCCTCTACTGCGACAGGGCGACGCCCCACGGCATGCTCCCGGCGGGAATGCGGCGCACGACCGTGAGCGTGTTCGCGTCGATCACCGACACGTCGTTCGACGGCCCGTTGGCCGTGTAGATGCGTGCGCCATCCGCCGAGACGCACACGCCCCACGGCCGCTTGCCCACCGCGACCGATCCCACGGCGCTGTCGCCCTTCGTATCGATGGCAACGAGCGTGCCGCCGCGGCCGGTGGTGACGTAGAGGCGCGTGCCGTCGGGCGAGAGCGCGGTGCCCATGGGACGCACGTTCGGACCCGTGAGCGTGATCGTGCGCTTCACGCGGCGATTGTCGGTGTCGATCACGCTCACGCTGCTCCCTTCCTCGTTCGCGACATACGCTTTGGAGCCATCGAGCGAGAAGGTCACCGAGCGCGGCCGCTTCCCGACCCCGATCGTCGCGATCACGACACGCGAATCGGTCGCGATCACGCTGATCGTGCCGTCCACCTCGTTCGTGACGTACACCTCATCGCTGTCCGGACTGATCCGCACGCCTTCGGGCTCGCGTCCCACCGGGATCGTCGCCACCGGCTTGCCGCTGATCACGTCGAGCACGGTGACCGTGGCCGCGTCCTCGTTCGCGACGTAGATGGTCTTGCCGTCGAGACTGACGTCGAAATTCTCCGGATCGATGCCGCCCGCGAGCGTCTTGCGCAACACGCGCCTCGTGAGGTCCATGAGCGCGATGCCGTCGCGGCGATGGTCCGCCGGCGGCAGCTTGCTCTCGTCCACGCCGGGTCCGCCCTTGGGCGAACCGCTCACCGCGACGATCAGCGTGCTTCCGTCGGGACTGACGCGCACGCCGCGCGGCCGGCGGCCCGGTGCCATGGAGGCGACCACGGACTCCGCGCGCACGTCGATAACCGCCACGGAGTTCCCATCCTCGTCGCTCACGTACAGGTACGGCCCGCCGCCGAGGAGAGACTTGGCGACATGCGGCGTGCGAACCGCTGTGCTGTCGTCGCCTTTCTCCCCGGACGGAGAGCAAGCCGCGAAGCATGCGGCGGCGATCGCGATGGCGGCGGCGCGCCTCATGGATCCGAGAGTCCCATCCCCCAGCGCGCGAGCGCCGTGGGATACGAACCGTACGTCAGCAGTTCATCGTGGAACGCGCTCAGCGAGAACTTCGTCCCGCGCGATCTGCGCGCGTCGTCGCGCAGCTGCAGGATCTCGCGCCGTCCCACCGCGTAGCAGAGTTGATATGTGGGGTACGCGCAGTAGCGGCGCGCCTCCGCGTCGGCCAGCCGCGCATCGAAGCCGAGTTCGTCCTGGAGCATTTTGGACGCTTCCTGCCACGTCATGCCTCGCGTGTGCAGCGACACGTCGATGATGATGCGCAGCGCGCGCCAGAGCAGATGATGCGCCTGGAAGAAACGCTGCGGCGGCTCGAGGAATCCCTCGTCGGCCATCAGCGATTCACAGTAGAGCGCCCAGCCTTCGCGCGTGGCCGGCGTGGACAGGATGCGCCGAACGTTCCGCGGAAGCGAATTGCCCGTCACGATCTGCAGATGGTGCCCGGGATAACCTTCGTGCACCGCCGTGTTCGGCAGCTCGGCGCGGCAGTCCGAGCGCCACTGCTCGCCCTTGGGCGGCAGCGTCACGAAGAACAGCCCGCGCTGATCGTTGTCGAACGCGCCCGGCCCTTGGTACGCCGCATACGGCACGAGCGCGCGAAGGAATTCCGGTGTTTCGATCACGGCCAGCTCCGAGACGGGCACCTTCAAGAGCGAGCGCTTGGCTGCGAACTCGCGCGCGCTCTTCATTGCGGCGGCATATTCGGCGAGCGCCTGCTCACGCGACGGCCGGTCCTTGCGCAGCTCGATCACCAAGTCGCGCCATCTCGTGCCGGGCCGCAATTCCTGCGCGCGACGCTCCAATTCTGCGATCGCCTCGCCGCGCAGCCGTTCGCCGAAGCGGTAGAGCTGATCGGCGTTCTCCTTGAGGAGATGCCACGTCTGCAGCTTGCGATCGAAGAGTTCGCGGCCGATCGCGTAGGTGGATCCGGCGGTCGCCTGCATCGCGGCCATCGCCTCGCCGAACGCGGCGAGCGCTTCGAGGGCCGTCTGCCTTACCACTTCGGCATCGAACGCCACGGCGAGCGCGGCCGCCTCCGTCGCCTGGCGCACGAGCACCGCGCCGCCGGGCAGCATCGCGCGCGCCATCTCGACGAAACTCACGTCGGGGCGCGTCACCGTTCTTGCGGCGCGCTCGAGGAACGCGGGCAGCGCCTCGAGACGCGCGACGAGCGCGCGCCCGCGCTGCGAAGGATCGGCGGTTGAGCGCGCGAGCAGCAGATACAGCCCGTTCAGCGCATGTGAGAGGTGGTAGCCGGGATTCCGCTCGAAGGGGCGCTCGAGATCCAGCACGAGGATCTCATGCCGCACTGCCTGGAGCGACGCGGTGCGGTCGATCTCATCCTCGAGACACGACGGCTCGAGCTCCTCCAATGCATGTTCGTACGCCTTGAGCGCCGCGATGTGCTGCAGCACGGACGCGGTGTCCCACTGCGCGTATTCACCATCGCGTTCGCGGCGGCCGTGGTACGTCGCTTCCACCGGATTCATCGCCCAGCGAAGATCGAGGTACCCGTTCAGCACCTGGTCGAGTGCGGCGCTCATGTCGCCGCCGGCTCGCGCGCGTGCGCGGCCACCAGCGCCTCCAGTTCATCGTCGCGCAGGGTGCGGTGCGTGGATTTCGCCGCGTCGAGCAGACGCTGGCAGAGCGCCGCGTTCGTCGCATCGTGACCGTGCTGCTCGAGCCACCACTTCACGTTCGAGAGTCCCGATACGTGCGAGACCTCGATCTTTTGCGACAATCCGAAATCTCCGGCCGGCACGCCCGAGTAGATGCGGTCCGCGAGCCACGCATGTCCCTTCTTGCGCGCCTTGATGATCGCCGCCGCGTGCACGCCGGTGCCGGTGCGGAACGCGTCCTCGCCGAGCACCGGATAGCCGGGTGGGATAGCGAGCCCCAGGGCGCGCGACGCGAGGTGCGCGTACTCCGGCAGCCGGCTCAGGTCGTGTTTGTGCGCGCCGAGCAGATTGAGATTGATGAGCAGCAGGTCCATCTCCGCGTTCCCGACACGTTCGCCGACTCCGAGCGCCGTGCCGTGCACGCGGTCGGCTCCAGCCTCGATCGCGGCGAAACAATTGGCGAGCCCGAATCCGCGGTCGCGATGGCCGTGCCAGTCGAGTTTCACCTGCTCGCCACTCGGCGCGATGATCTCGTTCTTCACGAAGCGCACGAGCGCGCGCACGCCGTCGGGCGTAGCGTGGCCCACTGTGTCTGCAAGGCAGAGGCGTCGCGCGCCCCAGCGGATCGCGTTGCCGTAGAGCGCCTTGAGCGTATCGGGCGCCGCGCGCGTCGTGTCCTCGGTGACGAACATCACCGGGAGCCCTTCGTTCACGGCGAACGTGACCGCGGTCTCGCTCGCGCGCAGGAGGTCATCGAGCGTCCAGTCTTCCGCGTATTGGCGAATGGGCGACGAGCCGATGAAGGTCGCGCACTCGATGGGGATGCCGGCCGTCTGCGAAATCCGCACGACCGGCTCGACGTCGGAGCGCGTGGTGCGCGCGGCGCAGTTGGGGCTGAGCGGGAGCTTGGCGGCCACGATCTCGCGCGCGAGGGCAAGTGTGTCGGCCACCGCGCGCGGACCCGCGCCGGGCAGCCCGATGTCCGCGCTGGCGATGCCGAGCGCGACCATGAGGTGGAGGAGCTGCTTCTTGCTCTCGATGTCGGGATCCGTGACCGACGGGCACTGCAGGCCATCGCGCAGTGTCTCGTCGTTCAGCTCGACGCCGCAGGCGCTCCAATCGAATGCACCGGGCGCGGCATTCCAGTCGTGGATGAGATCGCGTTCCTGCATTGGGTGGGAATGTATGGTGGTTCGGAGCGACCGCTACTCCCCGTGGACCTCGCCGTTGTCGCCAATGCTCACGGCGCCGCGAACATTAACGAGCACCGCACCGTCGCCCACCATCGAATCGTGGACCGCGCAATCCTTCAGCATCGCGCGCGCACCCACGATCGAATCGCGCACGCTGCTCTTCTCGATCACGCTGCCGGCACTCACCGATACGTTGGGCCCGACCACCGCGTTGCGGAGCACCACGCCATCCTCGAGATAGACAGGGTCGATGATCTTCGAGCCCGCCGGTATCTGTGCGGGACGGCGCGAGCGGCCCTTCTCCAGCATCACGCGGTTCGTGTCGAGGATGGTCTCGAGTTTGCCGGCGTCGTACCATCCGTCCACGTCGACCACTCTGAGCTTCGCACCGTGGTCGATCATGTACTGGAACGCGTCGGTGAGATAGAACTCGCCCTTGTTCGGCGGGCGCTTCATGATCTCGGTGATCCCCTCGTACAGCAGCTTCCAATTGCGGATGTAGTACAGCCCGATGTTCGCGCGCTTGGAGATGGGCGTCGATGGCTTCTCGATGATCTGCGTCATGTTGCCCGTGGCGTCGGTCACTACCACGCCGAAGCGCTGATAGTCCTCCACTTCCTTCGTCCAGATGATCCCGTCGGCGTCGGTGCGATCGATGATCGACAGGTCGGCGTCGAAGATCGTATCCACGAAGATGATGAGCACCGGCTGATCGACGAACTTCCGAGCCAGCTCCACGGCGCTCGCGGTGCCGTTCTGCACCACCTGCTCCACGAATTCGCTGGGGAAGCGCGCGCCCTCGCGCACGTAGATCTCGACGGCCTCCTTCAGGTGCCCCGTGATGTACACCACCTGTTCGACGCCGCCGAGTTTCTGGAGATCGTCCAGGATGTATTCCATCACCGGTTTCCCGGCGACGCGGAGCATCGGCTTGGGCGTCGTGTGCGTATGCGGGCGGAGCCTCGTGCCTTTGCCCGCCAGCGGGATGATCACCTTCACGGCGCGCTCGTCCCCTGCCGCCCGTAGCGGTCGGTGAGACGCACGACGTCATCCAGCTCCGGCGTGCTCGCTTCGAGCACATCGCAGTCGGTGATCGCTTCCATGTAATGGATCGTGTTCGGCGTGATGCGGTACGCGTCGCCCTCCTTCAGGCGCACGTCGGTCATCTCCTCACCGATCTTCACGCGGTAGCTCAGCTCGCCGCGCAGCAGGTACACGGTCTCGTCCTTGCGTTCATGATATTGCACCGAGAGCGCGTGGCCGGCGTTGATGTGCAGGATCTTGCCCACGTAACGCTCGGTGTGCGCCCAGATGATCTCGTAGCCCCACGGCTTGGGGACGCGTTTCACATTGGCGGGTCCGGTCACCAGAGATCTCCCACGGTGAATGTCCAGCGGAATTTCACTTGCTCGCTGCTCGCCTCGCGGCCCGGCGCGAGCTCCGGGCGATCCATGAGCACGGGCACGTCGATGCGAACCACATAGCTGCGATCGTACAACGCGCCGCGCAGGATCACGCTCGCACCCGCATCAACATAGTGCAGCGCATAGCCGGGGGTCGAGCCGAGCGGCGTGCCGTAGGCGATGTCCCCGAAGAGCGCGCCCTGGAATCCCGGAATGAGCGACCTTGGCTTCGCGCGGGTGAACTCGTACGCGATCTGCGTGTTCAGCGACGCGACGTTCTGCATGAAATTGTACAGTGAGTAACCGCGCATTCCCGCGCCACCGAGCGGAACGTACGGGACATCGGGCAGCACGAGGATCGCGTCCTGGCCGCGCAGGTAGTTGTTGTCGAACGTCGCCGTCGGATCGAGCGACGACAATCCGATCGAGCGCTCCGGCGGCGTCGCATTCGAGAGACCGCCGAACGCACGAAGCATGAGCGCGAGCCGTCCGCTCGAGTCGAGCTTGAACGTATTGCCGGCCTCGACCTCCACTCGGCCGAACGCGCCTGCGCCCGGCGTGCCGGCGCGCGCGAACGCGATGCCGCCGTCCATGAATCCGCGCGCGAACCAGAGCGACGGCCTTCGCGAGCGCCATTTCCATTCGGCGCTCACGTCGGCCACCGTCGCATTGCTCCACCGCAGCGTGTCCTGCCACGCGCGCGCGTACGGCGACGTGATGTTGAACGCGAACGTGAGCGTGTCCTGCTGCCCGTTCGCGAATCGGAACGGGCTCTCATCCCACTTCTGCCTGAGCGTGAATCGGAACGTGCCATCCACCATCCAGAGTCCGGTGCGGAGTCCCATGGACGGTTGGTCGGCCCACGGGAAGATCGGGTTGTCGACCGCTGCCCAGCCCTGCACCTGCGTTGCGGCGGAGAGATCCGGACCCCGCACGGCCATCACGAGCCCAAGATCCCACTGGTCCACCTGCTTCTGGTAGTTCGATCGCACGCGCGCGCCCACGGTGAGCCCGCCGGGCCCAGTGTACCACGCCTGCGGACTGATCGCCGCGATGTTGCGATAGCGGTCCCACTGATCGAGGAACGGCCATCCGAAGACGAACTTGGTGGGATCAGGTTCGTTGTCGTTGCGCGAATTCCAGTCGGTGGTGAGATGGTCCGGGTCCAGTTGCAGCCGCGCACGCCCGCTCACAGCCGAGTCGGGAAAGCGCATGAGCGCCTCGTACGATCCGCGCTTCGCAACGGCGCCGCTCAACGGGTCGGCGTGCACACCGCTCAGCGAATAGTCCACGAGTCCCGTCTCGTGCACCCATTGCTTGAAGAACCAGTCGAGCTTTCTCCCCGACGCGCGCTCGGCGCTCGCGCGCATCGCGAACTCATCGACGTGCTTCAGCTTCCACGTGGCGTAGTAGTCCTTCAGGAATAGACGGAACACGCTGTCGCCCAGCGTCGCGCGCAGCGCGCTGTACATCATTTGTGCGCGTGTGTACACCATGTCGTTGTAGATCGCGAACTCGTTGAAATCCGGGCCCGGCGTGCCGATCGGTTCCGCGCGTCCGGTGAGCACGAGCGCGAACTGATCGATATCGGACTGCTCCCACCAAGGCGGAGTGATCGCATGTCCGCGGTAACCCTTGGGCGGGGGCGGTGGCTTGGGGCCGAGTCCTTTCGCGCGCTCCTGCGGCGTCTGATCCAGCGCCCACGCGGTCTGGTAGCTCGTGAGCCCCTCGTCCATCCAGCCGCTGCGCCACTCGTTGTTCGCGAGGATGCCGTATGAGTAGATGTGCCCCGTCTCGTGCAGCACGAGCCCGTCGCTCGGCGCGATCGTTCCGTACATCACCATCATCGGGAATTCCGTCGCGCCGCCATCGAGGCGCTGCGTCCCGAGCACCTGCGGGTACACGTACGGACCGTAGATCGATTCGAGCCACGCGAGCGCTCGCGCCTGTTTCGCGATCGCGATGCCCTGTCCCCAGCCTTTCGCTCCGTTCGGTTCGTACAGCGCGTGGATCGCGATCGAGTCGTGGTATGTCGCCCCTTCGTACAGATAGTCCGGACTCGCCGTCCATGCGAAGTGGTGGATGTCGCGCGCGTAGAAGCGCACGGCTCGTTCACCGCTATCGAGCTGCACAGCCGGCGTGGGCGGCAAGGTGCCGTACGCGTCGCGGCGAATGTTCACGCGGCCCCATTTCAGAACGCGCTCCCAGCCTGGATCGCCTTCGACCGGCACGCCGGTCGCGCCGAGTACTTGATCGTTCTTCGCGACGATCGTGACATCGAACGTGCCGAACTCGCCGTACAGTTCTCCGGCGGGCACGAGCGCGATTGACCTCCCATCCGAGCCGATCGTAAACGGCCACCTTCGGATACCACTGCGCGAAGTCATAGTGGCGGCCTTTGCGCCCCTGCCGCCGGTACACCGTGGCGGACGGCCGCGACTCCCACGCGAAGTGCACCGTGATCGTCGCGCCCGGCGCGAGTGCGCGGGGCAGCGCGATGTGCGCCACGGTGGAGTCCGGCGCAAACGGGTACGTCACCGTCACCGGCGTGCCATCCACCGTGGGCGCCGCGGTGAACCGCTCGTACCCGAAATCGGGATCCTTCAAGTTTCTGGAATCGCGTGCGCCCTTCGCGCTCGTCCGACGCGCTCCACCGAGACCCAGGGCGGAACGCATTGAGATACTGATACACGAACATCTCGCGCAGCGTATCGGGCGAGTGGTTCACGTACACCAGGTCGCCGCTCGCGCGCGCGGCCTGCGCCTTCTCATCCAGCCGCGCGACGATCGTGTACGACGCGCTTTGCTGCCAATAGCCGGTGGTGTCCCCCGACGGCGGCGTCGTGGACATTACGGTCGCTTGAAAAAGGAACGCAGCGTGCATCAACAGCATGCTCTCTCGCCTCGTGGAAAAAACCGCGGCGCCCGTTCGCCCGGGCGCCGCTGGAAGATACGGGATGCTACCTGTGTCGAGCTACCGCGCCGCGGTCCCCAGCATGCGCGTACGCAGCGACGCGAGCCGCCGCGCCAGCGATCCGTCCATCACGGTGTCGCCCATGCGCACCACCACACCGCCCAGAATGTGCGGCCGGACGGTGAAGTGCGGCACCACTTTCAGTCCGGTGATCCGCGACAGTTCCTTCGCGATCGACTCACGCACCGCCTCGCTCGGCTCGCTCACCACCTGCACCTGCGCGTGCGCGCGACCCGTGAGCGCATCCACTTGCGAGTGATACTCGAGCGCGACCTCGCTCAGCAGGTGCTGGCGGCGGTTGCGGATCATCGCCTGCACGAACCGCACGAGCTTGTGCGGCAGCTTCCCATCGAACGCCTTGCCGACGATGCGCGACTTCTCCTTCGCGGTCACGCTCGGCGTCTCAAGGAATTGCTTGAGCCGCGCATCGCGCCCGCAAATGTCGGCGACCATGTCCATCGCCGCGCCGAAGCCGTCGAGATCCTTGGCTTCCTGCGCGAGGCTCACCAGCACCTCGGCGTAGTTGCGGGCGACCGTCGGTTCGCGCATCAGCTCTTCTTCGCCGGCTCGATCGAGCCCAGGAAGTCGTCCACGATCTTCCGGTTCGTCGCGTCATCCAGATTCTTGCCGATCACCTTGCTCGCGCCCTTGATCGCGAGCTCCACCGCCTCGCGGCGGAGCTCGACGATCGCGCGGTCACGCTCGGCGCCGATCTCCGTCTTGGCGCGCTCGAGCATCGCGCGCTGTTCTGCGCTCGCCTGCTCGATCACGCTCGTGCGCACCTTCTCGCCCGCGGCGCGGCCGTCGGCGATGATCTTCTGCGCCTCATCGCGCGTGGCCGCGAGCTGCTTCTGCTGCTCGGCGAGCAGCGCGGCGGCCTCCTCGCGGTCCTTCTTGGCGGCGGCGATCGCATCCGACAGCGCCTTCTCGCGCGCCACGACGGCGCCGAGGATCTTCGGATAGGCGAACTTCGCCAGGATCCAGAACACCAGAATGAAGATCACGAACGTCCACACCATCAGCCCCGGTTCGGGCGACAGCAGACTGCCCTTGGGCGCCTCCGCCGCGAGTGGCGAGGCGAGGCACAGCGTGGCGATGAGTGGACGGATTGGATTGCGCATGGATCGAGTCCCGGCGAAGTGAGAACGGGAGAGCGGACCCGGGTCCGCTCTCCGGAGAGTGACTAGAACTTGTTCACGATCAAGAAGCAGATCACGATCGCGAAGAGCGCCGCGCCTTCGACGAGCGCCGCGAAGATCAGGCCGGCCGTCTGGATCTGTCCCGCGCGCTCCGGCTGGCGCGCCATGCCGTCGGCCACCTGGCCGCCGATGCGGCCAATGCCGATGCCGGCACCGATGATGCTCACGCCCGCGCCGATGCCGGCGCCCATCATGGCCCACGCGCTCGCGTAGTCCCGGCCGAACTGGGTCGTCATCTGGCCGCCCGCCTGCAACATTGAAAGGATCGAATGCATTTGGTGCTCCTGAAGTCGAAACGTGAAGTGCCAATGCCCCGCGCCTTGTGAGAACAGCGCCGCTCGTCAACGAGGCCCGGGCCTCAACGAGCTTCCCCGGTCACCCGACCGGGTACCGCGCCGCCGGAGTGGTGCATGCTCCGGCAGCGGCCTGCGTTGGATCCATTCCTAGTGCGCGGCCTGCCTGCCTAGTCCGATGAACACGCTCGCGAGGAGCGCGAAGATGAAGGCCTGCAGGAACGCCACGAACAACTCGAGCATGCTGATGCCGATGCCCATCACGACCGGGCCGCCGACGATGATCCAGCTATTGAACGTGAAGATGAGGCTGATGATCGCGAGCAGCACGATATGGCCGGCCGTCATGTTCGCGAAGAGCCGGATCGCCAGCGCGAACGGCTTCGTGAGCTTGGACGCGATCTCGATCACGGTCATGATCGGGACCATGAAGATCTTGATCGGCAGCGGCATGTCCGGCGGCCGATACACGACGGTCCAGATGTAATCCTTGCCGAGCGCAGCCATCGTGGCGCCTTCGATCACGACGAACGTGACGAGCGCGAGCGTGGCCGTCACCGCGATGTTGCCCGTCGCGGTCGCGCCGTACGGGATGAGGCCGAGGAGATTCGCGAATAGAATGAAGAAGAAGAGGGTGCAGATGAACGGGACGAACGCCTCGCCATGCGGCCCGACATTCGGGAGCGCCACTTCGTTCCGGACATACAGCACGAGTGTCTCCATCACGCCGGCGAAGCCGTGCAGGTGGCCCACCCGCTCCGTCTGTCGTCCGCCGACGAACGCCGCGAAGAGCAGCGTTCCCAGGCTGAGGAGCGCCGCGATGAGCAGCATGACGACGTGCTTCGTGGGGGACATGTCGAGCGTCACGCCGGCCACGTGGAGCGGCGCCCAGCGCGGAAGTTGGATCTCGCTCCCGAACAACTCGAGATGGTGTGAGTCGGTGATGTGCGGCGTGATGAGGTCCGGTGCCGGACCCGCTTCCGCCGCGGGCGCTGCCTGCTCCGCGCCTTCCTGCGCGCGAGCAGGCGCCGCCAGGAAGGCGAGCAGGAAGAGAGCGGAGGTGGCGATCGACTTGATGGTCATGTCTTCAGCAGCACCGGTTCCAGGAGCGACGTCAGGAAGAAGAACGCGACAAGACTGATCAGCGCCGGCGCTATCGGCAAGGCGAGCGCGCGGGCGCCGACGAAGCCGTACGCGACCAGCACCACGAACCGCAGCAACATCCCCATGCCCCAACCCGCGAGCATGTTCGTACCGGCCGCCAGCTTCACCGCGGCGAATGCGAACAGCTGCACGACCAGCGCGATCACGGCGCTCACCAGCACCGCATGCCGCGAAGCGGCGTCCGGCCACGCCAACGCCGAGCAAGGCCCCTGTGGCGGCGATCACTGCGAGCGACAGCGCCGCGTAAAGTGACAGGGACCGGATCATCGTGTGTTGCCGGCCAGCGCCCGATACATGTTCAGATCCCCGCTGCCGCGCCCACGAACGTCCCGATCGACCAGGAAGAGCGGCGGGGTATGGAACCGTTCATCGAGCCAGCGCCCGCCATACAGTCCGAGCAGGACCAGAACGACGAATTGGATGCCGATCCCGGCGAATTGCGCGCCGTTCACGATCCCGCCCGCCGGATCCTTCTTGCCACCCCGCTCATCGTTCATTTCGCCGCGAAATTTACCCGCTTGTGAAATTTTTCGCAAGCAAACTCCTGAACCACCCCGCCACGCCCCGTTGCGAACAAACCCCGCCAGCAAAGCCCCACGCCACAAACACTTACGGTGACGCCGAACTTGACCGTTCGTCTCTTCGGTACTAACTTCGCGGTCCCGTTAGCATCATCACTTTTCGGCGTTGCATTTCCGGCGGTATTCCGTGCCACGTTCCATCAATCGTCCATTCCTGTTCTTCGTCGCCGCCGCCGCGCTCATCCTCGCGTGTGGACCGCGCGCGGCACACAAGGACGACGCCGATCAGAAAGACGCCAGCGTTCGCACCGCGCCCTCCAACGACGACGCGCTCGCCGTCTCAACCGGCGTCTCGGTCGGCAGCGATGTGCGATTCACGATGCACGTGACGAACCTCCACGACCGCGCCATGGAGATCCGCTTCCCCACCGGCCAGACGCACGAGTTCCTCGTCGTCGATTCCGCCGGCCGCGAAGTGTGGAACTCGAGCAACGGCCGCATGTTCACGCAGTCGCTCCAGAATCGCCTGCTCGCCACGCGCGAGACGCTCAGCTTCGGCGATTCCTGGGACGGCGCCGGCCACAACGGACGGTTCACCGCCGTCTCGCGCCTCAACAGCAGCAACCATCCGGTGGAAGAGCGGGTAGAATTCGTATTGCCGTAGCACCCCGCGGCAGCAGTTCCACCCTCTCGCCCGTCAATCCAATTGTCCGCTGCCGCCGATAAGGACTTAAGTCTGCTCGACGCGCTGAAACGCGCGCGCACGGACCTCGCCGCGCAGATCGCGCGCCGCATCATCGGACAGAACGCCATCGTCGACGATCTCGTCGCCGCGCTCCTCGCCGGCGGCCACGCGCTGCTCGTGGGCGTGCCCGGCCTCGCGAAAACGCTGCTGGTACGCACGGTGGCCGAGGCGCTCGACCTCTCGTTCTCGCGCGTGCAGTTCACCCCCGACCTCATGCCGAGCGACATCACCGGCACGGAGCTGCTCGAGGAGGATCCGGCCACCGGCCGCCGCGTCTTCCGCTACGTGAAGGGCCCGATCTTCGCGAACGCGGTGCTCGCCGACGAGATCAACCGCGCGCCGCCGAAGACGCAGGCCGCACTCCTCCAGGCGATGCAGGAGCACGCGGTGACCACGGCCGGCCAGACGCACGCGCTGCCGGAGCCGTTCTTCGTGCTCGCCACGCAGAACCCGATCGAGCAGGAAGGCACGTACCCGCTGCCCGAAGCGCAGCTCGACCGCTTCATGTTCGAACTGCGCATCGGCTACCCGAGCGCCGCCGAAGAGGAGCGCATCGTCACCGCCACCACCGGCGACACCGGCGCCACGGTGAGTCCGGTGCTCACCGCCGAGCAACTCAGTGCGATGCAGCACCTCGTGCGCCGCCTCCCCGCGCCGCCAACGGTCGTGAACTACGCCGTGAAGCTCGCACGCCGCACCCGTCCCGACGATCCCGAGGCGAACGCCGACATCAAGAAGTTCGTGAGCTGGGGCGCCGGACCGCGCGCCTCACAGTTCCTCGTACTCGGCGCGAAAGCCAAGGCCGCGATGGACGGCCGTCCCGTCCCCGACATCGACGACGTGCGCTCCGTCGCACTCGCCGTGCTCCGCCACCGCATCGTGCTCAACTTCCAAGGCGAAGCGGAGGGCATCACGGTAGAGAAACTGATCCGCCTCGAGGAGTGAGCAGTTCCCAAGAAAAGCTGTTGCCGTATCCGCCGCATCCGCGCGGTTTCCGCCGCATCGGGTGTTCAAACATGAACCGTGATCTCCATGGAGCCTCGAGGGCATCGAGGCTCCACGGAGATCACGGTTCATGTTTGAACTCCGGATGCGACGGAAACAGCGCGGATGCGGCGGACACTGCAAATGCTTTGTGAACTGCAACTGCAACCGCGCTAGCGATCGATGATCGCTTCCGCTTCGATCTCCACGAGCATCTCGGGATTGATCAGCCGGCTGATCTCGATCATCGCCGTCGCGGGGCGAATGGCGCCGAAGACCTCTCCATGCGCCTTGCCGATCTCCTCCCAGCGCGAGATGTCGGTCACGTAGATGCGCGTGCGCACGACGTCGCTCATCTTCGCCCCCGCTTTCGTGAGCGCGCTCTCGATGTTCTTGAGTGTCTGCATCGTTTGCGCGTACGCGTCGCCCACGCCCACCACCGCGCCGCCGTCGCCGGTGGCCGTCGTGCCGGACACGTGCACCACATTGCCCACGCGCACCGCGCGCGAGTAGCCGACCTTCGGCTCCCACGGCGTACCGCTGGAAATGTTCTGACGCGTCATGAGAGCCTCAGTTCGTCGCGGCGGGATCGCCCGCGCTGAGCACACGGCGCCACCACGGCGCGCGCATCCCCTCGCCCAGCGTCTCGTCGGTCGCTTCACGCCATGCCTCGGCCATCTCGCCGGCGTCAGCGAAGCGATCTTCCGGGCGCGGCGCGAGTCCCTTGCGCAGCCATGCCTCGATCGCCGGCGGCACGCCGTCGACGTCGATGTCCATCTTGAGCATGCGCGCGAGGATCACGCGGCCATCGCCGCTGCCGAAGGGCGCCTTGCCCGTGAGCAGGAAGAGCGTGATCGCCGCGAGCTCGAAGCAGTCCACCTGCGGACCTTGCTGCTCGCCGAGCAATTGCTCGGGCGCCGCGAATTCCGGGGTGCCCGTGGTGCCCATGAGTTCTTCGCCCGTCACCTTCGCCACACCGAAATCGCCGATCCGCCACCGGCGCCAGCGGTCGATCAGGATGTTCTCCGGCTTCAGATCGCGGTGGATGATGCCCGCCGCGTGCGCGGCCGCGAGTCCGTCGAGCACGAAGTCGATCTGCGGCGCGATCTCCTCCACGCTGCGCTTCCCCGCGCGCTTCACGAGATCGGAGAGCGAACCGCCCTCGGCGAGTTCCATCGTGTACCACGACACGCCGCCGTTCGTGTCCCAGTCGAAGATCGGGACGATGGACGGATGCGCGAGCTGCGCCGCGAGCTGTGCTTCGCGACGGAAGCGGTGCACTACTTGTTCGTCGCTGCTCACGTGCGGGTGGAGCATCTTGAGCGCCACCTCGCGATTGAGCGTGAGGTCGCGCACGCGCCACACGGAGCCGAAGGTGCCGGATCCGAGCCGCGCGATCACGTCGTAATCCTCGCCGGTGGCCCAGCGGAGGCGCGCTTCCTCGGAATCGCCCGAGTTGCGCGTGGCCGTGACGCCACCGCTCACGAACATGCTCGTGCGGCTGCCTACGGCGCGGTCGAGTTCGCGCAGCATCGCGCTCACCGAGTGGAATCGGTCGCCCGGCGCGCGCGCGAGTCCGCGGCAGAGCACTTCGCTCACGCTCTTCGGCAGATCGGGGCGAATGAGGCGGAGCGGCGGCAGATCCTCCGGCGGATACTCGCCCGTGAGCGTCGCGAACGCCGTGGCCGCGATCTGCCACTGATCGCTCGCGATCGTGGGCGCCCACTCGTCGTCGTTCCACTCGGGCGGGATCGGCATGAAGCGGCGCGACGGCTTGAGTCCGTCGGGGATCTCGGCGCGCGGCATCGCCCATTCCCAGCCGAGCAGCCAGAGACGTCCCGTCGGCGCCACCCAGCACGTCTCGGCGCTCACCGCACCGTGCGTCTCGCCGGCGGTGTGCAGATACGCGATGGCGGATCCGATGTTGCGCAGCAGCTGAAGCGCGGTGGCGAGATCGTAGGTGCCCGCGCGCTCCACCTGCGCGAACACCGTTTCGCCCGGGATCCAGCGACGGAGATAACCGGGCCCGCGCGGCGAGTTCACGTGCCGCGCCCAGTAGTGATACGTCGTGGGGATCGACGGGTGATTGAGATGCGCGAGGCGCCGCGCCTCGGAGAAGAGCCACTCTTCGTGTGCGGTGTTCGGCACGCTTACGAGCGACAGCGAGCGGCCGAGTCCGTCCACGAGTTCTTGATAGTGGCGGTACTCGCCGTCAACGCCGTCAGCGCCCCACGTCCAGTCGGATGGCAGTTGCCAGCCGGCGAGATGCGGGGGCAGTTTGTGGGTGACGCGGTCTCTGAACGGCCGGTCGTCGCGCGGCATGCGATACTCTTGAGTAGAACTGATCATGGAAGTTACCCGTTCGTACAGTTGGGGCCAAGTTCGCGACTTTCACTACGAGTGGAATGACCGATTCGTTACCGGTAGTGATCTTCGAGGCGATGCACGAGGACGCTCGCGTGCCGTCACGCGCGACGGCGGACTCGAGCGGCTATGACTTGGCGGCGTGCCTGCGAGGGCGGAGCGTGCGCGTGTTCGTTGGCGGCGTCGCGAGCGACCGCGCGATCGGCGATGACCATGCACTCACGCTCGCGCCGGGCGAGATCGCGCTCGTGCCGCTGGGATTCCGCGCACGACTGCCTAGTCACTATGAAGCGCAGATCAGGATCCGGAGTTCCGCCGCGCTGAAGAAGGGCCTCACATTGCCGAACGCGCCGGGGACCATTGATGCCGACTATCCCGACGAGTGGCTCGTGATGACGCGGAATTCGGGAACCAATCCCGTGCGAATCGACCACGGCGAGCGCATCGCGCAGGCGGTGCTGGCGAGGTATGAGATCGCCGAATGGAAACCGGGTGTCGTTGCCCGTTCGACCGACCGCGCGGGTGGTCTGGGCTCCACCGGCTGAACAAACCCCGCAAGTACTCGCGGTCTTCGCCTGCGCTCCGCAGTATCTGGCAACAGTCGACAGCCGACAGTCCGCAGTCCGCCTCTAATGTTGTTGGTGACACTCCGGTGACGCCATGGCCATAGCGTTGCAGTCCAACGAAGTCACCGGGGTCGGAATGATCCACCTGCAGAGCCTGGGCCAGTGCCTGATCTCCATTGGCGCAACGCGTCTCGCGCCGAATGCGCGCATGCTGTTCGCGAGCGCGCTGTTCGTGGCCGTGGAAGGGCGCCGGAAGATCGAGCGCAGCCGGTTCACCGAGACACTCTGGCCCGAACTCCCCGAATCGAACGGCACGCATGCGATGCGGCAGATGTGCTATCGCCTGCGTTCGTGCGGCATGCCGATCGAGGCGAGCGGCGCGCGGCTCGTGCTGCCCGACGGCGCCGTTTCGACCGACTTCGACGATCTGCTCGGCGATCCGGCCGACGTTTCGCCCGAGGAGTTGCTCACCAGGATCCCCGGCGGGTTCCTGCCGGGCTACATGCCGCGCGTGTCCGATCCGTTCACCACGTGGGTGGAGGAGCAGCGCGCGCAGGTGAATGCCGCGCTGCGGCGACAGCTTGTGCGCCGCGATCACCGCGCGCCGAGCGGCGGGCGATTGGCAAGCGACCGAGAAGCTGAGCATGCGTTGCCTGGAGCTCGATCCGTTGAACGAACTCGCGACGTTGGCGTATGCGGAATCGATCGCGATGGACGGCAGCAAAGCGCGCGCGATCGCCGTGCTCGACCGGTACTCGGCCGAGATCGGGCCGGCGTCCAAGCAGATCAGAGAGCCAATGCTCGCGCTGCGGCAGCGGATCATCGACTTGTATCCCGTGCCACCGGTGATCGAAGTCGAGCCGCCGCAGATCGGGCGCGAGGAGGAAATGTCGAAGCTGGACGCCGCGCTAAGCGAAGCGCGCGAAGGACACGGCAGCGCCTACGTGATCAGCGGCCCGCCGGGGATCGGGAAGACGCGCCTAGTCACCGAGTTCACGCGCGCGGCGGAACTGAAGGGCGTGAAGATCGCGCGGACCAACATGGGGCGGCATGACGATCATCGGCCGCTCGGCGCATGGAGCGATCTCGTGCCGGCGCTTCGGCGGATGCCTGGGGCGGTGGGGATCGATCCGGAATCGATTCCGTATTTGAAACGCTTGACCGGTCACGACGCCAAACAGGATTCGCCGAGCGCCGAGAGTCAGGATGCGGAGTATTTGTTCGCGCGCATCAGACTTTCCATCGTCGATCTGGTCGCGGCGGTCGCGAGCGAGAGCTGCGCGATCCTATTGATCGAGGACATCCACTGGATGGACGAATGGAGTTGGGATGTGATGGCGGCACTGTCGAAGAAGCTCGCGACCACGGGCGTGTTGGTGTTGATGACGCGCCGGGACAGCGAGGACGGTTCGACCTCCATTCCGAAAGACGCCGCGGTACGCATGATGCCGTTGGCGGCGCTGAGCAATTCATACTGCCGCAGGTTGTTCGGCCACGTGGGACCAGCGAAGCGCTCCAGCGAGGAAGAATTCATCGAGTGGTGCGTACGGACAAGCGCCGGCAATCCATACTTCCTCATCGAACTCGGCCGTCGCGCGTCGAAAGCAGATGGTCGATTCCAGGCTCCCCCGAGCCTAACCAAACTGATATCTGAGCGGTTCTTGGACGTGACGCCGCTTTCGCGGCGGGTACTTCAGGTGACGGCTGTACTAGGAAGACACTCGACGATTGTGCGTATCGAGAAGGTCTTGGACGAACGAAGGATTAGCCTGCTTGACAGTCTCGATGAACTATCTCGCCATTCGCTCATTGTGAGTGAGGGCGAAAGAGTCATCTGCCGACACGACCTTTTGGGAATGTCGGCACTGAGTGACGTCTCGCCGTTCTCACTGCGACTAATTCATCGCCACTCAGCAGCGGTACTCGAGGCGGAGATTAATGATTCGTCCGAAGTCGGACATCTGTGGGATTGCGCGAGGCATCTTGAGTCGGCCAACGAACGCCATCTCGCACTAAGAATGCTAGAGCGGTGCTCTATCCGCGCGATCTCCATGGGCGTCCCTCGAGACGCGATTCGAGTACTTGAATTCGCAATTTCTCTCGATCCAACAGGCGAGATGCACACTCGCCTGCTGCGTCGCCTCGTATCGGCGCTCTACTTCGTGAGAGACTACCCTCAGTGCGTCGCCCTCTACGCCCAACTCCGCATCGCCGAGAGCGATAGCCTCAGGGTGGTACCCCACCACTCGGAGCAAGAGTTATATGCGGTGGATGCGAGCCACTACTCGACCGGACCATCTTCAATCGGCTTAGAGAGAAGCATGGCGTGTGTCTTGGATGGGCGCGCGACTCCAGAACATCGTGTGGAGGCGGCGCTCGTCGCAGTGAAGCTGGCTAGCAACCTTTTCGCGCGGCCAGAGGGTGAAAAAGCATTTTCAGTGGTCGAGCCACTATTGGAGCTAGTAGATCCCGCGCTCTCGACGGAATTCCTGCTGGTCTATGAGGGTTCGTTCGGCACCGCCATCGCGTGCGGAGCGGCGGCGGTTCGCCTACGTAACATCCTTCGGGAGACGCAGTCTCCAGGGCTTCGATTCCGGTCCATTGGCCAGTGCGCCGAGGGGCTCCATATAGGTGGATGCACTGCGGAGGCGCTCGAATTGGTTGAGGAGGCAATCTCGCTTAGCGAGAAGATCAGCCTTGCACGCGGCAATAGGTGGGCTCGTCAGTTGAGGACGCGATTCCAGCTCGCCCTCGGCGATACGAAGGGCGCGAGAAATTCCCTTGTCCTCGTCGATACGGACGACGATGCATTCTCTCCTGTCGAGGCAATTCGGGGCTTCGAATACGCCGCGCGCCTCGCGCTACTAGAGGAGGACTACGACTCGGCCGCCCTGTTTCTGGAGCGACTCCATAAGACGATGGACTTCGCGTGGCCGAGGGCGATTCGGCATCACAGCGGCCTGACCGCGCTTCTCAGGATAAGGCGTGATGGCTGGCTTCCGTCCAACGACGAAATGGCACGACTAGTGGAGGTGCACATTGAGGGTCGGGGAGAAATCCACCACGATTTCTACCTCTACGCTATTTCGTACGCCTTTGAGGTGCGTGGCGAGTGGTCACGCTTCTTGCAACTGAGCACCGAATACGTTGACAAGTTCCGATTTGAGCGTAGTGCGATCCTCCTGCAGTTAAGCGAGCGAATGGCACTGCATTTAAAGTAAAAAAACCGCCGGATTGCGGCGGTTAGTGCGAACTGGAACGGCAGTCTACGGCTCTCTTGATGTGTGGCGACCAAGAGATAACGAGCGTGGAGGCTAGGACATTCCCCTAACGGCGATCCTATCTGACTGACTAGCGACCGCCGGGGCGGAGCGATCAGGAGTAGACTCTCTAGCGTTCGGCGCAAATAGTAATCCAAACATCGGGCTCGCGAGCAGCCTATCGCACATCTCGGGATCGAATTGTTTGCCACGAAATTTAACAAGCTCAGACCGAACCTGCGTCTCTGTCAGAGCCTTGCGATATGGTCGGTCGGTCGTCATGGCATCAATCGTGTCGGCAAACAATACAATTCGCGCCGCCAGCGGAATTTGCTCCCCCTGGAGTCCATCAGGGTATCCGGTTCCGTCCCAGTTTTCGTGATGATGTCGGACGGGTGCTACAATGTCCTTTAAGTGAGAAACCGTCGAAACAAGGTCCGCGCTCTTGATCGGATGGGTTTGCATCACGGACCACTCCGCAGGGCTCAGTTTTTCCGGTTTGCGCAGGATTGGAGCGTACATTTCGTGAATCTTGCCTACGTCATGAAGCAACGCCGCAACGCCGACGCGCTCGAGCTCCGATCCCCCCATACCAATCGCGCGAGCAATAATTTTCGAATACTGTGAAACGCGCCTTGAATGCCCGGACGTATACGGATCTCGCGCCTCGATGGCCTTCACCATCAATTCGAGTAACTCTTGGTTGACACGCTCGAGTTCGTAGTTTGTCTTGTACAGTTGTCGAACGGCGAGAAGCGGTATGGTGAGTGCGAGTACCCCCCACACGCCGAGGCGCAGGAACGCGAAGGCGAACAAGTAGACGATCGGACTAAAGATCAGGTCATACGCGAATGCGCGACCGACCGCTCGTCTCCAGCTCGGCAGAATAGGTTTGTTTGCGCTCACAGCTATAATGCCCTGCACGGCGAGCGCGTTGACCGTCATGAACACCACAGCCAATCCGATAACGGCTGGCAGTTTTCCCAGCGGAAGGGAGCGCTGGTAGGTTGCCTGCTCGGCCAGCATGCCGTCGCCCCCCATCGCGCGAAATACGAGCACGCCGAGCGCACCCGCGAACATCATTTGCGCGGTATTGAACAGCACCTTTACGGGCGCGTTCCTCCGCACGGCGTTGGATAGGAAGATGGCGACGGAAAACGCCGCAACGGCGAGTGCAGACGGAGACAAGAGGAGTGCAGCGAGGTAAGGTATGAATGTGATCGAACCTCGCACGCCATGACTCAAGTCGTAACCGAACAACTCCGCCGCGATGGCAATTCCCGTCAGCAGAAAAACCGCGGTAATCGCTGCGCCATCTGCCCTGGGGGCGCTAGCAAGAACCGCCCCATACGAAAGCAGGGCGCCAACGGCGACAAGACTCACATAAAGTTGAACCTTAGAGCGCATGCGATTCCCACGTTTGTAGACAAGAACCCCCGCCCCGGACTATTGCCACTGCTGTGTATCGAAAGACGTCGGAATACCCTTGATAAACTTGGCGAGCTTCGCCCAAGCCTTCAGCAAATGCATCATTGTCGCGTCACCCCCCTTTAGGTCTTGTCATGCCCCGACGCTCGTCGGTGAACATGCAAATAGGTAGGCTCCGCTCAATTGCTTGGTCTGGCCCGCTCAGCTTCGCTAACTGCTTTGTACAACTGCTTAGCCGAGAACGGGGGTTCGTTTCAGTTTTTCGATCGTGAGGGTGTTGGTCGGTTCAAAAGTTGAATGTCATTCCCTTCCACTCTCCCGCGGACACCAATCGCGCGACGACGCCTCAGCGCCCCCACGCGTTCACTTCCCCTGCTATAACCCCAGCCGCTGCGCCCTACTCTACTTCGCGCGGCCCAACCACCGGTTCGTCGCGTCCAGCACCGCCAACACGCTCGCGGTCTCCGGACTGTCCTTCACCTGACAGCTCCCCGTCAGCAACACCCTGTCCCTTCCGTCACGCGCCGCGATCCCGACGAACACATGCTCGGCGTCGAACGCCTCGAACATCTTGCACCCTTCCACCGACACGAATCGCGCGTCCGGCTCCGCCTGCACGATAGCCAAGAGCGCCGCTCGCGCCGCCAGCTCCGCGCGCGACCGCTCGGTCTCCGCCCCTTCGGCTTCTCCAATGTAGGACTTCTCTCCCTTCCGTAGCGTCACGCGGCACGTGACTCCCTGCACCCGCGAACGCCGCACCTCCACATCCTCGAAATACAGCATCCGGCTGGGCAGCGTTGCGGCCTGCACCACCGCCGCCGCCTGCGCCACGCTCTGCGCCCGCGCGTCCGCGGTCTGCTGCGGATCCACGCTCGTCGCCACCGAGATCTTCCGGTGGTCCACCTTCATCCCCAAGTGCGCGATCAGCGCGCTCTCGACGTTCCGCACGGTCTGCTTCGGATTCACTTCGGCGCTCGTGAGCAAATGGATCTCGCTCACCGCACCGTCGTCCGCCGCCATGATCCGAGCCGACAGCACTCCCGGCAGAGTCAACAGCAGATCCTCCGCGCGTTTGATCGGCAAGACGCTGCCGGCGATCGGAGAATGCGATGAGTGGCCAGGCACGTTCAGAGCCATCGATTCCGTAGCGAGAGGTGACGAGCGCGCCATATTGATTGCGTGTGCATCAAAACAATGTCAACTGCTACATTTTGCTACGGACTCCAGCCATTACTGCCACGCCGAATATCCCCGTAAAAGATTAGAAAATCAAGCTACCCGCTCTCGGGGAGATTATACTCCTTTAACTTCCGGTACATAGTTCGCTCGCCGATCCCCAGCATATCGGCCGCTTTTCGACGGTTCCCGCGCGTCTCGCGCAACGCGTGCACGATCGCCGCCCGCTCGATCTCGGCCATCGTCATCCCCGCCTCGACTTCCAACGTATTTACCGGCGCACTCGGCGCCGCTTCGAGCGCCGACACCGCGCTCACGCCCGCCGGCCGCACTTCGCCCACGATCTCGCCGCGCAACGGACGCCCATCATCCACGCGCCGGCGCAATTCCTCGAGCTGCAGCTTCAGTTCCACGAGCGAGCGCACGATGAACTCCAGCTCGCGACCGCCCGCCTCGTGCTGCCCTCGCACCACCGCGCCGACCGGCACCGGCAGGAACCTCGCGCTCCCCCCCTCGCGCAGCTCGCGCGGGATGTCCGCCGCGGTGATCTCACGCCCCGGCGACAGCACGACCATGCTCTCCACCAGGTTCCGCAGCTCGCGCACGTTCCCCGGCCACGGATAGTCGCTCAGGATCTGCATCGCGCTCGCCGAAATGCCATGGAACGCGCGGTCGTGCTCCTTGGCGAATTCTTGCACGAACGTACGCACGAGTAGCGGTATGTCCTCACGCCTCTCGCGCAGTGGCGGCAGGTAAATGTTCAGCACGTTCAACCGGTAATACAGATCGGCGCGGAACGTCCCCTGCTCCACCGCATCGCGCAACGGACGGTTGGATGCCGCAATGATCCGGACATCCACTTTGATCGGCGTCGCGCCGCCCACCCGCACGAACTCCCGCTGCTCCAGCACGCGCAACAGCTTCACCTGCGTGCTGAGCGGCGCCTCGCCGATCTCGTCCAGGAACAACGTCCCGCCATTCGCCAGCTCGAAGCGCCCCAGCCTTCGCTCCGCCGCCCCGGTGAAAGCACCCTTCTCGTGACCGAACAGCTCGCTCTCCAGCAGGCTCTCCGGCAGCGCTCCAATGTTCACGGCAATGAAAGGCTTTCCTCGGCGCGGACTCAACCGTTGCAACGCACGAGCAACGATCTCCTTGCCGGTGCCGCTCTCGCCTTCAATGAGCACTGTGCTCGAGACCGGCGCCATCTGCTCGATCTTCACCATCACTTCGCGCAATGGCGCGCTCTCGCCAATGAGACCGGTCTCACTCGTGAGCCGGCGGCGGTCGAGCAGGCGCCGCACGCCATCGAACACTTCTTCGCTGTCGGCGGGCTTGGGGTAGATCTCGACGTAGCCGAGTGCGCGCAAACGGTCGAGCGTGGCCTCGTCGGCGACGTCGGCAAGTCCGATCACGCTCGCGCCGTCCCAGAGCTGGCGCTTCAGGAGCTGCACCGTGGCCTGCTCGGTGAGGTTGCCGGTGACGACAATGACGTCCGGCTTCTCGCGCGTGAACGCCGCCTGCACGTCGTCCATGGGGCTCACGAGCGCGGTGGAGATCCCCGCGGCCTCGAGGCGAGCGTTGAGCCGCACCGCCGGCTCGACATCGGTGAGCGTGACGAGGACCTTCACGTGCTGTGCTCCGTGGGCGAGCCGCGGAGGATCGCGATCGCGTGATCCACGATGGGCTCGAGCGCCGCGAGCCCATCCGCCACCCCGGACGGCGAGCCGGGCAAGTTCACGATGAGCGAACGCGCGCGCACCCCAGCAATGCCGCGCGAGAGCGCGGCGCGCGGGAATTTGGCCATCACGCTCGCGCGCAATGATTCGGCGATGCCTGGCGCCTCGCGTTCGATCACCGCGCGCGTCGCCTCCGGAGTCACATCGCGCGGTGAAAGCCCCGTGCCGCCGGTAGTAAGGATGAGATCGGCGGCGTCGTCATCGCACCATTGCGCGAGCGTCGCGACAATGAGATCGGTGCGATCGGCGACGAGCGTGCGCGCCGAGCATTCGTAACGGCGCGAGGCAGCCCAGGACGCGACCGCGTCGCCGGAGAGGTCGGCGCGTTCGCCACGCGCGCCTGCGTCGGAAATAGTGAGAATGGCGACTCGCATGACCCTGCTCCGGGCTCCGGTGCCCGGCTACAGGTGCGAGCCGTTCTGATAGAACGGGAGCTTCACGACGGATCCCTTCACGCGCTTGCCGCGGATCTCGATCTCGATCGGCTGTCCTTCCTTCGCGAACGCGGTGGGCACGTACGCCGTGCCGATCGGGATACCCAGACTCGGGCTCAGCGTGCCGCTCCGCACCTCGCCACTCGCTTCTCCATTCACGAACACGGGGTAGCCGTGGCGCGGAAACGCGCGCTCTTCGCTCGTGAATCCGATGAGCTTCTTCGGTATTCCTGCCTCTTTCTGCGCGACGAGCGCATTCCGTCCCACGAAGTCGCCTTTCTTCAGCTTGACCAGCCAGCCAAGGTTGGCTTCGAGCGGCGTGACACCGCTGTCGATGTCGTTGCCGTAGAGCGCCATTCCCATTTCGAGACGAAGCGAATCTCTGCAGCCAAGTCCGACGGGGGTGATCGACTTCGTGTCCATGAGGACCTTCCAGAGGCGCAGGCTGTCCTTCGCGGCGTGATAGAGCTCGAAGCCATCTTCGCCGGTGTAGCCCGTCCGCGAGATGATCGCCTTCACCCCGCCGACCTCGCCCTCCGCGAAATGGTAATACTTGATCGACGACAGGTCGGTGGACGTCAGTCGTTGGAGGATCTCCGCGGTCTTCGGTCCCTGCACCGCGAGCAGCGCCATCTCATCGCTGATGTTCTTGACCGTCACCTTGAACGCCTTGGCGTACTTCATGATGTGCGCGAGGTCTTTGTCGATGTTCGAGGCGTTCACGACCATCATGATCCGGTCGGCCGCGCGGTACACGAGGCAATCATCCTCGATCGTGCCGCGTTCGTTCAGGATCGTGGAGTAATGCACCTGGCCGATCGCGAGCGCGGCGACGTCGTTCGTGGTGACGTGATTCACGAACGCGACCGCATCCTCGCCGCGGATGTCGAACTCGCCCATGTGGCTGACGTCGAACACGCCGGCGCTCTCGCGCACCGTCTTGTGTTCGACCGTGATCCCGGTGGGGTACTGCACGGGCATCTCGAAGCCCGCGAAGGGGACCATCTTGGCGCCCAGGGCGACGTGGATCGCGTGGAAGGGCGTCTTCTTGAGCGGGGCGTCAGACATTGGACCGTTCAGTATGGTAGGGCCCGGGAATATGCCTGAACGGCAGACAGACTGCCACTCCCTCTTTTCACCGAGTCAGAATCATCGGCCGAACCAGAAACAAGAAACTTTGACAGGATTAACAAGATGGACCGGATGGCCGCGCGTCCGTCGCGGTCATCCGGTCCATCTTGTTAATCCTGTCAAAGCAGTTGTTTCTTGAATCCTGTCGCTAGAACCCCGACTGCAGCGCCTGGAAGAGTGTCGTGATGTTGAACCGCGCCGGGTCCATCTCGTAGAAGCGATTGTCCAGGTACCGGCCCGTCACCGGAAAGTACGGCGGCGATTGCTGGCTCATGCATTGGTCCACGCTGCGATTCTCACCGTAGCCGTCGCCGCTATTCGTGAACGTGGCGGAGATGACGTTCTGGATCACGCCACCGGCCTGCCGGATGCAGCCGCGTCCTGAGTTCGCGATGCCGCAATTGTGCAGGTGCTCGGGATGCGCACCGAAATTCTCGACGCCGATCGTGCCCGTGCGGCTCATCATCACGCCGTCGAACACGAAGTCGTTGGAGGTGAACATTCCGTTATCGTCGCCGTCCGTCCACCGGTATGGGAAGCCGACCGCGGCGCGCTGCGGCGAATTGATGGCGTTGTCGGCGATCATCTGATTCCCGTCCGACAGCACGCCGAGAAGATTCGCGCAGAGCGTGGTGGATGGGTCCTGCGCGTACACGAGATCGTCAATGTACAGCACGTCGCCGTGCTGGCCACCGAAGGTCTGCGCGTAGATGGTCACCTTGCCGCGCAGCACGCCGCTGAGCGCGATGGGACCGTGCACATGGATCGCGCCGTGCGAGCCGGGGTTGATGCCCTTGTAGAGTGGCCAGAGCCATTTGTCCTGTTCCAAATAGCCGGCGTATTTCGTGCCGACCGGGATCGCGGCAAGCACCGCCGTGGTATTGCCGGAAGCCCCGCCCCACCGCTGCCAGTAGCCAAAGCTGGTGCTATCGGTGAAGGTCGTGTCCTCACCGCCCTTCTGCCAGTCGGCCGGCACGGGCGCGGGGCTCGAGAGTTTCGACGGGCGCTCGGTAGCGACCAGATGCGGATCGCCGCGCGGATAGCAGCGGAAGCCAGGGTTGGCCATGATCGCATCACGCTGCGCGGGCGTGATCGCACCGGCATACATATCGGCCGGCGGCCCGCCAGCGAACCTCGCGGCCATCCACGGCGCGTTGTGTACGGACACGGGCCAGAACGTCAAGCGCGCCGGAACGGCCGCGGAATCGACGTGCCAGTCGCCGCACATCGCGTCGGGCCCGCTCGCGCCTACCGGATCGACCCGCACATCAGCGGCGCTATTCCCCTGGTAGACGCGGAAGAATCCTTCGGATGCGCCGAAGATCTCGCCGTCGTTGTCGAGGTCCACCGGCACGAATTCAATGCGCGTCCGGACGTTCGACGACCCCGTGCCGTTCGAGATCACATCCAGTTCGCCGTCCAACGCCCGCGTGTGGATGATCGCCAACCTGGTGACCGGCGGGATCGGGATGAACGGCGCGCCGTCGATCTTCCCCTTGTGGTAGATCGGCGCGCCGCCGCCTGCGACGCCATGCGCCGAGATCGTATCGTAGTAGTTCGGACTGCCGCACGACTGCCAGTTCTGGTTGCTGTGTCCGCGGCCGCGGATGAATTCGCCCGTCGCGTAGCATACGCCTGGCCAAATGTTGGTGAACATCGCGAAGCGCGCGAAGTTCTCCGCTTGCAGCTCGAGGCGGCGCACGAAGTGCGTCCCTGAAAC
The DNA here is from genome assembly GCA_963716745.1 of uncultured Gemmatimonadaceae bacterium. Classification (GTDB taxonomy): domain Bacteria; phylum Gemmatimonadota; class Gemmatimonadetes; order Gemmatimonadales; family Gemmatimonadaceae; genus DATKOH01. The sequence goes on from OY970320.1 coordinate 1,431,533, forward strand.
GTCGTACGCCTCGGCGACCACGCTCGCGAACTGGCCGAACTGGCCCGACAGGTTGCCCGAGGGTCCGACGTACACGTTGACGTGCACGCGCGGCACGGGGAGCCCATCCGCGCCAATGATCTGGCCGCCGGAGATCAGCGTGACATATCCGCTGTCGGGGAGCACCAGCGTCGTGTCCTTCACGAGCTGCGCTTTGCCCATGGCGAGCGCCGCCTCCGCCGCGTAGCGGAAGTCGTTCTCGTGGTCGAGATAGTCGCCCACGAGCACACCGCTGCTCATCAGCACGAGTGCCGAGAGTGCGAGGGCGGCGAGGGTGACCGTCATGAGAAGGACGAGGATCAGTGCGCTGCCGCGGCGGCGGGGGGCAGGCTCTTGCTCGAGCAACGTGTGGACTCGGGTCATGGCGATACCTGGTGCGAGTGGGCGACGGCACCCGGAACATTCCGTCGCACGTGTAAAGAAAGTTTTCGAATCACGTTCGGGACCTGCCGGAAGCACGATGAGCGGCCTGACACGCGACTGGTGCGTGGTGGCCGCCCTTCGTTTCATAACGTTCGAGTCGCGCCGCACCGGCGAGCGGTGCGTCCTTCGTGATGGTCCGCGTCGCGGACCGGTCTCGTCCGTTAGAATCCTCCCTGCAGGTTGAAGAACATGTTGGTGACATTGAAGCGGCCCGGATCGATCTCGTAGAAGCGGTTGTCAATGTACGAGCCGGTGACCGGGAAGTACGGCGGGGACATCTGCAGCATGCACTGGTCCACGCTGCGGTTCTCGCCGAAGCCCGTGCCGCCGCCGGCGTACGTCGCCGACATGGTCTGCTGGATGACGCCGCCCGCCTGCGTGATGCAGCCGCGGCCGGTCGGAGCGCCATTGCAGTTCTTCAGATTCTCGGCGTGCGATCCATAGTTCTCGACGCCGATCGTGCCCAAGCGGCTCATCATGACGCCATGGAAGACGAAGTCGTTCGACGTGATCATGCCGTTGTCATTGCCGTCGGTCCAGCGGAACGGCATGCCGGTGCCGGCCTGCTGCGGGGAGTTGATCGCATTGTCGGCGATCATCTGGTCGCCGTCGGAGAGCACGCCCAGCAGATTGGCGCAGAGTACCGCCGCGGGATCCTGCGCGTACACCAGGTCATCGATATAGAGCACGGTGCCGGTGGCGCCGCCGGTGGTGGCGGCGTACAGGGTGATCTTTCCGCGCAGCACGCCACTGAGCGCGATCGGGCCGTGCACGTGGATCACACCCTTCGTGGTGGTGTTGATGCCGCGATAGAGCGGCCACAGGCGGGTGGCCTGCGCCTGATAGTTGACGTACTTGTTGCTGGCGCTCATGCCCGCGAGCGCGGTGACGGTGTTGCCGGTGGAACCGGGCCACTTCCTCCAATAGCCGTAGCTGGTGCTGTCGGTCCACGTCGTGTCCTCACCGCCCTTCTGATAGTCGGCGGCCACCGGCGCGGGCGACGAGAGCTTCAGCTTGCGCTCGAAGGCGACGAGGTGCGGATCGCCGGCGCTGTAGCAGCGGAAGCCGTTCGCGTTCGCCATGATCGCATTGCGCTTGGCGATCGCCGCCGTGGCCGTATTGAACGTGTCGGCCGGCGGCTTGCCGGCGAAGCGCGCCCACATCCACGCCTGGTTGTGCACCGCCGTGGGCCAGAACGTGAGGCGCGCCGGCGTGGCCGTGGAATCGATGTGCCAGTCGCCGCAGAGGCTGTCGGGCGGCGAGTTGATGCCGGCGCTGTACTGGACGGGCGTGACGCGCAGGCGGTCGGTGCGATTCGAATTGTAGACGCGGAAGAATCCTTCCGCCGGGCCGGTGATGAGGCCGTCATTGTCGAGGTCGAGCGCGACGAACTCGATGCGCGTACCCAGGTTCGCCAGCGTGGTCCCGAGCGGCGCGATGTCCAGGTTCCCGGCCGTCGCGTTCGTGTGCAGGTTCGCGAGCTGTGCGACCGACGGGATCGGAATCACCTTCGCGCCGTTGATGTAACCCTTCTTGAACACGGCGCTGCTCACAGTGACGGTGGTCACGGCGGAGACGGTGTCGTAGTAAGTGGGCGAGCCGCAGTTGTTCCAGCCCTGGTTGCTGTGCGCGCGTCCCTTGATGAATTCGCCCGTGCTATAGCAGACGCCGGGGAAGACGTTCGTGAACATCGCGTAGCGCGCGAAATTAGTGGCTTCGAGCTCCAGGCGCCGCACATAGTGCGTGCCGCCGGCGTCGTACGCCTCGGCGATCAGGCTCGCGAACTGTCCGAATTGTCCCGTCGTGTTACCGGTCTTGCCGGCGTAGAGGTTCACATGCACGTTCGGGATCGTCACGCCATCGGCCCCCGTGATCGTGCCGCCCGAGACGAGCGTGACGAATCCGCTGTCGGGGAGATGGACGGTGGTGTCCTTCGTGATGCGCGCCTTCCCCATGGCGAGCGCCGCTTCGGCCGCGTAGCGGAATTCCCGCTCGCGGTCGTAGTACTTGGTGAGCATCGTGCCACTGCCGGTGAGCAGAATCGCGGACATTGCGACCGCCGCGAGCGTCACCGTCATGAGGAGCACGAGGACGAGCGCGGAGCCGCGACGGTGTCGGCGGCCGGCGTGAGCGCGGGGGAAGCGGGGCATGGCGAGTTCCTATTCCTGTTATGGAATGGTGATGGGGCCGGCCTGGACGAGCGTCGAGTTCGCGGGCGTGCAATCCTGCGCGACCACGGCCCACACCCAGGTACCGGAAGACAACGACGTATCATCGAGCGTGAAGGTGGCGCCGCTCGCCGCGACATCCGCGACGGGCTCGCCCCAATCGGTGTCGGTCTGGTATTTCTTGAACACCATATAGCGTTCGACGTCCTTCTCGCCGTTGTCCTGGTCCACCGAGGCGGTCCACTGGAGCCGCACCTTGGTGTACGGGCCGCCCGCCGGCAGCGGCGTGGCGGTGAGGCCGGTGACCGGGAGGGGCGCATCGCCGCACATCGTGGCGCGCACCATGCCGGCATTGATCAGCTTCGTGGAGCTCTCGACCTTGCGGATGATGTCGCCCTTCACCGGATCCTTGAACAATCCCCATGCATGCACGCGCACCATGCGCAGCGAGTCCGTCCAGGCGCTCTTGCCCGTATCGGAGGTGGAGCCGTGGAGGGGCGCCGAGTGCAGGAGCGGGAGCTGCGACGGAAGGATCGAATCGAGATTGCCGGCGGAGTCGACACGATAGTATGTGAAGAACGCCTGACCGGTGGGGATGATGATGTCCTTCGCCACGAGGTGCGGCGGGATCCGTGTTCGCGCGGCGCCACAGCACGTACTGGTCCGAGCGCCCCGAAGTGCTGTCGAGCGACACCCAATACTGGATCGTCTCGGCGCGGCTCGGGACCGAATTCGCGAAGTAGTTGGAATCGGGATAGTGCCACGCGCTGTAGGCGAGCTGCTGCTTGTTCGACGTGTTCATGCTGATGACCGAGTTCGAATCGAGCGTCGGGTCGAAGTAGATCGAACTGGCGTCCATCGAGTCGGTGGTCGCGAGGTCGGCATTGAAGGTGAGCGCGAACTTGTCGGCCTGCACGATGAGCGGCTGCGTGGACACGATGCCGATGCCCGCGATGCGCAGATCGCGGTCGATCGCGTTCTGCGCGAAGCGCGCGTTCTGGAGCGCGTCCTGGCGGCCCGAGCTGGTGCTCACCGAGCGCGCCTGGAAGCGGAAGAACGGCACGGCGAGGCCGAAGACCATGACGAACAGGAAGAGCGCGATCATCAGTTCGATGAGCGTGACGCCGCGCCGCATGGTGGAGAGCCGGTGTGAAGTCAGCGTGGTTTTCATCAGAAGGCGCGCGATGATGGTGGACTTCTTCACCGGCTTGGACAGACTCGGGTGCGAGACCGTGACCGTGATGGCGGTGTAGTCGGTGGACGCGTTGCTCGTCCGCAGCACCTGCGTGACGCGTGTGTAGTTCGGGTAACCCGGGATCGCGTTCTCCGTCGCCGCGTAGGTGGCGTTGAGGGTCGCGTATGACATGCTCGACTTGATCGTTTCGAGACGGTCGATGACGAGGTCCGTGGCGGTCGAACTCAACGAGCCGTTGCTCGTCGAGTGCTGGAAGCTCGTGATGAAGCGGCCCATGCCGAGCAGCGCGCCGGTGAGGATGACCATCGCGACCATGACCTCCATGAGCGTCATGCCGCGCCGCGCGGCGAGCAGCCGCCGGCGCATCGGGAGAGGGAGCGGTGAGGCGTTCGTCATAGATTCCCCGGCAGCCAGTGGGCACCAATGTACTTGAACCAGTCCGTGCGGCCGGTGGATTGCACCACCGTGACGCCGCGATAGTCGGCGTTCTGCGCGCGCCTGGACGTGACGTAGATCTCGAGGTCCGTGTTCGCCGCGCCGTCGCGGCGGAAGATGATGCTCTTCATCCCGTCCACCGTGACGATGTTCGTGCCGATGATCGATGCGCTCGCGCCGCCGTTCACGCCGGCGGGTGGAATCGCGAAGTGCACCGAGTCTTCCAGCGTGACCCAGGTCGCCCGCTCACCGGCCGTGTAGGCGTTATTGTTGTTGTTGTCCTCGAGCGTGCGCACGCGCATGTGCACCTCGTCGAAGCTCACGACCACGTTGTACTGCCGCGTGACGGCAAGCCGTTGCGCATTCTGCAGCGACATGCGGATCTGGCGCGCCGCGGCATCCACTTGGAACTGGGTGAAGTTCACGCGAGGATACGCATAAGCCGCGATGATGCCGATGATCACGAGTGTGATGATCAGCTCAATGGCGGTGTAGCCGGTCCGGCTCGTGGGTATCACGCGGTGCGCAAATCGCGAAGCGTTCACGGTCCTCTCGCATTGTGTCGCCGGCCGGATCTCCGGCTCGACGGGCCCTCTGGATCCATGCCGGAGTCGCTAGCAGTCGATCGCTGCGCCCGCCGGCACGCACGACAGTCCCTCCAATGCGACCGCGCGCACCCAATATCCAAGCAGTTACCATGCCGTAAGTTAACTTCATTCAAATCAATGAGTTACAGTTATCCACGCAGCCATCGTCATACGCAATGAATTGCGCCATAGCTACTTAGTTGCATATGCGCAAGACGTGGCTCCGAACTGACTGATCCCGGCGCCACCCACCGCCGTGATGCGTGACCACCCTGTACCGCAAGTCATCTTTCCATAAGTAGGACTTCTCCAAGCCTCCCGCTGTCACGCCGACGGCCGTTCAGCAATCCGCCAAGGAATCCATGGGGTTGGTCGCCACGCTGCTGCCTGCAGCGATAAGACAAGAGCGCGTGCGGGCGGCTTTGCGGGACCGCCACGCCCTCGTCACGTGCGCCACCTGGGACGAGCTGCTGGTGGCGTGCGGGCGCCGGCCGGTCACAGTGGCGCTCGTGGACCTCTATCCCGACGCGCCCGGCAGCGACACCACACCGGCCTTCGATGCGCTCCGCCGGCTCCGCCGGCGCTTCCCCAGCGTCACGGTGGTCCTCTATACCTCGGCGTCGCCGGCGCACGCGCACGACCTATTCGAGGCGGGGCGGTTCGGCATGGAGGGTCTCGTGCTCGCTGACCTGGACGATGACCCACGGCGCTTGCGCGCGACCATCGACCAGGCCGAAGCGCGCGGCGCGATCGAGTTGCTGCGCCCGGCGCTCGCGGGGGTGAAGCCCACCGTGCGCGACGCGCTGCTCCTGTGCGTCACCCGCGCGCACCAACAGCTCAAGCCGGATGAATTGGCGGCCGTGCTGGGGCTGCGCCGCAAGCTGCTTTCGGAGCGGCTGGTGACGGCGGGCTTCCCCACGTCGCAGCGGCTGATCGCGTGGGGGCGGCTGATCGTCGCAGCTCGGCTGCTGGAGGATCCAGAGCGCACGGCCGACGGCGTCGCGATGGCGCTCGACTATCCGTCGGGCAGCGCCTTTCGCAACGCGTGCCAGCGGTACGTGCACGCGGCACCACACCAAGTGCGCGCACGCGGCGGAGCCGCGTACGTGATCCGCGAACTCCTGGCGCAGGCTGGCGTCGCGAGCGATGTGACGCCCACCGCGCGTTCGCTCACGCCAACCGCTCCCCTCCCATCAGTACGGCCATGATCGCCTTCTGCACGTGCAGACGATTCTCCGCTTCGTCCCACACGCGGCTCTGAGGCCCATCGATCACCGCCGCTGAGACCTCCTCGCCGCGGTGCGCGGGCAGGCAGTGCAGGAAGATCGCGTCGGGGTGTGCCGTGCGCATGAGACCGCTGTTCACTTCGTAGCCCGCGAAAGCGCGCGCGCGTTTGTCCTGCTCCTCCTCCTGCCCCATGCTCGCCCAGACATCCGTGTTCACCACGTGCGCGCCCATCGCGGCCTCGCGCGGATCGCGCACGACGCTCACTCTCGCCGCGCCCTGCGCACGCTTGAGGATCTCGGGATCGGGATCGTAGCCTTTGGGGCACGCGAGCGTGAGCTCGAAGCCGAGCACGTAGGCCGCGTTGATCCAGGAGTTGGCCATGTTGTTGCCGTCGCCGATCCACGCGACCTTCTTGCCGTCCCAGCCGCCGAGGTGCTGCTTGACGGTGAGCAGATCGGCGAGGATCTGGCACGGGTGCAGGAGGTCGGTGAGCCCGTTGATCACCGGTACGCTGGCGTGATGCGCGAGTTCTTCCACCTCGCTGTGCGCGAAGGTGCGGATCATGATGCCATCGACGTAGCGCGACAGCACGCGCGCGGTGTCGGCAATGGGTTCGCCGCGTCCGAGCTGGATGTCGCGCGGCGAGAGGAAGAGCGCGTGCCCGCCGAGCTGCCACGCCCCGACCTCGAACGACACGCGGGTGCGCGTGGAGGCCTTCATGAAGATCATGGCGAGCGATTTGCCGGCGAGGGGCTTCTTCGTGTAGCGGCCGAGGCGCATCTTGTCGGCGAGCGCGAAGAGGGCAATGAGTTCCTTGGCCGTGAAGTCCGGAATGGCCAGGAAGTCGCGGTGGGTGACTGCTGCGGGCTGTCGGCTGTCGGCTGTCGCGTGCGTGGGCCGGCGCTTCGTGGGCTTCTTTTTGGGAGGCATGGACCCAAAGTTAGCGGCTCGCTGAGCAGGGGCGCCAGCGGAGCTATTGCGTGTACGTGGTGTATCGAGCATGGATTAGGTGTGGGCCTTAGCCCCGGGAGGGCACGATGAGATTCTTGCGTGGGATCGCAGCGGCAGCGGCATTCGTGGCGGCGGGTACGGCGGCGGCGCAGGCGGACACGGGGCTGCAGGGCGTGGCGTCGGTGGGCGGGATCTTGGGACAGGGGGCTATGTTGTACGGCGCGCAGGCCGGTGTGGCGTTCACGCTGCCGGACGATCGCTTCCAGATCCGCTATCTGGTGCAGTACTACGGGACCGGCAGTTACGGAGTGCCCGTCCCCGGCGGCTGCTTCGCGACGTGTCCGGTGACCACCAACAACAATTCGATCGTCGGCACCGCCGTGGGCGCGCGGTTCAATGTGTTCAACGCGGATCAAGCGCCGTATCTCGTCGGCACCGTTGGGCTGTATCAGTCGAGATTCGCGGTGAATACGTCGGCGGTCGCCGGGGACCCGGTCATCGCCGCGTCGCGACAGCAGTACCTGGCCACTGGTATCGGCGCGGGCGGCGGCATCGGGATCAATGTGAATGCCGGATTCGCTCGACTATATGGCGAGGTGCAGGTGATGTACACGACGCTCTACCATGGAACGAACGCGCCTTCGTTCTTCATGCCGGTGGTGGTCGGAATCGGATTCTAGCGACCACGGTCGATCGTGACGACAAGTGAAGGGCCCGGTCGGCGAGACCGGGCCCTTCTTGCTACAGAATGTACTTCCGCAGGTCCTCGTCCTCAGCGATCCGCTTGAGCCGGTCGCGTACCATCGCGGCGTCCACGGTGATCGGCTGCTTGCCGCGGTCGGGGAGTTCGTAGAGCACATCCTCGAGCAGGGTGGACATCACGGTATGCAACCGCCGCGCACCGATGTTCTCCATGCGGTCGTTCACCTGCGCGGCGATCCGCGCGACCTCGGCGATGCCGTCGGGTGTGAACGACAGCTTCGCGCCCTCGGATTCCACGAGTGCGGCGTATTGCCGCGTGAGCGCGTTCTCCGGCTCGGTCATGATGCGCACGAAGTCGGCTTCGGTGAGGTGCGTGAGCTCCACGCGGATCGGGAAGCGCCCCTGCAGCTCCGGGATCAAGTCGCTGGGCTTCGACACATGGAACGCGCCGGCCGCGATGAACAGCACGTGGTCGGTCTTCACCATGCCGTACTTCGTTTGCACATTCGAGCCTTCCACGATCGGCAGTAGATCGCGCTGCACACCTTCGCGCGACACGTCGGGGCCGCCGCTGGCGGCACGCTCGCCGGCGATCTTGTCGATCTCGTCGAGGAAGATGATGCCCATCTTCTCCACGCGCTCGAGCGCGTCGGTGGTGACGTCCTCGCTGTCGATGAGCTTCTCGAGTTCCTGGTCCATGAGAATGCGGCGCGCCTCGGCCACCTTCACGGTGCGCTTCTTCGTGCGCTTGGGCATCATCTCCTGCAGCATCTCGCCGAAGTTGCCCATTCCCTCGGGCGCGCCCTGCGGCACGAGCATCTCGACCATCGGCGCCGATGGCTGCACGATCTCGACCTCCACCTCGCGCTCTTCGAGCTGTCCATCCACGAGGAGCTGGCGCAGCTTCTCGCGCGTGCGATGGTGGCGCTCGGCGGCGGCATCCGGCACGCTCTCCTTGTTCACCGTGCCGCTCGAGGAGACGACGAAGAGCGCGGGCCCGGTGGCCGGGCGGTCGCCCGCGGCGGGTTCGTTCGCGGACGGCGCGTTCTCCACCGGCTTCGGGAGGAGCAGGTCGAGGATGCGTTCATCGGTGCGCTCGTACGCGAGGTCCTCCACTTCGTTCTCGCGCTCGGTGCGCACCATGTCGATCGCGCTCTCGACGAGGTCGCGCACCATGGACTCGACGTCGCGGCCGACGTAGCCGACCTCGGTGAACTTGGTCGCCTCGACCTTGATGAACGGCGCGCTCGAGAGCTTCGCGAGGCGCCGCGCGATCTCCGTCTTGCCGACGCCGGTGGGCCCGATGAGGATGATGTTGTTGGGCGCGATCTCCTCGCGGATCGCGTCGGGCGCCTGCTGGCGGCGCCAGCGGTTGCGCAGCGCGATCGCGACGGCCTTCTTGGCCTCGCCCTGTCCCACGATGTAGCGATCGAGCTCGGCAACGATCTGGCGCGGCGTCAGATCGGCGAGCCGGGCGATCGCCTGTTGGGTGCGCTTGGACGGCATACGGGATTCAGCGGTTCGCCGAGCTCAGAGCTCGAGCACCGTGATGTTCCGGTTGGTGTAGATGCAGATGTCGGCGGCGATCTCGAGCGCCGAGCGCACGAGGTCGGGCGCGGAGAGCTTGGAGTTCGCCATGAGCGCGCGCGCGGCGGCGAGCGCGTACGGGCCGCCGGAGCCGATCGCGAGGATGCCATCGTCGGGTTCGATGATGTCGCCGGTGCCGGAGATCACGAAGCCATGCTGTTTGTCGACGACGGCGAGCAGCGCCTCCAGGCGGCGGAGCACGCGATCGCTGCGCCATTCCTTGGCCAACTCCACCGATGCGCGCGGGAGATTCTCGGGATAGCGTTCGAGCTTCTCCTCGAATTTCTCGAAGAGCGTGAACGCATCAGCTGCGGCACCGGCGAATCCGGCGAGCACTTTGCCTCCGCGCAGTGCGCGCACCTTGAGCGCGTTGGCCTTCATCACCGTGTCGCCGACCGTGACCTGACCATCGCCGGCGATGGCGACTTTCCCATCGCGGCGCGCGGCGAGAATGGTGGTGGCGTGTGGGCGTTCCATACAGGAAAGATAACGACACTCTGCGCGTTGGCGCTTAACAACACAAACAGCTTTGACAGGATTAACATGATTGACGGCATGATGAACGGCGCGCGAGCCGCTCCCACGCCGTTCATCATGCTGTTAGTCATGTTAATCCTGTCAAAGCCGTTGTCGTCGTCTCAGGCGCGGGGATGTGCCTTCTTGTAGACCTCTTTCAGGCGCTCGACGCTGGTGTGGGTGTAGATCTGCGTCGTAGAGATCGAAGAATGGCCGAGGAGTTCCTGCACGGCGCGGAGGTCGGCGCCGGCGTCCAGCAGATGCGTGGCGAACGTGTGGCGCAGCGAGTGCACGGAGAGTCCCGCGTCTTCGTCGATGGCGTTCAGGAATTTCGAGACGAGTTGCTGCACCGTGCGCGGTGCGATGCGGCGGCCGGTGCGCGCGAGGAAATACGCGTAGCGCTCTGATCGCGCGCCGAGTCGCTTCGTGAGCTCGTCGCGCTTGCCCTCGTAATTGCGCAGCGCGAGCTGCGCGTGGTCGCCGACGGGGACGATGCGTTCCTTGCGTCCCTTGCCGCGCACCTTCACCACCTGCGCGACGAGATCGATGTCGGCGCGGTTGATGCCGGCGAGCTCCGAGAGGCGCATGCCCGTGGAGTAGAACAATTCCAGGATGGCGAGATCGCGCGTGCTCTCGAAGCGGCCGTCCTGCGCGCGGAGCTGTGCGGTCTCGAACAACAGATCGATCTGCGCGCGGTCGAGATACGCGGGCAGGTACTTGTCCTGCTTGGGCGTGGCCACGCCGCGCGCCGGATTCGCCTCGACACGCTCGGCGTGGTGCATCCACTTGTAGAACGATCGCACGGCCGAGAGCGAGCGCGCGATGGAGCGCTTGCCGAGCCCGCGGCGGGTGAGGTGGCCGAGGTATCCGCGAATGGCGAGGCGGTCGAGCCCCTCGAAGGACCACGCCTCGCTTCCGTAGTAATTGCCGAGGAAGGCGACGAATTCCTCGAGGTCGCGGGTGTAGGCCTTCACGGTGTGCGCGGAGTCTTGGCGTTCTTTCTCGAGATAATCGAGATAGTCGAGCACCGGACTGCGGGCTGTCGGCTCTGGGCTGTCGCTTGCAACGGCGGGAGGCTTCGCGCGGCGGGGGCTCATGGTGCCACCGGCGTGATCGCGCTCGCGGCGAGCCACGCGTCGAGATCGGCGAGGGCGCGCGCGGCCATCAGCTCCTTCTTCTTTTTCTTGTCGCGCTCGGGCTTGGCGAGATCGTCCACGAGACCGAAGTTCGCGTTCATCGGCTGGAAGTGCGATGGGTCGCTCTCGCGAAGATAACGATAGAGCGCACCGAGCATCGTGGTCGGCGGCGGGATCACCGGTTCCATTCCCGAAACGCGACGCGCGAGATTGATCCCGGCGAGAAGTCCCGGTAGCGCTGCTCTCGGTGTAACCCTCCACGCCGCTGATCTGGCCGGCAAGAAAGACACAGGGATCGTCGCGCAGCGTGAGTGCGGAGGTGAGCGCGGCGGGCGTGTTCACGTACGAGTTGCGGTGGATCGAGCCGAAGCGCAGGAACTCCGCGCCGGCGAGGCCGGGGATCATGCGGAAGACGCGCTGCTGCTCGCCGGTGCGGAGACGCGTCTGGAAGCCGACGAGATTCCACATGCGGCCCGCGCGATCCTCCTGGCGGAGCTGCACCACGGCGCACGCGTCCTTGCCGGTTCGCGGATCGCGAAGGCCTACCGGCTTGAGCGGGCCGAATCGCAGCGTCTCGCGGCCGCGCGACGCCATCTCCTCCACCGGCATGCAGCCCTCGAAGTAGGGTACCTCATCGAAGTCGTGGCCTTGGTACTTGTCGGCGGCGAGGAGCGCGTCGAGGAAACCATCATACTGCTCGCGCGACATCGGGCAATTGAGATACGCGCCGTCATCGCCGGCGCCTTCCATCGTCTCCTTGCCGTAGCGGGAGGCGCGGAACACGATCGCGTCGTCGATCGAATCGCGCGCGATCACCGGTGCGATCGCGTCGTAGAACGCGAGCGCGGCGATGCCGAGGCGCTCGCGGATCTTGTCGGCGAGCGCGTCGGACGTGAGCGGGCCGGTGGCGATGATCGCTGGGCGACGGGATCTCCGTCACCTCGCCGAGCTCGATCGTGATGTTCGGATGCGCTGCCACGCGATCGTGTACAGCCTGCGAGAAGATCTCGCGGTCCACGGCCAGCGCGCTGCCGCCGGGCACGCGCGCACGATCCGCCGCCCACAATATGAGCGAGCCCATGCGCCGCATCTCGGCCTTGAGCAGCCCGTGCGCATTCGTGGTCTCGGTGCTCTTGAAGGTGTTGGAGCAGACGAGCTCGGCGAGCCGGTCGGTCTTGTGCGCCTCGGTCGTGACGCCGGGGCGCATCTCGTGGAGCACGCACCGGCACGCCGCGCTCGGCGAGTTGCCACGCGGCTTCCGATCCTGCCAGTCCGCCGCCGATGACGTGGACCACTGTTCCCGGGGCCTAGCTCGCGGCGGCGGCGGGCTCGGGTTCACCCGCCACGGCCCACTCGTTGCCGCACTTCAGGCACTTCCGGTATTCGCCGCGCGCCTTCGTTGATTTCATCTCGGCGCCCATGTTGCCGCAGTCGGGGCATTTCTCGAGCACCGGCTTGTTCCAGCAGATGAAATCGCAGTTCGGATGATTGGCGCAGCCATAGAACGGACGGCCGCCCTTCTTCGAGCGCAGCTGGATAAGATCGCCGCCATCCTTCGGGCACATCACGCCGATCGGCAGCGCGCGCGTGCCGCGGCACTTCGGGAACTTGCTGCAGCCGAGGAATTCGCCGGAACGTCCCTGGCGGATCACCATGAAGTTGCCGCAGAGCTGGCAGATCTCCTTGGTCATCACCGCGGGCTTGCGGTCGCGGCCGAGCGGGCGCGTGTAGTCGCACGTGGCGGGCCGGTTCACGCACATCACGTACGGACCGAAGATGCCGCCCTTGGCCACGAGCTTGCCGCCGCACTTCGGGCAGCGCTCGTTGGGAAGGTTGGAGATGTCGTGCGCCTGCGCGATGAGTTCCTCGACGTTCGCGGCGTCGAGCGACTTGGAGAACGGCTTCCAGAAATCCTTGAGCACGTGCTGCCAGCCGAGGTCGCCCTCTTCCACCTTGTCCAGCTCCTGCTCCATCTCCGACGTGAATTTCACGTTGAAGATGTCGGGGAACTGGAGCACCATGATCTTCTCCACCGTCTCGCCGAGCGGCGTGGGGGTGAAGCGGCGCTGCTCGAGGAGCACGTAGCGGCGGTCGGCGAGCACGGAGATGATGCTCGCGTAGGTGGACGGCCGGCCGATGCCGAGGCGCTCGAGCTCCTTCACGAGACTCGCCTCCGAGAAGCGCGGCGGCGGCTCGGTGAAGTGCTGGTGCGGCGTGATCTCGCGCACCGGCACGTTCTCCTTCACCTCGAGCACGGGGAGCGCCTGCTCGTCCTCGAGCGCGCGTCCCTCGCCTTCCTCGTGCGCCTCGCGGTAGAGCGCGAGGAATCCTTCGAACTTGATGACGCTGCCGGTGGAGCGGAACAGGTAGCGGCCGAGGTCGAAGTCCACGGTGGTGGTATCGAACACGGCGGGCGCCATCTGGCACGCCATGAACCGCTTCCAGATCAACTCGTAGAGCTTGAACTGCTCCGGCGAGAGGAATTTCTTGACGTCCTCGGGGCGGCGCGTCGGTTCGGTGGGGCGCACGGCCTCGTGCGCGTCCTGCGTGTTGGCGCCCGCCTTGCCATAGAGCTGCGGTCCGGCCGCGAGCGAGTCCGCCCCGTACTGCGCCGCCAGGAACGTGCGCGCCTGATCGGCGGCCGCCGGCGACACGCGCGTGGAGTCGGTGCGCATGTACGTGATGAGACCCACCTGCCCTTCTTCCTTGCCGAGCTCGATGCCCTCGTACAGGTCCTGCGCGACGCGCATCGTTTTCCGCGATCCGAAGCTCAGCTTCTTCGCGCCTTCCTGCTGCAGCGTGCTGGTGGTGAACGGCGCGGACGGATTCTTGCGGCGCTCGCGCTTGCGGACCTCGGTGACCTGGAAATGCTTGCGTCCCTTCAGGTCGGCGAGGATCGCGTTCGCGGTGGCACCGTCGTGGATCTCGGGTTTCTTGCCATCGAGCTGGTGCAGCTTGGCCGTGAACTTCTGCGCGTTCTTCTCGAGCAGCGCGTCGACCGTCCAATACTCCACCGGCTTGAACGCGCGGATCTCGCGCTCGCGCTCGACGATGAGTCGCAGCGCGACGGTCTGCACGCGGCCGGCGGAGAGGCCCTTCTTCACGGTCTTCCAGAGGAGCGGGCTCGCCTTGTAGCCCACGAGCCGGTCGAGCACGCGGCGCGCCTGCTGCGCGTTCACCTTCTTGTCGTCGATGCGGCCGGCCTTCTTGATCGCGGCCTGCACCGCTTCCTTCGTGATCTCGTGAAAGAGCACGCGCTGCACCGGCGCGCCGTTCTTCTGCTTGATCGACTCGGCGACGTGCCACGCGATCGCTTCGCCCTCGCGGTCGGGGTCGGTCGCGAGATAGATGTGCGACGCGACCTTGGCGGCGCCCTTCAGCTCATCGAGCACCTTCTCCTTGCCGGGGACGGGCACGTACTTGGGCGTGAACCCGTTCTCGATGTCGATGCCGAGCCCCTTCTCGGGCAGATCGCGCACGTGGCCCACCGTGGCGCGCACGCGGAAATCGTTGCCGAGATACTTGCCGATGGTCTTCGCCTTGGCCGGCGATTCGACGATGACGAGGCGCTTGTTGTTGTAGGTCGAGAAATCGATGTCCGACGCGACGGGCGGAGCTTCCTTCACTTTCTTCGAGGCACGAGCGGTCACCGCTGCGCGCTCTGAACTCGCACGCGCGACCGGCTTCTTCGGCGCAGCCTTCGGCTTCGGCGCGGGCTTCGCCTTGGCGATGGCCGATGGCCGATGGCCGATGGCCTTCTTTACGGGCGCAGCCCTCTTCGCCGGCGCGGCTCTATTCTTCGCCGCCGGCTTCTTCTTCGCCGCCACTTTCTTCTTGGTCGCCACGATTAATGCACCGTCACGTTGTCGCCGCCCAGGCCGTCGTCGATGAAGCCGACGCCTTCCATGAGCGCACGAAGATCATCGAGCGCGATGCGTCCCTCGATCTGCGAGAGCGCGCGCTCAATGAGCGATTCCAGCTCGTCGGCGCTCACGAGCCCGGCGCCGGCGAGCGTCATCAAGTGCCCCCACGCTTCGGGGGCGAATCGTCCCCGTTCGTGGGGACCGAGCACTCGGAAAGTCATTCAGCCTCGACCGTTGGCGGTCGGAAGACGGGTTCGAGCCTGTCGAAGGATTGGACACCCCAGACCGCCCGTTGTAACCGGATCATTGCCGCCCGGACCACGAAAACGGCCCGTCCGGCCTGTGAAGTGCAATAGTATAGTAGGGACGTCAAGTAGGCGCCCAACCTAGCGGGCGGCCCCGGCTCCGGCAAGGCGCACGATCTCCGCGACGAGCGACGCCGGCGTCATCGCGCCAACGTCGAGCACGTGATCCGCCGACAAGTACACCGGTTCGCGCTCGGCGAGAAGACGCCGCATCGTCGCGAGTGGATCGGCCGTCTGCAACAGCGGGCGCTGGCGCTTCGCGCGGCGCACGCGCGAGAGCGCGACTTCCGGGCGCATGCGCAGATAAATGAGCAGCGAACGCGGCCGGAGCAGCGCCACGGCTTCCGCGCTCGTCACCCAACCGCCGCCCGGCGCCATCACGAGACCGCCGCGCTGCGCGAGATCGCGCGTGAGCGACAGTTCGCACGCGCGGAAATAGGCCTCGCCTCTCTCCGCGAAGATGCGATCGATGGACATTCGTTCGCGCGATTCGATCTCGATGTCGAAATCGATGAACGGGCGCGCCAAGCGCCGCGCCACGCGCCGGGCGGCCGAGGACTTCCCGACGCCCGGCAGCCCGACGATCACGATGTGCCGATCAGCGCTTGGGAGATCCGATACGGGCGGCAATGTGTGCCAAGTAGCCATCGTGATTGCGGCGCGTCTCGCCCAGCGAATCGCCGCCGAATTTCTCGAGCATCGCCTGTGCGACGATGAAGGCGGTCATCGCCTCGGCGATCACGCCCATCGCGGGCACCGCGGTGACATCGCTGCGCTCGGCGACCGCTTGCGCGGGTTCGCCGGTGGCGAGATCGATCGTGGCGAGCGGGCGCATGAGCGTGCTGATCGGCTTCATCGCGGCGTGGATGACGAGCGGCTCGCCGTTCGTGACGCCGGCCTCGAGACCGCCCGCGCGATTGGTGCGGCGCTGCACGTTGCCGGTGCGCGCGCGGCCGGGCGCGAGCGTGATCTCATCGTGCACTTCGGCGCCAGTGCGGCGCGCGTTCTCGAACCCGGGACCGATCTCGACGCCCTTCACCGCGGGGATCGACATGATGGCCGCAGCGACGCGCGCGTCGAGCTTCCGGTCCCAGCTCACGTGCGAGCCGAGTCCCACGGGCAGGCCATCGCAGATCACTTCGACGATGCCGCCGAGCGTGTTCCCTTCTTTCTTCGCCGCGTCGATCGCGGCGGTCATCTTCGCCTCGGCGTCGGCGTCGAGCGTGCGGAGCGGCGACTTGTCGGCGGCGGCGTTGAGATCGGCCGGCAGCGCCGACGGCAGGCGCGCGTCGATGCCTCCCAGGTGGATCACGTGACTCGCGACCGTGATGCCGAACTCGCGGAGGAAGCGGCGGCACACCGCGCCGGCGGCCGTGCGCGCGGCGGTCTCGCGGGCGGAGGCGCGCTCGAGGAGATCGCGGCCGTCGGTGCGATCGTACTTGAGCATGCCGCTGAGATCGATGTGGCCGGGGCGTGCGCGAGTGACCGCACGTTTTCGCGGCGCCGGGTCGCCTTCGCGCGGCGCGGGGTCCATGACCTCCTGCCAATTCTTCCAGTCGAGATTCGCGATGCGCATCGCGATGGGCGTGCCGAGCGTGAAGCCCGCGCGCACGCCGCCGAGGAATTCCACGGCGTCGTGCTCGATCTGCATGCGGCGGCCGCGGCCGTAGCCCTGCTGACGGCGCTCGAGGTCGACGTTTACGTCGGCGGCGAGCAGCGGCAGGCCGGCCGGCATTCCCTCGAGGATCGCGAGGAGTGCAGGACCGTGCGACTCGCCGGCGGTAGTGAATCGAAGCATGCGGTTAAGCTACGCGGCGGGGGTGAAAACGAAACCCGCCCGGCGCGAACGGTGCGCCGGGCGGGTCTCGATGGGACTTGGAGCGGAGTATTACGGGCAGGCCGCCGCCATCTGCGCCTGCGGGATCGTGATGATCACGACACCGAACTGCGTGGCGCCCACCACCACCGTGTTGCCGCCGGGCAGCAGCGCCGCCTTGATCGGGCCGATGACCGGGTCGCGGGTGGGGACGAGCATGCAGCGTTGGCCGTTGTTCGTGTTGTAGACCTCGATCTGCGGCTGCGTAGACGATGAGAACATCATCTCCGTACCGCCGGTCGCGCCGGGGCGCGGCTCGCCGAAATTCTTCGGGTGGAAGTCGATGCCCGCATTGCCGCCTGAAGTCTGCAGCATACCCGTGAGGCGGAGCGTGGCATTGACCATGTAGGTCGAGTCGGCGCGGATCGCGTTGTTGAGACCATCGAGATTGACCGCCACACCCGAAACCCTGGTGGACGTGTTGGCGATGAAGTCGAGGACGTCCGTCGGCGCCGAGATGCCGGCGTCGATCACCGGCACCGGGAGCACGTACGTGTGCCCCTTGTCCGTGAAGGTCGGGATCAGCCCCGGATTGACCGCGTATGTGAGAGCGCGCGCATTCGAGAGATTCCCCACGCCGCCGACCTGCCCACCCTCGCCGAACACCGCGTGAGCGAAGTCGCCCGAGTTGCGCGTAAAGGTCGTGTCGCGGAAGCCGAGCTCGGCGACGCGGAATTGGATCGAGTAGAAGGACGTATCGGGGCCCGTGATGAACGGACCCTGGCGGAAGGGCACGAGGAACACGTGAGCGCCATAGCCGGCCGACGGGAACCGCTCGATCTCGAGCGTATCCAGGGTACCATTGCCCAACTGACCGATCGCCTGTTCGAAGAAGAAGTGCGAGGTCTGGTTGCTCAGATCCTCCCAGCGAATGCTGCCTTGACCCGGGAAGGGGAGCGTCTGCCCGGGGGTCGGCGTCGTGGAGTACGCCAGCAGCACATCGCCGCAGGCGCCGGCACCCTTGCACGTGGCCGCGACGTACTGCGGCCGGTCGCTGAAGTCGTAGACCGTGCGGGTCTCGACGATCTGCTGGTTGGCGTTGAGGACCGAAGTCACTTTGTACGCAATGATGTTCGGCAACGCGTAGCGCTTGAACTCCGCGCCCGCATTGACGTCCACATAGCTGATGTGCGTGGCACCGGAGAGCGCGACGAGCAACGTGTCCGACATCGTTCCCGGATTTCCGCCCGCGCCATGATCGAGCGGCCAGGCCGTGATGCCCCACGGCTGGAAGCCGACCGGAATCGCCGGGTGGAACGTCGAGTCGCTGAGCGAGAAGACGTCGAGCTCGTTCCGGGTGATGTTCGTGAGGTAGATCGAGTTCGTTGGCGGATGATAGATCCCGTCCGCGACCAGGCCGCCGTTCGGCAGCGGACGCGTGAGACCCGCCACGACCGTCACCGTATCGAGGCGCACGGGCCCGACCGTGCCCACCGGAATGCGCGCCGTATCCTGCCGGCCGTTTCCGTTGGTGGCGAACGCCATCACGCGCACCTGCTCCGGGAAGACCGCCACCGGCAGCGCCATGGTAAACGTGTGGATCACCGACGAGAAGTTGCCGGCAATGATCACCGAGTCCGTTTGCACCAGCGCATTCGCGGGCGGCATCGTGGTGATCTTGTAACCGATCACCTTGATGTTGTTCAGGTCCTTGGCCGTCACATGGATCGTGTCGGTGGTCTCGATGCGCTTCGTGATCCCGTAATCGACCACCGGGATCGTGTTCGCACCGCCGGTCGCCAGCACGTTGATCGTGACGATGTTGCCGACATAGAGCGTGCCCAACGAATCGTACATGAATGGCGTGAGCTGCGCCGCGCCCGCCACCGCGCCCACGAAGCTGATCGACGAATCGACGCCGGTGGAGTCCTTGAGCGGGCTGTTGAAGACCACGGAGTCGCGCTTGGCCGGGTTGAAGACGCCGCCCGCCTGCTGCACGATCCATCCGAGCGACTTCACCTTAATGCCGGACTTGCCGCTGATCGACATGGCGATGCCCGAGCCGATTACGGCGCTGTCGCCGGTGCGGGGCGCCGTGAACCTTACGATCGACGGGCTGCCGCCGCCCGTGACCATGAGCAGCGTGTCGACGCGCGAGATGTTGTGCGCACCGTCCACCGACTGGCCGAGAATCGTGACCTGCGTTCCGATCGGCACCGTGGGCGGCACATTGATCATGCAGACGCGGGAGAACGTGGTGACCGCGCTATTGAATGTCGTATCGCAGACCGCGGCGAGCTGGCCCGTTTGGGAGCCGGCGACGGCATCCACGTGCAGGAGGCCGAGATTGTCGGTCGCCGAGATCGTGAAGGACAGCGACGAGTCGGTCACGGCGCCCGGCGCGAGACTCACTGTGGGCGGGTTCTTGTCGCTGAGCCCGTTCGTCGCGTCGCTCGAAACGCAGCTCGCGAGCGTGAACGCGAGCGCGACCGCCGCCGCGAGGCGGGCGGCGCGAGGGCGGCCGGAGGCAAGGGTGCGCGTGTCCATGGACGGCATCATAGGAATTCTCACCAGGAAGGCGGCGGCTTAGTGTTCGGAGCCCGGCGGGCCAAGAGCCTCGCCTTCATCCACAATGTGCGGCGTGATCAAGATGATCAGGTCGTTCTTCGTCTCTTCCGTGCGGGTCTCGCCGAACAGCTTGCCGATGAACGGCAGGTCGACGAGGATCGGAATGCCGGTCTTGTCCTGGAGCACGTGCGAATCGGTGAGGCCGCCAATGACCGCGGTCTCGCCATCGCCCACGAGCACTTCGTTGTCGGCGCGCTGCTTGTCGATCACGTAGCCGAGGTCGGCCGACGCGGGCGTCACCGTGGAACGCTCGGCGTGCACGACCAGCAGAACCTGCCGGTTGTTCGTGATGTGCGGCGTGACCGTGAGGATGATACCGGTCTCCTTGTAGGCGACCGTCGAACGCGGCGCCGTCGCGACCGCACCGCCCGTCGTCAGCGACCCGACGTCGACGATACGGATCGGGATCTCCTGTCCGGACATGATCTCGGCCTTCTTGTTGTCGAGCGTCACGACGCTCGGCTCCGCCTGGACGTCGGCGAGCCGCGTTTCCTGGAGCGCGTCGATGAAGGCCGTGAGGTTGAACTTGCCGATCGTGGTGGTGAAGAGCAGCTGCAGCGCCGGGTTCACCACGCGCTGGTTGGCGTTGGTGATCAGCGCGAGCGAATTGCCGCCGATGTCCACCACCGTCTGGTTCGTCGGATAGCCCTTCGCCGAGACCCCGTCCGGAACGCCGTCGCCGTTCGTGTCCACCGGCTGGAAGGTGGACGGGTCGGGGCGCTGGACGAGCTTATTGAAGAACGTGCTGGCCGTTCCGAGGTCGTACGAGACGCCAATGTCCTGGATGCTCGTGCGATCGACCTCGATGATCTTGGCCTTGATCGCGACCTGCGGCGTGCGAACGTCGAGGTCGCGGATGTAATTGATCATGTCGAGAAGGCGCGAGCCGACGTCGGTCACGATGAGCCGGTTGGACGCGGAGTCAAAGGACACATCGCCGCGCGAGGTGCAGCCGGAATTGCCGTAGCCCGGGCTGTTCTGGACGGTGCCCGAGTTGGAGCTGCCGTAGCCGAGGCCCGCGCACTCCTTGGAGAGCAATCCCTTCACCGAGGGCAGGAGCGAGGACGCGCGCGCATAGTTGAGCGAGATCATCTGCGTGGTGAGCGGCTCGGACGCCTGCTGCTTGCCGAGGTTATCGAAGGAGTCGACCGTGATGATGCCGTCGGCGTCTTCCTTCGCGGCCAGGCCCTGCGACTGCAGGATGGCGCGGAGGGCGACGTCCCACGGCTGGTCGCGCACTTCGGCGGTGACGGTCCCCGTGACGCCCTTGCCGACCACGATCGTGCGGCCGGAGAAGAGCGCGAAGGCGGCGATGACGTCGCGGATATCGGCGTCGACGTAGGTGACGGTGATGCGCGGCTGCGAGGAGCTGGAGACGAAGTTGGACTGACGGGCGGCCTTGACGTTCGCGTGGCCGCCGAGGATGCGGTCGGCGCCGCCCGACGCGTAGTTCGCGGCGGGCGCGGCGGCGATCGACGGCGAGGTGGCCCACGTGCCGAAGCTGCCGGCCGAGACGCCATCAATAGTAAGGCGCACGTCATCGGCGCCGCGCTTCAGCGTGTATTTGTGGTCGCCATCGAGTTCGATGACCACGCGCACGACGTCGTCGCGGTACTGCGCGATGCGAATGTTCGTGATCCCGCCGCGCGGCACCTTGTCGTAGAGACGCGACGTGCCGGTGAAGGTGGCACCCTTGAGGTCGAGGATGATGCGGGCTGGTGAGGCGAGCGCAAAATCCGAGACGTCGACGGAGCCGTCAACGGCGATGACCACTTCGGCGCGACCCGAAGCGGGAACGATGCTGAGGGCGCGTACCTCGCCGCCCTTGGCTGCATCAGTCGTTGCGTCGCGGGGATTGGGCGTTTTGAAGCCCATCGTCACCACGGCGATCCCTACCAGCGTCCAGATGCGGCTCATTGCGCCCTCGCGGTCGTCGTTGCGTTCATCCCTAGCGCTTCCTGTCGAGTCATACCGATCTCTTCGATCGTGAAGATCACTTGCTGCGGACGGATCTGGTTCACGCGCATCCGGCCGAGTGTCTGGCCAACCTTCACCCGGTACTGTTCCTTGGTCTGCAGGTCGCGCAGAATAGCGACGCTCCGACCCTGCGGGTCGTAAATCACGGCGACGAGGCGAAGGTCGGAGACCATTGGCCGGAGGTCGCCCGTGCGCATGAGCGAAAGGAACGGATCGCGGCGGTTATCGGCCTGGTAGGTGAAGGTCTCCCGGAGGAGCGAGATCTCAGACTTGCCGCCGCGTTGCGAGACCGAGCTGGACTGGTCGGGCGCGGGGGCGGGCGCGGCGGGCGCCGGTGCGGCCTTGGCGCCCTTGGCCTGAGTGGTCGTTTGTGCGGTCGTGGCCGCGCCCTTGGCTGGCGCGGGGGCTGGCGGCACTACTGTCGGCTTGCTGGCCTGTTGCTGCGCAGGGGCAGCGGCAGGCCGCGGGGCCGGCGCCTGAGCCGTCGTTTTCGTGTACGGCGTTGCCGTGGGCTGCGCGGCCGACTGCGGTGGCGGCGCGCCGGTATTCTGCTCCGCCTGGATATGCTGATTGGTCGCCGCGGCCGCGTTCGTAGCCGCGGTCTTCGGCGCCGTGATGTTCGGCATCGACTGCGCGGCGGCGTTCATGCCGGCGGCAGAGATCGCGGCGGAGGCCGCGAGCGCGACGATACGGATGCGTGCGCTCATTTCTTGGCTCCGCTCTTCTTGGGACCGGGTTGATCCATGTTCTGCGGCTTGGCGACGAACGTCTGAAGCTCGAAGCGCGCCTCGACCACGGCGTCGTCCGACGTCTTGCGCGTCGCCTTCGACAGATTCGGATTCGTCGGCGCGGCGAGCGACAAATTCACGGGCAGGATGATGCGGGTCAGGTTGCCGACGTTGGCGAAGAACTCGCCCAGCGCGTTGTAGCCGCCCACGACGGTCATCTTGTAGCGGTAGGTGTCGTAGTTCTCGCCCTCGATGACCGCCTGCGGATCGACCGCGGACACGTCGAGGCCGGCGCGACGCGCGGCGGTGGAGACTTGCTCGAGCAGTGACGGCACCTCGTTGCCCACAGGCACGAGGGTGCGGATGAGCACGAGGTTCTGCTGATATTCGGCGAGTTGGCGCCGCAGCTGGTCGAGGCTCCCCTTGGTCATCTCCGACTTCGCCTTCTCATTCACGGAGAGGAGGCGCTCGAGCTGCTCGCGCTTCGCCTGGATCTCGTTCGCTTTGGGCCGGTACACGTAGTACCAGTCGACGGCGATGAGCAGGATGGCGAGCACGCCCACGAGGGTCATGACCTGTTCGCGCTGTCCCTTCGGAGGAAAGGCCATGGCTACCTCACCGCAAGTGAAACGGGTACGGTCTTGATCGCCGACGGGTCAGGCGTCTGGTAGAACGCCGTGAGCGTGAACTCGGTGACCTCTTTGCCGTCGATGAGAATGATCGACGACTTGTCGAGCTGGACGTTCTCGAGGAAGGGTGACGCCTCGAGGAGCTTCATGAAGCGCGTGAGCGCCTGGATATCGACGGTGTTGCCGATGATGCGGAGCCGCACGCGGGGCACGGTGCTGCTGTCCACCTCGGGCAGCTTGGCCGGACCGGCCTTCGGCGCCCCGGCTGCGGCGCCGGGCGGCGTGGCCGACGTGACGGGCGAGCTCGAGTTCGTCTGCTGCACCTGGGTGATCCACGTATACGGCGGCAGCGCGCGGCTGATCTCGTCCATGATGTGGGGCCAAACGAAGCGCTTGTTGTCGAAGCTCTTGATGAGCTCGACCTGGCGCACGACGGAATCCCGCTCGGCCTCGGCGCGCCGCTTCTCGCGGATCACGCCGGTGAAGCGCGTGGAGTCGCTGACCGCGCTCTGGAGGCGAGTGTCGAGGTCGGCCGCTTGGCCGCGCTGCCACCACATCGCGCCGGCGATCACCGCGGCCGATACGACGACGGCCCCCAACATGCCGATGAGGTAGGGATCCTTGACCTTGCTGACGATGCCCGCGGCGGCGCCGGCGAAGTCGACGCCGGGTCCGCTGCGACCACGAGCTTTCGCGGTGGTGCCAGGAAGTAGATTGATCTCAATCATGTCGCGACCTTGTCAGTTGGGTCAGGCGACCTGGCGGAGCGCCAGTCCGATGGGCAGCATCAGCAGCGGAGCGACTTCATCCATGACGAGCGATTCAAAAGCGCCGTCACGTACTCGCAAGCGCTGCAACGGGGTAGCCATTGTCACGGGAATGCGAAGCCGCGCCGCGAGCGCCTCGGTAAGACCGGGGACGCGGGCGCCGCCGCCGCACGTGTACGCGGCCTTGAGCTTCGCCGCCGAACGGGACGAGCTCGCGAGGAACGCGGCCGCGCGCTCGATGCCGACAGCAAGCTCTTCGCCGCGCGTTTCGGTGATCGACTGCGAGGTGCGGCGAGCGCTCGAAGCCCTGGAGCAGACCGTCGGCCTCCTCCGCGCTCAGTCCGCGCTCGCGCTGCAGATCCTCGCGGAAGCGGCGCGTGCCCACCGAGATGTCGCGGGTGAGCAGCGGCACGCCGTCGTCGAGGATGTTGATGTTCGTGACTTCGTGGCCGATGTTCACGAGGCAGACCACGCCGCTCATCGCTTCGGGGTAGTTCACCTCGAACGCGTTGTGGAGCGCGAAGGCGTCCACGTCCACGATGGTCGGCTGGACCTCGGCGTCCACCAGCAGCCGGATCTTGCCCTCGATGAGGTCGCGCTTGGCGGCCACGAGGAGCACGCTCATCTCGAGGCCATCGGCGTCGGGATCGAGGATCTGGAAATCGAGCTCGACCGACTCCATGTCGAAGGGCACGTGCTGCTCCGCTTCCCAGCGGATCAGTTCGCGCGCCTGCTGTTCCTTCACACGGTCGATCTGGATCTTCTTGATGATCACGTCGCGGCCGCCCACGGCGGTAACGACCGACTTCCCCTTCGCGCCCGTGCTGCCGAGCGCGGTGCGGATCGCATCGGCCACGATCCCTGGATCCATCACTTCGCCTTCGACGATCGCATCCGCGAGCAACGGCGCGATGCCGACTCGCACGAGCTCGGGCTCCGAGCGGCTGTGATCCACGACTGCGACCTTGATGAGACCGGATCCAATGTCCAGGCCGATCGTCGTCTTCTTCTTGCCGAAGAGCGCCATGTGAGGGGCCGAGGTTGGTGGAAGCGAAAACGCACGCGTTGATGCGCGCGCCAATGAACACGAATACGAGCCGACACCGAACTTCGACCGACCGGTGCCAAGGCGTTATCGCTTATCACACGAGCCGGGCGGGCTAAAGTAACGCGTGATGTCGGAACGCCATCTCGTTTCGTGAGAGCAAGCAAGGCACGCCGCGGTCCGCTCACGGCATCGGCGTCCATGAGTGGGAGGCCGCGCGAACTGCGTGCTGAGCGGAGTCGAGCTGGACGAACAATGAGAGGCGGGCGCGCGCCGCGAGTGCGGGCGGTCCGGCGGCGCGCGACTCCACGAGAAGCAGGAAACTGCCGGGCGCGAGCCGCACGATGAGTACCGTGTGGGTGATGCCGCCGCCGGCGTGCGCGCGAACCGCCACGAGACCCGGTGCGCCGGCTGCCGACCACGCGCTGTCCCACTCGGCGGGAGTGGTGGCGAGCGTGAGAGCACGTTCGGCTCGCGCCATGGCTCCCGCCCGTGCCACTGCCCCGGCTGCATCGCGCATCGCCTGCCCCGCCGCCATCACCGCGCCGGCGGCGATCGCGCCCGCGACCACGAGCGCGGCGAGCACCATCGCGAGGGCCATGCCGCGGCGCCGGTTCATGGCGTTAGTTGCGGAGCGCGATGGACGCGCTAGCGGAGTCGCGCACCGCCGCGCCGGCCGGTGAGGCCCCGGACGCGGATGAATTGACGGTGACGATGATGCTCGCGACCGCCGCGGGCGGAGCGGCGGCGCCGAGCGAATCGACATAGGAAAAGCGAATGCCGGCCGCGTCGTACGGGCCGCTGACGGGTTGCACGATGGAGCACGGCGTCGCGCGGGTGGAAAGGCAATCGAAGAAACCGAGATACCATTTGGCGTCGGCGGCGCGATAGAGTTCGAACCGCGCGCGCCGGACGAAGCGGACGGCGGCGCCGGGGTCCACTGCGGGGGCGAGCGGCGGCGAGAAACGGATGCTCCATCCTTCCGCCGCCTCCGCAGGACTCGCGGTGAAGCCGCTCGTCTCGGGGCACGCGAGCGCCGCTCGACGGATCGGAGGTGAGCACATGCCGGTCCCAGCGATCATCGGCGGGTCCGGGTCCGCCGGGATCGAACACCAGCATGGTATCACCGTCATTGGGTGCGGCGACCCAACTCGTGAGCCCGAGCGCCGACACGTCGACGCAGCGGCGGGAGCACCGCGGCGTCGCGCGATGCGGCGATGGTGCACAGCACCGACGCGCCGATCAGCATGCGGAACTCGACGTGATCGGGCGCGGTGGCGTACAAGTCGCCATCGGCCGCCGACAGGGCGCGCAGGTCGGCGGAGAGCACATCCACGGCCTGGCGCACGGCGGCGTGCGCGATGGCCGCGCGCGCATCCGCGGCGTAGAAGCGCTGCTGCCGCACGGCAGAATCCATCACCGCGGCGCCGATCGCGCAGGCGAGCACCACGGCGACGAGCAGCTCGACGAGGGAGAAGCCGCGTGGTACTAGCACGGGAACGCACTCTCCAGCACGAAAACCACCGGCGCGCGGCCAGCCGTCGTGGGGACGCTCACGCTGTCCTGCGCCGTGGTGGCTCCATTCGCGGTGACGGTGGTCCACCGGTCGATGATGCCGTTCGTCGCCGACACGCCGGACGTGCGCGCGGCGCAGGGTCGGCTGCGCAGTTCTTCAAGCCGCGACCAGGCGATGGCGGCGGCGCGCGCACGCTGCACGCCCGCGGCGCCGAGGCGTTCCACAGCGAGTTCGGTGCCGGCGAGGCCGAGCAGTCCTACCGAGAAGAGCGTGATGGCAACGAGACATTCCGCGAGCGTGAAGCCGGCGGCGGTGCGGCGGAGTTGATGGCGATGGGGCACGGGCGCCTGCTGGTGAGGGGCGCCGGCAATCTGCTTCGGGTCGTGCTCGGCTGTGTCACCCGTCCGTCTCGCGACGGAGCGGAACATCGCGCGCGCTCACTCGCCGAGTTTGTACTCCCGGATCTTGTAGAGGAGCGCCCGGTGCGAAAGTTCCAGCAGCTGCGCGGCGCGCGTGCGGTTGCCCCGCGTTTCCTCGAGCGCGCGGCGGATGAGCGTGCGCTCGAGCGCGTCGGTCTGCCGCTTGATCGAGAGGTCGCTCGACGACGGCCCAGGTGCGTCGCCGCCGCGCACGAACTCGGCGAGATGCTCGGGTTCGATCGTGGTGCCCTGTGCGAGCACGAGCGCGCGCTCGATGACGTTCTCGAGCTCGCGCACGTTGCCGGGCCAGGCGTAGTCGGCGAGCAGGCGCATCGCGGCGGGGGCGATGCTCTCGACGCCGAGCCCGAGCCGCTCGTTGTAGTTGCGCAAGAAATGCAGCGCGAGTTCAGGGATGTCCTGCGGCCGCTCGCGCAGCGGCGGCAGTTTGATGGTGACGACGTTGATGCGGTAGTAGAGATCGCCGCGGAATCGCCCGCTCGCGATGTCGGCGGCGAGGTCGCGGTTCGTGGCGGTGATGAGCCGCACGTCGACTTTGGTGGACGTGTTCGCGCCCACGCGGCGCACTTCGCCTTCCTGCAGCGCGCGCAGGAGCTTCACCTGGAGCGCGACGGGCAGGTCGCCGATCTCGTCGAGGAAGAGCGTGCCGCCGTGCGCTTCCTCGAACAGGCCGGCCTTCTCGTGGGATGCGCCGGTGAAGGCGCCCTTGGCGTGACCGAAGAGCTCGCTCTCGAGCAACGCCTCGGGGATCGCACCGCAGTTCACCGCGACGAAAGCCTCCTGCGCGCGAGGGCTGGAATTGTGGACGAGGCGCGCGACGAGCTCCTTGCCGGTGCCGCTCTCGCCGGTGAGCAGCACGGTGCTCGGATGGCGCGCCACTTTGCGGGCGACGTCGAGCGCGGCGCGCATCGAGGCGCTGCGGCCCACGATCTCGTCCTGCTCGCGGATCGTGCGCAGCTCGCCCTCGAGCGATGCGACGCGCCGGCGCAGTTTCTCGCGCTCGGCCGCCTTCCGCACCACCAGCGCCACCTCGTCGGCACGGAAGGGCTTAGGCATGTAGTCGTACGCGCCCTTCTGCATCGCGGAGATCGCAATGTCGGAATCGCCGTAGGCGGTCATCGCGACGATGAGCGCGCGGCCGCCGGTGGCGGCGTAGCGTTCGATCATGTCGATGCCGGACATCGTGGGCATCCGCAGATCGCAGAGCACGAGGTCAATGTCCTCGGCGGCGAGGCGCTCGAGGCCCTCCTTGCCGTCGCTCGCGGTGACAGTCGAGTGTCCCTCCGCGCCGAGGATGCGAGTGAGCGTCTGTCGCAGCCCCGGCTCGTCATCCACGACCAGGATCTTCACGTGCTCTCGATCGCGGCCATCGTCGCGGGGGTGGGATCGACGCCGCCCTCGGGCACGGGCAGATAGATCATGAACGCCGCGCCGCCCTCGCGCGCCTGGCGCACCCAGATCGTGCCGCCCATGCCTTCGATGATGCGCGAGACGATGGCGAGGCCGAGACCCGTGCCCTTGTTCGGATCCTTCGTGGTGAAGAAGGGATCGAACACGCGCTCGGTGTCGGTGAGCGGCACGCCCGGACCGTTGTCGGACACAATCACCTTGATGATCCGCGTCGGCTCGCCCACGGTATTGAGCCACGCGCGAACGCGCGCGCTCTGTTCGCGCACCATCTGCACGCCGGTCGGGTCATCGCCGCGGCGCGTGCCGTCGCCGAAGATGTCGTTGAACGCGACGCACTGGGTCACGAACCAGATCTCGCCCTTGCCGTTCAGCGCGTCCACGCCATTGAGGAGCAAGTTCACGAAGACCTGCTCCATCTCGTGGCGGTCGCCGCTGAGCGCGGGGAGATCGTCGCCGAACGCGGTGTGCAGCTGCGTGCCGCGCAGGGCGCCCTGGTCGCGCAGCATGTCGGCGGCGCGTTTGGCGACGGCACTGATGTCCACCGCGCCGGTGGTGCGGCGGCGGGGGCGCGCGTATTCGAGCATTCCGCGCATGATCCGATCGATGCGCGCGCTCTCGCGTTCAATGCCGGCGAGCGCGTCCGCCGCCTCGGAACCGGGAGCGGCCGACTGATGCAGGAGATGCGTGTAGCCGTTGATCGCGCCGAGCGGATTGCCGATCTCATGCGCCACGCCGGCGGCGAGGCGGCCGACGCTCGCCACTTTCTCCAGGTGTGTGCGCTGCGCCTGCTCCTCGAGGATGCGCGCGGTCATGCGGTTGACGCTGCGCGACAGGCGGGCGAACTCGCGGTTGCTTCCTTTGGGCGCACGCCGCGAGAGGTCGCCGTTGGCGATCGCTTCCGTCGTGTCCACGATCTCATCGAGGGGGTCGAGCACGAGACCCTGGATCTTGTACGCGCCGAACGCGACGAAGAGCACGATGTCCGCGATGAAGAGCAGGCCGAGGTAGATCGCGCCGTTCCTCGTCATGATGATGCTCTCGAGCACCACCACGTTCAGCGCGGCGAGCGACAGCGCCGCGGTGCCGAGGACCGCGAGATTGAGCATCATCTCGGTCTTCAGCGAGGTGAAGAGCTGGAACTTGCCCAGGTCGGGCGCGCTCGAGAGTTCGGTGCGGCGTGGTTCGGTCATGGTGTGTTGCCCTTGGCTCGGGCCCGCACCGCCAAGGCGGGGGGCGCTCCTGCACTGAGTTCGACGGCGCGATCCGCGTGACCGCGCGCCGAGGTCGTATCCCCTCTCAACAACAGATAGTCCGCGTACCCCGTCTGGAGCTGCCACACATCCCGTCCCACGAGTGCCGCCCGCGCCCATGTCGAGTCGGCCACCAGCGTGTCGGCGGGCGCCACGGCGTAAGCACGCGCGAACATCGCCGCGGCCCCAGCCCAGTCCTGCGTCTTCAGCTTCAATTCACCACTCTCCCGCCACAGCACGGCGTCGCGCTTGAACAATTCCCTCGCCATCGCGTACTCGCGTTCCGCCGCAACGAACCGGCCCGCCGCCGCATCCACACGTCCCATCGTCCAGTGTGCGTGATACGATTCCGGGTGTTCCTCGAGCAGCGTGAGCGCGAACGTCTTGGGATCGTGCCAGACATCGGTGCGCGTCCACGTGCGCATCGAGAACATCACGAGCACCAGCGCCAACGCCGCAGCCACCGCACGCGGCGCGCGCCAGCCGTACCGTTCCAGCACCCAGCCCGCCGCGAGCATCGCGCCGGCACTGGGCAGGTACAGCGTGCGTTCCGCGAGCAGCACGCCCGTCACGAACAGGACGTTCGAGACGGGGGTCAAGGTCACTGGCACCCACGCCAACGAGTACGCGGCCTCCGGCTCCCGCCGCCACGCGTGGAATATCGCCGCCCCGAGCACGCCCGCCAGAGCGACGCCCATCACCACGCCCCACGTGACCGACGTGGCGAGTTCAATGACCGCCGGCTGGTAGTCGGCGGAGAGGTTTTCGGGCACCAGGAGGAGACGCGCGTACTCCGGGATCACGGACGCGACGGTGAGCAGGCGGTCAGCGATCGGAACCCCCATGAACACCGGCGATGGCGCCACGAGCGGTTCGTGCCGGAACACGATCAGGAGCACGACGGCGTAGGCGACCGCCGCCGTGGCGTACGACAGATAGAGACCAAGACGCGCGCGTAGCGCGGCGAACGCGCCGCCGGTGAGGAGCATATCGTGCAGTGCCGCCAGACCGAGGAAGACCATCGCGCTCTCCTTCGAAAGCAAGGCGAGCGCGAACAGCACTGGTGCGGCCCACGATCCGCGCCGGTGTGCGAGCAGCGCAGCGATCACGAACGCCGCTGCCATGCACTCGGAGCGGCCCACCACGTTCGCGACCGCCTCCACGTGCACCGGATGCACGGCGAACAGCAGAGCGGCGCCGAGCGCCGCGGCCGGCGCGAGCAGTTCCGCGGCGAGGAACCACACCAGCACCGATGCCGCCGCGTGCCACAGGATGTTCACCGCGTGGAACCAGCGCGGATCGCCGCTCGAGAGCCACCAATCGAGCGAGAAGCTCGCGATCGCGAGCGGGCGGTACTGCCCACCGCCGAGCGCCGCGGGCCAGTAGGGATGCGAGAACGCGAGCCAGATGCCGTTCGGGAAGGCGACGAGCGGATTCTTGAGGATGATCGCGCGGTCGTCGAGCACGAAGCCGTTCTCGAGCGCGTTCACATAGACGGCGATCGCGACCAGCGCGACGGCCACCGGCGCCCACTGCCGCAGTCGTGCGCGCGATGGGAAGAAGCTCGACGCGGCGACGATCGGAGGCGCCGCCGCCTCGTCAGCCGGAGCGGTCAAACCTCCACTCCGTACCGCGACAATTTCCGGTAGAGCGTACTCGGGTCGATGCCCAGACGTTCGGCGGCGCGGCTCTTGTTGCCGCCTTCCGACTGCAGCACCCACAGGATGTACGCGCGCTCGACGACATCGAGCGTGGGGTTCGATGTAGGCGTGCGGTCGGTGATGAGCGCTTCGGCGCGGCGTTCGGTGACGCGCTGCGGGAGCACGGAGATGTCGATCAGCTCGCCCTTCGAGAGGATCGCCGCGCGCTCGAGCGCGTTCTCGAGCTCGCGCACGTTGCCGGGCCAATTGTATTCCATCATCGCTTCGAGCGCGTCGGCGCTCAGCCGCTTCATCATGCCGCCGGACTGCTCGGCACCGCGGCCGAGGAAAGCGTCGATGAGCAGCGGGATGTCGTCGCGCCGCTGCCGCAGTGGCGGCAGATGGAGCGCGAACACGTTGAGCCGGTAGAAGAGGTCGCTGCGGAACCCGCCGCGCTTCATCTCCTCCTCGAGATCGCGGTTCGTCGCCGCGATGAGTCGTGTCTCGATCGGCACGGCCTCGGTGCCACCCACCGGGATCACCTCGCGCTGCTGCAGCACGCGCAGGAGCTTCACCTGGATGGCGGGAGTCGTCTCGCCGATCTCGTCGAGGAAGAACGATCCCTTCGCGGCGGCGGCGAAGAGGCCGAGCTTGTCCTTCACGGCGCCGGTGAACGAGCCCTTCACGTGTCCGAACAGTTCGCTCTCGAGCAGCGACTCGGGGAGCGCGCCGCAGTTGATCGAGAGGAACGAGCCCTCGGCGCGCGTGGAGAGGTCGTGGATGTAGCGCGCGACCACTTCTTTGCCCGTTCCCGACTCACCCTGGATGAGCACGGTGGAATCGGTGGGCGCCACGGTCTCGGCCAGGCGCAGCACATCCAGCCAGCCTTTGCTCCGCCCCACTGGCGCGAGCAAGCCGGTGCGTTCGTGGCGCCGGATCTCCTGACGCAGCGACTTGTTCTCGACGCGCAGCTGGCGATGCTCGGCGGCGCGCCGGAGGATCGCGATGATGTCGTCGTTCACGAACGGCTTCTGGATGTAGAAGAACGCGCCTTCGTTCACCGCCTGGATGGCCGAGCGAAGATCCGCCTGCGCCGTCATGAGTATGACGGGCAGATCGGGGTCCTTGGCGCGCGCCGCCGAGAGGATCTCAATGCCGGTGACGTTGGGCATGCGCACGTCGGTAATGACGATGTCGGGGTTCAGCGCCTGGATGCGCTCGAGACCCTGGCGGCCGCCGAGCGCGACGACGGGGCTGAAGCCCTCGTTCTTGAGGAGGATGCTGAGCGTCTCGAGGATGCCGGTCTCGTCATCGACAATGAGGACGCTCGGCGGCGTGGGCGCGGCGACGGTCATGTGAGCTCAGGGCTGACGGGCGGACGCGCGAGCGGCAACAGCACCGTGAACCGGGTGCCCTTGTTCGAGCTGTCGAGGAAGACGAAGCCGCGATGAGCTTCGATGGCGCGGTGGACGATGGGGAGTCCCAATCCGCTGCCGCCGGGTTTCGTAGTGAAGAAGGGATCGAAGACGCGATCGCGGATCTCCACGGGAATGCCTGGTCCGTCATCGCTGACGCGCAGCGACACGGCGTGCATCGTGAACGGGACGCCGGTGGGGATCTGGTCGACGGCCATCGTGCCGATCTCGATCTTCACCTCGCCGTTCTCGCGCGAGGCCTGCACCGCATTGAGCGCGATGTTGAACACCGCGCGGTGCAGGAGGTCCTCGTCGCCTTCGACGTAGAGCGGACCGGTGGGCGCGATGCAGAGCACGCTCACGCCCTTCTTGCGATCCGGATGCGCGGTGGCGAGGCCGGCGGCGGTGCGCGCGATGGCGGTCATGTCGACGCGTTCGCCGCGCGTGACGCGCACGCGCGCGAAATCGAGGAATTCCGAGAGCAGACGGGAGAGGCGGTCGGACTCGCGCACGATGAGCCGGCCGAGCGTGCGCTCGTCGTCGTCGGCCTTGGTGCGGCGCGCAAGTTGTTCGGTGGCGCTTCTGATGGATGCGAGCGGATTCTTGATCTCATGCGCGAGCGACGCGCTGAGTTCGGCGACGGCCTCGAGGCGCTCGGCGCGCAGCCGGAGTTCCTCGAGGCGTTTGTTGTCGGAGATGTCCTGGAAGATCGCGGTGGCTGAGATCCCCTCGGGCGTGCCGTCGGCGTCGATCGTGGTGGTGGTGAGGCCGATCGGGAACGTGCGTCCGTGCACCGTGATCGCCGCCTCGCCGCGAGTGACGCGCTCGCGCGCCTGCACCGCGCGCTCGAGCGCGGCGACGAGCGCCGGAGCCGTGCTGGCGAAGACTTCGCGAACGGGGCGGCCGCGCACGCTCTCGGAATCGAAACCGAGCAGTGTGCCACTCATCGGATTGGCGAACAACATGCGGCCGCGCGCGTCGATGGTGACGATGCCGCTGCGGATGTTCTTGAGGATGTCCTCGGCCTGCAGCTTCGCGATGTTGAGGCGCGCTTCGAGTTCCTCCCGATTGACGCCGGCTTCCTGCAAGCGCGCCGCGAGGTAGGCGACCGCGAGCGCGACGAGCGCGAAGACCACGAGCTGGAGGATGAGCGCGAGCGAGACGGGGGTGTGGTGGCCGAGCAGGACGTCGGCGAAGTACGCGGCGTTGCCGAGCGCGGCGATGAGGAGCACGCCGCCCACCGGGAGCAGGAGCGACGCGCCGACCGTGACGAGGATGTAGAGCGGCGCGAAGAGCGAGAGCGCGCCGCCGGTGACGTGCACGACCACCGTGACGAGCGCGACGTCGAAGAGCGCCTGCTCATAGCAGAACGTGCGCGACACCGCCGCGCCGTTGCCGGTGGACCAGAGCGACCAGAAGGTGAAGAGGATCGCGCCGAGTACGGCGAGCGTCGCGATGAGCGTGTCGGCGGAGTCGGCGCGCCGCCACTGCACGAGCGCGGCGACGAATATGGCGGCAGCGAGCGAGAGACGCCCGATGTAGATCCAGCGTAGAACGCGTCGCGGATCGAACATGCCAGGATAGTATAGTAGGGCGTGGAGTATTGCAGAGCGCCCGAACCGCGGAAGTCGTGAATCGTGGCGTTTTGCTATATCTTGGACGAGCACATACGACAGGGAGTTACGTGGCGCCTGGTTCAGACGAACTGACGGCAGGAGCGATCGCGTGGCGGCTCCTGGCCGTGTTGTTGATCGTGGGCGCGAACGCGTTCTTCGTGATGGCGGAGTTCGCGCTCGTGAGTGCCCGCCGGAGCAAGATCGATGCGCTCGCGAAACGCGGCGACGTGCGCGCGCGCGCGGTGCAGCGCGTGCTCCAGAACCTATATCGCTACATCTCGGCGACGCAGCTCGGCATCACGTGCGCATCGCTGGCGCTCGGCTGGGTGGGCGAGGCGACCATCGCGCGGCTCCTGCAGCGCGCGCTCGTGCGAGTCGGCCTCGAAGCTCCGTCGGGCCT
Organism: uncultured Gemmatimonadaceae bacterium; assembly: GCA_963716745.1. GTDB lineage: Bacteria > Gemmatimonadota > Gemmatimonadetes > Gemmatimonadales > Gemmatimonadaceae > DATKOH01. The sequence goes on from OY970320.1 coordinate 1,465,941, forward strand.
CACGCACGCCGCGGCGACCGTGACCACCGCGTTCATCATCATCACCGTCCTCCACATCGTGCTGGGCGAGCTGACGCCCAAGGCGATCGCGCTGAGCGACCCGGAGCGCATGACGCGGCGCATCGTGTACCCGCTGCGCGCGTTCGCGTGGCTGGTCAGTCCCTTCACGGCGGTGCTGAACGCCTCGGCGAGCAGCGTGCTGCGCGTGCTGCATGTGAAGCCGGCGACGGGACACTCCACCGTGCACTCACCGGAGGAGCTCGAGCTGATCGTGCGTCAGTCGCTGGATGAGGGGAAGTTCAGCGAGACCGACCGCGAGGTGCTGCAGGGCGTGTTCATCTTCCAGAAGAAGAAGGCGCGCGACGTGATGCGGCCGCGCACGAAGGTCTCGTCGCTGTGGATCGGCGAATCGGAGGAGGAGGTGTGGAAGACACTCCGCTCTGAGGGATACTCGCGATATCCGGTGTACGACGAATCGCCGGACGACGTCGTAGGCGTGTTCCTCGCGAAGGATCTGTGGATGCATGAGCGCGGCGAGGACTTCGTGCTGCGGTCGTACGTACGGCCGGCGATGTTCGTGCCCGAGGCGCGGCCCGCGGAGCTGGTGCTGAACGAATTGCGCAAGACGCGGGCGCACATGGCGGTCGTGCTCGACGAGCACGGCGGGATGCAGGGCGTGCTCACACTCGAGGACCTCGTTGAGGAACTGATCGGCGACATCGCGGACGAGTACGACGGCGCCGAGCGGATGGCGACGACGAGCGGTGGCGTGCTCGAACTGCAGGGCTCGATGTCGCTGATCGATGTGCGGCAGGACTATCAGGTGGACATTCCCGACGGAAGCTGGACGACGCTCGGCGGCTACGTATTCACGCGGCTAGGACGCGTGCCGCGCGTTGGCGACCGCGTGCCGTTCCCCAGTGGCGAGCTTGAAGTGGTGGCGATGGACCGGAAGCGCGTGGCGGCGGTGCGCGTGATGCGGGCAATGGCCGCGGCGGCCAGCAAGGCGAAGCGGGCGTGACCGGCGCGCTGCGCGTGACGGACCAGCTCTCCATCCCGCGCGACGAGCTCACCGTGCGCGCATCGCGCGCGGGCGGCGCGGGCGGGCAGCACGTGAACACGTCGAGCACGCGCATCGAAGTCGTGTGGGGCGTCGCATCGAGCCGTGCTCTGGACGAAGTCCAGCGATCGCGGCTGCTCGCGAAGCTCGCGTCGCGGCTCGATGCCGACGGGCGCGTGCGCGTGGTGAGTTCCGCGCGGCGGAGCCAGCGGCAGAACCTGGAGGCCGCCGAGGACCGACTCGCGGAGTTGGTGCGGCGCGCGCTGGCGATGCCGAAGCGCCGCGTGGCGACGCGGCCGACGCGCGGATCGGTGGAGCGCCGGCTGGATGAGAAGCGGCGGCGCGCGGAGCGGAAGCGCGGCCGCGGCGCCGCGCGCGACGAGTAGCGCTATTTCAGCAGCGTGACCGTGGAAGTCGCGTCCTGCGTGAGCGTGACGATCGCCCCAGTGGGCAGGCTGATGCGCGAGGTGGAGGTACTGACTACGCGCGCGCCGAGATAGACGCCCTTCTCGCTCACATAGAACATGCCGTCGCCGGTCCCATCGGATGTGAGCGGCAGGGGCACCCCCGACTGCATTATCGTGCCCGCCGAAGCCAATGTGCTGGAGTGCCGGATGCGGAACGCTCGCGCGCCGGCGAACACGGTGTCGCCGTCCAGCGTGGTGACGGTGATCGTACGCTCGGTGATCGAGCCGCCTTCTCCGCCGAGTTTGTCCGTCGTGGTATCCGCGAAGGAAGCGGCGGCGCCCGTGTCGGATTCGAGCGCCGGGAGGAAGTGCGACATCTTCTCGGCGAGCGCATCGACGTCCGCGCCGGCCGTGACGGGGGACACGTGAGAGAAGGACGCGAGGCGGCCGCCGGTGCTCATCGTTCCCATGACCATCGTGCCTTTCATCTTCCCGACATCGGGCAGCTGCGCTGGCAGATCGGAATGCAGGCTGTACTCGGTGATCGTGAGTTGGAACGCGAGCGAGTCATCGCCGTGTGCACTGAGCGCGAGGGCCATGCGCTGATCGGCGGTGATGGTACTGGTGATCTCGCTGTTGGAGAAGGATTGGCTGCGCTTGATCACCGTGAGGAGGGAGTATTTGTACGTGCCCGGGGAGTATGATGGGGCGTCGGCTCCCGCGCGGAGTGTTAAGAGAAGGGCGAGTGCGACGAGGCGGATCAGCATGTCCTCAATATGAAAGAAGAACGGCGGGACTGGTACCGCTGACGGCGCGGCATTGGCGTTGGATACTGCTCGTTCCCAACGCCAATCGCCGCCGTCTCGCGGTGCCAGTCCCGCCGTCAGCGGTGCCAGTCCCGCAGTTCGAGCGTACTTTCCTGCATGCCCGCTTCTCGCGCGAAGGACGAGAAACAACGAAAGACTGATTTCAGCCGCCGGCTGCGGCGATGGTACCATCTTCACAAACGCGACCTGCCGTGGCGGCGCACGCGCGATCCGTATGAGGTGCTCGTCTCCGAGTTGATGCTCCAGCAGACCCAGGTCGCGCGCGTCGCCGAATATTATCCGCGTTTCCTAGCGCGCTTCCCGACGCTCGACGCCGTCGCGCGCGCGCCGCGCGGCCGCGTGATGGAGGCGTGGGCCGGACTCGGATATTACGCGCGCGCCCGCAACCTGCACGCGCTCGCGCGCCAAGTGGGCAAGAGCGGCGGCCGGCTGCCCGAGCATCCCGATGACCTGCGCGCGCTGCCGGGCATCGGCGCGTACACCGCCGGCGCAGTGGCGAGCTTCGCGTATGAGCGGCGCGCCGCGCTCGTGGACACGAACGTCGCGCGCGTGATACGCCGCGCCTTCGCGCCGCGGCTCGACAAGCGCAGCGCCGCCGGCCAGAAACGCCTCTGGCGACTCGCCGACGAGTTGCTGCCCCGCACCGGCCGCGCGTCGTACGATCACAACCAGGCGATCATGGAACTCGGTGCGCTGGTATGCACGGCACGCGTCGCGCATTGCGGCCGCTGCCCCGTGCGTCCCGCGTGCGCGACCGGCCGCGCCGTGTCGCTGCGCTCCTAGCGGCACTCGCACCCCTCCCTATCTTAAGCGGCACCCGCCACCGGCCCGCATGCTCCAGTCCGCGACACCCATTCCCGAGCAGGACATCCGGAGCGCCGTGGACAAAGCGTTCCGGTCGACGTCGTTCGGCCGGTTGACGCCGTGGGACCGGTTCTGGATGTGGGTGAGCGAACAGCTGACGCACTTCTTCCAGATGCTCGCCAACGCGTACCGGCACGCCGGCGGCGGCGGTCCCGTGGGCAAGCTCGTGGTGGTGCTCGGCATCGCGTCGCTCGTGGTGATCCTCGGCCGCGTGATCTGGCTCTGGCGCGCGCGCACGCGCGTGGGTGTGCCGGCGGGAAAGTGGGGGCTCGGCGGCATCCTGCGCACCGCCGACCCTTGGGCGCTCGCGCAGTCGCTCGCCGCGAGCGGCGACTTCACCGCTGCCGCGCATTCGCTGTACGCGGCGCTGCTCGAGAACGCCGCGCGCGCGCAGCAAGTGCGGCTGCACCCGTCGAAGACGGCGGGCGATTACGCGCGCGAGATGCGCGGGCGACGCTCGCCGCTGTTCGCGGGCTTCCGCCGGTTCGCCGATCAGTACGAAGTGGTGATCTACGGCGACCAGATGTGCGACCGTGATCGGTTCGAGCGATTGTTCGCGCTCGCCGTTCCGATGCTGCGCTCCGATGGCTGAACCCCGCACAGGACGCGGCCTGCGGCCGGCGTGGGTATTTGCCGCGCTCGGCGCGCTGCTCGTGCTCGCCGTGGTCACGTCGCCCGACGCGCCGACCAACGACGAGAAGAGCGTGCTGTCGACGTACGACCGCGAGATCTGGGGCGCGCGCGGGATCTACGACGCACTCGACCTGATGGGCGTGGCGGTGCGGCGGCGGTTGATCCCGCTGCGCCACCCGCTCGACAGCGCCGCGGTGTACGTAGTGCTGGACCCACCGATCCCGCTCTCGGCGCGCGAGACCGCCGCGCTGCTCGACGCCGTTCGGCGCGGCGCGAGCCTTATCATCACCGCGCCGGAGGGCGGCTTCAACGCGGACTCCCTCGGCGTGGAGCGCGGCGACTACGAGCTGCACCCGCTGGAACCGGTGACCGACACCCTGTTCGGGAGCGCCGAATTCCGGCGCCAGCGCTCGGCGACGGGCCGGCGGCGGCTCGCGACCGTGTTCTCGGGTTCCTCTGACGATTCCGCGATCAGTTTCCACCAATTCCTCGTGCCGCCGCGCGCGAGCGACACCGACACCGCGCGCGCGCTTCCCCACGACACGACCACGTTGCTCGCGGTGCGGACCGACAGCGTCAACGAACCGACGATCCTCGGGCGCACGCTCGGTGACGGTCGCGTGGTGATCATCGCCGACGCCGATTTCCTTCGCAACGTGGTGCTGAGGCGCGGCAATGCGGCGGTACTGATGGTGCGATTGATCGAATGGGCCGACCGCGGGCGCGCGATGCCCGTGATCTTCGACGAGTACCATCACGGCCACGGGCGCCACTCGGACATGATCGGCGCGGTGATGGACGGACTCGGCAACAGCCCGTACGGCCGCGTCGTGCTCCAGGCCGCGGTCGCAGCGCTCATCCTGCTCTTCGCGCTCTCGGTGCGGCCCATCGCACCGGTCGCGCGCACCATCGTCGAGCGGCGCTCGCCACTCGAGCACGTGGGCGCGGCGGCGCGGGCCTACGAAGCGATCGGCGCGACACGGCTCGCCGCGCGCCGGCTGGTGCGCGGTCTTCGCCGGCGTCATCCGCTGGGCGCCACGGGCACGCTCACCGACGACGGATATCTCGCGCTCCTTCGGGAGCGAGCACCCGCATTGAACGAGGACGCGGCGCTGTTGGCGCGCGCGATCCGAGAACCACTCCCCGCCGGCCAGTTCGTGAGCGCCGGTGCCGCGATCGATCACATCGAGAGGACGCTGACGTCGTGATGACAACACAGCAGGTGGCCGAGGCCATGTCGAGAGTGCGCGCGGCGGTATCGCAGCGCGTGGTGGGGCAGGACGAAGTGATCGACCAGGCGCTGGTCGCCTTCCTGGCGCGCGGGCACGCGCTGCTCGAGGGCGTGCCCGGCACGGCGAAGACGCTGCTCGTTCGCGCGCTCGCCGGAGCGCTCAACGCGAAGTTCGGGCGCATCCAGTTCACGCCCGACCTCATGCCGAGCGACATCACCGGGATCAACCTCCTGCGCGATGGCGGGCGTAGCAGCGAGTTCCGCGGCGGTCCCATCTTCACCGACCTGCTGCTCGCCGACGAGATCAATCGCGCGCCGGCGAAGACACAATCGGCGCTGCTCGAAGCGATGCAGGAGCGGCAGACGACGGTAGACGGCGTCGCGCGGCCGCTCGGCGACTTGTTCACCGTGTTCGCGACGCAGAATCCGGTTGAGTACGAGGGCACGTATCCGCTGCCCGAGGCGCAGCTCGACCGGTTCCTGCTCAAGATCCGCGTGCCCTACCCATCGCGCGAGTCGGAACTGCAGATGCTCGCGAACTACGAGGGCGGCTTCGACGCCGAGCGTGCAGCGGATGTGGTGCCGCCGCCGGTGCTGAACGAGCAGACGTGCCGCGAGGTGCGCGCTGCCGTGGACGGCGTGAAAGTCGCGCCCGAGGTGCGCGATTACATCGCGAACATCGTGCGCGCGACACGGGAGGATCCGGCGCTCACGCTCGGCGGAAGCCCGCGCGCGAGCGTCGCGCTGTTCCGGGTGGCGCGCGGCGCGGCGCTGCTGGCCGGCCGCGAGTTCGTGACGCCCGACAATGTGAAGGCGTTCGCGTTCCCCGTGCTTCGCCACCGCATCACGGTCGCGCCGGAGGTGGAGGTGGAGGGACGCACCAGCGACGAGGTGCTGCAGGCGCTCCTGCTGCGGGTGGTGGCGCCGAAGTGAGCGCGACGCGGGATCTGGCCCGGCGGATCGGCGGCTGGGTGACGGCGATCCTTCCCACGCGGCGGCTCGCGCTGGTGGCGGCCTTGCTCGCGCCGGTGTGGCTGCTGGGGCTCGATCCCGCAGGCGAAACGTGGATCGGTCTCGTGCTCGCGGCGTTCGCGGCGCTCGTCGCGATCGACATCGTGACCCTGCCGGCGAAGTGGCAATTGAGCGTGGAGCGTCACGCGCCGGAGAACGTGGGGATCGGCGACGAAGCGGAGGGGGAATACGAACTCCAGTCGCGCGCCGGGCGCACGCTGCGGTTCTCGTTGTACGACCAACTCCCGCGCGGCATCGAGCGCCTCGGCAAGGGCGCGGGGCGGGATTCCGTGAAAGCGCACGGCGTGCGCGTGATCCCCTTCACGGTGGCAGGACGCGAGCGTGGGAGCTGGGCGCTCGGGCCGGTGGTGGCGCGCGTCGAAGGTGCGCTGGGGTTGGTGCGGCGCACCATCCGGTACGCGCCCGGGGACACCGCGCGCGTGACGCCGTCGATGACGGGCGTGCGGCGCTACCGCCTGCTGGCGCTGCAGCACCGGCTGCAGGATGCGGGAGTGCGCGCGATCCGCCGGCGCGGCGATGGTACGAACTTCGCGAACCTTCGGGAATACGTGACGGGCGACGATCCGCGCCGCATCGACTGGAAGGCCACCGCGCGGCGCGAGAAGCTGATCACGCGCGAGTACACCGTGGAACAGGGGCAGACCGTGCTCGTGGCCGTGGACGCGGGCCGCATGATGACGCAGCTCGCGGGACCGTTGTCGCGATTCGAGCACGCACTGTCATCGGCCACGCTGCTGGCGGACGTCGCGACGCAGAGCGGGGACCAAGTCGGTGCGATCGTGTTCGACGATCAAGTACGCGCGTTCGTGCCCGCGGCGCGCGGGCGGCCGGCACTGCAGCGGCTGCGCGATGCGTTCGTTCCCGTGCGCGCGACGATGACCGAGCCCGATTACGCCGCGGCCTTCCGCACGCTCTCGGCGCGCCACCGGAAGCGGTCGCTGATCGTGCTCTATACCGACGTGATCGATCCGCGCGCATCGCAATCGCTGATCGCGCTCACCGCGCGCGGCGCAATGCGGCACGTGCTCGTGGTGGTCGCGCTGCGCAACGACGCGCTGATGGCGGCGGCGGTGCCGTCGCGAGAGAGCACGAGCGATCAACTGTACGAGAGCGCCGCGGCGGAAGAGCTCGTCATGGCGCGGGAGGAGGCGCTGGCCCGCATGCGCCACGCCGGCGTGACGGTGATCGACGTGTCGCCCCGGCTCATGGCCGCGGCGGTGATCAACCGTTACCTCGAGATCAAAGCGCGCGCGTCGCTATAGGCGTTCTCCTCGACCGGCGCCTCCGGCTCGTCGCCCGCACCGCGCGTGAAGTAATAGAGCAGCAACAGCGCACTGGCACTCGCGACGCCGAACTTCAGCCAGTCGGGCACATCGACGCGCGGTGACAGCAGCCCCTCGATCGTGCCGGCGACCATGAGCATCATCGTGGTCGCGGCGAGCAGGCGAACGGCGCGACGCCCCTTGATCACGAACGCCTCGCGGCGCGTGTACGCGCCCGGCAGCAGCAACGCCGACGCGATGAGCAGTCCGCCGCCGGCGGCGATCGTGATCGCGGAGAGCTCGAGCACGCTGTGGGGGATCACGAACAGCGCGAGCTGCCGGCCAATGCCGTGATTCACGTACAGTCCCAGCACCGCGCCGATGCTCACGCCGTTCGTGAGCAACATGATGACCGTGAGCACGCCGGCGCTGATGCCCGCCGCCCAGACCGTGAGCGTCACCTGGATGTTGTTCGCGATGATCTGGCTCGCGACGACCGGCCGCTCGAAATCCTTGACCTTGATGTACTCGTGATGGCCGGCGCGTTCGCGCGCCTCACCTTCCGCCACGCGGTCGAGCATGCCAGGCGGCAGCAGCTCCTCGGCGACCTCGGGATGCGCGATGACCGTGAACGTGGTGGCGGCCAGCGAGCCGAAGAAGATGAGACCGGCGAGCAAGATCGGGCGCCACGATCGGCGCACTTCGCGCGGCACCGAGATGAACAGATAGCGCGCCGCGTTCTGCGTGGAGAGTCGGCGCTGTCGGTAGATCAAGTTGTGGCCGGCGCCCACGAGGCGGCTCACGTAGAACATCGCGTCGGTGTCCTGCCCCGCGGAGGCGGTGCGCAGCCGCGCGAGGTCGGTGGCCACTTCGCGGTACTCGGCGACGAATGCACTCACATCGCCCTCGCTCATGGCGCGCAGTCCGGTGCGCTGCGCGTCCGCGAGCTTGGATGCGAACGCGCTCCAGCGGCCGGCGTTCCGCGCGACGATCGCGTGCCGCTCACGCGCCGCGCCGGTCGCGCCGCGTGCCGCGACGCCGCGCGCGCGCGCGGCACGCTCCTTCTCGAACAACGAATTGAGCTGCGCGAAGGGCGAGCCGTCGGCCGCATCGAGGTGTGTCCTGAATCGCGCCATCAACTGTTCGGCGATCGCGCGGCGCCGTTCGGGCGCGAGCGCGCTCCGCCGCGCCAGATACCGTTCGAGCACCTCGTACTCGCGGTCGGTGAGCGCCGCCGTGACCATGGCCGCGCCTTCCGCCGCCGGCGTGAGCGCCGTCGTGACCGGCGCGACGTGCACCAGCTTCTCTTGCACCACGATCGTGCCCGCGAGGAAGTCGCCGAGCCGCTTACCCGACGGCGAGATCGCCGCGCTCGCGATCCCCACGGCGTACGCGAGGCCGGGTTGCATGTCGAGGATGCGCGCGACATTGCGCACCGCCGACGCGCCGACGCTCACCGAGAATCCGCCGTCCTGGACGACGCGGATCCCAAGGCGCCGCTTGCCCGGCGTCTGACCATCCCAGATCGCTTCGAACACCATGAAATAGCCGACCTGCACGCCGAACAGTGCGAGGATCAGGAACGCGACCGCCCAACCGCCGAGCATCTTGCCGAACGGATCATTCTTGACGTCGAGCAGCGATGCGACGACCGACCAGAGGATCGCGATCAGCAAGAACCCCGCGATCATGAGCAGATAGTCGACGATGGCCGCGGCGGCGCGCGAGCCGACGCCCGCGACGGTGTACGAGAAGATCACCTGTTCCGGCGTCTCGATCTCGACCTGTTGCTCGAACGATCCGCCCGTCACTCGGCGCTCACGGTCTTGTCGCGCGCCCATTCGCGCAGCGCGGCGATCTTGTCGGCCATCGTGCGGCTGAGCGGGCTCGTGGCCTTGATCTCGGCTAGCAGCATGGCGGTGGTGAGGTCGTCGTGGTCGGCGAACGCACTGTAGAGTGCCGAGACCACGACTTGTTCGATCTCCGAGCCGCTGAATCCGTCGGACGCGGCGCCGAGCGCGGCGAGGTCGAAGCGCTCCACCGGCTGGTTCCGTTTGCGAAGGTGCGACGCGAAGATCCCGGCACGCGCGTCCGGCGTGGGGAGGTCCACGAAGAAGATCTCGTCGAAGCGCCCCTTGCGCAGCAGCTCGGGCGGGAGCCGCTCGATGTCGTTCGCGGTCGCGACGATGAACACATCGCCGTTCCGGTCCTGGAGCCAGGTGAGGAAGCTGCCGAGGAGGCGGGTGGAGAGGCCACCATCGGCATTCCGCCGCCGCCGGCCGCGAACGCTTTCTCGATCTCGTCGATCCAGAGCACGTCGGGCGCGACGCGCTCGGCGGTGTCCATCGCCTTCCGGAAATTCTTCTCCGTCTCACCGATGAACTTATCGTAGAGCGAGCCGGCGTCGAGTTTGAGCAGCGGCAGCGCCCATTCCTTCGCGACCGCCTTCGCGCAGAGACTCTTTCCGCACCCGGGCACGCCGAGCAGCAGCAGACCCTTGGGAAAGCTCAGCCCGAATTGCGACGCGCGCGTCGTGTCGGTGAGGATGAGCCGGCGCTTCGCGAGCCATGTCTTGAGCCCGGCGAGGCCGATCACATCGTTCATGCCGGTGTCGGCGGGCACGTACTGCAGCACGCCATCCTTGGCGATGCGCTCCCGCTTCGAAGCAACGACGCGCTCAATGTCCGACGCGTCGAGCTTGCCGTCCTCGACGATGGCCCGCGTGAGGATCCGCTCAGCTTCCATGAGCGTGACGCCGCGCAGATTGCCGAGCAGCTGATTCGTCTGGTCGTCGGTGAGATCGACCTCCACCGTCATGCGCGCGCCGGTCTCGCGCACGACCTGGCCGAGCAGCTTGCGGTAATCGTCCAGTTCAAGCGCGGGGAGCGCGACGCGCGTGGAGATGGACGACACTGAATCGGGGATCGTGATGCCGCCGCCCGAGATGATGAGCGCACCGGCGTTCCGGCCGAAGTGCATCGCCGCGGCCTTGAGCTTGGCGACGATGGCGGCGTCGGAGAGGAAATCGCCGAACCCTTCCAGATGATAGAGCGCGGCGATCGGCGATGCGGCTATGAAGGCGAGCGCCTTCGCGGGCGTGCCGGTGTCGTACGCAGCCGCCTCAGTGCCGGCGCGGCACAATCCCTGCGACGCATTCCAATGGAAGAGCGGCAAGCCGAGTCCGGCCGCGAGGTACTGCATCACGCTCTCGGCGCGGTCATCCTCGATCGTATCGAGCACGATGAGCGCATATCGCGAGCGGACGAGGAGTTCGAGATCGCGGACGATATCGACTGGGGGCATGCACCAATGTCCCATGCGGGCGTGGTAAACGTCCAGCGAGGTGCACCGCGAACGGCGGGACTGGCACCGCTGGAAGCGCGGATTGGCGTTAGGCACGGCGGTCGCATCCAACGCCAATCCCCGCCATTCAGCGGTACCAGTCCCGCCGTTTGCGGTCAAGTCTAGGGACGGAAGAGCGTCTTGACGCCGTTCCACCACCATGGTGGCCAGATCAGCACCAGCGGCGTCATGAGCAGCGCGACCGCGACGCGCACCGCCATCGGCTCGTCGCGCATCTTCTCCAACCGGCTCTCCTTGGCGCGCGGCGGCAGGCCGACGCCGGCCTGGTACATCGCCGAGAGCATCTTCGCGCGCTTCTCGGCCTCGCCGGCGGGATCGCCATCCAGCGGCTTGGCGCAATAGAGGCAGCGCTTCGACTGGTCCGATATCTGGCGCTTGCAATGCGGACAGGGGATGTTCGGCATGCTCGTTGGTCCTCCGTACGTTGTTGACGATCCAGGTCGCGTGCGGGATTCGCGGCGCACTGGACTTCCCCCGCACACCTCGCATCCTTTCGGGCCGGATGGAGCGTCCCCTTTTCCTCGACATCGCGAACTCGCTCGCGCTGCTCTTCATCTGCATGCTGGTGCAGGCGGCGTGCTTCATCATCACGCCTGACGGCGCCAGTCTGCCGCCGCTCGCCGCCACCGGCGTGTTGGTGCTGCTAGGACTCCTCTTCATCGCGCGTTACGTCTCGCCCACGGGGGGCGCCGCCCAGATCGAGCGGCGCGCCCGGTCGCGCGTCAGAGGGCTGGGCGCACAGTGGCCGTGGAGCATCATCGCGGCGGTGGCGGTCACGGTGTTCCTGCTCGGCTTCCTGAGCATCTACATGCGGCTCATGCCACAGCCCGACACGCCGGGCGATACCACGGAGCAGTACGCCGCGCTGCCGCTGGGGATGATCCCCATCATCGTCGCCGCCGTGTTGGTGAGCCCGCTCATCGAAGAGGTAGTGATGCGCGGCTGGATCCAGGGGCGGCTCTCGGCGGAGTTCGGGCCGGAGCGCGCGATCGTGAACACGGCGGCGCTCTTCGCGGTCGCACATCTCGATCCGTGGGGGGTACCATTCATGTTCCCCCTCGGGCTCGCGTGCGGTTACTCGGTGTATCTCACGCGCTCCATTTGGAGCGGCGTGCTGATCCATATGGCGTTCAACGGCTCACTCTTCCTCGTGGACCACTACCTTCCTGCCGCGGATGCATTCCCGGGACTTAGCGCGGGAGAGAACGGTATCGCGCACATGGGCGTATTGATGACGGTGTCAGCCGTCGTCGCGGTCGCCGTGTGGCGCCACCAGCGTGTGATCCGCGACCGAACAGCCGACGATATTCCCGAAGGATCCGAGCACGCGGCCGACCACACCGATTGACCCTGCGCTCGCACATCCCGATCTTCCGTATCCCCCACTTTTCCGGATCCACCATGCGCCACGTAACGCTCGCCGCCGCGCTCCTCGCCGCCGCCGTCTCCCTCGCGGCCGCGCAGGCGCCGAAGATCACGCCCAAGGGCGACCCGTCGATCAAGGACGACACGATCTACAAGCTCGTGGTGGATCCCAAGGATTACAGCGACCAGCGCTACGTCTTCCTGCTCGACGATGGCGTCGAACGCCTCGAGGCCGATGGGTCCGGCACGCGCACGTACCGCCAAGTGGCGCAGGTGCTCACGCCCGAGGGCGCCGAGGTGTGGGGCGAGCGTTCGTTCGGTTATTCGAAGGGGCGCGAGAAGCTCACGGTGAACTGGGTGCGCGTGCTCGATCTCAAGGGCAACGTGATCAGCTCGAAGCCAGTGCACGAACAGGAATCGCTCGCGCCGGTCGCGATGTCGGCGCCCGTCTATTCGGACGAGATGATCCACCGCGTGTCGCTCGGCGGCGTCGCGCCGGGCACCATCGTCGACTACAGCTACACCGTGGAGGTGCAGAAGCCGCTGATCCCGGGCGACTACTTCACGAGCTGGAGCGTACTCACCGGCGTGCAGACGCAACGCTCGCGGTTCATCGTGGACCTGCCCGAGAGAGTCGATCCGCACATCATCGAGCAGCATCTCACGTTCAAGCGGCAGGAGACCGTCGCGAAGGGACGCCGCACGTTCACATGGGCCACGCAGGACGTGAAGAAGACCGAGCGTGAACCATACGCGCCGGACAGTGTGTATGGCGAATCGATCAGTCTCGCGTCGCGTCTCACGTGGGGCGACGTGGGCAAATGGTATGCGGGCCTCGCGAAAGACCGCTACGCGCTCGATCCCGCGATCGAAGCGAAGGCGGCGGAGATCGTCGCGGGCGCGAAGACCGGCGAGGACACGCTGCGCGCGCTGTACCGCTGGGTGGCGCAGGATTTCCGCTACGTGTCGCTCTCGCTCGGCATCGACGGTTACCAGCCGCATCCGCCGAGCATGGTCTTCGACAACAAGTATGGAGATTGCAAGGACAAGGCCACCTTCTTCGTAGCGATCGCGCGGAAGTACGGCTACCAGGCGTATCCGGTGCTGCTGAGCGCCGACGGCGGCGTGGACACGCTCGTGCCGTCGGCGCATCAATTCGACCACATGATCGCGGCGGTGGCGAAGCCCGGCGGCGGGTTCCAGTTCCTCGACCTTACCGCGGAGATCGTGCCGTACGGCGACTTGCCGCCGGACGAGCAGGGCGAATTCGGTCTGTTGGTGAAAGATGACGGCGCGTCGCAGGGCGTGATCTTCCCCGAGACGCCGGCCGCGAACAATCGCTCCACCGTTCTTATCGCGGGCGAGCTCACGGCGGCCGGTGCATTCAACGGCAAGTGGACCGCGACGGCCACCGGCAACAACCAGTTCGGCATGCGCGAGCAGATGTCCGCGTCCACGAAGCCGGATTCCGCGGCGCGCGCGCGCATGACGCTGAGCGTGGCGAACTCAGTGGTGGAGGGCTCGACCGGCGACAGTCTGCAACTGTTCGAGGGACGCGACCTGAGCGCGGTGCCGCGCTACTCCGTGGTGATCCGCGGCGGCAAGATGATCACCGATGCGGGCGGCGTGATGATCCTCGAGCTGCCGATCGCGAACTTCACGCAGACCAAGACCGTGGCATCGCTCGAGGCGCGCGGCCCGCGCAAGTATCCGATCTCGAGCGGCGCGGTATGGGGGCCCGATGAGACGGTGCAGGAATTCCGGCTCACGCTTCCCGCGGGCTGGAAGGCGACGCTGCCGCCGGGCGTACACGCGAAGAGCGTGTTCGGCGAGTACGAGGCCACGTACACGCAGGTGGGGCGCGAGTTGCGGGTGATGCGCCGGCGCTCCGGAACCACGGGCGTGTTCCCGGCCACGGACTACCCGGCGCTGCTGGACTTCCTGCGCGAGATCACGAAGGACGACATCAAGGTGATCGTCCTCAACAAGTAGCGCGCGCTCACCCCCAGCGCGCGGCGAGCGCGCTGAGGGTGTCGTAGTCCAACCGGTGTCCTCCGGCGAAGCGCACCACCTCGAAGGGCACGCCGTGCGCGCGCAGGCGCGCTTCCTGCGCCGCGATGGTCGCGGGCGTCGCGAAGCCGTCGCTGTCGCCGAGCACGAAGATGGGCGCGGCGGTGCGCAGCGGGTGGTCCGGCCGCGAGAGGTCCATGTCGGGCGGCACGGTGCCCGCCCAGAGCACCACGGCGCCCACCGGCGCGCTCCCGTTCTCCATCCAGCGGCAGATCGTGGCGACACCCTGCGAGAATCCGAACCCCACGACGCGCGTCGCGGAGAGATCGAAGTCCTGCGCGAGCTGCGCGTAGAGTGCGTCGAGATAGCCGATGTAGTCGTCGATCTCACTCAGCCGGTCCTCGCGCGTCATCCAGCTCGCGCCGATCTTCGCCTCGGCGTGCCCGGCGTCGTCATCGGTGAGATAGAATCGCGAGAGTGCCTCCGGCGCGACGATCAGCCGCGTTCCGTCGTTGACGATCTCGAAGTGCCGCAGGAATCGCGCGGCGAGCTGGCCATAGCCGTGACAAACGATCCAGAGCTGCTTCGGCGCGCCGCTCTCCGGGCCGAGCGTGTGATAGCGCGCAGTGCGCGTGACCGGGAGATGATGTTCGCGGATCATGCGACGACGGCGGGCCGCGTCGCATGCGCCAGCGGCAGCCGCAGGATGAATTCCGAGCCGGCGCCGGGCGTGGAGGTCAATTCGACGGTGCCATTGTGCGCTCGCGCGACGGCGCGCACGAGACTCAGGCCGAGCCCGAGCCCGCGCTTCGAGCGGCTGGCGTCACCGCGGAAGGAGCGGTCCCAGATGCGGCCGGACTCGTGCGCCGGGATCCCGATGCCGGTGTCGCGCACGACGATCACCGCTTCGTCGCCGGCGGCGCGCGCTTCGACGTGCACGCGGCCGCCGGACCGCGTGTATTTCACCGCATTGTCCACGAGATTGGCGACCGCCTGCACCACGCGGCCGCGGTCGGCGACGATGACGAGGGAGGGATCTCCCGCGGCGTCGAGCGCGATCCCCTGCTCTTCCGCGACCACGCCGTACATCTCGACGACGTCGGCGACGATGCTCGCGATGTCGACCTCCGCGAGGTCCAGGTCGATCGAGCCGGCCTCCACCTCCGAGATCTCGAGCAGCGCATCGAGCATCTTGAGAATGTTCGCCGATTCCTCCAACGAATCCGAGAGCGCCTCGCGGTAGCTCTCGAGGTCCGGAGGAGACGCGAGAGAGAGCTCGGCGACGCCGCGCAGCCTGGTCATGGGCGTGCGCAGGTCGTGCGCGACGTTGTCGAGCGAGGCGCGCATGCTGTCCACGACGTGATCGATGCGCTCGAGCGCGCGGTTCAGCAGGATGCTCAGCTCCTCGAACTCGTCGCCGGTTGCGTGCACCGGCACGCGCGCCTTCAGCTCCCCGGTCTCGATGATCGGCTGCAGCGAATTCATGAGCGCGCGCACGGGGCGCAGCGCTCGCGACGAGAGCAGCATGCCGCCGGCGAGACCCAGCGCGACGATGCCCGCGAGCACCACGAGGAAGGTGTCGCGGAAGCGTTCGAGCACGTCGTCGCGCGCTTCGCGGCTCGCGCCAACCGTGAGCGTGGAACCGTCAGGCAACGGCGCGGACAGGAGGTCCATGGCATTGCGCCGGCGGCGGGCGCTCTCGCCGGCCGCTCCCGTCGCGCGCGCGAACCGGCGCGCCTGACTCGAATCGCCCGCGTTCGCGATCACCGTCGCACCGCGCGGATCGGTGAGGCGCACGACCATGCCGCTCAGGCGGCCGCTCGCGCGGTCGGCATCCACGCGCGTCGAGAGCGCCTTCGCGCCGCCCTCGGAGAATTCCTCGGCGTACGTGCTCACCACGAACTGGATCCCGAGGCGATCCTTCGCCTCGAGCGAGTTCGCGAGCAGCAGATACGACAGAATGAACAGCAGCACGGAACTGAGAACGAACAGCGCGGTGGACCAGAGGATGACGCGAAAGCTGGCCGTGCGCCGGATGGCGTTAAGGCGCTCGAAGGACATAGCCCGCCCCCCGAACAGTGTGGATCAGCTTGTCGGCCGCCTCGAGGTCGAGCTTGCGCCGCAATCGGCAGACGAGCACATCCACGACGTTCGTTTGCGGATCGAAGTCGTAGCCCCACACCTGCTCCTGGATGGTGGTCTTCGAGACGACGCGTGTCGCGTTGCGCATGAGATATTCCAGCAGCGAGAACTCGCGCGGCGGGAGATCGATGCGCCGGTTGCGGCGGCGCACTTCGCGGCGCAGGAGGTCCATCGTGAGATCGCCCACCGCGAGCGACGTGGGCTCCATGGCCGCCGCGCCGCGCCGCACGAGCGCCTGGAGCCGCGCGAGCAATTCCGAGAAGGCGAACGGCTTCACGAGATAGTCATCGCCGCCTGCCTGAAGCCCGCGCACGCGTTCGTCCACTTTGCGCTTGGCGCTGAGCACGAGCACCGGCGTGTTCACGCCCTGCGAGCGCATGGCGCGAATCACCGAAAGTCCGTCGAGCGCGGGCAGCATGATGTCGATCACGGCGACGTTGTACGCATCGGTCGCCGCGAGCCGGAGCCCTTCCTCGCCGTCGACGGCGGAGTCCACGGAGAATCCCGCCTCCTCGAGTCCCCTGCGCAGGAAGGCTGCGATCTTCGGATCGTCCTCAACGAGCAGCAGGCGCAGGGTCATGAGTCCATAGGCGAGGGTCTCACACGATCATCAGATAATAACCGCGGATCAGTGCGCGATGGAGAGTACGATCTTGCCCGCGCCGGCGTTGGATTCCATCCGCTCGTGCGCCGCGCGAACGTCATCGAGCGTGAACACGCGGTCGACCGAAGGAACGACCGCGCCGCTCTCGAGCAGCGGCACCACGGCGCGCTCGAACTCGCGCGTGGCCTCGATCTTCTCTTCGAGCGACCGGCTGCGCAGCACGGTGCCGCGGATGCTCAGTCGCCCGCGGAGCACCGCGCCGAGGGGAAGGTCCGTGCGCGCGCCCGCGAGCGTGCCGAGCAGGACGAGCCGGCCGCGCGGCGCCATCGCGGCGATGCTCGCGCCGGTGTACGCTCCGCCGAGCAGGTCGAGCACGACGTTCGCGCCGCCGGCCGCGGCGAGCGCGGGGAGCGCGGACGCGATGCCGGCCGATGGATCCGCGACGATCGCGCCCTCCGTCATGCCAACGGCGCGCGCGGCCACGAGCTTGCTCTCATTGCGCGCCGTGCCGTAGGCCACACCACCCAACGCGCGCACGAGCTGAACGGCGGCGAGTCCCACGCCGCTCCCCACGGCGTGGATCAGCACGTGGTCGCCAGAGCGCATTTCCCCTTGGCGGAGCGCATCATGCGCGGTGATGAATGCCTCCGGCACAGCGGCGGCCGCGGTCCAGTCGAGCCGCGCGGGCACGCGCGCGACCGCATTCTCGTGCGTCACGAGATAGCCGGCGTACGCGCCACCGCCGACGATGCCGAACACGCGATCGCCCTCGCGCCAGCGGCTGGCACCGGTGCCGCGCGCCGCGATCTCGCCGGCGAACTCCATGCCCGGAATGTCCGCCGGCCAGCCCGGCGGCGCGGGATAGCGTCCCTCGCGCTGATGGATATCCGCGCGATTCAGCGCAGCGGCGTGTACGCGAACGAGCACTTCGCCCGCTCCCGGTTCGGGGCGCGGCACGTCGCGCCCGTGCAAGACTTCGGGCCCGCCGAAACCCACGATCACCACGGCGCGCATGGTGTAGGATGGCATGCTTTGAATATGCCTCCGCGGCTGTTTCCCGGGGTGCCGGGGGGCGTCTTGTAAAGAGAAGCGCCGGGCATAAGCTTCGGGTCGTCTTCTCTCCACCACCAGAGTCCATGTTCCGAGCGTTACGCCCCCTGTGCCGCGCCGTCGCCACGCTGTCGCTGCTCGCGGCGGCGTGCTCGTACCCGACGGACAACAGCGCGGGCGCGTGGGTGACGATCACCGCACCGCCGCTGATCATTCGCGGCGCGGACACGGTGCTCACGGCGCACGTCTTCCTGCTCGAACACGGGAAGGACACCGTGGAGGTGAAGAACGTCGAGGTCACGTGGACCACCGGCGACCCGACGCTCGCGTCGATCACCCCGCTCACGAGCCGCACGGCGCGCGTGACCGGCGTGAATCCGGGCTTCGTCACGATCACCGCGTCCGCACCCACGCTGCAGAGCGCGAAGCCCTCGGCGTTGGTGCTCCGCGTGTCGAATCCGCTCGCGCTCGACGGCATCTCGCCCGACACGGTGAAGTACGGCGCGCAACTCACCGTGACCGGCCCGGGCGCCGAGAACGTGGACGTGCTCTTCCTGGGCCCGCAGGCGCTGGCGCTGAACGGCTTCTCGCCCACCAGGAACGACACGCTCGGCACCGGGACGAGCAGCTTCTGGGTGCCCTTCCCCGCGCGAAGCTCCGACACCATCACCGCGATCGGCAACGGGATCGTCACCGGACTCCGTCACCCGATCGTGGTGATCGACACGATGGACATCTTCGATCCGAACAGTTCGACGCCGGCCGTGATCGACATCGACCAGCGCCCGTTCCACAAGCCGGGCAGCTCCGGCACGTTCGCGGATGTCGTCGCGTTCATCAATCCGGCGCTCTTCGCCGAAGATCCGCGCACGGCCCCGTTCCGCGACGATTGGTTCCGCTTCACCACCACGCACCCCGACTCCGCTTTCACGTTCGTGTACGTCGCGCCTGGCCTGTTCGGCCGGGAGGCGACGTTCCTGAGTTCCCCGGTGACCGCGTCCACGCTCGTCACGCCCGACTGGAGCTACGGCAGCGGCCACTACAATTGCAAAGGCTACTCGTTCGCGCCGGGCGAGGAGATCAACAACGGATTCCAGGTCGCGTTCACGAGACTGCCGCCCGGCGGCGTGGATCTCGTCTCGCTCTTCATCGACCGTGGGGCGTATGAGGTCGCGGTGGTGGCGGTATACGCCGGCGCGAATGGCACGCACCCCGACCGGTTCGGCGGCGCCAACACGTGCGATCTCGCGGATGAGAACTTCGCGAACCCGGCGCTCACGATCGATCTCAGCTCTACGTTCTCCGACACCCTCACGATCGACAACGCCTTCGGGCTGGACTGGCTGCGTTTCCACGTCGCGGGACCGGGAACACAGACCGTGCTCGTGAAGATGGCGTCGCGCAAATTCCCGGACATCACGGGCATTCCCTCGGTGAATCTCTATGTGTTGAACGTCCCGACGTCGAGCGTTCCGCTGTCGATCCTGCAGAGTGCGACGGGCGGCGGTTTGAATAAATCGCTCTCGGTCTCTCTCGCCGCGGGCGATTACTATCTCGTCGCGCACGACTCCGTTGGCGTTCCGGCGCGATACTCGCTATGCGTGACCGTGAATGTGTCGTGCGCGCTCACGCCGCTCCCGGATGTCGCGGCGGCCGCGCCCGACGTCGTGCGGAAAGCGCCGAGCCCGTATCTGCGATTCGACTCACTGCTCGCCGCCGCGCGTAAACGCCGCACGCGCCAATGAGCCAGCTCCTGGAGCGCCTCACGCGCTCGCTCGCGGGCCGCTACACCGGCATCGAACTGCTCGGCGCCGGCGGCATGGCGTCCGTGTTCCGCGCGCACGACATCGCGCTCGACCGCACCGTCGCGATCAAGGTGCTGCCGCCGGACCTCGCGCCTGAGGACCGCTTGATCTCGCGCTTCGAGCAGGAGGCGAAGCTCGCGGCGAAGCTCGACCATCCGAACATCATCCCGATCTATCGCGTCGAGAGCGAGAACGGGCTCAACTACTTCGTGATGAAGTACGTGTCGGGCAAGTCGCTCGACGCCATCTTGATCCCGGGACGGCCGCTGGACGTGGAGTTCACGATGCGCGTGCTCCTCGACGCCGCCGCGGCGCTCGGCCACGCGCATCAGCGCGGCGTGGTGCACCGCGATGTGAAGCCCGCGAACATCATGATCGACAGCGATGAGCGCGTGATCCTCACCGATTTCGGCATCTCCAAAGCGATGGAGACCGCGAGCGGCATCACGAAGACCGGGATCATCGTGGGCACGCCGCATTACATGGCGCCCGAGCAGGCGATGGGCGGCGCCGTGGATGGACGCGCCGACCAATACGCGCTCGCGTGCGTGGGCTATCGAATGCTGACCGGCGAGCTGCCCTTCCCCGGCGACGTGGCGCACGCGGTGCTGCACCGCCACATCTACGAGCAGGCGAAGCCGCTGGCCGCGCGCCGCGCCGACGCGCCGCCGGCGATGGTCGCGGCGATCACGCGGGCGATGCTGAAGGAACCCGCCGCACGCTATGCCGACATGGATGAATTCGCGGCGGCGCTCGAGGGACGTGCGCGCTCGTCGCGCAGCGGAGCGCGCCCGCGCACGATCGCGCCGACCGTGGCCGTCGAGGCGGCGACCGGGCCGACCAGCTCCGGCACGGTGGAGTTCGAGCGGAGCCTGGCGCGCAGCCGCCGCTGGCGCATGGCGCGCTGGGCGGGCGCGCTCGTGCTCGTCGCGGCGGCGGGTGCGGCGATTGCGCGGCGACAGAACGCGCCGCCGCCGGTCGCGCCACCGTCAGCGGCCGCGCACGATACCGTAGCGTCCGTGACGACCGCCGCGGCGGCGTCCGACAGCACGCGCGCCGGAACGGTCGCGCCGCCCGCCGCGCCGCCGGCCGCGCCACCGCGTGCCGTCCCGGTGGTCCGTCCCGCGTCGCCCAAGCCCGCGCCGCCAGCGCCCGAAGCGGCGTTCGCATCGCTCACGGTGGACGCGGATCCGTACGGCACGGTGTACGTGAACGGGCATCCACTCGGCCCAACGCCGGTGGAGAATTATCGTCTCACAGTCGGTGCGACCTACGAGATCAGCGTGGAGCGCGAGGGATACAAGACCAAGAAAGAGACGATCCACGTGACGCGTCCCGACGAGGTGCATCGCAAATACGTGCTCGACCCGGTGCAGCCGTGATGCGCGCCCGCGCGCTGATCTGCGCGCTCGCCGTTGCCGCGCCCGCGCTCGCGGCGCAAGAGAACGCGCTCGTACGCCAGGCGGTGGCCGCGTACGATGACCTGGACCGTGCCACCGCCATCAAACTGGTGAACCGCGCGCTCGCGGAGCGCCTCTCGAACGCCGACCGAGCGCGCGCGTACGAGGTGCTCGCGTTCTCGTATGCCGCGCTCGACTCCGTTCGCCAGGCGACGGCGGCGTTCAAGCAGATGCTCGTGATCGACGCCGATGCCGATCTCGACCCGGGGCGCATCTCCCCCAAGATCACGGGCGCGTTCGCGCTCGCGCTCGGCCAGGTGCTGGTCGTGCGCAAGGTGCAGATCGACAGCGCCGCGTTCATCGCCGGCACGGAGAACGTTCCCGTGGTGTTCACCGTCACGCATCCCGCGCGCGTGCGCGTGCGCATCGTCGGCGCGGGCGGCGATGTGCTCATCGATTCCGCCGTGAGCCCTGGGCCCACGCTCACCAAGTGGAACGGACTCATGGCGGACGGGCGTGCCGCGGTATCGGGTGATTACCGGATGGTGATCGAAGCGAGCGCCGGCAGCGACCTGTACTCGCGCGCGATCCCCTTCCGCGTCGCCGCTGCGCCGGTGGACACGCTGCCCCACCTCACGTCGCTGCCGGGCTACGACCTGCTGCCCGAGATGACGGAGCCGCCGCGCAGCTGGCGCCCGCTCGGCATCGCGGCGCTCGTCACCGCCGGCGTCGCCGGCGCGACGCTGGCGCTCAACAACTCGAAGCTCGGCAGCGCATCGCAAACGCCGCTGCTCATCGTGAGCGGCAGCGCGCTGCTCGTGGGCGGGCTCGCGGTGGCGAAGAAACCGGCGGCCGTGCCGAACACCGCCAACATCCGGTACAACAATTTGGTGAAGGAACAGTTGGCGAAGCAGAACGCCGAGATCGTGAAGGAGAACGCGCGACGGCGCACCGAAGTGCGGCTCGCGATCACGGTGCTCGCCGAGGCGGGCGGATCGTGAGCGCCTCGTGCCGGCTCCGCGCCGCGATCGCGCTCGTTGTCGGCGGCGCGTTCACGGCGCATGCGCAGACGATCGTGGCCGGCGTCCAGGCCGCGGGCGGGGCATACCAGGAACAAGGGCCGGCACTCGATTTCACCGGCTGGGGACCCGCACTCTCGCTCGATGGGAGTTGGAAGAACTACGAGGTCGATCTGAGCCTGCTGCGCATCTCCTTCTCGCCGTCGAGCGCGTCATCGGACGCCGATGGCTTCGACATGACGCAATTCGACGGGCGCGCGCGCTGGTCCATCAACGCGATGTGGAGCGTCGAAGCCGGTTATCTCCAACGCACCATCGCGCCCACGACGGCGGCACAGGGCATGAGCGTGATCCCGGTGGGCGGGCGGATCGCCTTCGATCTCGCGCCCGGCGCGAAGATCTCCGCGCACGTCGACTATCTGGCCGCGGCGAAGTTCTCCGGCGGCGGCACGGCGCCGTTCGCGCTCGAGCTGGGGCTGAACACCTACTACGCGCCGGGCGCCGGCACGCTGCGCTTCACCGCGGACTTCGCGTTCGACCGGATCGACCGTCAGACGACATCGGGCGGCGTCACGTCGGCGGTGCCGATCCAGAGCTCGATCGTCACACTCGGCGTCGCGCTCGCGTTCTAAAGCGCGGGGCGCGGCACCTCGTATCGGTCGCGCAGCGGCATTAGCGTCTTGCATGCAGGCTGCAATCCCCAATTGCACGCGCGCAAATAGAAGCGCCGCGCGGCCGACGTATCTGCCTTCGCGAGGAACGCGTTGGCGATCGCGAGGCACTTCGCGTTCGTCGCGTTCGGCCGCGGACCCTGACAGTCGTCGCTGTACCACCGGTCGGCGTCCACGCTGCCCTGCACGCGTTCTATGAACGCGATCTTGTAGCAGCCCATGCCGTTGTACTCGCACGCCACCTTGAACGATCGCAGTGCGGAAGCCGTGTCGCGGCCATTGAGTTGAAGGTCGCCGAGCGTTTCGCAGGATGAGAGCTCACCCTGCCGGCAGGCCATATCGAGCGCCTGCGACGCCCCGGGAATGTCGCCGGTGGCGCGAAGCGACTTGCCCAACCCTTCGCAGCTTGCGCGCTCGCCGCTGCGAGCACGCAATGAGATACAGCTCCGCCGCCTGCGTAGGCGTCAGGCTGACGTTCGGATCGTGCGCGATGCGATAGCAGTACTGCCTCGGGCGCGCCGAGCAGGCGCGCGCGAACAGGGGCATGGCCGCCGTGGAGTCGTGCCGCTTCCACGCGGCGTACCCGAGCGCGGCGCAGGCCTCAGGTGCGCTGAGGCTGTCACCTTTCTCGCAGAGGTCGCGCGCCGGCCCCAGCGCCGCGCCGCGCTGCGGTACGATATTCGCGAACTCCCGGCATGCATACTGATCGCCGCGGCCGCAGGGTTCGCCGTAGTAGTCGGCGCGTCGGTACCACTGGGTGCCGAGCATTCCCGCGATGAGCACTCCCAACAGGATGACCGCGTCCCATCGCGGCGCGCTGAACGCCTCACGCGCGGGGGCGCTCAGCATGCCCGCGGCGAACAGGGCGAAGAAGATCCCGAACACGACCGGCACGACAACGAGCACCCACGCGACCGTCGAGACCATTGCTTCGACGCCGTTCGACGAATGCATGCCGTGCGAGAACTCGAGCACCATCAGGTAGAGCAGCACGATGTTGAACAGGACCATCGCGGCGCTCACGACCACTGCTGCCCATCGCGCGACGCGCGATCGGAGCGCGAGCCCTGCGCTCGTGGCGGCGAGCAGCACGCCCACCGCGAGGAAGGGCGGCTGCCAATGCAGGAGCGCGCGCCCCGACAATAGGAAACAGACGGCGGCCGCGATCCCGAAGAAGACCGCCGGGATGGCGGGCGCGCGCACGAGCGCGGCGCGGCGGTCAGGCATAGAAATACCGAGTGAGATGGAAGAACACCGGCGCCGAGAAGCAGAGCGAATCGATGCGGTCGAGCACGCCGCCGTGGCCCTCGATGATCGCGCCGAAATCCTTCACGCCGCGATCGCGCTTGATCGCGCTCATGATGAGCCCGCCGGCGAATCCGAGGAGCGCGATCGCGAGCGCCATGAGGCCGGCGACGAGCGGCGAGAACGGCGTCGCCCACCAGATCGCCGCACCGACGAGCGTGGCCGTCGCGACGCCGCCAATGAAGCCCTCCCAGGTCTTGTTCGGGCTCACGTTGGGCGCGATCGGGTGTTTGCCGAAGGTCTTCCCGAACACGTACTGGAACACGTCGCTGATCTGTCCCACGATCACGAGGAAGAGGAGCAGCTTGGCGTCGCCGACGTAGCCTTGGATCGGCAGGAACAGGAGCGCCGGAGCGAAGCTCAGGCAATACACGCACGCCATGAGCCCCCACGTGATCACGCCGGTGCGCTCGAGGAAGAGCTTCGTGTCGCCCGATGCGGCGGCGATCACCGCGATGAAGATGAGCGCGTACACCGGCAGGAAGATCGAGTACAGCCCGTACCAGTCGATCCAGATGAAATAGTACTGCAGCGGCGTGAACAGGAAGAAACTCCAGAAGATGATGTGCGCATCGCCGGGCTGCGTGGGCGCGATGGTCATGTACTCGCGCAGCGCGAGCAGCGAGAGCAGCGTGAAGAGCACGAGCGATCCCGCGCCGCCGGTCATCACGGCGATCCCGAACACCACGCACATGAGCCACCACGCGCGCACGCGTGCGTTGAGGTTGTTCACGGTGGCGCGCCCGCGTTCGCTCTTCACCGTGCGCGACAGTGCGAAGCCCGCGATCGACGCCACGATCAGCAGTGCGAACACGCCCTCCAGCAATTCCCGCAGCGCGACATCGTGCCAGGGCGTCATGCGTCCCTCAGCCGCACGACGGCGGCGCGCACGCGCTCCAGGAACGGCTCCTTCGCTTCGCCGGCGCCGAGCGTGATCGCCGGGCCGAAGGTCACGCGGCTCAGCAGCGGGGCCGGCAACACTTCGCCCTTGGGCAGGATGCGATTCAGGTTCGCGAGATACACAGGGATGATCTCCGCTTCGGGTCGGCGCAGAGCGAGATGGTACAGCCCCGCGCGGAACTCGGCCACTTCGCCGCCGGTGCCGCGCGTGCCCTCGGGAAATAGGATGAGCGAACTGCCATCCTCGAGCGCCGCGGCCATCTGGTCGATCGCCGTACGAGCCGCCGCGACACGCGACCCGTCGGTGCCGGAGCCGGCGGCGGGCGGACGGTCGATGAGCACGGCGCGGAACACATGCCGCGCGAGATAGCGGCGGATCGCGCCGCGCTCCCAGTAGTCGCGCCCCGCCACCGGACGCGTGAGGCGGCGCAGCGTGGCCGGCAGCGACGACCAGAGCACGATGAAATCGAGATGGCTCGAGTGGTTCGCGACGTACACGCGCTGCCGCTCCGACGGCTCCACGCCCACCCACACCACCCGCGCGCTGCTCAGCAACTTCGTGAGCGCGACGAGGACCCACGTCGCGATCACTGCGACAGGTCGCGCGCGATGAACTGGGTGCGCCGCACCGCGGTCACCGCCGAACCGAGCACGATGACGATGAGCGCCGGCGCCATCACCCAACCCGGACGGAACGACTCCATCGACCAGTTCTTGGCCGTGAACGACGATGTCTGGAACGCGGCGAGGAGCGCGCCGAGGGTGATCACGAACATCCGGTGCTGCTTGGCCATGGGTCCGGTGAAGTACTGCGTCGTGCCCAGCGCTCCGCCGAGCACGCGGATATACGCAGTGAGCATCGCGAGCAGCGCGGCGCACCAGCCGAGCGCCGATCCGCCGGGCACGAGCCACTCCACCGAATAGCCGGCGCCCACGAGGATGAACGAATCGGAGAGCCGGTCGGGGATGTCGTTCCACATCTCACCGAGCTTGCCCTTCATCCCGTGCTCGATCGCGAGCAGTCCGTCCAGCATGTTGCAGAGGAGGCGCAGCTGCACGCAGAGCGCGCCGAGCAGCCAGAAGCGCGCGGGGTTCGCGGTGTCGGGCGTCACGTTCATGAACGCGAGGCCCGCGAGCGCCGCGAACACGACGCCGGCGACCGAGACCTGGTTGGGCGTCGCGCCCGATCGCGCGAGCATGGCCGCGAGTTTCGCCGCCCATGCCTTCTGGCGGGTCTTGAGGAACCGCCTGGACGGTCCGGTCGTGGGCTCGGTCATGCCCTTAGGACGACCCGCGAGCCCCCCGGTCAGCCGGGCCTCTAATGAAGAGCGCCCCGCCGGAGATCCGGCGGGGCGCTCCATGGTCCGGCGTGGAACGCCGTCGCTAGTACTGGGTCGAGCCCGGCTGCTGTCCCTTCTTGGGCGGGAAGTTGAAGAACATCTGGTTCATCGCGCTCTCGAGCTGCTGCGCACGCCCCTGCATGTCCTCGGCGATCTCGGCCTTCGCATTGCCGCGCCACACCATCTCGTTGAGCTTGGTGTCCACGAGCACCACGATCAGGTTGCCGAAGGGGATCTGCTGCTGCGTGGTGGTGGAAACGCCCACGCCGCCGTAGCCCATGCCGCCATAGTAACCGCCGTAGCCGTAGCCGCCCCAACCGCCCCAGCCCGCGCCGTAGCCGTAACCGGAGCTCACCGTGGTGTACTGCGTCTCCGAATGCTGGTTCGCGCGGTACGTGACGTAGAGCTGCGGATCGGAGGTCGCCTCCGTGAGGCCGCGCTTCTTAAGTGCCGAGTCGATCGCCGCCTTGATCCGGTCATTGGCGAAGGGCGGAAGCGACTTGTCCACGGTATCGGGCAGGAAGGCGAAGGTCTTGTACTGCGTGAAGTCGACGTTCGGATTCCAGTCGGTATTCACCGAGACTTCGTTCGCACACGCGCCGAGCGCGGCGGCGAGCGTGGCCGCGCCGGCGAGCGCGGTGAGGGTGCGGCGGCTGATGAGCATCACGGTGAACGGTCCTCGTGCAAAAGGAACGCTGCCGCCTCGTGCGGCAGGGCTGACTAGCTTACGGCGCGGCTAGGGCAAAGTTCCCGCGCCACCCTCTAAAACTGCGCGGCGGACCGACCCGAGGCCAGCCCGCCGCGCGCCCCATGACATGGGACGAAAGTCCTAGAACTGGTTACTGCTCGGCATCACGCCGGCCTTCGGCGGGAACTGCGCGAACAGCTGCTGCATCGACTGTTGCACGAGCTGCGCGTTGGACTCGTTGTCGTTGAGCTGCGCGTTCGCCTCGCCGCGCCATACAAGCTGGTTCAGCTTGGGGTCGAACATCGCGAGCGTGAGCGCGCCATAGGGGATCTGCTGCGCCGTCGTGGTGGAGACGCCGCCGCCGTAGCCGCCCCAATAGCCGCCGTAGCCGCCCCACGCCGGGCCGTAGCCGTAGCCGCCGTAGCCGACGGTGGTGTACTGCGTTTGATGGCTGAGGTTGACGCGGTAGATCACGATGATCTGCGGATTGGAATCGTCGCGCGTGAGGCCGTGCGACAACATCTGATCAGCGATCGCTTGCCGGATGCGCTGCTGGGTGAAGTTCGAGTACGGCACGGTGTCGTTCTTGAACGTCCACGTCTTGTACTTCGTGAAGTCGATGGTGGTGTTCCAGTCGGTGTTCACGGTGAGCGAGCTGCAACCCAGCGCCACACAGATGGCGGCCAGCGCCGCGGCGCGCGCGATCACTTTGGCCGCTCTCACAGATGTCGTGCGCATTTCCGGTCTCCTCAGCAGGTGGGTCACGGTTCGCCGCGATAGACGCACCCGGAGGTGCAGGTCTCCTTCACGGTAATGGCGGACAGGCCCGCCAGCCTTGGCGCGAGACGCTCCCAGATCCAGCGCGCGATGCGCTCGCTCGTGGGATTGTCGAGCCCGTCGATCTCGTTCAAGTAGCGATGATCGAGCGTATCGATCAGCGGCTCGGCGGCCGCCTTCACATCGGCGAAGTCCATCACCCATCCGAGCCGCGCGTCGAGCGCGCCGGCGACGTGGACGGTCACGCGGAACGAATGCCCGTGGAGGCGCGCGCACTTATGCCCCTCGGGCACGTTCGGCAGGCGGTGCGCCGCCTCGAAGCTGAACTCTCTGAATATCTCCATCGGCGCCGCGCTAGGGAAGACCGAGCAGTTTATGCGTCTGCAGACTCAGCCGCCAGCGCGGGTGTGCCAGACAATACTCGATGGCGAGCGCGGTGTTCCGCTCGCGATCGGCGCCATCCATCGGCTGCAGGAAGAAATGCCGGAACTCGAGCGACTCGAAACGCGCGGGCGGCGCCAGCTCCTGCGGGAAGACCAGCTTGAGCTCGTCGCCTGCGCGGAGCACGACGAGCGCGGCCGCTTTCGGGCTCACGCACACCCAATCCACGGGCGTCTTGAGCGGCTGCGTGCCATTCGTCTCGATCGCGACGCGGAATCCGCGCTCGTGCAGCGCATCGACGGCCGGCGCGTCGAGCTGCAGCGTGGGTTCGCCGCCGGTGCACACCACGAGGCGCTCGTCCGCGCTCGCGGCCGGCCACTGCGCTTCCACGGCGGCCGCGAGCTGCGCGGCATCCGCGAACTTGCCGCCGTTCGGGCCGTCGGTGCCCACGAAATCGGTGTCGCAGAAATCGCAGACGGCGCTCGCGCGATCCGCCTCGCGACCCGTCCACAGGTTGCACCCCGCGAATCGCAGGAACACGGCGGCGTGCCCTGTCTGCGCGCCCTCGCCTTGCAGCGTGTAGTAGATCTCCTTCACGGTGTACGTCATGGCGCGGCGTACGGGATCGGGTCGGTCGCGCCCGCCTGTTCGAATCCCCGGCGGCGCAGCAGGCACGCATCGCAGCGGCCGCAACTGGCGCCGTCGGCGCGCGGATCGTAGCAGCTGCGCGTGAGCGCATAGTCCACGCCCAGGGCGAGGCCGCGGCGGATGATCTCCGACTTCGTGAGATCGAGCAGCGGCGCGTGGATGCGCAGATGCCCGCCTTCGACGCCGGCGCGCGTTGCGAGATTCGCCATCTGCTCGAACGACGCGAGATACTCGGGCCGGCAGTCGGGGTAGCCCGAGTAGTCGAGCGCGTTCACGCCGATGAAGATGTCCTCGGCGCCCGACACCTCGGCGAACGCGAGCGCGAACGAGAGGAAGATCGTGTTGCGCGCCGGCACGTACGTCACCGGGATGCCGCCGCCGATCTCCTCGGCGCGCTCGTGCTTGGGCACCTCGATGTCGGCGGTGAGCGCGGAGCCGCCGAAGGCGCGCAGATCGATCTCGGTGACGACATGCCGCTTCGCGCCCAGCGCCTTCGCGACGCGCGCGGCGAAGTCGAGTTCGCCCGCGTGGCGCTGGCCGTAGCGAAAGGAGAGCGCGTGCGTCTCATAGCCTTCGGCGCGCGCGATCGCGAGCGTCGTGGCCGAGTCGAGCCCGCCGGACAGGAGAACCACCGCGCGCTTGGGAAACATGGTGTGAAAGTTATTACTCCGGCCACCGATTGGGCGATAGCGTAGGGTTCATCATCTTCATCATGATGTGCATCGTGTCAATCCTGTCAAAGCAGTTCTCTTACTTGCAACACAACTACTTTGACAGGATTAACGTGATGAAAATATGATGACTGCACGTGGACGGGCGTGGAGCGCGCAGGTAGACTGTCGAGCATGAGGAACCTCATGACTTCGCGGCGCGCGAAGTGGGTCATTGGCACCCTCGTGTCGCTGGTGATCCTGTATGCGATAGCGGGATTCTTCATCGCGCCGCGGATCGTGCGCGCGCGGCTCGCGAAGGAGATCGGGGCGGCGCTGCACCGACCGGCGGCGGTCGGGCCCGTGAGAGTGAACCCCTTCACCTTTGCGGTGACGGTGGACAGCCTTCGCGTCGCGGACCGCGATGGCGCGATGCTCTTCGCGTGGGATGAGTTCTACATCAACTTCGAGCTCGTCTCAATGCTGCACCGCGAGCTCGACTTCGCGGAGGTCCGCATCGTGCGGCCGTACGGACGCTTGGTGGTGCGGCGCGACGGCTCGCTCAATGTGACGGACATCGTCGACTCGATGCGAGCGGCGCCGAGCACGGGGCCGGCGCCCGTGCTCTCGATCGACGCGCTGCATATCGAAGGTGCGCGGCTCGACGTGCTCGACAGCGCCACCGCGCGCCCATTCGCGACGACCATCGGTCCGTGGCGCATCGACCTCTCGGCGTTCGCGACGCGGCGTGACAACAACAGCCGCTATTCGTTCTCGGGACGCACCGAGAGCGGCGAATCGTTCGCCTGGGCCGGCACGGTCACGGTGAATCCGCTCCGGTCCGCGGGCGAGTTCTCGCTCGACAGTCTCAAGCTCCGGAAGTACGGTCCGTTCTACGAGCGCACCGTTGCCTTCGACGTCGTGCGCGGCGTCGCCGGCATCAAAGCGAACTACGACATCGACTTCGCGCCCGCGACCCGCAAGATGCAGCTCACCGGCGGCGAGCTGCGCGTTGGCGACCTCGCCATCGTCGAGCGCGGACGCACCGACACCGCGATCGCCGTACGCGACCTCGTGATCGCTCGCGTGAGCCTGGACGCCGTAGCCAGGCGCGCCTACATAGGCGAGATCACGTCGCGCGCGGGCGTGCTCAACGCACTCCGCAATCGCGACAGCACGATGAACGTGTTCCGCCTGATGGCGACGCCGAAGGATTCCGGCGCCGCGCCGGCGAAGCCCTGGCGCTGGTCGATCGCGCGCATCGCCGCCGACAGCTACACGGTGAATTACCTCGACTCGGCCACGGTAAAGCCCGCGAAGATCGGTGTGAAGTACGCCGCGCTCACGCTCGACAGTCTCTCGAGCGATTCCGCGCGCGTCTCCGGCCTGCACGCGACGGCGACCTGGGGGCAGCGCGGCGCGCTCCAGGCCGATGGCAGCATCGCGATCTGGAAGCACACCGGCGATCTGCAAGTGCAGGCGCGCGATGTCTCGCTGAGGCCCTTCGAGCCGTACGGCGCGCCGAAGATGAACCTCGTGATCAGCGACGGGCGCCTCGCTGCGACCGCACACATCACGTACAACGTCGCCGATTCGCTGCACCCCGACTTCACGTACAAGGGCGATCTGCGCATCGACCGCTTCGCCACGGTGGATGGCAAGGACCGCCTCCCCTTCTTCAGCTTCTCGGCGCTGCGATTCACCGGCGTGGACTACGCACTCAAGACGAACCGCCTCGTGATGAAGGAGATCCGCCTCGACGATCCGGCCGTGTTCTTCCGGATCGCGGAGGACGGCACGTCGTCCATGCGCACCATCTTCCCGACGTCTGGCGGCGACAGTACGGACGCAGATTCCTCCGCCACGCACGACTCGGCGCCGCCACCACCGAAGGCCACGGCCGCGCGCGCGGCGGCCAGCGCCGACTCACGCAGTAAAATCAGTTCCGGAAAGACCTCCATCGGCCGCGTCGTGATCAACAACGGCTCGATCCATCTCGACGACAAGTCGCTGCAGCCGGCCGTCGCCTTTGGCGTCACCAAGATGAACGCCGTGACCGGCCGGCTCTCTTCGGACTCGCTCGGCAGCGGCACGCTCGATATGACCGCCTCGATCGATGACGTCGCGCCAGTGAAGATCAGCGGCCGGTTCAATCCGCTGAGCGACAAGGAAGGGAGCGATCTCGTGGTCGACCTGCAGGGGATGGAGCTGGTGCCCGTGGGACCCTACTCCGGGAAATACCTCGGCTACCTGATCGCGAAGGGGAAGATGAAGGTGGAGATGAAGTACCGCGTCGTGGGCCGGCAGCTCAAGTCCGAGAACAAACTGACGCTCGACGAGTTCGATTTCGGCGACAAGACCGAGAGCAAGGAAGCGACGACGATGCCGGTGAAGCTCGGCTTCGCGATCATGCGCGACCGCAGCGGACAGATCGTGTTCGACGTGCCGATCGAGGGGAATCTGGACGATCCGGATTTCCACTTCGGCCGCGTGATCGGGCGCGCGATCCTGAACGTGCTGACGAAACTCATCACGTCGCCTTTCAAGCTGCTGGGCGGCATGTTCGGCGGTGGCACCACGGCGGACCTGAGCTATGCGGAGTTCGCGCCGGGCACGTCCGCGCTCGCGCCGGCTGAGGACAAGAAACTCGACGTGCTGGCGAAGTCGCTCTTCGAACGGCCGGCGCTCAAGCTCGGCATCGCGGGCGCAGTGGATACCGTGGCCGATCCCGCGGCGCTTCGCACCGCGAAGCTCGAGGCGCAGATGCGGCTCAAAAAATGGACCGCGCTCAAGGCCAAGGATCCGAACACGCCGCCGGTGGACAGCGTGGTGCTCACGCCCGAGGAGCGCGACAAGCAATTGACGGCGGCGTTCGTGGTCGCGTTCCCGGCGGACAGCGCCGTACTCGCGGCGAAGAAGGCGAAGAGCAGCGCGCCTCTCTACCCGGCCGCCGAGAATGGAGCGTCGGCTTGCGGCGACGATCGCGATCACCCCGGACGATCTGCACCTTCTCGCGACGGCGCGCGCGAAGGCGTGCCTCGATTATCTACTCAGCGTACCCGCGAACAAGATCGAAGTGGAGCGGGTCTTTCTCACCGAGGGATCGACGCAAACGGTGGGAACGAGAGCGGTGTTCACACTTCAATAACCGCTTTCACTACCGGGAACCGATTACCGGGAACCGGTATGGCATGAACACACATGGTGTACTACCCTGCGTGAGTAGTACACCATGTGTTGTCATGCATCACCGGTTCCCGGTGATCGGTTCCCGGCAGTTCGCAGTTAGGGTTCCACCACCAGCACCACGAACGATCCCGGCACCATGGGTGGTCTCGGCCGCGGATTCTCCGTCGTAGGCGCTGGCGCAGCGCCAAATTCGGCGGTCACGGTATAGATGAAGTGCGTGCGCTCGTCGAGCGCCATCGTGCGCGCACGCGCCTGCGTCGGCACGGTCGCGGCCACGGCGTACGCGCCCGGCCCGGTGGCCTTGATCACCGTGATCGTCCCCTCGCCGTTCGAGCTGAACGCCAGCCCCGTGCCCGCATCATATGCGGCCGCGTCCACGCCTTCGCCGATCGGCACGGTCGTCACGAGCTTACCCGTCTTGTAATCGACCACGGCCATGACCTTGTTGCCGCACGCCGAGAAGAGCACACCGTGCACGCGATCGATCGCGAGCCCGCTCGGCTCCTCGCAGCCCGCCATCATCCACGGCGCCTTCGCGGTGAGCGTCTTGGCATCGAACGCCGTGACGGCGCCATCCTTGTTCTCGATGTTCACGAACACCGTGCCCTTGCCGTCGTGCTGCGCGAACTCAGGCTTGCCGCTGAGCGGTATCGAGCCCAGCACCGCGCCGTTCGTCGCATCGAGCGCGGTCGCGTTCGAACTGCCGCCGTTGAAGGTGAACACGCGCTTCGTCACGGGCTCGTAGAGGATCGCGTCCGGATTGCGCGCAGGCACCTTCACGTTCGCGATCACCGCGAGCGTGTGCAGATCGAAGATCGTGACGCTCGAGTCGCGCCCGTTGCTCGTGAAGCCGCGGCCGAGATCGTACGCCAGCGCGATCCCGTGCACGCCCAGCGTGTTCGGGATGTCGCCCACGACTTTCTCGCTGTCAGTGCTGATCACCATCGTGTGCGTTCCGCGCGAGATGAACAGGCGATGATTGATCGTATCGACGGTGAGATAGTCCCATCCGCCTTCGCCGCCCACGGTGAGCTTGCGCGCCACGTGATAGTTCGGCGATACGAGTGCGATCGCCGCCAAGGCCGCCAAGGCCAGGAATGTCTTCATCGGGTGCTCCGGCTGAGAGTGAAATCCCGTCCGCGGATCGCCACGAGCAGGGTTGGAACAACGTAGAGTGTGATCGGAGTCGAGAGGGCGAGCCCGCCGATCACCGCGAGCGCGAGCGGCCGCTGCAATTCCGCACCGGCCCCGAGGCCGAGCGCGAGCGGCAGCAGGCCGAACAGCGTACAGAGCGTGGTCATGAGGATCGGCCGCAGGCGCACGCGCGCCGCATCCTGGATCGCGCGCTCGAGCGTGACGCCGTCCAGCGTCATCCGGCGGCGCGTGAAGTCCAGCAGGATGATGCCGTTCTTGACGATGAGCCCCACCAGCAGGATCAGCCCCATGAGCGAGCTGACATTGAGCGGCGTTCCGGTGACGAGCAGCAGGACCACCGCGCCCGCGAAGCTCACCGGCGCCGCGAGCACCACCACTAGCGGCTCGATGAAGCTCTGGAACTGCAGCACCATTACCGCCACGACGCTCACCGCGGCGAGCGCGAGCACGATGAGCAGCGCGCGGAACGCCTCCTGCTGATTCGCGTACTGCCCGCCGATCTCGAGTCGGATGCCGGCGGGCGGCGGGTTCGCGGCGAGGACGTCGCGCACATCGCGCATCACGCTGCCCAGTGCGCGGCCGGATACGTCGGACGTGATCGCGATCATCTGCTGCTGGTTCTCGCGGTTCAATTCCGCGCGCGTCTCGCCGGGCGTGACCGTCGCGAGCGCGGACAACGGCACGGCGCCATGCGAGACACCGGCCGCGACCGGCAGCGCGCCGAGGCGCAGCGGATCGTAGCGCACCGAGTCAGGCGCGCGGACGCGCACGCCGATCGAGCGGTCGTCGAGGTGCATCTCTCCCGCCGGAACGCCCAGCAACGCGCCGCTCACCGCCGCGCCGACCTGCTCCGGATCGAGACCCACCCGCGCCGCCTCGGCGGCGCGCACGCGCATCAACATCTCGGCGGCGGGCTCGCTCACACCGGAGTAGAGGTCCTCCACGCCATCGACTTTCGCGATCTTCGGCGCGAGCTCCTTCGCATAGCCCTCGAGCTGCGCGAGCTGCTCGCCGTACAACTTGAGCTCCACGGGCTTGGCCGCGCCCGCGAGATCGTTGATCACATCGGAAAGGATCTGCACGAACTCAATGCGAAGCCGCGGCACCGAGGAATTGATCTTCGTGCGCGCTTCGTCGATGATCTCGAAGCTCGTTGCCGAACGCGCCGAACGCGGCGCGAGCCGCACCACGATGTCACCGCGGTTCTGTTCGGTGGCGAAGAGGCCCAACTCCGCGCCCAGGCGGCGCGACGTGCCCTCGACGCCGGGGATCCCGGCGAGCACGCGCTCCGCCTCGCGCACCATCCGGTCACTCTCGGCGAGCGACGTGCCGCCCGGCGTATAGTAGTCGAGCACGAAAGCGCCCTCGTCCATCTCCGGAAGGAACGATGTGCCCACGAATCGATCGGCCACCACGCCGATGACCACGAGCGTGAAGGCGGCCGCCGCCACGAGGCGCGGCCGGTGCAGTACGTTGTCGAGCGAGCGCTCGTAGCGCGCGGAGAGCCCGTTCAGCGCGCGTCCCACCGCGGCGAGCAGGCCGCCGCTGGCGCCTGACTTCTCGACATCGTGCGCCGTGATGTACTGCTCGCTGAGCAGCGGGATGATCGTGAGCGCGAGCACCAGCGAGACGAGTACGGCAATGGTGAGCGTGATCGAGAGCGCCGTGAAGAACTGCCCGACCACGCCCTCGAGGAGCCCGAGCGGCAGGAAGACCACGACCGTCGTGATGGTGGAGGTGGTCACCGGCCAGATCAGTTCCTGCACAGCCTCGCGGATCGCCGTCCCGCGATCGGACGTGAGCACGAGATGCCGCGCGATGTTCTCGGTGATCACCACGGCATCGTCGATCACGAGCCCGATGGCGATCGCCATCGCGCCGAGCGTCATCAGATTGAACGTCTGGCCCGCGAGGCTCATCACGAACACCGTGATCGCCATCGTGAGCGGGATCGAACTCGCGCTCACCGCCGTGATCCGCGCGTGCCCCAGGAATGCGAGCAGCACGAGCACGGCGAGCACGGCGCCGATGAGCATTGCATCGCGCACGCTCGCCACCGCATCGCGCACCAGCGTCGCCTGGTCGTAGAGCGGCGTGAGCCGTACGCCGGCTGGCAGCAGCGGCGCGATCGCGGCTACGGCGCGCGTGATGCTGTCGGCGATGAGCAGCGTGTTGCCGCCGGGCTGCCGCGTGACATTCAGCAGCGCCGCGGGGCGTCCGTCGCCGGCGATGATGCGCGTGTGATCCTCGGTGCCGAGCGTGACCGTCGCGATGTCGCGCACGCGCAGGCCGTTCGGGAGCACTACCGCGCCAATGTCCTCGGCGGCGTGCGCTTCCTGATCGGTCACGATCAGGTACTGCTTGTAATCCTGCGACACCCGTCCCACGGCGGCCACCGAGATCGCCCGGCGGATCGCGCCGGCGAGATCGTCGTAGCTCATGCCCATCGCCGCCAATCGCGCTGGATCGGCCACGACCTCCACCTCGCGCGTGTCGGTGCCCTGCACGTCCACGCGGCCCACGCCGGGGATGCGCGCGAGCACCGGCTTCACTTGGTAGCGCGCGATGTCGAAGAGCGTCGCGGGATCGCCCCCCTCGAGATTGTACGAGAGGATCGGGAAGAGCGAAGGCGTGAGGCGCTCGACCTCTATCTGAAGCCCGGCGGGCAACTCGGATTGCACCTGGTTCACGCGCGCCTGCACCTGCTGGAGCGCGAACTGCATGTCGGTGTTCGGCGAGAAATAGATCGAGATCTCACTCGCGCCGCGGATCGTCCGCGAGTGCACTCGCACGACGCCGGGCACGATCGACACCGCTTCTTCCAGCGGGCGCGTGGACGCGAAGATCATCTGTCGCGCGCCGAGTGCCGCGCCTTCCGCGACGATCGTGACGCGCGGGAATTTCAGTTCGGGATAGATCGCGGAGGGGAGACGCGTCGCGGACCAGATGCCGGCCACGCTCGCGAGGGCCACGACGAGATACACGAACCGCCGCTGGGCGGTCAGCAGGTCGAACAGCTTCACGGCTTCGCCGCGGGCGCCGGAGCGGCCGGCGCGCTGTCGCGGGCGGGCACCACGTGCGTGCTGTCCTCCACGCCGTACGCGCCGTCGGTCACGACGATCTCGCCGGCGGCGAGTCCGGACAGGATCTCGGCGCGCCCCTCGTCGCGGCCGCCCACGGTGACGTCGCGCGCGTGCACGACGTTGCCGGCATCCACGACGTACACGAGATAGCCTTCGCCCTCGGGCACGAGCGCGGCCACCGGAACGACGACCGCGCGTCCCTGCACGCCCGTGGTGATGCGTCCGAAGACGGTCTCACCGATGCGCAGCGGGCGATGCGACGCGCCGGCACGGGCGCGCACGGTGACCGCGCGCGACGCCGTGTCCACCGTGGCGCCCACGTCGATCACCTGCGCGGTGCCGACCGGCTCGCCGCGCGCATCCTCGCCGGCGAAGATCGTGACGGCGGCGCCGACGCGGACCACGGCCGCGTCCGCCGGCGACACGCCGAACAGCAGATCGAGCGCCGACGGATCGGCGACGGCCACGACCACCTGCCCCGCGTCGGCCGGCGCGCCGAGCACGGCGGTCATGCGCGTGACCACGCCGGCGATCGGCGCGCGGAGCGTCGCGAGTTCGAGCGAGCGGCGCGCGCTCACGTCGGCACTCTTGGCCGCCGCGAGATCGGCCGCCGCGGCGTCGAGATCCTTGCGCGGGAGAACGCCGGCCTCGGTGAGCCGCACCGCGCGGTCGTAGCCGTTCTGAGCGCTCGCGAGCGCGCTCGCGGCGCTCCGGGCCGCGGCCTCGAACGGGCCGCGCTCGAACTCCACGAGCGGCGCACCGGCGGCCACACGTTCGCCCGCCGCGACGAACACCCGTGCCACGCGTGTGGGCGCGGGCGCCGAGAGTTCGGCGTACTTCCCGGCGCGCGGCGCCACGGTGCCGAGCGCGCCGATCACGTGCGCGAACGGCGTGGACACGGCGGCGGCGGTGTGCACCGCCACCACCGGCGCGTGCTGCGATTCATCGGCCGCGTGAGAGCAGCCGGCCGCCGCGGCGGCGAGGAGGATCAGCGAGGCGCGTGGGTTCACGGTTGGTCCGCGGTGAGCGTCTGAAGGGTGAGCAGCGCGGCCGCGTTCTGCGCCGCCGCGAGGTCGTCCACGTAGTGCCCCAGCGCGTCGCGCGCGGTGCGCTGCGCTTCGAGCACGGTGGGGATGCCGGCCGCGCCCTCTGCGTACGCGGTGAGGGACATTCGCGCTACGCGGTCGGCGCTGGCGAGCAGCCTCTGATCGCGCGCCACGCGCGCCACAGCGGCCTCGAGTTCGCGGCGCGCGCGCGCGATGGCCGCCTGGCTCTCGCGCTGC
This sequence comes from uncultured Gemmatimonadaceae bacterium, assembly GCA_963716745.1. Taxonomy (GTDB): domain Bacteria; phylum Gemmatimonadota; class Gemmatimonadetes; order Gemmatimonadales; family Gemmatimonadaceae; genus DATKOH01. Next base: position 1,504,085 of record OY970320.1, read on the forward strand.
GCGCGCGCGAATTCCGCCTGGGCGCGGAACACGCCCGCCTGCGCGACCGCGATCTCGCCCGAGCGCCGGCTCCAGAGCGGCAGCGGCACGGTGATGCCGACGGTCGGGAGGAAGCCCGGCTCGGCGCCCGTGGGGTCGTGCGTGTCGAAACCAAGTGAGAGCGACGGCGTGCTGAAGATGCTCTTGTTCTCCACCGCGAGCGCGCTCGCGGCGCCACGCATCGATGCCTCGGCGGCGGCCACCGCGAGCGGAGCCGGCGCGGCGGCGGTGGTGTCGGGAGGACCGCCCGCTCGCGGCATAGTGACGGCCGTGAGCGAATCCGTGAGCGCGATGAGTTCGCGGCCGGCGGGCAATCCCATCACGCGTTGGAGCTCGAGCAGCGCGCTCAGCGCGGCAAGGGAATCGTTCGCGCTCGCATTGGCCGCCTGGCCCGCGTTCACGGCCGCCAACTCCACATCGAGATCGCTGGCGTCGCCGGCATCGCGCCGGAGACGGGCGAGCACGAGCAGGCTGTCGGCCTCGATGGCGGTGCGCGACGAGAGGCGCGCGTGCGCCGCGGTGGCGAGCGCGGCCGTGTACGACGTGTCGGCCTCCACGCGCGCCGCCGCGCGCTCGAGCACGAACCGGTAGTGCGCTGCGCGCTGCAGTTGGTGCGCCGCTTCCGAACGGGCGTCGCGCAGCCCGGGGTATTCGATCGGCTGGTCGAGCGAGACGTGATATTGCGGCACCGACTTCGAGTAGCCGGCGGCGAGCGCAGGATTCGGATACGCCTCGGCCGCCACGAGCGCCGCGCGCGCCGCGGCGGTGTCGGTGAGCGCGAAGGCGACGCGCGACCCGTTCGTGAGCGCCTCGGACACGGCCTGCGTGCGCGAGACCGGACGGAGCGTGTCAGCGCCCTGCTGCGCGCCGGCGGCGGGCACTGCCGCGCCGAGCAGCACACCGAGCCATAGCGGGGCCCCGCAGATCAGGCGCATAGAACGAGAAAGATGCCCCCCTCGCGGCGGCCACGCCAACATCCAGGGGATTACATCTCCGCAATGCACGAAGCGCGCGAGGCTTTTGCCCCGCGCGCTTCAGTACGCACGACTCACGACTCCCGCCGCTAGCGTTACTGCACGGCGTTGATCATGTCGAAGATCGGCAGGTACATGGCGACCACCATGCCGCCGACGATCACGCCGAGGAACACGATCATGACCGGTTCCATCAGCGACAGCAAGCCGCCGACGGCCGTGTCGACTTCCGTGTCGTAGAAGTCGGCGATCTTCGTGAGCATTTCGTCCAGACCGCCCGTCTGTTCACCGACCGCGATCATCGAGATCACCATCGGCGGGAAGACGTTCGACTTCTGGAGGGGCGCGGAGATCGTATCACCGCCGGCGATCGACGCGCGGCTCGACATGATCGCGTCGTGGATCACGCGGTTGCCCGCGGTCTTGGCGGTGATCTCGAGACCGTCCAGGATGCTCACGCCGGAGCTGATCAGCGTACCGAGCGTGCGCGTGAAGCGCGAGACGGCCGACTTGCGCAGCATGTCGCCCAGCACCGGCATATGGAGCAGCGCGGTGTCGAGCTTGAGCTGGCCGCTGGGTGTCTTGTACCAGCGCCGGGTGGCCCACACGAGGCCGTAGCCGCCGATCAGGAACGCCCACCAGTACCCTTTCACGATCACCGACAGCTCGATCACGACGCGCGTGGGGAGCGGCAGCGCCAGGTTCACGCTGGCGAACATGTTCTCGAACACCGGGATCACGAAGATCAGCAGCACGACGATCGCGATGAAGGCCACGCTCATGATCACGAGCGGGTACACCATCGCGCTCTTCACCTTGCCGATCAGGGCGTCGTTCTTCTCGAGGAACGTCGCGAGACGCATCAAGATGGTGTCCAGGATACCGCCCGCCTCGCCGGCCGCGACCATGTTCACGTACAGGTCGCTGAAGGCCTTGGGGTGCCGCCGCAGCGCGTCGGCCACGGTGTGGCCCGATTCCACGTCGTACACCACCTGCCTCGTGACTTCCTGCAGCGCCGGGTTCTCGCTCTGCTTGCTCAGGATGTCCAGCGCCTGGACGAGCGGAAGACCCGAATTGATCATCGTCGAGAACTGCCGCGTGAAGATCACGACGTCCTTCGTCTTGATCCTCCCGCCGCGTTTCTTCTTCTGCTCCTCGTCCACCTTGACGACGATGAGCTTCTGGCGGCGGAGCTGGGCGACGACATCATCGCGCGACGTCCCCTCCATCGTCGCGTTCTTGAGTTCGCCGCTGAGCGTGCGCGCGGTGTAGGCGAAAGTCGGCATTCGTGCTCCTGAGTCGCGGAGTTAGCGCTTGCCGCCGGCGCCGGCCATCCGCTGTTCGCGGCTGGGCACCTGCAGCGGGTCCGTGCTGTCATCCATCGGGCCTTCACCGATCATCCGGAGGAACTCGTTGGGATCGGACGAAACGCGGAGGCATTCCTCGCGCACCACTTCGCGCGCCATGTACAGCTGGTAGAGCGCATCGTTGAGCGTCTGCATGCCGTACTTCTTGCCCGACTGCATCGACGAGTGCACCTGGTGGATCTTCGCGTCGCGAATGAGCGCGCGGATCGCCGGCGTGGCGATCAGGATCTCGGCCGCCATCACGCGGCCGCGTCCCTTCGCGCGCGGGAGCAGCGTTTGCGTCACGATGCCTTCGAGCACGAACGCGAGCTGCTGCCGCACCTGCTGCTGCTGGTGCGCCGGGAACACGTCCACCATGCGCGTGATCGCCTCGGCCGCCGAGTTGGTGTGCAGCGTGGCGAAGCAGAGGTGACCCGTCTCCGAGATCGTGAGCGCGGCCGCGATCGTCTCGAGGTCGCGCATTTCGCCGACGAGGATCACGTCGGGATCCTCGCGCAGCGCGTACTTGAGCGCGTTGGCGAAGCTCTTCGTGTCGGTACCCACCTCGCGCTGATTGACGATGCAGCTCTGGTGGCGGTGGATGAACTCGATCGGATCTTCCACTGTGATGATGTGGCCGCGGCGCTCGCGATTGATCTTGTCGATCATCGCGGCGAGCGTGGTGCTCTTGCCCGAGCCCGTCGGACCGGTGACGAGCACGAGACCGCGCGGCTTCTCCGCCATCTTTGCGACCGCGGGCGAGAGCCCCAGTTCGTCGAAGGTGCGGATGTTGAACGGGATCTGCCGGATCACGAGGCTCACGCAGCCCCGCTGCTTGAAGCAGTTGCCGCGGAAGCGGGCCAGGTTCTGGATGCCGAAGGAGAAGTCGAGCTCGTCCTCGGTCTCGAAGCGCTTCTTCTGGTTCTCAGTGAGGATCGAGTACGCGAGTTGCAGCGTGTCCTTGGGCGAGAGCACCTGATCGGTGTTCGAATCGGTGATGTCGCCATCGATGCGGAGCTTCGGACGGTCGCCGGCCGTGATGTGCAGGTCGGAAGCGTCCCGTTCGATCATCTCCTCCAGAAGCTGGCGGAGATTGGCGCCCTGTGGTGGGGCGGCGGTTGAGGCTGGGGCGGTCATTGGGCTCCGGGACGGTCGGTACGGGTGGGGCCGGATACCGGCCACATCATAATAGTAGACGACGAAGCCGGCGGAACGATTCGTCCGCCGGCCGGATACCACCCTCCCAAGCCGGCCGGGCCGGGGCCCGGGCTAGGAGGCCGTTTCGCGGATCACCTGGTCCAGGGTGGTGATCCCCTTCATGACCTTCAGCAGGCCGTCCATGCGCAGAGTGAGCATGCCGTCCTGCACGGCGGCATCGCGGATCTCGGCCGCGCCGGCGCTCTGCATGATCAGCTTCCGCACGCGCGGGGTCATCATCATGACCTCGTACAAGCCCTGGCGCCCCTTGAGACCCGACTGGCCGCAGGCGTCGCAGCCGCGGCCCTTGAAGAAGGGCATCTCGCCGACCTTGGTCTTGAGCGAGAAGTCCTTCACGATCGGCGCGGCTTCCTTGCTGGCCATGCGCTTCATGTTCGTGATCGCTTCCTCGGTGTACTGCATGTCGCCGAAGGTCGCGTCCTTGTTCAAATGCGCGGCCTTGAGTTCCACGTCGTCGGGCTCGTACTTGGCGCGGCACGTGCCGCAGATGCGGCGCACGAGCCGCTGCGCCAGCACGAGGTTGAGCGCGCTGGCCACGTTGAACGGCTCGAGCCCCATGTCCATGAGACGCGTCACCGTTTCCGGCGCCGAGTTCGTGTGCAGCGTGCTCATCACCAAGTGGCCCGTGAGGGCGGCCTTGATCGCGATGCCACCCGTTTCCAGGTCGCGGATCTCTCCGATCATGATGATGTTCGGGTCCTGCCGGAGGAACGCTTTCAGCGCCGCGGCGAACGACAGGCCGATATCGGTGCGCACGAGCACCTGATTGATCCCGAAGAGATTGTACTCGACGGGATCCTCGGCGGTCATGATGTTCACGTCGATGTTGTTCACCTTCGAGAGCGCCGAGTACAGCGTGGTGGTCTTGCCCGAGCCCGTGGGGCCGGTGACGAGCACCATGCCGTACGGGTTGGCGACCGCTTCCATGAGGTCGGCCTCGGCGCGCGGCTCGATGCCGAACTTCTCGAGGTCGAGCGTCAGGTTCCCCTTGTCGAGGATCCGGAGGACGACCTTCTCGCCGAACAGCGTGGGCAGCGTGGACACGCGGTAGTCGATGACCTTCTTGCCGATCTTCAGTTTGATGCGGCCGTCCTGCGGCACGCGGCGCTCGGCGATGTTCAAGTTCGCCATGATCTTGAAGCGCGAGATGAGCGCCGCCTTGAGCTTCATCGGCGGCTTCATGATCTCCATGAGCGCGCCGTCGATGCGGTAGCGCACGCGCATCTCGAACTCGAAGCATTCGAAGTGGATGTCCGACGCGCCCTTCTTCACGGCGTCGGTGAGGATCCCGTTGATGAGCTTCACCACCGGGGCGTCGTCGATCGCGGCGGCGAGAACGGAGGCGTTGACCTCCTCCTCCTTCTCCTCGACGACTTCGACGTCGCTGTCATCCTCCATGTCGCTGAGGATGTTCGCCAGCGCGTCGCCGCCGGTGTCGCCATAGTGCTTGTCGACGGCGTTGCGCAGCGTGTACTCACCGGCGATGACCGGGAAGATGTCGTAGCGCGTGATGAACTTCAGGTCATCGATGACGCCGAGGTCGGACGGGTCGGCCATCGCGACCGTGAGCGTGCGCCCTTCGCGCTTGAGCGGCAGCACGAGGTGGCGCTGCGCGAGCTCGGCGGGAATGAGCTTCGCGATGCGCTGGTCGACTTCGAAGTTGGTGAGGTCCACCGCCGGCATGCGGTATTGGCGGGCCAGCATGCGGGTGAGTTCCACCTCGTTCACGAAGCCGAGCTTCACGAGGTTGTAGCCGACGCGGTATCCGCCCTGCTTCTGTTCCTGGAGCGCCTTGTCGAGCGCCTGTTGATTGATGAGCCCCTCCTTCAGGAGGAGCTCACCGATCTTCAGACCAGTGGCGACTGCTTGAGCGGCCATCGGGGCTCGAAAGAGTGGAACGGCATATCGCCGGTCGCCCCCGGCCAAGGACCGGGCTGCGTGCAGGTCGATATTCTGTCATGGAGAGCGCGGCTTCCGCAAGCGCCGGCCGCGGCCGCCGGCGTCGCCGGAGGCCCCGTCTCCATCGTTGGATGGACGCGGTGTCAGGGTGAAGGTCACGTACGAAGCTATGGTACGCGCGATGGTCGGACCGATGCCCTTCACTCGCGTGAGTTCCTCGAGACTCCCGAACGGTCCGTTCGCGTCGCGGTCCGCCACGATCCGGCGTGCGAGCGTGGGTCCGATGCGCGGAAGGCGCTCGATCTCGGCCGCGGATGCGACGTCCACGTCTACCTTGACTGGCGGTTCGACCGCGGAAGGCGTGAGACCGGAGCCTGGACTCTCCGCGTCAGAGCGGCCGCTGCTCCGGCTCGGCCTCACGCGCGCATAGTACACCCGCGGCGGCGTGCTCTCCTCGGTCCAGACGCTGCCACCTGTCACCGGGCGCGGACCGGCAGCGGTATCGGGCTTGGAACGTTTTCGGCCCTTCCCGCCCCCGGCGCGCCTCGCACTGTCGACGGCCTCGATCTGCCGGTGGAGTTCCAGCCGCGAATTCGCGCTCGGCGGCGGCGCATTGCCGGAGGCGCCGAGCACTCGCGCGGCGGCGCCCAGGAGGATCACTCCGGCGAAGAAGGTGAGGGCCCGTTTCTCGGTGGGTGTTGGCATGGGCGAACATGTGGTGCGCGCTGCCGCGGACCATCACCCGAACATCACTCAGCGCATCGAACCACTGCGCGCTATTCGTGCACCAGGGCGTACGCGACGTCGCCCGATATTTGCAGGCTCTTCTGCGACACTTTGTCGTATGTGTCCTGCGGCGTGTGGTGCTGCGGGTAGTCGGCATCGATGACGTCGATGACGTGCAGCCCGCCGTCGAGCAGAGGGAGATGGTCGTCGATCATGGCGCCCGCGCCCATGGGGACGAAGGTACCCTTGTACCCGAGGTCGGCGGCCTTCTTCCACACGAGGGCGACGACTTCCGGCGCGCGTTGCACTGAGAATGCCTCTTCGGGAAAACGCGTGTTCTGCTTCCCGATCATGTCCCACAGCACGCCGTACAGCGGCGCATAGCCCGAATCGGGCAGATGCTTGGCGAAGTATTTCGCGCCGAGCAGGACGTCCTTGCCATTGTCGAAGGAGCCGTAGTCCTCGCCGTCCACGAACAGCAGGTCGACTCCGACATTCGGCGGCGTCTTCTTGAGCGCCTCGGCGAGCGCGATGAACATGGCGACGCCGGACGCGCCGTCGTTCGCGCCGGGCATTGGGAGCGCGCGCTGCACGGGGTCCGGCGTACCGTCGGAGATGGGCCGCGTGTCCCAATGCGTGATGAAGAGCACGCGCTGCGTTTCCTTGGGTCGGAAGCGCGCGATGATGTTCCGGAGCGGCAGTGTGTCGCCCTTGGTGGTCACGTGGGTCCACTTCTGCTCGATCACCGTGTCGGCCGTCAACCTCACCTGCTCAACGATCCAGTCGCCCGTCTTGCGATGCGCGGCCGTGCCGGGGATGCGCGGTCCGTTGTCCACCTGCGTCTTCACATAGCCGAGCGCCACCGCGCCATTGAAGGGAGTGCGTGGAGCGTCGTTCCTGCACGCCAAGGCCAAGCTCAGGAGGAGGATCGCGTAACGCCGCACCGATTGGAACTCCGTGGAGGTTCGAGGGAATGTAATCGTTCAGCGGCCGCCGTTCATTGTTCCTATGCAATTCACGACGCACGACTCACGACTCACGCCGTTTATTAGCCCCCTGGCGCCGTAAGCCATAGATTCCCTTCCGATCTCCATGCGCATCCTTACCCGCTACGTCCTCAAAGAGCACTTCGGGCCGCTCGTGTTCGCGCTGTCGGCGCTCACGACACTGCTCTTGCTCAACCAGGTGGCCAAGCAGTTCGGCAATCTGGTGGGCAAGGGGTTGTCGTGGGGCGTGATCGGCGAATTCTTCCTGCTCACGCTGCCGTTCATCGTCGCGATGACGCTGCCGATGGCCGTGCTGGTGGCGGTGTTGTACGCGTTCAGCCGGCTCTCGGGGGAGAACGAGGTGACGGCGATGCGCGCGAGCGGCGTGTCGATGATCAGCTTCGTGCGGCCGGTGCTATTCGCGGGCATCATCCTCGCGCTCGCGAACCTGCTGTTCAACGATCAGGTGCTGCCGCGCGCGAACCATCGGCTGCGGTCGCTGCAAACGGACATCGCGCGCAAGAAGCCGACCTTCGCGCTGCGCCCGCAGGTGATCAACGAGGTGATGCCCGGGCGGCTCTTCCTGCGCGCCGGCCGCCTGGACGAGGCCTCGAACGGGATGAACGAGGTCACGATCTTCAATTTCGACGACCCCACGCGCCGCAAGACGATCTACGCCGACAGTGGCTCCATGGGGCTCACGCCCGATCAGCGCGATCTCGTGCTCACGCTGCACGACGGCTACATGCAGCAGATCCCGCAGCTCAACATGGGCGAATTGCAGCGCCTCTATTTCAAGACCGATCTCGTGCGCGTGCGGAATGTCGGCAACAAGTTCGAGGAGACATCCAAGGACACGTACAAGTCCGAGCGCGAGATGTCGGTGTGCGAGATGGATTCGATGTACCAGCGGGCGCGCAACGAAGAGGCCGTCGCGCGGTCCGAGGTCGCGGGCACGATGCTCTCTGCCGTGCATTTCGCGTCCACCGGTGAGAATGCACCGACGGTCGCGACACCTCCGCCGTTCACTCTGCACACGCTCGGCTCGCTGTATTGCCGGCTGGTGAAGCGCATCTCGCCGGCTCCGGACACGAGCGAAGCATCGGAGCCGCCGCCCCCAACGCCACCGCCGGTGGCGCCCGCCATCGCCGGCGCGCCCCCGCCCGCGCCGCCGCCGAGTCTCGCGGCGACGCCGATACCTCCAGGCTCGCGGCGCGCGGCGGATGTTCTCAGGTCGCCGACAGGTCCGCACCCGCCGGCACCGGCGGTGCGGCGAATGCCGCCGTCCGCGAACGGACCGATCCGCCCGTTCGATCAGCCCGCGACCATGACGGCGCGCGCGGGCGCGCGCCCGCAGCCGGGGCAGATCGTCGTGCTGGATCCGCAGGGGCCCTCGGCGATGGGAGCCTTCGGATCGCAGCACTTCGTGCAGACGCTCGCGCGGTTGCAGATCGCGAAGGCACGCGTGAGCGATGCGCAGACCACGGGCAGCCGCTACGCCGTGGAGATCCAAAAGAAGTTCGCGCTCGCGGCCGCGTGCGCCGTGTTCGTGTTGTTCGGGGCGCCGGTGGGACTGCGTTTCCCGCGCGGCGGCATCGGCATGGTGCTCGGCATCAGCATCGTGGTGTTCGCGATGTACTACATCGGACTCGTGGCCGGCGAGGCCACCGCGAATCGACTCAAGCTGACGCCGTTCTGGGGGATGTGGATGGCCAACGTCGTATTCACCGCCGCAGGCGTGTACTTCATGTACAAGGTGCAGCGCTCCGGTTCAACAGCGCGCGGCGGCGACTTCAGCGAGCTGCTCGAGACCGCGCGCAACTGGCTCGCCGCCCGGCGGCCAGGCGCCCGCGCCGCCGCCGCGCCCGCGCCGTGAAGCTCCTTTCGCGCATCCGCCCGCTCGATCGCTACGTCATGAGCGAGTTCTGGAAGATCTTCATCCGGCTCGCGCTCGGCTTCCCGCTCCTCGTGATCATCATCGATCTCGTGGACCACATGGAGAAGTACCTGAACCGCCATCTAACGCTCAAACAGATCGCGCTCAGCTACATCTATTGGATCCCCGATTCGATGTTCCTCGTGCTGCCGGTGGCGGTGCTGTTCGGCACCGTGTTCTCGATCGGCGGCTTCACGCGGCATTGGGAGATCTCCGCCGCCAAGGCGAACGGGATCAGCTTCCATCGGATGGTGGCGCCCATCTTCGTCGCGGCCCTGGGCGTGATGGCGCTCGCGTTCGGCCTCGGCGAGCTCGTGCCGGTCACCAACGCCAAGCGCGATGAGATCCTGGAGGAGCACAAGTACCGGCCCGGCCAGAACCGGTTCAACTTCGCGTACGCCGCCACCGAAGGCCGCGTGTACAAGATCGGCAATCTCACCATCGAGCAGAATCAGATCGACGTGCTGGAGATCGAACGGAAAGGCGTGAGCATGGACTATCCCACCATTCTGATCGCCGCGCAGGCCGCGAAATGGGATACCACGGCGAAGCGCTGGACGATGATCAACGGTACGATGCACATCGTGCCCGACTCGTCGCGCGACCTCGCGCTCGCGTTCGACAGCCTCCGCGACGCGAAGTTCAAGGAGCCGCCGGTGGAGCTCACGTCGCTTCCGCGCAGCCCCGACGAAATGCGGTTCGGCGAACTGAACCGCTTCATACATTCGCTCGAACGTTCCGGCGCGAACGTGAACGAACTGAAGGTGGAGTTGTCGCTCAAGCTCGCGCTGCCGGTCACGTGCCTCATCATCGCGCTCTTCGGCGCGCCGCTCGCCACGAGCACACAGCGCGGCGGCTTCGCGATGGGCATCGGCATCAGTCTCGCGACCACCATCGTGTTCCTGATCCTCATCCAGATCATGAAAGCGGTGGGCGAAGGCGGTGTCGTGCCGCCGTATCTCGCGGCGTGGCTGCCGAGCTTGCTCTTCGGCGTCGTGGGCGTGGTGCTGCTCACCAAGGTGCGCACGTGACGGGCCGCACGATGCAGCGCCCCACCGCCAGCTTCCCGATGCACCAGCGCGCCGCGATCGTGTTCTTCCGCCAGATGTCGCACTGGGCGGCGGGGCTGTTCGGCGAGATCGGCAGCCGCGTGCTGTTCGCCGTGGAGATGATGCGCGGACTGGTCACGGAGCCCGGCACGTGGCTCCCGCTCACCGCCAAGCAGATGCGCAACGTGGGCGTGGACTCCATGCCGCTCGCGGGCACAGTGGCGGCGTTCATCGGCGCGGTGACCGGATATCAGACCGTGTACCAGCTCTTCCCCGGCGCGCAGCTCTCGGCGGTGGGGTGGATCCTGCGGCAATCGATCGTGCTCGAACTGGGGCCGCTGATCACGGCGCTCGTGCTCGCGGGCCGCGTGGGCGCGCGCATGACCGCCGAGATCGGCACCATGCGCGTGACCGAGCAGATCAATGCGCTCGAGACGCTCGCGTACGATCCGGTGGCGTACCTCGTGGTGCCACGGTTCATCGCCGGGGTCACGATGGTGCCGCTCGTGACCATTCTCGCCATCAGTACGGGCATCGCGGCGGGCGGCGCGATGGTGATCGCGTTCACGAACGTCACGCTGCATGATTTCACCACCGGGCTGCATCTCACGTTCATCCCGTTCCAGGTATACTATGCGCTCATCAAGGCGACGCTCTTCGGCGGTGCGATCGCGCTGATCGGATCGTACGAGGGTTACACGGCCGAGGCGGGCGCCGAGGGCGTGGGAAGCTCCACGGCCCGCACCGTGGTCATCAGTTCCGTGATCATCCTGTTCCTCGACGCGCTCACCGCCCTCTACCTCGCGCCACTCTTGAAGCCATGAAACGCAAGGATGAAGTCATCGTCGGCATCTTCGTCACCATCGCGGTGGTGGTGGGGATCGTCGGCACGCTCTACCTCGCGCGGCGCGGCTGGACGAAGTCGTATGCGATGTTCGCGCGCTTCGACTGGGGTCAGCAGCTCAAGGTGGGGCAGCCGGTGTATCTCGCCGGCGTGCAGATCGGCTTCGTGAAGGACGTGGACCTCGATCCGGCGGGCTATCTGGACGTGCAGATGGCGATCGACCGCGGCCGGAGAGTGCCCGAGGGGAGCACCGTGGCCGTGATCTCCGAGGGGATCTTCGGCGACAAGTCGGTCGCGATCACGCCGTGCCGCCGCGCGGAGGCGCCGGTGGGTGGCGCGGAGCCTCAGCCGGGCGCGAAGCCGGCGCCGCCGCCGGCGGGGCCTGCGGCGGGGAATCAGCTGTGCCGGCCGGGCGCCTTCCTCGCGGCGAACGACACGATCCCCTCGGGGCGTGGTGCGCCGTCGATGGACGAGATCCTTTCCAAGATGGACACGGTCGCGGGGTCGCTGAGCGATGTCGCGCGTACCGCGCGCATCGAACTCGTCACGAACGGCGGAATCGCAGAGCTGCGGAAGACGATCGAATCCACCAATGCGCTCGTGACCAATCTCAACGAGGTGGCATCGACTCAGTCGAAAGCGCTCACGGCCACGATGGCTTCGTTGCGCCGCACGCTCAATGCCATCGACTCGGCAGAGGTGGACTCGACGATGCGCAGCCTGTCGGTGGCGTCGAAGAATCTCGTCTCGCTCACGCGGAATCTGGACTCTTCCAGCGCTCGCGTGAATTCCCTGCTCGCGAAGGCCGACAGCGGGAAGGGCACGCTCGGCTTGATGCTGAACGATCCCGGCGTGTACAACAACCTGCGCGCCTTGTTGGCGCGGATCGATTCGCTCACCGCGGATATCAAAGCGAATCCGAAGAAATATCTCAACGTGAAGGTGTTCTAGAAACAGCTTGAACGTGACGCGTATGGCGTATGGATACTGCTGAACGGGGGCGCCGCATTCGCGGCGCCCCCGTTCAGCGTTAGTACCATACGCCAACGCCATACGCGCCCCTGCATGTTACCAGTCGAACCTCGCCGAGAACTGCAGCTGGTAGTACGAGTACACCGCATTCACGGTGGGGAACTGGATCATCGTCGGCTGGTACTGCACGATCGGGATCCCCGACTGCGGGTTCGCGCGGTTGATCGCCGCCGACTGGCCCGTCACGTTCAGGAGGGAGACGTCGGTGAAGGAGCTGCCGCCCGCCTGACGTACGAGGCCCCACGAGCCGTTGAGCATGTTCGGCAGATTGAAGATGTCCAGGCGGAGCTGCACGTTGTGGCCGGCTGATGCGCGGGAGGTTCTGGATGATCGTTGCGTCCATTTGGTTGACCCAGGGATTCCGGCACGCATCGCGCGGCAGGATCTCGCCCTGGTGGTCGCGCAAGCAGGGCGTGCTCTGGATCAGGTTATTCAGCGCGAGTTGCTGCGTGTTCACTGGCACCGCGGCGTGACTGCCGCTCGCCGGGATCGGTGAGAATTGCACCTGCGTGGGATCGAACACGTTCGTCGGCACGTAGATCAGGTCGTTCTGGTTGCCGTCGCCGTTCACGTCGCCGCGGCTTCCCGATCCGCCGTAGACGTAGTCGAACGTGGAGCCGGAGTAGCCCGAGTAGATGAGCGAGAAGTCCGTCCTCCAATTCTTCCACGGGAATGTGTACGTGCCGGAGATCAGCAGCTTGTTCGGCTGGTCATACGCCGACGGCGTCAGGTTCTGCGCCAGAATATTGCCGCCTTCCTCGCGGCCGAACTGCCAGTTGGAGATCGCGCGGCTGGAATTGAGTGACGCCACGTCGTACGAGTGCGAGAACGTGTACGCCGCGCGCATGTCGAGCGAGCTGAACACGCGCTTGTGCAGCTCGACTGTCAGGTCGTACGCGTAATCCTTCGACTGGTTCACGATGTCGATCACTTCCGAGTACCGGTGCGAAGCATCGTACACGAACGTGGTGGGCACGCCCGAGGCGGCGATGTTGCCGTACATGTAGCGGCCGTTCCGGCCGATGTATGTCGAGTCGTAGTTGATGTTGCGGTTGACGTAGAAGAAGTTGTTCAGCCCGCGCGTATACAGTCCCTCGAGCGTCAGGAAGAAATCGCCCGGCAGACGCGTGTCGTACGCGAGATTCGCGCGGAAGACCTCGGGATACTTGAGGTTGTTGTCCATGATGTCCACCGGACCCACGACGCCGCCCGCAATGCCGGCGCCGTTCGGACACGTCTGCGGCGGCGACGCCACGGATCCCGCGTTGAATACCGGCGTGATCGGACCCGGATCGGTCGCTGCGGCCGCACATCAGGAACCCCAGGCCGCTGCCCGAGTTCTGCCAGGAATTCGCCACCCACACCATTGCCGGCCGGCCGACGAACACACCGGCGCCGCCGCGGATCTGGTTCTTCTTCTCGCCATCGAGGTCCCAGTTGAAGCCGACGCGCGGCTCCCACTGGATGTTGCCGCTCGGCACCTGCGATGTGTTCGCCTGGCGGCCCATCGATTGGAAGAGGCCGCCGAAGATGGAATCGAAAGACGCCGTATACGGCGGCGAATTCGTGATCACCGGCACGTCAATGCGGAGGCCGAAGACCATGTTGAAATTCGGATTCGGCGTCCAGTTATTCTCGACATACGCGCCGTATGTGACGCCTTGCGGCTGGGCGACGATCGCGGGCGGATTGGTGAGCGGGAGAGAGACACGATAACGATTGGCGTTCCCCGCCTCGAGCGAATCGAGCGAGTTGAACGTCCACACGCCGTACGAACTCTCGGTGAACAGATTGGTGAACTGCCACAACTCCGCCGACACGCCGGCCGTCACGCGATTGTTGTCGCCGACGAAGAAGGAGTAGTTGTCCTTCAACTGCAGCATCTTCTGCTGCAGCGAATTGCCCTGTGAGAATTGCTCTGCGCCGCCGAGTTCACTGATCGTGGCGCTCTGGAGTCCGGGCACCGTCACATTGATCGTGGGGAACTGGCCGGCAATGGGCAGCCGCAGGTCCGAGATCGTCTGATAGGCGGCGATGAACTCGTTGCTCGATCCGCTCTGCATGGTGGAGTTGAGCTGCAACACCAAGCTGTTGTTGTTGTTGTTGATCGTGTAGAGTTGCGACGTCAGCGGGAACGTGGACGTGCGGCTGAATACGTCGATGCTGCCCCCGGCATAGTTGTCCCGCAGCGTGAGCGTGCTGTTGATCTCCGGGAGTGCGAGGTCCAAGCGTCCGAACGCGTTCGTGAGAGGATTCGCGTTGTTCGTCGCGCCGCCGGTGCCGGCCGGGATCCCCAGCGCCGTGAGATCGTTGATGAACCGCTGCGTGGTTGCCGAGTCCACCGTGAGCGGAGATGCGGCGCCCGGTGCCTGCCCGATATACGGGCCCGTGCTCGGCTGCGCGCGGAGCTGCCACTCGCCGTTCGCGAAGAACTGCAGCCGGTCCTTGATGATCGGGCCGGACACCGACGCACCGTACTGCTCGACGTACAGGCCCGAATTCTGGATGAACGGCACATTCGCCGCGTAGTTCTGGTTACGGAAATAATAGAAGATGTCGCCGTCGAATTCGTTCGTGCCGCTCTTGGTCACGGCATTCACGAGCGCGCCGTTGAAGCCCGAGAAATTCAGGTCGTACGGCGACAGCAGCACCTGATACTCCTTCACCGCGTCCAGCGAGATCGATTTCCCATTGGACTGGCCGCCCGGCTGACCGGTGCTGCCGAGGCCGAACATGTCGTTGCTGTTCGCGCCGTCGATCTGGATGTTGTTATAGCGGTTGTTCACGCCGCCCGCCGACGTCGAGCCGTTCGGCTGCGTGGCCACCTGCGGCACCGTGCTCATGAAGTCGGTGAAGTTGCGGTTCAGCGTCGGCGCACGCTTGAGGATGCTGTCATCCACGAGCGAGCCGGTGCCCTTCCGGTTCGGGTTGATCACCGGCGAGAGCTGGTTCCCCGCCTCGACCGTGATCGCCGCGAGCGTGGCGGCCTGCGGAATGAGCTGGAAGTCCAGCACGGCGCGCTGGCTCAGCGAGAGACGCGCGATCTTATCCGACTTCGGCCGGAACCCGATGCGCCGCACCGTGACGGTGTACGGTTCGCCCACCTGGAGGCCGGACACGAAGTAGAGACCCGACGGCCGCGTCTGCACGGTCACCGACGCGCCGCTCGCGCCGCTCACGATCTGCACCTGCGCCGCTTCGACCGGCTCCTTCGTCGTGGAATCGGTCACGGTCCCTGAGATCGCCGCGGTCGTCGTCCCCTGGGCCGCGATGCGCGAAGGAACTGCGACAGCCGCCGTCACCGCCACTACGGCGAGAGCGCGCAGCCAACGAATTGTGATCATGAGAGGACCTCTCCCTGGGTGATGACAGGTGGGGCGAACGAGCGGGCCGGCGGTATACGCCGCCGCCGGGGGCGACGGGGCAAAACTATCTCGCCCACGGCTCGGGCGTCAAGAAACCAATATCACCCTTCGGTAACGCTGTGCCCCTTCCCCACGGTAGCGTGATAGACCGGGATGCCTGCGACCACGGCGGCGAGCACACCGACAGTCGCCCAGCGGCTGCTCGCGTCGATGATCGCGTTCGCGAGCAGCGCGATGGTGCTCGCGATGAACAGCAGCGGCACCACCGGATAGCCCGGCACGCGGAAGGGCGGATCGTAGTCCGCGCGCTTGCGCAGGCGGAAGATCGCGGCGACGCCGAGCGCGAGGAACGGCACGATCGCGATCACGAATGCGTCGGCCAACTGCTCGAACGTGCGCATCAGCACGAACGCGATGCCGAGGCATGCGGAAAGGATGATAGCCCGGCTCGGCGTGTGGAACCTCGGATGCACGCGCGCGATCGCGCCGAAGAGCAGGCCATCGTCGGCCATCGCGAAGAAGATGCGCGGCGCCGTCATGATCGACCCGTTGAGCGTGCCGAAGGTGGAGAGCATCACGGTGACGGACACGAGGATCACTCCGGCGGGCCCGACGAGCCGCTCCGCGACATCGGCGGCCACGAGCTTCGAGCGCGCGATCTGTCCAACATCGAGCACCGCGAGATAGGCGAGGTTCGCGAGGAGATAGATGGCGACCACCGCCACCGTGCCGATGATGATCGCGCGCGGCATCACGCGGCGCGGCTCGCGCACTTCGCCTGCGACGAACGTCACGTCCTCCCAGCCATCGTACGCCCAAAGTACCGAAACGAGCGCGAGGCCGAACAGTCCGATGCTGAAGCTGCCGGGTGGCGTGAGCGGCGTGTAGTGTCCGCCGCCGTTCGGCAATCCCACCGCGAACGCGAGCATGACGATGAAGAGCAGGCCGCCGTACTTCGCGAGCGTGGTGAGGTTCTGCACGAGCGAACCCCAGCGCAGACCGACGTAGTTGAACGTTGCCGTGAGCGCGATCGCGACGGCGGCCACCCAATGGACGTACGTGGAATACGGCGCGACCGACGTGTCGTGCCCCAGCACGCGGAGGAAATACTCGGCGAACGTCGTGGAGATCGCGCCGTAGCTCGCGGCGCGGATGATCACGAGTTCGGACCAGCCGAACAGGAACGCGGTGCGCCGGCCCCACGCCTCGCGCAGGAACACGTAGATGCCGCCCGTCTGCGGGAACGCGCCGGCGATCTCCGCGAGCGTGAGCGCGCCGCAGAGCGCGAACGCGCCGCCGGCGAACCATACGGCGAGCAGGGGGAGCGGACCGGGCAGTTTGGTCGCAATGCCCGCCGGCGAACGGAAGATCCCGGAGCCGATCGTGGAGCCGATGAGCACCGCCGTGGCGCTCCACAGACCGAGTTGCCGAGGGAGTTTTCCGGGTGTGTCGCTCATGCGCGGGAACATACGCGGCGCCGCGCGATGGGGCGAGAGCATCGCCGTTGACCCACTATGAGCGCCGTGGCACCTTTCGTGCCTATGCGTGATGCCTTTTTCTGGTGCGCGGTCGCGAGCTGTGTCGCGGGTCAGGCGCTCATCCTGCGCTCGGCGGTGCGCGCGCGCGCCCGCACCGCGAGCGGCGCGACGCCCGTTGGCGTGCCCGCGCCGCGCGCAGTCCCGGAGTTCGCGTGGACCGTGCTGCCGGCCGTCGGCCTCGCCGCGGTGCTGGTGTTCACGTGGCGCGCGATGCATCCGTGAGCATTCCCACGTCGTTGCGCGCGTTCCTGCGCGCCTCGCTCGCCCTCGCGGTGGTGCACATCATGTTCGGCGGCTTCGTGCGGATCTCCGGATCCGGCATGGGCTGCGGCGAGCACTGGCCCATGTGCCAGGGCGCGTGGTTCCCGCCGATGAGCAACTCGACGCTCGTGGTCGAGTGGACGCACCGGTTGATCGGGCTCATCCTCACGGTGACCATCGCGGCCACGGCGTTCGCGGCATATCGCGCTCGTGGTGAAGCCGGTGTCGGTGGCAAAGGCGGCGTGCTTCGCCCGGCCGTCGCGGCGCTCGCGATCGTGATCGCCACCGCGCTCTTCGGCGCGGTCACGGTGTTCTTCCAGAATGCGCCGCTGGCCACGATGGTGCACTGGGTGCTCGCCGCCTCGCTACTCGCGACGCTCGCCGAGGCGCTCGTTCGCGCCGGCGACCTCGGCGGCGGCGCCCCCGCGAGCGCGCCGGCGAAATTGTTTCGCGGCACGGCGGCGGCCGCTGCGCTCGCACTGCTGGTGCTCATCTTCGGCGGTCTCACCGCGAAGGTGCCGGGCGCGAACGTCGTCTGCGGATCGTTCCCGCTGTGCGGAACATCGGCGGGCTCGCCGATCATCGAGCATCTCGTGCGGATCCAGAATGACGCACCGCGTGCTCGCGCTCCTCCTGTTCCTGCACGTCCTCGGGTTGGTGATCACCACGCGGAGGATCACCGGCGCACCCGCCGCCGTGCGCGGCGTGCGCGTGATGTTCGCGCTGGTGCTGGTGCAGCTGCTCATCGCCGGCGCGATGATCGGCATGCATCTGCCGCCGGCACTGCGGTCGCTGCACCAGATGGATGGCGTGCTGATCTGGCTCACGTCGGTGGTGACGGCATCGCTCGCGTATCGCGCATCGCCGGCAATGGCGCCGCTGCCGCCGAGCATCGCGGTGATCATCGCGCGCGGAGGTGGCATGTGAGCGGCGGCGCGATGGCGACCGAAGTGGCCGCGTCCGACACGCGCACGCTCGTGCGCGATCTCGTGATGCTCACCAAGCCGCGCATCATCTCACTGCTGCTCGTCACGACGATCGCGCCAATGTTCGTGGCCGGCACGCCGTCGCTCTCGCTGGTGTTGCTCGTCGCGATCGGCGGATATCTGATGGCGGGCGGCGCGAACGCGGTGAACATGTACATCGACCGCGACATCGACGACCGCATGGCGCGCACGCGTCTGCGGCCGCTGCCGTCCGGACGCATGACGCCGCGCGCGGTGCTGGCGTATGGCGTCGCGCTCGCGACCGGCGCCACGGCGCTCTTCGCCTACAGCGTGAACGTGCTCAGCGCGGCGCTCGCGCTCGCCGGATTCTATTTCTATGTGTTCGTGTACACACGCTGGCTCAAGCGCACGACGCCGCAGAACATCGTGATCGGCGGCGCGGCGGGGGCCTTCCCGCCGCTCGTGGGTTGGGCTGCCGCGACCGGCGGCATCGATCTCACCGCCATCTATCTTTTCCTCATCATTTTCTACTGGACACCGCCGCATTTCTGGGCGCTCGCGCTGCTGAAGCAGGTGGACTACGGCCGCGCGGGCGTGCCGATGGCCCCGCTCATCTGGGGCGAGCGCGAGACGATGATGAACATGATCTGGTACACGCTCATTCTCGTACCCATCACGCTGCTGCCGGTGGCGTTCGGCGCGTTCGGCTGGGTGTACGGCGTGAGCGCGCTCGCGCTCGGCGGCATCCTGCTCGCGGGTACGATCGCGATCGCGCGCCGCACGGAGTGGGTGCCGCTCGCGTGGCGCGTGTACAAGTACTCCCTGCTGTACCTGTTCCTCTTGTTCATCGCCATGGTGGTCGATCGCGGGCTGGCGCGCTGATGGCGCCGACCGCACCGGACGCGCCGGCCGCTGTGCTGCTCGACACGTCGAAAAAACGGAGGATCCCGTCGCCCGGACCGCTTCGGCCGCTGTTCCTGCGCATGCGCGGGCACCCCGCGCTGCTCTGGACCGGTGGGCTCACCCTCGTGCTCAGCGTGGCGGCGGGTCTCGTCTTCGCGCTCGTGGTGCGCGGATTGCTCGACGCCGCGTTCATCCAGAGGGATCCGGGATTGCTGGCCCGCTATTTCGCCGGCCTGATCGCGCTCTTCCTGGTGCAGGGCGCGTTTAATTTCGTGCAGGTGTGGGCGTTCGCGGTGGTCGCCGAGCGCGTGATCGCGCAGCTCCGGGTGGACGTATTCGCCAACCTCGTTCGGCTGAGCCCGGGATTCTTCGCGGAGCGATTGTCGGGTGAACTGACGAGCCGGCTCTCGTCGGACATCACGATGCTGCAGAGCGTGATGAACTACCAGGTGACCGAACTACTGCGGCAAGTCCTGTACCTCGTGGGTGGCATCACGCTGCTCACGATCATGCAACCGCAACTGACCGCGACGACACTGGCGGTGGTGCCGATCGTCATCGCGGCCGCGTTGATCTTCGGCCGGTTGCTGCGGAAGTCCACGACCGGCGTGCAAGATCGCATCGCCGACGCCATGGGCATGGCCGACGAGGCGTTCGGCCACATCCGCGTCGTGCAGAGCTTCACGCGTGAGGCCTTCGAGACGAAGCGATACACCGACCTGTTGCGCGATGTCGTACGCGTCGCGCTCAGGCGTGCGTGGTTCCGCGGCATCTTCTTCGGTGTGATCACCTTCGTCGGCTTCAGCGGCGTGGCCGTGGTGCTGTGGCAGGGCGGCCGGCTCGCGCTGCTCGGCACTCTGACGGAAGGCTCGCTCACGCAATTCCTGATCCTCGCGTTCACGGTGGCGGCGGCGGTCGGAGCGCTCGCATCGTTGTTCGGGCAATTCCAGGAGACACTCGGCGCGGCCGAGCGTGTCTTCGAACTGCTGCATATGAAGCCATCCATCGCCGAGCCCGCCGAGCCGCTGCTGCTCGCCAAGCCCGTGCGCGGCGACGTGCGATTCGACCGCGTCACCTTCCGCTACGCCGCCGAGCTCCCCGACGTGCTGCACGAGGTCTCGTTCCGCATCGTGCCCGGCGAAGTCGTGGCGCTCGTAGGCCCGTCGGGCGCCGGAAAGACCACCATCGCATCGCTCGTGCCGCGCTTCTGGGACGCGACCTCGGGCGCGATCACGCTCGACCGGATCGATGTGCGGCGACTCTCGCTGCACGATCTCCGCAATTCCGTGGGCATCGTGCCGCAGGAGCCCGCGCTGTTCAGTGGCACGGTGCGCGAGAACATCGCGTTCGGCCGGCCGGATGCCTCGGATGTGGACGTCGCGCGCGCGGCGCGCGCCGCGCACGCGATGGAATTCATCGAGCAGTTCACCGAAGGGATGAACACGCGCGTCGGCGAGCGCGGCGTGAAGCTTTCGGGCGGACAGCGCCAGCGCATCGCGATCGCCCGCGTGTTCCTCAAGGATCCGGCGGTCGTGATCCTCGACGAGGCCACGTCGAGCCTCGACAGCGAGAGCGAACGTCTCGTAGAGCGCGCGATGGAAGAACTGCTCCGCGGCCGCTCGACGCTCATCATCGCGCACCGCCTGAGCACCGTGCGCCGCGCCGACCGCGTGGTGGTGCTCGACGCCGGACGCGTCATCGAAGAAGGCTCGCATACGCAGCTGCTCGCCGACAACGGACTCTACGCGCGACTCTATCGCGTGCAGTTCCCCGACGCGCGCGAGGTCCGCCGCTAGATCACCGCGGGATCCTGAGGTCGGCGAAGGCGAGCGCGCCGGAATCCACCACCACTTCGCGGTCGATCTCGCCAAGCGACGGGTGCCACACGCGGATCCGCCACCGGCCCGGCGGCACGGAGTCCATCGCGAAGCGGCCGTTCGAGTCCGGCTGCGCGAAGTACGGCTGGTCGAACACGAGGATCCAGCCGTGAGTGGCCGGATGCACGTCGCACGTGACCGCCACGAGCCCCACCCGTTGCAGCGGACGATGCGTGGGCACCACCTGCCCCGCCCCGGTCTCGTTCACCACGGCGAGCACGGAATCCGGGTCCGCTCCGCTCAGTGTGAAGCGCGCGCGATGCGCGGTGTCGTCCACGTTGCGGACATTGAGCGTGCCGCCCACGATCGCCGCCTGCGTGAACGGCACGAGTGCGTTCGCCCGGTTCTCGATCTCGTAGCGCCGCGAGAGCGGCAGCGGCTTGCCGGAATCCACATCGGTGAGCCATACGATCGCGTCGCCCGCGCGGAGCGGCGGCGCCAGCGTGACCTGGCCGTTGATCCGCCCCGCCGCGCGGACATCCGCGACGCGATACCGTGCCCGCGATGCATGCTCGGCGGCCGATCGCTCGTGCGCGCAGCCGGCGAGCAGCGCGATCGCCAGCGCCGCCGGCGGCCTCACACGGCGCCGCGACGGAAGTAGAGGAACACCGCGACGCCCACCGCGAGCTGCGCCACGCCGAACAGCGACATGCGCAGCGACGAGACGAACGAACTCGCGACGCCGATCACCGCCGCGATGACGAAGAACGCGGGCAGCCATGGATAGCCGGGTACGCGGTACGGCCGCACCGCGTCGGGCCGCGAACGCCGGAGCGCGAATACGCTCGCCGCTCCGAGTCCGAAGAAGATCCAGTCCGCGAACACGACGCCCGAGAGCAGCGCGCCGAGATCGCCGCGCGTCAGCGCGAGCAGCACGAGCGACCACACGGCGATCAGCACGATGGCCACGTGCGGCGAACCGAACTTCGGATGCACGCGCCCCGCGGCAGCCAGGAAATTCCCGTCAGCCGCCATCGCGTACACCACGCGCGCGTTCGCGAGGATCGCGACGCTGATGAATCCGAAGATCGAGACCATCGCCGACACGGCGATGAAGGTGCCGCCGCCCGCGCCGAAGTAGCGCTCGGCCGCGTCGGCCGCCGCCGCATTCGACGCCGCGAGTCCGTCGCGCCCCAGCGCGTGCAGATACACGATGTTCGCGCCCAGATAGATGGCGATCACGATGCCGATCCCGATGCCGAGCGCGCGCGGGATGCTGCGCTCGGGATCGCGCACTTCACCCGCGGCCATGTTCATCTGCTGCCAGCCGCCGATGGTGAACAGCACCGGCACGAACGCCGCGCCGAGCGCGACGATGAGCGGTGTACGCGCGGCGGGCGCGTCCGACACCGGGAGCGGCGCACCCACATGCGACCACAACGCGAACCCGCCCACGATAAGGGCCGCGAGCGCCGCGACCTTCGCCACGGTGAGCACGTTCTGCACGAGTGCGCCCGGCTTCACGCCCAGATAGTTCACGGTCGCGAGGAGCACGATCGCCGCCGCCGCGACCGTGAGCGTCTGCCCCGCGGGTACGATGCCGAGCCGCGCGAGATAGCCGGCGAATCCGACGGCCACCGCCGCGATCGCGCCGGTGGCGATCGACGCGAGGATCATCCAACCATAAAGGAATGCGGGAAGATTCCCGAAGGCTTCCCGAATGTACGCGTACGCTCCGCCGGCACTCGGGATCATCGCGCCGAGCTCCGCGTACGTGAGCGCGCCGGCGAACGCGACGACGCCGCCCAGCGCCCACACCGCGAGTACCCAGTCCGCGGTGGGCAGCGCACGCGCCGACACGGACGGTGTGAAGAAGATCCCGCTGCCGATGATCCCGCCGACCACCATCATCGCGGCGGAGAAGACGCCCAACTCGCGGCGAAGCTGGCCGCCGCCGCGCTCGCTCAATAGACGGGCAGTTCGCGCTGATATTCGCGCGGTGTCACTACGAGACGGCCCTTGAGGTCGAGGAAGGCGTTCACTTCGCTGCGCGCGCCGATCTCGCCGCCAATGTACACGCCGGGCTCGATCGAGAAGCCCGCGCCAGGCACGAGCAGCCGCTCCTCGCGCGTCTCGAAGTTGTCGATGTGCGGGCCGGCGCCGTGCAATTGCCGCATGTCGATGCTGTGGCCCGTGCGGTGCGTGAAGTACTTCCCGAACCCGCGCTGGGTGATGACACCACGCGCCGCGTCATCGATCTCGCCGCCCCGCACCGGCTTCCCCGCGGCCACGAGCTCGGTGAGCCGCGCGATCGCGGCGTCGCGCGCATCGCGCACCGCCGTCCATACCTCCACCGCCCGCGCGCTCGGCGCACCCAGCGCCGCCATGAACGTCTGGTCGGCGTAGATACCGCCCGGCTCACGCGCCCAGAGATCGATCAGGAGCAACTCGCCGCGTGCGAGCGCGCGCGGCCGCTTCTCGCTCGGGCTGTAATGCGCGTCGGCGGCGTTCGCGCCGGCCGCGACGATCGGATCGTGATCGAACTCCATTCCTTTCTTCACGAACGAATCCATGATGAAGCGCTGCACCTCGTGCTCGTGCACCGGCGTGCCCTTGGCGAGCGCGGCACCGGCGAAGGCGAACGCCTCGAGGGCGGTGGCGCGCACCTGCTCGGCGGCCCGCACGTGCGACGCCATCTGCGGCTCGGTCCACACCGCGTAGAATTTCGTCACGATCTCGCCGGAGCAGACCACCGTCGCGCCGGCGGTGCGCACCATCTCGAGCACGCCGGCCGGCACGTAGTCCACGTACGGCACCGCGTCGCCGGGCGAGTACTCCATCGCGATCTTCTTCCCGCGCACGAGGCCGGCGATATAGCCCTCCAATTCCTGCCACGTGCTGTAGCGCTCGCGGCGCCACGCGGCCGGCCAGTCGCGCCACGGGCCCTGTTCGATGTTGTGCGTGATGGCGGTGGGCACGCCGCTCTTCGGCACGTACACGAAGATGCGGCGCGACACCATGCCTTTGAGTTCGAGCACGCCGGCGGTCACCGGATTCACGCCGCGGAAATCGTACAGGAGCCAGCCGTCCACGCCGCTGTCGGCGATCGCGCGCTGGAGCGCGGGAAGGTTGTCGGTCGTGAGCATCGTGGAAATAGAACGCCCGCCCCGCGCGGCGGGAAGTGCGTCAGGCCGCGCTGAGATTCCGCCAGTCGACCCGCCATTCGCAGCGCCCTTCGTTGCGCGCGGCGCAGCGCACGTGGTCCACGCGGCCGCTGGTGGCGCCGAGCAGCCGCAGCAATTCGTGCAGCGATTCCTCGTAGTACGTGCAGCCGAGGGAGTTCGGCGCGCTGTCCACCGTCACCGAGCTCTCCACCTCCAGGATGAGGTGCGCGCCGGAGCGGCGCACGACGCCGCCCCAGTATCGCTCCGCGATCTTGCGGGTCTGCGCGAGCGCCATGGGACGTGAGAGGAGCGATGGCAGTACGGCGATCGCCTGGCGCGTGATGACCGGGATGCGGGCATAGGTCTCGCGCGCCACATAGCGGCCGGCGGCGCGGAAGGCGGCCTCGGCGTCGGGGCGGCGGCCGATGAGCGTCGCGAGCGCGACCGCTTCCTCCTGCGCGGGTCGAATGCCGCGCTTCACCATGTCGCCGTAGCGGCGGATCTGCGCGTACACCGTGTCGCTGAGCCCGAAGCGCTTGGTGCGAAGTTCGGCGACGAACTCGGCCTCGAGATCGCCATCGGGACTGTCGACGCTGCGAACGGCTTCGAGGAAGGAGAGCGGGATGAGGGCGTCGACCGTGGCGTTCATTGCGTGGCAAAGGTAATCGCGCGGGGTGACGCAAACAACGCCGCCGCGGCGCGGGCGTTCGCTTGCGGGGCGGCGGCCGCGCGCGGCACTATACAGCACCATGAACATCTTCTTGATAACGGACGACGGATTCGCGCTGCGCATGCTCGTGGGCGCCGCGATCGCTGATCGTCATCGCCGTGATCGCGCTGCGGCGCGGCTCGCTCACCAAGTCGGGCGCCATCACCGCGGCGGCCGTGGGCACCGTGAGCGTGAGTGCGGGGTATGGATGGGGAGCGATGCTCATCGCGTTCTTCGTGAGCGCTACCGCGCTCACGCACTATCGCGAAGCGGAGCGGGCGCAGCGCACGGCGGGCGTGCTGGAGAAGGAGGGCGCGCGCGATGCGCTGCAGGTGCTGGCGAACGGGGCGTTGTTCGCCATCGCGGCGGCGGCGATCAAGGCACGATGGGGACTCAAGTACGGGACGATGGACACGCTGCCGGCGTGGACATGGCTCTGGACGGCGATCGGCGGCGGAGCGATCGCGACGGCGTGCGCGGACACGTGGAGCACCGAGATCGGCACGCTGTCCGATGCGCCGCCGCGGTCGATCGCGACGTTCAAGATCGTGCCGGCGGGAACGTCGGGGGGCGTAACAGCGCGAGGATCGGCGGCGGCGGTGGCGGGCGCGTGCTTCATGGGCGCTGTCGCGTGGGCGGTGCGCTGGCCGGCGATGCTCGCGGCGGCGACGGCGGCGGGGGGAATAATCGGCGCGTTCGCGGATTCTCTCATTGGGGCGACGCTGCAGGGACGGCGTCAGTGCCCCAAGTGCGGCGTCGCAACCGGAGCAGCTGGTGCACGATTGCGGCACGGAAACGGTGGCGGCGGGAGGTCTCGAGTGGCTCGACAACGATCTGGTGAATCTGCTCAGCACCGGCTTGGGCGCCCTGGCGGCGGCCGCGATCGCTTCCGCGTTCGTCTGAGCGCGGCATGACCGCGCTCGCCGCCGGTTCTGCGCCGCGCGTGCTCCTCGTGAGCACGAACCGCGAACGCCAGCCGATGCCGGTGGTACCGAACGGCATCGCCTGTGTCGCGGGCGCGCTCAAGGCAGCGGGGCACCAGACGCGCGTGCTCGATCTCGCGTTCTCGCGCGACCCGCACGCCGCGGCCGGCGCCGCCGCGCGCGAGTTCGCGCCCGACGTCATCGGTGTCTCGATGCGGAACATCGACAACAGCGATCTCATCGCGCTCCGGCATTACACGCCCGAGGCCACCGCGCTCCTCGCGACGCTGCGGGCCGCCGCGCCGCGCGCCCGCGTGATCGCGGGCGGTGCCGCGTTCGGGGTCGCGCCCGAGGCGCTCTTCGACACGCTTGGCGTCGACTACGCGGTGGCCGGCGATGGCGAGCGCGCCACGGTCGCGCTGCTCGACTCGCTCGCCGCCGGCCGCGCGCCCGGCGCGATCCCCGGCGTCGTACAGCGCGGCGACAGCGGGACGAAGCTCACGCCGCCCGGCGGCGACGCCGATCTCGATTCGCTGCCCGCGGCACACATGCACAAGTGGCTCGACCTCGCCGCGTACGAGCGCCGCGGCGGCACGGTGCCCATCCAGACGAAGCGCGGCTGCGTGTTCAAGTGCATCTACTGCACATATCTCAACGTGGAAGGTTGGGGCTACCGCCTGCGCGACCCCGATCTCGTCGCGCTCGAGATGGAAGAGCTGCATCGCGAGGCCGGCGTCACGCACTTCGAGTTCGTGGATTCCACCTTCAATGCACCACCGCGCCACGCGATGGATGTGTGCGATGCGATCCTGCGCCGGCGCCTGCGCGTGCATCTCGACACCACGAACTTCACGCCCGCCACCGCGCCCGCGGAGCTGCTCGCGCTCATGCGTCGCGCCGGCTTCCGCTGGCTCGGCATCACCGCCGAGAGCGCGAGCGACTCGGTGCTCGAGCGGCTGCAGAAGGGTTTCGACGCCGCGCAGGTGCGCGCCGTCGCGGAGCGCGTGGAACAGGCGGGCATCGGCGTGTTGTGGATCTTCCTCGTGGGTGGGCCGGGCGAGACGCGCGAGACACTCGAAGAGACGCTACGCTTCGCCGCCTGGCGACTGGGCCGCGGCGACGCCGTGTACCTCACCGTCGGCCTGCGCATCTACCCGGGCACCACGCTCCACAATATCGCGCGGGACGAGGGCGTGGTCGCCACCGGCGATCCACTCCTCGTGCCGCGATTCTACTTCACGAGTTCTCTCGATTTCGAGAGCACGGTCGCGCGCCTGCGCGCCTTCGCGTCCGCACATCCGCGCTTCATGTTCTCCGCCGACTCGCGTTCGCCGCTGCTGCCGCACCTCACGCGGCTCGCCGGCGTACTGCGGCTGCCCCGTCCGCATTGGCGCTACATGGGCTTGTTCCAGCGCATCGCGCGCGCCGTGTCATGACCGAACGCATCGATGTGATCGTCGTAGGCGGCGGACCGGCGGGCAGCTCCGCCGCCTGGCATCTCGCGCGCGGCGGCGCGCGCGTCGTGCTGCTCGATCGTGCCCGCTTCCCGCGCGACAAGCCGTGCGCCGAATACCTGAGCCCCGAAGCCTCGCGGATCCTCGAATCGATGGGCGTGCTCGGCGCGTGCGAGCGCGCGGGCGCGGCGGCGCTGGCGGGCATGATCGTGCGCTCGCCCGCCGGCACGGTCGCGCAGGGCGCGTTCACGGCGGCGCACGGATTCCGTCCGTTCCGCGACCGCGGACTCGGCCTGCGTCGCACCGCGCTCGACGCGCTCGTGCTCGGAGCAGCGCGGGATGCGGGCGTGAACGTGATCGAGGGGGAGCAGGTGACTGATGTGATCCGCGACGAGCGCGGCGTGGCGACCGGCGTGCGCACGCTCGAGAACGGCGCGGCGCGCGAGCGGCGCGCGGCGCTTGTCGTGGGCGCCGACGGCCTGCGTTCCGTGGTCGGGCGCCGGCTCGGCCTCACACGCTTCGCACGCGTGCCGCGCCGGCTCGCATTCGTGACGCACTACCGGGGCATACGCGGCATGTCAGGCTTCGGCGAGATGCACGTCGAGCGTGACGGCTACTTCGGCCTCGCCCCGGTGGAAGACGGATTGACCAACGTCGCGATCGTCGCGCCGGTGAGCGTCGCGCGCGCCGCGCGCGGACGCGCCGGACCGTTCTTCGATGCGTGGATCGCGTCGCGGCCGCAACTCGCCCCGCGGTTCGCCGGCGCGGAGCGCGTGGGCGCGGTGAGCGCCACCGGTCCGTTCGCGCAACGCGCGCGCCGCGCGTGGTCGCCGGGAGCGGCGCTAGTCGGGGATGCCGCCGATTTCTTCGACCCGTTCACCGGCGAGGGCATCTATGCCGCGTTGCTGGGCGGGGAGCTGTTGGCGCCGTTCGCGCTCGCGGCGCTCGGTGCATCCACCGCGAAGATCGCCGCGGAGTCGCTCGCCGGCTACGATCGCGCGCGGCGCCGCGCGTTCGGAGGGAAATGGGTGGTCGAGCGGTTCGTCGGACTCGCGGTGGCGAGTCCCATCGCTCATGGACCGCATCACGCGATCGTTGGCGGCCTCACCCGACATGGCGGATCTCGTGGTGGGCGTCGGCGGCGACTTCGTACCGACGAGTGCCGTGCTTACGCCGCGGTTCCTCGCACGCTTGCTGTTCGGCATGCCTCGCGTCAGGCCGGCGGCCGTCCAGCCGCTCACCCGGGCGCGGTGACCATGATCGATCCCGATCTCTTCCGCAGCGTGCTCGGCCGCTTCACGAGCGGCGTGACCGTCGCCACGGCGCGCGATGCGTCCGGAGAGGACCACGGCATGACCG
The DNA here is from genome assembly GCA_963716745.1 of uncultured Gemmatimonadaceae bacterium. Lineage (GTDB taxonomy): Bacteria > Gemmatimonadota > Gemmatimonadetes > Gemmatimonadales > Gemmatimonadaceae > DATKOH01. The sequence goes on from OY970320.1 coordinate 1,532,574, forward strand.
TGAGCTCGTTCTGCTCGCTGAGCCTCTCGCCGCCGCTCGTGCTCATCTGCGTGGAGCAGAGCACCGAATTACACCGCGTGCTCGCGACTGCGCGCGCGTTCGCGGTGAACGTGCTGGCCGACGACCAGGAGATGATCTCGCGGCGGTTCGCCGAGCCCGACGCGGGGCGTTTCGAGGGGCTCGCCTTCACGCGCGGCGTGAGCGGCTGCGCACTGCTCGCCGGCACGCTGGCGTCCATCGAGTGCACGGTGCGCGCCCGGCACCCGGAGGGCGACCATACGATCGTCGTCGGCGAGGTCACGGCCGCGGCAGCGCGCGATGGCCGGCCGCTGCTCTACTACCGCGGCGGCTATACCGTGATGGAGCGCTAGCGTGGCGTCGCCCCTCACCCCGCGGCGCCGGCGCGGTATCGAGATCCTCGACGATCCGACGCTTGCCCCCGAGTTGCGATTGCGCTCGCTCGCGGATGTCGAGCCGCGCCAACGCGCTCTTCGGCGGCACGCGCGCGGTGCTGGCCGAGCTGGAGATCGCGCTCGACGCATCGCCGGCGCGCGAGGCGACGCTGCTCGATGTCGGTACCGGGCTGGGCGATATCCCGCGGCGCGCCGTCGCGATGGCGCGCGCGCGTGGACGCACCCTGCACGCGGCCGGCGTCGAACTCGCCGAGCCGCTCGCGCGCGGCGCGCGTGGCGACGAGTTCCCGGTGGCCTGTGCCGACGCGCGCGCGCTCCCCTTCGCCGACCGGAGCTTCGATTTCGTCACCTGTTCGCAACTGCTGCATCACTTCGACGGCGACGCGGCGCTCGCGCTGCTGCGCGAGCTGCACCGCGTGGCGCGGCGTCTCGTGATCGTGAGCGAACTACGCCGCAGCTGGTTGGCGGCCGCAGGGATATGGCTCGTGTCGTACCCGCTGCGCTTCCATCCGGTGAGCCGGCACGACGGAGTCGTGTCGGTGTTCCGCGGTTTCCGCCGCGGCGAACTGCGCGAACTCGTGCGCGAAGCGGTGTCGCGCGATGCCGACGTCCGCGACCGGCTCGGCTTCCGCACCACGGCCGCCTGGATCCCGGTGGAGGTCGCGTGACCGAGCTCGAGCTGGCGCCTCCGTACGAATTGGGCGCGATGCCCGGCGGCCGTCTCATGGAGACCGTCGATGAACGCCTCGTACGCGCTCCCGTCGGCGCCATGTTCGAGCTCGCGCGCGACGTGGAGCGCTGGCCCGACCACCTCGCCCACTACCGCTGGGTGCGGTTCCACGAGCGCGCCGCCGACGGCGGTGGCATCGTCGAGATGGCGGCGTGGCGCCCGTTCGGCATTTTCGGCATCCGCACCTGGTGGATGTCGGAGATGCAGGTGGACGACGCGCGGCCGGCGATACGGTTCCGTCACATCATGGGTGTCACCAAGCGGATGGACGTGGAATGGAGCTTCACGCCGGCCGACGGCGGGACGCACGTGCGCATCGTGCACGTATGGGACGGCCCGCGCTGGCCGCTGATCGGCGGCTTCGCCGCCACACGCGTGATCGGCCCCGTATTCGTGCACGGGATCGCCTCGCGCACGCTCGCCGGACTCGCGGCCGCGGCGGAACGCGGCTCGAATGGCACTCTCACGGGTAGTGACTGAGATGAAACGACGCGTCGCGATCACCGGCATCGGCGCCATCACGCCGATCGGCACCAGTTCCTCGGGATTGTGGGACGGGCTTCGCGCGCAGCGCAGCGCCGTGCGGGAGCTCACGCGCTTCGATCCGTCGATCTTCCGCAGCCACATCGCGGCCGAGGTGAACGACTTCGTCCCCACGGATCATCTGGAAGCAGAAGCGCGCCAAGCGTCTCGACCGATTCGGGCAATTCAGCGTCGCCACCGCGCGCCTCGCGATCGAGGACTCCGGCATCGATCTCGCCGTCGAGGACAAGGAGCGCGATCGGCGCGATGATGGGCACGGCACTCGGCGGCGTGGGCTACGCCGAGGAACAGTGCGGCGTGTTCTACCGCGGGAGCGTGAAGCGATGTGGATCCGATGCTCGCGCTCACGGTGTTCGGCGGCGCCTCGAGCTGCAACATGGCCATCGAGTTCGGCGTGCAAGGTCCGAACAGCACTAACGCGATGAGCTGCGCGAGCGGCACCATCGCGATCGGCGATGCTTTCCGGCAGATCCGCGATGGCTACGCCGACGTGATGATCGCGGGCGGCGCCGAAGCGCCGCTCTGGCCGCTCTGTTACGGCGCGTTCGCGCTCATCCGCGCCATGAGCACGCGCAACGACGATCCGTCGGCGCGCGTCGCGTCCGTTCGACAAGGATCGCGACGGGTTCGTGATGGGCGAGGGCGCGGCGGTGCTCATGCTCGAGGAGATGAGCGCGGGCGAAGGCGCGCGGCGCGCGCATCTACGGCGAGGTGTGCGGCTACGGGATGAGCAACGACGCGTATCACATGACCGCACCGCGCCCCGATGGTTCGCAGGCGGCGCGCAGCATGCAGCGCGCGCTCGACGACGCGGGCCTCGCCCCCACCGAGATCGGCTATGTGAACGCCCACGGCAGCTCCACACCGCTCAACGATTCCACCGAGACCCTCGCGATCCGCCGCGTGTTCGGCGACCACGCCGCCGCGCTGCCGGTGAGCGGCACCAAGGGCTATTACGGTCACGCGCTGGGTGCGAGCGGCGCGATCGAGGCCGCGATCTGCGCCCTCGCGATGGAGCAGGCGTGGCTGCCGCCCACGGTGAATCTCGATTCGCCGGATGCGGCATGCGCGCTGGATCACGTGCCGCGCGCGGGGCTGCAGGGCAGGCCCGAACACATCCTGTCGAACAGTTTCGGATTCGGCGGCATCAATGCCGCCCTGGTGCTCCGCCGCGCCGACTGACTTGTCCGGTTCGCGCGCTATCTTACTGGGCATGCTGAATCGTTCGTTGGGCTGCGCCGCACTCGTGCTGGTCGCGCTCGCCGCGTGCAACGGGCCGGAACGCGGCCCCGACGCCGAGAAGATCGTCTCGCATTTCGTGCGCGCCGATACGCTCGGCAGCTGGGACGAGGCGATCTCGCTCGTTGCGCCGTGCGACACGAGCGCAACCGCACCGCCGATCCGCGTCACGCGATCCGTGTCCGTGGGCGGCGCGCAACAAGGCAAAGGCAAGGACAGCATCCTCGTCGCCGCGTACTATCAGGTCGCGGGCACGGCGGTATCGGGCGAGACGCTGGGGAACGGCGTCACGGTGTGGCACTTTACCCCGGCCGCCGCCACCGACACTGTCACCTTCCGCCTCGGCCCCGACAGCTTCGGCCGCCTCATGATCGCCTGCGGCCCGCTTCCGGTTCATCGTGCGCCCATGGAGATGCCCGATCAAGTCACGCAGATGGACTCGGCATCGCGCGCCGCGTTCGACGCGGCGGTCGCAAGACGCTAGACGCATGCAGTTGCCGTCTAACGTCTAAGTCTAGAGTCCAAGTCTGTAGTTACGGCGTCGCCGTCATGAACTTCGCCGCGTACCGGTCGATGCCTTCGCGAATGACCGTCATCGCGACATCGCTCTTCCCCCACCCCACGGTCTGCACCCGCTTCCCCTCGAGATCCTTGTAGATGTGGAAGAAGTGCTCGACCTCTTTCAGCACGTGCTGCGGGATGTCCGCGATGTCGAAATACTCGCCGAAGAAGGGGTCGTTGATCGGCACCGCGAGGATCTTGTCGTCGGGCTCGCCGCGGTCGGTCATCTTCAGCACGCCAATGGGGCGCGCGTCGATCTGGCATCCCGGGAACGTCGGCTCGTTCACCATCACGAGGATGTCGCACGGATCGTGATCCTCCGCCAGCGTGCGCGGGATGAACCCGTAGTCGCCCGGATAGTGCACGGCCGAGTACAGCACGCGATCGAGACGCAGGAGCCCCGACTCCTTGTCGAGCTCGTACTTGTTGCGGCTCCCGGTGGGGATCTCCACGAGCGCGGTCACCTCTTCCGGCGGGTGCCGCCCTGGGGGCAGGTGGTGCCACGGGTGGAGCAAGCGCGCCTCACGCGAAGTGTGCACCGGAATTGTAGCGCGCCCGGCGCTCGACTGACAGCCGCGGCGGGCGTATCATGTTCACGACCCCAACCGCCGGACTCTCGCTGACCCCTTCACGCTCGGCCGCGCGCCCGCGCATCGTGCTCCTCGGCTGCTCTTTCGCCGGGCTCGAATTCCTGTTGCGGTACGCGCGGCGCACTCGTGCCTTCCGGCCGGGCGAAGTGACAGTGGTGGATCCGCGCACGAGTCATTCGTACGTTCCGCTCGCGCACGAGGTGGCGAGCGGCGCGCGCGAGGCCGCGGAGCTCGTCTTCGAGACGCCGGCGTTCGTCACCGCGCTCGGCGCTGAGTGGGTGACGAGCGGCGCGCGCTCGGTGGATCCCGCGGCGAAGACCGTACTGCTCGAGAACGGCCGCGTCCTCGCCTACGATCGCTGCATCGTGGCGGTGGGATCGGTGCCGGCGGTGCCGGCGGAACTCGACGGCAAGGCGGGCGTCATCGCCGCGAAGTGGATACCGGATGCCGCCGCGCTCAACGCGCGCCTGCACGTGCTGCGCGCGACGGGCGCGCGCATGATGCGCGTGGTGGTCGCCGGCGGCGGACTCACCGCCGTGGAGTGGAGCGCGGAGCTGGCGAGCGCGCGCGTGGAGGGCACGCGGATCGCGGTGACGCTCATCGGTTCGGAGCCCCGGCTGCTGCCGGCGTTCGCGCCGCATATCGCGCGCCGCGCGAGCCGCGCGCTGGAGTCGGTGGGCGTCGGAATGGTGTTCGGCCGCCGCGTGGCCGGCTTCGCGGGCGACCGCGCGCTGCTCGCGGACGGCGCGGCCTTCCCTGGCGACGTGCTGCTGTGGGCGGGCGGCGTACGCGCGAACCCGGTGCTCGCCGAGTTCGGCGCACCGCTCGGCGAGGACGGCCGCATCGTGGTGACGCCGCGCCTCGAGGTGAACGGGTGCGACGGACTGCACGTGATCGGCGATGCCGCGCAGATCGTGGAGGACGGGAACCCGTGGCCCACGATGCGGCGCGCGATCGAGGCGATCTGGCAGGGCGCGCTGCTCGCGCGGCGGATCGCCGGACACTATGCCGTTGGCTCCGGACCATCGCACCGCCTGCGCACCGATTTCTGGTACGGCCTCTCGCTCGGCGCGAAGAAGAGCGCCATTGTGCGTGGCGGGCGACTGGATGAACGATCGGTGTATGTCGCGGCGCGCCGCGGGCTGCAATGGGCGTACTACCGCCGGTTCCCGGTTCGATAAGAACTACTTTGACAGGATTAACATGATCGACATCATGATGGACAACGGGCGTCGTTCATCATGATGTCGATCATGTTAATCCTGTCAAAGCAGTTGTCATGAATCTGGCGACGGCCCCGTCGCGCATCTAGAATGTGTCCCATGTCTGACGATATCGACGTCCTCCTCCACGAGCACCGGAAATTCCCGCCGCCCGCGAATTTCGCGAAAGGGGCGCACGTCAATTCCACCGCAATGCACGAGCGCGCCGCGAAGGACTACGAAGCGTTCTGGGCGGAGATGGCGCATGAGCTCGAGTGGTCGAAGCCCTGGAGCAGAGTGCTCGAGTGGGATCCGCCGTGGGCGAAGTGGTTCACCGGCGGCACGCTGAACGCGAGCGTGAATTGTCTCGACCGCCATGTGCGCGGCGCGCGTCGCAACAAGGCGGCGCTCGTGTGGGAGGGCGAGCCGGGCGATACGCGGACGCTCACATACTGGGACCTGTACCGCGAGGTGAACAAGTTCGCGAACGTGCTCGACTCGCTGGGCGTGAAGCGCGGCGATCGCGTGGCGATCTACCTGCCGCTCATCCCCGAGGTCGTGATCGCGATGCTCGCGTGCGCGCGCATCGGCGCGCCGCACTCGGTGGTGTTCGGCGGCTTCTCGAGCGACAGTCTGCGCGACCGGATCAACGATGCGCAGTGCAAAGTGCTCGTCACCGCCGACGGCGGCTACCGGCGCGGCACGATGCTGCCGCTCAAGCGCAACGCCGATAAGGCGCTCGAGGAGACGCCGTCGATCAAGCACGTGGTAGTGGTGAAGCGCACCGGCGATGGCAGCGAGAGCCACGCCGAGATGACGGAGGGGCGCGACCACTGGTGGCACCGCCTCATGAAGAACGCGGCGGCGTACCGCGAACCGGAGCAGATGGGCGCCGAAGATGTGCTCTACATCCTGTATACGAGCGGCACCACCGGGATCGCCCAAGGGCATCGTGCACACCACCGGCGGCTACATGACCGTTGCGCACGCCACCACGAAACTGGTGTTCGACCTGAAGGAGGACGACGTCTACTGGTGCACCGCCGATGTCGGCTGGGTCACCGGACACACATATCTCGTGTACGGGCCGCTCTCCAACGGCGCGACGTGTGTGATGTACGAAGGCGCCCCCGACTGGCCCGAGAAGGATCGCTTCTGGGAGATCTGCGAGAAGTTCGGCGTCACGATCTTCTACACCGCGCCCACCGCGATCCGCGCGTTCATGAAGTGGGGGAAGGAGCACGTGCTCAAGCACGATCTCTCCCGCCTCCGTCTGCTCGGCTCCGTGGGCGAGCCGATCAATCCGGAAGCGTGGATCTGGTACCACGAGAACGTCGGCAAGGAGCGCTGCCCCATCGTGGACACGTGGTGGCAGACGGAGACCGGCAGCATCCTGATATCGCCGCTCCCGGGCGTGACGCAGGACCAAACCCGGCAGCGCGACCATGCCGTTCCCGGGGATCTTCGCCGATCTGCTCGACGCGAACGCGAGACCCATCGCGGTGGGCGGCGGCTTGCTCGCGATCACCAAGCCGTGGCCTTCGATGCTTCGCACGATCTGGGGCGACCCCGACCGCTACGTGCAGACGTACTTCTCGAAGTGGAAGGACCGCCCCGATCTGTACTTCCCTGGCGACGGCGCGAAGCGCGACGACGAGGGCTATTTCTGGATCCTGGGCCGCGTGGATGATGTGCTCAACGTCGCAGGCCATCGCATCGGCACCATGGAGGTGGAGAGCGCGCTCGTCTCGCATCCCGCGGTGGCCGAGGCGGCGGTGGTGGGCAAAGCGCATGAGCTGAAGGGACAGGCGATCGCGGCGTTCGTGACGCTGCGCGAAGGGCAGAGAGCCTCGCCCGCCCTGCGCGACGACCTGCGCGAGCACGTCGCGCAGAAGATCGGCGCGCTCGCCCGCCCCGACGACATCCTCTTCTCGGCCGACCTGCCGAAGACGCGCTCCGGAAAGATCATGCGCCGGCTGCTGCGCGACATCGCCGAAGGACGCGCGCTGGGCGACGTGACGACCCTCGCCGATCCCGCGGTCGTCGCGAAGCTGAAGGATCAGTACGAGGCGACGGAGTCCTGAACGAACTGCTTGACAGGATTAACAAGATGGACAGGATGAACAACAAGCGTTGTTCATCCTGTCCATCTTGTTAATCCTGTCAAGCAGTTCGTTGAGATCGCAGATCCGCGATGGACGTCATGAGAATCCCGAGCATGATGCACGCCGACGTCACGCACCAGATGCAGATCGCGTGGATCACGAAGAGTTCGAGGTACGTGAGCCACATCGAGAACAGCACGCTCCAACCCGAGATCGCGACCATCATGTAGGAGATCGCGCGCGACTCGGAGCCGCGCTCGGAGAGTCCCGCGATCGCGAGCACGAAGAGCACGACGTATGTCGCGAGCCCCCATGCCGCCACCGGCAAGCCGAGGAAGGTGGCCCAGCGGCTCGTGTTCACCGTCTCGCACTCGCCCACCGAGCAGGCGAGCTCGCCGATCACCCCCACCTTGTAGAGCGTGAGGTAGAGCGCGACGAACGCGCCCGCCAGCGCGAGGACGGCGATGACCTGCCGCGTCCTCACGGCTTCTTGGCGGTCTTCGGTCCTGCGGGTGCCGCGGCGGGCGGCTGGGTCGCGGCGCTGTCCACGTACGATTTGAACTCATCGTAGCCGATCGCGCCCGCCACCTTCCTCCGCCCGATCACGAACGTGGGCGTCTGCGAGACGCCAATGCGGTCGCCTTCCTTGCGGTTGCCGTAGATGCGCGTGAGGTGCTGCTGTTCCTCGAAGCACTTCTTCCAGTCGGCCACGTTCAGACCGATCTGCTTGGCGTACTCGGCGAAGAACTTGCCCGGGTTGTTCGTCGCCTCGGTGGACCACTCGGGCTGATTGAAGAAGAGCGCGTCATGCATCTCCCAGAATTTCTTCTGGTCGTCGGCGCACGCCGCCGCGATGGATGCGCGCAGCGAGTTCTGGTGCTGCGGCAGCGGGAAATCGTAGTAGTGGTAGCTCACGAGACCGGCCTGCACGAGGCGGCGGCGCACGTCGGGCTCGGTGACGAGCGAGAACTGCCCGCACGCCGGACACTCGTAGTCCGCGAACTCCAGCACTTGCACGGGCGCGTTGGGATTGCCGAGCAGATAGCCCTGCGCCGCAGCCGCGGTGACGTCCACTTCCTGTACGGGCGCCGATTTGGGGCGGGAAGCGACCGAGAGCAGCCATGCGCCGCCGGCGATGATGACGATCGCGATCAGGATCCAGAAGCCGCGCGAATTCTTCGCCGGCTTCTTCTTCTTCACCACTCCCGGTCGCTGTCCCTTTCCCTCTTTTCGTCCGGCTGCCATGTGGTCGGCTCCCAGTGTGGTTCGTTGGCTTGGCTTTCGCTCACGATACGCCGGCTCTCCGCGATCTCGGGCGTGTCGTACGTCGCGCGCACTTCGTAATGGAAGAGCTCGCTGCGGATGTCGCCGATGAGTTTCATGAGTTCGCCGGCATGCGCCAGCAGCTCGCCGCGCTCATCGAGAGCGACGATCCGTGCCGCCAACGACCTGAGCAGGGCCTGGAGCGCCCGCGCGCGGCCGTCGCCGTAGGTCTCTTCCGGCTCCGTCATTCGAGGAAAGCTAGGGCCTGCGACAGACCCCGGCAATTCGCCGGACGCACTACACCGGGAGGCGATCTTCGATTAGATTCATGGGTCCTCATACCGTGCAGGGAGAATGGCCAAGGATAGGAATCGCCAGCGCGAGAAGAGCGTGAGTACGCCCTTCGAGCAGGCGCGCGACGAGATGTTCCAACAGATCATCCAGTGCGGCGTGCTTCAGTCGTCGCCCGAGCACCAGATAGAGTGGCTCGACGATACGATGTCGTACCTCGCGGACCGATACCACGAACTCCAGCCCCGCGACGTCACCGAACTCAAGACCCTCGGCGTTCGTTTCTGCCAGCCGCCCAAGGCGCGCGTGGCGGATGAGCCGGCGGACGAGAATGTCGCGGCGTAAACAGCAACGGCGTGTGTGGCGTCTGGCGTATGGTACGACTGAAAAGCCCCTGCGTTCGCGCGGGGGCTTTGTGCATCCCGTGGTCGGCGCGCTATACTCAGCAGCGTGCACTCCAACAGGAACCGGTATCGAATGACGGGACATGCCTCGGCTCGCGCGCACCGCTCGGCGGCGGCGCTAATTGCGGCGTTCGCCACGTTGGGGGCCGTCGGCGCCTGTGGCGGGCATGTCGCCGCCACCGATGAGACCCCGTCGCCCCATGAGGCGCACGCCGCGTGGAGCTACAGCGGAGCGAAGGGCCCCAAGCACTGGGCCTCGCTCGACACGGCGTACAAGCTCTGTTCCGACAGCAATAACCAATCGCCGATCAATATCGACAGCGCCAAGCTGGTGGACGCCGAGAACATCGAGTTCCACTATGAGCCGAGCAAGATCAACATCGTGAACAACGGGCACACGATCGAGGTCGAGTACGAGCCGGGGAGCTACGTCACGCTCGTGGGCGTGCGCTACGATCTGGTGCAGTTCCACTTCCACATGCCAGGCGAGCACAAGACGAAGGGCAAGCTGCGCGACGGCGAGCTGCATCTCGTGCACAAGAGCGCCGATGGCCATATCCTCGTCATCGGGGTGATCCTCTACCACACGCAGACCGACAATGCCGCGTTCGCGTCGGTGTGGGAGAACATCCCGAAGAAGCCGGGCGAGATGCAGCATCTCAATGCGCAGACCAACGCGAGTCTGTTCCTGCCGGCCAGCCGCGCGACGTACCGCTACGACGGATCGCTCACGACCCCGCCGTGCACCGAGGGCGTGCTCTGGAACGTCATGGTCGACTCGGTGGCCATGTCGCAGGGCCAGATGCTCGACTTCATGCACATCGTTGGCGACAACTACCGGCCAGTGCAGCCGCTGGGCGGGCGGCCGCTGCTCAAGGACGCGACGCCCTAGTGGGCCTCTGCCATCAGTGCGCGCCGCAGGACGAGACCGGCAGGGTGGAGTAGGCCATTCCTTCCGGCGCGATCTCCACGCGCACAGCGAATCGCTGCGCGCCCGGCGGCTGATCCTTCACGTTCGAGCCCACGATCATCGCGAGCCGGCGCACCGCGGAATCGGGAATGGTCGACCGGGTGATCGCGAGCGGATACATGCCGCCGGTGGAGTCGAAGGCGAGCTCGAAGATCGCGTTGCCGGCCGGCAGCGGCGGCGTCGCGCCGGTCACCATCATGCTGACCACGCCGGTGTCGAGCACCTCGGCGATCTTGGGCGGCGCCGCGGGCGCTTTCGCACAATTCGGATCGATGACCTTATTGCCCACGGATCCGGGGAACTGGACCGTCCAGAACAACTGGCGAAGCGGCAGCAGATCGGACTGGTACTGCGCGACGATCGCGACGTCCACGACGCCGATCCCGTCGCTGGCGAGCCACTCCGCGAACAGCGTGACGCTCGCGGTGCTCGTGGGGATGGCAGAGATGTCGTGTCGGGCCATCGACTCGGCGTTCAGCGACGAGACCGCGCTGAGGCTCGCGGGAATGGTATAGAGCGTGATCGTGGCGGGGCGTCCCCCGAGCATGACATGGCACGTTTTCAGGCTCTGCATGTTCGGCTGCCGAGGCATCCTGTGGCCAACCCACAGATGAACCGTCACCTTGCCCGTCGAGTACGTCTGATAGTAGCTGGTCGACGCGGAGACCGCGAAGCTCGACGGGACTTGCATCGTGACTCCGCTGACAGTCACCTGCATCGAACCCGCGGCGGCCGGCGGTGGCGCGCCACACAAGTCGTCGGCTGAACCGTTCGCGGCCGGTGGGGCGATCGGCGTGCGAGCCAAGATGCCCGAGATGACGAGCGCGATTGCGATGCTCATTGCTAGGTCCTCCGGCGTGACTGGAGGCGCAGGGATCAACGCCCCCTGTCGACACTACGCGCCACTCGGCGCCATCGCTAGGCTCGATTCGACGTGACGATTGGAATGCTCCAATCCGGCGCTACCGCCCGCGCACCGTCGCGCGCCGGAGTCCGAGTCCGATCTGTACGCCACCGCCGTATCCGGCCTCCACGAACGGAGTCCACGATCCCCACTTCGGGCCCTCGAGTCCGACGAGCGCCACGAGCGCGCCGCGCCACGATGGCGCCGCTTCATAGCGGAGACTCAGGCCGCCGGTGCCGTAGAGCGCCCACTGCTCTTTGCGATCCGGATCGAGCACGTAGCGCCCCAGCAGGTCGAAGCGCGCGCTGAATTCACCCACGCCGCTCGCGAGAGTGCTGCCCGCGCCGCCGAGCGCAACGAGCCGGAAGCTCGGGTCGAGGAAGAACGCCACCGCCGCCGCGCCCTGCACCGTGGTCGTGCTCGCGAGGAACACATCGGCGCGCCCCTCCCACTGCGGGCCTGGCACACTCTGCGCCGCGCTCGACGTCGCCGCGAACGCGACCGCCGCGATGACCGAGCGGTAGCGCCACGCACAACTCTTGTTCCTCACGCTTTTCGCCGTGTGCGTGAGAGGTACATCGTATAATCAATGATCGCCCACGCCGAGCACCCCGCCACGACCCAGATGTACCACGCGAGCCACGCGGGCTCGAGCAGGATCACGAACAGCGCGGCGATCTGGAGCGTGGTGAGCACTTTGCCGGAGAGCCGCGCCTTGAAATCGCTGACCTCGAGACCCGGCAGATAGTGCGCGACGAGGAGCCCCACCGCCGTCGCGAGGTCGCGGGAGATGATGATGAAATAGTCGCGGGTGGTGAGCGAGCCGTCGAACAGGAATGCCGAGAGCGCGAGGAGCACGAATGTCTTGTCGGCGATCGGGTCGAGCAGCGCGCCCACGCGCGTGCTGGCGCCCTGACGCGCGAGCCAGCCGTCCAACAGATCGGTAAGCGCGGCTGCACTGATGAGCGCGAGACGCGCGGTAGTGCCGTGCACCGCCACGAACGCCGCGGCCAGCGGGATGCGCGCGAAGGACAGCAGGTTCGGAACGGTGAACACGCGGTTCTGCTGCACGCCGCAAGCTAGATGGACCGCTCCGCGCTTGCCAGCGCGGGGCGTTGGACGCTATTTCATGGATATGTCCGCCACCATCGAGATCCTCAAGACGATCAACATCTTCAAGGACCTCACGCCCGAGGAACTCGGCCGCGTCTCGGAACTCTGCGAGGAGCGGAAATACGAGTCGGGGGTGTACGTGTTCCATGAAGGCGAGCCGGGCAACCGGCTGTTCATCATCGTCGAGGGCGCGGTGCGGATCTCGCGCCAGATCCCGGGCGCCGGTGAAGAGGCGCTCGCCGTGCTCAAGAAGGGCGCGCTCTTCGGAGAGATGGCGGTATTCGACAAGAGCGAGCGCTCCACCGACGCGATCGCCGACGGCGGTGTGACCGTGCTCACGATCTCGCGCCCCGAATTCGAGATGCTCCTCGAATTCAACAAGGAGCTGGGCACGAAGATGCTCTGGGCCGTGATCCGGATGCTCTCCATGCGACTCCGCAGCACGAACGACTCGCTCAAATCGTTCCTGGCGATGAGTATGTTCTAACTGCGGACGACGGGCTGTTACGCTTCTACCGCTCCAGGCATCTAGTACTAAATGCCCGCGACCATCCCGCCTCCCGCCTTGTCCGCGTTCACGCACGTCGCCGCCGATCTCATCGGGGTGACGGGCGACGCGCTGCGCGATGTCTCGGCGCTCGGCGGGCTGCTTATCGCGGCGGCGGGCGCGGCGGGCTACGGCACGATCGGGGCGCCGGTGGTGAAGCAGTTGCCGGGCGGCGACGTCGCCGGGGTGCTGCTGCTCGACGGCTGCCACATCGCGCTGCATTCGTTCCCCGAGCGCGAATTGCTCCTCCTCGACATCCTCGCCCCCGCCTCGCGCGACGCGCGGAAGGCGCTGGACGTATTCGCGAAGCGTCTGGTTCCGCGGCAGATCAGGAGCGAGGCCCGGCCGAGGGGTTAGTCGCTCCCTTGGCGTTCCCTCGCACGACGGCCTGTACGAGTCGCGATTCGTCGAAGTACTTCCTCGCGAGTTCTCGCATTGCGCCCGCCGTCACCGCCGCGCACGCGCGCATCGTGCTCGTCGAGCTCGCGAGTCCGCGTCCCATCATCCATGCGTCGACGATCTCCCCGAGCACGCTGCCGCCGCTCTGCTGGCGGATCGCGTGCGTGCCGATCGCGTATTCCTGCGCCAGCTCCAGTTCGCGCGCGGTGACCTCGCCCTCGCGCAGCCGCGCGAACTCGCGCAGGAGTCCGCGGCGCGCCGTCTCCTCCTGCGCTGGCGACGTCGCGATGTAACTCACGAACATGCCCGCGCGACGGCGCTCGCTCGAGTGCGCGTGCACGGTGTAGGCGAGCGACTTCTTGTCGCGCAGCTCCTCGAAGAACCGGCCGCCGAGTCCGCTCGCGACACCGGCGATCATCTCGGCCGCCCAGCGATCGTCGTCCCACCGGTCGGGCGCGGGGAACGCGAGCGCGAGTGCCGTCTGCGCCTTGTCGCGGTCCTCGCTCACCGACACCGGCCGCGCGCCGGCCACGCCGGTGCGTCCAACGCACCCGGCCGGCCCGCGCCGAGGCCTGCGAAGAGCACCGCGGCGCGCGCGGCCGCGTCGTCGGCGTCCACGTCGCCCACGATCGCGATCGCCGTCGCACCGCTGATCACGCGCACGCGGTGCCAGGCACGCAGCCGCCCTGCATCCAGCGCGGCGAGTGTGTGCTCATAGCCGCTCGAAGGAATGCCGTATGGGTGCCCCGCGAACGCCGCCGAGACGAGCAGGCGCATCGGCCAGCGGTACATGTCATCGCGCATCAGCGCGAGGTCGGCGATCGCCACGGCGCGCTCGGTCTCCAGCGCGCCCGCCGGGAAATTCGCGTTCAGCACGACATCGGCGAGCAGCGCCATCGCCGCCGCGCCATGCTGCGATGGCACGGAGATCGACCAGCCCAGTTGCTCGGCGCCGGCATGCGCGCTCACGCTCCCGCCGAGCGATTCCGCCTCTTCCGCGATCTGCTCGGCGCGGCGCTTGGCCGTGCCCTTCACCGCCGTGCGCGTCATGAGCGACGTGAGCCCCGCGCTCTCTTCGTTCTCATCGCTGGCGCCGCCCGCCGCGAATACGCCCACGTGCATGAGCGGCGATCCCGCGCGCCGCTTCACGAGCACTGGCACGCCCGCCGCCGTGCGATAGATGCGCACACCCGCCTCCTCGCGGTCGAGCGCGACCGGCGAGAGCACGAGCGCGGGCGACTCCGGCGCCGGCGACGGCGCGACGAAGGGCTGGGCGCGCCCTCCTTCCAGGATCGCGCGCAGCGCACCGGTGTCCGCGGCGACGGGCGGCGAATTCCGCGGCCGGTAGAACAGCACGCCCGCGCGCTCCGCCGTGAGGTGCCGGCGCATCGCCGCGGTCACTTGCTCGCCGTCGGCGCCAAGCAGTCCCGCGAGGTATGCACCGCCAAGCGTCCAGGCGCCGAGCGCTTCCCACCCGGCGAGATAGGTCGCCTGGCCCTCCATGGTCTCCAGCCGGCGCAGCCACTGCGATTCGATCACGCGGCGCGCGCGCTCAAGCTCGGCCGGGTGCACGCCCACATCGCGCATTGCCGCGAGCTGCGCCCACGCTTCGGCGGTCGCATCCGCGGCCGATGAGGGTGGCCCCTCCGCGTGGATGGTGAACACGCCGAGCTGGGTCGGCGTGTAGTTCGACGCTCCGATGGAGGCGACGAGCCGGCGCTCGCGCACCGCGCGATAGAGTCGCGACGCGCGGCCCGCGCCGAGCATCGTCGCGGCGAGATCGAGCAGCACCGTGTCGGCGTCGAGCGTGCCCGGCGTTCGCCAGCCGATCGCGATCTGCGTCTGCGCGATGTCGCCTGCCAGTTCGTGGAAACGGAGTCCGTCGTGCTCCGGCTCCGCCGGTCCGGCCGCATGCTCCACCGGAGCATCTTTGAGCGTGCCGTACAGGCGCTCCACTTCGCGCACCGCGATCTTCAGGTCAATGTCGCCCACGATCGAAAGGATCGTATTGCCGGGGCGGTAGTGATTGCGGTAGAAGCGCGTGACATCCGCGCGCGTGAACCGCCGCAGCATGTCCTCGCGGCCGATGCGCCAGCGTCGCATCCGATGCCGGTCGTGCAGCAACGCGTACAGCGACTCGACCGCCACGGCGGAGGGATTGTCCTCCTTCCGTTTGGCTTCCTGGATGATGACCGCGAGCTCGCGCGCGAGCTCATCCGCATCGATGAGCGAATTCGCGAACGCATCGAATTGGATCTCGAGTCCGCGCACGAACGCCGCGGACGGGAGTACGGTGTAATAGCTGGTCTGGTCGTAGATCGTGCCGGCGTTCAGGTAGCCGCCGGCGGCCTTCGTCGCACGCGGGATCTCGCCCACGCCGCGCGTGGGCGTCCCCTTGAAGTACATGTGCTCGAGCACGTGGGAGATGCCCTGCACGTCGTCCGTCTCATCGAAGTAGCCGGCTCTCACGTGCGTGACGATCGCGACGACCGGCGCACTGGCGTCGCGGCGGAGGAGAACGGTGAGCCCGTTCTCCAACCGCACGCGCCTGACGGAATCGACTGGAAGGAGCGGCGAAGCGCCGCCGCCGCTCACTGCACGATGCGCAGCAGTCCCGCGTCGGCGCTGCCGCGGATGAAACTCTCCGCGTCGTGCGTCGGGATCTTCACGCCGGTGAGGGAATAGCCGCGGCGCGCCTCGGTGGCCATGAATTCCTGCACCGAGCGTCCGGTCATCATGGTGTTCGCCTCTTTCATCGCGCGCACGATGCGGTCCCACGAGCCGCGGAACTCGGTGCCGTCATCGATCAGCACGCTGTGCTCCGAACTCTCCTCATCGCGGCGGCGCTCGGCGAGATCGGCGAGCAGCGTGGAGAACAGCTCGAGCTGCGCGCGGTCGCGCGATTCCGCTTCCTCGGCCGCCCGCGTCTCGATCTCGGAGAGCATGTCGTCGATCGGGTCGCTCTCCCCGGCGAGTTCGCCCAGCCGGTTGCGCCATTCCACGAATTCGGGATCGGCATCGCTCGCGCGCTTGAGCTTCTTCGTGAGATCGATGTAGCGCCAGATGCCGAGTTCATCCCAGTGGTCCTCGGCGGACGTGCGCTCGAGATGCCGGAGCGAGCGCTCGTATTCGCCGCGATCGTACAGGATGTTCGCGAGGTAGATGCGCGCCTCGGTGTGCTCGTCATCCAGTTCGAGCGCGCGCTCGAGATGTGCGATCGCTTCGTCGTCCTTGCCGAGCCGGTGCTGCGCGTAGCCGAGGCACGCCTGGGCCTCGGCGAGCTCCGGGCTCTCGCGCACCGCGGTCTCGAAGAATTCGCGCGACTCCTCGAGCATCTCCTCGCGGAAGAGCGCGCGCCCTACCTGCAGCACGAGATCGAGGTCGTCCTCGTAGCCGAGCTCGAGGATGCGGCGGAAGCTGGTGAGCGCGGCGTCGCGCTGGCCGAGTTTCAGCAGCGTCTCGCCGAGCCCGGCGAGACCGTCCTCGTGATTCCCGTCGAGCACGAGCCCCATCTCGAAGCTCTGGCGCGCCCACGCGTACTCTTCACGCGCGAGCCGGGCGTAGCCCACGCCCACGTGCAGTTCCACCGAGCCCGGGTAGAGCGCGAGTCCTTCGCGCAGCACTTCGAGCGCCTCCTCGTACTGGCCTTCGTTGTAGAGTTGGTGGGCGCGTTCGTCGTACTCTTCGGAACTCAGGAATGGGTTCGACATCGGCTCCGGCGCCTCCGGCACTGAGGGACATCGTAACGTAGCATACCGTGACCGCGAAGTTCAACCGCCTGCCGTGCCCTGCATCGCACTCAGACTCCTGGCGATCGCCGCCGCGAGCGCGGCGTTCGCTTCCAGCAGGGCGAGGTTCGCCGCGCGCGCGCGGCCTTTCGTCGCCTTGTCCACCGCGGCCAGCAGGAAAGGTGTGAGGGCTGCGCCTCCCACCTTCTTGAGAGACGCCGACCGCTGCGCCCCCTGCACAGCCCGCTTCACCGTGGCGGCGCTCAGCGCGTGCTCCTCCGCCACCGGTTGCATCACGACCATGCCCTCATTCCGTGCGAGCGCGCGGTGCAATCGCCACATACTCGCGACATCCAGCGGCGCATCGGCGCGCGCCGCGAGCGGGATCCCGCTCGAGCGCGAGTAGAACGCCGGCATCTCATCCGTGCCGTAACCGATCACCGGCACGCCCAACGATTCCAGCCGTTCGTTCGTGGCGGCGAGGTCGAGGATCGACTTCGCCCCCGCGCACACCACCAGCACCGGCGTTCGCGAGAGCTCCATCAGGTCCGCACTCTCGTCGAACTTGGGACTCTTGTGCACGCCGCCAATGCCACCGGTGGCGAATACCTCGACTCCCGCCGCACGCGCCAGCATGATCGCCGCCGCCACGGTCGTCGCGCCGTCCACGCCTTTCGCCATCGCGAGCGGCACGTCGCGCGCCGAGATCTTCCGAATGCCTTCACGCCGGAGGAACCGCTCCAGCTCATCCCGTTCGAGTCCCACCGCGGCGACCCCGCGCACGACCGCGGTGATCGCCGGCACCGCGCCGGCCGCGCGCACCGCGGCGATCATGCGCGCCGCCGCTTCGCGATTCGCCGGTTCGGGCAAACCCTGCGCGAACACACTGCTTTCTAGGGCGACGACAGGCGCGCGCGACCGCAACGCGGCCGCGATCTCCGGCAGCACGCGCACCGGAACGGGCGCGTTCATGCCATCACGCGCCGGCGGACTACCGTCATTTCTTCGGACCGCCGGTGGAATCGCGCATCGCCTTGAACTCCGCGCCCGCGCTCCATTCCGGCACCACGGGCGAGTTCCCGAGCGCGCGGCCGAATATGAGCACGATGTCGGCGAGCTGCGTCGCGCCGGAAAGATCGAAGTCCGGCCGATACTCATCGGATGGCTGGTGATAGCGGTGCGCCGTATAGTCCGCCTGCTGCGCTTCGCCCCAACCCTTCGGCCGTCCGACGTACGTGAGTCCCGCGCCGATCGAGATCGCGGGGACGCCCGCCTTGGCGAACGAGAAGTGGTCGCTGCGATAGAAGTGACCCGCCTCCGGATGCGGGTCGGGCACGAGCGACATCCCCTTGGTCTGCAGGAGATGCGCGAACATCGTGCCGAGCGAGCTCTTGTTGGAGCCGATCACCACGTAGTCCTTCATCTTCCCGTCGAGCGGCACGACGTCGAGGTTCAGATCGGCGACGATCTGGTTCACAGGCACGGTGGGGTGCGTCGCGAACCAGGCGGAGCCGAGGAGTCCCGATTCTTCCGCCGTGACGAACACGAACAGCTGCGTGCGCCGCGTGGGCGCGAGCTTCGCGGCCGCGCGCGCGATGCCGAGCACCGCCGCGGTGCCCGACGCGTTGTCGGCCGCGCCGTTGTAGATGGAGTCGCCGTTCACCGCGGGGCCGATGCCGAGATGGTCCCAGTGCGCGCTGTACACGACGTACTGCTCCTTGTAGCCGGCCGCGTTGCCGTTCACGACGCCCACCACGTTCTCGCTCTCCATGTGCGACATGTGGTTCTTCATCGTCATGTCCATCATGATGCCGGTGTGCACCGGCTTGAACGCGCGCGTTGCCGCCTGCGCGCGCAGGTCGCCCATGTTAAGTCCAGCCTGCGCGAGCAGCGCGCTCGCCGCGCTGTCGGTGATCCATCCGTTCACGCCGTTGGGCGACGGGCCGTTGGGATCGCGCGGCAGCATGCGGATCTCCTTCGCCCACGATCCCACCACCGTGTGCCACGGATAGCTCGCCGCCTCGGTGGTGTGCACGATGAGCACGCCCGCGGCGCCGAGGCGTTCGCCTTCCTCGTACTTGTAGGTCCAGCGGCCGTAGTAGGTCATCGCTTTGCCGCCGAAGAATCCCGGCTCGCTCGCCGTGGCCGGCGGATCGTTCACGAGCACCAAGAGGATCTTCCCCTTCATGCTCTCGCCCTTGAAGTCGTCCCACTTGTACTCGGGCGCCTGCGCGCCGTAGCCGACGAACACGAGCTCGCCGCGCGCGACGCTCGAGTCCGTCGCGCTGCCCGGCGCGACCACGACATCGTTCGGGTAGTTGAGCGTCGCCTTCGCCTTGCCGCTCGCCGTGACGCGGATGGTGGACGCGATGGCGCCCACGACGTCGATCGGCACCTTCTGGAAGTACGATCCCTTCACGCCCGGCAGCACTCCCGCGATCTGCAGCTGCGACGCGATGTACGCCGCCGTGAGCTGCCCGCCGCGCGTCGCCGGCGCGCGTCCCTCGAGCAGGTCGCTCGAGAGGAACTTGAGGTCGGCGTCATACGCCGACGCCGTGATCTTCGCCGCGCAGGAACATGGCGTGGCGCTCTGAGCGTTGATCGACGCCGGCGCGGCCACGGCAAGAGACAGGATGACAAGAGTTCGCTTCATCAGATTGACTTGAGAAAAGTGAGAGGTGGTGTTGCAGTTCAAAGCATGTGAATCATGTTAATCCTGTCCAATGCTCTTCCTAGAATCCGCGATAACTGCTTTGACAGGATTAACATGATTTACATGATTGGGCACGGAACGCTAAGTTTGCAGTCATGACCGACACGCCCGCACCGGAAACGCCCGCCGCCGAGAATCCCGTCGTCGATACGTCGCCCGCCGCGCCCGAGCGCACCGCCGTCACCTACGGGATCCTGTTCATGGTGCTCGCCGCGCTCGTCGTGTACTTCGTGCTGCACGCGGTGCGCCGCCACTAGTCCTGTTCGACGGCCGCCTTCGGTGGCACGCCGACGGCTCGCGCGATCTCGGCGCCCATGCGGCCCATCAATCGCTCCGGCTCATTGTCGATGATCCAGCGCTGGTCCACGTTCGCGCGCGTGAGCACGCACACCACCACTCGCGTCCGCAGATAGTACAGCCCGCATTCGGTGCGGATGTCGTCATCCTTGCCGGACTTGTGCGCCGCCCGCACGCCCACGAGCATGCGCGTGAGCAACTCCGTCTCGTCGTTGGTCTCGAGCATCGCGAGCATCGCGGAGTCGGCCTTGGCACCCACGGCCTTCCCCTGCGCCAGCAATACGAAGAGCTGCGCCATCTCGTTGGGCGTGGTCTTCCCGAGGCCGTACTTCTCGGAACTGTCCCGCGCGATGGTCGTGATCGCGCGCTGCATCACGAGATGGTGCACGCGCGTGTTCGCGAGATGCAGCGAGTCGAGCCGCGCGTTGACGCGCGCGAGCGTGATCTTCTGCAGCAGCAGGTTGGTCGCGGTGTTGTCGCTGGTCTCGATCATCAGCTGCGCCGCGTCGCGAACGGTGATCGTGAGTCCGGAGTGCAGGTACTGTAGCACGCCGCTGCCGCCCGCCTTGTCCAGCTCGAGCAGCACCAGCGGATCGTTCAGGGAGATCTGCCCGTGCTCAACGAGGTCGTAGAGCGTCACCAGCACGCCAACCTTGATCAGGCTCGCGGTGGGGAAGGTCGAATCGCCGCGCAGCGAGAGACGCCATCCCGCATCCACGTCGCGCACCGCGTAGCCGACCACCCCATGATGCGCCGCCGCGAGCGAATCGAGCGTGCGGTGCAGCTTGGCGGTGTCGACTCTCTGAGCTGCGGCGACACCGGCCGCCGCCGCGAGGATCGCTCCCGCGATGCCGAGCGCCGAGAGCCGAGCGCCGAGGCCTGCCGTCACGTTGCTACGCGTCCGTGAACGTCCCCGCGTTCCGCGTCTCGACGAGCTCGCGCTCCTTGGACGTCGGATCGTACATCGCCAGCACCTTCACGTGCTCGCCCGAGTAGCAGTCGAACACCTTGCCCTGCCCCTTCCTGATCTCGATCTCGTGGCCGTCCTCGAACCGGAGCACGACGGCCGGATACTTGGTGTTCTCGTATTTCTTGCGGAGCTTTTTCGGAGGAGTCGGCATAGCCCTGGGGATGAGAGTCTCCCGAACTTACGGCGCGCGCACGGGGGCTACAAGGCGCTCACGTCACGACGGCGCGCGCGCCTTCGAACCGCTTCCAATCGCCGTTCGCGAGGATCGCGTCGATCGCCGCCACCACCGCCTCCACTTCATCGTCGTGCGTGTAGAAATGCGGCGCTACGCGAATGCCCGCATCGGGGCGGAAGTCCACGATGATGTCGCGCGCGAGCAGCGCCTGGCTCACTTCGTACGCGTGCGGCACACGGAACGCCACGGTGCCACCGCGGCGCTCCGCATCGCGCGGCGCGTGCACTTCGTAGCCCCGCTCGTCGGCGAGCGCGATGAGCCGCGCCGTTTGCCGCATGCTCTTCGCGCGCACCCGCTCGATCCCCGCGCGCCGCACGATCTTCGGACCCTCGGCCGCCGCGTAGAGCGCGGGGATCACCGGCGTCCCGTTCAGCCAGCGCCAGGCTCCGTGCGCGGGCTGGAGCTCCGGCTCGAACGCGAACGGACGCGCGTGCGCTTGCCAGCCCGTGAGCGCCGGCGTGAGGGTGTCGCGGATGTTCGGCGCACAGTAGAGGAACGCGCCGCCCGGTCCGCCGCATAGCCACTTGAGCACGCCGCCGGTGAGGAAATCGGCGCCGATCTTCTTCACGTCCACCGGGATCACGCCCACGGAATGGAACGCGTCGAGCATCACGAGCGCGCCCACTTCGTGTGCGCGCGCGACGATCGCATGCGCGTCCATGATGTACGCCGACCGGAAGAGCACGTGCGACACCGCCACCAGCCGTGTGCGCTCGTCGATCGCCGCCAGTAGCCGCTCGAGATCGATCCCGATCCCGTCGTCGCTCGGCACGTTCACTACTCGCGCGCCGAAGCGCCCGGCGAGACCCTCCACGGCGTAGCGCACGCTCGGGAAATCGAGCGCCGTCATCACGATCGCGTTCCGCTCCGGCGGGAAGTCCAGCGCCGACAGCACCGCCGCGTGCGCGAGGCTCACGTTCGCGAGCATCGCGATCTCGCCGGCGCTCGCGCCGATGAGCGGCGCGATCTCATCGCCGACCGTCACCGGCATGTTCCACCACCCGTCGGCCCACGCGCGCACGCCGCGCTCGCTCCACGTGCGCGCGTACTCCGCGAGGCGGTCGCCCGCCGCGCGCGGCATAGCACCCAGCGAGTTCGAGACGAGATAGTTCGTGCGCGCGAGGATCGGGAACTCGGGGCGGAACGCCAGGAGCGGGTCGATCATCCGCCGGCCGGCACCCTCGGGCGCCAGAGATAGGAGAGGAAGTGGAGCGCGGCCGCGGCAGCGAGCGTGATGCCCGTCGCGATGAATTCCTGCGTGGTCGCGGAGAACAGCAGAACGCCGATCACGCCGACCGCGAGCAGCGGCACGAACGGTCCGCCCGGCACGACGAACGGCTCACCGTCGCCGCGCACATTCTTGCGTCGCAGTTGCAGCACGCCGAACGCGACGATGGCGTACATGAGCAATACTGCAACGTTTGCCACCACGATCAACGATACGAAACTCCCGGTCGCCGCAAGCGTGAGCAGCAACACCGCGTGCACGACGATCGCGCGGTACGGCGTGCGCAACCTGGGATGGATCTTTGAGAGCCACGGTGGAAGCTCGCCTCGCTCGGAGAGCGCGAACAGCGCGCGCGGCGATGTGAGCGCGTCACCCGTGAGATAACCGAGCGTCGAGATGAGCGTGCCGAGAAGGATGATGTTGCTGCCCACGCTCCCGAACACGACGCCGGCGACGGCCGCAAGCGGCGCAGCCGTCTCGGTCGCGAGCCGCGGGCCGAGCACGCCAGCGGCCACCATCTGGATGGTCAGATACAACACCGTCACGATCGCGAGCGCGAACAGGACCCCGCGCGGCACGGTGCGGTGCGGATCCTTCACCTCTCCGCTCGGGTTGAGCGAATTCTCGAATCCCAAGAAGGCGAAGATCAACACGACACACGCGCGCGTCATCGTGCTCGCGGGCGGCATCGCGGGGATCGCGAGGTTCGCCGGGTGCATGAAGAAGATCCCGACCCCGGCAAGCGCGAACAGCGGCAGCAGTTTGCCGAGCGAGAAGATCTCCATCGTGCGCACACCCGGCCGCGCGCCGCGGATGTTCACCGTCGCGAGGACCCCATACGTAAGGATCATGAGCGCCACACGCGGCACGGTGCCGCCGAGCGCGGGGAAGATCACCGCGAGCGTGCCGACGAACGCGTTCATCACCGCCGCGCCGGCGAGCACGCCCGCGCCCACATAGAGCAGAGCGCCGGTCATGATGCCCACCAGGGGACCGAACGCCGCCGTCGCGTACGCGTAGCCGCCGCCCGTGCTGTGCACGCGGCTCCCCGCTTCCGCGAAGCAGAGCACGACGAGCGCCATGGCGAATGCGCAGATCACATAGGCCATCGGCGCCGCACCGCCGATCGCCGCATACACCGCGGCCGGCAGGAGGAAGATCCCCGAGCCCACGGTCATGTTCACAGACGACGCGGTGAGCGCGCGGACGCCCATCACGCGCTCGAGCTGCGCGTCGGGCGGTGTACCGGCGGGAGTGGGCATCAATCCATTTACCCCGCAGGCCGCCGCTCCGCTAGACGTCCTCCGGCTTTCGCAGCAGTTCCTGCCTGATCGCCGGCTGCCCGGTGCTCGGCGTCATCCCCGGTCCGCTCGCGGCGGCCGGCGGAAGTCCTAGTTCGCTCCGCGCGCGGTCGAGCGCGTGGTCGATCGTGTCGAACACATGCTTCTCGCCTACTTCATCGAGCAGACCCGAGCGCCCCATCGCGAGCATCGGCTGCGCCAGCACGTCGCTCAAGTACACCACCGTGCCATCGGTGCGCGTGCGGCGCACCACGTCGCGCAGCGCGTTCATCCCCGTCGCGTCGATCGCCGGCACGTGGCGCAGGCGCAGGATCAGGATCTTCGGCCGCCCCATCGTGCGGCTGAGCGTGTCCTTGAACGTTTCCGCCGCGCCGAAGAAGAATGGCCCATTGATCTCATATACGACCACGCCGTGCGGTACCCGCCGCGACTTCACCGTGTTCGGATCGTTCTCGTCCACGTTCTCCGCGAACTCGCGCGCGATCACGCTCACGTTCGTCACCTCCGCCATGCGCCGCATGAACAGGAAGGCCGCGAGCACGATGCCGACTTCGATCGCCACGGTGAGATCGATCACGACGGTGAGCAGGAAGGTGGTGATGAGCACCGCGATGTCGCTCTTCGGCGCGCGCATCATGTTCATCACCGCGCGCCACTCGCTCATGTTGTACGCCACGACGAGCAGGATCGCGCCCAGCACCGCCATCGGAATGAACCCGGCGAGCTTGCCGAGGAAGAGCGCGATCATGAGCAGCGTCACCGCGTGCGTGATCCCCGCCACCGGCGTGCGCCCGCCGTTGCGGATGTTCGTGGCCGTCCGTGCGATCGCGCCCGTCGCCGGGATCCCGCCGAAGAGGGGCGACATGATGTTCGCCGCGCCCTGCGCCACGAGCTCCATGTTCGAGCGGTGCCGCTCCCCCGTCATGCCGTCGGCCACGACCGCCGAGAGCAGACTCTCGATCGCCGCGAGCAGCGCGATGGTGATCGCCGGACTCACGAGACGGCGCACGTCGGCGAAGGAAACACTCGGCCAGTGCGGCTGCGGGAACGCGAACGAGAGCGCGCCGAACCTCGATCCCACCGTCTCGACGTGCAGTCCCATCAACTGCGCGCCCACGGTGCCAACGATCAGCGCCACGAACGGGCTCGGCACGCGCGACCATGCGCGCGGCCAGAGCCCGATCACCAGGATCACCGCCAACGAGAGACCGGCCGCCTGCCAATTGACGGTCCCCATGTTGGCGGCATATGCGCCGATCTTCTCGATGAAGTGCGACGGCACTGTGCCCATCGTGAGGCCGAGCACGTCCTTCACCTGCTGCGCGGCGATGATCAGCGCGATGCCGGCCGTGAAGCCGAGGGTCACCGGGTAGGGGATGAACTTGATGGCGGCGCCCAGTCGCGCGAGCCCCATCGCGATGAGGAAGATGCCGGCCATCAACGTCGCCACGGCGAGTCCGTCGAAGCCGTACTGCTGGACGATGCCGTAGACGATGACGACGAATGCACCTGTGGGTCCGCCGATCTGCACGCGGCTGCCGCTCAACGCGGAGATCACGAACCCGCCGATGATCGCGGTGTAGAGCCCCTGCGCCGGCGTCACGCCGCTCGCGATGCCGAACGCGATCGCCAGGGGCAGTGCGACGATGCCGACGATCACGCCGGCAAGGAGATCCGTCAGGAAGTCGTGCCGGGTGTAGCCCTTGAGCGCGGTGACGAGCTGCGGGACGAGTCGCTGTGGCATTCCGAAGGAGGACAGGTGGGGGTCCGCGGCCGCAACGAAGCGCGCGCGCCGCTCGCATCGGCGGGCGCGGCGCATAAGTTAACCGCGGTGGCATTCGGGCCACGCGCAAGTTACCCAATCCGTGATCATGGCCTCGTCAGCATTTCCCTCACGCGTGGCCGTCGTGCTCGGCGGCGGCGGACTCAAGGGATTCTCGCATATCGGCGTGCTGCGCGCGCTCAAGCAGCGCGGCATCCGGCCGTCACTCTACGCGGGCACCAGCATCGGCGCGCTCATCGCCGCCGCGCGCGCCGCCGGCATCAGCCTCGACGAGATGGAAGCGCGCGCGCGCGCGCTGCAGAAGACGGATCTCTTCCGGATCAATCATCTCGCGATGCTGCTCGAGCGCATGAAGAGCCCATCGCTCTATCACGAAGAGCCGCTGCGCGAACTCTGCCGGCTCAACGCGCCGGCCGGCACCTTCGAAGACCTCAAAGTGCCGCTCCTCGTGAACACGGTGGACGTCGAGCGCGGCACGCGCGTGGTCTGGGGGCTGCCCGGACTCCGCAATGTGTCGGTCGCGGATGCCATCTACGCGTCGTGCGCACTACCCGGTTTCTTCCCGCCCGGCATCATCGGTGGCCGCCCGTGCATCGACGGCGGCACGGTGGACAACCTTCCTGCCGCCATCGCCGGACTCGGCGCCGAGATGGTGATCGCCGTGGACGTCGGGACGACGAGCCTCGGCCTCGCGCGGCTCATCCGCCGCCAGGGATTCGCCGCGATCTACATGCGCGCCGCGTCGATCATGATGCACGCGCTGCAGTTGCAGCCGCTGGCCGAGTGGTCGGGGCCGCCGATGCTGCTCATCCGGCCGGACGTCGCGCATCGCGACATGTTCAGCTTCGTGCACACCGAGGAGCTGATCGAGGCGGGGTACAGCGCCACGATCGCGGCGCTCGACCAGGTGGCCGACCAGGAGCTGAAGCACGGCGTGATCTATCCGCGCCGCCGCGTGAACGTGCTCGTGGACCGCGAGAAATGCACCGGCTGCGGGATCTGCGTGTCGCTCGCGCCCGACCGGATCGTGCTCGACATGGAGAACAAGGCCGTGATCGCGAACCCGGTGATGGAATGGAGCCCGGCGGACGGTGACTTCGTGCAGCAATGTCCGTTCGAGGCGATATCCGTGCACTCGCTGGACGGCACGCGGCGGACGACGAAGCCGATCACGCAGCCGATGGCGGTGGCAGCGGAGGACTAGAACTGCGCGTTGGAACCGCTGACGGCGGGACTGGTACCGCTAGGGGCGGGATTGGCGTTGGATGAAGCCGTTGTGGTATCCAACGCCAATCCCGCCGTCAGCGGTGCCAGTTCCGCCGTCAGCGGTTCCAGTCCCTAATTAGCTTTCAGTCATACCCACCGGACATGACATGCCCTCGTTGAATTCTTTCCATACCCGCTCGACTCTCACCGTCGCGGGGAAGGACTACACGTTCTTCGACCTCGCGAAACTCAGCGCGCCGGCGGTCGGACGGCTGCCGTTCTCGCTCAAGGTGCTGCTCGAGAATCTCCTCCGGAACGAGGACGGCGCCTTCGTGAAGCGGCGCGACATCGAGACGTTCGCGAAGTGGGATGCGACGAAGGGCATCGAGCAGGAGATCGCGTTCCGCGTCGCGCGCGTGCTGCTCCAGGATTTCACCGGCGTCCCCGCCGTGGTCGATCTCGCGGCAATGCGCGATGCGATCGCGAAGCTCGGCGGCGATCCCAAGAAGATCAACCCACTGCAGCCCGCCGATCTCGTGATCGATCACTCGGTGCAGGTCGACGAGTTCGGCGTCGAGGCCGCGCTGCTCATCAACACCACGCGGGAGTTCGAGCGCAATCAGGAGCGCTATGCGTTCCTCCGATGGGGCCAGAGCGCGTTCCGCAATTTCTCCGTCGTGCCGCCGGGCACCGGCATCTGCCACCAGGTGAATCTCGAATACCTCGGCCGCACGGTGTTCACCTCCGACGAGAACGGCGCGACCCTCGCGTACCCCGATACGCTCGTCGGCACCGACTCGCACACCACAATGGTGAACGGACTGGGCGTGCTCGGCTGGGGCGTCGGCGGCATCGAAGCGGAAGCAGCAATGCTCGGACAGCCGCTTTCGATGCTCATCCCCGAGGTCGTCGGCTTCAAGCTCAGAGGCAAATTGCCCGCCGGCGCGACCGCCACCGATCTCGTGCTCGTCGTGACGCAGATGCTGCGCAAGAAGAAGGTCGTCGGAAAGTTCGTGGAGTTCTACGGTGCGGGCCTCTCGAGCCTCGCGCTCGCCGACCGCGCCACCATCGCGAACATGGCGCCCGAGTATGGCGCGACGGCCGGATTCTTCCCCGTGGACGCGGAGACAATTCGCTATCTCTCCTTCACCGGCCGCGGCGGCGCGCATGCCGCGCTCGTGGAGGCGTATTGCAAGGCGCAGGGGATGTTCCGCACCGACGAGACGCCCGATCCGCTCTTCACCGACACGATCGAACTCGACCTCGCCTCCGTCGAGCCGAGCCTCGCCGGCCCCAAGCGCCCGCAAGACCGCGTGCCGCTCAAGGATTCAAAGAAGATGTTCGAGGCGGCGCTGAAGGAGGAACTCGCGCGCCTCTCACCGAACGGCGCGCCTGCGACAGCCGACAGCCGACAGCCCGCCTCCGCAGTTCAGCATGGCTCCGTCGTCATCGCCGCCATCACCAGCTGCACCAACACGTCGAATCCGAGCGTCATGCTCGCCGCCGGCCTCCTCGCGCAGAAGGCCGCCGCCAAGGGACTCACCCGTAAGCCCTGGGTGAAGACGTCGCTCGCGCCCGGCTCGAAGGTCGTCACCGAGTACTACAACAAATCCGGTTTGATGGAGCCGCTCGAGAAGCTTGGCTTCTATCTCGCCGGCTACGGCTGCACCACGTGCATCGGCAATTCGGGTCCGCTGCCGCCGGAGATCGGAAAGGAGATCGACGACCGCAAGCTCGTCGTGGCCGCCGTGCTCTCGGGGAACCGGAATTTCGAGGGCCGCGTGAATCCGCAAACGCGCTTCAACTACCTCGCCTCGCCGCCGCTCGTGGTCGCCTACGCGATCGCGGGCCGCATGGACATCGACTTCGAGAAGGAGCCGCTCGGCATCGCGACCGACGGGAAGCCGGTGTTCCTCCGCGACATCTGGCCGACGCCCAAGGAAGTCGCCGACACGATCCTCTCCTCGGTGAAGAGCGAGATGTTCACCAAGGAATACGCCGATGTGTTCACGGGCGACGAGCGATGGCGCGCGCTGCCCATTCCGGCCGGCGACCGCTACACCTGGTCGGCCGATTCGACGTACGTGCGCAATCCGCCCTTCTTCGAGGGCATGACCATGACACCGCCGGGGATCCGTCCCGTGCACGGCGCGCGCGTGCTCGCGATGCTCGGCGACTCGATCACCACCGACCACATCTCACCGGCCGGCTCGATCGCGAAGAACAGTCCGGCCGGCGCGTGGCTCATGGCGCACGGTCAGCCGCCGTCGGAATTCAATTCGTACGGCGCGCGGCGCGGCAATCACGAAGTGATGATCCGCGGTACCTTCGCGAACATCCGGCTGCGCAACGAACTCGCACCGGGCACCGAGGGCGGCGTGACCGCCACCGCGCCCGGCGCTGTGCCGAAATCGATCTACAATGCCGCCGAAGAATTCCAGAAAGCGGGTGTGCCGCTGATCGTGATCGCCGGGAAGGAATACGGCACCGGCAGCTCGCGCGACTGGGCGGCGAAGGGCACACGCCTGCTGGGCGTTCGCGCGGTGATCGCCGAGAGCTTCGAACGGATCCACCGGTCGAACCTGGTGGGCATGGGCGTGCTGCCCCTCGAATTCATGCCGGGTGAGACGCGCGCGACGCTGGGCCTGAGCGGCTTCGAGACCTATGAGGTCGCCGGCCTCGACGATTCACTCGCTCCGCGCGCCGAACTCACGGTGCATGTGAGCGGCGGCAAGCATTTCAAAGTGCGATGCCGGATCGATACGCCGGAGGAAGGGCTGTACTTCCGCAACGGCGGGATACTGCAGTATGTGCTGAGGAATCTGGTGCGCGGCTAGAGTCTTAACTGCAAGCCGGGAACCGATTGCCGGGAACCGATGAGGAACAAAAAATGATTCCCTTACGACAGGGAATAGGTGGTCATGCCTCACCGGTTCCCGGCAACCGGTTCCCGGTAGTTCAGCTCTTGGACTTCCCGTTCCTCGCGCGTAGCTCCGCCGCGATTACCCAGCTGCGCCACACGGCCGTTCCCACGCTCGCGGCGCCGATCACGGTCACGGCGGCGATGAGGACCGACGACTCCGGCCAGCCGAAGTACTCGCACACCGGGTTGTCCAGCATCGACGCGATCGCGAGCAGCACGAGGCGCTCCGCGCGCTGCATCACGCCGCCCTTGCAATCCACGCCCACGGCCGCGCCCTTCGCGCGCGAGTAGCTCACCATCATCGCGCCGCCGAGCGCCACGACGGTGCTCAGCATCGCCCAGCGGGAGGGCTCGAAGTAGAGCGCGAGTCCCATGAACACGAACATCTCCGAGAACCGGTCGATGATCGAGTCGAGGAATTCGCCGTAATCGCTCCCCACGCCACGGGCGCGCGCGACGCGGCCGTCGAGCACGTCGGCGAGTCCGCCGAGCAGCACGAAGGTGCCGCCGAGCGCGATCGCGCCCTGCGAATACGCAACGCCGGCGGCGAGGCCCAGCGCGCCGCCGCCGAAGTTCAGCAGGTCGGGCGACACGTTCACGCGCACGAGCGCGCGTTCGACCGGGGTGATCACCCACATCAGCCAGTCGCGCACCCGAATGCCCAGCAGGAGAGTCGAGGGACGCCTCGCCACGTCGGCGTCCACCGGACGTCCGCGCGCGACGACGGCGTACACCGGCATCGTGAGCAGGAAGGCGAACGCGAGAGAAACGGCAATGTAGGTGCTCGGCGTCATGTAGAGCGACGGCGTTGAGGTCTCGTGCGAAGATAGCGGAATACGCGCGGCCAGAGGAATATGAGCGGCCAGCGACGCTCGCGCAATGTGAGTTGCACCATGGTTCCGGACCGGCGCTCTACCTTCTGGACGACGTACTCGAGCCAGTCGTCATAGAGCAGTACGTACTTCACCCAGCGGAGCGTTGCCCGGCGCTTGCTGCGCGCGAAATAGCGGACCCATGCGCGCCGTTCGCGCGCTGGAACGGGCGTCAAAAGACGGTAGACTTTTCCCTCTTTTTTGATTATCTTTAAATGCTCAAGCCGTTGCAGCAGTTCGCGATAGACCGGCGCCAGCGACTCCCGTTGTGCGCCGGTCAGCGTTTCGATCCGGTCGGCGGTCTCGGGCCGGATCTCGGCGGCGAACGAACGCGCGAGCGACGCACGAATGTAGTCGGCGCTGTCGAAGGCGGCGGGCAGGAAGGAGAGGCTCCAATCGCTCGTGCGCGCACGGGCGGCGGCCAGCGAAGCGATCACGGCGTCCCGGTCTTCGGGCGCGGCGGTCCATGCGAGCTGGACGTGCTGGAAGAGGCGCCCCTGCGCGAAGTGGTCCTGCGCGCCCGCCGAAGTGGCGAGGGCGAGGGCCTCCCGGGAGAGCACGGCGCACTTGGCGAGAGCCGGCGGCGTGAGTTCCGGGAAGGCAATGGCGATGACGTTGGGCGCGAGCACGCGATTGAGGCGTGCGGCGCTGGAAGGTTTGAGTTTGGTGCCGCGCGAGGCGGCGAGCGCGGTGTACGCCGCATCGTAGTCTCGCACGATGATGAAGAAGTCGAACGCGCTTTCCGCTTTCGCGCCGGATCGTTGGGCGTGCGAGCCGTAGTGGATGATGGCCGAACAGGCGGTGCCGAACGACTCGGCGAGCGCTCGCGCGATGCGCGCGGCGGCGGGGTCGGGCGGTTCGAAGATGTCGGATGTGAACGCGGCGGTCGCGCCGGGCTCGGCGAGCATGGTGTCGGCGAGCGTCACGCGGCAGCGCCGGAACGGATGCGCTCGAGCGTCGTCACCATGTTCGAGCGCAGCATGTCGAGGAATGCGTCGGCATCTTCGGGAGCGGGCGGTTGGAACGGGCCCGAGACGACGACGTGGATGTGGCAGTTGGCGATGGATTCGAGGGCATCGGTGAATGTTCGGGCCCCCCAGAGTCCGTCGGCAACTATGGTATATACTGGCTGTTGTGCGTGTGTCACGATGAGGCGGGGACCTTGCCGCATGAAGCGGCCGATCTGGCCGTCGCGTGTGCGATGACCCTCGGCGTAAATGAGCAGCGAGTTCCAGCCTTTCGCGACGCGTGAGGCGGCTTCACTCAGTGAATCGAGATCCTGCTGGATCGCCGATGGTTTCTGCGTGATGAAGGGGAAGCGCCCCATGCGCAACGTCGGCGAGATGAACGGGATCTTCCATTTGTAGCGGTCGCGGGTAGGAAAGAGCGGCGAGTGATCGCCGAAGAGCACCACCGCGACGGGGATGTCGAAGATGGACTGGTGGTTCATGATCGCGACGACGGGCGCATCGGGGAGTTTCCCCTCGACCGTGATGCGAACGCCGGCCGCGTAGCGGGCGACGAAGAGCAGAGGCACGCATTGCAGGCGCAGCCAGCGCCCGTACCATCTGGCTCGGCGCTCGGGTGACGGAGCGAGCGTGAGCAGCGGCCAGACGATGAGACGCTGCACGATCGCACAGAGGCCGCAGAGGTAGGGCAGGAATATGATGAAGAAGAGCGAGCCGCGGACCGCGCGGATCGCCCGCTCCAGGCGGCTCTTCGCCCGGGGTGATGCTATCGGTACTGAAGTCATGCCGCAGTGAATAATTGGAGGTCACATCATGGCGATCCGCATGGAACCGCAAACGGCGATGAACCCGCTCGACTACGACTATAGCAGTTTCTTCTATTCGTCGAGCGACGATCCGTTCGCGATCCTCGAACCGTATAACGAATGGTACAACCGCGCCGTGCCGGAGGGCTACTACCTCTTCGGCCAGCCGATCTCGACGCCGCCCGGCGGGCACGTGATGCTCACCGAGATGCGCGACCAGAAGACGCTGCAGCTGCTCAACCTCAGCTCGTACAACTACCTCGGCCTGTCGTCGCGCGCGGAAGTGATCGCGGCCGCGAAGGCCGCGCTCGACCAGTACGGCCTCGGCGCCGCCGGCTCGCCCATCCTCAGCGGCACGATGGATGTGCACATGCAGCTCGAGGAAGCGCTGGCCAAGTTCAAGCGGAAGGAAGCCGTCATGGTCTTCCCCACCGGTTACAGCACGAACATCGGATTGATCTCGGGCCTCATGCGCCCGGGCGATTGGGTGATCGCCGACCAGAACTCGCACGCGAGCATCGTGGACGGAGCCATCCTCTCGAAGGCGGACGTGCGCTTCTTTAGGCACAACAATCCGGTGGACCTCGAGAAGAAGCTGCAGAAGGTGAAGGGAAAGAAGGTGCTCGTCGCCATCGAAGGCGTGTACTCAATGGACGGCGATGTCTGTCCGCTCCCCGAGCTCGTGGCCGTCGCCAAGAAGTACGGCGCGCGCATCCTGCTCGACGAAGCGCACTCCGCGTTCGTGTACGGTGAGAACGGCCGCGGTGTGGCCGAGCAGTACGGGCTGGAGGACGAGGTCGACATGCACGTCGGCACGTTCTCGAAGGCGCTCGGCGGACAGGGCGGCTACGTCGCCGGTTCGAAGAATCTCTACAACTACCTGAAGGGCTTCGCGCGTTCGCGCGTGTTCTCCTGTGCGCTGTCGCCGGTGGTCGCGGCGGGCGTGCTCAAGAGTCTCGAGATCGCGCAGGCCGAGCCGCAGCTGAGAGCGCAGCTCTGGAAGAACGTGGCACATATCCGCGGCCGTCTCGAAGAGGCGGGCGTGGACATCGGCGACTCCACGTCGCAGGTGATCCCGATCATGGTGAAGAACGACCGCCGCGTGTTCGAGCTGGGGCACAAGCTCCTCCGCGCCGGCCTGTACCTGCAGCCGATCATCTATCCCGCAGTGGCAAAGCACCGGTCGCGGTTCCGGGTCTCCATCTCGGCCTCGCATACCACCGACCAGCTCGACGAGGGCGTCGCGATCCTCGTCAAGGTTCTCCGCGAAGAGGGCATTCTCGTATGAGCACGAGCAAAGAGGGTTACGTCCAGTATCACTACCGCAATGCCATCGGCGGTTTCTTCGAATTCCCCACGGAGAACGCGAGGGCCATCCTGCCGCCCGAGCTGCAGCCGATCGAGCCGCACCACGGCTCGAGCGTGCTCTCGGTCATGGCGTTCGACTTCACCAACAGCCCGGTGGGCGACTACGGCGAGCTGATCCTGTCGATCCTCGTCGCGCCGCGCATCGAGCCGGGGCAACCAATGCCGCGGAGCGCGTTCTACCCGTTCCGCCTCGGCACCACGACGCGTGAGTCGCGCGAGCACGCCATCGAGCGCTGGCACCTGCCGCACTACATGCAGGACATCGGCATCCGCTGGGTGCGCGGCAATGGGCACATCACCATCCATGCTACGGATCGCGGCCAGCCGATCGTCGACATGACGATCACCGAGCATGAGTGGTCGAACGTGGAGCATCGCTATCAGGCGTTCATGAACGACGAGGAGGGCGCGTACACCTCCACGATCATCATGGCGAGCCAGTTCAGCGAGAACGAGGAGGAGCGTGGCGGCATCACGATCCACTCGCAGGCGATGACCGACCTGCTCGCCGACTGGGATGTGGACTTCAAGCCGTTCCGTGAGCTCTGGATGAAGAACGGCCTGCAGACCTTCCACCCGCTCCAGACGCTGGCGAGTTACGCGAAGCGATGAGCGGCCGCGTCGCCGTCATCGTCAACCCCGCCTCCGGTAGGGGGCGGGGGGCGAGGACGGCGGAGCGGATCCACCGCGCATTCGCGGATGTGGGCGTCACCGACATCCGGTTCACCACGGCGCCTGGGCAGGAGCGAGAGCTCGCGGCCCAGGCGCTTCGCGATGGGGCCACGACCATCGTGGCCTGCGGCGGCGACGGCACGTGGAGCAATGCGGCGAACGCCATCGTGGCGGCGAAGAGCTCGTGCCGCCTCGCGATCGTGGCGGCCGGCACCGGCAACGATTTCGCGAAATCGCTCAAGATACCGGCCACCGACATCGAGCAGATGGCGCGACTCGCGGTGGATGGTCCCGACACGCCGATCGACGTGGGCCGCATCGAGGACCGCTACTTCCTGAACATCACGGGCTTCGGATTCGACATCGCCGTGCTCGAGGACATCGAGAGCATCTGGTGGCTGCGCGGCTACCTGCTCTACAAGTACTCCGCACTCAAGCAGCTGCTCAGCTACAAGGGGCTGATGGTGGACATCGCGAGTCCCGCCAAGCCGCGCGGCATGAAGCAGCATCTCATGGTGATCGTGGCGAACGCGCGGTATTTCGGCGGAACCTTCGTGATCGCGCCGAACGCCGATCTCGCCGACGGGAAGCTCGATCTCATCGCCATCCACGACGCGTCGCCGATCCAGCGCGCCAACTTGTTCGGCGCCGTGGGCAAGGGCACGCACATGACGCACCCCAGCGTGGATGCGGAACAGTCGTCATCGTTCACGATGCGTTTCGCCGAACCGCCGGCGTACGAGACCGACGGCGAGTACAACCGCGCGAAGAGCGCCGTGCTCGAGATCACGACCGTGCCCCGCGCGCTGCGGCTCGTGGTGCCGGCGAAATGAAGGCGATCTCCTTCGCGGCGCCGATCCCGACGTACCTCGCGACGCTCGCCGCCGGCAAGATCTCCGACCGGTTCTATGTGGGCCCGTACGCCTGCACCACCTATGGCGACCGCGAAGCGCCCGCGCTGCCAAGCGACCGCTGGGTGCGGCTCCGTACGCGCATGGGCGGCATCTGCGGCAGCGACATCAACGTCGTCACGCTCGGCGCGAGTCCATCCAATTCGCCCTTCTCGAGCTTCCCCTTCGTGCTCGGGCACGAGTTGGTGGGCGAGGTGATCGAGTGCGGTGCGGCGGTGAGCAGCGTGCGCGCGGGCGATCGTGTGGCGGCGAATCCGCTGCTCTGCTGCGAAGCGCGCGGGATCGCGCCGGTATGCGCCGCGTGCGCGGACGGGCAGCATGGGCGCTGCGTGAACTTCACGACCGGGCCGCTGCCGGCGGGCGTGCTCATCGGGACCACACGCGGGCTCGGCGGCGGCTGGGGCGAGCAGTTCGTGGCGCACGAGTCGCAGCTGCTCAAGCTCTCGCTGGACATGAAGGACGAGGACGCCGTGCTCATCGAGCCGTTCGCGTGCTCGGTGCGGGCCGTGCGCTCCAATCTGCCGGCGCCGGGCGCGCGAGTGCTGGTGATCGGCGCCGGCTCGATCGGACTGCTCACCACCGCGGCCGTTCGCGCGCTCGCGCCGGCGGCGCGCGTGACCGTGCTCGCGCGTTACGATTTCCAGGCGGAGCACGCGACACGATTCGGCGCCGCGAACGTGATCAAGGCGCGCGGGAATTATCTCAAGGCCCTCGCCGACGTCGCGGGCACGAAGCTGCTGCAGCCGATCCTCGGCAAACCGATCGGCATCGGCGGCTTCGACATCACATTCGTGTGCGTGAGCGGCGCGCGCGGCATGGACGACGCAATGCGCTTCACGACCGCGGGCGGCACGATCGTACTGCTCGGCAACTCGAGCACCATGCGGGGACTCGATTGGACGCCGCTGTGGGTGAAGGAACTCTCCGTGCGCGGATCCGTGTTCCACGGAGGGCACGCGCACGCCGCGTCCGATCGCGACGATTTCCATGAGGCCGCGACGTTGATTTCTTCGGGCAAGGCCAATGTGCGCCCGTTGCTGACGCACACGTTCCCGCTCGCCGAGTACCGCGCCGCTCTCGCCGCCGCCATCGACAAGCGAGGAGAAGGCAGCGTGAAGGTGGCGTTCAAGTACTGATTCGCAGTTCCATCATGTGAATCATGTTAATCCTGTCAACGTAGTTTTTGAAAACTACTTTGACAGGATTAACATGATTCGCATGATTGGGACTGCCCCGTTCCGCTCTGGAGTGCCGAGACCTACATTCAACTCGTTCCCCATCGGAGGCTCCATGCAGAGATCCCGTCTCCTCGCGATAGTCGCCATCGCCGCGTGCGCCGCTCGTCGCCGCGGGCCAAGCGGTCGTCGCCGACACCGGCTCCGTCGCCCCCAATTTCTCGGCGCCAGGCGCGAACATGGCCGGGCTGATCCCGTCGGTGAGTCTCGCCGCGTACAAGGGCAAGACCGTCGTGCTCGCCTTCTTCTACAAGGCGCGGACCAAGGGCTGAACGATCCAAATGGAGGCGTACCGTGATCAGTACGCCACGCTCTTCAACAACGGCAAGAATGTCGTCGTCCTCGGCATCAGCGTCGATGCCGACACCACGCTGCAAAGCTGGGCGCACGACGCCAAGTTCCCGATGACGTTCGTCAGCGACACCGGCCACGTGATCGGCTCCGCGTACGGCGTGTACAGCGAGAAGAACGCGATGGACTCGCGCGTCGTTTTCGTGATCGCGCCGAATGGCAAG
Source organism: uncultured Gemmatimonadaceae bacterium (assembly GCA_963716745.1). Taxonomy (GTDB): domain Bacteria; phylum Gemmatimonadota; class Gemmatimonadetes; order Gemmatimonadales; family Gemmatimonadaceae; genus DATKOH01. The sequence goes on from OY970320.1 coordinate 1,569,579, forward strand.
ATCACCTACAAAGCGCCCTTCAATGTGATGTCGGCCGACGCCTACACGACGCTCGGCAACGAGGTGAAGAAGGCGTCTGGACCATAGTTCATCGTGCATCGCGCATCGTGCCTCGTGCATCGGCCATCGTGACCGCTTCGAGCGGTCGCGATGCCCGAATCCCCCGCCGAGGCACGATGCACGAGGCACGATGCGCGCCCTTTCCGCCGTGAGATATTTTTTCTCTCGCGAATCTCGAGTGGACGCGTAAGTTTCCGTTCATGAAGACTCCCAGTCAGCCGATGTGGGCGGTCGCACCCGATGCGCCGATGGATGCGCGCACGACGCTCATCCAGCTGTACTGGGCGGCGATCCGATCGGCGGCGCCGGCGCCCGCGTTGCGCGCGGCGCTCGACAAGATCCCGCCGGAGAAGGAGCGCCGCCGCGTCTGGATCTTCGCGGTGGGCAAGGCCGCGAACCCGATGGCGATCGCCGCGGTGGAATGGCTCAAGGAGCACGGCGCCGAGCCGGCCGGTGGCGTCATCGTCGCGCCGCGACAGGTGCCCACGCCGCATGCGAGTCTCGAGATGATCGTCGGTGACCATCCGCAGCCCGGGCTTCGTTCGCTCACGGCCGCGCGCATGATCGAGAATGACCGCGGCCAGAGTGCGCCCCGAGGACGACGCGTGGGTGCTGCTCTCCGGCGGCTCCACGAGCCTCATAGCCGCGCCGGACGCGGCGCTCAAACCAGAAGAGATGGTGCAGCTCTTCGAGTTGCTGCACGGCTCCGGTCTCGACATCGCGACGATGAATCTCATCCGCAAACGCTTCACGCGATGGGGCGCGGGCCGTCTCGCCGCCGCGCTCAAGGCGCACAAGGTGCGCAATTTCATCATCTCGGATGTCGTGGGCGATGACCTCGCGGCGATCGGCTCCGGTCCGTGCGTCCCGGACCCGAGCACGGCGAGCCAGGTACGTTCGATCCTCGTGGCATACAAGCTTTGGGACCTCGTGCCGATCACGCTGCGCCGCTACCTGCACGCGGTCGAACGCGATCCGGGTCTCGAGACGCCGAAGGCCGGCGATCCCGTGTTCGAGAACGTCGAGCGCCGCATCATCGCGAGCAACCGCACCGCACTCGACGCGATCGCATCGAAGGCGAAGGAGCTCGGCTACGATCCGCGCATCATGAGCACCACGCTCTCCGGCGACGCGGCTTCCGCCGGCAAGCGCGTGGCCGCGTCGCTGGCCGGCACCTGCGGGTCCGCGACGCCCACCATCGCCGGCCGCGCCGGCCGTGCGTGCCTCATCTGGGGCGGCGAGACCACGGTGGCCCTTCGCGAAGGACCGCACGGCGCTGGCGGCCGTTGTCAGGAGCTCGCGCTCTCCGCCGCGCGCGAGCTCGCGCAGGTGAAGAGCGCGCGCGGCTCCACGCTCCTCGCGTGCGGCACCAATGGCCGCGACGGCGCCACCGACGCCGCCGGCGCGGTGGTGAATCGCGAGACATGGAACGACATCGCGCGCGCCGGACGCGATCCCGAGAAGGATCTCGCCGGACACGATTCATACCCGTCGCTCGACGCGGCCGGCGCCCTGCTCCGCACCGATCTCACCTCCACGAACGTCATGGATGTCGTGATCGGCGTCTGCGGCCCGCCCACCGCCGAGATGATGGAGCGGAAGACACCCGGTGCGCTCGCCCGGATCTCGGGTAGCTTTAGGCGGATCACCCAGTAATTTCCCGCCGGCGGCGCGCTCCGCCGCCCTGGTCCTCCGCTGCGAGTTCACGTGCCCTTCTCCGTCGCGCTCATCCAGCAACCCGTGCCCACCGACGCGAAGGCGGCGGTGGAGCAGTCCATCGCGAAGATCCGCGAGGCCGCCGCGCTCGGCGCGAACATCGTGTGCCTGCAGGAACTGTTCAACGCGCCGTACTTCTGCAAAGTGACGGACGCCGAGCGGTTCGATCTCGCCGAGCCGATCCCCGGGCCCACGGTCGAGCGCATGCAGGCGCTCGCCAAGGAACTCGGCATTGTGCTCATCGTGCCGATCTTCGAGCGGCGCGGCGCCGGCGTCTACCACAATTCCGCCGCGATCGTCGACGCGGACGGCGCACTGCTCGGCGTCTACCGCAAGATGCACATCCCCGACGATCCGCTCTATCACGAGAAGTACTACTTCACGCCGGGCGAGATCTACCAGCACGACGAGAGCCGCCCGGCCGCCGGCTTCCGCGTCTTCAAGACGAAGTTCGCCACCATCGGCGTGCTCATCTGCTGGGACCAGTGGTATCCCGAGGCGGCGCGCATCACCGCGCTCATGGGCGCGCAGGTGCTGTTCTATCCGACCGCGATCGGCTGGCATCCGAAGGAGAAGGCCGAGTGGGGCGCGGCGCAGGCCGATGCGTGGCGCACCGCGCAGCGCGCGCATGCCATCGCGAACGGCGTGTTCGTCGCCGCGGCGAATCGCGTGGGCTTCGAGGCGGAGCCCGGCACCGACGGCCTGGAATTCTTCGGCCATTCCTTCATCGCCGATCCGTTCGGGCGTCTCATCGCCGAGGCCGGCACCGATCCCGCGATCGTGCTCGCCTCGATCGACCCGGAGCTGATCGAGTACACGCGGCGCAACTGGCCCTTCTTCCGCGACCGGCGGATCGACGCCTACGGACCGATCCTGAACCGGTGGATCGGGTGAAGCCGTCGAGCGTTCGCTGGCCCGCGGAGTGGGAGCCGCACACGGCGACGTGGTTGAGCTGGCCGCACAACAAAGAGGATTGGCCCGGAAAGTTCGCGCCGATCCCGTGGGTGTACGTCGAGATCGTGCGCGCGCTGCACACGCACGAGCGGGTGGAGATCCTGTGTCACAGCGCCGCGGTGAAGCGCAGCGCCGAGTCGGCGCTCAAGGCGCACGGTGTGGATCTCGCGCGGGTGGGCCGGCACATCGTGCCGAGCGACCGCGTGTGGACGCGCGACTCCGGCCCGACCGGAGTGCTCGACAGCGGCGGCGCGCTGCAGTGGGCCGGCTGGCGGTTCAACGGCTGGGCGAAGTACAAGAACTTCAAGGAGGATGTGAAAGTCGGCGCCGCGATCGCGAAGCTGAGCGGCGCGCCGCTCACCGCCGCCGTGCGCGATGACACGGGCAAGCCGCTCGTGCTCGAGGGCGGCGGCATCGAGACCGATGGTGCGGGCACGATGCTCGTCACCGAGGAGTGGCTGCTGTCCAAGGTGCAGGTGCGGAATCCCGGCATGGACCGCGCAGGCGTACGAGCGCGCGTTCGCGCAGTGGCTGGGCATCAAGCGCACGGTCTGGCTGGGTGAAGGCTGCGTCGGCGACGACACGCACGGGCATGTGGACGACATCGCGCGGTTCGCGGACGCGCACACCGTTGCGCTCGCGTACGAGCCCGACCCGCGCGACGAGAATCATGCGCGGAGCAAGGACAACGCACGGAGGCTCGAACTCGCGGGGGGACTGCGCGTCGTGAAGCTGCCGTACCCGCGCGCGGTGGTCATGGATGGCCAGCGGCTGCCGGCGAGCTACGCGAACTTCTACATCGCGAACGGAGTGGTGCTGGTGCCCACGTTCAACGATCCCAACGACCGCGCCGCGCTGAATATTCTCGCGCAACTATTCCCGGGGCGAGAGGTAGTCGGGATCCACGCGGGGGATTTAGTGTGGGGACTGGGGACGATCCACTGCCTGACCCAGCAGCAGCCGGCGGCTAAGCGCCGCTAACGGCGTGAGTCGCACCGCAACGGGCGGGACTGGTACCGCTTGGTGCGGGATTAGCGTTGGGGATTGGATAGTGCGGGTCTCCATTCCAACGCCAATCCCGCCGCTCGCGGTACCAGTCCCGCCGTCAGCGGTGCCAATCACGCTCCTATGGCTTCCCCGCCATTGGCAGTTGAATGAGCGGCATCGCCCCTCCCGATACCTGCGGCATTCTGACCGTTCCACTTCATCGCCAGTTCGTACTGCACCAGCGTCGGCGTGATGCTCTCGGCGAGCAGCCGGTTCGCGCGCGCCTGCGCTTCGGCTTCGGCGATGATCGCCTTCGCGCGGCCCATCGCCTTGATCGAGTCGCCCTGCGCCTGGAACTTGTTCTTCTGCAGCTCGTTCTCGGCGGTGAGCGCCTGCTGCTGCATCACGTTCTTCTGGTTGATCGCCTCGATCACCGCCGGCGGGGCGCGGAGCTCGTTGATCGTGAACTGCTCCACGAGAATGCCGTAATCCTGCAGGCGCTTCTCGAGCAGCGCGAACACGCGCGACGTCGCCTCGGCCTTCTTGGGGCCGATCACATCCGCAATGGGTTCGTTGCCCACGACTTCCTGCAGCGCCTGGCGCACCGCCTGCTTCACGTAGCTGTGCTCGATCGCCACCACGTCCGTCCGGAACGTCGTGTACAGGAACGGCACCTTCAGCGGATCGAGCTTGAACGACATGGAGATGTCGAGCGAGAGCGGTTGGCCCTCCACGCTGTTCACGTTGATCTCTTCGTTGTACCGCTCCCCTTCATTCGACGTCCGCGTCAGCACCAGCGTCTGCATGAAGGTGGGGTACTCCATGATCCCCGTCGTCAGCGGATTGCGCAGGTGCAGCCCCGGATTCAGCGCCACCGGGTTCACCCCGCCGGCGGTGCGGTTGATCACGATGCCGACGTGCCCCGGACTGATGTACACGACCATCGTCTTCAGCAGCATGAAGAGCGCGAGCACGCCCACGCCGATCGCCACCATCCTGAAGCGCCCCGCCCCGTACGCGCTGTGTTCCGATTCCATGGATCCCGTCCTCCGGTTCGTTCGCTATCCGAGTGTGTCCCGCACCGCTTCCCTGAAGCAGTCGGGACAGATGCGTTCGCCGCTTGCGAGGCGGACGAGCTCGTGTTCTTCGTGCCGGCCGTGAATGGCGCAAACCGTCGCAGCTTCGCGTTCGATCCGCTTCCGGTTCTCCCGCTGCTGCAAACTGAGACCGAGGGGCGTGTACTTCTTGAGGCCGATGAAAAAGAGGCCGGCGATCGCCGCGATCGCCGCGACGAACATTCCGACCTCTGCAAGAATTGCCAACATGATGACTAAACATAACGCTTTTCACGCCCGGCCGTTCTGACATGCCGGAAGTCTATGCGGATCAACGCGTTAGAATGTTGATTCGCGCAAAGATTAGGATTGACCAGGCCCGGCCCCCGGCCTATTTTCTAATCAACTCATGGGCACCTACCGGGCACGTCCCTTCGCGCTGGCCTGCGCTTGCGTCACTCTCGCTGTCGCGATGGTGCCCGCGGTAGCGCGTGCGCAGAAGGAGAGCGAGGAGACCTCTGCCTTCGTTTCGGCCGCCCCGGTCCCTGCCACGTCCGCGCTGCGCGACTCGCTCATCGCTCGCACCCGCGCTCTGCTCGGCAAGAAGTACCGCCGCGGCGGCGAGACGCCGAAGCGCGGCTTCGATTGTTCGGGGCTAGTGGCCTACGTACTCACGGGTCTTAATCTGAACGTGCCGAGAACCGCCGCCGCGCAGGCGACGGTGGGCACCGAGATCGTAAAGGACACCGCACAGCTCCTTCCCGGTGATCTCCTCACGTTCGGGAAAGGCAAGAAAGTGACGCATATCGGGATCTACATCGGCGCCGGCCGGTTCATTCAGGCCAGCTCGAAAGCGCGTAAGGTGATCGAGACGAACCTGCTGCGCGCGCCGGCGCCCGGGATTCGCCCGTGGCTCGGTGTGCGGCGGATCGTACCGGGCGATGAGAGCGCACTATCGCTCGTTCTTCCGTCGTCGACGACCACGTCGAGCGAGTAAGCTAGGGGACCCAGATCCCTTCGATGCGAAGTTTCAGCGTCGAGTCCCGAAAATCGAGATGGCTCAGCGAGTCCATGAGTACGAGCGTTCTTCCGGAGATATCCGGGGAAACGATTCCCTGCTCTCGCTGGCGAGTCGGGCGTAGCGTCGCTCCCAGCACGGCCTTCTTCGAAACATCCGCGCACACGATCATCCCCCGGTCATTCGGCGCGTGCATCGAGAACGGGCCGGCGTTCACCAGATTCCCCAGCGAATAGAACACCAGCGCTCCGGCGCCCATGCGCTGCATTCCGCGCACGACGTGCGGACCATGCCCGATCACCAGCAGCGCGCCGCTCTCCACCGCGGCTCGCGCGAACGCCACCGGATCGCCGCGCTCCTCCCCCACGAACTTCTCGTTCGCGTCGAGCGTGCGCTGCGCCGTCGGACCCTCGGCGCCCAAATGCATCGTCACCACCACGCGCGGCGTGATGTCCGCCGCGCGTGCCACCAGCCGGCGCACGAGATCGAGGTCGCGCACATCCATCGGCGGCGACGCGGCGAAACCGAGGATCGCCACGGTGTCGCCCTGCGGCGTCACGACGATCGTGGGTGCGCTGTCGGCGCCGGTCACGCGCACCCCCGCCGAATCCAGCCGCCGCAGCGTCTCGGCGAACCCGTCGTCGCCGGCGTCGTGCGCATGATTGTTCGCGACGTTCGCCACCACGGTTGCTCTCGCATTCACGCCGCGCAGCGCCTGCGCCGCCGCCGCGGGCATGCGGAGACCGAAACAGTTCTTCTCGCCCGGCGCGCATTTCGTGGCGGGGCCGTCGCCGATGGCACCCTCCGCATTGAGCAGCACCACGTCGGCGTCGGCGAAGAGTGGCACGAGCGGCGCAATGAGTATTTCTGGAGCCGGCCACACATGCGGCGGGATGCGCTTCCCCTTCTTGATCATGGTGTCGCCGTTGACGCCGAGCGTCACATCGCCGCCGGCGCAGATGCGCATGACGGTCGACGAGTCCTGCCATCCCTGCTGCGTGCGCGCGCCCGCCGCGAGAACGCAGATCGCGAGCGCCGCGATCGCGGGCGCGCGACTCACGAAGCGCCGCCTTCCGCCGCGGGGCGGGGCTCTTCGAGCGCACGGCGCGCCATCGCGCCGGCCGGCGTGTCCGCGAATCGCTCGGCGAACCGGCGGAGTTCCGTGCGCGCCCGGCCCTCATCGTTCAACGCACCACGATACAGATCGATGAGCGCATTCGTCGCGCCGAACTCGTGCTGGCGGGTCGCGCCGGGGAGCTGCCTGATCTCACGGTACAATTCGGCGGCGCGCTCCGGTCTCTTGCCGCGCCCGGCAAACAGCGCCGCGGCGGCAAAGCGCACCGCCGCGTCGTCCGGCGATTCCCGGATCAACGCCTCGAAGCTCAGCACGGCGCCCTCGACGTCGCCGCGCATCTCGAGCGCGTGCTGGTACGAGAACACGCGCTCGTACGGAGTGGTGGAGCCGGTGGGCATGTAGAGCATGCTCGTTACCGTCGCCGAGCGGCGCAGCATCGTGATGATGAACAGGGAGGCCCCCGCGCCGGTCGCCGCGCCGCCGGGCAGCGCCGCCAGGAAGAGCGGCACGAGGCCGATCCCCCATAGGTGATAGCCCTCGTACATGAGCAGCGGCACCATGAGCACGGCGATCGCCGCGCCCGCCGCGATCGCCCGGCTTTCGTGGATGTCCCGGCCGGTTCGCGGCGGGATGGGCGCGGACATCACGCGATCAGCGCGGCCAGAGCCAGCCGAACGCGCCGGCGGTGAGGCAGCCGTAGATGAGCGCATCGAACGTGTCCTTCCACGCGACGCTCCATGGGCGGCCCCAGAATATCGCGTAGATCGCGTGCGCGCCGCCGAACGCCAGGAACGCCACCGTTCCCGCCACGCGGAACACGGCGAGATATGCGGCGCCGGGCGCCATCGTGCGGCCCGCGAGATAGGCGACCACGATCTCGATCACCACGAGGTACGCGAACCATTGGCCGAGCATCGGTCCCATCCCGCCGCCGGTGTTCGCTCGAATGCTGATGAGCGCGAGCGGCCCGTCGGCCATCTTCTTCTGGAACTCCGGCGTCTTGCGCCCTTCCATTGTCGCGTGGTACGGGATGGCGTATTGGCCCGGGGCCAGCTTCTGCTTGCGCAGCGCGTCGGCGACCGCGGGCTCATCGGGCAGTCCCGCCAGATCGCTCTTGTGATATGGAAGCGCCATCCAGATGAGCGAACTCGCGAAGAACACGAGCACCGCGGAGAGCACGATCGGCATCCAGAGCTGCATGATGGTGACCATTCCCGCCTCCAATGCGGCAAGGGATGTGTGCGAACGGGGAACTGCGCCGCGTCCATTCTATGGCGGCCGGGGCGTGCGGGACAGGGCCGGCTTCTGGCGCCGGGTGGGCCATGGGGTATAGTTCGAATAGCGGTTCCATCAGGACGGTGCTCATGCGACAGCCACTTCCCCGATCATTCGCCGCCGCGCTCCTCGCGGGCATGCTCGCCCTCGCGCCGGCCGCGGCGGCGCAAGTCGTGCACGGCGATGTGACGGACGCCTCAACGCACGCGCCGATCCTCGGCGCGATCGTGATCGTGACCGACACGTCGGGCGCGCGCGTAGCCGGCGCGATCACGGACGATTCGGGCCGATTCTCGCTCCGCCTCGGCGCGGCCGGCAATTACCGTCTGCGCGCCGAACGCATCGGGTACGCCGCGAACAAATTCGATACGATCTCGATCGCGGCGGGTGCGTCGCTGATCGCGCACCTGAGCGCGACATCCGTCGCGGTGATACTGCCCACGGTGTTCGTGAGCGCCGAGTCGCGCTGCGTGATCCGGCCGACGGAAGGCGCCGAGACGGCCATCGTATGGGAGGAGGCGCGGAAGGCGCTGGATGCGACCGAGATCGCGATCGATGGGAAAACTGTGTTCGCGGTGCGAAAGCGCTATACGCGGGATCTCGACGGCACGAGCCTCAGCATTCGCAAAGAGCAGACGCTCGTCGATTCCGTGATGCTCGAGCATCCGTGGCAAACGGCGGTGTCGCCGGAAGACCTCGCGCGCCACGGCTACCGCGTGATGTACGCCGGCGCGCCACTGCCCGGATTCCTGCAGCCCGGCGACTCGGTGCTCGCCGTGCCCGACGCGGATGTGCTGCTCTCCGACGCGTTCGCGCGCACGCATTGTTTCCGGGTGCGGCACGATTCCACCGACGACGAGCATCCCGGGCTCATCGGGCTCATGTTCACTCCGGTGATCAAGCGGAGCGCGCCGGATGTGACCGGAACGCTCTGGCTCGACTCGGCCACGGCGCATCTGCGCTATATGGAGTTCCGCCATACGAACATGTTCGCCGAGGTATCGCCGCGCCGCTACGGTGGACGCATGGACTTCGAGTTGCTGCCGGGCGGCCTCTGGGTCGTACGCCGCTGGACGGTTCGTCTTCCCGTGCTCACGACGGCGAGCACGAACGCCGCCGGCATGGGTGACGCGCGGTACTTGACCGGCGGCCGCCACATCGCGTTCTACCATGATGATGGCGGAGAGTTATTGAGCGCGACGGTCATCAAGTCGCCGGCCGCGGCCGCGCCGATCCCGAAGCCTCCCTCCGCAACGCCGTGATGCGGTGACGCCGGTGCTGCTTTCACCCGGCGCCCCGCTCGTGATCGGCCACCGCGGCGCGGCGGCGCGTGCGCCGGAGAACACGATGATGTCGTTCGAGCTCGCGGCATCGGCGGGCGTCGACGCGCTCGAGTTCGACGTCCACCTCTCGGCCGACGGGCGCGTCGTGGTGATCCACGATGCCGACCTCGGACGTACCACGGACCGCTCGGGAGCGGTGGGATCGCTTACGCTCGCCGAGATCCAGAACGCCGATGCCGGCGCGCGGTTCTCGCGCGACGGCCGCAGCTTCCCGCATCGCGGCGGCGGCGTTCGCGTTCCGGCGATCGAGGAAGTGCTCGCGCGGTTCCCGGCGATGCCGCTGTTGATCGAACTGAAGACGGCCGCCGCGAGCGCGGAGCTCCGTCGCGTACTCGCGGCGCACCGCGCGGAGGACCGGTGCGTGATCGGCTCGTTCGATCACGCCGCCCTCGCGCTGTTCCGCGAACCGCCGTGGCATGCGTCCGGCTCGCAGTCGGATGTGCAGCGTGAGATCGCACATGTCTTGTTCGGCCTGCCGGCCGGAGCGCGCCGCTACGAGGCGCTCTCGATCCCGCCGTCGTGGCGCGGGATCCCGCTGCCGGTGCGCGCGCTCGCGCGCGATGCGCTCACGCGCGCGATCCCCGTGCATGTGTGGACCGTGGACCGTGCCGAGGATGCGCGGCGTCTCTGGGACGCGGGCGTGACGGGGATCATCAGCAACGATCCGGCGGCGATCATCGACGCGCGGCGGGAGGCAACCCAACGGCCGAGTTGAGCCACCGCACGAGCGGGAGGATGGCGGCGTATTCGCGCGCCACGCGCGTCGCGAGATCGGGGCGGATCGCCTCGGAATCCGTCATGGATCGCCCGGCGGTGAACGACTGGTACCGCAGCCATCGCGCGGCGGGGTGCGGCTCGGCGAACCCGCGCGGCAAACGGGTGAGCATGTAGTCGGTGGAGATCCCGCCATAGCGCCGGCGCATCGATGTCGAGTCGGCCACGCGCGCGAACCCTTTCGGGTCGGCCACGATCGCGTCGCGCAGTTTCGTCAGCACGTCGCGGCCCGGCCGCCAGAGACCTCCGCCGATCTCGCCGCCGCCGGGTTCGAGATGGAAATAGAAACCGGCACCGCCGCCATCGTGTCCGACCTTCGCGTCGGAATCGCGATGGAAGAACCAGCAGGCGGCGTGCGTCTTGTACGGACGCTTGTCGGAGGAGAAGCGCACGTCGCGATAGATGCGAAAGATCGACCGGCGCGCATCGCCGCAGATCTCGGGGGCGAAGCGCGCCAGTCGATCGTCCATCTCCTCCACGAACTCGCGCATGGGGCCGAGCACTTCCTGCTCCCATGTGGCGCGATGGGCCTCGAACCACGCTCGCTCATTGTGGCGCTTGAGCGAGCGGAGATACTTCAGCGCAGCCGGACGAAATCCAGCGAATGCGCCCAACGGCCGTTAGGGAACGCGATGTCCCATGCCGCCGCCTCCGCCGCCACCGCTCGGATGCGCGGCCGGAGCTCCACCACCGCCGTGAGGCGCCGAGGGGCCGCCGTAGTGCGGTGCCGGTGCGCCGCCGCCTCGCGGTGCGGACGCCGGACCCGATGGACCGCCGCGTTGCGCGGTCATCGGCCCGCCACCGCCACGCGGCGCCGGGGCATTGCGGCCCGGCTCATAGCGAGGCGGACCCTGATAGCGCTGCGGACGCTGCGCCGACTGCGGCGAACCATTCTGCCCGTTGCCGGAGGTATTGCGACGTCCGAGGTACGGCGCGTCCATGTGGCGCGGTTCCGACGTCGGCGTGTGCAGCGCGGGGCCGCGGCCGCCGAGCGTGAAGCCCGCGTGCGTGGCAGTCACCTGCCCACCATGCGTGCCGACGGCGGGCCCGAGGAATCCAGCGGGCGTGCCGGTGGTCTGCGGACGGTAGGGCGTACCCATGGTCGTGCCCGTGTGGCCGAAGCCGCTCGATCCAGGCGTAGTAGTGAGTGGCGGCCGATAGCCGATGCCTGTGCCGCCCGTGCCCATCGGATTGCCCGGCTTGAAGCCATAGTGCGGACCGTAGCCGTTGCCAGGATATCCATAGTACGGATAGCCATAGCCCGGGTGGTAACCGTAGCCATAGTACGGATAGCCGTAGCCGTAGTAGGGATAGCCGTAGCCGTATCCCGGATAGCCGCCGTAGCCGCAGCAGCCGAATCCAAAGCTGAAGCCGAACGACCAACCGCCGTAGCCGTAGCCGAAGTACGCGCCGGGATAGCCATAGCCGTATGGGCCATAGCCATAAAGCAACGGACCGCCGTAGCAGAACGGGCTATAGATCCCCCAGCACGGCGAGCCGCCGTACACCGTCGTCGGTCCCGCGTATGCGGTCGACGCCGACGCGTACGAGTCATGCGCGATCACTTCATAGCGATAGATATCGTAATCGAAATGGCCCGTGCTCATCTTGTTCACGAGCACGGTGAAGCCATTCTCGAAATCGCTGTCGAGACTCTTGTCGTAGAGCGCGCCGTAGTCCCAATGATCGTTCTGCGCGAAATCATTGAAGCGGAAGGGGACGCTCGAGATCGCGGCGTAGACCATGCCCTGCCCGCCGGGGCCGTCCACGTAGAACGTGCCCTTGCCGTTCCGGCCGGCGAGTTTGAAGTCCTTGCCGCCGCGCACGAAGTCGTCGTCGCCCGGATCGAGCGGGAAGATCACGCGCACGCGTCCATCCACATCGGCTTGCATCACGATGAGGTACCCGTCTTCGCGCGTCCGCACATGGACGTCGGCGTTGTCGCCGCGCGAGTACTGATCCCAGTCGGTCCAGACCTTGATGACGGGATCCCCGGAGCGCATGTGACGATCGGCGCTGGCCACGGGTGCGGCCGGCGCGGCGCTGTTCGGGAGCGTGACCGCGGTGAGCAGGGTGAACAGGACGGAGTGCATCATATGACCTCCGGAACGCGACGCAACGCTCGAGCGGCATGTGCCACCCGCACCTTGTACTTATGCGACTTGCATGCCGTCCGTCAAGTTACTTCCGGGCAAGGACTTGGCTTTTCTGCTGCCACAGAAAGTGTCCATAAAACGGACGGTGGGTGAGATACGATTGGACACCGGTGAAGTACGCGGGAAGCGGGAAGCGGGAATCGCCGCGGGAAGCGAGAACGGCGCGATGGGCACCATCGCGCAGTTCTCGCGTCACCGCGGCGAGTCCCGCGTCCCGCTTCCCGCGTAGTTATTGCTTGCTGATCTCGAGGCTCCACTCCGTGCCCGCGCCGATCGAGTAGCGCTTCGCGAAGTTCCCCTCGTTCAGCGCCAACGCCATGCGATCGAGACTGTTCACGTAGAGCAGCGGCTTCGAGACGGGGACGTCGCCGAAGGTGCGCGCGATCGGCACGATGTCGGACCAGACCGCCGTCGAGCCCTTCATGATGCGCACGCGCACGCGGTCGCCCGTCTTCAAGCCAAGCGCGTGCACCGCCGTCGTGTCGATGTTGGTCCAGAGATTCCCGTACGGCTGATCGAGCGCGATGATCGTGCCGGTCACGGAATGGGCGGCGATCTGCGGCGGCGGCACGGGGAGCGCCACGTACTGCGTGCCGCGGCTCGGGCCCACCTGCGCGAACGTGATCACGCCCGACGCGAGCCGCGCCGCGGTGTACATGTACACGTCGCGGCCATGGAAGGTGGCGCTCCACTCGGATCCGGGGCGCCGGTTCACGGTCTCGTCGATCTCGCGCACTTCGTCCACGCCGAGCAATTCCGCGACGAAGGTGAGCGTCCCGTTGTCCGGCGTGACGAAGTACTGCCCGGTCTTCGTACGCATCACGACGGAGAGGCGCTTCGTACCGACGCCCGGATCGACGATCGACACGAACACGGTGCCGGCCGGCCAGAACGGTGCGACCTGTCGCAGCCGGTACGAGGCGTCGAGGATGTCGAAGGGCGGGATGAGCTGCGTGAGATCCTCCACGCGCAGCGCCGGGCTCACGGTATACGCAACGCCCTTGAGCGCGGCGACCGCTCCGTCCTGCAGACCGAAGTCGGACTGAATCAGAATAACGGGCGCCGGTGCAGCCGGCGGCGCGCCGGCCTGCGCTCCCGCACCCGCCCCAACGAGGGCGAGTGCGGCGAGCGAGGCTGCTGCGCGAACGACCGCCGTCAAACTACTTCGGCGTCTGGTACTGGACGATGGAGTTCACGTCGAGCGACCACTGCACGAAGCGCAGCGTGGGCGTGAGGTTGAACGGCTGCGACGGTATTTCCGCGCCGCCGTTCCCCTGCGCGACGAGCCGGTAGCTGCCGTTCAGATTCCCGGCCTTGAACGTGAACGCCTTGGTGGCGTTGATCGGAACATCGCCGAGGAGGATACGGCCGACGGACGGGCCGATAACCCACACGGTGACCACGGCGGGCGGGATCCGGCTGTTGATCACGTTCACCAGGATCTCGGTGGACACCACGGTGTCGCCGCCGCTCGATGCGACGGCGCCGGCACTCGCACCGGCAGCGGGCGCCGCCGCCGGAGCGGGCGCGGGCGCATTCGTCGTGGACGAACCGCCGCTGCTGCACGCGGCGAAGGCGAGCGCCATCGCGGAGAGGGCAACGAGTTTCTGAGTACGCATGACGGTCCTCCGGTTGTAGTGAGCATGCGACAGGAGAGCGACGCACCGGCTGCGCCGCCCGGCAAAACAATGGTACGGCGCCATGGCGCATCGCACAAGTGGACTTTGGGGTGCGTGCAGCAGCCGCTCCGAGCGCTCTTAGCTGCCCTCTGCGCGCGCGAGCGCTTTCATGCGGCGCCGCGCTTCCTCGACTCTCACTTGCAAGTCGGGGTCGGCGTCCTTCCAGGCCGCCATGAAGCGCGAATAATTCGAGACGGCGAGTGCCGTATCGCCGCGCGCCGCGTACAGATCGCCGAGGCGCTTGTAGATACCGGCGCGGAAGATCGGGTCGAGCGCCGCGTGCGCCATGCTCGGGGTGTCGAGGAACTTCTCGAATGTCGCGATCGCCGAGTCGGCACGGCCGGCTTGGTCGAACGCCCGCCCGACGCCGGGCAGCGGGCACATCGCGCAGCCGCCGGGATCGCTCTGCCGGAACTCCGTGATCGCCACATCAGGTTTCCCTTCGGCGAGCGCGATCTCGGCGAGCGCGTTGTGCCGCTGGTACTGCTGCGCGGCGATCACGGCCGCGGGCATCTCGCGCTCCTGCTCGGCAAGCATCGCGCGCGCGCGATCGGGGCGCCCCGAGATCGCGTAGATGAGCGACAGCGTCTCGTACGGACGCTCGAGCTTGGGGATCGACGAAAGCGGATGTTTCCCGAGCGCGGCGTCAAGGCGCTTCACCGCCCTCACGGGCTGCTCGCGGTACCACGAATCGTAGAATGCGAGCTGCATCTCATAACCGAGCGCCGACGCCGCGAATCCGCGCTTGGCATCGTATCCCGCTTCCGCCGCCGCGTGCGTGCCCGCGTCGGCGAGTTGCCCCTTCGCACGACTCACGACCTCCAGCACGTTCTCGGCGCTCGATTGCACGTCGAGGTTATCGCGCATGTTCGCGCGAATGGCCTTGATCGTCGCGCCAGCCGAATCGTAGTTGCCCTCGGCCAATTCCAGCTTGAGCCGGTTGCCGGCGACATCCGGATTGTTGGGGAATCGGCTGGCCATGGCCACGAGGGTGGCCTTCGCGTCCGTGCTGCGGCCGAGCTCGAACTGCGATTCGGCGAGGTTCGAGTACGCGACGGAGACCATCGAATCCGCGTCGATCGCGCGCCGGAGCAGCTCCGCCGCCTTCGCATAGTTGCCCTGCTCCATGTAGATGAGCGAGGCATTGTTCAGCCCGCTGGTGTTCTCGGGCTGGATGTCGATGAGCGCGTTGTACGCGGCGAGTGACTTCACCGGATCGCGCGCCGGAATGGACATCCAGTACGTGCCCTCGGTGAGGTAGCGCTCCGCCTCGGTGAGGCGGTCGCGGTGCTCGTATGCTTTGGTCAGCGCCGCGACGCGTTGGTCCGGCGGCGCGCCAATGTTGCCGAGCACCACACCCAGCTTCCGATACGCCATCGCGAACGAGGTGTCGAGCGCGATCGCTTCTTGCAACAGCGCGGTCGCGCGCTGGCCGTCGCCGTCGGAATTGAAGGCGCGCTCCGCCTGCGCGTATTTCCGGAGCGCCTCGAGCGACCCGGTGGTGACCTGCTCGAGCGGCACCGACGAGCGCACGGTCTTGAGCGACTCGCCAATGCGCCCGCGCAGTTTCCGCGAGAGGCGGTCCACCGCGGGGATCACGCCGGCCGCGTCGTTGGCTGTCTCGCGAAAGGCGGCGAGCTCCACGCCGGAGTCGGCCGAGACGAGTCGCACCTGGAGGATGTACGACGGGCCCACGGCGTTGATGTCGCCGTCGAGCACGGCCTTGATCCCCTCCCGCACAGCGACTTCGCGGGCCAGCGTGAGATCGAGCCGCGAACCCGCGGGCCGCTGCATGCGTTGCAACGCGGCCGCCACGCGCGTGGGCTGCACCACCGACACCGCCTGCGATTGGCTGAGATCGGTGCGGATCGCGGACGTCACCACGGCGCCAAGCAGCGAATCGGAGGCCGGGCTGCGGAAGTCCGCGACGAGGATCGACTCGCGGTCGCGCAGCACGCCGGCCGCGACGAGCGAGCCCGCCGGCCCGATGCCAAGCGCGCGCATGATGAGCCAGCCGATGGTGAGCACGCCGAACACCCCGAGCGCGGCAATTCCGCCGAGCGCGGTGCGGCGCCACGTGAACATCTTGCGCGCCACGCCTCGGGTGGTGCTCGCCTTGCCGGCCGCGGCGCGATGCTGCACGTATCCGGTGACGAGCACCATCGGCAGCCCGAGCGCCATGATGATCGCGGCGCCCGGGAGCACCCAGTCGGGCACGCCGAGCGTTTGCACGAGCAGCGCCGCCAACGCGACGATGATGACGCTCGCAGCGACATAGAGCACGAGCGCGCGGCCCAAGCGGATCCGGCCGTCGGTGGGCGCGAGGAAGGCGCGCGTGGCGGTGCTGAGCGCGGGCGCGCTGCCGCTGCTCGGCGTCGCGAGTGCGTCGAGCGAGTGCAGCAGCGCCTCGGCCGTTTGCGGCCGGTCGGCCGGATGCTTCTCCAGGCAGGACGTGATGAGCGCGGCGAGGCCATTGGGGATCGCGGGACGGATCCCCTGGATCGGATCCGGGGTTTGCATCGTGTGCGCGGCCAGCACCTGCTGCGGCGAGCGCCCCGGGAAGAGCGGGCGGCCGGTGAGCATCTCGTAGGCCATCGCGCCGAGCGCGTAGATGTCGGCCCGGCTGTCGGTGGTGGGGTCGGCGGCCGCCTGCTCCGGCGCCATGTACGCGGGCGTGCCCATCGCCATGCCGAGCGACGTGAGCGACGCGCCGGCCGAGGCGGTGGATTCGGAGAGCGCCTTCGCGACCCCGAAGTCCGTGACCACGGCGGAGCCGCCGGAGAGCAGCACGTTGTCGGGCTTGATGTCGCGATGCACGATGCCGCGCGCGTGCGCGTACGCGAGCGCCTTCGCGACATCGCGCAGGATGCTCACCGTGTCGTTCACCGGCAGCTCGTGCTCGCGCGCCAGGCGCGCGCGCAGCGACTCGCCGTCCACGTACGGCATGGTGAAATACGGCAGGCCGTCCGAGACGCCGGTGGTGAGCACGGGCACGATGTGCGGATGCTGCAGGCCGGCGGAGAGCTGGATCTCGCGGCGGAATCGCTCCACGCTCACGGCGGCGGAGAGCTCGGGCGGCAGGACCTTCACCACCACCAGCCGGTCGAGCGCCACTTCGCGCGCGACGAACACCCGCGACATGCCGCCGCCACCGAGCTCGCGCTCAATGACGTAGCCTGCGCCGATCGTTCGTTGCAGTTGCTCGCGAAGCTCAGGACTCACGCGCGACCTCGTTGCACCGGTATACCCGGGAAGTCATTGCCTGCTCCATGACACTACGACGCGGTGCGCCGCGGAGTGTCGCGGCTCACTTGAGCCCCATCTTCGTCACTAGAGCTTGGAACCTCGGTTCGCCGCGAAGGTTGTCATACATCGGCTCGGCCTTGAGCAGGAAGAGCGACCACGTGCGCTGATCATAGGCTTTCTCGAGCCAATCCAGGGCTTGTGCCTTGTCGCCCAGGCCGGCGTAGATCCGGGCGATCACGTCCGGGGAGACATAGCGTGTCTTGAGCTCATCGAGGCGCATCTGCAGCTCGCGCCGCGCCAGCGCGGTGTCGCCGCACACGGCTGCCGAATAGCCGAGGTTCGCACTCTCGTAGTTGCCCACCACCGCGCTGTACTTCTGCGCCTCGCGGATCGCGTCCGGGCATCGATGGAGCATGAGATATGCGCGCGAGAGCTGGCTGTGCGCGAGGGCGTAGGTTGAATCCAGTTCCAGCGTGTGATGCAATTGCACCGCGGACGAATCGTAGTTGCGCGTCCAGAAGAGCATTGTGCCCAGGCGCGTGTTGATGATGAGCGAGAGCGGGTCATCGGCCTTGGCGCGCTGCACGTCAGCGACGGCGGAATCGAGTTGGCCGGCGGCCACAAAGTACCACGAGCGAAAGAGGCGCGCCGGCGCGTACGTCGGATCGAGTTCGATGGCGCGCGTCAGCTCGCGGTATCCGCTCGCATAGTCGAAGTCGTAGAAGAGCTGGATGAATCCCAGCGACGTGTGCGCCTCCGCGAGCATGCTGTCGAGCGCGAGCGCGCGGAGAGCGGCCACCTTCGCCTTGGGGAACATGTCGCGCGGCGCCCGGAATCCGAAGGTGGACAGCAGGCTGTACGAGTCCGCGAGGCCCGCGTACGCGGCCGCGTAGTTCGGATCGAGCTCGATCGCGTGCGAGAAATTCTCGACGGCCTTCACGAGCCCCTCCTCGCTGCGCTTCTCGTAGAAATAGCGGCCGTGGAGATACAGGTTGTAGGCATCCACGTTCGCCGTGCCGCGCTTCGCGATCGCCGCTCCGCCGCTGGCCGAGAGCCGCAGCTGGAGCGCGCTCACGATCGCGCGTGTGAGCTCGTCCTGCATGGCGAACACGTCCGTCTCACTGCGGTCGTAGCGCTCCGACCAGATGAGGTAGCCGTTCACGTCCTCGAGCCGGGCGGTGACGCGAATGTGCTTGCCCTCGCGCTGCACGGTGCCCCCGAGCACGGTGCCGACGTTCAACTGCTTGCCGATGATGCGCGCATCGTCGCTCTTCCCCTTGAACGCGAATGCCGAACTGCGCGCCGCGACGCGCAAGCCGGGCACCTTGTTCAGCGCCGTGATCAGCTCCTCGGCCATGCCGTCGCCGAAATACTGGTCTTCAGCCTGCCCGCCGAGCGTCATGAAGGGCAACACCGCGATCGAGCGCTCGGTGACCGGCGCTGAACTACGCGTTCTGGCCGCGAAGAAGCCGGTGACGGCCACGACGGCGGCGGCCGCGACGAGTCCGCCCGCGATCACGCGGCGGCGGCGCGGCATGGCGGGGTTCACCATGGTGCCACCGCTGATCACGGAGTCGATCGACTGCAGCAGCGCTGCGGCCGATGTGGGCCGCTTGGACGGATCCTTCTCGAGGCACTGCATGATGAGCGCCGCGAGCGCGCGCGGCGTATCGGGACGCAGTTCTTGCACCGGCTTCGGCGCTTCCACCGCGTGCGCCATGAGCGTGGCCTGCGACGAACGGCCGGGGAAGAGTGTGTGCCCTGTGAGCATCTCGTAGCCCACGGCGCCCAGCGCGTAGATGTCGGCGCGCTGATCGCTCGCGGGGTCGCCCGTGCCCTGCTCCGGCGCCATGTAAGCGGGCGTGCCGAGCGCGAACCCCGCGCTCGTGAGCGTGCTCGACACGCCGGCGGCGCTGATCGCCTTGGCGACGCCGAAGTCGGTGACCACCGCGACGCCGCCGCTGAGCAGGATGTTGTCGGGCTTGATGTCGCGGTGGATCACGCCGCGTTCATGTGCATTAGCGAGCGCTTGCGCGACGTCGTGCAGGATCGCGATCGTCTCGCGCACGGACAGCGGACCGGTGCGTTCGAGACGCGCGCGCAATGACTCGCCGTCCACGTAGGGCATCGTGAAGTACGGCAGGTCGCCGGTCGTGCCGGCGGTGAGCACCGGCACGATGTGCGCGTGCTGCAGGCCGGCGGCGAGGAGCACCTCGCGGCGGAACCGTTCGGCGCTCACCGCCGCCGAGAGATCGGGGTGCAGCACCTTGATGACGACGCGGCGGCCGAGCGCCGTTTCCATGGCGACGAACACGCGCGACATCCCGCCGCCGCCGAGCTCACGTTCGATGCGGTAGCCGTCGCCCAGCGTGCGTTGGAGTTGATCCTGGAGCGGCGATGTCAACGCGGAGTCCTCGGTAGAGCAGTGTCCAGCGTGAAGATAGAGGCGGCATGCCCACCCTGAAAGGCGCGTGTGGGCCTTGGTACCGCTGAAGGGGCGCGTTTGGCAACGGAGCGTATGGTACCACAGGGCGTCCGTAGCCACGACGCACTGTTCTCGTCGTGCCAATTCACGCCGGGTGGTACCATACGCTCCGTTGCCAGACGCGCCGTTTCAGCGCTACTAAGGCCTACACGCGTTCGTAGGATGCTTCCCGTGGAGAAGTCGCCGCTGCATAATTGCCTTCCATCTCCAATCCGGATCTCCCAATGCGAGTCGTATTCGTAGTCGTCGCTACTATGCTCACGGCCTCGACGAAGCTCCAGTCGCAGTGCCCGACCCTGCCCTCGCCCATCGTCACGGCGTATGAGCAGCATTCCATGGACCGCCCGCAGCCGCCGGTCGTGAAACCCGCACCGGGCGGCGCGCCGGTCGCGCCGCCGAGCGATGCGATCGTGCTCTTCGATGGGAAAGACCTCTCGCAATGGGCGAGCGGCGACAGCGCGGGCAAGCCCGCGAAGTGGAAGGTGAGAGACGGCTACATGGAAGTGGTCGCGCACACGGGCGACATCCAGACCAAGCAGAGCTTCGGCGATGTGCAGCTCCACGTCGAGTGGCGTACGCCATTGCCCGTGAGCGGCGAGGGGCAGGAGCGCGGCAATAGCGGCGTCTATCTCATGGCCGCGTTCGAGGTGCAGGTGCTCGACTCGTACGACAACCCGACCTACGCCGACGGCGCCGCGGGCTCCGTGTTCGGCCAGTATCCGCCCCTCGTGAACGCGAGCCGCAAGCCCGGCGAGTGGCAGACGTACGACATCATCTTCCACCGTCCGCGATTCAATCAGGATGGCACGCTGCAGTGCGCCGCGCGCGTCACGGTGATCCAGAATGGCGTGGTGGTGCAGAGCGACGCCGTGCTCACCGGGCCCACCGCCTACAAGCGGCGTCCGCCGTACGCGCCAATGCCCGACAAGCTGCCGATCCTCCTTCAGGATCACAGCTTCCCGGTGCGCTACCGGAACATCTGGGTGCGCCAGCTGCCCGACGCGAACTGAGCGCCGCGATGAAGGCTGATGACATGTATGACGTGTGCATCGTCGGCTCGGGCGCCGGCGGCGGGATGGCGGCGTACACGCTCACGAAGGCCGGCGCGCGTGTGCTGCTGCTCGAAGCTGGCCCCGCGTGGTACGCGACCAAAGATTCGAAGATGCTCGTGCCGGAATATTCCTCGCCGCGGCGCGGCGGCAGTACGAAGACGAAACCGTTCGGCGAGTTCGACGGCTGCATCGGCGGATGGGAGATCGCGGGCGAGCCCTACACGCGCGCGCCCGGCACCACCTTCGACTGGTGGCGCGCCCGGATGCTCGGCGGGCGCACGAGCCACTGGGGGCGGATCTCGCTTCGCTTCGGGCCCGACGATTTTCGCGGCAAGAGCCGCGATGGACTCGGCGACGATTGGCCGATCGGCTACGACGATCTCGCGCCGTACTACGACAAAGTCGATGAGCTCATCGGCGTCTTCGGCAGCGTCGAGGGACTGCCGAACCATCCCGACGGGAAATTCCTGCCGCCGCCCAAGCCGCGCTGCTACGAGCTGATGATCAAGCAGGCGTGCGACGACTCTGAGCGTCACGTGCATCCCGTCGCGGCTTTCGATCCTCACGAAGTCCATCCACGGCCGCGCGGCGTGCCACTACTGCGGCCAATGCGGACGCGGCTGCGGCACCGCGTCGAACTTCTCGAGCCCCGATGTGCTCATCGCGCCGGCGCTCAAGACGGGCAAGCTCACGCTCGTGACCAACGCGATGGCGCGCGAAGTCACCGTAGGGAAGGATGGCCTCGCCGAAGGCGTGACGTACATCGACAAGACCACGGGCACGGAGCGTCACGCGCGCGCGCGGGTGATCGTGCTCGCGGCGAGCGCGTGCGAGTCGGCGCGCATCCTGCTCAACTCGCGCTCGATCGCTCTTCCCGCAGGGGCTCGCGAATTCGAGCGGCGTGGTGGGCAAGTATCTCACCGACACCACCGGCGCCGGCGTGAGCGGGTTCATCCCGAAGATGATGGACCACGTGCCGCACAACGAAGATGGCGTCGGCGGCGCGCACATCTATTCGCCCTGGTGGCTCGACAACGCGAAGCTCGATTTCCCGCGCGGCTACCACATCGAGATGGGCGGCGGGCTCGACTCGCCGGGCTACGGATTCATGGGCGGCATCCAGAGCTATCCGCCCGGCGGCGGCTACGGCAAGCAGCTGAAGGATGACTATCGCCGCTACTACGGCGCGTCCGTCGGATTCTCCGGCCGCGGCGAGATGATCCCCAACGCCGACTGCTACTGCGAACTCGATCCCGACGTCGTGGACAAGTACGGCATTCCGGTGCTCCGCTTCCACTGGAAATGGAGCGATCACGAGCTGAACCAGGTGAAGCACATGCAGGAGACCTTCCGCGCGCTCATCGCCGAGATGGGCGGCACGGTATTCGATGCGATGCCCACGAGAGAACAAGGCTACGGCATCGCGCACGGCGGGCAGATCATCCACGAACTCGGCTGCGTCATCATGGGCAGCGATCCGGCCAAGAGCGCGCTCAATTCGAACTGCCAGGCGCACGATTGCAAGAACCTCTTCGTCGCCGACGGCGGGCCGTTCGTGTCGCAGGCGGACAAGAACCCCACGTGGACGATCCTCGCGCTCTCGATGCGCACGAGCGAGTACATCGCGCAGCAGCGTTCGGCGGGTGCGCTATGAGCCGCATCTCGCGCCGCACGATGGTGAAATGGCTCGCGGCCGCGCCGGCGATCGGCGCGATCGAATGGAGCTCGGCGCAAACGGCGCGCGCCGCGGAGCATCTCAGAGCGCTCGAGGAGCCGGGTGCGGCGCCGTACTCGCCGAGATTCTTCTCGCGCAACGAGTGGGCGACAGTGGTGGTACTCGTGGACTATGTGATCCCGCGCGACGAGCGTTCGGGCAGCGCCACCGATGCGAAAGTCCCTGAGTTCATGGATTGGATCCTGGCGGATTCGAACACCAAGGATGAGACACGCACCGCAATGCGCGGCGGACTCGCCTGGCTCGATCTCGCGTGCGAGGACCGCTTCGGGAAGACGTTCACCGCGTGCAGCGACGCGCAGCGGCGCCAGCTGCTCGACGACATCGCGTGGCCCAAGAAGGCGAAGCCCGAGTACCGCCAGGGCGCCGCATTCTTCTCGCGCTTCCGTGACATGACCGCGAGCGGATTCTTCTCCACCGAGATGGGTTGGAAAGACGTGCAGTACCTCGGCAACGTTGCCGTCGCTCAATGGAACGGATGCCCGCCCGCCGCGCTCGAGAAGCTCGGAGTGAACGACGCGATGATGGACGCGAGGCCTACGCGCAAATGAAGCGGCTTGGCGTTGGATTCATCGGGAGCGGATTCAATGCGCGCTTCCACATGCTGGGATGGCGCGGCGTGCGCGAGGGCGATGTGCGCGGCGTGTGGAGTCCCAACGCGAAGAACGCGGAATCGGCGGCCGCATACGCGCGCGAGTTGGATGTGGGCGATGCGAAGGCGTTCCAATCGATCGCCGCGATGGTGGCCGATCCCTCGATCGACGCGATCTGGATCACCGGTCCGAACCAGGCGCGCATCGAGAACGTGGAGGAGATCGTGGACGCGCTCGCGCGAGGGCGCGGAGAGCTGAAGGGCATCGCCTGCGAGAAGCCGCTCGCCCGCAACGTGAAGGAAGCGCAGCGCGTGCGCGATCTCGCAGCGAAGGCGGGACTCGCCACCGGCTACCTCGAGAACCAGGTCTTCGCGCCGCAGGTGGAGACGGGCCACGCACTGCTGTGGAAACGCGGCGCCGCGACGACGGGCCGTCCGTATCTCGCGCGCGCCGCCGAGGAGCACAGCGGGCCGCACATGCCGTGGTTCTGGCGCGGCGAACTGCAGGGCGGCGGCGTGCTCAACGACATGATGTGCCACTCGGCGCTCATGGTGCGGCACTTGCTCACCGCGCCGGGCGCGCCGCTCTCGAGCGTCAAGCCGGCGAGGATCACCGCGCACATCGCGAGCCTCAAGTGGACGCGGCCGGAATATGCGAAGCGGCTGCGCGCGGCGATGGGCAAGGACGTGGACTACACGAAGACGCCGGCCGAGGATTTCGCGAGCATGATGATCGAGTTCGAGACGGCCGATGGTCACACCGTGATCGGCGAGGCGACGACGTCATGGAGCTTCGTGGGCCCGGGGCTGCGGTTGTCGGCGGAGCTGCTCGGCCCCGAATACTCCATGAACTGGAATTCGCTCGACAGCGGACTGAAGCTCTTCTTCAGCCGCGAGGTGCGCGGGAAGAGTGGCGAGGATCTTGTGGAGAAGCAGAACGCCGAGATCGGACTCATGCCCGTCGTGGCGAACGAGGCGGTGGCGTACGGCTACGAGGCGGAGGACCGGCACTTCGTTCGCGCGTTCCTCGGAAAGGAGGCGCCGCGACTCACGTTCGACGATGGACTGGATGTGGTGCGCATGCTCATGGCGGGGTACATGAGCGCGGAGACAGGGGAAGACCGTGAGCTTTCCGCCGAAGGGACTGGAAGCGTTCGTGCCGGCGGTTGCGCGAGGAACGTGGAAGCCCTGAACTGCGAACTACCGGGAACCGATTACCGGGAACCGGTATGGCATGACAACGCATCGTGAACCAGCCGAGCGACGCCGTATACCATGTGTTGTCATGCTTCACCGGTTCCCGGTAACCGGTTCCCGGCGGTTTGTGGTCTGAACAAGAACGCGAATACGAGCAGGATCGCGAACGCCCCGAGCGACGGCACCATCCATATCGCGTGCCAATCGTGTCCGTCGGCCGTGCGGTATGCGTCCACCACTGCGCCCGATGCCAGGGCGCCGATGAAGAGGCCCACGCCCTGCGTGATGAAGGCGAGGAATCCCTGCGCGGCGGCGCGCACGGCGACGCCGGCGCGCTGGTCAACGTATATCTGTCCCGTCACGAAGAAGAAATCGTAGCACACGCCGTGCAATAGGATGCCGGCGTACAGCATCCACATGAGCGAGCCCGCGTTCCCCTGCGCGAAGAAAAAGTAGCGCAGCGCCCAGGCCGCCATGCCGAGCAGCAGAATTCGCTTCACGCCCACGCGCATCAAGAACCAGGGCAAGAGCAGCATGAATACGAACTCAGAGCCCTGGCCCCACGTCATCGCCGACGCGGGCTCGGCGAGATGGATCTCGTTCAGGTATAGATTCGTGAAGGCGTAATAGAATTGCAGCGGAATGCATAACAGCAGCGAGCCGATCGCGAACGTCGCGAAGGAGCGGTCCTTCATGAGCGAGAGCGCGTCGAGCCCAAGCACGTCGCGGGTGGAGATCTTCTTGCCCGCGGCGTGGGGCGGCGTGTGCGGCAGCGCGAGCGAGAAGACGCCGAGCAACATCAATGCGCCGGCCGCGATCTGCATTGGTACGGCCGTAGCCTCAAGGCCGAGATGGCCGATCGCGCGCCCCGCCACGATCCAGCCGATCGTCCCGAGCACACGAATGAACGGGAAGTCGCGCTGCGGGTCGCCGATATGGTCGAAGGAGATGGAATTCGAGAGTGCGAGCGTGGGCATGTAGCAGAGCGCGTACGCGATGATGAGCGGGTAGAACGTCGCGAAGGTGCCCGCGCGTGACGCGAGCCAGAGCAGCACGCCGCCAATGAGATGCAGGATTGCGAGGAGCTTCTCGCTCGCGAAGAAGCGGTCGGCGAACATGCCCACGAAGAAGGGGGAGATCATCGCCGCGATCGCGGTGGCGCCGTACGCGAGACCGATCTCGGCGCCGCTGAACTTGAGCGTCGTGCCGAGGTACGTGCCCATCGTGACGAACCATGCTCCCCAAATGAAATACTGGAGGAACATCATCGCGGAGAGACGCGTGCGCACGAGTGTCATCAGTTGTATTTCACGCCGGCCGAGTGGGAGAACAGCACATAGAAGAGAGCCAGCAATGCGCCGACGACGAGCACCGTGATGGTGGTCTTCTCGACCGAGAGGTTCTTCACCAGCACCGAGTCGACGTCGGCCGTCGCGGCGATCACCTGCCCTTTCGTCCCGACGGCGTAGATCGTGTCGTGATTGACGGTCATGCCGTCATGCGTGAACTCGATCCGTTCGCCGTTGTGCATCACGAGACCCACGACATGCGCGGCATTCATCTGCGGCTGCAGTGGCTCGGGGTGGATCACGTAGCATGCGGTGATCTGTGGAGCGAGCAGGACCACCAACGCCGTTCTCGCCAGCGCGCTCCGGAAGAACCGTCGCATCGTACCTCCGTGGTTGGCGCTGACGATACGCGCGACGGAGTGCGTGCGCTAGCGGCCTCGCGCGCACCCAAGTTAGGGAATTCTCATTGCGTCGCGCGCGGCTTGCCGGTGCACTAAGTTCAGCGTTCATGAACGCCGACCTGCAGGTCACGCTGTTGAACTCAATGAGCACGATCGCCGAGACTCTCGCGGGTGCGATGGGTCTCTTGGGCGCGATCGTGCTCTTCGCGTTGCAGGCGACGGCGCGCAGCATCGAGCGTGCGGCGGAGAGTCTCACCGAAGTGCCGCAGCAATCAATGACGCCGCTGTATCTGAGCCACCTGCTCACGCGCCGGAGCTATCACGAGCTGGCACGCGCGTACGGATCGCTGCTCTCGAACCTGAGCAGCGAGACGAACTCGAGCATGCTGCTGCACTATTCGGCGTTGTGCTGGGAATTGGACCACGATCACGCGCTGCGGCGGAGTTTCTGGATGTCGCTGCGCGCGACCGGCGCGGTGGTGGCGTTCGCTATCGTCTGCGGCGCCGTCGCCCCTCAACTAGCGGCGCGTCCTGACGTCGGCGACCTTGCGCTCGCGGGCGCGGTACTCGGCGCCATCAGTTGCTTGTTGCTCTATGGGATCCTGCTGAACGTCATGCTGCGGTCTTCGCCGCAGGAACCGATCCCGACGGCCACGACGAGCGACGAGCAATAGATTCGGCCGTCTTGACCGAATTCTCCTAACGGAACGCTGGCGCGACAATAAGGTCGTATTGCGCCGTTCGTCCGGCGACGCCCAACTATGGGGCAGAGATCGTCCCGATCTCCGACACGCGCAGTCCTTCACCCCAGGAGGCCGTGTATGAATCCCCATCCATCGCGCGCTCCCAAGCTCGCACTCGTATTCGTGATCGCGTTCGCCGCGATCGCACAAACATGCCCGCCCGGCAGCGGCGGCGGCACGCCGCCACCTCCGGCGGTGACACCGATCGCGGTGGCCCCCGATCCATCCGATCCGGCGCCGACGCCGGCGCCCGCTGGAGCGCCGTTCATGTACACGCAGGTGCTCAAGTTCAAGATCCCCACGGGCACGATCTTCGAGGTCGCGGAGGAAGGCTGGCTTCTTCCTTCGAGCGGCACCGCCAACTGTGGCGACGATGGATGCTACACCGTGCTCTCGAGCGTGAACAATGGCGCGGGATCCACGACGTACGTGATCCAGGCGTGGCCGCAGGCGTACAAGCGATTCGCGAATCAGCTCGAATACGAGATCACCAATGTCTCGGTGAATTCGGGATTCACTGGTGCGCAGCTGGCGAGCCCGGCCTATCGACAGATCATTCTCGCCGCTGTGCCGCCCGGGCTCGGCGGTACGCCGCTTCCGTCTGGCGTACATGGTACGCCCGAGTGGGCGGCGAACAATGAACAGATCCCGTTGGCGTTCATCACCATCGGATTGAGCACCCTCCAGGATGCGCAGGCGTACTACGCCGCGACCGGCGCCCCCGGCGACTTCACCACCTGGAAGACCAACAACGGATTCGCCGCGAACAATGACAGTAAAGACAATGCGAAGGCGTACTACTTCAACGCCGGTGACCTGGCGTTCGGGCGTAGCATGCACATGAAGCTCGGGCCCAACGGGATCGCGTACTACGTGTCGAACTATCCGACCGTCAACAATGCGATCCGCAATACCAATCTCATTGCGACCGTCGCGATGGAGTACACGCCGGGGCCGAACGGTGCGGCGACATTCATGAAGTTCGCGGTCTATAAGTTCAATGGCACGCGTCAATTCTCCGCCGACCTGGATGGCAACGGACAGAAGTACGTGCCGAACCTGTGCATCATCTGCCACGGCCTGCGCAAATATCCCGGCACGGGTTCCGCCAATGTCGGCGCGCGATTCCTGCCGTTCGATCTCTCCAATTTCCAGTACGATCAGACGATCGGCCGCAACAGCCAGGAGGCGGCGTTCAAGCAACTGAATCTCGGCATGCTGCAGCACAGCAATCCGTCGGTGGCCATGACCGCGCTGATCAACGCATGGTACAACGATCCCTCGCAGGCGTCGCCGAATACCGCGACCGCTACCCAGAACAATGCCGCGGTGCCGGCGGACTGGACCGGCGGCACGCAGGCGCAAACGGACATGTATCTGAGAGTGGTGAAGCCGTCGTGCCGTTCTTGTCACATCACCCGCAATGGTGCGCTCGCTTTCGGGAAGCTGACCGATTTCACCTTGAACAACACGTACGGTTCGCTGTCCAAGCAGCGCGTGTGCTCCGACCTCTACATGCCGAACGCGAAGGTCACGTACGTGCGTTTCTGGTTGACGCACCTGCAGCAGTACGGCGATCCGGCCGGCGTGATGAAGGCCGCGGGGCTGAACACGTGGAATGCGCAAACGGCGTGTCCCTCGTAGCGGTGCGTGCCGGAGAAGATGCACGAGCGGCCCGCCGGGATCTCTCCGGCGGGCCGCTCGCGCATCGGTATCTCGACCTTGCCGAGCCGGCCGGTGTAGCTTATTTCGGAGTTCGTGCATCGCGCGGGTCGCAAGTCTCACGAACGAGCGTACGTCAGCATGACCAATCGTCTGAAGTCGCAGGCCATCGTAGCGCTGATCCTCGCGACGGCCGCGTGCAACGAGAGCTCGACCGCCGCGCCATTGCCGCCGACGTCCAGCAGGCCCCTCGGCACGCTGATCGGAACGGTGTCGGGCGATTCCTTCACGGCCACGTTCGTTCCGGCGTCGCCGGGCCTCACCTCGCCAAGCGGCATCAGCCCCGCGATCTACGGCGGCCCGAGCACCGCGCATGTCTTCGGCACCAATACCAGGTTCACGACCACGCCGCTCGGTCGCACATGGACGTTCAGCGTGGCGATGGAGAATCTGCTGTCGTACGCCATCGGCTCGAATTACACGGGCGCGCTCCCCTTCGACACAGGAGGCGTGTTCATCTTTTTCACCACCTTGCCCACGGTCACATCGCCGGTCCCGTGCAGCGGGTGCAAGGTGAGTCTCACCAACGCCATGGGAGCGCGGAATTTCACCGCGCCCGCGCAGCCGTATTTCTGGTACCACAATCGGCCCACCGCGAGACAGAGCCCGCTCGGGTCGGATACGACATCGGATCTGAGCTGGACGTTCAAGACCGCGTCGTTCATCCCGCCCGACACGGTGCATTCCTTCACTTTCTCGCTCCAGGTGAGCGCCATGTGGCCTCCCCCGAACGAGAGCACGTGGCAGGTGAGCTACGACGGCACCGCCGACTCGGTGCCCGACACGAGAGCGGAGCCGCTTTGGCGGAAATTCAGCTTCCTGCAGAGCGTCGGAGCGGAGTCGTGGTCTTCGGCGGGGTTGCAGCTCACCGCGCGGAATGCGCGCAACTCCATTTATTTCTCGCGGCGCGATTCGCTGGGCAACATGTCCGCCTACATGGACGTCAGGGCGAGCGTCGATCAAGGAAACATCATCGTTCCCGCCGCGCTGTTCGGATTCGCCGAGCCGCTCGGGGGAAAGACGGCGGTTGTCGCGGTCACCGCCACTCGCGCCGAGTTCGCGGTGATCGACAATTCCACGGGAGTGTGGAGCCAGCTTGCGGGCTCGGGCACGACGAACGTCGTCGGCACCAACACCTACCGCCTGCGAAAGTTCGCGAAGGACTCGGTCGTGCTCTGCGTGGGCGGTGCTCGCGCGCTCTCAATGCCATACTCTTCGCTTCCCGGAACGGTCACGGTGCTCTTGCCCCTCAGTTCGTTGTTCGGCCTGCAAGGCACACAGGCCAGAGCGATCGCGACCTACCGTCTCGTGAACTACACCATTGGCAGCGACGGCGGCGGATGCAGCTGAGTGCCGCGGACGCCCTTCATCGCACAAAGCGTTTGAGTTCGATGTGCCCTCCCCACTGCGTGAACGGACACGACGCCGCGATCCGCGCCGCGTCGGCATCGTCCGCCGCCCGAATGATGAACATCCCGCCGAGCGGCCCCGGCCCACTGAGCCGGCCCGCGCGTTCGAACTTCCCCATCGTATCGAGACTGTCGGCCCAGTGCGCGAGCACTGCCACACGTTCCGCGCCATGCCCCGCGGGCGCAGGGCGGTACGTCGAGTCTTCATAGAGCAGCACCACGTACGTTTGGCCGGGCGCGAGCGTACGCGCCGGACGGACCAGCGTCACGCCAAAGGCCAAGACGATCACCGCGGCGGCCGCCGCCACCCACACCGGCCACACACGCCGGCGGCGCACGAGCCCCGCCGCGACGAGCGTCGACACGACGCGCTCTTCCAGCGCCGGGTCCGGCTGTGTTTCTCGTGGAAGATTCGTCATGGGAGCGAACTCCGGAGCAGGGATCGCGCGCGATTGAGCTGACTCTTCGACGTGCCCTCCACGATGCCCATCAACTCGGCGATCTCGCAATGCGTGTACCCGTGAACATCGTGAAGGACGTACACGTCGCGCGCGCCCTCCGGGAGCGCAGCGATCGCGCGCTCGAGATCGATCGCGTCTTCGGGGCCGGTCGTGTCCGCCATCGGCTCGACGTCCGGCGCGTCGACCACGCGCCAGTCGGCGCGGATGCGTCCGCGACGCACATTCACCAGCACGCCGCACAACCACGAGCGCAGCGCCGACTGCGCGCGAAACGTACGCAAGGCCGTCAGTGCGCGGACCCAGCTCTCCTGCACGAGGTCCTCCGCTTCGCCTCGATCGCCGCCCGTGAGGCGCAGAGCCAGCGCGTACAGCGCCGGCGTGTGCGCGCGATACAGCACGCGAAACGCATCCTCGCCGCGCCCGCGAAGGAACCGCTCGACGAGTGCGAGGTCGTCCGTCACTGACTCTTGATGGGGTCCACCCAATCGCGCATGACAATGACGAGCCCCGACAGCGGCGTCCCCTCCAGCACGACGCCCGGCACGTCCGCGCTCTTCGACCCGGCGATCCCCATCGAGCTGTTCTTCATTGAGGGATAGAAGATCATGAGGTGTGGCATGAAATGAGACCGACGCTTCCCGGTCGAGTCGGTGAGCACCTGCGACGACGATTCCATATACACCAGAGCGGGCCGCTGCGGTACATGGAACCGGCCCGAGGCGATCCCGTCATTGACCTCCGCCTTGATCTCCTCCCGAGTCTTGCCCGCGATACGCTCCTCGGTCCGGAATCGGAAGATGGCGAGGATCGTGGTGTCCGCCTCGACGTCGCCGCACTGCGGCTCGAACGATGTCGCGGTATTCCGTGCGACCTCGCAGACGACACTCGACGTCCCCGGTTCCGCGACGACAAAGTGTCCGTTCGTCAGCACCCACACTTTGGCGTCCTTCGATATGTCCGCCGGCGCGGCGCTCTTCGCGTACCGGATCTCATCCGCGCGCGACAGGTTCACCGGAGCCGTCGGCGTCGAATCCTGTTGGGCCGCGATCGCGGCTGGAATCAGGAACGACGAAATGATCCATGCACGCATTGAACACCGATCGGCGTTGAAGTTGCCAATGAGTAGCGTTCAATGAGTGAATGGTTGGAATTCGACGTCAGTGGCCCGCTGCGACCGCGTGCGAGCGCGAAGGCATTCCAACCCTTTCCGCATCTGGGAGCACCCATGTCCAAGCGGGTTCGTCGCCGCGAAGGGAGCGCATGAGCGAAGTTCACCTCAAACAGGACACGATCAATGCTCCGAAACACAGGCAAAGCGATCGGGCGGGGACACGTCGTGTTGGCCGCCGTGTTCGCCGCTGCGTGGATGATCCAGGCGCAGGAGGCAACGGCGCAGGACACCAACTCGCCCTATCCCACCATGGCTCCGATCGCGCAATACCGAATGGACCGTGATGCGGAAATAGCGCTGGCACGCACGGCGGCCCCGGCATCGATATCACGCGATGCCGAAATCATGATATTGGGCCAGAAGAACTTCGAGATCGCCGTTCACGGCAAGAACGGTTTCGTCTGTGCGGTGGGCAGAGCGTTCGCGGGGCCATTGAACAACCCGGAGTTTTGGAATCCAAAAAATCGGAGTCCCATTTGCTTCAATCCAGCCGCCGCGCGGTCCCTCTGGCCTTACGCCATGAAACAGACCGGCATGGCACTGGCTGGCGCCTCAAAAGCCCAGATCACTGAGGCGATCAGGGCCGCGGTCGCCAAGAAAGAGCTGGGGCCCCCGGAGTCGGGATCCATGGCCTACATGATGTCCAAGGAGGCGTACCTGACCGATCAGGGAAGCCATAACCTGGCCCACGTGATGTTCGAACTTCCGCGCAACGGCGTGTTGCAGGACGACCCGAACTTCTTCGTTTCGTGGGATCCAGCGCCAGTGATCGAGTTCAACGTTCCGGTAGGTCAGTGGTCGGACGGAACACTGGTGGTGGTAAGCAAGCACTAGCCATTTTCAGGAAGCGAGAGCCCGCGCGAGAGCGCGGGCTTTTTCTTCGCTCGGTGGCCGGGTACCGACCCGGCTGCGGCTCACCCAGGTCAGTAAACGCACCGGCGCGACGCAGAGAGCTCCGCGTCGCGCCGTCAGTTGCCCCTCCTGGGCTCGAACCAGGACTCTCCTGATCCAGAGTCAGGCGTGTTGCCAGTTACACCAAGGGGCAGAGATCAATTGTGCTCCGGAGTTCCGGAGGGACGCGAAAGTTAGTCGTGGCAAGAAGATGGAGCAAGCCACACAGCAGGGGCGTGCGTCGTGCGTTCGGAACGTGACGCCGATCACGGGTCGAATAGAGACCGAATGCACGAGGCACGATGAGCGATGCCCGAACAGGTGACGCGCGCCGTCTGGAAACCCGTCGCTCAGGGAACGTCCAAGCGTACTCTCGAGGCCCCCGTGCTGTCACAACTCCGCCGCTTCCTGCCTGCCGTGATCATCCTCGTTTCCGCCTGCAAATCGGGCGGCGACGCGGCGCCCACGGGTGCGCTCACGATCACGGTGTCTGGACTGCCGAGCGGTCCCGCGGCGATCATGGTCACCGGCCCGAACAGCTTCAGCCAGGCGGTGACGGCCACCACGACGCTCAACAATCTGCCGGCCGGCACGTACACGGTGACGGCGAGCAATGTGGTGACCTCCACATCGACCTACGCGCCCACTCCATCCGTCACCGGCGTCTCGGTAACGACTACGACGCTAACGGCGGCGGTGAACTACTCCCTCATCACGGGAAGCCTCGCGCTCACGATCTCGGGATTGCCGGGCGGCGTGAATGCCAATGTCACCGTCACCGGCCCCGGTGGTTTCAGTCAGTCGGCGACCGTGTCGAAGACCTGGTCGAATCTCACGCCCGGCTCATATGTGGTTGCGGCGGCCGTCGTGACGAATGGGCCCAATACATATGGCGGCGCGCCCGCGAGCCAGACGATCGCGGTGGTCGCGTCGCTCACCGCATCTTCCGCGAGCGAAGTCTACTCGCTGAGTGCGGGGCAGCTCACGGTGAACGTCAGCGGACTTCCCGCCGGGACGAACCCGATCATCTCCGTCACCGGACCCCTCGCGTATTCGCACCCGGTCACCGCGAACGGCGCGACGGTGCTCACCGGCCTCGCGCTGGGCACGTATACCATCACGGCGTCGAACGTGAGCAGTGGCACCGCGAGCTATGGACCATCAACGGCGGTGCAGACGGTTACGCTCACGTCCGGATCGCCGACCGGAAGCGCGAACGTCGCGTACGTCATCAAGACCGGCAGTCTCGCGCTCACCGTTACCGGCCTTCCTGGCGGCGTGAACGCGAGCGTGCTCGTGACTGGGCCGAGCTCGTTCAGCCAGACCGCGACGGCGACGCAAACGTTCAACAATTTGGTGCCGGGCACCTATACCCTCACGGCGAACACCGTCACCTCGGGTTCCAGCACGTATGGAGGAGCGCCCGCATCACAGACGGTGACCGTGACGGCGTCCGTCACCGCGGCAACGGCGAGCGTGGCCTACTCGATCATGACGGGTCAGATCACGGTGACCATCGCCGGGCTCCCGGGTGGACTCAATCCGAGTGTCGTCGTCACCGGTCCGTTCTCGTACAGCCATTCGATCACCGTGAGCGGTGCGACGGTGCTGTCACGCCCTCCCGCTCGGCACCTACACCGTGACCGCGAGCGCGGTGAGCAACGCGACGGCAACCTACAAGCCGACTGCGGCGTCACAGACGGTGACCCTGAGCGCGGGCGCGCTGATCGGCGCCAAGACCGTCACCTATGCGATCAGCACGGGCTCGCTCACGGTGACGATATCCGGCCTGCCCGGCGGCGTGAACGACTCGGTGCGCGTGACAGGTCCCGGCGCTTTCTCGCAATACCTTACCGCGAGCACGACGCTGAACAAGCTCGCGCCGGGCAAATACACCGTGTTCGCCTTCAGCGTCCAGCACATCGGGACCTGGTATGCCGCGACTCCCGGCAGCCAGCTCGCGACCGTGACCGCCAGCGTGACGCCCGTCGTCGCCACGGTGACGTACACCGTCGCCGCGCTGAATCTCACGATCGACGGGATTGTACATCACGCAATCCACGCAGAGCTACAACGATACCGTGCCCCTCGTCGCGAATCGTGACGGCTATCTGCGCGTGTTCGCGAAGGCGAATCAATCGAACACCGCGATGCCGAAGATCCGGGTGCGCTGGTACTCGGGCGCATCGCTGATTCACACGGATACGATCGCCGCGCCGCGCCCGTACGTGCCGACGCTCGAGAGCGAGGATTCGCTGAATCAATCGTGGAATGTCCCCGTACCCAAGGGGATGATCCAGCCGAATCTCAAGGTGCTCGCGGACATCGATCCGGCGAATCTCATCGCCGAGACGAACGAGGCCGACAACTCGTTCCCCGTGAGCGGAACGCCGCTCGCGCTGAACGTGAAGACGGTGCCGATCTTCCACGAGGTACTCATCCCGGTGAAGACGAGCCACGATGGGCTCACGGGCAACGTCACCACGGCCAGCGAGAGCACGTACACCGGGTTCGTGCAGCAGGTGCACCCGATCAGCACGTACACCGTGAAGGTGCACTCGGTGTTCACCATCGCGGACACCAGCGTCGTTCTGCAGTCGAGCGGCAATCGGATGGAGCGATGTGCTTTGCGCGATCTCTGCGCTGCACGGTCTCGAGGATACGACGCCGCTCATCGATTCCAGCCACTACTACGGCGTGGTGCATACCGAATTACGGCTGCGGCGTGATCGGACTCGGCTTCGAACCCGGCATGGAGGCGATCGGCTGGGATGCATCGCAGAAGGATCAGACGCTCGCGCACGAGACGGGCCACAACTGGAGCCTGGCGCACGCGCCGGGCTGCGGCTCCGATGGGACCAGCCCTCCATACCCGGTTGCAACAGGGAATCTCGACGCCTATGGCTTCGATGCTGCGGCGGTGAAGATCTACTGCGCCGGCCAGCTACTTCGACCTGATGAGCTATTGCCGGCCGTATTGGATCAGCAACTATCACTATCAGCAGGTCATGAACTTCCGGTGCGACGCAACCGGAGATCCTCGGCGCCGAGTCGTCCGCGGTCGGAGCGCGTGCTGCTCGTATGGGGTCGCATCCGAACGGGCAATTGGTGCTCGAGCCCGCGTTCGAGGTCAATGCCATGGCCAAGTTGCCGGAGGGACACGGTCCGTTCACACTGGAGGCGCTGGACGAGAACGGTGCGCCGCTCTATACGCGTGCGTTCGAGGGCAGGAAGGTGGCGGACGACCCACAGAATTCCTCGGGCTTCATGTTCAAGATCCCACTGCGCGAACTGAACGCAGCGCGAATGTCGGCGCTGCGCGTCCGCGGACAGGGCATGGTAGCGCTTGTCGGGAACACGCCCGTCGTGGCCGCCATGCGCACGGGCACCGCCCCCGCGACCGGCCTGCTCGCGAGACTGCGCGGCGGTCTCTCGCGTGTGACATGGGATCACGCGTCGTACCCCATGGCGATCGTGCGCGACGCGCGCACCGGTGAGGTCCTGGCGTTCGCGCGACAGGGAAGCGTGGATGTGCCAGCGAGGGATCTGGTGGTCGTGCTCTCCAACGGTGTGCGCAGCGTCACACAACGGATAACGGCGCAATAACCACGGGCTGTTGGCTGTCGCAGGCGACCGCCGACAGCCGATCGTCCGCCGTAGGGGCCTCGCGGAGCCATCCCCGCCCTCCGGTGTACGAGTGGGGCGCGCGGAACGACTCCGGCCAGCGCATCTTTCTGGTCCCCCCGCCCCGCTGACTGCATGACGCGCCCCACCGCCGCGATCGCGCTCGTACTCGCCACCACGCTGGCCGCCTGCAAAGGCGGCTCGAACGCTTTGGCCACCGCCGATCTCGTGATCACGGTCACGGGACTGCCGACTTCGCCCGCGCTGCCGGCGGCGATCACGGTCACCGGAACGGGCTATTCGCGCACGGTGACGGCCACGACGACCCTCAGTGGTCTCACCATTGGCGGCTACACCATCACCGCGGCGAACGCGTCCACCGCGACCGCGACGTACGACGCGGCGCCGGTGTCGACGTTGATCGACCTGACGAGATCCGGCGCCTCTCTTACGGTCACGTATACGCTGGTGACCGGAGACATGGCGCTCGCGATCTCCGGACTGCCGGCCGGACTGCACGCCAACGTGCTCGTTTCCGGACAGGGGAGCTCGCAGGTGGTGCCCGCCTCGCAGACGCTCGTGAAGCTGCTCGCGGGCGATTACACGGTCACCGGCAACACGGTCGTGAACGGCACGACTACGTACGGCGGCACACCGTTCTCGCAAGTGATCGCGGTGCCGGCGTCGCTCACCACGGTGAATGCCGCCGTCGCGTACTCGGCAATGACGGGGCAGATCCCGGTCACGGTGAGCGGCCTTCCCGGCGGAACGAACCCGAGCGTGCTCGTGACGGGACCGTTCACGTATTCGCACGCGATCACCGCGAACGGACTCTCCACGCTCGCGGCGCTGCCGCTCGGCGTCTATACCGTGACCGCCGACTCGGTGGCCGTCGGGCCGACGTACTATTTCCCGCAGGCGGTGTCGCAGACGGCAACATTGAATGGCGGCACGCTCAGCGCGCCCATCGCCGTCATGTACGCGACGCCCGACATGTCGATCGACGGCATGTACATCACGCAGGCGACACAAACGTATGCGGGCGGAGTGCCGCTGGTGGCGAGTCGCGACGGATTCCTGCGCGTGTTCGTGAAGTCGAACCACGCGAACACCTGGATGCCGAGCGTTCGTGTGCGGTGGTACGCGAGTGGCGTGCTCGTACGCACCGACACCATTCCGCCGGCGGTATCGTCGGTGCCAATGACGATCACCGAGGGCGTACTGGCCAGTTCGTGGAACCTTCCCGTGCCGGGCACGCTGATCCAGCCAGGACTCTCGGTGCTCGCCAATGCGGACCCGTCGAACGCGATCGCCGAGGGGAATGAGACCAACAATCAGTTTCCGGTGAACGGAACGCCGTTGCTGCTCAATGTGCGCACGGCGGCGCCCGCGCATGTGACGCTGGTGCCGGTGACGACGTCCGACGGCCGCACGGGGGCGGTGAATTCGGGGAACTTGGAATCGTTCCTCACGTTCACGCAGAAGATCCATCCCATCCCGAGTCATGTCGGCACGCTGCACGCGACGTATACCACGAGTGCGGGCCCGCTGCAGTCGGATGATGCGAACATGGCGTGGGAGACCATCATCGCCGAATTGGACGCGTTGCGCACGGCGGATGGCGTGCCGGAGCAGGAGCACTACTACGGCGTGGTGGACCCGACCTACACCGGTGGCGTCGCGGGGCTTGGATATGTCGGCGGCCAGACGGCAATGGGATGGGACAACGGGATCAACGATCAGATCCTCGCGCACGAGATCGGGCACAACTGGAACCGGAATCATTCGCCGTGCGGCGGACCGAGCGGCGTGGATCCGAACTATCCGTATGTGAACGCGGAGATCGGCGTGTACGGATTAGACGTGGCGACGCAGACGCTGTACCAGCCGACGACGAACTATGACGTGATGAGCTACTGCCACCCGTACTGGGTGAGCGACTACACGTACGAGGGCGTGATGGCGTACCGGGTGGGGAGCCCCGACATCGTCGCGGAAGCCAAGGAGCCGGTGCTCATGATCTGGGGGCGGATGCGCGGGAATGACATGGTGCTCGAGCCGGCATTCGAGATCATGGCGCGGCCGAGGGTGCCAACGGGAAGCGGCGCGTACAGTGTGGAGGCGATCGACGCGAGTGGCGGCCGATTGTTTTCGTATGCGTTCGACGGACAGGAGGTGGCCGACGAGCCCGGCGGCGGGCGTACGTTCGTGTTCGCGATCCCCGTATCGCGTTTCGACATCTCGCGGTTGGCGTCGCTGCGATTGTCGGGGCAAGGGCGGGTGGTGACCGTGAGCGCCGCGGCGCCGGCGCCCACTGGATTGATCGCGCGGTTGCGTGCGGGGCGCGCGGAGCTGCGCTGGGATCATAGGGCCTATCCAATGGCGCTCGTGCGCGACGCGGCCACCGGGCAAGTGCTCTCGTTCGCGCGTGGCGGCGTCGTGAACCTCGGCGCGCGCGCGACGAATCTCGTGGTCACCGTGTCGAACGGGGTGCGCAGCACCACCGAAGCGGTCACCGCGCAGTAGGATGTCACGCACCCGGCTCGCGGTGGCGCTCGCGTCGTCGCTGGCATTCGGCGCGTGCAGCAGCAGCTCCGACGCCGCGTCAACGGTGGATCTGACCGTCAACGTGACGGGATTGCCGGGTGTGCCGGCGGACATCAAGGTCACGTCGCCCGATGGGTACTCGCAGGTCGTGACATCGACCGCGACGCTCACGGGCCTGACGCCGGGCTGGTATCTGATCACGGCATGGTACGTCGCCGGCGCGAATCAGTTGTACGCGCCCACGCCAGAGAGTCTTCAGGTGGAGCTGAAGCGCCCCGCTACCACGGTGACGTTCGGATATTCTCTCGCGAGCGGGAGTTTGGCGATCGATGTTTCCGGGCTGCCGAGCGCTGTGAATGCGAACGTGGCGGTGTCCGGGCCGGGCTACTACAAGCTCGTCACTTCGTCGCAGACGATCGGCGACCTCGTGGAGGGCACGTACACCGTCACCGGGAAGACGGCGGTGAACGGTTCCACCACCTACGGCGGCACCCCGTACACGCAGACGATCGCGGTGCCGGCGTCGACTACGCCAGCGAGCGCGTCGGTGGCCTACACCGCGATGACGGGACAGATCGCGGTGGCCGTGGGTGGATTGCCCGGCGGCGCGGATCCGAGCGTGCTGGTGACCGGACCGTTCGGCTATTCCCATTCGATCTCCGCGAGCGGCACGACGACGCTCTCATCGCTCCCGCTGGGCGCGTACAGCGTGGCGGCGGATTCGGTGGTGGCCGGCACGACGGCGTATTTCCCGAGCGCGACGAGTCGAACGGTGACGCTGAACGCGGGCACGCTGAGCTCATCGGCGCCCGTCAACTATGTCACGTCCGATCTGACCATCGATGGCCTGTACGTCACGCAGGCAGTGCAGAATTACCAAGGCCGCGTACCGATGGTCGCCGGTCGCGACGGTTTCCTACGGGTGTTCGTGAAGGCGACCCACCCGAACCATTGGACGCCGCCGGTGCGCGTGCGCTGGTACGTGGCGAACACGCTGGTGCGCACCGACACGATCGCCGCACCGGGGGCATCGGTGCCGGTGACGATCGACGAAGGCACGCTGAACAGCTCGTGGAATCTTTTCGTGCCGGGTGCGCTGTTCCAGCCGGGCCTCCGCATCGTCGCCGATGTGGATCCGTCGAACGTCGTCGCGGAGAGCAACGAATCGAACAACACCTTCTCGACGGACTCCGCCGGCGAATACCTCCAAGTGCACACGATCCCGCCCGCACGCGTGACGCTGGTGCCGATCCGGACGTTCAATGGGCGCGTGGGCAGCGTGAGCGCCGCGGAGATCGAGCCGTATTTGGCGTTCATGCAGAAGATCCATCCGCTGCCGGGCCATGTCGGAACGCTGCACCCGGCCGTGAGCGTGACCTCGCCTGCGCTCACGCCCGACGACGCGAACCGTTCGTGGGGGGATGTCCTGTCGGCGTTGTCGCTCGTGCGGTTGGTGGAGAGTGCCGATGCCGGAGAGAATTACTATGGCGTGGTCGATCCGCCGTACGAGGGCGGGGTCATCGGTCTTGGATACGTCGGCTATCCGGTGGCGATCGGCAGCGACCGCGGCACGCCAGAGCAAACACTGGCGCACGAACTCGGGCACAACTGGGGCCGTGAGCACTCGCCGTGCGGGAATCCGGCGGATCCCGATCCGCAGTATCCGTATCCGAGCGGGAACATCGGCGTGTACGGATACAATGTCGCCACGCATACGCTGTATCAGCCCACAATGGCGTACGACATCATGAGCTACTGCACGCCGTACTGGGTGAGCGACTACACCTACACGGGCGTCTACGATTTCCTGGCGGGTACCAGCTCGATCCCGGAAGACCGCGTCGCGTCGTCGGCGCCGGAGCAGGTGTTGATCGTGTGGGGGCACGTGCTCGGCGGCGAACTCGTGCTCGAACCTGCGTTCGAGGTCACGGCGCGCCCGTCGCTCCCGTCGGGGAGAGGCGCGTACACTGTGCAAGCGCTCGAATGCGGGCGGCGCGACGCTCTTCTCATTCGCGTTCGACGGCAGACCAGATCGCCGACGAGCCGGGCGGCGCTCGCGGTTTCGCGTTCGCGATCCCGCTCGCACGGTTCGACATCTCGAGGCTCGCGGCGCTGGAGATTGCGCGGCGGCGCGAGTCATGCGCGCGTGAATGCGCGCGCGTTCTCGGCCACAGGGTTGATCGCTCGGCTTCGCGGGAATCGCGCCGAGGTGCGTTGGAACGGTGGCGACTGGCCAATGGCGCTCGTGCGCGACGCGCGCACGGGGCAGGTGCTGGCCATCGGGCGCGGCGGAACGGTGCAACTCGCCGCGCCGGCCACGGATCTGGTGGTCACGGTAAGCAACGGCGTGCGGAGCACCACGGAGACCGTGCACGCGCAGTAGCCCGAAAACAAAAAACGCCGCGAAATATTCGCGGCGCCTCACCTACTGTGCTGCCCCAGAAGTTGCCACGCACGCCGTCATTGGAACTCTGCGTCCTACCGATCGGCGGCGGGCATCAATTCTGGTTGCGGGGCTGCGGCACGTCACTCATTGGAACTCTACGTCCTACCGTGCAACGGCGCATCCCGCGTATTCGGCTGCTATGGAGCTGAGGGGGCTCGAACCCCTGACCTCTGCAATGCGAATGCAGCGCTCTCCCAGCTGAGCTACAGCCCCTTCTATTGAAAAGGCCCCGCAGTGCGGGGCCCCCGTCTTGCTCCACAAAGATAGCGGAGCGATGAGGGGGAGTCAAGCTGTTCCGCGCTATCGAGATATAGACGCGCGTTCGCGTGGAAAGTCACGCTGGCGGGCTTGCTCTCGGCGCGATGGGAGCCCCATTCTCCGCGCCATGTTCGACGATCTGCGCGCCGAAGACATCGCCGCCGCCGCGAAGCGCCTCGCGGGCGTGTGCGTGCGCACGCCGCTCCGGCGATCCGCGGAATTGTCGCGCCGCGCGGGCGGCGATGTATTCCTCAAGCTCGAGTGCGAGCAGATCACGGGGTCGTTCAAGCTGCGCGGCGCGTTCAACGCGATCGCGTCGCTCGCGCCTGACGTGCGCGCGCGCGGCGTGATCGCGAGCTCCGCCGGCAATCACGGACTGGGCGTCGCGTGGGCAGCGAAGCATCACGGCATTCCCGCCACAGTATTCGTGCCGCGCGCCGCGCCTCATGGTGAAGCGGCGCGGCATCGAAGCGCTCGGCGCCACCGTGGACGCCGAGTCGGCGGACTATGACGTGGCGATGACGCGGGCCAAAGCGCTCGCCGCTGAGCGGGATGTCATGTACATAAACCCCTGCCTGGGCGACACGCTGATCGCGGGACAAGGGACGGTGGCGCTCGAGATCATGGAGGATCTGCCTGCGGTCGCGATGGTGGTCACGCCGGTAGGAGGAGCAGGGCTGCTCGCGGGCACGGGGAGTTGGCTGCGGCGGAGAGCGCCGCATGTGCGGATCGCGGGGGCGCAGAGCGTGAATACCGCGGCGATGAGCCGCTCGCTCGCGGAGGGGGCGGTGACGCACATCGAGAGTGTGCCGACGTTGGCCGACGGACTCGCTGGGGATATAGACGAATTCGCGTTGGATATTGGGCGGAAGGCGCTGGATGAACTCGCGGTGCTGGACGAGGCGGCGATCGCGCGCGCCATTGGGTGGCTCTCGCGAGAGGAAGGGTTGGTAGTAGAAGGAGCGGGGGCGGTGGGTGTTGCGGCGGTGCTCGAGGGGGCGCTGGGGCTCAAGTTCCCGGCGGTGGTCATCGTGTCGGGGCGGAATATCGACCCCGAAAAACATGCGGCGGCAGTTGGTTCAAGAACGGCGTGAGTACCGAGTCGTGCGTGTTCGACCACAGAGGGCGTGAGTACCGAGTCGTGCGTGTTGGACCACAGACGGCGTGAGTACCGAGTCGTGCGTGTTGGACCACAGAGGGCGTGAGTACCTAGTCGTGCGTGTTGGACCACAGACAGCGTGAGTACCGAGTCGTGCGTCGGCGTTTTTGGGCGCACTCACGACTAACGGCGGTCGGGTTGCGACTCACGCAGTGCGTGGTCGAACACGCACGACTCGGTACTCACGCACCCTGTGGTCGAACACGCACGACTCGGTACTCACGCCGTTATTACTGAGTATCTTAGGTCGTGTCGTTAACCCTGAAATTCCTCGGTACGTCCGCCGCTCGCCCCACCGTCGAGCGGAATGTCTCCTCTCTCGCCCTCACCCGCGAGGGAGAAACGCTGCTGTTCGATTGCGGCGAAGGCACGCAGCGGCAGATGATGAAATACGGCATCACCTTCGCGCTCGATGAGATCTTCTTCACGCATTTCCATGGCGATCACATCATCGGCGTCGTGGGCCTCTGCCGCACGCTCGCGCTGCAGGGGCGCACGGAACCGATGCGCTTCTACGGCCCTAAGGGCGCGAAGAAGATCCTCTTCGACGCGGTGCGATTCGGCGCGGAGCGCACGCCCTTCCCCGTGGAGATCACGGAGCTCGAACCGTCGCAATCGGTCAAGAAGAACGGCTATGCGATCGTCGCCTTCCCCGCCGAGCATGCGGGCGCGGCTTCACTCGGGTACGCGATGATCGAAGAGGCGAGGAAGGGTGAGTTCCACCCCGACATCGCGCGCGAGATGAACATTCCCGAGGGCCCGCTCTGGGGGAAGATCCACAAGGGCGAGACGATCACGCTCGAGGACGGCCGGCGCATCGAGCCGTCTGCTCTCGTGGGTCCGCCGCGCTCCGGCCGACGCGTGGTGATCACCGGCGACACGCGCCCGTGCGACGCCACGGTGGAGATCGCGCGCGGAGCCGACGTGCTCGTGCACGAGGCGACCTTCGGCGACGAGGAGGCCGAGCGCGCCGCCGAGACGGGTCACACCACCGCGCGCGAAGCCGGCGAGATCGCGAAGCGCGCCGGCGTGCGCCAGCTCGTGCTCACGCATCTCTCGGCGCGCTATTCGAACGACGCGCAAACTCTATTGAACGAAGCGCGCGGTGCGTTCGAGAATGTCGTGGTCGCGCGCGACGGGCTGGAGATCGACGTCCCTTTCGCCGCGAGCTAGTTCGCGCGCACCGGCGTGA
Source organism: uncultured Gemmatimonadaceae bacterium (assembly GCA_963716745.1). GTDB lineage: Bacteria > Gemmatimonadota > Gemmatimonadetes > Gemmatimonadales > Gemmatimonadaceae > DATKOH01. The sequence goes on from OY970320.1 coordinate 1,613,291, forward strand.
GCGGGCGCCGTCCCGCGAAGCCCGCTTCCAGTTCGTGCCAATGTTCCACCGCCGGTTCGTCGTAGCGCCAGCAGAGCCACACATCGCGGCCGTCGATCTCGCCCGGGAAATCCACGAGTCCGCCGTCGAGCGGCTGCTTGTACTCCACGCCGAGGTCGGCGAGCTCGCGCAGGCACGCATCGATCTCCGCCGCCAAGCGCTGGACCTCCGCCGCGGCCGCGTCGGCCTGCGGGTCGGGCTGGTCGGCGGTCGCGTTCGCGGCGAACACCGCGAAGGCCTCCACGCGATCCTTCCACACCGGATAGAACGTGATGATGTCCCGCACGATCCGCCGCACGAGCGGCAGCGTGCTGTTCGCCTGCGCGACGGTGAAGTGCCGTCGAGCCGGGCGGCTCACGCCGGCTTCCCCTCGGCGTTGCGCTCCTCGAGACGGCGCCGGCGGCGCGCTTCCGCCGCGGCGTAGCGACGCTTCTCGTCGTCGGTCTGCGGGATCACGGCCGGCACATCCACCGGGCGGCCGTTGCGGTCCACCGCCACGAAGGTGAGGTAGCACGAATTGGTGTGGCGCCGCACGCCATCCACGAGGTTCTCACAATCCACCCGCACGCCAATCTCCATGGAAGTGCGGCCGGTGTAATTCACGCTCGCCTTCATGATCACCAGATCGCCCAGGTGGATCGGCTCGCGGAAATCCACGCGGTCCACGCTCACCGTGACGCAGCTGCCGCGTGCGTGGCGGATGGCCGCGACGGCCGCCGTGCGGTCCATCATCGAGAGGATCACGCCACCGAACACATGGCCGAGGTTGTTGGCGTGCTGCGGCATCATGATCTCGGATGTCTCGTGCTGCGAATCCGAGACGAACTTGCCGGGGCGGGACTTCTTGGGCGCGGGAGTCATGGCGGTGCGGGTGTCCTCGGAATAGAGTGCGGCCTCATCGAACGCGCGGGCGAGCGCCGCGCGGGTGGCGCTGTCCACGGCGCCATGATCGAGCCAGAAGATGCGACGCGCGGGGGCCGGAAGCGTCGCGATCGGGAACGCGCGGCCGGCGCTGTCGAGGAGCCGGCTCAAGCCGGGATCCCCTCCGGGCTTGTATCCGACCTGCACCTCGAGGTTCCCGTGCTTCCATGAGGAGCCGTCGGGAGTTCCGAGCGATCGCGGCAGACCCTCGGCCGACTCGGCCCACCAGTTGGGCGCCGCGACGGCGATCGGCGGGAGAGGCAGCGTGAACCCTTCGGCCTTGCGGCCGGTGCCGGGGGCGACGAAACGGATGGCCGGTGAGCCATCGACGTTCATGATCTCGAAGCTGGTGGGATCGAACTTGAAATCGCCCACGGCGGCGGCCGCCTGCTTGGCGCGCGCGTCCGAGCTGGCGAGCACCGAGTCGAGCGTCTGGGTGAAGAGCTTGGCGCCCTTCTGGAGGACGTACTCGGCGTTCTTGTCGCCGACGATATCGGCGACCGTGGCCGGCCCGCCCTTCCCCAGGTCGAGCGTGTAGCGGCGCGCGATATGCCAGTTGTCGCTGCCGTCGCCCTCGAGGTCGGCGGTGTAACTCACCGAAAGGAAACGGCCGAACTGGACGAGCGGCACGAGGTCCGAGGTGGCGCTGAGCGCCGGCTCGTCGGGCAGGTCGTCGTCGGGACTGAGGGGGCGCTCGGTGGGATGCTGGGACGCGTACATCACCGCCACGGCGTTGATCGTCGTGTCCATGAAGACGGCGGTCGAGTCGCCGCTGCGGAGGTCGCGGCGGTAGAGTCGCTGGCCGGTGATGATCGCGTCGGGGTAGGAATGGTCGTCGTCGGCCAGGTAGAGCTCAATGAACGAACCGTTCAGCCGGCCGAGCCGGAGCGGGGCGCCGCGAACGCGGACGCCTTCGGGTCCGGACCGGACCCAGAAGGAGCTGTCGCCGGCTTCGATGATGAACTCGGCCGCCGGCGCAGCCGGGCCGCGATGAGGCGCGGGACAGGCGGCGAGAACGAGAAGGAGTGCGGTGGCGGCCGGGACCCGGAACATGCGCGGAATATACCGTGTGACGACAAGCATGGGGTGTGCGTGCTATGAACACGACGCGCGGTGTAGATTTCGCGTCCCCCGGTGAACCACCCTGTACCACGCGAGTCGCAGATGCGCCGCCCAGTCATCGTTGTCCTCGTCGCTCTCATCGTGGCGTGCCGCCGCGATGCACTTGCCGCGTCCGTTCGCCCTGCGATCGTGCGCGACACCATTCACGACAGCGTGCATGCGGCGCCGGCGGCGGCCGCGCGAAAACCGCTGGCCGACACCGGCATCGTGCGCGCGCTCTATGTGAATCGATGGGCGTCGCAGAGCGCGAAGAAGATGCGCGCGCTCATTGCGATCGCGGACAAGACCGAGATCAACGCGCTCGTGATCGACATGAAGGATGAGTTCGGTCTCAACTTCGAGTCGAGGGACACGATCGTGTCGCGCAACGCGGGGCGTGCCGGCCGGCTCAAGGAGCTCGTGCCGCTGCTGGACACGCTCAAAGCGCATCACATCCTCGCGATCGCGCGCGTGGTGGTGTTCAAGGACTCGGTGGCCGCGCGCGTGAATCCGCAGCACGTGATCCGGAAGCCCGACGGCACGCCGTGGCACGACAAGAAGGGGCTGACGTGGGTGGATCCGTACGACCCGTCGATCCGCGAGTACAACATTCGCGTGGCGGAGGAACTGGCGCGGCTGGGATTCGATGAGATCCAGTTCGACTATATCAGGTTTCCCGAGCCGTACGCGTCGCTGCCGCCGCAGGTGTTCAAGGATGCGAACGGCGTGGCGAAGCCGAAGGCGCTCGCGGACTTCTTTCGCGCGGCGTGCCCGCGCATCCACGCGGCCGGCGCGCGATGCACGGCCGATATCTTCGGCATGGTGACGTCCATCGGTGGCGCGCTCGAGGTGGGACAGCAATGGAGCGAGCTGGCGCCGGTGACCGACGTGCTGCTGCCGATGGTGTACCCGTCGCACTATCCGCATGGATCGTTCGGGATCGCGCACCCGAACTCGGAGCCGTATCTCGTGGTGGACTCGGCGATCACGGGCGCGCATCACAAGGACATCAAGCTCGGGATCATGAGCCCGATCCATGTGCGCGCCGTGGCTGCAGGCGTTCACGCTGGGGCCGCCGCACTACACCGCCGAGCAGGTGCAGGCGCAGAAGAAGGGCGTGTACGACGCGGGCTACGATAGCTGGGTGCTGTGGAGTCCGGGGTCGGAGTATTCGATCTTCTTGACGGCGCTGGAACCGACGACAGTCTCGAGGAAGAAGAAATAGTTCATCGACTCGCATCGTGCATTGCTGAGGCACGATGCGCGATGAACGATACGCGTTTTACCGGCTCAGCTTCATGCTCACGATGAACGCGCGCGGCTGCGCGGGCGTGTAAAAGCGCTCCACTTCATCGGAGGGCGGACCGCCGGGCGGCCCAACCGGATTGTCCGCGTACGTGGCGAAGCTCGAGAACTTGTGATCGAACAGGTTCTGCACAGTGGCGGTGAGGGCGATGTGGTCGCGCGCGTACGTCGCGCGCAGGCGCCACACGGCGTAGCCGGCGAGCGGCGGCTCGACGTTCGCGTCGTCGCCGCGCACGAACTGCGTGCTCACGGCGTTCATGCCGATCTCACCGTCGATCGTGCCCGAGCCCACGACTTCCGTGGCGCCGAACGCGAACGTCACGCGGTCGTGCGGCGAGAGCGGGAACACATCTCCGGGATGCACCGAGTCGGGCACCGGCAGCTGCGATGACAGCAGCACGGTGCTCTGATACGTCGCGTTCAAGTACGTGTACGATGCGCTCGCGCGCATCCCATGCGGCAGCATGAGCGTGCCGCTCAGTTCCGCGCCGGCACGGCGCGTGTGCGGGATGTTCTGGAAGTAGCCCTGCGTGTTGGTGCTCGCGACGAACACGATCTCGTCGTGCACATCGCTCCAGAAGAGCGACGCCTCGAGCGTGCTGCCGCCTTTCGGCGACCAGTCGGCGCCGACCTCATAACTCGCGAGCGTCACCGGCTGGAGCGGCGGGTCGCTGCCGAGCGCGTACGGGAGTGGACACGGCGCGTCAGGACTCGCGCAGCCGAGCTCCACCGGTGCGGGCGCACGGAACCCGCCGCTCACCACGGCGTAGCCCCGCCACGCCGGGTTGAATTCGTACGTGGCGCCGAAGCGCGGAGAGAGATGCGTGAACACGCTCGTCGCGCTGTTGGCGCTGTCGTAGCGATCCTCGAACGGCACGCGCACCCAGTCGAATCGCGCCGCCGCGGTGAGCGAGAGCGCGGGTCGTGAGCGAGAGCACGCCCTGCGCGAAGACGCCGGCATCCTGCTCGGGCACGAACACGTCCGCGCACAATCCGTTGGCGTTGCATTCCGGCGGGAGATGCACGGATGTGTCGGCCGTGAGACGCGCGTAGATCGATTCGCTCACGTCGTTCCGCGCAAGCTCGATGCCGACGGTGAACGCGAACGGGCGCGACCACGCGGAGAGCGGCGCGCTCCACTCGGTGGTGAGTCCGTACGATTGGTTCACGAGGAACGCGTCGGAGCTGGGCGCGTCCACGTTCACATTGAACTGTTCCGACGCGTTGTGGCGATAGAAGATCGCGGCGCGCAGCTGGCCGGCGCCCAGCGTGCGCTCGCCGCGGAGCGCGAGATGCCAGAGTTCGGGAGCGAAGAAATCGCCGCCGGTGTAGTTGAGTTTCGGATTCACCGCGAGCCAGCTCGCAGGGAGCGAACCCGGCTCGGCGATGCTGTCGTGCGCGTACATCACCGTGAGCGCAATGTCGCTCGAGTCGCGCTTGCGGCCGAGGTTGAGGAAGATCGACCGCTCGGTGAGTCCGCCTTGTTCGCGCCAGCCAGACTCGTTGAAGAAGTTCGCGGAGAGGAAACCGTCGAAGGCGCCGCTCTTGCCGCCGGCGTTCACCGTCGCGTTGAACAGGCCGAAGGATCCGCCGCTCACATCGCCCTCGAGCACCGGCACCGTCTCGCCGCGCTGCGTGAAAAGCACGAGCGCGCCGGCCAGCGTGTTCTTGCCGTAGAGCGTGGCCGGGCCGCGCACGAGCTGGCCGCGCGAGACGGCGTCCATCGGCAGGAGATCGAAGTTCACTTCCTGCGCGTCGGGCTCGTTCACGCGCACGCCATCGAGGAACACCGACACGCCCTGCGGCACGCCGACCACTGGCGAGAGGTTGAACCCGCGGATCTCGAGCGTAGGCTGCGCGGGCGTGCCTTGATCGTCGAACACGCTCACGCCGGGGAGCTTCGCGAGCGCGGCGGCGGCGCTCGCGGCGGCGGGCGCGAGATCGTGCACGTTCACCTTGTCCACCTGCGCGGGCACGCTCTCATCCGCATCGCTCAGCCGCGTGCTCACGACGACCGGCACGAGATGCTGCACGCGCGCGGAATCCTTCTTGGTGGAATCGGAACGAATCGTATCCTTCGCCTGGGCATCGGCTCGCTGGCGAAAACGATGAGCGCGAGCATTCGCGATTCGCGCGAGTCGAAGCGTGCATCGTGCGAGCGTGCATCGTGCTCGGCGCCGCTCGTCTGTCGCGGCGCGATGCACGATGCACGATGCACGGCTAGCGCGTCCCGCCGGCTATGCGACTCCACACCCTCGATGAGCCGCTCCACCTCCTCCATGTTCGTGTAGCACGCGCAACCGGCGCGCACGAGGCCGTCGGGCGCCTGGCCGAGCCGTTCGACGATGGTGGTCGCGTAGAAATCCCCGTTCGACACGTAGACACCGAGCCGCGCGAGCGCGATCGCGACATCGGTGGTCGGAACGCCGGCAACGGTGAACACGATCGTGGGCGTGCGGCGCTCCCGCGGCGGCGGCCCGAAGCGTCGCACGCCCTTGATCGCGCCGAGGCCCTCCCAGATGCGATGGAACAGCTCGTCGCCGCGCGTGTGCAGCTCGCCGAACGCCGCCGCCAGCCGCGCGCGCCGGTGCGCGCCGCCGTCGGGCGCGAGGGACGCGAGGAAATCCACCGCGGCCCCCGCCCCGACGATCCCTTCGTGGTTCTGCGTGCCGGTCTCGAGGCGCTCGGGGGCGGTGTCGGGTGCGGGGATGAGCTTCGGCACGTCGAGCGCGCTCAGCCGCTCGTGCTTGCCGTACAGGATGCCAATGTGGGGTCCGTAGAACTTGTACGCGGAGCACGCAAGGAAATCGCAGTCGAGCGCGCGGACATCCACGAGCGCGTGCGGCGCGTAGTGCACGGCGTCCACGAACACGACGGTGCCGGGCGCTGCGCCGCGCGCGAGACGCGCAGCGCGCGCGACGTCGGTGATGGTGCCGAGCGCGTTGGATCCGGCGCCGATCGCGAGCACGCGTGTGCGCGCGGAGAGTTGGCGTTCGAAGTCCTTCCAGTCGAGTTGGCCCGTGGCAGGATCCATCTTCGCGACGCGCACCACCGCACCGCGCTCGCGCTCGAGTGCGCGCCACGGCGCGATGTTGGCGTGATGGTCCAGCTCGGTGACCACGATCTCGTCGCCCGCCTCGAGCTCGCGGCCGAGCGCGCGCGCCAGATGGAAGGTGATCGTCGTCATGTTGAGGCCGAACGCGATCTCGTTGGGCGACGCGTTCAAGAAATCGGCCACCGCGACGCGCGCGGCCTGGATCATCTCGTCGGTCTCGGCGCTCGTGGGATAGGCCCAGTGCGTGTTCGCGTTGTGATGGTACAGGTAGTCCGTCATCGCGTCGGCCACTGCGCGCGGCACCTGCGTGCCGCCCGGCCCGTCGAAGAAAGCGACGGGGCGCGATCCCTCGCGCCGCTGCAGCGCCGGGAACTGCGCACGGATCGCATCCGTGGACGTGACGCGAGAGGCCGACAATATCGCACTCATGCGATCTCCACCTGGGCGAGCTGTTCGAGGAAACGCACCGCTTCCACGTGGTCGGCCTCTTCGCCGAGCGCGTTGTGGGCGGCGCGGAAGAGTTCCGCGGTGAGCGCGATGAGCGGCGCGGGCACGCGCTGTTCCTTCGCGACTGCGGCGGCGATGCCGACATCCTTGTCGAGCAACGCGAGGCGGAACGTGCGCGGGAAGGCGCGCGTGAGCACGCGCTCGGGAAAGAGGTTCTGCGACGCGTTGCTGCGGCCGCTCGATGCGTTGATCACGTCGAGCGCGACGGCGGGCTTCACGCCCGCTCTCGTGAGCGCGGCAAGTCCCTCGGCGGCCGACCAGATGTGCACCGCGAGCATGGCGTTGTTCACCGCCTTGAGCGCGTGACCGGATCCGACCGGCCCGCAGTGCACGATCTTCTCGCCGAACGCCGCGAGCACGGGGCGCACGCGCTCGAAGACCGTCGCGTCGCCTCCCACCATGACCGTGAGCTTTCCTTTCTCGGCGCCGATCACGCCGCCGCTCACCGGCGCGTCGGCGAAATCGACGCCGCGTTCGGCGAGCCGTGCCGCGATGCGCCGCGAGGTCGCCGGATCGCCCGACGTGCAATCCACGAGCACGGAGCCGCGCTCGAGTCCGGCGAGCAATCCGCCGGGGCCATCGAGCACGGACTCGACATCGGGCGACGCGGGCAGGCAGGTGATGACGACCTCGGCGTTCTTGCCGGCATCGAGCGGCGACGACGCGACGCGCACGTTGGCGCCCGCGCCGGCGAAGGCTATCGCTTTCTCGCGTGTGCGATTCCACACCGCGAGCTCGAAGCGCGGGTCGACGAGATGCCGCGCCATCGGTGTGCCGATCGCGCCGAGGCCGAGGAACGCAATGCGGGTCATGGGTTCGATCGCGAGGTGGTGGAGGCCGAAAGCTCGCCGGGGGCGCGAAGCGCGTCAACGACCGTGGATGCACGAAGGAGCAGCCGGCTTCGACTGCTCCTCCGCGTTCACCTGCAGGCGGCCCCAGGTATCCCGCGCTACAGGCTAAGCCAATACGTCATCTTCACGAGAAAAGTGTTGATCGGGTGGATCGAGAGCAGGTTGTTCACGTTCGTGCCCGGATCGAAGCCGCTGTACTGCTGGCTCTGGTTGTAATAGTTGCGGCCGTGCTGCCAGACGAGATACACCGCGGAGCCGCGGCGGTACTCCCAGCGGAGCACGCTGTTCACGATCAATTCCTGGTCGTTGAAGTTGTACGCGCTCGCGCTCGAGTCGGGCCTGGAGTACGGCGTGAGCTGCGTGTCGTACGACGTCGCGCGCGGATTCGTGAGCGCTCTCCAGTTCTCATAGCGGCCATCGCTGATGAACGGATTGGCGTAGAACTGGAACGACAGCTTGGGCGTGAACGTGGCGTCCAGCCGGATCGAGGCGAAGAAGGTGTCCTGATGCAGCGCCGCGAACGTGCTGACGCTGTCGGGACCGTCCGCGAAGTTCTGGACCCACTGCGTGTAGTCAATGTTCAGGTCGTAGTGCAGGCCCACGGTGAGCGCGAGGTTGGAAGACATCGTGAACAGCACCTGCGGATCGATGCCCCAACCGTGCGATTTCCCGCCGCTGCCGTTGAAGCCGAAGGTGTTGATGCTCGGCACGATCTTCATGCGCGGGTCGCCCTGGATGCCGGCCCACCACGAGAGGTACGGGTGGCGGTACATCGCGGGCCCGCCGCGCGCTTTCCGGTCGTCGTATACGCCGGGCAGGTTGTCGCCCTCGATGCCGGCGTTCACCCACCAGCCGTTCTTGAGTTCCGTGGACGCGTTCACGTTGGTGCTCGAGGTGCTGAGGTAGGCGCTCGAGACGCCCTCTGCGCTCCACGCGCCGTAGGCGTTGAAATTCAGGAACAGTTGCTTGTAGAACGACTTCGGCTGTTGGTACTGGAGGGCGAACCAGTTCCCCCAGCTCTCGGTGCCGGCCTGCGCGAGATAGCCGAGGTCGTTGATCTCGAAGCCGGGGCTCACGCGCGTCACGGTGCTGTTGAATCGCACGATCCCACCGCCGATCTTGCCGAAGCTGAGCTGCTCCGCGTCGCCGGTGAGCGAGGTGCGCAGCGTGTCGAAGGGGAGGCCGCTGCCGGGACGCTGATAGTAGTGCGTACTGTTCTCTTGCGTGTAGAGCATGGCGGTGTCGGACCCGCTCACCGAGCTGCCCACCGCGTAGCCAGTCAGTTCGTACTGGCGCTTCGAGAATTGCTTCCGGAAATCCACGCCGCCGGTGTAGGCATCCGTGCGCAGATACGGCGAGGTGAATGCATCGTTCTGCCGGTTGGTGGCCGTCACCATGGCGCCGATGCCGCTCTGGCCGTCGTCGTACTCCTTGAGCGCGCGCGCAGCGAAATAATTCGTGGGCGGCTCCGCGGTGCTGCCGTCCGAATTGTCGGCCTGCGCGGTGAGCGCGTCGAGCACGCCCACCGAGAGCCCGTTGCTCAATCGCCCGGTGAGTTTCGCCGCGCCGTAGATCTGCGTGGCGGTGGGTGAAGCGAGCGAGCCGTCGCTGAGCTGCGGCTGCCGTCCGATGCGCCTCGAGTAGAACAGGCCGGTGCATGCGCCGTTGTTGCAGCCGACGTCGAGATGGAAGATGCCGGTGCCTTCCACGAAGAACGGCCGCTTCTCGGGCAGGAACGTCTCGAACGCCGAGAGATTGAGCACCGCGGGATCGGACTCCACCTGGCCGAAGTCGGGATTCACCGTGCCATCGAGCGTGAGGTTCGTGGTGACGCCGTACTTCAGGTCCGCGCCGCCCGTGATGTCCTGCTGCCGTTCATAGCCCGTACCGTTCGGCCACGTCACGTTCTTGGTGACAACGTACGGCAGCACTTCGAGATGCCGCGGCGCGCCGAGTCCCTCGATGCCGGTGATCTCGCCGAGCTGCGAGGAGATGCCGGGCTTGGTGCGGCGGTACACCGGCCAACTGTCGCGCTCGTTGAAGCGGGCGATGTCGCGCCACACGGCGAAGCCCATGGTGAGGTTCGGCGCGGGCGCGAAGCGCAGCTGGTCGAAGGGGATCCGGAACTCGGCCGTCCAGCCGAGCGAGTCGATCGTGGTCGCGACATCCCAGACGCCGTCCCAGGAGTCGTCCTCCTGGTTGTCGTTGAACGTGTAGTAGTCGCGCTTCACGCCGCGGGGGTTCACGCAGAACTCGTAGCCGCTGCGTTTGTCGTGGTACGAGTCGATCATGACCTTGATCCAATCCGACTGCGTGTGCACGTCGTGGCGGCTGAGGAGCGCGACGATGCTGTCGGGGTGCGGATCGTACATCCGCACGAACACATAGATGAACTTGTCGTCGTACACGACTTTGGCGACCGTGCGGAAGGTCGGCGCGCTGTCCTCCTTCGGCTGGAACTGCCGGAAGGAGTCGATGATCTGCGCCTGCGCCCAGATAGGATCGTCGTCCTTGCCGTCGATCACGGGTGCGAGCGGCGCGCGCGTGGCGACCGCGGAATTCAGCGTGGCGGTGGCGGAGCGCACCGGCGGATCGCCGATCGAGGCGAGTTGCTGCGAGATCGTTGTCCCCGATGCGCCTTTCCCCGATGGAACCGTGGCCGCGTCGCTCTTTACGGGCGGTGGGCTCGCCGTCTGCGCGGCGAGGAGCGCGGGCAACACGAGCGCGGCGATCGGGGACAGACGATGCATGAACGGTTCACAGGCAGCGGTTCGGGAGGAGGGCGGCGGGTGATCGGCGCCCGCGACGTGCACTGAAAGGTGTGACACCGGCGGAGAAGAAAACGTTTGGACGGAGCTTGAAATCCGTACGGATTCGGGGTGGTACAGGTGTCAGGCGCGCGTTATGTTCTCGCGCGGCGCCACTCGCTCGATGCCACCGGCTCGATGCCCTCCCGGACGGTGCACGTGACACCACAAAAGCCACCGAAGGACCCGACGCCCGTCGCGGTGCTGCTCGCGCCGGACCTGAAAGCGATGCTCGCTCAGGGCGCGTCCGTGGTCGCGGCGGAGACGGAGGAGCTGCATCCGGCGAACCTCGCCGACATCGCGGGGGCGCTGCCGCGGGATCAGATCCTCGCGCTGTTGCGCGCGCTGCCGGCCGCGCGCGCCGCCGACCTGCTCGAGTATCTCGACGAGGAACTGCGCACCGAGCTGCTCGAGGAGATGTCGAGCACGCAGGCCGCGGAGCTCGTCTCGGCGATGACGCCGGACGACCGCGCCGATGCGATCGAGGAGATGGAGGAGCAGCGCGCGGACGAGGTCCTGTCCGAGATCAAAGGCGATGCGCGCGGCGAGACCGAGCGGTTGCTCGCCTACGATCCGAACAGCGCCGGCGGGCTCATGACCACGGAGTTCGTGGCGGTGTCGCTCGAGGACACCGTGGAGCGAGCGTGGGAGCGCGTGCGGGCGCTCGCGCGCGCGGGCCGGCGCGAGGCGATGCACGCTGTGTACGCCGTGGACGTCTCGGGCCGGGTGAAGGGCGTGCTGTCGCTGCGCGAACTGCTCGCCGCGGCGGAAGGCGCGCGCATCGCCGACGTCGCGTGGACCGACATCGTGCGCGTTCCGCCGACCGCCGACCGGGAAGAGGTGGCGCGGCTGGTCTCGAAGTACGACCTCGTGGCGGTGCCGGTGGTGGACGATCAACAGCGGTTGTTGGGCGTCGTGACCGTGGACGACGTGATCGATGCGATCCAGGAGGAGCAGACCGAGGACGTGCAGAAGCTCGGCGCCGTGCAGCCGCTCGAGGCGCCGTACTTCCAGGCGGGGTTCTGGTCGCTCGCGCGGAAGCGCGGCGGCTGGCTGATCCTGCTGTTCATCGAGGAGATGTTCACGGGCACCGCGCTGCGGCACTACGCCACCGTGCTGGAGGGCGCGATCGCGCTCGTGTTCTTCGTGCCGCTCATCGTGAGCTCCGGCGGGAATTCCGGATCGCAGAGCGCCACGTTGATCACGCGCGCGCTCGCGGTGGGCGACGTGGAGCTGAGAGATGCGATGAGAGTGTTCCTGCGCGAGCTCGGCCAGGGCCTGGTGCTCGGAGCGTTCCTAGGCGCGATCGGATTCGTGCGCGCGCTGATGTGGGGGAACGGGTACGACGTGGCGTTCGTGGTGTCGTTCACGCTGCTGATGGTGGTGCTGACCGGAACGCTGGCGGGCGCGATGCTGCCGCTGCTGTTCACCCGGCTCGGTTTCGACCCGGCTATCGCGAGCTCCCCGTTCGTCGCATCGTTCGTGGACGTCGCGGGGATCGTGATCTATTTCTCCGTCGCCCAGCGGTTGTTGGGCGCCGGGTGATGCAGCCCCCCTTCAGGAGGAAGGCATGTCGACTCAGAAAGTGGCGCAGCTCTTCGGCATCGTGTTCGTGCTCGTCGGTGTGCTGGGCTTCGTGCCGATCGCGATGATCGGCGGGAGCATGGACATGAACGGCTCGATGCTGCTGGGGCTCTTCCCGGTGAACATCGTGCACAACATCGTGCACCTGGCGTTCGGGATCTGGGGGATCATGGCGTCGAAGACCTCCGAGGGCGCGACGATGTACTGCAAGGTGGGCGGCGTGATCTATCTCGCGCTGGGAGTGCTGGGCTTCACGACGTTCATCCCGGGCACGCTCGTGCCACTGGGCGGCAACGACACGTACCTGCATCTCGTGCTCGGCGCGGTGCTGGCGTACTTCGGCTTCGCGGGCGCGCCGGCGAAAGTGGCGGCGTAACGCGGGCGGACCGGGGGCGGGGCTCTCGGGCCCCGCCCTTTTTCGTGCCCGCTTGATATACCCCCAGGGGGTATTAGATTCCCTGCTCCCGCCTCTTCGAGGAGCGCCATGCAGCATCTCGACCTCACCATCGACGGCATGAGCTGCGGCCATTGCCTGAATGCCGTGCGCGGCGCGCTCGCCCGCGTTCCCGGCGTGCGCATCGAGACGGTCTCGATCGGCCGCGCCCGCGTGGAGTTCGATCCCGCCGCGGCGAACGCCGATCAGATCGCGGCCGCCGTGTCGGCCGCCGGCTATACGGCGCACGCGATCCCCGCATGACCTGGCTCGTCGTGCCCGGCGCCGCCGCGGGGATCGGCGGCGTGCTCTGGTATTTCTTCCCCGACGGGATCCGGCACGCGAAGCCGCATGACCATCGCGCGATGCTGGCCGCCGAGCGCACGGCGGCGAGCATGGTGACGCTGCCCGTTTCCGGGATGACGTGCGCCGCATGTCAGGCGCGCGTGCAACGCACGCTGCAGGGAGAGCCGGGCGTGGCCGATGCGACGGTGAATCTCATGATGCACAACGCGACGGTGCATTACCATCCGGACGCGACCACCCCATCGCGCCTGGTCGAGGCGATACGCGCGACCGGCTATGGCGCCGAGCTGCCCGACCCGTCGCGCACCGCGCTCGAGGAGCAGGAATCGCAGGAGCGCGAGCGTACGCGAGAGTTCGCATCGCTCAAGGCGAAGGCGGCGGTGAGCGGTGCGATCGGCGCGGCGGCGATGGCGCTCTCGATGCTCGCGATGGATTGGCGCCCCGCTCCCATGGGTCTTGCTGGCGCTCACGAGCATCGTGATCGCCTGGGCGGGGCGGCACATCTACTCGCGCGCGTGGATGGCGTTCCGCCATCGCTCCGCCGACATGAACACGCTCATCGCCGTCGGCACGGGCGCCGCCTTCCTCTATTCCGTCGCCGCCACGATCGACCCCGCGTTCTTCCGCGCGAACGGCGTGATGCCCGACCTCTACTACGAAGCGGTGGACATCATCATCGCGCTCGTGCTCGTGGGCAACATGCTCGAGGCGCGCGCGACGGGCGAGACGACGCGCGCCCTGCGCGCGCTCGTGCGCCTGCAGCCGCGCACGGCGCGCGTCGTGCGCGCGGGGCTGGAGCAGGACATCCCGATCGCCGACGTCCGCGCCGGCGATGTCGTGATCGTGCGGCCCGGCGAGCGGATCCCGGTGGACGGCCGCATCACCGCCGGCGCGAGCGCCGTGGATGAATCCATGGTCACCGGCGAATCGATGCCCGTGGAGAAGACCGCGGGCATGGCCGGTGATCGGCGGCACGATGAACGCCACCGGCTCCTTCCGCTTCGAGGCCACCACGGTCGGGCGCGAACAGTGTGCTCGCGCGCATCGTGCGCCTCATGCACGAAGCGCAGGGTTCGAAGGCGCCGATCCAGCGGCTCGCCGACCGCGTGAGTGCCATCTTCGTGCCCGTGGTGATCTCCATCGCGATCGCCACCTTCGCGATCTGGATGACGGTGGCGCCGGGCGCGCCGTTCGTGCGCGCCTTCGCCGCCGCGGTCGCCGTGCTCATCATCGCCTGCCCGTGCGCCATGGGGCTCGCCGTGCCCACCGCCGGTGATGGTCGCCACCGGGAAGGGCGCCGAGCTGGGCATCCTCATCAAGGGCGGCGAGACGCTGCAGCGCGCGCACGAGATCACGACGGTCGTGCTCGACAAGACGGGCACGATCACGGAGGGGAAGCCCGCGGTGACGGACGTGCTCGTCGCGCCGGACGGGCCGGTGGCCGACCGCGACACGCTGCTCGCGCTCGTCGCCTCGCTCGAGCAGAGCTCGGAGCATCCGCTCGCCGCCGCGGTCGTGCGCCACGCGCGCGCGCGGTCGCTCGCACTCGTGAACGCCGACCGCTTCGAAGCGCGCGCCGGACTCGGCGCGCGCGCGTGGGTGGACGGATCGGAAGTGATGGCCGGGAACGCGGCGCTCATGCGCGAACTCGGCGTGGACATCGCGCCGCTCACCGCGGCCGCCGACCACTTCGCCGAGGAAGGCAAGACGACGCTCTACGTCGCGATCGGCAAGCGGGCGGCCGGATTGCATCGCCGCTGGCCGACACGATCCGCGCGACATCGCGCGAGGGCGTGGCGAAGCTGCGCGCGATGGGGCTCGAGGTGGTGATGCTCACCGGCGACACCGAGCGCGCGGCGCGCGCGATCGCGGCGCAAGCGGGCGTCGAGCGCGTGGTCGCGGGCGTTCCTGCCTGAAGGGAAGGCCGCCGAGGTGGCGCGGCTGCAGGACGCGGGCCGCGTGGTGGCGATGGTGGGCGATGGGATCAACGATGCACCGGCGCTCGCGAAGGCCGACGTCGGCATCGCGATCGGCTCGGGACCGACGTGGCGATGGAGGCAAGCGACATCACGCTCATGCGCGGCGACCTGCGCGGCGTGGCGCAGGCGATCGCGCTCTCCCGGCGCACGATGCGGATCACGAAGCAGAATCTCTTCTGGGCGTTCATCTACAACGTGATCGGCATCCCGGTGGCCGCCGGCGCGCTGTATCCGCTGCTCGGCGTGCAGCTGAGCCCGGTGCTCGCGAGCGCGGCAATGGCGCTCAGCTCGGTGAGCGTGGTATCCAACAGTCTTCGGCTGCGGCGGTTCGCCGCGTGAGGTGCGAGTCATGACGGCGAGAGCGAAACGGACCGCGGCCTGCGCGTGCGGGCTCGAGCACGAATCGCCGAACGGACGCGGTGCGCGGAAAGCGCACGGCGTGGACGCGGCGACGAAGGCGGCGAACCTGCGGCGGCTGCGGCGCATCGAGGGGCAGGTGCGCGGGCTGCAGAAGATGATCGAGGAGGATCGCTACTGCGCCGACGTCATGACCCAGATCGGTTCGGTGCACGAAGCGTTGCGCGCGGTGGGGCGCGGCGTGATGGGGAATCATCTGAGATACTGTGCGGCGGACGCGATCCGCGGGTCGGACGGCGAGAAGCGCGAGAAGATGTACGACGAGCTGGTGGAGCTCATGTACGGCACGCGCGCTGAGGCACTGAGGGAAGAAGGAAGCGGGAAGCGCGAAGCGGGAAGAGAATTCTTCGTCTCTTCCCCTTCCCGCTTCCCGTCTTCCCTTGTTGGCGCTGCTAGACGAGCGCCGCCTCGCGCCTCGGCTTCTGGTCGGCGGGGTTCGACTCGACCGATTCCGCACGCACGATCCCGTCCTCGAGCCACGTGAGATCGCCCGCCATCACGCGCTGCGACACTTTGTACAGCGCGGCGTCGTTGGGGCCGAAGAGGTTGCGGAAATGGTCCGCGATGCGCAGGCGGGCCTCATTGCAGAAGAGATCCGCCACCTCGAGCGCTGAACTGTCGCCTGTCGCCGCGAGTGCCCGTGCCCGCGAGCACGCCGACGCCATCGCGAACAATTCGGCGCCGACATCCACCAGACGGAAGAGCACCATCTGCCGCTTCTCGAGCTTCGGACCGAGCCGCACCATCGCGTGGAACACCGAGCGGCCCAGTTTGCGCGTCGTGCGCTCAACGTATCGCACGTGGCCCGCCAGCCGGCCGAACTCGCCGTAATTGCGGAGCGGCCCGAACATCATCGACGTGTACCACACCGGGTAGAACTTGATCGATCGGCCCGCTGCGGCGAGCCGCTGCGACATGGTCGCTTGCGGATTCACGAGGTCGAACGCGGTCTTGAAGTGATGGTCCACCGCCTCGCGCGCGATGAACAGGCGCATGATCTCCGACGATCCTTCGAAGATCAGGTTGATCCGGGAATCGCGCATCGCGCGCTCGAGCGGGATCGGGTCTTCGCCGCGCGCACGGAGCGAATCGGAGGTCTCATAGCCGCGGCCGCCGCGGATCTGCAGCGCGTCGTCCACACCGCGCCACGCCGCCTCGCTGTTCCACAGCTTCGCGATCGCAGCCTCGAGCCGGATATCGTACCCGCCCCGGTCCGCGAGGCCGCTCGACAGCTCGGCCACGGACTCCATCGCGAACACGTTCGCCGCGAGATGCGCGATCTTCTGCGCGACCGCTTCGTGCTTGCCGATCGGCTGGCCCCACTGCACGCGCTTGTTGGACCATTCGCGCACGATACGCAGCATCTGCTTGGAGCCGTAGGCGCAGCTCGCGGGCAGCGTGAGGCGCCCGGTGTTGAGCGTGATGAGCGCGAGCTTGAGTCCCTTCCCTTCCGCCCAGATGATGTTCTCGCGCGGCACGCGCACGTTCGTGAACTTGAGCACCGCGTTCTCGATCGCGCGCAGCCCCATGAAGTGGTTGCGGTGCGTGATCTCGAGCCCCGGCGTCTTCGTCTCGACGATGAAGGCGGTGATCTGCTTCTTCGGCTTGCCGTCCACGATCGCGTCGGGCGTGCGCGCCATCACGACCATCAGTTCGCAGCGCGTGCCGTTGGTGATCCAGAGCTTCTCGCCGTTGATCACGAACGATTTCCCATCCTCGCTCGGCGTCGCGGTGGTGCGCATGTTCGCCGGATCGCTCCCGGCGTCCACTTCGGTGAGCGCGAACGCCGAGATCGCGCCCTTCGCGAGGCGCGGCAGATACTTCTTCTTCTGCTCGTCGGTGCCGAAGAGCTTGAGCGGGACCGGGCAGTCCGATCGACTGCGCCGCCGAGAGCAGCGCGGTGAGCGAACCGTCCTTGGATGTCACCATGCCGATCGCGCGGATATAACTCGTCTGCGAGAGGCCCAGCCCGCCGTACTCCACCGGGATCTTGATCCCGAACGCGCCCATATCGCGCAATTCCTGCACCGCACTCTCGGGGATGCTCCCGTCGCGGTCGATCTTGTCGGAATCGAGACGGTCGAGGAATGCGCGCAGCTTGTCCATGAACGGCTTGGCACGCGCCGCTTCTTCCGCCGTCTGCTGCGGGAACGGATCGATCAAGTCGAGGCGGAAGCGCCCGAGGAACAATTCCTTCAGGAAGCTCGGCGACGTCCACTCGCTCTCGCGCGCGGACTCCGCGACGTCGCGGGCTTCCTGCTCGCTGGCATGGCCGTGCGAAGACGGTGACATGGCGTGCCTTCGGTGGCTGAGTTGGCGGTGCCCGGCCGGCGGCCGGCGGACGGAGCACCTCCGTCCTGAGGGGAAGTTATACCCGGCAAGCGACGGAGTACACTCGCGATTCGTGCTATGCGGGCGCTTTTCGGTCGCGGTAAATCATGAGCGACGCACCGCCCAGCGCGATCGCGGCGAACAGGAACCACTGGATTGCGTAGTTGAGGTGCGGCCCCTCGTCGAGCGACGGGGCCGCCAAGCGGACGGGCGCGCCGGCGGCCGCCGGCGCGGCGCTGTCGCGCTGCGCGACGACATAGAACATCGCGATCGGGAACGGGAACGCCCCGGGCATCTCTTTCGCGTCCATGCGGCGCCACGCATTCGCGGTGGACGCGGTGCGCGCCGGCCCCTTGCCGTCGGTCACGAACTCCTCGACGTAGCCGTTCAGCACCTGATGCGGCGCTTCGTCGAACTTGGAGACGTCCACCGTTTGCGCATCGGGCGAGTACACCCAGCCGCGATTCACCAGCACCACGCGGTCGCTGGGTTCCACTTTGAACGGCGTGATGATGTACACGCCGGGCGCGCCGTCATGCGATTCGCCGGCGATCACGACTTGATGATCGAAGTCGAAGGTGCCGACCGCGCGCACCGGGCGCCAACGGCGGGCGCCGGCAATGAGGCTGAACGGACCGACTGGCGGCGCGATGATGCGAGTGAGTTTCACGTCGTTCGCAAGGCGGCGTTGCTTGAGCCGGTCGAGCTGCCAGAAGCCGAGCCGCACGAACAGCGCCGCGGCGGCGATGCCGAGCAGGGCGGCGAGGATTTGTCGGCGGGAGAGCATGGGGGAAAGATAACGGCGGTGGCGGACTGTCGGCTGTCGGCTGTCGCCTGCCTTCCGTCGCGCCACGGGGAGTCCTAGCTTCGAAGCCGGACCCCTCTGGAGATTGGTCATGCGCCCCATGAAGTACGCAGCGACACTCGCCCTCGGCATCGCGCTCCCGCTCGGTGCTCAGAATGCGGCGATCGCACCCAATGAGAATCTCGTCGCCGATGGATTGCCCCCGATCCCGGCGAGCATCGCGGCGGCGGCCGCGCCGTATACCGAATTCCGATCGGTAGCGCTCTGGGACTGGCATCCCACGCGCCACCAGATGCTCATTGGCACGCGTTTCGCCGACGTGGTGCAGGCGCATGCGGTATCGATGCCGGGCGGCGAGCGGCGACAGCTCACCTTCTTCCCCGATCGCGTGCTGAGCGCGACCTACGAGCCGCGCGAGGGGAAGTATCTCATCGTGGAGCGCGACATCGGCGGCAATGAGTTCACACAGCTCTACCGTTTCGATCTCACCAGCGGCGCCGCGACGCTGCTCACCGATGGCAAGTCGCAGAACGGCGCACCGGTGTGGTCGCGCGACGGCAAGCGGATCGCGTACACGTCGTCACGGCGCAACGGGACGGACAAGGACATCTACACGATGGATCCGCTCGATCCGCACACCGACAAGATGTTGCTCCAGGTGGCCGGCGGCGGATGGCAGGTGCACGATTGGTCGCCCGACGGGAAGTGGCTGCTCGCCGAACAGGGGATCTCGGTGAACGAGTCGTATCTCTGGATCGTGAACACCGCGACCGGCGAGAAGACCGCGCTCACGCCCAAAGGCGCGGACCTGGTCGCCTATGGCGGCGGCGAATTCAGCGCCGACGGCAAGGGCGTCTATACCACCACCGACCTCGGCAGCGAGTTCAATCACCTCGCGTACATCGCGATCGCCGGCGCGAAGCAGACGGCGATCACGAACGAACCATGGGACGTGGAGGAGTTCGCGCTGTCGCGCGACGGCCGCATGTTGGCCTATGTCGTGAACGCCGACGGTGTGAGCCAGTTGCACGTAATGGACGTGCACGCCAGGAAGGCGATCCACATCCCGAGCCCGCCCACCGGGGTCATCGGCGGCCTCGCATGGCATCGCGATTCACATTTGCTCGGATTCGCGCTCAACTCATCGCGCGCGCCCTCGGATGCGTACGTGCTCGACCCGTCGGGCAAACAGCCGACGATCACGCGCTGGACGTTCAGCGAAACGGGCGGCGTGGACCTCTCGGCGATGCCGGAACCGCAGCTGGTGAAATGGAAATCGTGGGACGGGCGCATGATCTCGGGCTTCCTCTACATGCCGCCCGCAAGGTTCACCGGCAAGCGCCCGGTGATCGTGAACATCCACGGCGGACCCGAAGGACAATCGCGTCCGACGTTCCTGGGGCGCAACAACTATTTCGTGAACGAGCTCGGCATCGCGATGCTGTACCCCAACGTGCGAGGATCGACCGGCTTCGGGAAACAGTTCGCGCTGCTGGACAACGGGGTGCTGCGCGAGGGGACGTACAAGGACATCAACGCGCTATTCGACTGGATCGGCGCGAACGCATCGCTCGACGCTTCGAAAGTGCTCGTGACCGGCGGCAGCTACGGCGGCCACATGACGCTCGCCGTGGCGACGTACTACTCCGACCGCATCTGTTGCTCCGTGGACGTGGTCGGGATATCGAATCTCGTCACGTTCCTCGAGCACACCGAGAGCTACCGCCGCGATCTGCGCCGAGCGGAGTACGGCGACGAGCGTGACAGCACGATCCGCGCGTTCATGGAGCGCACCGCGCCGCTCAACAACGCGCAGAAGATCACGAAGCCGCTCTTCATCGTCGCGGGCTTCAACGATCCGCGCGTCCCGTACACGGAAGCCGAACAAATGGTGGCCGCGGCAAGAAAGAACGGCGTGCCCGTGTGGTACTTACTCGGCAAGAACGAGGGACACGGATTCGCGAAGAAGGCGAATGCGGATTTCCAGTTCTATGCCACTGTAGAGTTCATCAGGAAATTCCTTCTCCAGGCTCCTGACTAACGGCCGGGAACCGGTTTCCGGGAACCGGTGATGCATGACAACTTATTTTGTTATGCCTCACCGGTTCCCGGAAACCGGTTCCCGGCAGTTATTAGAAGAGCGAGATCTGCTCCCCAAGTTCCGTCGGCTCGATCGGGCGCTGACCGAGCAGCCGTTGCAGCTGCCTCGCGCTGTACGGCGAATGTCCCGCGAAGTGGTTATTCACGAACCCACTCACCGCGGTCACCTTCTGGATCAAGAGAAGGATCGCCGCGCTCCATTCCTCGAGCTCGGCCGTGCGGTCGTGCTGGATGCGTGAGTAGTCCACGATCTCGCGGTTCGGCCCCATCCAGCGCAGGTACGCGAAGTCGGCCGTGGGGCGCGCGGCGAGTGCGAGCATCGTCTTGCGCGGGATCCAGCGCGCGTCGGTGAGCGCGAGCGCGACGTTGTGATCGGCGAGGGTCTGCATCACGGTATCGTTGATCCAGCCGCGCTGGCGGAACTCCACGGCGAATCGCGCGTCGGCGGGCAGCCGGTCCAGGAATTGCGCGAGCGCCGGAAGTTCGGTGGGCGCGAAGTCGGGGCCGAGTTGGATGAGCACGGGTCCGAGCTTAGGGCCGAGCACATGCGCGCGGTCGAGGAACAATTCGAGCTGATCGTCCACATCCCGCAGGCGCCGCTCGTGCGTGATCTCCTGCGGCATCTTGAGCGCGAAGCTGAAATGCGCCGGCGTTCGGTCGGCCCAACCGCGCACGGTCTTCTCGGCGGGGATCGCGTAGAACGTCGAGTCCACTTCCACCGTGTCGAACGCGCGCGCGTAGAGTGTGAGGAAATCGGCGGCGCGTGTGCCGTCCGGATAGAACGGCCCCACCCACGCGTCGTAGTTCCAGCCCTGGGTGCCGAGGTGGATCTTGCCGGACATGATCAGTCCGCGCGCTCCACGAGCACGGTGCCCGCGAGCTCGGCGCCGATCACCTGCTCTTTGGCTCCCACTTTCAAGCGCAGCGGCCCGCCGTACGGCGCGCGTTCCAGGAGCTGCACGCGCGCGCCGGGCGTGAGGCCGAGCGAGCCGAGATAGCGCAGCCGCGCCGCATCCTCATCGCTCACTTCCACGATGCGCCCGCGTTCGCGCGGCGCGAGCGCATCGAGCGCGAGCATCGGCCGCTCGGCGATCTTCCCTTCGCGCGTCGGGATCGGCGCGCCGTGTGGATCCGTCGCGGGCTCTCCGATCGCGGTGGCCATGCGGTCCACGAGTTCGTCGCTCGCGGCGTGCTCGAGACGTTCGGCCTCGTCGTGCACGCGATCCCACGAGAATCCCAGCGCGCGCGTGAGATACGCTTCGATCACGCGATGGCGGCGGATCGTGCGGAGCGCCACGCGGCGGCCGGCGGCGGTGAGGCGCACGCCGCGGTAGCGCTCGTGCGTGAGGAGCCGCTGCTTGGCGAGGCGTCGGATCATGCCGCTCACCGATGCGGGCGCGATCGCGAGACGCTGCGCGATCTCGTTCGTGCCCGCGGCATTGCCCAAGCGCTCGAGTTCGTAGATCGCCTTGAGATAATCCTCCACCGGCGCGGTATACGCGCCGGCCGCCCGCGGGCCGGCGTTCACTTGGCGGCCCAGATCGCGTGCGAGTCCGCCGAGCCGCGCACGAGCAGCACCGGGATCGTGCAGCGGTGGCGCACCGACTCGGCGACACTGCCGAAGAGCAGGTCCTTGAAAAAGCGGTGGCCATGCGTGCTCATCGCGATGAGATCGCAATGTTCGCGCTCGGCGGCGGCGATGATCTCCGTGACGGGATCGCCGCCCGCGAGAATCGAATCCACCTTGAAGCCCGCAGCCTCCAGGAAATTCGTCATGCGCTTGAGGTACTCGCGGTCCGCGCGCAGCTCCTCGCTCTCGCGCAACTCGAGCTGCTTCATGTTGCGGGCAGCGAAGCCGTCGGCGACGTGGATGAGCAGGATCGCGGCGCCGGACGCGTGCGCGAGCCGCGCCACGTGCGCGAGGATCGCATCGTCATACGGAGAGTTCTCGAGCGGAACGAGGATGCGCGAGTACATGCCTGCCGTCACCCGAAGAAGATCTGGAGGAGCAGCCATACGTTCAATCCGGCGATGCCGAACGCAACGAGATACGAGAGCCATTTCATCCAGCCGGCGTTCACGAACTCCCCCATCTTGGCGCGATCCGACGTGAAGCGCACGAGGGGGAAGACGGCGAAGGAAAGCTGTGCGCTGAGCACCACTTGACTGAGCACGAGCAGCTTGGCGGTCCCACTCTCGCCGTAGAGCGCGGCGACGATCACCGCCGGCACGATCGCGATGCCCCGCGTGATCATCCGGCGCAGCCAGGGGCGAAGCCGGAGGTTCAGGAACCCCTCCATGACGATCTGCCCGGCGAGCGTTCCCGTCAATGTCGAGTTGAGGCCCGACGCGAGCAGCGCGAGCGCGAACACAGTGCTGGCGGCGGCCGCGCCGAGGAGCGGCGAGAGCAACTGGTACGCCTGCTGGATCTCCGCCACATCGTGCATTCCGGCGCGGTGGAACGTCGCGGCCGCCACGACGAGAATGGCGCCATTGATGAACAGCGCGAAGGTGAGCGCGACCGTGGAATCGAGGAACGCGAACCGCACGGCTTCGCGCTTCCCCGCCGCGGTCTCCTCGTACTTCCGCGTCTGCACGATCGAGGAATGCAGATAGAGATTGTGCGGCATGACCGTGGCGCCGAGGATGCCCATCGCGATGTAGAGCATCTGCGGATTGCGCACGATGACGGCCTGCGGCACCAGACCGCCCAACACACCGGCGAGTTCCGGGCGCGCCACAATGAGTTCGAAGAGGAACGCGCAGCCGATCGTTGCGATGAGTCCGACCACCATCGCCTCCAGCAGGCGGTAGCCGCGGTGCTGGAGCCAGAGCACGATGAGCACGTCGAGCGCGGTGAGCAGCACGCCGGCGACGAGCGGAACGTGGAAGAGGAGATTGAGCGCGATCGCGGCGCCGATCACCTCGGCGAGGTCGCACGCAGCGATCGCGAACTCGCAGATGACCCAGAGGAACCAGACCACCGGGCGTGGATAGTGATCGCGGCACGCCTGTGCGAGATCGCGGCCGGTGACGATGCCGAGCCTCGAGGAGAGGCCCTGGAGCAATACGGCGAGCAGATTCGACAGCAGCACCACCGAGAGCAGCGTGTAGCCGAACGCGGATCCGCCGGCGAGGTCGGTCGCCCAATTGCCGGGATCCATGTAGCCGACGGCCACGA
Source organism: uncultured Gemmatimonadaceae bacterium (assembly GCA_963716745.1). GTDB lineage: Bacteria > Gemmatimonadota > Gemmatimonadetes > Gemmatimonadales > Gemmatimonadaceae > DATKOH01. Next base: position 1,637,013 of record OY970320.1, read on the forward strand.
GGTATCCGGGCCCGGCGAAAGCGAACGCCTTCCGCCACCACGACGTCTGCGGCACGACGACCGTGCGATACGCCTCGGCGAGACTGGGCGCGAGCCGCGGGCGCCGCCACCCGAGTTCGGGGCGCGGTTCTTGGTGCGGTGTTGGATCGCGGTTCGGAGCCGGTGCGGATTCCATGCGCGGGGAAGCTATGCGAGCCTAGGAAAGAATTTAGCCTCTCCTAACTTACGCACGACTCGGTACGCACGCAACATTGCAGTCTATCGAATTCCTTCCCTCCCGCGCCGCAGCCATTCGATCAACTCGGGATCATCGGCCACCGCGGCGTCGGGCACCACGAGCCACGTGCTCATCGGCCGCTCGCCGTCCGGCGCGAACGCCGTGATGCCAGGCTCGGCGAGGAGCGCCGCGTATTCGCTCGCCGGGACCTTCACGAGGAGCCCTTCCCCCCACACGATCACGAATGTTTTCTTTCCCAGCAGGAAGCCGCGTCCGCCGAAGACGTTCTTCTGGCGGGCGCTCCGTTCGCCAATGCGTTCGAGCGCGTCGGCGACGCGGGCGGCGAGTCCGTGGTCATACGCCATCGTGCCCCCTCGAGCCGGGACCGGTCATGCTCGCTAAGCTGCAGCGACGATTCGACGCGATCGAGACGCGACGTCTCGTGCTCCTCGAGGACCTCGCCGCACTCACGCCGGCGCAGCGCGCGTTCCGCCCGATGCCCACCGCCTGGTGCCTCACCGATGTCGCGCAGCATCTCGCGCTCGTGGACGGCCGCACCACGCGCGCGCTCACCGAACGACGCGTGTCCGGTGTCACGCGCCGCCGCGCCGTCGACGTGGTGTTCTGGATGCGCGTGCTCGACCTGATCTGGATCACCAATGTTCGCGTGAAGATGCCGGTGAAGGGCGTCGCGCCCGACCCCGCCGTGACACTCGACGATGCGGCGGCCCGCTGGGCGAACTCTCGCGCCGCCCTGCGCGCGTACCTCGAGACGATCGACGAAGCCGCCTCACGCGCGCTCGTCAACAAGCACCCCGTGGGCGGCTACATGGACATCTCCGAGACGCTGCGTTTCCTCGAGAAGCATCACGATCATCACCTGCATCAGGTGGCGCGCCTCAAGCGGTCGCGGGAGTTCCCCACGACGGATCGAGCCGCTTCAGGAACTGCGTGAGGATCCGCTCGGTGAGCCCCCACACCACATTGCCCTCGTAAACGAATCCCGGGAAATCGCGACGCATCCCGCGGATCTCGATCGTCACCGCGCTCCATGAGCGCGCGTCGCGCAACACGTCCAACGGCACCCAGAAGACGCCGCTCACCTCCGCGCTGAGCGTTACCTGCATCGGCCCTGCCAGCACGGCCACGTACGGTGCGATCGCGATCGCCGGCAGCACCGGACTGCTCGGCTGCAACTCGTCCAGCCGCCCCAAAATGCGCCCGTGGGCCGCGAGATCGATGCCCGTCTCCTCACGTGTCTCGCGCACGGCCGTCTCGACGAGCGACGCGTCGCCCGGCTCGCGGCGGCCGCCGGGCAGCGCTACCTGCCCGCTCCATGGATCGCCCGCGAACTCGGCGCGCCGGATAAGCAAGAACTCGAGCGCGCCCGCGCCGGTGATGCGGATGATGAGCGCGACCGCCGCGCGTCGCAGGGGATCCGACAGCCCGAGTTGCTCGCCGGGCCGCTCCACGAGCGACAATGCGAGACGCAGGACGAGCGGATGGGAGAGCACGCCCGCGAGCGACGAGCCTTGCTCCACGCTCAGTCGTCGTCGAGCTCGCCGCCGGCTTCCATCCAGGCCGTCACGCCGCCGGTGAGCGAGTGCACGCGCGCGTAGCCCATCGCGCGAAGTTGGTCGGTGGCCAACACCGAGCGATTCCCCTTGTTGCAGTACACGATCACGTCGCGGTCGCGGGGCACGCGCGCCGCCGCTTCCGCCGCGAGCGAGCCGATCGGGATGTGCGTGGCGCCGGCAATGCGGAAGAGATTCCACTCGTTCAGCTCGCGCACATCCAGGAACAGCGCGCTGCCCGCCTCGCGCCGGCCGATCGCCTCAGCCGGCGCGATCTCGCTGATCCGCGTGCGCGCCTCCGCGACCAGATCCTCTTCGCTGCGTTCACTCATCGTCGCTCCATCTCTCCGTGCCCGCCGAATCATAGCGCGGCGCGCGCGCGCCCGGTACTTTGAGCGCGTGATGCCCGCGCTGGCCCTCGCACTCGATGCACTCCAGACGCTCGCCGCGGCGGCGGCGCAGCTCACGCTCTGGCCCGTGCTCGCGGCGCTGCCGTGGATCCTGATGCCGTTCATCATGATCGGACGGCTGAACGGCTCCCGCACGCTGGACGGCGAGAACGCCGACCCGCCGGGCGGCGCGCCGCTGCTGTCGGTGATCATTCCCGCACGCAACGAGGCGCGCAACATCGCCCGCTGTCTCAACTGTGTGCTCGGCAGCCCCTACCGCGCGATCGAAGTCGTCGTCGTCGACGACCGCTCCGAAGATGAGACGGGGGAGATCGCGCGCCTCATCGCCGAGCGCGACCGGCGCGTGCGCGTCATCGAAGCGCCGCCATTGCCCGACGGCTGGTTCGGCAAGCAGTGGGCGTGCGAGAATGGCGCGATGGCGGCCAATGGCTCGATCCTGCTCTTTTTGGACGCCGACACCGCGCCCGGCCCCGAACTCTTCGCGCGCAGCGTGAACGCGATGCTCGCGCGGCAGCTGGACGTTCCTCACCGTGGTGGGCCGACAGGAACTGAAGACGTTCTGGGAGCGCGTGGTGCAGCCACACATCTTCGCGATGATCGCGATGCGGTTCGGCGGTCCGGGCGAGATCAACAGATCGCCGCGCGTGGCCGACAAGATCGCGAACGGCCAGTGCATGTTGCTCACCCGCAAATCGTACGAAGCGATCGGCGGCCACGCCTCGGTGCGGCGGAAACCGGCGGAGGACCTCGCGCTCGCGCAGCGCGCCTTCGCGCTGGGGCAGCGCACCGAGATGATCGTGGGCGTGGACTATCTGGCGACGCGCATGTACACGTCGCTGCGCGAGATCGTGGATGGCTGGACCAAGAACATCTGGACCGCGTCGCCCGACGCCGCGCCAGGCGGGCGCGTGGGCGCGGCCGTGCTGCCGCTCTTGTTGCCGGTGCCGCCGCTGTTCGTGCTCGCGCCGCCGGCGTTGCTCGTGGCGCAGTTCTTCACGCCGATGAGCCCGAACGTCGCCGCGTGGGCGCTGCTCACCACCGGCGTGATGATCGTATTCTGGGCCCTCATGTACGCGGCGGTCGCGGGCTTCTCGCCGCTGTACGCGTTCGCGTTCCCGCTCGGCGCCGCCGTGGTGCTCTACATCATCCTGCGCGCCATGGTGCGTGGCCGGCGCGTACAGTGGAAAGGCCGGGCGTACGTGACGGGGTAACTCTCGCCGCGCGGCGCAATGGCGCGCGGCGCAACAACTCGATGGTAGTGCCGGCTCCACCGGTGCGCAGCGTGACGGGTGCTCACGCTCCGATCCGCGGCCGACCTGCTCGCCGCCGCCCGCTCGCTCGACACGCTCGCGCCCGTCGCCGCGGCCGCGGGGTTCACATCCGCGCCATTGCCACTCGACGCCGGCGCGCGTACGGCGCTCGGCCTCGACGGACTCGCGCGCGAGGCACGGATCGTGACCGCCGCCGGCACGCTGCGCGCGCTCCTCGTCATGCTCGAGCCCGGCGCGCAGGTACGCGAGCGCGTCGCGGCGATCGCCGGCCGGCTGACGCGCCGCGCGCCACATCTCTTGTGGCTGGTCGTCGCCGCATCCGAGAGCGACGTCGCCATCGCGTGCTGGCGCGACGACGGCCACGGCCGCGCGCGTGTCGCGGCGCTCGTCGCCAGCCACGCGCAGATCACACCGAGCGATGCGGAAACGCTGCGCACGCTCGCCGTTCGGCCCAATGCGCACGATGTGCTCACCCACGCGCGCTGGCTCGACGTGCTGGGTCGCGACGCACTCAGCCGGCGCTTCTACGGCGCGCTGGAAGGCGTCGTGTCATCGCTCGCCGCCGAGGCGATCGGCCGCGCGAGCCAGGAGGACCGCCGCGCCACGGCCATCCTCGATCTCAGCCGCCTGCTCTTCCTGGTGTTCCTCGAAGCGAAAGGCTGGCTCGACAACGACCCCCGCTTTCTCGAGCACCGGTTCGCGTCGTGCATGGAGCGCGGCGGGCATTTCCATGCGCGCATGCTGCTTCCGCTCTTCTTCGGCACACTCAACACGCCGCTTCGTCACCGCGCCACCACGGCGAGGTCGTTCGGACGCATCCCATTCCTGAACGGCGGTCTGTTCGCGCGCACGCCGCTCGAGCGTCGCGCGAAGCTCGTCTTTCCCGATGCCGCGATCGGTACGGTCTTCAGCGAGCTGCTGTTGCGTTACCGCTTCACCGCGCGCGAGGACTCGGCGGCATGGAGCTGAAGCCGCGATCGATCCCGAGATGCTCGGCAAGGCGTTCGAGTCCCTCATGTCGTCGCAGGAGCGACGCGCGAGCGGCGCGTACTACACGCCGCAGCCGATCGTCGAGGCGGTCACGCGCGCCGCGCTCGCGCCGGCGCTGCGTGGCGCCGCGCCGCCGGCCGTGATAGAACGCGCGCTCGCGGGCGACGATGTTCCGGAGCGAGCGAGCGCATCGTTGCGCGCGCGCCTGGGTGAGATCCGATTGCTCGACCCCGCGTGCGGTTCGGGCGCATTCCTCGTGCACGCGCTGGAAACAATGTCGGCGCTCGCCGGACGGCTCGGCGACGTGCGACCGGTCGCGGCGGTCCGCCGGGAGTTCCTGACGCGCGCGATCTTCGGCGTGGACCTGAATCCGACCGCCGTGTGGCTCTGCGAACTCAGACTCTGGCTCTCGGTGGTGATCGAGAGCGGCGAGCGCGATCCGCTCGCCGTGGCCCCGCTCCCGAATCTCGATCGGAATATTCGGGTGGGCGACGCGCTGGCGGGTGCCGCATTCGCGGGCGAGCGCGTGCCCGTGCGCGGCGGCGCGGCGATCAGCATGCTGCGCGAGCGATATGCGCGGGCGACCGGCGCGCGCAAGCGCACTTTGAACCGCGCGCTCGAGCGCGCGGAACGCACGCTGGCGCTCGCGCTGCTCGATGCGGCGGCGGGGCGGAACCGCGCCGAGCGCCGCGATGTGATCGCCGTGCTCCGCGGCCGCGACCTGTTCGGCGACCGCGTGCGCGCCTCGCGCGAGACGGCCGGGCATCTCAAGGCGCTGCGCGCGGCCGGCCGCGACATCGCGGCGGCGCGACGCGCTCTCGCCGGAGGCGGAGCGCTGCGCTTCGATTGGGCCACGCATTTCCCGCACATTCCCGCCCGCGGCGGATTCGACGCGGTGATCGGGAATCCACCGTGGGTGCGCCTGCACCGTATCCCGCCGTCGGCCCGGGCCGCCTTGCGCGCCCGCTACGCCATCTTCCGGTCGGCGGCGTGGGAGCGCGGCGCCGCGAGTGCACGGGCGGGAGCCGGTTTCGCGGCGCAAGTGGATCTCGCATCGCTCTTCGTCGAGCGTTCCGTGGATCTGCTCCGTGCGGGCGGCACGCTCGCGCTGCTCCTGCCGGCGAAGCTCTGGCGATCCCTCGCCGGCGGAGGTCTCAGGCGATTGCTCACCGAGCGTACGATGGTGCTCGCGCTCGAGGACTGGACAGATTCTCCGCACTCGTTCGATGCCGCGGTCTATCCATCGCTTCTGGTCGCGCGCCGCCGCGAGGACCCGGCGCCGGCGCCGGATATCGACGTCGCGTTCCACAGCAAGCGCGGGATACTCCGCTGGTCCGTCGCGGAGGACCGTCTCGCATTCGACGCCGATCCGTCGAGCCCATGGCTCGCGCTGCCGCCCACCGTGCGCGACGCCTTCGATCGCCTCACCCGCGCAGGTGTTCCGCTCGCGAGATCGCCCTTCGGCGCTCCGCTCCTCGGCGTGAAATGCGGATGCAACGCGGCCTTCGTCGTATCGCTCGCGGGGGGAGCGAACGGGCTCGCGCACGTGCGCAGCGGCGAGCGCACCGGCGCCATCGAGCGCGCGCTGCTCCGTCCGCTCCTGCGCGGCGAGCACGTGACGCCATGGAGCGCGGAGGGTCCGGCGGAATTCCTCATCTGGACGCACGGCCGCGACGGCCCGCCGCTCGCGCGTCTGCCGGTGCACGCCGCGCATTGGTTCTCGCATTGGCGCCGCGATCTCGGCCAGCGCACCGACGTCCGGAACGGGGGCGCCTGGTGGTCGCTCTTCCGCACGGCGGGCGCGCACGATGCGTGCTCGCGCGTCGTGTGGGCGGACATGGGCCGCGCGCCCCGCGCGCTCATCCTCAACGCCGGCGATCCGACGGTCGCCTTGAACTCGTGCTATGTACTCCCGTGCGCCGATCCGATCGATGCCGCCGCGATCGCGGCGCTCCTGAATTCGCCGCTCGCCGCCGCGTGGCTTGGCGTGATCGCCGAACCCGCGCGCGGCGGCTACAAACGTTTCCTCGCCTGGACCGTGTCGCTACTGCCGCTGCCGCGCGACTGGCCGCGCGCCCGCCGGCTCCTTGCGCCGCTCGCCGATCGCGCGATCGAGCACGACGACGTGAGCGCCGATGAACTGCTCGCCGCCGCGGTGACCGCGTTCCGCGTGCGGCGCGCCGACATCGACCCGCTGCTCGCGTGGAACGCGCGATGATCCCCACGCCAGTGGCCGCCGTGCGCGCGATGATCGCGGGCGCGTGGCTCGCTGCGCCGGAAGAGGCCACGCGCGTCGGCTCGGTCACGCTCCGTCCGCACCAGCGCGACGCCGTCGCGCGCCTGCGGGCGGTGATCAACGAATTCGGCGGCGCGCTGCTCGCCGACGACGTGGGACTCGGAAAGACCTACGTGGCCGCCGCGATCATCGCCGCGGCCGAGCGGGCATTGGTGGTGGCGCCGGCGGCGCTCCGCGACATGTGGCGCCGTGCCCTCGGTGCCGCCGGCGTGCACGCGGAGTTCGTCACCTACACCGCGCTCAGCCGCGGCCGAATTCCGAAAGGGGTCTTCACGCTGCTGGTGCTGGACGAAGCGCATCACGCGCGCACTCCGGGCGCGCGCCGCTACGCCACGCTCGCGGCGCTCGCCGCCAGCGCGCAGGTGCTCGCGCTCACGGCCACACCCGTGCACAATACGCGCGACGACCTGGCCGCGATCCTCGCGCTCTTCCTCGGCGCCCGCGCATTTACGCTGGACGATCCCGCGCTCGCGCGGTGCATCGTGCGCCGCACGCATGCCGATCTCGACACCGGCGTGCTGCCTGGGCTCGAAGCGCCGCGCTGGGTCGAGATCGGCGACGACGCATCTTTGCTCGATGCGATCGTCGCGTTGCCGCCGCCGGTGCCGCCGTCGGGTGGCGGCGACGGCGGTGCGCTCGTCGCGTGGGGGCTCGCGCGCCAGTGGGCTTCGAGTCGCGCCGCGCTCGAGAGCGCGGTGCGGCGCCGTCTCGCACGTGCCGCGGCGCTCGGCGCCGCCCTCGAGGACGGACGTTATCCCAACGAGCGGGAGTTGAGCGCCTGGGCCGCGGCCGACGATGTGATCCAACTCGCGTTCCCGGCTCTCGTGAGCACTACGAGTCCCGGCGCGGGAGCACTGCTCGATGCGCTTCGCGCCCACGAGCATGGGCTGCGCGCGCTCTTGGCGTGCGCGCGCGTCTCTACCAACGTTGACGATGCGCGCGCCGAACGCCTGCGCGAGATCCGCCGCGCGCACACGGGCGAGCGCATCGTCGCGTTCACGCAGTTCGCCGACACCGCGCTCGCACTCTACAGATCGCTCGCGCCCGCGGGCGGCGTCGCGGCGCTCACCGCGCGAGGCGCGCGCGTCGCCGGCGGCACGCTGTCACGGCGGGATGCGCTCGCGCGGTTCGCGCCACGCGCGCTCGGAGTCGCGCCGCCACGGGCGTGCGAACGGATCGACCTGCTGCTCACGACCGACCTGCTCAGCGAAGGGCTCGATCTCGGCGACGCCTCCGTCGTCGTGCACCTCGATCTTCCGTGGACGCCGGCGCGCCTCGAGCAACGCGTCGGACGTTCGCGCCGGCTCGGCGCGCCGCACGCGCGCACGTGGGTGTACGCCTATGCGCCACCGGCAGCGGCGGAGCGGTTGCTCGAGGTGGAACGGCGCCTGCGCGAGAAGCTGCGCGCCGCCGGCCGGATCACCGGCGTCGCGGGCGCGATATTGCCGTCGCTTGGACCGACGCCAGACGAAACGCCCGCCGCTCGCACGCGCCAGCGCCTGTACGAGGTCGTCGCGGCGTGGCACGCGGAACACGTTGAGGAGCGAAAAGAACTCGTCGTCGCCACCGCGCACGGGCGCCGCCGCGCGGTGTTGCTGGCCGTGCGCAACGGTGCGCACACGGTGCTCGGTGCCTCATTGGACGACGGAGAGCCCACCGACGATCCGGACACTCTGCTCGCCGTCGCCGAGCTCGCCGCGGCGGCTCGCGATGCGTCGCTCGACGCGCGGGCGATCGAACGCGCGCTTGCTGCCGGAGCGCGGTGGCTGGAGCGGCGGTCGGCGTCCGAGGCGATCGGCGGCGCGGCGATCTTCCGCGCCGCATCGCGTCGCTCGGCGCTGCGCCGGATCGCCGGCATCGCGCAGCGCGTGCCCCATCACCGGCGAGCGCTCATCGCGCCGATGGCTGCACAGGCGCGGCGCGTGGTCGCAGCGCCGTTCGGCGTGGGCGCGGAGCGCATCCTCAATGCGATCGCCGGCGCGCCGCTCGCCGACGAAGCGTGGCTCCGCGCGCTCAACGAGTTCGGCGCGATCCACGTGCCACACCCGGCGCGCCAGCAGGCCGCGGCAACGCTCATCGCGGCGATCGTGATCGATGTGCAATGAGCGCCCGATCGTTCGTCTCATCCGTATGAGAATACACTTCGGCTGGACCCTCGCCTGCACGCTGGCGATCGCCGTCGCGTGCGGCGCACAGAGTGTCGACACAACGATCATCTTTAACGCGGCCACGGCGGACAGTCTCGTCTTCGAGCGCACCGCCTGCTTTGGCACCTGCCCCACCTACCGCCTGCGCATCTCGCGCGACGGCGCGGTGCATCTCCGCTGGCAGGCGCAGCGCCCAGATCGCGTGGTGACGCAGCGCGACTGGACCATTCCGGCCGATAGCGTGCGCGCGCTCTTCGCGCTCGCCGCGAAGGGCGGCATCACCGCGCTCCCCGACCGGATCTCGGAGTCCAGGACGTACTGCCCGCAGGCCTGGACCGACATGCCGGGCGCCATCGTCAGCTTCTACGGCGCCGGTTGGTCCAAGAGCACGAACGACTATTTCGGCTGCAAGCAGGCACCGGCCGCCCTGCGCGCCTTCGAGATCGCGATCGATTCGGTGGCGGGCGTGCACGCGCACGAGCCCAACTGAGCGGTCCCGCGAGACGCTACTGTTTGGATGCGTTCGAGTGGCCGAACATCCTGTACTCGGTACCGTTCAACGTGAGCACGGTCACCAAGCTCGACTGGATAGAGGTGTTGCTCGCGAGACCCGTGTTCTGCCACTCGGAGCCGGCGCCACAGCATCCCGTCACGTCAAAACTGAGGGACAACGAGCCGCCCGTGATCAGGCCGTTCGTAACGACCCCATCGTACGGCCCGAACGTCTGGGTGATGTCGCCCGTGCACGCGAACGTCAGGCCTTCGTAGGTGCCGGTCACCTGCGAGCCGTTCTGCGTCAGATGCAGCGTGGCGGCGGTGGTCGCGCAATTCAACACTGGCAGCGTGTCGCCGAACGTCGCCGAATAGTTCCAGTTGCCGGTGATGTCCACCGGGCCGCTATTGGTGGAGCACGAGGAGGCGGCCAGCAGAACCGCGGCCGCGAGTGCGAGCAGTGATTTCATGGCGATCCTCACGGAGTGCAGGGTTGCCCGCAACGTCCTACTATAGGTAGCGATGGAAGCCACGACCTGACAATGCCCCGCCGGCCGCTCGCCCTCTTGTTCGACCTCGATGGGACCCTCGTGGATTCCATCGAGCTGATCCTCACGTCCTTTCGCCACACCTTCGCCACCCACCTCGGCGCGGTGCCACCTGACTCGGCGTGGATCGCCGGACTCGGCACGCCGCTGTTCACCCAGCTGCGCGAGTTCACGCGCGACGACGAGGTGGCCAGCGCGATGACGGCCACGTATCGCGAATTCCAAATGCAGCATCACGACCGCCTCATGCGCGCATACCCCGGAGTGCGCGAGGCGATGCAGGAACTTCGCGCCCGCGAACATCCTACCGCTGTAGTGACGTCAAAGATGAGCGATCTCGCCGAGCGCGCGCTGATGTTCACCGGCCTCCGCGAAACGATCGACCTCGTGATCGGCATGGAGAACACCGAGCGTCACAAGCCCGATCCCGAGCCGGTGCACGCGGCGCTCCGTGCGTTGGGCTACCCGCCCTCGGAGGCCGTGTTCCTGGGCGATTCGCCGCATGACATCGCCGCCGGCAACGCCGCTGGTGTCATATCCGTGGCGGCGGAATGGGGCCCGTTCAGCGCCGCGGAACTCGACGCCGCGAAGCCCAAATACCGGGTCGCGAGAATGGCCGACTTCCCGGCGCTCATCGCGCGGCTGGGCGCATGAACACGCTTCAAACCATTCGCCCGCCCCGGGCATCTTATCCAGTGACCACAAGGAGAACGGAACTGGATGCTCGCCGCTGCCCTGCACGTGGAAGTCTCGAACAGGTCCGCTGACAGCAGCGCCGCCGATGCGGCGTTGGCTGCGGGGGGCGACCGGCGGGCGTTCGAACGGCTCTACCGTTCTCACGTGGATCGCGTCTTCTCGCTTTGCGCGCGCATGTGCGGGAACCGCGAGCACGCCGAAGAGCTCACGCAGGATGTGTTCGTTCGCGCGTGGGACAAGCTGCCGCAGTTCCGCGGCGAGAGCGCCTTCGGCACGTGGATCCACCGGGTGGCAGTGAACGTGGTATTGAACGACCGCAAGACGGCGAGCCGCGAACGATCGCGCGCCGCGCCGGAACCGATGGGAGAAGAGCAAGACGATCCCGAGGCGCAGTTCGGGGGCCGCGAGGCCCCGCGTCACGCGGACCGGATGGACATCGAGGCAGCGATCGCGACACTGCCCCCCGGCGCGCGCCGGGTGTTCGTACTGCACGACGTGGAAGGCTATAAGCACGAAGAGATCGCCGAGATGCTCGGCGTGACATCAGGGGGCACCAAAGCGCAGCTGCACCGCGCCCGCATGCTCCTACGGGAGGCACTGGAGAGATGACCGACATGACCATGACCTGCGCCGAGCTGGATGTGCGGCTCGCCGACTATCTGAACGATGCGCTCGACGCGCCCACCCGGGCGGCGGTGGAGCAGCATCTCGCGGGCTGCGCGCGCTGCACCGGCGTGCTGGCCGCGCTCGACGAGCGGCCGGCACGTGCGGCCGAGCTGCCCGTGCTCGTGCCCGAGCACGATCTGTGGAGCGGGATCGCCGCGCGGATCGAGCCACGGGTGCTGTCGCTCGGCGATCGCACCGCAGTCTCACCGGCGCGGCGCGGATGGCGCATCGCGCGCATGGCGGCCGCCGCTTCGATCCTCGTGATCGGCAGTTCTCTCATCACCCGGAAGATGATGCTCCAGCAAGGTCCGCCTGCCGTCGCGGTGCAGACCGCCGCGCCCGGCACGCCGAACGCCACGCTCGCGTCCCAGAACCTCATTGAGACTTATGACTCCGAGATCGCGCAGCTCGACTCCGCGGTGACACTCCGCCGCGGCCAGCTCGACACGACCACCGTGAAGATCATCGAGAAGAACCTGCTCGTGATCGACAAGGCGATCGCCGAGAGCCGCGCGGCCCTCGCGAAGGATCCGAACAGCCGCTTCCTGAAACAGCAGCTCACTCGCGTACTCGACCAGAAGGTTGGATTGCTGCGCACCGCGGCACTCCTCCCCGCCCGCACCTGAGAGATGACCAACATGAGACCCCGCATCAGCATTTTCACAGTCCTCGTACTCTTCGCGATCGCCTTCCCGGCGTGCGCGCAGAGCAAGAACAAAGGCAAGCACGGCCACCGCGACGACGAAGGCGTGAGCCGCATCGACACCACGGTGTCCGTGAGCCGCGGCGCCACGATCGAAGTCTCGGTGATCTCCGGCGACATCAAGGTCACCAGCTGGGACCGCGCGCAGGTGCAGGTCCACGCGGTGAGCGAGAGCGGCGACATCCGCTTCGAAGCATCGTCGGGCCGCGTCACGCTCGAGACCGAGCACCAGGATGGCGACGACGATGAGGACACGCACTTCGAGCTCATGGTGCCGAAGGACGCCCGCGTGAGCGCGACGAGCATCTCCGGCGAAGTCACCGTGCGCGGGGTCGGCGAACTCGAGGCCACGAGCATCAGCGGTGATATGTCGGTGTCCGGCGTGACCGGCCGCGCGGCGCTGCAGAACGTGTCGGGCAGCATCACCGCCTCCGACCTGGACGGCGGCGTGAAGGCGAACGCGGTGAGCGGCGACATCGAGCTCAGCGACGTCACCGGCGACCTGCAGGTGCAGACCGTGAGCGGCGAGATGAAACTTCGCTCCGTGAAGAGCTCGTACGTGCGCACACAGACCGTGAGCGGCGATGTGGAGTTCGACGGCACGGTGGATCCGAAGGGACGCTACGAGTTCAACTCGCACTCCGGCTCGTTCTCGATCGCGCTGCCGCGCGGCGTGGGCGCGACGGTGAGCATGCGCGGCTATAGCGGTGACTTCAACAGCTCCTGCGCCATGACGCTCATGCCCGGCGGAACGCAGGGCACGGGGCGCTCCAAGAACATGACGTTCCAGTTGGGCAACGGCGGCGCGCGCTTCAGCATCGAGACCTTCAGCGGCGACGTCACGATCACAGGTTGCGGCGGTTCCAAGTCCAAGGAGAATTGACCATGCATTCGGATCATCACCACGGCGTTCGCGGTCGCGTTCCTGAGTGCGCCGCTGGCGGCGCAGACCACCACGAGCTCCGACGACAATTTCAAATGGAGCGGCAAGATGAACGCCGGCTCCTGGCTCCGCGTGGCCAACATGAACGGCTCGATCAGCGTCGAGAAGGGAACGGGCGACGTGGCCGAGGTGACCGCCGAGAAGGATTGGCGGCACGGCGACCCGAAGGACGTCACCTTCGCGATCGTGAAGGATGGGAACAACATCACGATCTGCGCGCTCTGGGGCGATCGCTCCACCTGCGACGCCGACGGCGCGCACTATCACAACCACGGCAACTGGGACGGCGATCACAACGACGTGAACGTGAAGTTCACGATCAAGCTGCCGGCCGGCGTGAACGTCGGCGTGAACACGATCAATGGCAGCCTGGATGTCTCCGGCGCGCAGAGCGAGGTGAGAGCCTCGACGGTGAATGGGCGCGTGGATGCGTCGAGCGCCGGCGGCCCGGTCGAAGCGAACACGGTGAACGGTTCGATCCGTGTGACGATGGACGCCGCGCCCGGCAAGGATGACCTGAAGTTCTCGACGGTGAACGGATCGATCTCGGTCACGGTGCCGTCGAACTTCGCCGCGGACCTCGAGATGCAGACGGTGAACGGTTCGCTCACGTCGGACTTCCCGCTCACGATCAGCGGCAAGGTGAACCCGAAGCATCTGCACGCCGTGATCGGAAGCGGCGGCCGCGAAGTGCGGCTCGAAACGGTGAACGGCAGCATCGAGATCCTGAAGGGACGTTAGCGCTCCGCCCCGCCGGCCCGCCGCGTTATCGCGGCGCGGCCGGCGGTGTGCGGTCCGGCATTCTCCAGATCGTGCCGCGCCGCAGCACCGCCTCGCTCACCAGGCCGAGCGCTCCCATGAACACCGGGTCGGGCGGCTCGATCGTCTCGGCGCACGAGCGGTCGAAGATCACCACATAGCTGTTCCGCGCGATGAGCGTGTCGGCGAACGCGCGCAACGAGTCCGCCTGCATCTCGTCGGGCATCTCGCGCGCGAGGCGGCCCGACTGGAAATAGAGCGCGATCGGCGCGTTCGAGAAGAGCGCGTGCCCCGCGCCATGCTCGCGCACCCACGCCGTGACCGGCGATCCGCTCCAGCAGATGTCGGCGTAGTCGCTGCCGGTGCGCAGCGCGTAGCGCACCGCATCGCGCGTGACGAGGAACGACCCGAACGCCCAGAGCAGCGCGGCGGCGCCGAGCGCACCCACCGCTCTCGGTGCCGCGTGCCGCCAGCCTGCGATCGCGACCACGGCCGCCATCATGGCGAGCGCGATCGCCGGCGCCAGGAGCCGGTCATCCAGCGGAATGTCGGGGTCCGCCACCATTCGTGCGAGCAGGATGAGCGCCATGTAGCTGGCGATGAGGAGACCGCAGGCCTTCAACAGTGCATCGCGCATCGTGCTTCGTGCATCGGCACCTTCGATGGCCGATGCACGATGTTCGATGAACGCGGTCGCTCCGACCGCGACGACAATGAGGACTGAAACGATGACACTCGCGGGCGCGACGAGCCCCGGCGCGAGCCATGCGACGATCGTGCCGCCGCCTTCGCGCAATGTGTCGCCGATCGCGCCGTACAAGCTGAAGTGCCGCACCGCCGATCGGCCGCCCGTTCGCGCGGCGCGGGTCCACCACCAGGCGTTCACCACGATCGCGGGAAGCGCGGCGAGCGCTGCACGGCGCACGCGCTCGCGCCACGCGCCGGCGCGCAGCAGCTCCCACGCGACCACCGCGCCCACGAACGCGAGTCCCGCGTAGCGCACCAGGCTCGCCGCCGCCGCGGTCGCCCCCTCGGCGAACGGCCTCGGAGTCGGGCGCACCATGAGCGCCAGCGTCGCGGCGAGCAGCGCGAGGAAGAGCGGCTCGCTCAGCACGCTCTGGTGCACGAACGCGAGTGGCGGTGATACGAGCATGAGGATCGCGAGCACGATCCCCGCGCCCGAGCCCGACGCCGCGCAAGCGAGCCACACGAGGATCGCCATCGCCGCGAACGCGGAGAGCGCGATCACCGCGCGTGCGCCCTGCACCGGCGGCGCGCCGAGCGCGATCGTGACGGCGATCGCGGCCGGGAACGCCGGCGGCCAGCGCGTGAGCGATCGCGTGCTGTCGGAACTCACCCAATTGTCGCGCACATCGCGCAGGGTGCCGCTGTGCGCGAGCGTGCCGGCGGCATACAGATAGCCGCGCGCGTCGGGATCCAATCCCGGCCCGAGCGGCTCAGTGATGAAGAGGACTCCGGTGAATGCGGCCGCTCCGGCGACGAGCGCGATGATCAGGTATCGATGCCCGATGAACGATGATCGATGCACGCCCGGCTGGCCCTCCGCGGTGTGGATTGCTTGTGCGCGCCTCGCGCGCGCCCTATGATAGGCGTCTGAACATCGTCTCGCCACGAATGGCCCGCTCACGATGCTGAGACTCAGCGCGTTGGGTGGCCTCTCCCTGGACGGCATCGAGGGGCCGCTCGGTACCGCCGGAACGAAACGGCGCCGCTTGGCGCTGCTCGCGCTCCTCGCCGCGGCCGGCGAGCGGGGCGTGAGCCGCGACAAGCTGCTCGCGTACCTGTGGCCCGACGTGGAAGCGGACCGCGCGCGCCAGGCGCTCGCGGACATGCTCGCATCGATGCGGAAGGACCTGGGTGTGGACGCACTCTTCCACGGCACCGCCGACGTGCGGCTCGACGCCGCGGAGCTCACGAGCGATCTCGCCGAATTCGAGCGCGCGCTCGACCGGCGCGACCTGCCCGCCGCGGTGGGGATATACGGCGGTCCGTTCCTTGACGGTTTCACACTCACCGACGCGCCGGAGTTCCAGCGCTGGACGGAACGTGAGCGGCTCCGGCTCGAGCAGCGCTTTCGCGGCGCGCTCGAGTCGCTTGCTTCGGAAGCGAAGACGATGGGCGAGCACGCCGCGGCCGCGCGCTGGTGGCGCCGACTCGCGGACATCGACCCGCTCAGCACGCACGTCGCGATCGAGGTGATGTCCGCGCTCGCGGCCGGCGGCGACACTGCGGCGGCCGTCGCGCACGGGGATGCGCACCAGCGCCGGATGAAGGAGGAGTTCGGCGCGCCGCCGAACCAGGCGGTGCGCGCGTTCGCGGAGAAGCTCAAGTCCGCGACTGGGTATACGCCCCCGTCCGAGACTCGCGCCTCCGCGCCGGTGCACCGCCGCAGCACCGGGCGCGTGACGGCGCCGTCGGAGCGCGATCTCTCCGACGACACCGAGATGCCGATGAGCGCGTCGCGCGAGCGCGGCGCGACGATCGCCGGACGCTATCTCATCCAGCGCGAGATCGGCCGCGGGGGCATGGCCACGGTGTTCCTCGCGCGCGACCTGAAGCACGATCGCGATGTGGCGCTCAAGTTCATCCACGCCGAGCTCGCCGACGCGTTCGGCACCGAGCGCTTCCAGAGCGAGATCGCGGTCCTCGCCAAGCTCCAGCATCCGCACATCCTGGCACTGTACGACTCGGGCGAGGTGGAAGGCGCGCTGTATTACGTGATGCCCTTCATCGGCGGCGAGAGCGTGCGCGAGCGGCTCCAGCGCGAAGGGCAGCTGCCGGTGGCCGAAGCGCTGCGCCTCGCGCGCGAGGTGGCCGGCGCGCTCGCCTACGCGCACGAGCAGGGCGTGATCCACCGCGATGTGAAGCCGGAGAACATCCTGCTCACCAATGGGCACGCGCTCGTCGCGGACTTCGGCATCGCGCGCGCGGTGAGCCGCGCCGCCGGCCGCCGCAACACGGAGGATGGATTCGCGGTGGGCACGCCCGCGTACATGAGTCCCGAACAGGCCAGCGGCGATCCGATCGACGGCCGCAGCGACGAGTACGCGCTCGCGTGCGTGCTCTACGAGATGCTCGGCGGCGTGCCGCCCTTCGTCGGCGCGTCGGGGCGGTCCGTGCTCGCGCAGCGCTTCACCGAAGCGCCGGCGCCGATCCGGAAGCTGCGCGACAAGGTGCCGGCCGAGGTGGAGGCCGCGCTCCAGAAGGCGCTCACGCGTGTGCCAGCCGACCGCTTCGCGACGGTGGGAGAATTCGCGAGCGCGCTCGACGTGATGGACACGATGGGCCAGCGCCGTGACGCCGCACCGGGCTGGCTCGCCGCCGTGGGGCGCTGGAAGTGGGCGATCATGGCGCTCGCGGTCGTCGCGCTCGGCATCATCATCATCGCGCTGCGCCCCGCACCGCTCGTGGCCGACCGCTACGTCGTGCTCCCGTTCCGCCACCGGGAGGGCGCGTCGCCGCGCCTGTTGAACGGCGACGCCTGCCAGCAGCTGCTGGACGACGCGCTCCTCCAATGGCGCGGGCTCAATCTCGTGGATGGCATGCGCACGAACGATGCGAAGATGCGCCACGCCGACGGACCGCTGCAGACGGATGACGCGCTGAACACGGCGCGCAGCCTGCGCGCCGGCCGCCTCATCTGGGGCGAGGTGTCACAGGTCGGCTCCGACATCACGGTCGTGGGGATGCTGTACGAAGTGTCGCCCAGGCGCGACTCGGTGCTGCGCGTGGTCACGGTGCACATCGACAGCTCGCTCTCGGACGCGGAGCAGAAGTTCGCGGAGCTGGCGGACTCGCTGATCGCGCCCCAGTCCGGATCCGCGAGCGTGGATGCGACCAGCCGCGGAACCCGGAACTTCGCCGCGATCGTCGCCTACACGGGCGCGCACGAGGCGCTCAGCCGCTGGGACCTCGCGCGGGCCGAGAGCCTCTTCCGCGAATCCGCGGCGGCGGATCCCGGGTTCGCGAACGCGCACTTCTGGCTGGCACAGGTGATGAGCTGGGGCAACAATGGCCAGCCCACCGAATGGCGCGAGACCGCCGGTCGCGCCTACGCGTTGCGCGCGCAACTCGGCGCCCGCGACAGCGCGCGCGCGATCGCGCTCAACGCGCTCGCGACCATGGACTACCCCGCCGCGTGCGAGCGCTACCGCGCGATGACCGCGCGCGACACGCTCGACTTCGTCGCATGGTACGGGCTGGGCGACTGTCTTCGGCGCGACCGCCTCGTGATCCCCGACAGCAAGAGTCCCAGCGGCTTCGCGTTCCGCAGCAGCTACCAAGCAGCGATCAATGCGTACGATCACGCGCTGCGCATCGTGCCGAGTATCCACCTCGCGTTCGCGGGACTAGGCTATGAGCGGCTGGCACAGCTGCTGCTCACGCAGAGCACGCAGATCCGTCGCGGCTTCGCGCTCACGCCCGACACCGTATTCTTCGGCGGCTTCGCGACATTGCGCGGCGACAGCGTGGCGATCATCCCGTACCGCTTCATCGACATCAGCGCGGGTCGCGCGGACACGGGAGATGCCGGCGGCGCGATAGCCGCCAACCGCGCGCGGCTGCTCGCGATCGCCCGGTCGTGGAAGAACGCGTACCCGCGCAGCCCGTCGGCGTACGAGACACTCGCCCGCGCCCTCGAGGGCACGGGCAACATCTCGGGCAGCAACGATCCATCGCAGTCGGCGCTCGCGGCGATCGATTCGGCGCGCGCGCTCGCGCGCGATCGCGCCGACAGCATCCGCACCGGCGTCGTGTACGTGCGCGTGCTGCTCGAAGGCGGCCGCTACGCGGAGGCGCGCGCCGCGAGCGATGCGGTGCTCGCGCTCGCCGCCGATCCATCGCCGCGCGAGGCCGACGACGTGAAGGGCCTCGCGGCGCTGACCGGCAAGACCAAACGCGCCGTCGACCTGCTGCGTCGCAGCGCTCCGGACTTCACGACACTCACTCCCGACGGCCGGCTGATCACGCCGCCTCTGCCCGTGTCGATGAGCGCGCGCGCGCTGCTCGGCTTCGTCGCGATGGGCGGGCCAGCCGACAGCATCATGCGCCTGCAGGAGCAGGTGGGCCAGCTCGTGCAGGGCAGCGTCTCGCCGGCGATGCGCGCTACGGTACGGAACGCGGTACTCGTGCAACCTGCGCAACTCGCCTTCCCCTTGCGGCCGGCCGTGATGTTCACGCCCGCCGTGACCGGCGCGGGCGAGCTGTACGAAACGCAGACCGCGTTCGCGCGCGGCGACAGCGCGAGAGCGCGCGAAATGCTGCGCGCCATCATCGCGTCCGATGCGAAGGCCTCGCCCGGCGATCTCTCGCTCGACATCCGCTTCCAGTACGCCTGGCTCGCCGCCGCCACGGGCGACAGTGGCGGCGCCGCGGCGCTCGCGGACCGCGGGCTCAACGGCGTCGCTTCGTACGGTGAGTACCTGCTCGACAACGTGCAGACGCCGGCATCGCTCGTGCGCATGATGGCGCTGCGCGCCGAGCTCGCGGCGCGCGCCGGCGACACGCATACCGCACGCCAATGGGCGTCGGCCGCCGCGACGCTCTGGGCCACCGCCGATCCCGAACTCGATCCGGTGCGCGACCGTCTGCGCGCACTCGCCACTCCATGATCCGTATGCCAACCGCACTCCACCACGAGGCCACTTTCATGCGCACTCTCGTCCCGCTCGCATTCCTCGCGATCACCGCATGCGCACATTATATCGGCGGCAACGCGGACGAACCGTGCGGCATGGGGCCCACGCTGCAGGCCACCTCGGCCAAGTCGCTCTCCGCGTGCGCGCAGGCGGTGGCCGGCAACGCCGACACGCGGCACGGCACCGGCGACGAACAGCGGCTCGCCGTGGCCGGACCCGGCGGCCAACTCCAGTACGGACCCAAGGCCACGATCACGCCGCTCCGCGGCTATCTGGGCATGAAGACCATCACGCACGCGACCGGAGAGGAGCTGGCGCACGGCGTGCCGCTCGCCCTCATCACGAGCGACTCCGCGTATCCGAAGCTTGGGCTTCGCGCCGGGAAGAACGTGTTGATCGTGGCGGTGCCGCAGGGCTCCGACAGCGGCACCGCGCTCATGGTGCCGCTGGATGGCAGCGTCGCCACACCGCTCGTCGTGCACGTCACCGACCACATGGACAAGTCGGACTATCCGCTGCCGACCGCGCGATGGATCTGGTCCGACAAGGACGAGACGATGTGGGTCGCGTGCGGCCGGCGCTGCTGCTGGGTGGTGCCGGCGCTGAACTAGCGGACTACTTCGTGTGCGTCGTGTCGCCGCCACCGCCGCCGGTGACGTAGCAGCAGCCGTGCCCGCAGCTCACCCAGATGTTCTCGTCGCCGTCCACCCACTGCGCGTGGCCCGGCGGATGCAGCGTCGCGTCCGGGTTCGTGTCGCGCCGGAAGACCGTGAGCGACTCGAAGCTGGTCGAGCCCACGGGATGCATGAACGCCGTCCAGTCGGCGGGCGTGTCGCCGGCGCCGGTGTGGCGGAGCCAGAGCTCGTTGCCCGCGCTCCCGCCCGCCAGGCTGAGCTTCTTGTACGATTCCGTGGCGCAGATGAACGCGACGAGCTGGCCATGATCGCCGGCGTCGAAATCCTTCGCGCTCGTCCAGTTCGCGAGCGCCGCGTTCGGCGCGATGCTCGCGAGTTGCACCACCGCCGTGCCCGCGCGGTCGTGCAACGACTGCGCGTGTCCCATCGCCATCGTGAACGTGCCCGGCACGACGCACTTCAGCCGGTCGTTCGTGCCGATCACGGCGCTGCCATGCGCGTTCGGGCGGTATCGGTCATATGCGAAGAACGCGAGCATCGCGACGACCGCCACCAGGACACCGATCCGCAGAGTTCTCGGGTTCACCGTGCCTCCCGCGCTGGGGTTCTCTCGCGAGGTCCACGTTAGGGGCGCAGGCGGCGCCGTCAATGTTCACCGAACAGGCCATCGAGCATCGGCCATCCGTCGCCTGTGTAACTGACCGTGAACATTAGAGTTACACTGCGCCTTGCTATTTCGGTGTTTATTCGGCATCATCTCCACCCCCCGCCGAATCACCGAGTCCCGCGATGCCCAAAGTCTCCGAACCGCAGTTCCCGATGGCCGATGGCCAGTGGCCGATGCGCGGCAGCCTCGATGTGCTCGGCCGGCAGCGCGACATCACCTACTACGATTCCCACGCCGCGAGCGTGCTCAACGACACGCGCATGACCGGCATGGCGTACTGGTCGGTGAATCCGTACACCGGCTGCGCCTTCGGCTGCGCGTACTGCTACGCGCGCTACGCGCATCGCTACGTGATGGAGCGCGCGGTCACCGCGGGCACGCTGCCGGTCGCATCGGCCGCATCGATCGAGGGACTTCCTCCCTGGCTCGCCTTCGAGCGCCACATCGTGGTGAAGCGCAACGCGCCCAGCGTGCTCGCGCGCACGCTGCGCCAGGGGAGCGAGCGGCATCTCGCGCTGCTCAAAGGCGAGATGATCCTCATCGGCACGGCGACGGATCCGTACCAGCCCGCCGAGCGCCGCTACCAGGTGACGCGCGGCATCCTGGAGGTGCTGGCCGCGCATCCGGGGCTCCGCATCGGGATCATCACGAAGAGCCCGCTCGTGACGCGCGACGTGGACCTGCTCGCGCGCATCGCGCGGCGGTCGTCGCTCTCGGTGCGGATCTCGCTGATCACGCTCGACCGCGCGCTCGCGCGCCGGCTCGAGCCGCGCGCGCCCACGCCCGACGCGCGGCTGCGCGCGCTGCGCCGGCTGAACGAATCGGGCATCGATGCCGGCGTGAACATCATGCCGGTGCTGCCCGGGATCACCGACGGGCCGGCGATGCTCGACGATCTCGTGCACGCCGCGGCGGACGCCGGCGTGAAGCGCGTGGGCGTGTGCGCGCTGCGGCTGCAGCACGAGGCGCGGAAGCGGTATCTCCCCTTCATCGCGGAGGAGTTCCCGCATCTCGCCGCGCGCTACGAGGCGGCGTACGCGCACAGCACGGACGTGAGCAAGCGCTATCGCGACGGGCTCTCGCACTACGTGCACGGGCTCTGCCGGAAGTACGGGCTCAGCGCGAGCGCGCGCGCCGAGGATGAGCCGGAGGACGAGGCGCCGCCGGCGCCCGATCCGCAGCTCGCGTTCTCCCTATGACGGCGGCGGCGGTCGTGCGCGTGGAGCGCGTGTCGAGCGCGGAGCGTCCGGCGTCGCTGGCCGCGCTGCGCCAGCGGCTGGCCGCGGTCACGGAGGCGCCGCACGCCGAGGTGCGCGCGCTGGCCACGGGCGTCGCGTCACTGGATGCGGCGCTCACGCGCGGCGGCATCCCATGCGGGCGGCTCACCGAGTTGCTGGGCGCGCGCGGCGCCGGGAAGACGACGCTGCTGCGGCACGTGGTGCGCGCGACGATCGCGCGCGGACTCTGGGTGGCGTACGTGGATGCGGCGCGCACGCTGGCGCCGCGCGACTGGGCGTGGGCCGCGCGCGCGGACGACGGCGGCGGCGCAGGCGTTTCGCCCCCGCTCTGGATGATCCGCCCCGCGCGCAGGAGCAGTTCCGCGCGCGCGGCGTGGTGCGCGGAGCTGCTCCTGCGCTCGGGAGCGTTCGCACTGGTGGTGCTGGACGGCGCGCCGCCGCTCACGAACGCGGTGGCGGTGCGGCTCGCGCGGCTCGCG
The DNA here is from genome assembly GCA_963716745.1 of uncultured Gemmatimonadaceae bacterium. Classification (GTDB taxonomy): domain Bacteria; phylum Gemmatimonadota; class Gemmatimonadetes; order Gemmatimonadales; family Gemmatimonadaceae; genus DATKOH01. The sequence goes on from OY970320.1 coordinate 1,659,404, forward strand.
CGCGATGGCGGATGTGCGTTCGTGGTGGCCGCGGATGATGACGCCGCGGCGGCCGCGCTCGGCGGCGCGCTGCGGCTGCGCGTCGCGCGCACGAAGAGAGTGGATCGCATCACGATCGAGAGAGGTGGACGTCGGACAACGGTGGAGGTGGCGCATGAGCGCACCGTGGCGCATCGCGTGTGTACGCATCCCGAGATTCCCGATCGCCGCGGTGTGGCGCGACCGCGAGCGGCGGACGAGCGCGGCGGTGAAAGCGCCGCCGCAGTTCGCGCTGGCGCTGTCGTCGCCAACGCCGCTCCCGTTAGGCACGCGCGAAAACGAACGCCGCACATTCCCGCCGCCGTGGGATGAGCGGCCGGTGGCGCTGGTGGAAGGTACGCGGCTCAGCGCGGTGTCCGGCGCCGCCGCGCGCGTGGGCGTGCGCTTGGGGATGACCGCGGCGGCCGCGCGCGGGCGCTGCGCCGGGCTCGACGTGATCGAGTGGGACGCGCCCGCGATCGCGCGCGCGCTCACCGAGACCACCGCGCGCTTCCTCACCGCGAGCCCGCAGGTGACGCCCGCCGCCGGCGAGCCCGGGCTCTGGTGGATCGGCGCCGGCGGCCTCGACGAGCAGCCGCTCGCACGCGATCTCCTGGCGCTCGCGCGCGCGTGGCATCCGCGCGCGCGCGTCGCGATCGCGGACTCCTGCGTCGCGGCGCGCGCCGCCACGTGGAGCACGCGCGGTCCCGCGGCGCACATCGTGCCCGCCGGCGGCGACGCCGGCTATCTCGCCCCCGCGCCGCTCGCGCTCATCCCGGTGGACGGCGAGATGCGCGCCGCGCTCGCCGCGCTCGGCATCCGCACCGCCGGCGCGCTCGCCGCGCTCTCGGCGGAGGATGTGGAGCGCCGCTGGGGCGCGGCCGGCCTCGCGGCGTGGCGCTTCGCGCGCGGCGAGGATGCGCGCCGTCCCGTGCTGGCCGTGCCGGCGGCGCGCCACGCGGTGAGCGCGGAACTGGCGGCGCCCGCGGAGACGATGGAGCCCATCCTGTTCCTCGTGCGCGCCGCGCTCGAACGGCTCGCACCCGCGCTCGCGCGCGAGGGACGCGCCGCCGCCGCGCTCGCGATCACGCTCTCGCTCGACGATGCGCGCGGCGCGATGCCCACCGATATCGCGGGCGCGGCGGCGCACACCGTCACGCGCGAAGTGCGCTTCCCGCGCGCCGTCGCGCGCGCGGCGCCGCTGTTCGACCATTGCCGCGCGCTGCTCGCGCGCTGGCCGCTCGATGCCCCGGTGTGCGGCGTCACCGTGACCGTCGCGGCCACCGCGCCCGCGTCGGCGGCGCAGGGCGACCTGCTCGTGCAACGATGGCACGATCCCGCCGCCGCCGACGCCGCGCTCGCACGGCTGCGCGCGGAGCTCGGGCCGGACACCGTCGTGCGGCCCATCGAACGCGATGAACATGCTCCGGGGCGGAACGGAGCATGGAGTGAAGAAGCGAGCATCGTGCATCGTGCATCGAGCATCGGAGAACCGGCCATCGGCCAGTGGCCATCGGCCATCGACGACGCGCCCGCGCTGCGGCTGCTCGAGGTGCCCGAGGAGATCGATGTCGAATTCAGCGATGGGCGGCCGTGCGGCGTGTGGTGGCGCGGCGAACGCATCGCGCTCATGAGCGCGGCCGGCCCCGAGCGGCTGAGCGGCGACTGGTGGAACGATCCGTACCGGCGCGACTACTGGCGCGGCGCCTCCGCGCGCGGGGAGCTGCTCGTGTACGCCGAGAGAGGGAAGTGGTTCGTGCAGGGGTGGTACGACTGAGCGAGTACGTCGAACTCCACTGCCATTCCGCGTTCTCGCTGCTGGATGGTGCGTCGCCTCCCGAGACGCTCGTGTCGCGCGCGAAGACGCTCGGCTATCGCGCGCTCGCGCTCACCGATCACGACGAGCTCGGCGGCATCGTCGCGTTCGCGCAGGCGGCGAGCGAAGCGGGGATCGAGGGCATTGTCGGCGCCGAGCTCACGGTCGAAGTGCCGGCATCATCGAGCACCGCAACGGCCGTTCCGATGACGACCGATGGCCGATGCGCCGGCGTTGCCACGCACTTGGTCTTGCTCGCGGAAGATCGTGAAGGCTATGGGAATCTCTCCATGCTGATCACAAAAGCCCGCATGGAACGTCCGCGCGGGCAGCCGGCGGTGCCGCTCGATGTGCTCGCGCAGCACGCGGGCGGATTGTTCGCGCTCACGGGCTGCGCGCGCGGCTGGGTGCCGCGGCTCGTCGCGCGCGGGCTCGAGCACGAGGCGTGCGAGGCCGCCGCCACGCTCGTCGACATCTTCGGCGGCCGCGTCGCCATCGAATGCTGGGACCACGGACTCGAAGAGGAACGCGCGCTCATCGGGCCGCTCATCGACATCGCGCGCGCGCTCGCGATCCCCTGGGTGGTCACGAACGATGTGCACTACGCCGATCCGGGCGCGCGCATGGTGCACGACGTGCTCAGCGCGCTGCGCCACCAGCGCACGCTCGCCGAGATGGGCACGCGCGCGCGGCCCAACGGCGAGTGGTATCTCAAGGCTCCGTCGCAGGTCGCGCGCCGCTGGCAGCAGCGTCCCGAAGGCGTGCGCGCCACGCTCGCGATCGCCGAGCGCTGCGCGTGGCGCATGGCGCAGCTCAAGCCCACGCTGCCGAAATTCCCGCTCCCGCCGGCGGTGAGCGCCGACGAGTATCTCGCGCGGCTCGTGGAGCAGGGCGCGCACGAGCGCTGGGGACGCGCGCGCACGCCGGCGCACGACCGGCAGCTCGCGCACGAGCTCGCGATCATCGGCAAGCTCGGCCTCGCCGGCTATTTCCTGATCGTCTGGGACATCGTGCGCTTCTCGCGCCGCGCCGGCGTGCTCTGCCAGGGGCGCGGCTCGGCGGCGAACTCCGCGGTGTGCTTCTGTCTCGGCATCACCGCGGTGGACCCGATCCGTCTGGGATTGCTCTTCGAACGGTTCCTGAGCGAGGAGCGCCAGGAAGCGCCCGACATCGACATCGACTTCGCGCACCGCGACCGCGAGCAGGTGCTGCAGTACGTGTACCAGCGATACGGCCGCGATCACGCCGCGATGGTGTGCGAGCAGATCAGCTATCGCGGACGCTCGGCGATCCGCGATGCGTGCCGCGTGCTCGGCTTGTCCATCGAGCAGGCGGATGAACTCGCGGTGACCGCGGATCGCTTTAGTGCGAAGGCTACCGCGGAGGGCATCGTGCATCGCAGCATCGAGCATCGATGAAGCGGAGCGCATCGGCGGGCATCTCATCTCGGGCACTGAGGTGCGCACGCGCCTCCACGCGATGGAAGAGAAGGAGAAGCAACAGGCCGCAGTGGCGGTCCCCGATGCACGCGGCACGATGCACGATGCACCCGCCGATAAGGGCACCGATATCATGCATCTCATATCGCAGATCGTCGGCGGATTGCATCACGTCCCGAGACATAGATCCATCCACGTCGGCGGATTCGTGCTCACCGAGGAACCGCTCGGCACCATCGTGCCGATCGAGCCGGCGTCGATGGCGGACCGCACCGTGATCCAATGGGAGAAGGACGACACCGCGACGATGGGGCTCGTGAAGATCGACCTGCTCGGGCTCGGGATGCTCACGCTCATCCAGGATTGTCTGCTGTACATCCGCCGCACGCGCGGCGTGACGCTGGAGCTCGCGGACCTCGACTGCACCGATCAGGCGGTGTACGACGATCTCGGGAGAGCCGACACCGTGGGGATCTTCCAGGTGGAGAGCCGCGCGCAGATGAACACGCTGCCGCGGCTCAAGCCGCGCTGCTTCTACGATCTCGTGGTGGAGGTCGCGCTCATCCGCCCCGGCCCGATCCAGGGGCAGATGGTGCATCCGTATCTCCGGCGGCGCGCGGGACTCGAGCCGGTGACGTATCCGCATCCGTCGCTCGAGCCGATCCTCAAGCGCACGCTGGGAGTGCCGCTCTTCCAGGAGCAGGGGATGCAGGTGGCGATCACCGCGGCCGGTTTCACCGCGAGCGAGGCCGACGTGCTGCGCCGCGCGATGGGGCACAAGCGCAGTCACGAGCGCATGGAGGCGATCGCGCGCAAGATGCTCGACGGCATGCAGCGCAACGGCATTCCCGCGGATGTCGCGCTCAGGATCTTCAACCAGATCAACGCCTTCGCGGACTACGGTTTCCCCGAATCGCACGCCGCAAGTTTCGCACTGCTCGTGTACGCGAGCGCGTACCTCAAGCACTACTACGCGCCGGAATACACCGCCGCGATCCTGAACGCGCAGCCGATGGGGTTCTACTCGGTGGGGACGCTCATTGAGGACGCGAGGCGGCATGGCGTGGAGATCTTGCCGGTGGATGCGACGGTGTCGGGGTTTGAGACAACGCTTGAGAACGTTCGGGACGCGGGACTCGGGACGCGCCGCGGGAGGCGGGAGAGCGACGAGGCTCACCGTCAGTTCTCGCATCCCGCGGCGCGTCCCGAGTCCCGCAGTCCCGTCAGTTCGGTTGGGGCTGCACCTCGTCCGGGGCCTCGGCAGCCGCGCACGCGAGAATCTCAAAGGCGCGATAGAAGCCGGCGGCCCGTTCCAGTCGATCGGCGACCTGCTCGATCGCTCCGGGTTAGATCGAGGCGCCCTCCGCTCGCTCGCGGAGAGCGGCGCGCTCGACTGCTTCGTGCCGGATGAGCCGAATGCGCGGCGGCGGCGCGCGGCGCTCTGGCGGATGCTCGAGGCGGAGCGCGGCGATGCGGGGCCGCTCGCGCCGGGACGGTACACGCTCGAAGTGCCGCCGCCGGTGCCGGCGATGAGCGCCGCCGAGATCACCGCCGCCGATTACCGCATGACCGGCCTCTCGCTCAACGGGCATCCGCTGGAGCATCTGCGTCCGCTGCTCCACGAGAACGGCGTGCTGAGCGCGCGCGAAGTGCTCGCGCTGCCCGATGCGACGCGCGGCGTGGGGACGGCCGGCCTCGTCATCTGCCGCCAGCGGCCGGGCACGGCGAAAGGGTTCGTCTTCCTCACGCTGGAAGATGAGACCGGGCTCGTGAACGTGGTGGTCACGCCCAAGCGGTTCGAGCGGCAGGCGCTGATGATCTCGCGCGCGCCGCTCATCCTCGTGCGCGGCACGCTGCAGGTGGAGCAAGGCGTGGTGAATCTGCGCGGCGAGACGTTCCGCGAGCTGAAACCGGGCGTCTCGCTCGAAGGGTGGCGCGGGCACGACTTCCATTGAGCCGCGGTTCGGGGCCTGTGCGCCATGCACACGCGGCGGCCTCCGGGGTAATATTCACCATGTCCCGTTCCGGAGACCCACGATGACACGCCCAACGAAGTTCTTGGCTGCGCTCCTGTCGGGCGCGGCGATCGCCGTGTTCACGGTCGCGGCGCAATCGGATTCCGCGCCACGCATCACCGACGTGATGTCGCAGTCGGAGATGCGCGAGACGGGCGTCGCGTCGCTCACACCGGCGCAGCGCGCCGCGTTGGATGCGTGGCTCGCGCGGTACACCGGCATCGTCGAGCGCGCGGCATCGCACGGCGCGCAGGCGGGCGCGCCGGAGGCCGTCGCCGCGGGCGACCCGAACGGCGGCGTCTCCTACTCGGGTCCGCCGAGCGCCGAGTATGGCAGCCGGATCACCGAGGTGCGCGACGGCGGCGGCTACGTGAAGCTCGCGGACGGCACGGTGTGGGAAGTGCTGCTTGCGAAGCGCCCCGAGGCCGACACATGGAAAGTGGGCGACTACCTGCTGGTGAGCGCGCGCGCGGTGGCGCTGGATGGCGACTACTACTTCGAGCTCATCAACGGCCGCAGCGGGCACGGCGTGGCGGTGAAGTTCAAGGGGAAGGAATAGTTCATCCGGCGGTGCGCGCCGGGGTGGCTTCGCCCGGCACCGTGAAATCCTCCCCCGGATTGATGAACTCGTCCTTCTCCGCACCGTACTGCTTCTCGTAGAGCTGCTTGTAGCGCCCGCGCAGCGCGAGGAGCTCCGGCTGCGTGCCGCGCTCGACGATGCGGCCCCCCTCGAGCACCAGGATCTGATCGGCGCTCGCGATGGTCGAGAGGCGATGCGCGATCACGAACGTCGTGCGCCCCTGACGCAACGTGCGCAGCCCATCGCGGATCAGCTCCTCACTCTCGCTGTCGAGACTCGATGTGGCCTCGTCGAGGATCAGGATGCTCGGATCGGCGAGGATCGCGCGCGCGATCGCGACGCGCTGGCGCTGGCCACCCGACAGCCGCACGCCGCGTTCGCCGACGACGGTCTCGTAGCCCTGCGCGAAGCCGTTCACGAATTCGTCGCAGTGCGCGACGCGCGCCGCTTCGCGCACTTCATCCAGGCTCGCGCCGGGCTTCGAGAAGGCGATGTTGTCGGCGACGGTGCCGTCGAACAGGAAATTGTCCTGCATGACCACGCCGAGGTGCGCGCGGTACTCGCGCAGCTTGAGCGTCGCGAGATCGCGGCCATCCATGAGGATCCGCCCGGAGCGCGGACGGTTGAACGCCATGATGAGCCCGATCAGCGTGCTCTTCCCCGACCCGCTCGAGCCGACGAGCGCCGTCGTCGAGCCCGCCTCGGCGTGGAACGAGACATCGTCGAGCACCGTGACGCCGGGATTGTACTCGAAGCTCACGTGCTCGAACGTGACGTCGCCGCGGAGTTCCGGGAGATGCTCGTGGTCGCGGTCCTGCTCGTCCTCGGTGACCATCTGCCGGATCTCGCGGATGCGGTCGAGGCCGGCGAATGCTTCCGTGAATTGCGTGCCGATCGACGCGAGCTGCACCATCGGCGCGATCAGCATCCCGACGAACACGGTGTACATGAACAAGTCGCCGAGCGTCATCGTGCCCTCGAGCACGTCCCGCCCCGCGACGAGGATCATCAGCACGCCGATGATGCCCGCCACCACAGTGCCGAAGGTCGTGACGGTGGCGACGCCGGTGAGCGACGCCGCGATGTTCCGGAACAGCTTGTGCGCGCCGCGGGCGAATGTCGTTTGTTCGCGCCGCTCCGCCACGTAGGTCTTCACGATCCGCACGCCGCCGAGCGCTTGCGCGAGCCGCCCTGTGATCTCCGCGGTGATCGCGCCGCGCTCCCGAAACAGCGGCCGCAGACGGCTGAACGCCACGGCCATGCCACCACCGAAGATCACGAGGATCAGCAGCGTGAGCGAGGTCAGCTGCCAGTTGATCCAGAAGAGCACGCCGAGCGCCACGACGGCGGTGATCGTGCTGCCGACAAGCTGGACCAGCCCGGTGCCGACCAGATTCCGGATCCCTTCCGCATCAGTCATGATGCGCGAGATGAGCACGCCGCTCTGCGTGGTATCGAAGAAGGCGACTGGCAGGCGCAGCACGTGCGCCTGCACACGCTTCCGCATGTCGGTGATCGCCCGTTGCGCGGCGACGCTCATCACCTGAGTGAGCGTAAAGCTCGTCGCGGCCTGCACGAGCGTCGCTCCCGCGACCGCGAGCGCGATCCACTTGAGCAGGTCGGGACGATGTTTCCCGATGACCGTGTCGATCAGGAATTTCGTGCTCGACGGGAGCACGAAGGCGGCGGCGCTGTTCACGAGCACCAGGAGGAGTCCCAGCGCCACCTTCCACCGGTGCGACCAGATGAGCTCGCGCGCTTCCTGCCACGCGTTGCTCATGTTGACCTTCTTCTTCGGCGCGCCCGGCGCGGGCGCGCCGGACACGTTCGGCGCGGTCACTTCGCGGAGCGCTGTTTCTCGACCGACGCGACGAAGCGCGCGAGGGTCTTCTTCGCGTTCTCGCTGTTCGCCGCCACCCACTCGGCGTTCTGCAGGAACGGCCGTCCCGTCTCTTCGCGCAGCTGCTTCAGCCACGGCAGCGATTTGGCGTAGATGATGAGTCCCTCGCCCGCGTTCTCCATGAGGAAGTCGGCGTGGATGATGCCATGCTTCGCCATCCCGTACACCATCTCCCAGTACGTGGACGCCTGGCGGAACGCCTGGTTCTGCGGATGCGCCGTGCTCGTGGCGACGGTCTTGAGCTCGTCGAAGCTCTTGGGCAGGAACTGCGTCACCATCGTGGTGCGCGCCTCACGCAACGACGTTTCGCGGCGGAGATCGTACAGCCTGAGCAGCAGTTCGGCGTCGTGGTGGTCGGGATAATCCTTTGGCATGTCCGGTGTGCTGAGAGGATGGGGCTTGGTCACTTCTTGGCCCGATGCGCGAGCGCATCGGTCACCATGCGCGCGATGCGCGATTCGAGCTGGCCCGTCGTGGCGCAATGCGTGCGATTCGACGCGACGCCCTCGGGCACCGCGTAGCCGTTCACCTGCGTCTTGATGCGCGAGACCTCCGCCGAATCGTTCATCACCTGGATCGAGAGCGACATCGTGATCTGCGATTGCTGGGCCACCGGGCCGAGCGCGCCCATCCCGCAGTCGAGATAGTGCGAGATCTGGACGCCGCCGAGCTGACGCTGCAGCCGGAACGACGTGTTCGCGATGTAGCGCTCTTGATTGTTCACCGTGGCCGGTTCGACGCCCAGTTCGAGGAACACGCTCCGGACCACCGGCCACACGGAATCGGCCGGCGCGAGGATGGTAGCAATGACCACCTCGCGCGTCTCCACCGTGGTCATGTCATACGAACTCGAGGGCGTCTTGAACTGCTGCGGTTGCACGACCAATGTCACCGTCGGCGCGGCGGAAGGACCGGAACCTCCGCCGCTCGCACATCCCGTCAGCGCGAGCGCCATGGCAAGGGCGCTCCCGATCGCGCGAGCTACCACCTCACTTCCCCGCGCCGTGCTTCAACGCATTGCTCACCATGCGCGCCACTCGCGCCTCGAGCTGCCCCGTGCTGGCGCAATGCACCTTCTGCGCCTGCAGTCCGCGCTGCACCGCGTAGCCGTCCACTTGTGACTTGAGCGTCGAGGTCATGCTCGAATCCGGCACCACCTGCACGGTGAGCGACATCGTGATCTGTGAATTGCTGGCGACGTTGCCCGAAATGTTCGTGCCGCAGTCAAGATACTTCGCGACGCCCACACCGCCGAGGGCGCCCTGCACGCGGAAGGAGGTGTTGGCCAGATAGTGCTGCGTCGGGTCGATGGTCTGCGGTTCGACGCCGAGGTCCAGGAAGATCGACCCCAGGACGCTCCACACCGAGTCGACGGGCGAGAGGATCGTGACCGTCATCACGTCCTTGGAATCGACCGTCGTGATAGGCGTGTTGGAGGCTTGGGCGCCGCCGGTGACGATCTGGCTCGAATTCACCTTCTGCGTCACATACGGCGCATCGCCCCCGCCCGTGCTCGCCGAAGCACACGCCGCCAGCGCCAATGCAACGACCGGAACGCTCATGCGATACATACCAGCCTCCTTCCAGAAGTGATGCCGCCCGGGCATCGATTCAACGATGTAGCTCCGTCGCAACGCGGCGCAATGGCTATGGAACGCGCGCATCGCCTAGATAGCGCCCCAGCCAGCCCAGCACTTCGCCCCACCAGAAGCGCTGGTTCTGCGGCTTGAGGATCCAGTGTCCCTCGTCCGGGAATACGACGAGCCGCGACGGCACCCCCTGTCGCTGCAGCGCGCCGAACAGCGCGAGACTCTGCGTGTACGGCACGCGGAAATCCTGCTCTCCCGCGAGCACGAGCATCGGCGTATGGAAATCCTTCGCATACAGATGCGGCGACCACGTGCGGTACTGCGTCGACATCGCCAACGGGTCCCAGTATGGCGCCGTGAACTCCCATTCGGCGAACCAGTGCTCATCGGTCGCGCCCGCGAATGCCTCGAGGTCGAACACGCCGGCGTGTGAGACCAGCGCCTTGAACCGATCGTTGTGCCCGGCGATCCAGTCCACCATGTACCCGCCGTACGAGCCGCCGGCGGCGGCCGCGCGCGATCCATCGAGCCACGGGAATCGCACGAGCGCGGCATCCACTCCGTTCATTAAATCGGCGTACGCCGCGCCGCCCCACTCGTGCGAGACGCCGTCGACGAACTTCTGCCCGTAGCCCGGCGAGCCGCGCGGATTCACCAGCAGCACGCCATAACCGGGCGCCGCGAACAGCTCCGCGTTCCAGCGGCGGCTCCAACTGTCGAGCCATGGCACCTGCGGACCGCCGTGGATGAGCAGCACCACCGGATACGATGCGCCCGACGCCCACTGCGGCGGACGCACGAGCATCCCCTGCACGCTGTCGCCGCGCACGCTCTTGAACCAGTAATCCTCGGCCGGATACAGCCGCACCGCGGCGAGCAGCGAATCGTTCGCGTGCGTCACCGCGCGAAGTCCGGAGATCCCGCCCGCGCCGAGCGTCGCGACGTACGCATCCGGCGGGTGGTCGATCGCGTCGCGCAGCCACCCGATCGCGCGCCCGTTCCGGTCGATGGTCACCGAGGAATTGTTGCGCTCCGAGACGATCGGCACCGGCGCGCCATCGGCGGCGGCCTTGCCGTTCGTAGCGTCGGCGAGCGCGACGCGGAAGATCTTCGTGCGCGCGGCATCCACCGCTTCGATCAGCAGCGACTTACCGTCGGGCGCGAACACGTAGCGGTCCGCGTCGCGGTCCCACTGCGGCAGCAGCTCGCGCGACAGCTTCGTCGCGCGATCGTACAACATGATGCGCCAGTGATCGGACTCGAATCCGGCGCGCGCCTGCGACCGGTACGCGATGAGTCGGCCGTCGGGAGAATAGACGGGATTCTCATCGGCGCCGAGGTTCGCGGCCGTGATCACCACCGCCGTACCGCCCGCCGCCGGCACGGTGTACACGTTCACATCGGTGCTCCATGCGTCGGCGCGCCCCTGGTCCTTCGCGCTGTACGCGACCTCCTGGCCGTCCGGCGAGAACGCGTAGCCGTCGCTCGTGCCGTCGGGACCGGGCGGCACATCGTACGGCGCGTGCGCCGTGAGGTCGAGCGCCGCCGAGCCGTCGGCGCCGATCACGAACAGATGCTGCCGTGTGCCGTCGTCCCACGCCGTCCAATGCCGGTACATGAGCGCGTCGGCGACGTGCGCCTTCACCACGCTCGCGCCGCGCGTGCGTTCGCTCTCCGCGTTGCACGCGTCGGTGTCGCAGCTCGGCGTGACCGCCGAGGTGAACGCGATCCGGTTGCCGCCCGGCGACCAGACCGGCCCGCTCGCACCGCCGGCGAGCTTCGTCAGCTGCGTACGGTTCGCGCCCGACGCGTCCGCCACCCAGAGTTGTCCGCCCGAGATGTATGCGATGCGCTTCCCGTCTGGTGACCAGCGCGCCTCCGATGCGTGCGCGGCCTCATCGGGGAACGCGCGCGCGGCCGGTTGATTCAACGCGCTCACATAGCTCGTGGTGGTGCGCGAATTCGCCGCGAGGTCGGTGGTGGTGATCGCGTACAGCATGGACTCGCCATCCGGCGCGATCTGCGGATCGGACACCATTCTCACGGCGATCGCCTCCGCCACGGTGAGCGGATGCTTCGCGGGCGGCGCGGCGGCGGGCGCCTGCGCGCCCAGCCCGAACGCCACCGTCGCCGCCACGATCGCGGCGTTGCCCGTGCTGCAGAACTGGATTCGCATCTGCTCCTAGGCTTGAGTGCCGAGCGCCGCGAGCGCCGCGAGCGCCGCGGGCTCATCGACATCCACCGGCGCCGCGACCGCCACGTCCACGATCGTCACGCGCCGCTCGTCGCGTTCGATCACCGCCCGCGCGCCGACGTCGCCGCGCAGCGCGCGCAATTCCGCGAACACGTCGGCCGCGAACAGCACCGGATGGCCGCGCACCCCTCCAGTGTAACGGGGCGCCACGATCGACGCGCCTCCCGCGCGCCAAGCCGCGAGCACCGCGGCATACGCCGCCGGCGGGACGAGCGGCTGATCGCCGAGCACGACGAGCACCGCCTCGGTGTCCGGCTCGCACGCCTCCACGCCGGCCGCGAGCGACGCGCTCATGCCCGCCGCCGCATTGGCGTTCACGACGACACGCACCGGCAGGTCCGCGAGCGCCGCCCTGATCGCCGCCGCGTCCGCTCCCGTCACCACGATGGTCTCGTCCATCCCCGCGTGGAGCGCCCGCAACACCGCGCTGCGCACGACGGTCATGCCGCCGAGCGGCGCGAGCAGCTTCTGCGCGCCGAACCGCGTCGACGCGCCCGCCGCCAGCACGATCGCCGCGATCACGCTCGCGCGCTCAACGGCGCGCCGCTCCGGCCGTTGCGCACCAGCAGGATCTCGGCGGCGGTCGCGAGCGCGATCTCGGCCGCGGTCTCGGCGCCGAGATCGAGCCCCACGGGCACATGCACCCGCGCGAGCTCATCGGGCGCGTAGCCCTCCTGCGCGAGGAATTCGAGCACCGCGCGCCCGCGCTTGCGGCTGCCGAGCAGTCCGATGTAGGCGGGATCGCGTCGCAGCAATTCCCGCAGCACCGGGACTTCGAACTTGTAATCGTGCGCCGTGAGCACGACCGCGGTACTCCGGTCGTACGTGAGCGATGCCGCGATGTCGCCGAGGATGCCGGTGCGGATCTCGTCAGCGTCGGGGAAGCGGTCGCGCGTCGCATACCGCTCGCGCGCATCCACGAGCAGTGTGCGCCAGCCCAGCGTGTGCGCGATCGCGATGAGCGGGATCGCGACGTGCCCGGCGCCGAAGACGATGAGCGAACTCGGCGGCGCGTGGAGTTCGAGGAAATAGCGCTCCTTCGCGTCGCCGAGCTCGGCAATGCGCGACGTACCGTCCTGTGTGGCCAGAGCGCCCGCGGCGGCCGCCTCCGCATCGCGCGCCGCGCTGCCCGTCGTGCCGTGATGGGAACCATCCTCGCTCACGACGAGTCGCGCGACGACCCCCGCGAGCGGCGCGACGATCACCGCGCGATGTCCCGCGGCGCGCGCGGCCTGCGCGGCGCCGTACGCCCGCACCACCGGATCATCGGGATCGGCGAGCGATACGGGCTCGATCATCACTTCGACTTCGCCGCCGCACGTGAAGCCGATCTCCCAGCCTTCGGCATCGCTCAGTGACATCGCGAGGAGTCGCGGCGAATCGCCGGCGAGAACCGCCTCGCTCTCCTCGACGACACGCGCGTCGATGCAGCCGCCGATGGTCATCGCGCCGAGGATGCGGCCGCCCTCGCCGACCCACATCTTCGCGCCCTCCTTGCGGGGTGTGACACCCTTCGCGGCCACGAGCGTCGCCATCGCCACCCGGTGCTCGGTGGCGCGCATGGCATCGAGCTGCGCGAAGGTCTCGCGCAGGGCGTCGCGGGCGGGGCTCATCGGCGCGCTGGCATGTCGATTCGGACATTGCCCGGGGGGCCGCCGCGCGTCAAGCGCGGCGCTGGACTCCGCGCGCGCGATGCGACATTCTCCCCATACCGTTCACCGCAAAGCACGGAGACCGCCATGCAGTTGATCTTCATTCGCCACGCGATCGCCGAGGACCAGAAGGAGTTCGCGCTCACGGGTCGGCCCGATGCGCAGCGCCCGCTCACGGACGATGGGATCGAGAAGATGAAGCGCGGCGTGAAGGGGCTGCGTGAAGTCGTGCCGGAGATCAACCTCATCGCGACAAGTCCGTACGTGCGCGCCGTGGAGACGGCCAAGATCGTCGGGAGCGCGTACAAGGATCCGAAGACGGTGATCATCCACGAGCTCGTCCCCACCGAGAGCGGCGAGAAGTTCGCGGCGTGGGCGCGCGAGGTGAAGGGCGTGCCAGTGGTGGCGGTCGTCGGTCACGAACCGCATCTGAGCGAAGTCGCGAGCTGGCTGCTCACCGGACAGCCGCGCTCGGTGATCGATTTCAAGAAGGGCGCGGCGCTCGCGATGGAATTCGAGGGCATGCCGGCCGCCGGCACCGGCGTGCTCCTCTGGGCGCTGACGCCGCGGCAAATGCGCCGTCTCGCCGTGAAATAGTCGTGCCGCTGCCCGCCGATCTCCTCGACCTGCCCGCGCCGCAGGGCGCGCGCCTCGTCGCCCTCGAGCGACTCGACCGCCTGCTCAATGCGCGCGTGCGCCTCGGCCATCCCGAGGATGCGGAGGCGCTCCACGATTTCCGCGTCGCGCTGCGCCGGCTGCGGAGCGTGCTGCGCGCGTACCGCGAGCCGCTCGCGAACAGCGTGGGGCGCGGCACGTTCCGCCGGCTGCGCGATCTCGCGCAGGCGACCGGCGAGAGCCGCGACCTCGAGGTGCACCTCGCGTGGCTCGAGTCGCAGCGCGTGACGCTCACGCCGCGGCTGCGCATCGGACTCGACTCGATCCGCCGCCGGCTCGCCGAGCGCAAAGCGAAGGCGGACCAACGCCTCGAGCGCGCGATCGACGGCACCTTCCCGCATCTCGCGCATCGCGTGCGCCGCCGTCTCGCGCGCTACGATGCGCCGGTGCTCGGCGGCCCGTCGCACGCCGATCCGCCGTTCGCCGCGGCCATGGCGGCCGGCGCGCGCCGGAAGATCGAGGAATTGCGCCTGGCATTGGACGCCGTGCACAGCGCAGCCGACGACACCGACGCGCATCGCGCGCGGATCGTCGCGAAGCGTCTGCGATATCTGCTCGATCCGGTGTCGAGCCTGGTGCCCGGCGCCGCGGCGTTGAGCGAGAAGCTGAGCGAGCTGCAAGACCAGCTCGGCGTGCTGCATGACGCGCACGTGTTCGCGCCGGAACTCGTGGCCGCGGCTTCGGCCGCCGCCGGCGAGCACGCGCGGCGCGAGGCGATGGCCGTCGTGGCACACGGCAGCGGGGCGAGCGCGGCGAAGCGCGTGCATCAGCGCGACCCGCAACCGGGATTGCTCGCGCTCGGCGAGCGCGTGCGCTTGAGCGGCGAGGTCGCGTTCGGGCGCGTGCGCGAGGAGTGGCTGGGCGGCCGCGCCGTGGGGTTCTTCGCGAACGCGGAGCGGGTGGCCGACGCGCTGAACGCGCGAGCGAAGCCGCTGCTCGAGATCGAGCGGAAGTATCTGCTGAATCACTTTCCGGCGGCGGCCGCAGGCGTTCCGGCGGAGGAGATCGAGCAGGGATACGTGCCCGGCCAGCGGCTCATCGAGCGCCTGCGCCGCGTCACGACGCCGGAGAGCGTGCGCTGGTATCGCACCGTGAAGACCGGCGCGGGGCTCGTGCGCACCGAACTCGAAGAGGAGACGACGCGCGAGATCTTCGAAGCGATGTGGCCGCTCACCGAGGGGAAGCGCGTGCACAAGCAGCGCCATCGCGTGCCCGACGGCGACCTGGCGTGGGAGATCGATCATTTCGTCGACCGCGACCTCACGCTCGCCGAGATCGAGCTCCCCAGCGCGGACGTCCAGCCCGTGCCGCCGGATTGGCTGCAGTCCTACATCGTGCGCGACGTGACGGAGGAAGCGGAGTTCGTGAACTTCAATCTGGCGAAGTAGATCGTAGGTGTTCCGCGCGCGGAATCGTCGCGCGGAGGCCACCGGCTCGGCCGCTTTCGCTCAAACCGCTTCGAGCCTCGCGGCTGAACCGCGCCGCGAGTCTCTCGCTTTTCGCTGCCGCGGCCTCTGCCGGCGGCCTCCGCGCTCCTCCCACTCCCTGCGCCCCACTCACGCCATCGCAGTTTGCTCGCGAACCCACCACACCCGGGCGCGACCAAGGAGTTCCGCGCGCACCGGCGTCTCGCGCTTATTTGTCTCGAGGCCCAGCGGCGGTGGGCGCGACTGAGTTCTCAGGAGGGGCCGGCGGTCGTCGGGCTCCGGCGCAGCCGCGATAGCGAAAAGCGAGAGACTCGCGCGTCGTGTGCGCGAGGCTCGAAGCGGTTTGAGCGAAAGCGGCCTAGCCGGAGCCCGGCGATCGCCGGACCGCGCGCGGAGTAGCAGTTCCCACTCGCCACTCACGCGCGTCGAACTAAAGCGCGCGCGAGCTCCAGGCGACGGTCCACTCCTTGGTCTGGCCCGGCTCCAACCACGACGCGCTTTTCCAGGGTCCCAGCGCCTCCGTCAGCGAGTCCGGCGCGCCGCTGCTCGGGCCGATCGACAGATTCACTTGCGGGCGGCGCTTCGGATGCGACGACCATCCCTTCCGGTTCACCCAGATCGCGACGAACGGCGCGTGCGCCGCGTCGAAGCTCATGTCGAGCCGCGCATCATCTTCCACCAGCGCGGTGTGCCCCTGCGCGGCATCCACGAACAACCGGTACGCGAAGCGGCGCGCGATCCCGTCCGGCCGCGACAGGTCGTGCAGCTTTCCCGCGCTCGCGATACGCGGCCACCGGCTCTCCGATCCCACGCCGCCGAGTTCTACGCCATGCTGCCGCCACACGCGCACGCGCGCGCCGTCGGGGAGTTCGATCCGCGTGTGCTTCGTGAGCGCGAACAGCGGCTGCGCGCTCCAGAGATAGGGGAGGAGATCCAATCCGTCATTCCGCACCGCGTATCGCATCAGCACGCGGCCATCGGTCGTCACGTGCAGCGCGCGCACGAACCGGTACGGCATGCGGTCGCTCACCCACCCGCACGTCGCGAACACACCGTCCTCGCGCGTCTCGAGGGAGAATGTGGTCGGCTGGTTCCACAACTCGCCGTGCTCCGGCAGCGCGAGGCCGCTGTACGCATTCGGCAGGTGCAGCGCCGAGTAGCGTCCGGTGATCGCGGGCAGGCTGCACGCGGCGGCCGTCGGGAATCGCTCGTCGTAGCCGCCGCTGTCGGGGATCTCGCCCGCGCGATGCGGCGTCTTGGGATCGCTCCAGAGCCACTCGCGTCCGCCAAGCTGCATCGAGACGATCTTCCCTCCGAGCGCCGGCGCGATCACCACCGTGGAACCGCCGGCGTGGAGTTCGGCGGTGCCGTATGCCGGCGCGGGAGCAGCGCTCACGCGATCGCGGACGGATCGATGCCGCGGCTCGCGAAGATGCGCGCCACCGCGTCGCCGATCTTGTTGTTCGGCGTGCTCGCGCCCGCGGTGATCCCCACCCGCAGCGCACCCGATGCCGGGAGCCACGCCTCGCGCTCGATCTCCTCGGCGCGCCCGATCGGCTTGTGCCTTATCGTGCCGCGCGCCGGATCGATGGCCGTCGCGTCTTCCACATGGTACGTCGTCACCCGCTCCGCGCAGATCGCGGCGAGCGAGATCGTGTTGCTCGAGTTGTAGCCGCCGATCACTACCATGACATCCAGCGGCTCGGTGAGCAGCGCTTGCACCGCGTCCTGGCGGTCCTGCGTGGCGCTGCAGATCGTGTCGAAGCTCCGGAAATGCTCGGCGCGCCACTCGGCGCCGCGCGCGCGCTCCATCGTGCGTCCGATCTCCTCGGCGATCGCGAGCGATTCACGCGCGAGCATCGTCGTCTGGTTGGCGACGCCGATCTTCGAGAGATGGAGGTCCGGGTCGAAGCCGGGCGACACCGCCGCCGCGAAGTGTGCGAGCAGTGCGTCGCGCGTGACGCGGCTCTCGAGGAAATCGCAGACGATGCGCGCCTCCGCCATATCGCGCACGATGAGATAGTGGCTTCCCGGGTGCGTCTCCACCTGCGACGCCGTCGCGCGCGTCTCTTCGTGATAGTGCTTGCCGTGGATGACCGAGGTGAATCCGTCGCGCGCATAGCTCTCGACGCGCTTCCAGACGTTCAGCACCGAGCCGCACGTGGTATCCACCATCACGCAGCCGGTGACGCGGAGCGTCGCGAAGTCGCGCATGGTGACGCCGAAGGCGGGCAGGATCACGACATCCGCGGGCGCGATGTGCGAATAGTCGAACACCCCATCCGTGGGTTCGAGGATCTCGACGCCCATCGCCCGCAGGTTCGCGTTCACGTGCGGATTGTGGATGATCTCGCCCACGAGCACCACGCGGCGGTCGGGGAACTTGCGGCGCGTCTGGTACGCGTATTCCACCGCGCGCTCCACGCCATAGCAGAATCCGAACTCGTGCGCGAGGCGGATCGTGGTGTCGCCCGCCGTGAGCGTGTGGCCGCGCTCGCGCAGGAGGTCGACGAGATGGCCGGCGTAGTCGGCCTCCAGCGTCTCCTGCACCTCGGCCTTGAGGCCGAATCCTTTTCGGAAGTAGTTCGCGTCGGCGGCGCCCGTCATAGGGCGGAATCTAGCTCGGAAACAGCAGGGCCGCGTGTGGTCCTTGACGTGTGGCAAGGGCCCGCGCCGCTCGACAGTACGGCCCGCCTTCGGTTCCCGCCGCCCCCGCGGAGCGCTAGCATCCGGCCATGCCCCAGGCCGCTCCGCCCCCGCCCCTGCTCCGCCCGCGCGCACTCGTGAAGGGCGACGCGATCGGTGTGGTCACGCCCAGCTACACGCCCAAGGCGCCCTGGCTGCTGCGCGGCGTGAAGTCGCTGGAGCACGCCGGCTTCGAGGTGGTGCTCGATCCCGAGATCACCGACAGCCGCCGCTTCAAGCGCGTGGATGATGAACGGCGCGCCGAGAATTTCATGAGCGGCTGGCTCGATCCGCGCGTGAAGGCGGTGGTGGCCGCCACTGGCGGCTACGGGGCCACACGCATGATCCCGCATCTGGAAGCGGATGTCTTCCGCAAGAATCCGAAGCCGTTCGTCGGCTACTCCGACGTCACCGCCCTCCATCTCTGGATGATGAAGCGCGTGGGACTCCGCACCTTCCACGGCCCCACGGTGGACGACCTGATCCCCACCACGCGCAATGCGACAATGGTGTCGTTCATCACGTCGCTCACCACGCCGCGCCCCGCCGCGAAGCTCGGCAAAGGGATCGCGCGCGTGGTGCGGAAGGGCACGGCCACCGGCCGGCTCACGGGCGGCAATCTCTCACTCGTGCAGCAGAGCATCGGCACGCCGTACGAAGTGGACACGCGCGACGCGATCCTCTTCCTCGAGGAGACGCGCGACCCCATGAGCGTGCTCGACGAGCGGATCGTGCATCTGCGCGCCGCCGGTCTCCTCAAACGCGTGAGAGGTATCGTGATCGGTCAGCTGCCGATCGACCGGTCGGAGGAAGATGATTTCGAGAACTTCATCCTTGACCTCTTCGCCGATCTCGACGTGCCGATCCTCGCCGATTTCCCGGCGGGCCATGAGGCGCCGAATCTCACGCTGCCGTTCGGCACGCAGGTGGAGCTGGTGGCCGACGAGAA
Source organism: uncultured Gemmatimonadaceae bacterium (assembly GCA_963716745.1). GTDB lineage: Bacteria > Gemmatimonadota > Gemmatimonadetes > Gemmatimonadales > Gemmatimonadaceae > DATKOH01. The sequence continues at coordinate 1,678,403 of OY970320.1, forward strand.
CGCCGGCTGGCTGAGCTACGCCGAGGACGCACTCGAGGTGTAGACCTCGCGCGCCGCGGCGCGGGCGTCGTCGGTGGCCAGCGCGTACGGTTCGAGCGCGCGGCGGATCCCATCGGGCAGCGGCGTTTTCTTGAATCCGTCGCGCGACACGCAGACGAGCACCTGATGCGTGGCCGCATGCAACTGCGACGCGTCCTCGTTCATCACGTCGAAATTGATCGTGAGCGACGTGCGTCCCATGTGGCTGAAGTACGTGACCACGCGCAGGTGGTCATCCAGCCGAGCCGGCGCGAAGAATTCCGCGTGCATCACTTTGCGCGGGAGCCATACGTCGTAGCGCTCGAACATCCCGCTGAACGGCAGCCCCGCCGCGCGGAAGATCTCCGACTCGGACAATTCGCTGAAGCGCAGGTATGCGCCGTAGCAGATGATCCCCGCGAGATCAATGTCGCCCCACCTTACATATTCGCTGAGGATGAATGGTCTCTTCTCCATGGGTTGAAGCTATCGCGGATCCGTGCATCGCGCATCGTGCATCGTGCGTCGCCAATGCACGATGCGCGATGTCCGATGCACGCCTTGCAGTGCACCCGTTGCCGACATAACGTCGCATCATGTCGTGGCTCTTCATCTCCGACCGCCTTTGGCTCGACTTCGTGAACACGGACGACACGCACCGGCGCCTCCGCGTGGATGCGCTCCGTGATTTCGACGCGCTCGCGCTCTGGCTCCAGGCCGCCGGCGTGCTCGACGACGAACGCACCGCGGCAATGCTCCGGCGCGCGCGCGAGCAGCCTGCCGGCGCGAGCGCCGCGCTCGCCGATGCCCGCCGCGTGCGCGCCGCGCTGCGCGCGCTCGCCGAGCGTGGGGTGCAGCAGCCGCTCGTGGTGCAGGATGCGATCGACGAGATCAACCGCGTGCTCGGCCGCAGCGCCGGCACGCGCCGCGTGGAGTCGCGCGACGACGGCGCGTTCGTGCGCAGCTTCGTCCCGGGCGGCAATGCGTTCGCCGGCCTCATGATCCCCGTGGTCGAGTCGGCGGCCGATACCCTCGTGCTCGGCGAACTCGTGCGCGTGCGGCGATGCGCCGACGCCGGCTGCACGCGCGTCTTCCACGACGACAGCAAGAACGGCCGCCGCCGCTGGTGCGACATGAAGAGTTGCGGCAACCGCGCCAAAGCCGCCCGCCACCGCCGCGCCCACGCCACGCATTTGTAGTCGAGTCCCGAGTCCCGAGTCCGAGTCCCGAGTCCCGAACCTGCCGAACCAATGACCGAGATCGACGTCGTTAGGACTTACCTGGAGATGACCTCTCCGTCGCAGTTAGTAGCAGCGCCCCTCGACCGCCGCGCGCGCATCGAGCACGCGGCCGCATGCACCATTTCCTACTTCCGCTACCTCTACCGCGAAGTGGGCCGCCAATACCACTGGCGTGACCGTCTCGTCTGGACCGATGAACAATGCCGCGGGCGCCTCGACACGCCCGGCGTCTCGCTCTGGGTGCTCTACTCGGAGGGAACTCCGGCCGGCTATTTCGAACTGGAGCGCTGCGGCGACGGCAGCGTCGAGATCGTCTACTTCGGACTGATGCCGGAGTTCGTCGGCCGGGGACTCGGCAAGCAAATGCTCAGCGCGGCGGTGGAGCGCGCGTGGGCCATGGACGCGAAACGCGTCTGGCTGCACACCTGCACGCTCGACAATCCGGCCGCGCTGCCGAACTACCTCAAGCGCGGATTCGCCGCTTTCAAGACGGAAACGTACTCCGTGCCGGCGCACGCACCCGTGCCGGTCTCGGCCGCGCCGCCGCCGGCGTAGCGCTCAGCGCCGTCCGCGCCGGCCGCCGCCCTTGCGGCCATGCTTCCCGCCGCGGTCATGCTTCTTCACCCGCTCGCGCCGCTCCTCGCGCCGCGACGGCCGCGCCGATTCGCGCGCGATCTCGTGATCGGTCCACGGTCGCTCGAGCACCTCCTGCAATTCTTCCAGCGTATTCCCGCGCGCCGCGCCACGCTGTCCGCGCGTCACGATGAATCGCAACGGTCGGTCGAGCTTGGGCAGCTCCGACTCGTGCAGCGTGCGCGCCACCTTCTCCGGCAACCGCAAACGCGCCACCGCGAGAGGCGGGCCGCCCGCCGGCTCCTCCACATCGTACTCGATGTCCACGTCGCGGTCGCGCACCGCCACCTCGCTCGGCAGCGCCATCCAGCGCGCGCGATCGCTCGCGTCCACGCGGCCACTGAGATCGAGCGCGAGGTCGGCCGCACGGAATTCGTCCAGCGAGTTCACGCCCGTGAGCCGCGACTCATAGAGCGCCGCGAGGTCCGCCATGCTGAGCCGCGGCGTCGTGCCGCCGCTCCGCCGCCAGAGTTCGCGCGCCTCGTCGATGGCGTCGTGGTTCCGCTTCACCGCGACATGCCGCGCCTCCTCGCGCGCCAGCGACTCCGCGAGCGCGTGCCGCGCCGCCGCCGCGTACTCGGGCGGGAATACATCGATCGACTCCTGCTCGCGCCCCAGTTCGAAGCCGAAATAATCCAGACGCCGCCGCACCAGCAGCGGATCCCGCTTGCGGTGCCAGTCGAGCACGAGCTCGGCGTCGCCCTGCGTCGCGTACTTCTTCACGAGATCGAATGCGACCTGCGTGCCCTCGATCGCCGCGCGCGGGACGCCCGAGCGGTCGGCGAAATAGCGGAGCGTCCCCGCGATCGCGCCCCACGTGCCGCACACGCTCGTCTTCGACACGCGCACATCGCCGCCGTCCGCGGTGTGCTCGTCGATCACCAGGTCGAGCGGCATGAAGCGCGCCAGCAGGTCCGCGAACTTCCGGAGCACCGCGTCGTCGGCGTAGCGCATCTCGCGCGGCAGCGGCATCTCGAGCGCGCGGTACACGCTCGCCATCCCCAGCGCCGCGTCCTCCACGCTCTTCACGAGCGCGCCGCGCGCCTCCGCCCATTCCACTACCTCGTCATGGAACAGGTGCCTCGGCAGCTCGAACACTTTCCCGACGTACCCGTGCGCGCGGTACGCATCCACGTATAGGTTGTACGACGTGAGATGATCGCTGCCCGGCACGATGAGCCCTTCGAGATCGCGCTCCTCGCGCGTCATGCGATGCAGGCTCTCGATGCTCGCCATCACCGCGAGGAAGGGAACGAGCTCCTCTTCTGCGTGCACGAGAAGTTCGGCCCACGCGCGCTCCACCGGCAGCGCCTCCACCGCTTTGCCATAGCGCGATAGCCGGCCGTTCTCGATGATGCCGCGCGATTCCAGCAGCGCCATCGCGCGGCGGTATGCGCCCTTGTCGAGCGGCACGGGCAGGTCCAGTTCGTCGGCGCGCACGCCGAGTGCCGCGCTGGTGAGCGCCACGCGCTCGGAATCGCCCGCAAGCTGGAACTCCGGCGCCACCGGCCGCAGAGAATTGAAATCGATCTGACGGTCGCTCAGCATGAACACGCGTCCGCCCTCCACGCGCCCGTGCACGCGGCCGGCCATCTGCAGGATCTCGTTCGCGCCCAGGTGCGTGCGCGTGAGCACGTTCTTGCCCCGCTCGATCACGTTGGAGAAGCGCGTGTCATCGATCACCACCGTGTCGAGCCCTGACACGTTCAGCGCGCTCTGCCCCGCCGCCGTCATCGCGAGCAGGTACGGCTTGTGCACTTCGCCCTCGAGGAAGGGGCGGATCACGCGCACCGGCTCGCCGCCATGGTAGAACGCCGTCGTGATCTTCGGCGCTCGGCGCGACACGAGTTCGGCCACCTCCTCGACGCCGGCCCGCGTCGGCAGGAACACGCCAACGCCGCGCCGCTCTCGCGTCATCTGGCCGAGCCACTTCTCGTCCATGAAATCGAGCGGGCGGCGGTCCACCACCGTCACGCGCGCCGCGCGCGAGGGATCGAACGCCGTGGTCTCGAGCACCGCGGCGCTCTCGAGGTACCGCGCGTAGAACGACGGGTCCACCGTCGCGGAGAGCCAGATGAACCGGCAGCCGACGCGCTTGCCGAGCGCGAGGCACAATTCCAGTTCCGCGCTCGTCTGATGGATCTCATCCACGAGCAGCGTGTCGCGCAGCAGGATATCGCCGTCCTGGAACCAGCGCCGCGCGATGCCGGTGGTGACGATCACCACGTTCCACGTGGGCGTATCGGGCGTCGCCTCGCGCTCGCGATTGACGACGCCGACCCTCAGTTCCTTCGTGCCGAGGATCGTCTCCGCGATCGGGCGGATCGCGAGCGTCTTGCCGGTGCCCGTGCCGGCGACGATGCCGAATCCGCTCCCCGCGCCAGCCAGCGTGCGGATCTCGGCGCCATGTTCGCGCTCGAGCAGCGTGTCGATATGCAGATGCATCGCCATCTCGATCGTTTCGCACGCCGCGCGCGTAGGCGCGATGACGATGACGCGTCCGGTCGCAGGCCTCGCCGCGACGAACGCGTCATGATCGAGTGGTAGATACGGGTCTCGGACCCGCCGCTGCTGCTGCTCGACGCTCAGTGGCCGCGCGGCGGTTTCGTGTGTACGGGCGTCGCCGTCGACTTGGCCGGACCGGAGGTCGCGCCGCCATGTCCCGCGGGCTGGCGCACCACGGTGGGAGGCGCCGCCGGATGCGCCGCCGGCTTCGGCGATGTGTGCACGATGAACGCCGGCGGCGGAGCGTTCCCGCCGAATGTCGCGGCGGCCGCCGGACTCGTAGCCGCCATCGTCGGATGGGGATCAGTCCGGATGTCGGGCGCCGCCGTCTCGTGCACCGAGAGCGGCGTGGTGGAGGCCGGCATCGACGACGATGCGTTCGCCGGAGGATTGCCCTGGCCCGGCGTCGCGACGCTCGCCGATGGCTGGTCGCCGAACACGACATGCGCATTCGCGGGACGGCGGCGTACCGCGGTCGCGCAGTCCGTCGGCGCCGGCTGGCGGTCCGCCGGCACACCGTCGATCCAGATGCGGCACATGCCCGCGGGCGGCTTGAAGCCCACCGGAACGCCCGATGACCCCGCCGCGCTTTGGGCGCCGGCAGGGCTCGCGATCAACAGGGAAAGGATCAGCCATCGACCAGACATCGCAACTCCTCATTCGCCCGAGGTTCCGGGCACGCTCAAGCATACCCCGCGGACTCGAAAAAGCGCCATACCTGGCGCCGACGTTACTTGCCGCCCTTCGCGCCCTGGCCGCCGGCCGCGATCCGGCTCAGGATCTCACCTGGGTCGGCGTGCCGGCCCAACTTGGACTTCTCGAAGATGGGCCGCCCGTCCATCGACACCTCGAATCGCCCGCCGCGCGAAGGGACCAGCTCCACCTCCGCCGCCGGGTACTTCGCTTTGATCTCCGCCGCCAGACCGGTGGCGCGAGGTTCGTAGTTTCAAACGGTGCAGTATTCGATCGAGATCTTCACGTCGCCCTGATCCGTTCAAGAAAGTGAGTTGGAAGGATGCGCCGAGCGTGCTTTGGATGCTACTCCGCGCCCACACGGCTCCCATGATACCCGTCGCGCAGCCAGGAGGGCTCATGCGTGCCGGCCATACGCTTCCGGAATTGCTCGTCGTACTCACCATCACGGGGACGCTTACCGCCGTCGCCGCGCCACGCGTGCAACTCGCGCGCGACCAAGCCATCGTCCGCGACGGCGCCACCGAGATCGTGGCCACGCTCCGTGCGGCGCGTTCCGCCGCCCAGCGCCGTGACGCGCGCGCCGTGGTCGCCTTCGATACTGCGGCTGCCGCCGCCCGGCTCACGGTGGAGCACGACACTGTGCTCGTGCACCAATTCGGCGCCGAGCTCGGCGTCACCCTCGAAGCATCGCGCGACAGCGTGATCTACGGTCCGAGCGGCCGCGGCTATGGCGCCGCGAATACCACGTTGATAGTCCGTCGCGGAGCGGCGGCCGATACGGTGACGGTCTCGAGATTGGGGAGGGTACGACGAGCACATTGAAACTGCGGGCTGTCGGCTGTTGGCTGTCGCCTGCAACAGCCGACAGCCGACAGTCCGCCGCTAGATTCACGTCCCGAAATCGTACCCCGGCACCGAGATCCGCGGGATCGGAGTCCCCAGCACCCTTTCGATCAATCGAACGGTGCCGATCTCGTCGGGGGACATGAGTGTGTACGCATCACCCGTTGCAGCCGCACGGCCGGTGCGGCCGATGCGATGCACGTAGTCCTCGGGTTGCGCGGGCACGTCGTAGTTGATCACGTGAGAGATGCCCGCGATGTCGAGGCCGCGCTGCGCGATGTCGGTGGCGACGAGCACCTTGGTCTTCCCGCTCTTGAACGACGCGAGCGCCGAGGTGCGCTGTCCCTGCGACTTGTCGGCGTGGAAGGCGTCGGCGTCGATCCCGGCCTTCTCGAGATGGCGCACCACGCGGTCGGCACCGTGCTTGGTGCGCGTGAATACGAGCACCGAATCCATGCCATCCTTCTTGAGCAGCTCCACGAGCAGCGCCGTCTTCCGTTCCTTCGGCACCGGGTACACCGCATGGGCCACGGTGTCCACCTTCTGCGTGCGCAGTCCCATCTGCACCACGATCGGCTTGCGCAGGTACTTCCGCGCGAGCGCCTCGACTTCGGCGACCATCGTCGCGCTGAAGAGCAGCGTCTGGCGGTACTTCGGGAGCTGCGCGACGATCTTGTTGATCTGCGGCGCGAAGCCCATGTCGAGCATGCGGTCCGCTTCGTCGAGCACGAGCACCTCGAGATCGTCGAACACCACATTTTGGCGCTCGAGATGATCGATGAGCCGGCCCGGCGTCGCGACCACCACGTCCACGCCGGCACGCAGCGCGCGTTCCTGCGGACCGAGCGGCACGCCGCCGTACACGTCCACGACCTTCAGGCCGCTGTGCTTGGCGTACTTGGTGAAGCTCTCCTTCACCTGCGCGCAGAGCTCGCGCGTCGGGGCGAGCACCAGGCAGCGGGCGCGGCGCGGGCCGCCCATGAGCCGTTGGATGAGTGGCAGCGTGAACGCCGCCGTCTTCCCCGTGCCGGTTTGCGCGAGGCCGATCACGTCGCGCCCCTGCAGGGCGAGCGGGATCGCGTTCTGCTGGATCGGCGTCGGGCGCTCGTATCCGGCATCCGCCACCGCCTTGAGCAGCGCCGGCGCGAGGCCGAGCGATGCGAAGGTGACGGCACTTTCAGTTGTCTCAGTCATTTCACTCTCACGGTGCCGTGGTCGCTCGCCAAGCCGCTCACGCGGCGCTGCGCCGGCACTCGATTATTCCGCCGCGGCGCATTTGCGACGCGGCATCCGCCAAGATCCAATCGTATGAACGAGGATTCGTGCGGTCCAGCGACCTGAGGCACTCTCATATCCCCGCTCCGCGTTTGCGGGCGGCCTGCGCGAGTGCGGCGAACGCAGTCTTCAGCTCGATTCGAGCTTGGGTAATGTAACCGGTGGACGGCTTGCGGCGCTACGGCGCGAGGAAATCGACCATCGCGCGGTTGGTCGGATCGGGCGCTTCTTCGTTCACCACATGTCCGGCGCCCTCGATCAAGACCACCCGGGCATTCGGCATCTGCGCCGCAACACGTTCGGCGCGGTCCGCGGTGACGATCCGCTCTTCGGTGCCACCGATGATCAGCACGGGCATGGAGAATCGCGCGAGCTGCTCGGGAGCCAGCATGCGCCAGTCGAACCGGCGCAATAGCGATGACAGCGCGCGCAGGGCGTTTGGATCGCTCGTCGGCGCGTAGTACTCATCGATATCCCGATCGGTCGGCTCGGCCAGTGAGCCATAAGCGCGCCGCAGCACCGCGCGGAACGTCCATCGCGAAATGAGCGCTTCGACCACGCCGAACGACCGCAGCGGAAGCCACTGGGCGAGATGCACATGGTTCACGCGTCCCACACCCACCGCGCCGATCAGCACCAGCCGCTCCACTCGCGACGGCGCGTCGAGTGCCATCTGTGCGGCGATCTTCCCCGCCATGCTCTGCCCCACGAGGCGCACGCTCCGGAGCTCCAGCGCGTCCAATACCTCGAGCGCATGCGCGGTCATCGACGGCAGTGTGTACTCAGCGGGATCGGACGGCTTGTCGCTGAGACCCTGCCCCTTGAGGTCCACCGCGATCACACGCATCCCCGCGGCCGCCAACGCCGGAATGTTGTTCCGGTAGGCGTACACGCAGCCGCCCCAGCCGGTGAGCAGCACAACGGGAGGCCCGCTCGCGGGGCCGGACTCGACCACTCGCACACGCACGCCCGACGTGGTCTTGATGTAGCGCGCCGCTACGCCGCCGATTCCGGCGGGGTACATCTCGGATGAACTGAGCCGAGCATCGTTCATGGGGCGGTATCGACGCACGACTCACGACTCACGCCGTACAGGCAGTTCACCCTACGTCGATCCCTCTCCCCGCGTACCGCCCGATGAGCCCCAGCCGGAAGGTGACGTTCGCCAGACGGTCCTCGGCGGTCGCGTGCGGCTCGAGCGGGAAGCTCGGCCACACGAACGGATTGTTCGACCGCATGAGCGCCGCGCGCTTGGGCGGCTCCCACACGCCGCGGCTGTCGCAGTCGTCGAGGAATCGCTCGAAGAGCTTCGTCCAGTTCTCGTTCCGGCGAAGGAAGCCGAGTCGCGAGAGTGTTTCGAGCCACCAAAGCGCGGCCGGAGTGTCCGCGTCGGCGGCGTTGCGGTGCGGGAGCGGGTCGCCCATCACGAGATGGGGCATCTCCAGCACCTTGCGGCCGACGCGCATCGCCGCGGTGGCGCGCGGCACCGGCTGCATCAGATAGTTGTATAAGCGGTCGAGCGTACCATAGTGCTCGCTCCGGAAGAGCGGCATGTGCGCGAGCATCGTGAGCATGTGCACCGACGGCGGCGCGGCCTCGGGCACGAGCACATGCTGGTTGCCCACGCGCGCGAACGGCTTCGCGGCGTGCGGGCTGCGCAAGAAGATGTCGAGGCGCTCGATCAGGCGGCGCGCCGCGCCGCGAAGCCGCGGGTCGCTCTCGTAGCCCGCCTGTGCGAGCACGCCGGCCGCGGCCTCGCGCAGGATGCCACGCCCCACGCGAGTCGCGTCAGGGTCGACTTTTCCCTTTGGCGCCAACTCGTACAGGAATGCCGGATCTTCATCTTCGGCGAGCAACCGGAACAGCGCGCGACGCGCGAGCAGGAGCGGCGGGGAGTCCTTGTCCCACCCATATTCGATCAGCCGGCGCACGGCGATGATCGTGCCGATGCCATCGTGCGGCTCGGACCGTGCGGCGGGCACCGACAGCATCTCGCCATTCCACGTGCCATCGGGACGTTGCGTGAGCGCGAGGCGGATTGCGGGCGGATACGAGTATGGCAGGATCGAGAGACGCTGCGGCTCCGTCAACGATCCTCGCGCAACCTCTGTAATGGCGCGATACTGTATCGGTACTGAAGCATTCTCAAGAAGCCAGCTCAGCGGGAACTTCACGCTCGCGGGCTCGACTACCTCGGGCCTGACAGGCAGAGGCGGGGACATCGGCAGGGTCAAGGAACCCTCTGTTTTGCGATTAAGTCGTTGTCCTGCAACACGATAAGTCAATCATCGTGACAATTCCATCGTTGCGGGGAAGGATAGCACGTTTTGGCACAAACGCTAGTGCCTCTTAACGTTGGGACGGGTGCTCCGTCTCACTGAACAGCATTCATCGGTTTTGGTGCATGGGACGTACAGCAGCACGGGCATTAACGGAGAGAGGACATGAAGCGCATCGTTTCGATGGTGATCACCGCCGCGATCGCCGCGGCTGGCGCGACGCCGCTCGCGGCACAGACCGCGGCGCCGCAGACCGCGGCTCCGCAGACTTCGGCGCCGACCACCGCGCGCTCGCATCGGCACGGCGGGCAAGGCGGGTATCAGTGGCAGCGCGTGGGCGCGAATTCCTGGTACCGCGGGCCTGGACGAGCTGGCCGCCGGCCATCGGCCATGGGCAATCGGTACGGCGCGGGCATGCGCGCCGGCCGCGCGAGCTATGGCCGTGCGAGCTACGGCCGCGCCGGTTACGGTCGTGCCGGCTACAATCGCGCGAGCTATCGCCGCATGAACTACAACGCGATGCGCTCTGGCCGCATGAATCGCGGCTACGCGCGCCCGCGCGGCGGCCGGATGAACTATCGCGGCATGAACTACGGCCGGCGCGGTATGAATTACGGCCGCACGGGCCGCGGCGGAATGCCGCCCCGCGCGCGCGGAAATCGAAACTATCGCGGCGTGATCTAACGCCCACGTAGTTCGCCCGAGCGCCAAACGCCGAGAGCCGAGACCCGCAGTTGGGGTCTCGGCTCTCTCCGCTTGTGCCCCCCAAAGTCCGGGCCCATCTTCCGAGAATCACCCCCGGACGAGAGCATGATCAAGAGTCTCCTCACCCGTCCCGTCTCGAAAGTACCCGACCGGATGCGATTCGACGGCCGCGTGCTCTTCCTCACGTCCGACCCGTCGCTGATGAAGCGGCAACTCGAGGGTGAGGATCTCGCCTACACGTTGTCCGACCACACGCCGGTAGTCCTCCGCGACAACATCTCGACCGACGAGATCACGCCGGCCTACATCTGCTACTACTTCGACGAGACGCTGGGTGAATTCCCGTACCTCGGCCTCAAGTGCGGCGAGGAGTTCCCCGTCACGCGCGGCTCCGTGAAGAAAGGCGGATTCGTCGCGAGCGTCTCGGGCAAGCGCCGCGGGAAGGGATCGTCGCGCGAGCAGTCGCCGTACGCCGAGATGATGGCGGGGATCAAGCTGGTGATCGCCGAGAACATCGAGCGCATCTACCGCGAGAACTGCCAGAATCTGGGCGTCTTCGCGAGCACCGATTTCGGGCTGATCGAGCGCGTGCGCCGCGGCGAGGAGATCCCGCTCACCGAGTTCACGAAGGGCGAGGGCGGGATCACGCGCGGGATCATCGAGTACGGCGGGCTGTTCAACTACAATGTTGCGCGGCTGCAGGGAAAAGTGGCCGTGCCCGAGATCACGACGAAGCCGCGGCCGATGACGATCGCGGAGAAGATCTTCGCGAAGCATTGGGTGCGCGACGCGGCCTCGGGCAAGACTGGCGTTCCCGCCGTGCGGCCCGGCGACGAGGGGTTCGTGCAAACCGACATCCGCTTCAGCCACGAGTACGTGACGCCCATGTCGGCGATCTTCTTCGAGGAGCTGGTCGGCAAGGATGAGCCGGTCAACGACCCGTCGTCCGTGTTCTTCTTCCGCGACCATCTCACCTTCCTCGACCAGGTGATGCGGCCGGAGCACGTCGAGATGGGGCTGCTCGACGTCGCGAACCAGCTCGAGAAGAAGCAGCGCGAGTTCGCCGCGGCCAAAGGGATCAAGCTCTACGGCCAGCTCGACAAGCGGCTGAACCTCATGGGCGCGCTCAACTCGGCCGGCTCCGAGGCGATCTGCCACTAGCAAGATCCTCGAGGCGCACGCGCTGCCCGGGCAGATCATCATCGGCAGCGACTCGCACACGCCGCACGCGGGCGCGGTGGGCTGCATCGCCTTCGGCGTGGGCACCACGGCGATCTTCAATTCTTGGATCACGAGAGACGTGCGCGTCGAGGTGCCGAAGTCGTTCAAGGTGCTGGTGCGCGGCAAGAAGCCCGCGAACGTCACGGCGAAGGATTTCATGCTCGAGATCCTGCGCCACCCGTACATCAAGAACGGCGAGGCGATCGGCCAGATCGTGGAGTACGCGGGCGAGGCGGTGCAGGCGCTCTCGGTGGACGAGCGCGCGACGATGACCAACATGGCGGCCGAGGTGGGCGCGTTCACGGGGATCATCGCGCCGGACGAGAAGACCGTGGAGTATCTGGTGGCGCAGCGCGGGATGACGGCCGCGGCCGCGCGCGCGCTGTGCGACGGGCTCTTCTCGGACGCCGGCGCGGAGTACGTGAAGGTGATCGAGATCGATGCGGGGCAGTTGCGGCCGATGATCGCGCTGCCCGGGCGACCCCGGCAACGGCATGTACGTCGACGAGCTCGAGGGCGACGTGAAGGTGGACATCGCCTACGCGGGGTCGTGCACCGCCGGCAAGAAAGAGGACATGGACATGTACGCACGCGTGTTCCGCGAGGCGCTGGAGCGCGGAGAGCGTGTGCACCCGGACGTGCAGTGCTTCATCCAGTGCGGCTCGCAGGAAGTGTTCGCGTACTGCGCGAGACGCGGCTACGACAAGATCGTTCGCCGACGTGGGCGCGACGTTCATCGAGCCGAGCTGCGGCGCGTGCATCAACGCCGGCCCCGGCGTGTCGCGCACGAAGACCGAGGTCACGATCTCCGCGATCAACCGGAATTTCCCCGGACGCTCGGGCCCCGGTCAGTTGTATCTGGCCTCGCCGTACACCGTGGCGGCATCCGCGATCGCGGGGAAGATCGTGGAGTGGGAAGGCGAGCGTCAGCTGGCAAGGACTTGAGAGGGGAATTCGTCGAAGTCGCCGGCGCGCGGCTGTACTACTACGCGGCCGGCACGCGTGGCGCCGGCGACACGATCATCTTCCTGCACGGATTCCCCGCCTCGTCACATCTCTGGCGCGATGTGGTGCCGCACATTCCCGCCGGTCATCGCTCGGTGGTGGTCGACCTGCTCGGCTACGGGCGCAGCGACCGTCCCGCGGATCGCGATCTGTCGATTGCCGGCCACGCCGCGCGCGTGCTCGCGTTCATGGACGCGATGCACATGGCGAGTGCGGCGGTCGTCGGGCACGATCTCGGCGGCGGGATCGCGCAGCATCTCGCCGTGCATCATCCCGATCGCGTGTCGCGCCTCGCACTCATCGCATCGGTGGGCTTCGACGAATGGCCGCCCGGCGCGCTCAAGACGAATTCCGGAATTGCGATCGCGAAGCGGCTTCCGGCGAAACCAATGATGGCGATGTTGCGCCGCGCGCTGAAAGGCGCGTACGAGGAGCAGGAGCGTGGCGCGCATTCCACCGACATGTACCTTCGCACGTTCGAGGCGCCGGGCGGGCGAGAAGCGCTCGTGTCGCACGTTGGCGCGCTGGACTGCGCGGAGACAGAGGCACTCGTGCCGGGCTTGAAGAAGCTCAAGATCCCGACCGCGATCATCTGGGGCGAGGACGATCCGTTCCTGCCGCTCTCGATCGGCATGCGCCTGGAGCAGACGATCCCGAGGGCGACGCTGAGTGTTTTGCCCGGTGTCATGCACTATCCACCGGAGACGGCGCCCGAGACGGTGGCGAAGCTCCTCGCGCCTTGGCTGGCTCGGAGCTGATACTGCAGACCTGAGACGCTAGACCTAGACGTTAGACTGCTCCCGCCGTTGCAGACGCCTTCTAGCGTCTAGGTCTAGCGTCTAGGTCTGCGGTTCTGACTATCGCTCCTTCAACGCTGCAATGGTGTATGCGCTCCGCGGGTTCCATAGCAACCAGCCCATCACGCCCGCATGATACCCCGCCTCTATCTGGGCGCGGACCTCGGTCACGCCGTAGCGCGGCGGACCGAGGGTGAAGTCCTGGTACCAGGGGCGCACCGTGGCCGCGTTCGCGACGCCGACGCTCCGGCGCTTGGCATCGCTCAGGCCGCGCGCGATCACGACGCTCGGATGCGCGTTGGGAACGCTCAGTCCGTACATCCCCGGGCGATAGTGCGACGGGTACATCATCGGCAGGATGACATCCACCGCGTTCACCGTGGTCTCCCAGCGCTGGCCGATGGCCATGCCGGTGGTGTCGGTGGTGGTGAGGCCGAACACGTCGGCGGTGACGGGCACATCCATCCCGCGAAGGCGCGTGCGGAGCATCGAGAGCTGCGCGTGGATCACCTGGTCGCGCGTGCGGCCAGCCGCGAGCGGGAACGCTGCCTCGCGCTGCAATCGCGATTCGTCGGGGAAGCGCACGTAATCGAACTGCACTTCACTGAAGCCGAGCTGCACGGCTTCGCATGCGAGATCGGCGGCGTAGCGCCACGGTCCATCCTGATGCGGATCGAGCCACGGCTTCCCCTGCTTGTCGTGCCACGGACGCGTCGTGTCGGCGCGCGAGCGGATCGCCCATACGGGCCGCGCCACGGCGAGGATCGGATCCTTCACGACGACGATGCGCGCGATGGGGTAGATCCCGAGCGCGCGCATGGTGTCGAGCGCGGCGCGGATGCGTTCGGCGCGCATCGGGCGATTGGTGTCGGCGCCGATCGCGCGCGCGAGCGGCACTTGCGAGCGGTACAGCACGAAGCCGCGGTCGTCCTTCACATCGATCACGAGCGCGTTGATCTCGGTGCGCGCGGCGACCGCGATGAGATCGTTGAGGCGTGTGCCGATCGCGGCCCAGCGATTCACGTAAAGACCGCGTACGGGATCGGGCATGGCGACGAGCGGCGGCAGCGGGCGCGCGATCGAATCGGGGCCGGGTGCGCGCGGCGCCGGGCAGTACCGCGCGACCGCCGGCGTAGCCGCGGGTCGCGCCGCCGTTTGTGCCAGCAGCGCGAGCGGGAATGCCGCCACCAGTACGGACGCCGATCGGCAGGCCATGGCCGCGAAATGTAGCGTCGCCGCGCCGCGCGCGCGTCTTGACCGCGCGATGTCCGGGGCTACGTTCACGCGGCAGCACGTCACAATCCTCTCGGAGCGATCCATGCGTTTCAACGTCATCACCCCCGTTCTCCTCGCCGCCGCGCTTCTCGCGCCGCCGGCCGCCGCCCAACAGCCCGCGAACGAAGACTGGGCCGCGCGTTTCAACGCGCTCGCCGCCGCCAAGGGGCAGTCCGCCGACAGCGTGCGTCTCCACCAGCTGTTCGCGCTCGATTGGGAGAAATCGAACATCGAGCACCCCGAGTTCGCGACGTACACCGGCTATCCCGGCCAGAACGGCCGCTGGACGGACAATTCACTCGACGCCATCGCGCGGCGGAAGCAGGAGGCGAAGCTGCCGCTCGCCGTGATCAATTCGATCGACCGCGCGGCGCTCTCCTCGGCCGACCAGTTGAACTACGATCTGTACAAGAAGGATGTTGTCGACGGCATCGAGGGGCAGCGGTTCCCCGGCGAGTATCTCGCGATCTCGCAGCGCGGCGGACCGCAGGGGCTCGCCGAGACGCTGGCCGACAATCCGAACGCCACCGTCGCGGACTATGAGAACATCCTGTCGCGGCTGAACGGCATCCCCACGGTGCTCGACCAAGCGACGGTGCTGCTGCAGAAGGGGCTCGCCGCCAAGGTCACCTGGCCGCGCATCACGCTCCGCAATGTGCCGAAGCAGATCCAGGATCTGATCCCCGATGATCCGATGAAGAGCCCGCTGCTCACGCCCTTCAAGAAGTTCACGATCGGCATCCCGGCGGCGGATCAGGAGCGCCTGCGCGCCGCCGCGGTGAGCGCGTACACCGCGAAAGTGAAGCCGGCCTACCAGAAGTTCCACGACTACCTCGAGAAGACCTACGTGCCGGGCACGCGCGAGTCGATCGCGATGAGCGCGCTCCCGGATGGCGATGCGTGGTACGCGTACAACGTGCGGATGGAGACCACTACCGACCGTACGCCCAAACAGATCTTCGACATCGGGATGTCCGAGGTGAAGCGCATCCACGCGCTGATGGACAGCGTGATCGCGTCCACCGGATTCAAGGGATCGTTCGCCGATTTCGTGCAATACCTGCGCACCGATCCAAAGTTCTACTACACCGACTCCGCGAGTCTCGTGCAGGGCTATCGCGACATCGACAAACGCATCGATCCGAACCTCGTGAAGCTCTTCGGCAAACTGCCGCGTCTCACGTACGGCGTGGGCACGATCCCGAATTACATCGCACCGTCGGCCACCACCGCCTACTACCAGCCGGGCGCGCCCAAGGCGCCGCGGGCGGGCTACTTCATGGTGAACACGTACCAGCTCAACGCGCGCCCCAAATGGGAGATGGAAGCGCTCACGCTGCACGAGTCGGTGCCGGGGCACCATTTGCAGATCGCGCTCGCGCAGGAGCAGGAGAACGTGCCCGAGTTCCGCCGCTATGGCGGCTACACGGCGTTCGTGGAAGGCTGGGCACTCTACGGCGAGAGCCTTGGCCCCGACCTCGGCATGTACCAGGATCCATACTCGAAGTTCGGCCAGCTCACCTACGAGATGTGGCGCGCCGTGCGTCTCGTGGTCGATACCGGGCATGCATCAGTTCGGCTGGTCGCGCCAGCAGGCGATCGACTTCTTCACCGCGAACACGGCGAAGACGAATCGCGACATCATCGTCGAGATCGACCGCTACATCTCCGACCCGGCGCAGGCGCTCGCGTACAAGACGGGCGAACTGAAGATCAAGGAACTTCGCGCCTACGCCCAGACGCGAACTCGGCGCGAAGTTCAACATCCGCGAATTCCACGACCAGGTGCTGGGGCAGGGGGCGATTCCGCTGAGCTTGCTGGAATCGCACATCAAGGAATGGGTTGCCTGGAGGAAGGCACAAGTCTGAACCGCAGACCTAGACGCTAGACCTAGACGCTAGAATGCCACTGCGCGAGTCGTAGTTGCATTCTAGCGTCTAGGTCTAGCGTCTAGGTCTGTCGTTTCGACTCCTAACAATTCGAGGCCGCAGGCGCCAAAATAGAGACATTCTCAGTCTCTTCGGAGCCCGCCCAATGCCAGCTCGATCCAACGTTCTCATCGCGTGCGCGCTCCTCGCGCTCGCGTCATCCGCGTCCGCCCAAGCCTCGCCTGTCGATGGCGACACCTTCGACACCACCGCCTTCAGTGCGCTCAAGTGGCGCGAGATCGGGCCCTTCCGCGGTGGCCGCTCGGTGGCCGTCGCGGGATCCGCCGCGCGCGTCGCCGAATTCTGGATGGGCACAACCGGAGGCGGCGTCTTCAAGAGCCCCGATGGCGGCGACACATGGTTGCCGAGCGGGGAGAAGTATTTCGGCGGCACCATCGGCGCGATCGGCGTGAGCGAGTCGAACCCCGACATCGTGTACGTGGGCACGGGCGAGTGGGGGATCCGTGGCAACGTCTCGGCCGGTGATGGCGTGTGGAAGACCACCGACAATGGGAAGACGTGGACGCATGTGGGCATCGAGAGAGCCGGCCAGATCTCGCGCGTGCGCGTGCATCCCACGAATCCCGATATCGTCTACGCCGCCGTGCTCGGACATGCGTACGGCCCGAGCGCCGACCGCGGCGTGTTCAAGAGCACCGACGGCGGGAAGACGTGGCGCAAAGTGTTGTTCCGGAACGATTCCACGGGAGCCGCGGACCTGATCATGGATCCAACGAACCCGGACGTTCTCTACGCGTCGCTGTGGCAGGCGGGGCGCAAACCGTGGCAGCTGGTGTCGGGCGGCGCGGGGAGCGGGTTGTTCAAGAGCACCGACGCGGGCGAGCACTGGACGGAGCTCACGAAGAACGCGGGGCTGCCGAGCGGGCTGATCGGCAAGATCGGCATCGCGGTGTCGGCGGCGAAGCCGATGCGTGTCACCACCATCATCGAGAACTCGGCGGCGGGCGGCGTGTACCGCTCCGACGATGGCGGCGCGACGTGGCGCTACATCAACGGCGATCACAAGCTGCGCGAGCGCGCGTGGTACTACACGATGATCTACGCCGACGCGAAGAACGCGGACGTGCTGTACGCGCCGAACGTCGGACTGTACAAGAGCACCGACGGCGGCGTCACGTGGCGCTGGCTGCAGGAGCCGCACGGCGACAATCATGATTTCTGGGTCGCGAGTAACGATCCGCAGCGGATGATCCAGTCGAGCGACGGCGGCGCGAGCGTGTCGTATAACGGCGGCAAGACGTGGTCGCTGCAGGATTACGCGACGGCGCAGTTCTATCACGTGTCCACGACGAATCACTTCCCGTACCGCGTGTGCGGCGCGCAGCAGGACAACAGTGCGATGTGCGGACCGAGCCGGTACGCCGGCGGCATCCCGTTCGATCAGTGGTACGATCCGGGCGGGGGCGAGTCGGGCTACATCGAGGCCAAGCCGGATGAGCCGGACATCACCTTCGGCGGCGACAACAGCGGCCTGCTCACGCGCAAAGACCACCGCACGGATTTCCTGCGCATCGTGAACGTGTGGCCGAACAGTCCGGACGGGCACGCGGCCGCGGAGAGCCGCTACCGCTTCCAGTGGACGGCGCCGATCCTGATCTCGCCGCACAATCCGAACGTCGTGTACACGGGCGGGAATGTGGTGTTCAAGACTACGGACCAGGGGCAGAGCTGGACCGCGATCTCTCCCGATCTCACGCGCAACGATCCGAAGACGACGGTCACATCCGGCGGACCGATCACGCACGACCAGACGACCGCCGAGTTCTATGCCACAGTGTTCACCATCGCGGAGTCGTTCAAGAAGGAAGGCGTGCTGTGGGCGGGATCGGATGACGGTCTCATCCACGTGACCGTGGATGGCGGCAAGCACTGGACGAAAGTGACGCCGACGGGCTTCGGCGATTTCACCCGCGTGTCGCTCATCGAGGCGGGGCACTTTGGCGAAGGTACGGCGTACGTGGCCGCGAACCGCTATCAGTTGCAGGATGATGCGCCGCTGATCTACAAGACCAACGACTTCGGCCGCACGTGGACGAAGATCGTCACCGGCATCCCGGCCACGGAATTCGTGCGGAGCGTGCGCGAGGATCCGGTGCGGAAGGGGCTGCTCTTCGCGTCCACGGAGAAAACGGTATACGTGAGCTTCGATGATGGCGCGCACTGGCGTTCGCTCAAGCGAAATCTCCCGTGGGTGCCGGTGCACGATCTCGCGATCAAGGGCGCGGACCTCGTGGCGGCGACGCATGGGCGTTCGTTCTGGATCATGGATGACATCACGCCGCTGCGGATGATGACGCCGGCCACGGTGGCCGCGTCGCCGCGCGTGTACGCGCCGATCGATGCGTACCGCATCCAATGGGGCCAGGTGTCCGAGACGCAGCCGCCGTCGCAGCCGCTGGGGATGAACCCGTCGAGTGGCGCGATCATCTACTACACGCTGGCCTCCGCGGGCCAGACGGTGACGGTCGACATCCTGGATGAGAAGGGGAAGACGATCCGCTCGTTCGCGAGCGGCATGGACTCGCTCGCTCGCGCGGACAGTCTGCTCAAGGAGACGGTGAAGGCCGCGATGGCCGACAGCATCCGCAAGACGGGCGCTGTGCCCGACACCGCCGCGCTCTCGGACGCGGTGGCCGGCTTCGACAACGAGTTCAATCCGCCGTGGCCGCAGCGCGTGCCGCCGGAACCGCGCGCGCCGGACAAAGCGGGGCTCAACAAGTTCGCCTGGAACATGAACTACCCCGACGCGCGGCAGTTCACCGGCGCGTTGGGGATGTACAGCACGGGCCCGATGGCGCTGGCCGGATCCTACTGGGTGCGAGTGACGGCGAACGGCAAGTCGGACTCCGCGCGCTTCACGCTCGTGAACGATCCGCGCATCAAGGTGAGCGCGGAGGATCTCAAGGCGCAGTTCGATTTCGAGATGAAAGTGCGCGACACCGTATCGGCCGGCGTGACCGCGCTGCTCACGGTGCGCAACGTGCGCTCGCAGCTCGCCGATCGCATGGCGAAGATGAAGCCGGCCGACACCGCGGCGGTCGCCGCTGCCGCGAAGTCACTGCTCGCGCGCATGGCGACGGTGGAACAAACGCTCTATGAGACGCGGATGCGCTCCGACGAGGACAATCTCGTCTACGCACCGGGCCTGCTCGAGCGCACGAGCAGTCTCGGCGGGATGGCGTCGTCGATGCCCGCCCGGCCGACGAATCAGATGGTGGAAGTGTTCAACGATTTCGCTCCGCAGATCGCCAAGCAGTTGAACGATCTCAAGAGTGCGCTCGCGAGCGACCTGCCGAGAGTGAACGACGCACTCAAGAAGGCGGGCGCGGCGCCGGTCGTGGCGAGTTCGGTGGATGTCATGATTCCGGCGCGATCGTTCTGAACTACAGACTGAATCCTTGGAAAGCGGACTGTCGGCTGTTGGCTGTCGCCTGCAACAGCCGACAGCCGACAGTCTGCATTCTGACGTCCAAGGTCACCACCCCTTCAAGCGCCATCCAGATCAACGGATACATCGCCATACTCTGCCCTCTGAACTGCGGGCCGAAAGCCGAAGAGGATGACATGCCCCGCGCCTTCATGCACATCCACGAGCGCGGCCTTGCCGCGAAGTTTATCGCCGCCTAACAGCCAGCCTGAGGCGAGCGGGTCCTGCTCGAGCGGATAGAGCGCGACCACCGTTGCGCGCGTCGTGTCCGTCACCTCGAAGGCGGGGCTGTGCTCGAACCACGCCACCGGATGCGCCGTCATCAGCTTCGCGAGCGGATGATTGCGATCGACGTACACCGTGAGCAGCGAACCGGGCGAGTAGAACTCGCGCGACGGGATCCCCATGAGCACATCGCGCACCGGGAGATCCAGCGCCGTGATCGCCCAGCGGCTCGCATCGTTGAAGGTGACGACCGTGCCGCCGGCGGCGACGAATTCCTTGAGCGCCGCGGCGCCGATCTCGCCAATGCCGCCGGTGAGTGAATCGGGGTAGGTCTCATCCGTCGCGCCGTCGCGGATCTCACGCGGCGACTGATCGGGGATGATGATCACGTCGTAGCGCGCGCGCAGCGCGCCGGCGCGCACTTCGGCATTCACGATCGAGCGGAAGGGGATCTTGTATTCATCGAACAGGAATCGCGTCCAGCCTTCGTCGATCGCGCCCGCGTAGCTGCGATAGATGCCAATGCGGCGTGCCGACGAACCCGAGAGCCCGGGCACTTCGAGGATCGGTTCGCTCACCGGTGCGATGATCTCGCCCACGGGCACCGGGAAGGAATCCGCGGCTGCGACGCCCACACCCATGAGCAGCGGCAGCGTGTGTGCGGTCACGTCGTACGGCTCGCGCGGCGGACCGCCGGGATATTCGCGCATGTCGGGGTAGTGCTGCACTTCGAGCAGCGCCTTCGCGAAGCCGCCGTACGGTTGCGCCGTGAGCACCACGTACGTTCCCGCCGAATACTTCACGTTGTTCACCGCGAAGGGCGCCGTGGCGCGCCGGATCTCGACGCCGCCGCGCTGCAGGATGCGGATGAGCGTGCGGAGCGGCGCTTGGTCGGGCTGCTGCATGGGGATCACGAACGCCGCGGGCCACTTCTCGCGGCCGGCGGCTCGCTTCCCTTCCACCGCGCGCTCGGCGACGCGCGCGAAGCTCTCCATCCACATCGCACGCGCGCGCGACGCGTTCGCGAGTAGCGCCCACGTGGCGCTCGTCTGGTAGTCCACGATGTTGGCGAGCGTCCAGCGCCCGCCGGGCCATGGCGCGAGGAAATTCCAGGTGGCCGTGCGCGCATCGTAGCCGCGCCCCTCGCGCAGCGAGTCGAACGGGACGTCCATCGGCGTCGCGAGCTTCGCCGATGCGGTCTCGGTGAGCAAGCGCACGCCACCGTGATAGTGCGAGTACGCGCGTGCGGGGGTCCACGCGTCGTAGATGGCGTTCGTGGCGATGCCGGTCTTCCCTTCCACCATGAGCCGCCACGCCATCGCGAGGCCCAGCTGGTCGAGCCCGGCGAGCAGCACGGGATCGACATTGGGCTCGAACGGGTCGAGGTAGGGCGGGATGAAGATCCGCGAGCCGTACGACCCCTGCTGGTGGATGTCGTTCACGATCGCGGGATGCCAGCGGTTGTGCAGCGAGTCCACCGTGAGCTGCGTCTCCACCTGCGTGAAGGCGTACCAATCGCGATTGTTGTCGTGGCCGGTGTAGTGATGATAGATCTCCGGCGGATCGGTACCTTCGCTCTTCGTGCCGAGCGTGGCGCGGTACCAATCGCCCACGATGTCCACGCCGTCGGGATTGAGCGACGGCACGAGGATCACGATCGTGTTCGCGCGGATCGCGCGCGCGTCGGCGTCCTCGCTGGTCACCAGCCGGTGCGCGAGCACGAGCGGCGTGACGATCCCGCCCACTTCGTCGGAGTGGATGCTCGATGTCACGAGCACGACGAGCTTGCCGTTCAGGATGAGCGAATCGCGCTCGTGCGCGCGGCGGAGGCGCGGATCGGCGAGCCGGCGCTGGATCTCGCGCCACTTCGGGAGGTTCGCGATGACGCTCGCATCGCCGATGAACGCCGCGATGAACGGCCGGCCGAGCGTGGTCTTGCCGAGCGTGCGCACCGTGATGCGCGGGCTCGCGGCGTCGAGCTTCGTGAAGTACTCCACCACCTGATCCCACGAGGGGAGCTTCCGGTCCGCGCCCGGCTCGAAGCCGAGCACCGAGGCAGGCGTGGGGATCTTCGCGGGCGCCGTCGCATGCGGCTTCGATTTCGTCTGCGCGCCCGCGGAGCTCGCGAGGAGCATGACGGCAACAAAGTGATGGAGTCTCATGCCCCTAATTCTGCTCGACTGGCATCAAGGTTCAAGTTTTGACCGGATGCATCGGATGGAGCGGATCGATCGGATACGCCCATGCGGCGCGAGGAGTCATCCGCGCCGAGTAGAGCTGTTGTTGTGTTGTTAACAACAAGACAAGCCGCTGCCCGGCGCGTGGCAGCCGGTGCGGCTGCAAGGAGGTATCCGATCGATCCGCTCCATCCGACGCATCCGGTCAAGATTTGAACCTTGATGCCAGTCGCGCCAAACGGAACGTCGCGAGCGCGATGTCCAACTCAGATGTCCCGGATCTCGTCCGCCGCGTCGAGCACATGCCCGATCTCCTTCGACAGCGCGCGCGCTTCGATCGTCGCGCTCGTCACATCGCCGATCGCCGACTGCACGCCCGACGATCGCAGCTTGAGCAGATCGTACTTGAGATTCTGCAGCGCGATCCCCGCGCTCTCGAGCTGGCCCGCGAGCCGCGCGCGGCGCGTGCCGAGCTCGGCGAGCGATGTGCGCTGGCGCTCCAGCAATCCGAGCCGGCGTTCGTGGTCGGGACTGTTCTCCGGTTCGGACCTCACCTTCTCGATGTGTGCGTCGAGTTCGGTGAGCTTGCGTGGCGACGCATCCGCGTCGAGATCGGTGAGTAGTTGCGCGACCGCCGCGACGCGCTGTGCGAGCGCGTCCACGGTGGGAACGACGTCCGGAATGAGGTCACGGTCCGCCTTCGCGAGCGAATCTACGACGCTGAGCACCGTTGCGCGGTCGGCCGCGGCGCGGCGCACCGCCGCGCCGTGCGGCCCCGCGAGCACCGTGGCCGATGCAAGCTTCGCAGCGAGCGTGTTCGTATCGGGCTCGGGCAGCGCAGCCGGTTGCGCGACCGCCCCGCCGTGTGCCGCCGTGGCGCGAGCGGCAGCGCGCGCCGCGGCGATGTTCTTCGCGGCTTCCGGCCCGAAGACCTGTCCCCACGTCACCCCTTCGGCCCAGAGTCGCGTCCACTGGCGCCACACGCCCATGCTGAGCGCGACGGCGGGGAAGATCACCCACGGGAATTGGCTCGACGTGACGTAATTCACCGTCGCGAGCACGGTGAGCAAGGTCACGGTGCTCACGAGGCTGCCGCGGAATCGCATGATGCGCTCGTGCAGCGGTCGCTGGCGGAAACCCTCGATCAGATCCTGGAATCCCTCGCGCCGCAAGCGGCGCTGCTCGCGCTGCAGCAGTTTCTGCTCCTGCCGCGAGAGCGGGTACTGCAGCACCGGCACGGGCAGCGGCGGCACGCCCGGCGGGAGCGGGAGCGCGCGTCCCACCGGCTGCGCGCTCTCGCGAGCCGCGTCGTACGGAACGCGCGGCACGGGGATGGCGGCGGGAACGAGTTGCCCCTCGCGCGCGTCACTTACGGGATGCTGCCATGGGCCGGGTTCGAGACCGGTGTCACGCGCGTCCACCGCATCGCGGAACGCGGCGGCGGTGGGCCACCGGTCCTCCGGACGCTTGGCGAGCGAGCGGTCGATCGCCGCGGCGAGCGCGGCCGGCGCGTCAGCGCGCCGCTCGCGCACCGGCAGCGGGATCGTGCTCACGTGCTTCATCATCATCGCGGGCGTGTTACTCGCCTTGAAGGGCAGTTCGCCGGCGAGCATTTGATACCCCACCACGCCCAGCGAATAGATGTCGCTGCGGCCGTCGAGCTCGCGTTCGCCCAGCGACTGCTCGGGCGACATGTACGCCGGCGTGCCCACCGCCACGCCCGTGACCGTGAGCTGGCTGTCGGACTCGGCCGCGCGCGCGATGCCGAAGTCGCTCACCATCGGGCGGCCGCTCTCGGCGTCGAGCAGGATGTTGTCCGGCTTGATGTCGCGATGGATCACGCCGTGCTGGTGCGCGTAGTACAGCGCGTCGGCCACGTCGTGCAGGATGCGGCGAGCGGCCGGCACCGTGAGGCGCGGCGTGCGCGCGAGCAGGCTCGCGAGACTTTCGCCCTCGACGAGCGCCATCACGAAATACACGAGGCCGTTGCGCTCATCCACCGCGTAGATCGGCACGATGTTCGGATGCGAGAGACGCGCCGCCATCTCGGCTTCGCGCTGGAAGCGGCGGCGCACGTCCTCGCGGAAGGCGAACTCGGGCGGCAGCACTTTGATCGCCACCTTCCGGCGCAGCCGCCGGTCCATCGCCCGGTAGACCACCGCCATCCCGCCGCGACCGATCTCCGCCTGGATCTCGTACTGCTCGCCGACCGCTGCGACCGCGCGATCGCGCATCGGGTCGGTCACGTCTTGCGCGACCCTCGCCGCGCGGAAGCGTTCGCGGCCAGCCGTGCCTCATCCACGCCGACGAGCGCGGCGTCCACGTCGTCGGCCAGGGCACGCGCGCGCATCGTGAGCTGCGTGATCTGCGGCGCCACCTCGGCCACGCCGCCGGCGCGCAGGCGCAGGATGTCGAGGCGCATGTTCTGCAGCTGAAGGCGGCAGCTCTCGAGCTTCGCCACCGCCTCGTCGCGCTTCTTCGTCGCGTCCGCGAGCGCGCGGCGTTGGCGCTTGAGGATCGCGAGCTTCCGAACGCGCTCCTCGCTGCCCGCCGTGTCGAGCGGATTCGCCTCGCTCTCGAGCTTGGTGATCTGGCGCTCGAGGTCCGCGGACGCGCCCGGCGTCACCGCGCGCTCGTTCTCGATCGCCGATCCGGCGAGCGACTGGATGCGCTTGAACAGTCCGTCCGCGGCGGGGATCACGCCGTCCACCAGATTCCGGTCGGACGCGGGCAGCGACAGCATCAAGCGCGTGATCTCTTCGCGGTCCTGCGCCGCCTGTCGCACGACGCCGTCGAACCGCCCGTAGGATCCGGCGGCGATGGCGAACGCGTTGCCCACCGGCACGAGCGCGCGCTGCTGGCTCAACTCGCGGTTGCGCGCCTTCAACTTCTCGCGCTTGTCGCGGTCGAACACCGACCCGACCTCCTCCGCCGTCTCCTGCGCGAGATCGATCAGGCTGCGGTCGCTCGTCTGCTTGAACACCGCTCGCCAGTCGTAGCCCGCGGTCCAGAGCCTCGAATAGCGCACCGCCATGACCACGGTCCAGAAGATCGGCACGACCATGAGGTCGTGGCTGCTGAAGATGGAGACCACGACCAGCACACCATTGACGAACGCGTACGTCGCGAACTGGCCGCGGAACTTCACCACTTCGGGCTTGGACCAGCTGGCCACCTCGTCGGCGGTGGGCGTGGTGTACTGTCCCGCGCCGGGTGGCGGGCGCACGCCGTACGGCACCGCGGTGCCGATCGGCGAACGATACGACATCGGCAGCGACCCGGTCTCGTGCGGCGGCGCGGGCGCGGGCATCGCGCTCGCATCGCCGCGCAACGCCTGCGAGAGCACGGTCGCGTTCGCGAAGCAATGCTCCGGCTCCTTCTCGAGCAGCGTCATGACGGCGCGCGCGAGATCGGGCGGCGTCTCCTCACGCCACGCTTCCACCGGCTGCGGACGTTCGCTGATGTGCTTCATCAACATCGACGGCGTGCTCGATGCCTGGAACGGCAGGCGCCCCGCGAGCATCTGATAGCCCACCACGCCCAGCGCGTACAGGTCGCTCCGCCCGTCGATCTCGCGATCGCCCGCCGCCTGCTCGGGACTCATGTACGCGGGCGTGCCGATCGCGACGCCGGTGGCGGTGAGGCGCGAGTCGGCGCCTTCCTGGATCGCGCGCGCGATGCCGAAGTCGGTGACCATCGCGCGGCCGTCATCCTTGTCGAGGAGGATGTTGTCCGGCTTAATGTCGCGGTGCACCACGCCGCGCGAATGCGCGTACGCCAGCGCGTCGCTCACCTCGGTGAGGATCTTCCGCGTGTCGTCCACCGGAATGCGCCCCTCGTCGTGCAGGCGCTTCGCGAGGGTCGGCCCCTCCACGCACGCCATCACGAAGAACACCAGCCCCTCGCGCTCGTCAACGCTGTAAATGGGCACGATGTTCGGGTGCGACAGTTGCGCCGCCGTCTCGGCTTCGCGCAGGAAGCGCTGCCGGATCTCTCCACGGAACGCGAGCTCCGGCGGCAGCACCTTGATGGCCACCACGCGCTTGAGCCGGCGGTCCTTGGCGCGGAACACGATGCCCATGCCGCCGCGCCCGATCTCCTGATCCAGATCGTAGTTCGCGGAGAGCGCGCGCTCTACGAGCGCCCGCATCTCTGCGTCCGACGAAAGCGCGATGGGATCGGGCAATGGGGGGTCCGGCTCAGGTTCAGGTACGGAAGATGCTTAGTGTACCACTCAGGGGCCGATCTGAAAAGGCGATCCGGCCGTCGCGGCAGTGGCACTACGTCAGAGCGGCGGTCGGAAGTTGCAATATCTGCCCCGGTGGCGTAACTCAACCTCACGGCCGGAACGCGGAACTGTCGGCGCTGTCGGCGGTTTGAAATAGTAGGAGTCGCGGCCCGGCCGGTCATCAATCCAGGTGTCATCATGGCATCACGTCAGACGCTTCCGGTGCTCCCGCTCAGGGGGACGGTGATCTTCCCCGGACTCAGCGCGCCGATCGCCGCTGGGCGACCGGGAACATTACGCGCAGTGGACGCGGCAATGAAGGGCGACCGGTTGGTATTCGCCGTCGCCCAGCGGGACAACGCCGACGAGCCGACGCAGGAGAATCTGTACTCGATGGGCGTGATCGCGCGCATCGGGCAGGCGCAGCGCGGCTTCGGCGGCGTGCAGCTCCTCCTGCAGGGCGAACTGCGCGCCACAGCCATCCAGTTCACGCAGACGGACAACTATCTCTCCGCGGTGGTGCTGCCGGTGGACGAGATGGCGCCGCTCGACACGCACGACGCCGCGTTCGAAGCGCTCCACAAGGAGACGCGCGAACGCGCCGCCGAGCTCGCCGAGAAGCGCGGCCTCACGGAAGAGGTCGTGCTGCAAGTGCTCGAGAGCGTCACCGAGCCGGGCAAGCTCGCCGACCTCGTGGCCGGCCATCTCGAAGTGCCGGTCGCGGAGAAGCAGGGGCTCCTCGAAACGCTGAGCGTGGAGGAACGGCTGCGCCGCGTGCTCGTGCACGTGCAGCGCCAGATCGGATTGCTCGAAGCGCAGGAGGAGATCAAGTCGCAGGTACAGGAAGAACTTGGCGAGCGCCAGCGCGAGATGTTCCTGCGCGAGCAGATGAAGGCGATCCAGAAGGAACTCGGCGACGACGACCAGGCGCGCGAGATCGAAGAATTGCGCGGCAAGCTGAACAAGCTCGAGCTGCCCAAGCAGGCGCGGCAGGAAGTGGAGCGCGAGCTAGGGCGGCTGGAACGCGCGGGCCGCGAATCCATGGAAGCGCAGGTGATCCGCACATACCTCGAGTGGATCGCGGAGCTGCCGTGGAACACGCGCTCGGACGATGACCTCGAACTCAAGCACGCGGCGCAAGTACTCGACGAGGACCACTACGGTCTCCCGGATGTGAAGGACCGTATCCTGGAATTCCTCGCCGTGCGCCAGCTGAAA
The DNA here is from genome assembly GCA_963716745.1 of uncultured Gemmatimonadaceae bacterium. GTDB lineage: Bacteria > Gemmatimonadota > Gemmatimonadetes > Gemmatimonadales > Gemmatimonadaceae > DATKOH01. The sequence continues at coordinate 1,706,121 of OY970320.1, forward strand.
GCGCAGGAGCTCGAGGCGGAGATGGCGAAGACGGGCGAGTTCCCGGCGTCGCGTCTGCGCGCGAGCAAAGAGGTGGCGACGCCGTCGCTCGCGGTGAGCGATGAGAGCGCCGACCGGCAGATCACCGACAAGAAGGAGGCGAAGGCTCGCGCGATGGCGAAGGGGCCGATCCTTCTGTTCGTCGGGCCGCCGGGCGTGGGCAAGACGAGCATCGCGAAGTCGATCGCGCGCGCGCTCGGCCGCGAGTACGTGCGCGCGTCGTTGGGCGGCGCGCGTGACGAGGCCGACATCCGCGGCCATCGCCGCACCTATGTGGGCGCGATGCCGGGACGGATCGTACAGGGGATGAAGCAGGCGGGCACCAAGAATCCCGTCTTCCTGCTGGACGAGGTGGACAAGCTCGGCGTGAGCTTCCAGGGCGATCCGGCGAGCGCGCTGCTCGAGGTGCTCGACCCCGCGCAGAACGACACGTTCACCGATCACTACCTGAACGTGCCGTTCGATCTGAGCGAAGTGCTCTTCATCGCGACGGCGAATTTCATCCAGAACATCCCCGCGCCGCTGCTCGACCGCATGGAGGTCGTGGAGTTCTCGGGCTACACCGAGCGCGAGAAGGCGGAGATCGCGAAGAAGTATCTCATCCCGCGCCAGCTCGATGAGAGCGGGCTCAAGGAGAAGGGCGTCTCGTTCACCGACGATGCCGTGATGGCGCTCGTGAGCCAGTACACGCGCGAGAGCGGCGTGCGGCAGCTCGAGCGGCAGGTGGGTGCGGTGGCGCGCAAAGTGGCGCGCAAGCTCGCGGCCGGCGAGAAGACGGAGATGAAGATCACGCCCGACGACATCCGCGACCTGCTCGGGCGTCCCAAGGTGCATCCCGAGCACGCCAACGAGGAGAACGAAGTGGGCGTCGCCACCGGCATGTACTACACGCCCGCGGGCGGCGACATCATGTTCGTCGAGGCGGCGATCCGCCGTCTGTACGGACCGGCGCCCGCCGACAGCGACACGCCGCTCACGGGCTGGGGGAATGTGTCGCTCATCCTCACGGGCCAGCTCGGCGACGTGATGAAGGAATCGGCGCGCGCGGCGCTCACGTACGCGGCCACGCACGCCGAGGCGCTCGACATTCCCGACGACAAGCTCGGATCGATCGAGGTGCACGTGCACGTGCCCGCGGGCGCGATCCCGAAGGACGGGCCGAGCGCGGGCGTCACGATGAGCACGGCGCTGGTGAGCGCGATGAGTGGCCGTCCAGTGCGAAAGGATGTCGCGATGACAGGTGAGATCACGCTGCGCGGCCGCGTGTTGCCGATCGGCGGACTCAAGGAGAAGGTTCTGGGTGCGCATCGCGCGGGGATCACGACCATCGTGCTTCCCAGGGAGAACGAGGCGGACCTCGAGGACATTCCGGAGGAAGTGCGGCAGAAGCTGAGCTTCCATCCGGTGAGCACGCTAGACGAAGTGCTCGCGGTGGCGCTGGTCGCGGGCGAGCCGCGGCGCACGAAACCGCGTCGTGGCGCGAGCGACAAGCCGATGGCGCAGGTAGTGGTCTAACTACGGAGAGCGGCTGTCGGCTGTGGGCTGTCGCCTGCAACTGCGAACGAAAACGGCCTGGATCTCGATGTGAGGTCCGGGCCGTTCTGCGTGCGCGGGCCTAGCGGTGCGGAGGCGTCGCCGAGTGTGTGTTCGTACCCTGCCCCGAGTCGGCCTCGGCGCTCATCGAGTTGAAGAATACCGGTTCCTCGACGAGCGTCGCCGCCGCGGCGCTCACGACCGCCGGATTATCCGGCGATGTGGCGTCCAGGTGGCTGCCGGCATGGCCGTTCGCGTCGGTCACCGCCGCCGCCGGATCGACCACGCCGGCTCCGTGCTCGACCCGGAAGCTCACGAGGACTCCCGGCACTCCCAGTCCGGATGCGTCGGTGAGGATCACATCGAGCGAATCCTTCGGGACCGCGCCCGGCGCGCCGCTCCGCGGATTGGCGGGCGATAGCAATTGGAAGTCACCGCCGCTCTGGATGGCGATGCGGAAGCGGCCGCGGTCTTCGGCCTTGATCGTGAGCGTCATGAGCATGTCCCGGTGATACCAGCCGCCGTTCGGCAGCTGGATGTCGCACTCGAGGCGGGCGACCACCGATGCCACATCGGCGCTGGCCACGATCTGGGCGACTTCGATCCGGGCCGCATGCATCCGTGGGAGCATGCGCTCGTATGCATCGCGCACCGATCCGCGGCCCTGCACGAGCCGGCCGCTCGACAGGGCGATGATGGCGTCAGTCGTGTAGAGGCCGGCGAGCGCGTTGGCATCACGCGCCTTCGTCGCGCGTTCCCATGCCTTCAGGACGGTGTCGACCGACGCCGACATGTACGCCATGTACTCGGCTTGGCCGCGGATCGCGTTGGGGTCCGCTCGCCCCGTGGCGAGCGAGCCCTGGGCGCTCATTTGGGCGACGGCGGCGAACAGGACGAGCGTGGACGTGAGGACCCTAAGTGCTGAGCGCGTGGCGATCATCATGCGATTCCTATGAAATGACGGGTCGCCCCGTGCGTGTTGGTCTGCATCGTGCGGCGCCGAAAGATACGCTGGGCGCAATGTGTTTCGAAGCGCTCCGCTTTCTCGCCGGCACGACGATCACCAATGACGACAGTACGCGCTTCTCCTCCGGATCGATGCGGCGCGCTCGCTCGCGAGGGCGACAGCTATGGCGCGGGGGGCGCGGCCGTCGAGTCGCGCCGGGCGCTGTCGGGCGGAATGGAATCGAGCGGCGGTCGCAGCGTGTCGCTGGCCGGCGGTGCCGGCGGCGTGATGATCATGTAGTCGACGTACGCGCGGTCGGGCGGCGTGGCGCTGTCGGCCGGCGCACCGGTGGCGCGGTCCACGAGCACGGGGATCACGCCCGCGGGCGGCACGTCCCACGCGGAATCGTTGCTCGTGCGCCCGTGATAATACTTGCCGATCATCTGCCCCCATACCGGCGCGGCCAGGGTGCCGCCGGCGGCGCCGGGCGCGATCGGAGCGGGCGTGTCGAATCCCAGCCAGACACCCGCGACGATCTCCGGCGTCATGCCGATGAACCAAACGTCACTGTTGTCATTCGTGGTGCCGGTCTTTCCCGCGACCGGGATCCCGGCGGGCACGAACTCGCGCACCACCGTCGCAGTACCGCGCGCTACGACGTCCCGCATCATGTCGCGCATCACGAACGCCACGCGCGGATCGAGCGCGGCGCTGTCGAGCGGCGCGGCGGCGCGTTCGAGCAGTGTGTCGCCGCGCGCATCCTGCACGAACAGGATGAGACGCGGCGTCGCGAGCGGGCCGCCGTTCGCGATCGCCGTGTACGCGGTGACGAGTTCGATTGGATGCACCGCGCTCGCGCCGATCGCGCTCGACGGATAGAGCGCGATGGGCGTGGCGATCCCGAGGCGCGCGGCGAGCGCGGCCACGGAATCCATCCCGATCTGCTGGCCGAGTTGTACCGCCACCGTGTTCCGCGAGCGGGTGAGCGCTTCGCGCAGCGTGATCGCGCCAAGGAATTTCCCGTCGGAGTTGTCGGGGCGGTATGGCGGCCCGTGCGGCATCGCGATCGAGATCGCGCTGTCGTTCACGAGCGTGTTCGGCTGCAGGCCGGACGCCAGCGCGGCGGAATAGACGACCGGCTTGAACGATGATCCCGGTTGCCGGAGGGCGAACACCGCGCGATCGAAGGGGGAATCGCCGTAATCGCGTCCGCCGACCACCGCGAGCAGATCACCGGTGGCGGGCGCGAGCGCGACGATCATTCCCTGCAAGTAGTCCGCGTGTCCGGGTGCGTGTTTCGCGAGGGTAGGATGCTTCCACTTCTCGCGCGACTCGATGCGCTTGGTACCATCGGCGAGCGCGGCGTTCGCGTCCTGCTGGAGCGCCGCGTCGATCGTGGTGGTGATGCGCAGCGAGATCGCGCCGCCGTACGCGATCGCCGCGCGGTCGAGTTCGCGGCGTACGAGATCCACGACGTACGGCGCGGCGGCGGGCATCCCGCGGTCAGGCGTGACCACCACCGGCAGCTGCTGCGCCGCTTTCGCCTGCGCCGGCGTGATGTAGCCCTGCTGCGCCATGAGCGCGAGAACGATGTTGCGGCGCGAACGCGAAGAATCGGCGTGGCGGATCGGATCATAGATCGCGGGGCCCTTGGGCAGCGCCGCGAGCGTCGCGGCCTCGACGAGCGTGAGCTGCGCCGCCGGATGGCCGAAGTAGTGGCGCGACGCCGCATCAACGCCGTACCAGCCGTGGCCGAAGTGGATGAGGTTGAGATACGCCTCGAGGATCTGCGCTTTGCTGTAGTGCGTCTCCATCGCGCGCGCCGCGTCCTGCTCGCGGAGTTTGCGCGCGATGCTCTTGTCACGGCGGTCCACGAGGTCGGGATGCATGTTCCCGACGAGCTGCTGCGTGATCGTGCTGGCGCCGCGCGGGTGGCCGGCGACGGCATCCTTGATCGCGCCCGCGATGCCCACCATGTCCACGCCGTCGTGGATATAGAAGCGCTGGTCCTCGATCGCAATGAAGGCTTGGCCGACATACAGCGGCAGCGCCGACAACGGGACGCTGGTGCGCCAATCGGCGCCGATCTCGCCCAGGAGCGAGCCATCGCGCGCATAGACGAGCGAGGATTGAGGCTCCGGAATGATGGACCACGCTTCGCCGGTGGACTGCGCACTCGCCAGCGAGGCGATCGTGATCAGAGCGAGAGAGCAAGTGAGTCGCCGCATGCCGGATTCCAAGATAGAGCAAACGGGCGTGCGTGGAACCCCGACCCCGAACTCCGTGAGTGCCGAGTCGTGCGTCCAACTGATCGAACTGCGTACTTGGTAACCCGAACCCCGTGAGTCGCGACCCGAACGCCGTGCGTGCACTCACGACTCACGGCGTTCGGGTTTCCAATGACGCATCACAGTCAGTTCGACGCACGACTCGGCACGCACGGAGTTCGGGGCACGAGTCACGTGGTCAGGGGTTCGACGCACGCCGTTTTTGCCCTCATGAGCGAAAGCGTGCATCTTGTATTCATGGCGCCCGTCCTGAATTTCGCGACTCTCCAATTCTCCCCGAGAAAGGGCGAGTACCCCGCCAACCTCGAGCGCCTCGGCGCGATCTTCGCGCAACTCGACGCGGCGGATCCGCGCGTCGATGTCCTTCACCTCCCCGAGACGGCGCTCACCGGTTATTTCCTCGAGGGCGGCGTGCGCGAGATGGCGCTCACCGCCGGCGCGCTCGCGTCCGACCTGCAGCGCACCTATCGCGCCGCCGTGAAAGGCGCGCGTACGCTCGAGGTGATCCTCGGATTCTACGAGATCTGGCGCAACACGATCTACAACAGCGCGATGGCCGTTCGCCTCGGCGGCGACGCGCCCCTGGTGCGTCACGTGCATCGCAAGAACTTCCTCCCGACGTACGGCTTGTTCGACGAGGAGCGGTTCGTCGAACGCGGGCAGGAGATCCGCGCATTCGATCTGCCATGGGGCCGCGCTGCGATGCTCGTGTGCGAGGATGCATGGCACAGCGTGACTGGCACCCTGGCGGCGCTCGATGCGGCGCAGATGATCTTCATTTGCGCGGCGGCGCCGGCGCGCGGCACGACGCCGCGCGACGACGCGGTCCCCGGACCGACGAGCGTGGCGCGTTGGGAGCGCCTGGCACGCGACATCGCCGAAGAGCATGGCGTGTTCGTGTCGCTCGCGAACCTGGTGGGCGACGAGGGTGGCAAGGCATTCCCCGGCGGCGCGATCATCTGCGGGCCGGCCGGCGATGTGCGGATCCGCGGACCGCTCTGGGAAGAGGCGCTGGTGAGCGCGCCCATGGATCTCGCCGACCTCACGCGCGCGCGCGCGGACATGCCGCTGCTCGCGGACCTGCGCGTCGCGCTGCCGCACCTGCTCTCCTCGCTCGAGCGGATCCAGCGCGGCACCGGCGCACCGCTGGCGTTCGACGGCGCGCCGGACGCCGATCGCCGCGGCGCCGGCGAAGAAGGGGTCCGCGTGCGAAGGAGGCCGCGATGCCAGGTGCGCCGCGCGAGCGACGACGCGGGCGGACCGCCGCCGCTCGAGATCGATGCGCCGCTCGTGGAGCGTTGGCTGGTGCAGTTCCTCCGCGACGAGGCGGCGCAGCGCGGATTCACGAAGGGGATCGTCGCGCTCTCGGGCGGCGTGGATTCGGCCGTCACCGCCGCGCTCGCTGTGCGGGCGCTGGGCAAGAAGAACGTGCTCGCGCTCCGGCTCCCCTATGAGAAATCGAGCAAGGAGAGCCTGACGCACGCGCAGGAAGTGATCGACGCGCTCGGCATCGAGGCACGCACGATCGACATCTCGGCCGCCGTGAACGGTTATCTGTCGAACGAGCCGAAGGCCGACGCGACGCGCCGCGGCAATGTGATGGCGCGCGTGCGGATGCTGGCACTGTTCGACCAGAGCGCCGCGCACCACGCGATCCCGTTCGGAACCGGCAACAAGACCGAGCGCCTGCTCGGCTATTTCACCTGGCACGCCGACGATTCACCGCCGCTGAATCCGCTCGGCGATCTCTTCAAGACGCAGGTGTGGGCGCTGGCGAAGCATCTGGGAGTGCCCAAGGCGATCGTTGGCAAGGCGCCGACCGCGGATCTCGTCGCGGGGCAGACGGATGAGGGCGATCTTGGGATCAGCTACGACCGGGCCGACCGCGTATTGCATTGGCTATTGTACGGATATTCTCCCGACGAATTGATCGCGCGCGGGTTCGAGAAGAAAGATGTTCGCCTCGTGCACGAACGGCTCGAGCGGACGCATTGGAAGCGGCGGTTGCCGACGGTGGCGATTCTATCTGGGACGGCGATCGGGGAATCGTATCTTCGGCCGGTGGACTACTGAACGGCGGATAACAGTAAACAGTCACGAGTGACTGCCAGTCTACAGTTCACAGTCTACAGTTCACAGAAATCAGATCACGAAAAAGCGGGCCGCTCGATTCCGATTCAGGATCGAGAGGCCCGCTCTCACATCGAAATGTTTTCTGTGACCTGTGAGCTGGTGACTGTCGACTGGCAGTCACTCGGGACTGTTCACTGTTGACCGCCGTTCAAGCCGCAAGCGCGAGACTCACTGCACGTTTCGCCCCACGCTTCAACGCCCGATGCACCGCCCTCGCATAAGCCAGAAAATTCTGCCCAGCCGACGGATATCTCAGAAAGAATTCGAGCGGTAACATATCTCCCTTCATCCGATTACACGGCCCACACGCCACGACAAGATTTCCCGGCGCATGCGCGCCGCCTTTGGCGAGAGGGTAGACGTGATCGATCGTGGCGAAATCCAGATCGAGTGGCGCGCCGCAATAGACGCAGCGGCGGCAGCAGTCGCGCATCATCGCGCGTTTCATGGCGCGCTTGTGCTCCCGGCGGAAGATCTGGCGGATCTTTCGCTGGAGACGGCGCGGTGAGCGGGGGAGTGGAATGCGGTGAGCGCGATGTTGTGACATTGCACCTCGCCGAAACACAGCGACGCCCGGCGGCGGGTATTTCCCGTGCCGGGCGTCGCGAAAGGAACGAAGAGGATGATGACGGAGCGGGCGCTTCGTGCGCGCCGGATGGATCGCCCGACTTCAGAGCGAACGTGCCGTGGTCGTCGTCGCAATCCAGGGTGCATGCTCTCCTGGGCTGATCGGCTCCGCTACCATGGTGGTGACGCCACGCGGGCGTCACGCGTCACACCATTGCATCGGCGGGCGATTCGCGCAAGAGGCCCGCGCCATCGTTACCTCCGTCATACAACCTCGCCATGCCCTCTCTCAATACGCCGGCATTCGCCGCGGCGCCCGCGACCGCTTGAGCGCACGCGCCACGATCTATCCCGGTTTCTCCACCGGCGAGCGGCCCGTGATCCGCCGCCGCGCGAGCTGGCTCACCGACGAGACGGTGCGCTACTCGGTGATCGTCGTCGGCATCCTTGCGACGGTCGTCGGGCTCAGCACGCACCAGTACGTCACGCCCTTCCCCTGGGCCGGCGCGCTGCTGCTGCTCGTCCTCTCGGCGGCGTCGCGCGTGTTCGGCATTCCGCTCCCCGGGAAGGGCTACGCCTCCTTCGCCGTGGGCACCGGCATCGCGAGCATCATCGCGCTCGGCTGGTCCGCGGGCGCGGTGTTCGGCGGTGCCGGGATCTTCATCGGCGATCTGCTCGGCCGCCGGCTCCCATGGCGCAATGCGATCGGCAACACCGGCCACTTCATGACGGCCTTCGCCGTGAGCGGCTGGTTCTACTACAGTGTGCTCAACGGCGGCATGGCGAGCCTCGCATTCTCGCCCGGCAACACGTGGCGGCTCGGCATTCTCATTCTGCTCTTCATCGTCACGGCGAACGGCACGTTCTATCTGCAGCTGAAGTTGTCGCCGGCGATCGCCTGGGTGGATGCGCGGCTCACCGCGCGCTGGGAGATCACGGTGGCGGTGCTCGCCACGCTGCTCGCACTGGCCGGCCTCAAGATCGCGTACCAGCCATGGTCCACGCGCGGCACGCCCGCCGAGGGCGCCGTGCTGCTGCTGCTCGCGCTGCTCACGCATTGGCTCGCACGCCAAGGGGCGACGGGAGAGAGCATGCAACTCGTGCAGCGCATGACGAGCGTGCTCAGCGCGCGCCCCGAGCTGCATAGCTCGCTCGCCGACGTCGAACGCCTCACGAAGACGCTCGTCCCCTGGGATGACATGGGGATCGCCGCGTACAACGCGAGCCGCCACGAGTTCGTGATCCTCGCCGACACGTCGAGCTCCGTGCCGCCGGGCACGCGCATCCCGGCCACCGACGGCATGGCCGGCGTCGCGCTGCGCAGCGGTCGCGCGGTGACCGACGCCGATGCGGCGCCGCAGGAGCGCGAGGGCAAGGGCTCCGAGATCATCCTGCCGCTCATGTACGGCGACCGCATGGTGGGACTCTGGTCGGTGCGCCATTCGCGCCGCGACATGTACCGCGATCATGACGCGGCACTGCTCGAGTACATCGCGCCACAGCTCGCGCTCTCGCTCGCGCTCGACAAGCTGATCAAGCCGGTGCTCGAAGCGAGTGAGTTCATGATGTCGCACGTGGAGTCGATCACCGGTACCACGCAGCAACTGCACGCCTCGGCGCAGGAGAGCGCCGACAGCGCGCGGCGACTGGCCGCCACGGTGCGCGTGCTCGCGGGCACCCTGGCACGCGGATCGGACGACGCGAGATCGGCGCAGTCGATCGCCGACGGAACCGTGATCGAGGGACGCGGCACGCAGCAGAGCGGCGAGTCGATGCTGAGCGACGCGCGCGTCGTGCGCGCGGCGACCGAGCAGGCGATGGCGCAGCTCACCGCGGCCGCGGCGATCGTGCAGCAGGGCGCGGACCAGGTGTCGCGCCTCCAGGACATCTCGAGCGCGGTGCAGCGCTTCGGCCAGACGATCACGTCGCTTGCCGACCAGACGGGGTTGCTCGCGCTGAACGCCGCGGTGGAAGCCGCACGCGCCGGCGCGCACGGTCGCGGCTTCGCGGTGGTGGCGCAGGAGATCCGCGCGCTCGCCGACCGCAGCGCGAGCGAGGCTGAGGGAATGGACCGCGCGGTGCGCGACATCCGCTCGACGCTCGAGAAGGCCGTGGCGCTCATGCAGCGCACGCGCGGCGAGGTGCTCTCCGTGGCCGACGCGAGCCGCAACTGGGTGGACGAGCTCGACCGCATCGTGATGGCGAGCGAAGGCGTCGCGGCCGCCGGCGACCGCATCGTGCGCGCCGCCCGCGACAGCGCGCAGCGCTCCGAAGAGATGTCGCACGCACTCTCTGCCGCGAAGGAGGACGCGAATCGCGCGGCGCACGAGACCGAATCAGTGGCCGGCGCCAGCTCCCAGCAGGAAGGCGCGATCGACGGGCTGAACGACGCGGCGACACGCCTCACGGCGACGGCCCATGAGCTGGCCGCGGCCGTCGCGGCGGTGAGGGCGTCGGGAAACTAACTGCGCGGGAAGCGGGAAGCGGGAAGCGCCGCGGGAAGCGTGAACAGACGAGGGCTCCTCGTCAGTTCTCGCTCAACGCGGCGCTTCCCGCTTCCCGCTTCCCGCGTAGTTAGGGATTCACCGTCAGCGTATTCGTATACGTTTTGAACCGCCCGCCCTTCACGATCGCCTGTCCCGTGCCCGCCGACACGCCCTTCACGTAGAAGTTGGACGTGTAGTAGACGCCCGCCGGGATCGTGATGCTCGTGGTCGCCGCGCCGGCCGAGTCGAACACGATGTTGGCGTTCGGTGCGAGGGTGAATGTCACCGCCACGGCGAGATTCCGCGCATTGCCCGACGGATCGAGCGATAGCAGTTGCACGGTCACCGAGTCGCCGGCCTTCACGCTCGCGGGCCAGCCGCTGATCAGGATCGTGCCGCTGTCCACGACGATGGTCGCCGACGCGCCGTTGTATCCCGTGGCGCTCGTGCTCAACACGTCGGTGCCGGGACTCGCGCCGGTCACCTTGAAGTTGGCGCTCGTCTGCCCGGCCGGGATCGAGACACTCGCCGGCGACGTCGCGGCGCCCGATGTGTTCGAGAGGGTGACGATGAGCGGCGGGCTCAGCGGCGGATTCGGGATCTGACGCGAACCCGTCGATGGTCTCGTCGAGGCCCAGACTGTTCGACGGGCTCAGGCCCGTGCCGACGGTCGGGATGGCGACGGTAATCGTTCCCGTGTTCGCGGGCTGGTACTTGTAATACTTCACGCGCGCATCGCTCGCGGTGAGCACGGTGGTCCCCGCGCTCTTGTAGATCATCTTGGACGTGTTGTGGTAGTAATTGTCCTTCACGATCGTGACGGTCGCCGAGTCGGGCGCGGCTACGGCCGGGTTCGATGACGTGAGGGTCACCACCACGTTCTCGGTGGTGTAGCGCAGGTTCCCCGCCTGGTCCTCCGCGTACACGGTGGTGTTGGACGGCGGCGATGTGGTGTAGACGCTCGTCGGCGCGGAGATCTGGAACTGCGGCTGACCCACCTGCACGAAGCTCACGACCGGCGCGTAGCCTGTCGCACTCAATTTGATCTGGATGGTGCCGGTCGTGTCGAGCGCGGTGATGTCGAAGTATCCGATGTTGCTGCCCACCGGGATCGTCGTGGTCGCAGGCACGGTCGCCACGGTCGGATCGGTGCTCACCAGATTCACGGTGACCGGCGAGCCCGTCACGGTGTTGTCCACGTACACGTACATGCCGTTCGTGCCGAGGTGCTGTCGCATTCCGAGCGTGACCGGACTGCCGAGCGTACCACCGGCGGAGATCCGCAGCACCGGACCGGCCACGGTGATCGGCGCGGTGGAGTCGGCGTGGTACAAGTTCGCGCTGTCCTTATAGACGATGTACGCCGTGCCCGGCCCGACGAACCGCACGTTCTCGTTCGTCGACTGATAGTTGCCCTTGAAGATGTGGATCTTCGCCGAGTCCACCTTGAGCACAGTCGTATCGGACGACGTCACTCGCACGGCCACGCTATCCAGCGTGTAGTGCGCATTACCGATCGTGTCCTCGGCGTACACGTACGTCGTGACCGGCGGCGATGTGGTGTTGTACGAGGTCCCGATGCCACCTTGCCTGAGGATGGGCGACGTGACAGTGACGGTGCCGATCACAGCGTTGTAGAACGGTGCGCTCAACGTCAGCGTCGCTTTGCCGAGGCCGAGTCCGGAGTAGTCGAAGATCGCGATGTTGTTGTTCTTCGGGACCTTGAGCGAATCGATCACGCCGAGCACCCTGGGCGCCGAGTTCGCGATGTGCAGGATCACGCTGTCGGGGCGCGCGTTCGGCGTGTAGCCGTACGCCGACGGACCGATGCGCTGCCGCAGTCCCACCGTCGCGGTGTAGAGGTACAGCCCGAGCGTCGGCGTGAACACCGTGACCGTCTGCGTATCGGGGCGATAACCCGGCGCCGATGCGATCACGAGTCCGCTGCCGACTCCCTTGATCTGCACATGGGCCGTCTGGTTGAAGTAGGCGCCCGCCGCCACCGTGACCGACGACGAATCCGTGACCGCCACCGCGGGCGCGGTGGGCGAGAAGGAGACCTTCACGGGTGAGATCACGTTGTGCGTCGTGCCGATCGAATCCGCGGTGTACTGCGTGACCGCGATGTCGGGATAGAAGTTCGGCACGTTCACCGCGCAGCAGTACACGAGGCGCGGCGTGGTGACGAGTACCGAGTCACTGTCCGGCGCGTAGCCGGCCGCCGCGACGAAGAATTTCACTCTTCCCTTCGCATGGCCGTGCACGTCGAAGTACGCGAGAGTCTGCCCCGTGGGGATCGTGATGAGCGGCGTCACGAACGCGATCGTGGTGTCCTGGCTCGTGAGGTTGACCGTCACGGCCGAGCCCACGGCGTTCGGGATCTGCACGTAGCTGAAGTTCACCGCCTCCTGGTCGCTCCCGATAATGCGGCCGTTGGTGAAGATGATGTTGAGCGACGGCGCGATGACAGTGATCTTGATCGAGTCGCTGATGTGCCCGCCCGCGAGGAATTTCACCCACGCGTTACCGCCGAAGCCGGCGGGTTTGTAGCGCGCGCTCACGTTCGTCGCACCCGCGCCCATCGTGACGAGCGTGTCGACGATCTTCACGATCGTGGTGTCGGTGGACACGACCTGAATGAACAGCGGGTTGATGCGGAAATGCACGGAACCGGCGGAGTCGCCGATGGAGACGCTTGAATTCTGCGCGGCGCTCGTGGTGTTGATCGTGTTCGCGCAGCACGCGAAGAGCCGCGGCGTGCTCACCGTGACCACGCGCACGGCCGACGTCCATCCCGGCGCGCTGGCCGTCTGCGTGATCTGGCCCACGCGCGGCGCACTCTCGGTGAAATACATGAAGTTGCTGTTCGCGGCGATCACCACGTTCGGCGGCGAGGTCGCGATCGTGCTGTCGGTGCTCACGAGACCCACCGTGAGCGGGTGGAACATCGTGCGCGGCGTGTACACGTAGTAGCGGTTGTCGAACTGGCCGGCGCCGATGAGGAACGTCGGGCCGGTGGCGTACGCGAGTACCGGCGCGCCGACGTTCACGCTCGATGCCGTGCCCGAGACGCCGGCCGCGGTGGGCGTGATGGTGGTCGTGCCCGCGGCGAGCGCGTTCAGGTTGATGTTCGCGGCCAGCTGCCCGGCCGGGATGAACGCCGGATCGGGTGAGATCGAAGCGACGCCCGCGGTGCCGTACTGCATCGCGAGATAGATGCCGCCCGCCGGCGCCGGGTCGGTGAGCAGCACCTGCGTCGCCTGGAAGTCGGTGGCGTTGAGACTGTAGTTCGCCGCGGTGAACTTCGCGTTCGCCTGCACGAGCAGCACTGCGCTGTCCTTCGCGAACTGACCGCTCGAGTCCATCGCGTACACCTCCGTCACGCCCGCGTTGCGGCCGTTCAAGTTCGCGTTCTGTGTCGTCACGCCGGCGGCGAAGGTCACCTTCGTCGGCGAGAAGAACGCGAACGTGTCTCTCACGCTCACGGTGATGTCCACCGAGGTCGCACTCGGTTTGCTCAGATAGAGCGGCAATGAGTTGTTGCTCGAGCCGCGGCCGATCGCGAGCGTGTCGTGGCCCCACGAGACGCGCGGCGGCACCGAGTTGTCGATCAGCACGAGCACCGCGTTCGAATTGATCGTGCCCGAGGTGGCGGTGATGTGCGCGCTCGCCGGCGGCTTCGAGAGCGCCGTCACGATGCCCGTCGCTGCGCCGACGCTCACGTTCGTGGGCGCATCGGAGCTCCACGTGAACGATCCGCCCGGAATGAAGAAGCCGTTCGCATCCTTGCCGCGCGCGATCAGTTGCGCCTGGCCGCCCTGGCCGATGGTGGTGGGGTCGGGTCCCGCGACGATGGTCACGAGTTTCTGCGCCACGGTGAGCGCCGCCGAACCGTTCACCGCTTGCGCGCTGGCGACGATCGCGGTGGTGCCGTTCCCCGCGGCGGTGGCCGTCTGCGTGGCGCCGATGCTCCCGGGCACCGTCGCGACGCCGGGATTGGAGCTGGCCCACGTGAAGTTGATCCCCGGCATTACGGCGTCCAGCGTATCGTGCGCGACCGCGGTGAACACCTGCGTCTTCGCGATCGCATCGAGCGTCACCGGAGTCGGCGTGACGGCAATGCGTGTGATCGCGCTGATCACGGTGAGCGTCGCCTTCCCCACCACGATGCCGGACGTCGCCTTCACGGTGTCGATGCCGATCGCGAGCATCGTGGGCACGAGGCCGGTCGCGTCGGGCACCGCAATGCTCGGATCGCTGCTGCTCCACGTGAACGTCGTTCCGGCCACGGCGCTGCCGCGCGCGTCAGCCGCGCTTGCCGTGAACTGTTGCTTCGTGCCGAGGTAGCGCTGCACCGGCGTGGGCGTCACCGAGATCGACGCCACCTTCTGGATCACGAACACGTGCGCCGAGTCCTTCGTGCCGCCGGTCTCGACCGCCACGACGTACGTGGAGCCGTTCTTCACCGCCACCACGATGCCGGTGCTCGTCACCGTGACCACCGTGGGATCGCGTGACGTCCACGTGTACGAGCCCGTGGTTTGCGTTGCGCCGGTGTAGCTCTTCGCGGTGAGCGTGAGCGAGTCGTTGATCGAGAAGAGCGTATCGGGTGTCGGTGTCACCACCGTCGAAGTGATGCCCGTCGAGACGACGGTGATCACCGACGTATCCGCGACGCCACCCGCGGTGGCCGTGATGCTCGCGTTGCCGCCGGCGACGCCCGCCACGAGACCGGTGGCACTCACGGTGGCGAGCGTCGGATTCAGCGTGGCCCACACCACCGGGAAATCCGGGTCCGGCTGGTTCTGCGAATCGGTCACCGCGGCGGTGAGTTGCAGCGTCGCGTTCTGATTCACCGAACCGGGCTTGGGCGTGATCGCGACTCTCGCCACCGGCTTCGGCAGCACGCCGATCCCGCTCGTGTCCGCCTTCCCCTCCGACGTCGCGATCACGCGCCCTGACTGCCGCGCGACGAGTCCCTTCACGAGGCCGGTCGTGTCCACGGAAATGTTCGCGTTCGTCGTGGTCCAGACGATCTTGCGGCCGGTGAGCACGTTGCCCGCGGAGTCCTTCGTGACCGCCACCATCTGCACGGTGCCATCGCGTGCGATGTCGGTCGTGTCGGGCGTGAGCACGAGCGACGCGACGGGCGGCACGACGGACACGGTCGTCGAGTCGCAGACTCCGAGCCACGTGCTCGCGACCACGTAGGTCGTGCCCATCTTCGTGTAGAGATACACCGAGCCCGCGGCCGTGACGCTCGCGATGGTTGGATCGCGCGTGATGTAGCCGAGGCGGATCTTCCCGGTGAACGCGCCGCCACCGCTCACGGTGCCGGTGGCACGCAGCGGGAAGATGCCGTTCGCGCGGCCCAGCGTGTCGCGCGGATGGAGCGTGAGCGTCTGCAGCGCCGAGTCCGGCGCAGAATACCAGAGGTGGAGATACCCAACGCGCGTCTTGTCGCCCGACTTGGCGGTCGCGGTGTCGCGCGCGCGGAATACGGTGTCGCCGGTGGAGTCGATCGCCTGCGCATCGATGTCCACGAGCGCGGTGGATCCGGCGAGCGGCACATCCACGGAGAGGGTCGCGCTGTCACCCGTGAAGTTCGCGATGCCGACGATCGAATCGGAGTGCCCGTGCACACGCAGCAACACGCGCGCCCTCGCGAGTCCGATCACCGGCGCGGGTCCGCACGCGGCGCCGCCGCGCGCCACCTTGTGCAAGCTGAAGCTCGCACGCGCGGTGCCGCCCTGCCCCGAAGGCCGGTCGTTCAGACACGCGATGGCGACGAGCGGCAGGCTCACGCCGATCACAAGGCGGGCCAGCCACCGGCCGCGGTGCGGCGGGTGAGCCTGCAGCATCGATTACAAGTTCCTTACTTAAATAGAGCGACTCGCGAATCTCCCACCCCCCGGCCGCCGCGTCAAGCGCCACAAAATGTGCCTGGTGGCTCCCACTCCATCCGGGGCTTATCTTTCAACGCGCTAAGCCCTTACGATCTCCGGAGAGACCCGCATGGCCACACAGACCCGCGGCGAGCGCGCCGCGCGCAGCGAAGACCCCAAGGACACCGCGTCGCTCTCGCGCGACCAGTTGCTCGCCGCCTATCGCACGATCTACATGTCGCGCCGGCTCGACGACAAGGAGATCCAGCTCAAGCGGCAGAACCGGATCTTCTTCCAGATCTCCGGCGCCGGCCACGAGGCGGTGCTCACGGCGGCCGCGATGGCCCTGCGCTCCGGCTACGACTGGTTCTATCCCTACTACCGCGACCGCGCTCTCTGCCTGCAGCTCGGCGTCACGCCCGCCGAGATGCTGTACGAAGCGGTCGGCGCCGCCATCGATCCCTCCTCCGGCGGCCGGCAAATGCCGAGCCATTGGGGACACAAGGCGTACAACATCGTCTCCACGTCGTCGCCCACAGGCACGCAGTTCCTGCAGGCCGTGGGGAGCGCCGAGGCGTCGCTGCGCACGGCGAAACTCGGCGCCGAAGAAGGGTTCCACGGCGATGAGGTGGTGTACGTATCCACGGGCGACGGCACCACGAGCGAGGGCGAGTTCTGGGAGTCGATGAACTCGGCGTGCAATCTCAAGGCGCCGGTGGTCTATCTCGTGGAGGACAACGGCTACGCGATCAGTGTGCCGGTGGAAGTGAACACCGCGGGCGGCAGCATTTCGAAGCTGCTCACCGGATTCCCGGGGTTGTACATCCAGAACGTGGACGGCTGCGATTTCGCGGCGAGCTTCGACGCGATGGCGAAGGCCGTGGCGTACGCGCGGGAGCGGAAGGGACCGGCGCTCGTGCACGCGAAGGTGATCCGCCCGTATTCGCACTCGCTGAGCGACGACGAAGTGATGTACCGGCCGGCCGAAGAGCGCGAAGCCGACGCCGCGCGCGATCCGGTCACGAATTATCCGAAATGGCTGATCGCGCACGGGCACGCGAAGGAAGCGGAGCTCGCGGCGATCCGCGACGAGGTGGATGCGGCCATCCTCGCGGCCACCGACGACGCGCTCGCGCAGTCGCAGCCGGCGGCCGAGCACCGTGCACCAGTTCGTGTACTCGCCGAGCGTGGATGTGACGGGCGAGCAGTTCGACACCGAGGGCGATCCGCAGTTCGCGGGCGAGCCGACCACCATGGTGGACCTGCTCAACGCGTGCATGAAGGACGAGATGCGCCGCGACGAGAAGATGCTGATCTTCGGCGAGGATGTGGCCGACGTGTCGCGCGAGGAGAATCTCGGCAAGGTGAAGGGCAAGGGCGGCGTGTTCAAAGTGACGTGGGGCCTTCAGAAGGAATTCGGGTCGCAGCGCGTGTACAATTCGCCGCTCGCGGAAGCGAACATCGTGGGGCGCGCGATCGGGCTGGCGCTGCGCGGCTACAAGCCGGTGGTCGAGATCCAGTTCTTCGACTACATCTGGCCGGCGTACATGCAGCTGCGCGACGAGCTGGCCACCATGCGGTGGCGCTCGAACAATGCGTTCAGTGCGCCCGTGGTCGTGCGCACGACGTACGGCGGCTACATCCGCGGCGCGATCTATCACTCGCAGACGGGCGCGAGCCTCTTCACGCATTGTCCCGGGCTGCGCGTGGTGTGCCCGTCGAACGCGCTGGATGCGAACGGATTGCTGCGCACCGCGATCCGCGGCGACGATCCGGTGATCTTCCTCGAGCACAAGCATCTCTACCGTCAGACGTACAACAAGGCGCAGTATCCCGGACCGAATTTCATGATCCCCTTCGGCAAGGCGCGCACGGTGCGCGAGGGGACCGATGTGACCGTGGTGACGTACGGCGCGACCGTGCAGCGCGCGTTCGTTGCGGCGAATCAGGTGGCGGAGCGCGGGATCAGTGTCGAGGTGATCGATCTGCGCACGCTGTCGCCGTGGGATAGCGAGGCGGTGTATGCGTCGGTGAAGAAGACGAATCGAGTGATCGTGGCATACGAGGATTCGATATCGTGGGGGTATGGGGCGGAGATCGCGGCGCGGATCGCGGATGAGTGTTTTGCGTGGCTCGATGCGCCGGTGAAGCGGGTTGCGAGTACGGATACGTTCGTTGGGTATGCGCCGCAGCTGGAAGACGCGATATTGCCGCAGGTTGACGATTTCGTGAGGGCGTACGACGAGATCACCAGCTGGTGAAAGCTGCAGTCGACAGTAAACAGTCACGAGTGACTGCCAGTCGACAGTCTACGGTCAACAGGTCACAGAGAACGGATCATGAGAAAAGGCGAGCCCCGCGGTGCCAAGTCGGCATCGCGGGGCTCTCGCTTTCTAACGTCCAAGTCTAACGTCCCAGTCTGCAGTTACGGCTGGATCTCAAAAGTGAACGGCAGCTCCACACACTGTGCGACCTTCCGTCCATTCAACTCCGCCGCCACGAATTTCCACTTCGGCATCACATCCTGTACCGCGTCCACGAATCCGGCATTCGTCGCGGCGGTCACTTTCAGGCTTCCGGACTGCATCTTGCCCGTCGAATCGACGATCAATTGCACGGTCACGCTGCCGCCCTGGCCGCTGATCGAGCGCGGGTGCTTCGGCGCCGGGCCCGAACCTACCGCCGGTTTCGTGACGGCCCACACCGGCAACGCTCGACCGCCGCACGGCGAACTGCGCTCCAAGTCGAACACCACGACGCCGCCCACGATCGTCCGAATCACTTTCGCGTCGCGGATGGTCTCCGGCGCAACGGTCGTGATGTCGCGGTCGATCATGGCGAAGTCCGCCAGTTTGCCCACTTCGATCGAGCCTTTCTCCCTCTCCTGGAATTCAGCGTACGCGCCGTTGATAGTGTACGCGCGCAATGCCTCCTCAACGGTGATCTTCTCCTCGGGCACCCAGCCGCCGGGATTCTTGTCGTCGAGCGTGCGGCGCGTGACCGCCGCGTAGATGCCGTAGAGCGGGATCGCGGGTGCGACGCTCCAGTCGGAGCCGAACGCGACGGTCGCCTTCGCGTCGATGAGCGAGCGGAACGCATACGTGTACCGGCTGCGGTCCTTGCCGATCACGGTGTCCACCCAGCGCCCGTCATCGATCGCGTGATAGGGCTGCATGCTCGGGATCACGCCGAGTTCGGCGAAGCGCGGGATATCCTGCGGCGAGAGATGCTGCGCGTGCTCGATGCGGAAGCGGCGGTCGCGCGGGCCGTTCTCCTTCTCCACGCGCGCGAAGATGTCGAGCTGCGTCCTGATGGCGCGGTCGCCGATCGCGTGCACCATCACCTGCAGCCCCGCGCGGTCGGCGCCGGACGTCCACGCATACAGATCGTCGGCCGGCGTCACCCAGCAGGCCGCTGTCGTTCGGCGCATCGTTGAACGGCCGCAGCATGAGCGCGGTGTGCGACCCGATCGAACCGTCGACGAACGCCTTCAACCCGCCGATCTGGATCCATTCGTCGCCGTGCCCGCGCTTGTAGACCGTATCGCGGAGCTGCTCCCACGTGCGGAGCGGCGCCACCGCGTAGATGCGGGTGATGAGCTTCCCCGCCTTTTGCGCGCGCTGGAATACGCCGAGGTCCCACCAGGTGTAGCCCATGTTCACGACCGACGTGACGCCGTGCGACGCGACGTACTGCATCCCGTTCTGCAGCGCCTTGTCCGCGAGCTCGGGCGGCGGATCGGGGATCACGTCGTCCACGAGACTCTGCGCGTTGTCCTTGAGGATGCCGGTGGGATCGCCGTTGGGCGCGCGCACGATGCGGCCGCCGGCGGGGTCCTTCGTGTCCTTGGTGACCTTCGCGGCTGCGAGGGCGAGCGAGTTCGCGAGCGACATGTGGCCGTCGAGCCGCGTCACCCACACCGGATTGTCGGGGGTGACGGAGTCGATCCAGGACTTGTTGGGGAGTTCGCCGCCCCAGAGCGAGTGGTCCCAATCGCCTCCCAGGATCCATGCGCCCTTGGGCATCTTAGCGGCGTAGGCCTTGAGTCGTGCCGCGAATTCCGCTGGTGTGGCCGCGGTGCGCAGTTGCACGGACGTGAGCCCGAACGACGAGCCGATGAAGTGCACGTGCGAATCGATGAAGCCGGGGGTCACCAACCCGCCCTTGGCGTCGATGACGCTTGCGTATTGGCGTCGGTGAGCTTCTGGATGCTGGCGCTCGACCCCACGGCCGCGATGCGGTCGCCGCTCACGGCCACCGCGTCTGCCCACGGCTGCTTGGGATTCCCCGTCCACACCCGCGCATTGACGATCGCGAGTGTGACGGCGGCTTGGGGTCGAGGCATGCCGGCGCTAGCGACGAGCGCGACGAACGCAGCGCCCGCGATAAGGATCGATTTTCTCATGCGCCAACATAAGCCACCGTCATAACGGCCGGAATGCCCGCACGATCCGCATTCTGATCACTGCCGACTGTAGACTGTCGACTGTTGACTGGATCACTGCCGACTGTTTACCGCCTTACCGCCGTTCGATGGCGTCGCGTACATCCAGCAAGATCTCAAAGTAGAGCTGTTCCCGCCGGTATGCGAAATCCATCTGCGCCATCTGCGCCGCATCCCCCGTCGTCTTCAACCGTTCGAACGCTTCGCGATACATATCGTCCAGATTGCCGAGGATCCGTTCGCGTGACCGTGACATGTCGATCTTCCCGAGGGCTTGGAGGGTGAGGCGCGGCGGGTCCGGATTCTGCATACCCAGCAGACTCTCCTCCGCCTGCGTGGCGAGGAATTTCTTGGCGGAGTCGAGCAGGGCGCGGCGCGGTGTTGGGAGATTGGCCATTGCACAATGGAGATGTTCGCCCAAGTTAGCCGCGGGTGATGCGGGCGGTCAACGTCACGAGAGGGAGAGATGGCACCGACGCGTGACAGCGGACGATTCCGGGTACCGACGGACGAGCCACCCCCCGGCCACGAGGGGGAGTTCGTGACGTCCGATGTGCACCGCCCCGCGCGCGAGGGGTGGCGCGTGGTGGCGCTCGCGAGCCGCCGCATGGCCGAGCCCGTGGGCATGGCCCGCCGCTTCTTCGAAGGACTCGGCCCTGGCCTCATCGCCGGCGCCGCGGACGACGATCCCTCCGGCATCTCGACCTATTCCACCGCGGGCGCCGCGTTCGGCTTCGCCACGCTCTGGACCGCGCTCTTCTCCTTCCCGCTCATGACCGCGGTGCAGTTCATGTGCGCGCGCATCGGGATGGTGTCGGGACGCGGGCTCGCCAGCGTGCTCCGCAAGTTCTATCCGCGGCCGCTGCTCCTCTTCGCGCTCGCGCTGCTGCTCGTCGCCAACACGGTGAACATCGCCGCCGACCTTGGCGGCATGGCCGACGCCACCGCGATGCTCACCGGTGCCGACAAACTGTGGTATGAGCCGGCGTACGCCCTCGTGATGCTCGTGGTGCTCGTGTTCGGCTCGTACCGCATGATCGTCCGCATCTTCAAGTGGCTCACGCTCGTGCTGTTCGCGTACGTGATCGCCGCGTTCCTCTCGCGCCCCGATTGGATGGCGGTCGCGCGCGCGACGTTCGTGCCGCACCTGGAGTTCACGCGCCAGTTCCTGATGACGCTCGTGGCGATCTTCGGCACCACGATCTCGCCCTATCTCTTCTTCTGGCAGGCGGCGCAGGCGGTGGAAGTGGACAAGAGCGCCGGCAAGGAGACGACGCTCGCGCGCATGGGCGCGACGCATGCCGAGTTGCGCGCCGCCCGTACCGACGTGATCACGGGGATGTTCTTCTCGAATTTCATCATGTACTTCATCATCCTCACCACCGGTGCGACGCTGCATGCCCACGGCCAGACGGAGATCGCCACGGCCACGCAGGCCGCGGAGGCGCTGCGCCCGCTCGCCGGCCACTCCGCATCGTTGCTCTTCGCGCTCGGCCTCATCGGCACCGGACTGCTCGGCGTGCCCGTGCTGGCCGGATCCGTCGCGTACGCCGTGGCGGAGGCCGGCGGCTGGCGCATGGGAATGGATGAGAAGGCCGGCCGCGCGACGCGGTTCTACGCCGTGCTCGGCGTGTCGCTCCTCGCCGGCATGGCGATGGATTTCCTCAAACTCGATCCGATCAAGATGCTCTTCTGGAGCGCCGTGCTGAACGGCGTGCTCGCGCCGCCGCTCATCGTGATCATCCTCGCGGTGTGCA
Source organism: uncultured Gemmatimonadaceae bacterium (assembly GCA_963716745.1). Classification (GTDB taxonomy): domain Bacteria; phylum Gemmatimonadota; class Gemmatimonadetes; order Gemmatimonadales; family Gemmatimonadaceae; genus DATKOH01. Next base: position 1,728,199 of record OY970320.1, read on the forward strand.
ACAATCCCAGAGTGATGATGGAGCACGTGAACGGGCGCTGGCTGAATATCCTGGGCGGGGCGTGCGCGCTGGTGATGACCGTGTCGGCGGTGGCGATGATCTGGTCGTTCCTGGCGTAGACGCGATCCTCAATCATGTGAATCATGTAGATCCTGTCAAGAAATACTGGACAGGAGTTACATGATTTACATCATGTAGTCTCAGTCTTCGATCTTGTTTTCTCCGGGTGGTGCGATGTAGCGATAGCTTTGCACGGGCGTACCGCCGATCAGGTGATCGCGCAGGATCTTCTCCGCGCCATGCACGTCGAGTCCGGCGTACCAGATGTCGTCGGGGTAGACCACGGCCATCGGTCCGTGCCCGCACTGGCCCAAGCAGCCCGAGTGATTCACGCGCACCGTCCCCTTGAGGCCGGCGTCCTTCGCGCCCTTCTTCAAGGCGGCGAACACGGCGTCGCCTCCCTGGCCGGGGCAGGTGCTTCCCGATGTGCACACGAACACGTGATGTTTGAATTGTCCCATTCCGGAATCTAGCATGGCGACGTTCGACGAATTCTTGGCGATCGATATCCGCGTGGGCACCGTGCTCCGCGCGGAACCCTTCCCCGCGGCGAAGAAGCCGGCGATCAAACTCGAGATCGACTTCGGCCCGGAGATCGGCGTGAAGCGATCGAGCGCGCAGCTCACGATGCATTACACGCCGGCGGAATTGATCGGCCGACAGGTGCTCGGCGTGGTGAATTTCCCCGTGCGCCGCATCGCGACGTTCGATTCGGAGGTGCTCGTGCTCGGTGCGATGCCGCAGGCGACCGAGGTCATCCTGCTCGAGGTTGAGAGACCCGTCGCGAATGGTACGCGCATTCGGATGACCCACCCTCGGCACTCGGCAGTGCGGTTAGATTGAGCCTGTAGGAACCTGCACCCGGAGTCTCGCATGGCACCCGATCCTATCGCCGCGAAAGGCTATTCCCGCCCCGACATGCTCGTGTCCACCGAGTGGCTCGCGGCGCATCTCAGCGACCCGAAGCTGCGCATCATCGAGAGCGATGAGGACGTGCTGCTCTACGACACCGGGCACATCGCGGGCGCGCAGAAGGTGGACTGGCACGCCGATCTCAACGACGATCTCGTGCGCGACTACGTCGATCGCGAGCATTTCGAGAAGCTGCTGCGCGCGAAGGGTATCGACGAGACCACCCCCGTGGTGTTCTACGGCGACAAGAACAATTGGTGGGCGTGCTACGCGCTCTGGGTATTCGAGCTGTTCGGCTTCAAGAACGGAAAAGTTCTCGACGGCGGCCGCGTGAAGTGGGAGCAAGAGGGCCGTCCCTTCGTCACGGATGTGCCCAAGTATCCGGCCACGAATTACAAAGCGCCGCCGCGAGACGACGCACGCATCCGCGCGTTCCGCGACGAGGTGCTGGCGCACGCGAAGGCGGGCAAGAAGCTCATCGACGTGCGCTCGCCCGATGAGTTCACCGGCAAGAAGACGCACATGCCCGAGTATCCGCAGGAGGGCGTGCTGCGCGGCGGCCACATCCCCGGCGCGAAGAGCGTGCCGTGGGCGCGCGCCGCGAACGCCGACGGCACCTTCAAGAGCGCATCCGAATTGCGCCAGATCTACGAGACCGAGGTCGGCCTCAAGTCCGGCGACGACGTGATCGCGTACTGCCGGATCGGCGAGCGATCGTCGCATACATGGTTCGTGCTCACGTATCTCCTCGGCTACAACAAAGTGCGCAATTACGACGGCAGTTGGACCGAGTGGGGCAACGGCGTTCGGCTCCCGGTGGAGCGGTGAACGAGTTCACCAATGCCCACAAGGCGGCGCACACCGCCGAATTCAAGGTCCACACGCCGCAGGTGGTGCACACCGTGTGGTCGAAGGACCAGGAGTTCAAGTCGGGCAAACCCGGCGTGCCGCCCATGCTGATCGACTCGCACGGCAAGGCCGCGTCCGGTCCGGTGGAGACGCTGCTGGCCGCGTTCGCGACGTGCGCCGCGACGAATGTGGTGGAGATCCTCGCGAAGCGGCGCACGCCGCTCGAGAAGCTCGAAGTGGAGTCGTTCGGCACGCGCGCCGAGAGCACGCCGCGGCGGCTCGTGCACGTGCTGATGAAGTTCACCATCGACGGCAAAGGCATCGAGCGCCATCACGCGGAGCGGGCGATCGAGCTCGCCGTATTCAAGTATTGCTCCGTGGGCGCGTCGCTGGATCCGGCGATCAAGGTGGAGACGATCCTAAAGCTCAACGGCGAGTAGGACCCGGCCCTACTCTCTCACGCCATTCCCGCGAGCCGCAGCTTCGCCATGACCTTTCGCCTGAGATCCTCCGGCGCCGTGTGCTCCACTCTGCTCTTCGCGATCGCCTCGAGGAATTCCTTCTCGAAGTCGAAATGCGGGAAGCACCCGCGGCACGATCGGAGATGGCCGCGGATCTCGGTCATGCGATCTTCGGTGAGCTCGCCGTCGAGGTAGTCCCACAGCTGCTGGATATTCTTCTCACAATCCATGTGCGTCACCCTCCCGGGGCGATTCCTTCGCCGCCGCGCTTACGAATCCGGCATCGCGCGCGAACTCGATGAGCGATTGCTGCAGGATCCTGCGGCCGCGGAACAATCGCGACCGTACTGTGCCGATCGGCACGCCGAGCACCCCCGCCGCTTCGTCGTAGCTCTGTCCTTCCACGTCGACTAGAACGACCGCCGTCCGGAAGACCTCCGGCAATTCCTCCAGCGCCTTCCGGATCGCCGGCACGAGGTCGAGCCGCGAGAAGATCGCGTCGGCGTTCGACATCGCGAACGGGGACGCTTCGCGCACCGCGGCCATCGTCTCGAGCACCGCATCATCGCCGCCGGTGTCCACCTGCCGCGCTTCGCGTTCGCGTGTGCGCAGGAAAACGTTCCGGCAGATCGTGAATAGCCAGCGCCGGCAGTCGCTGCCCGGCTCGAACGTGTGCCAGGCGCGGTACGCGCGCAGGTAGGTCTCCTGCACGAGATCGTCGGCGTCGGCCTCATCGTGCGTCATCGAGCGCGCGAACCGGTAGACGTCGTCCATCCACGGTAGCGCCTCGCGCTCGAATCGCGCGTCCTGCTCGAGCTTGGTCTCGGGACTATCCGACACGATTTCTCCGTACTTGCGAGAAAGTGCTTCGGCCGGTGGAGAGTTCCCGGCGGCCGACGACTTAGATTATACCCTTCTAACGATCGAGATGCCTCGGCCGTTGTTGTTCACAAAGGCAGTCATCATGTAAATCCCGTTCTTATCCTGTCATCCTGTCAAAGCAGTTACGGCTAACGACAACTAACTGCTTTGACGGGATTGCAAGATAAGAACTTGATTAACAGGATGACTGCTTTGGTGTAAAACTCTAAGTTCGTCTTGCTCGCCCCCACGCGCTAACTTTGAATCCATGACTCGAACAACCAGGATCTTACTCGCGGCGCTGATCGTCGCGCCGAGCTTCGTCGGCGCGCAGGCGAAACCGAAGGCGAAGACGCCCGCCGCGGCGCCCGCCGCGCCGGTCGTCAAGCAGCCGACGCAGCGCGAAGAACTCGAGCGGATCATCCAGCGCAAGCTGCTCGCTAATGGGCTCGAGGTGATCGTCATCGAGAACCACGGCGTGCCGCTCGCCACGGTGGAGCTCGTCGTGAAGAACGGCGCCTTCACGCAGACGCCGGAGTACGCCGGCCTCGCGCACATGTACGAGCACATGTTCTTCAAGAGCAACGACGACTACCCGCAGCCCGATCAGTTCGTCGCGCGCGGGAGCGAACTCGGCGCCATCTACAACGCCAGCACGCGCGAAGAGGTCGTGAACTATTACCTCACCGTGCCCGCCGACTCGCTGCAGGGCGCCATGGAATTCCTTGAGGCCGCCTTCCGCGCGCCGAAGTTCCGGAAGGACGAACTCGAGCGCGAACGTCAAGTGGTGCTCGGCGAATACGACCGCCAGGAATCCAGTCCGTTCTTCCAGCTCACGCAGAAGATGGACAGCGTGATGTGGGGATCGGAGGTCTCGCGCAAGAACACCATTGGCGAGCGCAGCGTGATCGCGACCGTCACGCCGGAGAAGATGTTCGAGATCCAGAAGCGCTATTACATCCCGAACAACGCCGCGCTGATCATCGCCGGCGATGTGGACCCCGAGACGTCGTTCCGCATGGCTGACGCGATCTTCGGCAAGCTGCCGAAAGGCGACGACCCCAACGTGAAGTATCCGGTCCCCGATTTCCCGCCGCTCACCAAGAGCGCCGCGGTGATCGTCGAGGAGCCGGTGAACACCGTGGCCTTCCTCGTGCAGTGGCGCGGGCCGAGCGTGCAGAAGGACCCGGAATCCACGTATGCGGCCGACGTCTTCAGCGGCCTGCTGAACCAGGATGGTTCGACCTTCCAAAAACGCCTCGTGGACAGCGGACTCTGGAGCGAAGTGGTGGTGAACTACTACACGCTCAATCATGTCGGGCCGATCACGATCAGCGGCGAGACGTCGCCGGATAAACTGAAAGCGGCGGTCGCGGCGCTCTATCAGGAGATCGCGAAGTTCGACCAGCCCGGCTATTTGTCCGAACCGGAGCTCGAGCCGCAGAAACAGCAGCGCGCCGTGGGCACCGCGATGGGACTCGAGCGCGCGAGCGGTTTCGCGCACGAGCTCGGATTCTGGTGGAGCGTCGCGAGCCTCGACTACTACATGGGCTACGTGGACAACATGGCGCGGCAGAACATCGCGGACATGCGCGCGTACGCGAAGAAGTACATCGTCGGCAAGCCGCACGTCGTAGGCGTGCTCATCGCTCCCGACGCACGCCGATCGATCGGACTCACCGCCGCCGACGTCCTCGGCGACAGTCTCACCACCTCTTCGACCAACCCGCGGAGCCCCAAGTGATGCGCCGCCTCGTTCTCCTCGCCGCGACCGCGTTCGCGTCCGCGGGCCCGCTCGCTGCGCAGCAGACCCCGGCGCCGCGCGCCGGCGCACGCTTCGACACGAGTACCGTCGCGTTCGATACCGGCGGCGTGCACGTGATCCTGCGGCGCAATCCCGCCAACGATGTCGTGGCCGCCAATCTCTACTTGCTCGGCGGCGGCCAGATGGTGACGCAGGCGAACGCCGGCATCGAGCCGTTCCTGCTCTGGGTGTCGGAGCGCGGCAGCAAGAATTATTCGCAGGATGCGATGCGCACGAAGATCGCCGCGCTGGGCAGCACGATCGTGGTGGCGCCGAGTGACGATTGGACGCTGTTCGGATTCCGCGGCGTGCGCTCGACGTTCGACAGCACGTGGGCGATCTGGGCGGATAGGCTCACGGCGGGCACGCTCGACGCGCCGGACATCGAGTTCGTGCGCGACCAGATCCTCTCGGCGCTGCGGCAGCGCGACGATAATGCCGATGGCCTGGTGCACGTGCTGGCCGACAGCGCGCGATTCGTGGGGATGCCGTACTCGATGCCGGTGGGTGGGAGCGAGAAATCGGTGTCGTCCTTCACGGCCGCGCAACTCGCGGACTGGCGCGCGACCAAGATCATCACGTCGCGCATGCTGCTCGTGGTAGTGGGGAACATCGAGCGCGATCATCTCGCGAAGATGGTCGCGGCGACGTTCGGCAAACTGCCGCGCGGCGCGTACAAGTGGGTGCCGCCGGTCGCGACGCCGGGCGTGGGCGGGCCGGCGGTGATGGTGCAGAAGCGGCTGCCGACGAACTACCTGCTCGGCTACTACATCGGTCCGCCGGCTTCGAGCTCGGACGCGACCGCGCTGCGCATCGCGACCGCGGTGATCGCGGGACGGTTGTTCACCGAAGTGCGCTCGCGGCGGAACCTGACGTACGACGTGGACGCGCCATTCGAGGAGCGCGCGATCACGACCGGCGGATTGTACGTGACCACCGCGTTCGCCGACTCGACGCTGGAGATCATGCGGCGCGAGACCGAAGCGCTGAAGCGCGGCCGCCTGGACCCCGAGCAGCTCAATCTGATCGAGGAGCAGTTCATCACCGAATATTTCCTGAAGAACGAGACCAACGCCGACCAAGCCGGCCAACTCGCGCGCGCGCAGGTGTACCGGGGCGATTACCGGTACGCGGACAAGTTCGTGCTGGAGATCCATGCGGTGTCGCCGCTGGGAGTGCAGTATGTGGCGCAGAAGTACATGAAAGGGTTTGTTTGGGCGTTTGTGGGGGATACACTCCGCGTTACGCAGGGCGAAGCTGGAGCAGTTCTGAACGGCGTGAGTCGCGACCTGAACGCCGTGACTCGTACCCCGAACGCCGTGAGTACCGAGTCGTGCGTCGTGGACCACGCACGGCGTGAGTCGTGACCCGTGACGCCGTGACATCGTACCCCGAACGCCGTGAGTGCACGCACGACTCACGGCGTTCGGGGTTCGACTCTCGGCGTTCGGGTTACCAATTACGCAGTCCAGTAAGTACGACGCACGACTCGGTACTCACGGCGTTCGGGTTACGACTCACGCCCTTGGTCGTTAGGGTGCCTTGAGCGTGACTTTCACTCCGGTTTCCATCTCGACCGTCACCGTCTTCCCCGATTGCATCAGCACTTGCTCCAGCTGTGCCACGTCCGTGATCTTCACGCCGTTCACCGTCTTGATCGCCGCGCCCCGCTTGAGTCCCGCTGCCGCCGCGGCGCTCGCGTCGTCCACCGTACCCACTCTGATCGCTCCGCTCTGCGTGCCTTGCACGTCGATCCCCCACGCGCCGATCCGAAGCGGCACTCCCACGCACGGCTCGCCGAAGATGCCCTGGTAGCTCACGCCTTCGGGCAGCTCCACCGGCTGCAGGATGCGGCGCAGGTGACCGTCGCCCACGATGCGCGATTCATCCACCGCCACGAATGCCGTGTACTGCGACACGAGATGGTACTGCACCGCGAGGTCGGTGATCGCGCGCTCGTAACCTCCGCGGTCCGCGGAGTCCGCGGCCAGCTGCTGGCTCGAAAGATCGGCGATCTTCGCGCGCGCCCACACCGGCGCCAGCGCGCCGTGCTCACTCTCGCGCTCCGGCAGCGTCACGCGCACCGGGTACCGCACGCGCCGGCTGCCGACGCGTCCGGTCACATAGAACGTGCCCTTCGCCGGACTCGTGTACTTCGCGATCAGATTGATGGTCTGCCCGCCGAACAGATCGGGCAGCTTGGACGGATACATTTCTTCCACCGGCAGGCCGTTCCAGTCGACCGCGACATCCACGAGCACCGGTGAATCGATCGCCTCGAACAGCATGCTCACGCCGCGATCCGCGTACGCACTGTCGCGCGGGATGAGCGCGAAGCTCTCGCCGCCGCCTTCCTGGCCGATGCCGTCAATGAGATAGCGGTTCACACTCGAGCCGATCCCGAAGCCGAAGAAACGCGCGTCGCCCCGCTCCTTCTTGATCGTCGCGAGGATGCGCGGCTCGTCGCCCACGTAGCCATCGGTCATGAAGACGTACATCTGCAGGTAGCGCGCGTCATGGTGCGCGTGCAGCGCGCGCTCGAGACCGGCGAGCATCTCGGTGCCGCCGCCGGCGTTCAGATTCTCGAGGAACGCCTTGGCCGCCCGGATGTTCTCGTAGCTGCCGAGTTGGGCGCGTTCCCAGAGCTGCGCATTGTTGCCGGAGAAATAGACGATGTTGAAACGGTCATCCGGGCGCAGCTTGTCGAGGGAACGGATCACGACCTGCTTCGACATTTCGATCGGAATCCCCATCATGCTGCCGCTCACGTCCATGATGAACGTGATCTCGCGCGGCGTGACCTGCTCGTCCGTCGGCTCGGCGGGCGGCTGCATCTGCAGCGTGAGGAATCCGGGGCCATTCTCGCTCTCGCGGTTCGTGATGACGCCGAACTGCGTCTCGTCGCCGGCCACGCTCCAGCGGAGAACGAAGTCGCGGTTCGGGATCGAATCGCCGGCGGCGAGATGGATCACGCGCTTGTCCGAGCTCGGGCGCGAGATCTCCACGTGATGCGCGGGCACGTTGAGCTTCGTGATCGGGAGGCCGGCGTCGAGCGTGACCGTGAGGCCAATGTCGTGGCCGCTGCGCTGGCCGGGCTTGAGGACCGGCGGCGTGATGTGGCTCGCGTCGGGCACGACGTTCGTGTTGGGACTCCAGCCGCCGCCATCGGGATTGACGGGATGCGGCGGATTGCCGGCGAGTAGACCGGGACCGGTGGCGCCGCCGGGGATGTAACGCGGCCCGACGACCATCGGCATCACCCACTCATACTCACCGTGCTGGTACGGCAGGCGCTCGAAGTACGTGATCTTGATGTCCACGTGCCCGCCCGGCTCGATGTTCGCCACGCTCTGCGTGAAGATGTTCGGGCGCTCCTGCGTGAGGAGGCTCGCCGTCTGACCGCGCGCGATCGCCTCACGATAGATACGCTCGGCTTCGCCGCGCGGGCGCACGATGCCGATGATCTTGCGGCCGCCGACTTCCATCATGAAGTCGTTCACCGCCGCCATCGACGGGAGCGGGAAGACATAGACCGCTTCGATCACTTCATTGAACGGGTTCGTGTACTGCTGCGTGACCGTCGTGCGCGCGAGGTAGCCGGAGATATCCGCGTTGACGTCCGTGTGCTTGAGCGGGAATTCGCCCGCGATCTCGCCGTCGGGGCCGCGCGCGCGAAGGGTACCTTGCGTGACTGGGCCGACGTCCTGCGCCGCGTGTTGGACCGTGCGGTTCGGACCGTCGCCGCGCTTGGTCTTCACATCGCTCGTCGACTGGGCGCGTTCCATGACGACGACTTCGTCGGCGTCCTCGAGTTTGTCTTCGATCCCGTTGGAGGGTGCGTAGGCGGATTTCATCGCGGGCATCGACATCGGCGCGACGGCGCTCATCTGCATGCTCGTCGAGGACCCCGGGGAGCCGGCGCTCTGCTCGTTGATCGACATGCCGAGCTTCCCGCTTGTCGGAGTCGTACCCTCGCCGGTGACCACTACCTCGCTGAGTCGCAGCGGATTCGTCTTGAGCGTGAAGTTCTCCGTCCGCTTCTCGCCGGCGTGGAGCAGGATCTTCCGCGAGATAGGCTTGAAGCCGATCAACCGAGCCGAGAGCGTGACGGAGTCGGCGGTGATTTTCGCGGCGGGCACCGTAATGCGGTACCAACCCTCGGAACTCGTCATCGTGCCGAGGTTCTTTCCCTCGAGGAACACGTTCACGCTATTGAGCGGCGCTCCGGCTTCGGACTGGACATTCCCTTCGATGATCGCGGCGTTCGGATCGTGTCGCGGCTTCGACGCGACCTTTACGACATCGGCCGCGGGGAATGCGAGGAGTCCGACCATCGGGACGAGGGCGAGCGAGTACAAGCGGCGCATGGGAGCCTCCGGCATCTTGCCTGGTGTTCGCGGTGGCGAGATGCACACCGCGCTGGCAAGGGGACGCCGGTCATCGCGGGACTTGCACACGGCGACTGCCGGAGCTGGAGCGCCATACCCGCGTCACTCGTTACCCTGGCGCTTCGATGCGCCCGGCGATGGCCGCGGAATGGAGCGGCCGGACGCGCGCTAGTTTCGCTCGAAGTCCCAGCCGGAGGCCGGCCAATTGGTCGGCTGGCCGCGCATGAGCACCCATGTCAAGTCGCCGGCCAATCTCACGGTGATCAAGTTAGTGCCATGCCATATCGCGATGGTTCCGTGGTCGCCCGTGAAGGTCAGTGACACTCTATCACCATCGACGACGCCGCTCACCGAGAGGCTCTCAGCCGCTCGCCCTATGTCGCAGAATAGGCCGCTTCCGGTGACCACTGTCCCCTCCACGTGGAGCTGGAAGTGGAAGCAGTAGCCCGACGGGTTGAACTCGTTAGGGTCGACCCATGATCCATCGACGCGCGTCGACGCAGTCGGGTTCTCAGTGGGTGTGCTGCAAGCCATCACGACGGGGACGACGGCGGTTAGGACGGCAACAAGAGAGAGTCGCATGCGCGCCTCGAGAGGGAGGTCAGACTTATACCCGTACGACGCAGCATGTTGCCGTCGGACGCCTGCCGCAATGGTCCTCGCACAGCGCAAGCGATGCTGATCAATTCGGCCGGCTCCCGAACGGCGCCGCGTACGCCGCGAGCGACCCGAGCATCTGCACCGACCACGCCGCCCATTTCTGCTGCGCCTCGGCGTTCAGTCCGTGCATGGTCTCATCGTCGTACTTCTGCTGCGTCACCCGCTCCTCATCGAACGCCGCGGCGCCGAGTGCGTCGCGCTGGGCGTCGGTCATCTTGCACGGGTGATCCACCATCATGTAGGTGCGGCGCAGCTCGCGCGAGATGATCTCGGAAATGTTGAAATGCACCTGCTCGTGCGCGAGCGCGACGGCACTCTGCATCTGGTTGCCGACGACTTCCGGCCGCACCCACGACTCGCGCGGGATGAACGCGGCGATCACGCCGTACTGGAACAGGTTTCCATCGCAACCGGAGCCGGAGATCTGCCCGACCTCCGACAGCGCGGCCTCGCGCCCCAATGGCTGCGGCGGCGCCTGGAAATCATTCCACGTGAGCGGACGCGAAGGACTCCATTCGATGCCGCCGCGCTCGGAGAGCTGGGCGCGCAGACTCGAGGCAATGCGGTCGGTCGACTGCGGGATGTTCGCGTCAGGCTCGCCACCGGCCGTGCGCGCGGGCGGGTGCGGCGGACGCGCGATCTCGTCTTCGAAGACCGCGGTCACGAGACCGGCGGTCCGCACGGGCGTGGTCTTCGCGGGCGCGGCCGGCTGCCGTGGCGCGGCGATCGAATCATGCACGGCCGCGCGCTGCTTCCGGCCGCCGGCACCGTGGCCGATGCAGGCGGCGAGAATGATCAGCGCGAAAACGAATCGGCGAGTCGAGCGCATTCGCTACTATACTAGACCGCTATCTCCTCAAGAAGCCTCAAGAAACTGTCGTACCGCTCCGCGCTCACGCCGCCGCTCGCCACGAGCGCCTTGAGCGCGCACCCCGGCTCGTTGATGTGCCGGCAGTCGTTGAACTTGCACTTCCCCAATGCTGGCCGGAATTCGGGAAAGCACTCCGCGAGACTCGTCGCGTCCACGCCCCAGATCCCAACTTCGCGAAGTCCCGGAGTGTCCACCACATACCCGCCGTCGGGCAGAGGATGCATGAGCGCGCCTACCGTAGTATGGCGGCCCTTGTTCACGGATTCGCTGATCTCGCCAACTCGAAGGTTCAATCCGGGATAGATCGCGTTCATCAGCGATGACTTCCCCACTCCCGACGGTCCCGTGAGCGCTGAGACTCGCCCGGCGAGCACAGCGCCGAGCTCCTCGAGGCCGAGTCGTTTCTTCACGCTCGTGTAGTGCACGGGATACCCTGCCCGCTCGTAATCCGCGAACTGCTCGTCCGCCCGCGGATCGAGATCCACCTTGTTGATCACGATCCGCGCGGGAATCCCGTTCGACTCAGCGATCACCAGGAACCGGTCGAGCATCCGACGGTGCGGCTCGGGCTTCACCACGGCGAACACCACCACCACCTGATCGACGTTCGCGACTACCACGCGCGACTGGTACCGGTTGCCCGGCGCGCGGCGCGTGAGCGCCGAGTGCCGCGGCTTGATCTCCGAGATCGCCGGCGAACTCGCGAGGTCGAGCATCACCTCGTCGCCCACGGACAACTTCAGTCCGTCGCCTTCCTTGAGCCGCCCGCGCATGCTCGCCTCATGCACTACGCCCGCCGTATCGCGCACCTGCCACACACCGCCGGTGCCGCTCAGCACGCGGCCCGCGACCTCGGTCACTTCTCGCCCTCAGGTGCGATGTCCCAATACGGGATGTCATTCGCGGGCCCGCGGTCAGCGATCGCCTGATCGAGCAGCCGCTTCGCCTCGTCGATCTTGAGCGCGCCCACCTTCGCGCGCGCCTCGGCCTCGGTGCGGCCTCGCGCCAGGTAATCTGTTTCGCGATGTCCGGTCACCCGCGGCTCGCCGCGGCTCCAGCGCACGAACACGAAGTACGCGGCGTAACTCGCGCGCGGATCCTCCGTCTCGTCCACGTCGATCTCCACGGTGTAACTGAGACCGTCGCTCCCTTCGAATCCCGCGGGGCGGTCGTGCACCGCCATCCAGCCGCCGATCGTGCTGTCGTCGCCCTTCGAATGGTCCGGCGGTAGATGACGACCCACGCGCTATTTCTTCCTCCGGCCGAGCGCTTCGCGCATCACGCTGCCCATGATGAACGCGAGATTCGCGGGACGCTCCGCCAGCCGGCGCATGAGATACGGATACCACTGCGTCCCGAAGGGAACGTAGACGCGCATGCGATACCCCTGGCGCACGTTCTCCTCCTGCAGATCGCGCCGCACGCCATAGAGCATCTGGAACTCGTAGCGGTCCGGGCCGATATGCTGCTCCTTCGCATACCGCTTCGCCTCTTCGATGATCGTCTCGTCGTGCGTCGCAAGACCGGGATAATTCCCCTCTTTCATGAGTGACTGCATGCAGCGTACGTAGTTCGCATCCACATCGGCCTTCAGCGGATAGGCGACGGTGGCAGGCTCCTGGTATGCGCCCTTGCAGATGCGCACCCGCGCGCCGAGCGTGATCGCGCGTTTCACGTCGGCCTCGGTGCGGAAGAGATAGCTCTGCAGCACGATCCCAACCTCGGCCTGGAATCCCGGGTACAGTTTCTCCTCGAACATCTTGAGCGTGCGCTCGGTGTAGTCACTCCCCTCCATGTCGAGCCGCACGAACGTGCCGTACTGCTTGGCGCGCGTGAGGATGCCGCGCATGATCTCCACGCACAGTGCCTCCGAGATGTCGAGCCCCATTTGCGTGAGCTTCACGCTCACGTTCGCATCGAGCTTCTCCTTATTGATGCGGTCGAGCATCTCGAGATACTGCGCGCTCGCGGCGCGCGCCTCGGCCTCGTTGGTCACGCTCTCGCCGAGCAGGTCGAGCGAGGCTGTGATCTTCTTGGCGTTCAACGCGCGAACCGCCTCGATGGCGGTGTCGAGCGTCTCACCGGCAACGAAGCGGTTCGCGAATTTCTTGGCGAGCCCGTTGTTCCGAACGAAACGGAAGATCGTGGGCTGATTGGACAGATAGAGGAACGTGGAACGCAGCATTCAACGTGTGTCGGTGGCGGGAATGGGCGCGAAGCTGACGGAAGCTAGACGGCTACCGCGCATCGTTCAATCCGCCGCTCGCACCCGGAATGCGCCACACCGGGAAGGTGAACCCCGGGGCAATGGCCGCGTCGAAGAAATTCCACGTGACGAGTCCGTCGTCGCTCTCCGGCTCGAGCAAGTAGAACGCGACCACGCCAAGCGGCTGCGCGCTCTTCACGATCATGCTGCCGGCGGGGAGTGTGGTGACCGTGTCGCGCCACTTGCCGAAGACGGTTGTTTCGTGATGCCCCTGGAAGGGACGCTCGGCGTGATGGACGCTGTCGATCACGTAGCGCTGCACCGTGCCGGACCACGCGGCGGCGAGCGGCTCGAGGCGCACGCCGTGCATCTTGAGCACGCGCGTCATCGCGCTGTCGCCCACCGGAATGGCGTATGCGTACGGCATCTTCTTCGTGAGCGTGGCCTCGAAGGCGATGTACACCGGCATCATCTGCGAGCGGAAATGGCCGGTGCGTTTGAGCCCCCGCGGGACGCCGGGCTGCGTAAGCGATGAGTCGCCTGTCTTCACGAGGTCTTCGGCGACCACGACCTCTTCGAGCGGCGACCGCGAGAGCGAAGAGCGCAATGCGAGTGCGGGCGCCGTGCCCGGTGATGCGCCCCAGGCGACGACGGCGGAATCGGCGCGCTTGGAGAGTGCGGTGAGCGTCTTGCCGTGCGCCGCTGCGTACGAGAGGATCTGTTGCACGAACGCGTACATCGTGGCGACGCGACGTTCGAACGGATCGTGCGAGTAACCTTCCACCAGGATCGCGACGCGGCCGCGCAGGCCCACGTAGTTCGTGCCGAAGCGCGGGCGCGAATCGTAGGTGTACCAACCCTGCTTGATCGTGTCGGCGTTCACGTCGGTGCCGTAGTCGAGCGAGAAGTTGCCGTAGTCGAAGGTCGCGACGTTCATCGCGCTCAAGTTCTTCTTGATGGCCGGCAGCATGGAGTCACGCGCGTACGGGCCGCCAAAGGTCGCGGCGGGATTGAGCGACGGCGCGTACGTGACGGCGTAGCCATGGAAGGAGCCGTCGGTCGTGTGGAGGTCCACGAACACATCTGGATCCCACGCGTTGAGCACCGCGAGCGAGGCGCGTGTCTCGGGCGTCTCCCCCTTCACGTAGTCGCGATTGAGATCGAGTCCCTGCCCGTTCGGCCGCTGGCCCACCGTTTCCGGTCCGTTCTGTTCCGTGCGATTCACCGATTGCGGCGCCCACTTCTCATTGCCGTCGGCGTTGTAGATGGGGACCGCGAGCAGCACGATGGAGTCGAGGACGTTCTTGTTCCCGTCTCTCTCGATGTCGCGGATCAGCGCGAGCAGCGCCTCTTTCCCTTCCACCTCGCCGGCGTGGATGTTCGCCTGCACGTACACGATGGGGCGGCCGAGTGCTTTCGCTTCGGCTGGCGAGTTCACGAGCGGCCGGGAGAGGACGACCATCGGGATCGCGAGTCCGCCGGTGCTCATGCCGATCGTGGTGCGATACATCGGCACGCCCTGTTTCTGGAGCGTGTCGAGGAACGCGATCACATCTGAATAGTGCGATGTCTCGAGATAATTCGTGGCCTCGGCGCGCGTGCGCGGCGATCCGGCGGGCGCGGGCTTAGCGCCGGGCGCAGCCGGTGCGCCGCAAGCCGCGATCAACGCAGCGCCTGCGAGAACGAGCGCGCGCTTCACTTGGCCACCAGCGTGCGATCGAGGAAGTCCGTCATCATAGTGAAAAGATGCACTTGTGTATTGCCTCCCGATATCGAATGCGTGCGTCCAGGATACATCATCAGTTCGAATTGCGTGCCCTGCGCTTCGAGGGCGTTCACCATCCAGAGCGTGTTCTGCGGATGCACGTTGTCGTCCCCAGTGCCGGTCACGATGAGCAAGCGGGCAGAAAGCCCGCTCGTGTACGTGAGGACGGAACTGTTCTTGTAGCCGTCAGGATTCGCCGCGGGCGTGCGCATGTATCGCTCCGTCCAAATATCATCGTACAGCCGGAAGTCGATGACCGGCGCCACCGCGATGCCGCTCCTGAACACGCTGCCGCCGCGGCTCGTGGTGATCGCCGTGAGGAAGCCGCCGCCGCTCCATCCCCACATGGCGATGCGCGCTGAATCCGCCCACGGCTGCTTCGCGATCCACTTGGCCGCGTCTATCTGATCGAGCGACTCCTGCTGGCCGATCTTCAGGTACATGCTGTGGCGGAACGCCGAGCCGCGAGCGCCGGTGCCACGATTGTCGACGCTGATCACGACGTAGCCTTTGCGCGCGAGATATTGGTGCCAAAGCTCGCGCTTTCCGCCGAAGGCGTTCACCACGGTTTGCGAATTGGGGCCGCCGTAGACGTACATGAGCACCGGATGCGGCTTCGTGCTGTCGAAGTCGGGTGCCACGATGCGGAAGGCGTTGAGCTTCACGCCGTCGGGCATCGCGATCTGGAAGAACGACTGCGGCTTGGTCTGCCGCGCGAGATTGGCGCGGAGAGCGGCGTTGCTCTCGAGCACGCGCTTCGCCGCGAGCGACGGGAGTTCGCGCAGCGTCGCCGCGGGCGGCAGGCCGGCGGCGGAGTGGGTATCGACGAACCAGCGACCGTTCGGCGAGATGCTTACCGTGTGCGTGCCGGGCTCCGCGGTGATGCGAACGCGCTCGGGCTTCCTCGTGAGCGCGTAGCTGAACACCTGCCGCTCCATCGCGTTCGGCGCGGCTTCCGTGATGAACATCTCGCCGGTCTTCGCGGAGATGCCGGACACCGACTCGGCATCCGATCCGTCGGGCGTGATGGCGCGCACCGGCGTGCCGTCGCGCATGTAGAGATAGTAGCGACGCCAACCGCTCCGCTCGCTCGGCCAGAGGAACATCTTGCCGCCCGCGAGCCAGTGCGGCGCGCTTCGGTCGAGCTCCACCCATGCCGAGTCCGTCTCGATGAGCACGCGCCGTGGAAGGCCGGTCGTCGCACTCACGATGAGGAGATCGATGCGATTCTGCCAGCGGGACATGCGCTGCACGGACAGCGAATCGTTGCCTACCCATTCGACCGTCGCGAGATACCCGGCTTCGTTCTCGGTCTGCATCCATACCGTGTGCGCGTTCCCGACGTCCACGACACCGGCCTTTACGATGGAGTTGGAGTCGCCGGGCTGCGGGTAGCGGACCGGGAATACTCTCGCATGCACCTCGCGATCGTCGAGGAGCGGGTACTGGGGCACAGGACTCACATCGAACCGGTAGAACGCGATGCGCTTGCTGTCGGGGCTCCAGCGGAATCCATCGCGCAGCCCGAGTTCTTCCTCGTACACCCAGTCGCTCGTGCCATTGATGATCGTGTTCGATCCATCGCTCGTGAGCGCACGCTCGGCGCCAGTCGCGAGCGTGACGACGAAGAGATTGTTGCCGCGCACGAAAGCGGCGTCTTTTCCGTCGGGGGAGAACTTGGCGAACATCTGGTAGCCGGGCTTCGAGGAGAGTGGCGTGAGCTTCTTGCTCGCGAAGTCGAGCACGTGATAGTAGCCCTTCGTGTTGAGGCGCCACACGCGCGCACTGTTGTGGTAGATGAGCGCCTTGGATGCGTCGTCGGAGAACGTGACGCCCTCGACCGCGAGGCGTTGTCCCGCGGAGTCCACGAGCAGCGAGGCCTCGGCGAGCACCGTCGCAGCGCCGGTCGCGGCGTCGACGCGCACGATGTCCGATCCGCCGGCAGGGTTCGCGCGCGTCGTCACCCACGCGGTACCGTCGGCGAGCCAGTGGATGTCCGGCATCGTCGCACCGTTGAAATCATTGCCTCCAAAGATCCCCGCGATCGAGAGATCGGGCGCGGCGGCCTGCTGCGCGCCAAGCGGGAGGGCGAGGGCGATCAGAATTAGAGAGCGGAGTCGCATCGAGGCGTCGGCTTGCGGCTGAAGGAGGGTGAAAGTCTATTCAAGGGAGTGGTGCGCGGCCAGCGGCGGGCTGAGTTTCCGCCCCCCGGACTCGTCCCGGAGACCTAACATGCGATACTTGGCGCTCGCGCTTTTTCTTTTGCCCGCCAGCGACGCCTATTGCGCCGGATCCATGGAGCCGCTGTATGTGCACGCCGACGCGGTCATGGATACGTCGATCGTTGGGAATTGGATCAGAATGCGTGACTCGACGCACACCGACTCCATGGTGGTCAAGCTCGGCAACCCCCGCGACTCAGCGTATCGCGTGACGACTCTCGGCGATAACGGCGAAGAGCAGCAGCACGACGTCCATCTGATGCGTATCGCCGGGCTCACCGTCGCCGACATCTATACGGATCACGTAGCCGCCTTCGCCCTTTCGGTTCACGGCATCGTGTTCGTCCGGCTGGGCCGCGACCGGATCACCCTGTACTCGGTCGACACCGACTGGTTGCAGAAATATTCAGCGGCGCATCCGAAGGACATACACTTCACAGTTACCCAGGGGATCGCGCTGTTCAGCGACAGCGCCGCCCACGTGCGCGCCTTCATCGCGAAGCAGGGCAACTCTGGGCTGCGGTCGTCGGATTCATCGACATACGTTCGCGCGCCCGCACCGGGCAGCCGCTGACCACCTCACTTCGGAATTGAGCCTATGCCTACCTCGACTCCTTCCCGCCCCGCCGCTGGCGAATTCTTCGAGTATTACGGCAAGTACATCGCGCTCGTACCCGACGGCGATGTGCGCGGGCATATCGAGCATCAACTTTCGGATACGGTCGCGTACATCAAGTCACGCCCCGAGTCGTGGGCGATGTCGCGCTACGCGCCGGGCAAGTGGAGCGTGAAGGAAGTGATCGGCCATTTGGCAGATGCGGAGCGGATCTTCGCCTACCGCGCGCTGCGCATCGCGCGCGGCGACGCCACAGCGCTCGCGGGCTTCGACGAGAACGCGTATGTGCCGGTCGGGAAGTTCGACGTGCGCGAGACGCAGGAGCTGCTCGAGGAATTCGCCGCGACGCGCGCCGCGACGATCGCGATGTTCCGCGGCTTCGATGACGCCGCGTGGGCCCGCACCGGCAACGCGAGCGGGCATGCGATCAGCGTGCGGGCATTGGCGTACATCATCGCGGGGCACGAACGGCATCATCTCGCCATTCTGCGCGATCGGTATTCCCAATAGCGCTTGTAGGCCTTAGTACCGCTGAAAGGGCGCGTCTGGCAACTGAGCGTATGGTACAGCTCGGCGGGAGTGGGGCCCACTTCCGCCGAGCCGTACCATACGCTCAGTTGCTAAACGCGCTGTTTCAGTGGTACTAGGGCCTAAACGCGCTGTTTCAGTGGTACCAGCAACAACGTTCGTAGTTAGCGTCTCAGCTTATTCGCCATTGAGTCCGCGATCGACCCCGCGAGCCGCTCCGTGAGTTCTTTCAGCTCGTCCGACCGTTGCCGCACCTTGCGTACGAAAAATGTTCGCGCCGTGGCGTACGCCGCCGCCACCAGCCCGCCCGCGATCGCGAACGTCGCGAGGAACGAATGCGTCGCCCCGATCGTGATCCCGATCGACGCGCCGCCGAAGCCGCCGCCGAAACCGCCGACGATCCCGCCGAATAGTTCACCGGCCAGCGGGCCCATCCGTTCCTCCGCCCGGATCGTCGTGAAGCCCCCGCGCACGCTGATCGTGATCATCGCTTTGCGTTTCGGGTGCGTCGACACCCACGTGAGCGAACGCCCCACGCTGTTCACTTGCCCCACATCGCCGAGCTGCCGACGGATGATCTCGATGACGATGTCGTAGTCATTGGCGTCCACTTCGCCGGGGATCTTCGCTTCGTACATGAGTGACATTGGCGCGCCCGCCCAGAATCCGGACGGCGATGGGTGCGCCTCCACCGGGACGACCGCGCTCGCGCTGCCTGCCTCCGGCGCGGCTGGTGTGATGCCCAGATCTTCGAGCGCGCGCGACACGTACTGCCCCGAGATCCCCGCCTCGAGCGCCGCCGACCGTACGTTCGCGAGCGCGTAGCCGGTCGTGAGCGGCGATCCCTTCGCCGGCGCGGGAGGCGCGACCGTCGGCGGCACCATCGCCCCCGTGAGCGCTTGCAGTTCCGATGCGCGCTTCCACACCGCCTCCGCCTCGGAAGCGGATAGCACGCGCGGCGCCGCGGCCGGCGCGTCGATCCCCGGATCGGCGAGCACCGACTCGATCGCGCGCGCCATATCGCTTCCCGTGGGGTAGCGCATCATCGGCTCGCGCATCAGGCACCGGTCCACCACGGCCGCCAGCGCGGCCGGAACGTGCGGCGCCACCGACTTGAGCGACGGCGCGCGCTTGGTCACGTGCGACACCAGCACCGCGCTCGCCGTCTCGCTGTCGAACGGGAACGATCCAGAGAGCGCAAGGAATCCCACCACGCCGAGCGCATAGAGATCGGTGCGGCCGTCCAGCTTCTCCCCGGACACCTGCTCGGGCGACATGTAATGCACGGTGCCGAGCACGTGACCCGTGGCCGTGAGCGGCGCGGCGTCCGCCACGCGCGCGATCCCGAAATCGGTGACCATCGCGCGGCCGGTGCCGTGCTCCAGCAGGATGTTCTCCGCTTTCACGTCACGATGGATCACGCCGTGCGCGTGCGCGTATCCCAGCGCCAGCGCCACGTCGCGCAGATAGTTCGCGGCCTCGCGCGCACTCAGCGGTCCGTACGCTTTCACCTTCTCCGCGAGCGATTCGCCATTCACATACGCCATCGCGAAGTACACGAAGCCGCCTGTCTCGTCGGCACGGTAGATAGACACGATGTTCGGAATGCGAGAGCAATGCTGCCGTGCGCGCCTCACGCAGGAAACGGTCGCGCGTCGCCGCATCCTGCATGTGCCGCGGCAGCGTCTTGATCGCGACGTGCCGCGCGAGCTTCTCATCGCGCGCGAGGTACACCACGCCCATCCCGCCGCGCCCGATCTCCCGCTCGAGCGCGTACTGCCCTGCGAGTGCCGCCGCGAGTTCGGTGAACTCCGACGTCGTCGCCGTCATCCGAGCGGGTTGCCCTCGGCGGGATAGAACCGCGAGTGCGTGTGCGCCATGCCGGTGAGGAGCCGCGCGGGCTCGAAGCGCGGCGCGAAGCGCGCATGCAGCATCTCGAGCTGTCGCACAATGTTGTCGACGCCCTCGTGATCAATGTGGCGGAACGGCCCGCCCAAAAACGGAGGGAAGCCAATGCCGAACACCGCACCCACATCGCCATCGCGCGGCGAGCGGAGCACGCCATCCTCGAGACAGCGCGCCGCTTCGTTCAAAAGCGCGAGCATGCAACGTTGCTGCATCTCCGCGGCCGCCATCTCCACGCGATTGGCACCGGTGGGGAGCAGCGCGTACACGCTCTCGTCCACGCCGCGCTTGCGGCCATTCTCATAGCGGTAGAATCCCTTGCCACCCTTCCGCCCCGTGCGGCCGTCCGCGGCCACGCGCGCGAGCGATACGCTCGGCTTCATCCGGTCGCCGAACGCATCGAGCAATACATGCCCGACCTTGGTGCCCACGTCGAGCCCCACCTCGTCCATCAGCGTGATCGGACCCACCGGGAATCCAAGGTCCACCATCGCATGATCGAGGGCATCGATCAATGCGCCCTCGTCGAGCAGAAAGCCCGCCTCGTTCATGTAGGCCGACAGCGTGCGCGTGGTGTAGAACCCCGGACCGTCGTTCACGACGATCACGTGCTTCCCGAGGCGCTTGCCGTACGCGACCGCCGTGGCCGTCGCGACCGGCGTCGTTTTCGGCGTCACGATCACTTCGAGCAGCGGCATCTTCTGCACGGGACTGAAGAAATGCATCCCGAGGACGTGCTCCGGTCGCTTGGCCGCCTCGGCGATCTTCGCGATCGGGATCGTACTCGTGTTCGACGCATAGATCGCGCGCGCAGGCATTACCGCCTCGGTCTCCTTGAGCACTCTGTGCTTGAGCGTGAGATCCTCGAACACCGCTTCGATCACGAGGTCCACGCTCTGGAATCCCGAGTAGTCCACCGTGCCGCCCACCATCAGCATCTGATCCTCGTACTCGCGGCGCGTGATCTGCTTCTTGGTGAGCCGTTCGCGCAGTACGTCGGACACCGACTTGAGCCCCTTTGCGACGCGGTCGAGCGCGGCGTCCTTCAGGCGCACCGTGGTCTTCTGCATCGCCGCGACGCTCGCGATCCCCGCGCCCATGAATCCCGCGCCGAGCACGCCAAGCTTCGACACCGGCAGCGACTCCGCCGGTTCGTCGGTGCCCGGATCCTTCTTGAGCGCAGTGGTCGCGAAGAAAAGGAAGATCAGCTGCTGGCATGCCGCGGTCACGGACATCTCCCCGAAGAGGCGCGCTTCCTCGTGGAATCCGCGCGGCATGCCGTGCGTGAGCCCGGTGCGCACGGCCTCGATCGCGGCGAGCGGCGCTGGGAAATTCCCGTGCGTCTTGGACATCACGCTCGCGTGCGCTTGACGGAACACAATCGCGCGGCCGAGCGGGTTCTTCTCGAGCACCCATCCCATGAACCCCGGCGACTTCGCGCCGCGCGACCGCTTCATCGAGCCGGCCCCGAGTTTCCTTGCGCGGTCCACCGCGATCTCGCGCAGGATCGCGGGGTGCACCATCTCATCCACGAGCCCCATCTGCAATGCTTTCTTCGGGCGAATGTTTTTTCCGGTGAGGATCATGTCCAGTGCGTTGCGCAGTCCCACCGTGCGCGGCAGACGCTGCGTGCCGCCGGCGCCGGGGATGAGGCCGAGCTGCACTTCCGGCAACGCGAGTATCGTTTTCGGATGGTCGGTGCAGATCCGGTACGCGCACGCGAGCGACGCCTCGAGCCCGCCGCCCAGGCACGCGCCGTGGATCGCGACCACGATCGGCGTGCGGATGCGCGCGAGGCGGTCCATCATCAGCTGACCCGCGGCGCTCATCGATTCACCGTCGCTCGCCATGCGGATCGTGAGGAACTCGTCGATGTCGGCGCCCGCGATGAAATTCTCCGGCTTGCCCGAGATCAGCACCGCCGCCTTGATGTCGTTGTCGCGCTGAAGGCGGTCGAGCACCGACGAGAACTCATCGACCACCGCGGCCGTGAACTTGTTGACGCTCTCGCCCGGCAGATCGAAGGTGATGATCGCGACGCCATCCTCGACCTCCACGCCAAGCGCGCCGCCCGCGAAGATCTTCTCGGGGCTCATGACGCGTTCTCCAGCACCATCGCGCAGCCGAGTCCGCCGGCCGCGCACACCGTGAGCAATCCGAATTGCGAGCCGCGCCGCCAGAGCTCGTTCGCGAGTGTCATGGTGATCCGCGCGCCGGTGGCGCCGAACGGATGCCCGATCGCGATCGAACCGCCCATGATGTTCAGCTTCGAACGGTCCACCTGCCCTACCGGCTTCGAGAAACCGGCGCGCTCGGCCCACTGCTTGCTCTCGAAGCCGCGCAGGTTGCTCAGCACCTGGCTCGCGAACGCTTCGTGCATCTCTACCAGGTCCATGTCGGCCAGCGTGAGGCCCGCGCGCTGCAGCGCCACCGGTGCCGCGAGCACCGGCGCCTGCAGCAGCTGCTCGCCCGGGTCGAGCGCCGCGTACGCATAACTCCTGATGAACGCGATCGGTTTGAATCCGAGCGCGTCCGCTTTCTCCTCGCTCATGAGGATGATCGCCGCGGCGCCATCGGTGAGAGGGCTCGAGTTGCCGGCGGTCACGCTGCCGTACTTCCGGTCGAACACTGGCTTGAGCGCGGCGAGCTGCTCGAGGCTCGTGTCGGTGCGGATGCCGTTGTCGCTCGTCTCCCACTTCTCGAACTTCGGCGGCACGTAGAACGGCATGATCTCCGCCGTGAGGCGGCCGTCCTGCGTGCCGGCCGCGGCCAGACGGTGCGAGCGCAGCGCGAACTGGTCCTGCTCATCGCGCGGGATGTGATTGAGCTTCGCCATCTTCTCGGCGCTCTGTCCCATCGTCTCGCCGGTGGTCGGCTCCGCGATCGCCGGCGTGACCGGGATGAAGTCCTTGGGGCGCAGCTTCGTGAACGCGCCGATCCGCGCGCCGAGCGATTTCGCCTTGGATGCCGCGACGAGCACGTCGGAGAATCCACGCGAGAAGAGGATCGGCACGCTGCTGAGCGATTCCGCGCCGCCGGCGATCGCGACGTCGGCGTGGCCGAGGGCGATCTGGTCCGCCGCGTCGGTGATCGCCTGGTTCGCGCTCGCGCACGCTCGGCTCACCGTGTAGGCCTGGATCCCTTTGGGCAGGCTGGGACTCAGTGCGATCTCGCGGGCGATGTTCGGCGCGAGCACGTTGGGCACTACGGTGCCGAACACGAGCATGTCTACTTCGCGCCCGCTGAGATCGGTGCGCGCGATGAGTTCGCATACCACGCGGCGGCCGAGGTCCTCGGCGCTCACCATGCGGAGTGTCGTGCCGGCGCGCGCGAACGGCGTACGCAACCCCGCAACGATCGCGACCCGGCGCCCGTTCCCAAAGGTGGACATGATCGGAAACTTAGATGGCCCGCTCCGGCGTTGCCAATCGGAGGCCCGCTGCATTGACCGCGCCCCCATCGCGCCCATAGCGTTCGACCCGTGAATCGCACCGAGTTCTCCGCCGCGTCACGCGCCGCCGCGCTCGATCAGGCAGGTACCGGCGTTCTCAATGTGCTCGTGGTGGGCGGCGGGATCACCGGAGCGGCCACTGCGCGGGATGCCGCGATGCGTGGACTGCGCGTCGCGCTCGTGGAGCGTGAGGATTTCGCGAGCGGCACCTCGAGCCGCAGCTCACGGCTCGTGCACGGCGGGCTCCGCTATCTCGAGCACGGCGAATTCCACCTCGTGTTCGAGGCGAGCCGCGAGCGGCGGATCCTGCTGCGCATCGCCCCGCACCTCGTCACGCCCCTGCGCTTCACATGGCCGGTGTACCGCGGAGCACGCGTTCCGATGTGGAAATTACGCGCCGCGCTCACGCTCTACGACGCGCTCGCGATGTTCCGGAACATCGGGCGCCACAAGATGTTCAGCGCCTCGGGCATCGAGACGCTAGAGCCATGTCTGCGCACCGACGATCTCGCGGGCGGCGGCACGTACTTCGATGCGCACACCGACGACGCGCTGCTCACCCTCGCGAACGCGCGCGCCGCCGCCGAGTACGGTGCGCTCGTGATGAACCACGCGCGCGTGCGCTCGCTCATCAAGGAGGGCGGCGCCGTGACCGGCGCGGAGATCGAGTGCGCTTTCACCGGCCGCGTGGTGCGCGCGGCGGCGCGCTGCGTGGTCAACACCACCGGCCCATGGACGGGCGCGCTGCAACTCATGGCCGACCCGCGCGCGGTCGTGGGCATTCGCGGCACCAAGGGCGCGCACATCGCCGTTCCACGCACCCGCGTGGGCAACGAGCAGGCGATCGCGATTACGCACCCGCGCGACGGCCGCGTGATGTTCATCCTGCCCGCGCGTGAGCTCACGATCGTCGGCACCACGGATACCGACTACGAAGGCTCGCTCGATGAAGTGCGCGCCACGCGCGACGATGTCGAATATCTGCTCGAGGCGGTGAACCACTACGCGCCCGACGCGGCGCTCACGCGCACCGACGTCGTCGCGGCGTGGGCCGGCATCCGCCCGCTCGTGGCGAGCGCCGCGAAGACCACCGCCGCGGTGTCACGCGAGCACGCGATCACGCTCACCGCGCCTGGCATGCTCACGGTCACCGGCGGCAAGCTCACCACGAATCGCCTGATGGCCGCGCAGATCGTGGACCGCGCCGAGAAGATGCTCGGGCGCCGCGTGCGCCGCGCGCGCACGGATCAGAAGGAACTGCGCGACCGCGATCTCAGCGCGAACTTCGACGGGCCGAGCGCGGCGCTGCTCGCGCCGGGCCTGCCGCATGTGTGGGGGCAGGTGCACGACGCCGTCACGCACGGCATGGCGCTGCGCGTGTCCGACGTGCTGATCCGGCGCATCCCGCTCGCCTTCGAGACGGCCGATCACGGTCGGTCGGTCGCACCGGCGGTCGCGCGCGTCATGGCGCAGCTGCTGGGCTGGACGCCGGATCGCGAACGCGAAGAGCTCGCGCGCTACGCCGCCGAGGTGGAGCGGATCTTCCGGATCGACTGACTCAGGCCTTGGGCGCCGCGTGGATCGTCCGCAGCTCCACGATCTTGAGCGAGCGCGTCATCTTCGGCAGACGCAGCAGCACGACGTCGCCCACCGATTTCCCCTGCAGCGCGAGACCGATCACCGAGCTCATGGTGACGTGGCCATCCTCGAAATCCACGGAGTCGCCGAACACGAGGTGGTAGACCTCGCTCTGGTTGGTCTTCACATCGGAGACGACGACGCGCGAGCCGAGCCCCACGCGGTCGGTGGGGATCTGGCTCAGATCGATCTGCGAGAGCTTGGAGAGCCGGCTGCGGAGCTGGCCGAGCCGCGCCTGCACGAACGCCTGGCGCTCGAGCGCGCTCTTGTACTCGCTGTTCTCCTTCAGGTCGCCGAGTTCGACGGCGCGCCGGATCTCGGCGGGCAATACGACATTCAATTCATGCTGGAGACGCTCGACTTCGGCGCCGAGCTTCTCCTTGAGGGCATCGAGCATAGGGGCGCTGGGAAAAAAGGGAGCGCCCGGCGTTGGGGCCGGGCGCTGCAGTGCGTTACTTGCATACTAGAATAGGGGGCGCGGGATGTCTAGGCTCATCGCCCGTTATCTTTCGCGCGATGCTCTCCATTGAGCGGTACGACGATGTCGTGCGCCTGCGGATGTCCACGTCGGTCACGCGCGCGCTCGGATACGAGGCGAGCGCGTATTTCACGCGCGGCATGCTCGTGGATACGGGATTCCCCGCCGTCGCGCGCGACCTCGCGCATTGGCTCGACGGCACGCGACCCAGCGGAGTGGTGCTCACGCATCAGCACGAGGACCACGCGGGGAATCTCGAATTGCTCGCACGCGGCGGCGTGCCGGTGGCCGCGGCCAATGCCACGCTCGAAGCGATCCGTGCCGCCCGCCCCCTCGACTTCTACCGGCGGTTCAATTGGGGGACTCCGCCGGCGCTCCGGTCGCCTTTCGCGCGCCTCGACCCGGCACCGCTCCGGCTGCTGCCGACGCCGGGCCACACGCCCGATCATCACGTCGTGTGGGACGCCGAGCGCGAGACCATGTTCTCGGGCGACCTGTTCCTGAGCGTGAAGATGCGTCTCGCACAGGACGCCGAGGATGTACATGGCGTGGTGCGTAGCCTGCACGCGGTGATCGCCCTCAAACCCAAGCGTGTGTTCTGCGCGCACCGAGGCCCGTTGCACGACCCGGTGAACACCCTGCGCGCGAAGGCCGCATGGATGGAGGAGATCATCGGCGAAGCACGCCGACTCGCTGCGACCGGGATGCCGGTGCCCGAGATCACCCGGCAACTGCTCGGCCGCGACGGCTGGACGAGTTTCATTTCTCGGGGAAAACTCGCGAAGTGCAACTTGATCCGCTCCGCCCTCCGCGCCGGGTAGCGGAGTTACCACGGCGAGCGGACACTTCCTAACAGGCATGGCTGTCGGCTGTCGCAAGCAATCGCGGTTGAATGCGACAGCCGACAGTCGACAGTCCGCATCTAGCGTCGGTAGTGTGGCCCTGTTTCGAACTCCTTTTGCAACGCCTTCATCAACTGCTCCCGCTTCTCCATCAGCCGCCGCAGTTTGCGCGGCCTCCGGTTCGCGAGCGCGTACGACGTGATGAGCGGCAGCGCGATCGTCGAGTCGGTATAGCACACCACCGCATCCGGCAGTTTATCGGGATCGATCTTCCCCCAACTCACTGCCTCGCCTGGCGTGGCGCCCGAGAGTCCGCCGGTGTCGGGGCGCGCGTCGGTGATCTGCAGGAAGAGATCGTGCCCCCGCTCATCGATGCCGAGCACTTCCTGGATCTGCGGTTCGGTCTGCAGCGCGAAATTCTTGGGACTCCCGCCGCCCGCGATCATGATCGCGCTCCGGCCGCCGCCGCGCTTCGCGCCGAGCACGATCGCCGCGGTCTCGTTCACATCCTTGTTCGGGTCGAGCACGAGTTTCGATCCCTCGAGCGCGAGCGCCGCGACGTTCATGCCGATCGACGAATCGCCGGGCGACGACGTATAGATCGGCACGCCGCACGCGTACGCCGCCGAGAGCAGCGACTTCTGCCCGATGCCGAGCTTGGTCTCGCGCTCGCGGATGTACTTCCCGCACAGGTAATGGAATTCCGCGCTGCTCATCGCGCGCTGGAATTCCGGCGCCCGCATGATCTGGCGGAAGAATGCGTCGGTGTCGAGCAGCACGTGGAAGTCGAAGAAGATATCGTAGATCCGCACGACGCCCTCCTCGCGCAGCAGCACGTCCGACGTCTGCGTGTTGCCGCGGTGCATCGCGAGCCCCAGTCCGAAATGCGTGTCGTGATAGAGATTCGCGCCGGTGGAGATGATCCAGTCCACGAATCCCGCTTCGATGAGCGGGATGAGCACGGCGATGCCGAGCCCGGCGGGCGTGAGCGCACCCGTGATCGTGAGCCCCACGGTCACGTCCGGCTCGAGCATCTTGCGCGTGAACAGCTGCGCGCCCTCGCGCAGCCGCGCCGCGTTGTACGCGAGGAACGTGCCATCGATGAGCTGGGTGATGCTCTCGCTGCCGTCCACACGCCGCGGATCGATGCGCGCGCCGCCGAGGAAGCGGCTCGCGCGTTTCACCGGCGGAACCGTCTTCTTCTTCACCGCCGCCGCTTTCGGCTTCACGGGCTGTTTCTTCTTCATGCGCCTCTAGATCTCCCGGATGTCCGACGCGCGGCGCTTCGGCGGCGCGCGCCGCTGCGCTTCGTACGCCGCGATCACCGTGTGCGCCGCCTCGGCCGGTTCGTCAGTCATCAGCATGAGGTCCAGATCGCCAGCTGAGATCTTCTTCTCCAGCAACACGCGCGACTGGAGCCAGCGGATGAGTCCCGCCCAGTAGCGCCGGCCGAAGAGAACCACCGGGAACTGGTAGATCTTTCCCGTCTGGATGAGCGTGAGCGCTTCGAACAGCTCGTCGAGCGTGCCGAATCCGCCCGGGAAGATGATGAACGCCGATGAGTATTTCACGAACATCGTCTTGCGCACGAAGAAATAGCGGAAGTTGATGAGCGTGTCGACGTACGGATTCGCGCCCTGCTCGAACGGGAGCTCAATATTGCAGCCGATCGAGCGGCCGTTGCCGAGCCGCGCGCCCTTGTTCGCGGCTTCCATGATGCCCGGACCGGCGCCGGTGATGATCGAGAATCCCGCGAGGGCGAGCAGCCGCGCCGTCTCCTGCGCCGCAGCGTACGCGGGATCGTCCGGACCGGTGCGCGCGGAGCCGAAGATGCTCACGCCTTTCTCGATGCCGGCGAGCGTGTCGAAGCCTTCAATGAACTCCGACATGATGCGCATGACCCGCCAGGGGTCCGTGCGCGTGAAGTCCGGGCCCGGCGTCGTGGTCGCGAGGAGCTTCTCGTCCTCGGTGACGGGCGGCGGCAGGTAATCGCGGATCGAATCGTCGATGTGCCGCTCGGGCTCCTCGAGCTTCACCGCGCCGGCCTGGCGCATGTCGGAGATCTGCGACGGTGGCGTGCGGCCCGCCTTGATGTGTCCCGTCTCCGTGCGCTCGCGCAGCCCCGCGCGCGCCTCCTGCTCGGCGGTGGCGATGTGTTTCACGTCGGCCTTCTTGCCCATCGCCGTCACGACACGGCTCACGCGCGGCTTGGGAGCGCTCTTCTTCTTCGCCATGATGGTGTGGAAAGCTAAGGAGCGCGTGCCCGCGCCGCGAGCGGCGGGATCGAGAAGAGGGCCCAGATCCCTTCGAGCGCGATGAACCCGGCGCGCCGGTCGTGCACCGCCACCCAGAGCAGGAAGAGCGATCCCACGAGGTTCAGCGCGTTGAACCACACGCTGCGCCGGTCGAGGCGGCCGGTCTGCAGTCCGGCGAATCCGACGAGCACGATGGCCGCGCCCGCGAGCGACAAGAGTTGATAGAGCACCGCGCACCCGCAAGATTGAGGTATGTCCGACGCGCGAACGACCTGGACCCGCTCCCTGCTCACCGTCGCCGGCCGCGCGATCGTGAGCCCGCGGCTCGCGAGCGACCTCGTGCGCACCGGCTGGCGCTTCCGCCGCCGCGGCTGGTGGCACCGGGCGCCGTTCCTTCCGCTTCCCGCGCGCGAGTACCTGCGCTGGCGCACGTACACGGCGTATGGCGACGCGGACGCGATCCCTTCCGCCGACGACATCATCCGCTACGCGCGCTGGGCCGTTCGCTCGCCGTGACGCCCCTCGAGACCCGGATCAAGGCGCACGCCTACGGGCTCGGCTTCGACCTCTGCGGCATCGCGGCGCTCGGCCCCGCGCCCACGGCCGATCACTTCGATCGCTGGCTCGCGCGCGGCTATGCGGGAGAGATGTACTATCTGAAACGTTGGGCCGACAGGCGCCACGATACGCGGCGCCCCGCGCGCGGGATGCGCTCGGCCGATCGTGGTAACGTTGGACTACGGCGGCCGCTCGCCTGCCGGACCGATCGCCCGCTACGCGCGCGGCCGCGACTACCACGCCGTCATGCGCGAGAAGCTGCGCGAACTGCGGCACCTCATCGCGGCCGAGGCCCAGCGCCCGGTGAAGATGAAGGCCTACTCCGACACCGCGCCTATTCTCGAGCGCGATCTCGCGCGACAGGCTGGCATCGGCTGGTTCGGCAAGAACACCATGATGATCAATCCGAAGAGAGGCAGCTTCTTCGTGATCGGCACCGTGCTCACCGATCTCGCGCTCACGGCCGATGCGCCGTTCGAGTCCGATCATTGCGGCACGTGCACGCGCTGCCTCGACGCCTGCCCCACGAATGCGTTCCCGGAGCCGCGCGTGCTCGATGCCACGCGTTGCATCTCCGTATCTCACGATCGAGCAGCGCGGGCCGATCCCGGAGACGCTGCGCGATGCGGTGGGCGAGCGCGCGTTCGGGTGCGACGTGTGCCAGGATGTGTGTCCGTGGAACGAGCGGTTCGCGAGCGCGGGCGGCGATCCGAGCGTGGCCGCGCGCGCCGCGAACGTCGCGCCGGATCTCGAAGCGCTACTCGCGCTCGACGAGATCGAGTTCCGCGAACGATTCGGCGACAGTGCGGTCTCGCGCACGGCGCGGCGCGGGCTCGCCCGGAACGCCGCCGTCGCGCTGGGGAATCGCGGCGGCGCCGCGGCGCGACGGGCGCTCGAACGTGCCGCGCGAGAGGACCCCGAACCGCTCGTGCGCGCGCACGCCGCCTGGGCCCTCGAACGCGACCGGTCCCGGGTGGAACGATGAACGCCTCTCGCTCGTCAGAATGAATGGCGGGGTATGTCCCGCCTGGACCCGATCTCAGACTTCTTCGAGCGCATCATGAAGATCAGCACAGCGCTGCCGTTGATACTGGTGCTCCCGATCATCGGATTCGTGGGCTATCAGGCGGTGACACAATTCCAGGAGTCGGAAGCCGAGAAGGCGGCCGCCGCGAAGGCGAGCGCCCCTTTGCTCGACGACTCCGCAGCCGCCGCACAGGCGGCCGCCGCCGATCCGGGTCCGCCGCAGCCCGAAAGTCCCGGCCCCGTCGTCGTCTCGTCGCAGGCCGCGGCAGCGATCGCGCAGACCAACTCGGACGCCGGAACGACGGTGGGCCGGGATGTCGCCGACGTGCGGCGCCGTGTGATGCTCGGCTCGAAAGGCACCTACATCGATGAGATCCTCGCGGTGAGCGACTCCGGTCTCGCGCGCTGGCCCGACCGCCTGGACAATCCGCTCCGCGTCTGGGTCGCCGACGGGAAGGGGATCCCGGGATGGGACCCGCGTTATCCCGATCAGGTGCGCGAGGCGTTTGACACGTGGGCGCTCACCGGTCTGCCGATGCGGTTCACCTATGTGCGCGACAGCGTCGACGCCGACGTCGTGGTGGGCTGGCTCGAGAAGTTCGACACGCAGATCACGGGCCGCACGCTCTGGTCGCGCGACCGCAACTGGTGGATCGTGAACGGGAGCATCATGCTCGCGCTGCATCACACGGGCGGCGAGGCGCTGGACGAGAAGGCGATCCACGCGATCGCGCTGCACGAGGTGGGGCACCTGCTGGGCCTCAACCACAGCGCCGACACGATGAACATCATGACCGCGCGCGTGCGCGTGCGGGAGCTGTCGGACGCCGATCGCGCGACGATGAAGCTGCTCTACTCGCTGCCGCCGGGCTCGCTCAAGAACTGAGCGGCGTCACAGCTTCAGCGTCACCGTCTGCTTCTTCTTCTGGCGCACGATGTCGAGCGTGAGGCTCGCGTCGCGCGCGCGCCGCACGAGCTGCGAGAATTGCCCCGGGCTCGAAAGGGTCGTGCCGTTCGCGCGCGTGATCACGTCGCCGTCGCGCAAGCCGGCCCGCGCCGCCGGCGTGCCCTGCAGAACGCTCAGCACGAGCAGCCCTGAATCGACTCCGAAATAATCCTTGAGCGCGGCGAACTGCTGCACGTGCGCGCCGGCGACGGTGAGGTTGTCGTACGAGAAGCTGTACGACATGCCCATCCCCTTCGCCATCGGCGCCGGCCACGGCCGCGGCGGCAGCGGCGTGTAGGCCGACGGACTCTCCGGCGGCTCCGGCGCCTCCGGCGCCTCGCCGGGCGCGTCAGGCATGACGGTAATATCGGCAGGCGGTGCCCACGAGCCGGGGCGGCGCTCCACGAGCACCGTGCGATCGACCGTAACTTTGCCGCGCTTCAGTCTCAGCGTCAGCTTGTTGCCGGGTCGCAACAGCTCCTGGAAGCTCGGCGTGCCCTTGAGCACGTCGCGGCCGGCGAACGCGAGTACGAGGTCCTGCGACTCCACACCCGCCCGCTCGGCGGGAGAGTCGGGCTCCACTGTCTCGACCAGCGGATAATCCTTGAACCGCATCATGCGGCGGCCGCTGTCCGAATAGGTCGTGTACGAGCCGGAGAAGGTGATGCCCAGCCAGCCGGAAGGCGGGCGCGGCGTGACGCGGATCGTCATCGGATCCATGTAGATCTTCATCGCCTGCTGCTGCGCGACGCTGATCTCCACGCTCATCATCCGCATCACGAACCGGTCGTACGCGCGCTTGGAGACTTCATAGCTCGTGTTCGACTGATAGTACGCCGCTTGCGAGGACGAATCGTTCTTCTCGAGCATCGCTTCGCGCGCGTCAATGGCCGCCTCGTAGCGTTTGTCCATCTCGGCGCGCAGCGCCTGCTCTTGTGCGCGCATCTTCTCCAATTCGGCGCACTGCGCACACGGCGCAGCCTTGGGAGTCGGTGCGGGCGGCGCCTCCTGTTGCGACGCCACGGGCGCGGCGAACGCCGCCGCAAGAAGGAACAGTGCGATCGATCCTGTGGAGCGCATCATGATTCTCTAGTAGCTCGTGAGCCTGACGCCGGCGGGGAGCGTGCTGCCGAGCTGCTGCAGCGTGACTTCCCGCGCGCTGCGCGCGGAGAGGAGGTATTGGTTGAGGATCGGATCATTGGGCGACGCGTTCACCGCCTGCAACGCGGCGTCCGACACCTTGTCGAGCGCGGCGAGGCGCGAGCGATAACGGTCGGTATCGCCGCGGCCGTACGAGCTGTCGTGCGCCGCGATGAACGCCGCGGCCACGCGGTAGTCGTGCTCCGCGCGCTGCATCACGGTGAGCGCGTCGGTGAGCGTCGTGATCTTCGTTCCGTCCAGCGCGACGATGCCGCGCGTGGACGCGAGCTGCGCCGGCGTCGAGGAGCCCGATCCCGAGCCGAGGCCCACGTCGAGCGGCTGGCCCGGCGCGGTGAAGCGGCCGAGCGCGAGCGCGCTGGCGGCGACCACGATCACGGCGGCGGCGCGCATCCAGGGACGCACGCGCGCGGCGAGCGAGCCGTCGCGGATCACGCCCGCGTCGCGGAGCGCCGGCGCGAGCGCGCTCCACGAGGTGAGCGGCGCGTCGAGCACCGCCTCTCGCGTGCGCGCACC
The DNA here is from genome assembly GCA_963716745.1 of uncultured Gemmatimonadaceae bacterium. Classification (GTDB taxonomy): domain Bacteria; phylum Gemmatimonadota; class Gemmatimonadetes; order Gemmatimonadales; family Gemmatimonadaceae; genus DATKOH01. The sequence goes on from OY970320.1 coordinate 1,761,175, forward strand.
CGCGTTGCGCAGGGCGCGGTAGACTGCGGCCTCACGGGCGCAGGCGACGCACTCGGCGAGGTGCTCCGCTTCCGTCGCGTTCGGTTCGGTGTCGGCCAGTGCGGCCAGAGCTTCAGCGTTGAGGTGCGGCATGTCCGTAACCCATTGCCGGCGTCGGGTCATCCATCAGGTGCGCGAGCAGCCGGCGAAGCTTCGCGCGTGCCTTGAACAGTTGTGATTTCGATGCGCCTGCGGTGATGCCCAGCTGTGTCGCGATATCCTCGTGCGTATAGCCTTCCACGTCGTGCAGCGTCCAGACCGTGCGTGCGCCCGGCGGCAGTTGCGCCGCCGCCTGCTCGATCGATTCCGCGAGGAATCCGCGGTCGTGATCATCGCTCACGCTCACGCTGTCCTCTTCGATCTCCACTTCCACCTTCCCGAGCCGCCGCACTTTGCGCAGCGCGTTCAGCGTGCGGTTCACCGCGATCCGATGCGCCCACGTGCTGAACTGCGAGTCGCCGCGGAACGTCGGCAGCGCGCGGAAGATCTGGATCCACACATCCTGCGCGATGTCGGCCGCCAGATCGCGGTCCTCCGCGAAGCGGAGCACCACCGCATCAATGTGCGGCGCATACTGCGACCAGAGCTGGCGCAGCGCGCGTTCGTCGCCATTGATGGCGCGGCGGATCGTGATCGAGTCCGGTTCCATGAGCTCGTCCAATTGGTCACTGTGGGAGCGCGCAGGGTTGCCACGAACAGCGCCCCGCGCCCTCCCTACGCGGCGCGCTGCGAGTCGTTACAGCCAGTGCCGCGCTTCGTCCCTCCTACACCACGCGGCACGCTTCCTCCCTCCAGGATCCCCCAGTGGCATCTCCCTCCGGATCGGCCGGCGCGACCGCGCCCTCGCGCGACTCGGCTCTTCGCCTGGCCGGCTTCTCCTTCCTGATCTTGTTCCTGGAACTCGCCCTGATCCGGTATGTCGCCGCCTATGTGCGCGTGTTCGGGTTCTACGTCAATTTCGTGCTCATCGCCACCTTCCTCGGCATGGGCGTCGGGCTGCTTCGCGCGGCGTCCGCCCAGCGCCTGAAGTGGATGGGTCCGGTGGTGCTCGTCGCGCTGCTCGGACTCGTGAGAGTGTTCGCCGCCACCTCGATCCGAGTCAATCCCGATGAGCACGAGGCACTCTGGTCGATCTTCCCGCACGTCAGCGGCGAGATCGCGATCGTGCCGGCAGTGCTCATCCTGTTCACGATGTGCACGCTGCTCTTCGTGCCGCTCGGCGCGCTCATGGGCGCCGAGTTCCGGAAGTTCCGCCCACTCGTCGCGTACTCGTACGACATCGGCGGCAGTCTCGCGGGCGTGATCCTCTTCGGCCTCATGAGCGCGCTGCACACCGTTCCGCTCGCGTGGTTCGCGATCGCGCTGGCGGTCTGGTTCGCGCTGTCGCTCGACGACCGCCGGTTCATCGTCGCACTCGCGCCGCTCGGCGCGGCCGCGCTGCTGCTCGTGGCGAAGACTGCCGCGCCGCAGGGAGAATACTGGTCGCCGTATTACCGCATTACGACCGACCATCGCGCCAATCTCACGCGCGTCAGCGTGAACGGCGCGCTGCATCAGTACATGGTGAACTTCGCCGCTGCCGGCGACACCGGGCGCGGCAAGCTCGGCGCGTTCATCGCGCAAACGAAGTCGGCGTACCTGCTGCCGTATTCGTTCGTGCCGAGCGTGGACACCGCGCTCGTCGTCGGCGCGGGCACGGGCAACGACGTGGCGCTCCTGCTGGGACTCGGTGCCAAGTACATCGACGCCGTCGAGATCGATCCGACGATCTACTCGCTCGGCAAGAGCGAGCATTTCATGCACCCGTACAATGACCCGCGGGTGCACGTGCATGTGAACGACGCGCGTGCCTTCCTTCGCCGGTCGTCGCAGCATTACGACGTGATCACAATGGGCACGCTCGACAGCCAAACACTGCTCTCCGGCATGAGCTCGGTGCGGCTCGACAACTACGTGTACACGGTGGAGTCGATGGAGTCGGCGCGCGACCATCTCAAGCCCGACGGCAGTCTCATCGCGTACCATCTCTCGCCCCGCCCGTACATCGCGGCGAAGGTGTTCCAGATCATCGCCGTGGCGTTCGGGCAGCCGCCGCGCGCGATCCGGCAGGACAGCGGATTGTTCAATCTCACCGTGATCGCGGGCGCCGGCGCGGCGGGCGCACACCTGCTGCCGAAGGATTCCGTGCTGCTCGCCGAGGTCACGCTGCCGCACGACGACTGGCCATATCTGTATCTGAGCGAGCCGGTGATCCCAGCGCACTATCTCACCGCGTTGGCCGGCGTGCTGGCCATCGCAGTATTGCTCATCGGCGTCGCGGGATGGGGCGAGCTCCGGCGCCGCGAGCGCGAGGATGCCGACCGGCGCGGCGACATCGCGCTCTTCGCGATGGGCGTGGGATTCTTGCTGCTCGAATCGAAGAGTGTCACCGAGATGTCGCTCCTGTTCGGCTCGACGTGGAACGTGAACCTCCTCGTGTTCGGCTCCATTCTCGTCGTGATCGGCGCGGCGAACGGGATCGTGATGCGCTTCGAGCGCGCGATGTTGCCGAAGTTGTTCATCGGACTCTTCGCCACGCTGGCGCTCGCGTACGCGGTGCCGGCGCACGCGCTCCTCGGCCTTGGGACGGCGGGTGAGTGGTTCGTGGGCGGACTGCTCGTGGCGCTGCCGATCTTCTTCGCGGCGTCGATCTTCGCGCTGTTGCTCCGCGACCGTGCCGACGCGACGCGCGGGCTCGCGTGCAATCTCCTCGGCGCGATCATCGGCGGCGTGCTCGAATACGGCGCAATGGTGGTCGGCATCAAGGCGCTGTATCTGATCGCGGGCGCGGCCTATCTGTGCGCGATGGTCGCGGCGCTGGCACCCGCGACCGAAACGGTTGCGGTACCCCAGGCCGAGCCCGCGGCGTAGGCCGAATCCGGGAACTCTTCGGCCGTTACAACGCCTTGTCCCGTAGCGTCTTGAGTGTGCGCCCCGTTAGTCTTCGTTGTAGCCAATTCCCTCCGTCGTTCGGGTCACTTTGCTCCTCCATGCACTGCTCATCGCCGGCGCCGCCGCGCTGCCCGCCCCCGGTCTCCCCGTCAAGAGTCCGGCGAGCGTTGGCATGTCCGCGAAGCGCCTGGAGTCCATCGATCGCATCGTGAAGCGAGGCGTGAACGCCGGTGGGTATCCTGGCGCCGCCGTCGTCGTGGGCCGCAAGGGCGCGATGGTCTGGCAGAAGGGATTCGGCCGCGTGTCGTGGGGATCGAAGTCGCCGCCGGTGAAACCGGGCGAGACGATCTACGATCTCGCATCGCTCACGAAGGTCGTGGGCACGACCACCGCGATCATGCTGTTGTACGACGAAGGGCGCATCGAGCTGGACAAGCCCGTGCGCGAGTACCTGCCTGAATTCTCCGGCGGCGACAAGGACAGTGTCACGATCCGCGAGCTGCTCGAGCACCGCTCCGGACTACCCGCCGACCGCGACATCTGGAAGATGGCGCACAATCCGATCGACGCGCGCGCCGCCGTGATCGGCGTGCCGCTCGTCTGCCGTCCGGGCGATTGCTACGTGTACTCCGATCTCGGCGCCATCGTGCTCGGCCTCGTCGCTGAACGCGTGACAGGCCAGGGTCTCGACGTGTACTTGCACGAGCGCGTGTTCGCACCGCTCGGCATGACGCACACGTTCTTCCGTCCCGCGGATTCGCTGCGCAAGAAGATCGCGCCAACGGCGATCACGCCCAACGGCGACTACATGGTGCGGGGCGTCGTGAATGATGAGAACGCCGCGGCGCTCGGCGGCGTGGCGGGCCACGCGGGACTGTTCAGCACCGCCGGCGATCTCGCGGTGTTCTCGCAGATGCTGCTCAACGGCGGCGTGTACGACGGCGTGCGCATCGTGAGCGATTCCGCGGTGCGCCTGTTCACCACGCGCGCGGCCGGCAGCCGCGCGCTCGGATGGGCGATGGCCGACGGCCAGTGGGGATCGGGGCGCTATCTCTCCGACGGTTCGTTCGGCCACGTGGGATTCACCGGCACGTCGATCTGGATCGATCCGACGCGGGAGATGTTCGTCATCCTCCTCACGAACCGCGTGTACAAGCCGAAAGTGCGCGGGAGCTTCAAGGCGATCGCGGACATCCGCGCCGATCTCGCGGATGCGGCGGCGGTGAGTGTCACCGACGATCCCGACCAGTTGCTCGCGATGCCGGATTCGTATCGCTCGGAATTGCGCCATGGGTGGAACCCGCGTCCGCCGCGCCGGCACCACACGCACCACACGCCGCACAGCTCGACCTCGAAGGGCAAGTCGTCCGGCGGCAAGAAGACCTCGGTCAAGAGCGCGTCCGCGACCAAGCCGTCGGCGGCGCGCGCGTCCGGAGCCAAATGACCGCGCCGGCGGCGAGCGTGACCGAGGATCAGATAAGGCTCGCGCTGCGCCGCGTGAAGGACCCTGAGCTGAACCTGAACATCATCGACATCGGGCTCGTGTACGGGATCACCGTCACCGGCGGCGACGTGGTGATCGACTTGTCGCTCACGTCGCCCGGTTGCCCGAGCGGTCCCGAGATCATGACCGGCGCCGAAGAGGCCGCGCGCGGCGTGGACGGCGTGACGGGCGTGGCCGTGAACCTGGTGTGGGATCCGCCCTGGACGCCGGATCGGATCGAGCCGCGGATCAGAACTTATCTAGGGTTCTAACCGAAGTTCGGGGTGCACGCTCAGCCCTTCATCGCGCGCACGGCTGCGTCTCCCAGCACTCCCGCCTGCCATTTCTTGATCCCGGGGACAGCGGACAGTTCCGCCAGTGACGTCGGCTTCGCGCGCGCGATGGACTCGAGCCGCTCGCGCGATGCGAGCACGCCCGGGTCGAGATCGAGCTTGGCCGCGGCCGCTTCGCGCACTCCGCGCAGCCGGTTCACGCGCTCATCGAATTCCGCGTCCTTGTCCCAGCGCGCGGCGCGCGGGTAGCGCGGGAGCGAATCCTCCGGCAGCGCGACGCCTCGCGCCACTGCGTCGATCAGATCCCGCCCGCGGCGCTCGGCGATGCCGCGCGGCATCCCCTTGATCGTGCTCAGGTCGGCGGTCGATTTCGGTTGCAGCTTCGCCAGTTCGAACAGCACCTCGTTGCCCATCACGCGGAAGGTCGCCCGGTCGAGCTCCTTCGCCACCGAATTCCGCCACGCGACGATCTCGCCGAGCACCGCGAGTTCGCGGCGCGAGAGATCGCGCGCGCCCTTCATGCGCATGAACGCGGTGGACGGATCCTCGCGCTCCCACTTCGTGCCCTCGAGGCCTTCGAACTCCTCCGCCGCCCAGGAGAGCCGGCCCATCTTGTCGAGCTCCGCGCGCATCTTGTCGCTCAGGTCGAGCAGGAACGCGGTGTCGAGCGCCGCGTAGTCGAGCATGCCCTTCGTGAGCGGGCGCAACGACCAATCGGCGCGCTGGAATTTCTTGTCGAGCTTCACGCCGAAGTACCGCTCGAGCAGCGCCGCGAGCCCGAAGGCCTTGATGCCGAGCAGCTGCGCGGCGATGCGCGTGTCGAAGATGTGGTTGACGTGCCAGCCGTAGTCCTGGTGCAGCAGGCGCAGATCGTAGTCGGCGTCGTGCAGCACGACCTCCACCGCGCGCGATTGGAGCAGCTCGCCCATGCGCGCGGGGGCGCCGATGGCGAGCGGATCGAGCACCGCGGTCACGCCGGGCGCGCTCACTTGCAGGAGGTAGATCCGGTCGACGAACCGGTGGAACGACGCGCCTTCCGTGTCGAGCGCGATCGCGCCCGTGAGCGGCAGCGACGCGAAGAACTTCTCGGCGGCGGCGGGCGTGTCAATGTAGAGCGGAGCGAGCGTGGCGATGCGCTGCGGCAAGGCGATCCTCTTGAGGGCCGTTCGTCACGAAAGCTCTCACCAAGACCGTCGCGGCGGAAGCTTCCGCGCGGGCGCGGGCCGGTGCATCATCTTCCGGCGCTCTCCGCGAGAACCCGCTCCCAGGTGGTCATGGCCTCCCCCGTTTACCGCTCGTCGCAGCCGATCCACCCGCGCTCGGATGGCTGGACCAACGCGGCCATCCTGCGCACTGCGTGCCTCGTCACGCTCGTCGGGGTGGTGCTCATCCTGCTCTGGCGCGCGAGCAATGTGATCCTGCTCGTGTTCCTCGGCGCGCTCTTCGGCATCGCGATCGCGCCGCTGGCCGACAAGCTGGCCAAGCGGCGCATCCCGCGCGGACTAAGCGCGGCCATCATAGTATTCGCGTTCCTCGGCGCGCTCACCGGCATCCTGTCGTACGTCGGCCCGACACTCATTCGCCAAGGCGGCGAGATCGAGAAGAACCTTCCGGCCTCGCTACTCCGGCTCGAGGCGTGGCTCAACGCACGCACCAACGGCGTGGCGAGCACGGTGATCTCCGACCAGGCCGCCGCCGCGTCGGGCGATACCACGGCGACGGCGCGTTCCACGCGCACGAAGCACGTGGACATCACGCAGCAGATCAACGACGGCATCAACTTCGCAATGCGATACGTAGTGGACATCCTCGGCGCGTCGCTCACGGTGATCGCGGCAATCGGCCTGATGCTCGTGCTCGCGATCTATGTGGGAGCGGAGGCCGATCTCTACCGGCGCGGCCTGCTGTCGCTCTTCCCGCCACAGCTGCGCCCGCGCATCAACGAGGTCATGGCCGCGACGGCGCACACCCTGCGCAAGTGGCTGCTCGCGCAGTTCATCGCGATGGCGGTGATCGGGCTCGCGAGCTTCCTCGCCTTCTCGATCATCGGGATCCACGCCGCGTTCGCGCTCGCGCTCATCGCCGGGCTGCTCGAATTCATCCCGACCCTCGGCCCGATCCTCAGCGGCTCGATCGCGGTCGCAATGGCATTCCTCGACTCGCCCAGCCAAGCGCTCTGGGTGCTCTTCGCCGCGATCGTGATCCAGCAGCTCGAGAACAACGTGCTGATCCCGATGCTCATGAAGGGCGGCATGGACCTCCCGCCCGCGCTCACGCTCGTGATGCAGGGACTCATGGCGATCCTGTTCGGCTTCGCCGGGATGCTCGTGGCCGTGCCGCTGCTTGCCGCGCTGATCGTGCCCGTACGGATGCTCTACATCGAGGACACGCTCGGTGGCGGCCTCAAGTTCGAGGCGCCGGCGCCCGAGTCCGGATAGCACGGCGCGCCGCCTGCCGCGCGCCGCGCGCGCCCGATATACTTAGCTTCCTTCGCCCTCAACCCGTCGCCCGCGCTGAATGCCCGCCGTCGCCAAGCAGCCATCCGTCCAGCAGCTCGAGACCACGGCGCGCTCCCTGCGCCGCCACATCCTCAAGATGATCGCCGCCGCCAACAGCGGACATCCCGGCGGGTCTCTCTCGGCGGTCGAGATCGTGACCGCGCTGTACTTCGGCGGCATCCTCCGCCACGACGCGAAACGCCCCGAATGGCCCGACCGCGACCGCTTCATCCTGAGCAAGGGACACGGCGCGCCGGTGCTCTACGCGGCGCTCGCCGAGTGCGGGTATTTCCCGGTGAGCGAGCTGATGACGCTCCGCCAGGTGAACTCGCGCATGCAGGGTCATCCGGTGCAAGGCATCACGCCGGGCGTCGAGGCCTCCACCGGGTCGCTCGGCCAGGGACTCTCGATCGGCATCGGTCACGCGATCGCCGCGCGCCTCGATGGCAAGGACTACCACACGTACGTCCTGTTGGGCGATGGCGAGTGTCAGGAAGGCCAGGTGTGGGAGGCGGTCATGACCGCCGGCAATTACAAGCTCGGGTCGCTCACGGCGATCATCGATTCCAATCGCTATCAGCTCGACGGCGAGGTGCGGGACATCAATTCACTCGCGCCGCTCCCGGCCAAGTTCAAGGATTTCGGCTGGCACCCGCTCGAAGTGGACGGCCACGACGTGGCCGCCGTGATGCAGGCGCTCGACACAGCAAAGGCGAACCGCAACGGTCCGTCGTGCGTCATAGCCCATACCGTGAAGGGGAAGGGCGTGAGCTTCATGGAGAACAACAACGAATTCCACGGGAAGGCGCCGACGCCCGATCAACTGAAGATGGCCCTTGCGGAGTTGGGCGAATGACCGCGCCGCTGAGTCTCCCCACCGGCAAGGCGACGCGCGAAGCGTACGGCGACGCACTGCTGGAGCTCGGCAAAGTGAACAAGGACATCGTGGCGATCGACGCCGATCTCGCGAAGTCCACCTTCTCGTGGACGTTCGGCAAAGTGTTCCCCGAGCGCTTCTTCAATATCGGCATCCAGGAAGCGAACATGGTGGGGATCGCCAGCGGGCTCGCGTCCAGCGGGAAGATCCCGTTCATCTCGAGCTTCGCCGCGTTCGTGCTCTGCAAGGGATTCGATCAGCTGCGCATGGGCGCCGCGTATCCGCATCTGAACATCAAGGTTGCCGGGTCGCACGGCGGCATCTCGATCGGCGAGGATGGCGTGTCGCAGCAATCGGTGGAGGACGTCGCGCTCGCGTGCGCGCTGCCGGGATTCATCGTGTGCATCCCGTGCGACGAGCACTCGATGCGCGCCGCCGTGCACGCGGCTGCCGCTCTTAAGGGTCCGGTGTATCTGCGGCTCGGCCGCCCGAAGGCGCCGGTGATCCACCAGCCGGATGTGAAGTTCGCCTTCGGCAAGGCGCTGCAGCTGCGCGACGGGAAGTCGCTCACCATCGTCGCGAACGGCCTGCTCGTGGCACAGGCGCTGCTCGCCGCCGCCGACCTCTCGGCCCGCGGTATCGAAGCGCGCGTGCTCGACATGCACACGATCAAGCCCATCGACGCCGACGCGCTCTCCCACGCCGCGAAGGAGACGGGCGCCATCGTCGTCGCCGAGGAACACATGCACTCGGGCGGACTCGGCGCCGCGGTGAGCCAGTCGCTCGCCGCCACCACGCCCTGCCCCGTGGAGTTCGTGGACCTCGGCGACCGCTACGCCGAGAGCGGCAAGCCCGACGACCTGATGAAGAAGTACGGCATGCTCGCCCCGAACATCATCGCCGCGGCGGACAGAGTACTGAAGAGGAAATGAAGACGGCGGAGAGTTGTTGGCCTCTCCGCCGTTGGGTTCTAACGTCTAGGTCTAGCGTCTAAGTCTGCAGTTCAGCGCGTTGGCTTCCCCGGCGGCTTGTCGCTCTTGAACACATCCTTGTTGATTTGGATGTACTCGACCGACTTCGACGGCACGTCTTCTTCGGGAAAGATCGCGGTCACCGGACACTCCGGCTCGCAGGCGCCGCAATCAATGCATTCATCGGGATGGATGTACAGCATCGTCTCCCCTTCATAGATGCAATCCACCGGGCAGACGTCGACGCACGCCTTATCTTTGACCCCGATACATGCTTCGGTGATGATGTAGGGCATTGCTCCCTCGAAGTTGCTTACCCGCTCGTTAGACCACGCAGAATAATATTGATTTTCCCGTCCGGGGACAGGGGATGATGCGCATGGAGCCTGCCACCGCCACGCTGCGCCTCATGATCAACCGGCGCCCGCACGACGTCTCCGCGGCGCCCGGCGACACGCTGCTCGACGTGTTGCGCGGCAGTTTGGAGCTCACCGGTTCGAAGCTAGTGTGCGGACGCGGTGAATGCGGGGCGTGCACGGTGCATCTCGACGGCGAGCCTGCCTACGCCTGTCTCACCCTCGCCGTGGCCTGCGAAGGCGCCGCGATCACCACCATCGAGGGCGTCGCCGACGGCGAGGCGCTCCACCCGCTGCAGGCCGCGTTCGTGGCGCACGACGCCCTGCAGTGCGGCATGTGCACGCCGGGACAGATCATGGCCGCCCTCGCCCTACTCGAGCGGAATCCGGATCCGTCCGAGGAGGAGGTCACACGCTGGATGAGCGGCAACCTCTGCCGCTGCGGCGCCTATCCGAAGATCCGGCGCGCCATCCTCGCCGCGGCGCAAACCATGCGCACGGGTCATGGCCGCTAAGAAGAAGCCGGCCCCCGGCAGCTTCGTCACGACCACGGTGGAGGTCGAGGGACGCGTCGAGACGAAGATCGTCGCGATCCCGGCCTTCGAACCCGCGCCGTGGACGGATCGCGCCGAACTCACCGTCGTCGGCCGGCGCGCCAAGCGCGTCGATGCGGCTGACAAGGTCACCGGCCGCGCGCGTTACACCGTAGATGCGCGGCCCGCCGGGATGCTGCACGCGGCGATCCTGCGCGCGCCCATCGCGCGCGGCCGGCTCACGCACATCGATCTCGCGCCCGCGCTCGCGATGCCGGGCGTGCGTGCCGCGCTCGCACGCGCCGGCATTCCCGCCATCGATTCACCCGGCGGGACTCTCTTCGCGCCCGATATCAACTACGCCGGACAGCCGTTGGCCGCAGTGTGCGCCGATACGCCTCGCAACGCGCAGCGCGCGCTCGCGGCGATCGTCGACCCGATACGAGCGCGCCGCGCACGCGGTGACCGCCGAGGATGCGCTCTCCGGCCATGATCTCCTGAGCGAACCGCAGATCACCGAACGCGGCGACGCCGCTGCCGCGCTCGAGCGCGCCGACGTCATGATCGCGCGCGAGTACCGCACGCCCACTGCCCTCCACTCTGCGCTCGAGCCCCACGCCGCCGTCGCCGAATGGGTAGGCGGACGGCTCACGGTGTGGGAATCCACGCAGGGCATCTTCCACACGCGCGACGACCTGGCGCGCGCATTCGACCTGCCGCACACGCACGTTCGTGTGCTGCTCGAGCACATGGGCGGCGGCTTCGGCGCAAAGACCGGCGCCAGCACGAACGCGCTCGTCGCCGCATTGCTCGCCCGCGCCGCCAGCCGCCCCGTGCGCTGCGTGAACGACCGCGACGCCGAGCAGAGCGATGCGGGCAATCGGCCCGGCACGATCCAGCGAGTGTCGCTCGGCGCAAAGCGCGACGGCCGTCTCGTCGCGATCACGCTCGATGCCGAGATCGCGACGCGCACGAACGAGCCCGACGCGGGACCCGCCGGCATCTTCCACGATCTCTACGCGTGCGCGAACGTGCGCACGCGCGAGCGGTTCCTGATCACGAACACGTCGCCCATGGCGAGCTTTCGCGCGCCCGGTTTCGTGGAGGGCGCCTTCGCGCTCGAGCGCGCGATGGATGAGCTCGCGAAGGCGCTCGGCATGGACCCGGTCGCGCTGCGGCTCAAGAACATCGCGCGCAAACATCCGAACACCGGCAAGCGATTCTCATCGCCGCTGTTCGCCGAATGTCTCAACGATGGCGCCAAACGCTTCAAATGGACGAAGCGCGCGCCGCAGCGCACCGGCGCCATCCGTCGCGGGTACGGCATGGCCGCGCAAACGTGGAGCGCCGGCGGCGGGCCGCCGGCCAATGCGCTTGTGCGTCTCAATCCCGACGGCACCGCCGAGGTGCTCGCCGGCACGCAGGACCTCGGCACGGGCGCGCGCACCGTGCTCGCGCAGATCGCGGCCGAGGTGCTCGGCGCGAAGCTCGCGGCGGTGCGCGTGATCCTCGGCGACACCGAGCGCACGCCCTACACTGGGAATTCATGGGGTTCGATGACCACCGCGTCGGTAGGCCCGGCGGTGCGCATGGCGGCCGAGGACGCGAAGCGGCAGTTGCTCGAATGCGTGCGCCGGAGTGTTCGGCGTGAGCGTGAAGCGCCTGGTCGCGCGCGATGGCTCCGTGCGCGTGCGCGGCACCAAGCGCGCGATGACCCTCGCGCAGATCGGCGCGAAGCTCGGCAAGCTGATGATCATCGGGCGCGGCACGCGCGGCCCGAACCCCGCGGCGACGTCACTCTCGACGTTCGGGGCGCAGTTCGCGGAGGTGGAGGTGAACGCCGACACCGGCGTCGTGCGCGTGGTGCGCATCGTCGCATCGCACAGCTGCGGGCGGATAGTGAATCCCACTCTCGCCGAGAGCCAGCTCGAGGGCGGGATTATCCAGGGACTCGGCTATGCCCTGTTCGAGGAGCGCGTGATGGATCGCGCGCTGGGGCTGCAAATGAACCGGAACCTGCACGACTACAAGATCCCGACCCTCGCCGACATCCCCGCGATCGACGCGCGGTTCGTGGAGCACGCGGATACCGTGGCGAACCACATCGGCGTGCTGGGCGTGGGCGAGCCGCCGATCATCCCCACCGCGCCGGCGATCGCGAACGCCGTGGCCGACGCGCTCGGAGTGGAATTGCGCGAGATCCCGCTCGCGCCGTGGCGCGTGCTCGACGCGATCGCGCGCGACTGACCGCTAGCGCCGCCAGGCCGGCGCTTTGTCCGCCCGGTGGTCGAGCTCGGGATTCTCGCGGTAGAGCGACGTCGTGCGGCCGATCACCTGCACGACGTCCGCGCCGAGCGCCGCGGCGAGTTCGTTGGCCGCCTGCTTCGCGGAGATGCCGGCGCGTTTCACGAGATGGACCTTCACGAGTTCGTGCGTGCGCAGCGCATCGTCGAGCGAGGCGCGCAGCGCATCGGTGAGGCCCTGATGGCCGATGTGCACGGTGGCCTTGAGATGATGAGCCTCGGCACGCAGCGCTGCACGTTCTTTGCCGGTCAGAAGACCTCCCAAGCGAATCCTTCCATGATGTACTCCAGCCTGCGTTTCTCGGGGATGTACGTGCAGGATCACGGTTGCCCCAATGCGGTTGCCGTAGCCCTTCACCGCGAGGTCGTCCACGCCATCGCCGTCAGCATCGAAGGCCTTGATCACTTCGTGCGCCTTGAAGCGCAGATCGCGCACACTGAGGGGCACCGCGACGCCGGCGGTGTCGACGAGCAGTGCGAGCTGGTGCACATACTCGTAGTCGCCGGCCGACTGATTCACGAGCAGGATCACGCGCCAGTGCGCGAAGCATCCGATCGCCTGCGACCGCTGCACCTTCACTGATTTCTTGAGACGGTCCGTGAGCTTGGCCGTGTCGGCCTCGAGCACCACGGCCAGCGAGTCGGCCAGCTCCGAGACACGCAGCGCGAGTTCGATCGAGAGGGAATCATGGCTGCAGCCGGGCGTGAGCGCGTTGGCCACGGTCCCGGAATCGGGCAGCGCGACCGAATCGGTCGGCGGCGCAGGCGCGCCGGCCGGTCGCGCGGCGCTGTCGGGGTGCGCCGAGTCGGGCATGATCTTGGTGGCGAGTGCCACGAGCGTGACGCCGCTGCGCGCCATCGAATCAATGAGGGCCGGCACCGCGAGCGTCGCGACGATACGCTTGTTCCATACCGTGTACCCGGTGACCGTCGCGGAATCCGCGCCCCACGGACCGTGCAGCACGAAGCGATCGCCCGGATGCACCGGCGAGAGCACCTTGGCCGCCTCTTCGAACGCCTTCTTCTGCTTGGCGCCGTTCACCGAGCCGTCATAGCGCCCGAGATCCAGCAGCAGCCGCTTGCCGCGCGTCGCCGCGACGAATTTCGTCTGGATGAGCGCGTAGAATACCATGCGATCCGAGATCGAGTCGGCAAGCGGGTCGAGCGACGCGATCCGCAGCGTGCCGGGCTTCGCGTTCGTGACCGTCGTGTCGGTGCTGCGTGAGATGGTCGCCGTGTCGGCGGCGGCGAGTTGCTGCTCGCGGGCCGCGGTGTCGTGTTCGGCCGCTCTCGTGAGCGCGCTCGAGAGCGTGTCGCGCGATTCCGTGTTCACTTTCTCGCCGCCGGTCGACGGACACGCGGCCAGCGCGAGTGCCGCGGCGCATCCGGTGAGTGCGGCGATCCGATTGAACACGAATGACATTCGGGAGCGGGACGTGGGAGGGCCGTTCGCGCGGGCGGGCTGGTCTGGAATTAAGGGACGACCAAGGGTATGCTCAAGCACCGCACTTCGACAGTCGCCGCCTCTCCGTGCCCCACTCGCAATTCACATACACCCGCCCCGATTCGCTCCGCGACGCGCTCCATCGGCTCGCGGCCGCGGGCGCGCGTCCGCTCGGCGGCGGCACCGATCTACTGAGCGCGCTGAATGAGGACGTCGAGCAGGCGTCGGAACTCGTCGACCTGCGGCGCATCGCGGGGTTCGGTGAGATCAGCGGCGACGCGGCGCGGGGTCTCCGCATCGGCGGCGGTGCTCGGCTGGCGGCGATCGCCACGCACGAGAAAGTGCGCGCGCACTGGCCGGTGTTGGCGCAGGCCTGCGAGGCCGTGGGCACCACGGCGCTCCGTCACATGGGAACCATCGGCGGCAACCTGTGCCAGCGACCGCGATGCTGGTATCTACGGCAGGGCGTGCCCTGCCTCAAGAACGGCGGCGACAGTTGCCCGGCAGAGCAGGGCGAGAACCGCTATCATTCAGTCTTGGGTGGGGGCCCGTGCTTCATCGTGCATCCATCCGATCCCGCGGTCGCGCTCACAGCGCTCGACGCGAGCGTAGTGATCGCCGGTCCCGCGGGCGAGCGGGGCGTGCCGGTGGCATCGTTCTTCACACTGCCGGCGGATGGCGTGTCGCGTGAGAATGTGTTAACCAATGGTGAGATCGTGGCTGCGCTCGAATTGCCGGCGGCGAGCGCCGGCGGGTGGCAGCGATATGAGAAAGTGATGGCGCGCGGCGCGTGGGATTTCGCTCTCGCGAGCCTCGCGGCAGTGCGCCGTACCAATGGCGATGTGCGTCTCGTGCTCGGTGGTGTCGCACCGCGTCCGTGGCGCGTGGACCACTCTGTGGAGCAGGACATCGCGTCGGGTGGGATCGGCGCCGAAGATGTTGCGACACTGGCTGACCGTGCGTTATACGATGCAAGACCGTTGAGCGGCAATTACTATAAAGTGACCCTCGCCGCGGCATTATTGCGCCGCGCGATGACCGACATCCCGACTTGACCTCCAGGGTAAGGACTCATGCCCGTTCTTGAACTCGAAGGCAAGCCCGAGCTCGACGGCAATCCGCGCGAATTCGTCAGCGAATTGATGGTCGGGAGCGGGTCGCAGGCGGAGTGGCGTCTCGCGGGACTGGATCTCGCGGCGCGGCATTTCAAAGTCAGAGCCTCGAGCGACGGGACCGGCTCCGTGGTGCCAGCGTCCCCGCAGAACGTGGTGGTCGTGGGCGGCAAGCAGGTGATGCCCACCGGCTCTCCGATCAATTCGGGGGATGTGATCTCGGCCGGCAACGCGCGATTCGTGTTCCTCAAGGACGCGAAGACGGCGCGCCCGGCGGTGCCCAAGCCGCCGCCGGATGCGCACCTGATCGACACGTCGAGCCGGAAGGGCTACACGCTGCGCAAGCGCGTGGTGCAGATCGGGCGCGAGATCGGCTGCAGCATCGTTCTCAAGGATCCCACCGTGTCGCGCTTCCACGCCGACGTCCGCGGCGAAGCGGGCGAGTTCGTGATCTACTCGATGGGCTCATCGGGCACGAAGATCAACAATCAGCCGGCGAAGGATCCGAAGATCCTGGTGGAAGGCGACCAGATCCAGGTCGGCGACACGATCTTCACCTTCACGCGCCAGCCGCTGCCGCCGGGCGTGCGGCCCGTGCAGTTCGAGGACCACGACGACGACTCGTTCAGCCGCCGGAGCACGCAGCTGGCGCAGCGCGCCGTCACGATGGAGGGCGGCAAGTACCCGGTGGACGGGAAATCGCGCCTGCCGGTCATGCCCATGCTGATCGGTGCCGCGATCGTCAGCATCCTCGCCGTGCTCTATCTGGTCTTCCGGTAGACGCCGGTCGCGCGAACCAAGCTTGTAACGCATTTTAGCGCAATACATTAGAGCCCCGTACCGGGGGCTCTAGTTTGCGTTGACAATTCCGATAGAATCGCTAGGCTTAATAGTCTAACGTCGTCCAGCCGCGGTTCCGGAGCCTGTATGAGCAGTCAGATCGAGTCCCTCGTCAACAAAGAATACGAGTACGGCTTCGTCACCGACATCGAAGCCGATACGATCCCGCGCGGCCTCACCGAAGACACGGTGCGGCTCATCTCGGCCAAGAAGCAGGAACCGGCGTGGCTGCTCGAGTGGCGCCTCAAGGCGTTCCGCCGGTGGACCACGCTCACCGAGCCGCACTGGTCGAACGTGAAGTATCCGCCGATCGACTATCAGAACCTCTACTACTACTCGGCGCCTCGCACGAAGAAGCCGCTCGGCAGTCTCGACGAAGTCGATCCGAAACTGCTCGAGACGTACAACAAGCTCGGCATCTCGCTGAGCGAACAGAAGATGTTGTCGGGCGTCGCGGTGGATGCGGTGTTCGACTCCGTGTCCGTGGGCACGAGTTACAAGGAAGAGCTCGCGAAGCACGGGATCGTCTTCTGCTCGTTCTCCGAGGCGGTGCGCGAGCACGGCGACCTCGTGCGGAAGTACCTCGGCAGCGTCGTGCCGGCGAACGACAATTTCTTCGCCGCGCTCAACTCCGCGGTGTTCAGCGACGGCTCCTTCTGCTACGTGCCGCCGGGCGTGCGCGCGCCGATGGAGCTCTCGACGTACTTCCGCATCAACGCCGAGAACACGGGACAGTTCGAGCGCACGCTCATCGTGGCCGACGAGGGCGCGTACGTGAGCTATCTCGAGGGTTGCACCGCGCCCAAGCGCGACACGAATCAGCTGCATGCGGCCGTGGTGGAACTCGTCGCGCGCGATCGCGCGACGATCAAGTACTCCACGGTGCAGAACTGGTTCGCCGGCGACGCCGCGGGCAAGGGCGGCATCTACAATTTCGTGACGAAGCGCGGCAAGGCGGGCACCGACGCCAAGATCTCGTGGACGCAGGTGGAGACCGGCTCCGCGATCACGTGGAAATATCCGAGCGTGATCCTGCAGGGCGACCGCTCCGTGGGCGAGTTCTACTCGGTGGCGGTGGTGAACAATCATCAGCAGGCGGACACCGGCACCAAGATGCTCCACCTCGGCAAGGACACGAAGAGCACGATCGTCTCGAAGGGGATCTCGGCCGGCCAGGGGAACAACAGTTACCGCGGCCGCGTGTTCGTGAGCCCGAAGGCGGCGCGCGCGCGCAATTACACGCAGTGCGATTCGATGCTCATCGGGAATCGCTGCGGCGCGCACACGTTCCCGTACATCGAGGTACAGAACGACAGCGCGACGGTGGAGCACGAAGCGAGCACGTCCAAGATCGGCGAGGACCAGATCTTCTATCTGAAGCAGCGCGGTCTGAGCGCCGAGCAGGCGGTGAGCATGATCGTCGCCGGCTTCTGTCGCGAAGTGTTCAAGGAACTGCCGATGGAATTCGCGTTGGAAGCGCAGCAACTGCTGGGGATCACGCTCGAGGGAAGCGTTGGCTGAACTACGCGGGAAGCGGGACGCGGGAAGCGCCGCGGGACGCGACGAACTGACGAATGCATGCTCCCTTCAGTTCTCGCATCCCGCGGCGCATCCCGCGTCCCGCGTCCCGCGCCATCTCATTTCTTAGACTAGGCATTCCGTGCTCGATATCAAAGAACCTCTCGGCGAAAGCCGGTGACCGCG
Source organism: uncultured Gemmatimonadaceae bacterium (assembly GCA_963716745.1). Taxonomy (GTDB): domain Bacteria; phylum Gemmatimonadota; class Gemmatimonadetes; order Gemmatimonadales; family Gemmatimonadaceae; genus DATKOH01. The sequence goes on from OY970320.1 coordinate 1,778,559, forward strand.
AGATATTGAAGGGCATCACGCTCCACGTGGACGCCGGCGAAGTGCATGCGATCATGGGGCCCAACGGCTCCGGCAAGATCCACGCTCGCGCAGGTGATCGCCGGCCATCCGGGCTATGAGGTCACGGGCGGCTCGGTGACCTACATGGGGCAGGATCTCCTCGCCATGGCGCCCGAGGCGCGCGCGCAGGCGGGCGTCTTCCTCGCGTTCCAGTATCCGGTGGAGATTCCCGGCGTATCGAACTCGCAATTCATGCGCACGGCGCTCAACGAGGTGCGCAAGGCGCGCGGCGAAGCCGAGATGGATGTCATGGAGTTCATGGAGTACATGGAGCGGAAGCTCCCCATGCTCGACATGGATCCGGCGATGATGCAGCGCTCGTTGAACGCGGGATTCTCGGGCGGCGAGAAGAAGCGGAACGAGATCCTGCAGATGGCGGTGCTCGAGCCCAAGCTCGCGGTGCTCGATGAGACCGACTCGGGCCTCGATATCGACGCGCTGCGCATCGTGGCGCAGGGCGTGAACACGCTGCGCCGCAAGGACAACGCGACGATCGTCGTCACGCACTATCAGCGGCTGCTCAACTACATCGTGCCCGATCGCGTGCACGTGCTTTCGAACGGCCGCATCGTGACGCTCGGGCGGCAAGGAGCTCGCGCTCGAGCTGGAAGCGAAGGGCTACGATTGGCTCGAGGCGCCCGCGGCGTGAGCGCGGTGCAGCGCTACATCGATCAGCAGGCGGCGTTCTCGGCGAACGGCGGCCGTTCGGCGCCCGCGTGGCTGCGCGATGCTCGCCGCGCGGCGATCGCGCGCTTCGAGACGCTCGGCTTCCCCACGATGAAGAACGAGGATTGGCATTTCACGAATGCCGCGCCGATCGCCGCCGCGGAGTTCGCCTTGCTGCACGGCGATCCGGCGCCGGTGAGCGCTTCGGCCCTCGCGCCGTACCGCTTCGATGCGTCCTGGCCGACGCTGGTGTTCGTGAACGGGCGATTCCGCGCGGAGCTCTCAAGCGGCGCGCCCGGCGCCGGCGTGCGCGCGATGGACATGCCGCGCGCGTGGCGCGAGACGCCCGAGTTGCTCGAACGGCATCTCACGCGCATCGCGACGTCGGACAGTGCGTCGTTCACGGCGCTGAACACCGCCTTCCTCGACGACGGGGCGGTGATCCACATCGGCGCGGACGTCGAAGCCGCCGCGCCGGTGCACCTCATCTTCGTCGCCGACGAGCGGGCGGCCAACGGCGCGGCGCACGTGCGCAACCTGATCGTCGCCGAGCGCGGGGCACAGGCGGGCGTGGTGGAGAGCTATGTGTCCATCGGCGCGGCGCGGTACTTCACGAACGCGGTCACCGAGCTGCACGTGGGCGACGGCGCGACCGTGCGCCACGTGAAGGTGCAGCGCGAGAGCGAGCGCGCGTACCACGTGCACACCGTGCAGGCCGTGCAGGGGCGCGACAGCCACTTCCAGAGCTTCTCGTTCGCGAGCGGCGCGGCGCTCTCGCGCACGAACATCTATACCGCGCTCGCCGGCCCGGGCTGCGGCGCCACGCTGAACGGTCTGTACATGACCGACGGCGAGCAGCACGTCGATCACCAGACGCGCATCGAGCACATCGCGCCGAACTGCTTCAGCCGGGAACTCTACAAGGGGATCCTGGGCGGGGCGTCGCACGGCGTGTTCAACGGCAAGGTGTACGTGCACCCCGAGGCGCAGAAGACCGACGGGAAGCAGACCAACGCGAACCTGCTCCTCTCCGAGCGCGCGCGCGTGGACACCAAGCCGCAGCTCGAGATCTTCGCCGACGATGTGAAGTGCACGCACGGCGCCACCGTGGGCCGCCTGGATCCGAACGCGCTGTTCTACCTCGAGAGCCGCGGGATCGGCGGCGATCTCGCGCGCCGCTTGCTCACGTACGCGTTCGCGGCCGATGTCATCGAGACGATCGAGTTCGCGCCGGTGCGCGAGCAGCTGGAATCGCTCTCGCTCGCGCGATTCGCCGGCGTGGGGGCCGGCGCCTGATGGATGGCTACGAGCCGCTCGCGCGCGTGGAGGACCTGCCCGCCGGCGCGCTCCTCGGCGTGAAGACGTCGGGCGGCGAGCATGTGTGTCTCGTGAACGATCGCGGCACCATCCACGCGGTGTCGGGATTGTGTTCGCACCAGGAGTTCCCGCTCGACGACGGCACGCTCCTGACGGGCGGTCGCATCGAGTGCGCGTGGCACGGCAGCCAGTTCGAGCTCGTGAGCGGCGCGCCGCTGACGCCGCCGGCCGAGGAACGCATCGCGGTATACCGCGTGATGGTCATTGGCGGCATGGTGTGCGTGGGAGCGCGGCGCGGATGAGTGCCCTCGCACCGCGCGCCGATTTCCCGCTGCTCGCCGCGGACCGCCAGCTGGTGTACCTCGACAGCGCCGCCACCGCGCAGAAGCCGCAGGCAGTGCTGGATGCGATCGCGGAGTTCTACTCGCGCGATTATGCCAACCCGCATCGCGGCGCCTATGCGCTCTCCGCACGCGCGACGTCCGCCTATCGCGGCGCGCGGCATCGGCTGGCGCGCTTCTTCGGAGTGGCCGACGCCGACACGCTGCTGTTCACCAGCGGGTGCACCGCCGCGCTGAACCTGGTGGCCACTGCGTGGGGGCGTACCAACGTGCGTGCCGGCGACCGGATCATCGTCACCGCGGCGGAGCACCATGGGAATTTCGTCCCATGGCAGCAACTCGCGCTCGAGCGCGGCGCGGAATTCTCGATCGCGCCGCTGGGCGACGACGGTACCGTGGACCTCGCGGCGCTCGGCGCGATGCTGGACGCGCGCACCAAGGTGGTGGCGTTCAACCACGTGTCGAACGTGCTGGGCGCCGTGAACCCGGTGGGTGAGATCGCGTCGCTCGTGCGCGCCCGGGCGATCAATGCCGTGACCGTGTGCGATGGCGCGCAGGCGGCGCCGCACATGCCGGTGGCGATCGATGCGCTGGGCGTGGACTTCTACGCCTTCGGCGGCCACAAGATGTTCGGCCCGATGGGCGTGGGCGTGCTCGTGGGACGGCGGACGCTGCTCGAAGCGATGCCGCCGTACCAGAGCGGCGGCGACATGATCGAGTTCGTGCACGACGATCACAGCACCTGGAACGTGCTGCCGCACAAGTTCGAGGCCGGCACGCCGAACGTCGAGGGCGCGGTGGGTCTCGCGGCGGCGGCGGACTACCTGGAGAAATTCGGGATGGCCGCGGTGCACGCGCACGGCAGCGCGCTCGCGTCGCGCGCGATCGGGCAGATCGAAAAACTCGAGAGTGCGCGCGTGTTCGGACCGCCCGCCGGCGCGGATCGCGGCGGCGTGGTGAGCTTCACCCTGGCCGACGTGCATCCGCACGACCTGTCGTCCATCCTCGATGCGCGCGGCATCTGCATCCGTGCCGGCCACCACTGTGCGCAGCCGCTCATGCGGCGCCTCGGCGTGGGGTCCACCGCGCGCGCTTCGTTTTCCATCTACAACGATGAGCACAATGTGGATGCGCTCATCGGCGGCCTGCGCGCCGCTCTCGAATTGTTCGGGCATGTCTCCGTCTGACGACGCGCTCAGCGCGATCTATCAGGAGGTGCTGCTCGACCACTACCGGCGGCCGCGCAACCGCGGACCGCTGCCGCAGGCGAACGTCTCGATCCAGAAGAAGAATCCACTCTGCGGCGACGAGATCACGCTGCAGATCGAGTTCGCGGGGGACACGGTGCAGGATGTGAAGTTCACCGGCCAAGGCTGCGCGATCTCGCAGGCGTCGGCATCGATGATGACGCAGCAGCTCAAGGGGAAATCGCGCGAGCAGGTGGAGCGTCTCGCGCGCCGGTTCACCGAGATGGTGCACGGTGACGATGCCGCGGCGCGCGATGCGGCGCTCGGCGATCTTCGCGCGCTCGCCGGCGTGTCGCGGCTGCCGGTGCGTCTCAAGTGCGCGCTGCTTGCGTGGGGCGCGCTGGCCGAAGCACTCACCGAGGAGCGCGAATAGTCATGTATGCGATCGCGATCATCCGCTATCGGCGGCCGCTCGAGGAGATGCTCAAGGTGGTCGACGCGCACCGCGCGTACCTGGGCGAACTCAAGGCGAAGGGGATCCTGCTCGTGTCCGGGCCATTCGAACCGCGTAACGGCGGCGCGATCCTGCTCCGCGTGCCCGATGAGGGCGCGCTCGCGGCACTCGACGCCGTGCGCGACGGCGATCCCTACATCAAGGCCGGCATCGCGCAGTACGAGATCCTGCCGTGGAAGCCGGGGATCGGCGCGGAGTCGCTCGAGCGGCTCTAGTCAGCGGCGCGTGCGGCCGCGCGTCGGCGGCGCCCAATCGGGCATCATGCGCCGCATGAAATCATCGAACATCGGTACGGTGAACGCCGTGTCGCCTCGCGCTGGGCTGTAGATCATCCCTTTCTGGATCAGGTCGCCGCGGATCGGCGCCGCGGCAGTGATCGGCAGCCCGAGCAGGTCCGCGATGGCCGCCGATCGGTGCGAACCCGGGCCGAGCTCCGCCATCGCGCGAACGTAGTCGCGTTCGCGCGGTGAGAGGCGATCGAACCGCACGCGGAAGAAGCCCGCGTCCAGTGCGCGCAGTGCGTTCTCGGTGGCGCGATCGGCGTCGGCGAGCGTGATGGGCGATGCCACCGCGGCATTCCACGCGTGCGAGCCCCACTCCTGCAAGAAATATGGGTAGCGCTCGGTACGCTCGACAATGCGCGCGAGTGCGGCCGGTGCGATGTCCACTCCTTCATCGATGATCGGCTGGCGGATCGCTTGCGCGGCCGCGGCCGGAGAAAGTGGCCCGACCTCCGGGAAATCGAACAACCGCTCGGCGTACGATTTCGCTTCGCCTACGAGTCCTGCGAGTTGCGGCAGACCGGCGCCGAAGACGATGAGCGGCAGATCACGCTGGGCGATCTTGTGGATCGAGACGATGAGCGCGCCGAGATCGTTCTCGCTGAGGTACTGCACTTCGTCGATGAAGATCGCGACACCCCGCGACGCGGCTTTGGCCGCGCGCGCGACCGCCTCGAGCAAGGCGGGCAGGTCGGATTCGAGGTCGCCGGAATCGGCGACGCCAGGCTCCGCCTCCACGCTGAACTCCGCGCCGCCGTACTTGACCTTGAACGCGCTCGCGAACGAACGCAGCACGCGTATGCCTCTGTTCGCGAGTTCGCGCGCATGCGCGATCCCGCTCAACTTGAAGAGCGTAGCGCGCAACGGCGGTACGAGCATCTCCGCGAGACGGCGGCTCTCGGGCGCTTCCAATACCACCGTCAGATAGTTCTGCATCTCGGCGATCTCGGCGATGCGATTGAGCAACACCGTCTTGCCGACGCCGCGGAGCCCCAACAGCAGCTGGCTTTTCGCCGGCCGGCCGTCGATCACGCGCTTGAGCGCGACCGTCGCATCGTCGATGATGCTCTCGCGGCCCGCCAGCTCGGGAGGGCGCGTGCCTGCACCAGGTGCGAATGGGTTCCTTGCTCTGTCCATGCGTCGAGAATCGTCCTGTGATTTCTTAGCGATTTATCCAGTATTTATGACTATAATTACTAACTAGTGTAACTAATGGATAAATATGCCTGATCGAGCCCCGTCGCGCAATTCCGCGAGCCCCGCGGTCATACGAAGGAATTCTTATGGACGATCGGCCTAAGATCGCTAATTCGGCAGCGCGCGCGCCGGCGTCAACATAGATGCACCGCCATCGCCTTGAAGGAGACCCAGACCCGCTGTCCCTCCGCAAGCGCCAGGTCCTCCGCCGATCGCGTCGTGAGCGCCGCCACGAGCGGCACCCCGTCCACGTCCACCACAGCGCGCGTCAAAGCGCCGAGCGCCGCGATTTCGGTGACGCGGCCGTGGAACCGGTTCCGCGCCGATGACACGCCCAGTCCCGTCGACAGCGTCACCTCCTCAGCGCGGATCACCGCGTGGCCCGGACCCGGGTGCGCGTCGCCCACGGTATAGAACGTGAGCGGGCCGGTCGCGAACTCGATCTCACCGTCGCGCACTCGAACTTCCCCCGCGAAAACGTTCTCGGCGCCCAGGAACTCGGCGATGTACGGCGATCCCGGAGCGCGGAAGACGGTGTTGGGCGGCCCCGACTGCAGCACGCGGCCCGCATCGAGCAGGATCGCGACATCGCCGAGCAGTCCCGCCTCGGTGAAATCGTGCGTCACCTGCAGCACCGTCATGCCGAGTTCGCGGTGCAGCGCGCGCACCTCGCGCCGCACTACCGCGCGCCGACGTGGGTCGAGCGTGCTGAACGGCTCGTCGAGCAGCAGCACAGGCGGCCGCGCGGCGATGGCGCGCGCGATGGCTACGACCGCGCGCTCGCCCCCGCTGAGCGTTCGAACATCGCGCGCCGCGAGCGCATCGGCCCCGACGCGCGCGGCGACAGCGCGTGCGAATGCCGGATCCGTCGCTCCATAGGCGATGTTCTCCGCCACCGAGAGATGCGGGAAGAGATAGCCGTGCTGGTGCACGAGGCCGATGCCGCGGCTCTCGGGCGGCACGCCGGCGGCATCGCGGTCGTTGACGATGAGCGTGCCGCCGTCGTGCACGATGAGGCCCGCGATCACTTCGAGCAGCGTGGTCTTGCCCGAACCCGCCGGCCCGATCACCACGCCGTACTTGCCACGCGGCACTTCGAACGTGACCTCGCGCAGCGAGAACTCGCCCGCGTGGGCCGAGAGCGATCGGACCGCGATCATGCTTCGCTCGCGCGATGCTCGGGACGCAACGCCCGCAAGGCAACGAGCGGCACGAGCGCGAGCAACACTAAGATGGCCGCGACGGGCAGTGCCTCGGTAAGTCCGTAACTGGTATAGCGATCGTAGCTGAGCACGCTCGCGACTCTGGGATTGTACGTGAGCACCACGATCGCGCCGAACTCGCTCACCGCGCGCGCCCACATCACCACGCCCGCGGCGATGAGCCCGCGCGTCGCGAGTGGCAGCGTGACGCGGCGGAAGGCGCGCCACGGCGGATCGCCGAGCGTGCGCGCGACGTTCTCGTAGCGCGCGTTCACGCCGCCGAACGCCTCGCGCGCGGCGCTGATGAACAGCGGCGCCGAGACGAACAGCATCGCCGCGATGATGCCGGCCGGCGAACCCACCACGCGCAGTCCGGCCGCGAGGAGCGCGCCGCCCACCGCGCTCTGGCGGCCGAGCACGAGCAGCAGCGCCATGCCGGCCACCGGATGCGGCACGAGGAGCGGCAGATCGAGCAGCGCGGCAAGCAGCGAGCGGCCGCGGAACCGACGTCGTTCGAGGAGATAGGCGAGCGGCGCTCCACCGATCACGCCGAGGAGTGTGGCGACGGTGGCGGTGAGCGCCGTGAGCGCGAGCGAGTTGCGCAGCTCGGCGTCAGTGAAGAGGCCCGCCGCGCCGGCGGCGCCGCCCGCAGCGACGAGCCGCGCGAGCGGCGCGAGAAGGAAGAGCAGGAACAGCGAGCCCGCGAGCGCCGCGATCACCGAGGCGGCGCGGTGTGTCGCGCGCGTGCCGTTCACGGAGAAGCGGCGCGCGCGACGGCGTCCGGGGCGCCGGAGCCGATGATCGCCGGACGCGCGAGCACGTCGAGTTTGTTCGCGCGGAGCACGCGCTGTCCGTCGGGCGAGAAGAGATACGCGACGAAGCGCGCCGCCAGCACGGCGTGGGGTGCGCCCACCGGAATGGAGAGCGCGAAGACGATCGGCGATCCGCGGAAGGTCACCGAGTCACGCGGCGTATTGCCCGCGACGCGCACCGACACCGTCGCGTAGCGCGCACTGTCGGCGGGATCGCCGAGATCGATCTCCGCCGGCAACGTCAGATACGAGAGCGACGCGGCCTGCGCAACCGATTCATATGCCCAGATGTAGTCGAACTCGCCCGCCTGGACGAGCGCGACGAGATCCGCCGATTTCGGACGGATGTTTCGCGGCGGACTCGCGGCGAGCAGCCGCGCCGCGGCGCCCGGCTGGGCGTAGTACGCCTCGGCGAGCTGCAGCACGAGGAGCGTTCGATAGCCGTTGGGATCCAGATCCGGATTCGCGCGCCCGGTCTCGACGCCCGGGCGCAGCAGCACCGAGGTCCAATTCTTGGCGGTGATCTCCGAGGCGAACTTGGACTTCGGCGTGTACGCGATCACCATGCGATTACGCGCGAACAGCGCGTACCACGTCGTGTATTTTGGGCTCAGGAGCTGGGGGAACACGTCGTAGTCCGCGAGCGCGATCACGTCGGGGATCTTCCCGAGCTCGGTGAGCTTGCGCGCGGTCTCGAGACTGCCGGCGTTCTCCTGCGCGACGGTGATGCGCTCGTGCGCGGCGAAGCTGTCGGCCGCGGCGCGAAGCGGTCGGCCGAGGGAGCCGGCGTTGAAGAGGGTGAGGTCCTGGGCGCTGACACGGCTCCCTGCGAGAGCGAGCGCAATGCACGTGGCGATTCTAAGGCGCATGTGAGTTCGGGATTCGCGATTCGGGATTCGGGCTCGCACGAACGGAAGTTCGCCGCTCATCCCGCGTGTGGCAACCAATGCACCACAATGGCCGTACTGCGTGCGGTGGGAGTAATTTGTGTCGTCCCCGAGTCCCGATATCCCGAGTCCCGAGAAGTTCATGCCCGATTCCGCCGTCGAGATCTCGCACGTCGTCAAGAAGTACGCCGGTCACGCGGCGGTGAACGATCTGTCGCTCACTGTTCCGCGCGGTTCCGTGTACGGTCTGCTCGGCCCCAATGGCGCCGGGAAGACGACCACCATTCGCATGCTGCTCGACATCATCGAGCCCGATGAAGGTTCGATCACGGTGTTCGGCAAGCCGCACGATGCGCGCGGGAGCACCGACAAGATCGGCTATCTGCCCGAGGAGCGCGGCCTCTACAAGAAGATGCAGGTGCGGCGCGTGCTCCGGTTCCTCGCCGCGCTCAAGGGCGTGCCGCGGCGCGAGGCCGACCGCCGCATCACCGCGTGGCTGGAACGTCTCGAGCTCAAGACCGCCGAGAAGGACTGGGGACTCGCGAAGGTGGACGAGCTCTCGCGCGGCATGCAGCAGAAGGTGCAGTTCATCGGTGCGCTGCTGCACGAGCCGGAGCTCGTGATCCTCGACGAACCGTTCAGCGGGCTCGATCCGATCAACGCGCAGGCGCTCAAGGACATCATGATCGATCTCCGCAACCAAGGGCGCACGGTGGTGTTCAGCACGCACTTGATGGACAGCGCCGAGCGCATGTGCGACTCAGTGTGCATCATCGCGCGCGGACGCAAAGTGCTCGACGGCGGCGTGGCCGCGGTGAAGGCGCAGCATGGGGGCCGCTTCGTGGCGCTCTCCTTGTCGCATGGCGCGCCGGCCGCGGGGGCGGTGCTCGCCGACGCGTCGCTGGTCGCCCGCGCCGACGACTCGAACCGCTCGCTGGAGATCGAGCTCGCGCGCGGTGCCGACGCGCAGCAACTGCTCAAGCGTCTCGTGGACGCCGGCGCCGGTATCGAGCGCTTCGAGCTCGTGCAGCCGTCGCTGCACCGGATCTTCCTCGACGCGGTGGGCGCCACCGGCGTGGAAGAGGGAGTGACCGGCCATGGGTAAGCTCTGGGCGGTGATCTCGCGCGAATACATGGAGCGCGTGCGCAGCAGGTGGTTCGTGTTCGCAACGGTGTTCGGTCCCGTGCTCTTCGGGGCGCTGCTCATCCTGCCGCCGCTGCTCGCACTGCGCACGAAGGCCTCGGACGATGTCGCGAACATCGTGATCCTCGACGCCACGGGCGCGGGAGTCGGGGAGCGCGTGGCGGCGGCGATACCGCGTCCCGTCGGCGCTCCCATGCCGACGGTGCGCGTCGTGACGATCGATACCCTCACGCGCGCCGAGAGCACGGCCACGCACGAGGTGATGCGCGCCGATAAGCGTGGCTATCTCGTCCTCGATCAGCGAGCGCTCGCCGGTGAGTCCGCGCGCTACGCCGGCCGCAACGCGAGTTCGATCGGCGACATGGAAGCCCTCACGAGCGTCGTGCGCCAGAGCGTGTTGCGCACGCGCCTCGCACAGGCGCACGTGGACTCCGGTCAGGCGGCGACGATCGCGTCGCTCAAGCCGGAGCTCATCACCGAGCGGCTCTCGGAACAGGGACGTGCCGGCTCGGGCATGGTGAACGCGTTCGCCGGATTCGGCATCGCGTTCCTCTTGTACATGTCGATCATCCTTTACGGGCAGACAGTACTGCGCGGCGTGATCGAGGAGAAGAACACGCGCGTCGCCGAGGTCGTGGTGGCGAGCGTGTCCACCGATACGCTGCTCGCGGGCAAGGTGTTAGGGGTCGGCGCGGTGGGGATCACGCAGCAGATCCTCTGGATCGCGAGCGGGATCCTCATGGCCAAGTTCAGGGTCCCGATCCTCACCGCACTCGGCGCGAAAGCGGAGCCGGTCGCGCTTCCGCATGTGGGCCTCCCGGTCGCGATCGTGCTCCTGCTCTTCTTCGTGCTCGGATACATCTTCTATTCGTCGCTCTTCGCGGCGGTGGGCGCGATGGTGAGCAATGAGCAGGACGCGCAGCAGGCGGCGACGCCGGTGATCATGCTGCTCGTCACACCGATGCTCTTCCTGCAGACGATCCTGCTCAACCCATCGAGCCGCACGGCGGAGATCCTCTCTTGGATCCCCTTCGCGGCGCCGATCATCATGCCGCTCCGGATGATCGTGACGAGCGTGCCGTGGATCGAGGTCGCGCTGACCCTCGCCGGCGTACTCGCTGCCTGCGCCGCCGCCGTCTGGCTCGCCGCGCGGATCTATCGCGTGGGCCTGCTCATGTACGGCAAGCGGCCGTCTCTTGGAGAAGTCGCGAGGTGGGTGCGAAGAGCTAGCTGAACGACGCGGGACTCGGGACTCGGGACTCGCCGCGGGATTCGACAACTACCCGGTGTAGCAACGCGCCGTTCACGAATCCCGCGGCGAGTCCCGAGCCCCGAGTCCCGCGTCGTTCAGCAGTTCGCGTCGAACGCCGCCGTCAGATCCGCCGCGATGGCCGCCGCGTCACGCCCTTCGATCTGATTGCGTTCGAGCATGAACGCGAGCCGCCCGTCCTTGAAGAGCGCGATCGACGGCGAGCTGGGGCGGTAGCCGGTGATGTAGCTGCGCGCGCGCTCGGTCGCTTCGGCGTCCTGGCCGGCGAACACGGTCGTGAGCTTGGCCGGCTTCTTCGCGTTCGCGAGCGCGAGCGTCACCGCCGGGCGCGCATTGCGCGCGGCGCACCCGCACATCGAGTTCACCACCAGCAGCGTCGTACCGCGCGCATCCTTGAGCGCGCCGTCCACTTCGGATGGCGTCTTCAATTCGGATACGCCGATCCGCGTGAGCTCGGCGCGCATCGGCGCGATGAAGCGTTCGTCGTACATCATGATCCTCATTCCTCTCTGGAGACGCCGCCGCGCACGAGCGCGAGGATCGCGGTCTGCGGGACGACGAGATAGCGGTCGTTCTCGAACGAGATCTCCACCGCCGCCCGGCGGAAGAACAGCGCGTAGTCGCCCTCCCGTGCCTGCATCGGCACGAAGCGCGTCTCGCGCGCTGCGGTGCGCCACGGCTCCTCGCTCGATTCGGATGGGTCCGGCATCGGCAGCCCAGGGCCCGTCGCCACGATGCGCCCGCCCTGCACCGCTTGCGTGTCGACCGCACTCGGCGGCAGGTAGAGTCCCACCTTGCTGCGCTCCTCGCCCGCTTCGATGGCGATGAGCACGCGGTCGCCCACGACGATCAGCTGCTTGTCCTTGCGCGGCATGACGGGAAAGATACTCGCGGAACGGTCAGGGTGCCGACTCTTCCTGCTTCACATGATCGGCGTGGATCAGCTGCGCCGTGCTCTCGCGATTCTCGTGCTTCAGCATCTCGTAGCGCACCCGCTGCACCACGACGCCGAGGATGCCCGCGAAGAGCACGATCGCCAGCGTGTGGAGCACCACCGTGCGGAACGCGATCGTGGACCAGTCTCCCCACGTGGCCTGCTCCGTGCCGACGATCTCGACGTGGAATGCGATGAGGATCGCACTGATCGTGATCGCGGCGAAGCTCTCGACCAGCGCGAAGCTGGGCGCCCGCCATTTCCACTGATGCACCGGATGGCTGCCCAGGTGGATCGTCGTGCCGGCGATCAGGATGGCGAGCTGACCGAGCACACCCAACAGGAGCAGCAGCAGCGAGCGTCCCGCGCCGGAGTGAAAGGCGAGTTCGCGGAATCCGTACACGAACACCGCGGTGATGATCGCCATGCCCACGAGCGAATGCGCGAAGCGCCGCGGGAGGGCGTCCTCCGCGGTGAGATTTTCCGTATGGCGCGGGAAGAAGCTCATGCCGCTAATCTAACGCCACGGGGACCGCACGAGGCGCGGCCGGCAGGTTCAGGAACCCGCGGCGCCTTGCGAACCGCGCTTCGGGCCCGGGTACATCTGCTGCAAGCGCTCGCCCGGCGGCACCGATTCGGGCTGGACGGTGCCGCTGGCGGTGGCGCGCTCGCGCAGCTGCTTCGTGAGCAGATTCATCTCCTCGAAGGCGACCACGGCGCGTTTCTCGGCGTCTTCCTTCTGCTTGGCCAGTCGCTGCAGGCGCCACGCGATGAACAGCGCGCACACCATGAGCACGATGAAGACCAGCCCCAACCCCATGAATTGTTTCTCGGTCATGCGGCGATTCCTCCTCCATTCCCTACGACTGGAGGCCCGCCCTGGCAACACGCGGCGCCGGCGTTAGGGCGCCCGCTCCGAGGTCTTGAACCAGATGTACAGGGGGACGCCGGCCATCATCACGATGAAGCCGTAGAAGATCACTTCTTGGCCCACGCCGTACGTCGCCCATAGGAGGAAAATGAAGCAGACCAGCGCGATCGCCTGCGTGCGGACTCGCATCGCGGCGCTCCAGTCGCCGCCGGGTCGCCGAGCGAGCATTAATGCCGCCGCGGAATTGTACAAGTACGGGAAGAGCGCGCCGAGGTTCGCGAGCAGAATGAGCAGAGTGAAGACATCCAGCAGCGTGCCCTTCACGAAATAGAGCGGGATGAGCAGCGCTGCGACGGTGGTGCCGGTGAGGAGCGCCACGTGCGGCGTGCCGAAGCGCGGGTGCAGCTTGCCGAACGCGCGGAAGAAGATCCCGTCCTCCGCCGCGCTGAATGGGATGCGTCCTACCATGAGCGTCCAGCCGTTCAGGACGCCGAGGCACGCGAACACCGCGCCCACGCTCACCCAGAAGGCCGCGCGCGGGCCGAGCACCTGCTGCGCCGCGAGCTCCAGGGGATGCGCCGAACTCGCGACGACATCGTTCGGAAGCGCACCCGTCACGGCGAGCGCGAACACGAAGAAGACGAGCGTCGCGAGTCCGAAACCGAGCATCGTTCCGAGGCGGATCATCCGGCCGGGTTGATCCACCTCCTCGGCGGGCACTGTGGCCGACTCGATGCCGGAGAACGCCCACACGAGGAGGGCCGATCCCGTAGCGAGCGCACCGATGCCCTTCGGCGCGAACGGATGCAGATTGGCCGGGTCGAAGTGGAAGAGCACGATGCCGAGCACGGTGAGCGGCACGACGCTGAAGAGCAGGATCGCGATCTGCACGCGCGCGCCCACCTTGATGCCGAGCACATTCAGGATGCAGAGCGTCCAGAGGATCCCCTCGGCGAGCAGCGCCTGGTAGATCACGCTGTCGTTGAGCACGGGGAAGAGCCGCGTGAAGTACGCGATGCCGCCGGTGACGATCGCCGCGTTCCCCACCGCGGCGCTCAGCCAGTACATCCACACCGTCTGGAATCCGGCGAAGTCGCCGAACGCCTCGCGGGCGAACACGTACGGCCCGCCGGTGCGCGGGTAGCGCGTGCCGAGCGAACCATAGAGGAGCGCGAGCAGGAAGAAGCCGGCAGCGGTGATGAGCCAGGAGAGGAGCCCGATCGGGCCGACCTGCTGCGCGAGCGACGCCGGGAGCGTGTAGAGCGACGTGCCCAGCATGTTACCGGCGATGAGCGCGACGACGCCCACGAGCGACAGGCCGCGCACGAAGCGCGCCTTCGGAGCGCCGGACGCGCCGGCGTCGCTCACGCGTTCCACAATCCTTTCAGCAGCCGGCTCCAGCGCAGGCGCAGGTCTTCGACGTCGAAGGAGAAATAGATGAACAGCGGCCGGCCGCGGAAATTCTTTCGCGGGATGAATCCGTAGTAGCGCGCGTCGATCGAGTTGTAGCGATTGTCGCCGAGGGAGAAGTAGTGGCCGGCGGGCACGAGCAGCGGGCCCCAGTCATCGTGCGTGGGCACCGCGGGGGCGGGGCCGAAGCGCGAACCCTGCACCGTGAAGTTCTTCTGCCATTCGAAGGCGACACTCGTCTCGCCGGGCTGCTGCGGTCCGGGCGCGGGGACCACCGGCGGCAGGCTCTCGACGCCGTTCACATAGAGGACGCCGGCGCGCATGTAGATCGTGTCGCCCGGCGTGGCGACGATGCGCTTCACGACCGTGAGCATCGAGTCGTTCTTGTCGAAGTACGGCGTGGCCGGCGACCAGTGCTGCGGCGGCGAATCGTAGACCGAGATCTTGTTGCGCGGCGGGTCCGAGAAGCCCGGCAGGTTCCAGTTCGTGAACGGGATGTGCGGGCCGTACGGGAGCGGCGTGACGAAGAGGAAATCGCCGGTCTGGAGCGTGGGCTCCATGCTGCCACTGGGGATGCGGTACCCCGCGAGGAAGAGCGTATGGACGACCGCCCAGATCGCGATCACCTCGAGGACGAGACGCGCGAACGAGGCCGGCGTCATTGGCGGCTCTGGCTTGGGCGGTACTTTCTTGGCGGCGGGCTTGGCGGAGTCGGCCACTACAGCTGGGGGCGGAGAGGAGCGATCGGCGCGGCGGACGGCACGCCGCACGAAGCGCGGAGACAACGAAGGCGGCCCGCGAGCGAGCCGCCCCGTCGAGCACGCGACAATCGTCGCGAACTATTTCATGTGCTTGCTGGCAAGCTTGGTCATCTCGAACATTGAGACCTGCTTCTTGCCGTTGAACACCATCTTCATCTTGTCGTCGGCGTTGATCATGCGACGATTCTTCTTGTCCTGCAGTTTGTGCTTCTTGATGTACTGCCAGAGCTTCTTGGTGATCTCGGTGCGGGGCATTGGCTTCATGCCGACCACTCCGCCGAGTGCATCATCCGGCTTCATCGGCTTCATGAACGCCGCATTCGGCTTCCGCTTCTTGCCGGTCTTCTTTTTCGCCTTCTTCTTGGTGGCCATCGATGCCCTCTCCGAGTGGTAAGTGATCCGCCGTCGGGGGAAGGAACGCCGGTCCGACGCGACAAATACTACGCCGCTCGCCCGACAATGCAATAGGGAGGTTGCCGTTTTCTCATAGGGAGAGGCGCCCTCCCCAGAGGGGAATCGGCCCCCGCGGGTCGTTCCGGGGCCGGTTTCTCATAGGGGAAACGGCGTTTCCCCGCTCTGGCGGCGGCGCGATCCGGGCCTACATTGCCGCCATGACGCCCATTTCCCCCTCGGAGCGCGCAGGGCCGCCGCCGCTCTCCCGCGTGCGCATTCTCGCGGCGGCCGCGCTCATGGCGGTCACGGCGGCGGTCGCCGCCTACGCCATAGGCGAGCATCAGCGGGCCGAGCGACTGGCGGCGGAGGTCGCGCGGCTCCACGAGGTGGAGCGCACGCTCGCGGATTCCCTTGGTACGCAGCGCGCGCGCGGCGCTACTGTACCGCCTCGATGACGCCGATCATGAGTTTGAGCCCGAACCCGATGTTCTTCACCGAGAGGCGCTCGTTGACTTCGGGAGAGGGAGCGGTCATTGCTCGAGCGCGCGGAGCAATTTCATCATGCGCACGTCGTACGGGTCGGGCGAGACATCGTCGTCGGCGATATCGGCGTGCTCCTGCGGCGTCTCGAGGATCATCGGCACGTGATGCGAGCGCTCGTCCTCGAGCAGCCAGCCGAACGGGTCCGCGCCGATCTTCCCTTCCCCAATGAGCGCGTGACGGTCGAGGTTGGAGCCGAGCGCACCGGTGCTGTCGTTCAGGTGGAAGAAGCTCGGCGATTCTCCAGTGGCCTCCTGAAACGCGTCGAGCACTTCCGTAAGCGAGAACCGCGAGGATGCGATGTCGTGCCCCGCAGCGAAGAGATGACAGGTATCGAGTCCGTAGCCGGTGCGCGCGCGCAGCTTCTTGGGCACGGCGCCCAGGATGCCGCTCACTTCGTCGGGCGTCTTGCCGATCGTCGCGCCGGCGCCGGCGGTGTTCTCCACGAGGAGGCGCGTGTCGCCCGGCACCGTCTCGAGCGCCGCGGTGATCGCGCGGGCGACGCGCTCCACGGCCGCGCCGCGGTCGCCGTCCTTCGCCGCGCCGGGGTGGAAGCAGACCGCGCCGATCCCGAGCGCGGTGGAGCGCTCGAGCTCCTTCGTGAGGCCGGCGCTCGCGCGGATCCACTTGTCGTCCTCGTGCGTCGCGGTGTTGAGCACGTACGCGGCGTGCGCCACCACGTGCGCCGGCGCGATGCCCGCTTCTTTCAGGGCGGCGCGGAATTTCGTGACGCGCTCCGGTTTGATGGACGACTTGTCGCCGTAGAATTTCGGGATCGCCGTGAAGAGCTGCATGGCGGTCATGCCCGCTCCGCCGGCGCGCCGCGCGGCCTGGTCGATCCCGCCGTTGTCGATCGTGTGCGCGCCCAGGAAATGTTTCATGGTGCACTCCGCGTTCCGGTCCGGACCATCGGGAGCGCGCCGCGCGCGGTGATCCACGCGACGGCGATCCGTTCGCCGCGCAACGCGACGCGCGGCGCCCCCGCCGGCACGGATCTCCCCGAGATGGCGGGTAAGATGTGGTCAATGATATGGCCGTCGGTCGTCGAGAGTGCGAGACCGATCCAGCCGTCGCCATCGTTGGGCGCCTGGTACGCGACCGCCACCGTGTCGCCGAGCGATGCGACGCTCGCCATGGCGGGATCGGCGCCGAAGGCGATCGGCACCGGCGGGTGCCAGACCGCGCCGTGTTCCATCGAGTGCACGAACCAGACTCCCGCGCCATCCAGCGGCTCCAGGAAGTAGGCGAGGTGCACGAACCCGGTGGCGGAATCCGCCGCGATCGCCGGCGCCGGGCGCGCACAGCCCCGGCGGCCGGCATCGCGCGCGTCGGCGGCGGTCCCCTTCGTCCATGCCGCGCCGCCATCGGTCGTACGCGCCACCATGAGCACCACGCTGCTGTCCGCGCGCGCCGCGAACCACGCGGCGAACCACTCACCGCCCTGCGTGCGAGCCGCGACCAAGGATCCCGGGCACGCGCCCGCGATGCTCGGCATCACGGGCGCCGCCGGTCGCACGGCGCGCGCACTCCCCCGCGCGTCGAGCGCGAGGACCCACGCGGGCCCCGCCGCAGGCGACCGAGGCCGAATCGAGACGGGATGCCTCCAGCCAGTCCACCGGCGCGCGCTCGCACGACAGGAGAGCGATCGTCGCGATCAAGATGAGACAGGATTTCCTCACGGCCCAAGTTATTACTCGGGAAGGAGAATTCGCGATGCTGTACCGCCGTTCCGTCAAATCATGTCAATCATGTTAATCCTGTCCAAGCAGTTTGTTGGGGCCCGGCAACCGCTTTGACATGATTAACAAGATTGACAGGATTTGTATCTTCATCCTGTATATCTTTCCTGTCCGCTCTCCACGAAAAGGAACGCCAATGCCCGCACACCCCACGCCTCCCGCGGCGCCGCACGGCGCTCTCGCCGGCGTCCGCCATGTACCCGCCCCCGTGAACGAGCCGGTGAAGCACTACGCTTCCGGCTCGCCCGAGAAGGCCGAACTCAAGTCGCGTCTCGCGACGATGGCGGGCGAGAAGATCGAGATCCCCCTGGTCATTGGCGGCAAGGCGGTGCGCACCGGCACGACCGCGAAGGCCGTGATGCCGCACGATCACAAGCACGTGCTCGCCGAGTACCACATGGCGGGCCCGAAGCAGGTCGCGCAGGCCATCGCGGCATCGCGCGCCGCGTGGCACGACTGGTCCACCTGGACGTGGGAGGATCGCGCCGCGGTGTTCCTCAAGGCGGCGGAGCTGCTCACCACCACGTGGCGCTCCACCGTGAACGCCGCGACGATGCTCAATCAGTCGAAGACGGTGCATCAGGCGGAGATCGATTCCGCGTGCGAGCTCATCGACTTCTGGCGATTCAATCCGCATTTCGCGCAGTCGCTGCTCGCCGAGCAGCCCATCAGTTCGCCGGGCGTCTGGAACCAGATGGAATACCGCCCGCTGGACGGATTCGTGTACGCCGTGACGCCGTTCAACTTCACGTCGATCGCGGGCAACCTGCCCACCGCGCCCGCGCTCATGGGCAACGTGGTGCTCTGGAAGCCGGCGTCGAGCGCGATGCTGAACGCGCACTACATCCTCAAGCTGCTCGAGGAGGCCGGCCTGCCGCCGGGCGTCATCAATCTGCTCCCGGGCAACGCCGCGCAGATCTCCGACGCGGTGCTCGCGCACCCCGAGTTCGCCGGCGTGCATTTCACCGGCAGCACCGGCGTGTTCAACAGCATGTGGCAGAAGATGGGCGCGAACGTCTCGAGCTATCGCGGCTATCCGCGTATCGTGGGCGAAACAGGCGGCAAGGACTTCATCGTCGCGCATGCCAGCGCCGATCCCGAGGCGCTCGCGGTGGCGATCGTGCGCGGCGGCTTCGAGTATCAGGGACAGAAGTGCTCCGCCGCCAGCCGCGTGTACGTGCCGAATTCCCTCTGGGCCGACGTGCGCGACCGCGTCGTCGCGATGATCGAGAGCATCAAGATGGGCGACATCGCCGATTTCCGGAATTTCATGGGCGCCGTGATCGACGAGAAGGCGTTCACGAAGATCTCCGAGTACATCGCCGACGCGAAGAAGAACGCGAAAGTGCTCGCCGGCGGCGGCGCGAAGGGGAACACCGGCTGGTTCATCGAACCCACGTTCGTCCAGACGAAGAACCCCGGCTACCGCCTGCTGTGCGAGGAGATCTTCGGCCCCGTCGTCACGGCGTACGCCTATCCCGATGCGAAGTACGCGGAGACGCTCGAGATCATCGATCGCACGTCGCCCTACGCGCTCACCGGCGCCGTGTTCGCGCAGGAGCGCGATGCCGCGCTCCAGGCGCAGACGGCGCTCCGCCACGCCGCGGGGAATTTCTACATCAACGACAAGCCCACCGGCGCGGTAGTGGGCCAGCAGCCGTTCGGCGGCGCGCGCGCCTCGGGCACGAACGACAAGGCGGGCTCCAAGCTGAACCTCGTTCGCTGGGTGAGCGCCCGCACGATCAAGGAGACGTTCAGCCCGCCGCGCGATCATCGCTATCCATTCATGGACGAGAGATGAACGGCACACGGCATCGGTACCTCACGCTCGACGTCTTCACGAACCGGCCGTTCTCGGGGAACCAGCTCGCGGTCTTCCCCGACGCGCGCGCCATCCCCGACGACCGGCTCGCCGACATCGCGCGCGAGTTCAATCTCTCGGAGACGGTGTTCGTCTATCCGCCAACGGACCCCAAGCACACGCGGCGCCTGCGCATCTTCACGCCCGCCGAGGAGCTGCCGTTCGCGGGACACCCGACGGTCGGCACGGCGTACGCGCTCGCGGCCATCGGCGAGGTCAAGCTCACCGGCCGCGAGACGCGCATCATCTTCGAAGAGGGCGTTGGCCCCGTGCCGGTGATGATCCGCGGCGAAGGGAACGAACCCACCTTCGCGCAGCTCACGGCGGCCAAGCTCCCTGAGATCGGACCGCCCGCGCCCGGCCGCACGCATCTCGCCGAGATGCTCGCGCTCGACGCCGCGGACATCCTCGGCGGCATGTCGTCGCCACAGGCGGTGAGCTGCGGACTCCCATTCCTCTTCGTGCCGGTGCGGGATCGCGACGCGGTGCGCCGCGCGCGCGTGCGCATGGAGCACTGGGAAGCGACTCTGAAATCGTACTTCGCTCCGCAGCTGATGGTCTTCTCGCGCGACGCCGAGCAGCCGGGCGTGGACATCCATGCGCGCGTCTTCGTGCCCGGCCTCGCGGTTCCCGAGGACCCCGCCACCGGTAGCGCGGCGGCGGCGTTGGGCGGTTATCTCGCGGCGCGTGAGACCGCGACCGACGCGACGCTCAAGTGGGTTGTTGAGCAAGGCATGGAGATGGGGCGGCCGAGCATGCTGCACATCGAGGTGGACAAGACGGGCGGCGAGATCTCCGCCGTGCGCGTGGGCGGCGAGTGCGTGATCATGTCCGAGGGCGCGATCTCGGCGTAGCGCGCCGGCAGGCGCTACGGCTTGGCCAGTTCGCCCGTGCGCGTAAGCACGAACGCGCGCATGTTCGCGTTCCAGATCGTCACGCGATCGCGTCCGCTCTCCTTTGCGGCGTAGAGCGCTTCGTCGGCGCGCGAATGCAGATCGTGCGCGACATCCTCATCCATAACGCGGTCGGCGACGAGCCCGATGCTCACCGTGACCGGCACGCGCCCGCGCACCGTGGGGAACTCGTGTGCGCGCACCATCTCGCGGATGCGCGAAGCGAGGCGGAACGCGCCCGCCGCGCCCGTCTCGGGCAGGAGCAGCGTGAACTCATCACCGCCGGTGCGCGCCACGACGTCGCCGCCGCGTTTGAGCTGGCGGAGGAGTTCGCCGATCTCCTTGATCACGCCGTCGCCCGCGAGATGGCCCAGCGTATCGTTGATCGTCTTGAAGTGGTCCACGTCCATGGCGACGAGCGCGAGCTCCTTGCCGCTGCGCACGCCACGCGCGATCTCGCGCGCGAGGTCGCGCTCGAGGCCGCGCCGGTTGAGCAGTCCGCTCAACGGATCCGTGAGCACGAGATTGCCGAGCTGCGCGCGCACGCGATTGTACGCGCTGCCCACCATCGTCACGCTGTCGGGCGGTTGGTCGAGCCGCACCGGGAATTCCGCGGTGAAATCGCCCTGCTCCGTGCGCGTGAACAGCTCTACGATCTCGGCGAGCCGCTCCTTGTAGCTCCCGTACAACACCACGAACACCGCGCCGGCGAAGGCGAACACCGCGAGCGACATCAGCTCGCCCGACCACTCGAGCGTGCGGCCAATGCCGGTCACGGGCGCAATGAGGATCAGGTACGAGACGATGATCGCCGCGAGCGCGCCCTGAGCATAGCGGCGGCCGAAGTAGAATTCCGTGAAGTGCAGCACGACGAACCCAAGGATGAGCGCCTGTGCATAGTCGCCGGGCGGCGTGCTCACATACGTCACCTCGAAGATCGCGAACAGGTCCGTGCCGATCGCGAGCCACACCCAGAGCGGGCCGGCGCGCCGCGAGCGATTGATGAGGTACGCGATGAGCAGCGTGGCGACGAAGTACACGAGAAGAACGCCGAGGCCGCGCTTCGCGGCCTCGGTCGCATGGTCGCCGACCATACGGCCGAGGATGAGGAGCGCGCCAATGAGTGCGGCGCTGAGGCGCGCACGCATCTGCCAGAGCAGCACCTCCGCGGTGGCCTGCTCTGTGGATGAATTGCGCGGCGCGCGCGCCGGTTTAATGGGCCCAGTCATACGGATGTCAGACGACCGGCGGTAGCCCACGCCACGAAGCAGCAGCCTGCGACCGCCGACAGCCGAAAGTCCGTCGTTAGGTCGCTACGCCAGTTGGCTTGTGCAGTGCGAGCAGCGCGTGGCCGCGAGGTCGATCTCCTTCTTGCAATACGGGCAGACCTTGGTGGCCGCGGCGGGCGCCGGCATGACGATCTTGCTGATGCGCCAGACGACGAAGGCGATGATCACGAAGTTGAGCAGCGAGCTCAACAGGTCGCCGAGGAGGAAATTCACCGGCCCGATGGGCAGCTTCATCGTCTCCCACGACTCCTTCGAAGGCGTGATCTGCGAGACGACGGGCATGATGATGTCGTTCACCAATGCCTGCACCACTTTGTTCAGTGCGGCGCCGATGACCACGGCCAACGCCAGCCCGATGGCGTTCTGCTTGATCAGGTACTCCCTGAAATCTTTCAACATGGCGGCGTTCTCCGTTCCAATGGGTTCGCGCTTCCCGTGCGCGCCCAAACTTACTAGAAACGCGCGCTCGTGGAGAAGTCGAGGATGAATCCGCCGGTCGGCTGCACGGCATGCGCGAGGTCCATCCGGAACAGTCCGTCCATGAACGACAGCCCCACTCCGACGCCGCTCGTCGGGATGCCGATGTGCCGCCAATCGTTCCGGTCGCCCGCCCATCCGATGTCGAAGAACAGCGTCGGCCGCACCGCCACGAAGCTCGAGCCGAGCTCGGCGTGTCCGAGCCAGTACGCATCGCCGGCGACGGTTCCCGGCTGTTGGCCGCGAATGGTCCACGCGCCGCCCAGGAACCAGTCGCGCTGCGGCGGCAGGTCGCCGAACGATGTGCCCGCGCCGGCGCCGAGCTGCCAATCGAGATACTTGCCGAGCCCATGGCCGACGGTCCCGTCCAGCGCGACGCGTCCGTACTGGAAGGTGCCGAGTCCCCCTTCGGCACGCGCATCGTAGGATTCGCGCCAGCCATGCGGGTCGAGTCCGATCTGGTCGCGCAGCCGCACCTGCGCGCCGAAGGCGTTCGTCATCGGCGTCTCGACGTTGTAACTGAAGTCGTGGCCGTTGATCCAATTCGGGATCGAGACGTTCGTGGCGACCGGCGCGTTGGTCTGTTGCTCGGCGAACACGCGCCACGTGAAGCCGTCGCTGCTCAGCGGTTTGGATGTGAGCTCGCCGCCCCAGGCTTTGTAGTAGAAGCCAAGGTCCTGTCCGAGAATGAACGCGTTCAACGACGCGCGGAAGGTGAGCGGATCGCCCCAGTCGTTCGCGGAATTGAGGCGGTTATAAAGGCCCACATCGTAGGTACGGTATCCATCGCTTCGGCTGAAGTGCGCCTCGCCCCAGAGATACGGGCCGCCGGTGGATACGCGCGCTTCGAGCGATCCGGTGTATCCACTGCCGAAATCGCGCGAGACCTGCGCACCGGCATCGAGCGCGTCCACGCGGTTGTATCGGATGAGCGAGTTCTCAATGCCGTAGTGCCATTCGTACGGCTGCGGGTCCCAGCCGGGCTGCAAACCGATGGTGAGTTCCTTCACGAGCTGGTCGCGCTCCTTGAGATCGAAGAGCTGTTCGCCGTTGTCGTAGATCGACGGCGGCAGTTCGGCGGAATGGAGGAGCGCGGTGGTATCGCATGGCACCACGATGCGGATCGGGACGGTGCCATCGTAGCGGAAGCTCTTCGTGATCGTGGTGTCCTTTCCGGAGCAATGGAAGCCCTGGAAATCGGGATCGTCGTCGATCCCGTTGCCGCGGCGGCGGACGACCACGCGCCGGCCATCCTTCGTCGTGATCGAGTCCTCATGGCGCTCCACGGCGCGAACGCTGTCGCGCCGCGCCATGTGCGCCGCGTGGATGCTGTCTTGCCGCGCCTTGTACAACGAGTCGCCGGGCAGATGGCGCAGCGAATCATCGAGCGATGCGAAGAGCCGCGGGATCGTATCCGTGCCATTCACGCTCGCGTAGGAGAAGCTCTGCTCCATGGAGAACGGCACGCGCATGAAGCCGACGCGCGCGCGGCCCTCCACCGTCTGCACGCGCGGCATCCACCAGCGCTGCTCGTGCAGGCCGTATTCCACCGTGAAGGCGGCGACGTTCAGTTCCATCGGGAAGATGATGGGCTTCACGGCGGCCGGCACGTCGTCGAAGGCGTGCGGATCCTCCTCGAGCACGAACTTCACGATGTCGAAGGGCGCTGCTGGGCGGAACGCGCCTCGCACCAGATGGCCGGTGGAGACATCGAACCAGAGCGAGCCGACGATGAACTGCGCGTCGGGCTTGCGCGCCTGCACTTCGACCGCACGCAGCCGGATCGTCTTGCCATCGGGAAGCCGAAAGGTGATCGAGTCGGCGGTGCGGAACGTGTAGTACGCTTCCGCGCCGCGGTCGAGCGGATGCAGGAAGATCCCCTCGACGGTCTTGTCCGCCCGCTTCGCCCCCTCGAACGACGGCAATTGTTCCCGCCCGGGGAAATACGGCACCGGGTCCATCTCGAGGAAATCCTCGAGCACGCGCGGACCCGAGAAGAACATCGGGAACACCGTGCGCGCGCCGAGCAGGTCGATGAGCACGCCACGCCCGCGCTGCCAGCGCACGCGCGACGCCGTCTCGCTGCGGAGCAGGAGTTTCTCGGGTCCGCCGGCGCTCAAGCTCATGCCGGCCGTGATGCGCTCGCGCGCCGTGGCGTCGTAGGAAGTCAGCGTGGAATCCTGTTCCAATCGCGCCACACGCGCGCGCGCGATGAGTTCGCGCGCCTGCGGGTCCTTGTAGGCGGTCGCCATCATCTCCGGCGTGACCACCACATCGTGCATCGCGCGCATCTTGGCGCGGCGCACGGAGTCGCGCATCGCCTCCATGTGATGCGTGGAGTCGCGGCTCACTCTCTCCGTGTCGGGCGACACGGAGATGATAGGCTGCTGCAATAAGACGAGCGCGGACAGAAGAGTGATCATGTCGCTCTGAAGTGTGTGCGGGACCCTACGCCGCGCGTAGAGAGCGGGTTTCGCCCGCGGGGGATTGCGCGCGCTGCGGCGCGCGCCTCATTTATCGTCTCGCTCGCGCGCACGCATTCCCCACACCCGGCCTCTCATCATGCGCTCTGCCCTCTCCGTTCTCGCTCTCACCGTGTTCGCCGCGTCCGCCGCGGCGCAGGCCGCGCCGCCGCGCCCCGTCGATTGGGATGCGACCTCCAAGGAAGCGGTGAACACGCTCGCCAACTATCTGCAGCTGAACACGACGAACCCGCCCGGCAACGAGATGCGCACGATCAATTTCCTCAAGGACATCCTCCAAGCGGAAGGCTTCACGGTGCAGGTGCTCGATACCGCGGCGTCGGAGCTCGGGCCCACGCGCGGCAATATCTACGCGCGGCTCAAGGGGAACGGCTCGAAGAAGGCCATCGCGTTGGTCGGCCACATGGATGTCGTACCCGCCGTGGCGAGCTATTGGACGGTGGACCCCTTCTCCGGCGCGATCAAGGATGGCTACATCTGGGGCCGCGGCGCGCTCGACATGAAGGGCCAGACGATCGCGCAGCTCTACGCGATGCTGGCGCTCAAGCGCAGCGGCGCGCTCCTCAACCGCGACATCGTCTTCATCGGCAACAGCGACGAAGAACTCGGCGGTCTCGGCGCGCTGACCTTCGTGAAGAACCATCGCGACCTGCTCAGAGACGTCGAGTATCTCATCACCGAAGGCGGCGGCAATCCGCTCAAGGACGGCGTGCTCGAATACTACGGCGTGAGCGTCTCCGAGAAGCGCCCCTTCTGGCAGAAGCTCACGGTGCACGGTGTCGCGAGTCACGGCTCGCGGCCCACGAAGCAGAACCCGGTGCCGAAGCTCGTGGCCGCGCTCGACAAGATCGCGAATTATGAGACGCCGCTCCGCGTGACGCCCGGCGTGCAGAAGTTCATGCAGGACCTCTCGGTGCAGTTCACCGGACAGCAGCGCGCGTGGCTGGCCGATGCGGCGGCCGCGGTGAAGACGCCCGGCGGCCGCGAGTTCCTCACGAGCAACAGCGCGTGGAACGCGATCATCCGGAACACGATCTCGCTCACCGTGCTCACCGGTTCGAACAAGACGAACGTCATCCCGCCTGAAGCGTCGGCTGAGCTCGACATCCGCCTGCTGCCCGACCAGGACCCGGCGCAGTTCCTCGCCGAGCTCAAGAACATCGTGAACGACACCGCGGTGCACTTCGAGCAAATGCTGCAGCTCAAGCCGCCGCTCGAGAGCCCGATCGCCACGGATCTCTACAAGGCGATCGAGCGCGCGGCGCACGATCGCGACCCGAAGGCGCTCGTGACCACCACGATGCTCGCGGGCGCCACCGACCGGCCCGCGTATCGTGAGGCCGGCATCATCACATATGGATTCAGCCCGTTCAAAGTGGAGATCGCCGATGCGCAGAAAGGCGTGCATGGCAACGACGAGCGCCTCTCGGTGGCCAACGTCGGATTCGGCGTGAAGTTCCTGTACGACATCATCCTCTACACACAATGAGCGCGCTCGCCCTGCGCGCGCTCAAGAAGAGCTTCGGCGATGTCGTCGCGGTGGACGGCATCGACCTCGAGGTACGCGCGGGCGAATGCTTCGGACTGCTCGGCCCCAACGGCGCGGGGAAGACCACCACGATCGAGATCTGCGAGGGGCTCACCGCGCCCGACAGCGGCGATGTGGAACTGCTCGGCCGGCGGTGGAGCGGCGACGAACAGGAACTGCGCGAGCGGCTCGGCATCCAGCTGCAGGACACGCAGCTCTCCGAGAAGATCACCGTGCGCGAGACGCTCGACCTGTTCCGCAGCTTCTACCGCCAGGCGCGCGATGTGGATGACGTCATCGCCATGGTGCAGCTCGAGGAGAAGCGCGACGCGCGCGTCGGCACGCTGTCCGGCGGGCAGAAGCAGCGCCTCGCGCTCGCGTGCGCGCTCGTGGGCGACCCGGAACTGCTCTTCCTCGACGAGCCCACCACCGGCCTCGATCCGCAGGCGCGGCGCCAGCTCTGGGAATTGATCGACCGTTTCCGCGCCGATGGCCGCACGACGCTCCTCACCACGCACTACATGGACGAGGCCGAGCGCCTGTGCGACCGCGTCGCGATCATGGACCACGGCAAGGTCATCGCGCTCGGCACGCCGAGCGCGCTGATCGCGGAGATCATCGCCGAACACTTGGTGGAGTTCTCACTCGGGAGCGGCGCGGTGGACGAGGCGTCGCTGCGTGCGCTGCCCGGCGTGAGTGCGGTGCGCGAGTCGGGCGGCGGTTGGCAACTGGAGGTCGCGGAGTTGCACCGCGCGGTGCCGGCGCTGCTCGCCGAGCTCGCCCGGCAGCACTTGGCGCTCACCGAACTGCGCACGCACTCGGCGACGCTCGAGGACGTGTTCGTGAAGCTCACCGGGAGGCATCTCCGCGATGAATGACGCGCGTCCACCGCGCGCGCGGCGATGGTTCGAGCGGCCGCTCGCGCAGCTGACGCTCATTCGCTACCGCGAATTCCTGCGCGAGCCGGAGGCGGTGTTCTGGGTGTTCGTCTTCCCGGTGCTGCTCGCGACCGGACTGGGCATCGCGTTCCGGAACACTCCGCAGGAGGCGGTGAAGGTCGGGGTCGTCGCGAGCGCCCCGGGCGCTGCCGCGGTCATGGCGGCGCTCAGGACCGAGAAGGCGCTCGCACCCGTGCTGCTCGACGACAGCGCCGCCACGCGCGATCTCAGTACCGGCGCCGTCGCGCTGCTCATCACGCCGTCGAGCGCGACGGAGGCGGCGTACCGCTACGACGACACG
This sequence comes from uncultured Gemmatimonadaceae bacterium, assembly GCA_963716745.1. Classification (GTDB taxonomy): domain Bacteria; phylum Gemmatimonadota; class Gemmatimonadetes; order Gemmatimonadales; family Gemmatimonadaceae; genus DATKOH01. The sequence goes on from OY970320.1 coordinate 1,805,855, forward strand.
CGCCCCGAATCGCGCACCGCGCGGCTGCTCGTGGACAACGCCCTGCAGCGCGCCGCCGGACGCACCGAGCCCGTAGCGATCCGCGATGAGACCGTGCATGAAGTCGGCTCGCGATACATCGACTTCGTGATCCCCGGCCTACTCGGGATGAACCTCATGGGCAGCGGCGTGTGGGGCGTTGCTTTCGCGATCGTGGACGCGCGCAAGAAGAAGCTGCTCAAGCGGCTCATCGCCACGCCAATGTCCCGCTGGCAGTATCTCGCGAGCTTCCTCCTCTCGCGGCTCACGTTCCTCGTGCTCGAGGTCGTGTCGCTGCTTGGGTTCGCCCGCCTGGTGTTCGGCGTGCCGATCCGCGGGTCTTATGTGCAGCTCATCTCGATCTGCCTGTTGTCCGCGTTCGCGTTCAGTTCGCTCGGCCTGCTGGTCGCCTCGCGCGTGCGCACGATCGAGGGCGTGTCGGGCCTCTCGAATCTCATCATGCTGCCAATGTGGGTGTTCTCCGGCATCTTCTTCTCCTGGACGCGCTACCCGGTGGCGATGCAGCCGTTCATTCGCGCATTGCCGCTCACCGCCGCGAACGACGCCCTGCGCGCGACCATGCTGCAGGGCGTCGGCTGGAATTCCGCTCTGCCACAGTTCGCGATACTTGGTGCGTGGCTCGTTGTCTGCTTCGTGACCGCACTCAAGCTGTTCCGGTGGAAGTAGTTTCTTGAGCAACGGCAACGGCAACGGCGAACGACGCTAAGCGGATTGGGCGGAATGGAGCGGATTAACCGGATCCGTTCCAGCAGGAGAGATCCATGATCCCCTGGGTTGCGGCAGAGACGTGAACTGTTGTTAACAACAGGAACACGCCGTGGCCGGGTCGCAGGGGATTTCCTTGCGCATGGAACGGATCCGATTCATCCGCTCCATCCGGCCGATCCGCTTAGCGTCGTTCGCCGTTATGGAGTTGCCGGTTCCTTGCCCGCAGCTGCCGTCGGCATCACGGACCGTAGGGTACGAAACACCGAGTTGTTCGAGGTATGTCTTGTACTTCTTCGGATCGTAGTAGAACGCCTTCATCGCCGGCCGGTACTTCGCCATGATGCCGGCGTTGAGTTCGATCGCCGGCCGGTCCTCAGGGCGCATCAGGGGCTGATACTTCACATCCTTCGTCTGCACGTTCTTGAAGTAGCTCCACGCCGAGTCCACCAGCGCCGGCGTGAGCAGGATGTCGAGCATCGTCATCGCTTGCGCCTTCGCGCCAGCCGTCGATCCCTTATGCGCGATCGGCGTCGCCATCGCGATCGCATCCGCCCAATGATGCCCAGGCAGGTTCGGGATGTTCGCCGGATAGCGGAGCGTGATCGTCGGCACGTTCCACGATACGTCACCAATGTCATCGGATCCGCCGCCCATGTTGAGCGAATCCGGCGTCGGCGGCGTGAGCTTCGACACGGCGGTGTCGAGCCCTGTCTCCTTCTGCTTCAGTTCCTTCTGCACCGCTCTCGCGAGTTTCTGGTCGGCGTCGCTCCACTTCGGCATGCCCACCAACTTGATGTTCTCCGTCATCGCCTCGGCGATCGGGCGGTTCTCGTGCACGGGCCACGCCGAGCCGAGCACGCGCTCGCTCGTGAGCGTCGTGCCGGTCATGAGCGTCGCGCCGAGCGCCACGGAATCGCCGATGGCCCAGAGTCCTTTGATCTTCTCGTAGTCGAGCTCGCGGAAGTAATACCAGACGCTCGCTGTCGGCGGCACGACGTTCGGCTGGTCGCCGCCATTCGGGATCACGTAGTGCGAACGCGTCTGCAGCCGCAGATGTTCGCGGCGGAAATTCCAACCCACATCCATCAGTTCCACCGCGTCGAGGGCGCTGCGTCCGCGCCATGGCGCGCCGGCCGCGTGCGCTGCCTGGCCGCCGAACGTGTAGAGCACCGAGACGAGACCGCTGCCCTCTCCTTCGCCCCAGTTCGTGCCGAATGCGGCGTCCACATGCGAGAAGAGCACGACGTCCACGTCCTTGAACATCCCCGCGCGCACGAAATACGCCTTCGTGCCCAGCTGCTCCTCCGCGACGCCCGGCCACACCTTGATCGTGCCCGAGAGATGATCGCGCTCCATGATCTTCTTCACCGCGAGGATCGCGGTGAGATTCACCGCCTGCCCCGCGTTGTGCCCTTCGCCGTGCCCTGGCGCGCCGGGGATCAGCGCGACGTGGCACGCGACGCCGGGGCGCTGCGACGCCTGCGGGATGTCATCCAGGTCGGCGCCGAGCGCGATGACCGGTTTGCCCGATCCCCACGTCGCGAGCCAGGCCGTCGGGATCCCGGCGTAATTCTCCTCCACGGTGAATCCGTTCTGCCGCAGCATCGCGACGATGTATTTCGAAGTCTCGAACTCCTGGAATCCGAGTTCACCGAAGCTGAAGATCTGGTCCACCATCTGCTGGGTGAACACGGCGCGACTGTCAATGTCGGCTGCGACCTCGCGTTTGAGCTGCGCGAGATTCTTGGCGGCGGGCGGCGCCTGCTGCGCACCGGCCGTGAGCGTGAGCGACAGTACGGCGAGAGCGGCGATGCGAATGCGCATGACGATCCTCGAAAAGGAGGGAACGTTCGACGGCCAAGATTGGCCGCGCGGCGCTCGCGCGGCAAGACGCGCGCTTTGACTCGCGCTGCGTCCTTGGCGAAGTTTCCTCCATGACACTGATCCGCGCGTGAGCGCCGCGCACCAGGAATCGCCCGCCGTCCCGCCGTCGCGCGCACTCGTCATCGCCGCTTTCGCCGCGGTGTACGTCATCTGGGGCTCCACCTATCTCGCGATCCGCATCACGCTCGAGACAATGCCGCCCTTCCTCATGGCCGGCACCCGCTTTCTCACGTCGGGCGCGATCCTCTACCTGTTTGCGCGCGGCCGCGGCGCGGCGCGCCCGTCGCCGCTCCATTGGCGCGCCGCGACGATCATCGGGTTCCTGCTGCTCGTGTGCGGCAACGGCGCGGTGGTCTGGTCGGAGCAGCGCGTGCCCAGCGGCATCACGTCGCTGCTCGTCACCACCGTGCCGCTCTGGATGGTGCTGCTCGACTGGCTGCGCCGTGATGGCAAACGCCCGTCGGCCGGCGTGGCGGCGGGGATCGTGCTCGGCCTCGCGGGCGTTGCATTCCTCGTGGGGCCGGGCGAGATCGCGGGCGGCGGCGGCGTGGACCTCATCGGCGCCGCGGTGCTGTTCTTCTTCGGTTCCGTCGCTTGGGCCATCGGTTCGATCTATTCGAAGCACGCGCCGCTGCCATCGTCGCCTTTCCTGGCGATCGGCATGGAAATGCTCGCCGGCGGCGCGCTGCTCACGTTGCTGGGCATTTTCCTGGGCGAGCCCGCGCGCGTTCACGTTGGCGCGATCTCGGCGGCGTCGTTCGCGGCCTGGGTTTATCTCACGCTGTTCGGCGCGCTCATCGGATTCACCGCATATCTCTGGCTGATGCGCGTGTCCACGCCGGCCAAGGTGTCGACCTACGCCTTCGTGAATCCCGTTGTCGCCGTGTTCCTCGGATGGGCCGTGCTGGGCGAAGCGGTGACCCCGCGCACGATCATCGCCGCGGTGATGATCGTGAGTGCGGTGGCGCTGATCACCCTCGCGTCTCCGGCACGGGCTCCGTCGACGCAGTAGCCGATGGCCGTTTGTTCATGAGCGCGAGCAACCCCTCCTTCCACTCGTTCAGGATCTCGTAGACCGTCGGGATCACGATCAGTGTGAGCAGCGTGCTCGTGATCACGCCGCCGATCACGGCGCGCCCCAGCGGCGCGCGGAAATCGGCGCCCTCTCCCGCGCCGATCGCAACCGGGATCATGCCGGCGATCAGCGCGACCGTGGTCATGATGATCGGCCGCAACCGGATCCGGCCGGCCTCGATGAGCGCGTCGCGCAGCGGCAGCCCGCCCTCGCGCGCCCATTTGGCGAAGTCGATCAGCAGGATCGCGTTCTTCGCCACGATGCCCATGAGGAGGATCACGCCGATGAGGCTCATGATGTTCAGCGTGCTGCCCGTCACGATCAGCGCGAGCACGACGCCGATGAGCGAGAGCGGCAGCGAGATGAGGATCGCGAGCGGATCGAGGAACGATCCGAACTGCATCACGAGGATCAGATACATGAGCAGCACGGCGATCCCGAGCGCGGTGAAGATGCGCGTGAACACCTCCGCCTGGTCGCGCGCTTCGCCGCCCTGCGTGATCCGGTAGCCGGTGGGAAGCGGCATCTTCGCGAGCTTTGCGTTGATGGCGCTCGTGACCTCGTTGAGCGAACGCCCCTGTACATTGGCCTGCACGTTCACCACCGGGTCGCGATTGAGGTGGTTGATCTGCGCCGGACCGGTGCTCCTTTGCACGTCCGCGATCTGGCCGAGCGGCACCGTCACGACGCGGCCGTCCGATCCCTGCAGCGTGAGCGGAAGGCGCTCGAGGTCGGCGGTATTGGCGCGCGACTCGGGCGCGAGCCGCACGGTCACATCGCGCAGTTCTCCGTCGGGGTCGGTCCAGTCGCCCGCCTTCACGCCGGCGAACGCCGGGCGCAGTGAGGCCACCACCTGCGATGTGGTGATTCCGAGCGAACCGGCGAGGCCGCGATTCAGTTGCACATCGAGCTCCGGCTTCTCGCCGCGCACCGAGAGGTCCACGTCCACCGCGCCGGGCACGGTGCGCACGACATCGGCCGCCTTCTGCGCGAGCCGCGTGAGGACCACCGGATCGGGGCCGCGCATCTCGATCTGGATCTGCTTGAGTGCGCCGCCGAATCCGCTGGTGAACACCGACGTGGCCGCGCCGCCGACCCGGGCAAGGTCGGTGCGCAGGCGCTGGCCGATCGCGTCCTGCTTCTGGCTGCGCTTCGCCTTGGGCATGAGCCGCACGTAGATGAGCGCCTGGTCTACGCCGGGTGCGCGGAACGGGATGGCGCCGCCGATCGACGTGTACGTGTACTCGACCTCGGGATACGAGCGCGCGATGCGCGCGACCTCCTCGGTCTTCACCCGCGTGTAGTCAAGATTCGATCCGGGAGGCGTGAGCACCATCACGTTGATCTCGCTGCGGTCGCTCTCCGGCACGAACCCGGCGCCGCCGAACGTCGCCTGGAGCACGATCGCGCCGACGAACGACGCCACCGCGATCACGACCATCGCGAGCCGGTGGTCGAGCGCCCAAGCCATCACGCCCTTGTAGTTGTCGGCCTGCCGGTCGAACCACACGTTGAACCGGTCGAGCGCGCGCGCGATCGCGTTGCGCCGCTCGTGCGCCTCGATCTGCGGATCGGGCCAGTACGCCGAGAGCATCGGATCGAGCGAGAACGACACGAACAGCGACACGAGCACGGCGCAGGCGATCGTGAGCGCGAACGGCTTGAACCACTGGCCGGCCACGCCGTACATGAAGGCGACCGGCACGAACACCGCGACGATCGAGAACGTCGTCGCGGCGACCGCGAGTCCGATCTCGTCGGTGCCCTCGTGCGACGCCTTGAAGTGATCCTTCCCCATTTCGATGTGCCGCACGATGTTCTCGCGCACCACGATCGCGTCGTCGATCAGGATGCCGATCGCGAGCGACAGTCCGAGCAGCGACATCGTGTTGAGCGTGAAGCCGAACGCCCACACCGCGATGAAGCTCGCGAGCGCGCTCACCGGGAGCGCGAGACCGGTGATCACGGTGGAGCGCCACGAGTTCAGGAACAGGAACACCACGAGCACGGTGAGCAGCGCGCCCTCGATGAGCGCCTCTTCCACGTTGCGCACCGCGGCGGCGACGCGCTGGCCCGCGTCCTGCACGATCGCGAAGTGCACGCCGGCGGGCAGCGTCTTCTGGATCTCATCCACCTTTTCGCGAATGAGTTTGCTCACCTGCGTGGTGCTGAAACCCTTGGACTTCACGATCTCGATCCCCACCGCCTCGCTGCCGTTGAACAGCGCGGAGGTGCGCGCTTCCTCGGTGCCGTCGTACACGTTCGCTACCTGGCGCAGCCGGATGATCTGTCCGTTGCGGTCGGCGACGACGATGTTGCCGAACTCTTCGGCGTTCGCGAGACGGCCGCTGAGCCGGATCAGGCGCTCGTTCAGCGGGCCGTTGATCCAGCCGACGGGCGCCGCGATGTTCTGCTGTTGCACGCGCGCGAGCACCGTCGCGACGCTCAGGCCGGCGGCCTGCAGGTCCGCCGGCCGCACCTCGACCACCATGTTGCGCTTCACGCCGCCCACCACGCTGACGCGCGCCACGCCGGGGATCGAGCGGATCACGCCGGTGATCGCGGGATCGGCGATCCGCGTGAGCACCTCCGGCGCCGTCGTGGGCGACGTGAGCGTGAGCGTCATCGCCGGCTGCTCCGACGGATCGAAGCGCGTGAGCACCGGCTCCTTCATCTCGGGCGGCAGGTCGGCGCGCTTCACCGAGATCGCGTCGCGGATGTCCTGCGACGCCTGCTGGATCGGCTTCTCGAAATCGAAGAAGATCGTGCACTGCGCGAGGCCGTCGATCGCGAAGCACGTGGACTTCTCCGCATCGAGCCCGCTGATGCCGAACACCGCCTCTTCCACCGGCCGCACGATGTCGCGCTCGACCTCGTCGGGCGAGGCGCCCGGATACGGGATCGTCACGCCGATGATCGGCTGCTGCACGTCGGGGAATTCGTCCGTCTGCAGATTGATCAGCGCGGCGATGCCGAACGCCACGAGCGCGAGCATCGTGGTGATGGTGACGATCGGCCGCTTGATCGCGAAGTCGGAGATGAACATGGTCGCCTGCTCTTAGAGAGTGCTGAACTCGCGCGGTGCTACGGACGCGGCGCCGCGGACGTGTCGGACGGCGGCGCGGTGACCTTGATGCGCGTTCCCTCGGTGAGGCCCTGCGCCGCGCCGACGAGGATCGTATCGCCGGCAGCCAGTCCGCTCGTGACCTCAACCATGTCCGTGTCCGGATCGCGCGAAGCGAGCTTCACGGCCACGCGCTCCGCCTTTCCGCCCTTCAGCCGCAGCACGGTCGGCGCGATCCCACGTTCGTCCACCGCGCTCACGGGCACCGCGATGCCGATCGCCGACGTGGTCGCCACGCGTCCCTGCGCGAACAGCCCGCCCACGAGCGCGCCCTTCGCGTTGGGCACCGACACCCACACGCGCACTTGGCGCGTCTGCGGATCGGCGGCGGGACTCACGCGCTCCACTTGCCCGGTGAACGTGCGCCCCGGATAACCCTTCACCGTGAACCGCACCGGCGCGCCGACGCGCAGCAGCGCGACCTCCTCGGCCGGCACGGATCCCTCGAACCGCATGCTCGCCGGATCGATCACTGTCGCGATGGCCGAACCCGGCTGGAGCACGTCGCCGGCGTTCACCGGCATCTCGCTCACGATGCCGGCGAACGGCGCAATGATCCGCGTGCGATCGAGTTGCTGCTGCGCCGACGCCATGCGCGACTGCGCGTCGGCATAGAGCGCCTGCGACGACGCGAGCGTGCGCTTCGCCTGTTCGAGGTCGCGATCCGCCACGGCACCGGCGGCCTGCAGTTTCGCGCTGCGGTCGGCATCCCGCTGGGCGTCGTCGAGCGAGATCTGCGCGACCCGCTCGGCGGAACGCGCCGAGAGGTACGATTCGCGGATCGCGCTGTCATCGATGCGCACGATGAGCTGGCCGCGCTTCACGGGCTGTCCCGGCAGCACGAGCGTCTCGACGATCCGGCCGCTCACTTCGGCGCGCAGGCGTGCCTCGCGCAGCGCCGTGAGCGAGCCCGACACGGCCGGCCCGCTCTCGAGCGGCCCGCGCACGACGACCACGATGTTCTCTGGTCCCACATCCATCGCGATCGCCGCCGCGGCATCGGCCGGCCGCGCCGCCGCGAGTTTCTTCTTGTAGATCACGCCCGCCCCGACCGTGATGAGAGCGACGGCCAGCCCGAGCAGCGCCCAGTTCCTGAGCTTGTTCATGGAGTCACTCCAAGGTTGTTCGCCGGCGCTGGGACGATCGCCGGTTGTAGTTGCGGGATGCCGGTCGCAGTGGCCTGCTGCGCGTTCACGATCACGCCGCCGCTCGGTGTGGAAGCGGGCAGATCTCGATGAGCGCGAGCCGCACCCGCGCGACCTGGAGGTCGCGCGCCGCGATCGCGCGGTTCGCCCGCGCCTGCTCGAGCGCGAGCCGCTGGTCGAGCAATTCCGTTTGCGTCGACACGCCTTCCTTGTATCTCACTTCCGCGATCGCGTACGCGCGCGCGGCGAGATCGGCGGTGCCGACGCTCGCCGTCCACGTCGCCTGCGCGGCCATGAGCCGGTACACCGCGTCGCGCGCATCGAGCTGCGCCGTTTGCCGCACGATGCGCATTTGCGCCATCGCGTCGCGCCAGTTCGCTTGCGCGATCACGACGTCACCGTGGATGTTGCCGCCGGTGTAGAGCGGGAACGCGAGCGCGCCCGTGATCGACCAGTTGGTGCGGAAATCGTTCACCGGCGGCGGCGCGTAGCTGGACGGATAACCGACCTTCCCCCATGCCGAGGTGAGCGTGAATTGCGGATACCACTGCGACTTCGCCACGGTGATCCCCTCGTGCTGCGCGAACACGTTCTCGCCCGCCTGCCGCACCGGCGCGCGCGCGTCGGTGCTCGTGTCTGATGGGTGCGCAATGATCTCCGCCAGCCGCGCCGACGCCGCCGCGCTCGTGTCGCCGAGTTCGGTCGTGAGATCGAGCGGCTGTTCGGGCGGCAGCCGCAGCAACTGCGCCAGCCGCGTGTGGGCGATCGCCTGGTCGGCGAGCCGTTGGATCACGATCGGCCGCTGATTGTCGCGCGTGACCTCCGCGCGCAGCACGTCGAACTCCGGGCGCGCGCCCACTTGCCGGCCGAGCTGCGCCTGCACGAGCGTCGTTTCCGCCTGCGACAACGAGGCGCGCGCGATGTCGACCAGCCGGTCGCTCAGCGCGGCATCGTAGTACGTCTGGGTCACCGTGAGGATCAACTGTGCCTGCGCTTCCGTGAGCGTCAGTCCAGCGGACCGTACTCCCGCCGCGGCCGCGTTGGTGGACGCGTTCAGCTTGCCGCCCGTGTAGATGTTCTGCGAAAGGTTCACGCCGAATGCGTACCGGTTCGGCTGGCCGAAGGGCAGGTTCGCGAACGGGCTGCTCGGCTGGCATCCGAACCCGTTCTCGAGCTGCGTCACGCGCTGGCCGATCGGCAGCGTGCTGTCGATCGGGAAGTTGCTGCAGGGCGGCGGTCCGCTCGTGGTGCCGGTGAGATTCGAGTACTCGCTCGCGAGCGTGCGCGTGTAGCTGATCGACCCCGTGATCTGGGGAAGGTACTGGCTGCGCGCTTTCTCCTGCTGCCCCTCGGCGCGCACGATCGCCTGTCGCGCGATGCGCACGACGTCGCTCACCGTATCGGCGATGCTGAAGGCCGCATCGAGCGAGAGCGGACGCGCCGGTGGCGCGGCGCTCTGCGAGGCGGCGGAGGCCGCGCGCATGGCGCAAAGAGCGAGCGCCGCGCACGCGGCGCGTGTGATCGTGGTGCGTGTCATCGCATGCATGGTGCGGGTTGGTGAAGAAACCAAGGGCCGCGGCTCCCTACGAAGAGCGGCGGCCCCGGGGTTCTACGATCGCGCGCGCTTAGTTCGGCTTCTTGAGGTCGTTGAAGAAGCCCCAGGTGAATCCAATGACCGGAATGGTGAAGAAGAACCACCACGACATCGCCCCATAGAACGGCATGCCGGGGAATCCCTCATGGTACGAGAGCTTCGTCCCGTGATACGTGACGAACATGAAGGCGAACAACGCCGCCGATCCGAGCCAGCCGAGCGCGACCAGCGCGCCCTGGATCTTCCGATTCATCGCCAGGCCTCGTGCACGTGATGGGGTCCCACTGCGGTCCACTGACGCGAAAAAGATAACGCCGGAGGTGGGCGCCGGGCTAGCCGGAACGCCCCCGGATGTTGCGGACGCCCCCCGCCGCGAGCGATCATCTACCCGCCAGCGTCGCCCGTTCGCCCCCGACCGTGGAGGCCCGCACATGAAGGTACGGATTGCCGTGGTCGCGCTCGTGCTCGCCGTCGTTTGCGCCGCGACCCTGTCGGCGCACGACATGTTCATCAAGCTCGACACGTACTTCATGGCGCCGGGCGACACGCTTCGAGTCCCGATCCTGAACGGGACGTTCACCCAGAGCTCGAACGGCATTGCGTTCGACCGCGTGAGCCAGGTGCTACTGCTCGCGCCTGACGGTTTCACCTCTCCCAAGCCGCTGGATTGGAGCGTCGCGTACGGCGATTCCACGACGCAATTCGGCGTCGTGCTGCACAACCCCGGCACGTACGCACTGGGCGTGTCCACGAAACCGCGCGAGCTCGCACAGACGGCCAATGCGTTCAACAAGTACCTCAAGGAAGAAGGGATCAGCGACATCCTCGCGCTCCGGAAGAAGAACGGCCAGATGAAGTGGCCGGCCCGCGAGCGCTACTCGAAGAACGTGAAGGCGGTGTTCCAGGTGGGCGAGGACCGCACGCCGCAGGTGAACATGCCCTTCGGTTCCTCCGCGGAAGTCGTGCCGCTCGACAATCCTTATGCGGGGTCGCGCACGGGCGTCATCCGCATGCTCTGTTTGGTGGGCAGCAAGGCGGTGGCGGGGATGACCGTGCTGGTAGGCAGCCAGCTTGCGAATGAGCGGCCGCACGAGATCTCGATGGTGACCGACGCGAATGGTGTCATCGCCGTGCGCATCACGCGGAAGGGGCGATGGTACGTGAAGTTCGTGCACATGGTGCGCCTCACCGGCGGCGAGATCGACTACGAGTCGCGGTGGGCGTCGCTCACCTTCCAGGTGCGCTGAGGGCCTTCTCGTTTCCTTCAGTCTCCCCGCGCCGTCATAGCAGCGTGGGCCGCGAAGTGGCGCGCGCCCGGCCCTTCTCCGACCAACCCCGATGACGCAATTCGTCCTATACCTCGTGTTCGTCCTCTCGGGCGCCGCGGGGCTGATCTACGAGTCGATCTGGAGCCGCTACCTCGGACTCTTCGTAGGGCACAGCGCGTACGCGCAGATCATCGTGCTCACGATCTTCCTCGGCGGCATGTCCCTCGGCGCCTGGGGCACGAGCCGCCGCTCCGAGCGGCTCACGCAGCCGCTGCTCGCGTACGCGCTCATCGAGCTCACCATCGGCGGCATCGGGTTCGTCTTCCACGATGTGTTCGTGGGCACTACCGCGCTCGCGTACGACTCGATCTTCCCGCACCTCGCGGGCAGCCCGGCTGCTGCTCACCGTCGTGAAGTGGTCGATCGCCAGCGCGCTGATCCTGCCGCAGTCCGTACTGCTCGGCACGACCTTCCCGCTCATGAGCGCGGGCGTGCTGCGTCTCGTGCGGCAGCAATCCGGCCGCGTGCTCTCCCTGCTCTATTTCGCGAACAGCCTTGGCGCCTCGGTCGGCGTGCTCGTCGCGGGATTCTATCTGCTGCCCAACTACGGACTCGAGACCACCCTGCTCGCGGCGGCGATCCTCAATTGGACCGTGTTCGTCGCCACGCTCTGCGCGATCCGGATCCCCGAGATGCTCGCGCCACGCGCCGAGGTGGAGAGCGATGAACGGAGCGCGGCCACTCCGGCGGCCGCGCCCGCGCCGGCATATCCCATGCCCCTGGGCAGCGAGCGGCTCTGGCGGCTGCTGCTGATCGTCGCGTTCGGCACCGCGATCGCGTCGTTCGTCTATGAGATCTCGTGGATCCGCCTGCTCTCGCTCGTGCTCGGCAGCGCCACGCATTCGTTCGATCTCATGCTGTCGGCGTTCATCCTCGGGCTCGCGCTCGGCGCACTGTGGGTGCAGAATCGCGCCGACCGGTTCAAGGATCCACTGCGAGCCCTCGGCATCATCCAGTGGATCATGGGATTCGCCGCGATGGCGACCATTCCGCTGTATCTCTGGTCCTTCCGGTGGATGCAGTTGTTGATCACATCGCTCTCGGAATCCAACGGCGCGTACGATCTCTTCAGCATCGCGCGCTACGCGATCTGCGTGCTCGTCATGGTGCCGGCGACGTTCTTCGCGGGCATGACCCTCCCCGTCATCACGAAGCTCCTTATCGACTCCGGCCGCGGAGAGCGCGCGGTGGGCACGGTGTACGCCGTGAATACCTTTGGATCGATCATCGGCGTGATCATCGCCGGGCTGATCCTTATGCCGTTGCTCGGCCTGAAGACGCTATTGATCCAGGGCGCCGTGCTCGACATGGGCCTCGGTGTCTACTTGCTGTACAAGGCCGCGGGCGATTCGCGGCGCCGGCAGAACTTCGCATACGCGATGGCTGTCGGCGTGTTCTTCGTGACGTCGATCTCCGTGCTGATGAATCGGTTCGACCTCACGATCCTTTCGAGTGGCGTCTTCCGCCATGGCGGACTGCCCGAACCCGGCACGCGGTCGATCCTCTATTACAAAGATGGACGCACCGCGACCGTCACCGTCGGGCAAAGCAATCGCGACAAGAGTCTCTTCATCTCAACGAACGGTAAGCCGGACGCGTCGCTCGACACGCTCTGGTACAACTACGATCGCAACGCGCCGCGCCATTGGGCGGGCGGCGATGTGTCCACGCAGATCCTGCTGCCGCTCATGGTGCTCGCGCACGCGCCGCGCGCCACGAACGCGGCGGTGATCGGCGAAGGCTCGGGCATGACGTCGCATCTCCTGCTGGGCAGCCCGTACCTCAAGAGCCTCACCACCATCGAGATCGAGCCGGCGATGATCGAGGGCTCGCGCGCGTTTGCCAAGGCGAACTGGCGCGTCTTCGCGGACACCGCGCGGTCGCACTTCGCCATCGACGACGCGAAATCCTTCTTCGCGACCAACGGAAGCCAGTTCGACCTGATCGTCTCCGAACCGTCGAATCCGTGGGTGAGCGGCGTGTCCGGGTTATTCACCGTGGAGTTCTACGCGCGGGTGAAGCACTACCTCACGCCGAACGGCGTGTTCGGCCAGTGGCTGCACCTGTACGAGATCAACGATGGGCTCGTGATGAGCGTGCTGGCCGCGCTGCACCAGAACTTCGCGTCGTACCAGATCTTCATGACGTCGAATGCGGACATCCTCATCGTGGCGAGCAATGGCTCCACGCTGCCGGTTCCCGACTGGTCCGTGTTCAACTATCCGCTCATCGCCGCCGATCTCCGGCCGCTCGTTCCCTTCCGGCCGTCGGTGCTCGAGTCGTACCGCGTCGGCAGCCGCGAGCAGCTCACGCCGCTCGTGAGCCTCATGGGATCGGTGAATTCCGATTACATGCCGATCCTCGACATCGGGGCCGAGCGTTCGCGCTTCCTGCACGAGAGCGCCGACGGCCTCGCCGACCTGCGCGCCGGCCGCTTCAATGTCATCTCGGCGATCTATGGTGAGCACATCCCGTTCGATACGGGCACCATCACACCGGTGCCGTCCATCCCGCGCAGCCACGAGCTCGCCCTTGGCGCGGTGCTGCACGCGCGTCGCACCGCGATCTTGCAGGACACTATGAGCGCGCTCGGCGCGCTCGACGCGTTGCAGCGCCGGTCGCGCCTCGAGAACGGGATGGCGTCCGGTCGGCCGCCGGTGGATTGGCGCATCTGGACCACGGACGCGCTCGCCGTCGAGAGGGATCTCGATGGTGGCACCGCCGGCGTGGTCGACGAGGATTATTTCCGTAGCGTGAACGCATACTTGGCCGCGCAACACGCCCCCGCGGGCGCGCGGCAGACGTTCGCGTTCGTCCGCGCGTTCTCGCTCCAGGATTTCCGGGCGGCCTCGGCGCTCGCCGATTCGCTGGATCCCGGCGAGTACGGCACGACGTGGCTCGCGCTCGACGACCTCCGGGATGCCGGCACCGTGGCGAAGATCCGGGTGGGAGATGTGGCCGGCGCGCGCACGTACTGGAAGGCGCTCGGCAAGCGCGGCGCGCGCGCGGACGATCATGTGCGATCGCTGCTCATCGTCGCGTACATGATCGCCGCCGACAAGGCGCAGCGCACGCATGGCGTGGTCACGGCGCCGGCCGGCACACCCGGCGCGGCCAAGCGCTAGCGCAGTCTCGTCGCACCGCGGGAACCAATCGGCCTCCCGGGGTATCCGCGTTATCCTGTGGCGTTGGCCCTAGGGCCAACTGGCGCGTGAGAATGCCCGTAGTTAACGTGGTTGCCAGAGTGCCACGAACACCATTTCGACGGAGAGGGCAGCCACCATGTCTAGTCGTACATCACTCGGGCGTGCCGCGCTCACAGCGCTCGGCCTCGCCCTGCTGACCGCGATTCCCGCGGCGGCGCAGCGGGCACAAGCGGTGGAGATCAGCGCCTTCGGCGGCTGGTACTTCGGCAGTCAGATCTACCAGGGTACTCCGTCGTCTGGATGCGAAGGATGCAACGGAGTCATTAGCGTCTCTGTCGGCGACGCCGGCATGTACGGCGCGCGGCTGGGCTACGACGTGTCGCGCACGTTCGGCCTCGAGTTCTCTTGGTCCGCCTCCGATCCTGCCCTGCATTTCTACGGCGCTGGCGCGAGCGGACTGCGGGGCGACATCGCCGTCAACAACTTCGATTTCGATGCCATGTTCAACTTCGGACAGCAGCGCATTTGGGGTTATCTCGCACTCGGTGTGGGCTGGGCGGATTTCAACCCGAGCGTCACGTTCAGCGGAGTCCCGCAGGATATCCGGGGCCAGTCGTATTTCTCCGGGAACACCGCGCTTGGCATGAAGGCGTTCATCAATCCGCACCTGTACGTCCGGTTCGACGCGCGTTACCGCTGGTCGTCCACCAATCACCAGACTAGCTCGGGCGTCGGCTGCTACTACTACTGCTATGGCTATAGCACGAATTACTACGGCGCCGGCGAGCTCACGGGCGGGCTGTCGTATATCGCGTTCAAGTAGACACTTCCGCAGCCTCAGACATCGCGCGGGGCCGCCTTATCGGCGGCCCCGCGTTTTTTCATCGGTTCCCCAGTAGACCGCCGGCTTGACACGTGCGAAATTGCATCCGAGCGTGTGTCAGTACCCGGTTACCTATCAGCGAAGGGCCCCGTGATTCCCACCGACCAAGCGACCCGCGTGAAGAACGCGGCCCCGGCGAAGATGCCGGTGAGCGATATCGCCGTGAAAGCCAAGACCGGCCGCACCTGGGCACAATGGTGCACGCTGCTCGACAAAGAGCGCGCGGGCGAGATGTCGCATAAGGAACTCGCCGTGCTCCTCGAGACGAAGTTCTCCGTGGGCGAATGGTGGTGCCAGAATGGTCACCGTTGGCTACGAGCGCGCGCGCGGCAAGCGCGCCGTGAACCAGACGACGCGCGGCTTCAGCGCGAGCGTGAGCCGCACCATCGCGGCATCCGCGGCCAAGGCGCACAAAGCATGGACCGACGCCGCCACCCGTGCACAGTGGCTCGCCGGACAGCGCTTCACGGTACGCGCTTCCACCGCCGGAAAGTCCCTGCGCATCACGTGGCCGGATGAGACGAACGTCGACGTCACGATCACCGCACGCGGCAAGGACAAGTGCGTTCTCGCCGTGCAGCACGACAAGCTGAAGAGCGCGGCCGCGGTGCGCGGCGCGAAGTCATTCTGGTCGGAGCGCCTCGACGCGCTCCGCGACACGCTCGAGCGCTAGCGCGGCGCGCGCCGCCCGCAGGCGCGGATCATGCGCCGCGGTTCGGGCGCATTCGGGTACAGCGCCCGCGCTGCGATCGCCGCGGCGCGCATTTCCTCGCAATTCCCGCGCGCCTCGTACACCGCCGCGCGCTTCATCGCGATCCGGTAGCTCCCCGGGTCCAGGCGGCCGGCAAGGTCGTATTGCCTCACATCGCGCGCGTCGCTGAACACCGCCATCGCCGCGAGCTGTGCCGCGGACCGCGCGACGCACGCGGCGCCGATCACGAGGACAGCGAGCGTCATCCACCGTCGCCGGGACGCTCCACCCGTTTCCGCACCGTGAGACGTCGATGGCGCCGAGAGCGCGCCGAACAGTGCCCACGCGATGAGCGCGGGCGCCGGCAACAATAACACCGCGTCGAACGCGCTCACGATCACGGTCACGACCAGTGCGCTCGCGAGCGCGAGCCCCTCGACGTACTGCTCCGCGTTCGTCGCGCGGTCGGCGCGGCGCCACGCGCCCACGGCGAGACCGAACAACACGAGCGCCAGGACTCCCAGCGCCGGGAATCCGCGCTCCGCCGCGATCGCCATCCAGTCGCTGCTCGGCCACGGATTCGCCGTCATGCCATCGTCCGCATCCAGCGACGGATCGTTCGGCGTGGCCACCCGCGGATACGCCACCGCCCAATTGCCCGGCCCCACGCCGAGCATCGGGTGCGCCGCGGCGATCCGCAGCGTGTTCGTGTATTGCAGCACGCGTCCGTGCCCGCTCCCCTCGCGGTAGTTCACCACACCGGTCACGGTGTCGAGATACGGCGAGTCGCTCTTCCACTCGAGTGTGTTGGGGAGCAGCACCGCCGCGAGCACCCCGAGCGAAGCCGACGCGCCGAGGAACCACATGCGGCGCGCCGCGCGCGGCTCGCTCCATTTGCGATGCGCGCGCCACAGACCGAGCGCGAGCAGCGCCGCCCCGGCGGCGAGGGCGAGCCACGCGGCGCGCGTGCGCGAGAGCACGAGCGCCGCGGCGAGCACCGCCATGCCCGCCACGCCCAGCAGCGCCACCCATCCGCGACGCGCGCCGATCACGCAGAGGACCACCGCCGGCACGCCGATCGCCGCGAGATGTGCCATGAAATTGCGATTGCCGAACGTCCCGCCCGGTGCGCGGTTCAGGCTGAAGTATTCGCTCGTCACGCCGTACGTCTGTGCCAGCGACGTGATCGCGCCGAGCACCGCGGCCGCCGCGCAGCCGGCCACGATGGTGCGCCAGGCGCCGCCCTCGGACGCCGCGCGCGCCGCCAGGAACACCACTGCCGACGCGAGCGTGATCGCGAGTGCGCGCGTGGCCAGCCAATGATTCGTGGCGAACACGGCGCTGATCGCGCTGAGCGCGACGTACAGTCCGAGCAGCACGTCCACGCGCGTGAACGCGATCTCGCGCCCGCGGCCAAGGATCATGAGCGCCGTCACCAGCGCGGCCGCGTTCAGCACGAGCTCTTTGGGCACGAAGAAGCGGTCGAGTTCGAACAGTTTGTATGGCGCCGCCGCGAGCACCACGGCGAACGCCGCCGCCACGATCGCCCACCGCATCCACCGCCGCTCATCGCTCATGGACGCTGAAGATACGTGGATTCGCCAATGCACGCGGCACGATGCACGATGCATGACGGCCCTGCCCTTCGCGCCCGAGTTCCTTCATCTTTCCCATCATGACGAAATGGGTGAAGACTCTCATCGCGATCAACGTCGCCGTTTGGGTGCTCCAGCTGGTGTTCCCGTGGATCACGCCAACCTTCCAGCTCGTGCCATCGCACGCGCTCCAAGCGCCGTGGACGGTGTTCACGTACATGTTCCTCCACGACCCGAACAATTTCCTGCACCTCGCCTTCAACATGCTGGCGCTGTACTTCTTCGGCCCGCGGTTGGAGGGACTGCTCGGCGGGTCCCGATTCCTCACGCTCTATCTGCTCAGCGGCCTCGGTGGCGGCGTGCTCTCGTTCATGCCGCCCTACTACAACTCCGCGATCATCGGCGCGTCGGGCGCCATCTTCGGCGTGCTCGCGGCGTACGCGCGCCTTTGGCCGCGCGACCGCATCTACATCTACGGCGTGCTGCCAGTGCAGGTCTGGATGCTCGTGGCGTTGTACAGCGGCTACTCGCTGCTGGGCGCGCTGAATCACAACGTGGGCGCGGGCACGGCGCACTTCGGCCACCTCGGCGGCATCTTCGTCGGCTGGTTCTATATCTCGTGGATGCGCGAGCAGAGTGGCGCATCGCGTTTCAAGAAGAACGTCACCGCGGCGCCGGTCTCGTCCGACGCCGAGGCCCAGCAGCGCTGGGGATCGATCCGCCTCGACGATCTCCATCCGATCAACCGCGGCGAAGCCCTCCGGCTCCTCGAGAAAGTGCGCGCGAGCGGCGCGCGCAGCCTCTCGGCCGAAGAGCGCGCCGCGCTGGACCGCTTCAGCCCGACCTAACGCGCCGGCGCGGCGTTCATCCGCGCGAGGTCGGCTAGGAACGCGTTGGGCGACAGCGGACGGCCGAGCAGATCCTCAATGACCTGCCGCGAGGACCGCTCGAGACCGAACCGGTAGAGTCGCGGCGCGAGCCAGCCGTACCAGGCCGTGTCGCCGAGCGCGAAGTCGCCATGCAGTTCGATCACGCGCGCGCGGATGTCGGCGATGACGATCGCACCGATCGCGTAATTCGACATGTAACCGGGGATGTCGACGAGCTGGCCGCGCCGCGCCCACCAGGAGAGTTCGGGATGGGGCGTGATGCGCAGGTACTGCGATGTGAGCTGCGTCCACACCGCGTTGGGATCCGAGCCCGGTTTCTCGTGCATGCGGATCTCGAAGAGCGACCAGCACACATCCATCATGATCGCGGCGTAGCGCGACCGCATGTCATCCGCGAGCGGCGCGGCGTCGCCGAGCCATTTCTTCTGCCACGCCGGCTCATCCACCTCGAGGGCAGCGATGTCCGCAATGCCTTCGGTGAATGCGTCGTCGTCCGGCCAATCGAGGAATGCGGGCCGCGTGCGGATGGCCGCGATATGGATCGCATGGCCGGTCTCATGCATCAGTTCCGCGAGATTGCCGAGCCCGCCGTAGCGGTACGTCGCGAAGATCCACTCGTCGCCGCGCTCCCATGAGTCGCCGGTGCGGCGTGCGCGGCGTCCGAACGTCGTATACGCGACAGGCGTCTTCCCTTCACGCGGCTCCAGATCGTAGCGCACCTGGAGTGTGTCGAGATTGGCGCCAAGCGACCGGTAGTAGGCGGCGTTGATCGCGGTGAGGCCCTGCTTGCGAGATGCGCGCATCGAGCCGCCGGTCGGCGCGGCCCGCCACATAGTCGTAGTCCCATGGCTCGATCATGGAGTCGGGCGTCACGTCGTGCCATCGCTGCAAGAGCGCGACGAGCCATGATTCCATCAGTGCGGGATCGACGCCCACCGCGGTCGCGGCGTCGGCCACAGGCGATCCGTGTTCCTGCCAGCGCTTCGCGCTCAACGGCACCATCACGCGGTACGGACTCGCGGGGCCGTCGTCCCCGTTCATCGTCGCGAACATCGGCTCGAGCGACAGGAAGAGCCGCCGGCGCAGCGCCGAGTCCGGCGTGGTGGTGAGACGTCCGAGCACGGTGAGTCGGTCGAGACGTTCGCCCTCGAAGATCACATTGCGCGCGGCGTAGCCGTAGCACGCGTAGATGCGCGACGAGAGGGAATCGAGTCCGTTGGGGCGTGCGGCGATCGCGGCGGGATCGTAGTCGCACTTCGGGCGTGCCGTGTCGGGCACTTCGGCCGCGGCCGCGGCGGCGAGTTCACCGGCCGCC
This sequence comes from uncultured Gemmatimonadaceae bacterium, assembly GCA_963716745.1. GTDB lineage: Bacteria > Gemmatimonadota > Gemmatimonadetes > Gemmatimonadales > Gemmatimonadaceae > DATKOH01. The sequence goes on from OY970320.1 coordinate 1,825,272, forward strand.
GTGCTTCGCATCGTGCGCAGCGCGCGACGGTCGAGCGAATCGAGCGGCACACTGTCCACCGCGCGCAGCAGCGCGCCGAGCACATCGCGCTCATGAGGGTACGCGCGCGCGACGGCGGCGAGCGAGCCGCCGCTCTCGACGCGTTCCACGCCGCGTGCACGCGCGACATCCATTTCATCCTTGAGCGCGCGCACGGTCTGGTATTGCAGCTCCGCCGCCGCGAGCGGCGCCGGCGTCTGCGCGGCGGCCAGGCTCGAGAGGGCCGCGACCGCGGCGAGCGGGCAGATCACGAGGCGTCGCATGCGGTGAGTCTACCGTTCGAGCCGCGGCTCCACTAGCGCCGCACGCGCGGCCGCCGTGCTTGCGCTCGCACGGGCGCGCCCGCCAATTCCCCAGTCACTTCCCTCACCCCGCGAATCTCTCATGAAACGGTCGCTCGTTCTAACATCGGTGGTCCTCGCCGCCTGTGCCACCGCCGGCCACTCGCCCTCGGGCGCAGGCGATACGTACTCGCTCGTCGTCACGCACGCCAAGATCGTGGACGGCACCGGCAATCCGTGGTTCTACGGCGATGTGGGCGTGCGCGGCGATCGCATCGTGCGCGTCGCACCCGACGGCGCGCTCGCCGACGCGCGTGCTGACCAGCGCATCGATGCCAAGGGCCAGGTGCTCGCTCCCGGATTCATCGACATGCAGGGCCAGTCGTACGAATTGCTCAATGGCGATGGCCGCGACGTCAGCAAGATCACGCAGGGCGTCACCACGGAGATCCTCGGCGAGGGCGACACTCCCGCGCCGGTGAACGACAAGATCCTCGCGACGCTGCCCGCGAACGACAGCGCCGACCGGCGCACGCTGAGCCAATTCATGGGGCCGCACGGGTTCGGCCAATGGCTGGACGCGATGCAGGCGCACGGCATGTCGGTGAACGTCGGCTCCTTCGTCGGCGCCGCGACGGTGCGCGTGTACGCGAAGGGTGAGGCCACGGGCGAACCCAATACGGCCGAGCTCGACACGATGCGCGCCGTGGTGCGCCGCGCGATGCAGGACGGCGCATTCGGATTCGCCAGCGCGCTCATCTATCCGCCGGGCTCCTTTGCCGGCACGAACGAACTCACCGAGATGGCGAAGGCGATGGCGCCGTATCACGGCGTCTACATCACGCACATGCGCTCGGAGGAGAACACGCTGCTCGAAGCGATCGATGAAGCGATGGCGATCGGACGCAACGGCGGCGTGCCGGTGGAGATATACCACCTGAAGGCCGCCGGTCCGAAGAATTGGTACAAGGCGCCGGCGATGGTCGCGAAGATCGACTCGGCGCGCAACGCGGGACAGGACGTCGGCGCCACCATGTATCCCTATTCGGCGAGCGGCAACGGATTGTCGGCGTGCTTGCCGCAGTGGGCGAGCGCCGACGGCAAGCTGATGGCGAATCTGAAGGACTCAGCGATGCGCGTGAAGATCATGGCCGCCGCCACCGACACGGGACCGGGCGCGCTCGACCTGTGTCAGGGTCTCGCCGGCCGGATCATGGTCGTCGGCCTCACGACGCCGACATGGAAGGAGTACGACGGGATGCGCATCGACAAGATCGCCGCCGAGGTGCAACGGCCGTGGATCGATGCGCTCGTGCAGATCGTCATCGACGAGAACAACCGGCCCGGCAAGATCACGTTCAGCATGACCGAGGAGAACGTGTCCATGCAGCTGGCGCGGCCGTGGGTGCTGATCGGCACCGACGCCGGCGGATCGGATCCGGACAGCTCGCACGACATCGTGCATCCGCGCGGCTACGGCAGCTATCCGAAGATCCTGGGCCGGTACGTGCGCGAGCAGCATCTGCTCACGCTCGAGGAAGCCGTTCGGAAGATGAGTTCGGGTCCCGCCGCGCGGCTCTCGCTCTTCGACCGCGGTCTGATCCGCGAGGGGATGTTCGCCGACCTCGTGCTCTTCGATCCCGCGACCGTGATCGACAAAGCGACCTTCGAGAAACCGCACCAGCTCTCCGTCGGGATCACCGATGTGTGGGTGAACGGAGTGCGCGTCGTACATAACGGACTGCCGACGGGGGCGAAGCCAGGGGTCGCGGTGAGAGGACCGGGGTGGGCTCCGTAACTACGCGGGAAGCGGGAAGCGGGAAGCGCCGCGGGAGTGCGATAACGCACGAGGACTCCTCGTCGCTGTGCTCGCTTCCCGCGGCGCTTCCCGCTTCCCGCTTCCCGTCAGTTCCGTACGAGCTTTCTGATATTTCAGCCGATGCGGCTGATCCGCATCCGCTCCCTTCCGCTTGTGCAGATCATCGATGTACGCGGCGTAATTCCCCTCGAACCACACCACTTCGCTGTCGCCCTCGAAGGCGAGCATGTGCGTGGCGACGCGGTCGAGGAACCACCGGTCGTGTGAGATGATCACCGCGCAGCCCGCGAAGTCGAGCATCGCATCTTCGAGCGCGCGCAGCGTGTCCACATCCAGATCGTTCGTCGGCTCGTCGAGCAACAGGAGATTGCCGCCGGCCTTCAGCACGTTCGCGAGATGCAGCCGGTTGCGTTCGCCGCCGGAGAGGTCCTTCACCTTCTTCTGCTGATCGGCGCCGCGGAAATTGAAGCTCGCCAGGTACGCGCGCGCGTTCATCTCCTTGTTGCCCACCGCGATCGTCTCCTGGTTGCCGCAGACTTCCTGGAACACGGTGTTCGCGGCATTCAGTTCGCGCCCTTGGTCCACATAGGCGATCTGCACGGTGTCGCCCACGGTGAGCGAGCCGCCGTCGGGCTTCTCCTGATTCGTGATCAACCGGAAGAGCGTCGTCTTGCCGGCGCCGTTCGCGCCGATCACGCCGACGATCCCGCCGCGCGGGAGCGCGAACGAGAGATTCTCGAAGAGCAGCCGGTCGCCATATCCCTTTTTCAGGTCCTTCGCGATCACGACATCGTTGCCCAGCCGCGGCGGCGGCGGGATCACGATCTCATTCTTCGACACGCGCTCGAACGTGTCGGCGGCCGCCAGCTCCTCGTACTTCTGGATGCGCGCCTTGTTCTTCGCCTGCCGCGCGCGCGGCGCCATGCGCACCCACTCGAGCTCGTGCTCCAGCGTGCGCTGCCGCGCGCTCGCCTGCTTCTCCTCCTGCTTGAGCCGCGTGCTCTTCTGGTCCAGCCAGCTCGTGTAGTTCCCCTCCCATGGGATGCCCGAGCCCCGGTCCAGCTCGAGGATCCACTTCGCGACGTTGTCCAGGAAATACCGGTCGTGCGTGATCGCCACCACCGTGCCCGGGAATTCCGCGAGATGCCGCTCGAGCCACGCGACGCTCTCGGCGTCCAAATGATTCGTCGGTTCATCCAGCAGCAGCATGTCCGGATGCTCGAGCAGCACGCGGCACAGCGCCACACGCCGGCGCTCGCCGCCGGAGAGCTTCGTCACGTTCGCGTCGGCGGGCGGGCAGCGCAGCGCATCCATCGCGATGTCGATCTGACGGTCCAGCTCCCAGAGATTCTGCGTGTCGATCTGCTCCTGCACACGCCCCTGCTCGTCGATGAGTTTCGCCATCGCGTCGTCGCTCATCGGCTCGGCGAATTTCGCGGAGATGTCTTCGAATTTCTTGAGCAGCCCGCGCTGCGCCGACACGGCGAGCTCGACGTTCCCCTTCACGTCGAGCTTTGGATCCAGCTGCGGCTCCTGCGGCAGATACCCGATCTTCGTCCCCTGCGCCGGCCACGCTTCGCCTTGGAAATCCTGATCGACGCCGGCCATGATCCGCAGCAGCGTGCTCTTGCCCGCGCCGTTGCCGCCGAGCACGCCGATCTTCGCGCCAGGATAGAACGAGAGCCAGATGCCGCGCAGGATCTCCCGGCTGGGCGGGACGACCTTGCGCAGGTCCTTCATGACGTAGATGAACTGTGGAGCCACGGGATTCCGGGTTCGGGGGTCTGGAAATGTAATCGCCCGCCGTCCCCGATGGCCGAGGCTCTTACCAGTCTTTCTTGTACGCCAGTTCCTCAATCCGATACCCGTGCAGCATGTCGTGCAGCAGCAGGTGCCGGAACATGATGTACACGGTGTACGTGCTGTAATCCGGGTGGCGCGCAGTGCGCGCCCACTGCGCGGGCGTCAGCGTCCGGATCTTCGCCAGGATCTCCGTGCGCTCCCTGGCGAATTTCGCCAGCGTCGCGTCGAGATCCATCTTGATCAGCATGTCTTCCGGCTCGGACTCGGGATTGTATGGCACGACTTTCGCGCCGTCCTCCTTCAGCATCCGTTCGAGCCGGTCGAAGAAGAGTCCGTGCACCGTGCCGAGGTGGCACGCGTGCTCATGCGCGCTCCACTTCTTCGGAGCCGGCCGCCGCTTCAGGTTCTCGGGCGGCATCTCCCGCAGCATCGGGATGATCATGTTCGGAACGCCCTCCAGTGCGGAGAGCAGTGCGGGAACGTCGTTCGCCGGTGCTTTCATGTCTCCTCCAGTGACAACGAAGTGCGATGAAGTCACGTATCTTTGTCGCGCGTCTCGCGCAGGATCCAGAGCTGTCAGCCTCCTCTTCCCCTACAAATAGCTCATGCATCGTCGCCTCGTAATCCTCGCGGCCCTCGCCGCGTTCCCGACCCTCGCCGCGGCCCAGGCGCCACTCCCCCTCAAGCACAAGCCGCAACCCACCACGACCGCCATCACCGCCGCGGATCTCATGACGCGGCTCTACATCTTCGCCGACGATTCCATGGCCGGCCGACAGGGCGGCACAGAGGGAAATCTCAAGGCGACGGCCTACATCGCCGCCGAGCTGAAGAAGATCGGCCTCACCCCCGCCGGCGATAGCGGGACGTACTTCCAGTATGTGCCGCTCGTGCGCCGCAGCTTCGCGCCGGTGGACACGCTGCGCGCCGACACCACGTTGCTCATCGCGCCGGCCGACTTCGTCCCGCTCGGCACGCGCGGCACACCGCGCCCGCTTGACGGCGTGCGCGTCGTGTACGGCGGCATCTGGGCCGACTCCTCGACGTGGATCTCGCCCGCGCAGGCGGCGGGCAAGCTCGTGGTGTTCGGCATGGCGCCGGCCGCGGCGGGACAGCGCGTCGCAATCCCATTCCTGCGTGGCAACAGCCGGTTCGCCGGCGCGGCCGGCGTGGCGGTGCTCGGACTCGAGCGCGCGACGCCCGGCGCGCTCGGCCTCCTCTCGCGCCCGTCCATCGGCATGGCCTCCGGTGCATCGACCGGCGTCGGCTCGCCGCAGATCATGATCATCTCGCCGCGCACGGCGCAGTTGCTCATGGGCCGCGCGCTCGATAGCGTGCGCGCCGGCGACAGCGGCACCGTCGTGCACGGCCGCATCGTGCTCAATGAGCAACCGCTCCTTGCGCGCAATGTCGTCGCGGTACTGCCTGGCAGCGACAAGAAGGTGCGCGGCGAGTACGTCGCGATCGGCGCGCATAGCGATCACATCGGCGTGCGCGACCGCGCGGTGGACCACGATTCACTCCGCGCCGCGCTCACCGCCGCATGGGTGCTGCGCAATCGCGACATCGAAGCGCCCGCGCCGAGCGCGGAGGCGATCGCGAGCATCCACGTGAACGTCGACAGCCTGCGCAAGATCCGGCCGCCGCGCCCCGACTCGATCAATAATGGCGCCGATGACGACGGTTCGGGCTCCGTGGGGTTGCTCGAGATCGCGCAGGCGATGGCCGCGATGAAGCCGCATCCCAAGCGGTCCATACTCTTCGTGTGGCACACCGGCGAAGAACTCGGCCTGCTCGGCTCGCGGTGGTTCACCGACCACACCACCGTGCCGCGCGACTCGATCGTGGCGCAGCTGAACATCGACATGATCGGCCGCGGCAGCGCGCTCGACGAGAAGGGCGGCGGCCCATTCTATCTGCAGCTGATCGGCTCGAGGCGCCTCTCGACCGAACTCGGCGACCTCGTCGAAGCGCAGAACAAGAAGCGCAAACAGCCGTTCACGTTCGATTACACCTTCGACGCGAACGGGCATCCCGAGAATATCTATTGCCGCAGCGACCACGCGAACTACGCGCGCTACGGCATCCCGATCACCTTCTTCACCACCGGCACGCACCAGGATTATCACCAGCTCACCGACGAGCCGCAGTACATCGACTACACGCATTTCGCGCACGTGACGCAGTTCATCTTCGACGTGGGCGTGACCGTCGCGAACCTCGACCACCGGATCGTGGTGGACCACCCGCTCCCCGATCCGACGGCCCCATGCCGGCAGTAGGCGAACGGTAAGGCGACACTGTCAAAGGGGCGGCGGGCCGATCGAGGCCCGCCGCCCCTTTTTCGCGCCAGCGCTGGGCCAATGCTGCACGAATTGTGCACAAATCGCATGATTGAGGCGTCGTCGCGCTTCCCGTTTCCCGCTTCCCGCGCTGCTGTTGCATTTTTCGTGCAGTAATTGCAAATTCCGGCTTACGCTTCGCCGCCCTCCACGCCTGCCGGAGCCCCACTCACATGCCCTCGTCCATCTCCAATCCGCGGAAGGCCGCCGTGCAAGAACTCGCGCGCCGGCTCCCGCGGATCGAACACGTCCATGCCAACGGGAAAGCGCCGCTCCCGCCCACCTCCGAATACTTCGGCGTCAACACCTTCGGCGTTCGCCAAATGAAGGCGAAGCTGCCCAAGGAGATCTACACCAAGCTCGCCGCCGCCATTCGCCTCGGGAAGAAACTCGACGTCGACATCGCGCCAACGGTCGCGCAAGTCATCAAGGAATGGGCGATGTCGCGCGGTGTCACGCATTTCACGCACTGGTTCCAGCCGCAGACGGGACTCACCGCCGAGAAGCACGATGCGTTCCTGAGCTTCGACGAGAAGCTCTCGCCCATGGAGAGCTTCTCCGGCGCGCAGCTCATCCAGAGCGAGCCCGATGCATCCAGCTTCCCCTCCGGCGGATTGCGCGCCACGTGGGAAGCGCGCGGCTACACCGCGTGGAATCCGGCCAGCCCCGTGTTCATCGTCGAAGGCGGCAACACGCGCACGCTGTGCATTCCCTCGGTGTTCATCGGCTACAACGGCGAAGCGCTCGACGAGATGACGCCGCTGCTGCGCAGCTCGGACGTCCTCTCCGAGAAGGCGATCGAACTCCTCGAGCTCCTCGGCGACAAGGGCGTGCAGCGCGTGTACACCACGCTCGGACCGGAGCAGGAATATTTCCTCATCGACCGCGTGCACTTCGCGCTGCGCCCCGATCTCGTCATGGGCGGCCGCACGCTCCTCGGCGCGGCGCCGCCGCGCGGGCAGCAGCTCGAAGACCACTACTTCGGCGGGATCCCCGAGCGCATCCAGGCGTGCATCAGCGAGGTCGAGCACGAGCTCTACAAGCTCGGCGTGCCGATCGTCACGCGGCATAATGAAGTGGCGCCCTGCCAGTTCGAGATGGCGCCGATGTTCGAGGAGTCCGACCTCGGCGTCGATCACAATCAGCTCGTGATGGCCGTGCTCCGGCGCGTCGCGATCCGCCACGGGCTGCAAGCGCTGCTGCACGAGAAGCCCTTCGCGGGCATCAACGGCTCAGGCAAGCACTGCAACTGGTCGATGGCGATCCACGCCGACAACATCGCGCTCGATGGCGTGAACCTGCTCAAGCCCGGCAAGACGCCGCATCAGAACGTGCGCTTCCTGCTCTTCCTCGCGGCCGTGCTGAAAGCGGTGCACAAGCATTCCGGCCTCCTGCGCGCGAGCGTCGCGAGCTCGGGCAACGAGCACCGGCTCGGCGCGAACGAAGCGCCGCCCGCGATCATTTCCGTGTTCATGGGCGACACGCTCACGCGGATGATCAACAGCATCGTCGCCGGGAAGGGCGGCTCCACCAACGCGGCGCAGGCGCTCATCCGCCTCGGCGTGAACAAGCTCCCGGAGATCGAGCGCGACAACACCGATCGGAACCGCACGTCGCCGTTCGCGTTCACGGGGGCGAAGTTCGAGTTCCGCGCGGTAGGCGGGTCGGCATCGATCGCGTTCCCGGTCATGCTGCTGAACGCGACGGTCGCCGAGGCGCTCACCGAGATCACGTCGGCGCTCCGGCCCTTGCTCAAGAGCGCCAAATCGGTGGATGACGCGGTGCTCAAGGTCGTGCGCGAGGTGTTCCGCGAGACCGCCGCGATCCGCTTCGAAGGCAACAACTACGCGGACGCGTGGGTGAAGGAGGCCGAGAAGCGCGGACTCCCGAACTTCCGGCGGACGCCCGAGGCGCTCGCGCAGATGCTCACCAAGCAGTCGCGCGCGCTCTTCCAGAAGCTCGGGATCCTCTCAAAGGAGGAACTCGAGTCGCGCTATCACGTGCGCATCGAGCGCTACGTGAAGGACATGATCATCGAGCTCACCATGCTGCGCGAGATGGTGGACACGATGGTGCTGCCGGCGTGCTTCAACTACTGCGCGATGCTCGTGGAATCCGCATCGAACGCGAAGAACGCCGGCGTCGCCGTGATCCCGCAGACCGACACGGCGAACCGCGTGGCGCGCCTGATCCAGCAGCTGCAAACGCGGCGCAATGAACTCGTGAAGGTGATCGAGCAGGTGGAGGGGATGCACGACGCGCCCGAGAAACAAGCCAAGCTCCTCACGAGCGAAGGCGCCGAGCGGATGGCCGAGGTGCGCGACAGCGCGGACACGCTGGAGCTCATCGTAGCGGATGAGCAGTGGCCGCTGCCGAAATACCGGGAGATCCTTTTCCCGGTGTGACCGCGAACGGCGCGTTAGGGATTGGATGAAGCTGGGGGCCGGCGCGTTGCGCCGGCCCCCATGTCGTTTCCGATCCCCAACGCGCCGTTTGCGGTACCAGTCCCGCCGTCTTCAGTACTTAGCGAGATAATTCTCCAACTCCCAAGCACTCACCTGCCCGATGTAATCCCGCCATTCCTGCCGTTTCGCCGCGACGAAATGACTCGCGATATGTGTCCCCAACGCATTCGTGATGACCTTGTCCTTCTCGAGCTCATCACACGCCTCGTTGAGATCGTGCGGCAGATCATCGATGCGCAGGCGGCGTTTCTCGCGGAAACTCATCTCCCAAATGTTCTCGTTCACCGGCTCCCGGTGGTCGGCCTTGGTCTCGATGCCGTCCAGTCCCGCCGCGAGCATCACGGTGAGCGCGAGATACGGGTTCGCCGCCGGGTCGGGCACGCGGAGCTCCACGCGCGTGCCGAGCCCGCGCCGGTCGGGGATGCGGATCATCGGCGACCGGTTGCGCATCGACCACGCCACGTTCACCGGCGCTTCGTAGCCCGGCACGAGCCGCTTGTAGGAGTTCACCAGCGGATTCGTGATCGCACAGTAGCCGCGCGCGTGACGCAGCAGGCCGCCGATGTAGTGCAGCGCCGTCTTGCTCAGCTCCCACTCGGCCTTCGGGTCCCAGAACGCGTTCTCCTTTCCGCGGAAGAGCGACTGGTGCGTGTGCATCCCGCTCCCGTTCTGGCCGAACACCGGCTTCGGCATGAAGCTCGCGACGAGTCCGAACTGCTGCGCGACGTATTTCACGACGAAGCGGAAGGTGGCGATGTTGTCCGCCGTCGTGAGCGCGTCGGCATAGCGGAAATCGATCTCGTGCTGCCCGTGCGCCACCTCGTGGTGCGCCGCTTCCACCTCGAAGCCCATGCGCTCGAGGATGTCCACGATATTCCGCCGCGCATCTTCGCCCAGGTCCACCGGGGCGAGGTCGAAGTACGCGCCGACGTCGTGCGTCTCCGTGGTGGCGCTCCCGTCGGCCGCCCGCTTGAACATGAAGAACTCGGCTTCCATGCCGGCGTTCATCGTGTAGCCATGCTTCCGCGCGAGGGCGATCTGACGCTTCAGCGCGCCGCGCGGATCGCCGGCGAACGGTTCACCGTCGGGCGTGTTGATGTCGCAGATGATGCGCGCGACCTTGTTCTGCGCGCTCTCCCACGGGAAGATCTGGAACGTCGAGAGGTCGGGCGCGAGCAGCATGTCGGACTCCTCGATGCGCACGAACCCCTCGATCGAAGAACCGTCGAACATGATGTCCCCGTCCAGCGCCTTCTCGAACTGCGACGCCGGGATCTCCACGTTCTTGTTCACACCCAGGATGTCGGTGAACTGGAGGCGCAGGAACCGCACGTTGTTCGCGCGCGTCAGCTCGAGGATCTCCTTCTTCGAGGCGCCCGCCGTTCTGGGCGCCGGCGGATGCGAGCGATGCGGCACGAATACCTCACGATGCGGAGCGATGGGGAGCCCAACGTATGGGCGATCCGTCATTCTGTCAAAGGAAACGTGCACGATCTGCAATTTCCGGGAGACACATCGCGCTCCCGCGGCGTCTCGCTTAGCTTTCCGCCCATGATGAGCGATCCGTCGGCCCTGGTCACGTGCCCCAATTGCGGGCATTCCGCGAGCGGGAAATTCTGTTCCGAGTGCGGGGCCACGCTCACTGGCGGCGTGTGCGCGTCCTGCAAGGCCGAACTCGCTCCGGGCGCGAAGTTCTGTCACCGCTGCGGCACGCCTACGGGCGCAGCGACCAAACGCGCCCCTGCGGTTGAGGAGACCACGGCTCCGGTGTCCCCCGCGGCCACCGGATTCGCCGCGATGGCACCATGGGCGGTCGGCGGCATCGCGCTCGTCGCCTTCATCGTGCTCGCGATGTCCCGCCGCTTCAGTGAGGACGCCCCCGCGGCGGCCGCCAACACTCCGCTCGCCAGCGCCGGCCCGATGGCCGGCGGCACCGCACCCGACATCAGCTCGATGTCGATGAGCGAAGCAGCCGCTCGCCTTTACAACCGCATCATGCGCCTCGATTCCGAAGGCAAGAAGGACAGCGTCGCCATCTTCGCGCCGATGGCGATCCGCGCCTTCCAGATGATCCCGCCGGCCGAAGTCGACGCCGACGCGCGCTACGATGTCGGCCGCGTCGCCCAGATCGCCGGCGCCCTCCCGCTCGCGCGCGCGCAAGCGGACACGATCCTCGCCGCCGCACCCACGGACCTGCTCGGCCTCACGCTCGCCATGCGCGTCGCGCGCGACATGGGCGACACGAAGGCTGCCGCGCGCTACGGCAAGCGCCTCATCGCCGCCGCGCCTGCCGAGCGCAAAAGAGATGTGCCCGCCTACCAGGCGCACGCGGCCGACATCGATCACGCTCTCAAGGAAGCGGCGCAGTAACGCGTCGTCCCGCCATGACAATTCGCACGATCCACGTCGCCCACAGTCCGGACTCCGACGACGCGTTCATGTTCTACGCGCTCGCCGAAGGCAAGATCGACACCGGCGATCTCCGCTACGTGCATGAGCTGCAGGACATCGAGACGCTCAATCGCCGCGCGCTCAAGGCGGAACTCGAGGTCACCGCCGTGTCCATCCATGCATACGCGTACCTCACCGACCGCTACGCGCTGCTCCCGCACGGTGCATCGATCGGCGATGGCTACGGCCCGCGCCTCGTGGCGCGCCAACCCTTCACGCGCGCGCAGGTGAGAGGCAAGCGCATCGCGATCCCCGGCACGCTCACCACCGCGTACCTCGCACTGCGCTTGTACGAGCCCGACTTCGAGGCTGTGCCGGTGCACTTCGACAAGATCGAGGACGCGGTCGTGGCCGGCGAAGTGGATCTCGGTCTGCTCATCCACGAGGGGCAGCTCACGTACGGCGAGCGCGGCTTGCACCTCATCGCCGACATGGGCGTGTGGTGGGCCGAGGAGACCGGCTTGCCGCTCCCGCTCGGCGGGAACGTCGTACGGAAGGACCTCGGCCCCGACACCGTGCGGCTCGTCTCGAAACACCTGCACGCCAGCATCGCGTATGCGCTCGATCACCGGAAGGGCGCGCTCGACCACGCGATGCGCTTCGCGCGCGGGCTGGACCGCGACAAGGCCGACACGTTCGTCGGCATGTACGTGAACGCGTGGACCCTCGATTACGGGGAGCGCGGACGCCGCGCCGTGGCGGAATTGCTCGCGCGCGGCACGCGGTCGGGCATCATTCCGCATGCGGCGAACGTGGAGTTCGTGGACGCCTAAGAGCGCCCTAATCACTGCGGGTTACAGAGGGCGAACGCGGTCGTCACTGCCCCGTGGATCTACACCGCCGTAGCTTTTGGGTCCGCGCGACGCGCCCCGTGTTCGCGCGTTCGATCTCCCGCTGCGCGTGTGGGCTGACATGACCACGCCGACCACCAAGGACGTTCCGATCCACGAGCCGACGGCGCCGGCGAGCGATGTCTCGCAGGGCGCGCGTGAAGCGCGCGCGCTCGCGGAGATCGTGCACGAGATCAATCAATCACCCGAACTCCATCGCGTGTTCGCGCTCATCACGCGGCACGCGACGGAATTGCTTGGCGCCGAGGGGGCGTCGGTGGGCATGCTCGAGAACGGTGAATTCTCCACCGTGGGCGCCTGGGGCGAAGCGCGCACCGGCGTCGGATCGCATATCGCGATCGACGATGCGCTCTGCGCGGACGCGTTCCGCGCCAGCCGGCCGATGCGGCGGGCGATCGCCTCGGCGGCCGCCGCGCCGCGCAACGTCGTCGCCGCGCCGGTGCTGGTCTCGCAGCGCGCCGTGGGCGCGATCACCGTCATCGGCGGCGCGGCGCGCGATTTCAGCGAGCACGACGAGCAGATCCTGCTCGCGCTCGCGAATCACGCCGCGCTCGCGATCGAGAACGCGCGCCTGCTGCGCGCCTCCGTCCGCACGCTGCGTCACGCGGGCATCCTCGCCACTTCTGCGCGCAGCCTCGCGCTCAACGTCTCGCCGCAGACAATGTACGCCGACATTTGGCGCATCGCGCACCAGTCGCTCGGCGCCGACGGCATCTCGATCTTCCTCGCCGACCCGGGCACGCGCTCCGTGGAACTCGGCTTCGCCGGCGGCCTCGCCGCCGACCTGGTGGACCGCATCCTCCCCGCCTTCTGGGAGACCTTCGCCGGACGCTCGCTCACCACCGGCGTCGCCGATTTCCGCCGGAATCTGCACACCGTCGGCGACCGCCCGATCTCGCGGCAGATGATCGAACGCGGCATCAACGCGATCGCGATGCTCCCGCTCGTCGTCGAGGGACGGCCCCGTGGCCTGCTCTCGCTGCGCTTCCGCGAACTCCAGGCGTTCGAGCCCGAACAGCGGCAACTGCTCACCGACTTCAGCTCGCACGCCGCCGTCGCGCTGCGCAACGCGCTCCTGCTCGAGCGCACGGAGCAGCGCGCCGCGCGGTTCTCCGCCGTCGCCAAGGTGCAGCAGGCGATCTCCGGCGTGCTCTCGCTCGCCGAAGTGTACGCCGAGATCTACCGCGCGGTCGCGTCCGTGGTGGACGCGCCGAGCTTCACGCTCATGCGCTTCGACGAGGAATCGCAGGAGTTCATCCCCGAATACGTCGTGGACGATGGCCGCTCGATCGACTGCGCCGACCTGCCGCGATTCCCGCTCGGCGAAGGGATCACCAGCCAGGCGTACCGTCTGCGTGCGCCAAGTGTCGTGTCACGCACGGCCGCCGGATGGACCGGTCCCACGATCGAGATCGGCGACACGAACAGTCCGGCGGCGCTTCTGAGCGCGCCCATCGTGCATGGTGACCGCGTCCTTGGTGTGCTGCAGGCGCAGTCGTTCTCTCACGACGCCTATGACTGGGGCGATGTGGACCTCGTGATGCTCATCGCGCGCCAGGCGGGCACCGCGATCGCGAACGCGCATCTCTTCGAGGCAGAGCGCCACGAGCGGCTCGAAGCCGAAGCCGCCGCCGAAGTGGCGCGTGTCGCGCTGCGCGCTCCCACCGTGGACATCGCCGCGCGCGAGATCCTGCGTCTGCTCGACGAGGTCGCGCCCTCGCGCGCGTGGGCGCTCGCCGTCGAACAGACCACCGATGCGGGACTCCGCGTCGCCGGCGCGCGCGGTGATGCCGCCGACCTCGCCGACACGCTCCTCCCGCCGGGCGTCGCTCCGACCATCCCGGGCGCTTGGGACGCCGTGCTCGCTGTCGTCGCGCGCGATCACGCGGTGGGGCTCCTCGCGATCGGCGCCGCGGTGCCGGGCGCGGCGCGCCGCCTCGCCACGGTCACGCGCCTCCTCCCGTCCATCGCGCTCGCACTGCACAGCATCCGCATGCGCGACGAGGAACGCCGGCTCGCCGAACAGATCCGGCAGTCCGAGAAGCTCGCCGCGCTCGGGGAACTCGTCGCCGGCGTCGCGCACGAGGTGAACAATCCGCTCGCGGGGATCTCGGCGTTCGCGCAACTGCTGCAAGAGGATCGGCTTACCGCGGAGCAGCGCGAGGCCGTCCAGATGATCAAGCGCGAAGCCGACCGCGCGGTCGCCGTGATCCGCGATCTGCTCACCTTCGCGCGCAAGTCGGGCCCGCGCTACGTCGCCGTGGATATGAACGCGCTCATCGAGCAGACCCTCCGCCTGCGCCAGTACGGCCTGCGCACCGCCGGCGTGGAGGTCGAGCTCCGGCTCGAGCCGGATCTCAAGCCGCTGCATGGCGATGACCGTCAGCTCCAGCAGGTGCTGCTCAATCTCATCGTGAACGCCGAACATGCGATGGCGCAGTCGTCGCACCGTTCGCTCAAACTCCGCACGATGAACGACGGCCCGCGGATCGTGATCGAAGTGAGCGACAGCGGCGTCGGCATGCCGCCCGAATTGCAGGCACGGATCTTCGAGCCGTTCTTCACGACGAAGGGCGAGGGCAAGGGCACTGGCCTCGGGCTGTCCGTCAGCTACGGCATCGTGCACACGCACGGCGGCACGCTGCAGGTCGAGAGCATTCCCGGCGGTGGTTCGACGTTCCGCATCGGGCTGCCCGCCGACCGGCGCGCGCCGTCCATCGCTGCACCCTCCGCATGACCAGCGTCACCGTGGCGCCACCCGATCGCGACGCGGCCCGCGTACTGGTCGTGGACGATGATGAGACGATCCGCGTCGCGCTCTCGCGATTCCTGCGTTCGCGCGGGTATGTCGTGACCGCCGTCGGGTCTGCCTCTGATGCGCTCGCCGCCTTGGACCGCGACCATTGCGATGTCGCGCTCTGCGATGTGCGCATGCCCGGCATGACCGGCATGGAACTTCTCCCGGCGGCGCTCCGGAAGAATCCGGAACTCGCGGTCGTCATGCTCACCGCGGTGAACGACGCGCCCACCGCCACCGAGGCGCTGGCGCTCGGCGCATCGGATTATCTCGTGAAGCCGGTCGAGCTCGTGGACCTGCAGCAGGCCGTCGAGCGCGCCCTGCACCGGCGCTCGCTGCTGCGCGAGCAGAGCCGCGTGGAGCGCCTCGTTCGCGACGAGGTCGTACTGCGCACGACCGAGCTCGAGCGCGAGAAATCCGCGCTGCGCGATCTCACCGTGGAGGTCGCCGAGACACTGATCAACGCGATGGAGGCGAAGAGCATCTTCCTGCGCGGGCATTCGCAGCGCGTTGGCGAGCTCGCGGCGTCCATCGCCGGCGAGCTCGGGCTCGACAACGACACCATCGAGGCCGTGCGCCTCGCCGGCAGCCTTCACGATGTCGGCAAGATCGGTACGCGCGAGGCGGTGCTCAACAAGCCGGCCGCGCTCACCGCCGATGAGCAGGACCACGTGCGCGACCACGTGCGGATCGGTGTCGAGATCCTCGCGCCGCTGCGGTATCTCGGACCGGTCCTCGACTACATCCAGGACCACCACGAGCAGTTCGATGGCGCCGGCTATCCGCGCGGACTCGCGGGCGAGGCCATCTCGCTCGGCGGCCGTATCCTTGCGGCCGCGGATGCGTTCGACGCCCTCACGTCGCGCCGCGCATACCGCGAGCCGCTCCATCCCGCCGAAGCGATCGAATTCCTCGAGGGCGCGGCGGGCGCGAGGCTCGACCCCTCGGTGTTCCGCGCGCTGCGGAGTTGCGTCCTGCGCCGTCGGTCGCTGACGTTCATCGAGTAGCGCCGCGGGGTCCGAAGGCCGCCGACAGCACTTTTGCGGCCTTCCGCGTAGATTTGGCGGACCTTTCCATCAGAGACGATTATCAGTCAGCCACGCCTCGCCACGGCCGCCATCGCGGCCGTGTTCGCTCTCGCCTGCACCGGCACGCCGCACGTTGACGGCGAGGCCGGGACCAGTCCCGCGCCCAATGCGCTGTGGACGCCACCGGCGCATCGCGACAGCGCAGTGGCGCACCCCGCGCCGCTCACGCTGCCCCCCGACATGCAGGCGCGCATCGACAGCCTCACCCTGGGCGACGTGGTCGATCTCGCGCTGCGGAACAATCCCTCCACGCGCATCTCGTGGGAGAATGCGCGCGCCGCGGCGGCCGCATATGGCAGCGCGCAGGGCGACTACTATCCCACCATCGATCTCGGCGTGAGCAGCACGCGCTCGCGCTCGCTCACCAGCACCGGCGGCGTGACCGCCGACCAGACTGTGAGCGGGCCCACGGCTTCGCTGTCGTGGCTCGTGTTCGATATCGGAGGCCGCTCCGGGTCGATCTCGTTCGCCAAGAACTCCCTCATCGCCGCCGACTGGACGCACAACGGCACGATCCAGAACGTCGTGCTCCAGGTCCAGACCGCGTATTTCAACTACGTGGCCAATCGCGCGCTGCGCGATGCGCAACAGCTCACGCTGCAGGAAGCGCAAACGAATTATCAGGCCACCGTCGAGCGCCGCCGCCAGGGGCTCGCGACCATCGCCGACGAACTCCAGGCCAAGACCCAGCAGTCGCAGGCCCAGCTGGCGCTCGAGACCACCGAGGGCGGCATCCTCATCACGCGCGGATCGCTCGCGAACGCGATGGGCTTCCCCGCGAATCTGCCTTACGACATCGCCGGCATCCCGCCGCTGCGGATCGGCGTCGTCACCGACAGCGTGGACACGCTCATCGAGCGCGCGGTGAACGCCCGCCCCGACCTCGCGTCGGCGCGCGCCGAGGCCGAGGCCGCCGCCGCGAACGTGTCGATCGCGCGCAGCGCGCGGCTGCCGTCGCTCGAGATCAACGGCTCCGCCGGCCACAGCTACTTCAACGCGCTCGTGAGCGGCAACAACATCTACACGCTGAACATCGGCCTGAAGATCCCGCTCTTCTCGGGATTCTCGCGGGCCTACGATCAGCAGCGCGCCGAAGCGCAGGCGCGGAGCGCCAACGCGCAGGTCGAGAACGTCCGCCAGCAGGTGGTGCTCGAAGTTTTCTCGTCCTACTACGCCATGCAGACCGCCGCGCGCCGCGTCGCGACCGCCGACGACCTGCTCGCGAGCGCGAGCCAATCCGCCGAAGTGGCGCTGGGCCGGTACAAGGCGGGCGTGGGATCCATCATCGATCTGCTCACCGCCCAGAGCGCGCTCGCCGATGCGCGCGCCCAGGCCATCGAGACACGCTGGGTATGGCGCACGGCGCTCGCCCAGCTCGCGCATGACATCGGCATCCTGGACGTTCGCGGCGAAAGTCCGCTGCGCATCACCGTCGACTCTTCCGTGAATAGAAAATGACCACGCTCCCTCTCCGCCGTTCACTCGCGATCGCCCTGCTGCTCCCACTCGCTGCCGCTGCGTGCAACAAGGGCGCCTCCGGCCCGCAGCAGGGGATCCCGGTCACCGTCGCTAAAGTGGCAAGGCAGGCGCTCCCGTATCAGATCGACGGAACGGGCACGGCCGAACCGCTGCAGACCGTCGCCATCGTCTCGCAGGTAGGCGGGCTGCTCACGAAGGTCGCGTTCAAGGAAGGCGAAGATGTGAAGGAAGGACAGCTGCTCCTGCAGATCGATCCGCGGCCGTACCAGGCGGCGCTCGACCAGGCGGTGGGCATTCTCGAGCGCGACAAGGCGCAACTCGCGAATTCCGAACTCGACCTCACGCGCTACGAGGCGCTCGCGGCGAAGGACTACGTCACTGCGCAGCAGTACGAACAGGCGAAGACCGCCGTCGTCGCCGGGCGCGCGACGGTGACGTCCGACCAGGCGAACGTCGAGACGGCGCGGCTCAACCTGCAGTTCGCGTCGATCCGTTCGCCGATCTCCGGGCGCGCCGGCAGTCTGCTCGTGAAGCAGGGGAATCTCGTGAAGGCCGGCGGCCAGCCGCTCGTCACGATCAACCAGATCCAGCCGATCCTCGTGCGTTTCGTCGTGCCGGTCGTCCACCTGCCGCAATTGCGCCAGTACGGCAGCGGCGCGCTCCCGGTGCAGGTGCATCCCGGTTCCACGAGCGGCGTGGGCAACACGTCCACCGGCGTGCTCAGCTTCGTGGACAACGCCGTGGACACGATGACGGGAACCATTCTGCTCAAGGCACGGTTCGAGAATAAGGATGCCACGCTCTGGCCCGGCGAATTCGTGAGCGTGACGCTCAACCTCTTCACGCAGGCCGACGCGCTCGTGATCCCATCTTCCGCCGTGGTGCAGGGCCAGCAGGGATCGTTCGTCTTTGTCATCAAGCAGGACCAGACCGCCGACCCGCGTCCGATCACGATCGGCCGCATCGCCGGCGATCTCACTACGATCGACAAGGGGCTGACCGAGGGGGAGACCGTCGTCACCGACGGGCAACTCCGCCTCACCGCCGGCTCGCACGTTCAGGTCAAGGGAGCGTCGACGGTCGGTGGGAGCGCCGCCGGCACGACCGCCAAGGAGTGATCGACCCATGAACATCTCTTCGCTCTTCATCCGCCGTCCGGTCATGACGACTCTCGTCATGGCCGGCATCCTGCTCTTCGGCTCCGTCGCCTACAAACAGCTCCCGGTCAGCGACCTGCCGGCCGTGGATTACCCCACCATCTCGGTGGGCGCGAGCCTCCCTGGCGCAAGCGCCGAGACGATGGCGTCATCCGTCGCCACGCCGCTCGAGAAGCAGTTCTCGACCATCGCCGGCATCGATCAGATGTCGTCGCAGAGCAGCCAGGGGCTGACCTCGATCACGCTGCAGTTCACGCTCGACCGCAATATCGACGCCGCTGCCCAGGACGTGCAGTCGGCGATCGCGAAGACGCTGAGCCAGCTCCCGCCGGGGATGATCCCGCCGTCATACGGGAAGGTGGACCCGTCCTCCGCGCCGATCCTCTATCTGGCGCTCCGTTCCACGACGCTGCCGCTCTCGCAGCTCGACGAGTACGGCGAGACCTATCTCGCGCAACGCATCTCGATGGTCGCCGGCGTCGCGCAGGTCCAAGTCTACGGCTCGCAGAAGTACGCCGTGCGCATCCAGCTCGACCCGGAAGCGCTGGCCGTGCGCAAGATCGGGATCGACGAGGTCGTGGACGCCGTGTCCTCCGGCAATGTGAATCTCCCCACCGGCGTGCTCTGGGGGAGCGACAAAGCGTACACAGTGCAGGCGAACGGGCAACTGGAGACCGCGAAGGCGTTCGGCCCGCTCATCGTCGCGTACCGCAATGGCGCGCCAGTGCGCCTGCAGGACCTCGGTCAAGTCGTCGATGGCGTGCAGGACAGCAAGGTCGCGAGCTGGTTCAACGGCACGCGCGCGATCGTGCTCGCCATCCAACGGCAACCCGGCACGAACACCGTGGCTGTTGCGGAAGCGGTGAAAGCAGCGATGAAGGAACTCGAGCTCACCTTCCCCGCCTCCGTGACCGTCGAGACGCTGTTCGACCGGTCGGTCGGGATCCAGGCGTCGGTGTCCGACGTGAAGTTCACGCTCTCGCTGACGCTCGTGCTGGTCGTGCTCGTGATCTTCCTGTTCCTTCGGAACATCCCCGCCACGGTCATCCCCAGCCTCGCGCTCCCGATGTCGCTCGTTGGGACCTTCGCCGTGATGTACCTGCTCGGCTACAGCCTCGACAATCTGTCGCTCATGGCGCTCACGCTATCGGTCGGCTTCGTGGTGGACGATGCCATCGTGATGCTCGAGAACATCGTGCGCCACATGGAAATGGGAGAGCCGGTGATGCAGGCGGCGCTGAACGGCTCGCGTGAGATCGGCTTCACCATTCTCTCGATGACGATCTCGCTCGTGGCCGTGTTCATCCCCGTGCTGTTTCTCGGCGGGCTGATCGGCCGGCTCTTCCACGAATTCGCCGTGACCATCGGCGTCGCGATCCTCGTCTCCGGCTTCGTGTCGCTCACGCTCACGCCTATGCTCTGCAGCCGCTTCCTGCGGCCGCAGCATGAGGACCAGGGCCGGTTCTTCAACGCGATCGAGCGCTTCTATGAGCGCGTGCTCGGTGGCTACGAGCGCACGCTGCATTGGGCCATGGACCACCGTCCCACGATGATGGTCTTTTCGCTCGTGATCCTGATCGGCACGCTGATCCTCGGCGCCCTCGTGCCGAAGGGATTCATTCCCAGCGAAGACCAGGGCCAGGTCTCTGTCACCACCGATGCACCCGAGGGCACTTCCTTCGAATCGATGGTTCGCCATCAGCAAGAGATGGCCGACATCGTGAAGGCCGATCCGGCCGTCGATGGCTTCATGTCATCGCTCGGCGCCGGCGGCCGCTCACCCACGATCAACCAAGGGCGCATGTTCATCCACCTCAAGCCGCGGAAGGATCGCACGATGAGCGCGGATGAGTGGATCGCCTATATGACGCCCAAGCTCAACCAGGTCACGGGCATCCGCGCGTACATGATCAACCCGCCGAGCATCAACATCGGCGGCCGCAGCACCAAGAGCCAATACCAGTTCGTGCTCCAGAGCGCCGATATCGCCGCGCTCTACAAGTACGCTGACATCACCCTCGCCGCGATGAAGAAGATCCCCGGCCTGGCCGACGTCACGACGGACCTGCAGATCCACAGTCCGCAGGTCAGCGTCGACATCGACCGTGACCGCGCGGCCTCGCTCGGCGTGAGCGCGAACGACATCGAGGGCGCGCTGTACAACGCCTACGGCGCACGGCAAGTCTCCACCATCTACACGCCGAACAACCAGTATTGGGTGATCATGGAGTTGCTCCCCCAGTATCAGAAGGATCTGGCCGGACTGAATCTGCTGTACATTCGTAGCAAGACCGGCGATCTCGTTCCGCTCGCGTCGCTCGCGCGACTCACTCCGTCGATGGGCCCGCTCACGGTCGGACACTCCGGCCAGATGCCGGCCGTCACGCTCTCGTTCAACCTCCAGCCCGGCGTCGCGCTCGGCGATGCGGTGAGCCGCGTGCAGAAAGTCGCGGATCAGATCCTTCCGGCGAGCGTCACGACCCAATTCGCCGGCACCGCGCAGGCCTTCCAGGCGGCGCAGCAGGGGCTGCTCATGCTCCTGATCTTGTCGATCCTGGTGATCTACATCGTGCTCGGCGTGCTCTACGAGAGCTTCATCCACCCGCTCACGATCCTCTCCGGCCTCCCGTTCGCCGGTTTCGGCGCGCTGCTCACCCTGTTCATCTTCCGGATGGAACTCAGCATCTACGCGTTCGTAGGAATCATCATGCTGATCGGCCTCGTGAAGAAGAACGCGATCATGATGATCGACTTCGCGCTGCATACGCAGCGCGAGCACAACAAGTCGCCCCGCGATGCGATCCTCGAGGCGTGCGTCGTGCGCTTCCGTCCCATCATGATGACCACGATGGCCGCCCTCATGGGAACGCTGCCCATCGCGCTCGGCGCCGGCGCGGGCGCGGAATCGCGCCGCCCGCTCGGTGTCGCCGTGGTGGGTGGGTTGGCCTTCTCGCAATTGATCACGCTCTATATCACGCCAGTGGTGTACACGTACTTGGACGCGTTCCAGCAGCGCCTCGCCGCCCGCAATGCGGCGCGGGCCGCCCGGCATGCGTCCGGAACGGTGCCGGCGCCCAGCGGGAGTGCGGCGTAGCACCGCGCGCGGCAGCGTCACGAGATCGATTCGAAATAATGCTTGACGGATTCGACAGTGTGTTGTATTGGGAAGCTCGGAAACGGCGGTCGAACGCGATGCGAACCGCCCGCTGATGTTCCCGAGCCTGGGAAAAACCCGACAGGAGGCGATCATGCCGCGCGGTGACGACGTCAACAACACGCTTCGCTTCGCCGATCACGACGACGACGACGAAGAGATCGGTTACGGCGGTGGCGGTGGCGGTGCCTCGTACGATGAGGACGAGGACGAGGAAGGCGGCTGGGGCATGACCAAGCAGAGCGGTGAAGAGCTCTGGGACAGCGCCGAGGACGAGGAAGAGCAGGAAGAGGCGACGCCCGCCGTGGTCGTCGAAGAAGAAGAGACGATGGGCATCGTTCCCATCGCGGGTTCGAGCCGCGCGACGATCATCGGCGGCTCCGCGACCGCGAAGGGTGCCGCGGCGAAGGTCGCGCCCGCGAAGGCTGCCCCGAAGGCTGCCCCGAAGAAGGCCGCTCCGGCGAGCAAGGCCAAGGCGGCCAAGAAGCCGGCCGCCAAGAAGGCCACGAAGCCCGCGAAGAAGCCGGCCGCCAAGAAGGCCAAGAAGGCCAAGCCGGCGAAGAAGAAGGCCGCGAAGGCCAAGAAGAAGGGCAAGAAGCGCTAGCCGGCCGCTTGGCCGGACGTGAGGCGGGGACCGCGTGAGCGGTCTCCGCCTTTTCGCATCCGGCAAGCGCTTCGCCGCTCGCCGTGCCGCATCTGGACTGTTATCGTTCGCCATGGTCGAGTCGCCGTCTTCACCCGTTCCGCTTCTGCGCGCGCATGCGCGCCACGCTCCGTGGAACGCCCGCGGGCTCGCTGCCCACGCCACCGCACTCGTCGAAGCGTCCGCCCTGCGGCCCACGAACGCCGTCGCGCGCGCGGAGCCCAGCGCACGTGCTGTGCGCTTCTACGTCGCGAGCGGATTGCTCGATCGCCCCGACGGAACGGGTACCGCCGCGACCTACGGATATCGTCATCTATTGCAGCTGCTCTTCATCAAGATCCGGCAGCGCGAAGGGCAGACCCTCGAGAAGATCAAGCTCGAACTCACCGGGCAGAGCGGCGACGCACTCGAGCGCCGCGCGGCCACGGCCCTCGCGCCCGCGCTCTCGGCCGGGCCTGAGGGCGCGCCGGCACCCGCGCCCGATGGTGAAGGCGTGTGGCACCGCGTGCCCGTTGCGAACGGCATCGAGCTCCATGTGAGAGAGGATTCCCCCGCGTCCCGGCGCGAAGCGATCATCGCCATCCGCGAAGCCGTGCGCGCGGCGCTCTCCCGGGCCGATATCCGCTGAATCCGGCCGTGAGATTCTCGGGCAAGAACGTGCTGATCACGGGCGTCGGCCGGGCCGGGCAGGTCGGCGAGGCTGTCGCGCGCGCGTTCGGCGCGGAAGGCGCTCGGCTCCTGGTCGTGGACCTGTCGCTGGACGACGCCAACGCACGCGCCACGGACCTGCGCGCCGCGGGCGCCGAGGTCCACGCCTTCGCCTGCGATCTCTCCGACGCCACGCAGCTCACGCGCCTCGCCACGGAGGCCGGCGCCGTCATCGGCGGCCGGCTCGACGCGCTCGTGTGTCTCGCGGGCGGCTTCGCGATGACCGGCCCGGTCGCCGAAAGCGACCCGGCCGCGTGGCAGAAACAGTTCACGATCAATCTCACCACAGCGTATCTCACCACGCGCGCTTTCTTGCCGGCGGTTCGAGCCGCACGCGGAGCGATCGTGTATTTCGCCGCGGCTGCCGCATTGCCGGGAGGCTCCGCGGCCGGAATGGCGGCGTATGTCGCCGCCAAATCGGGTGTGATCGCGCTCATGCGAGCCGTCGCGGCCGATGAGCGCGCGAACCACGTGCGCGCGAACGCCGTCGCGCCCACCCAGATCCGAACCGCCGCCAATCTCCAGTCGATGGGCGATGGGGCCAAATACGTCGAGCGTGAAGAGGCGGCCGCGACGGTGTGCTATCTGGCCAGCGGCGACGCCTCTGCCATCTCCGGCCAGGTGATCCGGCTCGGCTGACGCTTGGTGGCCCCAGCGCTTGCTTAAGTCCGGATGCCCCGCCACTTTACGAGCATGACCCTTGCGGTACGCCGCCGGACGTCCGCTCGAACGATCCTCCTCGATCGTTCGCTGGAGGCGCTTCCCCTCTTCCGGCTCAGCGACTCTGCGGACGACTCGGCGATCGATTTCGCGCTGCCCGGCAACGCCCGTTGGCGCGTGCTGCCCAGCCCCGGCGACCGCCTCCCGGGCACGTTCGATCAGGATGTCTTCATCGAACTCTGGCACCGGTACCAGGATGGCGGCGCCCCGGCCGACGGGATCGTCTCGTTCACGTTGCATGCCTTCCTGCGTTCCATTGGCCGCCGCGTGGATGGCCGAACGTACGAGCAGCTTCGCTCCGCGCTGACTCGCCTGCAGCACACCACGCTCGAGTCGCAGGGCGCCTATTTCGAAGCGGCGTCGCAAGGCTGCATCGATGCGCGCTTCAGCGTGCTCACGGCGGTGTTCATCGAGCGCCGCCGCGTTGCCGAACGGGATCAGCTGGCGCTGTTCGACACGCTCACCGCGTCCGAACCGGGCGAAGCGCACGTCACGCTGTCCCCCCTGATGCGCGCGAACATCGCGGCCGGACGCACTGCCGCTCTGTCGGCCCCGCAGTATCTTGCGCTCTCGTCTCCCGTCGCCCGGCGTTTGTATCGCTTGCTCGAAGTCGCCCGCGCGGACGGGAACGTCACATGGCGCGTCGGCCTGGCGCAGCTTGCGGAGCAGATCCCGCTCGCTCAACGCTATCCGTCGCACCTGCAGCGGGTGTTGCAGCCGGCGCATGAGATGCTCCTGGCCGGCGGCCTGCTGCGTGACGCGATCGTACGGCAGCATCAACGCGAGTGGTACGTCGATTACGTTCTTGCCAGCCGAATGGCGTGATCCGGCCGGCATCACCAGTCTCTCTCTCCCCATCTCCCGGAGTCCTTCCTATGGCGACGAAGCTCGACAAGACGATCAAGCGTGAACTTGAGATCGACGGTCAGGCGTACATGATCAGCATCATGCCGACCGGCGTGAAGATGACGAAGAAGGGATTTCGGAACGGGCCGGAGATGACGTGGAAGCAGATCCTATCCTCGGGCGCCGAAAACCCCGCCTGATCCTGCGAACGGATACGCGCGCGGCGGCCGGAACTTCGCGCCCGCCGCGCCGTATTCCGTGTTGGAGCGCTGCCGCGTCCGGCGGCGCCATTCCCTAGACCAGCACCCCTCATGCCCCGCCTCCGCACCGTCGCCCTCGCGGGCGCGCTCGCGCTCCCCCTGGCGTTCGGTGGATTCCTGCTCGCAGGCCGCCGCAGTCACGATGGCGCGCAGATGTTCGATCAGGTCCTTGGCCTCGTGCAGGACCGGTTCGTCGACACCCTGCCCCCCGATGCGCTGTACGAGAAAGCCGCGCGCGGGTTGGTGACCCAACTACGCGATCCGTACTCGGAACTGTTCTCGCCGAAGCAGCAGGCGCGATTCAAGCAGCAGTCCACGGGCCGGTACGGCGGCGTGGGCATGCAGATCGAGCAGCAAGAGGGGAATGTCGTCGTCGTGCGCGTCTTCCCGAACACGCCGGCCGAAGCCGCGGGCATCATCGAGGGCGACCGCATCGTCGGGATCGACACGGCCAACACGCGCGGCTGGACGTCGCAGCAGGTGTCCGATGTGATGATCGGCAAGGTCGGCACCAAGGTCACGGTGCGCTTCGCGCGGCCGGGCATGTCCGCACCGATCGAGCACGCGTTCGTTCGCGCCGAGATCCACATCCCCGCGGTGCCGTACGCCGTGATGCTGCAGCACGACATCGGGTACGTGCCGCTCCAGACGTTCAGCGAGAACGCCTCCGACGAGTTGCAGTCGGCGGTGGACCGCCTCACCAAGGCGGGCGCCAAGCGGATCATCGTGGATCTTCGTAGCGATCCGGGTGGACTCCTCACGCAGGCGCTCTCGGTCGCCTCGCTCTTCCTTGAGAGCGGCAAGCCGATCGCGAGCGTGCGCACGCGTCAGCCGCCCGCGGAGACGTACACGTCGAAAGGCAGCGAGCACCTCACCGCCGTACCGTTGGTCGTGCTCGTGGACGGATTCTCCGCCTCCGCGAGCGAGATCGTCGCGGGCGCGCTGCAGGATGAGGATCGCGCGCTCCTCGTGGGAACGCGCACGTTCGGCAAGGGGCTCGTGCAGTCGGTGTACAACCTCGACGACGGCTGGGCGCTCAAGCTCACGACCGGCAAGTGGTACACGCCGAGCGCGCGCAGCATCCAGCAGGATCGCACGCGGCATCTGCCAGGCGACGAGGACATCCTGCCTTCGGATACCGCGAAGAAGGATACCTCGCTCGCGGCGCGACCCACCGTGAAGAGCGCCGCCGGCCGCACCCTTTACGGCGGCGGCGGGATCACGCCCGACGTGATCGTGCTTCCCGACACGCTCAGCACCGCCGAGCAGGATTTCAACAAGCTCATCGCGCCGAAGTTCCCGCTCGTGCGCGCCGCGCTGTATGACATCGCGCTCGAGCAGAAGGCGTCGGTGTCGCCCGGCTTCACCGTGCCCGCCGCCTGGCGCGACCAGTTCTTCAAGCGCCTCATGCAGGACAGCATCAAGCTCACGCGTCAGCAGTTCGATGCCGTGTCGCCGTACATCGATCGCGTCATCGGTGCGCAGGTGGCGCGCGTCGCGTTCGGCGATTCGGGCGCGTTCCGCCGCGGCATCCCGGCCGACGTTCAGCTGCAGCGCGCGATCGATCTGCTCCAGCGCGCCAGCACGCAGCAGGAGCTCTTCTCCCTCATGCCAGCGGCCCAAGCCGCCAAACACTAGGACCCCCTGTGCTCCGATCCAGTTTCCGTGTCACCGTTGCGATCACAACGCTCGTCGTTGGCGCCGCTGCCCAGACGCCCGACCCGATGCACGCCACGCCGGTCGCTCCGGCGCCCGGCGAGGAGAAGCATCTCGCGAACATCCGCCAGCTCACGCACGGCGGCGACAACGCCGAGGCGTATTTCAGCGCCGATGGCAAACAGCTGACATTCCAGTCCACGCGCGATGGCCGTACCTGCGATCAGCAGTACACCATGAACCTCGATGGCACCAACGTGAAGCGCATCTCCAGCGGACAGGGGAAGACCACCTGCGGCTACTTCTTCGCGAACGACAAGAAGATCTTCTACGCCAGCACGTTCGCGGTGGACACGGCCTGCCCGGTGAAGCCCGATCCCTCCAAGGGCTATGTGTGGGGGCTCGATCCGTTCGACATCTACACCGCGAACCCCGACGGCTCGGGGCTCAAGCCGCTCACGCAGAACCATGTCTACACGGCCGAGGGCACGCTCTCGCCCGACGGGACGTCCATCGTCTTCACGTCGCTCAAGGATGGCGACCTCGAGATCTACACCATGAACGTGGACGGCTCGAACGTGAAGCGCCTCACCCACACGCCGGGCTATGATGGCGGCGCGTTCTTCTCGCCCGACGGCAAGAAGATCGTCTACCGCGCGAACCACCCCACCGATTCGGCGCTCAAGGACTATCAGGATCTCCTCAAGCAGCACATCGTGCGTCCCACGCACATGGAGATCTGGGTCATGAACGCCGACGGCAGCGACCAGCACCAGATCACCAATCTCGGCGGCGCGAACTTCGCCCCCTTCTTCACGCCGGACGGAAAGAAGATCATCTTCTCGTCCAACTATAAGAATCCGCACAGCTCCAATTTCGATCTGTATCTTGTGAACCTCGACGGCAGCGGACTCGAGCAGATCACGTTCGATACCGGATTCGATGGCTTTCCGCAGTTCAGTCCGGATGGGAAGCAGCTCGTGTGGGTCGCGCACCGCTATGCGGCGGGCGAGCGCGAGGTGAACATCTTCATCGCGGATTGGAAGCACTAACGAGGAGGAACGATGGGCGCTTACGGTGGGTTGATCTTCCTTGGCGCGGTCGCGCTGCTCGGGATCTGGCTGTTCCGCAGTTCGTTCAAGGTCATCGGCCAGGCCGAGGTGATGGTGATCGAGCGGCTCGGACGCTTCAACCGCATCGCGCGCTCGGGGTTGAACATCCTCCTGCCCGATCATCGAGCAGCCGCGCTCGATCGACGTCCGGTACTACGAGAGCGACGTGAGCGGCATCAAGCGCATCACGGCCGCCTCCACCGTGCGCATCGACCTGCGCGAGCAGGTGCTCAACTTCCCGAGCCAGCCGGTGATCACGAAGGACAACGTGACCATCGACATCGACGCCGTCCTCTACTACCGCGTCGCCGATCCGCAGAAGGCGACCTACGCCGTGCAGAACCTCCCGTTCGCGCTCGAGACGCTCACGCGCACCACGCTCCGGAACATCGTCGGCGAGATGGAGCTCGACTCCACGCTCGCGAGCCGCGACCAGATCAACAAGCGGATGCGCGAGATCATCGAAGAAGCCTCGATCGGCTGGGGCGTGGATGTCACGCGCGTCGAGCTGCAGGCGATCGAACCGCCGCGCGACATCCAGCAGTCCATGGAACTGCAGATGCGCGCCGAGCGCGAGCGCCGCGCCGCGGTCACGAACGCGGAGGCCAGCAAGCGCGCCGCGATCCTCGAGGCGGAGGGCGTGCAGCAGTCGCAGGTGAGCCGCGCGCAGGGCGAGAAGGAGGCCGCGGTGCTGCGCGCGAGAGGCCAGGCCGAGGCGCGCCTTCAGCTCGCGACGGCCGAAGCCGAGGCGATCCGCAAGATCGCCGGTGCACTGCCGCCCGCCGACGCCGCGATGTACCTGCTGGGCGTGAAATACCTCGAGGCGCTGCCGCTGCTCACCCAGGGCAAAGGCACGACGGTCTTTCTGCCGATCGAAGCGTCTGGCGTTATGGGCGCGATCGGCGGCATCAAGGAACTGCTCGCACGTTCGGCCGGCGTTAGCGGAACAGAGGCGCCCGATGCACCGAAACAGATCCCGCCGGCGACACCGGCCAAGGGCTGATCTTGGGGCAGATCTCGTTCGCGCGCGCGGAGCGAGTGGCCAAGGGCCACGCGTGCGAGAATTGCGGTGAGTACAGCTATAAGAAACTCATCGTGAAACCCGCCACGCTGTCGCAGACCAAGGCGACCGGCGAGGCGTGGCATGCGCTGAAGATCTGCGGGATCTGCGGACTCGAGTGCGAAATGGGGATCGACGATGAGGGCGAGATCGTCTCGCTGAGTTGATATCGTGAACACCATCGACTTGCGCAGCCTGGACGTCGGCGCCCGCGTGCAGCACACGCTGCGCGTGGTCGAGCGCGCGGAGAAGACGACCGCGGGCGGCGACCCGTTCATCATCCTCACGCTCGGCAACGCGAGCGGCGACATCGACACCGCGCCGATCTGGAAGAATCTGCTCGAGGAAGGCTGGGCCGACGGCGCCGTGCGCGGCGCCGCCGTGCAGGCGATCGGTCAGGTCGATCGGTACGAGGCGCGTGGCAACGCCAAGCGGCAGCTCAAGCTCACGGCGCCGGTGCGCGTCCTCCCGCGCGAGGGGCTCGACCTCGCGCAATTCCTGCCGCACATCGCCGAGGACCCGCAGAAGTTGTGGGAGAAGATGGACGAGATGCGGCGCGGCATGTCCTCGCAGCAGCTGAAGCGCGTGCTCGGGCTGTTCTATGACGAAGATGCATTCCGCCTGCGCTTCGAGCGCGCACCCGCGTCCGTGGGCGGCCATCACAGCAAGGTGGGCGGTCTTCTGTTGCACGTGTGGGAGGTCGCCTACATCGCGCGCGGGATGGCGAAGGCGATGCGCGCGCGCGAGGATGTCGTGCTCGCCGGCGTACTCTTGCACGACATCGGGAAGATCGAAGCGTACGGCATCGGTTGGGAGGGCTTCACGCGAACGAGCGCCGGCCATCTCATCGAGCACGTGATCCTGGGATCGATGATGCTCGATGAGCGGCTCGCGCTCGCGGCGGCCGGCGGTGCGCCCGATGATCTCCGCCGATCAGCGACTCGAGCTGCAGCACATCATCCTCTCGCATCATGGCAAGCTCGAGAACGGGAGCCCGGTGCGGCCGCTCACGATCGAGGCTGAGATCGTGCATCGCGCGGATGATGCGTCGGCGAAATCGGCCGACATGGCGGACGGCGCGGCCGACGAAGAAGCATTCCGCTCCGGCGAGCAGTTCGGCGACAAGAGCAAGTTGTGGCGAGTGGATCGCCGCAGTCTCTGGCGTCCGCCGCACCGCTGGGAGTAGTGCGAGCGGCGCGCCGGAACCAACGGCGCGCGCCGCGGTATTACCAGATCACAGGGTGAGTTAGGGCGATTTCGGCCCGCACAACATTTCGACCCCCTGATGGGTTATCTTTCGTG
Organism: uncultured Gemmatimonadaceae bacterium; assembly: GCA_963716745.1. Classification (GTDB taxonomy): domain Bacteria; phylum Gemmatimonadota; class Gemmatimonadetes; order Gemmatimonadales; family Gemmatimonadaceae; genus DATKOH01. The sequence goes on from OY970320.1 coordinate 1,855,305, forward strand.
CCGGCAAGGGTATGAACGTCCGTTCATTCAGTTGCCTGGATCGGCCTCCCACTGTTCGGGGAGCAGCCGGAGAGAGACTTGGAGGAGAAGATGCGCAAACCCCGCCCCGCCACTTATAACCCTGCCCAGGCGCTGCAGCTCATCGCGAGCGACCGGACCGGCGCGCCTTTGAGCTGCCCATCCTGCTCCGGCGCGATCACGCGCGACCCGATGAAGAAGCCGCCGCCGCCGCGCTCGCACGTCACGCTGCAGTGCGCGCAGTGCGGCCGCGTCGCCCGCTACATCGCCGGCGCCGCCTGACTCACGGGGGCCGGGATCTCCCGGCCAGCAAGGGTCGGGCCAATACACATTCGGCGTGCACTCGATTAGATTAGAAAGACGTTCGTGGACACCGCCGCGTCGCGCCGGAGATTTCGCTCCGTCGGTCCGGAACTGGGGTCAGGCATTTACGCCAGCAATAACCAATCTTAGAAAGGAAAGCACCATGTCTCGCATCACCGGCACCGTGAAGTGGTTCAACGACGCGAAGGGCTTCGGCTTCATCTCGCACGAGGGCGGCCCCGATGTGTTCGTGCACTTCAGCGCGATCAGTGGCAGCGGCTTCAAGTCGCTCGCCGAGGGCGACAAGGTCGAATTCGAGATCGTTCAGGGGCAGAAGGGTCCACAGGCCGCTGACGTTCAGAAGGTCTAAGTCGATCGAGCAGTGTTGAACGAACGGGCCCCGGCGACATGCCGGGGCCCGTTTTACATCGGCGTGCAACACGATGCGGAACTTCCCGAAGAAGGGCCGTATAACAAGTGTGGATAAGGCCTAACCATCGCTCACCTGAGTCGTCAATATTCTGTATGATGCGAAGTCCATTGGCGCACCAGGTCTGGATGACCGGGGCGGTGTTCTTCATCGCTACCGCCCACGCGACCGCTCAATCCGAGGTCGCGGCGCCTAAGCACATCCAGGTCCGCGGCGTGGTGGATGGCGCCACGTTCGTCGAGACCGCCCGGAAATATGTTGGCGTGCGCTACGTGCTCGGCGGCTCGACGCCGCGGGCCTTCGATTGCTCCGGATTCGTGCGCTACGTGTTCATGGTGCACGGCTTCGAGGTGCCGCGCACCGCGCACGAGCAGAGCGGGCTCGGCCGCCGCCCGGAACCCGGCGATCTGCAGCCCGGCGACCTGCTGTTCTTCTACGGCGGCGAAGGCGCCCAGCACATCGCGATCTACGTCGGGCGCGACAGCATCATCCACGCGTCGAGCACCGGCGGCCACGTGAAGATCGACAAGCTGGCCGGCACGGGCACGCACCGGACGTGGTTCGGCCAGCGCCTCATCGCGGTGCGGCGCGTGCTGCCCGCGGAGGGCGTGTTCCAACTGCCCGGTTCGTTGGCGGCGACGTCGTGGGCCGCGAACAGCTTCGCCGATCCGTTCGCCGACAACGGGGAGCCGCCGCTCTTCTGATGGCGCCTCCCATCGTGGTGCGCGCGTGACGCTATGGACATCGTCGTTCCAAATGCCGATGGACGATTTCGTGCTGCTCTATAGCCGCGAGCTTCCCGGCGGCGGGGTCGTCACGATCGAGGCGTTGCCGGAAGGCAGCCCGAGCGTGCAGGCGCGCGTCTCCGTGGAGCGGCGCACCGATCCGAAGCGCCGCGAAGGACATGTCCCGCCGGTGATCGCGGAAGCGCGCGCGTCGACGCAGGCGTCGGCGTTCAAGGAATTGTATGGGATCGCGGCGGACAACGTCGCGGTCGCGCGCGGCATCATCCAGTGGCAGGCGAGGCGCCGCTCAGACTGATCGGGCGCGCCGGATCGTCCGCATCGGGTTGGGCTCGACCGCCTCGCGCAACGCTTCTTCGCCCACCGTCTTCAGCGAACGCGCACCCGAAAGCGCCACGCGCACCGAGCGCCGCGGCATCGTCAGACACTCCAGCTGCAGTACCAGCCGCGCGTGTTCCTGGCCGGCCACGACATCTTCGGAGATGAGCCGGGCGACGACGGTGGCGCGCCAGCGCACGCCGCTCGCGAGTCGCACGATCCGCGACTCGGCGCCCGTTCCTGGCTCTCCCTGCGGCTCCACCCGCGCCCTGTGTCCAGCGCCCACGGCATGCTCCGCTGAATATACCTTATATACATATTGCAACTAAAAAAAGTTCCAAGCAAGGCCGGCCGTGCCGCGTTGCTTAGCCGTTACCCAGGCCGTCGAAGCGCACGCCGCGGCGCCCGCCCCGGCGCTTGCGCGGCGAATAGCGGAATAGCTGCGCGGGCCGCCCCCGCCCTTCGCTCCGCCATTCGTCGGTGGGCTCCACCAGCCAGGCCGCGTGCAATGCGCGGCGGAAACTCGCCTTGTGCACGCGCCGCCCGATCAGCAGCTCGTACACTTCCTGCAGTTGGCTCAGCGTGAACGTGGGCGGCAGCAGCGAGAACGCGATCGGCGAGTGCTCGAGCCGGGCGCGCACCGCCAGGAGCGCCGCATCGACCATCGCGCGGTGCCGCGGCGGGACGGGCGGCAGCTCATCCACCGGGAACCACGCCGTATCGCCGCCCACCGGGCCGGGGGCGCCGCCCGGCACGAGTCCGAGGAATGCCACGGAGACATCGGCGCCCCCCGGATGCCGCCGCCGGTCGCCGAACGCCGCGACCTGGTCCAACTGCACCTGCGATGACCCGAGCGCCGCGCGCGCCACTCTCGCGGCCGCGTCCTCCAACGCCTCGTCACCGCGCACACCATCCCACGGCAACTCCCACCGCTCCTTGTTCCGCGATTCGGCGGCGCGCGCCAGGAGCATCATGAGTCCGCGCCCTTGGGCGGCGAGCAGCACGACGTCGATCGTGAGCGCGGCGCGGCGCGCGGTGGGACGTGTGGCGGGAGGAGCGGAGCGTTCGGGCATCGGCGCCTAATTAGTCGCTTCATGCGACTAATGTCAAGGGCTCGCCACGAATTAGTAACAAAAAATTTCTTAATCACTGCGCGTGCCGCTCTACGCGAGGATAGCGCCGCCCGCGCCGCGAGTCAACAGCGTGCGCGACCGGTTACTTCGGGAGTCCGTTCGGTCCGAGCGCCAGCGGAGCGAGATCGAGCCCCGCGCCCAGCGCCGCGTACGGTGGGATCGGGATCGGGAGCCGGCCGCTCACGCGCGCCGAGCCCAACACGGCGCGCGCCGCGGCGAACTGCGATTGCGGGAATCCCGCCCACCCCACGATGTACGCGGGAACATCCGGGATCTGCTGCAGGAGATACGGATTCCCCATTGCGACGACGATCGGATGCCGTCCGCGCTTCACCAGCTCCTCGACGAATTGCGCGAACTGCGGCGGCACGTTCAGCGTCGTCGCCAGATAATTCTGCGCGATGTACGATCCGATCACGATCACGTCCGCCGAATCGCTCAGCGAGAGCAGCCGCGCGTAGTTCGGCGCCGCGTCATCCGCATCCGCGTACTCCGACCGCAGGCCGCCGAACCATCGCTTCAGCTCCGCGTCGAATGTCACGCCGGCCGCCAGGTCGGGCCGGTGCGCGAACGTGATCGACAGCACACGCGTCGTGCGCGGAAGCTTCGCCAGCGGCAGCTGGTGGGCGGAGTCGCGCACGACGGTGATCGAGCGCTCGGCGATCCGCCGCGCCACCCACTCGTGCGCGGAATCTCCCACGATCGTGCGGACGCTGTCCGCATCCACCAGCCGCCGGCGGCGCAGTCCCACCGCGAGCTTGGCGCGCAGGATGCGCCGCACCGACGAATCCAGGCGTGCTTCGCTGTAGCGGCCGAGCACCACGCCCGCCGTCACCGCATCGATCGCCGACGTCGCGTCCACCGGCTGCAGCAGCACGTCGGCGCCGGCGGACACGGCACGCATGGTCGCCTCGGCGCTACCATACGTCACGACCACCGCGTTCATGTCCATCGCATCGGTGATCACGAGCCCATGGAATCGCAACGTGTCGCGCAGCAGCGTCGTGAGCACCTCGCGTGACAGAGTGCCCGGCACGCCGCTCGAATCGAGAGCCGGCATCGAGCCGTGGAACGTCATGATGCCCGCGACGCCACCCGCGATCGCCGCACGGAACGGCACCAATTCCACGCTGTCGAGGCGCGCACGGGATGCATTCACCACCGGCAGCGCGAGATGGGAATTGATCCCCGTATCGCCGTGGCCGGGAAAGTGCTTTCCCGTCGCGATCATGCCGCCATTCTGCACGCCGCGGATGTACGCCGCTCCCAGCCGCGCCACCGCCGCCGGATCCGCGCCGAACGAGCGCACGCTGATCACCGGGTTCGCCGGATTGTTGTTCACGTCCAGCACCGGCGCGAAGTTCATCTGTACGCCGAGCGCGCGGCCTTCGCGGGCGGTCACCCAGCCATCGAGGTAGGCCAGCGCCGTGTCGCCGGTGGCGCCGAGCGCCATGGAGGGCGGGAAATTCACCGCGCCCCCGAGATCGATCGCGTTCGGCAGGAAATATCCGCCGCGCACGCGGAATCCTGCGCCGGTCTCGAAGTCGGCGCTCACCATCAGCGGCAGATCGCTCAACGCCTGCAGATCGTTCACTTTCGAGACGAACTCGAGCGGTGACCCGACCGACATGATGATCCCGCCCACCTCGTCGCGCGTGACGTAGCGCGTGAGCTTGCGCCACGCCGGCATGTCGCGCGCGATGTAGTCGGCGTAGGAATTGGGCCATACCATCTGCGCGGCCTTCTGTCGCATCGACAGGTGCTCGATCACGCAGTTCACCCAGTCGGCGTCCGCCGCCTGAGCGCATGCGCCCCACGCGGTCTCGCGCTCCAGCGCGACCGGGATCGGCGCCGCCTGCTTCGGCGTTGCGCAGGCGACGAGCGCGCTCGCGACGAACGTTCGCAACAGCCAGCGTCGCAGGATCACCAGTTGATGCTTCCTTCTTTGCTGGTGTCCACCTGTTCCTCTTTACCGGTCTTGAAGAGGAACGCTTCCATGCTGCGCGTGAGGAATGCGCGAGCCTGCGGGTCCATCAGGTTCAGGCCGTGATGGTTGATCAGCATCTTCTGCTGCTGCAGCCACTGGGCCCAGCACTCGGCGCAGATCTCCGTGAGCGCGCGCGCCCCGATCGCTCCGGGGAACGGCTGGCGCTCCAATCCCGCGCGTGTCTTCCCGCAGCGGGTGCAGGTCACTTCCATGAGAGGATCTCCCGGCGCGGCGGCGCGAAGCGCGCCGCCTTCAACTCACGCCCGCGCGTAGCGGACCTTGGCCAATCCGAACAGCTGCATCACCCGGATGTAGGCCCAGCCAATGTCGAACTCGTACCATTTTGCCTGGAACTTCGCGGAGTGCGGATCGGCGTGGTGATTGTTGTGCAGCTCCTCGCCGCCCAGCCAGATGGCGATGGGCAGGATGTTCCTGCTCTCGTCCTTCACATCGTAATTGCGATAGCCTAGCGCGTGGCCGACGCCGTTGATGATCCCCGCAGCCCAGAACGGGATCCAGAGCATCTGCGCGGCCCACACGAGCGGACCGGCGTAGAATCCGAAGAGATATATGTCGATCAGCAGCATCAGGATGATGCCGATCCAAGGCCGCTTCGACAGTACGTAGCGCTCGAGCCAGTCGCTCGGCGTTCCCTTGCCGTACTTCTCGAGGATCTCGGGGACGCGGACCGTATTCCGGTAGTAGAAGGCGCCCTTCAGGATGATGTTCCGGAGCCCTTCGAGCACGGGGCTGTGCGGATCGCCATCGCGGTCGGCGAAGGCATGATGCTTCCGGTGCACCGCCACCCATTCCTTGGTGACGATCGAGGTCGAGAGCCACAGCCAGAAGCGCATCGGCACTTCGACGATCTTGCTGAACGTCACGCCCCGGTGCGTTTGCGCCCGGTGCAGGAACAACGTGACACAGACATTGGTCAAATGGCCGGCGATCACTACGAAGAGGATCGGCATCCACCAGTGCGCGGCCCAGCTTCCGAAATGCGGCATCGGGACCTTCCTTCGGCGATAATGAGCGGGCGTACCAGAGGGGCGCGCCCGCACGGTGGTCCGGACGCCTGTTCAGCGGCCTGGACTACCGATTCGTAATCTAACTCCGGAGGGGCCTTACGCCAACGACCGGGCGGTCATGGGGTGATGTTCAAAGGACTTGCGAGCCCGCCCGTGGTCACCTGCGCGGGGCGATCCTGCGGCGGTGCGTCCCCCCACGCGTCGTTCGCCGGATCCCAGTCCGGCACGCTCGGATCGGGCCACAGGCGTACACCGGTCACCGGGCTCGCGACGGGGATCGACGCGTCGTAGCGATCGCCGGCCGTCCAGATCTCCACCGGCAGCATCACCGTGCGCAGCGAACCGTCGGCGAGCTTGAGCCGCATCTCCACCGGGAACGGGATGCTCGTGTGCTTCGTGAGCCGCACCACCGCGCGCATGCCATCGCGCGTATTCACCGTGAACGCGGTATCGACGCCAATGTCGAGCACGTCGTCGCTGTAGAAGAACGCGGTCCAGTACCACGAGAGGTCCTTGCCGCTCACGTTCTCCATCGTGCGGAAGAAATCGCCCGGCGTCGGATGTTTGAAGGCCCAGCGGCGCGCGTACTCGCGGAGTGCTTCGTCGAAGGCCGCGGGCCCCACCACGTGATTCCGGAGCGCCAACAGCACCGCGCCCGGTTTCCGATACGCCATCGCGCCGAGCGCTCCCGCATTGATCCGGTCCGCCGGCGTCATGAGCGGCGCCTGTGTACCGTCGGCCACCGCACGGCGCCAGTCGTCCATGTATTGCTCCCACTTCGTCGTGCCCGTGTCGTGCGCCTCTTGGGAGAACGCGTTGATGTAGGTATTGATCCCCTCATCCATCCATCCGTAGCGGCGCTCGTTGGATCCCACGAGCATCGGGAACCACTCGTGGCCCTGCTCGTGATCGATGGTGCCGAACACCGACGCGGTGTCGGATGCGAGCTTGCCGTAATGCACCATCACGAACATCGGATACTCCATTCCGCCCACCGGACCGGCGACGCTCGTCGCCTGTGGATATGGATACGGCTGCACCAGCTGCGAATAGAACCGGATGCTCCACCGCGTCCACTCGGCGGCGCGCTGCCATGACGCGCCCGCCTTGGCGAGCTCGTAGTAGGACTGGATGAGGATCCCGTTCCAGTTCGTCGCGTCCCAGCGGAAGTCGGGCGCGCCCGCCCACGCGACGTCGCGCACGTTCTGCGCGCGGAACCGCCACGTTCGCGTCCCGGCGCGCGGCGCCGCGGCGTCCTCGCCCGCGGCGATGATCGGAACGACGTTCGGCGAGCGCGCCGCATCGGCGAGCCGCGTGCGCTGCGCCGGCGTGAGCACCTCGCGCGGATTCTGCAGCACGCCGCTCCCCGCGATCGTGTAGCCCGCCGGCGCGGTCACCGCGTAATCAATGTCGCCGTACTCGAGATAGAACTCTCCCTGGCCATAGTAGGGGTCGGTATTCCAGCCGCGCACGTCGTCGTACACCGCCATGCGCGGGTACCATTGTGCGATCTCGAACAGACGGCCGTCGCGCCCCATCCGGTCGGAGCCATGGTTCGGGACGCGGAACGCATAATCCATCTCCAGTGTCAGCCGTCCGCCGCGCGGCGGCAGCGGCGACGCCAGCTTCACGCGCATGCGCGTATCATCCACGCTGGGAAGCGCGGGCTTCCCGTTCACGGTCAGATTGCGGATGTCATACCCGCCGCGGAATCCGCGCGCGCCCCAGCGCGTCTCCTCGCCGCGCAGGGTGCTCCCCAGACTTCCCTCACGATAGAGGTTCTGGTCCAACTGGATCCAAATGAAGGTCAGGGTGTCGGGAGAATTGTTTGTGTACGCGATCGCGACGTGGCCGGTGATATTCTGCTCGGCGGTGTCCAGGGTGACGGCAATGTTGTAGTCCGCGCGCTGCTGCCAGTAGTCGGGACCCGGCTGCCCGCTCGCGGAGCGGTACCGGTTGGGTCCTGGCCAATCCATGCGGTCGACGCGTGCGAAGGGATCCACCGGAGTGGCGATCGCTCCTTGTGCGGTCGTCACCGGCGCACGCGGCGCGACGGTCGCTGCGGTCGGGCCCGTGGTGACGGTCGCGCTCTTCGGCGGGACCTGCGATCTCGGCGCGCTCGTCGCAGCCGGCGGCACGGCCGTCGCGGTCACCGTCGGCAGGGAATCCACGCGGTGGGGCGCATTGCTCGGCGGAGGCGGTGGCACTTTCGCCAAGGGCGAGCACGCCGACAGGAGCGCGAGACTCGCGAAGAGCGATCGATTCACGGAGACCACCGCGTGTTGGGGAGTGAACTGCGACTGCCCAAGATAACGCGGGCGCCGGCCCGCGCGCGCTATTCGTGCCGGATCGCTTCGATCGGGCTCAGTCGTGCAGCGCGCACGGCGGGATACAATCCGAACACGATCCCGATCGCCACCGAGAGGCCCGCCGCGATGAGGATCGTCGCCGGCGTGATGGCGGCATGCACCAGCGCCTTGGTCTTCGCACGCATGACCGCCGCGGCGAGGAACGCGATGCCCAACCCGAGCCCGACGCCGACCGTGGCGCCCGCGCCGGTGATGACCACCGACTCCGAGAGGAACTGGATGAGCACGTCGCGATTGCGTGCGCCGGTCGCTTTCCGCACACCGATCTCGCGCGTGCGTTCCGCGACCGAGGCGAGCAGCACGTTCATGATCCCAATGCCGCCCACGAGCAATGACACGCCGGTGATCGCACCCATCAGCAGCTTGAACACCAGGATCACCGACGCGACCTGCGCGACACGCGACTGGTTCGTGTTCACGCTCGCCCGCTCCTTCCACTTGGCGCCGTAGCGTTCCGCCATCCATCGCTCGGCGTCGCCACGGATGCGCTCGACGTCCTCGATCCGCGGCGCGACGAGCGCCAGGGTCGGCGCATGGCTGCCGGGGATCGCGCGTGCGGCCTCATCCACCGGCACGTAGGCATCGAGTGCCGTCGCTTGCGGTCCGCCCGACACGACGCCGATCACGGTGAACGTGTTGCCGTTCAGGCGAAGTGCGCGCCCCACCGCGGATGATGGGGCCCCGCTGTCGCGCGTCACGGCGCCGGCGGCGCGCTCGTTGAGCACGACCACACCGGTGTCGCCATCCACGAACGTTCGCCCCGCGACTGTCGTCATCTTCGCATCGTGGAAATGCGTGGCGAGCCCGCCGATCACGCGGAAGCCGCGCGGTGGCGTGGTCGGATAAAGCGTGACCATTGCCGCCCCCGAGGCGACAAGCGCCACCTTGTGCTCGCCCGCAATGGCGCCATCCAGCGCACGCGCATCCGCGCGCGTGAATTGCAGGATGTCCTCCCGGCGCACGAGCTGTCCGTCGATGTCCGCCTGCGTCGCCGGCACGATCGCCACGCCGAGCAAGTCCGTCGTCTCCTCGATCTGCGCCCGCGCGAACGCCTCGACGCCGTCGCCCATCGAGAGCACCGACACCATCGCGCCGACACCCATCACGACGCCCAGCCCCGAGAGCAGGGCGCGCAACGGATTGGCGCGCAGGGCGTCGAGCCCGACGTTGAGCGAACTGCGAGCGGAGATCGGCATGGCTACGTGTACGCTCGGCGGGCGGCGCCTGTTTCGGTCCGGTCAGCGATCATGGATGTGACAGAGCGCGCCGGCTGAGGCAGCCGGCGCGCTCGTTGTCCCGCCGCCGGTTACTTCGAGACCGAGACCGGCGTGACGATCAGATGCAGGTTGTGATTGATGCGCAGGCCGGAGACCCCGTCAGTCGGGTTCGTTCCCTTCGGTACCGTCGCCACCAATTTGCTGTTCACCTGGAAATGGATGGCGTCGGGAGCGACGTGAACGTACAAGTGGTACGTCGCCTTACCGCTCGCGTCTTCCGTCGGGACGTTCTCGCTCGCGGTCCACGGCACGACCGACGTCGCCTTCGTGCCGTGCATCACGCTCACCATGTACTTCCCGTCGCCCCGCACGAGGAAGTAGGTGTACGTGCGCTGTGCGGGGTCATCCAGATTCGTGCCGCCGATGAAAACGCCGTACGCTTCCGGATACTTCGGCTTGGTGACCTGCTCGATCGTGGCACTCGTCGCCGACCCGGTGGTTCCCATATCCTTGGCATTGAAGAGGATATGGGCCGGTCCGGTGGTCACGTCCCAGTTCGGTCCAGAGGCGGTATAGACCGCCTGCGCCATGTTCGCATCAGCCTTGTCTGGCACGGCGGTGTAGCCCGCCGGAATGTAGGTGGCGCCGAGCACTGCGACTGCGGTGAGAATGGATCGCATGTCTGACCTCGGGGGGCTAGGGTTCAGGGCGAATATACCCCGGACATCGCGCTCTGCACCACTATGTGCGCTGGCGGCACATCGCCCGCCTGTGCATACTAAGCCGTGCGCTGCTCGCAGTCGCGATGGCGCGCGGGACCATCAATCCATCCGGAGCACTCTCATGGCTGCGAAGAGGAAGAAGAAGGCGTCGCGCCCCAAGGCCGGCGGCAAGAAGAAGGGGCGCAAGCCCGCGAAGCGGAAGACGGCGAAGCGCAAGGCGGCGCCGAAGCGGAAGGTCGCGGCGAAGAAGAAGCCGGCATCCAGGCGCAAGAAGATCGTCGCCAAGCTCGCGCCGACGATGGATCGCATGAAGATGGGCGCCACCGAGATGGGTCAGGGCGCGCTCGACGCGGGCCGCATGCTCTTCGGCGAGGCGCGTGATGCCGGCGAGGAAGCGCGCGAGAAAGCGAAGGAGATCACCACCGACTGGATCAATCGCGTGACGTGATCGGAGACCCGCGCTCAAGTCGAGGAGCATCGCCATGATGAGAATGGATCCTCATCGTACTGGGCGTTCTCGTCTTCGTCGCGGCGATCGGCTACACCGCGGGCGCGCGCTTGCCGCTGGCTCACTCGGCGTCGGTGCGCGCCCGCTTTGCGGTTCCCCCCGAATCGCTCTACGCCGCGATCGTCAATGTCGACGCGTACCCGAAATGGCGCGCCGACGTGAAGAGTGTTACTCGGCTGCCGGATCACAACGGCCACACCGCGTGGAGCGAAACGACGAGCTCGGGCTCGCTCGCCTACGAGGCCACGCTCGCGGTCCCGCCGAATCGCGTCGTGAACACCATCACGACCAGGGACGCCGGATTCACCGGGCGCTGGATCTTCCAGATCCTGCCCGACAGCACCGGGAGCACGCTCACGATCACCGAAGAGGGCGCGATCGAGCAGCCGCTCTTCCGCTTCATGCAGCGCTACGTGTTCGGCATGACGGCATCAATGGAGACATTCCTGCACGCGCTCGGAGGCCGCTTCGGCGAGAGAGTCGCCGTCACGCCGCTGCACTAGCTGGCGTCCAGCCACTCTCCGGCGAGCGCCGCGACTCGCGCGCGTTGATAGTCCGCCGCAATGACGTGGCCGGTCCCATCGAGCCACTCGATCCTCTTCTCTTGGGCGCCGAGCATCGCGAACGCGTGTTCGGCCACAGCCGGCGCGATCCGGTTGTCCTCGCGCGCTTGCACGTACAGCGTCGGCGGCCGCACGGATGGGAGCGCGGCGCGTCCGCGATCGGCGCACCGAATGAGCTCCGCGGTGAGCCTCGGACTCGTTGCGCCGAAGGCCAGCGAATGGGCGCGCGCATCCGGATCATGGATGGAGCGGTCGTCCGAGGTGACGACGTAGGGCATCACCGCCTGGAGTACGGGCTCGAGCGGCATCATGCGTCGCACTGATCGCGGTACATCGAAGTACGGAACAAGAAGCACGAGCGCACGCACGTCGGAGGACTCTTTCGTGAGCAGCGTCGCGAGCACCCCACCAAGCGATTGCCCCACGATCGAGACGCTCGTGCACTTCGCGCGTAGCTCGTCGAGAGCCGCGCGTGCGCTGGTAAGCCATTGCTCCGCATCACTCTTCGCGAACTCGCGCAGGGTTCGTCCGTGGCCGGCGAGCAACGGCGCGTATACAGCGTATCCGCGTGTCTTCAGCGATTGCGCCAGCATCGCCACGCTCTGTGGCGTGTCGCCGAAGCCGTGCAGGATGAGCACGCCCCGGCCGCCGCGGCCCAGGACGATCGGTTCCGCGCCTTGGATGATCCCATCGGGGCCGACCGGGAGGCGCCGCCGCGACCCGCGCTCGACCATCGACGGATACCCCGCTGCCAGTGCGCCGAACGCGCTCGCCGCCGCGAGGATCGTGGTGAGGTCACTCAATAGCGCGGCACCGAAGGATCGATCTCGTCGCTCCACCGGCGGATGCCGCCGGCCAGATTGCGAACGCGCGCGAATCCGGCCGCACGCAACTGCTCCACCGCCTTCGCACTGCGTGCGCCGGACTTGCAGTACACGACGATGTCGGCCGTGCGATCGAGCGATCCCATCGCCGCCTCGAGCGTGCCGAGCGGAATGAGCCGCGCGCCTTCGATGCGCGCGAGCTCCCATTCGCGCGGCTCGCGCACATCGATCAGCACGGGTCGGGTGCCTCCGGCGATCCGGTCCGCGAGCTCGCGCGGTGTGATCTCCATCGCGGCGTCCGGCGGCGCGATGCCGCAGAAGGCTTCGTAGTCGATGAGCGTCTTCAGCGTGCGAGTGCCGCACGCCGGACAGGCCGGATCGCGTTCGAAACGCAGCATGCGGAATTGCATGCGCAGCGCATCCACGAGCAGCAGCCGGCCCACGAGCGGATCACCCGCACCGAGGATGAGCTTCAGCGTCTCAGTCGCCTGGATCACACCCACGAGACCTGGGAGCACCCCGAGAACGCCGCCCTCGTCGCAACCCGGCACGGAACCGGGGGGCGGCGGATCGGGAAAGAGACATCGATAGCACGGACCACCCGGTGCGCCGAACACGCTCGCCTGTCCATCGAAGCGGAACACGCTGCCGTGCACGTTCAGGCGGCCGGCGAGCACGCTCGCGTCATTGACGAGATAACGCGTGGGGAAATTGTCGCTCCCGTCCACGACGAGATCGTAGCGCGCCACGAGATCGAGCGCGTTCTCCGAAGTGAGCCGCACCGCATGCGCTTCGACGGTCACGTTCGGGTTCAGCGCTGCGATCGTCTCGCGGGCCGAGTCGATCTTCGAGCGGCCAATGTCCGCGGTGCCGTGCAGCACTTGGCGGTGGAGATTCGTCAGATCTACCGTATCGAACTCCACGAGCCCGAGCGTACCTACGCCGGCGGCGGCGAGATAGAGCGCGGCGGGTGAGCCCAGGCCGCCGGCGCCGATGAGCAACACGCGCGCCGCCTTGAGACGCCGCTGTCCGTCCGCGCCCACCTGCGGAAGCAACAGGTGGCGGCTGTATCGCAGCGTCTCCTCGGCCGTGAGTTCGGGCAGCGCGGCGAGGCGGCGTTCCATCGGGTTGGCGATCGATCCGGCCGGGCTCATGCTGAATAATAGCGCGTGCGGGAAGTCACCCCGGCCATTGCCGCGCGGACTCCACCACCGATTGCACTTCGTAGCCGCGCACGCGCCGGCCGGTGTGGAAGGTCTCCGCCGCGATCCCCTTCTCCTGCCACGCGGTCGCCATCGCCGCCTCCACCGCCGCGGCGTCGTCGGTCCGCGCGATCGCGACGAGCGCGGAGCCCGAGCCGCTCAACGTCGCGCCGAACGCGCCGGCGGCCGTCGCGGCGGCGTTCACCGCGTCGTACCCGCGCACGAGCGCGCGGCGGTGCGGCACGTGCAGCACATCGTCGAGCGCGATGGCGAGGAGCGCCGGCTCCGCGGTCGCGAGTCCGCGCACGAGCGCCGCGCTCCGCGCGGCCGCCTGCACCGCCGTCACGTGCGGCACGACGTTCGGGAGCGCGGCGCGTGCGCGTTTGGTCTCGACGGTGAAGTCCGGCACCGCGAAGATGAACACGAGCGATGGATGCACCTCCAGCGGCGTCACTACGAATGGCTCGCCCGCGAGCGCGAGCACCGCACCGCCGTACACCGACGGCGCCACGTTGTCGGGGTGTCCGTCGAGCGTCGCGCAGATGCCGGCGAGTGAACGCGCATCCAATCGCAGTGCGAGCATCGCATTGGCGAGGGTGGCGCCCGCCACCAGCGCCGCCGCGGAAGAACCGATCCCGCGTTCCACCGGGATCTCGGAGGTCCCCTCGAACACGAGGCCGGATGGGACGGGCGTTCCCGCCGCGGTGCACGCGGCGCGGAAACCGGTGAACACGAGATCGCGCTCGGGGCGCACCGCCGACAGCACCTCGAGCGTGCCGTGCCGCACCATGCGCGGCGTGGAATTCCCCAATGCATCGCGGCGCACGGTCACCGTCAGCCAGCGGTCGACCGCCATCCCGACGCAGTCGAACCCCGCACCCAGGTTCGACGTCGAGCCCGGGACTTTCACCACGACCGACTCGATCACAGCACCCGCTCCGTTGGGGAACCGGCTGGCCGCCGGCCCATGACGATAGCGCCGGCGAGCGGCCGAAGGGAAGACGTCGCGACTGCCGCTGGCATCGCGACCCCGGATGTGCCAATTTTCGCTGTGCCCCTGCGGACCACCAACCACTAATGCCGCGCGGCGCCCCTCAGTCGCAGACGGTACCGTCCGTCATCATCCTCGGCGCCGACGCCGTCTTCGCCGCTCTTCCCGCCACTCCGGTCCAGCTCGCGCACGCGTGTCAGCGTCTCGGGTATGCCTCGGCGTTCCCCGCGAGCTGGGGCGACGAGCTCGTCGCCGGCGCATGTCTGAGCGAGCTCGCCGACCGCAACGCGGACCCGGCGATCCTCTGTTCGTGCCCGCTCGTGCGCGAGCGTTTGCTGCGGGCCGGCGACGATCTCGCCCCCTGGATGATCTCGCTCGTCGCGCCGCCCGTCGCGGTCGCGCGATATCTGCGGTCGGCGTACGGCGCGCGGATGCTGCACATCACGTATGCCGGCTCGTGCCCCGGCGCGGGCGATGCGTCGATCGATGAACGGATCTCCCCGGCGGACTTGTTGGCGCTGTGCCGCGAGCGCGGTGTGAGTCCCGCGGCGCAGCCGCAGTTCTTCGAGAGCATCCTGCCGCCCGATCGCCGCCGCTCGCTCTCGATGCCCGGTGGATCGCCGAGCGATGAGGCGCTGCGCGATCGCGCGGGCGGCCGCGTGCTCGCTGAACTCTCCGCTGACGATCCGATGGCGGAGCTCGCCGACCGCATGATGTCGCGCGCGCAGTTGCTCGTCGATCTCGCGCCGCACGTCGGCTGCGCGTGCAGCGGCGTCGGTGCGGCGGTGGGCGGCCGTGACGAACGCCGTCAGTTGATCGTGCTCGAACCGCCGCGTTCGCGCGATCCGGTGGTCGATCTCACCGTTGATCTCGATCTGCTCGTGCCGGTGCCGCGGGAGTCGCCGCCCCCGGTGCCGCGCGCCGCGCGCGGCGTCGCGAGCGTGGAGATGCCGCCGCGGCTCCGTCGAGTCGCGAGCATTCCCACTCCGCCCTTCTTGGCGGCGCTGCCGGATCTCGGCCACGCGATCATCCGCGAGTATCCGCACGGCGACACGCCGCGCCGCACCGTGATCGTATTGCGCCGCCGCGGTGCGAGCGAGACGCCGGCCGCTTCGTTGGCGGGAGTCAGCATGCCGCGCGCCTATCTCGGGAAGCGCCCGAAGCCGCAACCTGTGCGACGCCCAGTGCGCGTGCTTCCGGGCGACGGTCGCAATTCGCAGTCCGATCGCGAGCGTCCGATGGATCGCTCGGACGATCTCGCCGATGGCCCGAGGCTTCGCACGTCGCCGGGAGAAGGGATCTTCTCGATCGTCGCGGATCCTCGCGATCCGCTCCCGCCTGCGCCATCCAAGCGCCGGCCGGGCGGCCCGATCGACAGCGGCGCCAGCATCTAGCGACGCGCGCGCCGGGTGGAGCGCCGAAGCGCTCCACCCGGTTCTCTTATTTCAATGCCGCGGTCGCCTCGTTCACCGCCTGCGCGGCCGCATCGAAGCGCGACGCGAGATCGGCGATCTCCCGCATCGTGAGCGCCTTGTCGCCAGTGCGCATCGCTTCGCCCACTGAGGGGAAGACCATGTCGGCGTATCCGTTGTCCTCGTCCGCAGCATAGATGAGGTTGCGGAACCATGGACGCGTGCGAAGACCTTCGGGCCGCAGCAGGGCACGCTCGACTCTCATGAGCGCCGCATTCGTCTTGGCGGCCATCTCCTTGGACACGGGACCGCGCGCCAGCTGCCCATCCCGGGCCGCCGCGAACGCTGTTGCCGCCGCGCCGAGCCGCGCGATCAATGCACTGAGCGCGGTGTCGCCCTGGTACCAGCCCTTCTTCTTCAGGGCGCTGTCCATGGGCGGCAGGTATTTCTTCATCGTGCTCGCGTACTCCTGGTAGTCGTACGGCAGGATCTCCGCGTTCGCGAGCCGCCACATCATCATCGCGCCGACCTTGGCCGCCGCGGCGTGGTACTGGTACGACGTGTCCCCGAACGTCGCCATCCAGTGGTACGAGTCGTATAGCGAGTGATACACGCCGCCCGCGCCGCCGAATCCCCACTCCGCCATCGGGACACCGATGTGATTGTAGAATCCGGCGTAATCCGATCCGCCGCCCGGATCGCCCATCGGCGGCTGCGCGCTGTCCGCGACGCGCGCCTGCTTGCGCCACACTTCGTAGACCGTGCCTTTCCCGCTCGGGTCCTGGATGTGCGCCATCACATCGCGGATCATCGGACGCAGCGATGGCGACCCGCCGCCGCCGATGCGCGGGCCGGACGCCGGAGAGTCCTGATTGAGATACGCGATGCCGCCGCGGATCAGCCGGAGTGAATCCTCCTCGACGTATTCCGTGGAACCGAGCAGCCCCCACTCTTCAGCGTCCCAGGTCGCGAAGATCATCGTGCGCTTCGGCTTCCGCCCGGCTTTCACTTCCGCCATCACAGCGCGTGCCGACTCCAGCACGCTCACCGTGCCGCTCACGTTGTCGTTCGCGCCAGGACCCCACGCATCGCGGTGCCCGCCGACCATCACGATCTGGTCGGGCAACTCCGTGCCGCGCACGATGCCGAACGTGTCCCAGATCTTCTTATACGCCGCCGTCGCGCTGTCCGAGTGCACGATCATGTGCGCGGCCACGGGGCCGGGGCCGGCGTGATAACGGAACGCCAGGCCGCCCTGCCAGCCCTGAGGAATGCTCGCACCTTTGAGTCCGCGCAGCAGCTGCGTCGCGTTTCCATAGGACATCGGGATCACGGGGATGTGCGGCACCGCCATCTTGTCGAGCGCGATGCGCTGTGCGCCGGCCTTGCTTGCGTAGCCCGGCGTGCTCGGATCGCCGTCATCGTTCATCACACTGCCGCGCTGCACGCCCTGCGACGGCCGCATCGGTCCCGCGGGATACACATCGCCGCGCGCGAAGCCATCGTCGGCCGGATCGCTGTAGATGATGAGCCCGAGCGCGCCGCGTTTCTCGGCCTCGCGCGCCTTGATGCCGCGATAGGAACGGCCGTAGCGCGCGATCGCGATCTTCCCCTTCACCGACACGCCCATCGAATCGAGCTGCGCGTAGTCCTCGATGAGCCCGTAGTTCACGTACACGACCTGCCCGCTCACGTCGCCCGTGCCGCTGTATCCGTTCGCGATCACCGCTTCCGTCTCGTTCCACGACGTCGTGTCCTGCGGCACCGGACCTTCGGCGAGGTTCAGCGCGACCGTATCGGGCGAGATGCGCCACACCTGGATCGTCGTGGTGTGCGGCATCCACACCACGTACTCGCGCACTTCCGTCTCCATGCCCCACGATTTCATGGCGGCGATCACATAGTCGCGCGTCCACGCCTGCGCCGGCGTGCCGGCGATGTGTATCTGATGGGACAACGCGCGCGATTCCGCGCGAGCGGTGTCGGCCGACATGCGCGCCGCGGTGTTCGCCTCGAGCGTGCGCTCCGACGCGGATGCGGCGGCGCCGTAGCCAGGCAGCGACGGTTCTTGCGCAGAGATGGCGAACGCCGGCAGCAGGAGGGCGAACGCGGCGACACGAACGGAATCTCGGATCATTCGACGGGGGGCTGGAAGTGTGTCGTGCAGGAGGATCGCGATCGGTTCACTTGTCATCATACTCGAGCAGCAGCGCCTGGAGTGCCGCGCGAAGGCGGTTCTCGCGCTCGGGCCCTTCAGGAATGCCCGCCGCGATGAGGGAGAATTGCTCCACCATCTCGCGTTCCACGAAGCGCGCGGTGTCCTGCGCGCCGAGATGTTCGAGCGCGCGCTGCGCCACGCGTCGTAGCAGCGCGCGGGTGGACGGATCGAGCGCGCGCAGGTTCTCTGGATCCGCCGCCGGTGGTGGGAGCTCGGGCTCGCGACGGCGCCGCCCGGCCTCTCGCAGCGCGCTGAGCGGCGCCGGCGTGACCACGAAGGAACCGGGCGTATGCTCCTTCACCGCGGAGATCACGCCGCGGCGGCGCAGCGACGCGAACAGTCGCACGACCGCCTCGCGCACCACCGCGATGCCGCCGTCGCTCTGGTTGCCGCGACCTGTGATGATGAGGAGCTCGCCGGCGCGGCTCGCCTGGCGCTCGCGGATCCACGACTCGGCGCGCCCGACCGCTTCGCGCGCGGTCGGGAGCGTGTTCCGCAGATTGAGCGTCTTCGCCGGGCCGAATCGCGCCTCGTCGAACGCGCTGTGCAGCGCTTGTGGGCCGGAGATGCGCGCCACGATCATCACGCCATCACTTCAGCGCGTTCCAGAGGATCGTCCCGTCGACATGTTCGGTCGGCAACGTCGCGGTCACCCACGCCAGCGTCGGCGCCAGGTCCTCGGCGAGCACCGGCATCGTGTAGCGGCCGGCCTTGAACGGCGCACCCCACATCACGACCGGTACGTTGTTGTCGTAGTCGTAGGGCGAACCGTGAATGCCCGGCGCGTAGGTGCCCCACACCGAGAACTCCTTGAGCGTCACCACCAATTCCACCGGGAAATCGGCCGGTAAGGTGTGGTACCACCGACGAGCGATCGGATCCTTCAACGTGTCCTTCGCGAGATCGGCCACGCGCATCACGCTCGCCACACCGGGCGTCGCCCGCACTTGCGCGGCGAACGCGTTCACGAGCGAATCCACGTTCACGTGCGCGCGGAGGAGCGGCTCACGATTCACGAACAGCATCGCATCCTCGAACCAGAAGTCGGTCGAGTCACCGCCCAGCGCAGACACCGCCGCCTGGAATCGCTGCCCGATCGCGGCGAGGTTGAGCCGCTGCGCCGGCTTGTGCGTCCGGGCCGCGTACTCCTCGGGGAGCGGGGCGACGCCGTGGTCGGCAATGAGCGAGATGACGACGTGCGTCGAATCGCGCACCGCGAACACCGAATCGAAGAACGCGCCGAGTTCACGGTCGAGCCGAAGGATCTGGTCGTGCATCTCCCGCGAATCGGGGCCGTAGCGGTGACCGATCGCGTCCGTCGTGGAAAGTGAGATCGCCAGCACATCGGTGGCGTCGCCCGCGCCAATGTTCATCGCTTTCATTCCGGCGAGCGCCACCTGCAGCGTCACCGCGTCCATGAACGGCGAATCCGCGAAGCTTCGCAGCGCCGTGGCCGTGTCCTTCGAGAGCGGGTGCGGGAACATGAAATCGGTTCCGAAGTTCTCCCACACCACGCTGTCCTTCTCGGGATAGGCGCTGTCGGGCAGCAGCAGCGTCCACACGCTGCCGGCGTAGCTCGCGGGGATGCGTCTCGCATTGAACGTTCGGATCCAGGTTGGCAGCGTGTCGGCGTAGTACGTGCTCGTCGAGAAGTTGCCGCTCGCCGGATCGTACCAGAACGCGCTCTGGTGCGTGCGGCCCAGCGGGAAGATCGCGCCGCGATCCTTCCGCGAGACCGAGAGCGCGCGCGTCCGCGGGTCCTTGATCCGGAGCCACTCGGTGAGTCCGCCGCCGCGGAACCGGAACGGCGATGCGAACATGGTGGTGCTTCCGATCACGGGCGCCTGGGGATCGAACGCACCCAGTGAGTTGCTCACGATGCCCGTGCTGCGCGGGAATCGCCCCGACATCCCCACCGAGTGCCCGGGCGCGGTCTCGGTCGCTTCGTAGTCGAGCATCGCGTTCGTGAAGAACGCGCCGTTCTTCGCGAGACGGCCGAGCCCGCCGGTCAACTGCGGCCCGAAGCGCGTCAGATAGTCGGCGCGCATCTGGTCCACGGTGAGGAAGATCACGAGCGTCGGCACCTGCTTCTTCGGCGGCAGCGGGCGCGCCGCGGGGTGCGCGGCGGCCTGCGCCGCGAGCGACGCAGCGCCAGTGAGGCTGAGCAAGGCGATCGAGAGACGGCGCATGGGAATATCCGGAAGAAGTCGCTGTGTCATTCGCATCATTTCGGGAGCAACTCGGCGCGCCCGTACAGCGCGCCGCCCTTCATCACCATCACGACCAGCTTCGCGTTGCCGATGTCCGCGGTGGGATCGGCCGACCAGACTACGAGGTCCGCGGCGCGTTTCGCATCGAGCAGGCCGAGCTCGCTGTCGCGCCCCATCGCCCGCGCCGCGACGATCGTCGCCGATGCGAACACCTCCGCCGCCGGCATTCCCGCCGCCTGCAATGCTTCCATCTCACGATACACGCTGGGACCGGGCGCGGTGCCGGGGTTCCCGGCATCCGTGCCCATCGCGATCGGTATGCCGGCAGTACGCATGCGTGCCACGTTCCGTTCGGTGGCGTGGAACGCGCTGTCGAAGCGGCCCGTCGCTTTCATGCGAGCCAGCCGTGCGGCGCGCAACGAATCTGGCAGTGGCGTCTCGAGATGCGCGCGCGTTACGGCGTCGACGCACGCCAGCGGGTAGCGCGCTGCCGGCGACCGGCCGGCGTACACGTCCGCATACCCTTCGAAGACCGTGAGCGTCGGGATCACGATCGTGCCGTTCGCCTTCGCGAGCGCCAGGAACTCGTCGTCAATGTCCTCCGGCGCCACGCTGTGCACGAGCACTCTCACGCCGGCATGGAGCGCGTCCTTCGCATTCGCGAGCTGCGTGGCATGCACGAGCAATGGCAGCCCGGCGCGCTTCGCTTCTTCGCCGGCGACCATCAGCCGCGCGCGCATCACCGCTCTCTGCGAGTCGGGGACCTGGAGATACCACACCTTGATCGCACTCGCGCCATCGCGCGCGAGCGCGCGCACGCCCGCGCGCACCGCCGAATCGCTGCTCATGTAAATGAACTGCTTCTCCACCGCCGTGTTCACCCACGAGTCGTACGTCGTGAGCAGCGGACCGGCGGCCGACATCCGCGGAGCGTTCAATGCGGATTCATGATCGCGCGCCATCGTCAGCGTCCACGGATAGCCGCCGACATCGAACACGCTCGTCACGCCGCTGCAGAGGTACGCGCGATCGAACTTCGACGGATCGTGATGGAGCGCCGCGACCACGGAGTCGTACGGGAACTGCGAGCGCAGGTCGAGCGCGTCGGGACGGCCGTCCACCCACCCCGTTTGTGAATAGTGCACGTGCGCGTCGATCAATCCCGGGCCGATATACTTTCCGCGCACATCGATCGTCTCCACTCCCGCTGGAACGGGGCAGTCCGCACGCGCGCCTGCGCACACGATGCGCCCGCCCGCGCACGACCACCGTCGCGTTCGGCACCGCAGGCCGGCGCGGATTCACGAGCGTTGCGCCCACCAGCGCGACCGGCGGCGGCAATGCACCGGCTGACAGTCCGAATGCCGTGCTCACCGCGATCTTCCAGCCTTTCGGCGGTCTTCACGAAGATGCGCTCCGAGATCCCTTCGATCGTCGGGCCGTTGTGCACTACCTGGCGGTAGTGGTACGTGCCGTAGACCACGCCCGGTGCGATCGGCACCATGCGCAGATCGCGTGCGACCAGCGTGTCGGGCCACGTGTTGTCGCGGATCGCCGCCCAATCCTTGTATCCCTGCTCGAGCCCGCCCGTGCCGTTGCGCGCGAGCGTCTCGGTCTCGATGTAGTAGGACAGATATCGCGTGCGGTCGCGTTTGTGGATCGCGTCGATGTTCGCTTCGAACACTTTTCTCGCGCCCGCCGTGTCCGATTCGGCTTGGCCGGCGGCAACGGAGGACGAGACGAGCATCGCAGCGACGACCAACGCGGCGCCGGCGAGCGGCGCGCGGGAACGGCTCATGCGGATCTCCGATTCGGGACGGAGAAATGTTGCACCCGCCCGCACCGAACGGCCAGTCACGCGCCGACAATAGAAAACGGCCCCGCCGCGAGGCGGGGCCGTTCGGACCGCGTCGTCGCGGCCGTCTAGAACATGATCCCGACGGTGATCGGGATATACTCCAGGCTCTTCTTCGATCCGTCGCTCTGCACCAGTCCATTCGACACGTCGTTCCAGCGCGCTTCAATGAAGAGCATCGCGAGCTTCACGCCGACGCCCGCATTATAGCCGAAGCTGGATTGCGTACTCGTCACAGATGGTAGCGGCGGCGACGTCACGGAGACCTTCTGCTGCACGCCATAGTAGCCGACGCCGCCAATGAGGTACACCGGGCCGAGCATGTTCCATTGCACGTTGCCCGTGGCACTGTAGATCGTGAAATCGTTCTTCTCGGTGGCCGGGCCCGGCACCATGATCGACTTGCCGTTCATCAGCCCGTACGTCGCGTCGACGCGGAAGTGCACTGGCACGACGGGCGCGCCGAAGCGCAGCGTGACACCGCCTAGCCAGCCGTTGTTCGCGTAGTCCTTGAGCGTGCTGTTGGGGATAGAGTAGCCGCCCATGATGCCGAAGCCGATCTGCGCGCCCGCCGGAGCGGCGAGCGTCACAATGGCGACCGCGGCGCCAAGAATGAACCGTTTCATGAGAAAGACCTCCGAATTGACAGAGAGGATCCGCGGCGAACGGCCGCGGGCACTAATTGTTAGACGAATGATAGAGGGAGGACGCCACCAATGCCGTCCCGAACCGGTTCACGCGGCTTGCGCGAGCACGCTCGCGTCCAGCAGCCGGCGTACGCAGATCTCCGCGCAGCCGAAGCGCCGTGAACAACCCGCGCAGTCCCGCCGCACCTTCTCGGGGTAATGCGCCCGGTCAATGATCGTGTACCCGGCCTTCTCGAAGAAGTTCGGCGTCAGTGTGAGCGCGAACAGTTCGGCAATGCCGCGCCGGCGCGCCAGCGACTCAAGCCGCTCGACGATCGCCCGGCCCACGCCCAGGCCATGCGCCTCGCGTGCGACCGCCACCGACGCGACCTCCGCGAGCGAGGGCGAGTACTCCTTGAGCGCACCGCACGCGAGCACGCGACCGTCGGCTCCGCAGGCGACGGCGAAGTCATCGAGCGCGATGCGCACGGAATCGGCGGTGCGCGGCAGCATGATCTTCTCCGCCGCGAACGAATTCACGAGATCGACGATCGCCGCGACGTCATGCGGCTCCGCCATGCGGAACGTCACGCATTCGGCGCTCACAGGGCACCCTCCAGGAGCGCGATCCCCCGTGCGAGCGCGGCGCGCGTCCGCCACGAGCGGCGGCAGGATCCGGATGGTGTAGTCGCCGGCGCCGCAGAGCAGCAAGCCGGCGTCGCGCGCGCGGGACACGATCGTGGAGGCTGGCTCCATAACGTCCACCCCCCACATGAATCCGGCGCCCCGCACCGCGCGGATGCGTCCGGTGCGCAGGGCCACCGCGCGCAGCGCCTCGCCCATCCACTCGCCATCCGAGCGCACGTGCGAGAGCAGCGCCGGATCGCTCAAGCGATCGAGCACATGATTCGCGACCGCCGCCACCGCCGGGCCGCCGCCGAATGTCGTCCCGTGATCGCCGGGCTTGATCGCCGCCGCGATCTCCGCCGACATGAGCACCGCGCCCATCGGGAATCCTCCCGCCAGCGGCTTCGCGAGCGTCATGAGATCGGGTGTGATCCCGGAACGCTCGTGGGCGAAGAGCCAGCCAGTGCGGCCCAGTCCGCATTGCACTTCGTCAAGGATCAGCGCGGCACCGTGCGCCACCGTCAGATCGCGGATCGCGTGAAGGAATTCCGGCTCCAGGACGCGCACGCCTCCCTCGCCCTGCACCGGCTCCGCGATCACCGCCGCGACATCGCCCCCCTCCAGCGCGCGCTCGAGTTCCTCCGGATCGCGCTCGATGATCCGCACGCCGCCGGCGAGCGGCGTGAACGGCGCGCGATATTCGGGCCGGTCGGTGGCGGCGAGCGACGCGAACAGCCGCCCGTGAAATCCGCCGCGCAGCGCGATGATGGTGTGCTTGGCCTCTCCGCCGGCCACGCGCGCCCACCGCCGCGCGAACTTGAACGCGCCCTCGTTCGCCTCCGCGCCGGAGTTGCAGAAGAAGACGCTCGCCGCGAACGATCGCGCCACCAACGATTCGGCGAGCGCGCGCCCGGGGCCCGTGCGGAACAGATTCGACGTATGCACGATCCCGCTCGCCATCGCGTCGCACATCGCCGCCGCGATGCCAGCGTCGCCGTAGCCGAGCGCGTTCACGCCGATCCCGCTCGTGAAGTCGAGATAGGCGCGCCCCGCGTCGTCGAACAGCTCGACCCCCGCGCCGCGCACGAACTCGATCGGCGGGCGCCGGTAGATCCCGAGCAGCGGTTCGATGGCCGTCGTCTCCGGCGCGACCGGCGGCAGCACGTTCTCCATCATTGGGAGCGCGCTCACGCGGCCGCCCGCGCGCGGGTCACCAGCGTACCGTCCGCCTCATCGAGCAGCGAGCCAATGCCGCCGATCCGGACGCGGCGGACGCCGCCCGTGAGCGCGCGCGAGGCGGCCTCGAGTTTGGCCACCATGCCGCCGCTCGCGGTGCCATCCGCGATGGCGCGCATCGCATCCGCGGCCGCCAATTCCGCGACGCGTGCACCGCGAACGACCACGCCATCCACGTCGCTCACGAAGAGCAGTTCCACCGCGCCGACCGCCGCCGCGATGATGGCGGCCGCATCGTCGCCATTCACGTTGAGCGGCGCGCCTTCGGCGTGCCCTGTCTCCCGCGCCACAGGTGAGATCACCGGCACGTATCCGCCGCTCACGAGATGGCGCAGCAGCTCGGCGTTCACGGTCTCCGGCGCGCCGACGCGGCCGAGCAGCGCCGCGGCGGCTACGCGCGCGCCGATCAGCGCGCCGTCCTCGCCGGAGATCCCCACCGCGTTGACGCCGGCCGAGATGAGCCGCGCGACCAGCCGTTTGTTCGCCGAGCCGGAGAGCGCCATGCGGACGAGCTCGACGTCGGCGGCGGTCGTCACGCGCCGGCCGCCGATGAAGGCCGGCTCGGCGCCCATCGCGCGCTGGAGCGCGCTCACCGTGCCGCCGCCGCCGTGTACAATGCACACCGCGCCCGCCGATCGCGCGCACGCCACCGCGAGCGCCTCCGGGAGGCGCGGATCATCCTGCGCAGTCCCGCCGACCTTGATGACGCGCATCAGGACGGGAGTCCCATCGTCTCTTCGAGTCCCAGCAGCAGGTTCGCATTCTGCATCGCCTGCCCGGCCGCGCCCTTCATGAGGTTGTCGATCGCCGCCACCACCTGCAGCATCGGCTGCCGCACGCCGGCCACCGGGCGCGCGGTCACGCGCATGACGTTCCGGCGCACGACCTCGCGCAGCGACGGCGCCTCGCTCGTGACCTCGATGAACGGTTCGTTCGCGTACTGCTCGCGCCAAGGCGCGAGCGCATCCGCCGGCACATGCGTCACCGGCACGAGGATCGTCGCCAGGATCCCGCGCGCGACGGGAAGCAGATGCGGCGTGAACACGAGGTCCGCGTCGCTGCCGAACGATGCGAGCACCGCCCGCATCTCGGCCGTGTGCCGGTGCGAGTTCCCCAGCGCGTACGCACGGAAGTCCTCCGCCACCTCGGCGAATAGCAGGTCGCGGCGCGGTGTGAATCCAGCGCCGGTGACGCCGCTCGCGGCGTTGATCGTGATCACCGCGCCGGGCGCGATGAGTCCCCGCGCCGCGAGCGGCACGAGCGCGAGCAGCGCCGCCGTCGCGTAGCAACCGGGGTTCGCCACCACGTCGGCACCGCGGACATCGTCGCGGCGGACTTCGGTGAGGCCATACGGCACGTGGCGCCCGGAGAACGCATCCGCGCCGGGCCGGAGATCCGATGAGAGGTCCACGACCTTCGCGCCGGCCTCATTCGCGGCGCCCACCCACGCGGCCGACTCGCCGTGCGGCAGCGCGCTGAAGATGAGCGCTGCCTCGGCGAGCGGCGCGTCCTCGGTCGCGGCGAGAGTGATCGAGCGGCCGCCCGCGTCCACGCGTTCACCGCGCCGCGTGTCGGCCGCGGCGAACGCGAGCGTCATCCGGGGATGGCGCCCGACGAGCGCGAGCAGCTCGCGGCCGGCGTATCCGCTGGCGCCCAGGATCCCAATCGGGACTTTATGCATTGGGAATGCATAAATTCCCATCAGCAGATTGTCAATACGGCGGCCGGCGCCCTGGCCGACCGCTCCGCCGGCCGTTATGCTCCCCGCATGGCGAACAAGCGCGAACGGCAGGCCGGCATCCGCGATCTCATCAGCTCGCGCGCGGTGGAGAGCCAGGAGGAGCTGCGGCGTCTCCTCAAGCAGCGCGGCTGGGCGGTCACGCAGTCCACCCTGTCGCGCGACCTGCGCGAGATGCGCGTTGCCCGGGTGCCCGCGCCGGGCGGCACGGTGCGCTATGCCCTCACCGGCGCCACCACCGACGACCGTCCGCCCCTCGAGGCGCTCCTGCCGCACCTGTACACCGAGATCGGCGGCGTCGGCGAGATGGTCGTATTGCACACGCTGCCCGGCGGCGCGCAGCCGATCGGCGTCGCGCTCGATGCCGAGGAATGGCCGGAGGTCCTCGGCTCCGTCGCCGGCGACGACACCGTGCTCATCATCTGCCGCTCCGCCGCGGCGCGCGAGCGGCTGACCCACCGCCTCCGTTCCATCGCCGGCGCGAGCTGAGCGCCGGAGGCTGGCCGCGGGCCTCTTGACGCCCGCATCCGGATAGACTAAATATGCACGCGGGTCGCATATTTATTCTTTCCCTTGCCTGCCTGCCCATGATCCGCACCATCGCCCTCGCCTACTCCGGCGGCCTCGACACCTCGATCATCGTCCCCTGGCTCCGCGAGCGTTACGACGCCCGCATCATCTGCGTCGCCGCCGACATCGGACAGGGCGAGGAGCTCGACGGCATCCGCGCCAAGGCGATCGCGTCAGGCGCCGACGAATGCTACGTCGAGGATCTCCGCGAGGAGTTCATCACGCAGTTCTGCTGGCCCACGCTGCGCGCCGGCGCGATCTATGGCCGCAAGTACCTCCTCGGCACCTCCATGGCGCGCCCGCTCATCGCACGCCGGCAGGTCGAGGTCGCGCGCGCCGTCGGCGCCGATGCGCTCGCCCACGGCTGCACCGGCAAGGGCAACGACCAGGTGCGCTTCGAACTCACGTACGCCGCCTTCGCGCCGGATCTCCCCGTGATCGCGCCGTGGCGCGAGTGGGACATCCGGAGCCGCGAGGACGCGCTCGACTACGCGCGGCGCCACAACGTCCCCGTCGCCGCGACGGCCGCCAAGATCTATTCGCGCGACCGGAACATCTGGCACCTCTCGCACGAGGGCGGCGTCCTCGAGGATCCGAACAGCGTGCCGCCCGCCGACCTCTTCGAGCTCACGACCGATCCCGCCGCCGCCCCCGCGGCGCCGGAGGATGTCACGATCGGCTTCGAGGCCGGCACGCCCGTCGCGGTCAACGGCGCCGCGCTCGGTCCCGATCGCGCTCCTGACGACGCTCAACACCATCGGCGCACGCCACGGCATCGGCCGCATCGATCTCGTCGAGGACCGCCTCGTCGGGCATGAAATCGCGCGGCGTGTACGAGACGCCCGGCGGCACGCTGCTCTACACGGCCCACAGCGAGCTCGAGCAGCTCGTGCTCGACCGCCGCACGCTCGCCGCGAAGGATCTCATCGCGCCGCGCTACGCCGATCTCGTCTACGAAGGCCGCTGGTGGACCACCGAGCGCGATGCGTACGACGCGTTCGTCGGTGCGACGCAGGAGCGCGTCACCGGCTCGATCACGCTTCGCCTCGCGCGCGGCACGGTCACGATCGCCGGCCGCGCGAGCGAGCACGCGCTCTACGACGAGCGCTTCGTCACCTTCGGCGAGGACGACGTCTACGAGCAGAGCGACGCGGCTGGCTTCATTCGCCTCTACGGGCTGTCCACGCGCGTGCGCGCGCTCAAGGACCAGGAACTCGCCGCGAGACGCGACGCGGCCGCGGCCCAGGCCGAGCCCCAAGCGCTGGCCATCGCATGACGCCGCTCAAACTCGACGGCGCCGCCGCGCACAAGCTCTGGGGAGGCCGCTTCAGCGGCGACTCCGCACCCGAGCTCGACACGCTCAACCGCTCGATCGACGTCGATCTTCGCCTCTGGCCGTTCGACATCCAACTCTCCAAGGCCTGGGCCGTCGCGCTCTGGCACGCCGGCGTCGTCACGCTCGACGAGAGCCGCGCGCTCGAGCACGGACTCGACGCCGTCGCCGCGCGGCTCCGCGCCGGCGCCGCGCCCGTTCCGTCGGACGAGGATGTGCACACGCTCATCGACCGCCTCCTGCACGACGAGGTGGGCGACGTCGCCTCGAAACTCCACACGGGCCGCAGCCGCAACGATCAGGTCGCGACCGCCACGCGGCTGTGGGCGATGGACGCCGTGTCCGCGCTCGACGCCGCGGTCCGCACGCTCCAGCATGTGATCGTCGCGCACGCGAGCGACCTGCACCACGCGCGCGCGCTCATGCCCTCGTACACGCACCTGCAGCGCGCGCAGCCGGTCGCCGCGGCGCACTGGATGCTCTCGCACTTCTGGCCGCTCGACCGCGATCGCCGCCGGCTCGCCGCCGCATCGCGCGCCGCCGCCTCGCTCCCGCTCGGCTCCGGCGCGATCGCGGGCTGCGCGTTCCCGGTCTCGCGCGTTCTCCTGCAGGAGACGCTCGGCTTCGCGCGCCTCTCGCCCAATAGCATCGATGCGGTGAGCGATCGCGACTTCGTCGCCGATCTGCTCTACGCCGCAGCGATGCTCGGCGTGCATCTCTCGCGGCTCGCCGAGGATCTCGTGCTCTTCGGCACAGCCGAGTTCGGATTCATCCGGTTCGGCGAACGCTTCACCACCGGCTCGAGCATGATGCCGCAGAAGCGGAATCCCGATGTGTTCGAGCTGGCGCGCGGATCCGGCGGCCGCGTGCTCGGCGACCTCACTGCGCTCCTCGCGACGCTCAAGGGATTGCCCACGGGCTACAACAAGGACATCCAGGACGACAAACGAGCCTTGTTCGACGCGGTCGACACCATGCAGCGTGTCCTCCCTGCCGTCGCCGGCGCGCTCGCAGAGTGCACCTTCCGCCCCGACCGGATGCATGAGTCGCTCTCGAGCACGATGATGGCGACCGACCTCGCGGATCACCTCGTCGCGAAGGGCGTGACCTTCCGCGATGCGCACGCGGCCGTCGGGCGCTTGGTGCGCGAGGCTGAGGCCGCCAGCGTCGAACTCCACGCGCTGCCGGTGAAGTCGTTCTCACAGGCGCACGCCGCGTTCGGCACCGACCTCGGCGACGCGCTCTCGGCGGAAGCGAGTGTGGCGCGCCGCGAGGTCGAGGGCGCGACCGGCCCGAATGCGGTGACCGCGCAGCTCGAGGCTGCCGTTGCGACGCTTACGGTTCCAGTGGACGTTCCGCGCGGCAACGCACTCCATCTCGCGCGCGATTAGCCGCTCGTCGCTGCACGAGCGCGAATGAAAAAAGGGCGGCACTCTCGCGAGTGCCGCCCTTTCCATTCGACCGTGGTCGGCGCGTTAGCGCTTGGTCACGTTCTCAGCCGCGGGACCCTTCTGCCCCTCGACGATGTCGAACTCCACCGCCTCGCCTTCGGCCAGCGTCTTGAAGCCGCTGCCCTGGATCGCGCTGTAGTGGACGAAGCAGTCCTTCTGACCGTTGTCCGGGGTGATGAAGCCGAACCCCTTCGCGTCGTTGAACCACTTCACTTTGCCTGTGACACGCATTGCCATACTCCTGAAGATGTTTGTTCAGGGTGCGGCATGCGCCTTTCCCTGACCAAGTGATGCCTGACGCGAGCGGATTTGCCAGCGCGCCGAGCTCCACCTGCTTCCCCGAAACTACAAAACCCGGACGAGAGAGCCGCCCGGGTCCTCTAACGAGATGCGGGTGGTGCCTGGCCCGAATATAGGCCTGCCCCGGGATCGGGGCAATAGTGGACTTTAGGCCTACGGGCTGGCGGGGGCGGCTATCGGGTTCACTCCTACCACATAGTACTCGGTATCGCCGAAACAGCTGGTCGGCACGCCCTTGTGCTGCTCGTAGATGATCGCGACCCGCTGGCCGGCCATGCCGCGCAGCAGCTGCGCGACGGAATCGTTCCGGACGGTGAAGTCGAACACTTCGGGCATCGTGCCCGGGAGGTTCGCCATCGCGATCTCTCCCTCCCACGTCTTACAGATCCAGCCCTTCTCCGAGAATTTCTGCAGGTAGCCCGCGCGGTCGCCCTTCGAGTACGAGAAAGCCAGCGCACTCCACGTGTATACCGCGAATACCACCGCAGGCACGAGGATCACGAGCGCCAACCATCGCTTCCACTTGAGCTTCTTGGGCGCCGCTCCGCCTGTCGCGGGCGCTGCATCGGTCGCGTTCGTCATGATCGCTCGCCTCAGAGGTGATCCCGCCTGCCCTCACCAATCTATGCCGCCGCTCCGTGGGCGCGAGACGCCATGGCATCCCCCTCGCTCCCGCTGCCGTCTATCTTTCCCACCATGGCCTTCCTCGCGCGGCGCACCACAGTAACGGTTCGGGTCGGCGGCGTACCGGTCGGTTCGGGCCATCCCGTGGTCGTGCAGTCGATGACCAACACCGACACGGCGGACGCCGCCGCCACCGCCACGCAGGTCGCCGAGCTCGCGGCCGCCGGCTCCGAGTTGGTCCGCGTCACGGTGAACAACGATGAGTCCGCCGCCGCCGTGCCGGAGATCATGCGCCGGCTCGCGGACGTGGGCGTCGTCGTCCCCGTCATCGGCGACTTCCACTACAACGGGCATCTGCTGCTCGCCAAATATCCCGACTGTGCGCGCGTGCTCGCGAAGTACCGCATCAATCCGGGGAATGTCGGCGGCAAGCGCCGCGATGAGAATTTCCGCACGATCATCCGGATCGCGATCGACCACGGGAAGCCCGTCCGGATCGGCGTGAACTGGGGCTCGCTCGACCAGGACCTTCTCACGCAGTTGATGGACGAGAACGCGAAGCGCTCGGAGCCGATGGAGGCGCGCGGGGTATATATCGAAGCGATGCTCGAGAGCGCGCTCCGGTCGGCGCAACTCGCCGAAGAGACGGGACTCGGTCACGACCGCATCATCCTCTCGGCGAAGGTCTCGGGCGTACAGGATCTCGTGGACGTCTACCGTCGCCTCGCGGCGCGCGCGGACTACCCGCTCCACCTCGGCCTCACCGAGGCGGGACTCGGCACGAAAGGCGTGGTGGCGAGCACCGCCGGGCTCTCGATCCTGCTGGGCGAAGGCATCGGCGATACGATCCGGGTATCGCTCACGCCGCGGCCCGGCGGGGATCGCTCCGAAGAAGTGCGCGTCGCGCAGCAGATCCTGCAATCGCTTGGGCTCCGGAGCTTCGCGCCGCAGGTCACCGCGTGCCCCGGGTGTGGGCGCACGACGTCGACGTTCTTCCAGCAGATGGCGGAGGATATCCAGACCTATCTGCGCGACCAGATGCCTTCGTGGCGCGAACGACATCCGGGCGTCGAGGAGATGCGTGTGGCCGTGATGGGCTGCGTGGTGAACGGTCCCGGTGAATCGAAGCACGCGAACATCGGGATCTCCCTGCCGGGCACGGCCGAGGATCCGCGTGCGCCGGTGTACGTGGATGGCCAGCTCCACGTCACGCTCAAGGGCGATATGATCGTGCCGGAGTTCCTGCGAATCCTCGAGAGCTACGTCGCGCGCGCGTACCCGGCCCAAGGCGCTTAGAGAGCGCTCAGTCGTTCGCGCGGTAGCGCTCGAGCTCCTTCACGACCGCGTCGAGTTCCACCATGATCGGAGCGTGGAATCCAGCTGCACGCAGCCGGCGCGCGACTTCGCCATACCAATCGAGCGTGCCGGTCCGTCCCGCGGCAAAACGGCTCCATATCGATTCGGGGAATTCCGTGCGCCGCAGGTTCGCCAATAGAGTGCTCGCCATGTGGACGCTCACGGCGGCGATCACCCAGTGGCCGCGCGGGGAGGCCGACGCGAGCCGGTCGAGCTGGTCCTGCTTGCGTTCCGGCGGCGAAAGTTCTACTCCATCATCATCGCTGCGCCGCTCGACGATGCTCAGCGCGACGGTCTGCACCCCAGTGCCGAACTTCTCGGCGATGCGACTGCTCAGCATCTCCGGTGTGTAGCCATCGCGAACGAAGTCCTCGACCGCGTCGACGACGATCGCCGAAACGATCGTCTCGTCATCCTGGCCGTAACGGGCTAGAATGAGTGCAACATTCGGCGCTGATATAAGGTAGGGGAGGCGCGTGCCCTTTCGCGTCTCTTGGTCGTGATGCTTCGTCGCGAAGGCGAAGGCGTGGTTGATGGAATCGGAGTAGCCAAGCATTGTCGCGACAACTTAACGCGGGCCGCGCCCCAAGGGGACGAGCGACCTCGAGCGGTGAGTGATATGTATTGTAAGCGGGTTTTGCACTTTAGTTGCGATGTGACGTAAAACTATAGCGCATTCTAATGGGGTTCCGCAGGTTGCGATGGTGGGCTGGATGCCTATATCCAGGTGTCGCTGGAACAGCTATAACAGACAGTTGATCGAAGATACGCTCAAGCTTGGATATTCAACCAGATTGGTGAGAATATGCAACATAATTTGGCATATTTTCGTCGCCTGCTGATTAATTCTTGCATGATTGGAACAAAAAGTAGCAGTTTCGCCGTTGCCGGGAATTGGCGCACGGTTCGTGCATTACAGCACTCCGCCCGGGGGCCACTCGGGCGAGGTTCGCTGTCCCAGGCAGCCGCTTCTCGAAGGGTTATTGGAGATGCCATGACGCGATCGAGCGATTCACCGAAGCGTGCCGGGTTCACCCTGATCGAGCTGATGATCGTCATCACGATGCTCAGCATTCTGCTCGGCATCGCGGTGTGGAAGGTGGACGTCGCGCGGTATCAGATCAACGGAGACCAACAGGTCGTCGGCACCGCGTTCATTTCCGCGCAGCGCCAGGCGATCGCCAAGCAATACAACGTCATCGTCGTGTTCGATGATGTGAACAACACTCTGCGTATCATCGAAGACGCCAACAACAATGGTCAGCTGGATGGCGCAGAGCATGTGCGAACGATCCCGTTGGGGGATCGGGTACGGTATGGGATCGGGTCTGCCAGCCCCCTCGCGTGGGGTGCGAGCCCGATCAGCTTCACGCAGACGGAGGGCTCCACCGGCAAACTGGCGGTGACCTTCTTCCGGAACGGCAGCGCGAGTGAATCACGGGGCATTTATCTCGCCTCCACTCGCGCCCTGGTCGATCCGGCGTTCGTGCAGAGATGTGCGCGCCATCCACGTCGAGCGGGCCACGGGCCGCGCGGAGTGGTGGCATTACGATGGTTCCACTTGGATCCGAGGCTTCTGATGCGCCTGACTGCTTCCCGCCGCGGGTTCTCGCTCGCCGAGATCATGGTCGCGCTGGTCATTCTGAGCGTGATCGTGATGGGGCTCGCGAGCACGACGATCACGTTCATGCATGAGACCACGGTGGACTACAGCCGGGTGCGTGCATCGACGTCGGCCGATACGCGGATCGCCGAGATCCGCGGCTGGCCCGACTACACCGCCATCTCCGACTTTTGCCGGCGTGCAGGCGAACTATCCGGAACCGGGCTGGACGCGCACGACTACGGTGGTCGCGCGATACCTCGGTCACGACCGGCTGCGGCTTTCCGACGTTCCCGGCATGCCCGAACAACGATATCACTCACGTGACGGTCACCGTCACCTCGCCGACGTTGTCGGCGCCGGTGAGCCGGTCGATCTCCATCGCTGCGTTCTGAGGCTGACTCCTATGCGCAACCGCCGTGCGATGTCGCTGCTCGAGCTGCTCATCGCGATCGTGATCATGGGTGTCGTGATGGGCGCGGCCATGAACTTCTTCATCGGCCAGTCCAAGTCGTTCCGCCGCGGCGCGAGTGATGTGACGCTGCTGCAGAATCTTCGCTTCGGCGCCGACTTGCTGAACCAGCACTTCCGTTCCGTGGGCGCGAACACGATCGCTGGCCAACCACCGGTCATCTACGCCGACGCGAATTCGTTCTCGTTCAACGCCGATTACGCGACCAACACGCCGGGCGATCACAACGCCATCTACTATACGCCGAACGCACCGGCCTCCGAGGTCGATGCCATCACGGCAGGCAATCAGATCACGGTGCCGGGCGGCAGTTCGCTCGTGTACCCGACGTTCGACTATAAGATCGATTCCGTGATCATGAGTCCCGCCGAGATGATCACCTTCTGGTTCGCGCCTGACACCGAGACCGCGCGCACCGATGATTACGTGCTTTTCCGCCAGGTGAACAATTCGCCGCCGGAAGCCGTGGTCCGCAACATCCTCCAGGATACGGTGCCGTTCTTCCAGTACATGTACCTGAAGGATTCCGCGAACCTCAAGAGCATCGACACCGTGAAGTCCGGTTCGCTGCCGTTCGAGTTCGATTTCACGTCCGACACCATCAAGACTCGGCTCATCACCAATCTGCGCGCCGTGATCGTGAGCTATATCGTCACGAACGGGCTCACCGGGCCCGACGGAGCGCACGCGTCCGATGTCGTTGATCGCGCCATTCCCGAACATGGATGACCGGCAGCTGGAGACGTGCGGTAATGACCCGGTCGCGATGTCGGCTCCGACGATCTCCACGTCGGACAGTCTCTCGGTGAGTGTCACGTGGACCGCCGATGGCGATGAGGCCTCGGGCGAGCGCGACATCATGAACTATCTGCTGTGGCGCCGGCGCGTCGGTGACTCGACGTGGGGTGCGCCATTCATATCGATCCCCGCCGGCAGCCCGCCGACCTACAACTTCCTCGATTCGTCGGTGCCCCAGGATACGGTCGATGTGAACTGGGAGTATGCTGTAGCCGCGCAGGACTGCACGCCGGCGTATTCGGATGCCGTCAAGACCGCTGGTACTGTCGTGATCAAGGCCGCCCCATGAAGAAGACCACGTCGCAGAACACGTCCTCGGAGGTACGACCCATGAAGAAAGCGCGCACCACGACCAAGCGTCGCGGCGCCGCGTTGATGGCGGTGCTGCTGGTGATGCTGGCCGTCATGGCCATCATCGTCGTCGCATCGACCACCACGCTGAACGCCCGGTTGATCGCCAAGAACAGCGAGCGATCCGTCGTGCTCTACGATGCCGCCGAAGCGGCCGTCGAGGAGATCCGCAACCTGGTCAATACGCACCCGGGTGACAGCACCTTCTTCCAGGACAGCGGCGAAGTGCAGCTCGAGACGCACGTCCCGGTGAAGGACGCGAGCGGCACGATCATCCCGCACGTGTATCGCACCACCTGGGCAGGCCCGAGCTTCAGCACCACGGGCGAGTTCGGGATCTTCGGAACGGTCATCGCCAAGGTCGAGGATGACTACGGCAACGTCGTCTATCACCGCGGCACGATCTTCCAGGACACCTTCGCGAAGTACGCCTACTTCTCCAACAGCGAAGGCGGCATCTTCTTCGGCGGCGGCGACCAGATCTTCGGCCCCGTCCATTCGAACGACTTCATCAGCATCGCCGCGTCGGGCGCCGAGTTCCACGACAAGGTGACGACGGCCAAGACGATCGTGAACAAGCCGAACGGCATCTTCGACAAGGGTGTCACGCAGAAGGTGCCGGTGATCAAGATGCCGTCCACCACGCTGCTCACCCAGCTCAAGGGTCTGGCGACGGTGGGCAGCACATCGATCCTCGGCGACAATGTCGGCGGCGCAGGGCGAGGCGACGACCCGCATCGAGTTCATCGCGCTCGACCTCAATCAGGATGGCGACTCGAGCGACGATGATGAAGGCTTCATGCGCGTCTGGCAGGCGGACGCGCCCTCGACCGCGTGCGAAGGCGCAGTATGCGGTCGCCGCGAACACGGGGCCCGTGAATGCTGCGGGCGTGGTGACTGGAGCGACGCGCGCGAATACAACTGTGGTGCGGAAGTTCAGCGCCAGCAACACCTTCGAGACCGTCAGCCAGGCGCCGACCTTGGCGCAGCGTCGCGCCCTCTTCAACAAGTTCCCCGGTCGCGGCCAGTGCTATCTGGGCGGCGATCCGATGCTGAATACGGCCGGCAACCAGATGGGCGTGTTCATGCCGAATTCAGTTCACCTTCAAGCGGGCGTGGGTGAAATCGCCTATGGCGATCGATCCGCGTCTTGGGACCGCCGGCCTAAATCGCAAGGACAGCGCGTACCTCTGGCCGCTGAGCCACACGCTCAATCCGAACTTCAAGGGCGTGATCTTCGTGGACGGCAAGGTCGCGATCAGCGGCAAGGTGCGCGGCCGGTTCACGCTCGCGTCGCCGTACGATATCGTCATCGCCGACGACGTCACGCTGCAGGACAACGCCGCCAGCGATTGTGCCGACTACCTCGGCCTCTTCTCGGGCGCGAACGTCGTGATGGCGGACAATCTGCTCAACTCGCCGCAAATGCTCGGGTCGGCTCCCGACTCGGTCATGCACTTGTCGTCGACCCAGGATGAGATCGTGCAAGCGACGATTCTCGCGCTCGGCGGCTTCGTCGTCGAGAACTACAGCTCCGGCGTGGCGCAGGGAGAATCCTGCGGCGCCGACTCGGCCGGTCGTGGATGCCTCTTCCTCACCGGCGGCATCATTCAGGGAACGCGCGGTTCGGTGGGCACTCTGAACGCCGGCCAGACCCAGGGCGTGTACGGCTACATCAAGCGGTACGCGTTCAACGTGTGCGGACTCACTTTCCCGCCGCCGTATTTCCCGACGACGGGCCGGTTCACTGCGAACCGTACGTACGAGATGGATCCGGTGAACGCCGACATCCACCCGTACTACAAGATCCCGAAGCCGGTGTCGCTCGTGGCGCTGTACAAGAAGCCGCCACCGCCGCCGCCGGCTCCGCCGGGGCCGCCGCCTAAGCCAGCTCCACCGCCGCCGCCTCCGGTGCCGAAGCCGCCACCGCCGCCGCCGCTGCCGAAGCCGCCACCGCCGCCACCGCCGCCGCCGCCGCTTCCGAAGATCT
Organism: uncultured Gemmatimonadaceae bacterium; assembly: GCA_963716745.1. Classification (GTDB taxonomy): domain Bacteria; phylum Gemmatimonadota; class Gemmatimonadetes; order Gemmatimonadales; family Gemmatimonadaceae; genus DATKOH01. The sequence continues at coordinate 1,892,431 of OY970320.1, forward strand.
AGAGCGGAAGGCTGCATGAAAAGAAAGAGCCCGGGTGCGAAACTGCACCCGGGCTCTTTTCATTGCGACCTGTGCGACTACTGGACCGTGATCGTTCCCTTCATGCCGAGCGCGAGATGCGGGAAGCAATGGAATGCATACGTGCCGGGGGGAATGTTGGCGAAGGAGACCGTGTACGTCTCGTTCGGCTGGATCAGGAGCGGTCCCTCGAGCGCGCCCATGCTGTGATCGCCCGGCATGTTCGCCGCGAGCGCGGTCTGAACGTTCGCGGGGATCGTCGTGGCGTCGAAGCCGACGTTGTGCGGGCCGCCGCTCACGTTGTGGAAGCGGATCGCGTCGCCGGCCTTCACGGTGATCGTGTTGGGGACGAAGTGATACGTGGTGCCGTCCATCTGCATGTTGACGTCGACCGTCTTGCCGGTCACCGGCGCGGGCGCCGAGGCCGGCGCAGCTGCAGGGGCGGCCGCGGGTGCGGCGGCCGGAACAGTGCTGTCAGACTTCGCAGCGCTCTTATCCGAACCGGCGCAGGCGCCGATCGCGAACACAGTCGCGATGAGTGCGAGGCTGTTCAACTTCATTGCGTGGATTCTCCAGGATGGAGTGCGGGATTGACGCATTCTTCCGCGGTCGGCCGCGGAATTTGTGAACCTATTCACATGGTGCGACAAAGACAATCGCGCGAGAGTCGAGAGCGCGTGGTACGACCCCGTGGAGATCTCGCCGTGCTCACTAACTTCGGTCGTCGCGTCACCCTCAAGGTCCAGAGTCACTCGCCTCATAAACTATATTACAACTGTATTTACTGTTTTTATTGTATTTTCACCTGCTTCTCACTATACTATCCGAGTCACCCAGACTCACGGCCACCTCAGCCAACGAGATAAGTCTGTCGATTCCCAGCTGGTTGCAGCGCTCTCTCGGAACCACCCGCACGACGATCCTCTCGGAACTGCAGCGCGAGCCGATGACGGTCGAGCAGCTCGCGCGCATTCTCGCGATCGCGCCGAGCGCTGTGCGAACTCACCTCGCGCTCCTCGAGCGCGACGGCATTCATCGAACGGCTCACGGTCCACCGCGCTTCACCCGGCAAGCCAGCACACGCGTATCGGATCGCGGAATCCGCCAGCGTCTTCCTCTCGAGTGCCTACGCACCGGTGGCGCTGCATCTGCTCGAAGCGCTCCAGGAGAAACTCCCTTCGCACGAGATCTCCGGCATGCTCCGCAGCGCGGGGCGCCGTCTCGCTTTCCGCCACCGCACGAACAGTGTGCGTTTACGCGCACGCGTCGCCGATGCCGCCGCCGCACTCACACAGCTCGGCGGCGCCGCGCGGATCGCCGAACAGCCGGGAGCCTATGTACTCACGAGTGAGGGTTGCCCGCTCGCGGCGCTCACTGGCGATCACCTCGCCGCATGCGGCATTCTCGAAGCGTTCGTCGGCGAGATCGTCGCGGCGCCGGTGCGGCATCGTTGCGCGCACGGTGATCGCGCGCGATGCATCTTCGAGATCGCGAGCGAGCACGCCGCACCCGACGCCAGCGGACACTCCGGCGAATGATCGTCATCCCTGCGCTCGACCTGCGGGCCGGCGCCTGCACCCAAGCATCGACGCTGCCGCTCGCCGCCGAGATCCGGTCAGACGACCCGATCGACGCCGCACATGTGTGGCAGCGACATGGATTCCATCGAATCCACGTGATGGATCTCGATAGCCCGGAATCGCACAACGGACGAAAGGAGATCGTGCGGGAGCTTCTCGCCGAGGTGCCGCTGGTGACACAGGTCGGGGGCGGTGTGAACAGCGGGGACCAGGTCGAGCAGCTCCTCGCCAACGGTGCGGCGTTCGTGATCCTGGGTGGGCGGGCGCTCACCGATCCCGATTGGCTCGCGGGGACCGCCGCGACTTTTCCGGATCGGCTCATCCTCGCGACGCGCGTGAGCGGGCGTTACATCGACGCCGGGGAGCGCCGCGCGGGTCAGACGGTGCTGGATCTTGCGGATGAGATCGGCGACTTGCCGCTCGCCGGCCTGTTGCTGGCGCCGGAGTTCCGGGGCGACCGCATCACGCACGACGATCTCTTCCTGCTCGACGACCTCGCCGTGGCCTCCCACCACCCGATCCTGCTCGCCGGCGGCGTACGATCCCTCCAGGACCTTCGGGCCATGCAGGAGCGGCACGTCTCGGGCGTGATCGTCGGCCGCGCGTTGTACTCTGGAGCCCTGGATGCGCGTCTCGTAGCAGAGGAGTTCGGCGACTGATGGCCTGTGCATTGCGCCTGCTCCGTCCCATCATTCAGCACCACTATGCTTGACCTCTCGGGCCTCGATTTCGACAAGAACGGCGGCGTCGTCACGGTCGTGACGCAGGACGCGGCCAGCGGCATGGTGCTCATGGTCGCGCAGCTCGACCGCGAGGCCCTGCAACGCACGCTCTCGACCGGCGAAATGCATTATTTCTCCGAGGCGCGCGGCGCGTGGCACAAGGGGACGAGCAACGGCAACACGCAACGGGTGGTCTCGCTCGCGGCCGACTGTGATGGCGATGTCCTGCTCGCCCGCGTCGTCCCCAAGGGGCCCGCCTGTCATACCGGCTCGCTCTCCTGCTTCGTAGGCCCGGAAGGGATGAGCGACGCGCTCTCGGCGCTCGATGCCAGCATCGCCGGGCGCGCCGCGAACGCCGAGGTCGACCGCTTCGACGCCGCCGCAACGACCGCGTTGCCGGAGAGCTATACCGAGCAGCTGCTCGAGGACCGCAACCTTCGGCTGCGCAAGCTCGGCGAGGAAGCGCGCGAACTCATCTCCGCGTGCGCCGACGGCGATCTTCCGCGGGCCACCGAAGAAGTCGCCGACCTCTTGTACCACGCACTCGTCGCGCTCCGCGCCGCCGGTGGGTCGCTGTCCGACGTGCAGCGAGTCCTGGCGAGACGAGCGACTCCCGCGGTCGCGGCGCGGCCCATCAAACGCGAACCGTCGATCAAGGATCGCAAGAAGTGACCGGCCTCGCGGCGCGACTCGACCCACGGCGCCTGCGCCACCAAGAGTCGCTCGCACCGTACACGACGTTTCGTATCGGTGGACCCGCCGACCTCTTCTACGAAGCGACCACCGCCGATGATCTCGCGTCGGCGGTGGTCGCGGCGCGGGAGACCGGAATGCCCTATTTCGTTCTCGGGCTCGGCGCGAACATCCTCGTCGGCGATCGTGGTTTCCGCGGACTGGTCATCCGCAATGCTGCCGCCGCGATCCAGTGGAAGCCCGACGGACGCGTCATCGCCGAAAGTGGCGCGATCATGCGCGACCTGATCCTCGGTGCCGTGGAACGCGGATGGTCGGGGCTCGAACACTTCGTGGGGATCCCCAGCACCGTGGGCGGCGCGATCTGGCAGAATCTGCATTTCCTGTCGCCGGCGCCCGAGCGTGGACGCACGGTGTTCATCGAAGAAGTGTTCGCCTCGTGCGACATCCTGAGCGCGGAAGGCGCGCGGCGCACGGTCGATAAGGAGTATGTGAAGTTCGGCTACGATGACAGCGTCTTCCATCACCGCGACGACATCGTGCTGCGCGCCGAGTTCGCGCTCGAACGCGGTGATCCCGCGATCATGCATCGCGTGCTCCAGGAGAACCTGGCGTGGCGCGGCGCGCGGCATCCGTGGCTCGATTGGCATCCGAGCGCGGGCTCCATCTTCAAGAAGATCGATGGCGCCGGCGCCGGCCGGCTCGTCGATCAGTGCGGACTGAAAGGACGCCGGGTCGGGGATGCGCAGATCTCGCATCTGCATGCGAACATCATCGTGAACCTTGGCCATGCCACCGCGCGCGACGTGCGCGAGTTGATCGGCATCGCACAGGAGGCCGTGCGAGCGCGGTTCGCGCTCGAGCTCACGCCGGAGATAAAATTCGTGGGAGAATTCTGAACCTCGCCACTCAGCGCGCGTCCACCCAGCGCTGCCACTCCTCCTCTGCGAGCCCGATGGTGACGCGCTGCTGCTGCCTCACAAGCGGGAGTTTGAGCAGACCCGGCTCTTCGGCGAGCAGTTCCAACCAATGATCGTCCGAATAGCGGGAATGCTGCAAGCCGAGATCCTGATACCGGCGCGCCTCTTTGTCGATCATCGCCGTCAGGCCGAATTTCTGCGCGAATCGCCGCAGTTCGCCCAGCGCTGCCGCGCGCTTGTTCAGATCAACATAGTGAGTCTTCACCCGGCGCTCGGCGAAGAACCGGAGTGCTTTGCGAGTATCGGCGCTCTTGTTCACGCCGAAGATCTGGACTTCCATCCCATGACGCTATCGCCACGGCAACAAAGCGGAAAGTGCCGGAGGGCGGCGTGACGAACGGCTTCCGCGCGCCTCTCTGGCTGCGCAACCCTCACGCGCAGACGCTCTGGGGGAAGTTCGTGCGCCGCACGAGTGTGCCGCCGACGCGCGTTGAGCGCTGGGAGCTTCCCGACGGCGACTTCCTCGATCTGTGTCGCCTCGATGCGCCTTCCGATCGCCCGCGCCTGCTCTTCCTGCATGGACTCGAGGGCACTCCGCGCTCGCATTATGCGCAAGCGTTCTTCGCGGATGCGCACCGCCGCGGCTGGGCCGCCGATCTCATGGTGTTCCGCTCGTGCGGCGAGGAGCCCAACCGCCTCCTCCGCTCGTACCACTCCGGCGAGACCGGTGATCTCGATCTGGTGGTGAGCCGGCTCGTCGCCGCCGAGCCTCATCGAACATTGATGCTCGCGGGTGTTTCGCTCGGCGGGAATGTGCTGCTCAAGTGGCTTGGTGAGCGTGGCGCGAACGTGCCGGCACAGGTCGCCGGCGCAGCAGCGATCTCCGCGCCACTCGACCTCGCTCAAGGGAGCAAGTACCTGGAACGAGGTTTCTCACGGGTCTACGCCGCGCATTTCCTGAGGACCCTGCGGGCTAAGGCACGCGAGAAGAGCGCGCGTTTCCCGGGCCAGGTTCGCTTGCCTGAGGTGGAGGCCGCGCGAACGCTGTGGGAATTCGACGATGTCATGACTGCGCCAGTGCACGGCTTTCGTGACGCCGCGGACTATTACGCGCGGTCGAGCTCGATCCGCTTCCTGCATGCGATCCGTGTGCCGACCCTGATACTGAACGCGGCGGACGACCCGTTCCTGCCCGCCGCGGTGCTCGATGCCGCCCGCACCATCGCACTCGACAATTCGGCGCTCCGCATCGAGTTTCCTCAACATGGCGGGCACGTGGGATTCGTCGGTGGCACGGTTCCGTGGCGCCTTCGATACTATGCCGAACATAGGGCACTCGATTTCGTGGAGGCGGCTTTGGCGGCGCGCGTTGATGGAGGCGCGCTCGCGCGGTAGGTTGCCTCGATAACTGTACTACTTCGCAAGGAGCGACATCATGTTTCGTATCCGGTTCTTCAGTGCCGCATTCCTCGCTATCGCATGCGGCTCACTGGGCGCACAATCCGCGGCAATGCCGGCGGACATGCACCATGATCACGCCGTCGCGACCGCGGTGCCCGCCGCTCCGGCGGACAGCATGCTGCCCGCGGACGCGGCTGGCGCTGCCGTGCGGCTCGCGGCATCGCCACGGCATCGCGAGTATGTGATGATCTCCGTTGGCGGCGCCGATTCGATCGGCGCGTGGATCTTCTATCCGCAGCGCAGCACGAAAGCGCCAGTCGTCGTGGTGGTGCACGAGATCTTCGGCATGTCCACGTGGGTCCGCGGCGTCGGCGATCAGTTCGCGGCCAATGGGTTCATCGCCATCGCGCCCGACCTCCTCACGGGCAAGAAGATCCCCGGTGGACCGGACAGCGTCACGGTGGATTCCGCGAGGAAGCTCATCGCGATGCTCAAGCCGGAGGATGTGCAGCGCGATCTGATCGCCGTCGCGACCTACGCGATGCACCTTCCCTCGGCGCTGCCCCGCTACGGCATCGTCGGATTCTGCTGGGGCGGCGGCGTCTCGTTCCTCAATGCTGCCGCGTCGCCGAGCGTGCTCGCCTCGGTCGTGTACTATGGCGTGTCGCCCGACTCTTCATGGATCAAGAAGGTGCACGCGCCGGTGCTCGGCCTGTATGGTGGTATGGACAACCGCATCACTTCAATGGTCCCCGCGACGGACAGCACACTGAAGGCGCTTGGTCGCACGTACCAGCCGACCATTTTCGCCGGCGCGGGTCACGGGTTCCTGCGCGATCAGATGGGCATGAACGGGGCGAACATGGCGGCGGCGCAGACCGCGTGGCCGGCGACGATCGCGTGGTTCCGAAAGTACCTCGAGCTGCCTGCGTCGAAATAGCATGCTCTACGTGACGCTCGGCTTTCTGCTCGCGGGGCTCGTCGCCGGCGTCATCAGCATGGTCGGAGGCATCGATCAGCGCGAGCGATACAGCGTTCGCGTCCGGTACCTGAATCTGCCGATCTTCGCCGCATTCGCGACGGTGTTCGGCGTGGTCGGATACCCATTGTTCCGCTATACCGCGCTCAACCCCGCGGCGATCCTCGCGATCGCCGCGGCGAGCGCGTGTGCGGCGGCAGCCGGCATGGTCGGCGTCATCGCAGGGTGGGCCGTGCCGAGCGCGTCACGCGAGGTGAAGGATCCGCGCTACGATCTGCAAGGACATTTCGCGCGCGTGACGAGAGCCGTGGATCGCGGCACCGGGGAGATCGAGTACACCGCGGGTGACGTGGTGCGCCGCGCCGAGGCGCGGAGCCTCGATGGCGGCATGATCGACGCGGGAGTGGAGGTCGTGATCGAGCGCATCGAGGATGGCATCGCGCATGTGGAGCGCTGGAGCACCATCGCGGAACAGCTCGAGCTGCCGTCGTAGCGCGGGCACTCGGGCAGTCGTTCAGCCGCCCTGCGCGAAGAGCGAAAGCCAGCCCGGCCAATTCCCCGATAGCTCGAAGAATTCTTCGAAATAGACGAGTCCGGCCTTTTCGAGCGCGCTCACGAGCAGTTCCAAATTCGCATCGTCAAAGATCGGTCCGATCGCGATGATCCCGCCTTCGACCCGGAACTCGTCGGGCGTGAGATTGAAGAGTTCGTCGATCGCGGCACGCGTGAGGCCGGAACGCTCCCAGGCCTCGCGTCGAACGAGTATTGTCGGCGTGTCGTGGTGGATGTCGAGTGCCATGGCTCCAGTTTGCCGAGCGCGCGGGCGATTGTCCACCCGATGCCCTTTCGCTGAGAGCGCCGTCGGGGGCATTCTTCGAGAATGTCCGATTCCCTGCCCCGTGACGTCGAGTTGACCGCCGATGTGATCGTGGTCGGCGGAGGCCATGCCGGCACCGAGGCGGCGACGGCCGCCGCCCGCTTGGGTGCTCGCGTGGTGCTGGTGACCGCGGCGCTCGAGACGATCGGGCAGATGTCGTGTAATCCGGCGATCGGTGGCATCGCCAAGGGGACCGTTGCCCGAGAGATCAATGCGCTGGGCGGCCTGATGTCACGCGCCACCGATCTGGCGGCGTTGCAGTTCCGAATGCTGAATCGAAGCAAGGGCCCCGCGGTGTGGGCGCCGCGAGCACAGTGCGATCGAGGATTGTATCGGCGCGCTGTACGATCGCTCCTGGAGCAGCACGCGCGCGTGCACACCGTGCAAGCGACCGTCGCGCGCTTGATCATCGACGAGCGCGGCAATCAGGTGCTGGGCATCGAAACGCTGGAGGGGCGGCGGTTCGGCGCGCGAGCGGTGATCCTGACGACCGGCACCTTCCTTCGCGGGCGGATCCATATTGGGACCGACACTCAAGTGCCCGGAGGAAGAGCGGGCGACGCGCCCTCGACGCACCTGGCCGAACAGCTTGACGACATCGGCATCACGCACGCGCGATTCAAGACCGGTACGCCGCCGCGCATCGACGGACGTTCGGCCGATCTTGCCAAGCTCCAAGTCCAGCCGAGCGAGATAGAGGAGTTCGACTATTCCTGGTCGCATTTCTGGCCGGATGCGCGTCGTGCTGAGGGCCGAACGCGCCATCCCGAGCAGATGCGCTGCTGGATCACATTCGCCGGCGCGGAGGTGAAGCAGATCGTCTCGGAGAACCTGCATCGTTCCGCGATGTATGGTGGCGCGATCGCCGGCCGGGGTCCGCGCTACTGCCCCAGCGTCGAGGACAAGATCGTCAAGTTCCCCGACGTTGCGCGCCATCAGTTGTTCCTCGAGCCGGAGGGGCACGACACGAGTGAGTTGTATGTGAACGGTCTATCCACTTCCCTGCCCGCGGACGTGCAGATCGACATGCTCCGCGCGGTGCCGGGATTGGAGCGCGTTCAGATGACGCGCGCCGGGTATGCCATCGAGTACGACTATTGCGATCCGACGCAGCTCGATGCGACGCTCGCCGTGAAGGCGATACGTGGTCTGTATTTCGCAGGACAGATCAATGGGACGACGGGCTATGAGGAGGCGGCAGGGCAGGGTGTGGTGGCCGGCCTGAACGCGGCGCTGATGGTGCAGGGACGCGCGCCGCTCGTCTTCGGACGCGAGACATCGTACATCGGCGTATTGGTGGACGATCTCGTCATGCGCGGCGTGGATGAGCCGTACCGTTTGTTCACGTCCCGCTCCGAGTTCCGTCTGACCGTGCGACAGGACAACGCGCTGGCACGACTGGCGCCGGTGGCGCGTGAGTTGGATCTCTACACCGACGGCGAGGAGCGCCTGGTGGCGCGGCGGCTCGCGGAGGCCGACGCGGTGCGCGACGAAGCGGCGCAGCGAAGCATCACGCCGGAGCAGGCGGCGCCACTCCTCGAAGCGCTCGGCAGTACACCGCTGCCGCACGCGATGCGCGTGAGAGAAGTGGCGCGCCGGCAACACATCTCCCTGAGCGCGGTATTCGCGGCAGCGGGGCTCGAGCGCGAATTCACCTCGGATGCGATCGCAAGCGTCGAACTCGAACTCAAATACGCGGGGTTCTTCGAGCGAGAGCGCGTACTCGCGGATCGTATGAGGCGATTGGGCGATCTCGCGCTCGCGCCGGATCTCCCCTATGGAGGAGATGCAATCGCTCGCGATCGAGGCACGCCAGAAACTGGCGCAGGTGCGCCCACGCACGCTGGCGCAGGCCGGCCGGATCTCAGGAGTGAGCGCGAGCGATCTGCAGAATCTTGCGCTCGAGGTGACGCGCGGTCGTCGCACGCTCGGCGCGGATATTTAGTAGCATTTCGCTCCTAAAATTGCAATCTTCTAGACTTAGCCAGCGCGCGCGATCCTCGCTCGCGTTCCACTGAATCTTCGTTCAGCGGTGCGTCTTCACGCGCGACATGAACACTTGAGGCGGATATCCTGGAAGTATGCACACACTCAATACCGATAAAGTGCCAATATTGGCTCATTAATGTCGTGTTAATGTTGCTATATAAGCCTGGATGATGCCATGATTGTGGATTTTGTCAATGAATGTGCAGTTCGGATGTGTGTTTCACGTGAAACATTGGCGGTGGCTACCGGGCTATTATGCCGCATTTTCTAGCTACCTGAAGAGCACGCACCTATATTGCCCCCTTCGTCGGCCTGGTCGGCGCACACTTCTCCGGAGCAACGTGCCCAGAGTCATCGCGATAGCGAACCAGAAGGGCGGGGTGGGAAAGACGACCACTGCAGTCAATCTCGCGGCTAGCCTCGCCGCCGCGGAACAACGCACGCTGTTGATCGACGGAGACCCTCAGGGGAATGCGACGAGCGGCATCGGTCTGGAAGGGGAGAGGGTCCAGCTCACGGTCTACGACGCGTTGATCGGCCAAGTGCCGCTCGAGAAGATCATCCTGCGATCCATTCAGTTCGCACACCTCGATGTCGCGCCTGCAACGCCGGATCTCGCGGGCGCCGAGATCGAACTCGTCGACAGACCTCGCCGCGAACTCGCGATGCGCGAGGCCATCGCCCCAGTACTCGACCGCTATGACTATGTGCTCATCGACTGTCCCCCATCGCTCGGCTTGATCACAGTCAACATGCTCGCGGCCGCCGATGCGATTCTCATTCCTCTGCAGTGCGAATACTATGCGCTCGAGGGACTGTCGCAGCTCCTGAATACGGTCCACATGATGCAGCGCAGCGTGAATCCGACGCTCAATATCGATGGCGTGGTGCTCACGATGTACGATGCGCGATTGAATCTCTCGCGGCAGGTTGCCGCGGACGCGCGTGAATATTTTGGCGCGAAGGTATTCGAGACGATGGTGCCGAGGAACGTCAGGCTTGCCGAGGCGCCGAGCTTCGGTAAGCCGATCATCCTGTATGACGTCGCTTCGGTCGGTGCGCAGGCCTACATGGGCATCGCGCGAGAATTGTTGCGCCGCCATGCTCAGCCCCAATCGACGCAATTAGATGAGCGCCCGCGCCCCGAGCCTGTCGTAAGCGAGTCGCGCGTTTGAGCGCGCATCCCACGATCATCAATGGCCGCCGGCTTACTTTCGTTGAGGGCCGATAAGATGACTCCTGAAAAGCCGCGAAGGCTTGGCCGCGGACTCGAAGCGTTGCTCTCGGGTCATGCCGCGACCGCGGAAATCGCGCCCGAAGAGCGCAGCGCGCTTCGAAATCTACCGATCGCACGGATCAGGCCGAATCCATACCAGCCGCGAAAGGAATTCGACGCGGACGAGCTCGCGGAACTGCAAGCAAGTTTGCGGGAGAACGGACTGCTGAACCCGATCGCGGTTCGTTCCGCGCCAACCGGCGACGGATTCGAGTTGATAGCAGGGGAGCGGCGCCTGCGCGCCGCCGCCGCGCTGGGCTGGGCGGAGATCCCGGCCGTCGTCAAGGAGATCGACGACCGCGCGTTGCTCACTCTCGCGCTCGTCGAGAATCTTCAGCGGGCCGATCTCAATCCCATCGAAGAGGCGGAAGGCTATCGTCACTTGATGCGTGACTTCTCGCTGACCCAGGCCGAGGTCGCCGAAGTCACAGGAAAAGACCGTTCGACAGTAGCTAACATATTGCGGTTATTGCAGTTACCAGCATCTGTCCAGAAATTGGTTCATGCGAAACAACTGACGCTGGGCCACGCGCGCGCATTGCTTGCGCTCGACGACGAGCGAAGGATCATCGCTCTCGCGCACGAGGTCATCGCGCAGGGACTCTCGGTGCGCGATGTCGAGCGCCGAGTCCGCGACGGCGACAGCACCGCGCAGCGCGCGATCAAGAAGGGTTCGCCGAAACGCGAACAGCGCGCCGACATCGCCGTGAAGCAAACGCAGGAGGAGTTGCGGCGATTCTTCCAGACCGATGTGCACGTGAGCGAGAGTTCAGCCGGTCGCGGAAAGATCGAGATCTCCTACTACTCGATGGAGGATCTGGATCGGCTGATCGATCTGATCCTCGGCGCGAGGCGTATCGCGCTATGACCGAGCAGGACGAGGAGAAGGAGAAGGACGGGGGCCAGCGCGGCTACGGCAACATCTATACGCCGCACGCAGGCGCGATGATCATCCACGTGCAGCGCGAGAGCGGTCTCGCGAACCGCATGATCATCTTGAGCGTGCGGCAAGTTCAGATGCTGCGCATCGGTGCGGTGCTCGCCGTGATCATGGTATTGCTCGGGGTAGGGAGCTGGCTCTATTTCGCGGGGAAGGCCGTGCAGGTGCAGGTGCTCACCCGTCGTCTCTCGGCGCTCGAGCACGATGCGCAACAGCTCGACACACTGAAGCGCGCGCTCGCCGAGGCGGAAGGGCGTTATCAGCAGGTGCAGAAGATGATGGGAGCATCAGGGACCACCGCGCCGGCGACGTCGGGCGCGACAGACAGTGCCGGCTTGCCGAACGCGTGGCCGTTGCCCATCGCGGGGCAGCTGATCGAGCCGACGAACGCGGAGGCGAAGCCCGTGGGCATCGAGATCGCGGTGCCTCGCGGCACACCGGTCAGTGCCGCGGGCGCAGGTTCAGTCGTCGAGATACGTGACGACGCGCAGTATGGGCGCGTCGTGCGAATACGGCACCGGCTTGGGTACGAGAGTCTCTACGGCAATTTGCTTCAGGTTCGCGTTCGCAACGGCGACCAGGTCGCTGCGGGAATGATCATCGCAATCTCCGGTGACAGCTCAGGTACGCTCCCCGCGCACCTGCATTTCGAAATCGTTCGCGACGGTACACAAGTCAATCCCGCCGCGATCGTGACCAAGGGACCAGCGCATGGCGATCTTCAGTAAGGAAAGCTCAGCACCGGACCAGACTCGCTCCGGGCCGCTCTCCGCCGGCACCTCTCTCTCGATCATCGCGGCCGGCACCACGATCGACGGCGACATCGACACCAATGGTGTGATCCGCATCGAAGGCAGGGTCGAAGGCGCGGTGCGCGCCGGCCGGCAGGTTCTCATCGGACGCCAGGGCGAGGTGCGCGGCGATGTGAGCACGCGTGAAGCCGTGATCGGAGGGAAGGTGCAGGGCGCCGTCACCGCATCGGAGCGGTTGGAGGTGCAGGGCACTTCCACGATCATCGGCAACATCACAACGAAGTCGATCGCCGTGATCGAGGGTGGGAAGATCAATGGCAATGTTCGGATCGTCGACGCGCGTGAAGGTGCGGTCGGCCAAACCGGATCGCCTGCATCGGTGGCGGTCGTGCGCTAGCCATCGCTCGCCGCTCACGCTCGCCGCCAAGGCGGCCGTCCCGCTTGCGCAGGATGGCCGCCTTTCAACATTCTCCACACTCATCCACCTAACGAGAACGTGAGGCGCCATGTCCAGGATGCGGCGTAAGTTCCGCACCATCTCCACAGCGACGCACACGCTGATGTGCATCGTTGTGTTGGCATGTCGCTCCAATGCGCGGCCGCCGTCGGCCGGAAAGGGCGATTTTCGCGTGGCGCTTCTGACGCCCGGACCCATCTCGGATCACGCTTGGAATGGCGGGGCGTATGAAGGTCTCCTGCGCATTCATGACAGTCTCGGCGCGCAGATCAGTCATATCCAGACGGCATCGCCGGCGGATTTCGAGGAGAACTTCCGCCAGTACGGATCGCAGGGTTACTCGCTCGTGTTCGGACACGGCTTCGAATTCCAGGATGCCGCATCGCGCGTGGGGCCGGACTTCCCGCACACGGTGTACATCACGACTTCGGGAAATCAGGTTCGGGCGAACGTCGCACCGATCGTATTCGGATTCGAGGAGCCCTCCTATCTCGCTGGAGTCCTGGCGGCGAAGATCACGAAGAAAAAATTGATCGGCGCCATCGGTGGCACCGAGTTGCCGCCGGTGCGCAGCAGCTTCCTCGCGTTCGAAGCGGGCGTCCATTCCGTGGATCCGTCGATCCAGGTCCTCACGTCGTACGTGGGAAGTTGGGAAGACGCGAGCACGGCCAAGGAACAGGCGCTCGCGCTCATCCACCGCGGCGTGGACGTGATCTTCCAGAATGCCGACGCGGCGGGTCTCGGGATATTCCAGGCGGCCCGCGAATCGAAGGGGGTGTACGTGTTCGGCGCCAACGCCAACCAGAACGACGTGGCGCCCGATGTCATCATCGCGAGCGTGGTGATCGACCTGCCGCACGCATTCCTGCTCGTGGCGCGCAGCGTGAAGGATGGGACGTTCAAAGCTGGCGTGCTGAGGCTGGGTGAGAGCGAGAAGGTGGTGGCGCTCGTGCTCAATCCGAAACTCGCCGGGGCGATCACGCCGGCCGCGCGTGCGGCGGTCGATTCGGCTCAGGCCGGGATCGCGAGCGGCCGGATCAAGCCGCCGCATCTCGAGTTCGTGGACACCACGGTGGCTCACTGAAATGGCCGCCCTGCACGAGATCGCGGAATTCCTTGACACCATCTTGCACACCGCGACGACTCCGGACTCCTCCGGTGCGGTGAACGGGATCCAGGTCGAGACCGACGCGGACATTCGCCGCATCGCGGCGGCGGTCGATGCGCGTGAGCGCACCATCGAGATGGCGCGCGCAGCAGGCGCGCAGCTGCTCATCGTGCATCACGGGCTCTTCTGGGGCGGCGTGCAGCCGCTCCGTGGTCCATTCTTCCGGCGCATGCGCGCGCTGCTCCGCGAACGGATCGGCGTGTACTCGTCGCATCTGCCGCTCGATGCGCATCCCGATTTCGGGAACAATGCCCTGCTCGCGCGCGCACTCGGGCTCGAGCCCTCGGAGAAGTTCGCGCGCTACGAGACGATCGATATCGGTGTCGCGGGACGCTGTGATCTGCCGACCAGCGAACTCGTGCGCCGCGCCACAGAATTCGCGGCGAGGTACGCGACGGTCGTTCGCACGGCCGGGATATCCAGCGGCCGGACCACCCGGCACTGGGCGATCTGTTCCGGCGCAGGCGCGGGAAGTGACACGCTGCAGGAGTGCGCCGCGCGCGAGATCGACACGCTCATCGTCGGTGAAGGACCACACCACAGCGCGGTGGACGCCGACGAGCTCGGCATCGCGGTCGTTTACGCCGGCCACTACGCCACCGAGGTGCTCGGCGTGCGCGCCATCGCGGAACATGCCGCCGCGCATTTCGGACTGGAGTGGTCCTTCCTGGACGCGCCCACCGGATTGTGAGCAATGCGTCGGCGCTGACGCTCGAGCGGATCGCGAAGCGATTCGGCGAGGTGCAGGCGCTCGACGACGCGTCGCTCGCGGTGCGGCCCGGATCGCTCCATGCGTTGCTCGGCGAGAATGGCGCGGGCAAGACCACTCTGATGCGGATCGCGTTCGGCCTGATCCGGCCCGACGCCGGCAGCATCGCCGTGGATGGTCGCGCCCTCGTTCCGCGTTCCCCTCTCGATTCGATCGCGCGCGGCATCGGCATGGTGCACCAACATTTCACGATCGTACCCGCGATGACCGTGGCGGAGAACGTCGCGCTCGGCGGCAGCGGCCGATATCGCCGTGCCAATGCCGCAGCGACCGTCCGCCGGATCGGCGAGGAGACCGGGCTCGTTCTCGACCCCGACGCGATGGCGCGCGATCTGCCCGTTGGCGCACAGCAGCGGCTCGAGATCGTGAAGGCACTGGCGCGCGGCGCGCGCTTGCTCGTGCTCGATGAGCCGACGGCGGTCCTCGCGCCGGTGGAAGCGGCGGAGTTGCTGCGTGTGCTGCGCAAGTTCACAGCCGGTGGAGGCTCGGTGGTGCTCATCACGCACAAGCTGCGCGAGGCGCTCGAGGCAGCCGACGCGATCACGGTGCTGCGAAGGGGCCACAGCGTATGGACCGGCCGGCCCGCCGAGACCGACGAACGCGCTCTCGCGCGACTCACCGTCGGCGAGCTCGTGGATGCCGGCGCCCGCGCTCGAGCGACACCCGGTGCGATCGTACTCGCCGCACGCGATGTGCGAGCGCGCGATGCGCGAGGCGCCGTCAGTCTGCGCGGTGTTTCGCTCGAGGTGCGGGGCGGCGAGGTGCTTGGACTCGCCGGCGTGGAGGGTGCGGGGCAGCACGAGCTGCTCCGCATACTCGCGGGGAGACGTGTGGCCGATGCCGGCCAGGTGGAGCGCCCCGGTGCTGTCGGCTTCATTCCGGAGGACCGGCAGCGTGACGCGCTCGTCATGGATTTCTCATTGATGGAGAATGTCGCGCTGCGCGGAGCCGGCGTGGCGCGGGGCGTCATGCCGTGGCGCGCCATCCGGGACCGCACCACGCAGCTTTGCGAGCGCTTCAATGTGCGACCCGCGCGCGCCGCGGCGATCGCGCGCGAACTTTCGGGCGGGAATCAGCAGCGGTTGGTACTCGCGCGCGAACTCGCGGACGAGCCAGCCGCCATCGTGGCGGAGAATCCAACGCGCGGGCTGGATGTCGCCGCCACGGCCGCAATGCATCGGCACCTGCTCGACCGGCGCGATGCCGGCGCGGCGGTGGTGATGTATTCGAGCGATCTGGATGAAGTACTCGAACTCGCGGACCGCGTGATCGTGCTCCACGCCGGGACCGCGCGAGAAGTCCCGCTGGACCGGGCGGCGATCGCGCTCAGCATGCTCGGAGGCACCGCGTGACCGCGCGCCCACCGCTCGCTGCCCGGCAACTCGCAGTGACATCCGCCGCCGTCGTACTCGGACTCGCGCCGTGGTTCAGCACGACCGCAGTCGCGCCGGCAATGGTCGCGGAGTGGGGACTGTCCGGCGCCACAACGGCATGGCTCACAATGGCGGTCCAGCTTGGGTTCGTCGCCGGGACGCTCTTGAGTGCCGCCGCGATGTTGAGCGACCGCTGGAGTGCGCGGCGTCTCGCCGCATGGAGCTCGGCGCTGGCCGCGGCGAGCACAGGGGCGATCGCGTGCTGCGTGCATTCGTCTGGCGCGGCCATCGTCTGGCGCGTGATCACCGGCATCGCGCTCGCGGGCGTCTACCCGCCAGCGATGAAGATCGTGGCGGGATGGTGGCGCGAAGGGCGGGGACTCGCTGTCGGCGTGCTCGTCGGCGCGCTCTCGATCGGGTCGGCGACTCCGCATCTGCTGCGCGTCCTGGTTCCGCAGGACGAATGGCGCACGGTGTTGTTCGCCGCCGCTGCGTCGGCACTCGTCGCCGCAGTGGTGTTCGCTTTGGCAGTGCGGTCCGGACCGTATGAGGCCCCATCGTCGCCGCTCGATCGGGCCGCCTTCGCGCGCATCGTCCGGGACCGCGGCGTGATACTCTCGACGGCCGGTTATCTCGGGCACATGTGGGAGCTCTATGCGATGTGGAGCTGGATCGCAGCGTTCTGGGCCGCGATCGCGATCGCGCGCGGTTTCTCGCCCGCGCTCCCCGCCCTCATCGCGTTCGCTACGCTCGCCGCCGGCGCGGCAGGATGCGTCGCAGGCGGATGGGTCGCGGACCGGAGTGGGCGCACGGCGCTCACGATCGGCGCGATGGCGATTAGCGGGATCTGCGCGCTCGTCATCGGACCGTCCGCGGGTGCGCCGTTCAGCGTGCTCCTCGTGATCACGCTCGTATGGGGCGCGAGCGTGATCGCCGATTCCGCGCAATTCTCCACGTGCATCACGGAACTGGTGCCACCTGAGTACACGGGCACGGCACTCACGCTCCAGACGTCGCTCGGTTTCTTGCTCACGATCATGAGCATCCGGCTGGTGCCGCTCTGGGTCGCGCAGTGGGGATGGACGTACGCGTTCATGCCGCTTGCGATCGGACCCGCGCTCGGTTGTGTCGCGATGTGGCGGCTTCGCGGACTTCCCGAAGCGCAGCGACTCGCTTCGGGACGGCGATGAGCGGCGGCGCGCTGCGAACGATCGCGCAGCGAGCGATAGCTGTTGCTCTGTCCGCGGCGTTGGCGGTGGTCGTCACCGCGATCGTCCTCGCGCTCGTGGTGGCAGCCGGTGGACATGCCGTCGCGCCGGCACTCGCCGCGCTCTGGACGGGATCTTTCGGCAGCGCCTATGCGCTCACATCGGCGACGCTAGTCCGCGCCACGCCGCTCTTGCTCGCCGGACTGGGCGTGACGCTTGCGTTCCGGGCCGGCGTCTGGAACATCGGCGCCGAAGGGCAACTGCTCGTCGGTGCGACGGCGGCGGCGATCGTCGCGCTCCAGGGAACGCACGTCTTGGGTGTTGCGGCGTTGCCCGTCGCCCTTCTTGCCGGCGCCGCGGCCGGTGCGCTGTGGGCAGGCGCCGCCGCGTTCTTGCGCCAACGGTACGGCGTGCTCGAGGTCATCAGCACCATCATGCTGAATTTCATCGCGATCTACCTCGTCGGATATCTCGTGCGCGGACCGTTGCAGGAGCCGACAGGCATCTATCCGCAATCGGCGAATATCGATGCGATCGCGCGGATCCCGCGACTCGTCGCTGGATCGCGACTGCATTGGGGCCTCGCCATCGCGTTGCTGGCCGCGCCGGCGCTCTGGTGGGCGCTCGATCGATCGGCCGCCGGTTTCCGTGTACGCGCGGTCGGTCAGAATCCCGACGCCGCCGCGAGCGCGGGCGGCATCGATGTCGCGAACACACGGGCACGCGCATTCCTCGCGAGCGGAGCGCTCGCCGGTCTCGCCGGCGCGGTAGAACTCACGGGGGTCACGTTCGCGCTGTACGAGAATCTCTCGCCAGGCTATGGATTCACCGCCATCGCCGTCGCGCTTCTCGCACGATTGAATCCGATCGCCGTCGTGTTCACGGCCGTGCTCTTCGGCGCGCTCGAGTCGGGCGCGCTCGCCATGCAACGCGAGGCCGGGATCCCGGCGGTGACCGTCTCGATCGTGGAGGGCGCGTTGATCCTTCTCGCGCTGGCCGGTTCCTCCGGCCGATTCGGCTCACCGGCCGCGTTCTTCGCGCGTCGCCCGCGGGCCGACGTCACCTCATCGGCATGATGGCCATGCTCGCCGCCTTCCTCCAAGCATTCCTTCCGGCGACGATCCGCATGGCCACGCCACTCGCGCTCGCGGCGGTAGGCGAGTGCGTGGTCGAGCGCAGCGGTCTCATCAACATCGGTCTCGAGGGCGTGATCCTGGGCGGCGCATTCGGCGCGCTCGTCGGCGCGACCGCCGGCGGCGTGACCACCGGATTCGTCGCGGGTAGCGCGAGCGGCGCGTGCATCGCGCTCATCTTCGGCATCTTCGCCATCGAACTCCGTTGCGATCAGATCATTACCGGCACTGCGGTGAACCTTCTCGCGCTCGGGCTCACCGGCGCGCTGTACCGTGATCTATACGGCACGTCGGGCGCCGCGCTCTCGATCCCGACGAGCTCCGCGCTCGCCGTTCCGCTGCTGTCGCGCATTCCGCTTGTCGGTCCGGCGCTCTTCGACCAGCCCTGGATCACCTACGCGCTCTATGCGCTCGTACCCGCGGTCACGTGGTGGATGTTCCGCACGCATCACGGATTGGCGCTCCGCGCCGTAGGCGAGCGCCCGGCAAGCGCCGTCGTCGCGGGCATCTCTCAACGAAAGGTGAAGTGGCAGGCGCTCATGTTCGGCGGCGTCCTCGGCGGGGCGAGCGGCGCCACGCTGGTGCTGGCGCAGGCCGGCACCTTCGCGGAGGGAATGTCGGCAGGGCGCGGTTTCATCGCCATCGCGATCGTCGTGCTCGGGCGATGGCATCCTGCGGGCGTCGCGATCGCGTCGATCTTCTTCGGCGCGGCGAGTGCGCTGCAGTTCGCGTTGCAGGCAATGGGCCTGGCGCTCCCGTATCAGCTCTTTCTCGCGCTCCCATATCTGGTGACGCTCATCGCGCTGGCCGGCATGGGCGGCCGTCTCGCGGCACCGCAGGCGCTCGGTGAGCGCTGACCTTTCAGCTCGGCGGAAGGAACGCGCCGACCAGATCCCAGTGCCATGCGTCGCGCCGCTCGCCTGTGCGCGGGTCGCGAAGTGGTTTGTACTGAAGTCGCTCGACCGGCAGTCCCACCGAGCGGCCGTAAGCGATCAATCGTTCGCGATCGGTCGAGACGAGATGGGCCATCGCGTGTTCGCGATACACATGGCGATGCAACCAGAGTCCGCCTTCCATCGCGAAGATCATCCCATTGCGCCGCCGGTCGAACTCACGGTAGGGCCGGTCGCTCAAAGCGAGCGTTGAATCAGCCGCAGGCGATCTGTCCCTCGACCGTCGCGGGTGCGACCGGAGCCGCCGTGCCGAAGAAGACGGCGCAAGTGATCGCGCCCGCCGCTGGGCTGGAGGCGACCGCCGACCATCCGCCGGCAGTCGCTTCGGGGATCGCGATCGAAATGCCAGGCGAAGAGAGATAGTTCAGGCTCGGCACGCTCGTCGTGTACGCCGAGTTCGAGTAGTAGAACCCTTCCTCCGCTGATGCGAGGTTCCGCAAGTCGGAGATCATGGACGCATCGATCGCTTTCCCTTTCGTGTTCGAAAATTTCGGGATCGCGATCGCCACCAGAACGCCCAGGACGACGACCACTACCATCAATTCCACGAGAGTGAAGCCGATCCGGGGGGAGCGATTCATTGGTGGTTACTTTTGGTCTGGGTTCACTGCTACTGTGCATAAGTGCAATAGCGAGTCCCCACCAAAAAGAACAGCCAATGTATTGTGGTATAAGGAATTACGGACTTTATGGGCGGTCGCTCGGTAATTCTGACCGCTTGAAATGCCACAGTCGCCGCAGAGTGCAATCCGCTGGCGAGGCCGTCCAGGCTGCTACTGGCAGCCGATGATGGATTTCGCCGTGGCTGGCGGAAGGATCGCTGCACTGCCGTAGTACACCGCGCAAACAGTCGTGTCATTCACGTAATTTGCCTTCGCCGACCACCCGGTGCTGTCGGCCTCCACGAACGTGATCGAGACGGCGGCGGTGGGCACGAACTTCAACGCAGTGATGTCGTTCGTATAGAAATCGGAGGCTCCGAAGTACGACTCCTCGGTCACGGCGAGATTATGCAGGTCCGAGACCATGGTCGCTACATAGAAGCGGTGCTTATACATATGAATGCGCGGCACGGCGAGCGCGGTCAGGATGCCCACGATCACGAGCACGGTGAAGAGCTCGAACAGGGAGAATCCGGGCCGAGCGCGAAGTGGCATCGAATGGCGAGAATTAGAGATGGTCAGGCGGACAATTCCGACTGACCCATGGTAAAGATGCTAACGCCGCAGAGTGATGAGAAGCAACATCCAGGCCGTTCCACCGTGGCCAAGCCGAACGAAGACTGAAGCGTTGCTCGATGGCGATGTTCGCGCACCTCAGCTCTTCGCGTCCATCCAGTTGACGCCTTCGCCCAGGTCCACCACCAATGGGACCGACAGCGCCGCCGCGTTCTCCATCTCGTGTTTCACGAGCGATCCGGCCGCTGCCAATTCTTCAGGCGGTGCCTCCAACACCAACTCGTCGTGCACTTGGAGCAGGAGTCGCGCGCGCAGTTTCTCTTCGCGCAACCGCCGGTGCACGCGGATCATCGCGATCTTGATCAGGTCCGCCGCCGATCCCTGGATCACGGAATTCGCCGCCGTGCGTTCGCCGAATGCGCGCGTGTTGAAGTTGGAATCCTTCAATTCCGGGATGTAGCGGCGGCGTCCGAACAGCGTTTCGACGTACCCTTTGTCGCGCGCCGATTCGACGATCGCCGTCAGGAACGCGCGGACGCCAGAGAATCGCGTGAAATACTCATCGATGAACCGCTTCGCCTCGGCGTGCTCCACTTTGAGCTGGCGCGACAGTGCGTGGGCTCCCTGCCCATAGATGGTCGCGAAGTTGATGGTCTTCGCGCGGGCTCGCATCTCGGAGGTCACATCGGCGAGCGGCACCGCGAAGATCAGCGCGGCGGTCTGCCGGTGGATGTCGCCGCCGGCGAGGAACGCCTGCACGAACGCTTCGTCGCGGGAGATATGGGCCAGCAGTCGCAATTCGATCTGCGAATAGTCCGCCGCGATGAATCGCCACCCCTCTTCCGGCACGAAGCCGCGGCGGATATCGCGGCCGAGCTCTCGCGAATCGGAATGTTCTGGAGATTGGGATCCGTGGATGACAGGCGGCCGGTGCTCGCGACGGTCTGATTGAAGTTCGTGTGCAGCCGGCCCGTTTCCGGATTCACCAACGCGGGCAGCGAATCGAGGTATGTGCTCTCGAGCTTCGCGAGCTCACGATACTCCATGAGCAACTGCGGGAACGCGTGGCCCTGATCGGCCAATTCCTGCAGTACGGACGCGTCGGTCGACGGGCCGGTGGGCGTCTTCTTGAGAATGGGGAGCTGGAGCGTTTCGAACAGCACGGTCCGCAGCTGCGCGTTCGAGTTGATGTTGAACTCGCTGCCCGCGGCCGCGTAGATCTGCTGCTCGACCTTCTGCCGGTCTGCCTGGAATCGCTCCTTGAGTTTCGCGAACCAGGCGCGATCGATGCGGATCCCGGTCCACTCCATGTCGGCCAGCACGTCGATCAAGCGGGACCTCGATCTCGCGCAGCAGTTTCCCGACGCCCAGCGACTCGACGAGCGGCTCGAATTTCTGACGGAGCTGGAGCGTGACGTCGGCATCCTCGCCGGAGTATTCCCGCGCGGCCTCGATCGGCACCAGATCGAAGGTGATCGCGTCCCGCCCCTTGCCGGTGAGTTCCTGGTACGACGTGGTGCGCCGCTCGAGGAATTCGAGTGCGAGCATGTCGAGCCCGTGCGAGCGACGGCCGGGATCGAGCACGTAACTCGCGAGCATCGTATCGAAGTCGAGGCCGCGCAGCGGCACCCCCGCGCGCCGCAGAACGAGCAGATCGTATTTCCCGTTCTGCGCCGTTTTCCGGACGGCGGGATCCTCGAGCAGTTCACGCAGCGGGGCGAGCGCTGGTGAGGCGAGCGGCGGCAGGTTCGCCTTATCGATGGCCGGCGCCGTCTCCACCGGCATGAGCTCCCCCTGGGCCGCGATGGTGCGAGTGCGGTGACCGAACGGGAAGTAGTACGCCTCTCCCGGAGCGACGGCCATCGAGATGCCGATGAGCGATGAGCGCATCGGGTCGACATCGATCGGGCTATCGGCTGCGACGATGGTCTCGGTGTCGATCGAGATGAACGGCGCAGCACGTGCGCGTGCGACCACTTCGCGAACGGCGGCCGGCGAATCGACGGTCTTGAATGTCGACACCTTCGCCGCCGGCTCCGGGAGCGCTTCCTCCTTCGCGGCCTGCCCTTTCGCCGCATGCTCCTTCGCGAGCGAATGGAATTCGAGCTCGACGAACATCGCGCGCAGCCGTTCATGATCGGCATCCCGCGCCTTGAACTTGTCGAGCGTGAGCGACACCGGCACGTCGCGCCGGATGGTCACGAGTTCCTTCGAGAGCCGCGCCTCGGCTTCGCGCGCGAGCAATGCTTCGCGCGGCCGCTTGTTGGTGATGCTCGCGGCGTTCGCGAGGATCTCGTCGAGGCCGCCGTACTTCGTGATCAGTTCCACCGCGGTCTTCTCGCCGATCCCCTTCACGCCCGGCACGTTGTCCGACGTGTCGCCCACCAGCGCGAGATAATCGATGACGCGCTCGGGCGGCACGCCGAGGCGTTCGCTCGCGTTCTCCATGCCGACCCAATGCTCGTCCACCGCCGCGGGTCCGCCGCGTCCGGGGTTCAGCAGCCAGACATCGGGCGCGACGAGCTGCTGGAAATCCTTGTCGCCCGAGACGATCACCGAGTTGAGCGACGACGCCTGGGCGAGCGATGCGAGCGTGCCGATCACGTCGTCGGCCTCGTAGCCCTCGACCGTCACGACCTGGATATTGAACGCATCGAGCAGCGCGACGATCCGCTTGAGGCTGGTATCGAAATCCGCTTGCAGCTCATCGGTCAGTTTCTCGCGCGTGGCCTTGTACGCTGGGTACCGCTCGTGACGGAACGAGAGGCCGGCGTCGTGCACCCACGCGATGTATTCCGGCCGGTGCGTCGTTTGGAGCCGGCGAAGGAAATTGACGATCCCCCAGCTCGCGGAGGTGTTCTCGCCGCGGCTCGTCTTGAGCGGCCGGGCGATGAGCGCGAAGAACGCGCGATAGATCAGCGCGTACCCGTCGATGAGGAAGAGCCGGGGCGAGGAAGGTAGCTGCATCACAGAGGCTCAGCGTCGAGATGGGCCGCGATTCGATGCCCGGGGAACGGAAACGCGCTCCCACAAGATAATGGGAGCGCGCCCAGGACCGCTCACTGCCGGTGCTGCGCGGACGATCAGTGCACCATCTCCTGTCCCGCCACCTGCTCGAACTCGGCTTCACTGCGCTGCGTGAGCCGCCACCGGCCGTATCCCGTCTGATCGACGAACTCGAGTCGAATGCCGTGGCGCGAATATGCCCAATACTGGCTCCGCCCAGTCGGCGTCAGCCCCTTTCCGTTCGAACCCATCACCTGATCCGGTTCGCCGAGCGTGATATAGACCTTGCCGCGGTCCGTGAGCCAGCCGGGCTCGCCGGGCTCCTTGAACTGGCGATTCGCGGATTGAATGCGATCGAAATAATCGAGCAGCGCCTCATTGTCCGCGGTGGCCGGATTCGGGTCCGTCTCCTT
Organism: uncultured Gemmatimonadaceae bacterium; assembly: GCA_963716745.1. Lineage (GTDB taxonomy): Bacteria > Gemmatimonadota > Gemmatimonadetes > Gemmatimonadales > Gemmatimonadaceae > DATKOH01. Next base: position 1,916,236 of record OY970320.1, read on the forward strand.
CCAGAAGGCGTACCATGCCGCACCGCGCTGTGCCGGCGGCGTCGCGCGGAGCGTCTGCAGCCGTTCCGGGGTCGCGAAGTAGCGGAGGTAGCTGAGCAGTTCGTCGAAGCTTACGATGCCGATGCCGTCGCCGACCGTGATGAAAAGCGGCGAGCGCAGCGTGTCGCGCGCACCGACCACCATGGCCACTAGCGTACGCCGGCCGAGTCCGAGGCGAGGCATCGGCAGGTCGAACTCCGCGGCGGCTACCGGCTGGTGACGCGTGAGCGTGACCGTATCCGTGAGCAGCACGCTGTGGTCCTGGTTCTCGACACTAATCGCCAGACGCGAGCCCGGGGCGAGATCATACGCTTCGAGGTAGATGGGGGCAACCGAATCGCGCCCAAAAACGAGCGTCGAACGCGGGTTGGCGATCACATCCGGGAGCGTATCGCGCCGTGCGCGCGCGGTCGCGCTGAACACCGTGGTGGGCGACGAGAGTGCGCCTGCCCCGAGCGTGGGCACGCTGATGCTCGCCTGCACGGCCGAGGCGTTGTTAGTGGCGCGGTCCGTGATCGTGAGCGCGAGCTGATACGCGCCCGGAGGGATCACGATGTAGCGCTGGAACACGATCGTTTCGTCACCCCGCATCGTCTCTTTGAACGTCTGCACGGCGATCGTCTGCTGGTCCTCCGTGTGCGACACGACGTGCGTGCTGTCGCGCACCACGATCCCGACGCTGAATGCCGCATGATCGCCCTTGGTCCCTTCCGCCGTGAACATGAGGGACCGATTCGCCATGGAGACCGCGACGAGCGCGAGCGTGCTGTCGGCGGTGGCACCTGCGAAATAGTGCACCGAGCCCACGAAGGGGATCGGCTGCGCTTGCACCAGCATCCCGGCGGTGCGGTAGGGGCCGAAGCCATCGCCGGTGACGGGTGCGCCGGGCGGCGTCGCCTTCGCCGCCGGCGCGCTCGCCGGCGCACTCGTGGGCGTGCCGGGCGCAGGGGCCGGCGCCGCGGGTTCGGAGAATGGCGGCGCGCCCGCGCATGCCGCGGCGAGTGCGATCGCGACCGCGCATGGAAAGAGCATGCTGAGCGTCTGTCGCGAGATGACCGACCGTTTCGCCATGGTTCTATTCGCTCCCGAGAACATGATGATCCACTGCTCGAGACTCTACCCGTTCCGCGCGCGAAGGTTGCACTGCGCTTGCTCCGCCCCGCCGTGACCACTAACTTCGCCCGTGTGACTCCCGAGAATCTTTCCGGCTCATCGCTCGCCGGTTACACGTTGCAGGAAATGGTCGGTGAAGGCGGCACCGCAGTCGTCTATCGCTCCGAGCATCCGCAGCACGGCACCGTCGCGGTGAAGGTCCTCCGAGAGAAACTGCGCAACGACAAGACTGCGGTCGCGCGGTTCCTCCGCGAAGCGACCTACGGGACGCGCGTGACGCACCCGAATGTCGTACGCACGATCGATATCGGCGAAGCGCGTCCCGGTGTGCACTTCATCGCGATCGAATGGGCGCCCGGAGAACTCCTCGAAAAGTACGCGAAACGCAAGGTTCCGCTGAGTCCCGAAGAGACGGCACTCATCATCGGGCAGATCGCGGATGCGGTGCACGCCGCGCATCTCACCGGCATCATCCATCGCGACCTGAAACCCGAGAACGTGATGTACGATCCGGAAGCGAAGCTGGTCAAGCTGCTGGATTTCGGGATCGCCGCCCAAGCCGACACCGCGCCCGAGGAGCGGCTCACACGCGCCGGATTCTTCGTCGGCACGCTCATGTACGTGGCGCCGGAAGCACTTTCCGGCCAGTTGGTGACGGCATCCGCCGATCAGTATAGCCTCGCGACGATCGCGTACTATCTGCTGTCCGGCTGCCTCCCCTACTCGGGTCGCTCCCAGCGCGAGCTCTTCACACAGTTGCTCTCTCAGCCGCCCATCGCGCTCGGCGCGGCGAAGAAGGGACTTTCGATCGACCCGGGCGTGGAAGCGGTGATCATGAAAGGGCTGTCTCGCAATCCGGCGGACCGGTACGCGGACGCATTGGCGTTCGCCGCGGCGCTCAAGACCGCGGTCGAGACGCCTGCGGCGCCGCAAGCCGGCGGATTGCTCGCGCGCATGAAGTCGATGATGCGCCGCGGAGAGCAGCCCTGACCACCGAGACGGAGCGGCTCGTTCGGCTGCTCGCCGAACGCTCGACGCGCCGCGGTCGCTTCACACTGGCATCAGGGCGCGAATCCACCCTGTACGTGGACTGCCGGCTGACGACCATGAGCCCCGAAGGCCTCTCGCTCATCGGGCCGCTCGCACTGCGCACCATTCGGGACGCTGGATGGGATGCGCAGTCGGTGGGCGGCCTGACGCTCGGCGCGGATCCGGTCGCCTACGCGATCAGCTACGCGAGCGCACTCGATGGGCCGCCGCTGCGCGCGTTCACGGTGCGAAAGGAAGCGAAGCAACACGGCACCGGGAAGCTCATCGAAGGTCCGTTCTTGGCGGGTGACCGCGTGGTCGTCGTCGAGGACGTGATCACGACGGGCGGATCGGCGCAACGCGCCGCGGAGGCGGTGCGCGCCGCGGGCGGCATCGTGTTGGGTGTGCTCGCCGTATGCGACCGCGAGGAAGGCGGCCGCGAGACGCTCGAGCGTGACGGCATGGCCGTGCGCGCGCTGGCGCGGTTGAGTGACATCGTCGGAATGCTGCCGCCTCTCGAGCAATAACGCGCGCCCAGGATCACTCCAGACCGCGCAGCACGCCCGACCAACGCGAGCCCTTGGACAGCGGATAGAAACGCCGCAGGATGCCAAGGTAGGGCAGCACGAGCTCCTCACGAAACCGTTGCAGCATGCCCTCGCCATCATACCGCGAGCGGAAGTCGAGCGCGGTCATGCCGAGCAGGGTGCGCACGTGGCGACCGAAGCTCTGCGGCGACGAATATTCGAGATGATTGGCGACGTTCGCGATCGATAGTCCGGGGTTCTCGAAGGCGCGCGCAGCATGCGTGAGGCGCGAATAGGCCAGGTATCGTTTCGGCGGCGGCAACTGTACGCGAAAGAAGCGGCTCATCAACGTGCTGGGCAGCACGTCCAGTTGCCGTGAGAGCCCGCGCACGGTGGAGCACGTGGCCGCCGGCCGGAACAATGCCTCGAAGAACCGCCAACAATCATCGGGCACGCCGAGCAGGTCGAGGGAGAGCAGGCCGAGCGCGAGCCGTTTAATGTCATCGCCTTGGCCGTTCGCCAGGACCTTTCGCAGATCGTGCCACCCGAGTCCTTCACGTACATCCACGAGATCGCGCACCCCGCACTGGCCGAGCGTGAGGACTGCCTGCGCGGTCGCCGGTTCGATGCGCGAGAGCAGCGCGATGGCGGGCACGCGCGGGAATTCGCGCACGAGCTGTGCGATATGCGTGCAGGCGGCGGGATCACAGCGCGCGACCGAGACGAGGACGGCGCCGACATCCTGGGTGCGGAGGTCGTGGAGCACCTCATCGACGCTTTGGCGGTGGACGGCGTGGTAAAGACCATCGCCCGCGGCATCCACGCGTGCGCGTTCGGAGGGGATGGAGCACCGGTGGCGACGGTGCCGACGGGCCGGCGCACGTTCGGAAGCGGCATGGGGACGTCCTGAGAGGGTGAGCGATGCGGATCGACGCTATGCGGCGCCGTCACCGTGGCGTCACGGCCGCGCAATGCAATGCGTGGTATCGCGCGGAAGTGATCTCGTTCTTCGTGCGGAGTTTGATTTCGTATAATAGTGACCACTAATTACTAAATAATGATACGATGCTTGCGCGGCGCGTAGGGCCGCCGCATCTGTTCCCTCAGCGCATGGGCGCCGGACGGTCGCGGTGGGCTCGTCCCACCGAGGAAAGTCCGGGCACCACAGGGCAGATCGCCAGGTAACGCCTGGGCGCGCGCCGTCTCCGGATGTCGCGCGACGGACAGTGCCACAGAGAACAGACCGCCGGCGAGAGATCGCCGGTAAGGGTGAAACGGCGGGGTAAGAGCCCACCGCGCATCTGGCAACAGGTGCGGCACGGCAAACCCCGGTCGGTGCAAGGCCAAATAGGTGGCGAGAGACGGCCCGTCTCGATCAAGACGCCACGGGTAGGCTGCTGGAGCACGCGAGCGATCGCGTGCCAAGAGAAATGATCGTCCCGGCCTCACGGCCGGACAGAACCCGGCTTACAGGCGCCCATGTGATCGAAGCCCCCGGCGGGATCTCCGCCGGGGGCTTCATCGTCGCACCCACTGTTACCGCGTCGGGATCAGTCCACGAGTCGCAGCGGCATCAACAGGCACAGGTACTTCCCGTTCTCATCCCACCCCACGGGCTCCACCGTCGCGGCGCGTTCCGGCGCCTTGAACGTCAATCGCACCTCCTCGGTGGGCATGTAGCGGAGGATCTCGAGCAGGTACGTCGCATTGAAGCCGATCTCGAGCGAGTCGCCTTCGTAATTGATCGGCAACTCATCCTGCGCTTCGCCCAGGTCCGGGGTCTGCACGCTCAGGCGCAGCAATCCGGAGTTGAACGCCATGCGAATGCGATGCGTCTGCTCGGACGCCACCACCGACATGCGCTTGAGCACCTGCATGAGGCCGTTCTTGTCGGCGAGCGCCACCCGATCGTTGTCCTTCGGGATCACCTGGTCGTAGTTCGGATACGGACCTTCGATGAGCCGCGAGTACACCGCCGTGAACGGCGAGCGGAAGCCGAGGTGGTTGTCGCCGCGCGCGATCTCGAGTTCCTCCTCGGGTGGAAAGAGGCGACGGATCTGTTCGAGCGCCTTCGGCGGCACGATGAAATCGCCAGCCGGCGCACCGGCCGTGCTGATCGGCAGCTCCATCTTGGCCAGCCGGTGGCCGTTGGTGGCGACCATGCGCATCCGATCGGCCCGCAATTCCCACAACACGCCGTTCAGGATGGGCCGGCTCTCTTCGGTGGACGCTCCGAAGGCGGTGTGTGAGATCAACTTCTGCAGATCGGCCGATTTGACCCGCCAACTCTCGTTGAACCGCACCGATGGGAACGTCGGGAACTCATCGCGCGGAAGGCCCAGGAGCCGGAATCGTGAGCGGCCGCACTCGAGGCTCACCTTCTGCTCACCGGCGGTCGAGAATTTGACCGGCGCCGCCGGCAGCTCGCGAACGATCTCGCTCAGCTTCTTGGCCGGTATCGTCGTCGCGCCCTGCGCATTCGACATCGGCCGTGAGCTCGGTGCTCACCGCCATGTCGAGATCCGTGGCCGACAATCGGATCCCGCGATCGGTGGTCTCCACCAGGATGTTCGCGAGCACCGGCAGTGTGGTCTTGGCCGGAACGCTCGCCGCAACCGCCAGGAGGCCGTCTTGGAGTTTCTCGCGTGCGATCGTGAAGCGCATCCGCTCTTGTCTCCCGTCTATCCCCAGCGAGTGAGCACTCTAGTAGTTACTAGTCTATTAAAAGAAGAACAGCAGTAGTACTAGACCTTGGGCATATGTGGAGCAACACCCGAACTCTGCACGGTGCAACGTAATGGCTCGAGATGCACCGCGTGGAATTCATGGGGAAGCGAAGAACTTCCCCCAACGGCGGCGCATCAGATGTGACCGAATTGCGTCCGCGTGTTGATCACTGTTGAAGTTGCTGCAACGTTCCACGTAGCGCGAGTACCCGCTGTCCGAACGATTCATCGGCCTCGAGCGAGCGCTCCACCTTCTCGATGCTGTGGATGACCGTCGAGTGATCCCGGCCGCCGAATGCGTTGCCGATCTCGACCAGTTGGGTTCCCAAGAGCTCACGGATGAGGAACATCGCCACCTGGCGCGGCACGGTGAGGTGCTTCGTGCGGCTCGCGGAGCGCAGGCCATCGACGGTGACGCCCCACGCCTGCGCAACGGTCCGCTGGATCACCGCGGCCGTGAGGGCCGGCGTTCCGGTGAAGCCCTCACCCTCGCGCATCTTGTCGCGGAGCGCCTCCTGCGCGAGCTCGACGCTGATCTCCTGGCGTTTGAGCGACGCGTAAGCGAGCAGACGGATGATCGATCCCTCGAGCTCGCGCACGCTCGACCGGACATGCTCCGCGATGAATCGGATCACATCGTCCGGGATCGTCTGCTCGAGATGATCGAGACTCGCCTTGTTGTGCAGGATGGCGATACGGTGCTCGAAGTCGGGCAACTCGATGTCGGCGACCATGCCCCATTGGAACCGGCTGACCAAACGGGCTTCGAGTCCGGGTATCTCGAATGGCGGCCGGTCGCTCGTGAGCACGATCTGCCGGCCGGCCTCGTAGAGCGCGTTGAACGTATGGAAGAACTCTTCCTGCGTCGCTTCCTTCCCGCGCAGGAAGTGCACGTCGTCGACGAGCAGGAGATCGGTCTCCCGATAGCGGCGCCTGAAGGCCTGCGTCGAGCGCTCCTGGATCGATTGCACCAGTTCGTTCGTGAATTGCTCGGAGCCGACATACCGGATCCGCGTCTCTGGGGCACGGAGCAGTATGTCGTGCGCGACCGCCTGCATGAGATGCGTCTTCCCCAAGCCGGTGTCGCCGTAAATGAAAAGCGGATTGTAGACCTTCCCCGGGGCCGCCGCCGCGCCCTGCGCCGCTGCCGCTGCCAATTCGTTGGACTTTCCGATGACGAAGTTGCCGAACGTGTATCGTTCGCTCAGGCGCAGCACTTCGGCCTCGCGTGCCACGCGAAGACTCTTCGACTCCGGGGTCGGCGCCACGAAGAAATCCATCTGCGGCCGAGTACGCCGCTCCTCGTCCACCCGGAACGCGACGCTCAGCGGATGGCCGAGTACGATCGGCGCGTAGCTCGCAAGCAGCGTCGCATGTTTGGAGTCATTCCATTCCGCGGCGAACCGATCGGGCGCCGTGACGATGATCGTATCGCCTTCGAGGCCAATCGCTTGTGTCGGTTCGAGCCACGTCCTGAAGGTTTGCTCTGGCAGCTCAGCGCGTGCTCGGCTGAGAAGAAGTGACCAGATTTCAGGAGCGCTCAATGACATTCGCGGCGAGTGAGTGCGGGGGGACGCGAACCTAGAGATACGATGTGGAAAAGTCAATGCGACGTTTTGGCTCTATCACATGACAAGAAAGATGTGGCGCGATTCTGCAACGTGAATGAAGATGGAAGCGACGCGTAACCGCATCGTCACCACTTCATCCGCCGATTTCATCGAGTATTGACCCAACCGTTTGTCCCAACTACTTTTATAGGGTTGCACCTCAGACCGTCGATGATTTCCCGTGTGGAGTGTGTATGGGCAAGCCAACTTATCGTCCCCGCAACAAGCGCCGTATCCGTACACACGGTTACCGCACGCGCATGGCGACCCGCTGGGGCCGCGAAGTCCTGAGCCGTCGTCGCAAGAAGGGGCGGAAGCGCCTCACTGTTCAGCTTCCTTCGAAGTACGCCGGCGCCTGATCGCATCCGGTTCCCGCGATCGCGCCGTTTGGCGCGCTCGGCGGAGATCCGTCAGATCGCACGAGAGGGGAAGCGTATCCGGACTGCGCACTGCGATGTGCGGGTCAGCGCTTCCCCTTTGTCGTTGGGGCGGGCCGGGATCATCGTGCCCAAATTCGGGCGAGACTCCGTCAAGCGGAATCTGGTGAAACGGCGGCTCTCGGAACTGGTGCGAAGCGACTTGCTCTCCGCTCTCCGGCATACCGACGTTCTCATCCGTGCGCGCCCGGAAGCATACGGCGCGAGCTTCGACGCGCTGCGAGAAGATGTGCGCGCGATCCGTCAGCGGATTGGAGCTCCTGACCCCTCGCCATGATGCGTTGGCTTCTGATCTTCCCGATCCGGGCGTACCAAACGGTGCTCTCGCCGCTCTTGCCCCCGGCATGCCGTTATTATCCCAGTTGCTCCAACTACGCGATCGAAGCGATCGAGCGATACGGCGCCTGGCGCGGTGGGTGGATGGCGGCGCGCCGTATCGCGCGCTGTCACCCGTTCCGGCCTGGCGGATTCGATCCGGTCCCGTGACCTCACTGAGTCGAAATGGATAAGCGCTTCTTCCTCGCGATCGCATTGGCGATCGGCGTAGTGCTGATCACTCCGAAACTCTTCCCGCCACCGCCGGCTCCCGTGCAGGTGACGGCGGATTCCGTTTCCACCCAGACGGGCGCGCCAGCCCCGGCTCCCGCACCGGCCGCGGCGTCGGCTGCCGGCCCGGCGTCGGCCCCGGCCGTGACGAGCCGCACGGTCGCGTCGCCCTCGACGTTCGAGCCTGAGACCACGAGCATCGAGACGCCGAAGGCGACGTTCCATTTCTCGAGCGCCGGCGCATCGCTCGTCGGCGCGACGCTCGACGACTACACCGTCTTGCCGAAGCGAGACCACCAGGTCGAGCTCGGGCGGCGCGGTGGCGCGCTCGTCACGTATCGGCTGATCCAGGGCACCGACACGCTCGATCTGCGATCGCTGCGCTTCCGCGTGCAGCCGGGAACGGCATCTGCGACGACCGGGGTGCGCTTCGACGGCGACGCACCCAACGCCGCGCTCTCACTGCAGTACACGTTCGTCGCCGACAGCTATCTCGTGCACGTTGCCGGCGCGGTGACGTCGAAGGGAGCCTCCAAGACGTCCGCGCTGATCGGGGTCGTGCTGCCGCAGGGACTCGCCTCCGCCGAGGCGGACACGATCGACGATCACCGCATGCTGGCATTCGTGGTGAAGCCCATCGCGGACGATGCGGAGAGCGTGCCCTTCAGCAAGGTGGTGAAGAAGGGCGTCATCGAGCAGGCGGGGCCGTTCGATTGGGTCGCGAGCAAGAGCAAGTATTTCCTGCTCGCGGTCATGGCTCCGCCGAAGGGACAGTTTGCCGGGCCGGCGCTGTTCACCGCGCCGCCGTCCACCGAGAAGGCGCCCTCGGTGGCCACGGGCGAAGTGATCGTCGCGCCGGATTCGGCGGGACGCTTCGCCTTCGAGATCTACGCCGGACCGCAGCAGTGGCGCCGCCTCGTCGCACTCGGTCACGGGTTGGAGCATGCGAATCCGTACGGCGGATTCCTGCGCGCCGTGGTGCAGCCGTTTGCGACATTCGTGATGACGGTGCTCCTGTGGATGCACGACAAGCTGCAGCTGAATTATGGCTGGGTGCTCGTGATCTTCGGCGTCGGCATCCGCCTGTTGCTGTGGCCGTTGAATCAGAGTGCGATGCGGAGCAGTCTGCGGATGCAACGGATCCAGCCGGAGCTGCAGGCGTTGCAGGCGAAGTACAAGCAGAATCCGGAGAAGATGCAGGCGGAGTACATGAAGCTGCTCAAGGACAACGGGATGACGCCGTTCAGTCAGTTCACCGGCTGTCTGCCGATGCTGATCCCGATGCCGGTGCTCTTCGCGCTGTTCTTCGTGTTCCAGAACACGATCGAATTCCGCGGCGTGTCGTTCCTCTGGCTCGCGGACATCTCGCAGAAGGATCCGTACTACATCCTGCCGGTCGCGATGGGCCTGTCGATGTTCCTCCTGTCGTGGATCGGCCTGCGGAACTCTCCGCCGAACCCACAGGCGAAGATGTTCGGCTACATGATGCCGGCGATGATGACGGTGTTCTTCCTGAATTTCCCGGCTGGGCTGAATCTCTACTACGCGGTGCAGAACCTCGCCGCGCTCCCCCAGCAATGGTTGATCGCCAAGGAGCGGGCGAAGAACCCGCGGCCTCAATCGCCGTAGCGTGAACGGCCGCGTCGCCACTGCCGGGTGCCGAGGACACGATCGTCGCGCTGGCGACGCCGCCGGGCCGGAGCGCGCTGGCGATCGTTCGTGTGAGCGGCCGCGCGGCGCGAGAGATCGGCGCCGCGGTGCTCGACCCGTTCCACTGGGATGCCGGTCGCAGCTATCTCACGTTCGCTGCGCACGCCGGGTTCCGCCACCGCGATCGATCGCGTGATGGCGAGCGTGCACGTCGCGCCGCACTCATTCACCGGCGAAGACACGATCGAGCTGACCACGCACGGCGGATCGTTCGTGCCCGCGCTCGCCTACGACGCGCTGATCGCCGCCGGCGCGCGCGCGGCGCTGCCCGGAGAATTCAGCCGTCGCGCCGTGGCCAACGGGAAGTTCGACCTCCTGCAGGCCGAGGCGATCGCGGATCTCATCGAAGCCCGCTCCGCGGTCGCGCATCGCATCGGCGCTGCATCAGCTCGACGGCGGCCTCACCCGCCGGATCGCGGCGTTACGCCAGGATGTCATCGCCCTCGAGGCGCTCCTCGCATACGAGATCGACTTTCCGGAAGAAGACGAAGGCCCGGCGCCGCGCGAACGCGCCACGGCGCGCAGCGAAGCGCTGCTTGCCGCGCTCGACCAGCTCCTTTCGAGCGCGCACACGGGCGAGATCGTTCGTGAGGGCGCGATTGTCGTGCTCGCGGGAGCACCGAACAGCGGCAAGTCCTCGCTCTTCAACGCGCTCGTGGGCGCCACGCGCGCGATCGTGACCGATGTACCCGGCACGACGCGCGATGCGCTCGAAGCCATGGTCGAGATGGACGGTTGGCCGGTACGGCTGATCGACACGGCCGGCTTGCGCGACGCGACAGCGGATCAGGTCGAGCGGCTGGGCATCGAAGTGGCGCATCGGTACCTCGGACGAGCCGATGTGGTGCTCGTCTGCTCGGACGACCCGAGCGCGCTGCCCGGCGTGATGGAACAGATCGCCGGGCTGAGCGAGGCGCCGCGCGTCGGTCTGCGCACGAAGATCGATTTAGTATCAACAAGTGACTTAAAAGCATCCGCGGCGCGGGAATGTGTCGTGGTGAGCGCCGTCACGGGCCAGGGACTGCGTGATCTTACGGAGGCGATCGCCGCGTTATTGGCAGCCGGTCTGCCGCCGGCGGAAGGCGCCGCCGGTTTGCTCACCCGCGAGCGGCACAAGCGATCGGTCGCGCGCGCACGTGCCGAGGTGGCGGCGTTCCGCGAGGCGTGGGTCTCGGGATCGCTCCCGGCGCCGGTGGCCGCGGTACATCTCCGGTCGGCCGCCGATGCGCTCGAGGAATTGATCGGCGTCGTCGAGCGGAATGAGGTGCTCGACGAGGTGTTCCGCTCATTCTGTATCGGGAAGTAGCGCTGCTACCGGGTTCCGAAGAGTCGGTCGCCGGCGTCGCCGAGGCCGGGAAGGATGTAGCCATTCTCATTGAGCTCGCGATCGAGCGCCGCGGTGACGATCCGGACGTCGGGGCAATCGGCCGCCATGCGCTGCACGCCCTCGGGCGCCGCGACGAGGCAGAGCATTCGGATCCGCACCGCCCCGACGCGCTGCAGCGACCGAACGGCGGACACGGCGCTCCCTCCGGTCGCGAGCATCGGATCGAGCAGGAAGAATTCGCGCTCCGCCGCATCGCCAGGGACCTTGAAGTAGTAGTCCACCGGTTGGAGCGTGTCGTGGTCGCGATACAGTCCGATATGTCCGACGCGTGCGGACGGTACGAGGCGCAGCACCCCCTCGACCATTCCCAATCCAGCACGTAGTATCGGAACGAGCGTCAGCTTCTTGCCGGCGACGCGCCATTGCGTCGTGGACTCGAGCGGGGTCTCGACCGTCGCCGCCTCGAGCGTGAGGTCGCGCATCGCGTCGTAGGCGAGGAGCATCGCGATCTCTTCGACGAGCTCCTTGAACAGCTTCGTCGGCGTCGCGCGGTCGCGAAGGATCGCGAGCTTGTGCTTGACCAGCGGGTGATCCGAGACGGAGAGGTTCGGGAACGTCGATGCGGGCATGCGGACAACTTACGGCGGGTGAGTCGATGAATGAATACCGGACGGCGGCGCGCTGAACGATGGACATCACATTCATCGGCGCGGCGCAGGAAGTGACGGGCTCGTGTCATCTCGTGCACGTCAACGGCAAAACGGTCATGCTCGACTGCGGGCTCTTCCAAGGGCGCCGGCAGGAGGCGCAAGCGAAGAACCTGCAAATGCCGGTGGATCCCGGGACGATCGACGCAATCGTGCTCTCACATGCGCACATGGACCACTCGGGCCGGCTGCCTCTGCTCGCGGGGCACGGATACGGCCAGAAGATCTGGTCGACACCGGCGACGCGGGATCTGTGCGCCCTCATGCTCCAGGATTCGGCGCGCATCCAGGAGAAGGATGCGGAGTTCCTCGCACGGCACCATCGCGACGCGGTGCCGCCGCTCTACACGGAGGCCGACGCGACGAAGGCCACCGGCCTGCTCTGCACTGTTCCGTACGCACAGGATTTCAGCGTCCTCGATGGCGTGCGCGCGAGCTACGTCGACGCCGGACACATCCTCGGCTCAGCATCCGTGATCGTCGACTGCGAAGAGGGCGGTCGGAACCGCCGCATCGTATTCTCCGGCGATATCGGCCGGAAAGGGATGCCGATCATCGCCGACCCGGTGCCACCCGAGGGCGCGAACGTCGTGATCATGGAGTCCACCTATGGCGACCGGGATCATGGGCTGATCGACGAATCGCGCGAAGAACTGGCGCGGGTGATCCGGGACACCGCTGCCAAGGGGGGCAAGGTACTGATTCCCGCGTTCGCGCTCGGGCGCACGCAGGAGATCCTGTATGACCTGCGGAATCTGCAGCTCGCCGGTCGCGTGCCCGTGATCCCGGTCTACATCGACAGCCCCCTCGCGATCAGCATCACCGACGTCTTCCGGATGCACCCGGAGGTATTCGACAGCACCGAGAAGATGATCGCGTCCGCCACGAAGTTCCTCGACTTCCCGCTGCTTACGTACACGCCGACCGTGGAGGAGTCGAAGGCGCTGAACTCGCTGCACGGACCGGCGATCATCGTCGCGGCGTCGGGGATGGCGGAAGCCGGCAGGATCCTGCATCATCTCGCGAACGGAGCGGGGGATCCGAAGAACACGATCCTGATCGTCGGCTATCAGGCGGAGAACACGCTCGGGCGCCGCATCGTGGAGAAACAGCGCACGTTGAAGATCTTCGGCCAGGACGTCCCATTGCGGGCGCGCGTCGAGGTCCTCGATGGCTATAGTGCGCACGCCGACCGCACCGGGCTGCGAGAGTGGCTGCTCGCGGTGCGCGCGAAATCGCCCGCGCTGGAACAGGTCTATCTCGTACATGGTGAGCCGCCGGCGCAGGCGGCGCTCTCGGCGGCGCTCTCCGCCGACGGATTCAAGGTGTCCTGCCCGGCGCCGCACACCAAAGTGGCCGTGTGACGAGCGGCACCGTGCACGGCCGCGGGACGGACGACGGGATCGGCGCCGCCGAGCGGATCCTGCGCTCGGCGATCGCCGAGCTGGTGCTCCACGGTGCGGGCGCGCTTGCGATGCACGAGATCGCCGATCGCGCCGGCGTGAGCAAGGGCCTCATCCATTACCACTATCACGACAAGGACGCGATGCTGGCGCGCGCGGCCGAGCGGCTGGGCGATCGGATCGCGGCGCGCGGCCGGGGCGCGATCGTCCTCGCACGAGCGGGCACCATCGTGGGCGACATGCGTGAATGGCTGCGGTCCGAACTCCGGCTCGGTGAATGGCGCGCCCTGATCTCTCTTGGCGAGTGGCCGGCGCCGGTGGTGCGGGATGCTGCGCACGCGGCGGTCGAGGCCCGGCGCGACATGATGGAGGAATTGGCCGCGACGATGTATGCGCGGCTCGGCACCCGGCCTCGCATTGCGGCCGCACAGGCGGGCGAACTGCTCACTGCGCTCGTGAGCGGCCTCGCGGCCGAGCCCGATGCGGATCGCGATCCGAGCGACGCATTCGACGTGCTCATCCTCGCGCTGTTGCAACTGGCGGAGTGAGCGGTGACCGGCGAGCCTTGCCATCGCCGCGGCGGGTTCCGACATTCACGCACGTCGTCAACGGGCACGATGGACCGTCTCTCGGGGGATTCAGGATGCGCATTGCGAGTGTGATCGCGATCGGAATGGGGATCGCAGCGTTGGCCGGTGCCGTGCGCGGTCAGGAGCAGGTGGCCGGCGCGACGAAGAAACCGGCGGTGAGAGCACCGACGTTCACGAGCGTCACGACCGAGATGCTCACCGGGGCGGCCAGAGATGGCAAGAACTGGACGACGTACGGCCGCGACTACTCGAATCAGCGCTGGTCGCCGCTCGCGCAGATCAACTCCGAGAATGTGAAAGCGCTCTCGGTCGCGTGGATCTACCAAACAGGGATCTCGCATCTCGGCTCGTTCGAGACGAGTCCGATCGTGGTCGACGGCGTGATGTATTTGACGACACCGTACAACACCGCGATGGCGGTCGACGCCCGCACCGGCCGGCAGCTCTGGCGCTACGAGCATAAGATGAGTATCGCGTCGCCGATCTTCTGCTGCGGGCCGAACAACCGCGGCGTGGCGATCGCCGGAGGCACCGTGTTCATGGCGACGCTCGACGCGCGATTGGTCGCGCTGGAAGCCGCGACGGGCAAGGTGAAATGGGACATCGAGATCGCCGACCCCGAGGCGGGTTACAGCGAAACGATGGCGCCGCTCATCGTGGACAACATGGTGATCGTGGGCGTTTCAGGCGCGGAGTACGGGATCCGCGGATTCCTCCGCGCATATGACCGCAATGACGGTCATCAGCTGTGGAATTTCTACACGCTGCCGGACAAAGGCTGGGAGGGCGTGTGGGCGGAGAAGACGGGCGAAGGGGATGACCTCAAGCGGAACATCGCCGCGGAGAAGGCGGCGATGCCGCAATACGGCGACGCATGGCAGCGTGGCGGCGGGTCGGTCTGGATGACGCCCGCGTACGATCCGGCGACGAACATGCTGTACTTCGGTGTGGGGAATCCATCGCCCGATCTCGATGGGTCGGTGCGTCCCGGCGACAACCTGTTCACCGAGTCCGTGGTCGCGATCGACGCGCGGACCGGCGAGTACAAGTGGCATTATCAGGAAGTCCCACACGACGTGTGGGATCTGGATGTCGTGAGCCCGCCAGTGATCGTCACGCTCAGGGACGGCACCAAGGCGGTGGCGGAGGCGGGGAAGACCGCCTACGTGTATGTCTGGAATGCGGCGACGGGGAAGCTCATCCGGCGCTCCGAGGAGTTCAACAAACACGAGAATTATTTCGCACCGCCCACCGCGGATGGCGTGCGCATGCTGCCCGGCGCTAATGGCGGATCGGAATGGTCGCCGACGGCGGTGAACCCCAAGCTCGGCTACATGTACGTGTTGGGGCTCGAACAGCCGATGATCTATCGCACGCATTCCGCGCCGCTCGACAAGGGCAAACTGTGGCTCGGTTCGGCGTTCAAAGCGGAGCCAGGCGGCGTGCAGTCGGGCACGTTCACGGCGATCGACTTGAACACGGGCAAGCGCGCCTGGCAGGCAAAGACCGAGCAGCCAATGATCGGCGGCGCGCTGGCGACGGCGGGCGGTCTCGTCTTCACGGGCGAAGGCAACGGCATGTTCAAGGCGTACGACGCGAAGACCGGCAAAGTACTCTGGCAATTCCAGGCGGGTGCCGGATGCAATGCGCCGCCGGTGACGTACTCCCTTGATGGCAAGCAGTACATCGCGGTCGCCTGTGGCGGGAATTTCCAGATCGGCTACCCGCTCGGCGACGCGGTGCTCGTGTTCGCCATTCGGTAGAGCGCGAATGCGCGGCCTGAAACTCGCGGCCTTGGCTTCGCTGGCGCTGGTCGCTCCGAGCGCGGCGGCGCAGGGCATCGTGATGGGGACCGTGAGTGGATGGACGTTCTCCTTTTCGGGAAACGTCAACGCCTTCATCGTCTACACCGATCCCAAATGCGCCGACGGCTCGCCGACATGTGATTTCGCGGGCAACCTCATCCCGACTGGCTCGGAGCAGAAGGTCCTTCGGGTACGCACGGGACTCGCGCCAGCGTTCGCGATCTTCGAGGTAAAAGGGAAGGAAGCGGGCCTCGATGTCGGAGCCCATTTTGGGATCGCGCCGGAGATCCAATCTCTTGGGCAGTTACACGACAGTTGTGGGGCAGCATATGGTCAGTGCGGCGCCCAGATCGACCTGCGCGAGGCGTACATGACTGTTGGGGGGTCGTGGGGCCAGCTGCTCGCGGGTCGCGCGCTCGGACTGTACCAGCAACAGAATTACTTGACCGACATGACCATGTTCGGCGTGGGGCTGAGCGGCGGCGGCGCGGGATTCACCGGCAATAGCACGACGCTTGGGCACATTGGCACCGGATACAGTTACCCGAATTTCAACGCACAGATCACGTTCAGCACGCCATCGAACCGGCCGTGGCAGCTCTCTGTAGGGCTGTTCGATCCGAGCGTGATCAATGCGGTCGATGGCGCCGTGCCTGTCGGCCAGTGTTGCTTCGATGTGACGCAGTCGCCTCGCATTGAGACCGAGGTGACCTACATCAAGCACTCGGGCGGCATTGGTTCCGCCGACAAATTCATGTTCTACGCGAGCGGATTGCTCGCGAACGTGAAGAACGTGTCGTCAGGCGATTCCTGTGCGCCGTACTTCGGGGACCCGACCGGCTGCAAAGATGCTGTGACGCCGTGGGGACTCGCCACCGGGATGGAGTGGAACAAGAACGGCGTGCAACTCGACCTCTCGGGCTTCTATCAGGAGGGAGTCGGCACGGCGCTCATGTTCACCGATGGGCTCGGCGTCGATTACGCCGGCGACCGGCGCGTCTCCTACGGCTACCTGCTCCAGCTGCAATGGATGCCGAAGGACAGTAAGTGGAAGTTCGGTGCGTCGTACGGCGACACCGACCTCGAGCGCAGTGGCGATGACGTGGACAACAGGAACGACTTCCTGATGAAGTACAACACGGCGACCGTCGGCGCCGTGACGTATCTGTGGACGCGCTCATTCCGGTCGGTGCTCGAGTATACCTATGGCGACAGCGAGGCGTACGACGGCACGAAGATCACTTCGAGCCAAGGCGCACTGGGAGTGATGCTGTTCTTCTGACCGGGGAGCGCGCTAGCGAAGCGCGCGCTCGATCCAGCTCCAATACAACTCGCCGCCGCTCTCCGACAGTCCGTTGTGGGCGCCGCCCGGGACGATCAACAACTCTCCTGGGTGTCGCGCCGCGGCGAACACCTCACGGCCCATCGACGCGGGGATGACGCGATCGTGATCGCCATGCGCGACCCACACCGGTGCGTCGACCAGTGCGATACGTGCTCGGGTGTCATACGGGATGCGGCCGATCAGCGGCCACGCCAATCGCGCGAGCGGCGTGCCGAATCGTGCCGCCATTCCACGCGCCGTCGTGAACGGCGATTCCAGCACGAGCACGCTCGGAGGTGTCTCGCTCGCGAGTTCGGTGGCTACGGCCGTGCCGAGCGAGTGTCCGTAGTACGCGACGACTGCCCCCGTTCCGAACCGCGCGCGGACGAATGCGAGCGCCGCGCGCGCATCGAGGCGGACCCCATCGGCCGACGGCGGCCCCGGCAATCCGTTGTAGCCGCGATACTCGGCCAGCACCACGACATAGCCCGTACGCAGTGCGACTTCGCTGGCCCAAGGCGCGAGCCATGGTGCGATGTCCGCGTTCCCATGAAAAGCGAGCAGCACTCGTGCCGTGGCAGGTGCCCGCGGCGGGGTTCCGATCACCAGTGCATAGAGGCGCTGCCCATCGACAGCGACGAATTCGACGCGCTCAGCGCCCGTAGGCGTGGGCTCGATGACCCGTGGCGCTTGGAACGTGATGCGGTCCTGCGCGATCCAGAAGAACGCGAGGAGGGCCAAACCGACCGCGACCACGACGATGACGAGTGTGATCAACACTCGCCGGACCCAGTGAGCGATGCGATCCCCGCCGCCGCTGCCCACGCCGTCACGTGAGCCAGCGAGTGAGCGCGGAGCTCGGGAATCGTGCTCGCAGCCACGCGTCGCATCCCCACACCCTGCCCGCGCGGCTGCCGAAGAAGATGATCATCGAGGTCGCGAGCATCACGTGAAAGCCGAGCTGCCCCGAACTCATGTGCTGGACGGCCAGCCCATACAGCAATGTGAGCGCCATGCCCACCACTGCGCCGAGCGGCGTGAGCAAGCCAGCGACGAGCGAGATCCCGACGAATACTTCGCCGAGCGCGGTCAGGTTCGCGTAGAGCCCGGGGTCGGGGACGACGCTCTCCAGCAGGAACGTGCGGTAGGCGGGAAACGGATTTTCGGCGGCGTATTTCGCCAACAGTTTCGGCATCGTGTTCACCCAGCGATCCGAAGCCGCTGGCAGCGGCAGAAATCCCCACGCGAGCCTGATGGTGAGTTTGGTGACCACCCCCTTCACGAACCACGCGCCAACGACCAACCGCAGTACAGCGAGCCAGCGCGCCGGCGCGCGCATGCCCGTCGACTCAACGGCCATCGTCGCCTTTGACGAAGGGACGCGTGGTGCCGGTGAGACCCTCCGGCCGCGTGGCGGGCGGCCGCCAGAGCGCGACGTCCTCGATCTTCCGCGCGAGCTCGAGATCCTTCTCGGTGAGGCCGTTCGCCGAGTGCGTGCGCAGTCGCACGGTGACGCTCGGCCACGAGACCGCGAGATCGGGGTGATGGTCCGCGGCCTCGGCGACGAAGCCGATCGCGTTCACGAGCATGAGCGTCGTGGGCCAGCCGTCCGTCTTGTAGCGCCGGGTGAGCCAGCCGTCGACGACCGACCATCCCGGCATCTTCACGACGAACGCGGCGACCTCGGCGTCGGGGATCATGCGCTCCTGGCGTGCCATGGCGAGCTCCGGATTCAGGTCATCAGTTCGCGATACGCGGCCGCTTGTCCGAAATTCTCCTCGACCTCGACCTCAACGGCCGTGAGCGTCGCGGTCTTCTGCGTCTTGAATTCTGCGAGGACGCGCTGCGTGAGATACTGCGCGAGCATCTCCACGGTGGTGTTCGGAATCGGCAGGAGCGCGCACTCTTCGCGCGGGAAGACGTACTTCGGTTTTCCCTGGAAGGCGACGTGCACGGCATCGCCGCGGGTCTCGATCGCGAGCTTCGGGTTCTCCATCGGGAGGAGCATCTTGTGATCCAGCTCCTCGCAGAGCTTGCGCATCATCTGTTTCACGACCGAGAAATCCACGACGTACCACGATTCCTCGTCCACCGTGCCGTCGAGCGTGACCGCGACGCGATAGTTATGCCCGTGCAATGGTTCGCAGCGGTGACCGGCGAAGGTGATGAAATGCGCGGCCGGGAAGACGAGATAATCCTTCGTCACCGCGACCCGAAAAGTGCCTCGCATCCGCATGTGCATCCTCGCCCGTGCGATCCGCGTGAACGCCGGGAGGCGCGATGCGGATCGATACCCGCAAGATCGCCGCCGCACCGAGGCGGGGTCAAGCGCGGCGCGCGGCAATGCCCAGGGTACCGCTCCTCGCGCGCACCGACCAATTTTCCCGCATGCGAATCCCGGTCGAAAGTTTCGAGCTCGCGAATGGGCTGCGTGTGACGCTCTCGGAGGACCACACGGCGCCGATCGTCGCCGTGAATCTGTGGTATCACGTCGGCTCGGCGAACGAGCGTCCGGGGCGCACGGGGTTCGCGCATCTGTTCGAGCACATGCTCTTCCAGGGCTCGGAACACGTGTCGTCGAACGAGCATTTCGAGTTGATCCAGCGCGCGGGCGGCACGCTCAACGGATCCACATGGCTCGACCGGACGAATTACTTCGAGACCGTGCCCTCGAACCATCTCGCCACCGCGCTCTGGCTCGAGGCGGACCGGATGGGCTTCCTCATTCCCGCGATGACGCAGCAGAAGCTCGACACGCAGCGCGATGTCGTGAAGAACGAGCGCCGGTGGAGCATGGACAACCAGCCGTACGGCACGTGGTGGGAGAAACTGCCGGCACTCGCCTTTCCGCCGGAGCATCCGTTCCATCACTCACTGATCGGTTCGATGGAGGATCTTTCCGCGGCGAGCCTGGCCGACATCGAGGCGTTCTTCAAGACGTACTACACGCCGGACAACGCGGTGCTTTCCATCGCGGGCGATGTCGATCCTGCTGAGGCGCGCATGCTCGTCGAGCGCTACTTCGCGCCGTTGCCGCGCGGCAGTGCGCGTCCGGCGCTGCCCGATATGCGTGTGCCGCCACTCTTCGGCGACTGGCGGCGTGAGACGGTCCTGGATGAGGTCGCTCTGCCGCGTCTCTTCCTCGCCCTGCGTGCGCCGGTGTTCGGCAGCGAGGAATATTACGCCGCGAGCACGCTCGGCGCGGTGCTCGGCATGGGCAAGGCGAGCCGCCTGCAGCAGCGACTCGTGCGCGATCGCGAGATCGCCTCGGACGCGACAGCGTTCACGCTCGATCTCGCGAAGGGCACGGACTTGTTGGTGGCCGACGTGACCGGCCGGCCCGGCGTCGCGGCGGACCGTTTGGAAGTCGAGACGGCTCGCGAACTGGACGCGCTTCGTCGCGAGGGCGTGCGGCCTGATGAAGTGGAGCGCGCGCTCGCGATGATCGAGACCGCGCTCGTCCAGTCGTTGCAATCGGCGAGTGAGCGCGCCGACAAACTCTCACAGTTCGCGACATATCTCGGCGATCCCGCTCTCGTGAACGTGCAGGCCGAGCGCTACCGGGCGGTGACTGCGGAACATGTGAACGCGTTCGCGCGACGCGCACTGGGCGAGGACAACCGCGCGAGTCTCCTCTACGTGCCGCGCGCGAAGGCGGAGGAGGCCGCCGCGTGACGAGCGTATTCGCGACACGCCCCGCGCCGACCGCGCCGCGGCCGTATCGCTTTCCGGCATTCGAGCGCCAGGAGCTGAGCAACGGACTGCGACTCGTGGTGGCCCCGATGCACAAGCTGCCGCTCGTCACTGTGACGCTCGTGGTGGACGCGGGCGCGATGATGGAGCCGGCGGGGCGCGATGGCGTTGCGAGTCTCACGGCGCGTGCGCTGCTCGAGGGGACATCGCGTCTCAGTGCCGCGGAGCTGACCGGTCGCCTGGAGCGGATCGGCGCATCGGTCTCGTCCGACGGCGACTGGGATACGGCAGGCGCGGGCGTGACCGTGCTCCGCGCGCATTTGGAGGAGGCGGTCGCGCTGCTGGCGGAGATCATGCTCACGCCGGCGTTCCCTTCACGCGAAGTCGAGCGGCTCAAGTCCGAACGATTGGCGGACATCATGCAATCGCGCGCGGAGCCGCGGGGGTTGGCCGATGAAGTGTTCGCACGGGCGATTTACGCGCCCGAATCGCGGTACGCGCGCCTGGATCGTGGCAGCGCCGAGTCCGTGGCGAAGCTGGACCCGCACTCGATCGCGACGTTCCATGCGGCACGCTACCGGCCCCGCGGCTCGACACTCATTATGACTGGTGACATCACCGTGGCGGACGCGGCGAAGATCGCAGAGCGAACATTCGGTGGGTGGAGCGGCGATGCGGCGGGATCCGTGCCGCTGGCGGACGGGGCGGCACGGACGACGAGAGCGCTCCATCTCGTGGCACGTCCTGACGCGCCGCAGTCCGAGATCCGGCTGGGGCACGTAGGTCTCCCGCGCTCGCATCCCGACTACTTCCCGGTGCTGTTAATGAACGCGATCCTGGGCGGGCTCTTCTCCTCGCGGATCAATCTCAATCTCCGGGAGCGGCACGCGTACACCTACGGAGCGCACTCGGCGTTCGAGTGGCGGCGCGGAGCGGGGCCGTTCGATGCGTCGACCGCGGTGCAGAGCGACGTGACCGCGGCCGCCGCGCGCGAGATCC
This sequence comes from uncultured Gemmatimonadaceae bacterium, assembly GCA_963716745.1. Lineage (GTDB taxonomy): Bacteria > Gemmatimonadota > Gemmatimonadetes > Gemmatimonadales > Gemmatimonadaceae > DATKOH01. Next base: position 1,937,821 of record OY970320.1, read on the forward strand.
TGAAGGAGATCGACACGATCCGGAACGTGCCGGTCGCGGCCGATGAACTGGAGCTCGCGAGCAACTATCTCGCGGGTGTCTTTCCCATCAAATACGAGACGACGGACGCGGTCGCGCGCGCGCTCGCGGCGATGGTGGTGTTCTCGCTGCCGACCGACTACTTCGACCGCTACCGCGATAGTGTGCGGAGCGTGACCGTCGCCGACGTGCAACGCGCCGCGCAGACGCACATCCATCCCGACGCACTGCAGCTCGTGGTGGTGGGCGATGCGTCCGCGATCCGTGCGCCGCTCGAGGCGCTTACGTTCGGGCCGCTGATCGAGTACGGCCGCGACGGCGCACCACTCGCGCCGTGAAGCCTGGAAGAGTCGACGGCGAGCGGAAGTACACCGGCCGGGTGATCAGCCTCGACCTCGATCGGGTGCGTTTTCCGGATGGCACCATCGGCGAGATCGAGATGATCCGGCACCCCGGCGCGAGCGCGGTCGTTCCGTTGTTGAGCAGCGCGGATGCGGCCGACCCGCAATTGCTGCTCATCCGTCAGTACCGCTACGCGACCGAGGGCTTCGTGTATGAAGTGCCGGCCGGCCGGCTGGAACCCAACGAAACGCCGGACGCGTGTGCAGGCCGCGAGTTGCGCGAGGAGACCGGTTGTACTGCGGAACACATCGAGCATGTGTTCACGATGTTCACGACGCCGGGATTCACCGATGAGAAGATCCATGTCTTCCTCGCCACGGGGCTCACGCGCGGATCGCACGCGCACGAGGGGGACGAATTCATCGAACTCGTGCCGGTGCTCCTCTCGCGAGCGCTCGAGATGATCCAGAAGAACGAGATCGTCGACGCGAAGACCGCCCTCGCCATCCTCTATGTGGCGGGGTTCAAGCTCGGGAAATAGCCCGGTGCGGGTCATGCGCCACGTACCCCGATGTCCTACCCGATCCCGTACTGCGTCCCACACGGAGGACAAGTCGTCCCATACGGAGGAGGCTCCGGTGATCGAGGTGTGCTATGGAATCTCTTATATAGCATGCACTTAGCAATCAGTTGGTACGGAGGGCCATCTCCGGCACGGCATCTGCCAGTGATAGTGGCCGCAACCTTGGGCGATTCGCGCCCCGCATCTCTGCGGGACGAACGGACGCTCGAGGCCGACCGGGGAGACTGCCATGCAGAGTGCCGCCGTCAGCCGCAGGATCGCGCCCGCGCTTCTCGAGACGCTTCCCGTGCCGCCGCTCACGCGGCGTGAACAGCTCGCTGCCCTTGATGATGGCGCCCTCGTCGCCGCCTTCAGCGCCGGCGACGACCGGGCCTTCGAGACACTGGTGCTTCGCTATCAAGCGCGCCTGCTCAATTTCATCTGCCGCACGATCGGCGATCGCGAACGCGGCGAAGACTTGGTGCAGGAAGTGTTCATCCGCGTGCACCGGCATGCGCACCGCTTCGATCCATCGAAGAAGTTCTCGACGTGGATCTATACGATCGCTTCGAACCTCGCGAAGAACGAGCTGCGCAATCGCTCGCGCAATCCACTGGTGCTCTTCCAGGCACTCCAGCAGAACTGGGATGATGAGGACCGCCCGCTCCAGTTCGAGGACCACCAGTCGCGGCCGGATGACATGTACCGCCGCCGGTATCTCCGCGAGAAGGTGGAGGATGCGATCACGCGGCTGCCCGAACATCATCGCCAGGTCTTCGTGCTGCGCGAACTCGAGGGGAAGCCATACGAGGAGATCGCGGTGATCACGGGCTGCAACTTGGGCACCGTGAAGTCCCGCTTGAACCGGGCGCGCGCGGCATTCGCGGAGATCATCGAGCCGGCACTGGTCTAAGGGTCCGGCCGAGGCCGCCAGGCGGCGGGGAACCGTGGAGGGAACTCCGCGCGGGGAGACGTGTACCCTGTCGCGGTGCTTACTCCTGTCTGGGATTGTCCCGAGTTCCGAGACCGCCATCTCGATTACACCGATGGCTCGCTCGCCGCGTCCGACACGGCCGCGGCGGAAGCGCATCTGGAACGGTGTGCCGACTGCGCGCGATTCGATGTGAGAGTCCGCCGCGCATTGCTCGTGATCCGAAATGTCGCGCCGGCACCGGGATCGGCGGACCTCTTCGCCCGCATCATGGCGCGCGTCGCCCGCTCGCCCGCTGCGCACCGGCACCAGCCCGCGCCGCGCTACGAGCGCCCACGCCTCGCCGCGGGAATGCCCGCGAGCTGACCGCTACTTCGCCGGCCCCGCTCCCGGCGCGAGGATCGCTCTGATCGCCGGCAGGTTCTTCTGAACGAACGAGATATTCTCGAGCATGGCCGGCGACAATCCGGCGGGTAGCGGCTTGCCCGACGCGATCATCTGCAGTCCTTGCATCGATTGCGTGATCGCCATACCGGTCACGATGAACTTCTGTGGAGTACTCCCGGTCGAGATGATCGTCGAGCGCAACTTCGGCTCTTTCTCCAGGCCCGAAACCACATCGTCCAGCGTGCCATTCTGCGGGCGTTGCCGGAGCGCGGTGAGCAACGCGGGATCGGCCTTCGTCACGCGATCGAACGCCGCCTGCGTTTTCCCGAACTGCTGAATGGCCGGCATGGTGAGTTTGAATTCCTTGAGCACGATCGCGGCAGAATCATCGGGAACCGGACCGAGGGGCAGGAGCGGCGCGGCTGGCGCGGCCGCCACGGGCGATGCGGCCGCAGCGGGCGCAGCGTCCGGCGTCTTCGTGGCCTTGCACGCGGTCGCGAGCATCGCGGCCAACAGGAACAGGAGCGAGCGACTCACGCGAAGACGCGGGCGAACTGTAAGCACGGGATCCTCGAACAGCGGGGGTGGGATCGGCGCGCGCGAACGGCGCGCACGAGCGTGGCCTGAGTCTAGCCGCGCGCTGCGCCGGTCACAACCAGCGCTATATTCTCGGCATGGCCGCCTCCGCCGAGCGCACTCTCCGGAAATCGATCCAGACACGCGCCTTCGAGCGCGCGTACTACTTGTATGGCGAAGATGACTTCCTGAAGGACGATGCGCTGCGTCAGCTGATCGAAGCGGCGGTGGATCCCGCGACGCGCGACTTCAATCTCGATCTCCGCGACGGTGCGTCGCTTGACGCGGAGACGCTGGGTTCTCTCCTCGGCACGCCACCCATGATGGCGGAACGCCGCGTGGTGATCGTGCGGAACGCGCCGGCCCTTCGGAAGGATGCGCGCGCGGCGCTCGACCGCTTCTTCGCGCGTGAGACGCCGTCGGCCGATCTGTTGCTCGTCCTCGTCGCGCCGGCTGGTGAGCTCGCGGCGGCGGACAAGACACTCGCGAAGCGCATGACCGATGTCGAGTTCGAGCCGCTGTCCGGCGATCGCGTGGCGAAATGGATCGTGCACCATGCCGGAGAGCTCGGCGTTTCGCTCACCCCCGGCGCCGCCGAACTGCTGCAGCGCGCCGTGGGCAATGACCTGCCGTCGCTCGCCACCGAGCTCGACAAACTCGCGAGCTTCTCCAACGGTGCGCCGATCGACGAGGATGCTGTGACGGCGGTGGTGGGCGTTCGCCGCGGCGAGACCGTGGGCGACCTCATGGATCGCGTCGCCGCGCGCGATGCGGTCGGTGCGCTCGCGATCCTGCCGCACATCCTCACGCAGCCAAAGACCAGCGGCGTCACGATCGTGATGGGCCTGGCCACGCAAACGCTCGCGCTCGCGTGGGGTGGCGCGGTCAAAGGGCGCGCCGATTACTTTGGTCTGTTGAAGGAGAGCAAGGCGTATCCGGGCCGCTCGTGGAGCGATGCGGCGTCCGCGTGGCAGCGGGCGGCCGGCACGTGGTCCACCGCCCAGCTGGATGCGGCGCTCGAAGCCTTGCTTGCCGCCGATGCCTCGCTCAAGGACACGCGCGGCTCGACCGATGAACAACTGCTCACGACGCTGGTCCTCTCGCTCTGCGCGTAGCGGAGCCGCCCCCTCTTCCTTCGCATCGATGCTGACGAAACGTCTCCTGTTCGCCATCCCGCTCGTGATGCTGGCGCTGCACGCCGGCGCGCAAACGATCGACAGCGCGCTCACGACCGATACGGTCTTCCTGCGCGTGCAACGGCTCGCGGCGAACGGGCAGGGTGACGCCGCGCGCGCGCTGGCGCAGGAACAATTCGAAGCAGCGCCCACGGCATCGCCGCGCTTCGTAGAAGCGCTGTACTGGCGCGCGGTCGTCGCGTCCACGGCCGCCGATGCGGAGCGCGATCTCCGCACGATCATCGTGGACTATCCGCTGTCTCCGTGGAGCGTCGAGGCGCTGATGCGTCTCGCGCAGCTCGAGATGACGCGCCGGGACATGGACCAGGCGCTCGCGCATCTCAACCGGGTGATGGTGGAACATCCGAACAGTCCGTCGCGGCCGAAGGCGAGCTTCTGGATCGCGCGCGTGGAGTTCGAACAGGGCAAGCTGGCGGACGCCTGCCGCCAACTTGGCGACGCCGCGCGCTCGGCGCCGGTGAACGACGTCGAGCTGAAGAACCAGATCGAATACTGGGCGACGCGATGCGCTCCGGCGGACACTGCCTTCGCTGTGGACCCGCGGACTGACAGCGGCAAGTCGAATCCGAAGGCCGCAAGTGAGGCCTTCACCCCCGCTCCGGCAGCCGCGGCGCCAGCCGCCGCAACGACTGCCGTCGCCGCGCCGACGAAGCCGGCCGCCGCACCGGCGAAACCGGCCGCCGCACCGGCGCCCAAGCGGCAGTACACGGTGCAGGTGGGCGCGTATAACACGAAATCCGCGGCCGACGGGCTCGCGAAGACGCTGCATGACCGCGGCTACGACGTGCGCGTGTACGGCACGAACGCGCCCTTCCGCGTGCGCGTCGGCCGGTACGACAAGCAATCGCAAGCCAACGCCGAGGCGGACAAGCTGAACGCGAAGAAGATCGCGGCTTTCGTCACGGAGGCGGAGCCGCAGTGAGCCGCGAGAGCGCGACGCCGCTCATGCAGCAGTACCGGGAGATCAAGGCGCGGCACCAGGATGCGCTCCTGTTCTTCCGGATGGGTGACTTTTACGAGATGTTCTATGGCGACGCCGAGATCGCGTCGCGCGCGCTCGGCCTCACGCTCACGTCGCGCAACAACGGCGGCGCGGCGGAGGTGCCACTCGCCGGTGTCCCGGCGAAGGCCGTGAACGAATATCTCCGGCGCCTCGTGGGCCAGGGATTCCGCGTCGCGATCTGCGAGCAGGTGGAGGATCCCAAGGCCGCGAAGGGCATCGTCCGCCGCGAGGTGGTGGAGACGCTCACGCCGGGCGCCGTGTTCGCCGACGACATGCTCGATGGCGCGCGAAACAACTTCCTGTGCGCGGTGCACGAGCTGAACGGCACGATCGGCATCGCCGCCGCCGATCTTTCCACCGGAGAACTGCGCCTCGTGCGTTGCGCACCGGCAGATGTCGACGCCGCCCTCGCGCGTCTCTCGCCCGGCGAGATCTTGATCGCGAAGCGGAGCAACGCAGCGGTGTCGTCGCCGGGACCCGATGCGGAGAATGCGCTCATGACCGAGCGCGAGCCGTGGGAGTTCGAACCCGCGCTCGCGGCGGACGAACTGGCGCGCCAGTTCAGCGTGGCATCGCTCGAAGGATTCGGGATCGGCGCGGACGATGCGGCTGCGGTCGGGGCTGCGGGCGCGCTGCTCCGCTACTTGCGTGAATTGCAGCCGGGCGGACTGCCGCACCTCGCGCGCCCGGTCGTCGAGCGTCCGGGCCGCGTGATGCCGCTGGATGAGATGACGCGCCGCAATCTCGAGCTGGTGGAGTCGATGCGCGGCGCCGATCGGGCGGGAACGCTGCTCGATGTGTTGGACCGCACGAACACGCCGATGGGCGCGCGGCTGATCCGCGCGTGGGTACTCGCGCCGCTCACGGACCGGGCGGAGATCGAAGGGCGGCTCGACGCGGTGCAAGCCCTGGTGCGCGATCCGCTCGCGCGCGCCGCGCTGCGCAGCGCACTCGACGGCGTCCGCGACATCGAACGCCTCGCGGGCAAGGCCGCGGCCGGTCGCGCGAATCCGCGTGAACTCGGCGCCCTCGGTGCATCACTCGGCCGGCTCGTCGAGGTGGAGCGCGCCGCACGGCAGGCCGGACCGGCCGGCGTTCTCGCGGCGGTGCTCGCGGAATGGGACGCCTGCGCGGACATCGCCGCGGCGATCGCGAGCACGCTCGTGGAGCGTCCGCCGGCGATGATCGGCGAAGAGGAGGCGGTGCGCACCGGGGTGGACGCCGAACTCGATGAGCTGCGCGGACTCCAGCGCGGCGGGAAGGACGCGATCGCACGGATCCAGGCCGCCGAACGCGAGCGCACCGGCATCGGCTCGCTCAAGGTGGGCTTCAATCGCGTCTTCGGATATTTCATCGAGATCTCGAACGCGAACCGCGATCTGGTGCCCGCGGACTATCAGCGGCGGCAGACGCTCACCGGCGCGGAGCGCTACGTGACGCCGGAACTCAAGGAGTACGAGGAGCGCGTACTCACGGCGAGCGAGCGGATCGAGTCACGGGAGCGGGCGATCTTCGAAGCGCTGCGTCAGCGCACGGGCGCGGCGATCGGAAGGCTGCAGCACGCCGCGGCGGGCGTCGCGGCGCTCGATGTCATCGCGTCGCTCGCCGAGTCGGCGGAGCGCGAGAACTACGTGCGTCCCGCGATGACGGCGGAGTTCGGGCTCGAGATCCACGGCGGCCGTCATCCGGTGGTGGAGCGGATGATGGCGCGCGAGAAGTTCATCCCGAACGATGTGACGCTCACGGCGGACGCGCGGATGATCATCTTGACCGGCCCGAACATGGCTGGAAAAAGTACCATATTGCGACAAATAGGTCTGATCGTGCTCATGGCGCAAATGGGCAGCTTCGTTCCGGCGACGCGCGCGCGGATCGGCCTGGTGGACCGTGTGTTCACCCGCGTCGGCGCGAGCGACAACCTGGTGCGCGGCCAGTCGACGTTCATGGTGGAGATGGCCGAGACGAGCGCGATCCTGCACACGGCCACGTCGAGCAGCTTGGTGCTGCTCGATGAGATCGGGCGCGGGACCTCCACGTACGACGGCGTTTCGATCGCGTGGGCGGTGAGCGAGCACTTCCACGACGCCGTCGGGTGTAAGACCGTGTTCGCCACGCATTACCATGAACTCACGCAGCTCGCCGATGAATTAGTAGCAGTACGCAACTTTAACGTGGCCGTCAAAGAAGCCGGGGACCAGGTGCTCTTCCTGCACCAGCTGCGCCCGGGCGGCGCGGACCGCTCGTACGGCATTGAAGTCGGGAGGCTCGCAGGATTGCCAGCCGGTGTGATCACCCGTGCGCGCGCGATGCTGCGGCTGCTCGAGGGCGGTCACCTTGTCGCACCCCGCGCCAGCGTCGCGGCCGCGCCGGCGGCGGATCAGCTCGCGCTCTTCGACAGTGCGGCGGATCCGCTGGTGGGCCGATTGCGTGACGCCGACACGGACCATCTCACGCCGATGCAGGCGCTGGAACTCCTCGCGACCCTCTCGCGCGAGGCGCGCGAGCGCCCCTAGCTCCGGGTCAGCTCGCGGCCAGGAGATCTGGCGGCACGACGACCGCGCACTCGGCGCGCGCGATCATCTCCACGCAGCCAATCCGATTCCATGGGCAGCGACCGGCGCTCCTCGCGCTCGAGGCGGCCGAGGTGCTCGAGCGCGGTGCGCGCGGCCGTAACGCCGCCGGTGAAATCGCCGGCGGCGAGCATCACGGCGGCTGAGGCGCGACCGACGGCGACCGGGCACGCCGGGCGGCGCGCCGCCGCCTCATCCAGCCACCGCTGAGCCGCCGCGGCGTCATCGTGGATCCGTGCCTCGAAATACGCGGCATCCGCAAGCAGCGCGCAGGCGGCACGGGCCGGCAACACTGCCCGAAGCGACAGCGCGCGATCCAGCAACGCCGCCGCGCGCTCATGCGCACATCCATCGAGTGCGCGGCGGAATGCGGCGGCGCACCCCAGCGCTTCGGCCTCGGTACCGTCGTGGAGCGCGATCGCGTCCGCCGTCCACCGGTCGGGCCACGAGCGCGGCCGCTGGCCGACGCGCTGCGCGCCGGCGATGCGGAGGAGTGCCAGGAACCGGTCCGCCGCGGCGCCGCCGCTCGCGAGCAGGAGCAATTGCGCGCCATCACTCGGTTCGCCGCGCACGCCGATGGGCAGCGCCGAGAGCGTGAAGCGCAGCAAGGATGCGATCGCGATGACCGGCGCGATGGAGATCGTCGCGATGCCGACGGCCAGACTCGCCGCAGGTCCGGCGGCCGCGACCAGCGCCCAGCGCGAATTCATTGGACGCTCGCCATGCGGCTCCACGAGCACGCCGCCGCGCAGTGCCGGCCACGTCATCACCGCGCGCAACGACAGCCCGCGCCGCGATGGCGCGAACACGAATGGGCCGATCGTCGCTTCGACGGTGCGGAAGCCGGCGGCGCGCGCCGCGATCCAATGGGCGGCGTCATGTGCGACGAGCGCGGCGACCGCGGCCGAAAGCACGAGGTCGAGCCAACCCGCGGCGCGCGACAACTCCGGCGGCACGCCCGGCGCGAGCAACGCCGCGTTCGCGATGATCGCGAGCGCCGCGAGCACGGTGATGGGGGCGAAGAGGACCGCGACGATGCGCCGCGAGACGGGACCCAGCATATGGACGATGCGATGCCGATTAGAGGGCGCTAACACCTGATACACGAGCTACGGGGCCCGTCGTCACCCTGGCATCGCGAGTGCAGGCAAGCGCCGCCGCCGCGGCGCCACGTTCACCGCGCCATCAGATACTCGAGCACGTCGCTCCGCGTCACGATCCCCTGGATGCCGGTCTCGCCGCGCACCAGTACCGCGGGATTCATCTTGGTGAGGAGTCGCACGACGCTGTCCACCGGCTGCGTGCCTTCCACCAGCGGGAAGGGTGCGTCCATCACTTCGCTCACCGACACGTCGAGCAGCTTCGGGTCCTCGAGCGCCCGGGCCGACACGCTGGCCTCGCTCATCGCGCCCACACAGTCGCGCCCATCGAGCACGGGCAGCTGCGAGATGTCGTGCAGCGCCATCAAGCGAAGCGCCTGCCGCACGCTCGCGCCCGGCGATGTGCTCACGATCACCGGCGCGTCGCCGCGCTTCTTCGCCAGCAGTTGGGCGATCGAGATGCGGTCGCCCTCGAGCATCTGGTTCTCGCGCATCCACTCGTCGCTGTAGAGCTTCGAGAGGTAGCGCTCACCGGTGTCGCAGAGGAACGTCACGATGAACGCCTTCGGATCATCGACCTCCGCGGCGACCTGCAGCGCGACGTGCGCGATCAGGCCGCTCGACCCTCCCACGAACAACCCTTCTTCGCGCGTCAGCCGGCGCGCCATCGCGAACGACTCGCGGTCGGTGACGGTGCGGTAGTCATCCACCAGCGACAGATCGAGCGTGCCCGGCAGCTTGTCCTGCCCGACGCCTTCGACTTTGTACGGCACGCCCTCGCCATGCGTCTTCCCCTGCGAGCGCCAGAGTTCGGCGAGGATCGAGCCCTGCGGATCGCCCGAGATCACGCGGATCTTCGGATTCTTCTTCTTGAGATAGCGCGCGACGCCGGTGATGGTGCCGCCCGTTCCGGCGGCCGCGACGAGATGCGTGATCCGTCCTTCGGATTGCTCCCAGAGCTCCGGACCCGTGGTTTCCTCGTGCGCCTGTGGGTTCGCGTCGTTATAGAACTGATTCGCGAGGATCGCATTCGGTGTCTCCTCCGCGATGCGCTTGGCCACCATCACGTAGCTGTCCGGATGGTCGGGCGGCACCGCGGTGGGCGTGATGATCACTTCCGCGCCGAAGGCCTTGAGCAGACGCACTTTCTCCTGGGACATCTTGTCGGGCATCGTGAAGATGCACCGATAGCCCTTGAGCGCCGCGGCGATGGCGAGCCCGACCCCGGTATTGCCGCTCGTGCCCTCGACGATGGTGCCGCCGGGTTTGAGCGATCCGTCCTTCTCCGCGCGCTCGATGATCGGGAGCCCGATGCGGTCCTTCACACTGCCGCCGGGATTGAAGAATTCCGCCTTGCCGTATACCGGCGTGCGGAGCCCGCGGGTGACGCGGGTCAGGCGGATGAGCGGCGTCCAGCCGATGGTCTCGATGACGCTCGCATACGGCCGCCGGTTCCGCTCGACGCCACTCATGGTTTCGCGGGGGGCGTCGCCTTCTTCTGGAGGACGCTGTCGCCGGGCAGCGCGCCGACACCGGGGTGACGGAAGAACACCGGGAGCTGGAGCGCGACGCCGATCGGCTTCTTCTGGAACTTCGCCGGAATGAAATGCAGTTCGGGCGCACCGCGTACGGCCGCGGTGTCGAACTCCGGGTAGCCCGATGATTTCAGCACGAACGTCGAGTCGGGCCACACAGCGCCGGCGCTATCGATGTAGATGCGGAGCACGACGTTCGCCTGCACCTTCGATGCGTACAGCTTCTCGGGATAGCGGAACGGCAGCTCGGTGTTGAGCAGCACCGGCATTTCGTCCGGCTTCTGGCCGGCGGCAGTGAGCGCGTCCATCGCCTGCTTGGTCGTGTCGGCGGAGGGACAGGCGGCGGTGATCAACACGCCCGCGACGAGTGCGGTGAGATAGCGCATGGTGAGTCTGAATATCACCTGGAGACGAACGGCCGGATAGAGGGCCGGCGGCCGCCGGCGCGCGAGGACGCCGTCCCCCTGTCCCCGCCTCGCCGCCGCCGCCATCTTGCCCTATCTCATGCGTATCACACTCCTACTCGGCGGCGCCTCGGCGGAGCGCGATGTCTCGCTCGCATCGGGGCTTCGCATCGCTCAAGCGCTACGCGAGCGGTCGCACGCCGTGACGCTCGTCGATCCCGCGAGCGGAGTGATCACGCCCAAGCAGGAAGCCGCGATGCGGAGTGCCGGCGTGCTGCATCCGGCGCCGCCATCGCTCGAGTCGCTGCGCACCTTCCGCCAGGGCGCGCTGCTCCCATCGCTCGGGACGCTGGCCGAAGTGCGCGATGCGGAGGTCGTGTTCCTCGGACTGCATGGTGGCGAGGGAGAGGATGGCACGCTCCAGGCGATGCTCGACCTCGCCCGCATTCGGTACACGGGCAGCGGACATCTCGGCAGCGCGATCGCGATGGACAAGGACCTCTCGAAGAAACTCTTTCGCGCGGCCGGTGTCGGAACTGCCGACTGGATGATGACTGGGCGGTATGCGGGCGCGCCGCCGGACGGCGCGTCCGTTACGAGAACGTTGGGCATGCCGGTGGTGGTGAAGCCGTCGAAGCAGGGGTCGACGGTGGGCCTGTCGGTGGTGAAGGATCCGTCGGGCCTCGACGCTGCGGTGGCCGAAGCCGCGCAGTATGATGATGAAGTGATGATCGAGAAGTTCGTGCCAGGCCGCGAACTGACGGTGGCGATCCTGGGTTCGGAAGCGCTCCCCGTGGGAGAGATCATCCCGAAGCACGAGCTGTATGATTATGAATGCAAGTACACCGCCGGCATGGCGGTCGAGGAGTTCCCCGCGCGGTTGCCGGCGGCGATCGCGGCCGAAGCGCAACGTCAGGCGCTGGTGGCGTTCCGGGCGCTCAAGCTTGACGGCTACGCCCGCATCGACTTCCGTTTGACAGCGGGCGGCGAGCTCTTCTGTTTGGAGGCGAACACGTTGCCGGGAATGACGGAGTTCAGTCTGGTGCCGCAAGCCGCGGCGGCGGCGGGGATCGAGTTCGGCGCGCTGTGCGAACGGATCGTGCAGCTCGCGCTGTCGCAGTCACATCGGGAGGCATGATGGCACGAAGCACCGGACCGACGGCGGCGATCGCGGGGATCACACCCGGCGTCCAGGGGCAGGGCGTGTGGACCGGGCGGCGGCAGCTCTTCGTGCGCTTCGCCGGCGAGGCCGAGACGGCGGTGCTCTACAACGGGGAGATGCTCGCGAAGCAGGTGGATCGCGCCGTCGGACATACCGCGCTTCATTCGATCGCGCTCGCCGGGCGCGATCCACTGGGCAGTGGGCCGCTCATCGCCGATGCGTTCGCGCGGTGGAAATCCAGTCTCCCGGTGATGCTCGACTGTGACGGACAGCGTCCCGACGATCTGGCGCCGGTGCTGGGGTCGCTCGCGATGGTGCAGGTGACATTCGAATTCGGCGATGCGCCGGCGGTCGCCGAGCGCGCGCTCACGTCGCTGCGTCACGCGGCCGCCGCGAAGGTGGGGCATGCGCTGGTGCTCGCGCCGCGCGATGCGACGAGCGACGGGCAGATCCTGCGGCTGGTGGAGCAGGCCCACGGCGCGGTGCCGGGCATGCAGATCGTGCTCCATCCCGCGCCGTCGGGTGACAAACCGCCGCTCGATCGCCGCTATGCCACGCTCATGGACCAGGCGATGGCGATCCATCGCGATATCACGTTCACGATGCGCGTGCCCGGGCCCGTCGGGGTGCGGTAGCGGAGCGCGACGATGGACTTCACGAGCACTGAGGAGCGGCTGCCGCCGCCGATGACACCGGTCGTGCGGGCGATCATCGCGCTGAACGTTGCGGTGTTCTTCCTTCAGCTCGGATTGGTGGGCGACCCCGACATGTTCCGCGCGCTCGCGTGGCACAGCGGCGGTGAGCCGTGGACGATCATCACGTACAGCTTCGTGCACGGCGGCATTCTGGCACCTCGTGTCGAACCTCTGGCTGCTGTTCGTGTTCGGTCCGCGCGTGGAGCAGGCGTTCGGCGCGGCGCGATTCACCGCGTACTATCTCTGGTGCGCGGTGGGTGGCTGGCTCGCGCACGTGATCTTCGTGCCGCAGGGCGGTTATCTCCTGGGAGCCTCGGCGGCGATCCTCGGCGTGTTGCTCGCGTATGCGATGCGCTGGCCCGACGATGAGGTCGCGATCTTCCCGTTCATGGTGACGGTGAAAGTGCGGTGGCTGGTCGCGTTCATGGCGGTGATCAACCTGCTCTTCGGCATCAGCACGGCGAACGGCGCGGCGGGGATCGCGTACTTCGCGCACCTGGGCGGACTCGTCGCCGGCTACATCTTCCTCTACGCTGCCGCGGCGCCCGGACTCGACCGCATGCGCCAGCGCGTGGCGAGCGTGCCCGATGAACCGGACGAACCGCCGCGCGCCATCCCCCGCTCGCCGACGCGCACGCGCGAGCGCGTCTCGGAGGCCGACGATGCGGTGGCGCGCAGCAACGCCGCGATCGCGCAGCCGCCGGCGCGTTCCGTGCCGCTCGCGACGCGCGTGGGCCGGCGCAAGACCGAAGAGCTAGATCTCGTGCTCGACAAGATCTCCCGTCTGGGCATCGACAGCCTGACGGCGGATGAGCGCTCGCTGCTCGTGGAAATGTCCAAGCAGCTGCGCGACCGCTGACGATTCCGGGAAAGTAAGAGCCCCCCGGGGAGATCCCCGGGGGGCAGTGCCGCCACGCCGTTCCCGCGGCGGCAGTGACCGGCGCCAGAGCGCGTCGGCCGATACCTGATAATACGGAAGTGCCGCGGCGCCGGTAAGGGGGTGAAGCGGAGGTGAGAACGGTCTAACGGCGACGACTGGACTTACGGCGCGCGTAACTCCAAGATGGCGCAACCTCTCCAAGGTGAAGTGGGTCCGATGAGATGGCGATCCGCAAGCTCTCTCCTCATGGCATTGACGGCGTCCGCCTACGCTCAACAGTCGTCGTCGGCGATCCTGGAACGACCGCATCTCAAAGCGGGCGCGGACACGAACGATGCCGCGGCCTACTATTCGTACGGCACCATCACGATCGCCAAGGCGCCGGCGGTCGCGCGCTCCGCGTTCTACTGGGCGAGCCGGCTCGATCCCGAAATGGCGGATGCGTACTACGGTCATGCGATCGCGATCGTACTGGCGTTCCGCGATTCAGTGCATGAACGGCAGATGTCCGGCGGGAACAGCGAAGCCGATCCCACTCGGGCCCAACGGATCGAGTTCGACTCCTTGATGCACATGGGGTTCGCGCGCGAGCCTTTCCTCGACCCGCGCTACAACTTGCTGCTCTTCCCCGCATGGGTGCGTCAGGCGTTACCCCGCAGCACCGACCCCGAACTTCGCGGCGATTATGCGTTCGCGATGCACGAATACACTCACGCCGTCGCGGAATGGGCGGCGGCGTTCAAGAAGGAGCCCCAGCGTCTCGATCTCCGCCTCAGTCGAGCGCGCGCCTTCTACTACATGCAGGCGTACGATAGCGCATTCGCGGAGACCAAGTTCGTGGTCGACGCGATCGAAGCGAAGCAGCAGCAAGCGCTCGATCACGGAAAGTCGTACGAATCCAAGGCAATGTCCCTGTATGAAATGGGCGTGATTCGTGAAGCCCAGGGACGGATCAGCGATGCGCGCGAGCTCTATGGTCGTGCGCTCGTGGAGGACATTACCTGGTATATGGCGCACATACGACTTGCTGGACTGGCCGCCGCGTCGGGGGATAGCGCCACCGCGGTGAGCGAGTGGGCGTTGGCCGTCGCGATCAAGAATTCGGACCCCTCCATCTACTATCGATCTGCTGTCATGCTCGCGGCGACGGGCAACGTGGACGAAGCGATGCAGCAGCTCCACTCGGCGATTTCAATGAATCCGGACTATGCACCTCCATACGAACTTCTGGGGCGATTGGAAGAGCTTCGCGGACGCACCGAAGATGCGCAGCATGCGTATCTCGAATACCTCAGCCGGGCCTCGCGCGACGCGCCGGCGCGCGCATCGGTCGAGCAGCGGCTGCGCTCGAGATCACCGTGAGGGTCGCGTGCCGGCGCGGCGATTCCTGAGAGAACTCTAACGCGACATCCGGGAACGGTGGTCGTCATCCCCCTGTGGATCACGGCAGACGCGCGTCGGCTCCCGGAGCCGAAGTGCGGCACAGCACTCGACGACGCGCCACCCGCGTTGCGCCACGTCCAAGCGAAATAGATGTCGGTGTGGCGCGCTGGACATTGGCAGGGGTGTACGCGAGTATCGAAGTTCAGCACGTTCTCACCCACTCCACCCGCCGGCGAGAGGAGACTGAGATGAAACGCGTGATCGTCATCGTGCTCGCCGTGTTCGCACTCGCGACGATGTCCGCCGGAGCGCAGAGCAAGGACAAGACACCGAGGCGACCGGGACTGCCCGCCGGGGCGGATACTAACGATGCGTCAGCATACTGGCGCCTCGGGGTCTCGAAATTGGTCGAGGATCCCTACAAGGCATCCGACGCGTTCTACTGGGCGACCCAGATCAATCCTACGTGGGCGGACGGGTACTACGGTGAGTGGGTAGCCGAGTGGCTGCAGAATCCGAGCGATCTGTTCGCGATGGAGGAGGGCGACGAGGGATCCAAGGGCATCGAGAAGGCCGCGCACATCGACTCTCTCCGGCTGAAAGCGCTCACGCTCAATCCATTCCTCTACGAGCGGCTCGAGCGAACGATGATCGAGCAAATGTTCTCAAGCCGATTCTCGGGTGCTCAGCGCGGCGAAGTCGAGGTGGCGATGCAGCAGGTCTGGAACAGGGGCCCAATGATGCGCGCGGTCAGTGCGTACACCCGCGGCATGTTCCACATCGCGCTCGCGAACTATGACACGGTGCTTTCCGAGATCGAGAGGGATGGCAGGGACGATACGAAGAAGAAGGATGCGGATCTCCGCGCGTCAAGGCGCGCGTACGCCATCGCGACCATCGATCTCGACCGTGGGCGCATCTTCTATCTCGCGGGCAATTTCGAGAGCGCCGCGGTGGAACTGCAGCAGGCGGCGCTCGGCAAGGAAGTGTCGGAGAAGAAGCGGGTGGTGCGCGTCTATGAATCCAAGGCGATCATCCAACAGTCACTCGGACTGACATTCGAACAACTGCACAAGCCGGACTCCGCGCGCGAGGCCTACGGACGCGCGCTGGAAGAAGATCTATCGTACGCGCCGGCGCATCTCGCCATGAGCGGGCTCGCACTCGCGAAGGGGGACACCACGCAGGCCCTCAGCGAACTCGATCTCGCGGCGCAGATGTCGCCGAACGATCCGGCCACCGCGTTCTTCTACGGACGGGCGCTCATCCTCTCCGGGCATGACAAGGAAGCGATGGAGCAACTCCAGCGGTCCGTGAAACTGGCCCCGCATTTCGCCGCGCCACACGCGCTGCTCGCGTTCATCTACGATGGAGCAGAGTACCAGGATGAAGCGCGCGCGGAGTACCAGGCGTACCTGGGCCTGACTGTGCCGAACGACCAATACGTCGCAAAGGCGAAGGAGCGCATGATCGCCCTCGCTCCGAAGGACTCCACCAAACCATGACCCACAACTCGCTGCGAGGATCAGCGCTTGCGCTGGTTGCGATGGCCGGCGTCGCAATGGCGCAGACCGCTCCTGACAGTGCGGCGAAGCCGACGCGGCCGCGCACAGCCTATGAGGACATGGCGATGTTCAGCCAGGTGCTCAATCAGATCCGGGTGAATCATCCGGACTCGATCGATCAGCACGAGTTGATCGCCGCCGCGGTCGAAGGCATGGTGCACGCCGCCGACCCGCACTCGTTCGTGGTGTGGTTCACGCCGATGTCCGCCGAGAAGGAGAGGGCGGCCCTCGATGGGAAGCTCTATCCCGTCCCGATCACGTTCGAGTTCATCGAGGGAACCCCTATCGTGGTCGGCATCGCGCCGGGGACCGACGCGGCGCAACTGGACATTCTGCGCGGCGATGCGCTGATCTCGGCCGACGGCCGCGCGATCACATCGGAGCGCGAGCAGGAGCTCGATCTCGAGCTCGGCGGCCCGAAGAAATCCATGGTAAAGCTGGTGTTCGAACGGCGGCGGGTCGACGGCACCGTCGCCACGCTCGAGCGCAGCGTGAAGCGGGAGCGGCCCGACAAGGAGGAGACCTCCGTGCCGGTCGGATTCATGCTCGACGGGACGACCGGCTACATCCTGGTCAAGACGTTCATGGGCGAGAACATCTCCGACGATCTGCACCGCACGATCGGGCGGCTCCAGAATCACGGCATGCAGCGTCTGATCCTGGACCTCCGGCAGAATGGCGGCGGCCGGATCGACGAAGCGGCGAAGGTCGCCGGGGAATTCCTGCCGTCCGGCACGTTGGTGTATACGTCCGAAGGCAAGAAGGCGGCGGTCGCCGATACGGGTCGCGTGAGTCGTTCGTTCTGGAAGAGCGAAGAGCGATTCCCGATCGTGCTCATGGTCGATGGCGGGACGGCGAGCGCATCGGAGCTGGTCGCGGGCGCGCTCCAAGATCACGATCGTGCGCTGATCGTCGGTCAGCCGACGTTCGGCAAAGCGCTGATGATGCAGGGATTCCCGCTGGGCAACGGATCCCAGTTCTATGGATACATCGAATTGGTGATCGGCCACGTGCGCACGCCATGCGGGCGCGTCGTGCAGCGGCAGTACCACGCGATGACGCGGCGCGAGTACTACCGCATGGCGACTACGCAGCGCGACACCGCCGGGCGGCCGTCATGCAAGACGGATCACGGTCGAGTGGTGTACGGCGGCGGCGGCATTTATCCGGACATCATCTTCGCGCCGCGACCGACGGTTCCGGCATGGGACTACCGGATACTCGAAGCCGATCTGCAGATCAAATGGATCCCGGGCTACATCTCCGCGAATCCGTCGATCTTCCCGTCGCTCGACGCACTCGCGGCGAACCCTCACATGCCGGCCGCGGGGATCGCACAGTTCCGCGAGTTCGTCGCGAAGGAAGGCATCACCGTGCCGCCGGGCGCGGAAGCCGACAGTTTGCTGAATCGCGTGCTCATCAAACGCGTCGGCGAAGTGAAATTCGGCGAGGAAGGATTCTACCGCATGGTCGCGCTCTTCGATGGCGATGTGAATCTCGCGGCGCAGTCCTTCGACAAGGCGCAACAGATCCTCGGCCCGGCGCACTGAGCGCCGGCGCCGGGCCGGTGGCGCGGGCACGGCGCGCGTTCTATCGTTGACGCATGCCGAAGCCCGAACTGCTGGAGACATTCCCGAATCCCCACCCCAAGCGCGATTACGAGATCCGGCTCGAGTGCGACGAGTTCACATCGCTCTGTCCGGTGGGTGGCATCGAGAGCGATGCGGCGGAGCTGACGCTGCTGCAGGGCGGCGCGCCCGATTTCGGCACGATCTACGTGACGTACATCCCGGGCAAGCTCTGCCTCGAGCTCAAGAGCGTGAAGCTATATTTCTGGAGCTTCCGCAACGACGGGATCTTCTACGAACGCGCGGTGAACCGGATCCTCGACGACCTCGTCGCTTGCGCGAAGCCGAAGTGGATGGAGATCGTCGGCGATTTCAACGTGCGCGGCGGCATCAAGTCCGTGATCACCGCGCGCCACGGCACGAGGCCCAAGTAAGACCCTACCGCACGGTGAACTGCCGGAACATCCCGTGCGCGGCATGCGACCGGCCGTCGTTCGCGTCGGGACTGAAACAGATGAGCGCGTATTCCCCTGGCGTGAGATCCAGGGTGACGAACGCGCGCTGGTCGGTGCGCATGGTGAACACGCCGCCCACGGGTTCGCCGGGCGGCGGTCCCTTCTGGGAGCCGAACCACGACACGTAATCGGCCGCCGATTTCCCGGGCGCGAGGCGCACCACCGTCACCTCGTGCGGCTGCGGCCCCGTGTTGAGGAACAGGAACGTGCGCCGCCCGCCGCCGATCGGCTTCGCGCTGGAATAGCCGAAGTCGTAGGCCGTGAGCGTGTCGGTCGCGACGGGCTCGAGCGCGGGCGGCCCGTGCGATGCGACCACGGTGAGCTCGCGATACTCCCCCTTCACCACGTGCGGGATGCCATCGGCGGCCTGCAGGAAGCACACGATCGCGTACGTCCCAGGCTCGAGCCGCATGGTGACCTCGGCGGTGCCCGCGATCGACGCGTTCACGCCGCCGGCCATGCTGACCCAATCGGGCGGCGGCCCGGCCTGCTTGAATCGATCCATGAATTGGTCGAACGTCCGGCCGCCGCCGATCCGAATGAGTGCGAGTTGGTGGAGTTCCGCCCCCTTGGTGACGAGGCGGAGCGTGGTGAGTCCAGCGGACACGGTGTCGGGCGCGTCGAAATGGTATGGCGACACGGTGACCGTCACGACCGGCGGAGCCGGTGCGCCGGAGGAGGACCGGTCCGCAGGCCGGCACGCGAAGGCGAACGGCCCGGCGAGCAGGAGTGTCCAAAGTGCGGCGCGCGGCCGGAGCGTCATGCGATGGGCCGGAGTTGAATGGAGTGCGGACGCGGGTTAGCATTCACTGCTGCAATGTGCGGCCAGGTAGCTCAGTTGGTAGAGCAGCGGACTGAAAATCCGCGTGTCGGCGGTTCGATCCCGTCCCTGGCCACTGGACCCGGTTCACGGCCCGCCGCTCCGCCCGGAGCGGCGGGCCGTGCCGCGTTCGGCGGCGAGTCGCGCGCCTGAGTAGATTTAGGGCCCACCCTTCATGCGCGGAGCGCCGGATGATCAACGGGTTCGAGTTCGAAGATAGCGGGCGGAAGTATACGTGCACCGTTGAGCAGCGCGAGGCGGCCGCGAGCAATGCGTGGTGGTGGTTCGGCGTCACGTCCGACCGGCAGCGCTACGCGCCCTTCCGCGCGGTGTCGGGCGACACCCGGACCTCCGTCCAGACGCGGATCCTGGAGTACTATGGCGCGGTGCTCGCGCGGCGCGCGATGCATCTGCCCTATCGCCCGAAATAGTCCGGGCGCTTAGTACGGTTCGAGCCGGACGGCGGGGCGAAAGCCCCGCCGTTCTTGTATCCGGGGCTCTCGTGCGCCATCCTCTCTGCACGACGCCCCCACTCGAGGACCGCTGTGAGCCCGGATGATCCGTTGAACGTTGCACCCGACACGATCTCCCGCCGGTCATTCCTCGAACGCAGCGCGCTCCTTGGCGCCGGACTGAGTGTCGCACGATCCGGCGCGCTTCCTGTCGCCGAGTTGCTCGAGCGGACCGCCGCCACGCCGCTCGCCGCCTCGTATTCGTATCGCGAGGGGCGCATCACGCTCAGCAACGCCGACATCAGAGCATCGTGGGATCTGAACGGCGGCGCGTTCGTCGCGCAGCGGATCGACGACCGGCTGTCCGGCGTCACGTTCACGCCCGCGCCCGGCGTTTTCACGCTCCTGCTCGATGGCGGCGGCCAACTCGGCGCGGAGTCGATGCGGATCGTCGCCGGACCGCGTGCGGAGCGCCTCGTCGCACATGCGGGCTCGTCGCGCCTCGTCGAGCGATCCGGCGGATGGCACGTGTCGGTCACGCTGCGGGATGCCGATGAGCGCATCGAAGCGACGTGGCGCGGCGTGTTGCGGGACGGCTCGCGCTATGTGCGACAGGAAGTGACGTTCAGCGCGCTGCGCGAGCCCCTGGCGGTTCGGGAGATCGTGCTCGTGGACATCACAATGCCGCACGCCGCGGTCGTGGGCACGGTGAAGGGGAGTCCGGTCGTGGCGGGCGGCGCGTACGCGGCCTTCGAACATCCACTCTCCACGAGCACCGTGGATGGCGACCGCGTGCGCTGTTCGCTCACGCGCGAACTCCCGCTGCGGCCTGGGGCATCCTTCGCGGTGAGCGCCGTGGCCGGTGTGACCCGCCCGGGACAATTGCGGCGCGATTTCCTCGGCTACATCGAGCGCGAACGCGCTCATCCGTACCGCACGTTCCTCCATTACAACTCGTGGTACGACATCGGGTACTTCTCGAAATACGATGAGGCCGACGCGCTTGCCGTGATCGCGGCGTACGGCACCGAGCTTCAACAGCGCCGCAAAGTGGTGCTCAGCTCATTCCTCTTCGACGACGGCTGGGACGACGCCGCATCGCTCTGGGGATTCCATAGCGGATTCCCGCAGGGATTCGCTCGCGTGCGCGATGCCACCGCGCGGTATGGCGCGGCGCCCGGCGTGTGGCTGTCGCCATGGGGCGGCTACGGCGATCCGAAGAAGGCGCGGATCGCGAGCGGCAGCGCGCAGGGCTTCGAGACGAACGAAGGTGGGTTCCAGTTGTCCGGCCCCAAGTACTACCAGCGGTTCCGCGACACCTGCCTCGACATGATCCGCCGCTACGGCGTGAACCAATTCAAGATCGACGGGACGGGGAACGCCGCGAGCGCATTCCCGGGCAGCGTGTTCGACAGCGATTTCGACGCCGCCATCGCGCTCATCGGAGAGTTGCGCGCGGAGGAGCCCGATCTGTTCGTGAACCTGACCACGGGCACGTACCCATCTCCTTTCTGGCTCCGCTACTCCGACAGCATCTGGCGCGGCGGCGAGGACCACGAGTTCGCGGGCGTCGGATCAATGCGCCAGCGATGGATCACCTACCGCGATGCGGATACATACGCCGGGATCGTGCAGAGCGGGCCGCTCTATCCGCTGAACTCGCTCATGCTGCACGGCATGATCTACGCGAAGCATGCGCACTGCCTCGACAGCGACCCGGAGAACGATTTCCGCGACGAAGCGCGTTCGTACTTCGGCACCGGCACGCAGCTGCAGGAGATGTACATCACGCCTTCGCTCTTGAGCGACGCGAATTGGGATACGATCGCCGAATGCGCCCGTTGGTCGCGGGCGCACGCGGGCACGCTCGTGGATTCGCACTGGGTGGGCGGCGACCCCGGGAAGCTCGAGGCGTACGGGTGGGCGGCATGGTCGCCCGGCGGGGCGACGCTCACACTGCGAAATCCCGCCGATGAACCCCGGAAGATCGCGATCGACGCGGGCACCGCGTTCGAACTCCCGGAGGACGCGCCGCGGTCGTACACTCTGCGCAGTCCGTGGCGCTCCGAAGTGGAGCGACCACCGGTCCGCCTGCGCGCCGGCGCGCCGCACGAGTTCACGCTCGCACCATTCCAAGTGTTGACGCTCGCGACCGCTACCCGGAGTCCGTGATGAGTCTCACGACGCTCGATCTCGCGATCATCTTCGGTTCGATCCTCATCTCCTTCCTGCCCGCGATCTTCCTCGTGAAGCGCGCCAGCCGGAGCACCACCGAGTTCTTCACTTCGGGGCGCGCGGCGCCGTGGTGGCTCATCGGCGTCTCCATGGTCGCGACGACGTTCAGCACCGACACGCCGAACCTCGTCACGAACATGGTGCGCGAGAAAGGCGTCTCGGACAACTGGCTCTGGTGGTCGTTCCTGCTCACCGGGATGCTCACGGTGTTCTTCTACGCGCGCATGTGGCGCCGCTCCGGTGTGATGACGGACCTCGAGTTCTACGAGATCCGCTACTCCGGCAAGCCGGCCACGTTCGTACGCGGGTTCCGCGCGATCTACCTCGGACTCTTCTTCAACTGCGTCATCATGGCGACGGTGAATCTCGCCGCCGCCAAGATCGGCAACGTCGTGCTCGGCTGGTCGATGGAACGCACGCTCCTCTTCGCCGCCACGATCACGATCTTCTTCGCGTCGGTGTCGGGACTGTGGGGCGTGATGGTCACCGACTCCATCCAGTTCCTCATCACGATGACCGGCACCTTCGCCGTCGCGTACTTCGCACTGCAGCAGCCGGCCGTGGGCGGATTGAGCGGGCTCATCCAGAAGATCGACCCCAAGACACTGTCGCTCCTGCCCGACTTCGGCGATTGGCCCACAGCGCTCGCGGTGCTGATCATCCCGATCACCATCCAATGGTGGTCGGTGTGGTATCCCGGCGCGGAACCCGGCGGCGGCAGTTACATCGCGCAGCGCATGCTCGCGGCCAAGAGCGAGAAGGATGCGCTCTCGGGCACGCTCTTCTTCAATTTCATGCACTACGCGCTGCGCCCGTGGCCATGGATCCTCGTGGCACTCGCCTCGACGCTCATCTTCCCGACGCTCGGCGACATCGCGCACGCGTACCCGTACGTCGATCCCAAATTGATCGGGAACGACATGGCGTATCCCGCGATGTTGCGCTTCCTGCCGGCCGGATTCCTCGGCCTCATGATCGCGGGAATGCTCGCCGCGTACCGCTCGACGATCGAGACGCACCTCAATTGGGGCGCGTCATACCTCGTGCATGACTTCTACCAACGGTTCATCAAGAAGGACGCGAGCCAGCGGCACTACGTGTGGGCCGGCCGCATCGTGACGGCGCTGCTCATGATCGCCGCCGCGTCGCTCACCTTCGCGCTCGACACGGCCAAGGAGAGCTTCGATCTCATCCTCGGCATCGGCGCGGGCACCGGGCTCATCTATCTGCTGCGCTGGTTCTGGTGGCGCATCAACGCGTGGAGCGAGGTCGCTGCGATGGCGAGCTCGTTCATCGTCGCGGTCGGTTTCTTCATCGCGCGCAAGATGGGGCATCCGGTGGCATCCACCACGTCGCTCATCATCACAGTGGCGAGCACGACCGTGATCTGGGTTGCGGTCGCGTTCCTCACGGAACCGACGGACCACGGCACGCTCGTGGATTTCTACAAGCGCGTGCGGCCGGCCGGCCCGGGTTGGAACGCGATCCGCGCCGAGTCGGGCGTGCTGGCGTCGCCCGACAGCCTGGCGCAGGCGCTGCTCGGATGGGTGCTCGGCTGCACACTCATTTATTCCGCGCTCTTCGGCACGGGGAGTTTCCTCTACGGCCGCACGGCGCAGGGGTCGATGTTCCTCGCGGTGTTCGTGGTGAGCGCCGCCGGACTGATCCGGCTCTTCCCGCGGCTCTGGCCGGCGGGCGCGGCCACTCCGTCAGAGGGCTGAGCGCGGCGTAATGACACCCGCACTCGTCGTGCTCGCCGCGGGAATGGGCAGGCGTTTCGGAGGCGACAAGCAAACGGTGCCGATCGGCCCCGGCGGCGCCACGCTCATGGAGTACGCACTGTTCGACGCGCTGCGCGCCGGGTTCGGTCGCGTGGTGGTGGTCGTGCGCGCTGAGATGCGGGACGCGACACAGGCTTCGCTCGAAGCGCGGCTGCGCGGGCGCGTTCCCGTCGTGTGCGTCGTGCAGAAATCGGATCGCGACCGCACCAAACCGTGGGGCACGGCGCACGCCGTGCTCGCGGCCGCCGGCGAAGTGCGGGAGCCATTCGCAGTGGTGAACGCCGATGATTTCTACGGCCGGGAGTCGTTCGCGGCAGTCGGCGGTTTCCTCGCTGCGCCGGAATCGCCCGGGGCTCCCGCCTACGTGATCGCTGGATTCCACGCGGGCGCCACGCTCAGCGACGCCGGACCGGTGAGTCGCGCGGTGTGCGAGACTGATGCGGATGGCTGGCTGGTGCGCATCACGGAGAGAACGGAGCTCGTTCGCGGCGACGTTCCGGACGACACGCTCGTTTCGATGAACTTCTGGGGGTTCACGCCGGCCGTGTTCGCGCAGCTCGAACCCATGTTCGACACGTTCCGCCGCGAGCCGGGAATGAATCGCTCGAAGGAATTCCTGCTCCCGGACGCGCTCGGTCGGCTCGTAGCGGCGCGCACCGCACGCGTGCGCGTGCTGCCCACGGGCGGCGAGTGGTGCGGCGTGACCTACCCGGCCGATGCGCCCCATGTTGCCGAGCATCTTGCGGCGCTCACCGCGAGCGGAGTGTACCCGCTGGACCTGTGGGAGTGAGCGACGACCTGCTGAAACGAGCCGCGGCAATCGCGTCTCGATTCACGATCGACGCCGGGCCATATCGCGTAGAGCCGCACGCCGGCGGGCATATCCATGATTCGTTCGTGGTCACGGCGGGCGAGCGGCGGTGGTTCTTGCAGCGGATGAACACGCGCGTTTTCCAGGAACCCGATCGCGTGATGGAGAACATCGTGAACGTGACGGCGTTCCTGGCTCGCACCGCCACGCCGGGCGAGCGCGCGCTCGCTACGGTGCCCGCGCGCGAGGGCGGCTGGCTCGTCCGGAACGAAGCGAAGGAGTGCTGGCGCATGTTCGCGCACCTCGAACGCACGGTGTCGCACGCGACCGCCGTGCGTGCGCCCGATGCCGCTTCGGCGGCGCGCACTTTCGGGCAGTTCCAGCGACGACTCTCCGCATACGATGGTCCGCAGTTGCATGTGACGATCCCGAGGTTCCACGACACCACGCGCCGCCTCCACGCTTTCGAGCGCGCCGCACGTGCCGACCGTCACCGGCGCGCCGTGAATGTCGCCGCGGAGATCGAGTTCGCGATCTCGCGCCGATCGCTCGCCACGGTGCTCGCCGATGCGCATGCGCGCGGCGATGCGGTTCGCCGCATCGCGCACAACAATGCCAAGATCGCGAACATCCTCTTCGACGAAACCAGCGGCAGCGCGCTCTGCGTAGTGGACCTGGACACCGTGATGCCCGGCCTCTCACTCTACGACTTCGGCGATCTCGTGCGATCGATGGTCTCACCGGGCGCCGAGGACGCGCCCGACCTCTCGACGGTGAGTGCGGATCCGGATCGCTTCGCCGCGATCGCTCTCGGATACCTCGACGGCACGGACGGTCTGCTGAGCGATGCCGAGCGCCGGCTCATGCCTGTGGCGGCCGAGACGATCGTGTACGAGCAGGGACTGCGTTTCTTAACCGACCATCTCGAGGGCGATGCCTACTATCGTGTGGAACGGCCGGAGCACAATCTCGACCGCGCGCGTGCGCAATTCGCACTGCTGCGCTCGCTCGAGCGCCAGCGCGCTGAATTCTCCCGCATCGTGGAGAGGTAGATGAGTTCACCCGTCGTCGCGACCGACACGCGAGATGCGTTCCACTGGAGGCCGGCAGCAGCGCTTGCCGCGCTCGTGTTCGTCGTGCACGTGGTGGTGAACGCGACGACCCCGTACGGCATCCATCGCGACGAACTGCTGTATCTCGCGATGGGGAAGCATCTCCGGTTGTTCACGATGGATTTCCCGCCGGCCATCGCGCTCATCGCGAATGCCGAACGTCTCTTCGGCGATTCGCTCATCGCGATCCGGCTGGCGCCCGCGCTGGCCGCGGCCGCGATCATCATGTTGGCGGCGGCGATCGCGAGGGAATTCGGCGGCGGTCGCTTCGCGCAGCTGACGGCCGCCATCGCGGTGGCGGTGCACGGGTTGTTCCTGCGCCCGGGCAATCTCTTCCAGCCGGTGGTATTCGATCAACTCTGGTGGACCGCGTGCCTGTTCCTGCTTGCACGTTTCGAGCGGACGCGCGACCCGCGCTGGTGGATGACCATCGGTGTGATCGGTGGGTTGGGGCTGCTCACGAAGTTCAGCATCCTGTTCATCGGATTCGGCATCCTCATCGCGCTCGTGATCGACGACCGCGCAGCGCTGCGCACCCGTGGGCCGTGGCTCGCGCTCGCGATCGCGCTCGTGATCGGCAGCCCGAGCATCATCGGGCAGATCCGGCTCGGATACCCGATCGTGGCGCAGATGAGAACCTTGCAAGCGAATCAGCTGGTGCACGTCAGCTACGGATCGTTCCTGTCGTGGCAGTTCCTCCTTGGGCCCTCGCTGCTGCTCGCGCTCGCCGGCGCGGCGTGGCTCCTCGTGTCGCCGGGCGCACGGCCGGTCCGCTGCGTGGGGCTTTCCTGCATCGCGGTCTTCGTCACGCTCTTCCTGCTGCGTGGCAAGGCCTACTATGTGGGGCCGATCTACCCCACCCTCTTCGCGGCGGGCGCGGTGTGGCTCGGATCGACCGGACCGTCGATGCTCGCGCGCGCGGTACGCGCGACAGCCGTCGCCGCGATCGTGCTCTACGGCCTTCTCATTTTGCCGATCGGATTGCCGGTGCTCCCGCCGGTCACGATGGCACGATACGCCGCGGCCATCGGGATCGCCGAGGCCACGCGCACGAATAACGGATCATCGCTCCGGCTGCCGCAGGACTATGCCGACATGATCGGCTGGCCCGAGCGCGTCGCGCTCGTCGCACACGTCTACGATTCATTGCCGCCGGAGAAGCGCGCGGAGGCCGTGGTCATCGGCGAGAACTACGGCGAGGCCGGCGCGCTCGATTTCTACGGTCCGAGGCTGGGCCTCCCGCCGGCGGTGAGCGCGGCCGGCAGCTACTGGTTCTTCGGCCCAGGCGACAAGCCCGGCACGGTGATCGTCACGCTGGGCGTGAGCCGGGAGGATCTCGAGAAGTATTGCGGCACGGTGACGGCCGCGGGCCGCATCACCAACGAATGGACGGTCGAGGAGGAGCAGGACATCACCGTGTACGTCTGCGAAGACCCGCACGTCACGCTGCAAGCGCTCTGGCCTTCGCTCGCCGGGCGGAATTGATGCGCGGCGCGCTGACGTGCGAACAGGGGTGCTCGTCCTGAGAGCATGACCCGTCCCGCCATTCTTTGGAGCATGACCGGCATCGCGATCGCCGGATTCGTCGCCGGCTCCCTGCTCCACCCGGTTGCGATGCCATCGCGTTTGCCGTCGTTCCGCGGGCTGCCGCCGCGCGACTCCGCGAAGGCCGCCGAACTCGCGTTCGAGCGTTGCAGCGGCGCTTCCGACGACGCCAAGCATTCGTGCTATGAGGGAGAATTGCTCCCGGTCGCGAAGGCGCGTGGACCACGCGCCGCGCTCGCCGAGCTGCAGCAGCTCGTGACCCTGGATCACGAGGTGCTCGTCACGGGTCACGAATACGCGCACGCGATCGGGATCGCCGCATACGACGCGCACCCCGATGTGAAGACCACGTTCCCGGAGTGCAGCGAGAAATTCCAGTCGGGATGCTACCATGGAGTGATCCAGGCGTTCTTCCTGCGCGCCGGCACGGATGACAGCACGGCCGTGCGCGCGATCTGCGCGCCATGGACGGTGGCCGGCGTGTACGGATGGCTCCGCTTCCAGTGCGTGCACGGGCTGGGTCACGGGCTCACGATGCGCTTCGATCACGACCTGCCGGCCGCGCTCTTGAAATGCGATCTGCTGCTCGATCGCTGGGACCGCGACTCCTGCTACGGCGGCGCGTTCATGGAGAACATCATGAACGCCACGCAGCCGCCAGTGGCGATGGCCATGGCGGACATGCCGGGGATGGGCGACTCGACTCGGCCCAAGTACAAGCAGATCGATCGGAGCGATCCGGCGTATCCCTGCTCGAAGCTCGCCGACCGGTACCAGGAATCGTGCTGGACGAACCAGGTGTCAGTGCTGCTCTATCTCAGCAACAGCGATGTGCGTGAGGCGGCCAAAGGATGCGACCGCGCACCGGCGAAGTACGTCAGCTGGTGCTTCCTCGGCCTGGGCACGGACATCAACGGACGCGTGCTGCGCGATGGCCCGGCGGCGCTGGCGCTCTGTGACAAAGCGAGCGCCACCGGCCGGCCATGGTGCTATGCGGGCGTCGCCAAGAATCGCGTGGAGGACAACGCGAAGTTCGAGAGCGGAATGACATTCTGCCGTCTCGTGGCGAGCCGCGACGGCAAGCTGCGCTGCTATGAGGCGGTGGGCGAGGAGATCGCGAGCCTCAGCGCGGTGGTGACGGAGCGCGAACGCATGTGTGCCACCGCTGAACCGGGGTATCCCGACGCGTGCCTGTACGGCGCGCGCGTGCGGCCCACGCCGCCGCCGGGCCTGGTCGATCCCGAATGGTAAGAGAACGCGGGAGCACGCCCATCGCGCGCCCCCGCGTTCCGTGATCGGTCCAGCCGATCAGATCAGGTCACGTTGCAGTAGCGGCACTCGTGATCCTGCGCACGGCCCACGGCGAGCACGCCCGAGGGAACGAGCGTGACGCCCGGCAACAACGCGCCCTGCCATTCCTTGATCACATCGGCGGGAGGCGTGCCGGCCTTCGTCGCCGCTTCCGTCGCGAAATGCTGGAGCGCCATGTTGCACGCGCACGGCAGCGCACCGCTCGCGACCAAACCTTCCACCGACGCGGTGGCGAACGGCTGAATCGGGAAGCCCGCGTTCGTCGCGTAGATATTGCGCTCGGCGGGCTTGTTGGTGGCGGGATCCGTCACGCTGAACGACTCGCCGATCTTGTATTTGGCCCACATCGCATCGTTCAGCGCGATCGGGAACGCCGCGTGCCGCAAGATGATCACGGCGCTCAGTTCCTTCTCGCTGAGATTGTACGCGTCCTTGTTGGTCACGAACCAGATGCGGGTCATGATCAACCCGAACCCACTATTGATATCCATGCCGTCGAAGACCTGGCGGTGCTTGCCCTTGATCTTCGTCTGCCAACTCTCGTCCCATCCGGCAGCCGCGGGGTGCGACGATTCCGCGCCCGCCTTGCTGGTCGCCAATCCGCCGGCCGCGAGTGCGATCGCTCCCGCCGCGAGACGTCCCAGGAAACCGCGGCGCGGCGTACGATCGAGTTCGAGATCCTGCATCGTGCTCCTCCTGCGCGCGGTCAATGCGCGCCGTTAGGGGTAGTGCTCGCCGGTGCGGGTGGGTGCTTCGCCCCGGAAGTAGGATATGCCACATCCGGCGGTGGATTGCCATTCGGCCAATCGGCCGCCTTGGTCGCGTAATCCGGGCGCGGATGCGAGGCGACGAACGCGGCGACGTCGAACGCCTGCTGGTCGCTCAGAGAGCCCGGCTTGTCGTACGGCATGTTGCTGCGCACGAACGACGCCATGGTGTACAAGCGCGTCATACCGGCGCCGATGTTGAACGAGCGCGGCCCCCACAGCGGCGGGAACGCCGCACTTCCCTGGCCGTCCGGCCCATGGCACACGCTGCACACGCTCGCGAAGATCGCGGCCCCGTTCGCGGTATCCGGCTTGAGCGGCGTCATCTTCGGCAGCCCCTGCCCCGGCACGGAGTCGAACACGCCGACGCCGCGCGAGATCCATGAGAGGTAGGCGATGATGTCGCGCATGTCGCCGCTCTCGGCCGGCAACGCGCTCCCATTCAGACTCCGGCGGAAGCAGTCGTTCACGCGATCGATGAGCATCTCCACGGAGTTGCTCCGCGACCGGTACTGCGGATAGCGTGCCGCTACGCCGATCAGCAGCAGTCCATTGCGGCGCGTGCCCTCATCGAGATGACAATTGAAGCAGCGCAGGGCGCTGTGCGCATACCTCGGAAGACTGTCGGGCGTGTGCGCGAGCAGCGCGTGTCCGCGACGCGCCGCCACTCCCATGGGGGTGGCCGGCCACGTGGTGTCGGACAGCAATGCGACGCGATCCGTTGCGCGGTCGCGAGCCACCGGCACCGGCGTCGCCCGGCATGCGGCCAGGATCGCGGCGCTGAGCAGGACCAATGCGACATGCGCACTCCGAACGGCCATGCTGTCCCCCGACTCAGTTCTTGGGCGCCGCCGCGGCCTGCGCCGCGTGCACCATTGATCGCACCTCGGCCGCGAGCGCCGGCGCGTCGAACACGATGCCATCCTTGATCGTGAACTTCACGCCGCCGCGGTGCACCAGCTTCCCGTTCTCGGCGGTCTCGATGCCGGTCGGGTAAAGAACCTTGAAGCTGTGCAACGGGTTCCCGTCCACGACGATCAGGTCCGCCTTGAATCCGGGGCGCACAACGCCCGTGGTGGCGAGGCCGAGGAGTTTGGCGCCGTTCGAGGTAGCGTGCTGGATCACCTCGAGCGGCTGGAAGCCCGCCTCCTGCTGGAGTTCCATCTCGCGAATGGTGGTGAATCCGTAGAGTTCCCAAATGAAGCCTGCGTCCGATCCGACGGTGACGTTGCCGCCGCGCGCAGCGTACTCGCGCACCCAGTGCATCCAGATGCGATAATCGTTGCGCCAACGCACCTCATCGGCGGTCGTCCAGTCGAAGAAGTACGAGCCATGGCGCGCCGCGCTCGGCTCGAATTGCGCCATCACCGCGGGCAGCGCGTAGTCTCTCAGGAA
This sequence comes from uncultured Gemmatimonadaceae bacterium, assembly GCA_963716745.1. Lineage (GTDB taxonomy): Bacteria > Gemmatimonadota > Gemmatimonadetes > Gemmatimonadales > Gemmatimonadaceae > DATKOH01. Next base: position 1,968,442 of record OY970320.1, read on the forward strand.
CGGCTGCGACCGTGCGCGCTGCAGGTCGCGGTTCGCCTCGTAGATCGCGAACGTCGGATCCCACGTCACGCCATGCGCGAGCATCGTGTCGAGCACCGCCGAGAGGCGCGCCGAATCCGCTTGGCGCCAGATGTCGCCAGCCCAGCGAAAGCGGTCGAGCTCGTTGTCGTAGTCGTACGAATCCGGGAACTGCTGCTTCCCGACGATCGCCGCGTCGGGAATGCCGTACCAATGCTCGATCGACCTCACGCCGTAGCGCGTCGCGGCGAGCGCATCGGTCTCCTGGATCTTGAGATCGGTCGCCATCGGAAGATCGAGCGCCTTCGCCTCCTCCGACACAGCCGCCCACACATCCGGCCGCAGGATGAAGATCTTGAGTCCCTTCGCGCCCTTCTGTTTCACCGAACGCACCATCGCGCGCCCTTCGGCCGGCGTGTTGGCCTCGATCACCGCGTACGGGACGATCGCCGGCGCCGCGATCTTGTTCTCGGCCGAGAGCTTCGAGTGTGCGACGATCGTATCGATGCCCTCGAGCGAGCCGGGGTCGCGGATCGTCGTGATGCCGCACGCGAGCAGCAGCTTGTATTCGTAGTCTTTGGGCATCGCGATGCCCGCGCGGCTGAACTGAATATGCGAGTGCACGTCGATGATGCCGGGCATCACGTACATGCCGGTGGCGTCGATCACGCGGTCGGGCTTGCCGCCGGCCGAGGACGCCGGAAGCGCGCTCCCGCCGCCCTCGCGTACAGCGGGATCGGTGATCGCGACGATGGTGTTCCCTTCCACCGTGATGTCGAACGGCCCGCGCGTCGGATTCCCGGCGCCATCGATGATGAGCGCGTTCTTGATCAGCAGCCGCTGATAACGCACGCCCTGAGCATGCGCCGACGCGCCGAAGGAGAGCAGCGCGATGACCGCCGCCGTCGAGAAACGATTTTTCACAATGCGCCGTGGTTGGGTTGTCGTGGCACTTCCGGTGGCCGGTGGCCGATGGACGATGGACGTTACGGGCACGGCCCATGCGACGCAATCACCGCCGCCACTGGCCGTCGCGCCCGCGGCGCACATCTTCTACTTATGGAAATCGAGTCGGCCGAGGCGATCCTGCCGTATTTCGAGAACATCCGGGCGCGCACGATCCGCGTGGCTTCGATCATCCCGCCGGACCGGATCGAATGGACGCATCGCGAAGGAGCGTTCACCCTCGGCGATCTGGTGCGGCATATCGCCGCGACGGAACCATGGATGTTCGCGGAGAACGTGCGCGAGAAACCGGCCGAGCCGCAACCGGCGGCGAGACCATGGCCGCCAGCTCGCCGATGGTCTCGAGGCGGTGCTCGCGGACATCACGCGAATGCACGAAGAATCAGATGCTCATCTTTCGTGAACTCCCGCCGGCGCAATTGCGCACGCCGGTAGGCGACACCCGCTGGAAAGACGCTGCTCGCTTGGAAGTGGCTGCGCGCGATGGTGGAGCATGAGGTCCATCACCGTGGACAACTCTATCTAATGCTCGGCATGCTCGGAGTGACGACGCCGCCAGTATACGGCCTCACTTCGGAGCAGGTGCGCGAGCGGAGCATCCAAGAATGATCCGACCCAATTCGCTCGCTCGTGCCGCCATGTTCGCGGCGTGCCTCCTCTCGGCCGGCTGCGCGTCCGCGCCCGCATCACCGAGCACCCCCAAGTCGAACTCGTTGTACGTGAGGCTCGGCGGCTACGACGCGATCGCCGCCCTCGTCGACGATTTCATCGGCCGCATGGGGAAGGATACCATCACCGCGCCCTTCTTCGCGGGACTCACGCCGCATCAGGGGAACCTGATCCGTCAGGGGATCATCGATCAACTGTGCCAGGCGTCGGGCGGCCCGTGCGTCTACACCGGCCGCAGCATGAAGGAGGCGCACAAGGATCTGGGGATCACGCCGGCGGTGTGGCAAGCCGAGGTGTCCGAGATGAACGCGGCGATGGACCACTTCAAGATCGGCCGCGAAGAGAAGAATGAAGTGTTGGCCATCATCCGTCCGCTCGAAGCGGAGATCGTCACGGCGAAATGACGTGCGGCGCGCTCACGCCGCGGCGGCTTCGACGACCGATGGGTCTGTTCGAGCGAGCACGGCGCCAAGCCACTCGACGATGAACCACAATTCGCCACCGGCGATCGCCGTGGCGACCAAGGCCGCCGGGATGAACGCCCACGCGCCAGCGACGCCACGGAGCGCGACGGCGATCACCGCCGCACCGACCGCGGGCAGCACGAGCAGCAGTAGGAACGCCAGCAGCGACCCCAGCATGCTGAGCACATTCTGGCCGAGCGATTCGATGCCGGCCGAACGGCCGGGACCGAGATGCACCCAGCCGGGCAGGAGCACCGCCCACGCGTTGGCGACGGCCACTCGCAGCGCGGTGAGCGCGGGGAGCATCAGGCCGCTCGCGAGAAGGATGGGGATCGCATTCGCGACGCGCGCCGCGCTGCCGGCGTGCGCCCACTGGCCGGCCCATGGGATCATCGCGGCAAGTCCGATCGCGAGGCAGATCGCCTGCATGACGCTCAGCAGCGCGAGGGTGCCAAGGAGCTCCGCGGCGACGATCGTGCGGCCGCTCAGCGGGTACGTGCGCAGCAGGGCGAGCATGAGCATGTCCTGCTGCAGGTCGGTGCGCACGTAGAGAGGGCCGAAGGTCACGAGCAGGATGGCACCCGAGAGCATGACCGAGCCGACGAGCGTGGAGCCGAATTCGATGCCCGGCATCGACATCACAATGCCGCCGATGATCACGAGCGAGAGGATCGCGGTCCTCGTGAGCGGCACGAGTCGCTGGAACGACACCACCACCTTCCACACGAGCGCTACCGCCGGCCGTCCCGCGGGCGCGAGTGGCGGCCAGATCCGGTTCGCGCGCAACGCCACATCGCCCCGGAGACGGCGTGCCGCGCGCTGCGCAGCGACCCGCTCCGAACGCTGCATCGCCGCCTCCTCGAAGGCGACACCGGTGCGGATGACCCACACGTAGGTCGCGACGAGGAGCAGCAACGACCAACCGATCTCGCCAGCCCACTCGGCTGGCGTGCGCGCGAACACGGGCGCGATGAGCGCGTGGAAGGGCCACAGCACCGTCCGGATCACGGGCGTGTTCCGCAGCGACAGGAGGGTGGTGCCCATGGTGCCGGTCACCAGCGCCGAGCTGAGCGATGGCAGCGCTTCGATCACCGCGTAAACGGTCGCGCCGATCGCCGTGGCCGCGATCGTGAGCGGCAGCCAATTGCGGCGCAGTCCGGTGCGGCCGTGTTGCGCGGCGCTCACGCGCACGAACGAGGCGCCCACGCGATGCAGATAGAGCGTCGTGAAGAGGATCCATAGTGCGAACGCGTGCCGGACAGGGATGCCGGTCACCTGTCGCGAGAGCAACACCTTCCAGATCAGAACGCTGAGCAGGATCGCGATCTGAGCTTGCGCCAGCTTGTAGTTGATGAGCGCCTGGCGCGTGACCGGCGCCGGAAAGAGCATCTGCACTTCGGACCGGCTGAAAGTGAGCGCGGGCTCAGGGGCACCGAAGATCCAGAGCCAGGCTGTGGTGAGCGCGAGCAGCAGTTCGTACACGTTCTCGACGACGTCCCCGAAGCCGGCGGGCACGGCGCCGGTATCGCGCACGCCGTTCCCGAGGAACGTCCAGAGCCACAGCGCGCCCAGCACGATCGCGATCGCATAGCGCGGCGACCGCGCGCGACGGACCTCCACGCGCACGCGATTCGCGAGCGAGCGCGTGAGGAGGAACTGCAGCGCGCCGACGGAGCGCTTCACCCGTCGTGCCCGCCGCCGGTGAGCGCGAGGAAGATGTCCTCGAGCCCCTGCCCCGCGAGTTGCGGCTGGCCCGCAACGATCTCGGCGATCGTGCCGATCGCCACGAGTTCGCCGCGCTGGATCACGAGCAGCCGCGTACAGAGCTCTTCGACGAGATGCAGCAGGTGCGAGCTGAGTAGCACGGCGGCGCCTTCGCGCGCCCGCGCCGCGATGGTCGTGCGCATGCGGCGGATCCCGCCCGGGTCGAGTCCCGTGAGCGGCTCGTCGAGGATGAGCGCGGATGGGGAGTGCACGAGCCCGCAGGCGATCGCGAGCTTCTGTTTCATTCCGCGCGAGAGTTCCGCGGGCAACGCCGCGCGCTTGTCGGAGAGCTCGAGCTCGTTGAGCAGTGCCGGGATCCGATGCGAAGCGTCGGCGACACCGTATAGGCGCGCCGTGAAGACGAGGTGCTCCTCGACCGTGAGGTACTCGAAGAGCTGCGGTTCGTCGGGGATGAATGCCAACAGCGCTTTCGCCCGCTCCGGCTGCCGCGCGAGGTCGAACGATCCGATCTGGATGCGCCCGCCCGTGGGATTGATGATCCCGGCGAGGGAGCGGAGCGTGGTGGTCTTCCCGGCGCCGTTCGGACCGACGAGTCCGAGCACTTCGCCCGGCGCGACGGTGAACGAAAGATTCTTCACGGCGGTGAACTCGCCGTAGCGTTTCGTGAGCGATGCGACTTCGATCATGCGGGAAGTCTGGAGAGCGTGGTGCGCTGTCGCAATGCGGGCGGCGTGCTAAATTGTGTGCCATGCGTCGCTCGTGGATGCGCGGTGGCAGCGCCGCGCTCATGGTCCTCTGGATGTCCGCTTCCCTCGCGGAGCGGGCGGGGCTCGACCATTGCCCGCAACACGATCCGCGCGCCGCGGCCGCGCTGCAGCTGTCGCACCACGAGGGGCATCGTGGCCACGAGCACGGCCAGCACCAGAAGTGCTGCTGCCTCGAGCAGTGTGCGTGCGCGTCGTTCTTCACGCGGCCGGCCGATCTCGCCGTCGCGCCCGTCGCTCGCATCTCGCATTTCGACACCCCCTCGCTTCGTACTCGCGAGACCCCGCTGCCGCGCGTCGACACGCGCCTCCCATTCGCCAACGGCCCTCCGCACGCGCTCGCCGCGTAACGCCGTTCGCGCTGTCGCAGCACTGATCCTCTCGTAAGTCCACTCATCCCCTGCGGAGGGGGAACATCCATGTATACGGTCCGTTCGAACGCCCGCGCGCTCGCGCTGGGCGCCTTCTTGATCGGCGCGCCCGCAACCGCCGCGCCCGCTCAGCAGCCTGACACGACGAAGCCGCCGGCCGCGGACAGCACGCGCCGCGCGCCGGCCGATTCATCGCACCATATGGCATCGATGCCGGTGATCCGCGTGGTCGCCGCGCCCACACAGCGCGCCGACGCCGCGAGCAGCGTGATCATCCTTCCCAGCGCGATCCGCACGGTGCCCGCTACCGACGCTTGGGACATTGTTCGACAGACGGCCGGCGTCGAGGTCCACTTGCAGGGACAAGGGCCCGGGTTCGCCTCGGACGCGGCGATCCGCGGATTCACGTCCGACCACTCCACCGATGACGCGGCGTTCATCGACGGCGTGCCGCTGAACGAGACAGTGAGCGGTCACGCCGAGGGCTACGCCGACTGGAACGCCCTCATCCCCGAAGCGGTGAAAAGCGTCGACGTGACGAAGGGGCCCGCGTCGCCGTGGGCCGGGAATTTCGCGATGGGCGGCACGATGAACGTGATCACGCTGCCGACGAATCTCGGAACCGAGTGGAGCGCTCGCGTCGGTTCCTGGGGCGACGCACGCGTGCAGCTGCTCACCGGCAGCGAGGACGCGGACGGGGGCTGGATGTTCGCGGGCGACCTGCAGCGATCGGATGGCTGGCGCGACAACAGCCAGGAGGCGCTGGGCCATGTGATGGTCACCAGACAGTGGTTCGTGCCGGGAGCGCAGACGTACACGCTCGCGGTGAGCGGCTACGGCGGCGGCTGGCATTCGCCGGGATACCTCAGCGACTCGCAGTACAAAGCAGGCGACCTCACCCCTGCCACGAACACCACCGACGGCGGGAACGAGGGCTTCGGCACGGTGCGCTTCTCGATGGAGCGTCCGGCGTGGGACGGCACGCTCACGTCGACGTTGTATGCGCACGGGGGCACGTGGCACATCTTCCTCACGATCCCGCCGGAAGGAGGGATCGGCGAGGGCGTGCAGTCGCAGACCGAGGAACTCGACCAGCGATTCGGCCTGGGCGGTACCACGCGCTGGGCGAAACAATTCGGCGCCACGCACTTGGAAATCGGACTCGATTACCGCGTGGTGGAGGCGCAATACCAGCGCTACTACACGACCGACCGCGTGCGTGACTCGATATTCCTGTTCGATGAGACGCCCGCCAACCTGAGCGCGCTGTATGCCGGCATCGCGCCCATCGTCGAAGCGCACTGGGATGTGACGCGCGACTTGAGTCTCGGACTCGGCGGCCGCCTCGACTGGATCGACTATGGCACCAAACAACGCAGCGGCGGCCCGACGACCACCGACGGGCAGTGGGTCGGCTCACCGAAGCTCAGCGCGATCTACCGGTTCACCGGCAAGCTCTCCGCGTACGTCTCATTCAACGGCGGGTATCGGTCGAGCGACGGCGCGATCGTCACGCCGTCGCTGCCGCCAGCGATCGAGCGCGCGAGTGAGCTGGGCGTGCGCTACACCGGCCAGCGACTTGAAGGATCCGTGGCGCTGTTCCTCATCAACGTGAGCAATCAGCAGACCGTGGACCCGATCACGCTGCAGCCGAGCTCGGGCGGCACGACGCGTCAGCAAGGCGTGGAGCTCGACGGACGCGTCGGGATCCTGCGTTGGCTCTCGGTGTTCGCGCACGCGACCGTGAACGATGCGCACTACGTGCATCTCGTGACGGAGGATGGCACCGATCTCTCCGGATCGCCGGTGTTCCAGGTAGCGAAGTCCACCGTGCAGTTCGGATTGGACCTGCAACACGGTGCATTCGCCGGTTCGATCTGGGCCGCCTACACCGGGCCCTGGACGCCGGTGAATCAGGTGGGAGTGCTCACGTCGCCGTATACGCTGCTGAACATTCGCGGCGTGTTCCCGGTGGTCGGCGATTGGAGCGGCGCGGTGGGCGTTCAGAATATCCTCGACCAGAAGTACGTCGAGACGCAGGCGAGCGGGTTTATCAGCCCGGGCACCCCGCGCCAGCTGCTTCTGACCATCCGGCACGGGTTCTAACCGGTAAAGTCACCATGTAGTGACTTACTGATCGGCAGGGCCGAGTAGCGCGCTCACGATATTCGTGAGCGCGCGCTCGATCCGGCGCCACTCATCGTCGCGGCGCGGTTCCAGCGCGCCGACCGATGCGCCGGGCGCGGCATGCAATGCGAGATGCGTCATCGCGGCGGCCAACAGCGCGACGATCGCATCGAGATCGACGAACGCGGGAAGCCGGTGGCGTTCGCGCAGCGCCGCGACGATCGCTCGCGCATGCTCAGCTCGCGCCGCGGTGATGTCCCGCGCCAGCTCATCGTTCTCCGCCAAGCTCCACACCACGGCTCGCCTCGCGAGCGGGCTCGCGCGCAATTCGCGCGCCGCATCGAGGAGCATCGCGGTCAGCTCTCGCGAGAGCGACGCGTCGGTCTCCTCCGTGCTTCGCAGCGCGTCCGAATCCGGCCACAGCCGCCGCTCGCGCGCGAGCGCGCGCATGAGCTGCGCGCGGCCGCCGAAATATCGATAGATGAGCACCTTATCGACGCCGGCCGCGGCGGCCACGGCGTTGATGCGCACTGCCCCGACACCCTGCCGCGTAAGCAGCTGCTCCGCCGCCGCCAAGATCCGCGCGCGAGTGGCTTCCCTGTCCCGAGGCATGTCGGTCAATATAAGTCACTGTTCAGTGACTAATCAATATATTGTCACCAATAGGTGACTTACTGGAAGCCTCACGGCGCGTTGGTTGCGTAGTTGGGCGCTCGTTCGCCCGCGACAGTCGACAGCCCACAGCCGATGCCCGTACTTGCTCTTAAGCATTGCCCCCGGCCGCGTTTACCCTATTATCCCCTCGGCGGTTGCCTTTCGTCCGGCCCCGTGTCCTTGCGGTACATGGTGAAAATGTCCGCTTTTCGCTCGCGAGACTGACCCAGTGAGCCACCCGACCGCCACACCCGCCACGGGCGTACCCGCCACGGGCGCAGCCGCAACCGGTTCGATCGACAAGCGACTCACCGATTTCCTCCTGGATTTCGGAGTCGCGGTGCAGAAGCATGCGATCTACCCGGCCGGACACCCGCAGCTCACCGCGGCGGTCGAGCGCGTCATGCGGCGCCTGGATGCGGCGATGGCCAGCAATCGCTCGATCTCGCTGGGCATCGCGCGCACGCAGGTCGTGATCGAGGGGATCGCGACGGATCCCAACAACTCGCTCATGAAGGAACTGGCGCAGCGCTTCCACCGGCATCGCCTGGGCTCGATCACGATCAGTCCCGAAGTGTTGCGCGATGAGCTCGCCGACTTCCTCGTCGCGTCGTCGAAAGACGAGGACCAGGGTCCGCAGATCGCGCTCGCCGCGCAAACGGAACGGTGGCCGCACATCGCTCTGACGTCGGTCGTGTACGACAAGCTCGAACTCATGGGCGAGGACAGCGGCCTCACGGACGACGAGGCGAAGCGTGCCGGTGCAAAGCTGATCTGGATCGCGCTCGCCCGCGCGACGCTCATGCTCGCCGAGGGGATGGCCACGGATGATCTGCTCGATCCGATGACGCTCGCCAGCGCGCTCAACGACAAGAAGGACGACCCCGCGTACGACCAGACGATCGTCAGCGCGCTCATGTCGATCACCGAAGCGCTCAAGGGTGCGCAAGGCGAAGAGGCAACGGAGACAGCCGGCAAGATGGCCGAGTTGCTCAAGACGCTCGCCCCCGAAACGCTCGACCGCCTCATGGAAATGGGCGGCGACGTGGAGCAGCGGAAGCGGTTCGTGCTCGACGCGTCGCAGACGCTCGCGGCCGAAGCGGTGCTCGTGCTCGTGCAGTCGGCCGCGAAAGCATCCAAACAGACGATCTCGCACACAATGCTGCGGCTCATCGGCAAGCTTGCGCTGCAGGCGGAGAAGGGCGGCTCGGTGATGCGCGCGGGCGCGAGCCGCGCGCTCAAGGACCAGGTGGAACAACTCGCCGACGACTGGGATCCGCGCCGGCTCAATCCCGACAGCTACCAGGATGCGCTCGACCGCATGGCGCAGCGCCGCGTGTTCACGCTCATGCTGCAGCGCCAGCATCCCTGCGAACCGAAGCGCCTCGTGGCCACGTCGCTCGAGACGGACACGCTCGGCGCGCCCGTCTGGCTGGCGGTGAACCAGTTGATCTCGCACGGCGGCATCGCGATGCTGCTCGACCTCCTGGACCGCGCGCCGCAGGGCAGCAAAGTAGCCGAGGAACTTTGGCCGCTCGTGGCGACGCCGGAGAATCTGCGCCACCTGCTGCGCGAAGAGCAGATCGACCCGGGGCTCCTCGAGCGCATCACGTCGCGCATGGGCCTCGACGTCGTCGAGCTGCTCCTGGAAGGACTCGAGACGAGCGAGACGCGCACGATGCGCCGGAAGCTCCTCGACCTGCTCGCGAAGTTCGGCTCCGACGTGGGCCCGATGGTGATGAAGCGCCTCGAGCAGGAGGACACGCCGTGGTACGTGCAGCGCAATCTGCTCACGCTGCTGCAGATGCTGCCGTCGATCCCGGACGAGTTCCAGCCGCAGAAATACATGACGCACGGCGACGAGCGGGTGCGGCGCGAGGCGCTCAAGCTCCTGCTGCGCCTGCCGAAGCTCCGCGCGCAGACGATCATCGCCGCGCTCGGCGATCGCGACGACAACATCGTGAAGCTCGCGATGCAGGCCGCGCTGGAGGATTGCCCACGCCCGGCGCTGCCGCTCCTCGTGCGGCACGTGCAGCGCAAGTCGATCTCGCCGGAACTTCGCGCGCTCGGCCTCCGCGTGATCGGCGCGGCGCACGACCCCGCGACGCTCGAGTGGCTGCTCGCGTTCGCCGTGACCAAGACGCGTTTCCTGCGCCGCGACAAGCTCGTGCCCAAGTCGCCGGAGATGCTCGCGGCGCTGAGCGGACTCGCCAGCGGCTGGAGCGACGATCCGGCGGTGCAGCCGGTGCTCGACCTCGGTCAGAAATCGAAGGATCTCGAGATCCGCGCGGCCGCGACGGCGCGCCGGAGGCCCAGTGATCGAACCAATTCGATTCCTTAACGCCTTCGGCAAGACGCTCGCCGCGATGGCGCTGTACTCGCCATCGCATCCGGCGCGCGCGAAATCCACCGCCGCGGCGCTGGAGATCATCCAGAAGCTCCAGCGCACCGAGAATGAGATCAAATTCTCCTTCCTCGGCGACGAAGTCGTGTTCCAGAACAAGTCGCTGAAGGAACTCCGCGACTGGGAATGGTCCGACCGCTTCACGCGAAACGGCATCCAGCGATTGGAGTTCGTCGCCGAGGTCACGAAGGAGGAGTTCGACGACTTCCTCTTCGAGATCATGACGCTGATCACGCCCGGCTGGATCGATCCGCGCCACACGCAGCGCGCGGAAGGCTCCGAGTACAAGGCGATCCGCTTCGGCGCGATCGGCATCCGCGGCGACCAGGAACAATTCCTCACCGACCCGCTCCCCATCCTCGGGATGAACTTCCCGCTGGACGAGGAGATCGAGACGATCGGCACGATCTTCACCGACGTCGAGGCGGGGCGTCCGCTGCCCGCCGCCGAGATCGAAGCGGTGGTGAGCTCGCTCTCGGTGGCGATGCACGGCGACAGCGAGATCATGATGCCGCTGTTGCAGCTCAAGGAGTTCGATCAGTACACTACGGCGCACTCGCTGAACGTGTCGGTGCTGGTGATGGGGCTCGCCGAGTTCCTGGGGCTGGGCGGCCGCGATACGCGCGCGATCGGCGTCGCCGGGCTGCTGCGCGACGTCGGCATGACGCGGGTGCCGAAGGAGATCGTCTCCAAAGCGGGGCCGCCCACCGAGGAAGAATGGGCGTTGCTGCGGATCCATCCGGCGGAGGGAGCGAAGATCATCCTGGGCAGCGAGCCGCAGCTGGATCTCGCGGCGGTGGTCGCGTTCGAACACCATATGCTGCCAGGCGGCGGCGGCTATCCCAAGACGCACTTCGAGCGGGATCTCCATTTCGCCAGCAAGCTGGTGCAAGTCTGCGATTGCTACGACGCGCTGCGCACGCGGCGCTTCCATCGCGGCGCATGGACTCCCGAGAGCGCCCTCCGCTACGTGGAGGAGAAGGCCGGCACGGTCTTCGACGCCGACATCTCGAAGTCCTTCATCACGATGATGCGCCGCTGGGAGCGCCGGATCATGCCCTTCGACGAGGGGCAGGCGATCACGCCGCCGGCGCGCGTCTCGGGCGAGGTGCCGATCCAGAACGAGCCCTACCGGCGCGGTACGCCCGGGGCAGGGGTCCCCCACATCGGTGGCCGGCCGGCCACCCCCAAGGGGAGCGGCATCATCCGGTCGTGACGTGACCGAGGGGCAGACGGTCAGATTCTGAGGGGGAGAACGCCCCCTTTTTCGAGTCGTCCACACCCGTCGCCCACCGCCGCGTGCCCACTACCCAGGCCAGCGCCGACGCACCCGCGCTGCCGCGTGAACTGACCGAATTCCTCGTGGAGCTGTCGACTGCGCTCCACAAGTACACCATGTACCCGGACGGGCACCCGCTGCTCGAGACGGCCGCGACGGGCATCGCGCGCCGCCTGAAGCCGATCCTCGCCGAGCGTCCGACATTCTCGATCGGGGTGGCGCGCGACCATCTGCTCATTGACGGCATGCCGACGGATCGCAACGTCGCCGTGCTGCGGGAACTCGCCGTGAAGCTCTACCGGCGTGAGATCGGCGGCGTGCGCATCCACGAAGGCGTGGAGGACGTCGAGCTCGTCGAAGTCATGAAGACGGTCGCGCGCGATGGCTCCAAGGCAGGCGAGCGGAACTCGGCCAAGATCGCGGCGGTGAAGGATGGGGAGGAGCCCGCGGCGGTCGCGGTACCGGCGCGCGAATGGCCGCATATCCGCCTCCTGCCGCTCTCGTACGACCAGCTCGAGTTGCAGGACGCGAACGCGAGCCCCGACGACCCGGAGCGCGGCAGCTGGGCGACACAGCTGTGGACGCGGCTCGCGCGCTCGGCGGTCGGCACGGAGATGGGCGGCGCGATCACGGTGCCCGATTTCACCGGCGATCCGCTCGCGCTCGCCAGCGCCATCGAGCGTCGTGAGAACGACCCTGAATTCGACAAGGGTATCCTGGGGATGTTCGGCTCGTTCATGGACGAGATCCGGAACAAGGGCGGGCAGGCGGCGAAGGCGCTGCAATCGCGCGTCTCGAATCTCATCGGCAGCCTCACGCCGCAGACGCTGCAGCGCATCCTCAAGGTCAACACTAATTGGGCGCAGCAGAAGCAGCTGATGCTGAACGCGTCGCACGCGCTCGCGGCCGACACTGTGCTCGATCTCGCCAAGGCGGTCGCGTCCGCGTCGGCGCACACGATGTCCGAAGCGCTGCTGCTCCTGCTCGCCAAGCTCGCGAAGCACGCCGACAAGGGATCTCCGGCGCGAAAAGGGAAGGCCGATGCGGCGCTCCGCGAGAACGTGCGCCAGTTGATCAACGACTGGGACCACGCCGCCGAGTTGCCGGAAGAGAACTATTGGCAGACGCTCGAGAAACTGATCGCCGAGCCCGCCAAGGAACAAGCGGCGAGCGGCATGTACGACGTGCCAGCTGAACACGTCGTGCAACTCAGTCTCGAGACGGAGGTCTTCGGCACGACGAGCAAGCACGCGGTGGCGGACATGGTGAAGCGCGGCCAGATCGCCGCGTTGCTCGCGCTCGTGGACGGCACGCCGGACGACAACAAGGTCGTGTACACGCTGCGCCGCCATCTCGACAACACGGGCACGATCCGCCGCCTGCTGCGCGACCGCCCGATCGATTTCGAAGTGCTCTATCGCCTCGTCTCGCGGGTCGGCTTCCCGGCTGCCGGGGCCCTTCTCGATGCGCTGGAGCAGGAGGATGAGCGCGGCGCTCGGTGGAAACTCTTCGAGATGCTCACGCAGCTTGGCCCCGAAGTCGGCGATGCCGTCGTGGCGCGCCTGCCCAAGGCGCAGTGGTTCGTGCAGCGCAATCTGCTGCTGCTCATGGGGCGCCTCACGCAGTGGCCCGCGGGATTCAGCGCCGAGACGTATACGCGCAGTCCCGACGCGCGCGTGCGGCGCGAGGCCTACGCACTGCTGCTGGCCAACGAGAAGCTTCGCGACAAAGCGATCGCCGACGCCTGTGGCGATGAGGATGAGCGCATCGTGCGCGCCGGCCTGAATGTCGCGGTGGAGCGAGGATGCCCGCGCGACGCCATGCCTGTGCTCACCGCGCGTCTCGCGGCGCACTCGCTAGAAGGGATGCTGGGCGTGCTCGCGGTGAAGGTGCTGCAGCCGGTGCGGCTGCAGGCGGTGCTCGACTGCCTGGTCGCAGCGACTCTCGCGCCGAAACGCCGCTTCCAATTCCGCCGGAAGCTCGCACCGAAATCGCCGGTCACAGTGGCGGCGATCGCGGTGCTGGCGACCAGCTGGAAGCAGGAAGCGGCCGCCCAGAAGGTGCTCGCGATCGCCGCGCGCGAGAGCGACCCCGAGATCCAGGCCGCGTTGCGCGGCGCGAGGTCCGAATGAACGCCCCGGCGAAATTCCTGACGTCGCTCGCGCAGAGCCTCTCGACCATGATGCTCTATCCGCGGGGCCATCAGACCTGGAAGCGCGCGGCCGACGCGTCGTACGAGCAGCTCGCGGAACTGCAGAAGGAGAACGCGCAGCCGCTCTTCTCGTTCATCGGCCGTGATGTGATCTACGGTCATTCGCCCCTGCACGACCTCAAGGACTGGCCCTGGGCGCAGCGGCTCGCCGAGGCCGGTGTGCAGCGCCTGGAATTCGACGCCGAGGTGACGCGCGACGAGTTCGAGGATTTCGTCGCCGATGTGCTCGTGCGCGTGGTGCAGAGCGGTGCCGGTGGCGCGATCGAAGCGCCTACGCGTGCGCCCGGCGGCCGGCAGAGCATTCGTTTCGGCACGGTGACCGTGCGCGAGATCGAGGAAGGGAACGCGGATCTCGGCGACTCCCGCACGCCGACGCCGGCGCAGGGCATGGAGGGCACGGGATTGCCCTTCGGCCTCGAGGAGGAGGCGGGCGCCGCGACGTGGATCTACGAGCAGGTGCAGGCGAAGGATGTCGTGCCGCTCGTGGAGGCCGACGCGGTAGTGCGGTCGCTCACGGTCGCGATGAAGGGGAGCAGCGCGATGATCATTCCCCTCCTGCGGCTCAAGGCGAGCGACCCCTATAACGCGATCCACGCGATCAACGTCGCGGTGCTCGTCATGGCTCTTTCGGAAGCGCTCGGCCTCGGGAACAAGGATGTGCACGAGTTCGGGATGGCGGCGCTGCTGCACGACCTCGGCATGGCACGCGTGCCGCGCGAACTGGTGGCCAAGCCCATCGAACTCACGGATGAGGAGCGGAAGATCGTCGAGCGCCACCCGGTGGACGGCGCGCGCATCATCCTGCAGAGCGACAAGCGCATGGAACTCGGCGCCACGGTGGCGTACGAACACCACCTGCGCCCCGATGGGACCGGTTATCCGCAGGGCCTCTTCCGCCGGCCGATCCACTTCGGGAGCAAGATGGTGCGCGTGTGCAGCGTGTACAACGCGCTGCGGATCGAACGCGCGCACCGGTCGCCGTACCCCGCGGCACAGGCGCTGCTCTTCATCGACGAACGCGCGGGCCGCGAGTTCGACTCGGATATCGCCCACGCATTCACCGCCATGATGCGCCGGCTCGAACCACAGATCAAGGAAGTGACGCGCGACGAGAAGCTGCTGACACCGCCGCTTGGCATGGCTTCTATCCCGTCGGGCGCCGGCGACTACTGATCTGCCGGCCCGTGTGCAAGTTCGGGCTGGACGGGCGTCACATATGCGAACGGGCAAAGAGCACTCTCTGACGCGGAGATGGCGTGCACGACGTTGACCGGCTGTTCCGGACGTATCATGACATGCTCGTGCGCTATCTCACCCGCCGCTTGGGGGACCGCGATTGGGCGGAAGAGGTGGCGCAGGAGACGTTCGTGCGGGCGCTGCGCCAGGAGACGATCACGAACGAACGCGCGTGGCTGTTCACGGTGGCGAACAATCTCGTGCGCGACGACGCGCGCAAGAGCGCGCGCCAGCGGCGGCATCTGGAGTTGCTGCGCGAAGAGCAACGCGACGAAGTGTTCGAGCCGGAGCCGCTGAGCGCCGAGCGTGCGGAAGACGCCGCGCTCGCCCGCGCGGCGGTGGATGGTCTTGCGGAGCGCGACCGGCTGGCGCTCTTGATGCGGGAAGAGGGACTGGACTACGAAGAGATCGCGGTGGCGCTCAAGTTGTCGGTGCGCTCGGTCGGCACGACACTCTCGCGCGCCCGCCGCCGGCTCGTTGAACATTATGAGGCGCTGCAGCGCATGCCGCGCCGGAGTGAGGGAGGCCATGCGGCATCTTGACGAAGGGACGATCCATGCGTGGCTCGACGGCGCGCTCAGCGCCGACGAGGAACGCAAGGCCGAATCGCACGCGGCGCAATGCACACAGTGCGCGTCCGCCGTGGCCGACGCGCGCGGATTCATCGCGGCGTCCTCGCGCATCCTGTCGGCGCTCGACAACGTGCCCGCCGGTGTGATCCCGCAGGATTATCGCGCCATGCCCGCGGCGCAACCGGCGAGTCGCGCGCCGCGCATCCCGGCGTGGACGCTGCGAGTCGCGGCATCGGTGGTCGTGGTCGCCGCGGGGACGCTGATCGTGGTCGATCGCTACGGTTCGTCGCCGCGCGCTTCGACGCTCGAGCAGCTCAAGGCGAAGGACGCCGAGGCGCCGACAGCGGCGCCCGCGAACGCACCTGCACCGGTGACCGTTGAGCGCAGCGAATCCTCGGCGGTGCAGGCTCCGGCGACTCCGAGCGCGGGCCGGCCCGCGACGAATGAACTCGCGGCCGGCGCGCTGAGCGACAAACTGGAAGCCGATGCGAAGCAGAAGGTGGAGGATCCGCAGCGTGCCGCGAACGTCCGCGATTCCGGTGCTTCCGCCGCGTCTGGCGCGGCTGGCGCGAACGTCGCTGTTCCGGAGGCCGCGGAGCGCACCCTCGCCTCGAAGCCGGAGATGAAGACGGCGCCGGCGCCCGCCGCCGTCAGCGGTGCGCTATCGGCTCCGGCGTCCGCTGCGCCCGCGCCCGGGCTCGCCGCGGATCAGATGCAGCTCACACCGAAGGCACCGAGCGTGCAGAGCGCGCAGTCGTCCGTTGCCACCACGGCGAAGCACGCGGCGCCAATGCCATTCCCGGGCATGCGGCTCGTGAGCGAACAGATGGTCACGGAGGATGCCGTACTGGTCCAGAAGCGTGTGTTCGAAGTGCGGCCCGGCATCCAGGTGACGCTCGCCAGTTTCGCGAGCGCGCCCGCCCAGCCCGCGGAGGCGCGCAGCGACGCGGACAGCGCGACGCGCGACTCGGTCGGCCGCATGGCGCGGCGTCAATTCCGGATGAAGAGTCTCGATGAACCCGTTGCGGGGATCAACTCTATTCAGTGGACCGACTCCACCGGCACCGAGTTCATGCTCAGCGGTCCTTTGCCGCTGGATTCGCTGCGCGCGTTGCGGCCATACCTGCCGGTGCGGCCCCAGCGTCCGTAGCGCCGTCGGCGTCCTTGTCGGCGTCGTCACGCAGCGCCCGGAGCACCGTGCCGCCCGCGACGAGTGCGCCGAGCAGCACGAAGATGTAGAAGGTGTAGAACCGCCACCAAATGAGCGACGCACCGAACACGCGCGCGGGGATCGTGCCTCCGAGCGTGGCCTTGAACGCGACCTCGATCGCCCCGCCGCCGCCAGGCACCGGAGCGATCACGCTGCCATACGTGAGCGCGATGGGCCAGAGGATGAGCGGCGCGAGCGGCGCCGGTTCATGGAACGAGTAGACGATGAGCGGCAGGATCGAGAGCCGGAGCGCCACGTGCGCGAGCGACGCGAGGAGCGCGAGCGTCGCCATCCCGTAGCGCACGTCCCGCAATCCGTGAATGCCCTCGCGCAATTGGCGGAGCGACCGCTGCACACCGCGCCACCGCGCGGCGTTGAGCCCCACGTAATGCGCCCACTTCGGTGCTGGGCCCGAGGCGTGCGTGCGGGAGAGCGCGAAACCGATCGCGGCGCCGCCGAGCACGAAGAGCGCGTACGCGGCGACCAGTCCCGCCATGCCGAGGATCATCGCGCCCGAGCTGTTGAATACCACGAACATCGCGACCGCCACGAGCGCGAGCGAGATCATCTCCAGGAACAATTCCGCGAAGATCACGAGGATGATCTGCGCCGACGGCATCCCGGCCTCCGACAGGATCAGGAACCGCGCGGGCTCCGCACCGGTGCGCGCCGGCGTGATGGCGGCGCCGAAATCGCCTCCCGCGCTCGCGCGCAGCGCGGAACCGTACGTCATCGGGATCGAGAGCGCCGCCGCGCTGAGGCGCACCTTGAGGCCGCGTGCGCCAAGCTCGAGCAGCGCGAGGGCGAGCAGCGCCGCATGCACTAGCGGTGACACCGATACCGCCGCGTTCTCCGCGGGCCACGACGAACGCACAATGTAGAGCGAGACTCCGATCGCGGCGGCGAAAGAGACCACCGCCAGCGTCCAGCGGAACGGTGTCACGCGCGGCGGCCGGCGATCACCGGACCTGCACCGCCTCGAGCGGCGACATGCGTCGCACCGCAGGGTACGGAACGCGCTCGCCCTTGAGCGCGCGCCACAGCTCGCGGTTGAAGTCGTCCTCGTTGGCGCGGTCCGGCGCGGAGAGGTCGAGCGGCCGCCCGCGCGCTGACCCGACGCGCACCGCCGGATTCTTCTCGTCGAGGCGCTGCGAGGGCGTGACCGCGACGTACGGCGTGAGATCAGGCTCGCTCGCGAACACGTCGCGCAACGGCCGGCCGTAATAATCGAATTGCGACAACGATCCGAGATGCAGGATCTCCACGATCGTCGCGATGACATCGGTGGTGTTGGTGAACCGGTGCACCGGACCCGGTTTGCTGTACGCCGAGATCGCGAACATCACGGACCGGTGCGAGTCCACGTGGTCGGGTCCGTTCTGCGCGTCATCTTCGACGACGAACACCACGGTGTTCTTCCAGAAGCGCGACCGGGAGAGCGCCTCCACCAATCGCCCGAGCGCGAGGTCATTGTCGGCGAACGCCGCGCGCGGCGCGATCGCGCCCGCCCGCATGCCCGACGTGTGGTCGTTCGGCAACGTCATGGTGATGAGCGCCGGCATCTCGCCCGTGCGATCGAACTCCTTGAACTCCGCGAGCCAGACATCCATCCGGTGCTGGTCGAGGATCGCGAGATCGAAACCGGGGAAGTCCGGGTTCGTGTGGCCGCGCATCACCTTCTTCACGCCCTCGAAGCCTCCCTTCCGGCCGGAGGCGCGAAGTGTGCTGTCGAAATACGTGAACTCGCCGTAGTCGCGGAACGTGATGTTCGCTTTGGCGGCTGCGTTCCAGAGATATCCGTTCGCCGGCTCCGCGACGTCATCGTCCGTCAATTCATTGCGGTTCTCGCCTCCGTAGTCGTCATCGCGCCCTTGATCGGCATACGCGAGTGAGGTGGTCTTCTGGACGTACTCGGTCGCGTACGAGCCGAACGTCCAATTGTGCCCATCGGCGCTCACCTCGGCGTTCACGAAGAACCGGTCGTACGCGCCGAACCGCTGGGCGAGCGCGTGATGGTTGGGCGATGACGCGAGCCCGAAGAACTGCAGCGACGTGTCGCCGTCCACGCCCGGCAAGTCGCTCAGCACCTGATCGAAGGTGCGGTTCTCCTTCAGGATGTAGATCACGTGCTCGAAGGGCGGATAGTGCGCGGCCGATCGCGCCGGCGCGTCCCAGCCGTTCGCGTGGGCCACGCGCGCGGACAACGGCGCGAATGCGGCCGAGTCGCCCATCGCGCCGGCGAACGCCAACACGGTGCCATTGAGCTGCCCCAGCGTGTAGGCGTGGGTCGTCGCGCCGCTCGGGCTCATTGGCGTCGGATCGCCCACGTTGGGACCGGGCACGTGCCCCTTCGCGTTGAGCACCAGGATCGTATCACCGGTCATCGCGAGCCCCGCAGGATACCACTCCACCGGGAATCGTCCCATGAGCCGGTCCGCACCGACGGCCCCTTTCACGCCCGACGTGGCCGCCGACAGGTCGAACACCGCCACCGCATTATTGTCCGCCTCGGCCACGAAGAGCCGCGTGCCGCTCGCCGAAAGCGCGAGCGCGTTCGGCGTGCTTCCCTCGCCGGGACCGGCCGGCGCGGCATCGTGCAACTCGGCGATGATCTTGCGCGAGCGCGTATCCAGCACGACGACACGGTCGGTGGTGGACGAGGCCACATACAATCGCGCGCCGTCGTCGCTCAACAACAGCGCCGACGGGTGGCGGCCGGCCGGGATCGAGGCCGCCGGCGCAAGCGTGCCGCCGGAACGCGCGGTGAATACGGCCACTGCGTTGCCGTCCCAGGCCGACGCGTACACCGTGCCGTCGGGCGCGACCGCGACGCCATACGGGTACCGGCCCGTGGGGAAGCCGCTGCAGCACGCGCTTCGACGCGACATCGAGCACCACGATCGAATCGGCGAGGTTCTCCACGGCGTAGATGATCCGGCCGTCGCGCGACCATGCGAGCCCCGCTGGATAGCGCGTCCCGCTCGGCCCCCGATTGGACGCGAGCACAATGCTGTCGCGCAGCGTGGCGACGCCCATGTGCCACGAGAACAAGTAGATCGCATCCGCGTTCCCGCCCGACGCCGCCAGCATGTTGCCGTCCGGCGAAAATGCGAGACCCAGGAACGCGCTCGGCAGCGGCTGAGTGGCGGTCACTCGGCCATACTGCCGGTCGATGATCTGAATGCCGCGCTCCTTCCAGCCATTCAACAAGAGGACGGCGTAGCGGCGATCGGGGGAGAGCACCATCGCCAGCGGCAGCGAGCCGGCTTGCACGGATGGCGCGACCGGATCGAGATAATTGCCCGTGGGCAGCCTGTGCTCGGCGTCATCCACCGCTCGCGCCGCGCTCGTGGACGGCAATGTCTTGCCGCACGCCGCGAGCGCGATTGCCATGCCGGCGGCCGCGACCGCGCGCGCAATGTTATTCACAGTGCCAGCGGAGATGCAGTGAGATATCGGCGTGGTGACTCTGTCCCTTCTTGACGCCCATCTTCACGAAATTGCTCGCATGCAGCGCGCCGGAGCGGCCGAGTGGGTCGGAAAGCTCCGCTCCGCCGCGGCCGTCGCCGTAGGTCTTCGTTCCGATCGAGACCTCGACGTTCCCGATGCGCGAATGCGCACAATGAGAATAATTGTTCCCGACGGGCAGATCGCCGTCGCGCGGATTGTAGATCGTGAAGCTCACGCGTGCGTTGCAATGCAGGCCCTCCACCTGGAGGAGGCGGTCGCCGTTGCTCTCGCTCGAGATGCAGCTCATGATGAACGCGCTGTCGGCCGAGAAATGCTGCGCGCCCGTCACGGTGAGCGACATCGGCCGGTTCGCCTTCGCGACGGCCAATGCGAATTTTCGCGCGGAGTCGGCGAGGGCCCGGTCCTGGGCCGCGGCGGCGGTACTGTCGGCCGCGAACTTCGGGTCCGAGTTCTTCGGCGGGTCCTTGATCACCTGGTCGCAGGCGGCGAGCAACACGAGCAATCCGGCGGTCGCGAGGCGCATGGGGGTCGGCGCTACGGTTTGAGCGGCGGCATCGCGTAGAACTCCACGCGATCCTGATCCATGATCGGGATCGCGAGCCGCGAGCGGCGCGTGTCCACGCCGAAATCGGCCGGCGCGGTGAATCCCCGGACGATCGTCTGCTGATTCCCGTGATTGATGATCAGCGCGTGCTCGGCCCAGCTCGTGATCACCGAGCGCCCGTCGGCGAGCATCTCGACGCCGTCCGATTGGTTCGCGCCGAAGCCGATCGTACGCGCCGTCTTGTCGCCGGGGCGCCAGCTGAGGATGTGAACGTCGCCCCACTGCACGATGATGAAGCGTTTGCCGCGCGCATCCCACGTGATGCCGTTGGGCGAGCCGAGCGAGTCACTGTGGAGCGCCACCGATGTCTTGCGATCCGGACCGATGCGGAAGATCCGGTTGCCCTTCGTTTTCGTCGATTTCCCATCGGGCCCGGTGTCGGTGATGTAGAGCGCACCGTCAGGCGCGGCGGCGATGTCGTTCAGGAAGATGGCGCCGAGCTTCTGGAGGTCCACCGAGGCGACCAGCGCACCGGTGTTCTTGTTGAACCCGCGCACGACGTCGAGGTCGGCCACCCAGAGCGTGTCGCCGACGATCACGAGCCCGTGCGGCGAGTGGAGCGTCACGCCATCGCGTCCGCCGGCAATGAAGAGCAGGGAATCCACGGTGCCATCGGCGCGCATGCGCGAGATGAATCCGTTATTGTCCTTCGCGAGCTCCTCGCCATTGGTGCTCGAGACGAAGAAGACGTCGAGCGCCGAGTCGTAGCGCACCGACTCGGGCGCCTTGAAACCGGTGATCGTCTGCGTGCGGCTCGGTGCGGCGATCGAATCAGCTTTGCGTTCGGCGAGCGCGGAATCGGCTTTCGCTTGTTTGGCATCGGGCGGCTTGCAGCCCGCCATGACGGCGAGCGCGATCACGCAGGCGGTGCGCGCGAATGACATGGGGCGGTTCATCTCCGTTGAGCGTCCGGCCTCGGAAGTAGCGCACGGGGCGGAGTCGCGTCAAGACGCGAAGATCGCCCGGGCTAGTTGCCGAATCCGAGCGAGACGCCGATCTCGAGGAGGGTCACAGATCCGTGGACACCGAGGCCGCTGTAGGCGCCACCGAGATCGCCGGTATTGAACATGGACAGGTAGTTGACGAATGGAACAGCGGCGAAGGGCGTCTTGCTGAAACGCCAGTCGTAGCCCAGCCCCAGGCCCGCCGCGACACTCGTCGTTCCGCCGTTCCCGCCGCTCTGGTCGAAGGCGACGCGCCCGATCCCTGCGTTCGCGCGCACCCAGAAATTCCCGCGGTCGATCGGGTAGAACGCGACGGACGCCGTGTAAAACGACGCAATGGCTTCCGCGCCGCTGCCGAACTGTGACACGAGGTAATTCGTGACATCGACCTGGTCGAATTGCAACGCGATCCGCCACCGCTCGTTGAAGCTCCACCCGAGCGCGATCGATCCGGCGGCGGCGCCTTGGGACCCCGAAGCATGCGCGTCGGAACTGTTGGACAGACTGGTGCCGAGGTTGCCGTACGCGAGGCCGATGCTCGCTGTGACTCCGGACGTGCGTTGGGCGCACAGCGGAGCGGCCACGGCCAACGACGCGACCATGGCGATGGTCAACGAACGATCGATGCGCATGCACAGCTCCCGGATACGGATGGGCCTGCTACACCGCGCCGTGCAATGCGGTCCGGCGACGAGCGAGAAACAAACGGGGCCCGCCGCGGATGCGACAGGCCCCGTTCGACTCCGGCGACTCAACGGTTAGTGCTTGAAGCCGATGCCGAGTCCGACCTGGAAGAGCGATGCCATGCCCTGCACGCCATCACCCGAGAGCGGGCCCCCGTACGTGGACTTCGAGAATTGCGTCAGATAATTGGCGAACGGCTTGATGATGAGACCGCCCTTGCCGATGCCCCAATCGAAGCCCACGCCGACGCCGCCCGCCGTACCGTTCTGAGAAGTCCCCTGGAAGTCGCCGTCGATCGAATTGCCGCCGTAGCCGAGATTCAGTTTGACGAAGAGATTGCTGCCCATCGGGAACCAGGCGAGCGCCGCCGACCAGAACGTGCTCGTGATTTTGGTGCCGCCGTCGCAAAGGTTGCCGCATCCCGTCTTGGCATAATTCCACTCGGCGCCGATCGCGAATCTCGAACTCAATCGCCAGCCGGCGTTGGCATAGTACGAGACGCCGTCCCCCGATTGGTTCGGCGTCTCGGCGGCGCTGTTGAAGTCGGCCTTGTTCGAGGCGTAGCCGGCGCCGCCGCTGATGTAGAACCCGGTGCGGCTTTGGGCGGCGGCCGGGCTGGCCGCGGTCACGGCCGCGAGGAAGAGTACTGCGAGGATCGTGAGCTGGCGCATGATTCCTCCTGTGTTGATGGCCAACTCACGTTGACACAGTGATCATGGGGATGCAACAAGGGACCCGTCGTGATCGCGACGGGCCCCTTGGTCACTGCGAGAAACTTGTTCTAGTGCTTGTAGCCGATGCCGACGCCGACCTGGAAGAGCGAGGCCTTCCCGTTGATGCCCTCGCCCGAGAGCGCTCCGCTGTATGTCGCCGATGAGAACTGGGTCATGTAGTTCGCGAACGGCTTGACGATGAATCCGCCTTTCCCGATCGCCCAGTCGAAGCCCACGCCAATGCCGCCGAAGAAGCCCATCTCGGAGGCCGACTCACCGCCGCCGCTGATCTCGTCGCCGCCGTAGCCAAGGTTCGCCTTCACGAAGAAATTGTTCTTCTCCATCGGGAACCACGTGAACGCGGCGGAATAGAAGCTGTTCGCGATCTTGTCGGGGCTGCAATTGTCGCAGCTCGTGCTCGCGTAGTTCCATTCAGCGCCAATCGCGAACTTCTGGTTGAGCAACCACCCGAACTGAGCATAGTAGGTCGCGCCGCTGCCGCTCTCGTCCTGGCTCTCGCCGGACGAACTGATATTGACCTTGTTCGAGCCATAGCCAACGCCACCGCTGGCATAGAAGCCCTGGCGGACCTCGGCCTGCGCCGAGACCGAGCTGGCCGTGAGTAATGCGGCTACAGCGAGTGCTGCGAGGATCGCGAGCTTACGCATGATTCCTCCTGCGAGGGTGGGTGCCCTGGCCCGATAGGGCGGGGCAGAGTAACACGTAGCCAAGGCTGTCGCTTCTCGACCGCCAACGCAACTGGCTAATGGACGCCGCCGCGCCCCTCGTGGTCACGCTTGGCAATGGCACGTAGAAAACGGGGCCCGCCGCGAGTGCGACGGGCCCCTCTTCCACACACTCAAATTACGCGCTTAGTGCTTGTAGCCGATGCCGACGCCGATCTGGAAGAGTGACGCCTTTCCCTGGATGTCTTCGCCAGAGAGCGCTCCGCCGTACGTCGACTTGGAAAGCTGCACCATGTAGTTGGCGAACGGCTTCACGATGAAGCCGCCTTTCCCGATGGCCCAGTCGAATCCGACTCCGAGGCCGCCCGAGAAGCCACTCTCCGACGCTGACTCGCCGCCTTCACTCAGCTCACTCCCGCCGTAGCCGAGATTGACCTTCGCGAAGAAGTTGTTCTTCGGCATGGGGAACCAGGTGAGCACCGCCGAATAGAAGCTGTTCGCGTTATTGAGCCCGTCGCAGCAGCTCGTCTTGGCATAGTTCCACTCGGCGCCTACGGCCCACTTCTGGTTCAACATCCAACCGGCCCCGACGTACCAAGTTCCGCCGCTGTTGGTCTTGGATTGACTCACGCTGCCCTGACTCTCGGTGAACGCGTTCGACCCATAGCCACCGCCGGCGCTGCCGTAGAAGCCCTGGCGGACCTCCGCCTGGGCGGAGACCGAGCTGGCCGTGAGAACTGCTGCTGTGGAGAGTGCTGCGAGGATCGCAAGCTTACGCATGGTGCCTCCTGCGAGGGTTGGTGCCGCGGCATTCGGGCCGAGGCAGAGTAGCGGGTACAGCCAAGGCGGTCTGTTCGCGACCGCCAATGCATCTGGCAAATTGACGCGGTGGCCTGCGCCGTGGTCACGGGCGCCAGTCTCGCAGGAAAAAGGGCCCGCCGCTCCGCGACGGGCCCCCTTTTTTCATTGCTCCAGCGAGCCGTTCTAGTGCTTGTAGCCGATCGCCACGCCGAACTGCATCAGCTGCGCGCGACCTTTGGCTCCCGTGAACGACTCCCCGCCGCTATACGTGGCGCTCGAGACTTGCGCCATGTAGTTGGCGAACGGCTTCACGATGAACCCGCCCTTGCCGATCTGCCAATCGTAACCGAAGCCCAGGCCGGCCGCGAAGCCGCCCTCGGTGTCAGATCCGGCGCCCGCGAACGACGCTTCGTTCTGGGCGTATCCGAGATTCAGCTTGAGGAAGAAATTGCCCGTGGGGCTCGGGTAGAACGTGGCCGCAGCGGTATAGAAGGAGTTGGTGAGGTGGATATTCCCGCCGCTGCAGAGATCACAGCTGCTCTTCATGTAGTTGAAGTCAATGCCGAACGCCCACTGTGGCTTCACACCGAGTCCGATCCCCGCGAACCACGTCGCCTCTTGTCCGGATGCGTCGACCTTGTCGCCGCCACCGAAGTCGACATTCGTGCTCTGCGCGCCGTATCCTCCGCCGACGCTGCCGTAGAACCCCTTGTGCGTATCGGTCTGCGCGGAGAGCGTGCTCGCCGCGAACATGCTTGCGAAACCCAGTGCTGCAATCATCGAAAGCTTTCTCATGTTGGCTCCAAAAAAGGTGGCGTCAGTCAGTGGAACTCGAATTGGTCGAGTCCCGTTGGCTATGGTTGTCGTCGTGCTTAATGCTTGAAGCCGATTCCGACGCCGAACTGCAGCAGTTGCACGCGTCCCTTCTCGCCATCGCCCAGCGAACCGCTATACGTCGCCTCCGAGAACTGCGTCAGATAATTTGCGAACGGCTTCACAATGAAACCGCCCTTCCCGATCGCCCAGTCGTAGCCCATCCCAATCCCGCCCGCGAAACCGCCCTCGGTGGTCGAACCCTCGCCGCTGAACTCGGCCTTCGACGATCCGTAGCCGAGGTTGAGCTTGAGGAAGAAATTGTCCTTGGCATTCGGGTAGAACGTCGCTGCCGCCGTGTAGAACAGCGCCGAGTAGTGTTGCTCGCCGGCGCAGAAGGGGCAGCCTCCCTTCAGATAGTTGGCCTCGATGCCGAACGCCCACTTCGGCCGGAGTCCCCAGCCCACCTGTGCGTACCACGTTGTCGCCATGGACGAGATCAATCCGTCACTCTCGCCGTCGAACGTGAATGCCGTGCTTTGTGAACCGTAGCCGCCTCCGACACTCGCGTATAGCCCGTGGTGCGTGTCCACTTGAGCAGACGCCGCGCTGGCGATGACCGCGGTGCCCATGACAGCTGCAACGATCAGGAGAAAACGACGCATGGTGCCTCCTGCGAGGGTTATTGCCCCGCTGTGCTGGCCGGGATGGCCACGGGGGGATTGGTGGGCGACCGCTAGACGTGGGCCGCCCTCCTACAGCGAAATGACGAATGTAGAATGGGGAAGTTTCGGTTTTCTCTAATCTTTCTAATGCGAGCTTCCGGGGGCCATTTTCCCTATGCGGGCACCGTTCCCTCGGGCGCTTCCGAGACGCCCTTCATGGCGGCGCGCAGGAGGCCCGCCGCCGTGTAAACGACGACGATGATCACCAGCCACCGCACCGCCGCGAGCGGCAAGCTCTTCACGATGAACGCGGCGATCAACACGGCCGGAATGCTCCCGATCACGAGTCCGAGCGAGGCGCCAAGGTCGAACCGCCGGGCGCGCATGAACCGGTCGCTCGCTACCGGCATCAAGAACGCGCACGACCCCATCATGATCGGGAACGCCGCCACCGGATTCATTCCCAGCATGCTCACGAGGATCAGGCACGGCGCGTAGAGCCCGATCCCAAGGGTCATGAGCGCGCCCAGACGTCATGTTCACGACAATGGCGATGATGAGCTTGGTCCCCGTGAGCGCCAGGAGTTCGCCGCCCGACGGCACGAGTCCCAGCACACCGAGCAGCATGATGATCGCCGCCGCGAGCAGACACGCGCCCATGCCGATCTGGATGCGGCGCCTTGGCCAACTCGACACGATGCCGGCGCCGAGGAACGCGCCCGCCACGGCTGCGCCGATCATGAGGATCAGTGTGCGCGCGTCCACCGGTACGAGCTTCGTGAAGATGAACGCCTGCGTGATCGCGCCAATCGTGTGCCCGACGTTCAGCGTGCCCGGCACGAGTTCATCCCGCACCATCTTCCACTGGCGAAAGATCGCCGTGGTCGTCGCGAAGGATCCGATTCCGAGGGTATCGAAGAAGTTGGTGACGAATCCCGTGCCCACGGTGGCGGCATTCGGCGCGTGCGCGGCGCCGGCCATCGGATCGGCCCGGTCGACGCGAATGGCCACGTACAGGCGATAGAAATACCACGCCGTGAACGCGGCGAGTGCCAGGAGTAGGATGTCCTTCGCGTCGAAATTCATTCCGCCTCGGGGAAAGTAGGACGTGAAGGCGAGTGGGGAATTTCAGCAGGAATTCCCCACTCGCCGTCTAGATTCTGGCATTGGCACCGTTCGCGCGCCAGAGCGGCGTGCGGCATATTGGCGCGCATGCGCTCCTTCCTCGCCTGCCTTCTCGCGCTCTCGGCGTTCGTCGCGCTGCCCTGTCGTGCGCAAGAGCCGATGCTGCCGCCCAAGATCGACAAGCAGCACGATCCCAACGACTGGGAGTCGTACTACGACATCGGTGTCGATCAGCTGCCCCGCATGGCGAGCAAAGCCGATGCGGCGTTCTACTGGGCGTCGCGCCACGACCCCACGCGCGCCGAGCCGATCTTCGGGCGGTGGGTGGCCTTCTGGATGGCGGACATCAGCGAATGGCAGGACTATCGCGAAGGCAGCCCGCGCGTCGTCGAACAGCACCAAACGCTCGCCGCGGACTCGCTGCGATACCACTCCTGGGAACGGAACCCGTTCGTGAACGAAGCGCTCGTCGCGCTCCTCGATTCGAAAGCGTACGGCACCGCGTACGCCGCGGACCTCCAGTCGCAAGGCTGGGTGAACTACGTCAACCAGCGCTATCAGGACGCGATCACGAAGTACACGGCGGCCCTGGGCGACGGCACGAAGGAGCGGTATCTGATCCACTTCGAGATCGCGCTCGTGTATACTCAAATGGCGCGGTACGACAGCGCCACATGGCACATCGAGCGCTTGCTCGAGGCGATGCGGCGCGACGATCGAAAGAACATCGTGTATCTCTACAACTCGAAGGAGATGTTCGAGTACGCGCTTGGGCTCCTCTATGCCTCGCAGGGGAAGACGGCCGAGGCGCGTGAGGCGCAGGCGCGCGCGCTCCAGGAGAATCTCGGGTTCGCGCCGGCGCACGCGGAGCTCGGACGCCTCGCACGGCTGCGCAACGATGACCGCACGGCGGCGGAGGAGTACGGTCTCGCCGTGGAGCTCGCGCCGGCCGATGGCGCGATGCGCTACTGGTACGGCAAAGCGCTGCTGCGCTCGAAGCGCACGGACGAAGCCACGGAACAGCTCCGCACCGCGGTGCGCTTGGAGCCATACTTCGCCGATCCGTATCTCACGCTCGGCGCGGCGTATGAAGCGAAGAGCGACAGCATGAAGGCGATCGCCTCGTACCAGGAATTCGTGAAACGCGCCCCGCGCCGCGCCGCCGAGAACATCGCGTTCGCCACCGGGCGCATCGTGGAACTCGGCGGCAAGCCCCCGTCTTAGAGTTATTCCCTTCGCGACGGTACTCCACATGGCCACCGACCCGCGTTACCCGATCGGGAAATTCTCGCCTCCAACGACGTTCACGCCGGAGCTGCGTCTCCGGAACGTCGCCGACATCGCGGCCGCGCCGGCCGCATTGAAGGCGGCGGTGAACGGCCTCAGCGCTGCGCAGCTGGATACGGCATACCGCGACGGAGGCTGGACCGTCCGGCAGGTCGCGCACCACCTGGCGGACAGTCATGCCAACGCGTATGTCCGCGTGCGATTCGCGCTCACCGAGAATGCGCCCGCCATCAAAGCGTACGAGGAGGCGGATTGGGCCAAACTCCCCGACGCCATGAGCGCTCCGGTGGAGCACTCGGTGGCGCTCGTGGACGCGCTGCACGCGCGGTGGGTGGCGCTGCTTCGCGCGCTCACTCCCGCGCAGTGGGCGCGCACGTACACGCACCCGCAGAACGGCGTCGTCTCACTCGATTGGGTGGCGTCGCAATACGCGTGGCACGGAAAACATCACGTGGCACAGATCAATACCCTGCGGAGCAGGGAGGGATGGTGAAGGCGTGCATGGTGCTTCGTGCATCGTGCCTCGGCTCTGCTCTCCTCGTTGCTCGTCGATGCACGATGCACGATGAGCGCGAGTAGACCCCGCATCGTTCCCGCCGAGGAGGAGAAGGACCTCGGCTTCGGGTCGGTGGTCGCGAACGAGCGCGGCCATCGGCTGCTGAATCGCGACGGGACGTTCAACGTCGCGCGCGATGGGCTCAGCGCGGCGGAATCGCTGAGCCCCTATCACTGGCTGCTCACGATGTCGTGGGCGCGCTTCTTCGCATTGCTGACGGCGCTCTATCTCGTGGCGAACGCGCTGTTCGCGGTGGGATATCTGCTGTGCGGCGCCGGCGCGCTCGCATCGCCGCCGACGGGGATGCCGGAAGGGCGTTTCCTGCAGGCGTTCTTCTTCTCGGTGGAGACGTTCGCGACGATCGGATACGGGAACATCTATCCCGTGGGCACCGTCCCGAACATGCTGATGACGCTGGAGTCGATCGCGGGGTTGATGGCGGTCGCGCTCGCTACGGGTATCGTGTTCGCGCGATTCGCGCGCCCGCAGGTGCGCATCCGGTTCAGCCGTCGCGCGATCATCGCGCCGTATCGCGGGATCACCGCGTTCGAATTCCGGATCGCGAACGAGCGCAACACGCAGATGGTGGAGTTGCAGGCGAAGGTGCTGCTCAGCCGCTTCGAGATGAAGAACGGACACCCCTCGCGCCAGTTCCGTGAGCTCGCGCTGGAGCGGCGCCAGGTGGTGTTCTTCCCGCTGTCATGGACGATCGTGCATCCGATCGACGAGACGAGCCCGCTCTACGGCCTCACGCACGACGACCTGGTGCGGAGCGACGCCGAGTTCCTGATCCTGCTCAGCGGCTACGACGAGACGTTCGCGACGACGCTGCACACGCGCACATCCTACCGCGCGGATGAGATCGACTGGGATGCCCGTTTCAAGAGCATCTACACGACGCCGGGCGACGGGGGCATCATCCGGATCGACGTCGGGAAGCTGGACGAGGTGGAGCACGGCGCAGGGGCGGAGACGCAGCACACGCACCGGGCGTCGGTGATCGATAATCCGCCGATCAGGTGGCCGAGCATTTAACGGCGCGGGAAGCGGGACGCGGGACGCGCCGCGGGAAGCGATGAACTGCGCGAGGAGCCCCCGCGCTGTTTACGCATCCCGCGGCGCTTCCCGAGTCCCGCTTCCCGCGTAGTTCAGTCCTGCACCGCCATGCCCATCGCGTGGTATCCCTTGTCCACGTAGAGCACGGTGCCCGTGATCCCGGAGGCGAGCGGGGAGCTGAGAAACG
Organism: uncultured Gemmatimonadaceae bacterium; assembly: GCA_963716745.1. Classification (GTDB taxonomy): domain Bacteria; phylum Gemmatimonadota; class Gemmatimonadetes; order Gemmatimonadales; family Gemmatimonadaceae; genus DATKOH01. The sequence goes on from OY970320.1 coordinate 1,998,705, forward strand.
CCGCCGCTGCGCCGACTTCAGATGCCTTCAGCGGTTCAGTCAGCGGAGCGTTGTGCGAGACGTAGGCGACCATCTTCTCGATGATGCCGATCGCGCTCGCGGCGCGTGAAGCGAGCGGGCCGGCGGAGATGCAGTTGACGCGCACACCATGGGCGCGGCCCGCCTCGTACGCGAGCACGCGCGTGTCGCTCTCGAGCGCGGCCTTGGCGGTGGACATGCCGCCGCCGTAGCCGGGGATCACGCGTTCGCTCGCCATGTAGGTGAGCGAGCAGAACGATCCGCCCGGGCGCATGAGCGGCGCGAGCCGGTTCACCATCGCGACGAGCGAATACGCACTCACGCTGATCGCCGTGAGATATCCGGCGCGGCTCGTCTCGAGCAGCGGCTTCTTCACTTCGGGCCCGTTCGCGAGCGAATGGAACACGATGTCGAGCGGGCGCTCGCCGAGGTCGGCCACCAGGCGCGCCGCCATCCCCTCGATCGAGAAGTCGCCGGTGTCCTTGTAGCGCTTGTTCTCGCGGATCTCGGCCGGCGCTTCGCCGAGGTTCGTGAACGCGGCATCCAGCGGGTAGATCTTCTCGAATTGCAGCAGCTGCCCGTTCGACAGTTTGCGTGACTCGTCCATCTTCCCGCGCTCGATGAGGTTCAGGAAGATGTTGAGCGCGGGGGGCCAGGTACCAACGACAACTGAGGCTCCTGCTTCGGCGAGCGCATGCGCGACGGCGAAGCCGAAGCCGGCGTCGTCGGCGACGCCGGCTACGAGGGCGCGTTTACCTCTAAGGTCGATGTTCAGCATGCGTCAATTATGACGCGGGAAGCGGGAAGCGGGAAGCGCCGCGGGATGTCGAGAACCGTGACGCGAGAGCGACGCCGTTTCCCGCGCGGTTAACGCGGCGCTTCCCGCTTCCCGCTTCCCGCGTTCGAGTCCCGCGCGAATTCCCCCACCATCGCGATGAGCTCGACCATATCGGATTCCCGCGTCCGATGCCCAATGGGACAGATGCGCAGCGAGAACGCGCCGCGCACGCGCGTGGATGAGATGAAGAATTTCCCGCGCGGCGTTCACGCGCTGGAGGATGCGCTCGTTCAGCGCGTCGAGCTGGGACGCCGGCACGCCGGCGGGCGCCGCGCGGAAGCACAGGATGCCCAGCGTCGCCGGCGCCAGCACCTCGAGATCGCGAGTCGCCCGCACTTCGCGCTCGGCCACCGGCGCCAGACCCAGGCTGTACTCGATCGCGGCGGCGAGCGCGTCGGTGCCGTAGTACTGCACGTTGAGCCACACCTTGATGCCGCGCGCCATGCGCGAGAGCTGCTCGCCGTAGTCCGCGAAATTCACTTCCCCGCCGCTCGTCTCGGTGTCCTTGAGATACTCCGGCAAGATGTGGAACGCGGCCTTGAGACGGCGCGGGTCCCGCGCGATCAGGCAGCCGCATTCGAACGGCACGTACAGCCACTTGTGCGGATCGAGCGTGACGGAGTCGGCGCGCTCGAGTCCCGCGAGCGCCTCGCGGCCGCGCGGTGCGAGCACGGCGAATCCACCATACGCGGCGTCCACGTGCATCCAGATCTTCTCGCGGGCGCACAGATCGGCGATCGCGTGCAGCGGATCCACGGCACCGGTGTTCGTCGTGCCGGCGTTCGCGGCCACCATGAGTGGGATCATTCCTTTCGCCCGGTCGTCGGCGATCGCGCGCTCGAGGTCGCCCGTGCGCAAACGGAAATCGGCGTCGCACGCGAGCAGGCGCACGTTCGCGCGCGGCACGCCCGCCATCCACGCGGCGCGCGCGACGCTCGAATGCGATTGATCCGACGTGTACAGCGTGAGCCGCGCGATCCGCGTTGCATCGTCGCCCACCGCCTCATGCCGCGCGGCGACCACTGCGGTGAGATTCGCCCCCGAACCGCCGTTCGTGAGCAGCCCGCTCGCTCCGGCCGGCATGCCGATCCATGCGCGCACCCAGTCGAGCACGACGATCTCGACCTCGCTCGGCCCGCCGGCGATCTGCCATGCGCCGCCGAAGAAATTGTAGCCCGTCGCGAGCCAGTCGCCGAGCACAGCCGGAAAGGCCGGCGAGCTCGGCACGTACGCGATGAAGCCGGGGTGCGGCTCGAGCGCGGCGTTCTTGAACACGCGCTCGCGCAGCGTCGTCAGGATCGTCTCGAAGTCGCCTCGCGCGCGCGGCGCCGGACCTGCGATCAGCCGGTCGGCCTCGGCGCGCGTGATCGCGGTGTACGCCGGCTTCGAACGCAGCGACGCGAGGTGGTCCGCGACAATGTCGGCAACGCGCCGCCCATGCGCGCGCATCGTGGCTTCGTCGAGATCGAGATTCGCCAGCGGAGACGGATCGGCCATGAGATTCTACGGGGTGGGTGGCACGCGGTGTCGTGCGCCATAGCTTACTCGGCGTGACCGACCGCGACCAGCGATGACCCTCACGACTCCCGAGTCCCGGCTCCCAAGTCCCGCGATCACCCGGCGCTCCAGCGCGCTCTTCACGCGCGGACTGTGGCGGACCGCTATGGCGGCGGCGTCCGACGGCAACACCGTGGGCCTCCTTCGCGATGGACCCGAGACCTTCGATGCGATGATCGCCGCCATCGACGCCGCGGAGCACCGCGTCTCGCTGGAGACGTACCTGATGGTGAGCGACAAGACTGGGCAGCGCTTCGGCGACGCCTTCGTGCGCGCGGCCCGTCGCGGCGTGCAAGTGCGCGTGATGGCCGATTGGGTCGGCAGCCGCGGCGTGACGGGCCAGTTCTGGCGCAGCTTGCGTGACGAGCGTGTGGAAGCGCGGATCTTCAACCCGCCCGGTCTGCACCGGTGGCTGGGCGTGATCCCGCGCGATCACCGCAAGGTGTTCGTGGTGGACGATCGCATCGCGATCACTGGCGGGATCGGCATCGCCGACCTGTGGCGCGGCACGGTACGACGCAGCCGGCGCGCGGCGTGGCGCGATACCGGCGTGCGCATCGAAGGACCGGCGGCCGTCGACATGACCAGTGCGTTCGACACCATGTGGCGGCGTGCCGCCGGCGAGGAACCGCGCTACAAATGGCGCGCGATACGCGAGTGCGCGCGGCTCGGCCGTGGATCCCGACAACGCGAACGGCGCGGTAGTGGGGATCATCGAGGGCGAGCCCTGGCGCATGCGGCTCGCGCGCACCTACAACCTGCTCGCCACCGCGGCGCAGCGCAGTTTCTGGCTCGCCAGCGCCTACTTCTTCCCGTCCGACGCACAGATGGAATCGCTCGCGATCGCCGCGATGGACGGCGTAGACGTGCGCATCCTCGTGCCGGGCGCGTCGGACCATCCGTGGTTCGCGCGGCTCACGTCGCGCACCTACCCATATCTGCTTGCCGCCGGGGTGAAGATCTGGGAATGGAAGGGCGAGATGATGCACGCGAAGTTCGGCGTGATCGATGGACAATGGGTGCGCGTGGGATCCACCGATTTCAACGTGCTCGGCGTGCAGGTGAACTACGAGATCGACGCCGTGATCCAGGACACGGTGCTCGCCGCCGCCGCCGAGAAGATGTTCGAAGAGGATCTCGCGAACTCCACGCCGGTCATGCGACGGCCCAGCCGCGGCATCCCGGTGCTGCCCGGCACCACGCCGTGAAGAGCGGCGTGTTCGTGGTGGCCGAACTCAGCGGTGCGGCCGCCGCGCGCGTGCTCGAAGTGCAGCGGTGGGCGGATCCGCGCATGGCGGCAGGCACGCCACCGCATATCACACTCGCGGGTTCATCGGGCGCCGGGCCGATGCCCGCGAGCACGCCCGCCTCGCGCATCCGCGAACTCGTGGAGCCGATCACGAACGACACGGCGCCGATCACCGTGCAGTTCGAGCGGCCCCACCGGTTCATGCAGACCGACATCGTGGTGCTTCCGGTGGACCCGCACGGGCCCATCCGCACGCTGCACGAGCGGATCGCCGGCAGCGGGCTGGAGTTCGAGCGCCCTCGCTTCGCGTTCTCGCCGCATGCGACGCTGTCGTTCTTCCCGCGGCTCACGCCGGCGATGGAGCGGCGGCTCATGGCGGTGCGCGTCGAGGAGGCGGTCGTGCTGAACAACATTCAGTTCTATGTCCAGATTGAGCCCAGCGCGCCGAAACTACTGCTCGAGCTGGCGCTCCGGGGTGCGGGAAGCGGGAAGCGGGATTCGCCGCGGGAGGCGGGAGCGTGATAGCTGCGACAGCGAGGCGAATGATGATGGAAATGGCCAGCGGCGTGACAGTCTAGGCCGGATCGGGCATTACTCTCAGGCGCTCCCGCCGTCTTCACGCTGAAGACCTCAACGGATCGCCTGCGATGCATCCATCACGCCGTGCCGGATTCACTCTCATCGAGCTGCTGACCGTGGTCGTGATCATCGGCATCCTGGCCGCCATCGCGATCCCGAAGTTCTCGAACACGAAGGACAAGGCGCTAGAAGCGTCATTGAGCGCCGACATCCACCGGATGGCGAGCGATGAGGAGGGCTGGTACGCGGATCACGGGACGTATGCCGATGCCGCGACGATGGGATTCGTGGCGACGACGCAGAACACCGTGAACATGGGCGTTTCGGGCGTCGGTGGCTGGAGCGCCGAAGTCTACTCCACGGCCGATACGCGCGCGTGGCGCTGTGGTCTCCAGATCGGGAACGTCGCGCCGGTGAGCGGGAAGATCCTGAGGGAGAGTGTGATCTTCTGCTACGCTCCGTAAAATGCGGGCATCGTGCTGCGTGCATCGTGCGATGCACGATGCACGATGCACGATGAACTACAACGCTTTCTTGATCGCCGCCGCGAGATCCTGGTCGCCGCCGAGGCCGGTGTAGACGATGACGCCGGCCTTGTTCATCACCACCACATAGCTCGTCGCGGGCACGTCGTAGGCGCCCGTCGCGAGGCCGTGCGTATCGTAGAAGATCGCGTGCGTGAACGAATGCTTCGTCGCGTACGCCTTCACGCGCGCGGCGCTCTCGTTGGCGCTCACGGCTACGCCCACGAACTGCACGGTGCCGGCGTACTGTTTCACGAGCGACATGAGTTGCGGCTCGAGCGCGCGGCAGTTCTCGCACCAGGTGGCCCAGAATTCGAGCACCACCGGGCCTTTGCCAATGTACGCCGAGAGATTGGCGTCCTTACCGTCGAGCGTTTGCACGACCGCGGCGGGCGCAGCGCTCCCCACCGGGATCCCGAGGTCGCCCTGCTGCGCCGCTGCGACGATCACGCCCGCCACGATCGCGGCGCTCGCGAGGATGGTTCTCATCATGTGAGCAGTTTCCCCATTTCGATCAAGTAGTACTCGGCGGCGCCCAAGAGGATGGCCGCGAGCGCCCGTTTCACCCACACCATCCATACACCGGCGCGCGGCATTCGGGCCAGGAATCCCGCCGACAGTCCGGCCGCAACGAGCACCGCGCATAAGCCCAGCGAGAACACGAACAGGTAGATGAATCCGAGCGTGGGGCTGTGCTTCGTCGCGACCCACGTGAGGACACCCGCCATGATCGGCGCGCCGCACGGTGCCGCGACCAATCCGCTTGCGGCGCCCATCGCGAACGCACCCGCTGCGCCGCCGCTGGCGCCGGCGTTCGAGGCGCGCCGCAGCACCCACTGCGGCACCCGCACCGGGATCACATCGAGCATCGCGAGTGCGAAGAGCAGCAACAGGTTGGCCATGAGCAGCTGCAGCCACGGATTCGTGCTCACGGTGCCGAAGATCGTTCCGGTCATGCCGGCGATGACGCCGAGCGCCGCATACACGATCGACAGCCCCAGGACATACGCGAGCGTGAGCATGACCGCTGGCCGCCGCGCCGTCTCACCCACCGACTGGCCCCCGACGATCGCGATCGTCACCGGGATCATCGGGTAAATGCACGGCGTGAAGCTCGTGAGGACCCCCGCCAGGAAGAGGGCGGGGAGGGCCGTAAGGGGGTTATCGAAGCTCGGCAATTCTAATCAAGCGGTAGATAGGGGAGAGTGGGCCCGCGGGACTGGCACAACGGACTGCGACGCTGGGGCGTAGGAGCCGTAGAGAGTGTTACGAAGGCACTTGGGAGTGGCATGCAACCGATTCCCGATGCACGACGAACGATGCCCGATGAACGCGTTCATCGCGTCCTCGTCGGCCTCTCGGTCGGGAAGAGGCGGTCCGGTTTCGCGATGGTGTTGTCGATCACGTCGAGCAGCAGGAAGAGCGCGATGAGACACGCGAAGGTGAGGGCCACGACGACCACATAGTCCGCCCAGCGTCGGCGGATGAGGCGCCTGACATGGGAGAAGCGCCGGTGGCGCCTAGTCGAGCGGGTCGAGCGGGTCGAGGGATGCATTGGAGTTACGAGACAGCATACGTCGGAGCACGCCGCGACGCCAACGTCCTCCGCGATCGGTCGAGCGCGCGTTGAACGCACACTGAGGAATCCGGGAATGCTCTATCACGCCCCAACACTCACGGCCCGCGATCACGAGCGGGTGGACCGCATCCGTGCCCTGCACGAGAGCCTGAGTTACGCAGTCACGAATGCACCGTCTCGATGGCAGACGCTCTTCCGGCGCGACGCGTTGGCGCGCGCCGTGCGCGGATCGATCGCGATCGAAGGACTCGAACTCAGCGTGGAAGATGCCATCGCCATCGGCGAGGGAGAATCCGCGATCGACGCGTCGCCGAGGGCGGTGGCGGCCGCCGAGGGCTTCACGATGGCCAAGAGCTACGTGCTGGAGCTCGCGACCGATCCGCACTTCGAATACTCCGACGCGCTCATTCGGAGCCTGCATTACATGATGATGCGGCACGATGCGTCCGCGAATCCGGGGCGCTGGCGCTCGGGTCCGACGAACCTGCTCGACCCATCGCAGAAGGAGACGGTGTACGATGGGCCCGACGCCGGCGAGATCCCCGACCTCGCGCGTGAATTGTTCAATGATCTGAACGAGAGCGAACGCTCGACGATCCCATCGGTGGTGCGCGGCGCGGTGGCGTACGTGAATCTCCTGCTGCTGCAGCCCTTCTCCGACGGGAACGGCCGCATGGCGCGCTGCCTTCAGTCGCTCGTGACCGCCCGCGCCGAACCGCGTGCCCCGGAATACGGGAGCCTCTCGGAATACCTCGGCGCGAACACCGCCGCATATCGCGCCGCGATGAGGCAGGTATCGGGGCGCCGCTGGGAGCCGTCGCGCGACATCCGCTCGTGGCTCGACTTCTGTCTCACGGCGCACGAGCAGCATCTCCAGACCCTGCTGAACCGCGCGCGCGACATGGAGCGGCTCTGGGACCTGCTCGAGGCGGAGGTGCGCCGGCACGAATTGCCCGAGCGCGTGATCTGCGCGCTGCTCGATGCCGCCGGCGGTTCGCGCGTACGGAACGCGATGTACCGCAGCGCGGCCGAGATCTCCGACCAGGTGGCCGGTCGCGATCTCGTGCAGGCGGTGGGCGCAGGCCTGCTCGTGAGCCAGGGCGATGGGCGAGGCCGGTTCTACAAGCGCTCGGAAGAGCTTCGGGCTCTCCGCGACCGGACGCATGCGCCGGAGCGGGCGCGGAACGGAGCGGTGGCGGCCGCGGTGGGTTAACGAATGGCGGCGGCGCTCGTCTCAGCAACGGCACCACTCCAACGGGGGACCGTCATGTTGCGCCGCGCGTTGTGCCTTGCCGCCGTGATACTCGCCATCCTGCTGCTCGCGATCCTGCCGGTGCACTCGCAGGCCGCGCCGAGCGCGCCGATGGCCGGCATGAAGATGGATCCCGACACGAGCGACGTGCTCGCGTCGGATGCGAACGAGCAGATGAGCGGCATGCTGATGGACAGCCCGCACATGAAGATGACGCCGCTGGGCGCGCCCAAGGCGGGCGACTCCGTGCGCGCGGACAGCATCGTGCGCGAACTGCGCGTGGCGCTCGCGCGCTACCAGGACTACAACGTGGCGCTGGCGGACGGATTCCGGATCTTCCTGCCCAAAGTGCCGCAGAAGGTGTATCACTTCTCGAACCTGCACAGCGCGGTGTACGCCGCGTTCACTTTCGACCCGGCGCGTCCGACGAGTCTGTTGTATCGCAAGACCGCGGACGGCTACAAGCTGGTGGGCGCGATGTACACCGCGCCGAAGCGCGAGGATCTGGCGCAGCTCAACGAGCGCGTGCCGCTGAGCGTGGCCCAATGGCACGAGCACGTGAACATCTGCGTGCCGCCCAAGGATCAGCTGAAGCGCATGACCGAGACGCAGGACGGCAAGCTGCTGTTCGGCACGAAAGGTTCGATCGCGACGCAGGAAGCGTGCGACAAGGCCGGCGGTCGCTTCTACCCGCTGCTGTTCGGCTGGATGGTGCACGTGAATCCGTGGGAAACGGATCCCAAGCTGATCTGGGGGACGCACGAACACGGCCACGTGGATTGAACTCGGCGGCGTGATCGCGGGGTGACGGACGAGCGGAGCGGATAGTCTCTGAGGCAGTGCATTCGACTCCCGACTTCCGACTCCCGAGCGCTAATTGACCGCCGCTCCTCCCCGCTCCACGACATACCTGATCACGGGCGGCGCCGGCTTCATTGGCTCGCATCTCTCCGATGTACTGCTCGCCGCGGGCCAGCGCGTGCTGTCCATCGACAACCTGTCCACCGGGCGCATCGAGAACATCGCGCACCTGCTGGGCCACCCGCAGTTCCATTTCGCGCAGGCGTCGATCACCGAGAAAGTGGTGCTCGACCGGCTCGCGTCGCAGGCGGACGTCATCATCCATCTTGCGGCCGCGGTTGGCGTGCAGCTCATCGTCGAGCATCCGGTGCACACGATCGAGACGAACGTCGCCGGCACGGACGCGGTGCTGCGCGTGGCGCAGACGTACCGCGCGCGTGTGCTCATCGCGAGCACGAGCGAAGTGTACGGCAAAGGGAGCAAGCTGCCGTTCGCCGAAGAGGACGACGTCCTGCTCGGCGCCACTTCCAAGAGCCGCTGGGGCTACGCCGCGAGCAAGATGATCGATGAGTTCCTCGCGCTCGCGTATCACCGCGAATACGGATCGCCGGTGGTGGTGTTCCGGCTGTTCAACACCGTGGGTCCCCGGCAAACGGGACAGTACGGCATGGTGGTGCCGCGCCTGATGCGCCAGGCGCTGCGCGGCGAGCCGCTCACGGTATTCGGCGACGGCACGCAGCAGCGCTGCTTTTGCGACGTGCGCGATGTGGTGCAGGCGATCGTCGGACTCGCGCATCATCCCGCCGCGCTGGGGCGCGTGTTCAATGTGGGCAGCGAGGAGGAGATCTCCATCCTCGAGCTCGCCAAGCGCATCAAGGCGCTCACGAATTCCAAGAGCGAGATCAAGCACGTGCCATACGCCGAGGCATACGCGCCCGGCTTCGAAGACATGGCACGCCGCGTACCGGACATCTCGCGCGTGAGAGCGCTGCTCGGCTGGAGTCCGCGGCGGCCGCTCGCCGAGACGCTGGAAGCGGTGCGCGAGCACGAGGCGCGCGCGTGACGCAGCCCCGGCTTCTGAGCATCATCATGCCGTGCTACAACGAGGCGCGCGGCGTGGACCGCACCCTCGACGCGCTGGAGCAGTTGCGCACGCGGCTCGCGGCGCAGTTCGTGACCGTGGAGATCATCGCGGTGGACGACGGCTCCAAGGACGGCACCGCGGAGCGCCTCGATGCGCGCGCGGCCACCATGCAGCGGCTCACCGTGGTGCGGCAGCCCGAGAACCGCGGCAAGGGCGCGGCGATCCGCGCGGGACGCGAGCAGGTGAGAGGCGAGTTCGTGGTGTTCCAGGATGCCGACATGGAGCTCGATCCGGCCGACATCCCGCGCCTCATCGCGCCGCTGCTCGACGGCCGTGCCGACGCGGTACTCGGCAGCCGCTTCGCGCGGCGCGAGGAGCATCAGGTGCGGAATTACTTTCACCGCCTGGGGAACACCGCGCTGACCACGATGTCGAACGTGTTCACGGGGCTCGATCTCACCGATATGGAGACGGGCTACAAGGCGTTCACGGCGCGGGCGTTCAAACTGATGCACATGACGAGTGACCGGTTCGGGATGGAGCCCGAGATCGTCGCGCGATTGGCGCAGATGCGGGCGCGGGTGTACGAGGTGCCGATCTCATATACCGGGCGCACGTACGCCGAGGGGAAGAAGATCACGTGGCGGGACGGCGTCGCGGTGTTCTGGCACATCCTCAAGGCATGGGCGAGTTCGGGGGACCAGCCGAAACTGACGCGACGCATGATGCCGCGGTGGCTGGTCGCGTTGGCGTTGCCGGTGCTGGCCGCAGTCGCGTTCTGGTGGTGCTGCCCGCCGCAGTATCGCGTGGCCGAGAGCACCGACTACGAGGGGTTCTACCGCCCGGTGGCGATGCAGGTGCTGCAAGGCAACGGACTCGTCACCGAGAGTGGGGCGCCGGCGCTGCGGTACCCGCCCGGGTATCCGCTGCTCGTGGCGGCGTCGTCGGCGTAGGGAACGCCATCGGCCTCCCCGAGTCGACATGCGCTCGACTTGCTCACGTCTCGTGTGCATCGCGCTCTCGTCGCTCTTTCTGTACCTCATCGCGCGCGACATGTGGGGCGGACGGTCTGGCGCTGCTGCCGAGTGTGGCGTGGAGCACGTATCCGCTCGCGCTGTGGCTCACGAAGCAGCCGAACAGCGAAGTGCCGTTCACGGCGGTGCTGTTCGCTGGCGCGCTCGTGATGTGGCGATTGCTGCGCGGCGCGAAGCCGGACCTCGGCCTCGCCGCGGCGGCCGGTGCGTTGGCGGGCGCGGCGATGCTCGTGCGACCGATCGCGATCTCTGCTGCCGCTGGCGTTCTGCGTGCTCGTGTGGCGCTTGGGCGGCGTGTGGGACCGGCGCGGGCGCGTGCTCGCTGGCGCCGCGATCATCGTACGTGAGCGTCGCGGTGGTGCTGCCATGGGAGGTGCACGCGAGTCGCGCCGAGGGGCGATTCGTGATGCTTAGCACGGGCGGCGTGCCGAGCATGCGCGACGGACTGACCTTCGGCGTGAACGCGGACAAGGGATACCGGCACGGGATCTATGTGCCAGATGCGATCCGCACCGTGATGATCAATTTCTACGCGAAGTACGACAGCCTCGACTCGTTCGGTGCGATCGCGCGAGAAGGAATGCACGAGCTGGTCACGCACCCGGTGGGGATGGCCGGATTGGTAGGGATGAAGCTGCTGCGCGCATGGTACGGCACCGACAGCCAGCGATTGGATCTGTACATCGCGCTGGTGCAGGTGGTGTATCTGGCGCTGCTCGCGCGCGCGGCGCGGGTCGCATGGAGATCGGGAGGCGAACGCCGGCGCTCCGCGACATTGGTGATGGTGCTCATCGCCTATTTCTGGCTGATGAGCGCGCTGGCGCTGCCGCTGGTGCGGTACATGGTGCCGGCGATCGGGTTGGGGTTCCTCTGGTTGCCGGTGCTCGCGGAGAAGCAGGAGACGCGCCGGGATGTACTTGCCACTCTGTCCACTCAGTTCGCGCGGTGGCTATGTTCTTGGCGATCGCTAACGCGGGAAAATCCGCAATGGCGCCCGAGCACAACTGACTATAATATTTGCTCGAAGCGCTACCGGCCAGCGGCTCCGAGTGCGATTCGCACGTCAAAATGATCCAGTAGGTAGCGTATCGCCGAGGCGAGAGCGGCAACATCGCCGGGTGGCACAGTAATCCAGGTGACTCCATTGGTAATCGTTTGGGCCAGACCGTCGACGGCGCTCGCGATCACCGGAGTATTCGTGGCAATCGCCCCCGACCGCGACGATTCCCAGGGCTTCTGACCTGCTCGGCACCACCACAAGAATCGAGGCCGCCATCCTGGCCAGCAGCTCGGGCCTCGGCAAGCTACCTGCGAAGATGCAGACGTCACGAAGACCAAATTGGTCGACGGCTGCCTCCAACCTGGCCCGATCCGCGACGATCTCCTGCGATGACGGCTCTGATAAAGGGGTGAGTTCGAGAACGTGGCGAGCGCAGCGATCGGTAGTCCTGACCCTGCTGGAGATCAGGCGCCCCGGGCAAACGATTTCCGAGTTCTCGAGCGACTGTCGAGCGCGGGATCGGATACCCCAATAGGAAATGCGCAGACGCGCTCTGCGGGGACGCGATACCGCTCGATTAGGTCCCTGCGGGACGCAGCCGAGTTGGCGATGACATGTGTGCAACGAGGGTAGAGCAAGCGCCGATATGCGACAATTCTGGCACGCCGGTGAAGTGAATCTTTGGTGTCCTGAAGAATCTGCTGAAGCATTGTATGATACCAGCAGACTCGAACGGGCACGTCGAAGAGCCAGCCGGCGATCGTAACGATCGAATTCGCGCCGAAGTTCGCGATGACGCAATCGGGTCGCTCCTCCCGAATGAGCTTCACAAAGAACAACAGGTCAGCGACCTGCGTGGGACGCGCGCTAGGCCACGACACAATCCGTGGGTTGCTCGATCTAGCTGTGACGCGCGAGACCGAGCGGTGGTCGCATACGATTATGACTCTATGTCCCCGGTCCACGAGCTCAGCGGCTAACCTTTGGAACGAAGTCGAAACTGCGCCCCGGTTTAGGCTGATCGCGATGATAAGTGTGACAAGAGATTCATTGAATGAGTTTCCAGCCTACCACGGATATACTTCGAATCGACCAAACATTTGTGCCGAATAGTGCTACTCGCCCCTATATATTACGCACTTCGAACCATTATCGCGGAGTGCGACTGACAGTACCGATGAGCCAAGTGACTGGTGAAGGCGTCGATGAGTCGCTAGACGGGCACTCACGGTCATCGAGCCCGCGCGCGGCTGGGTGTCCCTGAAACTGCGCGAAGTGTGGGCGTCGCACGAGCTGCTGTACTTCCTCGTGTGGCGCGACATCAAGGTCCGCTACAAGCAAACGGCACTCGGCGCCGCGTGGGCGATCATCCAGCCCCTGCTCACGATGGTGGTGTTCAGCCTGTTCTTTGGGCGGCTCGCCAAGGTGCCGTCCGACGGGATCCCGTACCCGCTCTTCTCGTTCACGGCGCTCGTTCCCTGGACGTTCTTCGCGACCGGGCTCACGATGAGCTCCAACTCGCTCGTGGGCAGCGCGAATCTCGTGCAAAAAGTCTACTTCCCGCGCCTGATCATCCCGATCGCCACCGTGCTATCGGGCCTCGTCGATTTCGTGATCGCAATGCTCGTGCTCTTCGCCATGATGGCGTGGTATCATGTCGCGCCCACCTGGAATGTGCTGTGGTTGCCGGCGTTCATCGTGCTCGCCTGCGTCACCGCGCTTGGCGTGGGGCTCTGGCTCTCGGCCATGAACGTGAAGTACCGCGACGTCCGGTTCGTCGTGCCCTTCCTGGCACAACTCTGGATGTACGCGACACCGGTCGCGTACCCGAGTTCACTGCTTCCTCCTCCGTGGCGCACGCTGTTCGGGCTCAATCCGATGGCAGGTGTCGTCGAAGGGTTCCGCTGGGCGCTGCTCGGCGTGAACACGCAGCCGGGCCCGATGCTCCTCGCGAGCTCACTGGCCGCGATCGCGATCCTCGCCAGCGGCGCGTTCTATTTCCGCCGCATGGAACGCCTCTTCGCGGACATCGTCTGATGTCACTGCCGGCGATCCACGCGACGGGCGTCTCGAAGAAGTACGCGCTGGGCGGGCGCGTGCCGTACCTCACGCTGCGCGAGACGATCATGGCGGCGGCGCGGTTCAAGCGCCGCGCGCGGCGCGATGGCGCGCAGGAACATTGGGCGCTCAGAGACGTGAATTTCGAGGTCCAGCGCGGCGAGGTGGTGGGCATCATCGGGCGCAACGGCGCGGGAAAGAGCACGCTGCTCAAAGTGTTGTCGCGCATCACCGATCCGACCACGGGCCGCGTCGAGATCCGGGGGCGCGTCGCGTCATTGCTCGAGGTGGGCACCGGATTCCATCCGGAGCTCACCGGCCGCGAGAACGTCTCATTGAACGGCGCGATCCTCGGGCATGCGGCGCGCCGAGATCGCGCGGAAGTTCGACGAGATCGTGGCGTTCGCCGAAGTCGAGAAGTTCATCGACACGCCGGTGAAGTACTACTCGAGCGGCATGTACCTGCGGCTCGCGTTCGCGGTCGCGGCGCATTTCGAATCCGAGATCCTGATCGTGGACGAGGTGCTCGCCGTGGGCGACCAGGCGTTCCAGCAGCGCTGCCTCGGCAAGATGGGCGAGGCCGCCAACTCCGGGCGCACGGTGCTGCTGGTGAGTCACAACATGGCGGCGGTGGAGAGTCTGTGTGAGCGCGCCATGCTCCTGTCGGGCGGCACGATCGTGGCGGAGGGCCGCGTCGATGAGGTCGTGCGAAAATACGCGACGCGCGGCACCTCGGTGCTGGACGAGTCGCTCGCCGATCGCAGCGACCGGCGCGGGACCGGCGCTTTGCGCTTCGAGTCGCTGCGGATGTACGTGGAGGGCGGCGACGCGGATGGGTTGTTCTCGGGCTGCAATGCGGTCGTGCGGCTCGGCTATCGCGCGAATACGCCGGCGAGCCAACTGCACATCGCGATCTCCTTCCTGGATCAGCACGACCGAATGCTGTTCGCATGCGACAACACGCATGCGGGCGGCGCGCTGACCGTCGGAGATTCGGGGATCATCGAGTGTGCGATCCCGGATCTCCCGCTCTCGCCGGGGAATTATCGCGTGAACCTGTGGGCGTACATCGCGGGCTCGGTCGCCGATCACGTGCAGCATGCGGCGGAATTCACCGTGTCGCCCGCCGACTTCTTCGGCACGGGGAAATTGCCCGACCATCCGAAGTTCGGCCCGTTCCTGGTCAGGCACCGGTGGACGAATGGGTGATCCGCCGGTGGGCACGGACTATTTCATCAAGCCCGGCTATCGGCCGAACGAGGTTCGCGGCCCATCGGTCGACACGGAATATTGGAATGCGCGGCGCATCCAGCGCAGCGGATACTTCCAGTACGGCACGTATCGCATCGCGCGCCGGCTGCTGCGCGGAGTGCAGGCCGCGCGGGTGCTCGACCTCGGGTGCGGCACCGGTGTGAAGGCGGCCGAGCTGCTGATCCCGCATTGCGCCTACTACTGCGGCCTGGACCAGCGCTCGGCGGTGGACTATTGCCGGAAGACGATCGCCGCGAAGCACGCCGAGTTCAGGGTCGAGGATCTCGAATCACCGGTCTCGCGGTTCGATGCGCCGTTCGATGTGATCGTGTGCGCCGACGTGATCGAGCATCTCGCGCATCCGGAGCGGTTGTTGCGGTACGCGGCGGCGCTGCTCGCGGAGGGCGGCCGGTTGATCGTCTCGACGCCCGAGCGGGACGTCATGCACGGCCGCGACGTGCTCGTCTCTCCGAATCCGGAGCATGTGCGTGAGTGGAATCGCGCGGAACTCGGCGCGTTCATGCGCGCATGCGGATTGCGCGTGCTGGACCTGCGGCTCGCTCCGCAATTCCGCCTCGCGTTGACGGCCACCGGCTCTGAATCTCCTGAAGAACCAATTGAGCAATCCGCGGGCGTACTTGGGCTGCCAAGTGGCGCTCTGCGCGCGGTCATGACGCCCGACGCGGGGGCAGCCCGCTCGCGTTCCCCGCCATGTTCCGCGACCCGCGGAGTGGCGGCGCGCTCACACGGTCAGGCGATCATCTCGTTGGCGATCGCGGAGAGATCGCGCGCTTCCTCTCGGGCATCTGGCGATTCGTGGATCCCGAGAAGAACTACGCGCGCAGCTTCGGCCTGCAATGGAATCACTGGCACGACGTGTTGAGCGACGCGCGTCGCACCGACCGGGCGAAGTTCTCGATCTCGTCATGGAGCGCAGCCACTTCGATCGCTACGAGCTCGTCCGGGAAACGGATCCTCGAATGCGGGATGGGGGGCGGCGACGATACCGAGGTGCTGCTGCAACTTCCGTTCGCGGAGATCTACAGTTTCGACCTGAGCACGTCGGTCGAACGTGCGGCCGCCTATCTGTCGGATCGAACGGTTGACGATCTTCCAGGCGTCGATCCTCGAGATCCCCGTTCCCGACGAATCGTTCGACGTGGTCTACTGCCACCGCGTGCTGCAGCACACGCCCGACCCGCTGGCGTCGCTGCGATCGATCATGAGGAAGGTCGCGCCGGGCGGGCTGCTGTTCGCGCACTGCTATCAGCGCTCACCGGAACGAATGAAGGACTTCAAGTACAAGTACCGGCCGCTCACGACGCGCATCCCGCCTGAATGGGTGCTCTGGTACGTCGAGACCATGGGACCCAGCCTTCGTGCGCTCTCGAAATTGCTCGATCGCGGCGGGAAACGGGCGCGGCGTTTCCGGGAGCACTGGGTCCCGCTTCGGTGCTATTATGCCTACGGTTCGCTCAGCGAGGCCGGGCTCGCCGAGTTGAGCGAACATGACACGTTCGATGCGCTGACGCCGAAGTACGATCTGCCGCTGACCCAGGATGAATTCTACGGCGAGATCGAGCGCGCCGGTTTTCGGATCGAGAACCGTCAGGATAACCTGCGAGGTCCTCTCTGGTGTACCGCTGTCCGCTCCCGCTGACCGCCGATAGCACGATCACGTCCGGCATGGGCAGCACATGTGCGGCATAGCGGGCATCTGGGCGGAAGCCCGCGGTGCGGCGGAATCAACGCGCCGCATGGTCGGCGTGCTCTCGAACCGCGGACCGGACGGGCATGACCTGAAGGTGCTGGACGATGGTCGCCTCGCGCTGGGCCAGGCGCGGCTGGCGATCATCGATCTCTCGCCCACCGGCGCACAGCCAATGATGCGCGGCGCCGATCTCTGCATCACGTACAACGGCGAGATCTACAACTACAAGGCGCTTCGCGGCGAACTCGAGGCGAAAGGGCATCGGTTCGAGTCGACATCCGACACGGAAGTGATCCTCGCGGGATACCAGCAGTGGGGCGAGGCGATGCTCGATCGCCTCGATGGGATCTTCGCGTTCGCACTCTGGGATGAGCAGCGCCGGCGCCTCTGGCTCGCGCGCGACCACCTCGGCGTGAAGCCGCTGTACTATCGGCGCGACGGAAGCACGTTCGCGTTCGCATCCGAACCGCGCGCGCTGCTGGAGATCCTGGGCCGCGATCCATCGCCGGATCGCGGTGCGATCCATGACTATCTGTCGTACGGATACATAGGCGGCGCCCGGTCGGCGTTCGCGGGGATCGCGAAGCTGCCTGCCGGGCACTCGCTCGCATTCGAGAACAGGTCGGTATGCGTTCGTCGATTCTGGGATCCTGCGCAATTCGCCGGCGAGCGCTTCTGCGATGAGAACGAGGCAGTACTCGAGACGCGACGCGTGCTCGATGTATCGGCCGCCGCCCAGCTCGAGAGCGATGTGCCGGTGGGGCTGTTGGTGAGCGGCGGCATCGACTCGAGCGCCGTCGCATCCAGCGCGTCGCGGGCGCGGGCCGGCATGAAAGGATTCGTGATCGGCTTCGACAGCCCGGAGCATGATGAACGGGCATTCGCCCGACAACTCGCGCAGGGTTGCGGCATCGACCTTGTCGAGCGCGTCGTGGCCGCTGGGCAAGGCGATGCGCTCATCGGCGAGATGGCGAGCGCCTATGACGAACCGCTCGCGGACACATCGACGCTGCCCTGCCTTGCGCTCTTCCGCCTGGTGCGGGAAAACAATTTCAAAGTCGTGCTCGGCGGAGATGGCGGAGATGAATTGTTCAGTGGGTATCGGCGCTACGATCGTTTGGCGGATGCGGAAGGCGGGTCACAGGCGCCGTGGCCGGTGAAGCTCGTGGGGGCGCAGAGCGCGCGGCAGGCGTTCCGGATCGCGTCGCGGCCGGCACGATACCCGGGCAGCGCATGGCGTACGTACTACCAGAACATCCGGCTATTTTCCGTCGAGCAGCAGCGGTCGTTGCTGGCGCCCGAATGGCGGCCCCGCGATGAGGACGAACTCACGTGGCAGTTCCGTGAGTTCTGGAATGACGATCTCGATACGGTGAAGGCGGCGCAGTTGTACGATCTGCAGACGTATCTGCCCAATGACATCCTCACGAAGGTCGACCGGTCATCAATGTATTTCGGCGTGGAGGCGCGCGTGCCATTGCTCTCGCGGAAGATGGTGGAACTCTCCCTCGGTACATCCACGCGCCTTCACCGGCGCGGCGGCCGCCGCAAGAACATCCTGAAGAACGCGATCCGTTCGCGCGTACCGGACGAGTTGCTCTCGGACCGCAAGCGCGGATTCAGCCTTCCGCTGGAGACAACGATCGGGCCGAAGCTCCGCGAGTGGGCCGGCGGCATGGCGAGCGCGGCCATCGTGCGGGACGGGTTGGTCGACTCGTCGCGCGGCGCCTGGACATCCGCGAATCTCGACCAGTTGTGGGCGCTCTTCGTGCTCGAATCGTGGTGGGTGCGCTGGTTGAAGCGACCTGCGACGGCGACGGCGCGATGACGGTGAACTCCGATGCGTTGACGATCGTGGTCCGCAGCGCGGACGAGCGGACCGAGGGACTCTGCGTGTCCACGATCAGGTCGCAGACCAATGCGGAGCTGCACGTCGTGCGCGAGCGTCCCGTTCCTCGCCGCGCTGCGCAGCTCGGTGAGGATCGGCATGAAGGCCGGCCGCGAGTTCACGCTGTGCGTGGACGCCGACGTGATCCTCGCGCCGGGGGCGATCGCTCGAATGATCGGTCTCCTCACCTCGGCGCCGGATGCGTTCTTCGCGGGCGGGCTCTGGTGATGGATCGGTACTACGGGAGACCGAAGTCTCGCGGCGTGCACCTCTATCGGACCCGCTTCCTGGCCGAGGCGGAGAAAGCGATCACCGATTCCGAGTCGGTCGAACGACCCGAGACTGAAATGAAACTCGTGCTGTTCGCGCGCGGGCGAACGAGCCAGCATGTGGGCGACCGGCTGCTCGGCCTGCACGGATTCGGGCAGTACTATCGCGATGTGTTCCGCACGATCGCGTGCCGGGGCCAGAAGAGTCCGGAAGAGTTCCAGCCGTTGATGGAGCGATTCTCTCGTCGGCGCGGGGCGGGATGTCGACCTGCGCGTCGCGATGTGGGCATTGATCGAGAGTTTGGACAGCGATTTCTCGCTGGACGCCGGCCAGTGGCGCGGCCACTTCGCGCGAATCCGAGGAGGCGACCGGGCTTACGGAGAAGGCGGAGATGACGCCGTCGGAGGCCGCGAGCCTCAAACGTTTGGCACAGCTATCGGCGGCGCCGCCGATGAGTTGGTGGCCATATCTCCGCCGATTCCGGCGCGTGGGGCGCACGGGCTAGGTCGCACGGCGCTCAGTCCTCCGCATTGCTGCTCGAGTAGGCGGCAGGCCGTCCGATCGGAGATCCTGCGCGAAACGGGACAGGCCACAATTCGGCTCTATTCGCGGGACCAGCCACCGATCGCTCGCCGCGTCGGCGACGCCCGACTTGGTCGTGAAGCCGAGGCGATAACCGGCCGTCCTCAGCTCCGCGGCCGATCCTTCCGTGGCATCTCCGTTGGGGTAGGCGAAGAAACGGCAGTCCCGCCCGCTCATTTGTTCGATCCGCTGCTTCGAGACCGATAACTCGGCGGCGCGAACCGCGGCCGGCTGATCCGCATGGTGGATCTCGTGATCGACGCCATGACTCCCGATCTCGACCCCCGAAGCGGCCAACTCACGCACTTGGGTGGCCGTCATGCTGCGCAGCGAAGGGAAATTTGCTGAGCAGGCGCCGGGATTCTTCTGCCGGGAACTGGGAGCGAAGCGCGCTCATCGCGCGAACGCGGTCGGCAGCGGGTAGCGACTTGAATGGCTGCGCAGTGCTCGGAACGCGATCTCGCGCTCGGTACGGGATCCGAGCGGCCAGTGCCGGTCGAACAGTTCCAGCCGCGCGCGAATTGCCATGCAGCAGCAACATCGACAACTCCGCGGTCCAAATGGTGGTGCCGGCGTCCACGGGGCCGGTCGTTACGAAGACGGCCCACGGCAACCTCGCCGCCGCGAGCAGCTCGGCGGCGTAGAGATTGTTCGCGTATCCGTCGTCGAACGTGATCGCGACGGTCGTGCCTCGTTGCGGAACGCGCCTCTCCTCCAGCATTGACGCCAGTTCGCCCAGCGGGATGACGCGAAGCCGGCGCAGGAGCGCGAGCTGCACGCGGAAATCCGGCGTCACGAGGAAATTGCGTTCAAGCAGTTGGATCATCGAAGCGATCGACGATCCCATGGAAGAAGAGCACATGCACGCCACGAGAGGCGCGATTGCGCAGCGTGATCGCGCTGACGCGGACGCCGAGGGCGAGTTTGAGCGAGGCCAACCGGTCGGCGATCACGGCGCGCGCGCGCTCCACTGCTGTGAGTCGGCGGCGCACTCGATCGACGTTCAGTGCGATGCCCGTACGGTAGATATCGAAGCGCCCGCGTTTCGCGGATGTCACTTGCCTGCTGCACCTTGTACGCCTCGAGACCGTTCAGGAAATCGAATTCGTCAATGTCCGGGTCGGCCGCCGCGCGCGCGAGGAGGAAGCCGAGCAGGAGCTTCCCGGGGCTGCGCTCGATCGCGGGATCATAGCACGGCTTGTAGTAGTACTCGCGCCGCGCCCACCGGAATCCCGACGTGAGCCGCGATCAGGTCATCGCCCCACCACAATCCGTCGAGGTGCATCGCCTCTCGTCGCACTCAGCTCGGCGAGGAGCGCGATGAGATACGCGCGCTCCTCGGGTCGTTCGAATTGGCTCTGCCGCGTTCTGCCCGCGCCATTCGCGAACATGGAGCGCCATGAATTGCTCGAGCAACGACAGCGTGAGCGCGGCGCCGGTCACGCGCTCATAGCGCAGCGGCCGGACGCGATCGAACCAGCGCCGATCGCCGCGATAGTGGCGCGTCTCGATCTTGTCCCGGCAGCGATCGAGCATTGGTCGCGTCAGGCGCGGGTGCGTGCGGGCCGAGCTCATCTGCGAGAGCGCGCCGCGGTACTGCGCCACGGGCACCGATGCCGGAATGCGGCGCAGGATCAATCGCGACCAGTTTCCTTCGCGCCGAAGCCAGCTGAAGAAATCGTCCAGCTCGCTCGCGTGCTCCGGCGCGCAGAGAACATGATTGTAGTCTCCGCGCTTATCGCCGAGCAGCCGCCAGATCCTTGGTGCGGAACGCTCGAAGTAGAATGGCGCGATGATCCGTGGCTCACCCTCCGCCGGCCAGACCGCGACGCGAAGCTCGCGGTCCGCGCCGAATGACCGCCACCACGCGGCGTAGAATTCCAGGCTGCCGAACACATCGTCGAAGCCCGATCGCGATAGGAGGCGCCCCCAGGCGGGCGCGAGCGGCGGCATCGCATCGAAGGACGTCACGAATCGCCCGGTCACTCGCTCAAGCCTCGAGCACGTAGTGGACGTGCGGACATGTCAGCGCGATGCGGGCAACGTCCATGGCGCGGGGCTGTGTCCGCCCTGGTGCGGGCAGTGCGGTGCGCCAAGCCGGGTTCCTTGAACCGATTGCTTCCGTACACTGCTCGCACTTTCAAGCCGAGGCTGGATACGAGGCGGAGTTGGCGAAAGGGCGCGCGGTGGTAAAGGATCTGTTCGCCGAAGTCGTCGCGATAGACGCCATATCCCGCTGCGAACGTCTGCGGTCGCTGCGCGAGCACGAAGTTCATCTTCCGTCGCCATTCAGCGGCGAGTCCGTTCCGCCGGACCTGCCCCAGCGCGCCGAGCCAATTGTGACCGCTGAAGTAGAGCACACCGCCCGGCCGCACGACGCGATGCATCTCACTGAGCGCCTGCCGGCGGAGCTGCGGAGGGGAAAATGCCGTCAATGCCGTTGAACGAGAAGAGCGCGGCGTCGAACGACCGATCGGCGAACGCGAGCGCGGCGGCGTCCATCTGGAGGATCTCAGCGTCGAGGGCTCGAGACCGGGTCGCGGCGACCATGTCCGGGGAATAGTCGATCGCGGTCACCCGGTAGCCTCGTTGCGCGAGGGCGGCGGTAGTGCGTCCGGCGCCGCAGCCGATGTCGAGGACCCGTGCGCCTGGACGGCGGGAAATGTGACTCGATAATGTGGAGTTCCGCCGGATACAGCTGCCTCATCGCGGCTCCAGACATCCGCGACCGCCGTCCGGCTGAAATACGCACTGATTCCGGGCAGACTCGCTCACTGGATCGACTCGCTCGACGAATGGAGTGTTCGGCTATCCCCATCGAAGTGTACTTCTCGCACGTGCGGCGGGCGAGCGCTATCTCTTAGATTAGTCGATTGAAAATCCCCGGCACTATCCCCGGCAACTCCGCGTGACATGCGCATCTTCTTGCTCGGAGTCACATCACAACCGGAGACGTTCCTCGAGCAGAAATTCGAGGCTTTCCGGCGAGCCGGCATCGACTTGGCCGTGTCGTCGCGCGTCGATGAGCGGCGTGATCCGACGCTTCCGTCCAGACATCATCCACTTCGAGTGGAATTCCGCCGCGATCAATGCACTTCCGCGGCGTGCGGTCTGGGAGTATCCGGTGGTCGTCAGCTGCCGCGGCACGCAGATCCGGATCCGCCCGCACGTCACGCCCGGATACTCCGATGCCCTGCTCGAGACGTTCGTGCGCGCGAGCGCGGTGCATTGTGTGTGCGAGACGATCCGCGACGAGGCCGTCGCGCTTGGGCTCGACCCGAGCGAAGGCCGAGGTGATCTTCCCGGCGTCGATGAGCGGCGGTTCGCACCCGTCGCACGGACAGCCACTAACGGTCCCGTGCGGATCGTCGCCGTGGGCTCGCTGATCTGGACGAAAGGCTACGAGTACGCGCTGCTCACCCTGCGCGCGTTGGTTGATCGCGGCGTGGATGCCACGCTCGAGATCATCGGCGACGGCAACGAGCGCCAGCGCGTGCTGTTCACCATGCGCGATCTGGGTCTCGCCGATCGCGTCACGCTGCGGCTCACGGTGCCGCCGGCGCAAGTCCGCGAGGCAATGCAGCGCGCCGACATCTTCCTGCATTCGAGTCTGAGCGAAGGGATCTCCAATGCCGCGCTCGAGGCGATGGCGTGCGGACTGCCGGTGGTGACGACCGATGCCGGCGGGATGCGTGAGGCGGTGCGGGACGGACACGACGGCTTCGTGGTCCCTCTGCGTGATCCGGCCGCCGCCGCGAACGCCGTGGAACGACTCGCGCGCGATCCCGAGCTCCGCGCCCGCATGGGACGCGCCGGCCGCGCGACGGTCGAATCGAAGTTCCGCCTCGACGACCAGATCGCGCGCTTCATCGCCCTCTACGAACGCGTGGCCGCGCGCTCACGTGGCCGCCTAGAAATGTGCGGCATCTGCGGCGTGCTCACTCCCGACGGCGCCGCGGCATCGCCGGAATTCGCGTTCGCGGTCGCGAAGATGTCGCAACTCATGGCGCGACGCGGACCTGACTCGCACGGCGCCTGGGTGGACGACCGCGGGCTTCGCGCGCTTCGGATTTCGCCGGCTTGCGGTGATCGATACCTCGAGCGCCGCGCGATCAACCAATGCTCAGCGCCGATGGTCGGTCGGCCATCGTCATGAACGGCGAGATCTACAATTTTCGCGAGCTGCGCGCGGAACTCGAATCGCTCGGCCGCCACTTCCGCACGAAGTCGGACACGGAGGTGCTGCTCGCCGCCCTCCACCAGTGGGGACACGACGCGCTCGCACGCCTGAACGGCATGTTCGCGTTCGCCTGGTACGACGCCGAGCATCGCACACTGCTGCTCGCGCGCGATCACGCCGGGATCAAGCCGCTCTCGTACTTCGTGCATCCCGGTGGCGGCGGCATCGCATTCGCATCGCGCTACGATGCGCTGCTGCATACCCCATGGGGGCGGCCGGGAGGCATCGATCGCGAGACGCTCGCGCTGTACCTCCGTCTGCAGCATCTGCCCGCGCCCTACGCGCTGCTCGAGAACACGCACCAGCTCGAGCCCGGCCACTCGCTCACGGTGAGCGCTGACGGCCGGACCGAGAAACGCTGCTGGTGGCAACATGCCGCGCGACCCGGCGCCCGACCTTCGCGGCGCGGCCGCGATCGATGCGCTCGGCGGCGCGCTCGAGAATGCGGTGCGGCGCAACCGGATCGCCGATGTGCCGCTCGGCGTGTTCCTCTCGGGCGGAGTCGATTCGCCGTTGATCTCGGCGGTCGCGCGCGAACAGGCGGGACCGGAATTGCAGGCGTTCACGATCGCGAACCCGGGCTGGCGGCAGGACGAGGGACCGGACGCCGAGCGATATGCGCGCACGTTGGGAGTTCAGCTCGTCAAGCACGATGCGACGGCGAGCGAAGCGCTCGCCGCCGTGAGCGACGTTCGCGAGGCGCAGTACGAGCCATTCGCGCGATTTCTCGATCCTGCCGACACTGCTCGTGAGCCGTCTCGCACGCGAGCGCGCGACGGTCGCGCTGAGCGGGGATGGCGGGGATGAGTTGTTCTTCGGCTATGAACGGCCGGTCTCATTGCTGCAGCGAGTGGACGGGATTTTCGGCTTCCCTGGCTCGCGCGCATCGCGAAGTACGCGATCTCGGCGCGCGGCCACCGGCCGTCGGCCATCGGATGTGATCGTGCACCGGACTGCCGGGGACTACTACTTCAGCGTCAATTCCCGCATGAGCGCGGCGACCGTCAGGCAGCATCGCGCCCTCGCTCAGCACGATACCGGACGATTTCGATCTCTATGAGTCGGGGCCATATCGCGATCCGTTGCAACTCGCCAATTTCTCACGACGCGCGGAGTTCGAGGGGCAGCTGCAGCGCGGGCTGAAGAAGGTGGACATGGCGAGCATGCATCACAGTCTCGAGGTGCGCGTGCCGATGCTGGATCGCGAGGTGATCGAGGTGAGCCTGCGAATCGATCCGTTCGAGAACCTTCGCGACGGCGCGCGGAAGGCAGTGCTGCGCGACCTCCTCGCCCGGCACGTGCCGAGGGAGATCATCCCCGCGGCGAAGCGTGGGTTCGCGGTGCCGCTCGGCGATTGGCTCCGTGGCCCGCTCAAGGATACGGCGCAACAGGCGCTATTCGCGCCGGCACTGATGGGCACCGGCCTCTTCGAGAAGAAGCGGATCAATGCGTATTGGAAGCAGCATCTCAGTGGGCAGCACGACCACAAGTGGGGCATTTGGACACTGATGACGCTCTCGTGGTGGCTGGAGCGCAACGCGTGAGCGCTCCGGTGAAGATCCTCTTCACGATCCCGAATTTCATCACGGCCGGCTCCGGCCGCGCGATGCTCAACGTCGTCGAGCGACTGGACCGCACGAAGTTCGAACCGAGCATCGCCGTGCTCAAGCGCGGCGGAAAGCTGGAGGCGGAGATCGAGCGCCGGGGGATCTCGCTGCTCGAACTTCAGTTCACGTTGAACGCGCGTCCGTACCACACACTGCGCGGGCGCGTGAGTGCGGCCGCCGCGCCATTCAAAGAGCATGGCTTTGCGCTCTGGCATTCGTTCCACTACGCCGATGATTATACGGAGCCGCTAATCGCGCGCGCGGCGGGAGCGCGCGGGTGGATCTACACCAAGAAGAACATGAACTGGCACGCACGCGCTTGGCACCTGCGATCGCTGCTCGCCCGGCGCATCGCCGCGCAGAACACGGACATGATGCGTGAATTCTTCGCCGGCATCGCGTACCGGGCGAAGACGCGGCTCGTGCCACGCGGCGTGGATGTGGCCGCGTTCTCGCCGAGCGTGCCGGCGCGGCTCAAGCTGCGCGAGCAACTCGGAATTCCGGCGAGCGCGACGGTGGTCACGAGCGTGGCGCAGCTACTGCCGGTGAAAGGGCACCCGGTGCTCATTCTCGCGGCGGCGTCGGTGAAGAACACGCACCTGCTGCTCGCGGGCGGCGACGAGAAGTCCGAATACGCCGATTCACTGCGCGGACAGGTGAAACGCCACGGGGTCGGCGACCGCGTGCACTTCCTGGGCCGCGTGGACGACGTGCCCGCATTGCTCGCTGAGACGGACATTTTCGCGCTCGCCACGCGCGCGCAGGGACATGAGGAGGGCTGCCCGGTGGCGCTGCTCGAGGCGATGGCCGCGGGGCGCGCCTGCATCGCGACCGACGTCGCCGGTTCGCGCGATCTTCTCACGAACGGCCAGAGCGGCGTGCTCGTGCCCTCCGGCGATCCGCTGGCCATGGGCCAGGCGATCGATCGATTCGCGCAGAACGCGGGGGAGCGCCGGCGGTTCGGTCACGCCGCGCTCACGCGGGTGATCGAGAAGTTCACGATCGACCACGAGGTGCGCGCGCACGAGTCGCTCTATGCGGAGGCGCTCAACGCGTGAGTGCCTTCGCGGACTTCCACGTCGGGTTCGGCGCCGATGCGGCGGCACCGCCGGCCACGCGCCTTCTCGATGTGCCATGGCGCGCGGCCGGCGCGCTCGCGGGGTCGTGGAACGCGTCTATCGCGGCGGCGCCACGAAGCGCGCTCGTGCAGACGCGCGATGTTGCGCCATGGAGCGTCTGGCTGCTCGGAGAACTCGTGCGCTACGACGCGCTCGTTGCACCGGCGGACCCGCTCGGCGCTTTCGTGATGGACTTGCGCGCAGGACGCGCGAACGCGGTGCTGCTGGATGGACACTTCGTGATCTTCGCCTGGAACGCCGACACGCGTGAATGGCACGTTTGGACGAATCGGTTCGGAACGGTGCACGCATACTCGGCGCTCGGCGCGAAACGCTCGGTGCTCGGCACGTTCCATCCCGCGGTCTCGAAGAGCGTCGAGGCGAAACGCCTCGACTGGAGCGCGCTGAGCGGATTCTTCGCGACGGGCTACTTCCCCGAGGACCGCACGCACTTCGAAGAAGTGCAGATCCTGAGGCCGGCGTCGCACTATGTGTTCGATGTCACCGGGCTGATCGTGCGCGAGGAGCGCTATTGGCAGTGGGAGCACCGGCCCGACCGGGCTCAAGGATTCGACGCGGCGCTCGAGAGGTTCGGTGACACACTCGGCACCGTGATGCGCGAGCGCACCGCGACGGGCCGGATCGCCGTGCCGATCTCCGGGGGATTGGACAGCCGCACCGCGGTCGCACTACTGCCCAAGGACGCGAGCCGGCTTTGGTGCTATTCCTACGGCTATGGGAGCGACTCGGTGGAGACCCGGATCGCTCGGAAGTCGCCGCGGCGCGCGCGCTGCGGTGCGATGCGTTCGAGGTGGATGAGTATCTCTTCGCGCGCATGGACGATGTGCTAGCGGCGACCGAGGGTTTCAATGATGTCACTCAAACGCGCCAAGTACGGGTGAGCAACGAGCTGGACGCGCATGCCGACTCGGTGATCGCCGCGCACTGGGGGGACGTGTGGCTCGACGATGCCGGAGATGCGACCGAATCGGACGCGGTGCTCGGGCAAAGTTCTCAAGCAGGGAAGCGGTTGGCTGCTGGAGAAGTTGTGCGCGCCCCGGATGACAGGAGAACCCGGGCACAGGCCGTACGCGAGGGAGTCGAGCGGGAGCTCGCGCGCGTGTCGCACATCGCGGAACCCGAGTTCCGGATGAAGGCGTTCAAGACGGACACGTGGAGCTTTCGCTGGACCGTGACCGGCGTGCGCTCATACCAGCTCGGCGCGTTCCCGATTCTTCCGTTCTATGACGCGCGGATGGCCGATCTCTTCTGCGCGCTGCCAACGGATTACGTGCGCGAGCGGCGCCTGCAGGTGGAATGGCTGAAGCGGTACGCTCCGGATCTGGCGCGCATCACGTGGCAGCAGCACGATGCCGATCTCTACATGTACCGGTACGCGAACACGCTGCTGCTCCCGAAACGCGCGATGAAGAAAGCGCTGGCGGCTGCTCACGCGCCGGCCGGTGATCGAGCGGAATTGGGAAGTGCAATTCCTGTCTCCTGCCGGGCAGGGGCGATTGCGCGATGCGCTCACGCGGCCCGGGCGCCGCGTGCACGAGTTCGTGAGCGCGGCGGCGATCAAGGAATTGCTCGACCGCTTCTTCGCGCGGCCGCTGGAGGAGAAACGCGGCTATACCGTGAGCATGCTGCTCACGTTCTCCGAATGGCTGGAGCGTTACGCGTGAGCCGCGCGCGCGTGGCGCTCGTCGTGGCGGTGTTCCCCGCGCGGTCGGAGACGTTCATCACGTCGAAGGCGCTCGGCCTCCTCGCCGCCGGCTGGGACGTGCGCATCGTCTGCCAGCGGTTCGATGCGAAACTGTTCGCCGAACTCTCGCCGCCGGAGCGTGAGGCGCTGCGCGGCCGGATCTGCGCGGCGTGGCCGCACCGGCCGAAGTGGCTCGCTGCGATGCTCGCGCCGATCGCGATGGTCCGCTGCCTGGCGAGGCGGCCTGTGGCGACGGTCAGATACCTGGCTCGCGGCGGCACACTGAGACAGCTGTATCTCGATGCGGATCTCATCTGCCTTCGATCACGAGCTGATCCACTTCGAGTTCGGAACGCTCGCCGTCGGGAAGAATCGATATCGGCCGGCTCCTGGGCGCGGCTACGGTCGTGAGTTTTCGCGGATTCGACTTGAACTTCGCCGGACTCGATGATCCGGGCTTCTATGCCAGTGTCTGGAGGCGCGCAGGAGCGATCCACCTCTTGGGCGACGACCTTTGGCAGCGCGCACATCAGTCGCGGCTGTCCCGCCGACAAACCGCACGCGCTGATCAGTCCGGCGATCGACGCCGGCTTTCTTCGATGCGCGACACGCCGAAAGTCATTGAGCCGGTCGGGTCCGCCGCGAGGCCGCTCAGGATCCTCAGCATCGGCCGCCTCGAATGGAAGAAGGGGTACGAGTATGCGCTTCAGGCAGCGCGCATGCTACGAGAGCGCGGCATTCACTTCGAGTATCGTATCATTGGCGATGGCGAATTCCACACCGCCACGGCGTACGCGCGATACCAGCTCGGCCTCGCGTCGACGCCGTGACACTGCTCGGCGCACGGCCCCGGGACCGGGTGCGCGACGAGACTCGAATCGGGCGGACGTCCTGCTGCACCCAGCGGTCTCCGAGGGATTCTGCAATGCGGTGATGGAAGCGCAGGCGATGGCGGTTGCCGGTCGTATGCACCAATGCCGACGGCTTGCCGCGAGAATGTCGAGGATGGCGAGCACGGGGATCGTGGTCTCCAGGCGAGACGCCGGCGCGATCACCGAGGCGCTCGCGCGGCTGGCGAGCGGATCCGGGCTTGCGCGCGACATGGGTGCCGCGGGACGCCGCGCGTGCTCTGTCGCACATTCCGACTCGACCGACCAGATCGCGGCGTTCAGCGCGCTCTATGAGCGCGTCCTCGCGTTATCATTGGCGAATGACGGCGCGCGTTGATCTCATTTGGCTCGGAGCGGCCGCCGAGCCGCCCGCGTGGCCGTTCGGTGCGATGTACCGCGCCGCCGCGAACGCGCGCGCCGTGCACGAACTCATCGCCGCGCGCGCCGCCCGATCGACCGCGGACGCATGGCTCTTCTGGGATTCCGCGCTCGCCCCGCCCGCGCCGGAGCGCGCGCTGGAGCTGCTCGATCGTCCCGGCGATGTCTGGCACGCGGGCCTCGCGCTCGGATCGGCCGGCGCGCCGCGGATCATCGATCTACATAGCGCCCACATGGACCTTCAACCGCGACGCCGACGCCGCGCTGGAGGCGACGAGCTGGCGCGTGTCGATCCGCGCCTGTCTCGCGCGCACGAGCGTGCTGCGGTGGAGCGCGCCGTGACCCGAATTCGATTCGCTCGAAGGCGCCGCGCTCGAATGGGGCCACCGATGCATCACGAACGGCGTGCTGCCGCGCCACGCGCCGTCGCTGCTCGGCGCGCGCCGGCTCCGCGCGACGTCACGCGCTCACGCTCGCCGACGAATTCCGGTTCGCGCGCGCGCGTTTCGGCGCCCGCTGGTGCGCGTGGGCCGCGCTGCGCGCCGCGATCGTCGGCTATGCGCGCTTCGAGGACATCGCGGATGCGTATCTCGTGTCGCGCGCGTCCAGGCGCGCCGTCGCGGCCGCTCGTGCCCTACGTCCGGCCGAGCGCCCAGCGCCTGGCGCCGAGACCTGCCGTCACCGTGCTCATCCCGACGCTCGACCGCTACGAGTATCTGCGCACGATCCTGTCGCAGCTTGCGCTCGCAGACCGTGCGCCCCCTCGAGGTGATCGTCGTGGATCAAACGCCGCGGCGCGCCGCGACACCGCCGCTCGAACGGGAGTTCCCCGATCTCCCGCTTCACACGATCGTCGCTCGAGCAGGCAGGGCAGTGCACCTCGCGGAACGCCGGTCTCGCGCGGGCGCGCGGCGAGGCGATCCTGTTCGTGGATGACGACGACGAGATCGCGCCGGATCTGATCGAGCGCCACCTGGAGCATCTCGTCGGTCGGGCGGCGCGGTCTCATCCGGCGTCGCCGACGAGCCGAGCGCCGGCACGCTGCCCGCCGCCTTCCGGATCGCGCGGCCGGCGGATGTGTTCCCGACGAACAACACGCTCGCGCGACGCGCAGCGCTCGAGCAAAGCGGGCTCTTCGATATCGCCTATGACCACGGCGCGCGCGCCGATGGCGACCTCGGGATGCGCGTCTATCTTTCGGGTTCCGTGATGATGCTCGAACCGGCGATCTCCGTGCTGCACCATCACGCGCCTCGCGGCGGACTCCGCGCGCACGGCGCGCGCGTGGTCACGTACGCGAGCAGCCGCCGCCGGATCACGCACCGGCATCTGCCGGAGGTCACCGAGGTCTACCGCTCGCTCCGCTACTTCTCGGCGCGCGCAGGTGCGCGAAGCGCTCGTGCAATCCGCGGTCGGGCACGCTCAGCGCGCACGGCGGCGTCGCTCGGCGCGCGCTCAAATTGGTCTATGGCGCGCTCATGATGCCGAACACGATCTGGCGCCTGCGGGCGCGGCTCGCCTCCGCGCGCGCGATGCTCACGAAGTTCCCGCAGATCCCCACGCTGCCGCCGGCGCCGCGATGAAGCTCCTGCTGATCAGCTCCGAATTCCCGCCGGGGCCGGGCGGCATCGGGACGCACGCGTATCAGATCGGCGCTCAGCTCTCGGCGCTCGGCTGGGAAGTAGTCGTCGCGACGCCTCAGGATTATGCGCCCGCGGACGAGATCGAGAAGTTCAATGCGACGGCGCCGATCCGAAGTGGTGCGGCTGCGCCATATCCCGGGGCCGCCGCTCGAGGCGGCGTACCGATATCGCACACTCGCGAAGATCATTCGTGACTGGAGGCCGGACGCGATGCTCGCATCCGGCGAGCGGTCGGTCTGGCTCGCGGCGCGGCTCGCACGCATCCGCGGCACGCCATGGATCGCGGTGGGCCATGGCACGGAGTTCGGTACGCGCAATCGCTGGGAGCGCGCGCTCACGCGCGGCTCCTTCGGCGCGGCGAACGCGCGTGGTGTGCGTGAGCGAATACACCCGCTCCCGGATGCACGCCGCCGGCGTCCACGGCCGCCGCGAGCACGTGATCCCTAACGGCGCCGACCCATCCGCTTTTCGGCATCTTGCCCGCGACAGCCGACAGCCGACGGCCGCAGGCCCGCGTGCTGCTTACCGTCGGCAACGTCACCGAACGCAAAGGCCAGGAAGTCGTCATTCGCGCGCTGCCGGATCTGCCCGGCGTGCGCTACGAGATGATCGGCCTGCCCACGCGCGCGCCGGAGCTCGCCGCGCTCGCGCGGGAACTCGGCGTCGCCGACC
The DNA here is from genome assembly GCA_963716745.1 of uncultured Gemmatimonadaceae bacterium. Classification (GTDB taxonomy): domain Bacteria; phylum Gemmatimonadota; class Gemmatimonadetes; order Gemmatimonadales; family Gemmatimonadaceae; genus DATKOH01. The sequence goes on from OY970320.1 coordinate 2,030,233, forward strand.
GGATCGAATTCGTCGGCCGCGCGCCGCAAGAGGAACTGGTGCGGCGGCTGAACGCGTGCGACCTGTTCGTCATGACGAGCCGCAATACCGCGGGCGGCGACTTCGAAGGGTTCGGTATCGCGGTGGTGGAGGCGGCGCTCTGCGGGAAGCCGGCCATCGTGAGTTCGGGATCGGGCCTTTCCGAAGCGATCATCGCGGGTGAGACGGCGCTCGTCGTGCGCGAAGGAGACAGTGCCGACACGGCACGCGCGATCAAGGAACTGCTTGCGGATCCCGCGCGCCTGACGAAGATGGGCGCGGCGGCGAACGCGTACGCGCTCGCCGAGCAGACGTGGGCACATCGCGCCGAGCGGTACGATGCCGTGCTGCGCGAGGCGATGCGGCCGCAGGGGCGCAAGATCGTCGTGATCTCCGACACGCCTCATTATCGCCGCGCGGGGCGGATCGTGGGGTGGGGGCCCACCGTGCGGGAGCTGGACCAGCTCAGCACGCTGTTCGACGAACTGGTGCACGTCGCGCCGGTGAGCGATGAGACCGCACCGGCGAGCGCGTTGCCGTACGAGTCGGCGCGGGTGCGGATCCGCCCGCTCCGGCCCGAGCGGCGGCGAGCGGTTGGTGGACAAGTTCGGCATCCTGAATTGCGCGCCGGAGTATCTCGGGATCGCGTTATCGGAGATGAAGGACGCGGAGGTCGTGCACCTGCGCTGTCCGGCGAGCGTGAGCATGCTGGTGGCGTTCCTGCTGCCGTTCCTCCGGCGGCCGGCGAAACGCTGGATCAAGTACGCCGGCAACTGGAATCCGCGCGATGAGGAGCCGGTGTCGTACGAGCTTCAGCGCCGGTGGCTGATGAGGCCATGGCACCGCGCGCTGGTCACGGTGAACGGGAATTGGCCCGGGCAGCCCGCGCACGTGCGGGCGTTCTTGAATCCATCGCTCACCGACCGCGAACTCGCGGCGGGGCGCGCGTCGGCGGAGCAGAAGCAGTTCGACTATCCGGTTCGTCTGCTGTTCGTTGGGCGGCTCGAGGAGGCGAAAGGCGTGCAGGTGCGCGCTCGATGTGCTCACGCGACTCAGCCGGCTGGGTTTCGCCGTGCAATTGGAGCTGGTGGGCGATGGACCGTCGCGGCCGGAGCTCGAGCGGCTGGCGCGGGAACGAGGCATTTCGGAGCTGCTGAAGTTCGCGGGGTGGGTACCGCACGGCGCGCTGGCATTGCACTATGCATCAGCGCATCTGATGCTCTTTCCAAGCCGAAGCGAGGGGTGGCCCAAGGTGCTGTCCGAGGCGATGGCGTTCGGCGTGGTGCCGGTGGCGAGCCGGGTGAGCAGCATCCCGGAATATCTCGTGCGCTTCGATCTCGGCACCGTCGCCGATCCCGGGGACGTCGAAGGCTTCGTGCAGGGCGTGCTCTCCTACGTGAACACGCCGGAGCGCTGGCGCGTCGAGTCACAGCGAGCCGTGAGCGCCGCGGAGCATTTCACGTATGGACGGTATCTCGTGAACGTGGCGGGGCTGCTCGCGCTCGCGGCTCCGAACGCGCCGGTGGCGGCGCCATGAGCGCGCCCGTGCAGGAGGTGCCGGTCGCGCCGCCGACCCTGCCGCCGCGCAGACCGCGAAGCATTCTGCCGCTGGAAATGACCGCAGGCTGGGTCGGGATCATTGTGTTCCTGCATGCGCTCTACGGGCTGATGATCGCGCGCTCATCGGCGATCGCGACTGCGCACGCTCTGCTCGACGCTGGCGCTCGCGATCTGGATCGCGCTTACGTCTACCATGCGGCGGGTGGCGTTCGTATGCGCGTACATCGCGGGCAGCGAGATCCTCTGGCGCCTGGGGAAGGCATCGCTGCCATGGGAGTTCGGCAAATACGCGATCTGCCTCGTGATCTTCCTGACCTTTCTGCGCACCAAGCGGCTCAAATGGGACTGGCCGGTGATCGCGTACTTCGCGCTGCTCATACCCTCCACCATCATCTCGTTCTCCGAACAGCCGTTCGATTTTGCGCGCAAGCAAGTCAGCTTCAACCTGTCGGGCCCGCTCACGCTGTCGCTCGCCACCTGGTTCTTCTCCGCGTGGCACCCCTCACGAGAGGATATCCAGCGGATCTTCGTTGCGCTCCTCGCGCCCATCGCGAGTCTCGCCGCGATCGCGGTCACGCACACCGCGAGCCTCGAGGACCTGAGCTTCACGGATGCGTCCAATTCCCAAACGAGCGCCGGCTACGGTCCGAATCAGGTCTCCACGATGCTCGGGCTCGGCGCGTTGCTCACGGTGCTGCTCATCCTGCTGCTCGACCGTGGCGTGCGCGAACGCATCCTGTACGCGGGTCTCGGCGTGCTCTTTGCCGTCGAGAGCGCGCTCACCTTCTCACGCGGCGGGCTCTTTTCGGCGTTCGGAGCCTTGCTCTTCGCGGCGCCGTTCGTCGTTTCCGGAGCGCGGAGCCGCGTTGCGCTACTGGTCGGCGCGGCCGTGCTGGTGGGCACCGTTGAGATCGTCATTCTCCCCCGGCTCGACTCGTTCACCCAGGGCGCGCTCTCCGAACGCTTCCACGACACGAATCCGACGGGCCGCGATGTCCTGATCCGGACCGAGCTCGAGACGTTCGCCCAGAACCCGATATTCGGCACGGGGCCGGCCGCACTGGACGACTATGGCGACATCGCTTCTTCGGTGCACACGGAATTCACCAGATTGCCGGCCCAGCATGGGGTATTCGGCTTGTTCGCCTTAGCGATGATGTTCGTGATCGCAGCGAGAGACTTCGCGCGGCAACAATCGGCGGCGGCGAAGGCGATCTGCGTCGCTCTCATCATTTGGAGCTTGCTCACGATGGGTCACGCGGCGATGCGGCTCGCGATGGCGCCCTTCGCCTTCGGATTGGCCGCGGCGATCTTCTTCGGCGCCGGCGCGAATGGAGTGCAGCGGCCCACTGCATTCGGCGCGAGAAGGCTTTCCAAGGGCAAGGATGTCTCGCGGGGAGCCGCGTTCTGAGCCGCGCGAACGGCGACTTGCCGCGCCTCGCCATCGTCGGGCCGATGCTCGGCCGCAATCCCGGATACGTCACCACGCAGGGCGAATTCCTCACGGATCTCTTTCGTGAGGCCGGCTACGATGTCGTCTCTACCTCGGTGCATCCCGGCAGGGTGCGCCGACTCGCGGACATCATTCGCACGCTGCGCCGTGAATTGGCGCGCGTGGATGCGCTGATCGTCGAGACGTACAGCGGTCCTTCTTTCGTGGTGGAGGACGTCGCTTCCCAGATGGGACGGAACCATGGCAAGCCCGTCATCATGCACCTCCATGGCGGAGCGATGCCGGTGTTCATGCAACGTTATCCCGGCTGGACGACTCGCGTGCTCAAACGCGCCGCCGCAGTGGTGACGCCGAGCGCGTACCTCGCGCGCGTCGCGCAGCCGGTGGTGAGTACCGTGCGCGTGATCCCGAACATCGTGGAACTGGAAGGGTATCCGTATCGGCTGCGCGAACGTGTCACGCCGCGGCTCTTCTGGATGCGGGCGTATCATGAGATCTACAACCCACTCATGGCAGATCCGGGTGCTCGCGCGCCTCCGCGCGATCCTTCCCGACGCCACGCTGGCGATGGCCGGGCAATCGAAGGGGATGTGGCAGGAAGTCTCCCGCGAGGCGCACGAGCAAGGCGTCGCTGGCGCGTTCGAGATGCTGGGTTTCCTCGATGAGCACACGAAGCGCGCGGTCGCCTCGCGCTGCGACATCTTCATCAACACGACGCACGTGGATAATGCGCCGGTGGGCGTGGTGGAAATGTGCGCCATGGGACTGCCGGTGGTATCCACGAACGTCGGCGGCGTGCCCGATCTCCTCACAAACGAGGCGACCGGATTGCTGGTACCCGACGGCGATGTGGAAGCGATGACGAGCGCGATCGTGCGATTGGTGCGCGACCCTGCGCTCGCCGCGACACTCTCCCGAAACGGCCCGGCGCTCGCCGCGCGATGCGCGTGGCCCGCCGTGCGGCCGCAGTGGGAACAGGTCCTGTCGGAGGTGGTCTAGTGTGCGGCATCTGCGGCATCGCGGGGTCGCGGCGTCCCGCGGCCGACACGGAGCGTACGGTGCTCGCGATGCGAGAGACGCTCGCGCGCCGAGGACCCGATGATGCCGGCAGCTTCGTGGAGGATGGTATCGCGCTCGCGATCCGCCGTCTCGCGATCCTCGACCTCTCGCCCTTGGGACACATGCCCATGCCATCGCACGATGGGCGATACCGGATCGTGCACAATGGCGAGGTCTACAACTACGTGCAGTTGCGCGAACGACTTGCCGCGCGCGGAACGCGCTTCCGTTCGCGCTCCGACACGGAAGTGATCCTGGAACTCTACGCGCGCGAAGGTCCCGCGATGCTCCACCGGCTGAACGGGATGTTCGCCTTCGCCATCTGGGACACGCAGGAGCGCTCGCTCTTCATCGCCCGGGATCGCATGGGCATCAAGCCGCTCTACTACGCGACCCACGAGGGTGCGTTGATGTTCGCGAGCGAGCAAAAGGCATTGTTCGCCGCGGGGGTGCCCAAGAGTTTCGATGATGAAACTTGGGAGGAGCTGCTCTGCTTCCGCTTCACGGCGGGAGAGCGCACGCCGCTCGCCGGCGTGAAGCGGCTGTTGCCGGGTCATTGGCTCCGGTGGCGCGATGGGCGCATCGAAACGGTGCGCTGGTGGAATCTTCGAGCGTGTGCATGAACGGAGATACGCCGGTACGGCGTCGGACGCGTGGTTCGCGGAAGCCTTCGATGACTCCGTGTCGCTGCGGCGCATCAGCGACGTGCCGGTGGGCGTGCTCCTGAGCGGCGGACTCGACTCGAGCGCCGTCGCAGCGTCGCTTGCGGGCCAGACGAACGAGCACACCGCCACGTTCACGGTGAAATTCGGAGCCGAAGGCTACGACGAGAGCGCACTCGCACGCGAAGTCGCCGGCAAGTGCCACTTCGAATATCACGATCTCATCGTGCCCGCCGATGGGCTGCTCGCCGGGCTGCGCGATGCTTCGGTGCTCCGCGACGAACCGCTGGCGCACGTGAACGAGTTGCATCTCTGGCGCATCTCAGAGCTCGCGAAACCGCTCGTCACGGTGCTCCTCAGCGGCGAAGGCGCCGATGAGACGCTCGGCGGCTACGTGCGCTACCAGCCGCTGCGTTTCCTGCCGGAATTGTACGCGGCGCGCAACGTGATCGACGTGCTCGCCCAACTGCCGTTCGGACACCGCGTGGAGAAGATGGCGCGCTTCGTGGACCTCGAGAGCGCTCACGATTTCGTGCTCTACAATGCGTGCGAAGTACTGCCGCCCGATCTCCGCACGCTTGGCATGGAGCCCGGTGACACCTTCTCCGCACGGCGGCAGATGCTCGCCGAGGCCATGGCACTCTATCCCCGGGAGCCGGTGCGGCAGGCGATGTACCTCGATCAGCACGCGTTCCTCGGCTCGCTCCTCGACCGGAACGACCGCATGACGATGGGCGCGTCCATCGAATGCCGAGTGCCCTTCCTCGATTATCGCCTAGTCGAGCGGCTCGCGTCGGCACCGTCGTCACTCCTTTTCTCCGGACTGCGTGGAAAGGCCGTGAGCCGTCGCGTGTCGGCCTCCCGGCTCCCCGCGTCCGTTCTCGCGCACAAGAAATGGGGGTTCGGCGTACCCTGGGACCGGTACTTCCGCGACGTGCCCGCACTGCGCGAGTTGATCGGCACGTTGCCCGCGCTCGAGCCGATCCGCAGTGGGCCGTTCGCCCGGAAGCGCCTCCGCGCGATGGTCGATGGTTTCCTGCGTGGAGAGGAGCGCGACAACGCATTGATCTTCCAGTTCGCCATGATCGCGATCTGGCACGACGCGTACGTGGCGGCCTAGTGGGACGACTCGAAGCGATCTACGCGAAGCTGCCCACCTGGGGGCAGCACGCCGCGGTGACGTTCTACGGCGCATACTGGCGCCGGCTGCGCTTCGGCCCGGGATTCTCCGATGCGCTGCGTGACTATGAGTCCCGCGATCGCGCATTGCTCGCCGAATTCTCCGCATGGCAGCAACAGCGGCTGCAGCGCGTGCTCTCCATCGCCGCCGATCACGTGCCGCACTACCGGTCCGCGTGGACGGATGCCCAGCGCGCCGCCGCACGCAGCGGCACGCTCAGCGCACTCCCAGTTCTGGAGAAAGAACCGCTTCGAAGTGATCCGCGCGCTTTCGTGCGGGACGACGTCCGCATCCGGCGGCCGGTGATCTTCCACTCGAGTGGCTCGACCGGGACGCCCATTGTCTCCATTCGCACGGTGGAGGAACTGCGGCGATCCATGGCGCTTCGCGAGGCGCGCTCGGCGCGTTGGGCCGGCGTGTCATTCTCGGAGCCGCGCGCGACCTTCTCCGGGCGCATGGTGGAACCGGATGCCACGAGCCGGGGGCCGTTCCACAGGTACAATGCGGCCGAGCGGCAGGTGTACCTGTCGCCCTTCCATGTGAGCGCGGCGACGGCGGCGAGCTACGTGGCCGCGCTGGAGACGCACGGCGTGCGCTGGCTCACCGGCTATGCCGTGAGCTACTACCTGCTCGCACGATTCATCCTGCAGCAGCGCCTCAAGGTGCGCGGACTCGGCGCGGTGGTCACGACGAGCGAGAAAGTGACCCCCGAGATGCGGCGCGTCATGGAAGAAGCGTACGGCTGCCGCGTGTTCGAGGAATACAGCACCGTGGAAACGGCGCTCTTCGCGAGCGAGTGCGAGCGCGGCTCGCTGCATGTGAGTCCGGATGTGAGCGTCGTGGAACTCCTGCGTGCCGACGAACGCCGTGCGCTCCGGGCGAGGCCGGCCAGGTCGTGACCACGTGCCTGCTGCACGACCATCGGCCGCTCGTGCGATTCCGGTTGGGCGACGTGGCGGCGTGGTCGCCGGAAGCCTGTGCTTGCGGCCGCTCGATGCCGGTGCTGCAGGAAGTCGTCGGCCGCACCGAGGACGTCGTGACGGGACCCGACGGCCGCGAGCTGGTGCGATTCCACGGTGTGTTCGTGGACCAGCCGCACGTGCGGCTCGGCCAGGTGGTGCAGGAATCCGTGGACCGGATCCGGCTGCGAATCGTCGCGGCGGACGGATTCGGAGCCGCCGATGAGCGCGACCTCATTGCGCGAGTGCGTCAGCGGCTCGGGCCATCGGTGCAGGTCACCGTGGAGATCGTGGATCGGATCCCGCTCTCGGCGGCGGGAAAGTTCCAGGCCGTGGTGTCGCACGTGACAGGGAAGGATCCACAATGAGTTCGTCGTTCGTGACCGTGATCGTCCCGTGCAGGAATGAGCGGCGGTTCATCGAACGCTGTCTCGCGTCCATCGTGGCCTCGCGCTATCCCGCGGATCGCATGGAGATCCTGGTAGCGGACGGCATGAGCGACAATGGGACACGCGACATCATCGCGGCGTCGATCGCGAGAGACACGCGGATCTCCATGCTCGACAACCCGGCGCGCACATCTCCGGCCGCCATGAACATCGGCATCAAACGTGCGCGCGGCAATGTGATCCTGCGCATGGACGCGCACTGCGAGTATCCGCCGGATTACATCCCGGCGCTCGTGTCGGCACTCGAGACCACCGGCGCCGCGAACGTCGGCGGCGTGACAGCGGTCGTCCCGGCCGCCGACACGCCGGTTGCGAAGGCGATCGCGATCGCGCTGTCGCACGTGGCGGGCATGGGCGATTCGCATTTCCGGATCGGCGCGAAGGAGGCCAAGTGGGTGGACACCGTGCCTTTCGGCTGCTGGAAGCGCGAGACGTTCGAGCGGGTAGGCCTTTTCGATGAGTCGTTGCCGAGGAACCAGGATGACGAGTTCAACATGCGTCTGTCGCGATCCGGCGGGCGCATCCTACTCGTGCCCACGGTGGTCACGCGGTACTTCGGCCGAGAGACACTCGCGCAGCTTAGCCGCATGTTCTACCAATACGGGTACTTCAAGCCGCTCGCCGCGATCCGTTCCGGTTCGCGGCTGCGCCCACGCCAATTCGCACCTGCGGCGCTCGTGCTCGGGCTGCTCGTCGGTACGCTCCTCGCGCCCCTTAGCACGGGCTTGTTGAGGGTGGTCGCGATCGCGTACGCGTTCTTCGTCGTGGGCGCCGCAGTGCCGACGGCGTGGATCTCCGGCCCGTCGGTGGGCGCGGCATTCCTGGCGGTCCTCCCCACGATGCATCTCGCGTACGGCGTGGGATTCCTGCGCGGAACGCTCCAGTTCGCCATCTTGAAGCGTGCCCCCGCCGCCGCTGCCCCCAAACTCTCCCGCTGACCGCGCCGCCTCGACGTCCGGCGAACGCATCCGCCTGGCGGCTGCGTACGCGCAGCGCGAAGCTGCCGCCTTCGACTCGTGGTTCGATCCGGCCTACCGGTTCCTGCGCCAGGACCGCGAGCGCCGGGTGCTCGAACTTCTCGCGCGCGAAGGCCTCGGCTCGCTCGAGGGCACGAGGATCCTCGACGTCGGCTGCGGCAACGGCAACTGGCTGCGCGACTTGGTACGGTGGGGCGCGACTCCCGCGAATATCACGGGTGTGGAACTGCTCGCCGATCGCGTCGAGACCGCGCGCCGTCTGGCCGCGCCGGGGATCACCGTGATGCAGGGCGACATCACGACCCTCGGCGTTGCCAATGCATCGTTCGACCTCGTCATCCAATCCACGGTGTTCAGTTCCATCCTCAATGACGCCCGCCGCCGGCGCACCGCGGCCGAATTGCGGCGCGTGGTGCGCCCGGCGGGCATGATCCTCTGGTACGATTTCCACGTGAACAATCCGAGGAACTCCGACGTCCGTGCTGTGTCGCGTGATGAGATCACGGCGCTCTTTCCGGGCTGCGTGATCCGCATGCAGCGCATCACGCTCGCGCCGCCGCTCGCGCGAGCTCTCGCCCCGTACTCCCGCGTGATGTGCGAGGTCCTGTCGGCATTCCCCTTCCTCCGCACCCACACGTTGGCCGCGATCCGTCCCGCATGAGTCGCAGAGCAGAGTTCCTGCCGTTCTCGCCCCCCGACATCGACGAGACCGACATCGCCGCCGTCGCCGATGCCATGCGTTCGGGATGGATCACCACCGGGCCGCGCGTGAAGAAACTCGAGGAGAGCTTCGCCACGTTCGTCGGCGCTCCGGCGGCCGCCGGTTTCAACTCGTGCACCGCGGCGCTGCACACGGCGCTCATCGCACTGGGCGTCGGGCCCGGCGATGAGGTGATCACGACGCCCAACACGTTCTGCGCGAGCGTGAACGTGATCGAGCACGTCGGCGCGCGGCCTGTCATGGTGGATGTCGAAGCGGACACGCTGAACATCGATCCCGTGCTCGTCGCGCGGGCGATCACCGCGCGCACCAAGGCGATCATCCCGGTGCACTTCGCGGGGCATCCGGCGGACCTCGATCCCATCATGGACGTCGCACGAAGCCGCGGCATCGCCGTGCTGGAAGACTCGGCGCACGCACTCCCGGCCAAGTACAAGGGACGGATGATCGGATCGGGGTCGAATCCGGTCGCGTTCTCCTTCTACGCCACCAAGAACATGACCACAGGCGAAGGCGGGATGCTCACCGGCGATCCCGAGCTGCTCGACAACGCGCGCGTGGCCGGCCTGCACGGCATGAGCCGCGATGCGTGGAAGCGCTACGACAAGGGCGGCAGCTGGTTCTACGAGGTGGTGACGCCGGGCTTCAAGTACAACATGCCCGACATCCAGGCGGCGCTCGGTCTTACCCAGCTCGCGAAACTCGAGCGCCTGCAGAAAAGGCGCTATGAGATCGTGCGCGCATACGATGCGGCATTCAGCGCCGAGCCAGCGCTCGAAAGGCCGGCCCGCCGCCGCGACGTGGACCACGCATGGCACCTGTACACTCTGCGCATCCGCCCGGAGATGCTCACGATCGGGCGTGATGAGTTCATCAAGGAGATGGCGGCGCGGAACATCGGGACGAGCGTGCATTTCATCCCGGTGCATCTCCATCCGTACTACCGCGACAAGTATGCGCTGAAGCCGGGAGATCTTCCCGTGGCGCTGTCTAACTACGAGCGGATCCTGTCGATCCCGCTGCATCCGCGGTTGAGCGATGCCGACGTGGCGGATGTGGCGGGTGCGGTGCTCGACATCGTTGCCACGCACCGGAAGTGAGGTGGTGGAAGCGGCCGCTCGACGTGACCGCCTCCTTCGTGGGGCTGGTGCTATTGTCGCCCATGTTCGTGTTGATCGCGCTGCTGATCAAGCTCGAAGGGGATGGGCCGGTGTTCTTCCGGCAGGAGCGCGTGGGCCGGACCGGCCGGTCGTTCCGGATCTGGAAGTTCCGCACGATGCGGGCGGACGCAGAGCGGCTGGGCGGACTGTTGACCGTCGGCGACGACCCCCGGATCACTGAGGTGGGACAGGCCCTGCGACGGTACAAGCTCGACGAGCTGCCGCAGCTGCTGAACGTGCTGGTGGGCGAGATGAGCCTCGTGGGGCCACGGCCCGAGGTCGCCCGCTACGTGGCGCTCTACACGGCCGACCAGCGCCGGGTGCTCGAACTTGTGCCCGGCATCACCGATCCCGCGTCTATAGCTTATCGGGATGAGGCGGCCGTTCTGGCCGGCCATTCGGATGCCGAGACGGCCTATGTGAACGAGGTGATGCCGGCGAAGATCCGGCTCAATCTCGACTACGCCGCCCGGGCGACATTGGGCTCCGACGTGCTGCTCATTCTCCAAACGATCGCCCACCTTGGCCGCTAGAGAGTGCGGCGGGTATCTTAGTTCGCCATGCCACCCGGACACATGAACCGATTCGCTCCGATCGCCCTGCTGATCCTCAGTGCATGCGCTTCGTCGCCATCCTCGGCGCCGGAGAATGCCCCAATGCCGCCGCCGACGCCCGCGACGATCGCGAAGCAGGACTCCCTCGCGGGGCAATGGCTCGACGAGCTGAAGCCGGGCGATGTGCTCCGCGTCGTGGTGTGGCGGCGGCCGGAGTACTCGGGTGATATCCTTGTAGGACCGAACGGCGTGCTGATGCACCCGCTGTACCAGACCGTTCGCGTCGTGGACCTTCCCCCCGATTCCGTGCGGGCGAACGTCGGGGCGTTCCTGTCCAAGTACGAGATGAACCCGCAATTCTTCGTGGAGCCGCTCTTTCGCGTGCTGGTCACCGGCGAGGTGCGGACCGGTGGCTTGCTGAGCGTGCCGCAGACGACGACTCTGCCGCAGGCGGTCGCGCTGGCTGGCGGTCCGACCATCGATGCGGACATTACCAATGTTAAGTTACTCCGGGGACACATCGTGACAGTGTTCGACCTTGCGAACCTCGGGTTGGTGCTCGATACGCTCCACGTACAGTCAGGAGATCAAGTCGTCGTCGGGAAGAAATTCAACTTCTTGCGGGACTATGCCGGCCCGATCGCGTCGCTCGTCACAATGTTCATCTCCATCGGCTACTTCACCCGCCGCTGACGCATGTCCGAACTCCTTCCGCCTCCCAAGGAAAACGGTTCCGGCAATCTGCCGGACCAGATGCAGGCATGGCGCTCGCTGCAAGGCGAGGGCGAGCCCGAACTCGAGCAGGTGGATTTCAAGGAACTGCTCGCGACGGTCAGGCGCCGGTGGAAGCTCGTGTTACTCGTCACGCTCGCCTCGGTAGGCGCCGCCTGGTATCTCGCCATGTCGGAGCCGGCACATTTCCAGGCGATGGCCACGATCCGGCTGGCCGACACACGCCGGCAAATGACGAATGGGATCGACCAGACACAGACGGTCTACGGCGGCATCGCGATGTTCGCCGACCCGATCCTTTCGCAGATCCAGGTGTTGGACAGCCGGGCCGTCGCCATGGAAGTCGTCAAGCAGCATCCGCTCGGCCTACGCGTGATCCCGGTCGGAATCGGCGCGAAGTCACTGGATGACGTTTCGGTCATTTCGGAACCGATCGCCGATACGATCCATCTCGCGATCAAGGGCGGCATCGTGACGGCGACCGCCGGCGCGGCGAGAGTGCGCGCGCCGCTCGACTCATTGATCACGATCGGGGGCATCGCGTTCAGCGTGAAGTCCGACCCGCGATCCGAGAACCCGATGCTCGTGACCACATCGTTGACCAACGCAGCCAACGCCCTCTCGGCGGCCCTGACCCCACGCCAGCGGAAGGCGACCGATGTGATCGACGTGCTCTATGTTTCCGAGGATCCGTACCAGGCGCAGCAGGTCGTGAACGCGGCGGTGAACGTCTTCCGCGATGTGAACGCCCAGACGGCGCAGGCAGAATCGCGCCGCCGCCGGGAGTTCCTCGGAGAGCAGGTGAACCACAGCGACTCGTTGCTCCGGGAAGCTGCCGACCAGCTCAGCGCGTTCCGGAGTCGCGAGCACCTGTATGGCAGCAGCGACCAGATCACTGCGCAGCAAGGACAATTGCTCGCGCAAGAGGAGAAACGACAGGACATGGCGGCCGACCGCGATGTCCTCAACAAACTTCTCGCGACGATCCAGCACTCGCGTGACAGCTCGCGCACGCAAGCATTGCGGGCGATCGCATCGTCGCCAAGCATCGCCTCGAATCCGATCATTTCTGGATTGTACTCACAGTTGATGGATCTGGAATTGACGCGCGATTCGCTCACATCCGGTGAATGGGGGGCTGCGCCCACGAACCCCGACGTGCAGCGGACGAACTTGATGATCCACGTGACCGAGGAGCACCTCGTGAACGCGGTGCAGAGCAATGTCGTGGCACTCAACGAGCGGATCGGCGCACTGGACCAGCAGCGGTCGCAGAATACGGGCTTGCTCGACGCGATGCCGGCGAAGCAGGCGTCGGAGGCGCGCCTGTCGATGCACGTCGAGACGATTAAGCGCATGACCGATCAGTTGCGCGACGACTACCAGCGGGCGAGTGTGAGCGAGGCGGTGGAAGCGGGACAAGTGGAGATCGTGGACCTCGCGATCCGGCCTACCAAGCCCATCGGTGCCCGGCTGCGCACCAAGCTCGGACTCGGATTGATCCTCGGCCTGTTCTTCGGCGCCGGCGCCGCGTTCATCGTAGAGCGGCTGAACACGGCCATTCGCCGCCGTGAAGAGATCGAGCGCTTGCTGCATGTGCCGGGGCTCGGCATCATCCCGCAGATCATGCCCAACCGCGTCGTGCGTGGGCACCTGAAGTTCGCGGGACTGAACCTGCCGTTCCCGCAGTCGCGCAAATCGGTGCGCCGGGGCATGGGCGACAGTGCCGCACTTGTGACGTCGCAGAACATGCGCTCCACGAGCGCTGAGGCGTTCCGCACACTGCGCACCAATTTGATCTTCTCGCAGGCGGTGCAATCGCTTCGCACGATCGTGATCACGAGCCCGTCGCCACAGGACGGAAAGACCACGACGGCGACGAACCTCGCGGTGACGTTCGCTCAGCAGGGATTGAGAGTGCTGCTCGCGGACTGCGATCTCCGCCGCGGCCGGCTGCACAATGTGTTCCGCGTGCCGCGCGAGCCGGGGATGACGCAGTACCTAGCGGGCCAGAACACTTTCTCGGAAGTCGTGCGCGATTCGACGGTGGAACGCCTGTCGTTCATCCCCGCGGGAACGTTCCCGCCGAACCCGTCGGAACTGCTGGGGAGTGCACGCACGCGGGACCTGATGGCGCAGCTCTCCAGCCAGTACGACATCGTGATCCTCGACACGCCGCCGGTGCACGTCGCGGGCGATGCGCTCATCCTCGGCACGATCGCGGACGGCGTGATCCTGGTGCTGCGCGCTGGGAACACCGAGCGCGGGGCCGCGCAGCATGCGATGCTGCGTCTCACGAACGTCGGCGCGCGAGTGGTCGGTGCGGTGTTGAACGATCCCGACCACAAGGTCCCACAGTACGGCGGCTATTACTACTACGACTATTACTATGGGGACGAGCCCCAGAAGGCGTGAGGTGATCCCAGAAAGCGAGTCGTGATCCCCCGCGATTCGAATCTCCTCCGCTCGCTGATCAGCGAGCACGTCCGTCGTGCCGTGGCAGAGGGTCGGCTGCGCGGCCGGATCCTCAATATCTCCGCCGGATCGATCGACTATCGCGCGCTCATCGAGGCGCAGCCCGGCACGCAGATGATCGCCACCGACTGGTTGCACGCGCCGACGAAGGTCGCCGTCAATGTGTACTGCGACGCGGGCGCGCTGCCGTTCGCCGCCCGATCGTTCGACGGGATCCTTTGCACGGAGGTGCTGGAGCACCTCGCTGCGCCCGCGCGGACGCTCGCCGAAGCGATGCGCGTGCTGCGGCCCGGTGGATGGCTGCTGCTCACGACGCCGTTCATGTATCACGCGCATCAGCGGCCGTACGACTTCTTCCGCTACACCGTGGCGGGACTCGAAATGCTTCTGAGTGGAGCGGGCTTCGTGGAGATCGAAATGCGCAGATCAGGGGACTCACTCGCGGTGCTGTTGCACAGTCTCAAGATGCAGCGCTGGCGAGGCACCTCCACGCTGCTCCGTTGGGCGGAGCGGGCGTACCTCCGGCAACGCGGTGAGATCGCAGTCGGCTCCGAGATCGCACGCGATCCAATGGCGCTCGGATACTGCGCGATGGCACGGTCGCCGAGCGCGCTCTAGCGCTCTTCACTTCGCTGCCCTGGGCACTCTGGCCCCTCCTCCTCATCGCAAGCCATTCTACGCCGCCTTCATCAACGATCACTGTAACGGGGAAGAACGGCGTAAGTTGTAGGGGCGTGAAGATCGGCTCGCTGCGCGTGCCCCGATTTGCAGGCCGCGGCCACCTCACGCAGCACTCTCGTTAGCATTCGCGAAGAGATCTCGCACTGCTGCTCGACCCGCGGTGTAAGCTCGGAGGAAATCCATGGAGTCTCGTTCGGGTTCGGAGAATGGGATCCTGTCAGTTCGGGTCGCCGGGGCATGACGAGTGTTCTCGGCATCTCGGCCTATTACCACGACTCCGCCGCGGCACTCATCGTCGACGGCGAGATAGTTGCTGCCGCGCAGGAAGAGCGATTCACGCGCAAGAAGTTCGACGAGACGTTCCCCGTGCACGCGGTCGCTTACTGCCTGAGAGAGGCGGGGCTTCGGCCATCGGACCTGGATTATGTGGGCTTTTATGAGAAGCCAATGCTGAAGTTCGACAGGCTGGTCGAGACATTTCTTTCGTTCAGTCCGCGAGGGTACTCATCCTTTGCCAAGGCTGTGCCAGTTTGGTTGCATACCAAATTGCAGATCCCTCGCGCACTCGATCGTGCCCTGGGTGGGGCGTATACCAAGCGCTTCGTTTTTCCCGAACACCATGAATCACACGCCGCAAGCGCCTTCTACCCTTCGCCATTCAATGAGGCGGCAATTCTCACTCTGGACGGAGTCGGCGAATGGGCGACGACTACGTGCGGATCTGGCCAAGGGAATCGCATCACGCTCAGTCATGAGATCCGTTTCCCCCACTCTCTCGGATTGCTGTACTCTGCATTCACGTATTACTGTGGATTCCGGGTCAATTCGGGTGAGTACAAACTCATGGGGCTAGCGCCGTATGGGGAGCCTCGCTTTGAGAACGCGATTAGACGTGAGCTGATAGACATCAAGGAGGACGGCTCCTTTCGTCTCAATCTCCAATATTTCGACTTTCCGCACGGCCTCCGTATGACGTCCCGAAAGTTCCATGAGCTATTCGGTGGCCCTCCGCGACAGCCGGAGGCGGCCATAACGGAGCGGGAAATGGACATTGCAGCATCGATCCAGGCGGTGACCGAAGACATCATGCTGAAGTGCGCGCGATACGTGCATCGGACGACCCGGATGAAGAATCTGTGCCTTGCGGGCGGGGTGGCCCTCAATTGTGTTGGCAATGGTCGCATTCTTCGCGAGGGTCCATTCGATGACATATGGGTTCAGCCCGCCGCAGGCGACGCCGGTGGCGCACTCGGAGTTGCGTCGCTCATTTGGCATCAATTGCTTGGAATGCCCCGTCGGCCGGCTCTGCCGGATTCTCAAAAAGGATCTCTGCTGGGCCCTGAATTCGACGATGAGTCCGTTCGCAAGTTCCTGGATGGTATCGGCGCGCACTACAGGTTCTTCGAGGATGATGCCGCACTTTGTGGTTGTGTCGCGGAGTTGATCGGCGCGGAGCAAGTCGTCGGTTGGGTGCAGGGCCGAATGGAATTCGGTCCGCGCGCCCTCGGTGCGCGAAGCATTCTTGGTGATGCGCGCCGCTCAGGAATGCAGTCGCAAATGAACCTGAAGATCAAGTTTCGGGAATCTTTCCGGCCATTCGCCCCGTCGGTGTTGCGAGAGCGCGTGCAGGATTATTTTGAAACGCCGACAGCGCTGGACAGCGCGTACATGTTGATGGTCGCGAGCGTGCGCGAGGACAAACGGCTTGGATCGGTCGACGGGACCGTTCGCGGTCTCGAGAAGCTCAAGCAGGCACGCTCTGTGATACCGGCGGTAACGCACGTTGATTTTTCCGCACGGATCCAAACGGTGGATCGCCGGCATGGCCGCTTTTACGATTTGCTGAAGAATGTAGAGGCGCTGTCGGGGTGCCCGGTGGTGATCAATACGAGCTTCAACGTGCGAGGTGAACCGATCGTTTGCACGCCGCAGGACGCGTACCGGTGCTTTATGGCCACGAATATCGATGCTCTCGCTGTTGGGCACTTCGTCATGCTAAGGACGGAACAGCCGCAGCTGAGTGCCGATGAGGTTCGCCGGTACATCTCTCAATTTGAATTGGACTGACAGTGTCGCTCATACGACTCAACCTGACTCCGTCCGCATTCGAGCTTCGATGGTTTGGGTGGCTTTGGTTCCCGCTTTTCGTACTCGCGTCCGGCTTTCTCGCGCATAAATGGATCGGGGGCTGGGAAGCTTCTTCCGTCGTCTGGATATTGGGCGCCGTCACTGAAGGCGCAATGCTCGCAGCACCACGTTTCGCACGGTCGGTCTATGTCGGCTTGTCCCTAGCCACCTATCCGATCGGCGTTGTGGTGTCGCAGGTGGTGCTCGTTCTCATGTACTTCCTTGTGATCACGCCAATCGGGCTCATTCTTCGAATTGGAGGACGCGACGTGATGAATCGTCAATTCGAGCGAGACGCAACCACGTACTGGCGGGAACGCGCTGGCGAACATCCGCCCTCCGACTATTTCAATCAATCGTGAGCAGTGAGCCGGCGGACCCGAGGCGCGGCGATGCGCGCGGTCAGGAGTTCGAGCAGGCCGCTTCCGGGAAACGCATAGGAGTAGTCAGTGACTTCCTCAGGCTTCTGGGCGAGACCAAGAAGTGGTGGCTGGCTCCGATCCTCGTGCTCTTCTTGGTTCTGGGACTTGTCGTGGTGTTAGCGAGTACTGGCGCGGCGCCTTTCATATACACGCTCTGGTAGGTCGCACCATGCGCCGGCGCCGCGTCTTCTTGTTCCTTATTGCTGTCCTTGCGCTCTCGCTTACCGAGGCGGGATTGCACCTGATAGTGAGGCGCCGGGAGAATGTGCAACTCTTGTTCGGGAGGCCAGGCTACTTCCTGGTACCGATCGATACACCGACTTCAATGCCGAGCATTGCGCGCAAGCCCGGCTCGTACCGCAGGTACGACGCGATGCTCGGCTGGACTATTGCGGAGAACGGCGCCGACCCGCCGTTGTACTTCTCGGATTTGAACGGGGTACGCGTTACAGAGGCTCAACACGCTGCGAAATTCGTTGCTACTCGAACCCCTCGGGTCCTTGCAATCGGAGATTCGTTCACGCACGGCGATGAGGTCAGAGCCGAGGATGCGTGGCCCTCGCAGCTGGCGGATCGTCTCGGCGTGACGGTCGTAAATTATGGGGTCGGAGGTTACGGCATCGACCAAGCCATATTACGCTGGCGTGAGAGCGATGTCTCCGCGTCGATCGTGTTGCTGGGAGTGATCGCGTCCGACTTGGAACGTGCGACGACGCCCATTTACAATTTCGAGCGCGGCGGCACTAAGAGCAAACCGATGTTCCAGTTCGACTCGCTATCGGCCTCGATCGCCAATCAGCCGGCGATTTATGGCACTGAATTGAAGAGAGAATTTCAGCGTGGGGAGGCAAGCAAGTTTCTGCAACTCGATCTGAGTTTCGACCCGAACATGTTTCACCATACGAGCCTCGACTGGTTGTTCCTTTACCGGGTGCCGAGGTCGGCGCTGGCATGGCGTGCTCACCGTTTGCAGCCGATCTACCGTACGCCCGGGCCGCGTTTCGAGTATACGATGCGCATCCTTCAGTTCGCGAAGGACCTTGCGATCCAACGCAAGAGTCGATTCGTCGTTGTACTGCTGGACAACAACAATACGTTCTCGGATCGAGCGGTAGTCAAGGATCCGTGGCAGTTGATGCGCACTTCATTGAGAAAGAGAGGCATCGAGTTCATTGATACGACTGGCGAAATGTCGCCATGTACGAATTGTCGCACGCGAGCGTAATTAACGCCAATGGTTTGCACTATACTGTTGAAGCTAACAAGAGAGTAGCAGATATCATTGCGATGACATTGGGTGGTGAGTAAGACGAGGCTTGAAGGAGCCTCAGTACATGGTGAGCGCATGTGAGTAGTCCCGTTGCTGAACAACGCTGTGGTCGCCGCTCACAAAGAGAATGGGGTTGTTCAGGCAAGTGAAGGCGCAGGGGCAGGGAGTCGGAGGCAACGAGACC
Organism: uncultured Gemmatimonadaceae bacterium; assembly: GCA_963716745.1. Lineage (GTDB taxonomy): Bacteria > Gemmatimonadota > Gemmatimonadetes > Gemmatimonadales > Gemmatimonadaceae > DATKOH01. The sequence goes on from OY970320.1 coordinate 2,048,876, forward strand.
ACAGCTATGCTGTCGCCGCTACCTCCAGCAGCATTTCCTGGCAAGCGGCCCCACCTGCTCCCTCAATGCGTGCCTTCCCGGCGATCGCTTTGAACCATGACCTCTCCACGCCCGGGTTGGGAGGGTTCGTCAATCTTGAGAGGGCGGCATTCAATTCTCCGATTCCTCTCGCGATGAACCTCCAAAACGAGGCCGGCAACACGATGGCTCCCTGGCGCCTCGACTCACACTCATCACGCGCCGCGCCTCGGTGTGCCGCCGCGTACGGCCTGAGAGGGCGAATCCGAGCACGGACTGGTCGAGGCCGATACCGAGGTGAACGACCTGATCATGCGAGAAGCCCTGAATCGACCGACTCGCGTGCACGAATTCGCACGTTCCTAGTGCTCTTCAACTCGCTGCAGTTCCTTGTCTTCTTCCCGGTCGTCACGGCGCTCTATTTCCTCGCGCCGCACCGGATTCGCTGGCTGCTGCTGCTCGTCGCCAGCTGCGTGTTCTACGTCGCGTTCATCCCGAAGTACCTCCTGATCCTGTTCTTCCTCGATCGTCGTCGACTACTCGGCGGGGATCTGGATCGAGGACGCGCGGGCGCGCGCCGCCGGGCGATGCTCGTCATGAGCATCGTCGCGAACGTCGGCATGCTCGGCGTTCTTCAAGTACTATCAACTTCGTCGACGCGAATCTCACGGCGCTCTTCGGCACGCTGCACTGCGGCTGGGCGATCCCGCACCTGGACATCATCCTGCCGATCGGGCTGTCGTTCCACACGTTCCAGTCGATGAGCTACACGATCGAGGTGTATCGCGGCCAGCAGCAGGCCGAGCGGCACTTCGGGATCTACGCGCTGTACGTGATGTTCTACCCGCAGCTCGTGGCCGGGCCGATCGAGCGGCCGCAGAACCTGCTCCACCAGTTCCGCGAGCCGCACGCGTTCGACGCCGAGCGCGTCGATCGACGGCCTCGAAGCTGATGCTCGTGGGGCTTCTTCAAGAAGGTGGTGATCGCCGACCGGCTCGCGCTGTATCGTCGAACGCGGTCTACGACACCCGCAGCAGCAGCACGGGCTGGCGCGCTGATCATCGCGACGTACTTCTTCGCGTTCCAGATCTACTGCGACTTCTCCGGCTACTCCGACATCGCGATCGGCGCCGCGCAGGTCATGGGCTTCGAGCTGATGGACGAATTTCGACCGGCCCTACTTCGCGACGTCGATCGCCGAGTTCTGGCGCGCTGGCACATCTCGCTGTCGACGTGGTTCCGCGACTATCTGTACATCCCGCTCGGCGGCAATCGCGTGCGCGGCGCGGCGCTGGTGCTTCAATATCATGATCGTCGTTCCTGGTGAGCGGCCTGTGGCACGGTGCGAACTGGACGTTCATCGTGCTGGGGCGCGCTCACGGCGTGCTACTTGATCGCGGGCGTCGCGACATTCGCGTGGCAGCGAAAATTCTTCGAATCGGCGCCCATGGCGCCGGATCGCTGGAGCCGCGCGCTGGATCAGATGCAATCGTCACATTCCATCTGGTGCTTGTCGGCTGGGTATTCTTCCGTGCCGCCTCCGTGAGCGACGCCGGATATATCTTCGCGCCATCGCGTTCCAGGACTCGACGTCACCTCGATCGAAGTCCGATCGTCACGACGGGAGCTATTCGCGCTGGAGCGTAGCGTTCATCGCTCTTCATGGAGTGCGTCCACTTGATCGAGCGGCACGGCGACATGCGCCGTTTCCTGGATGACAAGCCCGATCGTGGTGCGTTGGGGCATTCTACTACGCGCTGATCCTGCTGATCTGCGAACTTCGGCATGTTCCACAATCCTGCGCAGTTCATCTACTTCCAGTTCTGATCGTGACGCGCGCGGGCCTCCTTTGGCGGTACGGCGCGTCGCCGATTCACCGCGATGCTTGCTGGCTGGGTGCTGGGCGCTCGCGACGGTATACAATGCGTACGCACGAGAGGATCAGACGATCAAGGTCAATTGGTTGTTCGCGATGCACGGCCGCCGCCTCGATTTCGCGGTGCTCGGTTCCTCGCGGTCATATCTCACGGTCGACGTGCCCATTGTGGAGCGGGCGATCCAGGGTCACGGGCTCAATCTTTCGATGAATGGTGCCGAGTTCCCGGAGCTCGCGTTGGTGCTCGACCATTTCCTGCAACGAAACACGACGCGCGAACTACTATTGGAAGTTGACCCGTTCGGACTCGACAGCAAGTCGTTCAGCATATCCGTTCCACGCATACTTCTATGTGCCGTATATCGACGAAGCCCCTAGTCGCCGCGCATCTCCGGGCATATTTCGGTCATCGAGAGTTGCTCTGGGAATACGCGCCACTGTTCAAGTACGCGGAATTCAATGATCGGATCGGATTGAAGAGCGTGCTCGCGTCGTTCTCCAACGCACCACGTGACTTCGACGCATGGGGCTCACGTTTGTCCACGGCTACCTGCCCGCGGCAGGCGGGCCACGCGGTTCACGACACCTCTACGCGATCAGCCCGAGCCGCGTTGCTGCCTTCGAGCGACATTCTGGAGATCGCGCGCGCCCACAGGGTTCACGTCTCGATCTTCGTCGCTCCCGAGTTTGAGACCGCGGTGCAGGCGACAAGAACGGGGCGAGATCATGACGTTACTATCGGGAGGTCGCTGTGCGGACCGGCGCTCGGTTCCTGGATCTCGGCGAACGACGCGTCGCTCTCATTCGGGGATACGCTTTATTTCCGCGACCCAGAGCACCTGAATCACCATGGTGCGGAGAAATTCTCGAAAGAACTCGGCGATTCGCTCGCGGTGTACTGGACGGAGAAGCGGTAGTTCAGCCGCCTGCAGCGGATCCGAGTTCGCCGGCGTCTGCCGCTGCACCTGGTTGCACAGCAGAAGGATCGGAGCGCCCTGTTCAATCGACGTCCAGCCACGCCGGGAACGGCCAATCCTTCGGCTGGAGCAAGAGATGACAACGCCCTCGATGCTCGAATTCGTTCGGCGGCGATCATCTCGCACCGCTCCTTGAGGACCACGCATCGTATGCCACCTGCTCACACCATCTCAGCACTTCCGCTCGCATTCGTGAGCATTGAGAGTTCGGGGTTCGAGTGCATCTCGACCAGGAATCGCGTCTCACGCCGCGCCGCGATCCGGCGACTGCCGGCGAGTACCTTCGCCTCTGCTCCTTCGACATCGATCTTGATGAAGTCAGGCTGAAGTCCTAGCGCGACAGCCGACAGCGTCGAGTGTCGTCGTCGCAACCTGTATTGCATCACCTCGAGCGGCGGCGGTCTTGGCGTGTTGCGGCGAACGCGCTTCCCGCCTCACCCAACCCGGTGGTCCAGAACGTGACGCTGTCGCCTGCACGGTCGCCAGCGAACCCAGAAACAAAGCGGGCGCGCTCGGTCAATCCGTTCAAGGCCAAATTGCGCTCTGCGACTGACAGCGCTTCGGGATTCGCCTCGATGAGCGCAACGATCTCAACCTTCGAGAACGCCAGCGCCAGGACAGCATCGTAGCCAACGTTCGCTCCGACATCAAAGATGACCCTCGACCGCATCGCGCAGGCGAGGAACCAGGCGTCGTCGTAGTCGGGCGTGTGCCGGAAGGTGCCGGTTCGGAGGCGCAACGTGCGGCCAAGGACCTTCACGGACTCATCGAATGGGCCTGCGCCGAGGCGCGTCATCACGCGGCGCCAGAGTTCACCTGCGGATCCCATGGTGTCAGTTCTCGCGGTGCGGCGCGCGCACCATCAATGCCGTCCACTTTCGCGCCAAGCGATACGGCCTGAGCACGTGATACAGGCCCCGCAGTCCGGCGGGCAGGGCGGTCACCTCCAGATCATCGATGGTCGGCGTGATCGCCGAGCGCATCGCGAACGCCAGCCGATCCCGCGCTCGCTCACGCATCGCGAACTGGAATCTCGTGCTCTCGACGAAACCGGGCGCATCGCTCCCGCTCATCATCCGTCGGCGGATCTCTGCGACCAACGCAGGCGGGCACGCGTGAGCCAGCGTCTGCGCGGCCTTCGGCAGCGGGGACTCGGCGATCTCCGCCGCCAGCGCCAGCGCGAGTCCCGTCATTCGCGCCGTCCCCAAACTCGCGCTCGTCCGCTGCACGAACTCCCAGTCCATCGGCTCCAGCCTCGCCACTGCCGCGATATCCCCGATCCACCGGAGATGCGGCCATTCGTGTTTCCCACCGTGGATCGCAAGATAGACCAACGTCAACTCATTCGAGAGCGCCATTACCTCGGCCCCGCCCACCGGCACGCGTTGGGCGTTCTCCCACCAGAGCCCCTCGCCGCACGCTCAGCCCGAACTGCCGCTTGATGATCCCCCAATGCAACTCCACGCTCGTGCCCGCCGCGTTCACGAGCGAGTGATGGTACTCGATCTCGCGGAACGCCGCATCCTGCCCCGGCGCGAGCTCGTGCACCCGCGAATATCCAGCCGCCGACAGCTCCGCGATCGCGCGATCCACATCGCGCTCGTGCACCAGCAGGTCCACATCCATCTGCGGCCGCAGCGCGAGATCCCCGTACGCGTGCGCCGCAAGCACCGCGCCCTTGAGCACGATCGCCGGCATGCCCGCGCGCTCCAAGCGCCGGCTGAGCGAGACGGTCTCGCCAGCGAGCATCAACGATTGCATGGCCTGGGTCCTCGCGCGCCGCGCGATGTCCTCGCGCACCGGCGCCGGAACTGAAGAACTCGGCGCGGCCGCCACCCAGCGCGCCACCAGTGGCATCACGCCGTGCCACTCCGCCAGCTCCACCAGCGCGCTCCACTCACCCACCGCCGCCGAGCGTGCCGTCAGCTCGGCGATGGCCGCACCCGGGTCGGCCGCCCTCGCGAGGAACGCGAGGGCGCCGCCCGTGCTAGTGCCCGCCGTACTGGTACGCGGTGAAGTCCTTCCACATCTGCTCGATCATCTTCCCTTGCAGCGTCAGCTTGTACTGCTTGAGCGTCGCCTGGTCGGTGATGGTCACCGTGTACGTCGCCGTCGACCCCACCGCGCGCGGCGCGAAATCGTTCACGCGATACACGTAAATGCCCTGGTATGGCATCGCTTTCCCCGCGAGCTTCATCTGCTCGACGTTCAGCATCGCCGGCACCCGCACCTTCTCCACGGGAATGATCTCCACGCCGTCGCGGAAGATGCGCATGTTGCCGAAGCTGCCCTCGCTCACGTTCTGCACCTTGTCCGGCTGATAGTACGGGAACTCGGTGCGGTCGGGGAACACGTTGAACACGATCACGGCCTTGCGGTCGTTCAGGAAATCGTCCCAATCGGTCCAGCCCTGGATCGGGTCGATCTTGGTGAACGTGCCATAGCGCTTGGGATCGTCCTGCTTCTTGTCCGACAGCGCGTTCACGGCCTGCTGCTGACGCCACGCCATGAGCTGCGGCGTCATCATGAAGATCTTGAACGGGCCCTGCTCGGCTTGATACACCTCGATGTTCATGTCCTTGCCGAGCTTCGCCACCGCCGCGATCGGCGCCATCGGGAAGGGCTCCCGCGGCACGATCGGCAGCAGCTCGTCGCTCACCGGCTTCGCCACGAGCGACGGGATCGAATCGCGCGCCTTGGCCATGAACGGGAGGAGCACGGGCGTCGCGACGCTCGTCTCCACACGCGTACCGCCCTGGTCGCTCGCGGCCTTGTCGCTGTTCAACCCGAGGACGAATCCGTCCTTGCTCACGAGCGGACCGCCGGTGTTGAATTCGCCGACCGCCACGTCGCTCGTCACGGTGTTCGCGTCGGCGTTGCTCACGAGCCCCAGCGAGAAGACGCCGAGCTTGTTGAGCGGCGAGCCGAACGCGAGCACGCGGTCGCCGGGGCCGGGCGGCGCCGAATGCGCGCTGTCCGGGAACTGCAGCACCGCGCACTTCGGGCAGCGCTTGGGATTCACCGCGAGCACGGCGATGTCCTTGTCGCGGTCCTTCGCGATCACGCGCGCGTACACCTTGGTGACGCTGTCGAACTGGACGCGAATGTCGTCGCTGAACTCCACGAGATGCAGGTTGGTGAGCACGAAGCCGTTCGAATCGGCGTAGAAGCCGGTGCCGCGGAATTCCGTGCCGTACACCATGAACAAACCCGAACGGTCACGCTCGAAGATCTCCTTCTCGGTAAGCACTCTGGGCGGCGGCGGCGCGGCGATCCGCACGGTGTCGTGCGTCGCGATCGCGGTGCCGCCCGCGGCCGCGCCGAGCGGATTCACCGCCTCGACGCTCGCGTTCTTCTGCGTGAGCTCGATCGGCGCCATGTCTCTCGCGATCACGGCATTGAACGCCCACCGATAGCGCATGCCCGCGACCTCGGCCATCGATTCGATGCGGTAGCCGCCGGGGCGGAGACTGCGCGTGAACTTCCCTTCGAGATCGGTGGAGACGTGCAGCGAGTCGCCGCGCGGAGTGATCAGCAGCAGGTCCAACTGCGGCAGCGGACGCACCGTGAGATCGGGATTCACGACGGCCGCGCGAATGACCACGGGAACGAAGGTGTCCACCGGCGCGGAAGCGACCGGCACGGGCACGGCACCCGGCATGACGCGGTGCGCGGTATCGGCGGCGACCTTCGGATTGTTCGGATTGCAGACCGTCTCGAGTCCGCTGATGAGATCGCTCGTGCCGCCCGCGCGCTTGAGCACCGTCTCGACGTCCGGCGTCATCACGAAGCTGATGCAGTTCTGCTTCGCCAGCGTCAGCACGCGCGTGCTCGCGACTTTCCGCTTGAGCAGTCCCACGAGATCATCGAGGGAGTACGCTTTGCCCTGGCCGGCGGCGACGGAAGATCCGGCGAGGAGCAACGCCACCGAGATCATCATGGCGCGGCAGGTCATTTTGGGCACAGATCGCATGGCGGTTGGGCGGGGACGGGGAATTCGAGGGGTTGACGGTCCCCCAATTGTAATGCACATCACACTTTAGCGCGAACTACGAGATCGGCCATTGGCCATCGACCATAGCTATCGTAACGACGTAATAGCGGGCGGGGAGTCACATGACTTCGCGCGGTTCCGACAGCCGACAGCCGACGAGCCGAGACCCGCGTAGTTACGGGCACTCCGGCGGCGTGGCGCCGCGCGAGAGGGCATCATCGCGCTCGGCTTTGCACGCGTTCGCGTTCGCGGCGGTCGCGGCGGCGATCTCCTTCTTCAGCTGCTTCAGCGCGGGCGAGTCGGGGTATTTTCGGGCCAACTCCGAGAGCTTGTCGCTCGCGTTACCGTAGTCGACGAGCGCCATTTCATACTCGCCGTTGTTCTTTCGCGACGTGCCCGCCGCGATCGCATCCCTGATCGGCTGGATCACTTCGGTGAGATCCGTGGTGGACGGTACCGGAGCGATGCGCGGGCCCTTGGCCTTCGCGATGCTGTCCGCCTTCAGCTGGCTGTCCGCGCGCGCCAGGCTGTCGCGAAGGGCCGCGGCGATCCTCGCCTCGGAGTCGGGCTTGGCAGCGCTGTCCGCGACCGGTGCGGTGGCGGCGACGGCCGTCTTGGGCGGCTGCTGCTGCGTGTACCACCAGTAGCCGCCGCCGCCGGCGCCCGCGAGCACGACGAACAGCCCCACGAACAGTCCGGTGCGGCTCTTCTTGAGCCCGGCGCTCTCGGCCAGCTCGCCGGTGTTGCCGCTGCCGACGGTCGCGGTGGGACGGCGCGCTCCGCCGGTCGGCTGCGTCGCGGTCTCGCCTCCGAATCGTCTCGCTTCGGTGCGCATCGGATTCAACGCACTGTCCGCCGCGTGCGACGCCGTGATCGCGATCGTGCCCTGCTGCGAGAGTGCCGACTGCGGCATGGACGCGACGGCCTTAACAAGATCGCGGCCGAACTGGTTCACGTGCTGGTACCGCTCGCCGGGATGGTTCGACAGCGCGCGGTCCATCACCCACTGCATCTCCTCGGGCCACTGCACGTCGGGCGCGATCTCCATGAGCGTGCGCGGCTTCTCGGTGAGGCGCATGATGAGCGCCTCGCGGCTGGTGACGGCGGGGAAGGGCAGCTGTCCCGTGAACATGTTGAACGTGACGAGGCCGAGCGAATAGATGTCGGTGCGCGAATCGAGCTGGTCGCCGCCGAGTTGCTCGGGCGACATGTACTCGGGCGTGCCGATCGCGAGCCCGGTCTTGGTGACCTTCTGCTCGTCGTTGCTCATGGCTTTCGCGATTCCGAAGTCCACGACCTTCACGACGTCTTCGCCGGCGCGGCCGCGCGCGACCATGATGTTGTCGGGCTTGAGATCGCGATGCACGATGCCCATCTCGTGCGCGGCCTCGAGCGCTTCACTCGTCTGCCGCGTGATCTCCGCCGCGCGCACGGCGGGCAGCGCGCCCTGCCGCTCGATGATCTTCGTGAGCGGCTCGCCGTCCACGAATTCCATCGCGAGATAGATGAGGCCGTCGGCCGTCTCGCCGAAATCGTAGATCGCGGCGACGTTCGGATGCTGGATGGAGCTGGCGTTGCTGGCTTCGCGATTGAAGCGCTGGATGGCGTCCTGGTCGTGCACCATGCCCTGGTGCATGACCTTCACCGCCGATTTGCGCTTCATCTTCACGTGCTCGGCGAGATACACCTGGCCCATGCCGCCTTCGCCGATGCGCTTGAGGATCAGATATCGGTCGGCCACCACGGAGCCCACGAGATCGCTCCCCGGCGGCGCGCGCAGCGTCGAACCATCACGCGGACAGAAGCGCTGCTCGGCGTCGTAACTATTGCCGCATTGCGGGCAGGTCTTCTGGGCGGGGGCGGGGGACATGGGCAGATAATTGACGATTCGCGGAGGGTTGCGTCAACAATGTGGTCCAACGGCCAACCACTAACGACAGGCGGTTGGCTGTCGGCTGTCGCTGACTCTAACTCCCTGTGAACACCGGCTGCAGTTTCCCTTTCGCCGCCGCTCTCGCCGCGAAGAATCCGACGAGCATGAAGAGGACCGAAACGGCAATGAAGATCGACGGCAGGCCGCTGTATTCGTGCACGAGGAACGCCTGCGTCGGATCGGTGGGATCGTACCAAGCCGTCGTGCTGTCGCCGCGATGATAGCGTGAGGCGATGTGCTGGGCCCACATGCCGCTGCGGCTCTCGCGCATGACGGTGGTGTTGCTGCTCACGTAGTCGCGCTCGCCCACGTGATATCGATAGGTGACGATGGGGCTGTAGGTCACGCCGCCCTTACTGCCGCGATGCGATTCGACGTCCGTGAAGAGCACGACGGCGGGCGCGGACACGTAGTTGCTGAGCTTCCGGTACTGCTGGTAGTTGAGCCAGCTGCCAAGGGCCGTGAAGCATCCGGCGAAGAGAATGAACGCCGCGATGGGGAAGCGCCGGCCGGAGACGCCCCGCGACTGCATCGTTCTCACGGTAGCGGCGATCCCGGGCGGGAGATCGCGCAGCTGGGCGTCGAGCGGGTCGGGCGTTGGTGTCGCGGGCGGCGTCTCGACGATCCCGAGGAATTGGCGCGCAGCGGCGGCGGCTTGGGCGTGCGACGTACTGCTCGTATACCAGCTCGTGAGAGGGAGCCGGTATCCGTCGCGCAGCACGATCGTGACGCGGAAGGTGGCTTGCGCCGTGCGTTGCGTGTTGGCGGAGACGCTCTGCTCGGCGACGACATCGGAGACCTTCGAGAGGTCCACCTCATCGCGCGTGGTGGTGCGAAGCGTGTGCCGCGTGATGACGAGCGTATGGCTGGGCCGGTCGAACGATGCGGTGACACGGGACGGGAGGAGCACGAACGCGAGGCCGATGACGCCGAGGATCGGGCCGATGAGCATGGCCATCACGTTGTGCGCGGGATCCCTCACGCCGGCGAAGAGAAAGGCGGCTCCGACCGCGACGAAGATGCCTCCGATCGCGCGGAGCGAGGCGCCGGAGTCGGCGAGGACGAGTCGGTCGGGAGTGCGGAGTAGGATCTTCACGCTGTCATAGACGATTCGGTCGATGGTGGCGCGATAGTGGTGCTAAACTGTAAACGCAGACTGTCGGCTGTCGGCTGTCGCCTGCGACGGCGGGCCAGAGGGCGAGTTACGCGGCCGCGGAAAAAATCGTCTTGGCACATCGAAAGGACCTGCATCACGCGCGACGCCCTCTTCCATCGTGGATCAGGGGGCACAACCTGTCCGACCGGAGGAGCGGCTACCATGAGCAAGAACAAGAAGGGCTTCACGCTGATCGAGCTTCTGATCGTCGTGGTCATCATCGGCATTCTGGCCGCGATCGCGATTCCGAAGTTCGCCAACACGAAGGAGAAGGCCTACGTCGCGTCGATGAAGTCCGACCTTCGTAACATGGCGACCGCGCAGGAGAGCGTATTTCGCGGACAACCAGACGTACACCACGGTGCTCGCGAACATGAACTTCACGGCGTCGCAGGCGGTGATCGCGACCGTGACGGATGCGAAGGGCACGGGTTGGGCGGCGAACACGTCGCACCCGGCGACCGCGATCACGTGTGAAGTCGGTTTCGGCGCGGACTCGATCGCCGGCGTCGGCGATGGCGTGATCAAGTGCCAGTAACTCCGAATACTGCTCTAACTCAACGGGCCCGGCGATCATCGCCGGGCCCGTTTTGCATCCAGTCGGTACTGCAGACTGAGACGTTAGACCTAGACGTTAGAATGCGACTACTCGCCGCATTCTAAGTCTAAGTCTATAGTCTCAGTCTGTAGTTCAGCATCCCCCACCGTCGCTCCCGATCGTGTACTGCACGCTCGTCCAACGCGAATCGACACCGGCAGCGAAGCCGTCGATACCGAACACGGCGGTCGAGGCGACGAATTGATTCTGCGTCGCCTGCATTCCGCCGGGTGGACCGTAGTTGCGCGTGATCACCGCCGTGCCATCGACGCAGAGCGTCGCCGACGTCGTGCCGATCTTGCGCAGCCGGTACGTATGGAACGCGGTGCCCGTGAGCGCGAACGTCGCGCCCCGATTGGTCCATTTGCCGCTTCCGTTGTTGTAGGTCGCGAAGGAGACTCTATCGCTCGCGATCCCCACGAACTCCTGTCTGCGGCCGCTGCCCTGTGGCTCGGCAAAGCCGAATACCGCTTGGATCGTGCCCGCGGAGGCATTGACCACGCGGAGCCTCGCGTCCATGACCGCGGATCCGGTTCCCAGCGAATCGTGTCGTGAGTAATAGAGGCTGGTATTCGCGGTGCCCGCCTGCAGCCTCAGTTCGGTGCCCGCCGTGAAGGCCGCGGTGCCGAGCGTCGGATCGCCGGTGGACGCGAACGTTCCCCAGCGCGGTTTGCCGTTGAGATCGGGCAGAGAATCCTGCGTGCCATCGTAGATCCGGAGCCAGGTCGTCTCATGCGGCGCCGGCCACGATGCGCTCACCATGAGCGTGAAGAAGAAGGCGTGCACCGTGTCGGTGACGCCGGGATTCCAGTTGCTGGTCTTGAAGAGCCATACGATGCGATTCGTCGTATCCTTGCCCGCGGCACCGCCCGTGTAGGCTGACGGACGATTCGGATAGAAGAAATACTTCTGCCCCGCCGCGGTGAAACTGCCGGTGCCCGACTGATTGCTCACGCTCACGGCGCAGCCGACGCACGGACTCGGCCGCGAGACGTTCGGTGCGACGGTGAAGAACGCGAACACCCCCGACGTATCCGGCGCCGCCACCTCCGGATAGTTGGAACCGATCGCGAACGCCTGGCGATTGCGAAGTTCCACGTGCGTGAACCATGTGCGGCTGCCCGCGGGGCCGACGCCGACCACATTGTGCAAACTGTCCACGACGCCGAGCACGTCGATCGTCACGCCCTGCTGGCCATAGATCGCGGGACTGATCTTCGTGTCCGTCAGGCCCGCAATGCTGCCGGAGAGCGGCACGAACGTCGTCGTTATCGTGTTGCCGCTGATCATGCCGTTGACGAAGCCGAGTACGGGTGTCGACGGCGTCGTTATTGGAGCGGAAGGCGCCGGCTCGCTGCACGCCGCGGCGAGCAGGACGAGGGCAGCCGTTGGTATCAGTCTTGTGTGAGAAGTCATACGAAGATACCTGTGCGAGAAAGTGTGCTGCTCTTCGGTCAATGTATAACGGCCAAATGCGCGCCGCATCAGCGACGTGCATCACACTACGGGAACAGGATCGCCGGCTCGCGTTCCTGCGCGGCGGTCCCAGGGAACAGCACTTGGATCGAGTCCGGCGTCAACACGAGCGCCTTCATCGAACTGTTCGCCGCACCCATGGCCGCCGCGAAGATGCAGTACGACGCGTTGCAGCTCGCGGGGCCGCTCGCGGTGAGCGAGTCCGGGATCGCGTTCATGGGGTTCGTGCCGGTCGCGTCGATCCGGCGGAGGATCAGCTCCGGAACGGGCGCGATGTAGTAGATCTTCGTGCCATCCGCCGACCATGTCGGCGAGAACGCGCCGCCGCCTTCGTTCGTGATGCGCGTGGGCGTCCCGCCGCCGCTCGCCACGACGTACACCTGCGATGTTCCGGTTCCCACGCCCGTGTACGCGATGGTGTGGCCCATCGGATTCCACGCGGGCGCACTCACGGGGCTGTACACCGGGTCGCCGGTCGCGAGCATCTGCGCAGAATCCATCGTCCCCTGGTCCAGCGCCGGCGCGCGGATCAGCCACACCCTCGGCACGCCCGTGCGCGTGCTCACATAGGCGATGGAATCGCCGCTCGGGCTCAGCGCCGGCGTGTAGTCGAATGCGCCGCTATGCACGACGCGGTGCGGGGTCGTGATGTCGAGGTCGGCAATGTAGATCTGCGGGTAGCCGTCGCGCTCGCTCGTGAACACGATGCGCGATGCCGCACTGTTGGGATCGTAATTGTTCGATCCGGCGGTGAGCACGACCACGGAGTCGTTCCGGAATCGCACGAGACTCGTGAAGCCACCCGTGTCGGCCACATACACGAACGCCGGCAATGTCCCGGGCGGCGGCCCACCGCCACCATCGGTGCCCGTCGAGTTGCTGCAGGCGAGCGCGCCGATCGCGAGGGCGGCCGCAAGAATGCGCACGGCGTCAGCTCGCATCGGCCACCAACAATCCGGCATCGTTGAGCGCCGCGATCAGCGCGCGTGTCTCTTCGCGCGCCACGGGCTCGGTCACGGTGTACTCCGCCGCGAGTGTCTGCACGATCTCATCCTCCACGCGCCCCTCGAGCAGCAGCGCCCAGATGCGCGTACCGGTCGCGTTCAGCGAATGGTAACGATTGGTGCGGAGATTCAACAACACCGCACCCTCGGCGAGCGTCGCGGCGAGCGCGTCGGGTGTCGCGCGCCATCGGGTCATGACAGCGCACCCGCGAGCGTGCCGGCGATCGCGTGCAACTGCCGGGCGGTGTGAGCTGAGACGGAACGCCGGGGCGTCCGTTACGAGCGCCCGCAGCGTCTCGAGGTGCGCCTCCGAGTGGCCGTCCGGCATCATCACCCAGGTGGATTGTCGTACGAGCTGCAGCAGTGCTTCCGCGGCCGCCATGGGCAGCAGCTCGTCGCGGTCGCCGCGCTCCAGGAAGACGATCGCCGCGACGCGCGCGCGCTGCACGACGGGAAATCGCATCGGTACACGGTCGCGCTCATCGCGGAATCCCGGAGGCGGCGCGACGCCGGTGAGTTCGGGGAATTCTGGGGCGAGCGCACGGCTTACGGCGAGCGGTTCGCGCCACGCGTGCGCGACGACTCCCGTCGGTGTGCGCTCGACGATCACGCCATCGTCGCCCATCAGTCTCCAGCCGGCGCGTACGAGCGCGTAGGCGAGCGTGGACTTTCCCGTTCCGTTCCCGCCGGCGAGGATCCAGGCGCGGCCCTTCGGATCCGCCACCGCCGCGGCGTGCACGTGGAAGCGGCCGAGGGCGCGCAGGCGCACGATCGCGCCCACGCGTGCGAGGAACTGGCGCTCGGGGGTGGCGGTGGTGGCGTAGCGATCGCCGCGTTGCAGGCGGCCACGGCGCACGGTGAGCGTGCCGCCGTCGGGCATCAGCTTGAGCACCGAGCCGGCTGCGTCGGTGAAAGCATCGATCGGACCGGCGGTCCAGGCGAACCCGGGCACGGGCTCCGCCTGTTGCGGCGTCAGCAGCCGAACTTCTGTCCGCTTACTCCACAGGTGATCTGCAGCGCGAACGCGACGCCGGCGGGGCCGAAGAAATGCTTCGTCAGCACCGTGAGCGATTCGTGGGTCGCGAGCTGCGGAGTCTCCCAACGGAGACGCGCCGCGCCCGATGTGTCGGGAGCGGGATCGCCGGAGCCGAGCGGAATGTTCGAACCGTCGAGGGGAGAATTGGCCATCGAGCGCATGCGAGTTAGGGACTAACTCTCTTCATATTCCAATGACTCGCACGGGTTCCGGCGGTCACTTTTTCTATCGCGAGGGCGGAGGTGACCCCTGTCACAGAGCGTTCCAGGGTGCTCCCATACCGCTTAGAGAAGAATGTACGGCGAGAGGAAGGGAGGCGCAACCGAACAACCGACGTTGGACGTGAGACGTTGGAACCCCTCTCGCTTGACCTACAGGGGGCGCGGGGGCAGGATGGACGCCCATGACGCGTAACAGATGGGTCGCGGTGGGGATCGGAGCGCTCGCCGCGATCGGGGCGGGGTTCGTTTGGTATGCGACGAGCGCGGGAGTGGGGCTGTTAAGCAATGACTCGTTCCTGTATGCGACGCTGGCGAAGGAACTGCGCGGCGGGCGGGCGCTGTCGAGCATCGCGGTGCCGCCGGGATTCCCCGCGATGCTGGCGATGGGCGCGGATCCGTTCGCGACCGCGAGGATCCTGAACGTCGTTTCCGTCGCGGCGTTGGTGGCGCTCACCGGCGGCATCGTGTGGTGGAGCACGCGACGCGCGGCGCCGTCGATGTTCGCGGCGGCGCTCGTGGCCGGCGCCAAGCCGCTGCTCGCGGTGCACGCGATGATGCTGTCCGAGCCGCTGGCGCTCGTGGTGGGTGCGGCGGGGCTCTGGCTCACGCTCGTCGCGCTCGACCGCGACCGCACTTCGGTCTGGTGCGCGGCGGCGCTCGCGCTCGGGCTCGCGGCGTTCGTGCGATACGCGGCGGTGGCGTATCCGCTCGCGGCCGTGACGCTGGTCGCGCTCGAGCGGCGCTGGCGCCGGGCCGCGCTGCTCGCGGCGATCTCGGCGCTCCCGCTCGCGATCTGGCTGGCGCGCAACATGCTCGTGGCCGGCGCTCCGACGGATCGCATGTTCGCATACCACGCGATGCCGGCGCGCGTCGCGGGCTGGGGACGCGACGCGGTGAGCGTGTGGTTCGACCCGCTCGGGATCGCATTCGGCGGCCACCCCGACCTGCGGTGGACCGCAGTGATCGCCGCGGCGCTGCTGTTCGCGTGGGCGATCGCACGCGGTGGCCGCCTCGCGCGACTGGCGGGCCTGTTCGCGGCGATGTACGTGCTCTTGCTGGTCGTGGTGATCGAATTCTTCGACGCATCAACGATCTTCGATTCGCGAATGCTGGTGCCAGTGTACGTCGCAGCGGTGCTCGCGGGATCGTGCGCGTTCGCGGCGCTGCTCGTGGCGCCGCGCTGGGCGCCATGGGCGGCGGCCGCGGCCACGCTATTCGTGATCGCGCACGCGTACGCGGATGTTCGATTCGCGCAGCGAATCCATCCGCAAGGCTGGGGCGCGACGATCGCCGCCTGGCGCGAGTCGCGTCTGGTGGGCGCCGTGAATGCGCTGCCGCCCGGCACGGAAGTCTGGACGAACGCGCTCTTGCAGCTGCCGTGGGTGAGTGCAGAGCCGGTGCACGCACTCCCGCGCCCCCGCACGCGCATTGGTGGCGTGCCCTGGGCCGGCTACGATTCCGCGCTCGCGGCCATACCCAGTGGCGCGTACGTCGCACAATTCGGCGATTCTGCGACGTACCAGGGAGCCGCGGTGCGGGATCTCGTGCGCACGCGCGGGTTGGAAGTTGTTGCCGAAGCGCCGGAGGGCGCGCTCTACAGGGTGAAACGTTAGACGTTGGACGTTAGAACTTCCGAATGAATTCGAGTGGCTTCACCATGCGCATGATCGTCCGCCTCCTGGCACGCTTCACTGTCGCGGAGGATCCCACATGCGTCACACACTGATCATCTCTGGCCTCGCTTCGTGCGTGGCCGCTATTGCCGGTTGCAAGTCCAACGATACGGGCTCGACGGGTCCCACGGGCCCGAGCGGATATGCGGCCAACATCACGAAAGTGAGCGGTGACGATCAGACGGGCACGTTCCTATCGCCCGTTCCAGTGCCGCTCGTCGTCGAGGTGACCGACTCAGCGGGCAAACCCGTGACCGACGCCAGCGTCGCGTGGGCGGTCAACCTCCTCGATGCCTCGCAGCTCCTGCAGGTATCGACCACCGATGGCAGCGGCCAGACTCAACTCTCGCCCGTTCTCGGGGGGCGGCCGGGCGCCTTCTCCGTGGTGGCCGCGATCAACAGCAAGGCCGTCACCTTCACGGGGACCTCGAACGTGGCCTTAGGCGCGGGTCTCAAGAACTTCACGACCAATCTCTTCGCCAAGTGCGCCCTCGACACGCAGGGCAACGCGCTCTGCTGGGGCAACGGTCTGTTCGGCCAACTCGGACCCACGACGACCGGCCCCGTCACCGGGCCGGTGCCGATTCCTGGTGGCCACGCGTTCACGCAGATCAGCGGCAACGGGGGCTTGGACTGCGGACTCACGGCCGGCGGCGCAATGTACTGCTGGGGCAACGCCATGTATCCGCAGATCGGAAGCGGAGCGCCGGGCACCGGAACCTTCACGACGCCGGTCGCGGCCGGCAATGGCAAGATCTTCAGTCAGATCGCGGTCGGCTACGCGGTCGCGTGCGGCATCTCGTCGGGCGTGACGTATTGCTGGGGCTTCGGCCACCAGGGCGCGCTGGGCACGGGAGACACGGCCACACGCTTCGTGCCCACCGCGGTGCAGGTCCCGTCGGGAGTCGCGTTCACCTCGCTTGCGGCAGCCAGCGGCGGATTCACCTGCGGGCTCACATCCGCAGGCGCGGCGTATTGCTGGGGTGAGAACGACGTTGGAGAACTTGGCACGGGCAGCAGCTCGCCGAGTATCTCGCTCGTGCCCCTCCAAGTGACCGGCGGTCACACATTCAGCACGCTCGTCGTGAGTCTCTCGGCGGCATGCGGATTGACCTCGGGCGGCGCCGTGTACTGCTGGGGACATGGCGCCAATGGCAACGGCACGACGGCCGACGAATATTCTCCCACGGCAATTTCGCAGAGCGGCCTGACCTTCACGCAGCTCTCCGCGACCGGCGGTCTGGGTGCCGTCTGCGCCTTGACGTCCGCGGGCGCGGCGTACTGCTGGGGCAGCAACATATACGGCGATTTGGGAAGCGGGTCGTTCGCGACCAGCGGTACGACGCCTGTTCCGGTGACCGGCGGCCACGTCTTCAGCGCGGTCGTGCCCGGTCCGTTGAGCACCTGCGGATATTCGACGGGCCAGGTGATGTATTGCTGGGGCGCGAACCAATCGAGAGAGCTCGGACTCGATCCCGGGGCCGACACGATGTACGCGGTGCCGCAGGCGGTGCCGGGGTTGGGCAAGCCGTAGGCGCTCGGCGCGCGCCGCTCTCTTCTCCGGCTAGAGCGCCAGGTCTATATTCAGCGATCGGACGTCCATTGTCAGTCGTCAAACGTTGGCCGTTCGAAAACTGCGGCGCGGTAGCCAAGTGGTAAGGCAGCGGTCTGCAAAACCGCTATTCGCCGGTTCGATTCCGGCCCGCGCCTCTCTTCAGAACGACGCGCGCCCGGCAGACTGCCCGGGCGCGCGTTGTCGTTCAGGTCCTGCGCGGCTACGGAGAAGTGAAGGCCACCAGCCCGGAATAGCTCACCCCATAGAGCAGGCCGCCCTTCGACGGGTCGTTCACGATCACCGGGTTCCACACCGTATTCGGATACGCGAGCACCAAGTGCGAGAGCTGGCGGCCGGTGATGAGATCGAGCACATGGATCCCATCGGAGTTCGATGTGGCGATCAGCGTGGCGCTCCCGAGCGCGGCGGCGAGCGTGGTGGTGGGCCCGCCGATCGAACCGATGTACGTGCTCAGCCCGTTGATCGTACCGGAGCGCCAGAGGAGCGCACCCGTCGCCGCGCTGTGCGACTCGACGCCCGTGGAGGTCGCGATGATCACCGCGCGATTCGCGATGACCGGTGCCTGCTGCCCCGGGCTGGAAACGGTCCATGACCACACGACATGCAGGTCCGACTGCGCGCGCGCGACGAGTGTGTTGTTGTTCTCGATGAGGTACACGTTCGCGGCATCGGCGCTGATCTTGCTCGTCGGCTTCGTGCCGACGAACGCGAGCCTCGTGCCCACGGCCTTCGAGAGCGCGTAGACGCCGGGGAGCGGCGGATTGGTCACGGTGGCCGCGGCCCAGTAGTCGCCGGCGACGAACAGCGTGGTGCCGCTGAGCGCGATGCCGGCGATGTCATCGTATCCGTCGCCGCGCGCGGTGCCATAGCTGTTCGCGGTCCACGTTTTCGCCCCGGCGGTGGTCATGCGGGCTACGAAGGGGCCGGGTCCGTCCACGTGCCAGCGGTGGTCCACGTACAGCCCGCTCGTATCGGCGAGCGTCTCTCCCCAGCGGTCCACGCCGCTGAACCAGAGCCGCGAGCCCGAGCTGGTGTCCAGGAAGCCGATCCCGTCATCCTGGAACACGAAGCGGGTGCCCCACACCGAGCCCCACTGGCCGATGTTGGTGTCGTAGCCGCCGTCGAAGGTCCACGCGCGATGGCCGGCGGTGGTGACGCGGTCCACGTCGGTCGCGCCGGTGTAGCCGCTGCCGAGCACCGACTGCGCGCTCCACTGGAGGAAGATCGCGTCGGCGGTGGGCAGCGCGTTGAGCACGTATTGGAACGGGCGCGTGCTGGACGGCGCCGCCGGCGTGTAGCTCCACGCTTTCGTGAGCGGACCTTTGATGCTGGCCTGCGACGCGCCAGCGCGGGTGCCATCGTGCCCGTAGGTGACCCAATCGTCGCGCACGCCCGGCGCGGCGGCGGTCGCGTTGAAGGTGAGCTTCGTCGACAAGTCGGTCATCGTCGCGAGCACCGAGCTCGTACCGGCCAGGCCGCCGAACGTGAGCGTCGCTTGCGCTCTCCCATTACGGTCGGTGACCGACGTGGGCGCGTCGAGCGCGCCCTGTCCGGCGACGGTCCAGGTGATGGTGAGGCCCTCGATGGGCACCGTGTCGGCATCCGTGACTCTCACGACGAACGGGCGCGGGAGCGCCGTGTTGATCACCCCGAACTGCGTGTCGCCGCTGACGATCGTGAACGACGCCGGCGGGCCGTGTTTGGGCTGAGTGCTTTCATTGCACGCCAACGCGAAGAGCGAAAGGCCAGCGAGCACCGTCAGCACCGCTGCGGGCTTGCGCGAGGTTCTCGGGATCATCGGGACCATCCGGTGAGTGTGAGCCGGTCGAACGCTAGACGGCCCGACACGGCTTGGGCAACCGAATGGAAGGCGTCAATTTCGTGGCGCGTGGAACGGTTCTTGCCTGCCCGTCACTCCCTGTCGGTCGAGACGCGGAACGGCGGCGCCTTGTAGCCGGGCGGGCGCTGCGATTCAGGAATGGCCAAGGCGTTGCCGTCGCGCAGCGCGAAGAAATTGGGCGACATGATCTCGACACCCGCGGCGTTGAACTTCTCCTGGATGCTGCTGTGCAGATCGCCGTAGATGGCCGGCTGCAGATCGGCGCGGGTCGTGAACGCGTTCAGCTGATAGGCGACATTGAAGTCGCCGAGTCCGGTCTGAAGCACGAAGGGCGCGGGATCGGTCTCGATGTAGGCGGTGGCATGCGCGGCCGCGATCAACAGTTCGTGCACCCTTCGCCACGGCGCGTCGTAGCCGATGGTGACGGTCGTGTGCAGGATGAGTTTCCCCAGCCCCGCCTGCGCGGTGAAGTTCTCGATCGGTCCCGCGAGCACGACGGCGTTGGGCACCGAGATCTCGACGTTCTTCGGTGTGCGCAGGCGCGTCACGAGCAGCGAGCGGGCGATCACCGCGCCCTCCACGGCGCCGATGCGCACCCAGTCGCCCACGTGGAAGGCGCGCGAATAGAGCAGCACCAGGCCGGCCACGAGGTTCGAGATCGCCGAGCTGGAACCGAACGAGACCAGAACGCCGAGGAAGATCGAGACGCCCTTGATCGCGTCGGAATTCGCGCCCGGCAGGTACGGGAACATCAGGGCGAAGGCCAGCGCGACGATGAACGCACGCGCGATCTGGAACGTGGGCGCCGCCCATTCGCGCTCGAAGTTCTGGATCTTGATGTTGCCCGACCGGACGGCATTGAAGAACGCGCGCACTCCGCGCAGGACCACGCGCGCGCCGAACCCGATGATGACCAGGACCACCAGGTCGGGCAGATAGTCGACGACCGCGTTGGCCGCGCTCTTGAGCGGCACCGCGACGGACGCGATCAACCGGAGCGCGAAATCGGCCGTCTGCGGGAAGTCCGACAGCACCGTGGGCACGTACACAGCGACGAGGACGGTGTAGAACACCCAGCGAGCGAGCCCGGTGAGTCCGAGCAGGAAATCCACCACCCGATCGGCGGAGAGCCCTCCGATCCCCAGACCCGCGATGAAGTCCGTGAGCTTCGCGCGGCTCCGGTCGAGCGCGCGGAGGAGGCGCGGGAAGAGCAGTCGTGCGATGAGCACGAGCACGAGCGCGATGCCCGTCTGCGTGGCCGCGACGCCGACATCGCGCCACATGGCGCCGGCCGTGCGCTCGGCCGCCGCCAGTGGGAGCATGCCGCGCACGCGCTTCGCGTAGAGTTCGGCCGCGGCATCGCGCGTGAGACCGACAGCCCGTGCATCGGAATCGGTGACGAAGAAGAGCGGCTGCGATCCGAGTGACACTTCGGTGCGCCGCGCATCGCTGTAGACGCGCACCGAGTCGCCGGCCCCGACGCCCTTCTTCGCGACATTCACGAGCGCCGTGCTCACCCGCTTCGCCCGATCCGCGCTGGAGTACGCACTCGTGCCGTCGAACAGGAAGAACAGCGTGTCGCCGTCGAGGACGATGGGACTGCCGGACTCGGCCATCGTGTCACGGGCGTCGGCCGCCGGCGGCGCCTGCGGCTTCGGCGATGCCTGGGCGCCGAGAGGCAGCGCCGGGGCCGCCAGCAGCGCCACGACCGCAAGGGCCGCGACGATGACCGATGGCCGATGGCCGATGGCCGAGTTCACAGCTCCGCCGTCGTGAGGAATCGCGGGGGCCGGCGGAGCTTGGAGGCCTGCTCGTACGCGAAGGCCAGCTTGATGAGCGTCGGCTCCGACCATGCGCGGCCGAAGAAGCTGACACCCACGGGGAGCCCGAACGCATATCCCGCCGGGACGGTGATCGACGGATAGCCGGCGACCGCGGCGGGCGTGGAGCTGCCGCCGCCGTCCGCATCGCCGTTCACGAGATCGATCGGCGTGGGCGGTTCAGCGGTGGGCGCCACCAAAGCGTCGAGCTGGTACTTGTCCATCGTGGCGTCGATGCCCTCGGTGCGGGACAGGCGAATGCACTCGGCGCGCGCGTCGAGATACGCCTGGTCGGTGAGCGGCCCCTTGGCCTGGGCCTCGAGGAAGATCTCCTGGCCGAAGTACGGCATCTCCCTGAGCGCGATGCGCATCGTTGAACGAGATGAGATCGGCGAGCGTGCGCGCGCTGGCGCCGGGCGCGAGTGTCGCGAGATACGCGTTGATGTCGTTCTTGAATTCGTAGAGGAGCACCTCGTATTCGGGCTTGCTCATCTTGCCCGCTGTCTCGATCGGCGCGGGGTCGATGATCGTCGCGCCGGCGGCGCGCATCACTGCGATCGCCGCGTCCACCAGTGCATCGGCTTTAGGGCTGTAGCCGAAGTAGTGCGGACGCGGAACGCCGATGCGCGCGCCCGCGAGCCCTTTCGCGTCGAGGAACTTGGTGTAGTCCGGCGCGATGTGGCCCCTCGCCGCGGCCGTCGCGGGGTCGCGCGGATCCTCGCCGGCGATCGCGCTCAGGACGATCGCCGCATCCGTGACCGTGCGCGCCATCGGGCCCGCTGTGTCCTGGCTGTGGGCGATGGGGATGATGCCGCTCCGGCTGACGAGTCCGACGGTGGGCTTGATGCCCACGATCGAACAGCGCGACGACGGATCGACGATCGACCCGTCGGTCTCGGTGCCAATGGCGACGGCGCACAGATTCGCGGCGACGGCGGCGCCCGACCCGGAGCTCGAGCCCGACGTGGTGCGGTCGAGCGCGTACGGATTGCGACATTGCCCGCCGCGCCCGCTCCAGCCGCTCGTGCTGTGCGTGCTCCTGAAATTCGCCCACTCGCTCAGGTTCGCCTTGCCGATGATCACCGCGCCGGCCGCGCGCAGCCGCTCGACAATGAACGCATCGCGCGGCACGCGGGAGCCGGCGAGCGCGAGCGAGCCGGCGGTGGTCTGCATCCCTTCGCTGGTAGCGATATTGTCCTTCAGCAGGATCGGGATGCCGTGCAGCGGGCCTTTGATCTCGCCGCGCTGCCGGTCGCCGTCGCGCGCGGCGGTGTCGCCCGCCAGATCGGAATTCACTTCGATGACGGCGTGCAGCGACGCGTTCTTCGCGCGGATCCGCGCGACGTACTCGTTGGCGATGCCGGCAGCATCGATGTTCCCGCCGCGCATGAGGTCCTGCAGCTCAGCGATCGTGATCTCGTCCTTCACGACAGCGCCGGCGCTAGGCGCGAGGCGCTCGGCGGCCTCCGCCGCACGCGCGATCTGCGAGGCGGCTCCGGCCGCGATCGCACCGGCGACGAACTCCCTCCGAGTGGGCGACATGCTACGGCGCCGTTCCGACGACGGACGCGCCCTGCTCGAAGATGACGTCGATCGGAACGCCGAGCGTGGCGAGACGGGCAAGATCCTGTTGTGTCTGCGGCGTCACCTTGCCGTACTGATCGTTGAACGCGCCCACGGCGGCGTAGTCTCCGTCGCCCTGCATCGTGATGATCTTCGTGGCGAGCGCGTTCATGCCCGCACGGAACTTGTCGAAGTCCACGCGATAGCGCGCGGTGGCGCTGTCGCGCGCGAAGGCGCCTTGCTGCTGCAGGAAATTGAACGCCGCGATGTTCGCGCGGCCATGCGCATCGGCGGCACTGAATCGCATCGACCGGAAGAGGCTCGCGAGGAAGCTGACATAATTGGCGCGGATGTCCTCCTTTCCGAGATCGCCACGAGCATTGAGCTCCTGGACCATGCGGAGGCCGAGGATGTCGGCCTTGCCCTCTTCCAGCGCGCCGCTGCGCTCCTTGAGCGCCTGGCGCACCGTGGCGGTGTTATTCGTGATGAGGTGCCGCGGGCCGAGGCCATGCGCGACCTCGTGGAACATCGTGTTCTCGAAGAACGCGTCGAAGTTGAGGTAGCTCAACTGATCGTCGGCGATGAGCGCGCGCGCGATCGGCATGAGGATCACGTCGAACTTCGCGCGCATCGCGTTCTTCAGCTGGAGCCGGCGCGAACCCATCGCGTTCGTGATCGACTCATCGTTCGGCAGGTTGATCGCGATCGTCTTCGGGCCGGTGTTGGCCTGGCCGGCGTAGTAGAGCACGTCGTAGGCGTTGAGGTCCGAATTCGTGCCCGGCTGCTCCTTCTTGTACGGCGCCGCGACGGGCAGCCCCTTCTGCAGGTCGGGGAGCATCCCAATGTAGCGTGCGAGGCGCGCGCTCCACGCTTTGTCCTTCACGAGGACGATGCCCTCGTGCGCCGTCTTGTAGCCGAAGAGTTCGTCCTCGTATGTCTCCGTCGGACCGACGACGATATCGAGCGTGTTCTTCTTCATCGCCATCCAGGCGGAATCGGACGGGCGGTAATCGTCGCTCTTGAGCGCGGCGGCCTTCATCGTCAGGAAGCTCTTGAGGCCGGGATCGTCGGCGAGCTTCGCGGCGGCGAGCAGCTTCGCGGCGGCGATCCCATGCGCGGCGGCGAAGAACTTGGAGTAGGGGATCGCGATGAGGCGGCCGTTCGCATCGCGGCGAATCATCGTGTAGAGACTCTTGAGCGAATCGCCGCGGGCCTTGCTCGTCGCGGCGGCGGAATCGAACTCGCTCTTGGTCATCCCGGCGGGATAGTAGTTGGCGCCCTCGGGCTTGGGACCGATCTCGGGGACGAACGGCGCGTTGTTGCCGAGCCGGTTCCAGGGCCCGTAGTTGATGTCCACCAGTTTTCGCGCATCGGCGCCGCTCACGTGCTTCATGAGCGAGTCGCGGTCGCCGTACGTCTCCATCCAGAAGGGCGCGTTCATCGCATCCGCCGCGTCGATGAGCAGCGGGATCATCTGCTGCTCATTGGGCGTGAGCGCTTTCAGGTCGGTGGTGAGCTTCACCGTGGCATACTGCGCGAGCAGCGCCGAATCGGTCATCGCCGGCGCGCTGCTCATCGCCGCGGGTTTCTGCGGAAGTGACTCCCGGCCGCACGCGGCGAAGAGGAGAGCGACGAAAAGGGCGGAGCGAGAACGGGGCATGAAGCGATCTCCAAGGGGGAGAACGAGACATTGGCACGCAATCCGCTCGGAATCAACTGCTACTCGCTACGAACGGCGTGAGTCGCACCCCTGAACGCCGTGCGTCGTACCCCGAACTCCGTGAGTGCCGAGTCGTGCGTCGTACCGATTGTAGGGCGTGACTCGCACCCCGAACAACGTGAGTCGTGAGTCCACGCACGGAGTTCGGGTTGCGACGCACGGTGTTCAGGGGTTCGACGCACGCAGTGCAGTCGGTGCGACGCACGACTCGGTACTCACGGCGTTCGGGGTACGACGAACGGTTCTAAGGGGTGCGACTCACGCCGTCTTGTTCGTAGGCCGTCGCCCGACCACCCACAGTGAGTACAGCACAATGACCGTCCCCACCTGCGGGATCAGCGTCTGCCATGTCGCGTAGATCCCCAGCAGATCCGAGCTCCAATTCCATCCGGTGCTCGTCACGGCGAGGATGCCGGTCTCTTGCAGCGCGTGCAGCCCTTTCCCCACGAGGATCACCGCGAGCGCCGCCATCAAGAGCGATGAGAGGGTGAAGATCCGGCGGATCGGGATGCGCGCGCTGTAGCGCAGCAATGCCCACGACAGGCCGAACAGGATCACGAACGACGCGCCGACGCCGAGCAGCATCGCCGTCGTTCCGGAAGCACCGCCTTCGAGCGTGATCGCGCGCAGGAAGAGCACGCACTCGAACGCCTCGCGAAAGAGCGCCATGAACGCGATGGTGAAGAGCACCCACCGCTTCTTCCCTTCGAGCGCCGACCGGACCTGCACGTCCAGGAAATGCCGCCAGCGCGTGATCTCGGTGCGGCTGTGCAGCCAGAAGCCGACGTACAACAGCACCGCGACGGCGAGCAGTGCCGTGATCCCCTCGAGCAGTTCGCGCTGCACGCCGCTGATGGCCATGAGCCAGCCGGAGAGGAACCACGCGATGACCCCCGCACCGACGGCGGTGATCCAGCCGCCGTGCACCCACCATTCCGCGGTCGTATCGTTCGCCGCGCGGATCACGGCCAGGAGCGCGATGAGGATCAACACCGCCTCGAAGCCCTCGCGCATCAGGATCCCGGTCGTGAGGATGAACGTCACCCACGGGCCCGACGCGTGCGCCGAGAGCCGCTGTTCCGCCAGGTCGATGCTCTGCTGCGCCGCGGCCACCGCGCTGCCGACGTCGGCGGCGGGCCGCCCCGACTCGATCGCCGCACGCACGCCGGCCATGCGGGATTCGAGCGCCTCCGTGAATACGCGGTCGTTCGCGCGGAGGCGGGGCTCCACCGGCTCGATCCCTTCGAGATAGGCGCGCAGCGCGTCGCTTCGCGCGGCCGAAGCATCGCCGGCTGCATACGAGGAATCGGCGCGCGCGAGATACCGGCGCGCGATCGCGAGCGGTTCGGCCACGCTCGCGGCGGCGCTCGAATGGAGGCGCAGCGCCGCAACACGCGCGCGCCGCGCTGCGCTGTCTCCCGGCAGCAGCGCCATGAGCGCGCTGTCAGAGTGCGTGGCGGCCATCGCGAGATCGGCAGTGGTCATGCGGCGCGCGAATATCTGGAACGCCGGTCACGTGCAGCGACGTGACGTAGAACGCGAGGTCCCAGACGTCGGCGTCGGACAGATCGGGATGCGCGGCCATCGGCGTCTTCGGCAGCCCCACGCGGATCACGTTGAACGCACGGAATGGCGTGATCCCGTTCGCGACGGCCGGGCTCAGGAAATCGGCGGGCTTGGGATCGAGTGCCGCGCCTGCCGGACCGTCGCCCGCGCCGTGAGCGCCATGGCACGACGCGCAGTTCTCCCGATAGAGCGAGGCGCCGTTCGCGAGACTCGGCCAGCGCGCCGGCACCTCGGCGATCCCTGAACGGAGCACGATGCGCTGCTTCACGGCGAGTGCCGCGGCCGACACGTCGGCTGCGCTCGCTCTGCGGTCGATGAGCGCGCCCACGTCGCGAAGACCGGCGAGACTCGCGCTGTCGTCGCGGATCGCCGGGACCGCCGCGGCGATCGACAGCGCCGAACGGGCGAATTCGACTTGTTCCTGGTATTCCGGCGCGCTCGTGATCCGGCCATTGGAAACGGCGCCGGCGTAATCGCGCGCGAGGTAGTCGAGCAGATTGACCACGACGCGCGCAGAGCTGTCGCCGGACTGTGCAGGGGCGAGGATCGGGACAGCGGCTAGCAGGAGGAACGCGGCGAGCCAGCGGATGGTGCGCAATTGATCAGTACGTCTCATCCCGGGGGTGCGACGCCGGGGCAGGCGGTGTTGAGAATCGTTCTCAGTCGTCGATTGAAGATAATGCTAGTGATTCACTCGGGAAAGAACTTCCCGTCTCGATTAGAACGCGCTAAGTGTCGATGGCGACGAAACGTCGGGGCTTGCAGGGCGTCCTTAACGTATGGCAACCGGAGAACACCCAGCGAGTGGCTGGGCGCGAACGCGCGTGTGGATAACCGACTGGGGGAACGCGCTCGCCGTTCTCCTGGTGTTGTATTGCGGCAGCTACATCTCATTCCAGCTGAGTCATCGCGGAAGTGAGACGCTGCGCTTCGTCGCGGCACATCTCGCGTACCTCCCGCTCAACATCGGGACCGCCACATTGGCGTTCCGCGCGGCCACCCGGGCCAGCACGGATAGCCGGATCCGCCGCTCGCTCGCGCTCTTCGGCCTCTGCTTCGCGCTGATCGCAGTCTCGAACCTCCTGCTGTTCTACATCGGCGTCGTGCGCGACGGCGACTCACTGAATTCGTGGGTCAACCTGGTAGCGCTCAGTTGCTATCTCGTGGCGCTGGTCGCGTTCCTGTCGCTGCCGATGGCGCGGCGCGTCGAGGGAGAGTACTGGAAGTTCGTGCTCGACGCGGCGGTGGTGATGGTCGGCGGCGGACTGGCAATGTGGTTCTTCGTGTTCGCGCCGAGCCTCGACTGGACCACCGGCGGCACCACGGGAAAAGCGATCGCGCTCGCGTATCCACTCCTCTCGCTGCTGCTCTTCTTCGGCGTCGTGACGGTGCTGCTGCGGCGGCCGGCCGATATCCGGCGCTGGGCGCCTGGCCTGCTGTTCGTGGGATGGCTGCTGTATCTGATCGCCGATTTCACGAACGACATCGTGGTGCAGAACGTCGGCTTCTACGCGATCAGCTGGTTCGACTACACGTACATCGCGACGTACTGCCTGCTCGTATGGAGCTTCCGGCAGTATTACTGGCGCGTGCCGGAGGTCCGCATCCAACCGGAGGTCGAGTCGCCGTTGGCGCAACCGCAGAGCCTTCTGCCGTACGCCGCGATCGCGGTGACGTACGGCCTCGTGCTCTGGGCCGCATCGCGCGAATGGCCGCGGCAGATCGCGGTGCTCACTGTGGGCGCGGCGGCGGTCGCACTTCTCGTGCTCCTGCGCCAGATCCTAGCGGTGCGGGAGAACGTGCGCCTGCTCGATGAGCGCGCGGCGCGTGAGACGGAGCGCCGCTTGCACGCGCTCGTGCAGCGCTCGTCCGACGTGATCGCGATCGTCGACTCGCGCGGCATCCTGCGCTACACGAGTCCCTCGGTCACGCGGAACTTCGGCTACGCGCCCACGGAACTCGAGGGCGTGAACATGATGGACCTGATCCACCCGGACGATCACGCGCACGCGAACTCCCTGTTCGCCGAGGTGCTCAAGCCGCACGCCCTCGCCGGACCGGTGGAATGGCGGGGGCGCCACGCCGATGGCAGCTGGCGCAACATCGAGGTGTCCTTCACGAACCTGATGGACGAGCCCTCGGTGCGCGGCATCGTGGCGAACGCCCGCGACGTGAGCGATCGCAAGGCGCTGCAAGCGCAGCTCACGCATCAAGCGTTCCACGACCAGCTCACCGGGCTCGCGAACCGCGCGCTCTTCCTCGACCGCGTGACACACGCGCTGACGCTCGCGCGGCGCCATCAGCAGAAGCTCGCGCTCATCTTCCTCGACATCGACAACTTCAAGACGGTGAACGACAGTCTCGGCCACAGCGTGGGCGACCGGCTGCTCACGATCGCGGCCCAGCGCCTGCTCGCCAGCGTGCGCACGGCCGACACCGTGGCGCGTCTCGGTGGCGACGAGTTCGCCGTGCTCCTCGAAGATTCGGAGCACGACTCCGGCGCGGTGGCGGTCGTGGAGCGCATCGTGCAGGCGCTCCGTCACCCGTTCTCGCTGGATGGACGCGAAGTGTTCGCGACGGCCAGCATCGGCGTCGCGATCGCGGGAGAGGAGGAGACCTCGCAGGACCTGGTGCGCAATGCCGACATGGCGATGTACCTCGCCAAGCGCGACGGCAAGGGACGCTACCAGATCTTCGAGCCGCGCATGCATACGCAGGCGCTCGAACGCCTCGAGCTCGAAGCGGACATGCGCCGCGCGATCGACCGCGAGGAATTCGTCGTGCACTACCAGCCGATCGTGCTGCTGCACACCGGTGAGATCACCGGCGTGGAGGCGCTCGTGCGCTGGCAGCACCCGCGCAAGGGGATGATCGGGCCGCCGCTCTTCATTCCGATCGCCGAGGAGACGGGACTGATCGTACCGCTCGGGCGCTGGGTGGTGCGCGATGCGTGCCGCCAGGCGCAGCGCTGGCAGACCATGCGCGGCGTGCCGCTCACGCTCACGGTGAACATCTCCGGCTACCAGCTGCAGAGCGAGTCGGTGGTGGAGGATGTGCGCTCGGCGCTCGTGGACAGCGGCCTCGATCCGCGGCAGCTCGTGCTCGAGATCACCGAGAGCGTGCTGATGCAGCACAACGAGATCCTGCTGGAACGGCTGCGCGCGCTCAAGTCGATCGGGGTGCGCCTCGCGATCGATGACTTCGGCACCGGCTACTCATCGCTCGGTTACCTGCAGCGATTCCCCATCGACATCCTGAAGATCGACAAGTCGTTCGTCGACAACGTGGGGATGACGGGTGGCGAGCCGGCGCTCGCGCGCGCGGTGATCGCGCTCGGCGAGACGCTGCGGCTCCAGACCATCGCCGAGGGCATCGAGCAGCGGCGCCAATTGAGCGGGCTGCAGGAGCTGGGATGCGAGATGGGGCAGGGGTACTACTTCGCGCGGCCGGTGGCTCCGTCGGCGATCGATGCGATCCTCGCGGGCGACAGCGGGACGATCTCGGTGCCGCCGTACGAGCGGCTGGTGACGCGGAGGGAGGGAGCGGCGAACTGAGGAACTACAGACTTAGACTCTAGACTTAGACGTTAGAAGGCGAACGGCGGCGCTTGCGGAGCTTCTCTTCCGCGGGGGCCGCTATCTTATTTCGAGGCGAAGATTAGCGGGTACAGTCCCCAACCAACGAGCGTGCCTATGCGCAACGAGCTGATGTCTGTCACGATCGCGCTTGCGGCGATCGTCGGAGTGTCGTCAGCGCAGGAGTCCGCGAGCGGCATGACGGAGCAGGAGAAGATGGCGAAGCTCGCCGAGGATGGCGCAGAACCCTGTGGCCAACATGATGAGCTTCCCCTTCCAGTTGAACACGAGCTTCGGGCTCTACGGCGCGGATAACCGCACGCAGAACATCCTCAACATCCAACCGGTGATCCCCGTTTCGATTGCGGACAAGAAATGGAACGTGATCAATCGTCTGATCCTGCCGGTGGTGTGGCAGCCGGATTATGCGCCCACGGGAATGACGTCCGGGCTCGGCGCGGTGAACTACACGGCGTACTTCTCGCCGGCGGCGCCTGGGAAACTGATCTGGGGCGTGGGTCCCACCATCAACTTCGCCGCGACGGACGCCGCGTTGGGCCCGCGCACGTATTCAATCGGCCCGGCGGTGGTGTTGATGCGTATCGAAGGGCATTTCACGTACGGTATGGTCGTGAATAACACCTGGTCGTTCGCGGGCGCGGCCGGTGCGCCGGCGACGAACTCGCTCTATAGCCAGGTGTTCGTGAACTACAATCTGCCCGACAGTTGGTACCTGACCACGTCGCCGATCATCACCGCGAACTGGCTCGCGGAGAGCGCGGCCGATGTGTGGACCGTGCCGGTGGGCGGCGGCCTGGGGAAGATCCAGAAGATCGGACGGTTGCCATTCAACATGAACATCAGCGCGTACGGCTACGCGACGCGGCCGGTGGGCGGCCCGAGCTGGACGCTGCGCACGCAGATCGCGTTGCTCCTGCCGAAATAGACGCGGCTCGGCTTGCACTGCGGGGCACCGTCCGGTCTATTTGCGCGAGCGAGGCGCCGGTCGGGCGCCGTCGATCTCCTCAGCGCGAGACCCCGAATGCCCCGAATCGCCTCCCGGATCGCGCTCGCCGCCGTCGTCGCGGTCCTCCTATCGCGGCTCTTGCCCCTCCCGCCAGCCGGCGCGCATGCACTCCACGTGCCGGCTCCCGGACTGCGCGTCGGCATTTCTTTCGCGGCGCAGCAGAGCGCGGTGCCGCTCGATGGGCGGATGCTGTTCCTCATCTCCACCGATAGCAGCGCGGAGCCGCGCTTCCAGATCATCGACGGCACGGCGACGCAACAGGCGTTCGGCGTGGACGTGGACGGTCTCGCGCCCGCGCAGGAGGCGATGTTCGACGCGGACGTGCTCGGATATCCCGTCGCGAGCCTCGCCGGCGTGAAGCCGGGCGACTATTGGGTGCAGGGGCTGCTGCACGTGTACACGACGTACCACCGCGCCGATGGACATGTGGTGAAGCTGCCGGCCGACCGCGGCGAGGGACAGCAATGGAACCTCGCGCCGGGGAATCTCTACAGCACGCCGCACTGGATGCACGTCGATCCGTCGAGCGTGGAACCGTTGCACATCGTGCTCGATAAGAAGATCGGACCGTTGCCCGTCGTGAAGGACACGAAGTACGTGAAGCACGTGCGATTCCTGAGCGAGAAGCTCACGAAGTTCTGGGGAACGCCCACGTATCTCGGTGCGATCGTCGTATTGCCGGAGGGGTGGGATACGCACCCCAGCGCGCACTATCCGCTGGCGCTCTCGCACGGGCATTTCGAGGATGACGACGGCGCGATCCGCGAGACGCCGCCGGATACGACGCTGCCGATGTACAACTTGGATAGCATCGTCATCGCATTGCCCCAACGGCCACGAGGGCGCGTGGTGCACGAAGTTCGGCTACGAGCGCTTTCAGCAGGTGATGGCGTACAAGTTCTTCCAGCAGTGGACGTCGAAGACCGCGAAGTTCCCGCGCGTGCTCAAGGTGAGCATCCAGCACGCGAACCAGTACTACGACGATTCGTACGCGGTGAATTCGGAGAACCTTGGGCCGTACGGCGACGCGATCAACTACGAACTGCTGCCGTTCATCGAGAAGACGTATCGTGGACTGGGTCCGTGGGCGCGCGCGACGTATGGCGGCTCGACCGGCGGATGGGAAGCACTGAGCGCGCAGGTGATGTATCCCGATCTCTACAACGGGACGTACGCGAACTGTCCCGACCCGATCGATTTCCACGCGTACACGACGATCGATATTTACGACGATCCGAACGCGTTCTTCGCGATCGGGCCGTGGCGGACCACGCCGCGGCCGGCGGAACGGGATTTCCTGGGGCGCACGCGCGCGACGGTGGAGCAGGTGAACACGCGCGAACTCGTGCTCGGTACGCACTCACGATCGGGCGGGCAGTGGGACATCTGGGAGGCCGTGTTCTCGCCGGTGGGAACCGATGGCTACCCTCAGCGCATCTATGACAAGCGCACGGGCGCGATCGATCCCAAAGTGGCCGCCTACTGGAAGGAGCACTACGATCTCGTGAACATCATGCGGCGCGACTGGAAGACGCTCGGCCCGAAGCTCAAGGGGAAGATCAACATCAATGTCGGGACTGTCCGACAATTTCTTCCTGAACGACGCGGTGTATTACGCGCAGGATCTGCTCGCGAACGTGAAAGACCCGGCGTCGGGCGCGAAGTTCGATTATGGATCGCGGGATGAACATTGCTGGAGCGGGGATCACTCGGTGTCGAACGCGGTGTCACGGTTGACCTACGATTCGCGGTTCATTCCGATGATGGCGAAGCACTGGACGGCGACGGCGCCTGCCGGAGCAGATGTTACCAGCTGGAGGTACTGAGAGCGGGCCGCTGAGTCGACAGTCAACAGCTCACAGTCTACAGTCAACAGTGATGGCATGACCACTTTGAACTGCAACGGCGTCCCCAGTGAGTGGTGCGTCGTGAACGCTTCCCGCTTCCCGCTTCCCGAGTAGTTCATGGCCGACGATAGCGCGCCACAGCTCGAGACGTTCGCTTCGTTCGAGACGCTGTCGCTCGGCGCGGCGGAGCGCATCGCGCACGCGGCGCGCGCGGCGGTGTACAGCCGCAAGCGCTTCCGTCTCGTGCTGTCGGGCGGCGAACAGCTGCGGTCGCTCTACCGGCGGCTCGCGGAGGAGTATCACGACCGCATCCAGTGGCCGCAGGCGGCGGTGTTCTTCGCCGACGAGCGGTGCGTGCCGGCGCACAACGCCGAGAGCAATTACGCGATGGCGGCCGGTGCGCTGCTGTCGCACGTGCCGATCGCGAAGCGCAACGAGCATCGCCTCACGGGCGAACTCGACGCGGCCGACGCGGCGCGGACCTACGAGAAGGAGCTGCGCCGCGAGTTCCCGATCGCGGACGACGCGACCTTCGATCTCCTGCTCCTGAACGTGGGTGAGGATGGGAGCATCGCGTCGCTCTTCCCGGGAAGTACGTCGCTCCAAGAACACGAGCGGTGGGTGCTGCCCGTTCGCGCGCCGGCGACGGAGAAGACCGCCGAACGGATCACGCTGACGCTGCCGATCCTGAACCGCGCGCGCGAAGTGATCCTGATCGCCGCGGGCGCCGCGCGCGCCGCGATCGCGCGGGCCGTCCTCGATCGCGACCCCGCCGCGCTCGAGCTCCCCGCCGCGATGGTGCGGGGGCTCGAGAAGACGGTGTGGCTGACTACGCCATAGTCACGGCGAGACCGCCGGCACCTTCAGCTCCACCATCATCGCGTTGAACGCCGCGAGATCCTTGTCTGTCAGGGTC
This sequence comes from uncultured Gemmatimonadaceae bacterium, assembly GCA_963716745.1. Classification (GTDB taxonomy): domain Bacteria; phylum Gemmatimonadota; class Gemmatimonadetes; order Gemmatimonadales; family Gemmatimonadaceae; genus DATKOH01. The sequence continues at coordinate 2,082,288 of OY970320.1, forward strand.
TTCAGGATCGCCTGCTGCGCGCGCGTCTGCTTCACCAGATCGTCGAGGGACGTGGTCATCCCGACGGTGGGCGGGTCGTCGGAGCCCTGAATCATGGCATTGAGCGTGAGCAGCTGATTGTAGATCCGCACCGGGTACACGAGCGTGATCTCGTCCGCGTGCGAGTTCACTTCGGCGAGGTCGCCGCGCACGGCTTCGAGTTTCGCGCGCAGCGCCTTCGCGGCGTCGGCCACGCGCGTCGCGTACGGCTGCGACGCGGTCTGCGACGTGCGCTCGTCGAGCTGCCGCTGGATGCTCTGGATCGCCGTCACCGTGCTGCTCACCGAGTCGATCGCATCATGCACTTTCATCGAGAAGATGAACTGTCCGGCATATCCGGCGGGCGTCGTCTTGAGGCGCGGGTCGCCGATCACGGTGAACGTACGCGTCATGCTGTCCTTGCCGGCGACGATCCGCACCGAGTAGCGGCCGGGCACCGCCGGCGGACCATCGACGAATCCTTCATCATCGACGATGTCGTCGAGATGCTTCGCGCCGGGATACTTGAGGTCCCAGTTGAACCGGTTCGCGCCCGCGCGCGCGGGCACCACCGAATCACCCGGCTCATAGAAGACGCTATCGTTCTGCTCGCGCTGCCGGTAGGAGAGTCGCGCGATCACGGCGCTATCCGTCACGCCGCTGTCGGTCTTGGGCTTGTCGCTCTTGAAGCTGCGGATGAGCGTGCCCGCGGAATCGAAGAGGCTGAGCGTGACCGTCCCCGTTGGCTGGGACTTCAGCCAGTAGTCGAGGATGAGCCCGGTGGGCGGGTTCGTCGCGACATTCTCGCCGCGCCCGCGGCCGCCCGCATATCGCTGCGCCGGCGGGGGCGCGAACACGAACAGATTCGATTTGCGCACGGAGTCGGCGATCTGCCGCAGCGGCGTGATGTCGTCCAGCGACCAGAACGAACGGCCGTGCGTGGCGACGAGCAAGTCGGCGCCGTGGATCGTGAGGTCGCGCATCGAGGTATTCGGCAAGTTGAGCTGCAGCGACTGCCAGTGCGCGCCGTCGTCGAAGGAGACGTACACGGCGCTCTCGGTGCCGGCGAAGAGCAGGCCGCGGCGCACCGGATCCTCGCGGATCGTGCGCGTGAAATCGTTGTCCGGGATGCCATTCGTGATCCGGGTCCATGTCTTGCCGTAGTCGGTGGTCTTGAGCAGGTACGGATGGAAATCGTCCTGCTGATTGCGGATCACCGCGAGGTACGCGGCGCCCGCATCGAAGTGCGACGGCTCCACGATGTTCATCTTCGCGTACTTGCCGAGGTTCGGCGGCGTGACGTTCGTCCACGTCGCGCCGGCGTCCTTGGAGACGTTGAGCAGACCGTCGTCCGAGCCCGCCCAGAGCACGCCCGCCTTCACCGGCGATTCGGCGAAGGTGAACACCGTGGCATACCACTCGGTGCCCGTCATGTCGTACGTGATCGGGCCGCCCGACGGTCCCATGGTGGCGGGATCGTGCAGGGTGAGGTCGGGGCTGATCGCCTTCCACGTCTGCCCTTCGTCCGTCGTAAGGAACACTCTCTGCGCGCCGACGTAGAGCCGCTTGTTGTCGTGCGGCGAGTACACGATCGGGAACGTCCACGCGAAGCGGTACGGCACGTCCTTCACGGCGTAGCCATCCCAGTTGTTCACGCCGAGCGAGATGTCCTGCGTCTGTTTCGTGAGGTGGTCGTAGCGCGTGATGGTGCCCATGTAGCTCGAGCCGATCACGATGTTCGGTTCGCCCGCCTTCACCGCGATGTAGCCGCTCTCGCCGCCGCCCACCGGCCAGAAGTCGCGGATGCCGATCGCGCCGTTGTCGGACATGCTCGCGATCGAGACCGAAGAATTGTCCTGCTGCGAGCCATACACGCGGTACGGGAATTGATCGTCGGTGAGCACGTGATAGAACTGCGCGGTGGGCTGCGTGTAGACGCTCGACCACGTGGCGCCCTGATCCATGCTGATCTGCGCGCCGCCGTCGTTGCCGTTGATCATGCGGTTGTGATCGTTCGGATCGATCCACATGATGTGCGTGTCGCCGTGCGGCACGCGCACGCGCTGGAACGTCTTGCCGCCGTCGATGGACCGCATGACGCTGAGGTTCATGACGTACACGGTGTTCGCGTCGCTCGGATCGGCGGTGAGCAGGGAGTAGTACCACGCGCGCACGCGGAAGCCCTGGTCGCTGTTCACGCGCTTCCACGTGGCGCCCGCATCCTCGGACCGGAAGATCCCGCCCGAACTGTCCGGTGCTTCGACGCTGGCGTACACACGGTTCGGCTGCGCGGGCGACACGCTCACGCCGATGCGCCCGAGCGGCGTGGACGGAAGGCCCGGTCGTGAGGAGAGCTCTTTCCAGGTGTCGCCGCCGTCCATGGATTTCCAGAGGCCGCTCTTGCCGCCGCCGGCGTCGAGGCCCCACGGCGTGCGGCGCGCGCGCCACATCGAGGCGTACAGGATGCGCGGGTTCGACGGGTCCATGTTCAGATCGATCGCGCCGGTGTTCTCGTCGAGGTAGAGCACCTTCTGCCAGGTGCGGCCGCCGTCCGTCGTACGGAAGACGCCGCGCATCGCGTTCGGCCCGAAGGCGTGGCCCATCGCCGCCACGTACGCGACGTCCGGATTGCGCGGGTGCACGGCGATCACGCCAATGTGGCGCGTGTCATCGAGGCCGAGGTGTTGCCACGTCTCGCCGCGGTCGGTGGACCGCCACACTCCGTTCCCGTGCGTGAGGTCCTCACGCCAGTCGGTCTCGCCGGTGCCCACCCAGATCACATTCGGGTCGCTCGGTGCGATCGCGATCGCGCCGACGGAAGCGATCGTGGACTTCCCATCGGTGATATTGGTCCAGCTTTGGCCGGCGTTCGTCGTGCGCCAGACGCCGCCATCTACGGCGCCGAAGTAGAATTCCTGTCGGCGGGTCGGGTGTCCCACGACGGCCACCGCTCGTCCTCCACGGAAGGGGCCGACGAGCCGCCAGGTGAGTCCGCGGAGCGCTGGATCGTAAGCGGGGCGTGCCGAATCGGCCTTGGATTGGGTGGCGGCCGGGACGGCGGCGGCGGCGAGGAACGCGAGCGCGGCGAAGGCGCGGCGCGTAGTGACAGCGGGCATGGTGGGACTCCGTGGCGCGGGTGATGTCGGCGCGAATCTTACGACGGGTGCGGCGAGGGCGCTATCCTAACTACTCGGGAAGCGGGAAGCGGGAATCGGGAATCGGGAATGAATGGTGAATAGGAAACTCGTAGTCATCGCGGGGCTCATTTTTCTCGCGGCCTTCATGGCCGGCTCTTTCGCGCAGCCGAGTACGCGCGCGCGTGTGCGGGCGTTGGAGGCGCGCATGCACGCCATGCGCGGGCCGAAGTTCCCGGACGGGGACACGCTCGCGATCGCCGACACGCTCTTCGCGCGCTGCGGCACGATCGAGAAGACGAAGAAGGAGCAGTGCTACGGCCCACAGGTCCTGGCGCTGCGAGAGCAGCGCGGCACGCGTTTCGCGATGGGATCGCTGCACCGCCTCATCGCGCTGGATCGCGACGTGGCATTCACCGGCCACGACTACGCGCACATGATCGGGATCAAGACCTTCCAGGCGTCCGGTGATTTCTCTTCGTCGTTCAAGAGCTGCACCGAGATCCTGCAGTCCGGCTGCTACCACGGCGTGATCCAGACGTACCTCATGAGCTTCCCGAACGTGGGCGCGCCCGAGGTGACGGCCGCGTGCCGCGAATACACCGCGGCGACCGCCGACCGCTGGCTGCGTTTCCAGTGCGTGCACGGGATGGGCCACGGCCTCACGATGTTCTACGACCACGACCTGCCGCGCGCGCTGAAAGGCTGCGACCTGCTGGCCGAGGAGTGGGACCAGAAATCCTGCTATGGCGGCGCGTTCATGGAGAACATCGTGTTCGCGACCGACCCGAGCATGGCGAACATGGTGATGCACAAGGACGATGATGGCATGCACATGAACATGCCGATGGATGCGCACGGAGCGCCGCCGGCGAAGTTCAAGATGATCGACCGCGCCGATCCCAATTTCCCGTGCTCGGCGTTGGGCGAGCGCTATCAGAACGATTGTTGGCAGATGCAGCCGGCGGTGATGCTCTACCTGTTCGAGGGCGACTGGCAGAAGACGTTCGACGCGTGCGACAAGGCGCCGGAAGCGTGGCGCCCGGAATGTTACCAAGGGCTCGGAACGAGCATCAGCGGCGGCACGATCCAGGATCACGGCGATGCGATCCGCCTGTGCTCACGCGGCAGCGCGCGCTACCAGCCGTGGTGCTATGAAGGCGTCGTCAAGAATTTCATCGACGTGACCGCGAAATCGGAGGATGGGATCTCCTTCTGCAAGGTCGTGCCCGGCCGCGCGAACCGGCTCAAGTGCTACGCGAGCGTGGGCGAGGAGATCGCGGTGCTGCGGAATTCGCTCGATGACCGCAAACCGATGTGCGACGTCATCACCGGCGATGCCGACGGCCGCGACGCGTGCCTGTTCGGCGCACAACTCACAACGGAACCGCCGCGCGGGCTGCCGGTTGCCCGCTAGTTCGGCGGCCCTGCGCGCGGCATGAAGCTCCAGCGCACGCTCGGCACGCTCGCGCTCGTCTTCGTCCTCTTCTTCTGCACGTCGGGCGGCGCGTTCACCACGGAAACGCTCGTCGCGAGCGTCGGACCGGGGCTCGCGCTGCTCGTGCTCGTCGCGGTGCCGCTGTTCTGGTCGCTGCCCGAAGTGCTCATCATCGGCGAGCTGGCGAGCATGCTGCCGGAAGAGGGCGGCTACTACAAATGGGTGCGCCGCGCATTCGGTCCGTTCTGGGCGTTCCAGAACGGCTGGCTCACGTGGATGTATTCGCTCGTGGACATGGCGCTGTACCCGGTGCTCTTCAATCAGTACCTCGCGTATTTCGTGCCAGGACTCGGCGTCGAGGCGCGCTGGGCGGTGTCACTGGCGGTGATCTGGCTGCCCACCGCGATGAACCTCGCGGGCGCGCGGTTCGTGGGGCGCGTGTCCATCGTGGCGGGATCGTTCATCGTGCTCGGCTTCTTCGTGCTCGCCGCCGCCGCGGTGCCGCATATCTCGCACGTGCCGTGGGCGCCGTTCGCGAAGGGCGAACATGGGACGATGGGTGCGATCGGTGTCGGATTATCGCTCGCACTCTGGAATTACACCGGCTGGGACAATGCGAGCACGGTGCAAGGCGAAGTGGTGGACGCGACGCGCAGCTATCCGCGCGCGCTGATGTTCGGGCTGCCGCTAGTGATGCTCGGGTATCTCATCCCGCTCACCGCGACGCTCGGCGCGAGCGACTGGACGACGTGGACCGAGGGCGGCTGGCCCGAGATCGCGCGCGCGTCGGCAGGTGCGCTCGGGCCGATGCTCGCGACGTGGATCGCGCTTGCGGGATTGGTGAGCGCGCTCGCGCTGTTCAATGCGCTGCTATTGGCGTATTCACGCGTGCCGCTCGCCATGGCGGATGACGGACTATTGCCGCGATTCCTCGCACGCACCGACGCACGCGGGACTCCGCGGAACGCCGTGCTCGCGAGCGCCGTGTGCTATTCGGTGTTCGCGCTCGCATCGCTCCAGGGACTCGTCGTCGCGGATGTGCTGCTCTACGCGCTGGCGCTCTTCCTGGAATTCGGCGCGCTGATCCGCCTGCGCATCCGCGAGCCGGAACTTCGAGGCGCATTCCGAATCCGCACCGGCACGGCGGGGGTGACGGTGCTGGCGGTGATCCCGATGGTGATGCTGATCGTCGTCGTCGCGCTGGAGATGCAAGACGGGGAATTCGGATTCCCGGCGGTGATCGGCGCGCTCGCGGCGGCGGCGTTGGGGCCGATCATGTACAGGATCGTGAAGCGCTATGTGCGCGTGTAGGCCTTAGTACCGCTGGAACGGCGCGTATAGCAACTGAGCGTATGGTACCACAGGGCGTGAGTTGGAGCCCCACTCGCGCCGAGCAGTACCATACGCTCAGTTGCTATACGCGCTGTTTCAGTGGTACCAAGGCCTACAAACGCCTCTGATCAGTAGGCAGCCCCGAAGGCCACTACCGCGATCACCGCGGAGCACATCGCCATCTGTCGCGGATCGAGCTTGTCCGGAGTATCCGCGTACGTGTGATGGTACCAGAAGTATTTCGAGTCGTCGGTGTCGAGCGAGAGGGCGGGAACGCCGAGTGCGTTGAGCGGACCTTCGTCGGCCTCCGACTCGCCTTTGCGCACCGTGGTCACGCCAATGCGCTCGAGTGGCGAGATCACGGTCTTGATCGCCGCGATCACCGTGTCGGAGCCCGACACGAATACGCCGTGCGGCGTGAACGCGCCGTTGTCGCTCTCCATCGCGAGCACGATATCCTTCACTTCAGCCTTGTGCGCGTCGGCATAGGCGCGGCCGCCGGCAAGTCCGCTCTCTTCATTCGTCCAGAGCACGACGCGCACCGTGCGGCGCGGGTGCAAGCCGAGCTTCTTGATGAGCTTCACGGCCTGCCACGCCACGACGCTGCCGGCGCCGTCATCCATCGCGCCCTGGCCCACATCCCACGAATCGATGTGCCCGCCCACGACGATCACCTCGTTCGGCCGCTCGGAGCCGCGCACTTCGCCTACGACGTTCCGCGATGGTGCGAGGGGCAAATTCCGCGCGCCCATCGTGAGCGTGACCAGCAGTTTCTCGCCGCGCTTCTGCATGCGGTGCAGCATCATCGCGTCTTCCACCGTGATCGCGGCGGCGGGGATGCGTTTGGTGCTGTCGCCGTAGTGCAGCGCGCCGGTGTGCGGCGTGCGGAGCGACATTGGCGTCACCGAGCGCACGAGCACCGCGACCGCGCCGAACTGCATGGCGGAATCCGGGCCCGATCCGCGGTATTGCACGGCGGCGCCGTACGCCTCGAACGCGGGCTCGCCGGTGGGGAATGGGAAATCGAAGAGCACGATCTTGCCGGCCACATCGTGCGCGTGCGCGCGCAGGTCCTCGAAATCGTTCACCACGATCACCGGCGCGGTGATGCCGCCGGCCGGCGTGCCGATGCTGCGCCCCAGTCCCAGCATGTGCAGCGTATCGCGACGCGGCGAGATCAGCACCGCGCTCTCGGCGCCGCGGTCCCACACCGGCACCATCACGGCTTCCGTGTGCACGTTCTCGAGACCGTCGGCCTTCATCTGTTCCACCATCCAGTCGATGGCGTGTTCCAGGCGCGCCGAACCGCTCGGCCGATTGCCGAATGTGTCGGCGAGCAATGCGAGCCGTTCCCACGCCGAACTGTCGGCGAGAGCGGCATCGATGAGTTTGTTCTGCGACGCGCGCGCCGCGGCGTCGGGGACGGGGATGCGCTGCGCGCTGAGCGGACGCGGCGGCGAGCAATGCGGCGAGCGCGATGGCGCATGGTGCGAATGTCTTCATGGCGGCGGAAGCTATCCGGCGGTCGCCACGCCGGCCAGCCACTCGCGTGCCGCGTCGATGTCCCCGCGCGTGAGCGTGTGGCCGGCGTGATCCCATCGCAGTGTGACATTGGCGCCCGCCTCGCGCAGCGCGGTCGCGAGCTTGTCCGTCTCTTCGGGCGGCACGAGCTGATCGCTCAGCCCTGCCGCGAGGAACACGGGAGTTCCCGGGAGCGCCGACGCACGATGCCCGATGCCCGATGTCCGCGTGACGATCTGCGCGCGGAACATCGCCGCGCCGGCGAATACCGGGCCCTCGAGCAACAACATCGCGCCGATCATGTTCGCGCCGTTCGAGAATCCGGCGGCGATCACGGACTTCGCGTCGAACCCGTAGTGCGTCGCGGCCGCCTGCAGGAACGCCGAGACCTCGCGTGCGCGGCGTTCGACGTCGTCGTGATCGAACACGCCTTCAGCCAGCCGGCGGAAGAATCGTGCGGCACCCCCTTCGCTCACGTTGCCGCGTGGACTCAGCAGTGCGGCGCCGGGCGCCAGCAGGCGGCCCAGCGGGATCAGATCATTCTCGTCGGCGCCCGTGCCGTGGAGCAGGAGCAATGTCGGCGCGCCCGTCGCGGCCGCCGGCTCATAACGATGGATGTAGCCGAGATCCGCCGTGCTCACGGCGCGTGCAGCGGAGGCAGCGACGGTTCGATGGTCGCGCGCGCCGATTCGAGCCACGGGGGGAGCTTGAGCGCGCTTCCGAGCGTCGCGCGTGGCTCATCGATCAGGAAGCCCGGGATATCGGTCGCGATCTCGAAGAGCACGCCACCCGGTTCGTGGAAATAGATCGAATGGAAATACTGGCGGTCGCGCACCGGCGTCACGTGTGCGCCGGCGTCCATGAGCTCGGCGCGCGACGCCAACTCTGCGTCGTCACCGGGCACGCGCCACGCGACGTGATGCACGGTTCCGATGCCCATCACGCCCTTGGGGAATCCGTGCGTTTCGCGCACGTCGACGATCGCGCCGGGCCCGCCGCTGCCCGTCACGAATCGCTGCGTGGCGCCCTCGCTGCCACCGGCACGGAACCCCATCGTCGCCGTGAGGAGCGCGGCGCTGGGAGCGATCGCGTCCACCCACAGCGTGACCGCGTGCATCCCACGGATCGCGTGCTCCGCGGGCACGGTGCTCCCGTCGAACGACCAGGCCGCGCGCTCCGCGGCGCGCGGATGCGCGACGAGCTCGAGCGCGATGCCATCCCGATCGCGGAACGTGACCACCTGCTCGCCGAAGCGCTTCAGCGGCCCCTCGTGCGGGACACCGCGCGCGACGAGCCGTTCGAGCCACCACCCGAGGGATCCCTGCGGAATGGAGAGGGAGATGACGTTCACTTGCCCGGTGCCGCCGCGGCCGCGGCTCGCATCGCCCCATGGGAAGAACGTCACGAGCGTGCTCGGCGCGCCGGTCTCGTCGCCGAAATACAGGTGATACGTACCGGGGTCGTCGAAATTCACGGTGCGCTTCACGAGCCGCATGCCGAGCGTACCGGCATAGAAATCCACGGTCCCCTGCGGCGACCCGGAGATCGCCGTGACGTGGTGCAAGCCGCTGATCGCGATGGGCATACGGATAACGTACTCTTAGCGTCTGGGTAGAAACAGCTTTGACAGGATGAACGTGATGGAGATGATGAACGACTCGTTCATCATCTCCATCATGTTCATCCTGTCAAAGCTGTTTGTTACCAGAGACCCGCGACTAACCCTCAGGCGCTGCGGCGATGGCGTGTACTGGGTCCCACGACACGGGCGCGGCCGAGGCGTTCGAGATTGTTCGCGAAAGCGAGCGCGAGCGGACTCGTCTCGGAACTCACGAGCACGTCCAGCGGCGCGGTGATCACGCGCGCGACCGTCGATGCGTCCATATCGGGGAGCGGCGACGCGGTGAACCGTTCCTTCGCCATCGGCTCCGTTGCGAAGAAGAAGCTGGTCAGGAAGCTCGCCATGGATTCGTCACCGCCGCGATGGCGGCGGAGGTCGATGATCATGGCGCGGACGCCGGCGAGCCGGCGGATCACGGCGGCCATCGCGAGGCGCGCGGCGGACGTATTCTCGAAGGCGGTGAACTCGACATAGCCGGCGCGGCTGCCCAGGCGCGCGGTACGCGCGATGCCATGGGCGGAGGCCGCGGTGCGGCGCGCCGCGGCATGGCGGCGCAGGAGGGTGGATCGCATACGGATCTCCATTCGGGTGACGCACGGCGATCCGTGCGCTCAGCCGGTTGGACACCACGCTCTCCCGAGATGGTTTACGCGCGCGCGGCGCCTACGATAGAATGAGAGTGCGCGCGCCGCGCGCACATCCGAACCCACCCGACCGGATCCCGAGGAGCCGCGCCATGCATGACATCGTGCAACTGTTCACGTCCCACGACATCTCGTTCCTCGAGAAACTCCTCCGCACGCTCATCGTGTACGCGTTCCTGCTCATCGGACTGCGACTCGGAGGCAAACGCGAACTCGGCATGCTCAACCCGTTCGATCTCGTGGTGCTCCTGGTGCTCTCGAACACGCTCCAGAACGCGATCATCGGCCCCGACAACTCGCTCGTGGGCGGCCTCACCGGCGCGGCGATCCTGCTGGCCGTGAACTATCTCGTGGTGCGATTCCTGTTCTCCCACCCGAAGCTCGATCGCTACGTCGAGGGCGAGTCACTCGTGCTCGTGCGCGAGGGGAGAGTGCTCCAGGAGAACATGAACAGGGAATTGATCACGCAGAACGAACTGGAATCGCGCGCGCGGCTCCAGGGCATCGACGACCTGGCGCACGTGTCATGCGCTCGCATCGAGGTGGGAGGCGCGCTCACGTTCGTGCTCAAGCATCCCACCACCGCCGAGGACCACCAGAAGGCGGTGCGTGACAGGCTCGCGCGGATCGAATCGACGCTGGACGCGCTCTCGGCGCGCCTGGGCGCGTAGCGCGAGCGGCGCTCAGCCCTCGCAGTGCCGCTTCACTTCCTTCGCGAGTTTCCCCGGATCGTTGATGATCTGGTAGAACTCATCGAAGTAGGCGAGCGTGCTCTGCGCCGCGGCCGGCTCGAGCAGCGGATTGCCCGTGTACAGCGCCGTGATCGCCGGCCGGCGGTCGTTGAAGATCTTGATCGCACCGGCGAGCTCCGCGGGCGTGAAGCAGTAACTGGTCCAGAGGCGATTGCGCACCGAGTGGATCGGGAGCGACTTGTCGGGCGTTGCATAGCGCGCATTCACCGCGCCACTCCAGTCGAAATCGTAGGCCACCGGATAGTAGACCACCGGGAACGTTCCGGCGGTGCCGACGAAGCGCGTGTTGTGCATCGCCGCCAGGCTCCAATCGGTGTTCGCGATCATGTACTGGAAGAGTGACATGAGCCCGAGCACCGCCGGATCGAAATCATCGCGCCCGGCGTTCTTGGCCGAGACCGAGGAGGCGGCGTTGCGCGCCGCCATATCGCCGTGGTCCTCGAGGAAGAAGCCTCGCGTGACGATCGGCGCGCGATCGGGATGCGCGGTGTCGGCGTACGTGATGTTCACGAATCGCGCGCGGAAGCTGAGCGGCGTCAGGAGATCGTACACGCGATAGAGCAGATACTCCTGCGGGATGTATCCCTCGTAGTCCGCGCGCCCCGGCCAGCAGGTGGTGACGAGCTTCAGCTTCTTCTGCTTGGCGAACACGGTGCCCTTCACGTCCTTCTCGAACTTGACGGACACCGGCGGGAACTCGCACGTGCTGGCCTTGCGGCGGTAATGCCCGCGCGGGCGGAGGCCGATGCGCAGCGTATCGGCGCCGGTGATGAGCCGGCCCGGGATCCACGGCGCGGTGCTGTCGCGCGTGGCCATGTATTTCTTGATGTCGCTCGCGATCGTGATCGAGAATACCGAGTCGCTCGAGAATAACTTCGTGGGCTTGGCCGGCTCCACGGGGGCCGCCGCATCCTGGGCGCCGACGGACGAAACGCCCGCGCACGCCGCCGCGAAGAGCGCGGCTGCAATGGCCCGCCTAGACGAGTTCAACGCGCTCCACGATGTCGCCCGCCGCGCGCTGGATCTCGCCGAGGAGCTCCGCGGCGTTCCCCTGCTCTCCGAGGTGGAACGGATACTCAACCACATGTTCGGTCGGCGATTCATGCACAACGTCGCCGAAGCGCCAATGGGAGAGCCGGCTGCGCAGGATCGGCTCGACGATCAAGCGGACTCCCTCCGGGTCGCGGGTGTGCACCCGCAGCAGATGATCGAACATGGGCTCGGCTTCTTTCTTCCCGAAGCCGAGGTCCTTGGTGAGCTTCTTCGCGCGGCGCCACGCGCGGTCGGCGAGCGCGTCGAGCTGCGACGGCGACATCGCCTTCAGGATCTCGTCGTCCACCACCGCGACGAAGCTCTGCGTGTGACTCACCTGTTCGCGCGTGCGCGAGAGCCGGTCCTCGGCGAGCGAGCCTCCGAGCGCCGCGGGCTCGCGGCCGAAGTCCGTGGACCAGAGGAGCACCGTGACGAGATTGAACGCGATAGAGAGCACCATCGCCACCGGCACTTGCACGCCGCACGCGAGGCCAATCGCGGCGCCCACGAGGATATACACGGCGTCCTTGCTGTCCTCGAGCGTGTTGCGGAAGCGCACGGCGGCGACGATGCCGGCGAGGCTGAACGCAAGAGCGAGCGAGTTCTTCACCAGCACCACGATCCCGGCGTCCACCACCGGCAATACGATGATCACCTGCGCGAGCGCCTGTTGATAGCCCTTCTTATGCCGCGTGAGGATGTAGCACCACGCGACGGGTAGGGAGAGCAGGAACGCCGCGACGATCGCGAGCGACGCCGAGATCGCGAGCCCCGACTCATCCGACTGTCCAGCCGCGCTCCCGGTGGTGAGGTCCACGCTCTTCGACACGCCGGCGCGCCCCTGGCCGCCTCCTCCGGTCAATTCCGTGATCGACTTCGCGAAGTAACCGTGCCACGAATCCGGCATCGTACGCCAGGTGACGTACACGGTGAGCGCAACGAAGATGTAGTAGAGGAATGTGCGCAGCAGGATGTTGTCCCACGTGCGCCGGAGCAGAGAATCTCTCGATGAAGCCATGCGCAATTCTGCGGCTTGTGCACGGGTGATGCAACTACGCGGGAAGCGGGAAGCGGGAAGCGCCGCGAGAACTGAACGGGAAGCGATGGCTTCCCGGTTGTTCTCGCACCCCGCGGCGCTTCCCGCTTCCCGCTTCCCGCGTAGTTAAGCCCGCAACGTATCCGCCTGCCAGTTCTGGACGGCCTGCTTGATGGTCTTTCGGTCCGGCAATTCGCCGCCGAGCGTGCGGTCCACCAGCGCTGGGAGTTCGGCATCCGAGGCGAAGCGGAGACCGATCAGCTGCGCGTGCGTGAGCTTCATGATCTTCTCGCGCGCGCCGGCGCCGAGGACGCGCTCGAGGCGCGTCCGCATCTCGTGACGGATCACGCGGTCCTGTACCGTCACGACCTGACCCCGGACGTCGAACGCCAACATGAAGAGCGCGATGAACACCACGGCCATCCAGAGGTTCATCCCGGTTGGATCCTTGATCGCGATCACGATGAACACGATCGCGTTGATGAACAGAATGGGCAGCGATGTGAAGTGATACATCCAGCGGAAGCGGGTGTGATTCGAGAAATTCTGGGTGGATTCAGCCATGGTCGTGCCTCACGGAGTGGAAGGGGCGGTGCGGGGCGCGGCGCCGGCCTGCCGCGCGAACTGCTGCAGTCGCGCGAGGATGGCCGATAGGCCGACCTCGCGCGAGCCGAGTCCGATGTTGTCCATCATAGTACGAACGAAGTCGGCCGGGATCGACAGCGTCGCGGCCGGCGGCTGGTCGTTCACCGCCGAGAAGACGATCGCCAGGAACGCGGCGATCGTGGGCGACTGCCGCACGTTCACGTCGGCGTAGAAGTGGAGCAGGCCATCGTGCAGCTCCGGAAATATGTCAACGCGTGTCTGGCACTCGGGCACGGTGAAGTTCGTGCGGTCGAGCGCCACGAACCGTTCCGGGAGTGGCTCGAGCCGCTTCGACCACGAGACGAGCGCCGCCATCTTGTCCTCGCGGCCGAGCGCACGAAACGTCCGCAACACGCGGTCGATCGACGAGGGTTCGGGGGCGGAGGGGTCGCTCGGCATCTGCAAGTGGGATCGGGACAGTCTTCGAAGCCTATGACGGGCGAAAAGGTTCCGCGCGGCTTGCGCTCGCGGCGCTGGCGGGCACATTCAGGCGACCCGCAGCCGCCCGAGGGCTCCCGTGACACAGGTCGTGCTCCGCCCACGTTCCGCGAGCGAGATCATCGATGTGTCGCTGCAGATCTTGCGCCGGAATTATCCGGCGCTCGTCACGCTTTCGGTCGCTGCGATGCTCCCGCTCGCGGCGGTCGCGGCGTTCACGAGTGCGCGCTCCCTCCCGGGCGGTGCCATGGCGCCGAATGCTCTCGACGGCCTGACGGTCCTCATCAGTCTCGCGTCCGCCGTGTTCTACATCGTGGCGCAGAACGCGGTGATGGTCGGCGCCTCACAGGCGTATCTGGGCGAACCGGTGCGCGCGGGCATCGCGCTGCGACGGGCCGCAATGCGGACGCTGCCACTCATTCTTCTGGGCTTCGTGCTCTATATCGGCGTCATCCTGGGAATGATCCTGCTCATCATCCCCGGCATCTACCTCGCGATCCGCTGGCTGCCGCTGCCAATGGTGACGGTGCTTGAGGATGGCGATCCCGGACAGACGCTGCGGCGAGTGTGGGCGCTGAGCCGCGACAACGCGTGGCACATATTCGTTCTCGCGATCATCATCATGTGCATCTATATCGGCGTCGCCTTCATCGCGATCTTCCTCATGTCTGGATCGCTGGCGTTCGGGGCGCGTGCGACGGCCGCCGGTTCGATCCTGTACTACGCGGTGCTCGCACTCTTCTTCCCGTTCTTCGAGATGGTCTTCGTGGCGCTCTACTACGATCTGCGCGTCCGCCACGAAGGACTCGATGTCGAGATGATGGCGCAGGGACTCGGCGACGTCGCGCCCGAGGTCTGAGCGAGTCATGACCGACACCACACTCCGCCCGCGCACGCCCACCGAGGCCGTCGACGCCGCGATCCGCCTGGCGTCCGGACACCTCGGCAGTTGGGTCGCGCTCAACGCGTTGATCACGCTGCCCGCCGTCGCGTACTGGGCGCTCAATTTCGACGCGGTCGGCACGCCGCAGGGGATGGCGGCGGATCATTACCGGACGTTCAGCATCCTCGCCGTGGTCAACCTCCTGATCGGCGGACTCGCGACCGCGGCGGTGGTCGCGGCGATGTCCGAGGTGTATCTCGGCCGCGCGCTGCGACTCGGGTCCGCGTTCCAGCGGATGCTCGCGCGCTCGCCCGTGCTGATCGTCGCGATCCTGCTGCGGTGGTTCCTCCTGATCCTCGGCACCGTGCTGTTCATCGCGCCCGGCATTTACGTCGGATTCCGCACCGTGTGCCTCGAAGCCGTAGCGATGCTTGAGCCCGAGCGACGCTCACCCTTTGGCGTGTTCGGCCGCACCTGGTCGCTGGCGGAGAGCGAAGTGGCGCATCTCTTCGTCACGATGCTGCTCGCGATGGTGATCTACCTCGCGGGCTACGCGGTGTCCGAGGTGATCGTGCGCGTGCTCGGCGCGACGGCTCCGGTGCTGAACTCGCTGCGCTCGCGCCGGCTGATCCAGACTGCGCTGCTGCTCTTCGTGCAGCCGATCATTCCGGCGACCGTCACGGTGCTCTACTACGATCTCCGCGTGCGGAAAGAGGCGCTCGACCTGGAGTTGATGGCCAGCTCACTCGAGGCGCCGGCGCCCTAGGTTCGGTCCGGCGGCGCGGACGGAGCGGGTGGAAGTTCGTGCTTCTGCGTCACGCCACCGGAGACGATGAAGGCCATGACATCCGCGCTCTCGAGCTCGATGCGGCGCACGCGTGACCGCGGCACCACGAACAGATTGCCGGCGAAGTTGTAGCTCTCGGGGAGATACACCGCGACATGGTCGGCGAGGCCGAAGTCGGTCATCGACTCGCTCGTCACGAAGCCGATCGCCATTACCACACCATCGGGCTGCAACTGCACGAGCACGGGCTTATCGAATCGCCGCTTCTCGCCCACGAACGCGCTGAGCAGGTCTTTGCTGCTCGAATAGAGCAGCCGCACGAACGGCAGCTTGCGCATCAGCTCTTCGAACATCGCGAGCGCCTGCCGTGCGAAGATGTTCGACGCGATGAATCCGATGAGCGTGATCGCCGCGATCGTGATCGCGAATCCCACGCCCGGCAGCGGGATGCGCAGCCAGCCGTCGATGAAATGGAACGCGGTCCAGCCGATGTAGAGCGTGAGCGCCACGGGTGCCGTGACGATCAGGCCCCGCAGGAAATACGCGACGAGTTTGCGCATGCCTACTAATGTGAGAGTCTACGACCGATTCAACTGCGCGTGTGGCGACAAGTACCACTGAAACAGCGCGTCTAGCAACTGAGCGTATAGTACTGCAGGGCGGGAGTGGGCGTCGTACCTACTTCCGCCCTGCCGTACTATACGCTCAGTTGCTAGACGCGCTGTTTCAGCGGTACTAAGGCCTACACGCGCAGTTAATGGATCGGGACAGACACCGCGGTCTTATCCCATGAGAGTGTCAGCCCCGCGGGCGTGAAGCTGTATTTGAGCATCTCCACCGCGGCGGGCAGCGTGGCCACGGTCATGTCCACGCGCGCGAGATCCATGGTGGGATCGTACTCGGTGCCCCACTCCTTGGTCTTCTTACTGATCACGAGCTTCCACGACGTCGAGTTCGGCACCATGAACAGCGTGTACTCGCCGGCCGGCACCGCAGCGCCGCCCATCGAGATGTCCTTGCTCGTGGTGAACGTCGTCGCGGCGTTCGCGCCGGCACGCCACACCACGTTCCACGGTACGACATCGCCGAAGATCACGCGCCCGCGCACGCTCGGCTGGCTGTATGCGACGCTGAGATTCGCGCCGCCGATGGTGCCGCGAACGGTGTCGGCCGGCGAGAGCTGCCCGAGCGGACGGCTCGCGTAGCGCGCGGCGAACCCGGCAACATCGTAGTCGGCGAGGCGCTTCACGACCACCTGCTGCGTCGAACCGGGCGCGAAGTAGCCGAGAATGTGCCCCTCGGCATCGATTTTGGCGCGCGCCAGACCGAATACGCTGAAGATCGTGACAGAGTCCTTTCCAACACGCTTGATCACCGTGGTGTAGTGAGCAGTGTCCGACACGAAGAGCTGGGGGATCTCGGTGGAGTCCTTACCGCCCTTCACCGCACGCATCACCGCCACCTCCCACATGCCGAAGCCGAGATTCATGTAGGGAAGCGTCGTGGGTGGCGTCACGATGTGCATCGTGCGCGTGCTGTCGCTCTGCGCGACTTCATGGATCGCGTTGCCCATCGGCGTCATCGTCGCGTGCACTAATACCTTCCGATCGGGACCGGAGCCGGGTCCGAAGGCTGATATTTCGTACGCCGCGAGATTGCCGGCCTTATCGAGCGTGAGTGCGTACTCGCGTGTGGCGGTCATCGTCGAACGGACGACGCTCGTGCCTTTCCGCACACCGTCCACGACGGTGTACTGCTCGACGGCGATCGTGTCGGTGCCGATGGTAACTACGAATGCGCCGGATTCCTTTGCCACGCTGCGTGCCGCGGCGAGCGTACCCACCACCAGGAGTGCCGCGCCGAGCGCGGCCGCATGGCGGGACTTCCCCTTCACGAATGTGCGAACTGACATGTTGACTCCCGTTCGAATGTTGCCCTGGGGGTGGACCAAGAAAGTAGCCGGTCCCGGCGCCAGGCGCTCGGCATTCGCGCCGAGAACCGCAGTTTGCGTCCGGAATCGGATAGATTGAATACACGGCACGGCCCAAATTGGCCCCTAACCTGGAGGCCACTATGACATCCGCCGTGCTCGCGATCTTCCCCCCTCGCATCATACCCGACGTGGAATCAGACCTGCGCTGGACCGCCGTGATCGCGCGCGATGTCGCCGCCGATGGCGCATTCGTATACGCGGTGCGTTCGACGCACATCTATTGCCGTCCCTCATGCCCGAGCCGGAAGCCGCGGCGCGAGAACGTCGCGTTCTTCCCGCGCGCCGAAGCCGCCGAGGCGGCCGGCTATCGCGCGTGCCGCCGCTGCCGTCCGGACGAAGGCGTGCTCAACGAGCTGGAGATCGTCGAGTCGATCTGCCGTGAGATGGAGCGCGACGCGGAGAATACGCCGGAGCTCGCGGAGCTCGCCGCGCGCTCGGGTCTCGCGCCGCATCGGCTGCAGCGCGCATTCAAGCGCGCCACCGGCATCACGCCGCGCCAATACGCGGAGGCCTGCCGGATGCGCACGCTGCGCGCGAAGCTCCGTGTCGGCGACGGGATCACGCGCGCGATGTTCGACGCGGGGTTGAGCTCCACCAGCCGGTTGTACGAGCGCGCGCCGCAACAACTCGGGATGACGCCGGGCAAGTATCGCGCGGGCGCGCCCGGCATGCGGGTCGCCTTCGCGGTGGTGGCGTCGCCACTCGGCCGCCTGCTCGTGGCCGCAACGCCGCGCGGGATCTGCGCCGTGAGCCTCGGCTCCGACGACAGCGATCTCGAGCGCGCGCTCGCGCACGAATTCCCCGAGCGCGGAGCGCGTGCGCGATGACAAGGCGCTCGCGCCTTGGGTGGCCGTGATCCTCAAGCATCTGCGCGGCGAAGAGCCGCACCTCGATCTGCCGCTCGACGTGCGCGCAACGGCATTCCAGCGCCGCGTGTGGCAGGCGCTGCAGCAGATCCCGTACGGCACCACCCGCACCTACAGCGCGATCGCGAAGGCGATCGGCAAGCCGACGGCCGTTCGCGCCGTGGCTCGGGCGTGCGCGACGAATCCGGCGTCGCTCGTCATCCCGTGCCACCGCGTGATCCGCGAGGACGGTGCGCTCGGCGGATACCGATGGGGGATCGAGCGGAAGAAACGGCTGCTGGAGCAAGAGAGCATCGTGCAGCGTGCATCGGGCATCGAACGGACATGAACATCCAGTGCAGTCACGATGGCCGAGGCACGATGAACGATGCACGCTGACGCCGAGACCCACCTCAAGGAGAGCGATCCGGTACTGCGACGGATCATCGAGCAGGTGGGCCCGTGCACGCTCGAGCCGCACCGGGAATCGACGTACTTCCAGTATCTGCTGCGCAGCATCGTCTTCCAGCAGCTCGCGGGCGCGGCGGCGCGCACGATCCACGATCGCGTGATCGCGATCTATGACGGCCGGGCGCCTGAACCCGAGGACGTGCTCAAGACGCCGCGTGCGAAAGCTGCGCGCCGCTGGGCTCTCGACGCAGAAGGCGAGCTACATTGTGGACCTCGCGCGCCGCGCCGCGAGCGGCGAGCTGCCGCTGCACACGATGGATTCGCTGACGGATGACGAGGCGATGGCGGCGCTGGTGCAGGTGAAGGGGATCGGGCCGTGGACGGCGCAAATGTTCCTGATGTTCCGGCTCGGCCGGCCCGACATCCTGCCCGATCTCGATTACGGCGTGAAGCTCGCGATGCGGGTCGCGTACCGCATGCGCAAGATGCCGAACGCGCGACGCATGCACGCGATCGGTGCCGCCTGGGCACCGCACCGCACCGTGGCCACCTGGTATCTCTGGCGCAGTCTGGATCTGCCCGGCACGCGCCCGAAGCGGAAGACGGCGAAGAAGCGGCCGAAGGCGAAGAGCGGTCCGCTCGGCGCTCGGCTCCAAGAGGCGGCGAAAGTAGTGTCCGTCCCCGAGTCCCGAGTCCCGAGTCCCGCATACTTCGTCATCACCGCCCCCGGTTTAGAGGCGATCACCGCCGCCGAGATGACCGCACTGGGTCTGGAGCCCGGGGCCATCGAGCCCGGCGGCATCAGCTTCGACGGACCGGCGGGCGCGCTCTACCGCGCGAACCTCCATTCTGCGCACCGCGACGCGCGTGATCGCGCGCGTCGGTGAGTTCGAGGCGCGCCACTTCGCCGATCTCGAGCGCCATGCCAAGGCGCAGCCGTGGTCACGGTGGCTGAGCGCCGCACGCCCCGTGCGGCTGCGCGTCACGTGCAAGAAGTCGAAGCTCTACCACAGCGGCGCCGTCGCGGAGCGCATCACGACCGCGATCGCGCATGCGCTGGGCCGCGCGCCCGAGACGGCGGGCGCGAGCGCCGGCGATGATGACGACAGCGGCGATGCGCAGCTCGTGATCGTGCGGCTCCTGCACGATCATTGCACGGTGAGCATGGACAGTTCGGGCGCACTGCTGCATCGGCGCGGGTACCGGCTCGCCACGGCGAAGGCGCCGATGCGCGAGACGCTGGCCGCGGCGCTGTTGGCGGCGAGCGGGTGGCCAGGCGACGCGCCGTTGGTTGATCCGATGTGCGGCTCAGGGACGATCGCGATCGAGGCGGCCATGCTCGCCCGGCGGATGGCGCCGGGCGCCCGCCGTGATTTCGCGTTCATGCATTGGCCGGCGTTCGACGCGGCGCTGTGGAAGCGCATGCTCGACAAGGCGCGCGACCGCGAACTCCCGCGCGCGTCCGCTCCCATTCTCGCGTCCGATCGCGATGCCGGAGCCATCGCGGCGGCAGAGGCCAACGCCGAGCGTGCGGGCGTTGCCAGCGACGTGCAGATCACGCGCACGGCGCTTTCGGGGATCGTGCCGCCGGCCTCGGCGCGAGGGTGGCTGATCACCAATCCGCCCTATGGCGTGCGCGTGGGCGACCGCAAGGCGCTGCGCGACCTGTACGCGCAACTCGGGAATGTCGCGCGGCGATCGTGCGCCGGTTGGACGCATCGCCCTGCTCTCGGCCAGCGTGGAGCTCGAGCGTCAGTTGCAGCTGCCGATGACCGTCGCCGTGAAGACGCGGAACGGCGGCGTACCAGTGCGGATCGTGACAGGGCAGATACCGGCCTGATCCCTTCCCACAACAGCCGGTCGATTTGTCCTATAGACGTGCGCGACCGGTCGTTGTATGCTCCCTATCCCAACCGGTCAAAAGAACCCGTCCTGCCGGTCAAAAAGCATGCCCTTCGTAGAAGGCACTCCTCCGAGCGAGCAGTCTCCCGCCGCATCACCGGCGTCGCCGAAGCGCGCATGGACTCCGCCGCGCTGCGAGGAATTGCCGCCGCTCACTGACCTCACCATGCAGCAGGGTTCCGGCATTCACGGCGGTGGGGGCGGAGGCGGCACGGTCTTTCCGTTCTAGCGGGCTTCGTTCACGATCACGGCAGGCACTATGACGCACGCGATCCGCCCGGCACGTCCTGCCCTGAGATTCCTGGTGCCGCTCGCCGGCGTCGCGGCGCTCTTGTACGGTTGCCAGAGATTCGTTGCCCACCGCAGCGAGCAAGCCGCCGGTGTATCTGGCGCAGGCGGTGCAGTGCACGGTGAGCGTGGCGCAGCAGAGCATGAGCTGCAGTTCGGGCGAGGCGGCGATCGCTTCGTCGCCGGCGCCGGGCGCTCGAGGCGGCGCGACGCGAGCATGGCGCGCAGCCAGGGGCGTCCGGTCAGCGAGCGCCGCGCTCGTCGGCCAGTCCGCATAAGTTCGTCACGGTCACGTCGCAGAATTTCTTTCACGATGTGGCGGGCGACCGGGTCCTCGCCGACGTGAAGGTGCAGAACCTCACCACCGTCGCGATGGGCTCGAAGGACGGCAGCACGTACGATGGCACCGGCGTGAACGTGTTCTTCGATCCGCCGCCCACGGCGCCGGTGACGATCGATAATCCCACCGGCACCAACGGCACGTTCCTCGTCTCGGGCACGACGTACTTCCAGTATCCGCAGCTCGTGCCCGCCAACGGAACCACCGCGCTTCAGTCGTGGGTATTCGGACTCCACGGCCAGGCGTCGTTCGATTTCTTCGTGTATCGTGAGCGCGGCGATGCCGACGGATCCGGACACGGTCGTCATCCCGCCGCACGCATTCCCGGGCATCAGTTCCGGATTCGATCAGATCTGCGCGATCCGCGCCGGCAGTCAGGCCTATTGCTGGGGAAACGATTCGCTCGGCCAGTTGGGCGACGGGCGCAGTTCGGACCAGTCCGGTGCCGGTCGCTGCGCTCGGCGGCCACATTTACAGCTCACTCTCCGCGGGTCCGACGCACGGCTGCGGCATTGAGCAGAGCACCCTCGCAGGATTCTGCTGGGGCTACGACTCGCTCGGCGCGCTGGGCGATGGCGGCGCGACGACGCAGAGCGCGCCCACCGCCGTGGCCGGGCAGCTCAGTGGCTCTGCGATCGGCGCCGGCGCGAATCACAGCTGCGCGATCGAGTCGGGAACGAACAAGGCATACTGCTGGGGCGACAACGCGCATGGTCAGGTGGGCAAGGGATCGTTGGGCGGGAACGTGACGTCGCCGACCGTCGTTGTCGGCGGGCACCTGTTCGTCACGGTCGTCTCGGGGCACGATCATTCGTGCGCGCTCACCGCCGCCGGCGCCGCATGGTGCTGGGGCGCGAACGCCAACATGCAGCTTGGCAACAACGGATTCGCCGATGCGTCGACACCGGTGGCCGTCGGCGGCGGCCATACATGGAAGCAGCTCACCGCGGGCGGAAACCATGCATGCGGCATTGACAACAGCGACGTCGCATGGTGTTGGGGTTCGGATGCGAGCGGCGAGCTCGGCGATGGGAACTTCGCCGACGAGGGACTCCCGGTCGCGGTCGACCCGACGGACCTCGGCACGGCGAAGATGATCAGCGCCGGCTCGGACTTCACGTGCGCCGTGGACAAGACGGCGAACGCGAATGGGTGGTGCTGGGGCGACGGCACTAGCGGGCAACTTGGCGACAACAGCCTTTTCGCGGTACCCAATCCGCAGCTCGTGGACGGCGGTCTCAAGTGGAACTCGATCTCCGGCGGTGAGCGGCATACGTGCGGCATTGATAACACGTCGCATGGCTATTGCTGGGGCGCGGGCGACGCTGGTCAGATCGGCGACGGAGTGCCCGGATCGACGCAAGCGCCGGGTACGCCCGTGAGCGGCGATACGTACACTGCGCTCGCGGCGGGCGGCGACTTCGCGTGTGGCATGAGCGTCGCGAAGCCGGGAACCGGCTGGTGCTGGGGCAGCGCGCAGAAGAGCGCGCTTGGCAACGGGTTCCTCATGACGCAGAGCGCGCCGCTTGGCGTGCTGGGCTTCCATCAATTCACTCAGCTCGCGACCGGTCAGAATCACAGCTGCGGGATCGATGTCACGGGCGCCGCATGGTGCTGGGGAGAGAATGACGTGCGACGAACTCGGCACCGGCGACGAGACATCGCACAGCATCCCGGCGAAGGTCAGCGGCGGGCATCCTCTATTCGCAGATCAGCGCGATGTTCGTGAGACACCTGTGCGCGGGCCGACCGGAGCGGGCGACCAACCGACATACTGCTGGGGCAGCAACGGTTTCGGCGAGATCGGCGACGGCACGACGACGAACGCTCCATCGCCGACCGCGCCGGCTGGTCCGGTAACGACGTTCGCTGCGATCTCGGCCGGGCTGCAGCATACCTGCGCCGTCCAGACCGCCGGTGCCGTCTACTGCTGGGGCGACAATTCGAGCGGCCAGCTTGGCGACGGTACCAATACTCCGCAACTCCAACCGCAATCTCGTCCCGGGCTTCAGCGGCATCCGCGATCGGCGCCGGATTCTTGTTCACATGCGCGACCGAGAGCGGCGGCAGGCCACCATCTCTGGTGCTGGGGCAGCAACAGCAACGGACAACTCGGGATCAACAGCTTCGGCGGTACCAGGACCTCGCCGACGGTGAGTCGGAGCGCGCGTTCATTCTCGCAGGTCACACTGGGCGCATTCCACGCGTGCGCGTTGGAGCAAGGCACCGGCGAATGCCTATTGCTGGGGATCCAACAACAAGGGACAGTTGGGCAGTCCGGAAGCTTCAATCAGCAAGACCGTACCCACGCTCGTTGCCGGTGCGGTCACGAGCTTCGTGAGGATCTCGGCGGGTCGGCAGGATCCCGACCGGATCGCCCATCACCTGCGCCTCGACCGCCGCCGGCGCCTCCTATTGCTGGGGTTCGACGTACGGGAATTCGCCCACGCTGGTCACGCCGCCATGAGCGCCGCCACGATCCTCGCGCGCTAGCTGCATATGCTCCTTGGCTTCGCGGTCACGCGTCACTGTAATCTTCGTTGTCCCCATTGTATTCGGGACGACGTCGTGACGGTCGGCGAACTCAGCGCCGCGCTCATCGGCCGCATCACCGGCGAGGCGAAGGCGCTCTTCGGCGAAGTGAGAGTCAGTCTCACCGGCGGCGAACCCCTCATCCATCGCGACTTCGCCGGCATCGTCGACGGCACTGCGCGAACGCGCGGTGCCCTGGACGATCGTGACGAACGGCTGGCACATTGCGCGCGCGCTTCCGGTGCTCGAGATCGCACCCGCCCGCCGCGGTGCGGCTCTCGCTCTCCGGCGCGAACGAAGCTGTGCATGACGCCGAGCGTGGCGACGGCTCGTTCCGCCGCGTGCTCTTGGCCGCCGCGATCCTCACGAGCCGCCGGATCCCCTTCTCGCTCGGGATCCTCATCGATCGCCGCGACCGCAGCGATCTGCGCGAGGCCGCGGATCTCGCGGAGTCGCTCGGCGCGATGAGCCTCCAGGTGCTGTTCGCGCAACCGGTGCCCGCGAGCGCCGCACGCGGCTCCGATCTCGCACCGCGCGACTGGCAGCAGGTGGTGCGCGAGGTGCGCGCATTGAGCACGGAGTCGCACCGGTGCACTGCCGTCTCGCTCGATTTCGGTGCGCCGCCCTTTCCGGGTGAAGCGCCGCTCACCTGCGACACGTTCACGCACCGCCGGATCTATGTGAATCACAACGGCGAGCTCTGTCTGTGCTGCCAGCTCTCGGAGTACGGCGAGATCCCGACCGACGTCGTCGCCGATCTGAACGCCGTGCCGCTCGCGGTCGCGTATGGCGCGTACACGCGTCAACTCGCGGAATTGCGCCGCGCCGCCGAGCCCGAAGCAGGCGATGCGCTCGCCAAGTTCCCGTGCCTTCGGTGCGCGCGGACGTCGGGCAAACTCGATTGGCTCGCGCGGTTCCCGGAGAGCCCGTGGCACGATGCCCCCGGCGTGCCCGCCCATGCGTAAACTCGCGTTCGCTCTGTTGCTCCCGTTCCTGCTCGCCTCGTCGTGCGACATTCCGGGGGTCACCGACACGTCGCCGATGATCGATGTCACCGGGCGCACTGAGCGCGGGACCATAGTGGTGCTGCGCCTGCTCGTCGCCGGCTCGCCCGTCGCCGGCGCTGCATTCTCGGTCCCTCCGGACGGACACGCGTTCGTCCTGAACGAAGACAGCCTCTTCTTGATACAGCCGGGACCCCTCACGATCGATGCGCGCGGGCTTCTGGGTGGGGACAGCGTGCACGCCACACGCACGATCACGATCTCCGCGGCACCCACGATCGTGTTCGACGGTCTGGTCGCCGGGAATCGCGACATCTACTCGGTAGGGCCTCAATGGCAGTGCGCTCGTGCGCCTCACCACCGATCCGGGCGATGATCGCATGCCCACCGCGCTCGGCGCCACGGTGTACTTCATCAGTTCGCGCAGCGGTACCGCCGAGCTGTTCACCGTTCCACTCGCAGGCGGCGCGGACGCGCCATTGGCCGCGAGCACGCTCGCGGAGAGTCAGCCGGCCGTCGCGCCGAGTGGTTCGCATCTCGCGTACGTGGGCACGGATTCGTTCCCGCACATCTATGTCGCCGGCCTCAATGGCGGTGCCGTTACTCGATTCGCGGCGGCCGACGCAGGATTCTCCGGAGCGCTGGAAGCCAGTCCCACCTGGTCGCCCGCAGGCGATCACATCGCCTACACGACCACGCGTGATGGCGCCGCCGGGATCTATACCGGCGCGCTCAACGGCGCCGCGGGAAGCGCGACGCAGCTCGTGAGCGGCGCGCACGGGTACGCGAATGTCGACCCGGCGTGGAATCCGAACGGACTCAGCGTCGCCTTCGCATCGAATCGTGACGGTCCAACGGATCTCTACTTGATCACCATCGCGTCGGGTACGGTGACGCGCCTGACGACGCGCGGAAACGTGGGACAGCCCGCATGGCTCGCCGACGGCCGGCTGATGTTCACCGAATTCATCTCCGGCGCGAACGGGCTGCGCTGGCTCGACCCCGCGGACACGAGCGTGATCCACGTCATTCCCACCGGCCCGGGATCGGCCGAGCACGCGTCGGCGGTACCATGAGCGCGAGCCCGATACGGCCGCTCCGGCCCGCCGAGAGTGTGCTCGTCGCGCATCTCGACGGTGAATCGGTGCTGCTCGATCTCGAGAGCAAGCACTACTATCGCTTGAACGAGAGCGGCTCGGCGATCTGGCGCGCGGTTGAGTCCGGCGCGGAGCCGCACGCGATCGCCGACGCGCTGGTGTCCGCGTTCAATGTCTCGGAACCCGAGGCGCGCGCGGCCGTCGATGGGCTGCTCGCGGATCTGAGCGAGAAAGGATTGCTCGTGCCCAAGGCCGCCGTATGAGCCGCCTGCTCTCGGCGACACCGATCGCACTGGAGGCGGACCGCTTCACGGCATCGCTGATGCGCGAGATGCTCCCCGCTGTGCGCGAAACCGGTGGTCCAGCGATCGCGGGCCGAGTGCGCGCGCTGCGTTCGGCGGCGGACGCTCCCTCCTCGCCTGAGCGGGCGCCGACGCTGCGCGTGAGCGGCGTCGCGTTCTGGATCGATGCGCCGCCATCGAGCCGCGTCGCATTTCGAAATGTCAGCGGCTCGGTGCATGGATCGATCGACCGCAACTCATCGCGCGCGGAGCTGCGCGTATCGCCGCGCATTGCGGATGACGAGCGCATGGATCCGGGAATCGCGTTCGGAGTGGTGGTGTCACTCCTGGCGGCGCGCTTGGGCCACGCGCTCGTGCACGCCGCCGGCGTGATCGCACCAAGCGGACGCGCCTGGTTGCTGGTTGGCGACTCCCACTCAGGAAAGTCGACGACCACTGCGACGCTCATCGCTGGCGGATGGGACTATCTCGGCGATGACTCGGTGGTCCTCTCGCTGGCGCGCGGCGACGCGCCCGGTGCGCGCGTGCATGTCGAAGGCTGGCGCGTGCCGATCCGCCTCGACCACGGCTCGACGGCCGGTGCGGCGCGCGCCGATCGCGTCGAGGTCGACCCGCACGCGCTCGGCGGCGGACGGTGGCGCGCATCGGCGCCGCTGGGCGGATTGCTCTTCCCGCGCGTGGATCGCGCGGCGCGCACCACGCTCGCGCCGATCGCGCGCGCCGATGCCTACGCCGCGCTCGTGCGTCAGAGTCCGTGGCTGCTCGCCGATCCTGTGAGTGCGCCGCGCGTGAGCGACCTGCTCTCGGCGGCGAGCGGCCATTCCGCCGCGCGCCTCACGCTGGGCGCCGATTGCTATGCGGACGCCGCGCGGATGACCGAGGTGCTCGGCGCGCTGACGGGCCTCTAGTCCGGCAGAAGCATCGAGAGCACCGTGCTCACGATGCTGATCACGATCGAGCCGATCAGCGCCGGCCCGAATCCGGCGACGTGGAAGCCGAGGCCCAGCGAGCTTGAAAGCGCACTGGTGAGCATCAGCATCAGAGCGTTGATGACGAGCAGGAAGAGGCCGAGCGAGAGCACGACCACGGGCAGGCTGAGAAGGGTGAGGATGGGGCGGACGAAGCCGTTCACGATGCCGAACACGAGCGCCACGCCGGCGAGCGCCAGCACGCTGCCGTCCGTCGAGATGCCGGTCACCCAGCGCGACGCGACCCAGAGCGCCGCCATGGTGATGAGGATACGAATGACGAGCTTCATGTCGTGCCTCCGAGTGGTGGGCGAACGGCCGCTCTGCTAATCTGCGCGCGGCGCGGCGATCCGGCCACTCGCGCGACTACCAGAGCGTGAAGTGCTGATCGAGCGCGGCCGTGGAATTCGCGCCCGCGACGAGAATGAACCGATCGCCATGATCCACGACCAGATCGGGCCGCGGCGCGAGCATGTGGTCGCCGCGCAACACGGTGAGGATCGACGTATCGCTGAGCGCGAGGTGCGCGGACGCGTCGCTGAATGTTTGACCCACCAGGGCGCTCGCGGGGCGCAGACTGGCCACGACCAGGCGGCGTCCGCCCGGCAGATCCACCGGGATGCCGGCGCGCAGCTGCGACATCAACTTTCGCTGCTCCTCGGCTGAGTCGTCGCGGAATCCGCGATCCCGCAGGATCTGCAGCGCGATCTCGAGGTGATGTTCATGGTGCGCCGGAGAGTCGGCGCTGCTCTCCACCTGAGCTTCGTACATGCTGCGGAACTTCACGTGGCGCGAGAGCCTCCGCTGCACGAGATAGCTGAGGATCACGGCAAGCGTGGCCGGCACGAGCAGCGTGTATCCGCCCGTCATCTCGGTCACCATCATCATCGTCGCGATAGGCACGTGCGCGGCGCCGGCGAAGACGGCGGCCATCCCGACGACGACGAAGGGCGCCGCCGGAAGATGCGTGATCGCGGCGAATGCCCCGCCGAGCATGGCGCCCGCGAACAGCGTGGGCGCGAACACGCCGCCGGATCCGCCGGAGCCGACGCTCAGGCTCATCGCGATCACCTTGGCGAGCACGAGCAGGGCGAGCACACCGAGCGTCAGCTGGCCGTCGATCGCCTGCTGCATCCATCCGTAGCCGCCGCCGATCACCTTCGGCACGGCCACTGCCAAGAGTCCCATGAGCAGTCCGCCGATCGCCGGCTTGAGGAAGGGCTTCACCGGCAGGCGCTGGAACCACTGATGCGTTCCGTAGAAGATCGCGGGCGTGATGGTGGCGAGGACGCCCGCGGCGACGCCGAGCAGGATGTACCAGCCGTGCTCGAGCGTCCCGGGCACCTGGTCGGCGAGGTCGGAGAACCGGAAGAGCGGCTGCCAGCCGACGACCATCCCATTCACCGCGTACGCGACGATGGCGCCGAGCGCGGTATAGAGCAGGGCGCCGGGTTCGAACTCCATGTCGGCGTACAGGATCTCGACGGCGAGCAGCGCCGCGCCGATCGGCGAGCGGAAGATCGCGGAGAGCCCCGCCGCCATGCCGACGAGCAGCAGGATGCGCCGCTCCTCGCCGGTGCGGCCCGTGAGCGTCGCGTATACGGAGCCGACGCCGCCGGTGATGAGCGCCATCGGTCCCTCGCGTCCCGCCGACCCGCCCGAGCCGATCGTGATGGCCGACGCGATGAGCTTCACGAACGGGATCCGTGCACGCATCTCGCCGTCGGTGCGGTGGAAGGCGCGTATCACCGCGTCGGTCCCGTGGCCTTCCGCCTCGGGCGCCAGCCGCGCGGCGAGCACGCCGACGATGAGGCCGCCAAGGGCCGTCGAGACCGGAACCAGCCAGAGTCCGTGCGGGCCGATGATCTCGACCGGCGACCCGCCTTCGTTCGGCAGGCCCGGCGGGTGGTAGCCGGCGATCCCCCAGAGCATCAGCCGGTCCATCAGGCGGAGGAACGCCGTGAACATCTGCGCAAAAACCGCGCCGGCGACGCCCAGCGCGATCGTGTCGATCAGCAGGCGCCGCGCGCGCGCATCCACGGAGCGGCCGGGTGCCACGAAGAGCGCGTCGCGCGAGAGGGCGGGGAGGCGCACGGGTCAGCGCCGTTTCCGCGCGGGCGGGTCTTCGAACAGCAGCGACGCGGCGCCCGGCGCGAGCTTGAGCGTGCGCGCGAGCGACCGCAGCCCGCGTTCGAGCGCCCGCGTATCGACGTCGGAGAGCTCCTCGAGGGCGCGGATCACGCGCGCGGTGGTGGGCGCGGGCGCGTGGCGCAGCACGCGCCGGCCGGCCGCCGTGAGCGACACCGTGACGCTGCGGGCATCGGCGGCGGAACGGTGCTTGCGGGCGAGCCCGGCACGCGCCAGCCGCTGCACGACGATCGACGCGGTGCTCGCGCTCGTCCGCGCACTCTTGGCGAGCTCGTTCACGGAGAGCGGTCCGCGCGACCGGAGTTCCTGCAGCAGGAACAGCTGTGCGTTGGTGATGCCCGTGCGCGATTCCACCGTTCGCGCCGACCGTCGCAATTCTTCCACGATGGCGCGCAGCAGAGCGAGCGCCTGGGAGCGGGCGCGGGAAGGCGGGCGCTTCACGCCGGGCGGACTGGGAACATTTGTGTTGACGTCAACATAATATACATTGGATTCGCCCGCCACTCTCACGTCTTGGAGGTACGGCCATGTTCCGCACGACGCTTCACCCGTTCTGGCGCATCACCGCGACGGCGGTGATCGCCGCCGCCGCGTCCGCCTGCGCGCATCACACTCCGCCCGAAGTCGCGGCCGCACCCGCGCCCGCCGCGAAGCACAGCACCGCCTGGGAGGATTCCGTGACGCTCGCGCGAATGCACGCCGACGCCGCGGCCGCCGCGGACCGCCGCGCCGCCCTCGAGCGCCAGGCCGCCGCCGACCGCGCATCACTCGAACAGCTCACGTTCTTCCCCTTCAATGTCGCCGCGCTCAACGACTCCGATCGCGCCGTGCTCGACGCCAAGATCCCCGTGCTCCAGGCGAACCCCGGACTCGTCATCCGCATCGCCGGCAATTGTGACGATCGTGGCTCCGAGGAATACAACGTTGCGCTCGGTGAGCGCCGCGCGGCCGCCGCGAAGCGCTATCTGGTGGACCGCGGCATCGACGCGGCGCGCATCCAGATCATCAGCTACGGAATGGAGAAGCCCCTCGAACAAGGCGACAACGACAAAGCCTGGGCGATGAACCGCAACGACCAGTTCGTCGTCGTCGCCGGACAGATCCAGGCGAACACCGCACACAACTAGCACGAGCGCGGACGGGCGCCGGCGCCACCCGCGCTACGGCGCCCCGTCCGCGGGAGGCTGCAGTTCCCGCAGTTCGCGCAGCTCGGGCCACCACCGCGCGACTCCCGCTACCACGAGCAGCGTAGCGATGCCTCCGCCCACTACGCTGATCACCGGCCCGAACAGCGCGGCGGCCGCGCCCGATTCGAAACCGCCCAGTTGGTTCGACGTGTCGATGAACAGACTGTTCACCGCGCTCACGCGGCCGCGCATCACATCGGGCGTGCGCACCTGCACCAGTGTCTGGCGGATCACGACGCTCACCATGTCGAACGCGCCGGCGACGATCATCATCACGAGCGACAACGGATACCAGGTCGAGAACCCGAAGATGATCGTCGTCACGCCGAAGCCCGCCACGGCCCAGAGCACGCTGCGCCCCGCGCGTCGCATCGGCCTCCCATGCGCCAGCACGAACGCGATCGCCACGGCGCCGAGCGCGGGCGCGGCGCGCAGCCATCCGAATCCCGTCGGGCCGACGTGCAGGATGTCCTTCGCGTAAATGGGCAGCAGCGTCATCGCGCCGCCGAAGAGCACGGCCAGAAGATCGAGCGTGATCGCGCCGAAGATCACCGGGTCGTGGCGCACGAAGCGGAATCCGGCGAGCAGGGTCTTGGCCGACATCGCCGCGGCGGCGCGCGGCGCCGCGCGCCCCCGCAGCACCGCCAAACACACCATGAAGCACAGCATGAGCACGGCATCGCACAGGTACACGGGCCCCGCGCGGTGCGCGAGCGCGATCACCGCGCCGCCGAGCGCCGGACCGATCACGCTCGCCGCCTGCCACCCCGTGCTTCCCCACGTGACCGCGTTCGCGAAGTGCTCGCTCGGCACGAGCTGCGGCAGCATCGCGGCCGACGCCGGGCGATGGAACGCGAGCGCCACGCCCACCGCGAAGAGGCACACGAACATCAGCCACACCGGCGCCTGCGTGTACGAGATCCATGCGAGCGCCAGCGAAGTGAGGATCAGCATCGCGAGCGACAGCATCACGACCTGGCGCCGGTCGAACCGGTCGGCAGCATGTCCCGCGGGCAGCACCAACAGGAAGATCGGCACCACCTGCACGAGTCCGACCATGCCGAGCGCGAACGCCGAGCCTGTGCGCTCGTACAGTTCCCAGCCGATCGCGACATTGAGCATTCTGCGCGCCGATCACGCTCAGGAACCGCCCGCCCAGGAAGAACCGGTAGTCGCGCGATGCGAGCGCGGCGTACGGCCGCGACGCCGCCTCCCGCTCTTCAGTGGCTCGCGGCACGATACACTGGGCGACCGTCGAAGAGCGTGAGGATGACGCGCGCCTTATGCACTTCGGTGGCCGCGATCGTGTCGAGATCGTGGTCGAGCACGATCAGGTCCGCGGCCTTGCCCACGGTGATGGAGCCCGTGGTCCGTTCCTGGAAATTCGCGCGCGCGCCCTGAATGGTGTACGCCTCGAGCATGACGTCGAGCGTCACGGTCTCATTCGGCAGCCACGGATCTCCTGGCGGCCCGTCGGGGTCGCGCCGGGTCACGCCCACCTGGATCGCTTGCAACGGATCCATGGAGCTGACGTTCCAATCGCTGCCGCCCACGATCGTGCCGCCCGCGCGCCGCACCTCTCCCATCGGATACAGTCGCGCCGAACGCTCGGGACCGAGCACCGGCTCAGTGAGATCGCGGATGTAACTGTCGCGATAGGCCCACAACGCCTGGAAATTCGCGAGCACACCGAGCTGTGCGAATCGCGGAATGTCCTTCGCATCGATCATCTCGAGAATGCGCGATCTGATGCCGCGAGTCGCGGGGGCCGTTCGCGGCGCGCGCCGCGGCGAACGCGTCCAGCGCTTCACGCACCGCACGATCGCCGATCGCGTGCACGTGCACATGGAAGCCCGCGCGGTCGAGCGCGATCACGATGGAGTCCATCGTGGCCGGCGCGATCTCGGTGGGCCCGAGGCTCTTGGTACCCACGTACGGCTCCAGCAGGGCCGCGGTGCCCGATTCGATCACGCCATCGGCGAAGATCTTGGCGCTGATCGGCCGCACGTGCGCCGATAGATATCGCGCGCGCCATTTCTCCATGTGCTTCACCTGCGCCACGCCGCCCGCGGGGTCCACGAGGATCGCGGCCACCACGCGCACGGTGAGCGCGTGCTCGCGCTCGAGCGCCGCGTACGTCATGAGGTCCGACGAGTCGACGCTCGCGTCCTGCATGGACGTAATGCCCAGCGAATTCGCGAGCGTCATCGCGGCGAGCAGCCCGCGCCGGTACTCCGCCGGCGTGCGCGCCGGCAGATGCGCGCTCACGAGCGACACGGCCGCCTCGCGCAACGTGCCGCTCGGCGCGCCCGCCGCATCACGCTCAATGCGGCCGCGTGGCGGATCGAGCGTCGCGGTCGTGATGCCGGCGATCGCCAGCGCGCGCGAATTGACCCACGCGGAATGCCCGTCGGCCGCGCGCAGGAACACAGGCCGGCCCGGTACGAGGGAATCGAGCAGCTGACGCGAAGGATTCGCCGCGGTGAAGATCGGCAGCGCCCAGCCACGCCCCCGAAGCCACCCGTTGCCGGGATGCTCCTTCGCGCACTTCCGGATGCGGGCCTCCAGCATTGCGCGCGTGCTGTCGTCATCGAGCACGCAATCCGCGAGCGCCATCCCGCCGCTGATCGGGTGCAGATGGCTGTCCTGGAAGCCAGGCAACAGCGTCTTGCCTGTGAGTTCTACGACGGTCGTGCGCGGCCCGATGAAAGGTGCGGTGCCGGAATCGTCGCCCACGTAGACGATCTTCGTGCCGGCCACTGCCGCGGCGGTGGCATGTGGGTGCGAGGAATCCGCGGTGTACACCGTGCCACCGCGGAACACGAAGTCGGCTTCGACCTGCTGCGCGCGCACACACACGGGCGCCGCCGCGAGGCACGCCAACAGGACACGCCGCCATGCGAACGTCATGGCTCCCACTCCTTGAGCAATTGATCCACTTGGCTGTCGTAGGAGTACGCGGCCGCCGTGAGCAGCGCGCCTCCGATGAGCATGGCGAAATCCACCGCCGTGAAGGTGCCGTTCCGCGGCGCGTGCGGCGCGACTTTCTCGTTCACTCGCGCCATCGTGATCTGCACCGGCAGCACCGGCAGCAACAGCGCGACGCCGGTGAACCACGCGGGAAGGCCCACGAACAGCGCGATGTGCGCGATGAGGTACACGGCGGCCACGCCGACCGCGCTCCACCCGCGCCAAACGCCGCACTCCGCCGCGCTCTCCCGCGCGCGCTCGAACAAACGATACGACGCCAACGGCGCGAACAGCACGCGCCACGTGGGACTCACGGCTTCGCCGCGCAGATCGTGCAGCCGGCGCCAATTCGCCCAGAGCCAGTAGTACTGATACATGCCCAGCGTGCCGACGTTCATCACCACGAACTTCGTGGTCGTCACGGGCCACCAGGGTGCCGGCGCGTCGGGCGCCTCGCCCGTCACGCTAGCCGAGCTTCTCGAGTTCGTCGCCGAGCTCGGCGGCGGTGGCCGGGCGTTCGTTGCGGTCGCGCGCGATGGTGCGCACGATCAGCGCCGAGAGTGCGGCCGGCACTTCCGGGTTCACCTCGATCGGCGGGCGCGGCGGCTCGGAAAGCATCTTGCCGATGAGCACCGTGGCCGAGTCCGCGACCCATGGGCGTGCGCCGGTGAGACACTCGTAGAGCACGATGCCCGCCGAGTAGATGTCGGCGCGCGCATCGATCTCGTCGCCGAGCAGCTGCTCGGGCGCCATGTACTCCGGCGTGCCCACCACCATGCCGGTGCGAGTCATTCCCTGTTTGCGTTCGGTGAGACGCGCGATGCCGAAGTCCATCACCTTCAGCACGCCGTCGGGCTGCACCACGAGGTTCTGCGGCTTGATATCGCGATGGATCACGCCTTCTTCGTGGGCGACCTGCAGCGCGCGCGCGAGCTGCTTGCCGATGGTGATCGTCGCGGCTGGTGGGATCCGCCCTTTCTTCTGAAGGAGATCGGAGAGTGACGTGCCGGCGACGTACTCCATGGTGATATAGTGCGTGCCGTCCGCCTCGCCGATGTCGTGCGTGCGCACGACGTTCCGGTGCGAGATCTTGCGCGCGAGGCGGATCTCGCTGCGGAAGCGCTCGAGTGCCGTGGCATCGTTGCTCAGGAAATCCGCTCGCAGCGTCTTGATCGCGATCGGCTCTCCTAGCTGCGTGTCGGTGGCCTTGTACACGGTGCCCAT
Source organism: uncultured Gemmatimonadaceae bacterium (assembly GCA_963716745.1). Lineage (GTDB taxonomy): Bacteria > Gemmatimonadota > Gemmatimonadetes > Gemmatimonadales > Gemmatimonadaceae > DATKOH01. The sequence goes on from OY970320.1 coordinate 2,116,780, forward strand.
GCCGCCCTGTCCGAGCGTGCTGACGATCTGATAGCGCCCGGCGAACAGCGCGCCCTGCGTAATGGCCTTGCTCGTCGCGACCGTCGCCGCGTTCGCGAGCGCCTCGGCCTTCTCGCGCGAGACCGCGGTTCGCTCGCCGCTCGTCTTGAGGGTCTGCACCAGCGCCTGCTGGTCGCGCAACTCGGAGAGCAGGGCGGTGAACGCGCCGGCGAGCTCGCCGATCTCGTCCCGCGATTTGATCGCGGGCGGCGCACTGTAGTCCCCCTGCGCCGCGCGCCGCGCCGCGGCCACGAGCGTGCCGAGCGGACGCGTGATTCCGCGCGCGAGCAGGATCGAGCAGATGATCGCGAGCAGGATGCCGATGCCCGCCGCCAGCAACAGTCCATTCCGCACTCCCGTGAGCGCCGCTGACTGTTTCGCACGGACCCGCAGCGCGGTGAACCCACCGAGCGCGCGTCCGCTCGCCGACAGGAGCGAGTCGTCGCGCGCTAGATACTGCGTGCCGCTGATGGACACGATCCGTTGATCGTAGGCCGTGTCCGTCGGGAGCCGCGTTTTGATGTGCAGCGCGATGGGCGCGCTGAGTTCGTTGCCGCGTTCCATCGTCGTCGCGGCGACACGCGCGTTCTTCGCGGAATCGAAGGTGAAGAACACGATCTCGCTGGTGGTGACCGATTTCACCGCGTAGGCGAGCGAGTCGGTCACGTTCTTCGCGGCCATGAGCGCGCCGATGATCTTGCCGGGTGGCACGATGATCGGCACGGCGACCGCCTGGAACAGGATCGTATCCTGCGAGATGCCGTAGGCGGTCATGTTCTGCCCTTCCAGCGCGCCCGCGATGAGGGGCGACTGCGCGAGCGATACCATCGGCGCGGCTGGCATGTCGCTGCGCGCCAGGCGCACGCCCGCGCTGTCGGTGATCTGCACCCACGTCGCACCCGAGCGGTCCGCGGCCTCACGCGCCTGGTCCGTGAGCGTGCCGGGTTTGGCGTGCAGAACGAGATCGCGGAACACCGGGCTCTGCACGAAGGTCGTCGCGCCGCGCAGCAGCGTTTGCTGCTGGCCGCTGAGCAGCGTACTCGCCGTGCGCGCGCCCTGCGCCACCGACTGGTCGACCGCCGCCCGCGCCGCGTTCTCGGCCGAACGATAGCTCAATCGCGTGGACACGCCCATCGCCACGATCACGGCCGCGGCGGTGCCGAGGAATATCTTCCACGCGATCGGGAAACTCGCGCGCTGCGTATTCTTGTCGGCCATCGTTAGTACTTATCCCCTTGGGCTTCGTAGTCCAGCCCCTGCTTGTTCTTGTGCGCCTCGAGCCGGAAGCCGCGCGCATCGAGTTGGACGTTCTCTCCCGAAAGCCCGGCCGCCGGCACGGTCACCTGCCGGAGCAGCTCGCCGCCGCGCTCGTGCCAGATATGCAGCGTATACGCACCCGCGGGTACCCCCGCGATCGTGAACGAGCCATCCGATCCAGCCTGCGTATACCATGGCGTCGCCAACACGACGATGACGGCCGACATCTGCTCATGGATGTTGCAATACACGGGATAGACGCCGGGCTTCTTGAGCACCTGCTGGATGGTGCTGCCGCGGTCCGAGAGCCCATAGTCGAACGTGCCGGCTGCCGTATTGGAGAACGCGTTGTGCTGGAAGGGATCCTGGTTCTGGAACTGGACGGTGCTGCCCTCGGTCACGATGGTGATATGCGGCACGAACTCGCGCGCGTGCATCGTAATCAGTGCATGCGACGGATGACTCGGTGCGGGCTTGCCGGGCGCGAGCTCCAGATAGACCACAGTGTTCGCGAGGTCGGTCGTGTTCTTCCCCTTCTTCTCGAGGATCGCGACCTGCCCGCTCACCGCGCCCTGCGCCGGAAGTGCGCCGCGCGCGAACGCGATCGCGCACACCACCGATACCGCTCGAATTGGGAGGACTGTCATGACTCTAAGACTCCGCGCTGCCGGAGGATGTCACCACCGACATTCCGAGTGACGAATGTGCCGTCCGGCGCGCGACGCCGTCAAGCGGACTTCGCGGGGCGCGCGTGGCCACTCGTACCGCTGAAACGGCGCGTATAGCAACCGAGCGTATGGTACTGCAGGGCGAACGTGGGCGCCGCCCCCGCTCACGCCGAGCCGTACCATACGCTCAGTTGCCAAACGCGCTGTTTCAGCGGTACGAAGGCCTACACGCGCCGTTGGCGCACTGTTGAACTAATCGCGCCTGCAATTACATTGATTCACAACTGAACCCCGCGGCGATTTGTTGCGATTGCGGCCGCGTTAGAAATCCTGCTAAACCGCTCGCGTGCAGAATGCATCTCAGCCCGGGGGCGGTGGTCGCCTGCCGGGCTTCATCACATCCGGCGGGCACTACACTGGAGCCCGTTCCGCCATGACGCATTCCGCCGGCGACTCGTACGTCTTCTCGAGCGAGTCCGTATCCGAAGGGCACCCCGACAAACTCGCCGACCGCATCAGCGACCGGGTGCTCGATCACTTCCTCTCGCTCGATCCGAAATCGCGCGTGGCATGCGAGACGCTCGTCACGAAGAACTACGTCTGCATCGCCGGCGAATGGCGCTCCAAAGTGAGCGTGCCCAACGCCGACATCGAACGCCTCGCGCGCGAGGTGATCCTCGAGACGGGATACGACGGATTCGACGAGCGGTTCGGCCATAAGACCGCGGTGATCGACATCCGCCTCCAGCCGCAAGCGTTCGAGATCGCGCACGCCGTGGATGAGAAGGCGAGCGCCGAGTTGCAGGGCGCGGGCGATCAGGGTCTCATGTTCGGCTTCGCCTGCGACGACACGCCGTCGCTCATGCCGGCGCCCATCATGTACGCGCACGCGATCGTCCACGAACTCGCGCGCGCGCGCAAGGCGAAAGAGATCGCGTGGCTGCGCCCCGACGCGAAATCGCAGGTGTCGATCCGCTACGAGGGCACGCGCCCGGCCGAAGTCACGCGCGCGGTGGTCTCCACGCAGCACGATCCGTCGGCGACGCAGAAGATGATCCGCGAGTACGTGATCGAGCAACTGCTGCCGAAAGTGATCCCAGCGGCGCTGCTCACGAAGGGATGGAAGGATCGCGTGCTCGCGAATCCGTCGGACGCGTTCACCGAAGGCGGCCCAGCCACCGACACCGGGCTCACGGGCCGCAAGATCATCGTCGACAGCTACGGCGGCTTCGCGCGTCATGGCGGCGGCGCGTTCAGCGGCAAGGATCCCTCCAAAGTGGACCGCTCGGCGGCGTACGCCGCGCGCTGGGTCGCGAAGAACATCGTGGCGGCCGGACTCGCCACCAAATGCGAAGTGCAGGTTGCGTACGCGATCGGCGTGCGCGAGCCTGTCTCGATCATGGTGGACAGCTTCGGCACCTCAAAGCTGTCGCGCGCGGAACTCGATGCGCGCGTCGCGGCGGCATTCGACCTCACGCCGTTCGGGATCATCCGCGATCTGCAGCTCGAGCGGCCCATTTATTACTCCACCGCGGCGTATGGGCACTTCGGTCGCGAGCCGGGGGAAGTGAAGGGTGGGTTCTCGTGGGAGAGTCCGTCGCGGGTGAAGGCGCTGAAGGGCTGAACGGCGGGCGTGTACTGCGACTACGCGAGCCACCAGTGTGCTTTCCGTTGCAGAAAACAGGAAACAGTCACGAGTGACTGCCAGTCGACAGTCACCAGTCAACAGTTCACAGAAAACGGATCACGAATGGGCGGGCGATCTCTCGCTCGCGCACGATCCGTTCTCTGTGACCTGTGAGCTGTTGACTGTCGACTGGCAGTCACTCGTGACTGTTTGCTGTTGACTGCAGCCTTACGCGACCTGGTGCTGTCTCCGCGGTCCCGGTCTGCCCCCGCGACGCCAGCCCCTTCTTGTCAGCGGGAGTCGTGCGCGCTAGCGTAGGTCCCAATGGTGACCATCGCAGTGCCGTCGGAGACGACGGCCGACGAGGCGCGCGTTGCGCTCGTGCCCGAGAGCGTGGCCAAGCTCGTGAAGGCCGGCGCGCGGGTCATCGTGCAGCGCGGCGCCGGCGACCGCGCGGGGTTCCCCGATGATGCCTATGTGAAGGCGGGCGCCACGCTCGCCGCCGATGCGGCGGCCGCGTTCGCCGATGCCGCCGTCGTCGTGCACGTGCGCCGCCCCACAGCACAGGAGGCGGCGCTTCTGCGTGAGGGCACGGTGCTCATCGCGCTGCTGCAGCCATCCGCGAGCGCCGACCTCTTCGCCGCGCTCGCCGCGCGCAAAGTGAGCGCGCTCGCCCTCGAGCGCGTGCCGCGCATCACGCGCGCGCAGTCGATGGACGTCCTCTCGTCGCAGAGCACGGCGAGCGGATACAAGGCGGTGCTCATCGGCGCCGCCGCGCTCGGGAAATTCCTGCCGATGCTCACTACCGCCGCCGGCTCGATCCGCCCCGCCCAAGTATTCATCATCGGCGCCGGCGTCGCCGGACTCCAGGCGATCGCCACCGCGCGACGCCTCGGCGGCGTCGTCTCCGCGTTCGACGTGCGCGCCGCCGCCGCCGAGCAAGTGAAAAGCCTCGGCGCCACATTCGTCGCGACCGATCTCGTCTCCGCGAGCGCGGAGGACAAGGGCGGCTACGCGAAGGCGCAGGCCGAGGACGAGCGCGCACGCACGCTCGACGCGATCGGCAAGCACATCGTGTCGCAGGATCTCGTGGTGACGACCGCGCTCATTCCCGGCAAGCCGGCACCGGTGCTGATCACCGCCGCCATGGTGAAGGGCGATGCGGCCCGGCGCGGTGATCGTGGACCTCGCCGCGGAAGCCGGCGGCAATTGCGAGCTCACCAAGCCCGGCGAGACCGTCGTCGTGAACGGCGTCACGATCATCGGCGCGATGAACCTCGCGGCCACGGTGCCGCTGCACGCCAGCGAGATGCTGAGCCGCAATGTGCTCACGCTGCTTCAGCACTTGATGAAGGAAGGCGCGATCGCGATCGATCCCGCCGAGGAGATCACGAAGGCGATGCTCGTCACGCACGACGGAGCGATCCTGTGAGCCTCACACTTTTGCAGCTCTACGTATTCGTCCTCGCCGCCTTCGTCGGCTTCCTGGTGATCACGCGCGTGCCGCCGCTGCTGCATACGCCGCTCATGAGCGCGACGAACGCCATCAGCGCGATCAGTCTCGTCGGCTCCCTTGTCGCGGCGGGATCCAACAAGGGCACCGTGTCCACCGTGCTCGGCTTCATTGCGGTCGCGGCCGCGATGACCAACGTCGTCGGCGGATTCATCATCACCGACCGCATGCTGAAGATGTTCAAGCGCGAGCCAGCGCCCGGGAAATCGACCGCGAGTCCCGAGTCCCAAGTCCCGAGTAGTAAGTAGCATGAGAGAACTCTTCACCCAGGGGAGTTATCTAGCCGCGTCGGTCCTGTTCATCCTGGGACTGAAGAGCCTCACGCACCCCGACACGGCCCGCCGCGGCATGCAGTTCGCCGCCGTCGGCATGCTGCTCGCGATCGTCGGCACGCTCGTGCAATACGAGATCGTACGCTACGACTGGATCCTCGCGGGCCTCGCGATCGGCACGGCGATCGGCGATCCCGCTCGGCGTGTACGTCCCGATGACCGCGATGCCGCAGCGGATCGCGATCTCGCACATGTTCGGCGCGCTCGCCGCGACGCTCGTCGGCATCGCCGAGTATCTGGGTGCACGGTCCGGAGATCGGCCACGCGAAGATGGCCGCGCTCGGGTTCGAAGTGCTGTTCGGCGCGCTCACGGTGACCGGCAGCTTCATGGCGTTCGGCAAGCTGCAGGAGATCATCACCGGCCGCGCCGTGACCTATCGCGGACAGAACGCGGTGAATCTCGCGCTCTTCGGCACCACGCTCGTGATGTTCGGCTATCTCATCGCGAATCCGTACAGTCCGACGATCTTCTTCACGATGATCGGGCTGAGCCTGTTCATCGGCATCTTCATGGTGCTCCCGATCGGCGGCGCCGACATGCCGGTGGTCATCTCGCTGCTCAACTCCTACGCGGGCCTCGCGAGCTCGGCCACGGGCTTCGCGATCGGGAACAACGTGCTGATCATCGCCGGCGCGCTCGACGGCGCGAGCGGGTTCATCCTTTCGATCATCATGAGCAAGGCGATGAACCGCTCGTTCGGCAACATCATCTTCGGCGCGTTCGGCGCGGCCGCGCCGAAGAGCGAGAAGACGGCTACGGGATTGAGCGTGAGCCCCATCACCGCCGAGGACGCGGCCGTCCAGCTCGCGTACGCGAAGCTCGTGATCGTGGTGCCCGGCTACGGACTGGCGGTGGCGCAGGCGCAGCACCAGGTGCGCGAGCTCGCGGAGCTGATCGAGAAGAAGGGCGGCGAAGTGAAGTACGCGATCCACCCCGTGGCCGGCCGCATGCCGGGCCACATGAACGTGCTGCTCGCCGAGGCGAACGTGCCGTACGACCGGCTGTACGACATGGACGAGATCAACTCGGAATTCGAGCGCGCCGATGTGTGTCTCGTGATCGGCGCGAACGACGTCGTGAATCCCGCCGCGCGCAACGACAAGAGCAGCCCGATCTACGGCATGCCGATCCTGAACGCCGACAAGGCGCAGCGCATCATCGTGATGAAGCGCAGCATGAACCCGGGCTTCGCCGGGATCGAGAACGAGCTGTTCTATAATGAGAAGACTTCAATGTTGTTCGGAGACGCCAAAGCCTCCTTGTCCAAGCTCGTCGCTGAGGTGAAGCAAGCTTGAACTGCAGACTGAGACGTTAGACTGAGACGATAGACCGCTCGCGGGAACTGAGTTCCCTGGTCGCGGGTACGCTAGCCATGCGAAATCTGATCGGTGCCGCGCTGCTCGCCGGCATGGCCGCACCAGCGGCGGCTCAATACGGGTCACCGTCCGCCACCCGCACGATCGAGACGCACCCGATCAGCGACCCCGAAGGGTCACTCATGGGGTATTACTCCGCTCTCACGATCTTCGCGCCCGACGGGGCGCCGTCGCCGTCCAGAGCGTGGACGGTGGATATCACCGCGAACCTCGGCTATGTGCCGCCGCTCAGCTACGATCAGCGCACCGCGGGGCGCGACAAGCCAGAAGCCACGAACCTCACCACGGTCTTCGGATATCCCAAGGTCACGCTCTGGCTGCCGTACGGCCTCGGCGTCGAAGCCGCGTACACGCCGCAGGTGGACGTGAACGGCGCGGTGCCGCACATCTACTCGTTCGCCGCCGACTGGCACGTGGCCACATGGAAGTCGATCGTCCTCGTGCCGCGACTCACGTACACCGGCGGCTACATCGAGGGACCGATCACCTGCAACGCGAGTCTCGCGACGAGCGGCAACGAGAGCTGGGAGTTCTACTGGGAAAAGATCTGCAATAGTCTCGAGAGCCACGACCGCTTCGAGCCGGATCAATGGACGCTCGAGCTGAACGGCACCGGTTCCATCATGGGCGGCAAGGTGCTGCCCTTCGCCGGACTCGGCGTGGTGCAGTACAACTCGACGTTCGACATCCAGGTGCAGAACGGCACGGGCGGCATCGACACAGATCATCCGATCCTCAAGATGAGCGCGACCCGAGGCTACGGAACGATCGGCGCGACGTGGGTCGCGTCGAGTCTGTTCCGCTTCGGCGGCGCGCTCTTCTGGGCGCCCGGGTCCGTCTTCACGGGCCGGCTCTCTGCAACGCTGAGGCTGAACGACAAATGAGCGCCAGACGATATCTCATCACCGGCGCGGCGATCGCCGTGATCGCCGCGGCGTTCGCATGCGCGGATTTCAGTTCGCCCGAAGATCCCACCGGCGGCCTGCCCGACGTGCTGATCGCGAACCCGTCGCTCAACACCGACATCCAGCCGATCTTCACGAAGCGATGCGCGATCGGCGGCTGTCACACCGTCGCCGAGGCGCGCGTGGGCTTGATCCTCACGGCGGGCCACTCGCGCGACAGCCTGGTGAACATCCCCTCGGTGAACGGCGCGCCACTCAAGCGCGTGGTGCCCGGCGACCATTTCAACAGCTATCTCTGGCGCGTGCTGCAACCCGATAGCACCCTGCACCCGGGCCTTCCCCGCATGCCCCTGGCCTCCACTCCGCTCACCACGAACCAGATCCAGAACATCGCGAACTGGATCGACGAGGGAGCGCCTAACAACTAACTGCTAATGGCAGGCTGTCGACTGTCGGCTGTCGCCTACTCCCGCCGGCGACAGCCGACAGCCGACAGTCCGCAGTTGATGAACGCAAAACGGGCCCGGCAGAATCTGCCGGGCCCGTTAAGCGTTCTTAGAGCGTGGAAACTACTGGCACTTGATCACGCCATCGCCGACGCCGGCGATCGAGTCCGAACCGAAACCGACTTCACACGTGATCGCGGTCGCCGGGTGCGACGTGTTCGCCGCCCAACCCGTGCCCTTCGCATCCGTCACGGTCGCGATCACCGCCTGCGACGCCGTGAAGTTCATGTTCGCGAGCACCGTGGTGTACGTCTGGTTGTCCGCGAAATACGATTCCTGCGCGGTCGCCATGTTACGAAGGTCGGACTTCATCGACGCGACGTAGGCCTTCTCCTTCGTGTTGGCGAACTTCGGAATCGCGATCGCGGCCAGAATGCCGATGATGACCACGACGATCAGAAGCTCGATCAGCGTAAAGCCCTTCTTGGCAGTGGAGCGCATAGCGTGATCCTCCTGGATCATGAGTATGACCGCGGCGGACACGCTCGCGGGTGATGCGACTGTTCTCGGCCTTTGTTAAAGCACGACTGGTGCCGCGCTTTTTAATGTTCGTAACTCATTATATATCATATAGTTAGCTGCCATCACAACATTAAAATGCACTAGTCTCATGCCGCAGTCTGCGAATCCGCGGGGGTAATGCGGCACTTTTCCGGAACCGAAAGCCTCCCGTCCCACCCGCCCCCTGCCACAGATTGTACCATGGCTCGCACCCGCGCCCGCCCCGCCGCCGCACGCCCGAAATCGGATACTGCACCGGCGGTGGCGCTCGCAGCCCTCGATGCGCTGGACGACGCCTACATCGTCGTGGATGCGCAATGGCGGATTCTCGCGGCCAACCGCGCGTTCGCACGATTCCGCGGCGACGAGCCCGCCGCGTTCACTGGCCGCGAACTATGGGACGTTCTGCCGCCCCTCGCGCGCGAGTATGAATCCGCGCTTGTGCGCTCCACCGCCGCCGACGGACTGCGCCGCTCCTTCCGCGCCGCCGGCTTCACCGCGGGAGCGCAGACTGCCTTCGAGATCACGGTCACCGCCATGACGGGCGGTGGCATCTGCGTTCGCATTGCGCCGATCTCGGTCGCGAGCTGGGCGGAGCGCGAACTCGCCGAACGCAGCGAAGAGAACGCGTCGCTGAGCGAGGTCGCGCGGATCCTCGCGCAGGAGGACGACGTCGGCACTTTGCTCCAGGTACTCTGCGCGCGCGCGATGCTCATTTGCGACGCGGCCGGCGCGAACGTCGTTGAGATCGACGGCGGCCAAGTGCAGGTCGTGGCCGGCGCCGGATTCGGCGACGGCATGCGCGGCGCCCGTTTTCCCCTCATCGGTTCGCTCACCGGCCGCGTGGCCGAGGAGCGCTCGCTCGTGCGCACCGACGACTACCACGCCGACTATGGGCTCGTCTTCCCCGGACGGCCCGGCTTCGAGCCCGCCGTCGCGCTCGGCGCGCCGCTGATCGCGCACGGCGAAGTGCTCGGCGTGCTGCTCGTCCAGCGGCTCTCGCGCGGCGCCACGTTCACCGAGCGCGAAGAGCGCCGACTGCGCGCGATCGCCGATCACGCCGCGATCGCGCTCTGGAAGACGAAGCTCCTGGAACAGGTGCGCGAGGCGAACCGCTCCAAGAGCGAGTTCATGGCCGTGATCTCGCACGAGCTGCGCACGCCGCTCACCGCGCTCACCGGCTACGAGGAACTGCTGGCCGACGAGGTGTTCGGACCGCTCACCGAGCAGCAGCAGAGCGCGATCGAGCGTATGCGCACCAGCACCGAACTGCTCACGCTGCTCATCGACGAGGTGCTCACCGTGGCGCGCCTCGAGGCCGGCCGCGAAGTGATGCGCCCGGTGGACACATCGATCCGCGACGTCGTGAGCGCCGCCGTCGCCGTGCTCGAGCCGCTCGCGCTCGACAAGGGTCTCGCGCTCCGGCTCACCGAGCCCGACGCGCCCATGCCGCTGCACACCGACGGCGAGATGATCCGGCGCATCCTCGTGAACCTCGGCGCCAACGCCATCAAGTTCACCGATGCGGGGTACGTCGAGATCTCCGCGATCCCGGAGGGCGACCACGTGAACTTCGCCGTGCGCGACACCGGGATCGGCATCGCCGCGTCCGACGTGCCGCGGCTCTTCCGCCCGTTCACGCAGCTCGATTCGGGCGTCACCCGGCGCTTCGGCGGCACCGGGCTCGGTCTGTACATCTCACAACGGCTCGCGCTGCTGCTCGGCGGAGCGCTCTCCGTGGATTCGGTGGTGGGCGAGGGGAGCGTATTCACCCTGCGCATCCCGGCGCGGCCGGCGGCGCCCGAAGCCCTCCCGTCATAGCGGGATCGCCTTCATTCGCCATTCCCACTCGCGTTAGATTACAGCCATGAGCCCGAGCCCCATCACGAGCGCGTTCAACGACGGCTACGTCGCCGAGATGTACGAGCGGTATCCGCCGCGATCCCGCATCGGTCGACGATTCCTGGCGGCAGTATTTCGAAATGGCGCTCTCGCTCACCGGCGGTGCGGCCCCCGCGGCGGGTGCGGCCGCGCCGCTCGATGCGGCGTACCTCCGCAAAGTTGCCGGCGCATCGTCGTTCGTGCATGCGATACGCCAGTACGGGCACCTCGAGGTCGCGCTCGATCCGCTCGGCAGTTCGGCGCCCGGCGCTGCCGAGCTGACGCCGGCGTTCCACGGACTCACCGCCGCCGACCTCGCCACGATCCCCGGCGCCGCGCTCGGATTCGACGAGCTGCGCACCGCGGCCGATGTCGTCGAGCATCTGCGCGCGCTCTACGCGACGCGTATCGGATTCGAGTTCGAGCACATCGAGGAAGAGAACGAGCGCCTCTGGTTCCGCGAAGAGATCGAGAGCGGCGCGATGCGCCGCACGCTCGGGCCGGACGAGAAGCTCGCGTTGCTGCGCCGCCTCACGCAGGTCGACGGCCTCGAACGCTTCCTCGGCCGCGCGTATCAGGGGTACAAGCGCTTCTCGATCGAAGGGAGCGACGCGCTCGTGCCGATGCTCGACGCGGCGATCGATGGCGCGGCGGCGCGCGGTGCGCGCGAGGTAGTGATCGGCATGGCGCACCGCGGACGCATCAACGTGCTCACGCATGTTCTGGAAAAGCCGGCGGGCAATGTATTCGCCGAATTCGACGGCAAGCACGGCGCGAACGCGGCGAGCGACACCGGTGACGTGAAATACCATCTCGGCGCGAGCACGACGCGCGCGCTCGCCGGCGGTGGCACGGTGGAAGTGAAGCTCGTGCCCAATCCGAGTCATCTCGAGTTCGTGAATCCGGTGGTGGAGGGCACGGCGCGCGCGCTGCAGCGCTCGGCATCCGGCATGGATGACGCGAGCGTGCTGCCCGTGGTGGTGCACGGCGACGCGGCGTTCGCGGGCGAGGGCGTGGTGGCCGAGACACTGAATCTCTCGAACCTGCGCGCATATCGCACGGGCGGCACGCTGCACATCATTGCGAACAACCAGGTGGGATTCACCACCGATCCGCGCGACGGACGGTCCACGTACTACGCGAGCGACCTGGCGAAGGGCTTCGAGATGCCGATCGTGCACGTGAACGGCGACGATGCTGAATCGTGCGTCGCGGCGATCGCGCTCGCACTCGAGTATCGCGCGCGGTACAAGAAGGATTTCTTGATCGATGTGGTGGGCTACCGCCGCTGGGGGCACAACGAGGCGGACGAGCCCACGTACACGCAGCCGCTGCAGACGGCGCTCATCAAGGCGCACCCCACGCCGCGCCAGGTGTTCGGCGCGAAGCTGGTGAGCGAAGGAGCTGCTCACCGAATGCGGCGGTCGCCGCGCTCGATCAGGAGATCCAGCAGAGCTTCGAGAAAGTGCACGAGCAGAGCCGGAAGACGGGCGAGTTCGCGAGCATCGACGCCGACGAGAAGGCGACGCCGGCCGCGGCGCCGATCGACACGAGCGTGAAGGGTGAACAGCTCGTGCTGCTGAACGAGCGCATGCTCACGTGGCCGTCGGATTTCAAGCCGCTGCCCAAGCTCGCGAAGCAGCTCGAACGCCGCCGCGCGGCGCTGGCCGAGAACGGCGAGATCGATTGGGGGCACGCGGAAGCGCTCGCGATCGCATCGCTCCTGATGGACGGCGTGAACGTGCGGCTCACCGGGCAGGACGCGGAGCGCGGGACGTTCTCGCACCGTCAGGCGGTGCTGCACGATCACGAGAACGGGAACACGTACGCGCCGCTCGCGCACATTCCCGGCGCGCCGGGCCGCTTCGATATCCATAACTCGCCGCTCAGCGAAGTAGCGGTGCTCGGCTTCGAGTACGGCTACAGCGTGGCCGCGCCCGACTCGCTCGTGATGTGGGAAGCGCAGTTCGGCGATTTCGCGAACGTCGCGCAGCCGGTGATCGATCAGTTCATCGTGAGCGATCACGCGAAGTGGGGGCAAGACTCCGGGATCGCGCTGCTGCTGCCGCACGGGTACGAGGGGCAGGGCCCCGAGCACTCGAGCGCACGGCTCGAGCGCTTCCTGCAAATGGCGGCGGAGAACAACATGCGCGTGGCGTATCCGAGCACGCCGGCGCAGTACTTCCACGTACTCCGGCGTCAGGCGCGGTTGGCGCCGCGGCGGCCGCTCGTGCTCATGCAGCCCAAGAGTCTCCTGCGTTTGCCCGCGGCGGCGAGCCGGCTGGCCGATCTCACCGGCGGATCGTTCAAGCCGGTGATCGACGCGCCGGCGCCGGCGGGCGGCCGCGCCGATGTGAAGCGTCTGGTGTTCTGCAGCGGAAAGGTCTATTACGATCTCGCGGCCGGCGCGAATGGCGGCGAGGTCGCGATCGTACGCGTGGAAGAGCTGTACCCCTGGCCGCACGAGGCGATCGCCCAAGTGCTCGACCAGTACCCGAACATCGAGGATGTCGTGTGGGCACAGGAAGAGCCGAAGAACATGGGCGCATGGACCTTCGTGTCGCCGCGCCTGCGCGCGGCCGTCGGCAACGCGACGCCGATCCGCTACGTGGGACGCCCCGAGCGGGCGAGTCCGGCCGAAGGATTCCTCTCGGCGCACACGGAGCAGCAGGCAGCGATCGTCGCCGAGGCGTTGAAGGTGCCGGCATCGGGCATCGCGCATTCGACCATCGGCAAAGCGCTAATGCACCACTCGCGCATGTCGATGTCGCCGCACGATGCTCGATGGTCCTTGCGGCCTGCGCATTACTGCCTTGCTCCCGCGAGCGTCGCGGCTCAGGAGCGCGGCGCGAATGCGCTCGGCGACGCGATCGCCGGACTCGGCGTCAACGTGCGCGTGCTCGTGATCGCCGCGCATCCCGATGACGAGGACACGCGGCTCATCACGTGGCTGCACGAAGGGACATCGCGCCGAAGTCGCGTACCTGTCCCTCACGCGCGGCGACGGCGGGCAGAATCTCATCGGCAACGAACTCGGCGACGCGCTCGGCGTGATCCGCACGCAGGAGCTGCTCGCGGCGCGGCGCGCTGGACGGCGCGCACCAGTATTTCACGCGCGCGTACGATTTCGGATTCTCGAAGAGCGCGGCGGAAACGTACAAGCACTGGCCGCACGACTCGCTGCTCAAGGACGTGATCACGGTCGTGCGCGCGTTCCGGCCGCAGGTGATCGTCACCGTGTTCACGGGCACGCCGCGGACGGTCACGGGCACCATCAGGTGTCGGCGATCCTCGGACGCGAGGCGTACGATCTTGCGGGCGACAGCGTGCGGTTCCCGGCGAAGAGCACGCAGGGTCTTGCGCCGTGGACCGTGAGCAAGTTCTACCGCGGGCGGTCGTACTTCGGGCCGCCGTATCTCGTATTCGTACAATGCGGGCGAGTACGATCCGCTGTTGGGGATGAGCTACGCCGAGCTCGCGGCGATCAGCCGGTCGCAGCACAGGAGCCAGGGCACCGGCGCGCTGCCGCGGAAGGGCGCGTCAGCCTGGGTATCTCATGCGCGAAGCGACGCGCGTGAACGCGGGAACGGACTCGGCAGAGAGGAGAATGGGATCTTCGATGGGATCGATACGACGCTCCTGGGCCGGCATAGGGGAGCGATGGAGTGCTGAGCGTCGCCCGCAGGCTTGGTGGATTCCATGTCCGGCGCAGCTACGATCCGTGGCGCGCCAGCCGTAGATCCGTGGCGGCCGCTGGAGACAGCGTGGCGCAGGCGGTGCTGAGATGCTTCGGCCCGCTCAACGCCGCGCCGAGGACGCGCGCGTTCCGCGCCGCGAACTGCGAGTGGCGCCAATGCATGCTGCGCGCGAAGGCGCTGCTGTTGTCGCACGGTATTGTCGTCGAGGCGACTGTGGATCGCGAGGGATCGTCGCGGTCGGCGACACCATCCCTGTCACCGTGAGCGATCTACAATCGCGGACCGGCGACTGTGAGCCTGAGCGTCAGCCTCCCTTGGATAGTGCGGAGGATCGTCGCGGCGCGACGGGCGTGACTCGCTCAGTCGCGACGGAATCCCGGTCGCGCCCGACAGCGCGTTTCGCGATACTCTTCTCGTGACCGGCGTCGAGCACCGTCGCGCCGTGGTGGCTATCGCGACGCCCGAAATGGCGACATGTTCTCCGTCCGGTCTCGACTACGGTCGCTGAGGATCGAGCGAGAGCCAGCGGTAGCGTGCGGCATTGACCTGCTGCATCGTCGGCGGTCACGTGGATCTAGGTCGAACTTGCTCCCGATCGTTCACCGGTACGCCGACCAGTGAAGGGCGGGATCGAGCACCCACTCGCCGTCGCGCCCGCGGTGACGCTCACGCTGGACACGCAGGACGAGTACGTCCCCGCGAACGCCGCGATCGATCGCGCGATCCACGTATGGCTCCGCTCGGCGTCCACGGCCGCGCGCACCGTGAAGGTCACGATCAAGATCGCCGAAGGGGACTCACGCTCGACTCGCATGGCGCGCACGGTCACAGCTCCCTGCGCTCGGCGCCGCCACGGTGGAGTTTCCGCATGCGCGGCTCGCTTCCCGTAGGCGCGTACACGCTCGACGCGGTCGCCGAGAGCAACGGGCAGAAGTTCACGACCGGATACCAGCGCATCGAGTACGATCACATTCGTCCGCAGACGCTGTACCGCGACGCGACGGTCACGCTCGAGGCGGTGGACGTCGCGATCCCGCCGGGCGCGAACATCGCGTACATCCAGGGCGTCGGCGACAATTCCGCGCCGGCGCTGCAGCAGCTCGGCGTGCCGGTCACGATCATCGATCCCGGCGAATCTCGCGAGCGCCGATCTCTCGCCGTACACCGCGGTGGTCATCGGCACGCGCGCCTACGACGCGCATCCCGGAGCTGGTCGCGAACAATGCGAAGCTGCTCGACTGGGTGAAGCGCGGCGGCACGATGGTCGTGCAGTACGGTCAGTACGAGATGACTGCAGCCGGGGATCATGCCGTACCCGATCACCCTCGCGACGTCCCGCGGCGCGCGTCACCGAGGAGAACGCGCCGGTCACGGTGCTGCTGCCGAACAATCCGGTGCTCAAGTACCCGAACGCGATCAGCGCCGAACGATTGGAACGGCTGGGTGCAGGACTGCGCGCTGTACATGCCGACGACGTTCGACTCGGCGTACGTAGCGCCGCTCTCAGATGCACGACACGGGCGAATCGCCGAACCAGGGCGGGTTGCTCGTCGCGCCGCTACGGCCGAGGCACCTACGTGTATGTGACGCTCGCGATGTTCCGTCAGCTGCCGGCGGGCGTGCCCGGCGCGGCGCGCATCATGGTGAACCTGCTCGGCGCGCGTCAGGCCGACGCGCCGAAGGTCTCGCCGTAGTGCGTTCGGCTTTCGCGGCGCTGGCGGCCGCGACGCTGCTCGCCGCGTGCGGCGGCGGCGACAAGCGCACCGTGCTCACCGTGTACTCGTCCGCACGCGAAGGATCTGCTCTCGTACTACGAGCAGGAATTCGAGCGCGCGCATCCCGAGATCGATGTCCAGTGGGTGGACATGGGCTCGCAGGACGTGATCGACCGGTTGCGCAGCGAGAAGGAGAATCCGCAGGCCGACGTTTGGTTCGGCGCGCCGGCCGACATCTTCGCACGCGCGGCGGCGGAGAGTCTGCTCACCGCGTACAAGCCGACGTGGGCCGCGGCCGTGGACACGAGCGCGCGCGACGCGAACGACTACTGGTACGGCACGTACCGGACGCCGGAAGTGATCGCGTACAATTCCGACGTCGTGACCGCGGCGGACGCGCCGACACGATTGGGACGAGGTGCTCGCGCCCAAGTGGAAAGGGAAAGGTGCTGATCCGCGATCCGCTGGGCAGCGGCAGCATGCGCGCGATCTTCGCGGCGCAGATCGTGCGAGGATGGAAGTCTTCGAACGGACCGGATTCCGGATACGCGTGGCTTGCGGAAGCTGGACGCGAGCACGAAGGAATACGTCGCGAATCCGGCGCTGCTGTACCAGAAGCTCGGGCGGCGAGAGGGACTCATCTCGTTGTACAACATGCCGGATATCGCGGCGCTGAAGGCGAAAGGCATCCCGGTCGCGTACTCGATCCCGAAGTCGGGGACGCCGTTGCTCGTGGACGCGATCGCGGTGGTGCGCGGCGCGAAACATCCGGACGCGGCGAGACTTTACTATGAATTCGTCACGTCGCCGGCGGCTTTGACGGCGGCGGCGAATAAGTTTTGGAGAATACCGGCTCGCAACGACTTGAAGACAGATTCCTTGCCGGCTTGGGTGAGAGAGGCGCTCACGGAGATCAAGGTGATTCCGCTGGATCGATCGCTCATGGAAGCGCACTTGGATGAATGGATGAAATATTGGGATGCGAATATACGGCGGAGGAACTGAACTACCGGGAACCGATTACCGGGAACCGGTGTGGCATAACAACTCATTCCGTAACTGCTCCCCGCGAGAGGCTCGCGATGAGCCGGGTGAGCATCTGGCGGACGCGAATAGCGAGGGTCGACGCGCTCGAGAGCTCGGAGCCGCTGAGAAAGCCCAGGCGTTTCGTGCTCTCGAGGTGAGTGACCACCTCCGCAAGTGATCCGCGCGCGATCGCGAGAAAGTGGAGGTACTCGCGCCGGTGTGACCTCGCATTTCCTTCGGCAATGTTGGCGGGAATCGAGGATGCCGCGCGCCGCAGCTGATCAGCGAGGCGAGTGCGCTCGTAGTCGGGTAGGCGTGCCGCCAATCGGTATACCTCGACCATGAGGTCCATCGCGCGTTGCCAGACCTCCAATTCCTCGCAAGGCGCCGCCATAGCCCCTCCGTCGGCATCCACGATGATCGAAAGAAACGCCGCCGGCGTAACTCTTTCATTCCGCAGAGCACCATCCTGCCGCGCGCAGTAACACCATGCTTTGTCATGCCTCACCGGTTCCCGGTAACCGGTTCCCGGTAGTTCCTCCGTGCCGCGGTCGCGCAGACAGCTTCCTCGTGTCACCTTTCCCCAATGCCGAGCTCTCTCACTCTCGACTCCCTGACCCGCCGTTTCGGCGATAAGGCTGTCGTCGATTCGCTGAGCCTCGCGGTCGAAGCCGGCACTCTGCTCGCTCTCGTCGGCGCCAGCGGTAGTGGGAAAACAACAACGCTAAGGATGGTCGCCGGCTACGACACGCCCGACGCCGGCAAAGTCCTCATCGACGGCAAGGACATCACGAACGAGCCCGTCGCCAGTCGTGAGTTCGGCATGGTCTTCCAGCACTACGCCCTATTCCCGCACTTAAGAGTCGGCGAGAACGTCGCCTTCGGTCTCGAAGCGCGCGGCGTGAACAAGTCCGATCGCGAGAAACGCGCGACGGCCACGCTGACTACCGTCGGACTCGGCGGGGCAGGGAACCGCACCGTTCAGTCCCTCAGCGGCGGCGAACAGCAGCGCGTCGCACTCGCGCGCGCCCTCGTGATCGAGCCCCGCGTATTGCTCCTCGATGAGCCCCTGTCGAACCTCGATCCCACTCTGCGCCGCTCCATGCGCGATGAGCTCCGCTCGATGCTTCGTCGATTGAGCGTCACCGCTCTCTTCGTCACGCACGATCAAGAGGACGCCTTCGCCGTCGCCGATCGCGTCGCGCTCCTCGCACACGGCAAACTCCTCCAGGTGGGTGCGCCCGAGGAGCTCTACGATGCCCCCGCGAATCGCGCGGTCGCCGAATTCATCGGCCGCGCCGCCCTCGTGCCCGCTACTTTCGATGGCGCGCGCGCCACGATCTCCATCGCCGGCGTGTCGTACAACTTCGCGGCGCGCGGTTCCGTTCGCGGCGACGCGCTCGCTGTCCTTCGTCCCGACGCCCTCATGCTCGCGCCCGAAGGCACCGCCCGCGCCTGGTTCGGTACGGTCACGTCGCGCCGTTTCGCCGGCGGTCATGTCGCCTACCATGTGAAGCTCAGCGACACCGTGGAAGTCGAAGTCATGAGCGCCGATCGCGACGTGCGCGAAGGATCCCGCATCGGCGTCACGATCGGCCACAAACCGATCGCGGTGGTCGCGCCGTGAGCACCCCGCGCAGCCGCGGCACTTGGCTGCTCGCCGCGCCCGTGCTGGCGATCCTCGCCTGGGCGGTCGTCTACCCGAACGCCAACGTCATCGCCGGATCCTTCGCGCACGGGCTCGGCTACTGGCGCGAATTCGCCGGCAATCCGGGCGACCTCGAGGCGCTGCGCACCACGCTGCTCATCTCGATCGGTTCGGTGATCCTCGCCACGCTCATCGGCGTGCCGCTCGCCTTCCTCCTCACGCGCGTCGAATTCCCCGGCCGGCGCACGCTCGGCGCGGTCGCCACGATCCCCGCGGCGCTGCCGCCGCTCGTCGGCGTGATCGCCTTCCTCTTCCTGTACGGCGAGAGCGGCGTGGTCACGCGCGTCGTGCAGCGCATGCTCGGCCTCGAGAACCCGCCGTGGACGTTCACCGGTGTGTGGCCCATTCTCGTGGTGCACGCGTACGCGATGTACGTGTATGTCTATCTCTTCGTCGCCGCGGGTCTCGAGCGCTACGACACGTCGCTCGACGAAGCGGCCTCCGGACTCGGCGCGAGCCGCGCGCTCCGCCTGCGCCGCATCACGCTGCCGCTGCTCACGCCGAGTTTGGCGGGCGCGATGCTGCTGGTGTTCATGAGCGCGCTCGGGAGTTTCTCCGCGCCGTACGTGTTCGGCGGCGGCCTTCGCGTGATGAGCACGCAGATCCTCGCGAGCAAGCTCAATGGCGCGATGGGGCTCGCCTACGTCGAGACCACGGTGCTCGCGCTGACCGCGATCGCGGCGCTGGTGCTGCTGCGCTGGTTCGAGCGGCGGCGCACGTACGCGATGACGGGGAAGGGACGCGTCACGCGCACGGCGATCCCATCGCGCGCGGGGCGCGCGGTCGCGTTGGCCGGTGCGGCGGTGCTCGTGTTCATTCTCATTCTGCCGCATGCGATGCTCGTGCTCATCGCCTTCGCGCGCGATGGCGCGTGGACCACGCAGCTCCTGCCTCCCGAGTACACGCTGGAGAATTTCTCGCGGCTGTTGCACGACGCGGACCTCTGGACGCCGATCCGGAATTCGCTGCTCATGGGCGCGATCGCCGTCGCGGCGAATGCCGTCTTCTGTTTCGTCGCGGCCTATCTCATCGTGCTGCGCAAGTTCCGCGGACGCCGGGCGCTCGAGCTGCTGTCGGCGCTCCCTTGGGCGATCCCGGCGACGGCGATCGCGATCGGGCTCGCATCCACGTTCAACCGCAACGATCTCCTTTCTGCGCGCGTGCTCCTCGTGGGGACGTTCTGGATCTTGCCGCTCGCGTATTTCATCCGTGGCATCCCGCTCGTCTCGAACGCGGTGCAGGGCTCACTCGCGCAAATGGACCCGTCGCTCGAAGACGCCGCGCGCGGACTCGGCGCTTCGTGGTGGCTCACGATCAAGCGCGTGGTGCTGCCCGCGGCGCGGCCCGGTCTCGTGGCGGGCACGATGCTCGCCGCGGTGATGGCCGTCGGCGAATTCGTCGCGAGCATCGTGCTCTACACGCACTCCAACCGCCCGATCGCCGTCGAGATCCTCGCGCAGATCCGCGATCTCGCGTTCGGCACCGGCGCCGCGTACAGCGTGCTGCTCATCATTCTCGTGCTCGCGATCACGCTCGGCGCGCGTTGGAGTGAATCGCGGCTGATCGCCGCGGAGACCGCGGCGCTGTCATGACCGGCGAGAAGCTCCCGCGTGTGGTGATCGTCGGCGGCGGCTTCGCCGGGATCTACGCCGCGAAGGCGCTCGCGCGTGAGAAGATCGAACTCACCGTGCTCGACCGGAACAACCACAACACCTTCGCACCGCTGCTCTATCAGGTGGCGATGGCGGTGCTGGCGCCAAGCGAGATCGCGTCGCCCATCAGGTGGCTGCTGAAGAAGCAGAAGAACACCAGCGTGCTGCTCGCGGACGTGGAGCGCATCGATGTCGCGCGGCGCGTGGTGATCGCGGATGGCGGGAAGACCGAAGTGCCGTACGACTACTTGATCGTCGCCACCGGCAGCCGGCACTCATACTTCGGCCACCCTGAGTGGGAGTCGCTCGCACCCGGGCTCAAGACCGTGGACGACGCGCGCGAGATCCGCCGGCGTTTCCTGCTCGCTTACGAGTTGGCCGAGAAGGCGCCGACCGAGCGCGAACGCGACGAGCTGATGACGTTCGTCATCGTAGGCGGCGGCCCCACCGGCGTGGAATTGGCGGGGATCCTGCCGGAAGTGGGGAAGCGCGGGATCATGGGTGAATTTCGCCGAGCGGACACGACGCGCACGCGCACCATACTGCTCGAAGGCGGGCCGCGCATTCTGCCCGCATTCAATGAGGAGATCTCAGCGGAAGCCCGGCGCGAGCTCACCGGGCTCGGCGTGGAGGTACGCACCGGCGCGCTCGTGACGCGCATTGAAAGAGATGCCGTATACGTTGGCGACGAGCGGATCCCGTGCCGCACAGTCTTCTGGGCGGCGGGGAACCAGGCGTCACCGCTCGCGAAGACGCTCGGCGTGCCGCTCGATAAAGTGGGACGCGTGAAAGTATCGCCCGATCTCAGCGTGCCCGGTCATCCGGAGATCTTCGTGACGGGCGATCTCGCGGCGGTGGAGCAGGACGGCGCGCTGGTGCCCGGCGTGGCGCAGGGGGCGATCCAGGGCG
Source organism: uncultured Gemmatimonadaceae bacterium (assembly GCA_963716745.1). Lineage (GTDB taxonomy): Bacteria > Gemmatimonadota > Gemmatimonadetes > Gemmatimonadales > Gemmatimonadaceae > DATKOH01. The sequence continues at coordinate 2,138,094 of OY970320.1, forward strand.
GCCGGCGCGCCGCGAAGAACATCCGCCTCTTGCTGCGCGGCGAACCGACGCAGCCGTTCCGCTATTTCGACAAGGGCAATCTTGCGACCATCGGAAGGCACAAGGCGGTCGCGCAATTCGGCGACTTCGGCGTCACCGGCGCGCCGGCGTGGTTCCTGTGGCTGTTCATTCACATCCTCTATCTCGCCGGCTTCCGAAATCGCATCATCGTCGCGATCGAGTGGGGCTACTGCCTACTTCACGTATCAGCGGGGTGCGAGGGTGCTGTCGGAGGAACAAACAGCTGCGGGAAGCGGGAAGCGGGAAGCGCCGCGATGAGCGACAACTGCGCGTTCACACAACGCGCAGTTCGCGTCCATCGCGGCGCTTCCCGCTTCCCGCTTCCCGCGCCGTCTATTGCACCACGAACGTCGTGAACATCCCGCGCTTGATGTCGGACCGGCGGTCGGTGCCGTTGGTCACGAAGCTCGCGAGCACGTAAGTGCCGGGGGAGAGCGTTGCCGGGAACTGCACCGTGCTTCCCGTCTCGATGCCGCCGGAGCCGCCCACGACGATCCCGGGCATCCTCGTACCGAGGTCCGCGGCCCAGGCCTTGAAGTCCTTTTCCGTCTTGTCGGGACTCAGCTTGAAGAGCACGACCTCGTGCGGGAACTTGCCCGTCAGGTTCGCCTGGAACACGCGCGGACCCGCCGCAACCGGGCCGGACATCTTGATCGTGTACTCGTTCACCGTGGCCGTCACGTCGGGCGTCGGCATGGTGGCCTGCGGCGCGCTGTTCGCCGTCACCGTGAACGGCACGATCGTGCCCTGCTCGATGTACGGGGCATGCTCCGGGAAATCCCTGAGACCGATGATCGCGTAATTTCCAGCGGACAGGTCGATGGTCGCCATGGACGTCGCGCCCGCCATCGACGCATTCGGTCCGCCGGCGAGCAGCACCCACTGCGGAAGCTTCGAGTTCTCCTTCATCGCCTGCTCGAGCTCGGCTTCGGTCTTCCCGTTCACGAGCTTCACGATCTGGATGTGCTGCAGCTTCGGACCATTGTTGACCAAGCTGACCGTCGTGAGGCCGGCCGGCACCGTCGCGGGCGCCGTGAGCATGTGAGCGTTCGAATGGATGACGAGCGCGTTGGGCTGCGGGCCATGATTCGCTGGCGCAGGCGCGGCAGGTGGCGCAGCCGCCATCGCTGGCGCGGCCGCGGGTGCAGGAGCGGGAGCGGCCATGGGAGCCGGCGCCGGCGGATTGGTCGCGGCGGCAGTGGCGGCGGTGGCGGCAGCGGCCTTGGCGGCGGGCTTCGTGTCAGACTTCTTCGCCATTGGCGCAGCGGCCGGCGTCGAGTCCGCGGCGGGCGCAGGAGTCGCGGCGACCGCAGCGGCGGGCGCGTTCTGCGGGATCGTGTCGAACGATGGCTTGGAGTCGCCCTTACACGCCGCGAGCGACGCGAACGCGAGCAGTGCGGCGGAGCCAATGCGCGAATGAATGGAGCTGGTCATGCATCCCCCGGGGTGTACGGTGACGCGGTCCGCCGTCTCGGTGGCCGCTTGAGACCGTAGACCATACCGCGCCTGGGGGCGGGGTGCAACTACGCGGGATTCGGGACTCGGGACTCGCCGCGGGACTCGCGAACTGCGCGTTGGCTCATCGCGCAGTATTCGATTCCCGCGGCGAGTCCCGAGTCCCGAATCCCGCGTAGTTCAGCGTCTCTCCTCCGCCAGCGCCACCGGTTCCTCCGCGGTGTCCTGCCGCGCGATCTCTTCGGATTGCCCCGAGTATCGGTTCAATCCGAAGCCGAGCCAAATGGTGCTCGCGACGAGAATGGCTGACGTCCCGAAGGGGACGATCGGCTTGAACGAATCCCACGCGAATCCGGCGTACAACGGATACAGGAAGCGCGCGATGCCGGCGTACGTCTGCTGAACGCCCATATACAATCCGCGTTCGTGCTCTCCCACGACGCGTGACAACAGCCCCGTGGTCGCGGGGAAATTGAACGCAGTGCCCAATGGAATGAGCGCGGTCGCCAGCGCGAGCGGCACGTACGCCGCGAGACCCGGCAGCATCGATTTGTGCACCAGCGCCACACTGAGGATGCCAAGTGCCAACAACGCGGTCCCGAAGCGCGCGGTGCGCACTTCGCCGAACTTGTCCACGACCGGCCCCACGAGGAACACGCGCACGAGCACGCTGATCGCGCCAATGTACGCGAAGAAGTAGCCGATGGTCAGCGCGGTGACGCCCCAGTAATCCTTGAGATAGAGCGACAGCACCGGATTGATCCCGTAGAACGCGCCCATGCAGATGGCATACATCCAAATGAGCCGCGACGCCGGCTCGCCCGGATGCTCGAATACGCGAAGCACCACGGTCCAAGGCGACCGCGCGGTCCTGCTCTTCTCTCGCGCCTTGGCGGTCTGCCGCTCGGTGAGGTACCTGATCGCGAACCAGATGTTGATCATGCAGAGCAGTGCGGCGACCAGCCCGGGTCCATGCTCGCCGATGCGGAACACCGCCTGCCCGCCGAGCACGGGGCCGAGCACCACGCCGAGATTGGTCGCGCTCGAGAGCCATCCGAGCCCGCGCGCCCGATTCTTGGGTTCCACCGCATCCGCGACATACGCCTGGATGACGCCGGTGGTCCCGCCGCCCGCGCCCTGGATCAGCCGGCACACGAAGAGCAATGCGTACGAGTTCGCGTACGCGAATACCACGTAGGAGATTGCGGAACCGGTGAGCCCCGCGATGAGCGCCGGCTTTCGTCCGTAGCGGTCGGAGACGCGCCCCCAGAACGGCGCGCTGAGCAACTGCATCGCCGCGAACGCCGAGATCAGCATGCTCACCTGGAACCCGTTCGCGCCGAACTTCGAGGCGTAGAACGGGAAGAGCGGGAATACCATCAGCCCGCCCACCATATCGATGAAGGCGGTGGTCATCAGGATGCCGAGCTTCCCGACGTCACCGCCCCCCAGGGACTTCAATTGGTCTTCGAATGGCATCTTCACGCGCGCAATCTACTCCGCTTTACCGAGTGACGCGGGTGGGACCGCTTTCTTCACCACCCCCGCGAGCGCGACGATGGTCAGCACATACGGGATCATCTGGATGAACTGCGACGGGATGAATTGCGTTCCCTGCAGCTGGATCTGCAACGTTTCCGCCGCCGCGAAGAAGAGACACGCCACGGCCGCGCGCATCGGGTCCCATCGCCCGAAGATCACCGCCGCGAGCGCGATGAAGCCGCGCCCCGCGGTCATCTCGCTCGGTGAACTGGTGCTGGTCGAGCGCGAGATATACCCCGCCCAGCGACGCGAGTGCCCCCGAGAGCGCCACGGCGATGAGACGCACGCGCGGCACCCGCACACCCAACGTCTCCGCCGCCTGCGGATGCTCGCCCGCCGCGCGCACGCGCAGCCCCCACGGCGTGCGGTACAGGAGCCACGCCAGCGCCATCGGCGCCGACGAGTCCGATCGCGATCAACGGGTCGACGCTCGAAGCCCGGCACGCGCGGCGAGTTCGATGAACTGTCGAACATCAACTTGAGCAGGAACCGCGTGAGCCCGATCACCAGCAAATTGATCGCGATGCCGCTCACCACCTGGTCCGCGCGGAACCGGAGCGACACGAGCGCGTGCACGAGCGCGAACAGCACGCCGCCGCCGATCCCGCAAAGAACCCCAATGGCCGGGCTCCCGCTGTAGTAGCTCCCCACCGCGCCCGCGAACGCGCCGCTGAGCATGTAGCCCTCGAGCCCGAGGCTGATCACGCCCGCAGCGCTCGGCGATCACGCCCCCCGCCGCCGCGAAGAGGTACGGGATCGCGATGCGCACGGTCTGCGCGAGGAACGCGAGCGCGCTCATGGCTCGGTGCTCCGCCGTGCCGACATGCATCGCGCGCCGCACCTCGGGCACGCGACGCCGCGACCGCGAGGATGACGATGCCCTGCAGCACCTCCACGAGCTGCTTGGGCACCATCGCGTTCACCGCGAGCCCGCCCTGCGACAGCGTCGCGAAGAAGAGCGCGGCCAGCACGACGCCGACCGGATGATTGCGTCCCACCAGCGCGACGGCGATGCCGAGGAAACCCGCGCCGCCGGCGAAGCCTTCCTCGTAGTAGTGCTTGTAGCCGAGCACGAAGTTGATGCCGCCGAGCCCCGCGAGCATGCCCGAGAGCATCATCGCGCGCATCCACGTGCGGCCGCGCGCACGCCGCCGTATTCGGCGGCGTCCGGCTGCAGCCCCACCGCGCGCAGCTCGTAGCCGCTGCGCGTGCGGAAGAGGAACCACCATGCCGCCACCGCGGTCGCGAGCACGATCAGGATCGCCCACGTTCGCCGCCGAGCCGTGGAACACGTCCCGAATGTCGGAGAAACGCGTGAGCGCGCCGGCGTGGATCTCGGGCGTGTGCAGCGTCTCCGGGACGTGCAGGTGCGCGACGATGATCCAGTTGAGCAGCGCGAGCACGATGAAGTTGAGCATGATCGTCGTGATCACTTCGTGCGCGCCGAACTTCGCGCGGAGCGCACCGGGCACCCACCCGACGGCGCGCGCCGCCGGCCATGGCCGCCATCACGCAGAGCGTCCACGCGGCGAACACGCCGGCGTGCCAGCGGGGAGGATGATCCCCATGAGCGCCGCGGCGAATCCGCCCGCGGCCAGCTGGCCCTCGGCGCCGATGTTGAACAGTCCGGCGCGCAGGCCCGATCGACACGGCGAGGCCGGTGGCGATGAGCGTGGTGGTCTTGTAGAGCACCTGGCCGAAGCCGTACCAATTACCCCACGTGCCCTCGAGCAGCAGCCGGTACACCGCCGCGGGCGATTGGCCCACGGCGAGGATGAGCAGATCGCCGGCCACGAGCGCGACGAGCAGCGCCACCAGTGGCGGCAGCAGCGCCGCTTCAGCGCGCTCCCTCAATTCGGCGCGCGTCATGCGGCGCTCGCTCCCGCGCCCGTCATGAGCGGCCCGAGCGATGCCTCGCTCGCGTGCGCGCGGGGCATGACGCCCACGATGCGCCCGCCGTACATCACGGCCACGCGATCCGCGAGCGCGAGGATCTCCTGCAGCTCCGCGCACACGAGCAGCACCGCCTTCCCGTCGGCACGCGCGCGGCGCAGCTGCGCGTGGATGAACTCGATCGCGCCGACGTCCACGCCGCGCGTCGGCTGCGCGGCCAGCAGCACGCGGTACTCGCCGCCCATCTCGCGCGCGATCACGATCTTCTGCTGGTTCCCGCCGGAGAGCGCGCGAGCGGGCAGGGAAGCATCCGGCGGCCGGATGTCGAAGCGCTCGACCGCCGCGCGCGCGTTGCGCTCGATGTGCCCGCGGTCGAGTCCCGCGAAGCTCGCGAACCGGTCCTGCCGGCCGAGGATGAGATTGTCGGCCACCGAGTAGTCGAGGATCAGCCCGCGGCGGTGGCGGTCCTCGGGGATGTGCGCGAGGCCGATCAGTCCGCGCTCGCGCACGGAGAGCGCGGTGATGTCGGCGTCGCCGAGCAGCACCGCGCCGGAGGCGACGGGACGGAGTCCGGCGATCGCATCGAGCAGCGCGCTCTGGCCGTTGCCCTCGACGCCCGCGATGCCGAGGATCTCGCCGGGCGCTACGGTGAAGGAGACGCCATCCACTTCGCGCGGGCGCCGCGCGCCGGCGACGACGAGATCACGCACCGTGAGCGCCGCGCTCGCGCCCGCGGGCACCGCGCTCGCGACGAACGATGCCGCGCCGGCGAGCGCCACTTCGCGCCCCACCATCGCGACCGCGATCGACGCGGGCGTCGTCTGCGCGGTCACCATGCGCGCCACGGTCTCGCCGCGGCGCATCACCGTGATGCGATCCGACACCTGCATGACCTCATCCAGCTTGTGCGTGATGAGCACGATCGTGCCGCCGCCCGCCTTCAGCGCGCGCAGCACTTTCCAGAGATCCTGCACCTCGGGCGGCGAGAGCACGGCCGTCGGCTCGTCGAGGATCAGGATCTTCGCGCCGCGGAAGAGCGCCTTCAGGATCTCCACGCGCTGCGCTTCGCCTACGCTCAACTCGCTCACACGCCGCTCGGCTTCAACGCGCAGTCCGTAGCGCGCGGCCACGTCTCTCACTTCGGCCACCGCGCGCGCGATGTCGAGTTGCGGGCCGCGGTGCGGCTCGCGGCCCAGCACCACGTTCTCGGCAACCGTGAGCGTGGGCACGAGCATGAAGTGCTGGTGCACCATGCCCACGCCGGCGGCGATCGCGTCGGACGTGCGCCAGCCGGTCACGTCGCGGCCGTCCACTTTGGCCGTGCCCGCGTCGGGCGCGATGAGCCCGGCGAGGATGCGCATGAGCGTCGATTTCCCGGCGCCGTTCTCTCCTACCAGCGCGTGGATCTCGCCGTGCGCCACCGAGAGCGACGCGCCGGCGTTCGCGCGCACCGCGCCGAAGCGCTTCTCGATGCCGGTGAGTTCGATCGCGAGTGCGTCGTTCATCGCGTGCTCGGCACGATGATCTTCCCCGACGATGATCTCGCGCGCAGCGAATCGAGTCTCGCCTTCACGCTGTCGGGGATCAGCGCCTTGTTGTGTTCGTCGTAGATCCAGCCGACGCCATTCTCGGCGAGGCCGTACTCGTAGATGCCGCCGTGGAAGGTACCGGCGCGCACGCGGCCGATCTGATCGTAGACCACCGCGTCCACGCCCTTCACCATCGACGTGAGGATGAACCCCGGCGCCTCGCTGTACTGATCCGCGTCCACACCGATCGCGAGCTTGTGCATCTCGCGCGCCGCTTCGAACACGCCGAGCCCCGTGGAGCCGCTCGCGTGGAAGATGATGTTCACGCCCTGCTCGTACTGGCTGAGCGCGAGCTCCTTGCCTTTGCTCGGATTCCGGAACGCTTCCGGCGTGACGCCCGCGTACTGCACGAGCACCGTGCAGTCGGCGCAGACGTACTTCACGCCGGCGCGATAGCCGGCTTCGAACTTGTGGATGAGCGGGATGTCCATGCCGCCCACGAAGCCGACTTTCTTCGAGCCGCCCACCATCGCCGCGAGCGCGCCCACGAGGAACGATCCCTGCTCCTCGCGGAATTTGAGCGCCGCGAGATTCGGCGGCGGCATGATGACTCTTGCCCGCGGAATCCACCGAGAGCGCGTAATCCACGCCGGCGAAGCGCACGTCGGGATATTCCTTCGCGAGCGCATCGAGATCGTCGGTGAAGATGAAGCCGACGCCGATCACGAGACTCATCCTCTCCGCGGCGAGCAGCCGCAGCCCCGCCTCGCGGTCGGCGCCGTCGCCCGGCTCGATGAAGTGCACGCGCGCGCCGTAGTCGCGCATGGCCTTCTCGGCGCCCTTGTACGCGCCGTCGTTGAACGACTTGTCGCCGCGGCCGCCGACGTCGAACACCACGCCGATGTCGAGCGCGCCCTTCACCGGCGGCGCCACCGCGCCGGCGGGGTGGACTGAACGACAATGCCAGATGCGCGACCAGCAGCCCGCCGATCACGAGGAAGATCGTGCGCATCGAGCTCTATTGTGTGCCGATCTTAATGCGTGGCGCGTTCTCGCCGCCGAGGCGCTTGAGTGCCTCGTGTGAAGCTTTGACGTACGGTTGGAAGGCGGAGTCGGCGAACTGCCACGCCTCGGCAATGTAGAGATAGCTATCCACGGCGACCGCGCGGTCACCCAGGCGCTCGGCCACACGGGCGCGCTCGAAGATGAGCAGTGTGACGAACGTGCTGTTGTCGACGCCGTTCTTGTCGAGCACGTCCATCGCCTCACGATCGCGGCCCTTCGCCTCCAACAATTGAGCCAGCGTCAGATCGGAGTACCCGCACGAATGGCAGATCGAATCCGGAAGCGTCTGCAACAGCCGCAGCGCGTCGACACTGTCCCGGCGTGCGAGTTGCAGGTTGGCCAGGAACAGCTGCCGGTAGAAGGGCGCGACTTGGCGGAACTCCGGATCCTTCCCCGATCGCGCGTATTCCTCCAACTGTCTTGTCATCTCTAGCAGGAACGTCGTGTCGTTGCGGGAGGCGAAGAAATCGAGCCAGCAGGGGACGCAGTCATTCTTCGCGATGAGCCGCGCCCTGATCGCGGTGATCGACTCGGCGGGATAGCCGCCCACGAGTGCGTAAACCGGTCTCTGCCAGCCGTGCGCCCTCGACGTCGCGAACGCCTCGCGCGCACGCCCGCGAACGAGCAGCTGGCTAGCGAGGCGCCGCCGCTCCCGCAGCGTGTCCGACAGGACGATCCACCCGCTGCGGCGCGACGGGGAGAGGAGGCTCGCCAGCCGTACGCCGGTCTGCGCAGAATCGGGATACCCAAGCATGGCGGCCGCGCCAAAGGTGAGTACATCGTTGCTCGCCGTGTCGAGCATCCGCATCGTCTCCGCGCTCGTGGCGGTCTTCGGGTCGGTGAGCCGCGCGACGACGCGCATCGCATCGGCTTCGCGGTCCGTGGGATTCTGCGCGAGGTACGCCTTCAGGTAGCGCTGGCCCGCCTCGAGTCCGCCCAGCCGGAATGCGAGCGCGATCGCATGAAGGTATACCGGCGACACCGACGAATCCGCCGCGATCGCCCGGTCGAAGCTCGCCATGATCCTCTCGGGCGGCAGCCCGACCACGGGCCCCCATGCCCAGTGGAATTGCGCGTCGGCCTTCGCGTACAGAATGCCCGGGTCGCCCGGATAACGCCGGGCGGCAAGGTCCAGCGTTGCGAAGAGCCGCTGGAGCGTGCGCAGGTCTTGCCTGTCCTGCGCGCCCCACGCGAGTGTCTCGATCGAATCGGCGGCGATGAGCAGACTGTCGCGCGTCGAGAGGCCATGATTGAAGCGCCCGGCGCGCCGCTGGTAGACGATCGTGACACTGTCCTCTCCGCCGCGCGCCCAGCCGTTCGCCATGGCGACTCCGCGACTGGCGAGCGCAAAGGTGCTGTCGAGCGCGAGCGCGCGGGCGTAGGCCGCGAGGGCCGAGTCCCACGACGACTGCCGGTAGAACTGCTCCCCCTGCAAGAACGCCTTGAGCGCCGGAAGGGACGTCGTGCCAATGGACGAGAGGCGCTCCGCGCCCGGGGTCGTGCGGTTGAGCGCGCGCACCAGGCCGAAGGTGATCGAATCGGCGAGGCGGTCCACGCGTGCGCGCTGGTCCTTCCTCTCGATGCCATCGCCGATCGTCCGCGAGGTCCGCACGTCCACCACGGACACCGACGTGCGCACCGTATCGCCGCCGGCCGTGAGTCCGCCGTAGACCACATATCGCGCGCCCGTCGCGTTGCCCAGCTCGATGGCGGAATTGCGATCCGCGTGTCCGCTCCATTTGCGGATCACGATGCTCGGCGCCACGGTGCGCAGCTGCCCCGCGCCGTCGAGGTTGCGCGAGAGCACGTCCACCATGCCGTCCTTCCACAATTGCATGTCCGCGTCGATCGCGTCGAACGGCGCGATGGCGAGCAGGTTGTCGTCCAGCGCGGGGCGCGAGCGCCACGTGGCGAACAGCGCGCCGGCGGCGAGCACCAGCGCGGCGGCCGCGCCGATCCAAATGCGCTTGCGGCCGCCGCGTAGCGGGCGGTAGCGCGGCGCCGAGCGCATCGCGGAATTCCTCGGCCGTGCGGTAACGCTCGTCGGGCGTCTTCGCGAGCGCCTTCTGCGATGGCGGTGCTCACGTTGGCGGGCACATCGGGGCGCGCCTTGTTCACCGGTGGCGGCGGCGTGGTGAGATGCGCCGCGAGCATCGCCTGCGCGCTCGGTGCGCTGAACGGGAGCTGCCCCGCGAGCATCTCGTAGCCGACGATCGCGAGCGCGTAGAGATCGGCGCGCGCATCAATGTGCCGCTCACCGCTCGCCTGTTCGGGCGCCATGTAAGTGGGCGTGCCCACCGACATGCCGGTGCCGGTCACACGCGGCATGCCCGCGCCGCTGCGGGCCTCGTCGATCGCGCGCGCGACGCCGAAATCGGCGAGCACCGCGTGGCCATCTTCGAGCAGGATGTTCTCCGGCTTGATGTCGCGGTGGACGATCCCTTTGCGATGCGCGTATCCGAGCGCATCCGCGACCTCGCGCAGGATCCGCGTCGCCTCGTCCACGGGCATCTTGGGATGTTGCTCGAGATGCTGCCGGAGTGACTCGCCCGTGACGAACGGCATCACGTAGTACAGCAGGTCGTCCTTGCGAGCCCGCGGCGAGGATCGGCAGGATGTGCGGATGCTGCAGATGCGCCGCGAGCTCGATCTCCTTCTTGAAGCGCGCCGCGCTCACGTCGCTCGCCAGCTCGGGCGGGAGCACCTTGATGACGACGCGCCGATTGAGCGATGCCTCCAGGGCCACGAACAGCCGGCTCATCCCACCGCCCGGGAGTTCGCGCTCCAGGCGGTACGCATCGCCCATCGCGGTCTGCAGGCGGGTCGCTAGAAAGACATCATTCAACTTCGGGGGGCCTTGGGAAGGGACGCAGAAACTTACGATTCGCGCGACTAGCGGTCGAGGGGGGAATCCTAGATGGCGTGAGTATCGAGTCGTGCGTGTTGGACCACTGAAGGCGTGAGTGCCGAGTCGTGCGTGTTGGACCACTGAAGGCGTGCGTACCGAGTCGTGCGTGTTGGACCACTAAAGGCGTGAGTATCGAGTCGTGAGGGTTCGCACGACTCAGTACGCACGCAGTTGGTGGTCGAACACGCACGACTCGGTACTCACGAGGTTGGTGGTCGAACACGCACGACTCGGTACTCACGCCGTTGACCCCGCATTGACGCCCTCATTCGGATTTCATACCCTCTCCTCATGCGCTACCGCGAACTCAGCAGTGCCGAGATCCTCTCTACCATCGAAACCCTCGAGCGCCGCGTGGGCGAACGGTTCCCAGATTCCGGACTCCGCAAACTCTGCCTCGAGCTGCAATCGGTCGCGCGCGATGCCCAGCGCCGCGTGGAGACGATCGCCGAACCCAACCGCCCGCTGCGCATCGGCGTCGGCCTGCTCATTACGGCGGTCCTTGCGATCGTCTTCTCGGCGCTGCTCTCGCTGCACCTGCCCGCCACGGTGAACGATTTCGGCAGCTTCGCGCAGGCGCTCAATGCCGGCATCAACGATGTGATCTTCCTCGGCATCGCGATCTTCTTCCTCGTGAGCCTCGAGCGTCGCATCAAGCGGCGGCGCGCCCTTCGCGCCCTGCACGAGCTGCGCAGCCTCGCGCACATCGTGGACATGCATCAACTCACGAAAGGGCCCGAGCGCGCAAGCATCACCGCGGCCGAGGGCGATACGCCCAGCTCGCCCAAGCGCACGCTCACGCCCTTCGAACTCAGCCGCTACCTCGACTATTGCAGCGAGCTGCTCTCCCTCGTGAGCAAGATCGCCGCGCTCTACGTGCAGCGCTTCGAAGACGAAGTCGTGCTGAGCGCCGTGAACGACCTCGAGTCGCTCACCAGCGGATTATCCAGGAAGATCTGGCAGAAGATCATGATCCTGGATGTCACCTGAAGCAGGTGTTAGGTACTCGGCGCTAGCGGACGCACGCTAGCGCCTAACGCCGAGCGCCTAACGCCCCTCGCTCGTATCTTCCACCCCATGCCCCTCGCCCAATTCATCGCCGCCGCACTCGTCCTCGGCGCGCTGCACTCGTTCGGCCCCGACCATCTCGCGGCGGTCAGCGTGTTCGTGAGCCGGCGGCCGGACTGGCGCCACGCGGCCGGCCTCGGCGCGCGCTGGGGAATGGGCCACTCGGCCGCCATCCTGCTTCTGGGCGGCGCGGTGGTGCTGTCGGGCATTCGCCTGCCCGAGCGGTTCGGCGCGGCCGCCGAGCGCGTGATCGGCGTCGTGTTGATCGCGATCGGGATCTCGGCGATGTGGCGCGCGAAGAAACTCCACGCGCATGTGCACACGCACGAAGGCAGCACCCACTGGCACGTGCACTCGCACGCGAGCAGCCCGTCGCATGACCACGGTCACCGCGCGCTCTTCGGGATCGGCATGCTGCATGGACTCGCGGGCACCGGCGTGCTCGTCGCTGCGCTTCCGCTGGCGATCGAAGGATCGAAGGCGAGCGGACTGCTCTATCTCGCCGCTTTCGGTGTTGGGACGATCTGCTCGATGGCGCTCTTCGCGGGCGCCGCGGGCCACCTGCTCACCGTCACGTCGGCCGGGCGCGCGTCCTTCCAGCGCAACGCGCTCGGACTGGCGGGCATCGCGAGCGCCGTCGTGGGCATCTGGTGGCTGGCTTCCGGTGGCAACTAAGCGCGAGCCCCCCGCGACGCCGCCGTGCGACATTTGCGGAGGGCCCACGTGGTGGCGCAATTGCAAGCTGATCTGCAAGCGTTGCGGCGCGATCCTGATGACGTGCGGCGATCTCTAACTACAGACTCAGACTGTAGACTGAGACGTTAGAAGCCCGACTCGCGCCTGGCCAGTACCATACGCTCAGGCTGCCAGTACGCGCCCCTTCAGCGGTACTAAGGCCTACTCCCGCGTCTAGTACGTCGACCAGTCGTCGAGCCACACATTACTCAGCGGCACCAACCCTCCGAACTTCCCGAGCGCCTTCGACACCGAGCACGAGTTGTACTGGAAGGTCTTGTTGCCGTTTCCGACGCTCCCCACGCCGACGGAGTCCACGTTGGCGCCGCTGCCAAGCTTGTCATCCAACCCGGTCACGACGGTGCCGGTGACCGTATTGTTGCCGTTCGAGACCAGGTTGTTCCCCACCAGAATGATGCCGTCCCAGTTGACGTTGCCGTTCAGCGTCAGCTTGCCGGTCACGATCAACGTGCCGTGGCCGCTGCCCGGCAGCGCCAGATCGCCGTTCACGAAGATCACCGGGTAGGCATTCGGGTCGCTGAAGCTGGGCCACGCCTGCGAGGGGTACGACACATCCGGAGTGATCGCCGTACCCGCTCGAGATGCCGTTCCAGTCGATCTTCGTCGCGGCCTCGGCCTGCGACTGCGTGCCAAGGCTCAGGATCGGCGGACTGCCGGTCGGCACCGACGCGCCGCCGTTCTGCGTGTAGCCGGGGTTGGTCGGGTACCGCGACGCCAGCGACGGACGGCGCCGCCGCACGCGTCCACGCCGCTCAGCACGCCCGAGCCGCCGTTCTTGTGCAGGCCGCTCAGACTGGTCCACGCCGCACCCGTGCCGATCGTCGCGCTCTTCCATAGCGCGTACTCGGCAACGCTGCCGCTCGGCCGACACCATGCCGGACACGAACTTCTGCGTGCGCACGCCGTGCGACCGGATGACGTAGATGGGCGACGAGTTGCCCACCGCCGGGCGCACCTGCGTGAGCACCACGTCCGCGTAGCCATGCGCGAACACGACGCGCGTCGACTCGCTCGCCGCCGGCACGCCCGAGAACCCGTAAGTAGTGCGGCCCGTGAGGAATCGCTCGAGCCCGCTCTCGGCGATCGCCGTCGCATCCGTCGCCGAACGCGAGTCGTCCGTCACCTTGCGCTCCGTGGAGATGAGCGTGAATGCGCCGGTGAGCATGACGAGCAACACGATGCTGACGAGCATCGCCATCGGGATCGTGAATCCGGGTCGCTGCTGGAGACGCGGCATGGAGTACTCTGGGGTTAGTTGAGGCGGTTGCGGAAGAAGACTGCGGTGTTGACCGTGGTCGTGATCGGACCGCTCGACCCGACCGGCGTATTGATGCTGCGCGCGGCGAGCACGAACTCGAACCCGCGAATGTTGGAAAGAGGCGACGGCACGGCCACCTGGGACGTGTCGCGATTCAGCACGAAGAACTTGAAGGCGGCGCTGCTCGTGAACGGGCTCACCAATTCGTCGGTGGCGCCCGTGCTCACGACTGTGCGCCAGAGGCCGATCGCGCCCGGCACGGCCGTGGACGCCTTGAACTCGTACGTGAGCTGCTCCTCGAAGAACATGAAGGAACCGACTACCGCGCCCGCCGGCATCGCCGGCGTGACCGCGATCACCTTGCCCTTCGTCATCGTGGTGATGCTGTTGGTCGTGCACACCGACGCAGTGCCGCTGGCCACAGTGACGCCGGTCTCTTGGTATGTGTACACGCCGAGCGTATCGCGCCACGCGTAGCCCTTGAGGCCCGCGTTGGCCCACTCAGTAGAGTCCACTGGGGCGACACTCACCGTAGTCACGCCACCACTCGTGCCGCATACCACGCCCACCGCGTACGGCGACCGTACGGTCAGCTGCGGTGGAAGAGGCCGAGACCACACCGTTCGTGGCTTCCACCATGCGCAGATCGGAGTCGATCATGTTCATCGCGCTGCGCGTCACGCTGCGCGTGCCGCGTTGCGCGGCCGCCTTCTGGAAGAGATGCGCCTGCGTCACCAGGAGCCGTGTCATCGCGGCGCCAAGGATGGCGATGATGATGACCGCGATGATCATCTCGGCCATTGTGAATCCGCGGCGCGCGGCCAGGCGCATGGTCTTCATTGTGTGTTGAACGGGTTGACGCCCGACGCCGACGTGCGCTGGACGATCACCGTGTCGGGACGCGCCGTCGTGCCCGTGAGCGTCCGGATGATCGTCACCTGCTTCACGCCGGAACTCGGCGTCGTGACCGTCGCGCACGCCTTGTTCGGCGTGGGTCCGGTGGTCACCGTCACGCATCCGGCGTGCGCGTCGAGCGAGTCGTAGTTGAGCGCCACGAAGCGATTCACCTGACGCAGCATGGTCGCGTTCCCGTACGAGAGGCGCGCGACATCCAGCGTGCGGCGCATCACGTTGTAATCGAGGCGCGCGACCGAGATGATCGCGATGGAGATGAGCGTCATCCCGACGAGCGTCTCGACGAGCGAGAACCCGCGGCGGTTTGGCCGCCGCGCGGAGCGGGTACCTGCGCGGAGTGTCATCATGGGACCAGCCGCACCTGGGCGGCCCGGCTCATTGTGATCTGGCGGTTGTAACCGCCCAGCCCGAACGTGATCGTCACGGCCTGCGAGACCGTGCCATTCGGGAAAAGGTCGAATTGGTTTACGGAGCCGCTGAGCGTCGTGAGGTGGTATTCCGACGTCAGTCCGAAGAGCTTCTTGGAGAGCTGCGTGCCGGCGGCGCGGTCGGTGACCGTGAGCGTGAACAGCGTCGGGTCGATCGTCACCCGCACCGGCTTGCGCTCCCGGTCGGCGAGCGAGGATGCCATCTCCAGGTCGCCCGAGATCACGGATGAGGCGGCCATGACGCGCGAGTGATTCACCTGCCGCGTGAATTGCGGGAAAGCCATCAGGCCAGCGATCGCCGAAATGACGATCACTACCATTAGCTCTATCAGTGTGAATCCCGCTCGGGTCGTGCGCATAAAAAAATCCCTCCGGATCTCCGTTCGGTGGCTCGACCGGCCTGGCGACCTTTCGATCGCGTTAGCCTCGTAGCTTTGCGTCCCCGACTTTCGGCGGGTTTGCCTTTTTCCCGGGCCCAGAGGGCCTTCGTCTATTCTGCATCTATAACTACGGACACAATCTCTGCACCTATGACGAGCCTAAGCAAGTGCGGCAACGCCGAGCGCGTGATAGTAACGGCCGCAGGAATGACGCGCTCGTTTCCGGACCTGGATCACGATCCGCCGGGGCCCTTTCCCGAGCCCGCCTCCAGCTGCTGAGCGAGCTCCCTGGCGGCCGTGACCGGCATGTCGCACGAATAATTCCGGCACACGTAGGCCGTGGCGACGCCGCCGAGCATTAGGCGGTCCTTAAGGAGCGCCGTTACCGGCGGATCACTCGGCGCTGCGCACGCCAGTACGAGTGACGGCAGGTAGTGTTGGGATACCTGTTCGAGCAGCGCGCGCGTGTCCGCCGCATTCGGGTCCCCCACGATCGCGATCTCGAGCGCGCCGTTGAGTGAAAGCTCGGCCGCGCCCAACAGGTGCCCGAACGCCGGCCCGTATCGCGCCATCGGCTCGGCCAGCGTGTCGAGCACCCACGCCGCGCGGCGCCGGTAGTCGCGGCGGTCGTCCACTTCCGCGATCCTGAGGAGCAGCTCGACGGCGAGCGACGTGCCCGACGGCACCGCGTTGTCGGTCACCTCGCGTGGGCGTGTGATCAGACGTTTCGGCATCGCGCGCGGTGTCGAAGAACGCTCCCGCCGCCTCGTCCCAGAACCACTCGTTCATCGACTCTGCGATGTCCCGCGCGCGCGTGAGCCAGACGGGATCGAACGTGAGTTCGTACAAGGCGAGCGCGGCGAGGCCCACCGCCGCGTAGTCCTCCAGGAAGCCGCCGATCGCGGTGGTGCCGTCAGTACGTACGCGCATCACGCGGTGGTCTCGCACCATCTCCCTGAACAGGAATTCCCCGTTCTGCACGGCCAGCGCGCGGTAGTCCGCGCGCCCGAAGATCCGCGCGCAGTCGGCGACGGCGCGCAACATGAGGCCGTTCCACGCGGCGAGTACCTTTTCGTCACGGCCGGGGCGCACGCGGTTCGCACGCGCGGCGAGCAGCGCGGCGCGGGCACGGACCACGGTCGCATTCGCCGCGGGCTGGCCGGCCACGAACAGGATGTTCTCGCCCTCGAAATTCCCGCCGGACGTGACTCCGAAGTGCGCTTTCATCGCCAGCGCATCGGCGCCGAGTGCCGCGTCGATCTCGCGCTCGCTCCACACGTAGAACTTGCCTTCGTGTCCTTCGCTGTCGGCGTCGAGGCTCGAGTAGAACCCGCCTTCGGATGACAGCATCTCGCGGCGCACCCACTCGATGGTCTCCTGGGCCGCGGCGAGACATTCGGCGTCGCCCGTGGCCTGCCAGAGATGCGCGCCGAGGCGCGCGTAGAGCGCGTTGTCGTACAGCATCTTCTCGAAGTGCGGCACCAGCCAGATCGCATCGACCGTGTAGCGGTGGATGCCGCCGCCGAGCTGGTCCGTGATGCCGCCGCGCGCCATGGCGAGAAACGACTGGCGCGCGATCTCGAGCGCGTGCGCATCGCCGGTTCGCCGCCAGCGGCGCAGCGCGGCGTCGAGCGACATCGTTTGCGGGAATTTCGGCGCGCCTTCGAAGCCGCCGTGTTTCGCATCGTAACGCTCGGCGATCGAGGTCCACGCGCGGTCGAGCGTCGCGGCGGTGAGCGGGCCGGTGGACTGCGCGGGATCGGCGGCGTGGGTGTAGAGATCGCGCACGCGCTGCGTGGTGGCGTCCACGTCGCCGCGTCGTTCGCGGTAGGCGTCGGACACCGACTTCAGCACGCGCGTGAAGCTCGGCATGCCGTGGCGGTCCTCAGGCGGATAGTACGTGCCGCCGAAGAAGGGCACGCCATCCGGCGTGAGGAACACCGTCATCGGCCAGCCACCGTGGCCGGTCATGGCTTGGACAGCGGTCATGTAGATCGCGTCAAGATCAGGGCGCTCTTCGCGGTCCACTTTGATGTTGACGAATCGTTCGTTCATGAGCGCGGCGGTCGCTTCGTTCTCGAAGGACTCGTGCGCCATGACGTGGCACCAGTGGCACGCTGCAATAGCCAATACTCAAGAGTATCGGCTTGTCGGATTCCTTCGCGCGTGCCAAGGCCTCCGCGCTCCATTCGTTCCAATGGACCGGGTTCCCGGCGTGTTGGCGGAGATAGGGGCTGCTACTCTGCCCAAGCTTGTTCACGTTCGGGATTCGGGGCTCGGGACTCGCTGGGGAGTAGTGAGTGCGCTCATCAATCGGTAAGTTGCTCCATGCTCTTCGGGATCGCAGTGGGCGGCGCGGCGGGGACGCTGGCGCGCTGGTGGTTGGGCGGGCTCGCGCAGCGATACAGCATCGCGTTCCCCTATGGGACGCTCACGATCAATGTAACCGGGTCGCTGCTGCTGGGGTTCCTCGTGCGCTACATGCTCGCGACGCCGGCGAGTCCCGAGTTGCGCGCCGCGCTCACGATCGGATTCTGCGGCGGGTACACCACCTTCTCGACATTCAGCTATGAGGCGGCGGCGCTGCTCGAGAGCGGCAGCTATGCGCGCGCCTTCACGTACATGGCGGCGAGCGTTCTCCTTTCGCTGGCCGCGACATTCGCGGGGTTCGCGATCGCGCGCGCGGTGCTCGCGCCGCGCGGCTGACCCCAGGGAGACGACCCATGCACGGACTGTCCGGAGAGCGCGTGCTCATGCGCATCCATATCGGCGAATCGGACCGCTGGAAAGGGAAGCCGCTCGAAGAGGCGATCGTGAACGTGCTGCGCGAGCGCGGGCTCGCGGGCGCGACGGTGTTCCGCGGGATCCTGGGCTTCGGCGCCACGGCGCGCGTGCACACCGAGAAGATCCTGCGGTTGTCCGTGGACCTGCCGGTGGTCGTGGAGTGCGTCGACACGAAGGAGCAGATCGACGCCATCCTGCCGGTGCTCGATGAGATGATCGGCGGCGGGCTGATCACGCTGGAGAAGGTGCAGGTGATCGCGTACCGGCCGGGCGAGAAGAAGTGACCTGGCCGGCACTCCGGCCGTTGCGCCGGTGGGCGTGGCCGGCGGCTGTTTCCGCGCTGCTTCTGCTCATGTGGCCATTCGCCCGATATCCGCTCGCGGGCGCCGGGCCATACGATGCGCAGCTCGTTCGGCCTGCGCTCTACGTGATCCTCGCCCCGATGAGCAATGTGCTGGACGCTCTCTCGTTGCTGTCGGTGCCGCAGCTCATCGCGTTGGGCGTGTCGCTCATCGCGTGGTATACGGTGTGGCGCGTCGCGCGATGGCGGATCTCGGGCACGAATGCGTGGTGCGAGTTCTGCGTCGGCGTGCGCGCGCTGCTGCTCCTCATACTCACGGTGCTCCTCGCCGCCGTAATGCCCAGGCCCATGGCGCGCCTCGCGATGCTGAACCGCGACGACCTTGTGCTCGACGTCCATAGTCACACGAACTTCTCGCACGACGCGCGCGCGTCGTTCACGGTGCAAGACAATCGCGCGTGGCACCGCGCCGCCGGGTTCGACGTCGCGTACATCACCGACCACCGCTGCTTCGATGGCGCTGCCGAGGGGCTGCGCGGCAATCCGAAACTCGCCGGCGACGGCACGGTGCTCCTCAGCGGCATCGAACTGCCGCCCGATGAGTCGCATCTCGTCGTACTCGAACCACCAAACGCGGCGGCGCCGGCTGCGCTCTTCGACCCATGGTGCGTGCGCGCCACGGCCGGCCGCGCGCTCGCAACCTGGCCGGTGCGCATCCAGACGATCCCCGAAGATTTCACGAGGCTACGACTCGCGCTGGCGGCCTCGGACACCAGCGTCACCGGCATCGAGATGTCGGATGGCGCGCCGCGAGGGATCGCGCAGGCTCAACGCGATCGCGTCGAGATCCTAGGCTATGCGCACACGTATCACCTCGCGCTCCTCGCAGGCTCTAACAATCACGGCTGGGGCCGGACCGCCGTCGCATGGACTGTGATGCGCATCCCGGGATGGCGCGCGCTCACTCCCGATTCCCTCGGCGCCACGATCGAGCGGAAGATCCGCACGCAGCGCGATCTCGCGTCGCACGTGATCGAACGCCGCGCAGTGTACGGCCCGCCCGAGCCGTCGGCGTGGCTGCTCATGGCGCCGGAAGTGGCGCTCAACATGGGCATCACGATCACGCCCTGGGAGCGCGTCTCGTGGATCGTGTGGGCTTGGTCGATCGCTCTCATCGCAGCCGTCGTGCCGCGCAGGGAGTGGAAGACGTGACACCCGGCAATCGCTCCTCGCCCATCACGATCGCGATCGGCGTCGCTGTCGCGGCGTTCGGCCTCCGCCTCGCGATGGCCGCGATCATCACGCCGTTCCCCGACGAGACCTACTATTGGGAGTGGTCGCGCCGCCTGGCCGGCGGATTCTTCGATCACCCGCCCGGCATCGCGGTCGCCATCCGCGCGGGCACGGCGATTTTCGGCAATACCGCGTTCGGCATTCGGGTGGTCCCGGTGCTGCTAGGGCTCATCGCGGTGCTCTCGGTGATCGAGCTGGCGCGCCGGCTAGCCGGCGACGACGGAGCGCTGCGCGCCTCGATCGTGCTCGCCTGTCTCCCGCTCGCGGGCGCCGGCCTCGTGCTCGCCACGCCCGATGCGCCATTGCTTTGCTTCAGCGCGCTCGCGCTCCTCTGCATCGAGCGCGCTGTGAGCGATGAGACGGCGCCCCGCTCCGCACTCGCGTGGTGGGCGCTCGCCGGCCTCGCCTGCGGCGCGGCGATGGCCTCGAAATACACCGGCGTGCTGCTCCCAGTGTTCACGCTCATCGCCATCGTCGCGATCCCATCGCTGCGCCGCCAGCTCGCGACACCCGGACCGTACCTCGCCGTCGCGCTCGCGTCGCTCGTCATGATCCCCGTGCTCCGGTGGAACGCGCACCACGACTGGATATCGTTCCGCTTCCAGCTCGCACACGGCCTCGGCCCCGTCCGCGGCACGGGGATCAAGCGCGAGGGCGATCTGCTCGGCGGACAACTCGGACTCGTCACGCCGATTCTATTCGCGATGATGGCAGTTGCGGTGGGCCGTGCGCTCAAGCCGATGCACGATGCACGAAGAACAATGTTCGCATCGATCTCAACACTCACGTTCCTGTTCTTCGTCTATAGTGCGTGGCGCCGTCCCGCCGAAGCGAATTGGCCGGCGCCCGCGTACATCCCGGCACTCGCGTTGCTCGCGGCATACCCCGAGTCGAGCACGTGGAAGAAATGGCTCACCGCGGGTTGCGTGCTCGGCGCGATCATCGTGATCGCGACTTACATCCAAGCCGTTGCGCCCGTCTTCCCGATCGCAGCGCGCAAGGATCCCATGGCGCGCGCCGCCGGGTTCAACGAGCTCGGTACGCGTGTCGCGACACTGCGAGATTCTGTCGCACGCGGTGGCACGCCGGCGCTCGTCGCCGCGCAGAAATACCAGGATGCGTCTGAACTCGCCTGGTGGATGCCCGGTCATCCTGATATCCTCTCCATCAACACCGGCTATCGCGCGAATCAGTACGATCTGTGGCCGCAGTTGCGCGATCGCGCGGAGAGCGGCAGCGCACTCATTGTCGTGGGGCCGGCGGACGGCGCCGATTCGCTGATCGCGATGAATCCCGGTCTCACGGCGCTCGCGCTGCACTACAAGCAGGTCACGCTGCTCGGCATTTTCGATCTCGGCCGCGGCGGCTCGGTCCGGGAACGGAAACGCATCTGGCTGCTCGATCCTCTCACCAGTCCATTGCCATGACGTCACAACTCGCCCCCGATCTCGAAGCGTTCCTCGCGAAGAACGACAAGAAGTCGCACGAGGAACTGTTCGAGCTGCTGCGCATCCCGAGCGTCAGCGCGCGCTCGGAGCACACGCCCGACATCAGGAAATGCGCCGAGTGGGTGAAGGCGGCGATCAAGACGGCGGGCATGAAAGCCGAGATCATGGAGACGGGCGGCCATCCCGTGGTGCTGGGCGAATGGCGCGGGGCGGGGGAGAAGGCGCCCACCGTGCTCGTGTACGGTCACTACGACGTACAGCCCGCGGAGCCGCTCGACCTGTGGACGACGCCGCCCTTCGAGCCGGTGATCCGCGACGGACGCATCTACGCGCGCGGCTCGGTGGACGACAAAGGGCAGCTATTCCTGCACATCAAGGCGATCCAGGCGCATTTGACCGCGCGCGGCAAGCTGCCGGTGAACATGATCCTGCTGGCCGAGGGCGAAGAGGAAGTGGGCAGCGAGAATCTCGAGAAGTTCATCGAGAAGCATTCCGAGCGTTTGGCGTGCGACTATGTGGTGATCTCGGACTCGTCGATGTTCGCGCCGGGACTGCCGAGCATTCTGAGTTCGCTGCGCGGGCTCGCGTACTTCCAGATCGACGTGCAGGGCGCGGAAGGCGATCTGCATTCGGGGAGTTACGGCGGCGCCGTGGGGAATCCGGCCACCGCGCTCGCGCGGATCATCGCGAGCTTCCACGACGCCGACGGTCACATCGCGATCGCGGGATTCTATGACAAGGTGCGCGCCTGGGACGCCGCGTCGCGCGAGGCGCTGCGCAAGCTGCCGTTCAGCGAGAAGACCTTCCTGGAGGAAGCGACCGCGCCGAGTGCCGTGGGAGAGAAGGGGTACTCGACGCTCGAGCGCGTGTGGTCGCGTCCGACGTGCGAGGTGAACGGATTATTGAGCGGCTACACGGGCGAGGGCGCGAAGACCGTGCTCCCGGCGAAAGCGATGGCGAAGGTGAGCTGCCGTTTGGTGCCCGATCAGTCGCCCACCGAGATCGAGCAATTGATGAAGGCGCACATCAAGCGCGTGACCCCGCCCGGCGTGAGCGTGAGCGTGCAGCATTTGCACGGCGGCCGTCCGTGGCGCGCGGAATTGAACGGTCCGCTCTTCGACGCCGCACGCCGCGCGCTCAAGACGGCGTTCGCGAAGGAGCCGGTGATCGTCGGCGAGGGTGGATCGATCCCTGTTGTCGGCGATTTCCAGCGCGTGCTCGGGGCGCCGGTATTACTCGTAGGATTCGGCTTGCCCGGGGAGAATGCGCATGCGCCGAATGAGTGGATGAGTGATGAGAATTTTGTGAAGGGGATGAGGGCGATCGCGGCGTTGTGGGATGAACTCACGGCGTGAACTGCTAACTACTGTCACCTGCACGCTTCACGTCGCAGTCAACAGCAAACAGTCACGAGTGACTGCCAGTCTACAGTCAACAGCTCACAGTTCACAGAAAACACTTCAATGCGACAGCGGGCCTCTCGATCCTGAATCGGAATCGAGAGGCCCGCTCGCTACATGATCCGTTTTCTGTGACCTGTTGACTGGTGACTGTCGACTGGCAGGTACTCGTGACTGTTTGCTGTTGACTGCAATGTTAAGCGTGCAAGTGACAGTAGTTAGTAGTTAGAGCCCCGAGAGAAGCGCATCATTATTCGTCGTCGCCCCGATTCTCTTGATCAACCACTCCATCGCCGCCTGCGGCGGCATTTGCCCCAATCCGCGACGCAACGTATACACCGCATCGATCTGATCGGGCCGGAAAAGCTTTTCTTCCTTCCGCGTACCAGAAGTCGCAATATCGATCGCAGGATAGATCCGCTTCTCCGCGAGCGAGCGATCGAGCTTGATCTCGCAATTGCCCGTACCCTTGAATTCCTCGAAGATCACGTCGTCCATGCGCGAACCGGTCTCCACGAGCGCGGTGGCGATGATCGTGAGCGAGCCGCCGCCGTTCTCCGGCGCCACGCAGCGCGCCGATCCGAAGAAGGCTTTGGGCTTGGCCATCGCCGTCGCATCGAGCCCGCCCGACAGCGTGCGGCCCGTGCCGCGCTCCACGGAGTTGTACGCGCGCGCCATGCGCGTGAGCGAGTCGAGCACGATCACCACATCGCGCCCGCTCTCCACCAGCCGCCGCGCGCGCTCCAGCACCATCTCCGTCACCTCGGTGTGCCGCTCGGCCGGCTGATCGAAGCTCGACGCGATCACTTCGCCGCGTCCCCACGAGATCATCTCGCTCACTTCTTCGGGCCGCTCGTCCACGAGCAGCACCAGCAGCGCCGCCTCGGGATGATTCAGCGCCACGCCCTCGGTGATCGCCTGCAGCAGCATCGTCTTGCCGGCGCGCGCGGGCGCCACGATCAGCGCGCGCTGGCCGTAGCCGATCGGGGCGATGAGATCGATCGCGCGCCGTGTGAGCTCCGGGCCGCCCTTCGCGGGCCGTCCGGTCTCGAGCGTCAATTTGCGGTCAGGATACGAGGCGATGAGCGCGGTGAAATCGGCGCGCTTGAGCGCCAGCGCTGGATCGCCTTCGTTGATCGTGAGGATCTCGGCGACCACGGTGCGGCCGCGATGATCGTGCCCGGTGCTCGCTTCGATCAGGTCGCCGCGGCGCAGCGCGAACTGCCGCACCACATGCAGCGGAACGAACGCGTCGTCGGCGTCGGGAGGTAACTCTCGGCGGCGCGGCGAATGTATCCGCCGTCGCGGCCGGCATCGAACCAACCCACCGTGGCGCCATCCGCGACGATCGGCACCGGGGGGCCAGAAGGCACGTGCTGCTGATTCTGATTCTGCTGCTGATCAGGGCGGGGTCCGCCGCGCCCGCGTCCGCGCCGTCCGCGGCGCCCGTTATTGCGTTCGTTGTGCTGCGGTCGATGCTGGTGGCGCGGCTGCTGCTGGCCGCCCGTATTCATCTCTCCACCGCCGCCGCCTCCCCCTCCACTCTCCGAAGGCCCCGCGCCCTCGCCGCCGCCCGTCGCATCGGGAGCGCCTTGCTCCGTTTTCACGACGAATGGGCCGCCGCCGCTCTCGTTGGACGGAGTAGGCTGGTCGTCGCGGTACGGACTCGATTCCATGTTCGGATCACGGTTAGGGTCGCGATTCGGCCGGTGCGGTCTATTCCCGCGGCCGCGCCGTGGCGGGCGTCTGCGTTCGTTCATGCTTCGTGGCTGTCTGCTGGAAGGTGTGCGTCGCGCAGCGCCGCGCCGTCCCGATTGGACGGATGCCGGCCGCGCCTCGTACTTCGATGTGTTGCTGCGATGTGGTGCACGGACTAAGGAACTGTGGGCCCGCGGGGCGCGGACACTACACGCGCGCTCCGGGTTGCGACCAGCCTTGGTGCATTGCGCGACGCTCACTTTGCGAGCGCCAGGCGGCACCTACTGGGCCCTGCGAATCTGACTGGGATGGCCGACGGTCACCAGCTCCGCGGCCCCCTCAATTCTCGCCACTCTCGCGCGATTCCGCAACACCCAACCGGTTCGAGCCCTCTCACCGAACAGGCACCGGAAAGCACGCACTACCTTGGTATCTTCTCTCCCACCGCCCGCTCGAGATCGCGCACCAGCCCGATGATGCGGCGCATGATGTCGATCATGCGATCCACCGCCGCGCCCTGCTCGGGACCCAGTCCCGGCTCGGTGCGCAGTAACTGCGCCTCGGCCAAGAGCGCGGCCAGCGGATTGTTGAGCTGATGCTGCACGAGCGCCGTCAGCCGTTGCAACTCAGGCGACGAGAGCGGCTCCTTCCCATCGGACGAGGCTTCTTTGGACGGCGTCACGCGCGGTGCCTCCTCACGGGTCAGTACTATATCTTCAGGACACTCATGGGTTCCCCGAGGATACCGGGCGGCACGGCCGCCGAGATCGCGCGCGCTGTCGAGAGCTACCGCGAGACGAACGATTTCTCCGTGCTGCTCGACGAATTGCTCGCCATCTCCGCGGATGCCGACCTCGACGAACTCATCGCAGCGGTGGAGCCGTATCGCACCATTCCGGAGATCGCGGGCCCCGTGTACGAACGCGTGGTCGCCGAGCGGCCCAACGATGCGCGCGCGCTCGTGACGCTCGCGAACTCGTACTGGCTGAGCGGCCGCGGCGCGGAGGCGACGGGTGAGCTTGCTGCGCGCGCGATGGCCGCCGATCCGGAGAATCGTGCCGCGTGGCATTCTGTGGGCCCTCACTGAGCCGGAGCCGCGCGAACGCATGATGCGCTGGAAACAAGTGACGGAACGATTCCCCACCGACGATCTCGCGCGCGCGACGCTCGCCGATGCCGCCGCGAGCGTCGCCGGCGCCGAGCGCGATCGCGAAGCGCTGCAACTCGCGATCCGTTCGTACGATCAGCTGCTTCGAACCGCCGGCGCCCCGGAACAGAAGGCGGCCCTTGAGTCGGCACTCACTACTCTGCGGGCGTGGAATCTCTGAACGACAGACTGAGACGTTAGACCTAGACGCTAGCATGCGACGATAGAACGCAGTCTAACGTCTAAGTCTGACGTCTCAGTCTGTAGTATTCAGTGAAAGTGGAACATGAACGGCATTTGCACCCACTGCTGCACGGGACAGCCGCCGGAGAGCGCCGGTGTCCAACGATATTGTGCGACCGCCGCGATCACGGCGTCAACGTATTCCTTGTGTTTCCCCTCTACCGCGCGAACGCTGTCCATCACCGGGCGCCCGTCGCGATCGACGAGCACTTGCACCACCACGTCATCCTCGACGCGCGCGTCCTCCAGTTTCTTTGGCCACTTGGGATAGATGTTCGTCGCGATGATGTGCGCCGGCCGGTCGATGGGGTTGAGCGGGCGCAGCGCGATGAGCCGCATCGGATAGAACCCGAGCGACGGATCGAGCGAGAGTTGGATGCGCATCTGCACGGTATCGCGCCCATCGGTGGAGTAGAAGCTCACTTTGTCCGCGCCCATCGCGGCGGCAGCGTTGAGCAGCGCCGAGTCCAACCGGGCGTCCGCGGTCGTGAGCTTGAGATACACGCGGTCGGTGCGGCCGTCCGCGCTCTCGGTGAATCGCACTTCGCCGAGCATCGGCATGAAGCCGCCCGTCGCGCCGCCGCGCAATTTCACCATGGTCGCGGCGGCCGCCTCCATGGAGCTCAGGTCCATCGGCTGGATGAACCGCGCGACGTACTCCTGGAGAAGCGAACCGCGGATCCGCCGCAGATCGGCGCGCTCCGTCGTATCCTGCGGGATCGACGCGTAGACGGCCATGAGGGAACTCACGCCGTGCGGCTTTCCGTCTGGGCCGCACTGCGCCGGAGCCGCAGTGCTGCCCAGGCTCATCGCGCCAAGCGCGATCAGAGTCGGAACTACAGACCTAGACGTTAGACCTAGACGTTAGAAGGCGGACGCTAGACGTGAGATACTAGATGTGTTCGCAGTTGTATTCTAAGTCTAGGTCTAGCGTCTAGGTCTGCACTTAAGCTCGTGCCCTTCGCAGCGCCATGTCCTCCAGGACACCGAGGAGCGCCGCCAGATCGAACGGCTTCGCGACCAGCACGCACCCGCACGCATCGATCAGGTCCATCGCGTGATCGCTCGCGTCGCCCGTCGTGAATACCGTGCGGCCGCGCAATTGGGGTTGCAGGCTCGACGCCAGCTCGAACAGCACGTCGCCGCGCATGTCGGGCACCCGCAGGTCCACGACCATGAAATCGAAATGCTCGCTGCGCAGCAGGGAGAGCGCTACCTCGCCGCTCTCGACCGCGCGCACATCGTACCCGCCGCGCGTGAATGCGATCGTCAGTGCACGGCAGATGGACGGTTCGTCGTCCACCACCAGGATCCGCGCACGCTCATTGTACAGCCTCATCGTCCTTCGCTCCGTGACGGCGCATCATCGCCGTTAGCACTTCCATGAACCGATCGGGCGGCAACCGCTCCCGAAGGGTCGACGGGGAGTGGCCCGTCGTCGCCCGCACTTGCCGCGAGAACACGCGCGGCGAGGCATACCCCAACTTCCTCGTGATGTCTTCCAGCAGGAACCCTTTCTCGCCCAGGTAGTGGTACGCCTGCGCCAGCCGAGCGGTGAAGATCAATACTCTCGCGGATGCGAGTTCCTGCTTCACCAGCCACCGGTCGAGATTCCGGCGCGTCATGCCCGCCGCGTGGGCGAGCGATTCGACGCCTTCGATCAGGTGCGGCGATTCGTACATGCGCATGAGCGCCCGTTGCAGCAGCGGCATCGCGCCTTCCAGCCGGTCCATGATCGACTCGAGCGCTTCGCCACCCAGCCTTCGCGCGGGCAAACGCTCGAGCAGATCCTTCAATCGCCGCGGTTCATCATCGAATCCACGGAGCACCACGTGACGCACGCCGCGCTGCGCGAGTGTCACGGTCGTCCGCAGCGTTTCCGCCGCGAGCGACGTGTAGACCACCACCGGCAACGTCGGATATCGCTCCATCAACTCGTACAGCGGCTCGATCTCCGTGCTGCCATCGACCCGAGGGTCGACGACGAGCACATCCACCGGCGACCGTCGCACGAGAGTGATGAGCTCGGTCCAACCGATGACACCGGTCAGACCATGCTCATCGCCCAGCACGCGGCGGAGATAGACGAGGACGGGAGGAGAGAGGCGGGCGGCGACTTCCACGGGGGGACACTAAGGTTGTCCTAAAAAGGCACCTTACTGTCCGAAAATGCGTGTTTGCCCCGCCGAATGCCACGGTACCTTGCGCTCGAGTGGAATTCCGGTCCCAACCCTCGCGCGAGGCTATCATGATCCGTCGCCTGTTCGCCCTTCTCGTTCTCGTCGCCGTCGCGTCCACCGCTTCGGCCTGCACTTCACCCACCGCGCCCCACGCGGACTGTGCCGTGACGGGCGGAAGTGGGAACTGCTCGGTCAGTCGCTGACCCTCACTCCATAGCACGACTCGAAGGGCCGCGGGTGCCAACCCGCGGCCCTTCGTGCATCGCTCACGCTCTGATCCCGGCCAGTTCCCTCAGTTTCTGGACGCCGGCCGCCGCTTCCTCCACCATCGCCGACGCGGGCGCCGGCACCGGCGCGCTGATCGGCACGCCGTCCTTCAAGTCCCCCAGCGCCTGCTCGGCGTGGAAGACGATCTGATTCAAGTGATGCTGCTGCGCGATCTCAAGCGCGCGCTCGAACGCCACGCGCGCTTGCTCCGGGCGGTCGAACATGCGGCAGCCCTGGCCCGCGTAGAAGAAATACCACGCTGAGAGCACCGGCGGCATCGGCGCGGTTGACAGTTCACGGCGATACTGCTCGAAAACGGGCTCGAAGCGATCCGCGGCCGCGAGCTCCATGAGATTGATCGTCGCCTGCCATCGCGTGAATTGCTCCTGCGCCGTGGCCGCGAGCACGAGATTCGCATCGCGCGCCGCCGTGCGCAGTCCGATCTCGAAGAAGCTTGCCGCGAGGTCGGCCAGCACGCGGTCGCGTGACGCGTCGCTGCGCACATCCTGCAGCGCCATGTATTGCATCGCGATCGCGGCGTCGTAGTCGCCGCGACGGTGCGCGGTGTGCGCGCGGTCCTGCAGCGCCATCGCGCGAATCTCCATCATCCCGAGTTGCTCGGCGTCGAGGATCGTCTGGTCGAGGATCGACTCAGCCTCGGGGAGGTTGCCGCGGTCGGTGAGCACGTTCGCTTCGCCCATGCGCGCCTTGAGCATGCTCATGATGTCGCCGGTGAGCGCCGCCACTTCGCCGGCGCTGCCGTAGGCGGCCCACGCGTCGTCCCACCGCGCGAGCGTGCGCGAGCACGCGGCGATCATGAGATTCGCGTGGATCACTGAGTCGGCGTCGTTGAGCGGATGCGCGTGCGCGAGCACCGTGCGGTAGACATCCGCGGCGAGCGCCCATTCGCCGTCCAGCTGCAGCGCGCGCGCGTACGCCATGAGGCGCGGCGTGACGATGCGCACGCTCGCGAACGCGCCGTCGGGATCCATCGCCTCGAGCACCTTGGCGAGCAGCGCGCGCCCGGTGGTGCCGGGCTCCATGGCGTCGACGGCCTCGCGTACCGCGCGCATGCCCCATGCGTCGGCCGCCGCGACGTCGGGCCCTTCCATCACCCAGGCATCGACGAGACGCAGCGTGACGAGTCCCGCGCTCACGGCGCGGAACGATGGGCTGCCCTCCTCGAGTTCGGCGAGGCGCTCGAAGTAGGGGAGATGAGAGAGCGGGATCCCGGAACGATTCATGGAGCGCAAGCTTGGCACGGGCGACATCGCCATCAAGCTCGAATCAGGACATCCGGGGGACGAATTAGGACATTTTAACTACGCGGGAAGCGGGAAGAGGGAAGCGCCGCGATGAGCGAGAACGAACGTCAACCCCACGCATCCCGCGCTCTCATCGCGGCGCTTCCCGCTTCCCGCTTCCCGCACTCACGTAGCGATCGCCTTTCTTATCCAGCTTGATCGATCTCCTTCTCAAGTTCATTCGCCCACACTTCCACGCGCGTGATGGAGTGCGGATCCCATTTCGGATCGAAGGGCGAGCTTGCGCGGGGCCACCGGCGACTTCGAGCACGGCGGCATAGTCGTACGCGAGCACCTTGCCCGTCTTCGGGTTCTTCCATTCGCCCTTCCAGGCGAGCGACCGGTTCTTGGGCCAGGAGCCGAGGGGCAGGCAGAAGGTGAGCACCTTGTTTCCAGGCACGGCCGAATCGATCGCGAGCTGGCCGCGCGCGATCTGCTCCTGCACCACCGCGTCGGAATATTTCCCGAGCTGCGCGTGCCAGAGGGTGTGATTGCACAACTCGAATCCGTGGTCGTACAGCCAACGCACCTTCTTGAATCGCCACGATGACTTCTGTCCTTCGACGCCGGTGTAGCCGAAGAAATTGTGGCCGGCGTTCGCGCCGCTCAGCAGGCAGAAGGTGGCCTTGTTCCCCCAGTCAGGATGCGTCTTCTGGAACTCGATCCAGATGCCGATGGCGCTGGTGGAATCGATGACGAGCTCGCCATTGCGCTCGATGTACCGGAACTGCGATGGCGATGCATCGTCGAACGTGAAGACGACGGGCGAGAGTCCCGCCGGGAGGTCGATCTTCTTCGCGAGCAGGTCGGAGACGTTCACCGGCCGATACCCGCGATCGTACATGAACTGGAGATCGCGCTTGAAATGTTCGCGCGACACGGTGAATCGGGCTTCGTAGGTGCCGATAACGTGGTACTCGAGGATCGGGATTCTTCCCATCTCATTCGGCGGGAGCTTCTGAACGGCGGGCTGTCGGCTGTCGGCTGTCGCGAGCACTACTACCAACGCTGCAGCAATGGACTTCCAGATCACGTTCGGCTCCGAAATGAGATGAGGGCAGGGAATGTTCCCCGCCCTCAAATCTAAGCCGTTCGCCCGCGACAGCCGACAGCCGACAGTCCGCCGTTAGCAGTCTACACGATGCCGACAGGCACTGGCGTGTAATCCGGGAACACCGTCGGGAGCGGAGTGGCGCCGAGGTGCCCGGTGAGCAGTTCATAGAACACCGAACGAAAATCCGTCGTGAGCGCGAGGTCTCGCCCCTCGTACAACTGCTCCTTCGCGAGCCCGGGCCACTTTCCGTGCACTTTGTGCCCCTTCACGTGGCCGCCCACGACGAACAACGCGCCGGCGTGGCCGTGATCGGTGCCGCCGTTCCCGTTCTGCCGCGCCATGCGGCCGAACTCGGACATCGACACGATCACAACGTCATCCATCTTGTCGCCAAGGTCGGCGACGAGCGCCGCGATCGCCTGCGCGAAATCGGTGAGCCGCCCGGCGAGCTGTCCCGTCGCCGCGCCCTGGTTCACATGCGTGTCCCACCCGCCCACATCGGCGAACGCGATCTCGAGCCCAACGTTGCTCTTGATGAGCTGCGCGATCTGCCGGAGGTTCTGCCCGAACGGCGACTTCGGATATTCCGCGCCGTGCTCGGGTGCGTAGCGCTGCGGATCCGCCGAGCGGAGCATCTTCACCGCGTCGAACGTCTCGGTGCCGGTGCCGTGGATGAGATCGGCGGAGCCGGTACGATAGAGCGCCTCGAGACGCTGCGCATCGTCGCCGGTAGCGCGCACGGTGAAATCGCTCACGCTCGACATCGCGATCGTGGCCGCGGGCCCTTGGAGGATGCGCGGCGTCTGTGGCGAGAAGGCCACCGCGCGGAATGGCGACGTGTTCACCGCGCATTCCGCGCACGTGCCCTTGGCCGCGAGATACCGGTTGAGCCATCCGTCGCTCGTCGCTTTCACATCGGGCGTGCCCGTCTCCATGTAATCCTGCGCGTCGAAATGCGAGCGCGTATTGCTCGGACTGCCCACGGCGGTGACGGGCGCGAGCATGCCGTTCGCCCACAGCGGCTGCAGCGGCGCGAGTGCCGGGTGCAATCCAAAGAAGCCATCGAGATCGATCGTGGCGTTCGCCGCGATGCCGATGTTGGGCCGCAGCGCGTAGTACTCGCGCTCGCCATGCGGTACGAGGATGTTCAGTCCGTCGGCGGCGCCGCGCTGGAAGAGACAGATCAGCACTTTGCCTTTCTTCGCTCCGCTGATCCCCTGCGCGAACACCGCACGACGGAGGAACGTCGGCGACAAGCCCATCGTCACGAGCGCGAGCGCGCCCGACCGCAAGAATACCCGTCGCCGCATGATGCCCTCCTTCAGTATCGCTGGAATTCCGGCGCGCCGAGTGCGAGGCCGACGATCTGCGCGAACCCGGTGAGGTCCACCGGTCTCGCGAGCGGATCGCGGCCGCGTCCGACGCCCGTTTTCATCAACCCACCGCCGCCGCCCTTCGCGCCGGGTGCGCCCATGTCATCGCCGTTCCCCGCCGGCGCGGCCGCCATGCCATCGCCGGTCGACTGCGCGCCCATGCCGCGCATCGACGCGTCGACATCGGCGAGCGCTGCCAGCGAATCGGCGAGCGCCTCGGACACGCTATCGTGTTTCGGCGCACTCGCGAGCATCGGGTTCACGCCATTCATCAGGATGCCGCGGGTCTCGGGACCCGCTTCGCCCTGCAAAATGAGCGCGATCACGCCCTCCACCTGCTGCTCGTGCGACTCGCGCATGAGCGCTTCACCCGGCGGCCAGTTCGCGAGCACGGCGCCCGGCACATGGCCGGCCGCGACGGCCAGGCCGAAATTGATGCGATTCAAGATCGCGCCCGTGTTGATCCAGCTGTCGCCCACGAGCGGGTATCCGTCGGGCGCTTGATGCAGATAGAGCGGCTCGCCCAGCCGCGCGATGATCTGCGCGGTGCGCGGCGTCGGATCGGGTGCGGCATCCACGGCGCGCAGCGCGCTCGCCACGAGCCGCAGCGGCGACTTCACCTTGGTGTGGTACGCCGCGCGCGAATAGAACTCGGGACTCGTGAGGATCACGCGCAGCGTCTCACGGATGTCTCCGCCCGTCTCGGTGAACTTAGCCGCCGCGGCCTCCACCAACGCGGGCGGCGGCGTGTCGCTCACGAACCGGATCGCCATTTCCCGCGCGATGTGCGTCGCGGTGTGCGGATCGTTGGCGAGGATGTCGAGCACATGCTCGCCATCCTCGAGCCCTTTGCCCGCCGGCAGATAGTGGCCGAGCACGACCTTCGATCCCGCATCGTGCCAATCGGGATGGAAGACGAACACGCCGACCTTCTGCGGCTTGTCGATCGACCATCCGGTGAATGCGCGCGCGACCTCGATCACATCTTCCTGCGTGTATCCGCCGTCCACGCCCAGCGTGTGAAGCTCCAGCAGCTCGCGCGCGTAGTTCTCATTGAGACCGCGCGCCGGCGCCGCGCCGGGTGCGAATCGGCGCCGCGCGCGGCCGCGGGCGGCCGCGCCTGCGCACCGCCGCCGCGCTGACCGCCACCCATCCCGCCGCGCTGTCCGCCGCCCGCGCCGCCCGGGTAGGCGCCGCCGGCGCCGGGATGACCGCCTCCGGTACTGCGCCGCCTCCGCCCCCCGCCGCCGGCGCCGCCGCGAGGGTCGGTTCGTTCGCGTTCGCCCGGCTCTCCCAATTATCCAGATAGAAGAGCATGGCCGGACTCTGCGCCACCGCGCCGAGGAGACTGCGGAACTTGCCCAACGCATATGGACGGATCGCCATCCGCTCGTAGGCGGGCAGGTAGTACCGCTCCGGCCCCTTGCCCGCGAACACGTTGAAATGATTGAACCAGAAATCCACCATCACTTCGTCCAGCTGCCGCTCGCTGATCAACGCTCGGCCGACCTTCGCCGCTTGCAGGTCGGTGAGCAGTTTGCGCGAGCGCTCCGCTTCCTTCTTCATCGCGGCCGAATCGGCGGCCGTCGGAGCGGCGCCCGCAGCCTTCTTCTCCTGGCCGGGCGTCGGGATCTCCGACAGCAGCGACGGGATGCTCGTAGTGAGCAGCGGGAATTGCGCGACGAACTGGTCGGCGGCCGGGTCATGGATGCGCGCGGGCTCGAGCTGCCGATACACCCAGCGGTCCACGCCCATCGCGCGCACAGTGTCGTACAGCCCCGGCCGCGGCCCCCACGTGAGCCGCTCGATCGCCTGCTTCACTTGCTCGTCGGCGTTGAGTTCGCGCGCCGCGATCTGGTCGGCCGACGGCAGCGCCACATGCACCGCCGCCTCCTCAGGCGCCGGCAATTCCGGCGCCGAAGCACTTTCCGGCGGCGGCGCGCTTGAGCAAGCGCCGAGCAAGGCCAATGCCGCGATTCCGAGGCGTGTCATCATCAGGTAAGACGAACGGGGAAGGAGTTCGTTAAGGACAGAACGGCGTGAGTCGTGAGCCGTGCGTCGTGAATGGCATGAAAACAAATGGCCGGCTGCAGGGAGGTAGATACCCCGCACCCGGCCATAGGTTGTTATGCCAGAAGGCCATAACGGCGTGAGTCGTGAGTCGTGCGTCGTGAAACGAATGACAACAAATGGCCGGCTGCAGGGAGGTAGATCCCCCGCACCCGGCC
The DNA here is from genome assembly GCA_963716745.1 of uncultured Gemmatimonadaceae bacterium. GTDB lineage: Bacteria > Gemmatimonadota > Gemmatimonadetes > Gemmatimonadales > Gemmatimonadaceae > DATKOH01. The sequence continues at coordinate 2,172,071 of OY970320.1, forward strand.
ATTTGTTGTTATGCCAGAAGGCCATAACAGCGTGAGTCGTGAGTCGTGCGTCGTGAGAGGAATGAAAACAAATGGCCGGCTGCAGGGAGGTAGATCCCCCGCACCCGGCCATTTGTTGTTATGCAATTCACGACGCACGACTCACGACTCACGCCCTTTTATTCGTCCACTGTGTACCCCACTCCCCTGACAGTCTTAATCAGCGGCTGCCCCTTCGACTCCCCGAGTTTCTTTCGCAGATAATTGATGTACACATCCACGACATTCGTGAGTGGATCGAGCCGGTGCTTCCACACGTGCTCGCCGATCATCTCGCGCGACACCGCGCGGCCCGCGTTCCGAATCAGATACTCCAGCAGCAAGTACTCCTTCTGCGTGAGCGCGATCTCCTTGCCGCCGCGCTCCACGCGGCGCGTGATCGGATCGAGCGATACGTCGCGCACGGTGAGTCGCGCGCTCGCGGTCGCGATCTGCGAGCGGCGCAGCAGCGCCTTCACGCGCGCGATCAGCTCCGCATGCTCGAACGGTTTGGGCAGATAGTCGTCGGCGCCGGCGTCCAGGCCGCTCACGCGGTCGGTGACGGTCCCGCGCGCCGTGAGCATCAGCATCGGCGCGAGGAATCCGCGGGCGCGCAGATCGCGTGCGACCGCGTGGCCGTCCTTGCCCGGCAGTCCGACGTCGAGGATCACGAGCTGCGGCGCGAAGTCCAGCGCCGTGGCCACGCCCTGCTCGCCGTCCTCGGCGCGGAGCACACGATAGCCCTCGGCTTCCAGGATGCGGCGGAGCACCGATTGCAGGTCGGTGTCATCTTCGACTACGAGTATGGCGGCGGCGCGCGCGGTGACTGGCGTCATCGCGCATAACGATACGCCCCGTGAGCGCCACGGCAAGTCGGCCGTTGCGCCGCGAAGTGCCTCCGCTAGACTACGGGCGTGATCCGCCAGACGATCCGCGACGGAGCGAGAGCCGGCGCCGTGGCAGCCGCGGCGATCGCCGGCGCGCTCATCGCGCTCGGCCGCGCGCATGGCGCCGCGATGCAGCCCATGAATGCGATGTCGCACATCGCCGCCGGGAGCCGCGCCTACTATATGGAGCGGTTCGGTGCGCTCACGCTGGTGGCCATCCTCATATTCGTCGCCGCGGTGATGGCGTGGGCGATCGCGCTCTCGTGGCTCACGCGCACACTGCGTGGACGCGCGCTGTTCGCAGCGGCGCTCGCGTTCGCCGGAGCGACGTGGTTCATCGACACGCAGTTCGCGTCGGAGAAGATCAGGCCCGGATTCGAAATGGCGCTGTCCGGCGCGGAGATCGCGTTCGTCTTCCTCATGCTGGGCGCGACCACGGGCTGGGCGCTCGATCGCGAGCGGAACAAAACGTGACGCTTGCTCGCGACCTGCATAGGATTGGCACTTTGCGATTGGAACTCGGGAACTAAGTTCACCGTCATGCATTCCAGTGGTGGACGCGCGCGATCCGTCTGGCACCGGACTTGCTCTTGAATGGAGCGACCGCGGTCGAGCCTCACTGAACGAATGCGCCGCGTTAACAAGGAGGGTGTGAATGGACTTTCTTGTCATGCTGGAGGACCCCGTGGAGAGCGCGCCGCTCGCGCGGGTGGATTCGGTTCCCGAAGGTGAAGCCTCGTCGTCGCCGGTACGGGACGTGGTGACACTGTACGGGACGCCAAGAGTAGAATCGCTGGCGCTCGCGCTGGCGGCCGCGGTGGAGAGTCACCGCGTTGACAACGCGAGCAGTTCGGCGATGCATTTGGGGCTATGGCCGGAGCGGGGCGCAGTGGGCGACACGGCGTTCCGCGACAGCACCACCGGCGAGCTGGTCACGCGGGATCTCTTGATCCCGTTGGACGTGCTCACGGCGACGGCCGATCAGTTGCTCGTGGAGTTCGGGGCGTTGCTGCGAAAGCTCGTCGCCGGGCTCGCGATGCCGGACTGGCCCGAGGGAGCGTGGCGTGCGATCTCCCTCACCCTTCCGCGACCGGTGTTGGCCGGCGCAGAAGTCGCACTCGATGATATGCGGCAGGCAGACCAGTTCACCTTTGAATACGAGGACGACTAGCGAGTCATTCCGCGTCAGAGTGTGTCATGTAGTGTCCGCGGGGGGCGTCGAGACTGACGCCCCCCGCGTTTCATCTGAACTACCGGGAACCGGTTGCCGGGAACCGGTATGGCATGAAAACGCATGACATGTGTTGTCATGCCTCACCGGTTCCCGGTAATCGGTTCCCGGTGGTTCAGGAGGACTGTGCAATTGCCCACGTGCCGGTCGTCAAATGAGAACGCAGTGAATCGCGCATTCTCGCAGTAACTCGGAGGTGTTCATGTTCCGCCACGCACTCGCAGCACTCCTGTTCGCCGGCGCGGTCTCCGCGCAGGCCGCGACTCCCACTGTGATCAGCGTCGGCAGTCGTGCCGAGGTGCGCATCCCGGCGGACCACGCGACGCTGGTGGTCGCCGTCGAGACGCGCGCCGCCACCGCGGCCGCCGCGGGGAGTGAGAATGCGCGCATCAGCAATGCCGTGCTCGCGGCGCTCAAGGGCGGGGGGGTGGAACAATCGCAGATCGGCAGCGCCGGCTACATCGTGCGACAGAACTGGCGCTACAGCTCCACCGATCGCCAGCAGAAACTCGACGGCTATATCGCCGAGAACTCGATCCGCATCGAGATCACCAAGCTCGACCGCATTGGCTCGTACATCGACAGTTCACTTGCCGCGGGCGCGACGCGCGCGAGTGATCTGACTTTCAGCGCGACCGCGAGCGAACAGGCGCGTCACACTGCACTCGCGAATGCGATGGCGATCGCGCGCGGCGACGCCGCCGTGATGGCGAAGTCGGCGGGAGGCTCGCTCGGAAAGCTCCTCAATGCGAGCAGCCAAACGATGACCCCGATGCCCCAGATGCGCATGTCGATGGCCGCGGCCGCACCAATGCAGGAGCAGAGCGAATCCACTCCGATCCTGCCCCGCGAGATCCTCGTGACCGCGACGGTATCGACCCGCTGGCAGGTCGATTTCCCGTAGTTGTCGTCGGCCCCGCGCGAAAAACGGGTTGAGAGGTAGTTCACGGAGCCGAAGGAGCGGCGCGGTGGCCGGCGCCGCCGCGCTCAGCGAGAAGCGAGAGACTCGCGCGCAGTTCGCGCGAGGCTCGAAGCGGTTCGAGCGAAAGCGGCGAAGCCGGCTGCCGCGCCGCGACGATCGCCCCGCGGAACTACCTACTCACTACTCCCGCCAACGCGCGCCCATGCGCGAGATGAACTCATTCGCGATCTCCGGCCCCCAACTCCCCGCCTTGTAGTTCGGGAAGTGGTCCGGATTCTTGTGCGCCCAGTACTCGATGATGGGATCCACCGCGCTCCACGCGGCCTCCACTTCGTCGCTGCGCGTGAACCGCGTCGCGTCGCCCAGCATCGCGTCGAGCAGCAGCGTCTCGTACGCGTCGTGACTCAATGACCCGAACGCCTCGTCGTAGCCGAAGTCCATGAGCACGCTCGCCGGCCGCATCCCCGGGCCCGGCGTCTTCACTTCGAAGCTGATCCCGATCTTCTCCTCGGGCTGAACGCTGATCGCGAGCACGTTCGGCGCGATCTCCTCGCCGTCGGCCAATGGGAACATGAGATGCGGCGGCTGGCGGAACTGGATCGCGATCTCGGTCGTGCGCCGCGCCAGCCGTTTGCCCGACCGCAGGTAGAACGGCACGCCCTGCCAGCGCCAATTGTCCACCATGAAGCGCACCGCGGCATACGTCGACGTCCCCGATGTCGGACTCACCCCCGGTTCTTGCCGGTACCCCTCGTACTGCCCGCGCACGACGTACTCGTGCATCTCGTCAGCGCTCGGACTGCGCAGCGCGCGCAGCACTTTCACTTTCTCGTCGCGCACGGCGTCGGCGCTGAACGTCACCGGCGGCTCCATCGCCGCGAGCGTCAGCAGCTGCAGCAGATGGTTCTGGAACATGTCGCGCACGACGCCCGCCTGCTCGTAGTACCCGCCGCGATGCTCCACGCCCACGCTCTCGGCGGCGGTGATCTGCACGTGATGCACATGCTGGCGGTTCCACACCGGTTCGAAGATCGAGTTCGCGAAGCGGAACATCAGCAGATTCTGGACCGTTTCCTTTCCCAGATAATGATCGAGCCGGTAGATCTGCCGCTCCGAGAACGCCGCCTGCACTTCGCGATTGAGCGCGCGCGCACTCTCGAGACTGGTGCCGAACGGCTTTTCGATGAGCACTCGGCGGTACGGCTTGTGATCGGGCCCCGATGTGCGTGGTGCGACGCCGCTCAATGAGAGCTGCGCGATGGTGGCGGCATAGAGCTGCGGCGGGATCGCGAGATAGAACAGATGACCGCTCCCCTCCGGCAACGCGCAGCTCTCCAGCGCGCTCTTGAGGCGCGCGTACGTTCCCGGATCGTTCAGCTCACCCTGCACATAGAACAGTTGCTGCTCGAGTGACAGCCATGTACGCGCATCGGGCGTGCCGCCGCCGAACTCGGTCACGCCCTTGAGCATGCCGGCGCGGAAGCTCGCGGTGTCCAGCGCTTCGCGCGCCACGCCGATCACCGCCATCTTCGCCGGCAGCACGCCGTCGGCACGCAGATGATAGAGCGCGGGCATCAACTTGCGGCGCGTGAGATCGCCGCCCGCGCCAAAGATCACCAGCGCGCACGGCTCGGCCTCGCGCCGCGTGCCCGTGATCGCGGGCATCGCCGTCGTGACGCGCACCTGAACACTCGGACGCCCCGTCATGTGGCTGCCCTGGCCGTGGTGCGCGGACGCGGCGCGGTGAGCCGGCGCCATGCGCGCAACGTCTCGGCGACGCTCCACGCTTGCGCGGGACAGCCGCGCGGTGTGTGCGGTGCGTCGCCATCGAAGATCTCGGAGATCTGCTCCATGCACGCCTCGTCGAGGTGTCGTTGCAGTCCGCCGAACTGCGATTGCAGTCGTGCGCGGCCGGCCGCGGTGTCGCCGTCGCCGTAGAGCGACGCGTCCACGTAGGCGCCCATGAGCCACGGCCACACTGTCCCTTGGTGATAGGCCGAGTCGCGCGACTCGGGATCGCCCTCGCAGCGTCCAAGATATCGCGGATCCGAGGGCGCAAGCGTGCGCAGGCCCACCGGCGTGAGTAAATGCTGCGTCACGAACTTCACCATGCGCGACGCCTGCGCGCGCGCGAGCAATGGATAGGGGAGCGACGCCGCGAACAACTGGTTCGGCCGGATGCTGAGATCGCGTCCACCGTCGGGCGCGATCACGTCGTACAGCGAACCCGTGCCCTCGTCCCAGAACGTCGCGAGGAACGCTTCGCGCGTTCGCTCGGCGAGGCGGCGCGTCTTCGCGGCCTCCTTCTTCGTGCCGCGGCGCGCCTGGATGTCGCTAAGCACGCGCCGCGCGTTGTACCAAAGCGCGTTGATCTCCACCGCCTTCCCGCGGCGCGGCGTGATCACACGGCCGTTCACACGCGCGTCCATCCACGTGAGCGCCAGGCCGTCGGCGCCCTGCGTGATGAGCCCGTCGGCATCCTCGCGGATCCCGAAGTCGGTGCCGGCGGAGTACGCGAGCACGATCGCTTCGAGCGTGGCGCCGAGCGGTCCATCGCCCACCGCCGGATCGCCGCCCGCGGCGCGGAAATGGTGCAGCGCCACCGCGAACCAGAGGCTCGCGTCCACGGTGTTGTACTCGGGAGGGCCGCCGCTGTCGGAGAATCGATTCGGCAGCAGCCCGTGGCGGATGTGCGACGCAAATGCCGCGAGCGTCCGCGCGGCGTCATCGATGCGATTGGTGGCGCGCGTGAGACCGGGCAGCGAGATCATCGCATCGCGCCCCCAATCGCCGAACCACGGATAACCCGCGATCACCGATACGCCCTTGGCCCCGCGCTGCACGGTGAACGCGTTCGCGGCCACGGCGAGACGGCGCGCGAACACATCGCCCTCCGGCGCCGGCGCGGCCAGCGCGGCGCGCCGCTTCACCTCCGCCGCCTCGAGGGCATCCGCGGCGGCCGGCGCCTTGTCCGACGCGGTATAGATGAGATCGCGCGAACGGCCCGGCGTCAGCGCGAGCTCCAGCACGAACGGCGCGAACGCATCCTCGCGCGACGCGAGGCCGCGCTCGAGCTCGCGCAGGTATTCGAACTGCCGGAACCACTGCGGGTCGTCGCGCAGCTTCGCGTCTCCATAGTGCAGCGTGAGCGCCGCGCCGCCGGCGGACGATGTGCACTTCGCGCTCGTCGTACCCGCGGCGACGCTCAGCCTCCACCCATCGGCCACGCTGCGCCGCGCATGATGGTCGCGGCACACGAAGAAGGGGCGCACCGCCAGCGTGCACGGCGGCCCGGCAAGGAGTCTGTAGCGCACTACCGTCGTATTCGCGCCGCGCAGCATGAACACGCGCCGTTCAATGCGCGTCGCGTCCAGTTTGTATACCCACGTGGGGAATGGCACGGCGCTGAACGACTCGACGTGCGTCCAGCCGTCGGGCGACACGGCGCCCGGATACTGGTGCGACGAGAGGTACGCCGGCGCATCGCCGGCGATCCATTCGTCGCATCCCGAAACGATGAGCTCGCGCTCGGCGGGCGATCCAGCCGCGGCCGCGAGCAGTCCGTGGTAGCCGCGCGTGCCGGCACCCGCGACGGTGCCCATGGCGTACCCGCCCAAGCCGTTCGTCTCAAGCCACTCGAGCGCGGCGAGGCCGGTGTAGTCCGAGGGCAGCGTCACTTGGTCGAAGCCGCGGTGCGTCGCACCGCGCGTGGTTGGCGGCCGGCGACACGTTCGAGCCCGCAGCGCACGCGCAGATCCTGGATCACGTGCATGTAGTAGATGTACGCGTCATAGGGCGAGCCGTACGGGCTGAAGTACTTGTGCACATCGCCATCGGCGAACCACTTGAGACACATATAGTAGAAGTGATCGCTCGTGAGCAGGCGGCGCCAATCCTGCACGAGCGCCGCGTCGCCGAGCGCCAGCACCGGCGCGCGCAGCGCGTAGATCGCCTGCGCAGCCTCCGTTTGCAAGCTGTTCCCGAGCCAGGCGGTGAGATCGCGATCCACATCGGCCCACGAGATCCAGTCGGGGCAGCTGAGCACGCTTCGCGGAGTGAGATCGTGCACGAGCTCGGAAGGCGTGGCGAAGCGCAATTCTGGATACCGCAGGATCTCCGACGGCAGGTCGCGCAGGAACTCGAAGATCCCCGTCGCCTGCCATTGATGCTCGCCGAACGTCTCGTAGTCGAGGAAGAGGTTGACCGTTTCCATCGAGCCATCGAGCGCGCGCACCCACGAGGCGAACTTCGACGCCGTGAGCGGCCAATCCTTCCAGCTCCGCTCCGAGAAGCGGAACGCGATGTCGTCGGACAGCTGCGCGTGTTTGGTGAGCACCACCAATTCTTCGGCCCCCGCGGCTCGGAACGCCTGCCCGGGCGAGCGGCCCGCGAGCACGCGCGGCACGCCGTCGGCGAGCACGCCCTTGAAGCCGAGCCGCGCGACGCGTTGCGCGAGCTGGTCGCTGTAGATGAGCTCGGTGTTCCGGAACACAGTGGGTGCGACGCCCGTGAGCGTCGTGATGCGCGCGGTGTGTGCGGCCACTTCCACATCGAATTCCTCCCAGTCGCTCAGCGCGCTCAGCGAATGGTCGTCGGTCTCGGCGAGGAATTCCACACATCCGGTGCGCGCGAGCGCCTCGAAGCTCGCCACCACCTCAGGCGCGTGCGCAGCGAGCTGATCGAGCACCGTGCCGGTGACGCTGAAGCTCACTTTGAATCGGCCGGCATGGCGCTCGATGAGTTCGAGCAGCAAGCGGTTCGTGGGGATATAGCACTTGGCCGCGACGCGCTTCAGGATGCCGGCGTTCTTCTCTTCGTCGAAATACTGCGGACGCTTCCCCACGCCCACATCGAACGTGGAGAAATGCCGCAGCCGGTACGGCTGGTGCACCTGGAAGTAGAAGCAGACGGCGGCCACGCTAGCGCCCTCCGGCCAGCAGCGGCGCGTACAGCTCCGCGATGCGCTTGCCCGCGCGCTCCCAGCTCCATTTCTCCACGCTCGCGCGGCCGCGCGATGAGAGTTCGTGGCGCAGAGTGGGATACGTGAGCGCCGCGAGGATTCGGTCGGCCATCTGCCGCACGTTCCAGAAATCCACGAGCAGCACATCGCGCGCCACCTCGGTCACGCCGGCGCCGCGGTCGAGGATCACCGGCGTGCCCGCACGCAGCGCCTCGAGCGCCGCGATCCCGAACGGCTCGCTCACGCTCGGCATCACGAACACGTCGGCGCTCGCGAGGAGACGTGCCGCGTCGTCGGGCGGCACGAAGCCGGTGAACAGGATGCTCCGTCCCAGTTGCAGTCCCGCGACATGCTGCATCAGGCGGCCGCGCATGTCGCCATCGCCGGCCACGACGAACAGCACCTCGGGCTCGTGTTGCAGCACCAGGCGCGCCGCCTCCACGAAATAGTCGGGGCCCTTCTGAAAGGTGACGCGGCCGAGGAAGAGCACCATCGGCCGGTGCGGCTCGTCGTCATCTTCGTCGGCGATCCACGGTGCGACCGGGTCCACGGAATTGTGTACCACGCGCACGCGCGGACGATCGGCGCCGTAGCGTCGCAGCAGCAGATCGCGCGTGAACGCGCTCACGGCGATCACCACCGCAGCGCTCCGCACCGCCGCATGCTCGATCTCCAGCACGCCTGGGTTGCCATGCTCGCCCGCGCGGTCGAACTCCGTGGCGTGCACGTGCAGCACCCACGGCTTGTGATGTTCGGCGGCGATGCGCATCGCCGCGGGTGCGGTGAGCCAGTCGTGCGCATGGATGATGTCGAACGCCACTGTGCGCGCGATCGCCGACGCGACCTCGGCGTACCGCTCCACCGCGCCGAACATCCCGTAGCGCCCGGCGCCCGATCCCTCGTAACCGCCGGGCACGTCATCTTCGCCGTCGAACACGCCATGCACGGTGAGATGCCGCGCGCCGGCCGCGCCCTCGGCGTTCGCCACTACCAACTGCACCCGGAGCCCCGCGGCGAGCAATCCGCGCACGATCCCGGCCGTGGCCGGCGCCAGTCCGCCGGTCACGTGGGGCGGATATTCCCAGCCGAGCATCAGGACGGTGGTCACGGCACGGCACGAAGGATGTCCGTGAGTCGCCCGATGCGCGCGGTCTCCTGGCCACAGGTCGGGCATACGGAGAAGCGTCCCGAACGCACGATGTATTCGCGCACCGCGCGCACGTAGGCCGCATGGCTCCACGTGAGCGGTGACACGGAGAGCGGCTCGCCGGTGTACGGATCGAGTTGCTCGGCCATCACGCCCGACGTGAACGCGCGATCCGCGGCCCACATCAGCAATTGCTTCGCTTTGGCCAACTCCTCGGTATTGCGCGCCTTCAGCACGTGGTAGCGCGCCATCCACAGCGTGCAGATGAACCACGGATTCCCGGGCACGCGCTTCGTGTCGGTCTTCTCCACCTGGTGGTAGTAATCGTTCTCGTAGCGCGCGAGCCCGCCGATGTCGGTCTTCACCCAGAGGCGCTCTTCGACTTGGCGCAGCGTGGACGCCACATACGGCGAATCGATCGCGAGCACCGAGAATTCCGTGAGCGCGTAGAGCGCCGAGTCGATCGTCATGTCGAGCGTGTATCCCTTCGTGCCGGGAGTGGCCATGCGCGCGAATCGCTGGTCGGACTCACTCCACATGATCGACATCATCGCCTCGAGCATGCGCTCGGCGCCGGCGTGGCAGCGTGCGGCGCGCTGCTCTTCGCCGAACGCCGACGCGACCTGCGCCGCGGCGCGCAGCCCGGAGATCACCGTGCACACCGTGTAGAAATGCACGCCCCAGCGCTCTTCCCACAGGTCCCACGAGGGCAGGGGAAGGCCGGTGGCCTGGTCCACGTGACGCAGCAGGAAATCCGCGGGACGTGTGACGAGCGCGCGGTAGAACGGCGCCGTCTCCTCCACGCGCTGGAAGAGCGTGAAGTACTGCCACATCGCCCACACCACGAGCGCCGTTTCATCCTCCTGGATGGGCAGCACCGTGTGGCCGTCGCGCATCGCGCCGTGCCACGAACTCGCGACCATGCCGTCGGGATTGTACTTGTGGCGCAAGATAGCCCTCGGGCGTGACGGCCTTCGTGCAGAACTCGAAGAACTTCGTGGCCGCGCCCATGTGGCCCGTGCTCATCAGCGCCGACATCACGAGTGCGCCGTCGCGCGGCCACATGTACGCATACGTGTCGCGCGCGATCTGCGCGATGTCGGAATCCGTGGCCGCGATCACCGCGCCGTCGTGGTCCACGTGCGAGCGGATGATGAGCAGGCTCTGGCGGTAGCGCTCCACGACGTTCGCCGGCAGATCGGCCGGCACGCGCTGTTCGCGGCTCACCCACAGCTGCCAATAGTGGCGCGTGCGGCGGAGCAGCTCTTCCGGCGACTTGGTGCGCAGCACCTGATCGATGGTCGTGACTTCCGCCATGTCGCGGCCCGCCGCCATCCAATAGAACACCTCGCGCTCGGCGTTCGCGCCCACCGTAACCGAGATGCCCATCGTGGAGTCCACCGAACCCTGCGCGATCGCGTTGCCGCTCAAGTTGCCGTCTTCCGCGTCGCGCCACGTGCCTTCCGCCGAACCCACATCCTTCGTCCCGCACGCGTACGACGTCATTCCGAACTGATCGCCAATGCGGCAGTTCATCAGGAAATAACGGTCATCCTTGTAATGGATGAGCGAACCGGTCTCCGGCGAGAACATCGCGGTGTCGCCTACTTCATGCCCGAGGATCCGGAAGTTGTGATGATAGAAGAGCCGCACCTCGCGCGCACGGTCGGCGAGATTGTGCACGAGCACGCGGCGCACGAGGACGTTCTCGTAGAAATCCACGGCGTCGCAGCAATTGAGCGTGATGCCCAGTTCGTGGCTGGTGGCCGTGACTTCCGTCGACATGGCATCCTCGGCATAGCGCATGTCGAGTTCCCAGTCGGGCCCCATCCAGCGGCATTTTCCGTCGACGAACACGCCGAAGCGGAACGGGCGGCCGACGGCGTGATTCTCCTTGCCGACGCGCGGGAAGTAGATGTCGCGGAGAACGTACTGGCGGTCGAAGGCGACGTGCAGCCGGCCATTCGAGAGCGGAAGGTCACGCGGCATGCGCGGGGCGGTCTGAGAGCAGGCGCATCTTCGTGCCTAGGTGCCGTAGTTCGAGGGACTCGCAATGTACCTTGCGCGCGGAGCGGGACGCTAGACGGCTGAACGGCGCGGGAAGCGGGGAGCGGGAAGCGCTGCGAAACCCGCGCGGAATGCGCGCCCGAACAAACGCCCCTTGCCGCCCGACTGGGGAGACGCATCTTCGTGTCCTCTGGGCGTACCGCGCGTCCCCTGCAGTTGCGCGGCGCTTCCCGCTTCCCGCTTCCCGCGCCCGAAATGCCTTCCGCCCCCCTCCCTCTCCTCTATCTCGCCCGCCACGGGGAGACCGAGTGGAGTCTGTCTGGCCGCCATACCGGGCTCACCGACATCCCGCTTACCGAGCGCGGGGAGCAAGGAGCTCGCGCCCTCGCGGCCCCGCTCGGCGGGATCGCCTTCGAACAGGTGTTCACGAGCCCGTTGCAGCGCGCCAAGCGCACCTGCGAGCTCGCTGGATTCGGGGCGAGCGCCGCGGTGGACCCCGATCTCGTCGAGTGGGATTACGGGAATTATGAGGGCCGCAAGACGGATGAGATCCTCGCCGAGCGTCCCGGCTGGCAGCTCTTTCGCGATGGGTGTCCGGGGGGCGAGTCGCCGGCGCAGGTGGGTGCGCGTGCCGATCGCGTGATCGCGCGCGTGCGCGCTGCCGCCGGCAACACGCTCCTCTTCTCGAGCGGCCACTTCCTTCGCACCCTCTCGGCGCGCTGGCTCGGACTCCCCCCGGGCGATGGCCGGCTGCTCTATCTGAGCACCGCCACCTTGAGCACGCTGGGGTACGAGCATAGTGTCACTGAACCGGTATTGCGCCTCTGGAATTCAATTCCCGCCACGCGGACGTGATCCAATGAAAGCCACCCAGACACTCCACGACCTCGGCCAAAGCCTTTGGCTCGACAATATCACGCGCGGCCTGATCTCGAGTGGCACGCTGCGACGCTACATCGACGAGCTGTCGGTGACCGGGCTCACGTCGAACCCGACGATCTTCGATCTCGCGCTCAAGGGCAGTGCCGACTATGACGCCGACATCGCGAAGAAGCTGGGCGAGGGGAAATCGGGCGAGAAACTCTTCTTCGAACTCGCGATCGACGACCTGACGCGCGCCGCCGATCTCTTCCGTCCGGTGCACGACAAGACGGCCGGGGTCGACGGCTGGGTGTCGCTCGAGGTGTCGCCGCTGCTCGCGTTCGACACGAAGACCACGCTCGACCAGGCGGTGCAGCTGCACAAGCGCGCGAACCGCCCGAACCTGTTCATCAAGATCCCCGGCACGAAGGAAGGAGTCCCCGCCATCGAGGAGGCCATCTTCGCCGGCGTGCCGATCAACGTCACGCTGCTCTTCTCGCGCGAGCAGTATCTCGCGTCGGCCGAAGCGTACCTGCGCGGCATCGAGCGGCGCATCGCGGCGGGTCTCTCGCCGAACGTGACGTCGGTCGCGAGTGTGTTCATCAGCCGTTGGGACGCGGCCGTCGCGGCGAAGGTGCCACCGGAGCTCGTGAACAAACTCGGCATCGCGATCAGCCGGCGCTGCTACAAGGCGTACCTCGATTTCATCCAGACGCCGCGCTACCTCGCCGCGCTCAACGCCGGTGCGCGGCCGCAGCGGCTGCTGCTCGCGAGCACCGGCACGAAGGACCCCAAGGCGAGCGACGTGATGTACATCGAAGCGCTCGCCGCGCCCTTCACGGTGAACACGATCCCCGAGAATACGCTCAAGGCGTTCTACGATCACGGCAAGCCCGGCGCGACGATGCCGCGCGATGGCGGCGACTGCGAGCAGGTGCTCGCGCAATTCGCGAAGGCCGGCGTGGACATCGACGCTGTGGCGGCGAAGCTGCAGACGGATGGCGCCGCGTCGTTCGTGAAGTCCTGGAACGAGCTGCAGTCCGGCCTCGAGAACAAGAGTGCGGCGCTGAAGAAGGCCGGCTGAGATGGACGTGCTCGCGGTGGACGTGGGCGGCACGAACGTGAAGATCCTCGCATCGGGCCAAACGGAATCGCGCCGCTTTCCGTCGGGCACCGGCCTCACGCCCAAGAAGATGGTGTCCGGCGTGAAGAAACTCGCGCGCGGTTGGCATTTCGACGCCGTGTCGGTGGGCTATCCGGGCCTCGTCATTCGCGGCAAGCCCATCGCCGATCCGCACAATCTCGCGCCCGGCTGGGTCGGCTTCGATTTCGAGAAAGCGTTCGGCTGCCCGGTGCGCGTCATCAACGACGCCGCGATGCAGGCACTCGGCAGCTACAACGGCGGCCGCATGCTCTTCCTGGGACTGGGCACCGGGCTCGGCACCGCACTCATCGAGAACGGCGAGCTCGAACCGATGGAACTCGCGCACGTGCCCTACAAGAAGGCCACGTATGAGGATTACGTCGGCGCGCGTGCGCAGGAGAAATTCGGCAAGAAGAAATGGCGCAAGAACGTCGAGGAAGTGGTCGAGAACCTCCGCGGGATCTTCGAGCCCGACGACATCGTGCTCGGCGGCGGCAACGTGAAGCAATTGAAGGAGCTGCCGGAGGGATGCCGCGCCGGCGACAACGCGAACGCGTTCGTGGGCGGCTTCCGCATGTGGGAGGCGCGCAAGGAATGACCGCGACCAGCCGAGCGCCCGTCATGGAGCGCACTCCGCGCGCACGCGGAGAAGGCGCGCGCGCTCTCGCTGCGCGAGCTGTTCGCCGGCGATCCCAAGCGGGGCGAGCGCCTCACGCTCGAGGCGTGCGGACTCTTCGTGGATTATTCGAAGAATCGCGTCACGGATGAGACGCTGGCGCTGCTCGTGAAGCTGGCGGAGGATTCGGGGCTGCGCGCGCGCATCGACGCGATGTTCCGTGGCGACAAGATCAACATCACCGAGGATCGCGCGGTGCTGCACGTCGCGCTCCGCGCGCCGCGCAACGCCGTGATCATGGCCGACGGGAAGAACGTCATGCCCGATGTGCACGCCGTGCTCGACAAGATGGCGGCGTTCAGCGATCAAGTGCGCAGCGGCGCGTGGAAGGGGCACACCGGCAAGCGCATCAAGAACGTGGTCAACATCGGCATCGGCGGCTCGGATCTCGGGCCGGTGATGGCGTACGAAGCGCTGCGCTTCTATAGCGACCGCTCGCTCACCTTCCGTTTCGTCTCCAACATCGACGGCACCGACATCGCCGAAGCGACGCGCGATCTCGACGCCGCCGAGACGATGTTCATTGTCTCATCCAAGACATTCACGACGATCGAGACGATGACCAACGCCGGCACCGCGCGCGATTGGCTGCTGCGCGCACTCGGTGGCGATGCGAAGGCGGTCGCGAAACACTTCGTGGCCGTGTCCACGAACGAACAGAAGGTGCGCGAGTTCGGCATCGACACCGCCAACATGTTCGGCTTCTGGGATTGGGTGGGCGGCCGCTACTCGATGGACTCGGCGATCGGCCTATCGACCATGATCGCCATCGGCCCGGAGAATTTCCGCGCGATGCTGGCCGGCTTCCACGAGATGGACGAGCATTTCCGCACCGCGCCCTTCGCGCAGAACCTGCCCGCGCTGCTCGGCCTGCTCGCGATCTGGTACAACGATTTCTTCGGCGCACAGACCGTGGCCGTACTGCCATATGAACAATATCTGAAGCGCTTTCCCGCGTACCTGCAGCAGCTCACGATGGAGAGCAACGGGAAGCACGTGCACCTCGACGGCGCACGCGTGGACGTGGACACGAGTCCCATCTACTGGGGCGAGCCCGGAACGAACGGCCAGCACTCGTTCTACCAGCTGATCCATCAGGGCACGCGGCTCATTCCGTGTGATTTCATCATCTTCATCAAGGCGCTGAACACGGTGGGGCGCCATCACGACATCCTCGTCGCCAACGTGCTCGCACAAACGGAAGCGCTGGCTTTCGGGAAGACAGCTGACCAGGTACGCGCCGAGGGCACGCCGGAATGGCTCGTGCCACATCGCGTGTTCGAGGGGAATCGCCCGTCCAATACGATCATCGCTGAGCAACTCACGCCGCGGTCGCTCGGTGCGCTCGTCGCACTCTACGAGCACAGTGTGTTCACACAGGGCGTGATCTGGAGCATCGACTCGTTCGATCAGTGGGGCGTCGAGCTGGGCAAGCAGCTCGCGCAGCGGATCATTCCGGAGCTCGAGGGCGCCGCCGATCCCAAGCTCACGCACGACAGTTCCACCAACGCGCTCATCCGGCGCTACAGGAAACTCAAATAGTGAACGGCCACGCGCCGACCAAGGAGATGTCATGCAACTCGCAATGATCGGACTCGGCCGCATGGGCGCGAACATGGTGAAGCGCCTCACCAAGGGCGGACACGACTGCGTGGTCTTCGACCGGTCGCCGGACGCCGTGAAGGATCTCGCCAAGGGCAAGATCGTCGGTGCCAGCTCACTCGAGGATCTCGTCAAGAAGATGAAGAAGCCGCGCACGCTCTGGCTCATGGTGCCGGCGGCCGTGGTGGACGCGAGCATCGCGAGTCTCACGCCACTGCTGCAGGACGGCGACACGATCATCGACGGCGGCAATTCCTACTATGTCGATGACATCCGCCGCGCCACGACGCTCGCCGCCGAGGGCATCCACTACGTGGACGTCGGAACGAGCGGCGGCGTGTGGGGGCTCGAGCGCGGCTACTGCATGATGATCGGCGGCGAGAAGAAGGTCGTGAAGCGGCTCGATCCGATCTTCGCCACCCTCGCGCCCGGCATCGGGAAGATCGAGCGCACGCCCGGACGCGAGAAACTCGGCGGCACCGCCGAATCAGGCTACCTGCATTGCGGCCCCAACGGTGCCGGCCACTTCGTGAAGATGGTGCACAACGGCATCGAGTATGGTCTCATGGCCGCGTACGCCGAAGGACTCGGCGTGCTCGCCGAGGCGAACATCGGCAAGAAGACGCACGAAGTGGATGCCGAGACCACGCCGCTGCGCGATCCCGAGCACTATCAGTACGACCTGAACCTGAGCGACGTGACCGAAGTCTGGCGGCGTGGCAGCGTGATCAGTTCGTGGCTGCTGGATCTCACCGCTGCGGCGCTCGTGAAGGACGAGAAGCTCGGCGAGTTCGGCGGCCGCGTGTCCGACTCGGGCGAAGGCCGCTGGACGATCAAAGCCGCCATCGACGAGGGCGTGCCCACGCCGGTGCTCACCACCGCGTTGTACGAGCGGTTCAGCTCGCGCGGCCAGGCCGACTATCAGAATCGCATCCTGTCGGCCATGCGCTTCGCGTTCGGCGGGCATCTCGAGAAACCGGCCGATGCCGCGCCGGCCAAGAAGAAGAAATCATGAGCGACCAGGTCCACTCCGGCGCGCTCGTTTTCTTCGGCGCCACCGGCGATCTCGCGTACAAGAAGATCTTCCCTGCGCTGCAGGCGATGATCAAGCGTGGGCATCTCGACGTGCCAGTGATCGGCGTGGCGAAGTCGTCGTGGAACTGCGATCAGCTGGTCGCGCGCGCCAAGGACAGCCTCGAGAAACATGGCGGCATCGACCAGGCCGCTTTCGCGAAGCTCGTGAAGCTCCTGCGCTACGTGGACGGCGATTACAACGACGCGAGCACCTACGAGAAGATCAAGAAAGAACTCCGCGGTGCCGAGCGCCCCGCGCACTATCTCGCGATCCCGCCGGTGCTCTTCGGCGTCGCCGTCGAACACCTGCGCAACGCCGGCCTCACCAAGGATGCGCGAGTGATCGTCGAGAAACCGTTCGGCACCGACGGCGACTCCGCTCGCGCGCTCAATACCATCCTGCTGAGCGCCTTCAAGGAAACGTCGATCTTCCGCATCGACCACTACCTGGGCAAGCGACCGGTACACAACATGCTCTTCTTTCGCTTCACGAACCTTTTCCTCGAGTCGTTCTGGAACCGCGAGCACGTCGAGAGCGTGCAGATCACCATGGCCGAGGATTTCGGCGTGCAGGGGCGCGGCGCGTTCTACGACGAGACCGGCACCACACGCGACGTAGTGCAGAACCATCTCTTCCAGGTGATGTGCAACGTCGCGATGGAGCCGCCGGTGCGCACCGACAGCGAATCCATCCGCGACGAGAAGGTGAAAGTGCTCAAGGCGATCCCCACGCTCCAAGTGGCGGATATCGTCCGCGGCCAGTTCGACGGCTACCTCAAGGAGGCGGGCGTTAAGCCCGGCTCGGTCACGGAGACCTTCTCCGCCGTGAAGCTCGCGATCAACTCGTGGCGGTGGCAGGGCGTGCCCTTCTACATCCGCGCGGGTAAGTCACTGCCGGTCACGTGTACCGAACTCTTCGTGCGGCTGCGCCGCCCGCCGGCGCTTTTTCCAACGAACGGCCAGCGCGGGAACTACTTCCGATTCCGCATCAGCCCCGACGTCACCACGGCCGTGGGCATGAACGTGATGGCGCCGGGCGAAGAGATGCGAGGCGCCCTCGCCGAAATGGTGGCCAGCTCGCATCCGGCCGCCGATGAGATGGATGCCTATGAGCGTGTGCTCGGCGACGCGATGGTGGGCGACGCGACGCTCTTCGCGCGCGAGGACTACGCCGAGGAGGCGTGGCGCATCGTGGACCCCGCCCTCAAGGCGAAGACGCCGGTGTACCCGTACGCGCCGGGCACGTGGGGTCCCAAGGAAGCCGACCGGATCGCGCCCGACGGCGGTTGGCACGACCCCGTGCTCGACGCGCCCGCGACGTGAAGATCGAGGTCCTGCCCGACGATATCGCGGTCGCCTCCCTCGCCGCCGAGGTCATCGCCGGCGACGCGCGCGCGGCGATCGGCGCGCGCGGCGTGTTCACGCTCGCGGTGAGCGGCGGCAACACGCCGTGGCAGATGCTGCGCGCGCTCGCGCAGCAGCCGGTGCCGTGGAGCGCGGTGCATTTATTCCAGGTGGACGAGCGCGTCGCGCCTGATGGCGATAGCGCCCGCAATCTCACACACATCCGCGAGACGCTGCTCAACGCCGTGAACATTCCGGTGCAGAACGTGCACCCGATGCCGGTGAACGACCCCGATCTCCCGGCCGCGGCCGGACGCTACGCCCACGAGATCGAGAGCAGCGCCGGCGCGCCGCCGGTGTTCGATGTCGTGCATCTCGGGCTTGGACCCGACGGCCACACCGCGTCGCTCGTGCCCGGCGATCCCGCGCTGCTCGTGACGAACACCGAGGTCGCGCTCGCGGGTCCGTACATGGGCCATCGCCGCATGACGCTCACCTATCCGGTGCTCGATGGCGCGCGCCGCGTGCTGTGGCTGGTGACGGGCGCCGAGAAGGCACGCATGCTCGCGCTGCTTCGCGCGGGCGATCGCACGATCCCGGCGGGCCGCGTGAGTGCCGAGAACGCCCTCGTGCTCGCCGACCGCGCGGCCGCGTCGGCTCACGGATAACGGGAGAGCGAACATGCCATTCATGGCGCCGGCACCGGCGAGCAATTCCGTGGAACAGAAGCGCATGCAAGCGCTCAAGGCCGGCACCGAGCCATGGCGCCGATGGGGGCCGTACGTGTCCGAGCGGCAGTGGGGCACCGTGCGCGAGGACTACAGCGCGGACGGGAACGCGTGGGATTATCTCACACACGACCAATCGCGCAGCCGGACGTTTCGCTGGGGCGAGGACGGCATCGCCGGATGGTGCGACGACCAGCAGCGCCTGTGCCTCACGCTCGCGATGTGGAACGGCGTGGACCCGATCCTCAAGGAGCGCCTGTTCGGTCTCACGAACAGCGAGGGCAATCACGGCGAAGATGTGAAGGAGATGTACTGGTACCTCGACGCCACGCCGAGCCACTCGTACCAGAAGATGCTGTACAAGTATCCGCAGCGGGAATTCCCCTATGCGAAACTCGTCGCGGAGAACAAGGCGCGCGGCCAGGACCAGCCCGAGTTCGACCTGATCGACAGCGACGCCTTTGACGACGACCGCTACTTCGACGTGTTCGTGGAGTACGCGAAGGCCGGGCCGGACGACACGCTCATGCTCGTCACGGTGCACAACCGCGGTCCCGACGCGGCGGCGATCCGGCTGATCCCGCAGCTCACGCTGCGCGACACGTGGTCGTGGGCACCGAACGCGCACAAACCATCCATGAAAGCCGAGCGCGGTGCGATCTCCATCGAACACGAGACGCTCGGCAGCTTCCGGCTCGACGCTGACGCCAAGCCACAGCTCCTGTTCACCGAGAACGCGAGCAATGCGCCGCGCCTCTGGGGACACACCGGCGTCGCCGGTCCGTTCAAGGATGCGTTCCACGAGTATGTCGTGAACGGCAAACTCGACGCCGTGAGCACCGCCATGCGCGGCACGAAGGCTGGTGCGCTCTACCACATGGAGGTCCTCGGCGGCGCGTCGGCGCAGGTGCGCGTGCGCTTGCGGCCAGCGGCCGGCGTGCAGTCGAACGCGTTCGCCGATTTCGACGAGACGATGGCGACGCGGCGCCGCGAGGCCGATGCGTATTACGATGAGCTGCAGCATGGCCTCGAGGACCCCGACGTCCGGCTCGTGCAACGGCAGGCGTTCGCCGGTATGCTGTGGACCAAACAGTTCTACTGCTACAATGTCACGCGCTGGCTGGATGGCGATCCCACGCAACCACCGCCGCCGGCCGCGCGCAAGCAGGGGCGCAACAAGGATTGGGGGCACGTGGCCGCCGCCGAGATCATCTCAATGCCCGACAAGTGGGAATACCCGTGGTTCGCGGCGTGGGATCTCGCCTTCCACTGCTACGTGTTCGCCGACATCGATCCGGAATTCGCGAAGCACCAGCTGATCCTGCTCGCGCGCGAGTGGTACATGCATCCCAACGGCCAGTTGCCGGCTTACGAATGGGCGTTCGGCGATGTGAATCCGCCCGTGCACGCGTGGGCCGCGCATCGTGTGTTCCAGATCGACCAACTGCAGCGCCGCCGAGAGAACCCCGACGATCCGGGCGATCTCGAGTTCCTCGAGCGCGTGTTCCAGAAACTGCTCCTCAACTTCACCTGGTGGGTGAACCGCAAGGACGAGCAGGGGCGGAACATCTTTCAGGGCGGCTTCCTTGGCCTCGACAACATCGGCGTCTTCGACCGCAGCCAGGCGCTGCCCACGGGTGGGTATATCAACCAGGCCGATGGCACGAGCTGGATGGCCGCGTACTGCCTGAACATGCTGCGCATCGCGGCGGAGCTTGGCGTTCACAACCACGCGTACGAGGACATCGCCAGCAAATTCTTCGAGCACTTCCTGTCGATCGCCGCCGCGATCAACGGCGAGGGCGACAACGCGATGGGGCTCTGGGACGAGACCGACCAGTTCTACTACGATCACATCAGCCTGCCCGACGGCCGAAACATCCCGCTCAAGCTGGAATCGCTCGTGGGGCTCACGCCGTTGTTCGTGTGTCAGCCGGTGGATCCGGTTGTGCTCGCCAAGCTTCCGCACTTCACGCGGCGCATGGAGTGGTACCTCGCGAACCGCCCCGAGATGGCGGCCATGGTCTCGAACTGGAAGGAGCCGGGCGTGGGCGACTGGCGACTGCTCTCGCTCCTGCGCTCGCATCGCATGACCGCGCTGCTGAGCAAGATGCTGGACGAGCGGCACTTCCTGTCGGACTTCGGCGTGCGGTCGATGTCCAAGGTGCATGAGCGCGCACCGTACGAGCTGAACATCGACGGCGCACGCTACGAGGTGATCTACGCGCCCGCGGAATCGACGAGCACATTGTTCGGCGGCAATTCGAATTGGCGCGGGCCGGTGTGGCTCAACATGAATCTGCTGCTCATCGAGGCGCTCGAGAAATTCGACTATTACTACGGACCCGACTTCAAGGTGGAATGCCCCACCGGCTCCGGGAACATGGTCACGCTCCGCGGCGCCGCGCTCGAGATCGTGCACCGGATCACGCGCATCTTCCTCAAAGGCGCGGATGGAGAGCGCCCCGTGCTCAAGAGCCATCCGAAATTGTCGGGCGATCCGCACTTCCGCGACTACGTGCACTTCCACGAGTACTTCCATGGCGACACCGGCCGCGGGCTCGGCGCGTCGCACCAGACTGGATGGACCGGCGTGGTCGCGCGCCTGCTCTGGCATGAGACCGGACGGCAGGGGATCGCCACCCAGCGCGAGGTCGCGCGGTGAACACGGTACTGCTCTCGCGTGGGCAGTTCGCGCTCACGATCGCGTTCCACTTCATCTTCCCGCCGATCACGATCGGGCTGGGGCTCATCCTCGTGGTCATGCAGGGGATGCGGCTGCGCACGGGCAATGCGCTCTACACCGGCATGGCGCATTTCTGGACGAAGATCTTCGGGCTCATCTTCGCGATCGGAGTAGCCACCGGCATCCCCATGGAATTCCAGTTCGGCACGAACTGGGCGAACTACGCGCGGTTCGTCGGCGACATCTTCGGCAGCCCGCTCGCCATCGAAGGCGTTTACGCGTTCTTCCTCGAGTCGGGGTTCCTCGCGATCCTGCTCTTCGGGTGGAACAAGGTAGGCCCCAAGATGCATTTCCTCGCGACGTTCCTCGTCGCGCTGGGGGCGACTTTCAGCGCCATCTGGATCATCGTCGCGAATTCATGGATGCAGACGCCCGCCGGCTATCACCTCGCGCGCATGGTGAAGGAGATCGCGAGTGGCCAGCAGTTCCCGATGAGCGCCGACCTGGGTAACGCCGCGTTCACTGTGAAGGAGATCCCATTGCCGGCTGGCTACATCGTGCAGCCATCGGAGATGGGCGATGTGCGCGCGGTGGTGGACGATTTCGCGAAGGCGATCCTCAATCCCTCCACGCTCGACCGGCTCACGCACACGATCATCGCGTGCTGGATCATTGGCGCGCTCGTGGTCGCGAGCGTGAGCGCGTACTGGCTGCTGCGCGGGCGGCACCTGCCCACCGCGCGCGTGTCACTCAAGATCGGGCTTGGCGTCGCCGCGGTCGCATCGCTGCTCCAGATGGTCTCGGCGGATATGACGGCGAGTGGCGTCGCACGGCACCAGCCGGAGAAGCTCGCGGCGATCGAGGGACTCGCGGCCACCACCGCGAATGCGCCGATGGCCATCGGGGGCGTCGTGCATTGGCGGCGCGATTCCGCGGGGCGCATCACCGGACTCGACCAGCGGACGCTGAAGGTGCCGAGCCTCTTGAGCATCCTGGTGTCCGGTGATTTCCTGGACCCGGCGCGCGGCGCGAAGACCGTCGTGCCGGGGCTCAACGACTTGCCCACCGATTCGTTTTTGCTCGCGCGCCATCCCGGCGCGAGCGCGTCGGAGCTCGCGGCGATCCGTCCGAGCTATTGGCCCAACGCGCCGCTCGTGTTCCAGACGTACCATCTCATGATCGCCATCGGCGTGTTCCTCGTGGGGATGACGCTCTTCGGACTTCTCCTCTGGAAACTCGGCCGACTCTGGGAGGCCGACCGCCCGAGCATCCGCGCCTTCCTCTGGCTGCTCGTGTTCTCGCCCGCACTCGCGGAGATCGCGACGCAGGCCGGATGGGTCACCGCCGAAGTGGGCCGCCAGCCATGGATCGTGTACCAGGTGCTGAAGACCGCGGACGCGACCTCCGTCGTGGTGAGCAGCGGGCAGGTGGAGCGCTCGATCGTGCTCTTCTGTCTCATTTACGCTGTTGCTCGGCGCGTTGTTCGTCACGCTGTTCACGCGCATCGTGCACAAAGGGCCACCGCATGACGGGCCGGACACCGGCCTGCCCGAGAAGTTCGAGGTGCTGTCGCTCAAGACGGAGCGCGAGGCATGATGGACCTCAACACCATCTGGTTCATGCTCGTGGGCGTCCTGCTCACCGGCTACGCGGTGCTCGACGGATTCGACCTCGGCACCGGCGCGCTGATCCTGTTCGTGCGGGATGACACCGAGCGGCGGATCTTCTACAACGCGATCGGTCCGGTGTGGAACGGCAACGAGGTGTGGCTCGTGACGGGCGGCGGCGCGCTGTTCGCGGCGTTCCCCAACGTGTACGCCACGGTGTTCTCCGGATTCTATGACGCGTTCATGCTGCTGCTCACGGCGCTCATCTTCCGCGCGGCGGCCATCGAGTTCCGCGGGCAGTATCCCGGCGCGCGCTGGCGCGCGACCTGGGACACGGTGTTCGCGGTGGCGAGCATCTCTGGCGCGCTGGTCATCGGCGTCGCGATGGGCAATCTCGTGTGGGGCATTCCGCTCGACGCGCACCACGAATTCCACGGCGACTTTCTGCACCTCATCAAACCGTACACGTTGCTCGTGGCCCTCACCGGTCTCGCGCTCTTCGCGATGCACGCGAATCTCTATCTCCTGCTCAAGACCGAGGGTGCGCTCCAACAGCGGCTCGCCGCGTGGACCAAGCGTACGATCCCTACCTTTCTGGCGCTGTTCGCCGTGCTGAACGTGGTCACGCTCCTCGAACGGCCCATGGTGCACGAGGCGCTCCAGTCACGCCTCCCGGCGCTCGGGGCCATCTTCATAGTGTCGGTGCTCATCACGTTCAACATCGTGCGACTCGTGAAACGCGAGCGATACGGCCTTGCGTTCATCAGCTCCGCCGGATCGATCGTTACGCTCATGATGCTGTTCGGCGCCGCGATCTATCCCAATCTTGTATTCTCGTGGCCCGAGCCGGCAAACAGTCTCAACATCGTGAATGGCGCCTCCACCGCGCCGTCGCTCAAGTTCATGCTCGTGGTGGCCGCCATCGGCGTGCCGATCGTGCTCGCGTACACGGCGTCCATCTACTATGTGTTCCGCGGCAAGGTCACGCTCACCGATCACTCGTACTGAACGAAGTCGTGAGGGCACCATGAAGATCGGCATCGCGACGGATCACGGCGGATTCCCGCTCAAGGAAGCACTCGTGGCGCGACTCCGCGCCGCGAAGCACGAAGTGGTGGATTTCGGCGCGCATGCGCTGAACGATGGCGATGACTATCCCGATTTCGTCGTGCCGCTCGCGAATGCCGTAGCCGCCGGACAAGTCGAGCGCGGCATCGCTTGCTGCGGCAGCGGCGTGGGCGCGAGCGTCTGCGCCAATAAGGTGCCGGGCGTGCACGCCGCGCTCATCGCCGACCACTTCTCGGCGCGACAGGGCGTGGAGGACGATCACATGAACATCATCTGCCTCGGCGCGCGCACAGAAGGCGTCGAGCTCGCGTGGGACCTCGTGCAGAACTTCCTGGCGTCGCAGTACAGCAGCGCCGAGCGTCACCTGCGGCGCCTGGCGAAGGTCGCGAAGTTGGAAGCCAAGCATTCATCCAAGTGAACACCGTGGCGAACACCGACATCTCGCAGATCTCCATCAATACCATCCGCACTCTCTCCATAGATGCGGTGCAGCAGGCGAAGTCGGGGCATCCAGGCACGCCCATGGCGCTCGCGCCGCTCGTGTACACGCTGTGGAATCGCGTGATGCGCTTCGACCCGGCCGATCCCATCTGGCCCAACCGCGACCGCTTCGTGCTGTCGAACGGTCACGCGAGCATGCTGCTGTGGAGCGTGCTGCATCTCACCGGCACGCGCGCGGTGAACGCGGAGTACGAGACGGCTCGGCGATCCCGCCGTGTCGCTCGAGGACATCAAGCATTTCCGCCAGCTGGGCAGCAAGGCGCCGGGCCATCCCGAATATCGATTCACTTCCGGCGTGGAGACGACGAGCGGCCCGTTGGGGCAGGGGATCGCGACGAGCGTCGGCATGGCGATCGCGGAGCGCTGGCTCGCCGCGCGCTACGACCGGCCAGGCTTCGACATCTTCGACTACGACATCTTCGCGGTGTGCGGCGATGGCTGTCTCATGGAGGGAGTGGGTGCCGAGGCCGCGAGTCTCGCGGGGCATCTCGCGCTGGACAATCTCTGCTGGATCTACGACAACAACCACATCACCATCGAAGGCAACACCAACATCACGTTCACCGAGGACGTGGCCGCGCGATTCATGGGCTACGGGTGGAACGTGCTGCGCGTGGGCGATGCGAACGATCTGGGCCTCATCCAGAACGCGATCGCGACGTTCAAGAAGACCGTCGGCCGTCCCACGATAATCATACTCGACAGCCACATCGGGTACGGTTCGCCCAACAAACAGGACACCGCCGCGGCGCACGGCGAGCCGTTGGGCGAGGAAGAGGTGAAACTCACCAAGCGCGCCTACGGATGGCCCGAGGACGCGAAGTTCCTCGTACCCGATGGCGTCCGCGAGGATTTCGCGAATGGCGTCGGCGCGCGTGGTGCAGCGGCGAACGCGGCGTGGAAGGCACTCTTCGCGCAGTATCGCGCGAAATTCCCTGCGCTGGCGGACGAGATCGACCAGATGCAGCGGCGCGAGCTGCCGAAGGGCTGGGACAAGAACCTTCCGGTGTTCCCGGCGGATGCGAAGGGCATCGCCGGCCGCGACGCGAGCGGCAAAGTGCTCAACGTGCTCGCGCAGAACATCCCGTGGCTGCTCGGCGGCTCGGCCGACCTCGGCTCATCCAACAAGACCACGCTGCTGTTCGAAGGCGCCGGCGACCAGGAACCCGCGACCCCGCAGGGGCGCAATTTCCATTTCGGCATCCGCGAGCACGCAATGGGCGCGGCGCTGAATGGCATGTCGCTCACCAAACTGCGTCCGTTCGGCGCGACGTTCTTCATTTTCAGCGACTACTGCCGGCCTACCATCAGATTGTCGGCGCTCATGGAATTGCCCGTGATCTGGGTGTTCACGCACGAAGCGATGAGCGATGGCGAGGACGGCCCCACGCACCAGCCGGTGGAGCATTTGGCGTCGTTGCGCGCGATGCCGGGCATCATCGTATTCCGGCCGGCGGATGCGAATGAAGTCGTGGAGGCGTATCGCGTGATCATGGGCCTGCGGCACGAGCCGGCCGTGCTCGCGCTGAGCCGTCAGCCGCTGCCGACCCTGGATCGCACGAAGTACGCGAGCGCGAGCGGCGTCGCGAAGGGCGCCTATATACTCGCCGATGCACCGGGCGGGAAGCCGGACGTGATCCTCATCGCGACCGGCAGCGAAGTCGTGCTCGCCGTGCAAGCGCACGAGCAATTGATCGCCGCGGGCATCAAGAGCCGCGTCGTCTCGATGCCGAGCTGGGAACTCTTCGATCATCAGACGCCTGAATATCGCGAACAGGTGCTGCCGCGCGCCGTGCGTGCGAGCGTTTCTATCGAGCAGGCGTCAACAATGGGATGGGAGCGATATGTGGGGGACGGCGGGAGAATGATCGGGATGAAGACGTTCGGGGCGTCGGCGCCGCTGAAGGAACTGGAGAAACATTTCGGTTTTGAGCCGGGGGCGATTGTCACAGTGGCGAAATCACTGCTCGAGTCGTAACTGCAGACCTAGACGCTAGTTCCTAACTGCGGACTGTCGGCTGTTGGCTGTCGCGTGCTACTGCGTGGCCATTGGGGCGATCGCTTTCGAGAGGCGTGTCAACATCCGGCCGACGTGGTCGATCAGCGCGAACGCCTTGGCACTTACACGGTACTCGACGTATGCGGCGCGCACGGCGATCTCCAAGTGCGTGTCGAGTTCCATCAGTGAGCCTCGCGCGATCGAGATGTGGCGCGCATAGGCTCGCGGGTAGTACTGGCCGTGGCCCTCGGCAATGTTCGCCGGCACCGAAGCCGCTGATCGCCTGATCTGATCGGCGAGCGACCTTCGCTCAATGCGCGGGAGACGGTCGGCGATCTCATAACACTCTAGCGCCAACTCCATCGAGCGCTGCCAGACGACGAGATCGCGATGTCCGTGATAACTCGGAGATCCACTCATATCGCGACGATATTCCCGGTCACTCCAATGATCTTCATCGATCCATCGCGCGACGTGCCGTCGCTTGGCGCTCGCCCGTGGCAGGCGACAGCCGACAGCCAACAGTCCGCCGTTAGGCTTTAGAAATGAAATCCAAACGCAATCTCCGGCCCAAAGATGTTCATATCATAAATGAACGTGTCACTCCCGCTCCCACTCGAATACGTGAGTCCCAGCCACCTATACTGCACCGAAGTCTCGAACAGCTTCGAGAATCTATATCCCACCGACGGCATCACCTGGTAAGTCCAATTATTCCCGCTCGTCGCGCCGATATCGGCGAACAACAGCACGTGCCACTTCTCGGCATCCACGGGGGTCCAGCGGAATCCGAGCACCGGCAGCGCCCAGGTCTTGCTCTTCGTGGCCTCGCGTGGGGTCGGGCCCGGCGTGAGCAGCTCGATCTCGCCATGCGCCTGGATGCTGTTCACCAGGATCCCCGCAGCCACCTCGAAGCCGTGGCTCAGCTCCTTGAGGATGAACCCCTCGCCCGCGTACTGCTTCATGGTCACGGAGCCCGTCACCCAGAGCGTGCCCGGATCCGTCGGCTGATTCAGATCCATGTAGATCTGGTCGATCACGAACGACCACTGCCCCTTCCGCGCCTGCACGTAGAGCATCGCGCCGAAATGCAGATGTGAGAAGATGTCGTTCGCACTCGCGTCCACGTGCAGCAGCGGGAGATTCCCGATCCCCGTGGTCCCCTGCATAGTGGGCATGAGCAGATACGGCGCGATGGTCCACTGCCAAGCGTTCGGATCCGCCGGCGGCGCCCACTCACCCACCGCTGGCGCGAGTGCATAACGCGTCGCCTGCCCCGCCACCGGCAATGCCGCTGCCGCAATGAGTGCGATCAGTAAGGAGACACGATGTTTCGCGCGCATTTGAACCTCAGCTGAGAGAGCAGTCCAACGTCTAAGTCTAACGTCTAAGTCTGCAGTACCGACTCAGAAATGAAGCACGACGGCAAGCTGCGGCCCATACGTCGTCGTCCGGTACTGAAGATACCCCTCATCGTGCGTCGTCGGTGTCGGCGGCTGGCCAATGCTGTACTCCACGTAGAGCACCCGGTACTGCGCGGAGATCTCGAACGTCTTGTTCAGCTTATAACCGGCGGCCGGCAAAAGCTGCCACGTGAAATTATTGCCGCTCCAGGCGCCAACGTCGCCGAACACGGCCACGCGCCACCGCGCGCCGTCCACCGGGGTCCATCGCGCGCCGAGCACCGGCGTGACCCACGCGTGCGGATAGTTCTCGCTCACGTCCTCCAACGTGACCAGATCGCCTTCGACCTCGCTGAACGTGCCGTTCAGGATGGTGCCAATGCGATGCCCATTGATGCCGGCCGTCACTTCCCACGCTCTGGCGATGCGCCGGAAGAGGTACGCATCGAGCATGGTCTGATTGGTTGTCATCGTTCCGTCCAGCGTTTGGTCGCCATTGCTCACGAGGGGATACGGCTCGATGGTCTGCGTGAGCGACACGTTGCTTGCGTTGAGCGCGAACGACCACGGACCGCTGTGCACCTCGAAATAGATGCCGCCGCCCACCTTCAGGTCGCTGAACGGCCCGGGCGACGCCCGGTTCACGCTCGCCGCCGGGAATTCCTCGATCGCCACGGTGCCGGTCATGCCCGCGAACATGACATACGGCGCCACAGTGAATGTGTAGGGCGCATCCTGCGCCCCCGCCGCCCCAGCGAATGAAACGAGCGTGATACCGAAGATGATCGAAGAAGTGAGCCTCATGTTCCTCTAGTTGAAGGTTGCGTCGAGTTGCGATCCAAGAAGATGACAGGAAGTCACGGTTGTTACAAAGATTATCCCGCCTTCTAACGTCTAAGTCTAACGTCTAAGTCTGTAGTACCAGCCCTTGCCCCCCGCCGAATCTGCAAGTACGATAAAAAAACACAATTCGCCGAGAGCACTGACCATGAGAGAATTCGGCAGCCGGGAGATCCGCAACGTCGCGGTCGTCGGACATGGTGCGAGCGGGAAGACCACTTTGGTCGACGCGCTCGCTTTCGTTTCCGGGGCCTCCAAGCGGCACGGCACGATCAAAGAGGGCTCGGCCCTCACGGACTTCACCCCGGAAGAGATCGAGCGCAAATATTCGATCAACCTCGGCTGCGCCTACGCCGAGTGGATGGACAGCAAGATCAATCTCATCGACGCCCCGGGCTATGCCGATTTCGCGGGCGATGCGATCGCGGGCCTCGCGGCCGCCGACGGCGCGCTGGTCGTGGTGAGCGCCACCGCCGGCGTCGAGGTCGGCACCGAGACGATGTTCCGCGAAGCGGTGAACCGGAAGGATCCCGTGCTCTTCGTGGTCTCCCTGCTCGACAAGGAGCACGCGTCGTTCGACCACGCCTACGAGAGCATCAAGGCGCGACTCACACCGAACGTCATCCCGGTGGAAGTGCCGATCGGCGAAGGGTCCACCTTCCGCGGCATACTGAACCTCTTCTCGCGGAAGGCCCACCTCTATAAGAAGGGCACGAAGGCCGGAGAGTATGACGAGACGGACGTCCCCGCCGACCAGCAGGCGATGTTCGACAAATACTACGAGCAGCTCATCGAGACGATCGCGAGCACGGATGACGCCATGCTCGAGCGCTATCTGGAAGGCAAGGAGATCGGCCGCGACGAAGCGATCGCCGCCATGAAGGAAGGCATGAAGCGCGGTGAACTCTTCCCGCTCTTCTGCGTGAGCGCTGAGCAGACCTTCGGCACCCGCGCGCTGCTCACGAAGATCGTGGAACTCATGCCGAGTGCGTACGAGATGGAAGAGCTCCACGCGCTCAAAGGCGCCGAGGGTGACAAAACCGTGGAGATCCACGCGAAGGACGACGCGCCCTTCGCCGCCTGGGTGTTCAAGACGCAATCGGAGCCGCACGTGGGCGACGTGTCGTTCTTCCGCATCCTCTCCGGCGTGGTGGTGAACGGCGCCGAGGTGTTCAACGCCACGCGGAACGGCGTTGAGAAGCTCGGCCACATCGCGGTTGCGCAGGGGAAGGACCGCGCCGAGGTGACCAAGCTGCACGCCGGCGACATCGGCTGTGTGGCCAAGCTCAAGAACACGCACACGAATGACACACTGAGCACCAAGGAACATCCGGTGCGCCTGCCGGCCGCGAAGTTTCCCGAGCCGCTCGTGGAGTTCGCGGTGCATGCGTCGGCGCGCAACGATGAAGAGAAATTGCAGGCGGGCTTGCACCGTCTGCACGATGAGGATCCCACCTTCGAGATGCACTACGATCCCGAGACGCACGAGACGATCGTCTCCGGACTCGGCGAGCGGCACCTCGAAGTGAACATGGCCAAGCTGCACCGGAAATTCGGCGTCACCGGCGAACTCACGAAGCCGCACATCGCGTACCGCGAGACGATCCGCGGCAAGGGCGAAGGGCAGGGGCGTCATAAGAAACAATCCGGCGGACGCGGACAGTTCGGCGACTGCTGGGTGCGCTTCGCGCCGCTGCCGCGCGGCGAGGGCTACGTGTTCAAGGATGAGATCGTGGGCGGCGCGATCCCGAACAAGTTCATCCCGGCGGTGGACCGCGGCATCCAGGAAGCCTCGGCGCGCGGGATCCTCGCGGGCTATCCGCTGGTGGACTTCACCGTGGAGTGCTTCGACGGGTCGTACCACTCGGTGGATTCGAACGAGATGAGCTTCAAGATGGCTGGCATTCTCGCATTCAAGGCCGTCGCGCCCAAGTGCAAGCCGGTGCTGCTCGAGCCGCTGGACGAGCTCGAGATCAGCACGCCGGGCGATTATCTGGGCGACGTGATGGGCGATATCTCGGCGCGCCGCGGGCACATTCTGGGAAGCGATACGCTCGCGGACAACCGCGGCACGCTCGTGCGGGCCGTGATCCCTCGCGCGTCGCTGCACTTGTACGCGACCGACCTGAGCTCGATGACCCACGGCCGCGCGACGTTCACGCGCAAATTCCGCGGCTACGAAGAAGCCCCGGGCGACGAGACGCAGCGCATCATCTCCGAATCGGCCAAGAACACCGACGAGGTGATGGCCGAGGCTTGATCGTTCCGTTCCGAGCGCCCGTCGTGTTCCTTGCGCCGGAACACTTATCACGGTTCATGTTTAACGGGATGCGGCGGAAGAAGCACGGATTGACTCCGAGCGTGATGACGATTCGTCGCAGCGGATCAAGTTGTTGATTTTGTTGTTAACAACAAAAACACAACGCCGATCACGAACGATGATCCGATCCGCCGGATGGAGACAATCCGCGCTTCTTCCGCCGCATCCCGTTAAACATGAACCGTGATCCATGTGTTTGAGCGCATGGAGGCCAACGAGCGCTTCGGATCCTGCAATGTCGCGCTCGTCATGCTCTTTGCACTGGAACACGCATATCACGGTTCATGTTTCAGGGGATGCAGCGGAAGCAGCACGGATTGTTTCCTAGCGAGGTGAGAGCGCATCGCAGCGGGTCGGGTGGTTGTATTTGTTAACAACGACAACACGGCGCCGACCGCGAACGATGAGCCGATCCGCCGCAGGGAGACAATCTGAGCCCCTTTCCGCCGCATCCCGCTAAACATGAACCGTGATACTTGTGTTCCGGTGCAACGATGCCGACGGGCGCACGGCACCAAGTTGCCGTTATCCTGCACGGGAGCCATTTTCGAAGTCCGGAAAAGCGCTCAGCTCTCAAACCACGATCCCAGGTCTCAGATGCCCCGTGTGATTCGTACGGTCTCCATTCTCGCTCTCCTCGCAACGGTCACCGCAATCGATGCGCAGGCGCCGGCCAAGAAGGCCGATCCGCTCGCGGGCTTCGACGCCTATGTCGCGAAAGGGATGAAGGACTGGGACGTCCCCGGCATGGAGATCGCCATCGTGAAGGACGATTCCGTCACCTTCATCAAGGGCTACGGCGTGAAGACCGTTGGCGGACACGATTCCGTGAACATCCACACGCTCTTCGCGAACGCGTCCACCACGAAAGCGTTCGGATCGTACGCCGCGATGCTCATGGTGGACAGCGGCAAACTCTCGCTCGACACGCGCGTCGCCGACCGGATGCCGCAGCTGCAGCTCATGTCACCCTACGTGACCTCCGAGCTCACCGAGCGCGATCTGCTCACGCACCGCAGCGGTCTCCCGGAAGCGGGTTATCTCTGGTACGGCACGTCGTACGATTTCAACGAGATCGCCAAGAAGCTCCGCCTCGTGAAGCCCACGTACTCATTCCGCGAGCATTTCCAGTACCAGAACGAGACGTACGCCGCGGCCGTGTTCATCGCGGCGCTCGCCGCGAAACAGGATTGGGAGGCGATGTTCAAGAAGGACATCTTCACGCCGCTCGGCATGAACGAGACGGTCACGAACACGCAGGCCGCGGTCGACTTCAAGAACGTCGCCACGCCGCACTTCCGCATCGACGACACCGTGCGCGCCATCGATCGCTATCAAACGGACAACATCGGCCCCGCCGGCGCGATGTACTCGAACGTGTCCGACATGTCCAAGTGGCTGCGCTTCCTGCTCGACAGCACGCGCGTCGGCGGCAAGCGCATGCTCAGCGCCGCGAATTTCGCCGAACTCTGGCAGCTGCAGCAGATCGTCGGCCCCGATGAGTTCTATCCCACCGCGCGCCTCACGCATCCCAACTACACCGCGTACGGACTCGGCTGGTTCCTCGAGGATTATCGTGGTGAGGCCGTGGTGTTCCACACCGGCAGCATCGACGGATTCGTCGCCATCGTGGGACTCATCCCCAGCCGCAAGCTGGGCGTCGTGATCTTCGAGAATCTCGATCACGCCGAGCTGCGTCACGCGCTCATGTACACCGTGTTCGACCGTTACATCGGCGGCGGCACGCACGACTGGAGCGCTGAATTGAAGAAGATGTACGACGCGGCGCATGCGCGTCGCGCGGAAGCCGTGGCCGCTGAGGCGAAGAAGCGGGTGATGGGCACCAAGCCCAGTTTGCCGCTCGCCGCATACGCGGGCACGTACAAGGACGAGCTGTACGGCAGCACCGTGATCAAGCTCAAGGACGGCAAGCTGTGGGAGGACGATCCGTTCACGAGCGCCACGATGGAGCATTGGAACTACGACACGTTCGAGATGAAGTACACGAAGCGCTGGCTCGGCACGCAGCTGGTGACGTTCGTGATCGGTACCGACGGGAAAGTGTCGGGATTGGATGTGGGTGATGGTGTGATCATCGCGCGCGCGCCGGATGCGAGTAGCAAGTAGGGACGGCAAGGACAAACTGCTTTGACAGGATTAACATGATTGA
Source organism: uncultured Gemmatimonadaceae bacterium (assembly GCA_963716745.1). GTDB lineage: Bacteria > Gemmatimonadota > Gemmatimonadetes > Gemmatimonadales > Gemmatimonadaceae > DATKOH01. The sequence continues at coordinate 2,205,266 of OY970320.1, forward strand.
CCTGATGAATTGCAACGGCTTGAATGCGTTGGTGCTGCGTGCATCACTTCAATCATGTTAATCGTGTCGAGATGTTTTTTGATCTTTTTGTGCTTCGAGGAGATTCGAGCGCACATGGGACTCGGTCGCGAAAATTTTAATGTTGTCTTCGGAGTGTATTCGGTTTTTTCGGCGCTACTATAGTAAAGTGTGAGGATCAGGATGCCTGTCTCTAAGCTGGCTGCGAAGATGAAGCTGAAGCCGGGGCATCGCGCGGCGTTGGTCAACGCGCCGAAGGGGTACGCGAAAGAACTGAGTCCACTGCCGGCCGGCGCAAAGATCGCCGCGAAACTCACCGGAGAGTTCGACTGGATCCAACTCTTCGCGCGCAATGAAGCCGAGCTGCGCAAGCTGGTGCCGGGCGCCGTGAAAGCGCTCAAGCCCGAGAGCATGCTCTGGCTGTCGTTCCCGAAGGGCGGCTCCAAGATCCAGACGGATCTCACGCGTGATCAGGGGTGGGATTCGCTCAAGCCATTCGAGATGAAGTGGATCACGCTGATCTCCGTGAACGACACGTGGAGCGCGTTCGCGATCAGACCGCACCGCGCGGGCGAGAAGAAGCAGGGGTTCCGATGAACATCCGGTTCGGCGCCGTCGCCGCTATTCTGCTCTGCGCCGGCATCGCCTGCGGGCGCGACACAGCGCAACCGGCCAAGCCGCAGTCGCCGCCGCTGTCACCCGAGGAAGTTGTCTCAGCGATCCTGAAGGCCGTCGCGCCATCCTCGGCAGAGGAGCCATCGGACTCCCTCTTCTCCGAGGCGCCGAACTGCGACCAGGAATATGAGAGCGACGTGCTCGTGTTCCCGGCCAAGTTCAAGATCACCGGTTCGCAACTGCTTCACGACACCGCGGTGGTGCATACGCAGATCGTGTCCGTCGGCGAGCGCGTCGCGAATGCCGCGAACGATAGCGTCGTCGTTCGGCAGATCACGCGCACGGGCGAGGCCACGTGGACGCTGCTGCGCGACGCGCCCTCGGGACGCTGGCAAGTGTGCGGTGACCCGCGCGGAGTCGCCGTCTACTTCGGCGTGCTCGACGATCTCGACACAGGTGTGACCTGGGCCGGCCAAGCATCCGCCGTGCGGTTGCGCGCATCGGCCGACTCGGCGAACCGGATTCCGTAGCTCCCGCAGCGCCGGGACACCGTCCGCTCGTGGGACGCCCAGTCCCCACTCCGAACACCCACTCGCCAACCATCGGCCCACTCGCGGAGTCTAACCACGCGTTAGACCGCTTATTAAGCAGTTAGCGAGTCCCGAATCCCGAATCCCGAACCTAAACGCTCACGGCATACGTTTTGCTTTTAGGGAGGTGAACATCCGTGGTGCCCCTAGCCTAAGGTTAGAGATTTGGACGTCGCTCGCGCCCCCAAGAAGAAGACCTCGAAATACGTCGCCATCGGCGGCGGTATCTTCGCGCTCATCATCGTCACGGTCGCACTCGGCCGGCTCAAGCCCGCCGCGCCGTCCGTGGAGATCGCCACGCTCCTCATCGACTCGGTGAAGCAGGGTGACCTCTCTATAGAAGTACGCGGGCCCGGCAACCTCACGCCGGAACACATTCGCTTCATCACGGCGCAGGCGAGTGCCCGCGTCGACCGGCTCATCGCACAATCGGGCCAGAGCGTTCCCGCCGGCGGCGTGCTGCTCACGCTCTCCAATCCCGACGTCGAGATCCAGGCGCTGCAGGCCGATCAGGCCTACAACCAGGCGCGATTCGATCTCTTCGCGATGCGCACGAACTTGAACGCGGCGCGGCTGGCGCAGGAAGGCACGGTCGCCACGACGCGCACGAACTACATCGCCGCCACGCAGGACGCGGCGGCCGCCGAGTCGCTCGTCACGAAGAATCTCATCTCCCCCTTCGACGCGAACCAGAAGAAGGCCGCGGCGCAGGAATACGAGACGCGTCTGCGCGTGGAGAAAGAACGCCTCGCGCTCATGACGTCGAGCGTGGACTCGCAGATCGCCGTGCAAACGGACCAAGTGAAGCGCCTCAAGTCGATCGCGGAGCTCGACCGCTCGCGCGTGAATGCACTGCAGGTCACGGCGCCCGACGCCGGCATCGTCCAAGACCTCACGATCCAGCTCGGCCAGTGGGTCACGGAAGGCACAACGCTCGCCAAGGTCGTGCAGCCGGGCACGCTCAAGGCCGTCATTCAGAATTCCTGAAACACAGGCCAAGGATGTCGCCGTAGGCCAAGAGGCCGACATCGACACACGCAACGGTATCGTCCACGGCCATGTCTCACGGAAGGACCCCAGCTCCGTGAACGGCACGGTCACGGTGGACGTGAAAATGGAAGGTACGCTCCCCCCGGGCGCGGTGCCCGATCTCTCCGTGGATGGCACGATCAGGATCGCGTCGCTCAAGAACGTCATGTACACCGGCCGCCCCGCCTACGGTTCGGGCACGGGCATGGTGGGTCTGTTCAAGGTCGTGGAGAACGGCAGCGCCGCGATCCGCGTGCAAGTCCAGCTCGGCAAGAGTTCAGTCACAACGGTAGAGATCCTGAAGGGCCTGAACATCGGCGACAAAGTGATTCTGAGTGACATGTCTCAGTACGACAACGTGGAACGCGTACGCCTCAAATAACTCCGGAGCGCACAATGGCAACGACTGGCGATCAGGGCTTGATCAGACTGCAGGGGATCCAGAAGGTCTTCTATACGGACGAAGTAGAGACGCACGCGCTCTCGGATGTCCATCTGGAGATCATGAAGGGCGAGTACGTGGCGATCTCGGGCCCGTCGGGTTGCGGGAAGACCACGCTGCTTTCTCTCCTCGGTCTGCTCGACACGCCCACCGGCGGCGAATACCTGCTCGAAGGCCAACCGGTAGCGAAGCTCGAGCCCGCCGAGCGCGCGCGCGTCCGCAATCGCCAGATCGGTTTCATCTTCCAGGCGTTCAACCTGATCGGCGATCTCACGGTGTACGAGAACGTCGAGCTGCCGCTGACGTATCGCGGCACGAGCGCCGCCGAGCGCAAGGAACGCGTGCAGAACGCGCTCGAAAAGGTGGGGATGTCGCATCGCGTGAAGCACTATCCGGCGCAGCTCTCCGGCGGTCAGCAGCAGCGCGTCGCAGTGGCGCGCGCCGTGGCCGGCGATCCCGCCATTCTCCTTGCCGACGAACCGACGGGTAACCTCGACTCGGTGAACGGCGAGAGCGTGATGGAATTGCTCCGCGAGCTGCACCGCAACGGCAGCACGATCTGCATGGTGACGCACGACCAGCGCTACGCCAAGCACGCCGATCGCGAGATCGACCTGTTCGACGGACGCGTCGTGGACGAACAGTCGGCCGCCGCGCACGCATAGACGTTCCACCCCCGAGGGCGACAATGGGAATGCTTCTGCAGGATCTGCGCTACGCCTTTCGCGCTCTGCGGAAGAGCCCGCTCTTCACCGCTGTCGCCGTCGTCACACTCGCCCTCGGGATCGGTGCCAATACCACGATCTACACCTGGCTGGAGGGCATCGTCCTCCGGCCCCTGCCGGCCGTCAGCGATTACGACCGGCTCGTGCTCGTGATCACGCGCGGGCCGAACAACGTGCGGTGGAGTTTCTCCATTCCCGATTGGCAGGACGTGGCCAAGAGTGCCACGCTCATCGAAGGGCCGGCGATCACCACCGGCCAGCCGCTGAGCGTGCGCACCGAGGGCCAAGCCGAGCGCGCCTGGGGCGAGATCGTGAGCGCCAACTACTTCAACGTGCTCGGCGTGCGTGCCATGCTCGGCCGCGGATTCCTGCCGGCCGAGGATAGCGCGCTCGGCGGGCATCCGGTGGTGGTGCTCTCGTACAACTATTGGCGCCGGAAGTTCGGTGCCGACTCCGGCATCGTTGGCAAGACGATCACGCTGAACAGTCATCCGTTCACGATCGTCGGCGTCATGCCGCCCTTCTTCACGGGGAAAACGGCGGCGCTCGCGTTCGACATGTGGGTGCCGCTCTCGATGGTGGGCGTCGCGAACGGCTCGCCGCAGCAGTACACGTCGCGCGGCTGGCAGAGCTATGACGCGATCGCGCGGCTCAAGCCGGGCGTCACGTTCGAGCAGGCGCAGCTCGAGATGCGGAAGATCGGCAAGGAGATGGCGGCCACCTACGACGCCGACCGCGGGATGGGGCGCGAGCTTCTGCCCATGAACGAGGACTACGTGCAGGCGATGTTCAAGCCGGCGCTCATCGCGGTGCTCGGGATCACGGCGGTGGTGCTGCTCATCGCGTGCGCGAACGTCGCGAATCTGATGTTGTCGCGGGCGGCGGCGCGGAAGCGGGAGATGGGGATACGGTTAGCCTTGGGGGCTAGACGTTCGGCGTTGGTACGGCAACTGCTCGTCGAGAGTGTGATCATCGCCATCGCGGGGGGAGGGCTCGGACTGCTCATCGCTTCGTGGGGGAGCGGCATGCTTCCGGCGCTCATGCCGCCGGTGGCGTACCCGGTGAGCTTCCATACGACGCTCGACACGCGGGTGCTCGTGTTCGCGATGCTCGTCACCGTGGGCACGGCGCTGCTGTTCGGCGTGGTGCCGGCAATGCAGGCGTCCAAGCCCGATCTCGTCGTGTCGCTCAAGGACGGCGTTGGCATGGGCGGACGCGGACGCGGGTTGCTGCGCGGCACGCTCGTGGTCACACAGATCTCGCTCTCGGTGATCGCGCTTGTGGCGGCCGGATTGTTCATTCGCAGCCTGAATGCGGCGCAGCGGATGGACGCGGGATATCGCGAGCCGGAGAGAGTGCTGCTCGTGTCCACCGACCTGCTGCTCGCCGGCTACAACGCGAGCTCGGGGCGCGTGGTGCTGCAGCAGATGCTCGATCGCGTGCAGGCGTTGCCGGGCGTCACGTCGGCTACGATCTCCGGGATCGTGCCGCTCGGGTTCGGCGGGAACAACTCGACCAGCCTCACGATCGAGGGCTACACGCCGCAGAAGGACGAGAACATGTCGCTGAACAACGACGGCGTGGGGCCGCGCTTCTTCGAGACCGTGGGCACACCGCTGCTGCAGGGACGTGATTTCACCGCGCAGGATGATTCCGGCACGGCGCGCGTCGTGATCGTGAACCAGGCGTTCGCGAAGAAGTATTGGCCGGGGCAGGACGCGATGGGCCGCTGGATCGATTTCGGCGGCGGTAAGCGTACGGTGGTCGGCGTGGTCGCGACCGCCAAGCAGAAGCAGCTTGGCGAGACGCCGCTGCCGTTCCTGTTCCTGCCGCACGCGCAGGACTATGACGCGGCGGTCACAATGTACGTGCGCACGAGCGGCGATCCGAAGCTGCTCACCGAGACCGTGCGCCGCACGTTCGCGTCCATCGATCCGAATCTCCCCTTCCTCGATGTGCGCACCTTCGCGGAGCACATGGGAGCGGCGACGTTCTTCATGAAACTGGGCGCGATCATGCTCGGACTGTTCGGCGGCCTCGCGCTGTTGCTCTCGAGCATGGGCATCTACTCGGTGATCGCGTACTCGGTGAGCCAGCGCACGCGTGAGCTGGGCATTCGCACCGCACTCGGCGCGGCGCGCCAGGACATCCTGTCGCTCGTGGTGGGAGAAGGGATGGTGCTCACCGCGATCGGTCTCGCATCCGGCGGTGTGCTCGCGTTCGGCGTGGCGATGCTGCTTCGCAGTCAGCTGCTGGGCGTGAGCGCGGCGGATCCGGTCACGTTCCTCTCGATCGGCGCGCTGCTCGCGGCGGTGGCGCTCCTCGCGAGCTGGATCCCGGCGCGGCGCGCATCGCGTACCGACCCCATGGTCGCGCTTCGCACCGACTAGGAGATCCCAATGGAATCGTTCTGGCAGGACGTGCGCTACGCCGTGCGGCAGCTCCGCACGCAGCGCCAGTTCACGATTGCCGCGCTCCTCGTGCTGGGGCTCGGCATCGGCGCGAACGCCACGATCTTCACCGTGGTGGACCGCGTGCTGCTCTCGCCGCTGCCGTACCGCGCGCCGGGCGATCTCGTGATGATCTGGGAGCGCAACGCGCGCGGCAACGTCGAGCATAACGTGGTGAGCCCGCAGAACTACCTGGACTGGAAGGAGCGCGCCACATCGTTCACCGATCTCGCGGACTTCACGTGGAGCTCGATGACGCTGCTGGGCGGCACGGCGCCCGAGCACGTGTACGGGCGCTCCGTGACGCCGAACCTCTTCTCAGTACTCGGCACCGCTCCGGCACTGGGCCGGACGTTCACCGCGGCCGAGTCGAAGCTGGGCGCGCCGAACGTCGTGATCCTGAGCGACGGACTCTGGCGGCAGCGCTACGGCGCCGACGCCGCGATCGTGGGCAAGACGATCCGTGTGAGCGGCGGCGACGCGACGGTGGTGGGCGTCATGCCCGCGAAATTCCGGCCGCTCGCGAACGAGGTGTACTGGGACCCGTTCCGTTACGACACCATTCCCGCCGGCCGGCGCGGCCGCTACACGATGGTGCTGGGCCGATTGAAGCCCGGCGTCTCGGTGGCGAAAGCGCAGGCTGAGATGTCGATGATCGCCAAGCAGCTCGAAGCCGAGGCGCCGCAGGCGAACACGGGCTGGGACGCGTCGGTGATCACGCTCGCCGACCAGGTGGTAGGCTCATCGAAGCGCGTGATCTGGATGCTCTTCGGCGCCGTCACGATCGTACTGCTCATCACCTGCGCGAACGTGGGTAACTTGATGCTCACGCGCGCGGCGTCGCGCCAGCGTGAGACCGCCGTGCGCACGGCGCTCGGTGCACCGCGCTGGCGGATTGCGCGGCAGTGGGTGGTGGAGAACGTCATTCTCGCGATGGCGGGCGGCTTCGTGGGGATCATGTTGGCGTCGTACGGCGTGGACCTGTTGGTCGCGTCGGGGCCGCGCGGCGTGCCGAGGCTCTCGGAGATCGCGGTGGATTGGCGCGTGATCGGTGTGACCGCGGCGGCGACGATCGTGATCGGCCTGCTCATCGGATTGCCGGCCGCGTTCAACCGGCGGTCAGGAATGCTCGCGTCGGACTTGCACGGTGCGAGCGGCCGCACCACGGGCGGCGTGCACGCCGCGCGATTCCGCTCGGGGCTGGTGGTGACGCAGATGTCGCTCGCGGTGGTGCTGCTGCTCGCGGCCGGCCTGCTCGTGCGTTCGCTGGGGCGGCTCGCCGCGGTGGATCCCGGATTCCGCGCCGATCATGTGCTCACCGTGAGCGTGAGCCTGCCGGGCGACAAGTATCCGGACGAGGCGCGCGCGGCGCAGTTCTTCGCCGCGTTCGCGGATCGGATCAAGGCGCTCCCGGGCGTCGCGGCGGTGGGCGCGGTGAGCATGCTGCCGCTGCAGAATGGCGACGCGGCCACCAGCATCCACGTGGTGGGCCGGCCCGAGCCGCCGGCGGGGCAGGCGCCGATCGCATCCGTGCGCGTGGCCGACGAAGGCTACTTCGGCGCGATGAAGATCCCGGTTCGCCGCGGCCGGACGTTCTCGCCCGTGGACAACGCACAGGCGCCGCGCGCGATCGTGATCAGCGAATCGCTCGCGAACAAGATCTGGCCGAACGAGGACCCCATCGGACAGCGGCTGCGCGTGGATTACGCGCGCAACAAGGATGACGAGCTCGAAGTGATCGGCGTGGTGGGCGATGTGCGGCACGCCGGTCTCGATGAGGACACGCGCGAGACGATCTACTATCCCGTGAATCAGTTCAACTATTCGAACCTCACGTTCGTGGTGCGCGCTGCCGGCCGCGCCAATGCGCTCGCGCCCTCGGTGCGGGGCGTGTTGCACGAGATGGATCCCAACGTTCCCGCCGAGGATCTGGCGACGATGGATCATTGGCTCGCGCGTTCGATGAACGACCGGCGCGACCCGATGCTGCTGCTCACGATCTTCGCCGTGCTCGCGGTGACCATCGCCGCGGTGGGCGTGTACGCAGTGCTGTCGTTCGGTGTGAGCCAGCGCACGCGCGAGATCGGCGTACGCATGGCGCTCGGCGCGCAGCCGCGCGCGGTATTGGCGATGGTGCTGGGCGGCGGGCTGCGACTCACGCTCGCTGGCATTGCGATCGGCGCCGCGGCGGGCATGTTCGCCACGCGCGCGCTCGACAAATTGCTCTTCCATGTGCAGCCCACCGACCCGGTCACGATGGGCGCCGTGGCGTTGCTGCTGGCCGTGGTCGCGCTCGCGGCGATGTACGTACCCGCGCGCCGGGCGGCGCGCGTGGACCCCGTAGTCGCACTTCGCTCCGAGTAGGAGGCGACATGGAAACGCTGATCCAGGACCTCAAGTACGCCGCGCGCGCGCTCCGGCGGAATCTGGTGTTCACCGTCGCCGCCGTGCTCACGCTGGCGATCGCGATCGGCGCGAACACCGCGGTGTTCTCAATGGTGAACGCGGTGCTGCTTCGGGCGATGCCGTATCCCGATCCCGACCGGCTGGTGGTGATCTGGGGGACAATGCCCACCGAGCCGCGCACGCTCGTCTCGCTGCCCAACATCGTGGAGTGGCGCACGCGCAGCCGCAGTTTCGATGAGCTGTCCATGGTGCGCTCGCAGAGCGTCAATCTCACGGGCGTGGACGCGCCCGACCGGCTCGTCGGCAGCTTCGTAAGCGCGAACGCGCTCACCGTGCTCGGCGCGCGCGCGGAGCGCGGCCGCTTGTTCACGCCGGAGGAGGGAGAGGGCAACGGCGCCGCGGTGGCAGTGCTCTCGCACGCAGTGTGGGCTACGCGTTTCGGTTCCGATCCGAACATCGTGGGGCGCACGCTCATCTTGAACGGCAAGCCGCACGTGGTGATAGGCGTGACCGCGGCGGACTTCCGAGACCCGATGGGCGGTGCTGATGATGTCTGGCTGCCGGTGACTTCGGCGCCCGGCGCGAGCCTGACGACGCGCGTCGATCCCACGGGGAATCTTTTCCGCGTGTGGAGCGTGGCGCGGCTCAAGCGGGGCGTATCGCTCGCGCAGGCGCAAGCGGATCTCAGTGGCGTGGTCGCGGGCCTCGCGAAGGAATTTCCTACGAGCGACGCCGGACAGGGCGTGATCATCATCCCGCTCAAGCAGGAGGTGGTGGGAGCGATCCAGCCGGTGCTCGTCACGGTGTTCGCGTTCGTCGCGGTGGTGCTGCTCATCGCCTGCGCGAACGTCGCGAACCTGCAGCTCGCGCGCGCGGCCGCGCGTGAGAAAGAGCTGTCGCTGCGCGCGGCGCTCGGCGCCGGACGCTGGCGCATCGTGCGGCAGCTGCTCACCGAGAGTCTGCTGCTCTCGCTCGTTGGCGGCGCACTCGGTGTGCTCATCGGCGTATGGGCGATGCGCGCCCTGGTGGCCGGCGTCCCCGGCGGATTGCCGGGCTACGCCGATGTCGGACTCGACATGGGCGTGCTCTCGTTCTCGATCCTTCTGACCGTCGGCAGCGGCATGCTGTTCGGACTCGCCCCCGCGCTCTACGCCTCGCGCACGAATCTCCGCTCCGGCGCGGGCAGTGGAGGCAACAGCCAACAGCCGACAGCCCGCCGTTGGCATTCGAGGGATCTCCTCGTCGCCGCGCAGTTGGCATTGTGCGTCGTACTGCTCGCAGGCGCCGGCCTCCTCACGCGAAGCCTGATGGCGCTCAGTCGCGTGGACGCCGGCTTCGATGCGCGCAACGTGATCACCGGCGAGTTCCGTCTGCCGAGCACAAAGTACGACTCGCCGGCGAAGATCAATCTGTTCATGTCGCGCGCGCTCGCGGCGATCCGTGCGGTGCCGGGCGTGAGAGATGCGTCGCTGGTGCAGGCGGTGCCGCTCAGTGGGAATTTCGGGCTGGTGACGTTCGAGGTCGACGGGAAAGGCCCGTCCACCACGCCGCCCACCGCGCTGCAGAACGTCGTGGCCGACGGCTATTTCCGGACGATGGGCATCCCGCTGCGTGCCGGGCGTGACTTCGATGCGCGCGACCGTGTGGACGCGCCGCCGGTCGCGATCGTGAGCGAGGCGTTCGCGCGCGCGGCGTGGCCGGGCGAGAACGCGATCGGGCGGCGGGTGAAGGTGTTCGGGCCGCCGGATGTGTGGGTGACGGTGGTGGGCGTAGTGGGCGATGTGAAGCAGCGGTCGTTCGACGATGGGCCGGATGGAGGCCAGATCTATCAGCCGCTGGAGCAGGGGATCAGCATCTTCAATTCGGTGGTCGCGCGCACCGAGGGCGACCCGGATGTGCTCGGCAAACAGGTGCGCGCCGCGATCTGGAGCATCGATGCGGACCAGCCGGTGTGGAAAGTGCGGTCGCTGCAGTTCCTGGTGACGCGCGGCTTCGCGTCGCGACGATTCGCATTGACGCTCGCCGGCGCGTTCGCGCTGCTGGCGGTGATCCTCGCGGCCATCGGCGTGTACGGCGTGATGAGTTACATGCTCGTGCAGCGGACGCGCGAACTCGGAATACGGCTTGCTCTAGGCGCTAAGCGCTCGGCGCTAGTCGGGCTCGTGCTCGCGCATGGGACGCGCGTCGCGCTCGCGGCGACGATCGTTGGCGTGATCGCCGCGTTCGGCGTGGCGCGATTGATGCAGAGTCAGCTGTACGGCATCAGCGCGGCGGATCCTGTCACGTTCATCGCGGTGCCGCTGCTGCTTTTCGCCGTCGCGTTTGTGGCTACTTACCTGCCCGCGCGCCGAGCGGCGAGCGTGGACCCCCTGATCGCCATCCGCTCGGAGTAACGCGTGGACACACTCTGGCAGGACATCCGCTATTCCATTCGGCAGCTCGCGAAGCATCGCCAGTTCACGTTCGCGGCGTTGCTCGTACTGGGACTCGGTATTGGCGCCAACGCGACGATCTTCGGATTGATGCAGGGGATGCTGTACCGGCCGCTGCCGGGAGTGGCGCACTCCGACCGGCTGGTATCGTACACCGAGAGCGTTGTCTCGTATCCGGCGCTGCGCGACCTGCGCGCCGATGCGCGCGCCGTAATGGACATCGCGGGTGCGAGCGGGCGGAGCATGACCTTGTCGGGCGACGGGCGTGCGACGCTCATATCCACGCAGGTGGTGAGTGGGAATTATTTCCAGGTGCTGGGCGTGCGCGCGCTGCACGGGCGGCTGCTCACGAACGAGGATGATGTCGCGGGCGTGGCGCCCGTAGCGGTGCTGAGCGCGAACTATTGGCGCCGCGAGTTCGGCAGCGACCTGAGCGTGATTGGACGCACCGTGCTGCTGAACGACCGTCCGGTGATGGTGGTGGGCATCGCCGCGCCGGAGTTCCGCGGGCTCTGGCTCGAGAGTTCGCCGGCGTTCTGGGTGCCGATGAGCGCATGGCCCGGTCTCGCGCCCACGAACATGGCGCGGTTGGGCCTCGAGAATCGCAATTGGGGCTGGATCCGAGTGTTCGGGCGTCTTGCGCCAAATGCGACGCCCGCGGCGGCGGCGAGCGCGATGACGGCGTCCATTGAGCGACAGCGCCTCACGTATTCGCCCTCTGATAAGCCCGATCCTCCGGTGGTGTTGGAGTCCTCAGTGCAAGCGTTCGCCGGCGGCTCGCACGGCAGCATCGCGCGATTCACGGGCGTGCTCATGGGCGTTGTTGGCATCGTACTGCTACTCGTGTGCGCGAACGTCGCGAATCTCCTGCTCGCGCGCGGCGCGGCGCGACGGCGCGAGGTGGGTGTGCGTCTCGCGCTCGGCGCCACGCGCGCGCGCCTGATGCGTCAATTGCTAACGGAGAGCGCAGTGCTCGCGCTCGCCGCCGTCGCGATCGCCTTCGGCGTCGCGAGCCTGGCGGGCGACGCGCTGGGCCGCATGTCGTTCGACGGCACGTCGTTCGCAGGACTCAACATCGCGCCCGACGCCGCCACGCTCGCCTTCATGTTGGCGCTCGCGGCGGCATCGATGCTGATCTTCGGCTTCGCGCCGGCGCGGCAGACGCTCGCCGTGGATCTCACACCGGCGCTGCGCGATGGCACGGCGGGCGCCGGACAGCGGCGCACGCGGTTGCGCGGCGTGCTGCTCGCGTCACAGGTGGCGCTCAGTCTCGTGCTGCTCGTGGGTGCGGGGCTCTTCTCGCGCGCCCTGCAGCGCGCGCTCACGATCGACCCGGGTTTCGCCGTGGGGCACGTCGCCGTCGCGGCGGTGAACATGGGGCTATCGCACTACGACGCTCCGCGCGCAACGGCGTACTACGCGCTGGCGGCGGACCGTCTCACGGCAGTGCGCGACGTGACCGCGTTCGCGTGGGCCACCGATACGCCGCTCAGCAGCGGATTGGACATGGAGTCGTTCAGCATTCCGGGATACACGCCCGCCGCGGGTGAACGGCTGTTCGTGGAGAACGCCGTGGTGAGTGCCGGCTACTTCCACGTGCTCCATGTCCCGGTCGCATCGGGCCGTGAGTTCGACGAGCACGATACGCCCTCCAGTATGCCTGTCACGGTGATCAACGCGACGATGGCGGCGAAGTATTTTCCCGAGGGCGCCGTGGGGCGGCACATCACGATGGGTGACGCGGACCTGACCATCGTGGGCGTGGTGAAGGATGTCGCATACCACCACTTGGGCGAAAAACCGCGCCCGTATCTGTACGGCGCGCTCTCGCAGCACCTGGGCGATGTGGGCCTGGGCGGTATAGTGCTCCTCGCGCGCACGCAGGGCGATCCGAACGCCGCCGGCCCCGCGATCCGCGCCGCGCTGCTGGGCGCCGATGCGCACGTCACGCCCTTCGCGTTCGGCGCGCTGGATGACCGTCTCTCGGAAGTGCTCTTCCCGCAGCGCGCCGGTGCGTTCGTGCTCGGCGCGTTCAGCCTGCTCGCGCTCATCGTGGCGCTCGTGGGAGTACATGGCGTGGTGAGCTACGCCGTGAGCCGCCGCACGCGCGAGATCGGCATCCGCGTCGCGCTCGGCGCGCGCGGCGACCGGGTGGTGCGCGAGCTCGTGCGCGAACATGTTCCATACATCGCCGCCGGCGTGATCGCGGGACTCGCGCTTTCGATCGCCGGCACGCGCGCGCTCGCGAGTTTCCTGTATGGCGTAAGCGCCACCGATCTGCCCACGTTCGCCGGCGCGTCGCTCGCGCTGGCGGCCGCCGCACTGCTCGCGGCCGCGATCCCCGCGCGCCGCGCCGCCAAAGTCGATCCCATGACCGCACTGAGGTACGAGTAGATGATCTCGCTCAAGAGTGTCGAGAAGAGCTATCCTATTTCGGGCGGGCAGGTGTACGTGCTCCGCCACATCACGCTCGACATCAAGAAGGGCGAGTTCGTGACCATCATGGGTCCGTCGGGTGCGGGGAAGAGCACTTTGCTCTCCGTGGTCGGCATGCTCGACGGCGCGTGGACGGGCGAGTACCAGCTGATGGAGCACGCGGTGCACAAGCTGGACCCCAAGCGCCGTGTCGCGCTGCACAAGCAGTACGTGGGCTTCGTCTTCCAGCAGTATCACCTGCTCGACGATCTCACCGTGGCCGAGAACCTCGACCTGCCGCTCTCGTACCGCGACATCAAGAAAACGGAGCGACAGGCCGTGGTGGCCGACACGCTCGACAAGTTCGGCATCGTCGCGAAGAAGGACCTCTACCCCACGCAGCTCTCGGGCGGCCAACAGCAGTTGGTGGCCGTCGCGCGCGCGGTGATCCACCAGCCGTCGCTCATCCTCGCCGACGAGCCCACCGGCAATCTGCATTCGGCGCAGGGCCGCGAGATCATGGAGTTGTTCAAGCGCTTGAACGCCGCCGGCACCACGATCATCCAGGTGACGCACTCCGAGGAGAACGCGACGTACGGCCACCGGATCATCCGCCTCAAGGACGGCTGGCTGGACAAGGAGGCGTGAACATGGATCTACTCCTTCAGGATCTGCATCGCGCAGCGCGTGCGCTGGTGCGCACGCCGGCCTTCACGCTCGCGGTGATCGCGACGCTCGCGCTCGGCATCGGCGCGAACACCGCGGTGTTCAGCGTGGTGAACGCGGCGCTGTTGCGCGCGCTGCCGTTCCCGGAGTCCGGGCGCGTGTACGCGGTATGGGAGACGAAGAACGGCCAACAGACCAATGGACCGTCTCGCCGCCGGACTTCTTCGACGTGCGCGCGCAGAACCACTCGTTCACCGCGATGGCGGCGGCCACCGGCGGCGGCGCGACGCTCACCGGCGCCGGCGACCCCGTTTACTTCGCAGGGACTTCGCGTCACCGTGGATTATTTCCGCGTGCTCGGCGTGAAGCCCGCGATGGGCCGCGCGTTCGACTCTACGGAGTTCGAGAAAGGCCGCGATCACGTGGTCATCCTCTCGAACGGCGCCTGGAAGGAACGCTTCGGCGGCGATCCCGCGATCATCGGCCGCGTGCTCCAGCTCAATGCCGAGGGCTACACCGTGTGGGCGTGCTGGCGGCGGGCGAGGCGTTCCCGGAGAGCGTGGACTACTGGTCGCCGCTGAGCTTCACCGCGGAGGAGCTGTCCACGCAGCGCGGCGCGCACTATTTGCTCGTGACCGGCCGGCTGCGCAACGGCGTGTCGCCGGAAGAAGCGCGGACGGATGTCGTGCGCGATCGGCGCACGGTTGGCAGCGGCATATCCGAACTCGAACACCGGCGGCGGCTTGACGACGCAGAGCGTGCGTGATTCGCTCACCGGCGATCTGCGCACGATGCTGTTCGTGCTGCTCGGCGCCGTGACGCTCGTGCTCATGATCGCGTGCGCCAATGTCGCGAATCTGCTGCTCGCTCGCGCGAGCGGCCGCACGCGTGACGTGGCGGTGAGCATGGCGCTGGGCGCGAGGCGCGGCGATCTCATCCGCCGCTCGCTCGCGGAGAGCCTGCTGCTCACGACGGCGCGGGCGCGAGTCGTGGGCCTGCTGCTCGCGAGCTGGCTGACGAGCGCGCTCGCGGCATTGCGCCCCGAATGCGCTGCGCAACGTGAGAGACATCGCGATCGACGGGCCGGTGCTCGTCTACACGCTGTCTCGTCGCGTGCGGAACCGGCGTCCTGTTCGGCCTCGTTCCCGTGTGGCGCGCCGGGCCGCGCCCGCGATGTGCACCAGCTGCTGCGCTCGGGCGGACGCGGCGTGGTGGGCGCGGGCGCCTCGTGGCGCGTGCGGGGTGGACTCGTTGCCGCAGAGCTGGCGATCGGCGTGATGCTGCTCGCCGGCGCAGGACTTCTCGTCCGCAGCTTCATACGGCTGCAGCATGTGGATCCCGGGTTCGCGACCGTGCAGGCCTGGACCTTCCGCGTGGGGCTGCCCAATGCGCGGTATCCGAAGCCGGAGAACGCGCGCCAATTCTTCGGCGCGCTCGAGGAGCGTCTCGCCGCGATCCCCGGCGTCGCCGGCGTCGCGGCCGCGAACATCCTGCCACTCGACGAATACAATTATTCCATCAGCGTCCGTTCGATCGACGGCGTGGTGATCGAGGACGCGAAGCAGCCGTCGGTGCAGATCCGCGTCGTCACGCCGGATTTCCTGAAGGGGCTCAGCGTGCCCTTCGTGGCGGGGCGCGACTTCGCGGCGACGGACCGCGATTCCGCGCCGGTCGTGGCCATCGTGAACGAGGCCGCCGCGCGCCTGCTCTTCCACGGCGAGAACGCCATGGGCCACCATTTCGAACTCGGTACGAAATTCGGCCTTGGCGGTCCGCGCGCCGGCGGTGAAGTGATCGGCGTCGTGCGTGACGTGCATGACGACGCGATCGCGAAGCCGGCGAGTCCCACCGTCTATGCGGCGCATGCGCAGTTCCCGTTGAGCGACATGTCCGTCGTGATCCGCGCACAGCCGGGCACGGACGCGCGCACGCTCGCGGCGCCGGTGCGCGCCGCCTTGAAGGCGGGCGATCCGCTGCTTCCCCAATCGGCTCTCAAGCCGCTCGCCGAGTTGGTGAGCGGGTCCATTGCTCGGCCGCGGTTCTCGATGCTCGTGGTGGGGCTCTTCGCCGCGATCGCGCTGGCGCTCGCGGCCGTCGGCATCTACGGCGTGATGGCCGGCCTCGTGAACCAACGCGAGAGCGAGATCGGCATCCGCATGGCGCTCGGTGCGGGCGGTGCGCGGGTGGTGTCGGAGATCGTCCGCACCATGCTGCCGGCCGTCGCCTTCGGATTGGGCGCGGGCCTCGTGGGCGCGCTGGCGCTCACGCGATTGCTCGGCAGCCTGCTCTATGAGATCGGTCCGTCCGACCCGGCGACGCTTGCGGCCACGCTCGGCGTGCTCATGGTGGTCGCCTTCCTCGCCAGTTATCTGCCCGCGCGCCGCGCATCGCGCGTCGACCCGATGACCGCGCTCCGCGCGGAGTGAGTCGCTCATGAACGACATCAAGCTCGCATTCCGCCGCCTGATCAAATCGCCGCTCTTCACCGGCGTCGGCGATGCTCACGCTCGCGCTCGGCATTGGCGCGAACAGCGCGGTGTTCTCGGTGGTGAACGCGGTGCTGCTCCGGCCGCTGCCGTACCCGAACGAAGGGCGGCTGATGATGCTTTATCCGCATGACGCCGACGGAGAGGAGACATTCTCGCCCGTGGATTTCATGCGATTCGAACGCGACAGCCGGCTCGTGTCGCCGGTCGCGGCATTTCGCTCGTGGACGTTCAACGTCGGTGCCGGCGGCCGCCCTGAGAAAGCCAATGGCGCGATCGTCACCGCGGGTTTCTTCAAGACGCTCGGCGTGTCGCCGGAGCTTGGCCGGTGGCCCGAGGAAACGAGCCCGGGCCGGCTGAACACTGGCGAAGTCGTGATCTCGGACGGCTACTGGCGCAGCAGTCTCGGCGCTCGCGCCGGCGTGCTCGGCACGGTGATCGACCTGAACGGCGAGCCGGTGGCGATCGTGGGCGTGATGCCGCCGGGCTACGACGTGCCGGTGGGCGCGGAGATCTGGAGGCCGTCGCCGTTCGCGGTGCCTCCGACCCCGCTGCGGCCCACGGAGGACGTTTCGACCGAATCGGACACGCACTATTTCGAGTCGATCGGACGCGTTCGCCCCGACGTCTCCATCGAGGCCGCGCGCGCCGAGGCGAGCGCGATCGTGAATCGCAACGCGCGGATCGAGAACGGAAAGCCGGAGTTCGATGGCGCGACGCTCATCACGATCCACGAGGACCGTGTGGGCGACAGCCGCGCGGCGCTGTTGCTGCTCGTCGGCGCGGCGGGCGTGCTGCTGCTCATCGCGAGCGTGAATCTCGCGAACCTGCTGCTCGCGCGCGCCGCATCGCGGTCGCGCGAGTGGCTCGTGCGCTCCGCGCTCGGCGCCGGCCGCTGGCAGCTGGCCAAGGAGCAGCTCATCGAGAGCGTGATGCTCGCGCTCCTCGGCGGCGGGGCGGGGCTGCTCATCGCGACGTGGGGCGTGGCATCGCTGCGCTCGCTCGCGCCGTTCGACCTGCAGGGGCTCATCGATGCGTCGCCCGACTGGCGCGTGGTGGGCTTCACAATGGCGGTCGCGATCGCGACTGGCATCGCGTTCGGCGTGGGACCGGCGCTGCAGACCGCGCGCGGCGATATCGCGACGGGCATGCGTGAGGGCGGCCGAGGCGCCGTGGATTCGCGTGCGCGGCGCCGCGTGCGCGATACGCTCGCCGTGAGCGAAGTGGCGCTCGCCTGCGTGCTGGCCGTGGGCGCCGGACTGTTGGTGAAGGCGTTCGTGTCCGTGCAGAACGTGAGCGAGGGATTCGAGACGCACGGCGTGGTCACAATGGCGCTCACGCTCCCGCAGGTGAAGTATCCCGACGGCGACCGGCGCGCCGCATTCGTGGACCAAATAGTGCCGGCGATCGCGGCGCTGCCGCAGGTGACGTCGGTGGGCGTGATCAGCCGTTTGCCGCTCAATCCGGGAGCCAGCCGCAGCGACCTGAAGATCGAAGGGCGCGAGACGCGGCCGGACGACCCGAATCCCGACTATCTCGTGGCGTCGCCGGGCTACTTCAAGTCACTCTCGATCCCTGTCATTCGCGGGCGCGATTTCGACGAGCGCGACCGGTTGAACGCGGCACAAGTCGCGATCGTCACCCAGAGCACCGCGCAGCGATTCTGGGGGAAGACCAATGTCCTCGGCGCACGGATCCAGATCCGCGACGACCGGTGGCGCACGGTCGTAGGCGTGGTGGCCAATGTGCGCCAGCATGAGCTCGACCGTAAGCCGATCCCCGGCGTGTATCTCCCGTACGATCAGGATGCATGGGCGAACTTCACGATCGCGGTGCGCGGCACCGGCGACGCCGCGTCGATGACCGGCCCGATCGAGCGCGCGATCCACGCGCTCGATGCGGATCAGGCGGTGTACGCGATCCGCACGATGGATGAAGTGGTCGCGCGCTCGCTCGCGGCGCGGCGGTTCACGCTGATGCTCATCTCATTGTTCACGGCGGTCGCGCTCGCGCTCGCGGCGGTTGGCGTCTATGGCGTGATCGCCTATGGCGTCGCCCAGCGGACGCGCGAGATGGGCGTGCGCGTCGCACTCGGTGCGCTGCCGAGCGACGTGGTGCGTCTCGTGGTGCGCGACGGCATGCTCGTCGCGGGGGCGGGCGTGGCGGCGGGCTTGCTCGTTGCGCTCGCGCTCTCACCGGTGCTCAAGGCGATGCTCTACGCGGTGCAGCCTCGCGATCCGGTCACTTTCCTGGCGGTGGGCGGTATGGTGGCGGCGGTCGCGCTGCTCGCGAGCTGGATCCCGGCGCGGCGCGCCTCGCGCGTGGATCCGCTGGAGGCGCTGCGCGAGGAGTGACGCTCCGCCCTCGCGGGCGATAATCTTAGCACCATGCGCTCCGCCTCCGCCCGCCTGCTCGTTGCCGACGACGCGCGCGACATCCTCGACGCCCTCGAGCTGCTCTTCCGCAGCGAAGGCTACGAGGTGCAGACTGCCGCGAGCCCCGCGGCCGTGCTCGCGGCCGTCGAGGAGCGCGATTTCGACGCGCTGCTCATGGACATGAACTACATGCGCGACACCACCGGCGGCACGGAGGGGCTCGATCTCCTCTCGCGCCTGCAGCATCTCGACGCGACGCTGCCCGTGGTCGTGATGACGGCGTGGGGCTCCATCGAGGGCGCGGTGGAAGCGCTGCGCCGCGGCGCGCGCGATTACATCCAGAAGCCGTTCGACAACGAACGCCTGCTGCAGGTGCTGCGCACGCAGGTGGAACTCGGCCGCGCACTCCGCCGCAGCCAGCGCCTCGAGAGCGAGAACCTCGCGCTGCGCCCCGTGGGCGCGCCGCAGCTCATCGCCGAATCGCAGGCGATGCAGCCCGTGCTGCGTCTCATGGAGAAGATCGGGCCGTCGGACGCGAACGCCCTGATCACGGGCGAACATGGCACCGGCAAGGAAGTGATCGCCAACTGGCTGCACGCCGCGTCGCCGCGCGCGGGGCGCGCGATGGTCACGGTGAACCTGGGCGGACTCGCCGAGGGCGTATTCGAGAGCGAATTGTTCGGTCACCAGAAGGGCTCGTTCACCGACGCGAAGGCCGATCGCGTGGGACGGTTCGAGTTGGCCGATCTCGGCACGCTCTTCCTGGACGAGATCGCGAACCTCTCGCTCACGCAGCAGGCCAAGCTGCTCCGCGTGCTGCAGGCGGGGGAATTCGAGCGCGTGGGCTCGAGCAAGACGAGGCGCGTGGACGTGCGCATCATCGCGGCCACGAACGCCGATCTGCGCGCCGAGGTGGCAGCTGGGCGCTTCCGCGAGGATCTCTTCTTCCGGCTGAACACCGTGGAGCTGCATCTGCCGCCGCTGCGCGACCGGCGCGAGGACATTCCACTGCTGGCGACGTTCTTCCTGCGGCAGGCGGCGTCGCGTTACCGGAGCGGCGTGACGCAGATCGATCCCGAGGCGATGCGCGCGCTGCTCGCGTATGGCTGGCCGGGCAACGTGCGCGAACTGGGGCACGCGATCGAGCGCGCGACGCTGCTGGCGACGAGCGACCGGATCACGCCAGCGGAACTGAGCTTCCGCCCGATGACCGACGCGAGCCCACGGCTGGATGAGATGAGTCTCGAAGAGGTGGAGCGCGTCTTGATCACCAAGGCGCTCGCGCGGCATCACGGGAACGTGACCCTCGCGGCGCGTGCGCTGGGACTGTCGCGCAGCGCGCTCTACCGGCGGCTGCAGCGCCACGGGCTGTAGCGCTCCGGATGGCGGGCAGCCATGAGCGCAGCGTTACGACCATCGCGGTCGCCGGCAGCTTTCCCGCGCTCGCGCTCGCACTGATCCTGCTGTGGACCGGCGACTTCGCGCCGCGCACGCAGTGGACGCTCACGATCATCATCGGACTCGCATTCCTGATCGGGATCATCGCGCTCCGCGAGCGCGTCGTGCGGCCGCTGCAGACGCTGAGCAACATGCTGGCCGCGATCCGCGAGCAGGACTATTCGCTGCGCGCGCGACGCGCGAACGCCGACGACGCGCTGGGCCTCGCGATGCTCGAACTGAATTCGCTCATGGCCGAGTTGCGCGCGCGGCGCCTGGGCGCGCTCGAGGCCACCGCGCTGCTGCGGCGCGTGATGGAAGAAGTCGACGTCGCAGTACTCGCATTCGACGACGCGGGCGCGCTGCGCCTCGTGAACGCCGCCGGCGAGCGGATCCTCGAGCAGCCCGCCGAGCGATTGCTGGGCAAACGCGCCGAGGATCTGAATCTCGCCGAAGCACTCGCCGGCGATGCGCCGCGCGTGCTCGATCTCGCGCTGGGTGGGAAATCGGGCCGCTGGGAAGTGCGCCGCGGCAATTTCCGCCAGGACGGCAAGCCGCACACGTTCTTGTTGCTGGCCGATGTGAGCCGAGCGCTGCGCGAGGAGGAGCGACTGGCGTGGCAGCGGCTGATCCGAGTGCTGGGGCACGAGATCAATAATTCCGTGACGCCGATCAATTCACTCGCCGAACGCTTGGGCCAATTGCTGGGCCGCTCGCCGCCGGAGGGCGAATTGCGCGAGGACTTGAAGAAGGGTTTAAGCGTGATCTCGAGCCGCTCGCAGGGCTTGAGCCGATTCCTGGCGAGCTACACGCGCTTGGCGAAACTCCCGCCGCCGAAACTGGCGCCGGTGAAAGTGGATACGTGGGTGCAGCGCGTCGTGCGATTGGAAACGCGCTTGCCCGTCGCGATCGAGGCGGGCCCGCCGATCACCCTGAGCGCCGACGGCGATCAACTCGACCAACTCCTGATCAACCTGATCGCGAACGCCGTCGACGCCGCCCAGAGCACGGGCGGAGGCGTGCGCGTCCGGTGGACACGCATCGACGGCAATTTCGAGTTGAGCGTCCTCGACGACGGCCCCGGCCTGCCGAAATCCGCGAACCTCTTCGTCCCATTCTTCACCACGAAGCCGGGCGGCACAGGAATCGGTCTTGTTCTCTCGCGCCAGATCGCGGAGGCGCATGGAGGCCTGGTCACGCTCACAAACAGGCCCGACGCAAAGGGATGTGAAGCGAGATTGACGCTACCGCTGAACTGAACCGCACGAACAAGGGAAACGGGATACGGGAAACGGGAGGCGGTGGGCTCGGGAATCCGTTTTCTGTTGACTGTCGACTGTAGACTGTCGACTGGCAGTCACTCGATCACTGTTGACTGTTGACTGCTATTCTAAGAGAGCAGGTGGCAGTAGTCAGCAGTTAATGGAGGTCCCGGCACGAGGTATGCACTAGAGAGATCACCATGCGCCTCCCCCCTCTCTCCGCCCTCGCAACCCTCCTCCACATGTCCGCTTCCGGGATGCACCGTCCGCCAGCGAACAGCGAGGCCCTGAAGCCAACTATCTACGCCCCGAGCCTGTCCAACCTGCGACCGGAGCGTGCTCGGGGCGCCGAGAACTGTCTCGAATCGCAGGACCACGAAGCCGCAAACGAGGTGGCTAAATGAGCGAGCTCCTGTTCGACCTGAAATACTCCCTCCGCCGCCTCGCAAAATCGCCTGTGTTCTCGGCGATCATCATCCTCACCCTCGCACTCGGCATCGGCGCCAACACCGCGATCTTCTCGGTCGTGAATACGGTGCTGCTCACTCCCGCGCCGTACCGCGAACCAGGACAGCTCGTCGAAGTCTTCCACTGGTACGAGAACCTCAAGCTCCACGCCGGCGTCTCCGCCCCCGGCTTTCACACTTATCGCGATGAGACACACGACTTCGACGCCGTGGCCGTCACTGCCGGCTGGGGCGTGAATCTCACGGGCGTCGGCGATCCCCAGCGCGTCACCGGCGTCCGCGCGAGCGGCGACTTCTGGAAAGTGCTCGGCGTTCCGCCGGCGCTGGGCCGCGTGTTCGGCCGCGATGAAGATGAACCGGGCAAGGAGCGCGTCGCGGTGATCAGCGACGGTCTCTGGAAGCGCGTCTTCGGCGGCGACGCCTCGATCGTGGGCAAGAACGTGTCGATCAATGGAGAGCCCTACACGATCGTCGCAGTCATGCCGCCCGGCTTCGTCGATCCGTGGAATCGCAATGCCGATATGTGGCGCCCGCTCGCGCTGCCGGTCGCGAACTTCGCCGTCGGCAATTTCACGAATGAATTCATGAAGCTCATCGCGCGCCTCAAGCCCGGCGTCACGGTCGAGCAGGCGGACCGCGACATGGGCGCGCTCGCCACGGATCTCAAGAAACGCTACCCCGATCAGTTCGGCCCCAGCTGGACGCTGCGCACTACGACGTACGCCGAGTCGACCACGGGCAACGTGCGCACGCCGCTGCTTTGGCTGCTCGGCGCCGTGGGCGTCGTGCTGCTCATCGCCTGCGCGAACGTCGCGAACATGTTCCTCGCGCGCGCCGCGGGGCGTCAGCGTGAAGTGGCCGTGCGCACCGCGCTCGGCGCCGAGCGTTGGGCGCTGATAAGACAGTTCCTCGTGGAGAGCGTGATGCTGAGCGTGGCCGGCGGCGCGCTCGGCTTGTTCGTCGCCGACAGCACGCTGCGCGCGCTCGTGGCGCTGAACCCGGCGAGCATCCCCGGCGCGGCCACACTGCACGTCGACGGCAGGGTGGTGCTGTTCACCGCGCTCATCGCGGTGGCCACGGGCGTCGTGTTCGGCATCGCGCCCGCGCTCCACGCCTCGGCGGGCGATCTGCATGCGTCGCTCAAGGAAGGCGGACGCGGAGGCACCACCGACAAGAAAGGCCAACTCGTGCGCCGCTCGCTCGTGGTGTCCGAGATGGCGATGGCCGTGGTGTTGTGCTTCGGCGGCGGCCTGATGATCAAGAGCTTCGCGAAGCTGGCGGACGTCGATCCCGGGTTCGATCCGCACAACATGCTCACGTTCACCCTTTCGCTGCCCAAGACGCAGTACCCGAACGACACCGCGCAGCGCGCCTTCATGGCGCGCCTCGTGCCGCGCATCGCGGAAGTGCCCGGCGTTCTTGCCTCCGGCATCACCTCAGTGCTTCCGTTCAGTGGCGACTGGTCCACGGGCAGCTTCAACGTCGAGGGCTACACGCCGCCGCCCAAGATGAACTCGCCGTGGGGCGACCTGCGGTTCATCTCGCCCGGATTCCTGTCCGCCATGAAAGTGCCGCTGCTCGCCGGCCGGATGCTCGATGCGCGCGACACGCACGAGGCGCCGCAGGTCTGCATCGTGGACGAGGAATTCATCCACAAGTATTACGGGAAGGACGTGACGCCCGCCTCGGCGCTCGGCAAGCGGATCTTCTTCGAGAACCTGCCGGTCACCGACTCGACGCACTTCATTAGCATCGTGGGCGTGGTCGGCCACACCAAGCACGAAGGGCCTCGACGCCGATCCGCGCGTGCAGGTCTATTTCCCGGTGGACCAGCAGAGCTTCAACTTCAATTTCATGTACGTGATCGCGCGCACGGCCGGTGATCCCAAGCTCTCGGTGAACGCGGTGCGCAGCGCCGTGCTCGACGTGGACCACAATCTTCCGATCGCGCAAGTGAACACGCTCGAGAAGCAGGTGAACGACTCCATGGGGCGCCGCCGCATTGCCGCGATCCTGCTCGGCGTCTTCTCGTCGCTCGCGCTGCTGCTCGCATCACTCGGGATCTATGGCGTGATGAGTTACGCCGTGGCGCAGCGCACACGTGAGATCGGCGTGCGCGTGGCATTGGGCGCGAGCCGCGGCAGAGTGTTGCAGCTCATCGTGGGGCAGGGCGCGACGCTCGCGGTGATCGGTGGAGTCGTCGGCATTGCCGGCGCACTCACCGGCGCGTGGGTGCTGCGCTCGCAGCTCTATGCGGTGCAGTGGTGGGATCCGGGAACGCTGGTGTCCATCGTGGCGCTGCTGTCGGGCGCTGTTGTCGTGGCGTCGATCATTCCCGCGCTGCGGGCGGCCGCGATCCATCCGACTGAGGCTTTGAGAGAAGAGTGAACAACAACGACGCGGGAAGCGGGAAGGGGGAAGCGAGACTGCTCAATCAAGTGCGGCAGGACATTGGTTACGCCCTCCGTTCGCTGCGTAAGGCGCCGGGGTTCGCGGTGATCGCGATCGCGACGCTCGCGCTGGGGATCGGGGCGAACACGGCGATCTTCTCCGTCGTGAACGGCGTCCTGCTTCGGCCGCTGCCGTTCCAGGACCCCGACCGCCTCGTGCTCGTGGCCGCCAGCTACGACGGCCGCCGCGCCGCGCCCGCCTCGCCCGCCAACATCGCGGACTGGCAGACGCAGAGTCACTCCTTCACCTCGATCGCCGTCGTGGGCGGGCACTCGGTGGTGCTCACCGGCAGCGGCGATCCGGAACGGCTGCGCGGCGCCGACGTCGGCGCCGACATGTTCACGATCCTCGGCGTGAAGCCGGTGCTCGGCCGCGTCGCGTTCACGCCGCAAGAAGCGGCGTTCAACGGCTCGAAGGCGGTGCTGCTCAATGAATCGCTCTGGAAGACGCGATTCGGCAGCGATCCCGCGCTCGTGGGCAAGTCGATCATCCTCGACAACGAGAGCTATCTCGTCGCGGGCATCGTGCCCGCGGCGTCGGCGTGGCCCGCGAACGCGGTGGTCTGGATGCCGTACAGCTACGATCCCGCGCGGCTCGCGCAGAGCCGGGGCGCGGTCTATCTCAACACCATCGCCCGGCTCAAGCCGGGTGTGTCGCTCGCGAGCGCGGCCGCCGACATGCGCGCGGTCCAGGAGCGCCTCGACAAGGATTACCCCGAGGCGAACACCGGCGTCGGCTCGAAGGTCATCACCATGCAGGAGAGCATCACCGGCGACCTGCGGCGCCCGCTGTACGTGCTGTTGGGCGGCGTCGCATTCGTGCTGCTCATCGCGTGCGCCAACGTCGCAAATCTGCTCCTCGTGCGCGGAGTCGCGCGTGAAGGCGAGATCGCCGTGCGCACCGCGCTCGGCGCCGGCCGCGGGCGGTTGATCCGCCAGCTCGTGACCGAGAGCGTCGTGCTGTCGCTCCTTGGCGGCGGGGCGGGGCTCATGCTCGCGCTGTACGGCACGCAAGTGCTCGTGAGCCTCGCGCCGTCGAGCATCCCGCGCCTCGATTCCATTCGCGTAGATGGCATCGTGCTGGGATTCACTTTGCTCATCGCGGTCGCGACAGGCGTGATCTTCGGTCTCGTGCCATCGCGCCAGCTCACGCGCCCCGATGTCGCGAAGACGCTTCGCGAGGGCGGGCGCGGCGGCGGGCGGGCCGGAACGCATCGCGCGCGCAGCGCGCTCGTGGTCGCCGAGGTGGCGCTGAGCGTGATGCTCCTGGTGGGCGCGGGACTGCTCATTCGCAGCTTCGGACAGCTCACGGCTGTGGACCCGGGATTCCGCACGGAGAGCTCGATCGCCTTCAATTTGAGTTTGCCGCAGACCAAGTACGAAACGCCGGAGAAGACGGGTCTCATGCTCTCGCAGATCATGGAGCGCGTGCGCGCGATCCCGGGCGTGGCGCAAAGTGGTGCGGCGTTCGGTCTGCCCCTCACGAATTTCAGTTTCGGCTTTTCGTTCTCCATCGCGGGACGACCGCCGGCGAAGCCCGGAGAGGAGCCGGATGCGCAAGTGCGCATGGCGACGCCCGACTATTTCCCGACCATGGGCATCAAGGTGCTGAAAGGGCGCGGCATGACGCCGGAGGATCGCGCCGGTGCGCCGGTCGCTTTGCTCATCACCGAGACCGGCCGTCAGCGATTCTTCCCGGACGAGGATCCCATCGGGAAGCACATCACGATCGGCATCGGGCGGAACGGGCACAATCTGGAGGGTGACATTGTAGGCATCGTCGCCGACACCAAGCAGAGTTCGCTCGCGACGGCGACGCTGCCGCAATTCTGGATCCCCTACGCCCAGTGGCCGATGAACAGCGTGACCGTGGTGATGCACACCACGCGCGATCCCTTCGCGGCGGTGGCCGACGCGCGGCGCGCGATCAAGGAGCTCGATCCCGATCTCGCGCTTTCGGGCATCAAGACGCTGGACCAGGTCGTTTCCGAATCGGTCGCGCAGCCGAGGTTCTACATGGTGCTTCTGGCGGTCTTCGCCGGCGTGGCGGTGCTCCTCTCCGCGATCGGCATTTACGGCGTGATCGCGTACCTGGTGGGCCAGCGCTCGCGGGAGATCGGCATTCGTCTCGCCCTTGGCGCGAGCCAGACCACCGTGATCCGCATGATCGCCCGCGACGGCGCGATCATGACCGCAACGGGCATTGGCGTAGGACTCGTCGGAGCGTTCGCGTTAACGCGCTCGATGACGGCGTTGCTATTCGACGTGAAGCCGAGCGACCCGATCACTTATCTCGCGGTGACGGCATTGCTCGCAGCCGTGGCGCTCGCGGCCAGCTGCATCCCGGCGCTGAGAGCGGCCCATGTGGATCCGGCATTGACCATGCGAGCGGAGTAGGGAACTCACTGCGCTCGTCGTTCTCCTTGCGCCGAAAGACAAGTATCACGGTTCATGTTCAATGGGATGCGGCGGAAAACTGCACGGATTGACTCCGAGTGGCGAAAGGCTCTCTCGCGCGCAGTCGGCGCTGTGTTGTTGTTGTTAACAACAAATACAGAAGCCTGACCGGCGGAGTGATCTCTCATCGCACTCGGAGTCAATCTGTGCTTCTTCCGCCGCATCCCATTGAATATGAACCGTGATTCATGTGTTCCAGCGCATCGTACGTGACGAGCGCGCGGGCAACCGTTCTTGCGGCCTCGGTCGCGAAGGCGTACCTCACAGGACCCATTCCCGTCCGGAGCCCTCATGCGTCGCACCGTCGTACTGCTGGCGATCGCCATTCTCACCATGCCTTTCGCGGCCCGGTCGCAGGATACCGCGCTCGCCGCGAAGATCAACGCCATCACCGGCCGGCCGGAATTCCGCCACGCGATGTGGGGGATCAAGATCGTCGACCTCGACGCGAAGAAGACGCTCTATGAGTTGAACGCCGACAAGCTCTTCTTTCCCGCCTCCACCACAAAACTCCTCACCATGGGCACCGCGCTCGCGCTGCTCGGCCCCGACTTCCGTTTTCGCACGAATGTCTACGCCGTCGGCACCTGGGGCGCGAACGGCACGCTCAATGGCGATCTCGTGATCGTCGCCAGCGGCGATCCGAATCTGAGCGGCCGCGTCCGTCCCGATGGCACGCTCGCATTCGAGAACGAGGACCACGCGTACGCCGGCAACGACTCCATGGCGCGCGCCGTGTCGGGCGATCCACTGCTCGTGATCAAGGAGATGGCGAAACAGGCCGCGTCGAAGGTGAAGACGCTCAACGGCCGCGTGCTCGTGGATGTCTCGATGTTCCCCGAGGGGCAAGCGGAGGGCGGCTCCGGCGTCATCATGTCGCCGATCATGGTGAACGACAACATCATCGACATCACCATCACTCCGGGCACGACGGCGGGTTCGCCGATGACGTTCGTAGCCTCGCCCATGACCGCGTACGCGACGTTCGTGAACAAGACCATCACCGGCGCGGCAGGCTCGGCGAATACGATCACGCTGGCGGGCGACAGCGTCACGCCGGAGGGAAATCACGTCGTGACCGTGTCCGGTTCATTGCCGGCGCACGGCCCGGCGATGCTATTCCCCTATGACGTTCCGTTGCCGAGCCGCTTCGCGGCGGTGACGTTCACCGAGGCGCTCACGGCGGCGGGCACGAGAGTGATCGCACCCGCCGCGCCCGCGAAACCGGACTGGCCGAGGCTCGCCACCGGTTACACGTCAGCCAACGTCGTCGCCGAGCACGTCTCGCCGCCATACAGCGAAGAGGTAAAGGTGACGCTCAAGGTGAGCGATAATCTGCATGCGGCGGTCACGCACTACATCCTCGGCGCCGTGATCGGCAAGAAGGATACCGCGAAGACCGGCTTCGATCTCGAGCGGGAATTCCTCTTGAAGGGCGGGCTCGATCTCAGCGGCGCGCAGCAGGCCGACGGACTCGGCGCCGACGATCATTTCACGCCCGATTTCATGGTGAGCTATCTCAGCTGGTACACCACGCTGCCGACGTATCCGGTATTCCTGAAGGCGCTGCCCATTCTTGGGCGCGATGGCACTCTGTACAACATCCAGACGACTTCGCCGGCGGCCGGCCATGTCTTCGCGAAGACGGGCACGTTCGCCAGCGGCGATCCGCTGAACAAGACGTTGCTCGTGACCGCGAAGGGGCTCGCGGGCTACATCACGACCGCAGCTGGCCGGCATCTGGTGTTCGCGGTGTACGTGAACAACGTGGCGGTGCCGAGTGGGGACGATGTGACGAAGATCGTGGGGCAGGCGGTGGGAGCGGTGGCGGCGGCGGCGTACTAACAGTGCAGACAGCCGGGAACCGCTGTCCGGGAACCGGTGAGGAATAACAAGATATTTTGTCATGCCTCACCGGTTCCCGGAAACCGGTTCCCGGTAGTCCGCACTGAAACATCCCTCCGCGTCGGTCCGTAGAAACATTATGACCACTACTATGTTTCGGGCCGCGGCGGCGATGGTGGTGCTCGCCGGCTCCGCGGCGCAGGCGCAGGGAACGTTCCGCGGGAACGATCTCCGGCTGGGGACGTATCCGGCAAGCACGAAGCCGCAGCTCGCGGGGATCGCGTGGCGGGTCTACACCGGCGGCGAGGTGATCGCGAGTCCCACGATCGTCGATGGCGTCGTCTACATCGGATCGGGCAACGGCGTCATGTACGCGATGGACGCCGCCACGGGGGCTAAGCGCTGGAGCGTCTCCCTCGGCAACCCGATCAGTGCCACAGCGGCCGTGGACGGCGGCAACGTGTACGTCGGCGCACGCGACGGCAGCCTCTATGCGCTGAGCGCCGCCACGGGCAAGCAGATCTGGCGCTTCGCGAGCGGCGCACCCATGGAACTGCATTGGGGGCACGAGAGCGGCGACTACTGGACGTCGTCGCCCGCGGTGCAGGGCGGCACGGTGGTGTTCGGTGGCAGCGATGGGAACGTGTACGCCGTGAGCGCCGCGACGGGCAAACTGCTCTGGAAGAGCTTCACCGAGGGGCGCGTGCATTCGTCGCCCGCGATCAATGGCGACAATGTCGTGATCGGATCGTTCGACGGCACGGTGCGCTGCTATTCGCTCGCGACCGGCAAGGAGCGCTGGAAATTCGCGACGACCGGCACGACGCTCGAGTCGAAGAACTTCGGCTACGACCGGCGCACGGTGCAATCTTCGCCCGTGATCGCGAACGGCGTGGCGGTCGTCGGCGCGCGCGACGGGTTCATCTACGCGATCGACGTGGCCACCGGCAAGGAAAAGTGGCACTACGATCACAAGATCTCTTGGATCAATTCGTCGGCCGCATTCATGGACGGCACGCTCTACGACGCCAGCTCCGACGCGGCGTTCGTGCAGGCGCTCGACGCCGCCACCGGAACGCAGAAGTGGCGCTACACCGCCGACGCACCCGTATGGAGCTCTCCGGCCGCGACCGGCGACTGGCTCTATGTGGGTGACTTCGTCGGCCGCCTGCACGCGATCTCGCGCGCCGACGGCAAGCGCCAGTGGCTGCTTCGCACCGGCTCGATGATCCTCAGCTCGCCCGTGCCCTTCCGCGATCTCGTGATCGTGGGCAGCACCGATGGCGCGGTGTACGGCGTGCGCACGTCGGACACCGCGGTGCAGCGCGCCGTGTTCTTCGACAGCGCGTATCTCAAGGCCGCGCACGTGGACGATCCGGGCAAGACCGCCGCGTACTTCTCGCGTCGCGGCTACACGCAGGTGGATGCTGCCGCGCTCAAGACGTGGATGGAAGCCCGTATCTCGGACAAAGCGCCGAGTACCGTCGTGTTCGCCGTCGATTTCGCGCCCGAAGCGATCGCGGGCAAGCCGTACGCGTCGAGTCTGTTCCGGCGCTATCTCGAGAGCGGCGGCAAGATCGTGTGGGCGGGCCTCCCGCCCGCGCTCTGGCCGCGCGACAGCACCGGCGGTCCGGTGCAGAGTCTTCTCGCGATCGACTGGAAGGCGTCCAGCGAGCTACTCGGCGTGAACGTAGACGACGCGATCTTCGACGCGCGCGGCGTGCAGGCGACGAATGCGGGGCTCGCATGGGGCATGACGCCCGGTCACTATCGCGACGCGTGGAGCGTGGACGTGCGCGGGGTGACGACTGTGCTCGCGCAGGACGAATGGGGACTGGCCGCCGCGTGGGTGAAGAATTACGGCGGAGCGCCGGGAACAGGCTTCGTGAAGGTGCCGAGTTCCGATCCGTTCGTGATTTATCTGGCGGCGGAGTATAGACCTTGAACAGCTAACTGCCGGGAACCGATTTCCGGGAACCGGTATGGCATGACAAGATATTTTGTTATGCCTCACCGGTTCCCGGCAATCGGTTCCCGGCAGTTCTTTCCGCGCCTGGCCTCCGGCCATTAGCCGCGTCTAACGCGACCGTTTGCATTCTCCGTTCCCATCGCACAAGCTTGCCGCATCCTCTTCTCATGAGCGGTTAATGCGAGCGTGCGATAATGCGGATCGTGTGCGCCTGCTCGGGAACATTGCCACTGCCGTCGCGATGCTCGGCATCGCCGCGTGCGCTGGCAGTGGGTCGAACACCACCGCGCCCCCCGCGACGGGTTCGGTGACCGTCAGCGTGACCGTGCACGGGAACGGCCATGATGCCAACGGGTTCGCCGTGAACATCGGCAATCTCTTCGCGCCGGTGCAGCCCGGAACTCCGGCGACGCTGTCATCGATCCCGGCGGGCAATGTCACCGCGACGCTCTCCGGCCTCGGCCCCGGGTGCTCCGCGGACATGGATTCCATCGTGACGCACGTGACGGGAGGAGACACTGCCGCGGTGCAGTTCGCCGTCGGATGCTACGGCGCGATCGCGTATGGCATCGCGAACGGCGTGAACGAGACTCAGATCGTGTATCTCGACGAGAATGGCCACGCGGTGCAGGTCACCTCGGGCACGAGCCGGAACGTGATGCTCGATTTCTCGCGGGATGGCTCCCGCATCCTGTTCGCGAGCAACCGGAATGGGTCCGACAAGCTCTTCGCCGTGGGGATCGACGGGGCGGGATTGGTGCAATTGACGTCCGGATCAGATGAGGACGTGACGGGGCGCTGGTCGCCCGACGGAAGCAAGGTCGTATTCTACCGTGCATCAGCTGGCGGGTCCGGCTCGTACTCCGTCTACGTGGTTGACGCGAACGGCTCGAATGAGACGCTGTTGCTTGATAGTGCGCACATTGACTTCGACCCATCATGGACGCCGGACGGGAGCAAGATCATCTTCGCGTGCGATCGCTTCAGCTCGTTGACGCGGGAATTGTGCTCCATGACGCCGACCGGCACCGGCCTCGCACAGATCGGCTCGTTCAGCGACGTGCAGTTCCCGGTGACCGATCCGACCGGCGCATACATTGCGTTCCAGGGTTATGGAAGTGCGACGACGATCTGGGTGACCCCAGTCAATGGCTCCTCGGCCGTGAATCTGACCCCCAGCGTAGAGTCGCTCGGGTTCGACTGGGCGCCGGATGGCACCAAGCTGGCACTCTACACGTCGGGCGGGAGCGGAGGCTACCTCGTTCAGCGCATCAATCGCGACGGCAGCGGCTTGACTCCGCTGACCACCGCCGCCGATTCGGCGGGTGATCCGCATTGGTCTCCCGATGGCGGCCGCATCGCATTTCGTGCGGTGCGAGGGGCGACGGGGCAGATCTGGGTGGTGGATCCGAATGGCGGCGATTGGCACCGCGTCACGTCCGATGTGAGCGGTACGTTCCTTCCGTTCTGGAGCCCGGCCGCGCATTCCACCGCCGCCGTCGCGCGCGCGGTTCGGCGCTGATTCGCGGTGGACTTGCGCGCCGCGCCGCTGCACCTTCTTCTCGTCGCGCCACCTCCACTCCAGGACGCAGCCATGGACGCCGGTGAGAAGAAGATCCACAAGAAGATCGTGTTCGGCGGTGTGATCATCCTGATCGCAATGGCAGGATGGATCCTGCTCATGATGTGAGATCCGTCCAGGCGCTCTCTCCCACCAAGCAACTCGCCGCCTTCATCGACAAATACGATCCCTCGGTCGCCAAACTCGCGCGCTCGCTCCGCGCCGCGATGCGCAAGCGGCTCCCCACCGCCAACGAACTGGTCTACGATAACTACCAGTTCCTCGCGATCGGCTACTGCTCCACTGAGCGGGCCTCCGATTGCATCTGCTCGCTCGCAGTGTCTCCCAAGGGCGTAGCGCTCTGCTTCACGTACGGCGCAAAGCTGCCTGACCCGGCGAAGATCCTCTATGGTGGCGGCAACCAGGTGCGCTTCGCACGGCTCGAGAGCGCCGCCTCGCTCGCCAAACCAGCGCTCGCGAAACTCATCCGTGTCGCGGCCGAGCGAGGCAAGGTTCCGCTCCCCAAAGGCACGCGCGGGAAGCTTATCATTAAGTCGATCTCGGCGAAGCAGCGGCCGAGGAGATAGCGACCGATCCGCGCGGCGTCTCCCCTTTCACGGCAGCAACATGAGATCTGTCTCTGCGACCCGTATCGCTCTTGCATTCACACTCTGCGTCGTGCCGGGCTACGCCACCGCCCAGGCCGCTGCCCCTGCCCACGTCGAACTCCGCGGCTCCGCCGGCCAGCTCCGCTTCGTCACGGACTCCGATCTCGCCACGATGCCGCGCACGGAGGTCAAAGCCGCGGCCCACGAAGTGTCCGGCACCTTCAGCGGCGTCAGACTCTCCGACCTCCTTCACCTGGTGGGCATGCCGGGCGGCGATTCCCTCCGCGGCCAGGCGCTTGCGCAGTACGTGCTCATCGAAGCGGCCGACGGCTATCGCGTCACTTTCTCGATCGCCGAACTCAGCCCGAGCTTCACCGACAAACTCGTCCTCCTCGTGAATCGCAGCAACGGCGCGCCACTCTCCGCCAGCGACGGACCCTTCCGCCTCGTCGTGCCCGACGAGAAACGCCCCGCGCGCTGGGTGCGGCAAGTGACCCGTATCAGCATCATCGCCGTCCCCAAGTCCGCCGCGCCGTGACCTCCATGCCGGACATACGCGCCGCTACGGCCGCGTATGAGAAATGGCTTGGCGCGCGCGTGCCGCTCATCGCGCCCGACCTCGCGCGCAAGCACGACGCGATGCGCGGCGATCGCTTCTCCTTCATGCGCGCGACGTACTACCGCTGGGCGCAACTGTGGCCGGACGCATGCGAGCACGAAGCCGGCGCGCCGCGCGTGCTCGCGGTCGGCGATCTGCACGTCGACAATTTCGGAACCTGGCGCGACGCCGAGGGCCGGCTCGTCTGGGGAGTGAACGACCTCGATGAAGCCTGGCGCCTCCCGTTCACGAACGACCTCATTCGCCTCGCGGTCTCGGCGCGCATCGCGGTGGAGGAACACGCGCTCGCACTCGACGCCGACGCCGCGATCGACACGATCCTCGAGGGATATCGCGAGGGATTGGCGGCACCGCCGGCGCCGTTCGTGCTCGCCGAGGCGCATCCGAGCGCTGCACCGAATGGCCACCGCGCGCCTCAAGGATCCCGAACAGTTCTGGGACAAGTTGCGCGCGTCGCGATTCGTGACGTCGCCCGTGCCCGCCGCGGCGCTCGTCGCGCTGCGCCGCGCGATGCCCGACCGCGAGAGCCCCAAGCGCATCCAGCATCGCATCGCGGGACTCGGATCGCTCGGCCGGCCGCGCTACGTGGCGGTCATGGAGTGGCACGGCGGGCTGATCGCGCGCGAAGCGAAACCGATCGTCGCGTCGGCCGCGGCGTGGGCGGCGGGCAAGCGCGCGAGCGTGCGCGCCGCTCTACGGCAAGTTGTTGGCGACCGCGGTGCGATGTCCCGATCCCTTCGTATTTCCGAGCGGACGCTGGCTCGTGCGACGGCTCGCGCCCGATTGCTCACGCATCGATCTCGAAGCACTGCCGCGCGAGCGCGATGAGGCGCGCTTGATGCACGCGATGGGCCGCGAGACGGCGAACATCCACCTCGGGTCGATCGACGCCAAGAAGCTCGCGGCCGACCTGCGGAAGCGCCCGAAGCGATGGCTCGGAAAGGCGGTGGACCGGATGACCGGCGCCCTCGAGCGGGACTGGAAGGAGTGGCGCAAAGGGCGGTAAGTTGGAGGACATGATGCCCAACGAATCGCGCGCGCCGATCACCGTCCGCTTCAAATTCACACTGGAAGAGCTCGCCGAGGTGACGGAGCGGGGGATCACCAGCCGCCCGGCCCATCTGCGGCGCCGTCGCAACGCCGCGATCCTCCTGGGTCTCGTCGCGGCGGGCGGCGCGTATCTTGCGACCATGTCGCGGCCGAACGCAGGGTTGCTCCCGATGCTGGCCGCATTCGTGATCGCCGCCGGTGGAAGTTACTTCCTGGTGCCGCGATTCTACCGCCCGCGCATCGTGGAACTGCTCAAGGAGCGCGTGCAGGGCGAGGGCCCCTTCGAGTGCGTGGTGACGCTCGACGCGAACGGCTGCACCTTCGAGCAAC
Organism: uncultured Gemmatimonadaceae bacterium; assembly: GCA_963716745.1. Taxonomy (GTDB): domain Bacteria; phylum Gemmatimonadota; class Gemmatimonadetes; order Gemmatimonadales; family Gemmatimonadaceae; genus DATKOH01. The sequence continues at coordinate 2,239,970 of OY970320.1, forward strand.
TCGACATGATCATCACCCGGAAATGGCGCGCGATCCGCGACGTGAGAGACGGCGACAAGGGCGTTGACCTGACCGGCCGCGACGGCACGATCTCCCTCGTGCGCGATCGGGCGTTCGCGACTCCGTTTGCGAGGGAAGAGTTCGTCGCATATGCGAAAGAGATGATCGCATCGGCGCACTGATCGCTTTTGTCGTGGCCGATCCGAGATCACGGTTCATGTTTAACGGGATGCGGCGGAAACAGCACGGATTGATTCCGTGCGTGATGGCAGATCGCCGCGCGCGGTCGGGCTTCTGTAGTTGTTGTTAACAACAAAAACCCGGCGCTATTGAGAAGGGGTGATCCATTCCGCCGCATGGAGTCGATCCGTGCTGTTTCCGCCGTATCCCGTTAAACATGAACCGTGATCTCGGATCGGCCACGATGATGCTGAGGCTCCATGGGACCAAATGAAAAAGCGGCGGGCGAAGATCTCGCCCGCCGCTTTGAATTCGAATCCGGTCCAACCACTACATCGTCGTCGTCTTCCCCAGCATCTTCACGACGCCCGCGAGCATACCCACCTTCGCCGCGTCGCTCGAACCCTTCTCGTCCGCATCCAGCGACGCGGCGAGCTTGTTCAGTTCGTCCGACCGCGCTGTGCCCGACGCCTTCTCGGCGCGCTCGAGCGCCTCACGCGCGTCCTTGATCTTGCCGCTCGACAAACCCTCCGACCGCTCCAGCTGGTCGAGATAGGCCTGCGCGAGCACGAACGTCGCCGGCCACACCAGCTTCGGCTGGCCCTGCGTGTTCAGATAGTCGAGGTGCACTGTCTTCGCGGCCGCGATCTCGTTCGCCGTGAGGTACGGGCTCGGCGTGAGTTCGAAGATGTCGAGGCCGCGCGCGATCTCGGAGCTGATCATGTAACCGTTGTACCAGTACACCGACCAGCTGCCGCCCATCGCCATGCGAGCGGAGTCCACCGGTCCGCGGTCGAAGAACGCGATCTCTTTCGCGTGCGCCGCATCGGTCCAGTCGAACACCGACACGCCGCCCTGGTACCACGCCTGCACCATCACGTCGCGGCCGGGGATCGGGATCAGGCCGCCGTTGTGCGCCACGCAATTCTCCTGCGGCGTCTGCGCCGCCGGCATCTTGTAGTAGCCCTGGAACACGAGCTTGTTGTCGACGATCGTGAAGAGCGCGTCGGCGCCCCAGTCCTTCGGGTCCGTGGCACGGCACTTCGGCTGGCCGCCGCCGCCCCACTCATCGGAGAAGAGCAGTTTCGTGCCGTCGTTGTTGAACGTCGCCGAGTGCCAGTACGAGAAGTTCGAATCGCTCGCCGCGGCCAAGCGCATCGGATGCGTCGGGTCCGAGATGTTGAGCAACAGCCCGTAGCCTTCGCACGCGCCGCCGGCGAGTCCGATCGCCGGATAGACCGTAATGTCATGGCACTGCGTGGGACCCGGGCGCGGACCCGAGCCCGGCGTGGTGGGCGTGATGCCGAACATCTTGTTGATGATGCCGTCGAGCGCCGGACGCAGCGCCGCGCTGTCCGCGGCCGTCGGAGCGCCCGTGCCGCCGCGCGCCTTCACGATGCTGTCGAGCAGCGGATCGATCGTGCGCGGCGACAGGATGCGGGGCATTCCCTGGTAGACCCAGATGAACGCGCCCTTCGCGCTCGCCGAGTCCGCGGCCTTCTTCGCCGCGGCCATGTCGGTCGCGGTCTCGCCGTGCCGGGCCGGCGCGACGAGGTCGTTGAAGATGCGCGGCGAGTTCACGATCGCGGCCTGCTCCGGATGCGCGAGCGGCACCTTGATCACTTCGATGCGGAACAGCGCCGAGTTCGGATCGGCTGACGGCGCGGCCTTGGAGCAGCCCGGCATCTCGTTCGGCGAACGCACGCCCGCCGAGCCCGAGATGTAGACGTACACGTTCTCGGGATCCTTGGGATCGTAGAGCACCGTGTGCGTGTGCGAGCCGCGGCACGTTTGCACGTTGCCGACGTTCACTGGGTGCTGGATGTCGCTGATGTTGAAGATGCGCAGTCCGCGCAGGCGCTCCGTGCTCACTGTGTCCTTCACGCCCTGGGCGCCGCAATCGAGCCGGCCGCTCAGGCCTTCACCCGACACGAACAGCAGGTTCTTGAACACCGACACGTCGCTCTGCGACGCGGGGCAGTAGAACGCGATCTTGAGCGCCGGCTTGCTCGCGTCGGACACGTCCCACACCTGGTAGCCGGCGTAGCTCCCCTGGATCACATAGGGGCCGGTGAAGGCGAGATCGGAATTCGTCTGGCCCACGAACTTCTCCGAGGGCGGTGTGTTGGACACGAGCTTCATGTTCCACGACGCTTCGCCGGCGTTGTTGAGGCCGGCCTTGAGTCCGACGCGCGGGTCGGGGCTCGGCGCGACGACGTTCAGCCCCTTCGACGACGGATGCGTGCACGCGGCCACGGACAGCAGGCCGGCGGCGAGCGCGAGGGGGAATGAGCGGCGGATCTGATGCAGCAATGCCATTGTCGGTTCCTCGAGAGAAGCCTGCTCAGGGTGAGCTGGACGCGGGGGGGAGAGCGGCGAGCATCTTGTTCATGCGCGCGATCTCCGTGGTCTGATCGACCTGCACATCGTTCGCGAACTTGAACACCAGCTCGTCTTCGCCGGCGCCGGTGGTGCCGAAGAGCTGGTTGACCATCTGCACGGCGCCGGTGTGGTGCTGGATCATGAAGGTCAGGAAGAGACGGTCGAACTCGGTGCCGCGCGCGGCGTCGAGCGCCTTCATTTGCTCGGGGGTGAGCATGCCGGGCATGAGCATCATCTGCTCCTTGCCGCCCATCTCCATCTTCATGCCGTTCGCGTCGGCGGCCGGCACGGGGAGCTGGCGGTCCACCAGCCACTGCTGCATGGTGACGATCTCATCGTTCTGCGCATTGATGATGCGCGCCGCGAGCGTCTGGATCGACGAACTGGCGCCGTGCGTCGGCGCCCACTTGGCCATGACGATGGCCTGCGCGTGATGGCCGATCATCCCCTGCATGAAATAGACATCGGCCTCGACATACGGATGCCGCACACTGTCGGCCTTGGCCTTCGCGATGTGGGCCGCGTCGGGCGTCACGACGCCAGGCTGCGTGTTGCCGGGCGCGACACCCTGCGCCGCCACCTCCATGGAACAGACCGCGAGCGCCGCGAGCGCGGCGCGAATGGTGACCGAATTGAAGCTTCGCATCATCGGGATTCTCCGGCTGGGGCGCGGGAAGCGCGCCCCCCACTATTAAGACAACCCTTCGAGCCTTAGAGATTGCCACACCGTTCCCGCCCACGCAACCCGCATGGGCGCGACGGGATGAATACGCTCGGCGGGGCTGGTTCGTTGGGGGCGGCGGCCTGGGCGCCCGTCAGGCTCCGCGCCCCAGGCTGATATCACGGTTCATGTTCAAGGGGATGCGGCGGAAAGAAGCACGGATCGACTCCATGAGGCGGAATGGATCGGTTCTCTTCGTCGGCGCTGTGTTGTTGTTGTTAACAACAACAACCGAAACCTGACACAGCGCGGCGACCTTTCATCATGCACGGAGTCGATCCGTGCTGTCTTCCGCCGCATCCCCTTAAACATGAACCGTGATCTCAGCCTTGTCGCGCGGAGGCCGGCGGGCGCTCGGAGCTCAGAGAATCATCGTCGCCACGATCTGAGTGGCGGACCGGGCACATTATCCGTATCCATTCAGCGGCACTCCACGGAGGCACGACATGCGGGCGTACATCATGGCGGTGGCGGCACTCGGCATCGCGTCGCTCAATCCGCAGAAGGATCCGCCGATCTCTCTGCATCAGGATGTGCAGTTCACGGTGGGCACGAAGCAGGTGTACGACGTGCTCCTCAGCAGCAAGGATTTCGCCGCCTTCTCAGGCCGCAATGCGACGATCGATCCGCACGTCGGCGGCGCGTTCCTGTTGTTCGACGGGCACATCTCGGGCGTCAACGTCGAACTCGTGCCCAACGAGCGGATCGTCCAGGCGTGGCGCTCGGCCGATTGGCCGGCCGGCGTCTACTCGATCGCGCGCTTCCAGTTGAACGCGCAGGGCGCTGGCACACAGCTCGTGTTCGACCACATCGGGTTCCCGGCGGGACAGAAGGACCACCTCGCCGCCGGCTGGGAAGCGAATTATTGGTCGCTCATGAAGAAGTACCTCAAATAGGAGACTCGATCTCGTGATGCTTCGCATCCCCGTGCGAGTCGTGGCCACGTGCGCCGCGCTCGCGATCGCCGCTGCCGCGGCGCGCGCCCAGACCGCGCCGGCCTCCGGCCTCGCCCTCTTCGACCAGATGTACCAGGCCTATAAGGGGAAGTGGTACACGACACTCACCTTCGTGCAGAAGACCACGAACAAGCGCGCCGACGGCACCGACTCCGTCGCCACGTGGTACGAGAGCATTCGCTATTCGCAGCCGCGCGGCTCCCAGTTGCGCATCGACTTCGGATCGCCCACACTCGGCAACGGCGTGCTCTATACCGCCGATTCGCTCTGGGTGATGAAGGCTGGGCAGCTCTCGCTCACGCGCGGACACGGCAACGCCCTGCTGCCGCTCATCGATGGAGTGTATATGCAGCCCGCGTCGCGCACCGCCGCCGAGCTGGCGGGCACCGGCGTGGACCTGTCGCGCAAACCCGTGCTGGGCCGGTGGGACGGGAAGCCCACGTGGATCATCGGCGTCACCTCGCTCGCCGACACGACGTCGCCCAGCTTCTGGGTGGACTCCGCCACGCTGAACGTGGTGCGAGCGGTGTTCACGATCGCACCGGGCCGGATGATCGACGCGCGGTTCGAGAACCTGGTGCGCGTGGGCGGCGGCTGGCTCGCGGTGCGCTGCGAGTTCTTCGAGCACGGCTCGCTCGCCACCACCGAGGAATATTCCGACTGGAAGGGGAACGTGGACCTTCCAGCCTCGTTGTTCGATCTCGCGCAGTGGACAACCGGTCCGCACTGGGCGGCGGCGCGCGCACCCTGATCGGCCCAGCTATGTCCTGAACGAAGGCTCTTCCATGCCACACCCATCGCTGAATCCGCCGGGCCTGAACGCGATCCACCGTGCCGCATGCGCGACCCTGCGCGTCGAGCTCGCGCATGTGTTGAAACAGATCCAACAGACGACCGACGTGCGGACTCTGCAGAACCTTCTGAAGCAGGCCGCCGTGCTCGAGATCGCGATCCAGAATTGCCCCGAACCATCTCCTCCAAAGACGTCGCCTCCGGATCTCAGCGATTGGCTCGCCCACAATCCGAAGGTCACGGGCTCGATCCTCTGGCAGAAGCAGGCGGCGAGTCCCGGGAATGCCTACGTTCCGCCGGCGGCGGGCGATAAGGTCGCGTGGGTGGACTGGACTCCGACGCAGAAAGCGCAACTCGAAGCAGGTCTACCTCGACTGCTGCATCTGGCTGGACGCGGGGGCGCCCTCCGTTCTGCTCGATCCCGCCGGCTTGACCGATGCGCCTCAGAACGTGGATCCCGGGACCTCAAACGATCTTGGGAGCGTGATCGAGAAAGTGAGCGCGACGTATATGTGGGAGATCTATCTCGCGCACGTCGGCTTCGCGTTGGCGGCCGAGCTCACGAACCTCTTCCCGTGGAAGATCGCTGCGTACAACGCGCTCGAGTTGCGCTACGTGTTCGACAGTACGACAATGGCGTGGCTCATGCCCTCCGGCGAATTCTGGATGGGCACATACGACGTGTATGTTCCGGCACTCCGGGCCGACAATCGTCCGCAAACGGCCTTCGCGCCCCCCGAATGGAGTTATCGCTTTCTCAAGCAGAACAACCTCATCGGGGCATCGAAGATCGAGACGATCGGCCTCGTGTTGGAATGGGCGCGCCAGCATTTGGTCCATTTCTACGGGGCTGAGAATTTCGGAACGTGCGACAATGTGTGGCACTATCGCGGCTTCCCTCCCATCTCGCGCGTGACCGGTGGCACGATCGACTCCGCGAATCCTGGCCTGGGGCCGGCATGCTACACGATGGGATGCCACGGCACGGTCGGATTCCTGAACGCGATCCTTCGGGCGGTGAACATCCCGGTGCAGCCGATCTGGGTCGCCGGCCACGAGCTGGCGTGCTTTCTCACTGAAGGGAAGTATCTCGATCATGGGGACGATCCGTACAACAGCATCGTGAGAGCGTCCTCGCAGCCGATCCTGCAAGTACTCATCGATGAAGCCACTTACCAGGCGCGATTCACGACCGACCTGACGGCGAACATCGTTGACCTGAACAGCCCGGCGCTCGCGTATGTGGGTTACAGCGCCGTCAATTTTCCGCCGTGAACGCGACCCAGAGCGTGTGACATGATCATCACCTTTCACGGCGCCGTGCCGATCCTTCGCGTCCGCGATCTCGCCGCGAGTGTCGATCACTACGCCAAAGTGCTCGGCTTCTCCGTGGACTGGCACGACCGCGGGATCATGGCCGGCGTGAGCCGCGGGAAATGCCACATCATGATCTGCGAGGGCGACCAGGGACACGCCGGCGGATGGGTGTGGATCGGCGTGAGCGACGCCAGCGCGCTCGAGAACGAGTTGCTGGCGCGCGGCGCGAAGATCCGGCACCCCGCCACGAACTATCCGTGGGCCTTCGAGATGCAGGTGGAGGATATCGACGGCAACGTGCTGCGCTTCGGCTCCGACGAGAAGCCCGACGAACCCGCCGGCGAGTGGCTCGATGCGACCGGAGCGCGCTGGGAGATGAGGCCCGACGGAGGATGGAAGCGCGTGGAGGGCTGACGTGATCGCCGTCCTCTCCGAATCGGATGTCCGCGCCGCGCTTCGCTGGGACGAACTCATTCCCGCGATGCGGCGCGCCCTCGCCGATTTCTCCGCCGGAAGAGTCGTGCAGCCCACGCGCAGCTGGCTCACGCTCGAGGCCGGCCAGCGCCACCTCGGCGCGATGCCCGCCGCCTCCGAGCGCGCCGCGGGCGTCAAACTCGTGAGTCTCTACGCCAAGAACGCCGGCACCGCGATCCCTACGGTGATGGCCACGGTGCTGCTCGTGGATCCGCAGACCGGCGCGCCGCTCGCAGTGGTAGATGGCACCTTCCTCACCGCGATGCGCACGGCCGCCGTGTCGGCCGCGGTGGCCGACGCGATCGCGCCGCGCGACGCAGCGATCCTCGCGATGCTCGGCAGCGGGGTAGAAGCGGGTACGCACTTCGAAGCGATGTCGAGCATCCGGAAGTTCCGCGAGGTGCGCGTATGGAGCCGCACGCCCGGGCACGCCGCGCGATTCGCGGCGCGCTACGGTGCGACAGCGCTGAGCGCCGAACAGGCCGTACGCGGCGCAGACATCATCGTGTGCGCGACTGCCACACGCACGGCCATACTCGAGGGCGCGTGGCTCAAGCCCGGCGCGTTCGTCGCGTCGATCGGGGCACCAATGCCCGAATGGCGCGAAGTGGACGACGACGCGATGTCCAACGTGATCGTGGTCGATTCACGCGAAGCGTCGCTCGCCGAAGCCGGCGACATCATCCAGACGCGCGCGCCGATCCACGCCGAGGTAGGCGAGATCTTCGAGGGCACCGCCACGATCCCGCCGGGCGCCATCGTGATCTTCAAGTCCAACGGGCTGGCCGTCGAAGATGTTATCGCGGCACAGATGGTGGTTGACCGAACAGCGCGCTAGGTCCCAGTCGACATTGCCGACGAGTACCCCGCCAGTCTCGACACGATGACGCCGACCACCACGAAGAGAACGACCGCGGCAATGATGACGGTGATCGTGTAGCCCATCGCCTTGTCTTCCGGCACCTTCATCAGGACCGGCAGCCCGAGATAGATGAGGTACAGACTGTAGAGTCCGAGCAGCGCGAGGATCCCGAGCGCGGGAATGATGCCGAAGATCCCCGCGAGCCAGCCAGCGGTGCTCGCGTACGCGCACACCTTGAGCGCCTGCACCATGTTCTTCGTGCCGCCGAACGTCGGCGCGAGCGCGTCCACGATCATCGCGAGCACGTACACGGTGCAGAGGCCGAGCACGTAGCGGATGACGGCGCCGGTGAGCGCCGTCATGAAGGGAATGTGGATCGTGCCGACGAACGGCATGGGGACACCGAAGAGCGACATCCCGATCAGCCCGGCGATCGGCCCGATCGCCGAGAGCGGGACGATGTAGCCCATGTAGAGCGACTGGACCGTGGCGCTCTCGCCGTCGATCACCGGCCATTCGGAGCGCGGCTGGAGGATGATGTTCTTCGCGCGCGCCATCAGCGCTCCCTGGGCTGCGTTCATCGTGTGCTCCTGGGGTTGGAGGTCACTTCGGCGGCGGCGGCCGCGTGGGCGCGCCGCGATCCACCTTGGTATAACCGGCCGGCACTTCGAACACGCTGGCGGGGATCGGCCCCTTCTTCACGTTCGAGATGAGCGTCGTCGTGGTGCTCGTGTGTGTCTTGCCACTCTGCGTGCTCACCGAAGTACTGACGCGTTTCATCATCACGCCGGGCTTCACGTTCGCATACGCCTTGATGATCGCGCTCGTGAGCGGCGCCATCGGGCCGGTCGCTTCCGCGATCTTTCCCACATCGGGCCGCGCCGACGGATTCATCAGTGCGTTCAGCGCGGGCGCGATCCAGATGTCGGAGGTGGTGTGCGTGGGCGTCTTCGTCTCATTGCCCATCATCGTGAGGTCCATGGTGTAGCTCTCGGTGAGGCGATACTTGAGGGTCGAGTAGCCCTCGATCTTCTCGCCGGCGCCGAGCGGCTCCATGCTCACATGCACGTCGGTGACTTTCATCGACACCATGCTCGGCGCGGCCTTCATCGCATTGCTCGCGTCCCGGGAGAGTTCAGCGAGGTCGAGCTGCATGTACTGTCGCTTCGAGGGGTCCACGAAAGTCACCGTGCGAGCGGCGCTATTCGAGATCATGAAGTTGCCGGCGCCCATCATGCTGGCCCGGTTCATCGATTCGGAGAAGTCGAGGCGCGACACGCCGCTGGCGAATTGCCCGTGCGCCCGCAGGAAGGTGACCGTGGTGTCCTTGCCGGTCGCGCGATCCGCGCGCGTGACGGTCGTGGTGAGGTCGTAGCTATAGCCCTGCGCCGCGAGCGGTAAGGCGAGCACGATCGCGAGCGCGATCGCGGCGCGGCGAGCGGGCGCGGAGCGTGAATTTCGCATCGAGGTAACGTAGCGCCGGTCGCCGGCGGCCGCCATCTTACAGCATGCGAGTCCAGGACCTGCTGCTCGAAGCGCTGCATGCGAAGCGCGAGAACCGGCTGGAGGACGCTCGCCGTGACCTGCGCGACGCCGCGGCGCAGCTGCGCGAGAAGAACGTGCCGAGCGAATTGGCCGACGTCCTGCGCGACCTCGGCGAATTGGAACGCCGCCTGCGGAACGCCGACGCGGCACGCGGGCACTATGAGGAGGCGGTCGCGATCCTGAGCGGCGTGGACGATCCGTTGCGGCTCGCGCACACCATGCGGCATCTGGGCGACGTGCACTACGAGGCGGAACGCACCACCGCCGCCGAACTGGCGTATCGCGAGTCTATCGTGCTGTACCGGAACGCGGGCCGCACCAAGCCGCTCGATCTGGCGAACGCAATCCGGAGCATGGCGGTGTTGAAGAGCGACTTCGGGCCGGCCGAGGAAGCGCGCGCGCTGTGGCAGGAGGCGCTGGAACTGTACGCCGACGCCAACGTGCAACCTGGAGTGGCGGAGTGTACGGCGAGGCTTAAGGTGCTGAGTCTGCGGACCTAGGGCAGCGCCATCGACGCCTGTCCGAACACGTAGCTCCATCCGTTCGGAGTGCGAACGTACACATCGCTGAACCAGAGTTTCTTGTCGAACGCATTGCCTCCTGTAGTGCCTTTCTCCCAGAGCAGCGCGGTGACCACCGCGGTGTTCCCCCAGACGCGCACCTTCTGCAGCGTGTCCTCCTGATGCTCGTAGATCGTGCTCTTCTGGCGCGCGGCCTCGAGCAGCTCGGCACGTGTGAACACCGCGCCGCGCCCGGTGACGAGGATGAAATCATCGGCGAGGATCGCGGCCATGCCATCGGCGTCATTGGCCTTCACCGCGGCCTGGTACTTGGTGTCGAGCGACGGCGACCGTGGCGGCATCATCGGGCGCCGGCGGCGTTGCGCGGGTTAGGATGAGCAGACCGAGTGCCAGTGGAAGGGTGAACAGGGGACGCATGCGACGCTCCATGGGAGTGGTCTGACCCAATCGTGCCGCCGCAAGGGTTGAGGTGTCAACCCGCGCGCCGCACCACGTTGACGGGCTGTCCCGGCGCATCTATGTTCGCCGAGTCGGGAACTATGGAGGGTCGCGATGCGATTCCATGGAGTAGCCGGCGTTGTTTTATTGGTGGCCGTGAATTCTCCGGCGGTTGTGGCACAAGCGAGCCCCAAGAACGGTGCGACGAGCGCGTCTCTCACGTTCGACGCCGTGCTCGCGAGCCCGGCGCGCGCGGCGCGGAATGCGTTCAAGGCCGGCGGCGTGGAGTGGTCGTGCACCACGACACACTGCACGGGGAAGGGTCCGGCCAACGATCCGAGCGGCACGTGCAAGGCGCTCGTCGGTATCGTGGGTCCGCTCTCGAGCTGCGGCGCGAAGATCCCGCAATCAATGGCGATGAGTTCGGTTGCCACGACGGTCCAGAAGCCCGCGGGCATGACGCCGAGCGTCACGCCGCAGCACGCCGTTCCGGCGGCGGTCGCCGCTGGCGCTCCGCCGGTGAAGACCGGCATCACACCGCCGGCAGCGCCCCCGCCGAAGAGCAGTGGCAGCACGCACCCGACGATCGCGATCACCACGCCGCAGTTCACCCTCACGGGCACCGGCGTCTACACGCCCGCGACACACCCCGCGTTGGCGTGGACCGCGCCAATGATCACGCTCACGGGCACCGGTGCTCTCGATGCCTCGGCGACCCGCCCGCCCGCGAACATCGCGTTCACGACTCAGCCGTTCACGATCACCGGCACCGGAAGCCCATAGATGAATCCCCGATCCTGGAGGGCTGTCCCATGAGGATCCTCAGTGTTGCCGTGCTGCTCACGGGTGCGACGATCGCCGCGTCTGCGCAAGCCGGCAGTTCGACTTCTGGACCGAGTGACTTCACGATCACGATTCCGCTCAAGGTGAAGGGGATCCCGTCGAACGTCACGCGGATGGGCATCAGCTGTTACGTGATGCCCGCCGACGTGAGTAACATGACGAACGAGATCGGCTACGGCGCCGCGACGGTGGTGGTGCACCCGGCGACATCACCGCCTCCGGGCGGCTCGACCCAGGCGAGCGTCACGATCTCGTTCAACGCGCTGCCGGGAAAGGATCCGTCGCTCGCACGCTTCTACTCGTGCACAGCGCAATTCTCCGGGACCGAGCGCGGCGCGCCGGCGACCTATTTCGCGAACGGCGCAACAACACCGCCCGTGTTCCCGCTCTCGCCGGGCCAGCCGTTCTACCTTGGGAGCGCCACGTGGACGCCGATCCCCGGCACGAGTTCGCATTGATGAGGGCCTCCGCCGCGCTCGGCGCGCTCGCCCTCCTGATCGCGCCGCGTGCGCCCGCGCAGCAGCCGAAGGTCGCGGCGCCGATGAAACCCGCAGTCGCGTCGCCGGTGAAGACGATGGCGCCAGCGCCTACGACGATGATGAAGGTGCCGGTCGCGCGCGTCATCACCACGCCGGCGATCACGTTCTTTGGCGCGGGGGCCGGCGGCCGGGCGATCACGACGCCGGCGATCACGTTCGCCGGGAATCCTTCCGGCGGAGTCGCGATAAACACGCCCGCGATCTCGTTCATCGGAGGCGTCGGGGGCAAAGGCATCATGACGCCCGCGATCACGTTCATCGGCGTACACACCGGCCCAACGACCATCACGACCGACCCGATCTCCTTCACCGGAAATCCTTCACACTAGCGGCGGAACCCCACCATGAAAACCCTGCTCGTCGTTCCCGCGCTGCTGCTCGCGCACCACGCCTTCTTCGCCGACTTCACCTTCAATGTGCCGGTGAATCTGCAGGACTACCAGCAGCCGTCCACATACGTCGGCTCGTCGCAGTCCATCTACTGCGTGGTGCTCACGGGAACCACGGAGCTAGGCACCGGACGCACGCCGATCTCGATCCCGGCGAGCGGGAACTTCAACGCCACGGTGAGCGTGGCGGTCACGATGCGCTCAGGACACGCGCCGGGCGAGGCGACGGATTACCGCTGCTACTTCACGGTGGCCGACGGCGTGACCGCCGCCAGCGCGGTCTCAAGCGGGCAGCTGCACCCGCGCTCGGGAACGACGCCGGTGCTCCTCGTGAGCGGGCACATCACGCATTAGTAGATCGCGTCCTCGTCCTCGCCGAAGGGATCGCCCGGCGGCGCGCGCAGCGCCGGCGTGAATGACGGGAGGGTGCCCTCCTCCTGATAGTGCGCGATGTCGCTCGCGATGAGCGACCAGAAAGCGCGGTCCTCCACGCTGCCCGTGGCGGACCGCGTTTTCGCCATGGTCTTCCACGCGCCCAGCTTGTACGCCGCGATCGCGCGCACCTGACCGAGCGCGGTGGAATCGGCCGCGAGCAGCATCACGCGGTCCACCAGCGCTCGGCGCGAGACCTTGAGCAGCGCCTCGCTCTTGGGGTCGGTGCCACTCTTCGTGAGCGTCGCCGCGGCGAGCGCGTCGATGGTCTCGCTCAGCGTGAGCGGATTGGTCTGGTGCGGCGCGAACTCCACCAAGCGCGCCGCGCGGTCCTTCTGCAGCACGTTGTCGATGATCATCTGCGCGAGCGTGCGCGCGGCGCCGAACTCGTCGAACGCCGGCCGCGTGCGGCTCGCGAAGCTCTCCACACCGCCGCCGTAGCCCGGCGGGGCTGGGGCGAGCAGCCGCAGAATGGTGTCGGGGATCGCGAGCTCACTCGGTGACAGGGCGCCCACCAGCATCTTGAGCGCCGCGCGTTGCCGCGTGGGATCGATGAGCCGCGTCGCGTTCTCGCCGTCGCCACGCACGGCGAATGAATATTCCATGCCGCCGAGCGTACGCGCGGTGGCGCTGATGCCGAAGCGATGGAAGAGATAGAGCGGCACGAACCGGTCGTGCAGCAGCGCCACCGCTTCGCCCTCGCGAATGTTGCGGAGCCCGAACTCCTTCATCGCCACGCGCCGCACATCCATCTGGCGCTGAAGGAAGAGCGTGGCCGTCGCGGCGTCGTCCCAGAGATTCGTGCGCGGGTCGGAGCTGAAATCCGGGCGCGCATCCTGGTCGGTAAGGTACAGGTATCCCTTCTTCAATCCCTCGGTCATGATCGCCTTGAGCGAGTCCGCTTCGCTCGCCGCGGGGAAAATGCCGTAGCCCCACCGGATGGCCCACACATCGTAATCTCCCGGGCCCATCGCGTACGCCTGGCTTACATCCACGGCGCCCTTCGCGTCGAGCATGATGCGCGGCGCTGGATAATCCATGACGGATCCGCGCTCGTACGTGCTCGCGATGTAATTGTGCGCCATCCCCAGCGTGTGCCCGATCTCGTGCGCCGTGACCTGGCGCACGCGGCCGAGCACGAAGTGCGTATCCGCCGGCGATGGATCGGCTCCCATAAGCGCAGCGTAGAGATTGTACGCGGTGCGATTCCGGTGCGAATCCATGTGCGCGACGCCCTTGAGATTCTCGCCGGTGCGCGGATCGCCGAGCGATCCGCCGAAGCTCCAGCCGCGCTCGTTGCGATTGATCCAGAGCACCATGTTGTAGCGCACATCCATGGGATCGGCGCCGGCGGGAAGATCTCTCACGACGAAGCCGCCCTTGAGCCCCGCACGGTCGAACGCCTCGCTCCAGAACTTCGCGCCCGTGACCGACGCCGAGTGCATCGGCTCCGGGATCGCGGGGTCGATGTAGTAGACGATCGGATTCTTGATCGGGCTGTTCGGATCGTTCGGGTTCGTGCGCTCGAGGCGGAAGCGCGAGATCCAGTGCACGTCGAGCCGGCCCTGCACGGGCTGGCCGAAGTCCTTGAAATCCACGCCGAAGAATCCGATGCGCGGGTCGGCGACGCGAGGGCGGTACTCATCGTTCGGCAGACGCACGAGGCTGTAGTGCACGCGCAGCGTGAACGCGCGCCCGTCGGCCGCGACCTGGCTCACGGTGTTACCCGGCGTGCCGTTCGCGACGAACGTCTGCGCGATGTCGATCTCGGTGTTGTCGGGAAATGCCTTCGTGAACGGTGTGTACACGCTCGAGCGGTCCTTCGACAGCGAGTAATTCCCCTCGTGCTCGCTCTGCAGCCGCTCGCCAACCGAGAGCCAGTCGCGCACGAACAGATCAGTTGCATCCACGAGGATCCGCCCGTTCTCGCTCGCGAGTACCGGCATGCTCGCCATGGTGCTCGGCGGGAACGATTCCATCACCGACTCGCCATTGGGCGAATTCGCGCCGAGCGAGCTGCGGTATTTCCAATTCTCGACGACGAGCAGCAGGCGATCGCCGGTGCGCTGCACGTGCACGACGCGGTCGTCGTCTGCCGCGCCGCGATCGAAGCCAAGCGGATTGGAGCCAAGCCCAGTGGCTTCCTGTGCGAAGAGGAGGAAACGCATCGAGTCGCGCGGCAGCTCGAGCAGGATCTTCCCGTTCTTCTCGTCGAGGTAGAGGGGAATGAAGCCGTCGCGCTTCTCCATGCCGCTGGTCTTGGACGCGATCGTGGCAGGGCCGGACGAAGCGGGCTGTTGTTGTGTGGCGGCAGGAAGCCGCGAGGGAGAGAGCGGCGAGAACGGAGAGCGCGCGCGAGAATTTCAGCATGGCTCGGGTGTGTCGAGGGGAGGTCATTATGGCGCGCGGGGAGCGCAAGTTCAACTACAGACTGAGACGTTAGACTTAGACTTAGAATGCGCGAGCAGTGAGTAGTCTAACGTCTTAGTCTAACGTCTCAGTCTGCAGGTACGACTCAGAATGCCGCCTCCGCCGACGATCTCGAAGGTTCTCTCAAGGGCTCTCCGCCGTAGATGTCCCAACTGCGGCGCCCAGCCCATCTTCGTCGACTGGTTCCACATGACGCCCGGCTGCATGCACTGCGGGCTCGCGCTCGAGCGCGGCGAGGAGGGATACCAGGTGGGCGCGTACATGATCAACATCGGCGCGTCGCTCTTGCTGTTCGTGCTCGGGTTCCTCGGCGCGTTGCTGGCCACGTGGCCCTCGCCACCATGGGCAGTCATCACGTATGTTGGCGCGGCGCTGATGGTCGCCTTCCCGATATTCTTTTATCCCTATTCCAAGACGCTCTTCCTGGGCTTCGACATCTTGATCCATCCACCATTCGAACCGGGTGACACGTGAGCCCGCGGCGCACGCGCAGCATCGTCGTGGGCGGAGCGCCGCGCTGGCGCACGGGACCCATCCTGTCGCCGGCGGCGATCGAATTCGTCACCGAGCTGGTGCGCACGCACCGCCCAACGCTGGCCAAGCTCCTCACGCGCCGCGCCGAGCGAGCGAGAGAGATGGATGCGCGCGCGGCCGCCGGGCAGCCGATCCTCGATTTCCTCGAGAGCACGCGCACGGTGCGCGAGAGTGAATGGACATGTGCGCCGATCCCCGCCGACCTGCGCGACCGCCGCGTGGAGATCACGGGTCCCGTGGATCGCAAGATGGTGATCAACGCGCTCAACTCCGGCGCGCGCGTGTTCATGGCGGACTTCGAGGATTCCACGACGCCCACGTGGGCGAATCTCATCGCCGGCCAGCAGAACCTGTACGACGCCGTGCGCCGCACGATCACGTTCGAAGCTGGCGGCAAGCAGTACGCGCTCAGTGCGAAGACCGCCGTGCTCATGGTGCGCCCGCGCGGACTGCATTTACCGGAAGCGCACTTCATGGTGGACGGCGAGCCTGCGCCGGGCGCGCTCTTCGATTTTGGATTGTACTTCTTCCATAATGCCAAGGCGCTCCTCGAACGCGCTACGGCGCCGTACTTCTATCTCCCCAAGCTCGAGAGCCATCTCGAAGCGCGGCTCTGGAACGACGTATTCATCCAGGCGCAGCGCGCACTCGGCGTGCCACTCGGAACGATCCGCGCGACGGTGCTCATCGAGACGCTGCCCGCCGCGTTCGAGATGGACGAGATCCTGCACGAGCTGCGCCAGCACGCCGCCGGCCTGAACTGCGGTCGCTGGGATTACATCTTCTCGTTCATCAAGAAGCATCGCGCGAGCAGCGCCGCGATCCTACCCGACCGCGCGCAGATCACGATGGACAAGGGATTCTTGCGCGCGTACTCGCAGCTCCTCATCCGCACCTGCCACCACCGTGGCGTGCACGCGATGGGCGGCATGGCGGCGCAGATCCCGATCAAGAACGATCCCGCGCGCAACGAGGCGGCGCTCGACCGCGTGCGTGCGGACAAGAAACGCGAAGCCGGCGACGGCCACGACGGCACATGGGTCGCACACCCGGGGCTCGTGCCTGTAGCGATGGAGATCTTCGACGCCGCGATGCCCGGCCCGAACCAGATCGGGAAACTGCGTGAGGACGTGAAGTCGTCCGTCTCCGATCTCCTCAGTGTGCCCGCGGGCACGCGCACCGAGGCGGGCCTTCGGCACGATGTGCGCGTCGGCATCCAGTACATCGAGGCCTGGCTGCGCGGCGTCGGCTGCGTGCCGCTCTACGATCTCATGGAAGACGCCGCGACCGCCGAGATCAGCCGCGCGCTGGTGTGGCAGTGGCTGAAGCACGGGGTCACGGTGGGAGACGCCCCACTCACCGCCACGCGCTTCAATGCGATCGTCGAAGAGGAGACGCGCGACTTCGCCGGCGGGAAATTCGCCGAGGCGCGGGAGATGTTCGTGTCGCTGTCCTTGGCGCCAGAGTTCGCAGATTTCTTGACGATCCCGGCATACGAGCGGATCGTGTCGGAAGAGCAGACTTAGACGTTAGACTGAGACGTTAGACTACGCACTACCCACGCCTTCTAACGTCTAAGTCTAGAGTCTAAGTCTGCAGTTACGACGCTGGGCCAGTCGAGGTTGCCTGCATCACGGCGCCTCAATGAACGTCCCATCCCTAAGGTCGCTCAAGGCTTTCCTCAGTTCCTGTTCCGTATTCA
This sequence comes from uncultured Gemmatimonadaceae bacterium, assembly GCA_963716745.1. Taxonomy (GTDB): domain Bacteria; phylum Gemmatimonadota; class Gemmatimonadetes; order Gemmatimonadales; family Gemmatimonadaceae; genus DATKOH01. The sequence goes on from OY970320.1 coordinate 2,257,027, forward strand.
TCACGATCGGCCCATACCAAGCCACGGGCTCTTCGATCGGCTTGCCGCTCACGAGCAGAAAGCGGATGCCGCGCTCGCCGGCCTGCACGGTGATCTCGTCGCCGCTGCCGAAGAGCACGAGGTTGCGGTCCTGTGCGAAATCCTCATCCGCGCGCTTCGCCTCGCCGGGCGTCACGAGCGTGCCGACCTGCTCGGTCTCGATCGCGCGCGGCGCCGAAGCGTCGCGGAACTTTCCGTCGCCCTCGAACACATATGCGAACGCGTGCGCGCCACGCTCTACCTTGAGCGATTTCTTCTTGCCGGGCGGCACCCAAACGTCGAGGTAGCGCGGTTCAGCGGCGACGCCCTCCACCGGTCCCTTCTTTCCCCAGAAATCGCCGACCACCACGCGCACGTGCGTGCCGTCATCGTCGGTGACTTCGGGAATGTCCTTCGCGAAGATGTCCTGATAGCGCGGGTGCGTCATCTTGAGCGACGACGGCAGATTCGCCCACAGCTGGAAGCCGTGCATGCGTCCTTTCGCATCGCCCTGCGGCATCTCCTGGTGCATGATGCCGCGCCCCGCGGTCATCCATTGCACGTCGCCGGCGCCGAGGCTGCCGCGATTGCCGAGACTGTCGCCATGCTCGACGGAACCGGCGAGCACGTAGGTGATGGTCTCGATGCCGCGATGCGGGTGCCAGGGGAACCCCGCGAGATAGTCGGCGGGATTCTCATTTCGGAAATCGTCGAGCAAGAGGAACGGGTCGTACTCTTCGGTGTCACCGAATCCGAAGGCGCGGCGGAGACGAACGCCCGCGCCTTCCATCGTGGGCTTGGATTCTATGATCCGTTTGACTGGACGTATGGACATAAAGGGCAGACTTAGACGTTAGATCTAGACGTTAGACTACAACGGCCCGCCATGGGGCTTATCTGCAAGATAGAAATCGTGTCAATGGGCCCTCACTTCAGGCTAGCGAGTTTGTCCTTCATCCGCTGGCTTTGAGGGAACCTCGCCACGAGTGCGGTGAGAATCACCCTCGCCGAATCCTTTTGGCCCATCGCGATGAATGCATCCGCTTTCGTCGACTGGTAGCGGCCCCACATGCGGGAGCTGTCGGCGGGCGTGGGGAGCTTCGCGAGCACGGCCATCGCGGCGGCGCCATCCTTTTTGTCCATAATGAGCGACTGCGCGTACGCGAGCTGGATCTGCTGGTCGTTGGGGAAACGGCGCGCGAGTTCCTCGAATTCCTGCGCGGCCGCGGCCGTGTTCTTTTGATCGCGGTCGAGCAGCGCCCGGTTGTACAGCGCGGCGACAATGGTGTGATTCACGTCGGTGGTGTCCTGGGTGCGCTCGCCCACGCCGCCGGCGTACGAGTAGACCACAACGCCGCCCAGCCGCCCGACATCATAGACCTCGTAGGCGCCCCACAAACAGAGCAGTGCCGACGCCATGATGATCCACCGCTTCCACTTCGCGAGCGCCGGCACGAGCGCGAGGAGCTCGATCGCCGCGATCACGAGGAAAAGGTTCCGAAGATCCTTGCCCGCATCCTCATGCGCTTGTACCGCCGCCGCCGCGCCCGGAATGCGCTCGGAGAGTTGATGCGTGTCCGTGCCGGACTGGACGGCGAACACCGCCGCCACAGTGCCGATGAGGAGCACCGTGGTCGCCGCCCGGTCGGTCCACGGCAGCTTGCCGGTCACGGACACCACCCGGAACAGGATGCCGAGCGAGAGGCCGGCGATCACGAAATGAACGATCTGCGGATGGTAATAACCGATGTCGGGCATCAGACGGGATTCGGGTGAGGGTGATGAAGAAGCTTATCGAATCACACGTGCCGCGTTAAGTAGCTACGGCAACTGCTTCATGACAGGATTGACATGATGATCATGATTGAACGGCGTGGTTCAATCATGTTCATCATGTTAATCCTGTCAAAGCAGTTCTACTTGATAGGCTCCGCGGTGAGCGCCAGTGGCACACGTCTCAGGCCGTGCCACGCATATACGGCGCCATCCGCTCCAACAATGCGCAGCTGCGCCGATACCCCGCCGTCGAGCGCGACCGCTCTACGGCAGCCGAGCGCGCCCATGAGCGCGGCGGTCTCCGGGATCGTGAGGCCGAAGGGGATGCCTCCAAGCGATGTGCCCAGCGCATCGAATCGCGTGAGCGCCACGACGATCGTGCCGTCGGCCAGCTGGCCGATCGCCAGGCGCGCATCGCGATGTTCGAGATCGATGAGCCCGGTGGTCTCGCGCAATAGTCGCGGCACTTCGCCGCCACTCTCGAGGAGCGTGGGATACGACTGGAATGCTTCGCGCACGCCCGCGGGGTGATCGGCGGTGCCGCGCAGCCGGCGCATCGCGACGCTCGCATCGTTCTCGAACGTGACGTTCCCCGCGGAGTCAATGATCACCGCGCTCGCGAGCGGGCCCGCACCGGGCGCACGGTACTCGACGCCGTCGTGGACGACCCATCCCCATACCGCGCCGCCCGCGAATTGGCCGGCGTTGAACGCGACGACAGCCTCCGGTGGCGCCGCATCGATCGTCCACGTTCCCACGCCGCCATCCGGCGCGGCGCCATTCGCCAATCCCAGCGCCACGCGACGCGGATCGATGTGCGCGACCACCACGCGCGTGCGCCACGCTTCGCCGCTGCCGGCGAGTTCCAGTTCCGCCCACCGCACGCCCGATGCCCCTTCCTTCCACTCGAGCGCTGCGCTCACGGCCGGATCGGCCGCCGTCCACCGCGCCGGCGCATCCTGCGCGCGCCACCACGTGACCCACACTCCTTTCGTGTCGCGCACGCCCAGCGCCGCGCCGCTCGGCGGCGCGCCGAGCGACGGCAGCAGCGCCGCCAGGATCAGGAAGCGCCGGCCGATCATGCGGTGCCTACTTCGCCGCCGCCTTGCACTTCGCCATCGCCGCGTTCTGCAGCTGCGACATTGTCTGCGCGTATTGCATCAGCTTCGCCGTGTCGCCCGCCTTCTGCGCGGCTTCCATGTCGGCCTTGTGTGCCGCGGCATAGTCCTGCGCCGCCTTCGATTCCTTCTGGAAGCAGGCGGCGAACGTCATCGAGCCGACGCCCGACGCCGCGGCGGCGCCCGCCGGCATCGCCGCCGCCGGGGGCGGCGCGTTCTGGGCCGCGATCATGGCATCGGTCTTGTATCGCACACCGAGCAGTTGCGCGAGTTCAATGCGGTGTGCCTTCACCGCGGCGATCTCCGCCGCCGAGAATCCATTCGGATGTCCCCACGCCGAGATCTGCTGGCTGGTGGCGTTCGGGTTCGTCGCGAGCGCGTTCACGAGCATCGGCATCACATCCACGACGGCGGTCCAGCCGCAATAGTCGAAATCGCCGGCATGCTCGGCGGCCACATCCAGTCGATCGTTGCCCGCCTTCTGAGTTTCCCACGGGAGGTGCGGCAGCGTCACCGATTGAGGATCCGGTTTCACGCCCTGCATCTGCCGCGCCGCCGAGGTGTCGCCCGATTGCACGCGTTTCTGCAGCGCCAGATACTTGTCCCAGTCGGGGCCCGTCTGGTTGTCGAAGTCGTACTCGCGCCGTTGGAGGCTCCGCTGCTGCATCAGCGCGGCGTAGTACTGTCCCGTGGGCGAATTCTCTTTCGCGATCACGCCCATCATCGAGTCGCGCGCCTGGAGCGCCTTCATGTAGCGTGCGACGAGATCGTCGGTGACCGTCGGCGCGCCCGCGTCGCACTTGGGCGGCTTCGCGCTCGGCGTGCTGGCCGTCGGCGTGCTCGGCAACTTCGGCGTCGGCAATCCGAATTGAGCGTTCGCGGACATGACGAACAGGAAAAGCGATGGCGACGATCGAGAGCGAGCGGGTCATCGGTCGGCTCCTGATTGGATGGCGTGTTTCGAGCTAACGAACTGATACAACTGCTTTGACAGGATTAACATGATGAATGTGATTGAACTGCGCCGTTCAATCATTCTCATCATGTAAATCCTGTCAAAGCAGTTGTTAAGATATGGCGATACCGCGAGACCGGAGCCGTGACCATGGCCGTCTCCCGTTCCGCGTCGTCCGTTCGCGGACTAAACTACCTCTTAATGACGAAGAAGAAAGAACCGCCCGCCGGCGACACGGACGCCGAACTCCTCGCGCGCTTGCGCAGCACCACGGAGCTGCTCGAGCAGATCATCGCCGATCGGGGCGTGCTCGTGGGCATTCCGGCCGAGGAACGGAGACGCCTGCTGCACGCGGTGGGGCAGGTCTACCATCCCGACGCGAATGCGCGCCGGCAGATGGTGCGCGCCACGACGCGCCGGCGCAAAGCCGAGCGCATCAAGAAGGAGGACAAGTCGCTCCACGCGACCGGCATCCGCACGCTGCGGCGCCAGACGGTGTTCACCACGCCCAACGTCTTCCCGCCCGAGGGATTCACACAGCAGGACATGGACGCCGAGCCCGAATTCCGCGAGGCGCTCGATCCGCAGCATTGCTACGTCTGCAAGAAGAAGTTCACGAAACTGCACCACTTCTACGATCAGCTCTGCCCCACGTGCGCGGAGTTCAATTTCGAGAAGCGCACGGAGCTCGCCGACCTGCGCGGCCGCGTGGCGCTGCTCACCGGCGGACGCGTGAAGATCGGCTACCAGGCCGGACTCAAGCTGCTGCGCTGCGGCGCGCGGCTGATCGTCACGACGCGCTTTCCGCGCGACTCGGCGCAGCGCTATGCGAAGGAGCCGGATTTCGCGGAGTGGGGCGATCGCCTCGAGATCTTCGGTCTCGACCTGCGGCACACGCCGAGCGTGGAAGCGTTCTGTCACGAGATGCTCACGACGCGCGACCGGCTGGATTTCATCGTGAACAACGCGTGCCAGACCGTGCGCCGTCCGCCGGATTTCTACGAGCACATGATGGCGGGTGAGAAGGCGGCGCTGCGCGACATGTCGCGCGAGGTGCGCAAATTGCTCGGCGCGTACGAGGGGCTGCGCGGCTATCACATGCTGCCCGAGTCGGAGGGGACGGGTACCGCGGCGGTGCCGACGGATCGGAGGCTGACCGATGTCGCGGGCATTACGCACGCGGCGGAACTGTCGCAGCTCAAACTGTTGCCCGAGGAGCGCGAGGCGCAGAAGGCGCTCTTCCCCGAGGGGCGGCTCGACCAGGACCTGCAGCAGGTGGACCTGCGCGAGCGAAACTCCTGGCGCCTGCTCATGGCCGAAGTGCCGAGCGTGGAACTGCTCGAGGTGCATCTCGTGAACGCGGTGGCGCCGTTCATCTTCAATGCGCGCTTGAAACCGCTCATGACGCGCACGCCGGAGCGCGACAAACACATCGTGAACGTGTCGGCGGTGGAAGGGCAGTTCTACCGGAAGTTCAAGACCACGCGGCATCCGCACACGAACATGGCGAAGGCCGCGCTGAACATGATGACGCGCACGGCGGCCACGGATTACCAGCACGACGGCATCCACATGAACAGCGTGGACACGGGGTGGGTGACCGACGAGGACCCGGTGGAGATCGCGGCGCGGAAGGTGGCGGAGCATCGCTTCCATCCGCCGCTCGATATCGTGGACGGGGCGGCGCGCATCGTGGATCCGATCATCGCGGGCATCAAGACCGGAGATCATGTCTGGGGGCAGTTCCTGAAGGACTATCAGCCCACAGATTGGTAGGGCGCGGGACTTGGGGCTCGGGACTCGCCGCGGGACGCGCAACTACGGGAGGTCCATGCGCTATCGAAGGATGCCGATCGAGGTCGAGTCTCCCGAGGAGATGGGGTACGCCTCCATCCGCTGCAATCTGGCGGAGAGTTCAATGCGGGACCGGGTGCTCGGGGATCTTGGGCTCGACGTGGACCTCGGGAAGACGATCCTCCTTTATGGCGATCATCGGGGGCATCCGGAGCTGCGGGCGTTGCTCGCTGGCGAGAGTGGGTGCTCGGCGTCCCAGGTGCTCCTCACGCCGGGCGCAGCGGGAGCGCTGTTCATCGTTTCCACGAGCCTGCTCTCGGCGGGCGATCATCTCGTGGTGCTGCGGCCCAACTACGCGACCAATATCGAGACGCCGCGCGCGATCGGATGCGACATCTCGTTCGTCGAACTGTCGCTCGACAAGGGATTCCGCTACACCGCCAGCGACATCGCGGCGGCGATGACGCCGCGTACGAAGCTCGTGAGCATCACGAATCCGCATAACCCCACCGGCACGGTGCTCGATCAGGCGGAGCTGGCGCGGATCGTCGAAACGGTATCGGCGCGCGGCGCGTATCTGCTCGTGGACGAGACCTACCGGGACCTCACCGTTTCGACGCCGCGGCCCTTCGCGACCACGTTGAGCGATCGCGTGATCAGCGTCGCGTCGCTCTCCAAGGCGTACGGCATGCCGGGGCTCCGCATCGGCTGGCTCATGACGCGCGATACCGAGCTCAACGAGACATTCTTGGCGGCCAAGGAACAGATGCTCATTTGCGGCGCCGTGCTCGATGAGGAGATCGGCTATCGCGTGTACAAGCGCCGCACGCAGGAGCTGCCCAAGATCGCCGCTTCAGTACAGCGCGGCGTCGCGTCGCTCACGGCGTTCATGGCGCGCGAGCCGGCTATGGAGTGGGTCGCGCCGGCGGGCGGCGTCGTGGCGTTCCCGGCCATCCGGAAGGACGCCGGCGTGAACGTGCCCAAGTTCTACGAGACGCTGAACGGGGCGCACGCGACATTCGTGGGGCCCGGCCACTGGTTCGAGCAGCACGACCGGTTCATGCGCGTCGGATTCGGCTGGCCCTCGGCGGGAGAGTTCGAGGAAGGACTGCAGAACATCAGCGCGTCCATCGCCACGGCGCGCATGTGAGGCGAGTGCTCGCGGCTGGCGCACTCTTGGCGGCGGTCGCGTCCGCTACCGCGCAGACCGACGAGATCCAGGTCTACGACGGCGCCATCGCCAAGCCCGGCGAGCTCACGATCACGCTCCACACCAACTTCGTAGCGAGCGGCGATACGACGCCCGGATTCCCGGGAGCGGTGACCGCGAACCACTCGCTGAATGGCGTTCCCGAGTTCGGCTATGGCGTTGCCGATTGGTTCGAGGCAGGATTGTATCTGCCACTCTGGAGTCTCGATGCGCATGAGGGATTCGGGCTTAATGGCTTCAAGCTGCGCGCGCTGTTCGTGTCGCCGAACGCCGACGATCGAAAGTTCGCGTACGGCGTGAATTTCGAATTCAGCGTGAACGCGCCGCGCTGGGACCCCAAGGAGTTCACCTCGGAGATCAGAATGATCCTCGCATGGCATCTCAAGCCGGTGGACATCATCGTGAATCCGATCTTCGACACCGACTATTCCACTTTCGAGAATCTCGATTTCGCCCCCTGCGCGCGCATCGACTACAACGTGGGCACCGTGTGGTCGTTCGCGCTCGAGGAATACTCGGACTATGGCCCGGTGCACGACATCCAACCGTGGAACGATCAGTCGCACCAGCTTTTCGCGGTGGTGGACCACTACGGCAAGACATGGGATGCCGAGTTCGGAGTGGGCGTGGGACTCACGAGCGCATCCGACCGGCTCACGCTCAAGATGATCCTGGCCCGTTCCCTGAACGGAAAGTGAGCGCCCGCACTCGCTGGTGTCTCGCGTTCGCCGCGCTGCTCGCCGCGACCGCGCCGGTGCCCGCGCAGGATGTCCTGTCATTCACCGTCCCCGCGGCGCCCTGGTATCTCACGCTGCCCAAGGGCAGGATCACCGTGCAGGAGCAGAAGGTCGATACCAGCGGACGTTCCGGATATTTCACCATGACCGATGGCGCGGGTGACATCACGATCACGTTCAACATCCAACCGGCGGTCATGTGCCACGACAGCGCCGCATGCCGCGACAGTCTGCGGGCGCGTGGCAATCCCGAATGGACGAACGCCGAGCGCAAGTCGGACGGCAAGATCGGCGACATCTCCTACTTCGAGTTCTACATCGCGTCCTACGGCGGGATCCCGGTGAAGCAGGAGAACGTCTACGCTGAGTTCGTGCACGACGGATTCTGGGTGGATCTGCACATCTCCAAGGTGCAGTACACCAAGGAAGCTCACGTGCTATTCGAGAATATCGTGAAGTCCATCCGCTTCGTGTCGAAGGAGCAGAAGCCGGCGAAGGGACGGTGACGTGAGAGTCCTGCTCTTCGGCGCCACCGGCATGGCGGGACGCGCCGTGTTCGAGGCGTGCATCGCGTCGCCGGTGGTCACGCAGCTGCGCGCCGTGACCCGAAGACCGCTCACCGACCCCTCGCGGAAATTCGTCAGCGTGGTGCACACGGACCTGGGCGACCCGGCGGCGATCGAGTTGGCGTTCGTGGACGTGGACGTCTGCCTCTTCTGCGTTGGGATCTCGGTGAGCCAGGTGTCCGGCGAGGACGAGTACCGGCGGATCACCTATGACTTCCCGCTCATCTCAGCGGACGCGCTGCGCAAGTGCAGCCCGGCGGCGCAATTCCAATACCTGAGCGGCGACGGCGCCGGCCTCGAGAGCCGCTTCATGTGGGCGCGCGTGAAGGCGGAGGCCGAGCGCGATCTCATCGAGGTGTTTCAGGCCGTGTGCTGGCGCCCCATGGCGATCGGCGCGAAGCCCTCGGGCAACACGCCGTTCGCGTTCAAGCTCGTGCGGCCGTTCTTCCCGCTGCTCAAGTATTCGCGGCGACTCTTCGTGAGCGGCGAGGACCTCGGCCGCGCGATGCTGCAAGCGCAGATCGCGGGAGTGCGCAGCCGTGTGCTGCACTCGGCGGAGATTCGGGATTTCGCGGATCGATATAGTGCATCGCACATCGGGCATCGTGCATTGGGGCCTCGAGCCGTCTAGGAGGAGATTCATGTTCGTCGGGCATTACGGTGCAAGCTTCGCGGGGAAGAAGGTGGATACGACGGTGCCGCTCTGGGTGCTCTTCCTCGCGGTGCAGTGGCTCGATGTCATGTGGAGCGTGCTGGTGTTCGCCGGTGTCGAGAAGGTGCGCATCGCGCCCGGCTTCACAGGCACGAATCCGCTCGACCTCTACTACATGCCGTACACGCACGGGCTGATCACCGCACTCCTCTGGTCATTCGGCGCGATGTTGGTGTACCGCTCATTCTGGCATGGCGCGACCGCGCGCGCGGGTTGGGTCGTCGCGGCGGCCGTCCTCTCGCATTGGGTACTCGACTTCATCGTCCACACACCCGACCTGCCACTATACGGGAACAGCGCGAAGGTCGGACTCGGGCTGTGGAATATGCCCGCTCTGTCACTCGGTCTCGAGATCGTAGTCTTCTTCGGCGGACTCTGGTTGTACTTCAGCACGGGCGTGAGGCGCCGCGCGCAGTTCGTGATCTTCGGTGTGGTGATGTTCGCCGTGCAGATCTTCAGTTCATTCGGCCCGCCGCCGCCGACGGATAGGGCGATGGCGGCGGAAGCATTCTCGGCTTACATCATGTTCGCCGCGATCATCGCGTGGTTGGAGAAGCGAGAGATCGCCGCGAGAGCCTAGAACGGATTATCCGGCAGCACGATGAATCGCGGCCGGTCCACCACCACGCCGTCGAGATGCAGCAGCGAGAGTCCCGACGCCCGCGGCGCCCTGCATCATTCCCGTCTGCGCGACCACATCCGCGGGCGAGATGCGGTTCTCGGCCTGGACCCACTTCATGCCGTCGCCATCCAGCGTCGCGCGCGCGAGTGTATCGTTCGCCACAGTCACAGCGAATACGAGATGCCGGCGCTCCTTGGTGATCCCGTGCAGCGACACGAAGAACTCGCACACGCCTGAATTGCCGCAGCACTGCGAGATGTTGTTCCAGTAGCCCGAGAGATCGGGATGTTTCTCGGGCACGCCGCTGTCGATGATCCCCTGCGCGAGCTTCGGCACATAGCTGGTGTACTTCGAGTCGCCGGTCGCGACACCAAGCTGATGATAGAGTCGCGCGGTGCCCGCCGGCCCATGGCACCAGCTGAGATAGAAGAGATCCTCGCCGCCGGGCTCGTGATGGAAGACCTTCTTGCCTGTGGGTCCCGTGGGCGTCGCGATCGCGTCGAGATACGTCGCGCCCGCGATCGCCGCGTCGAGGAATGCGCGGTCCTTCGTCGCGAGGTACAGCGTCGCGAGAAAGTATGACACGCCCCCCGTGCCGTGCGAGAAGTTCGGATACAGTTTCGGCACTTCCGGCGCGAGCATCCACTTGAGCCCACCCTTCTCGGGGATCCCCACCTCGACGAGATGCCGCCCCGCGCCGATCGCCGCGTCGCGCGCCTTGGCGTCGCCGAGCGCTTTCTCCGCCCAGAGCATCGTGAGACCGATGCCCGCACTCCCGGCGATGATGTCGTTCACGCTGTTCCAGGCCATGCCGTTCCCCGCGGGCTTCGCGGCGGCATGCAGCAGCGACATCGCGCGCTGCGCCCCAGCGTAGTAGACATCGCGCCCGCTCGCGGCGTGGGTGCGCTCGAGCACGTATGCGAATCCGGCGGCGCCGGTGTACAGTCCCGCACCCTCGTCGCCGAGCTGCGACGCGTCGGCGGGAAGCGTCGCGATGAGATAGTCCGCGCCACTCGTGGCGCGCTCGAGCATCGCCGGATCCTTGGTGGCGGCGTACATCTCCAGATAGAACAGCACGACGCCCGGCATGCCGTTGTACAAGTCCGTGCTGATGCTGTCGGGTTTGAGCGGATCCGCCGGCCACGCGGTGCCGCGCGCGTCACGCACCGCGCTGCGCCTGATCCAGCGCTCGGCCTGGAACGACGCGTTGTACCACGGCCGGCTGGGCGCGAAGAAGTCGAGGAAGAACCGGCGCCATCCGGCCGGCGCGGTGATCATCGCCGCGAACGCCGCCCCGCGCTCGAGCAACGCGCGCCGCGTGAACCCCTCGTGTGAGCCGGTGTCGTACGCCATTCGCTATCCTATGGAAAGTCTCATGCGCATGTCAATGTGGGACTACTACAGTTCCGAGAGCTCTCAAAGCTCCGCGCGCGGGAACACAGCTATCACGGTTCATGTTTAACGGGATACGGCGGAGGAAGCGCGGATGCGCTGGATCGTTCCTTGGGTGCGAGGGGGCCGCTCTACCGAATCATGTTTGTGTCTTTGTTGTTAACAACAATAGCAACGGCATGTTTGTGTCGCGGAGATCGGTTCCGCGCACGGGGCGATCCAGCGCATCCGCGCTTCCTCCGCCGCATCCCGTTAAACATGAACCGTGATCCACGTGTTCCCGCGCGCGGCCAGCCGCGGGCGCGCGGCGCCAGCCGTTCAGCTAGCCACATAGCATCTAAAGTCCTACTATTTGAATCTCACCTGATCGATCACAGGAGCCACTGATGCGCCATCGTCTGTTCTCTCTCGCCGCGGTCGCGGCGTGCGCCATGTCCGCTCACGCGCAGAAGGCCGCCTCCGATAAGCTCTCGCTCAAGGACATCTTCGAGCTCCAGTGGGCGGCCGATCCGCAGATCTCGCCTGACGGCAAGCGCGTCGTCTTCGAGCGCCAGGGCTTCGACATCATGAAGGACAACACGAAGTCGTCGCTCTGGATCGTGAACGCCGACGGCTCCGATCTCCGGCCGCTGCTCGACCCCGCGCGGCAGGCCGGCAGCCCGCGCTGGTCGCCCGATGGCACGAAGCTCCTCTTCGTCGCCACGGTCGATGGCAAGAGCGACATCTTCGTCCGCTGGATGGACACCGGCGTCGAGGCGAAGCTCACGCATCTTCTCGAAGCGCCGCGTTCCATCGCGTGGTCGCCCGACGGCAAATGGCTCGCGTTCGACATGTTCGTGCCCGACGATCCGAAGCCGTTCGTGCAGCTTCCCGCGCCTCCGGCGGGCGCGGACTGGGGACCGCCGGTGCAGTTCATCGATCAAGTGCAGTACCGCTTCGACGGCCGCGGCTATCTCCGCCGCGGGCACGTGCACATCTTCGCGCTGCCCGCCGAAGGCGGCACGGCGCGCCAGATCACCGACGGCGCGTGGGATGATGGCGCGCCGGAATGGAGTCCCGACGGTGCGGCCATCGTCTTCTCCGGGAATCGCAGCGTCGATGCCGAGTATGAGCCGAACAACAGCGAGATCTATGAAGTACCCGCGGCGGGCGGCGTGGTGAAGACGCTCACCACGCGTTACGGCCCCGATAACGAGCCCGTCGTCTCGCCCGACGGCAAGACCATCGCCTACACCGGATTCGACGACAAGCATCAGGGTTATCAAGTCACGCAGATCTACCTCATGGATCGCAGCGGCTCGAATTCGCGCTCGATCTCCGCGAAGCTCGACCGCGACGCCGGCGGTCTCGTGTGGAGCCGCGACGGAAAGGGACTCTTCTTCCAGTACGATGACCAGGGCGACACCAAGATCGGATTCATCACCACATCCGGCGCGACCTCCGTCCTCGCGTCGCACCTCGGCGGCCTCGACCTCGGCCGCCCCTACGGCGGCGGATCGTTCACCGTGGCGAACACGGGCCGCTTCGCGTTCAACATGACCGCGCCGGATCATCCCGCCGACATCGCGGTGGGCGCCGCGGGCCAACAGGTGGTGCGCCTCACGCAGCTCAACGCCGATCTCTTCGCGCATCGCAGTCTCGCGCCGGTCGAAGAGGTGTGGTTCGCTTCGAGTTTCGACCAGCGCAAGGTGGAAGGCTGGATCGTGAAGCCGGCCGGATTCGACGCGTCGAAGAAATATCCATTGTTGCTCGAGATCCATGGCGGGCCGTTCGCGAACTACGGCGCGCGCTACGCGACCGAGATCCAACTCTACGCGGCGGCGGGCTACGTGGTGCTCTACACGAACCCGCGCGGCTCCACGAGCTACGGCCAGGAATTCGGGAATCTCATCCATCACGATTACCCGAACCACGACTACGATGACCTGATGAGCGGCGTGAACGCGGTGATCGCGAAAGGCTACGTGGACACGACGAACATGATGGTCACCGGCGGCAGCGGCGGCGGTGTGCTCACGGCGTGGATCGTCGGGCACACGAACCGCTTCCGCGCGGCGGTGGTGCAGAAGCCGGTGATCAACTGGTACAGCTTCGTGCTCACCGCCGACGCCGACGCGTTCTTCACGAAGTACTGGTTCCCCGGCATGCCGTGGGACAATCAGGAGCAGTACATGAAGCGCTCGCCGATCACGTACGTGGGCAACGTGACCACGCCCACGATGTTGATCACGGGCGCCGTGGACTACCGTACGCCGAGTTCGGAGGCGGAGCAGTTCTATGAGGCGTTGAAGCTGCGGAAGATCCCGACCGCGATGGTGCGCGTGCCGAACGCATCGCACGAGATCTCCGCGATCCCGAGCCACATGATGGCGAAGGTCGCGTACATCCTGGGATGGTTCGCTCAGTACCGCACGGGCACGGGCGTGCCGTTGACGCCGTAGCGCGAACGGAGGGAGAGATCATGAGACCGTCGATCGCGGCTTGGTCCTGTTCGAGTGTCGCGTTGTTGCTCGCGGGCGCGCTCTCGGCGCAGAACACGACCGTGCGATGCGCCAATGGCACGACCGTGGCCGGCGATGCGGCGAGCGCATGCGTCTCGCACGGAGGCGTGAAGAAGATCCCGCCGGTCGCGCATCCGACGACTACGAAATCGGGCGCTGCGGGCGCGGTATCCGGTGGCGCGGCATCCGGTGGCGCCGCGGGCTCGGCCGGCGGCGCTGCAGGCGGGGCGGGTGCATCGGCCGGCGCGTCACCCGGCGCGGGCACCGCCGGCGGGAGTGCGGCCGGAGCAGCGGGCGGGAAGGGGGGCGCATCGGCTGGCGGTGGCGCGGCCGCTGGCGCAGCGGGAGCGAACGGCGCCGCGAGCGGTGCGCCGGACGCGGCCGGCGGAGCGGCGGCGTCGGGTGGCGCCGCCGGCAACAAGGGCGGAAGTGCGACTGGCGCCGCGGGCGGCGCTGCTGGAGCCGCCGGCGGCGCGCCGGTGGGCGGCGCTGCCGCGACTAGCAGCGTCGCGAAAAAGAAGCACACCGGCCAGTGCAAGGACGGATCCTACACCAGCGAGAAAGACAGAACGACCGCGTGCGCGTCCCATGGCGGCGTGGCCAAGTGGTACTGAGTGCGCATGCGCCCACGCTGCCGCTGACGCTCCTCGTTGAGCCGCTCGCGATGTGCCGGTTGCCCGCTGGCTCCGCGGTGCCGCCGTGGACGAGCGAGGCCAAGACATTCCTCACCATCAGTCGCACGCCTACGGAACTCTCCATCGTCGGCGATGAACGCGCGTTCCCGGGCGGCATCGCGGCGCAGCGTGGATATCGCGCGTTCCGCGTGCAGGGTCCGCTCCCGCTCGATCTCGTCGGCATCTTCGCGTCGCTCGCTGCGCCGCTCGCGGCGGATGGCCTCGCGATCTTTCCCATCGCGACGTTCGAGACGGACTATCTGCTCGTGCATGGCGCCTATCTGGCACGCGCGATCGCGGCGCTTCGCTCCGCAGGCCATACGATCACCGAAGAGCCATCCCGCTAAGGAGCGTTCACAGTGCGCCTCTCGATCTTCGCCGCGCTGGCCAGCAGCGCACTACTTCTCGGAAACTCGACCCAGCATGCGCCCGATCTCGCCGACGATCCCACGCAGCAGGTTATGCGCACCGAGATCGCCTTCGCGAAAACGATGGCCGATCGCGACTACGCGGCGTTCGGCACGTTCGTCTCGGGCGAGGCGGTGTTCTTCACCAGCGACCAACCGCTGCGCGGCAAGCAGGCGGTGCTCGACCATTGGAAGCGCTACTATGACAAGGGACCTGCGCCATTCTCCTGGGCGCCGGAGAAGGTGGAGGTGCTCGAATCGGGCAAGCTCGCGCTCAGCACCGGCCCCGTGCGCGACCAGAGCGGCAAGGTGATCGGGACGTTCACATCCATTTGGCGGCAGGACGCGCCAGGAGTGTGGCACATTGTGTTCGACAAGGGGAATCCTGTATGTAAGAGCGAGGCGCAGTGAGATGAATCGCATCCTGGGCTCGCTCGTTCTCGCCGCGTCCGTCATCTTTGCCGCGCCCGCGCAGATCGTGCATGTGGACCAGCCCAGCGGCACGAACGAACTCCTCATTGCCGTGAGCACGGTGAACGACCGCATCGTATGGGTGAGCGGCCAGCACGGCACGTGGCTGCGCACGACCGATGGCGGCATGCACTGGCAGGTGGGCCACGTGCCTGGTGCGGATTCGCTCCAGTTCCGCGATGTGCGCGCGGTGGATGCGAACACCGCGTATGTGTTGAGCATCGGCAACGGTTCGCAGTCGCGGATCTACAAGACCACAGATGCCGGCAAGCACTGGACGTTGCAGCTCACCAACAGCGATTCGGCCGGGTTCTACGACTGCATGGATTTCTGGGACGCGAAGCGCGGGGTCATGGTCGGCGACGCCGTCGACGGACAAATCGTGATACTCACTACTATAAATGGTGGTGAGCGCTGGGAGCGCGTGCGTGCGTCGGCGCTCCCGCCGGCGCTGCCGAACGAAGGGAGTTTCGCGGCGAGTGGTACATGCCTCGTCGCTCTCCCGGGAGGGAACGCCTGGATCGTGTCCAGCAACCCGTCGGAGGCGCGTCTCCTCCATACCTGGGATTTCGGCCAGAACTGGCGCCTCGAGAAACTACCCATCACGACGCACGCGGGGTCGGGCCCGCAATCGGTGACTTTTCGCGACGCCGAGCACGGCGCCGTCTTCGGCGGCGGGAGCGCCGCGCTGCCGAGCGATCTGCTGGTGGCCACCACGAACGATGGCGGGCACACGTGGAAGCCGCGTGTGACGCCCGAACTGAAGCAGGCGATCTGGGCCGGAGTCTACGTGCCCGGCGCAAGTCCGACGGCGATCGTCGCCGTGGGCCCCGGCGGCGCGGTGTACTCCCGTGACGACGGCGACACTTGGATCACGATCGACGACTTCGACTACTGGTCGGTAGGCTTCGCGTCTCCGCGCGCCGGTTGGGCGGTGGGCGCGAAAGGGCGGATCACGAAATTATCGGGGTTCTGAGAGATACTCTCGCAGCGAGGTTCACATGCGTCTCCACGTGTTGTTCGGCGTCGCGTTGTTCGCAGCGGCGTGCAAGCCCGCGCCCAAGCCCGTCACGAAAGAGGATGGGGAGGAGCAAGCCCAGGCGATGGCGGCAGCGGGTTCGCGACTGGATGTGCCGGCGCTCGTGAAGTTCATCCCGCAGACCGACCGCATCGTGTACGTGAGCGACACGAATCCGATCAGCGGCAATGCGTACGCGAAGGACATCGGCGATTTCTACAAGACGCTGAGCAAACTGGATTATCACTGGGAGAAACTCGAATCGCTCCCCATCAGCGACAACGCCGTGATCGTGACGGGATGGGCGAGCATCACGACCGTGCCGCTCAAGGGCCAACCCGAGTCGGTGAAGGCGATCGTGACCATGGTGTTCGTGCGCGATTCGACGGGGTGGAAACGAGTGATCTCGCACAAGACGACCATTCGTCCGGCCATGGCGCTCAAGTAGCGAGCATGATTGACATGATTGTACCTGCGCTAGTATGGTAGAATCGTGTCCCGCACCATGGAGGATCGCATGCGCTCTACCACCCTCTCCACTCGCGCGCTGATCGCGACTGGCGCGCTGTTCTTCGCAGCGGTTTCCTCGGCACAACAGGCGCCGCACTCGGTCACCTGCGTGGACGGCACCACCGACATGTCCAACGCGAAGGCGCCCTGCAACGGGCACGGCGGCATCAAGCCCGCACGTGGCGCCGTAGCCGTGAATGCCGCGCCCGCGGCCGGCGCGGTGGCGGTGAATACTCCCGGCTCCGCCTCGAGCACTACGGCACCCGCACACACCAAACCCAAGCCGAAGCCCGCACCCCCGCCAGCACCCGGCTCCAGTACCGCTCTCAACGGGGGCACGAAGATCGAATCATCGCCGCGCGACCCGGCATCGCCGCAGAAGATCTCCACGGCCGCCAGCGGCGGCATTGGCAACACGGCCGTGCATAAGGAGGGTCAGCTCGGCGGCACCGGCAACACGGCAGTCGAGAAGGAGGGGCAAATGAATAAGGCCGCGGGTGGCGTCGGCAACACCGCGGTCATGAAGGAAGGACAGATGGGCCACGGCTCCGGCGGCATCGGTCAGACCACGGAGAGCAAGGCCTTTAAGAGCACCGGCCGCTGCAAGGACGGCACCTACTCCACGACGAAGGACGTCACGACGCAGTGCTCGAGCCACGGCGGCGTATCGAAGATCTACTCTACCGGCGCCACTCCTCCCTGACCGCTTTCCGCATCCGCCGCGGTATCCCCTCCGATGCCGCGGCGCTCGCGGCCTTCGCCGCGCGCACATTCACCGACACATTCGGTTCGGCGAACGAGGACGCCCATCTCGCGGCGCATCTCGAAGAGCACTACGGACTGCCTCAGCAGACCCGAGAGCTCACCGACCCAACGCAGGTCATCCTCCTCGCCGAACACGACAGCGCCCTCGCGGGCTATGCGCATCTGCGAACGGGCGCACCGCCGCCCTGCGTCACCGGAGAGGCACCGGTCGAGATCGCCCGCTTCTACGTCGACCGCCCGCACCATGGATCCGGCCTCGCGCAACAATTGATGACGGCGGCCCGTAGTGCCGCTAGCGACATGGGCGCCCGCACGCTCTGGCTCGGCGTGTGGGAGCACAATCCTCGTGCCATCGCGTACTACGCCAAGAGCGGCTTGCGCGATGTCGGTTCGGCTGATTTCTTCGTCGGTCCGGATAGGCAGACGGATCGCATCATGGTCGCGAGTTTGAGCGATCGAGACAACTCATCCACGGTGGAGAAGGCACAATGAAGCTCTTCGGTCTCTCGATGCGCGATGCACGATGCGCGATGTACGCTCTTCTGATCGCGACGCCGGCTACGGCCCAGACCAAACTGCTTCGATTCCCCGACGTGCACGGAGACAAGGTCGTCTTCACGTACGCCGGCGATCTCTGGACCGCCTCCACCTCCGGCGGCACCGCGACGCATCTCACCACGCATCCGGGCCTCGAACTCTTCGCGAAATTCTCCCCCGACGGGAAATGGATCGCCTTCACCGGCCAGTACGACGGCGATGAACAGGTGTACGTGATCCCCGCCTCCGGCGGCGTGCCGAAGCAGCTCACGTTCTATCCCGCGCACGGCCCGCTCACGGAACGCTGGGGTTACGACAACCAAGTGGATGGCTGGACGCCCGACGGCAAGCGCATCGTCTATCGCAGCCTGCGCGGCAGTTGGACGCTCGGCACGAACCTCCTCTATACGGTACCGGTGGAAGGCGGCGCGTCGGTGCCGCTGCCGATGCCGATGGCGGGCTCCGGCTCGTATTCGCCCGACGGCAAGCAGATGGTCTATTCGCCGCTCTTCCGCGACTTCCGCTCCGAGAAGCGCTACGGCGGCGGACAGGCGAATCGTCTCTGGATCTTCGATTTCGCGACGAATACCGCGAAGCCCATCTCCGAAGGGCCGCGCGCCGAGCGCGATGAGATGTGGATCGGCAGCACGATCTATTACAACACCGACAAGACCGGCACCTTCAATCTTTGGGCGTACGACGTCGCCACCGGCACACGCAAGCAGATCACGCAGAGCACGAAGTGGGACACGCGCTGGCCGAGCCGCGGCGACAATGGCCGCATCATCTACGAGAGCGCCGGCGAGCTGCAGCTCCTCGACACGAAGACGGGCAAGAGCACGCCGATCTCGATCGACGTCCCCGACGATGGCGTCTCCTCGCGTCCCGCGCACATCTCGGCGGCGAACAACATCGAATGGTTCTCGCTGAGCCCCAAGGGCGAGCGCGCGCTGTTCGCCGCGCGCGGCGACATCTTCACCGCGCCGGTGGAGAAGGGCCCCACGCGGAATCTCACGAACTCGTCCAACGCGCACGACCGCGACGCGCGCTGGTCGCCGAACGGCAAGGAGATCGCATACATCTCGGACCAGAGCGGCGAAGAAGAGATCTGGGTGGTCGCGCAGGACGGCAGCAGCAAGCCGCAGCAGCTCACCACCACGCTCAAGGCGCGGCTTTCCGCGCCCGAATGGTCGGCCGACAGCAAGAGTCTCGCGTTCGGCGACATCTACGGGCGCGTGTACGTGCTCGACCGCGGCGACAAGAAGCTCACCGAGGTCGCGCACGATCCGCGCAATCAGGTGTTCGACTACGTGTGGTCGCCACGCGGCAACTTCCTCGCGTTCACGCTCACCGACATGGTGGGTGAGCAGTCGGTGTACGTCTGGAACGGCGCCGATGGCAAAGTGCATCCCGTCACCGGCCATCCGTTCAGCGAATACCAGCCGGCGTGGGATCCGGACGGCAACTACTCTGTACTTCCTGAGCGACCGCGAGTACCAGCCGCTCATCTCGAACTTCGAATTCAACTACGCGGTGGCGCGCACAACGGGGATCTTCGCCGTCACGCTGCGCAAGGATGTGAAGAATCCGTTCCCGATGGAGAGCGATGAGGTCTCCACCGGCCCGGACACGACGGCGAAATCGGATTCCGCCAAAGGCGGCAAGGACGCGAAGAAGGAGCCGGACGCCGCGAAGCCGGCCCCGCTCACGATCGACTTCGATGGCATCGAGACGCGCGTCGCGCGCGTGCCGGTTGAGGCCGACAACATCGGCGGACTGAGCGCCAAGAAGGGCTCGCTCATCTATCTCGTCTTCGGCAATCCCTACTATGGCCGCGAGAGCGACCGGAAGACGGCGCTCAAGATCTTCGGCATGAAGGACCGCAAGGAGAACATCCTCTACGACGATGTGAACGGTTACGAGCTCTCGGCCGACGGCAGCAAGATCCTGCTGTCGTCCGCCGGTGCCTACCAGATGATCGACGCGAGCGCCGGCGGCGGTTCGTCCAAGAAGACCGTCTCCACCGCGGGGCTGATGGTGGACCGCATTCCCTCGCAGGAATACGCGCAGATCTTCAACGAAGTGTGGCGTCGCTACCGCGACTACTTCTACGTGCAGAACATGCACGGCTACGACTGGAACGCGCTGCACGACCAGTACGCGCCGCTGCTCAAGTACGTGCAGCATCGCTCGGACCTGAACTACGTGATCGCCGAGATGCTGGCGGAACTCAGCATCCAGCACGCGTACATCGCGGGCGGCGACTGGCAGCGTCCGCAGCGGCCCGGTGTCGCGCTCGCGGGCGCGGTGTTCAACGTGGATTCGGCGAGCGGGCGTTATCGCATCGCGGCGATCTACCCGGGGCAGAACGAAGAGCCGTGGTACCGCTCGCCGCTCACCGAGGTCGGCGTGAACGCGTCGGCGGGCGAGTACGTGCTCAAGATCGACGGCCAGGATCTCACCGGCACTACCGACATCTACGAGATGCTGCGCTACAAGGCCGACCGCCCGGTGGAACTCACGCTCGCGAAGTCGGCGAAGGGCGACGGCATGCACACCACGACGTATCGGCCGATCCGCGCCGAGGACGATCTCGTGTACTTCACGTGGGTGCAGGGCAACCGGCATCGCGTGGACTCGGCGACGGGCGGCAAGATCGCGTACCTGCACATTCCCGACATGGGGAGCGAAGGCATTCGCGAGTTCATCAAGTGGTACTACCCGCAGCTCCGAAAGCAGGGGATGATCGTGGACGTGCGCGCGAATGGCGGCGGCAACGTGTCACAGATGCTCATCGAGCGGCTGCAGCTCACCCTGCTCGCCACGGAATTCTCGCGCACCGATTCAGGCACGGGTGTGTATCCGGGCGCGGCGTTCCTCGGTCCGAAGGTGGCGCTGCTGGATGAACGGTCGAGTTCCGACGGCGACATCT
Source organism: uncultured Gemmatimonadaceae bacterium (assembly GCA_963716745.1). Classification (GTDB taxonomy): domain Bacteria; phylum Gemmatimonadota; class Gemmatimonadetes; order Gemmatimonadales; family Gemmatimonadaceae; genus DATKOH01. The sequence continues at coordinate 2,277,742 of OY970320.1, forward strand.
TCCCGGCGATGTTCAAGGCGGCGAAGATCGGCCCGCTCATCGGCAAGCGCTCGTGGGGCGGCGTGGTGGGGATCAGCGACCACGGACAGCTGATCGACGGCGGCACCGTGAACGTGCCGGAGTCGGCGACCGCGAGCGCGAAGGGCGAGTGGATCATCGAGGGCTTCGGCGTGGAGCCGGACATCGAGGTGGAGAACGATCCGGCCTCCTTGATCGCCGGGAAGGACCCGCAGCTCGAGCGCGCGATCTCGGAAGTGATGACCATGCTCAAGACGAATCCGGGGATCTTGCCCAAGCGGCCGGCGGATCGGGTGAAGACGCATTGAGTACGGCTCGGGAGTCGGGAGTCGGGAATCGATGACAGCGAACGGCCGAAGGATCGTTGCGCTCGCGCTCTCGTTGCCGCTTGCCCTGCACGGGCAAGCGGCAACGGGGGTGCAGCGCGTCACCGACTCGCTCGCGATGGCGTTCATCGCCGCGAAGGGCGCCCCCAGCGTCGCGATCTCCGTCGTGCGCGGCAACGATACGCTCGTGATGAAGGCGTGGGGGATGGCCGATCTCGAATTGTCCGTTCCCGCCACCGCGCGCAGCGTCTACAAGATCGGATCGGTCACGAAACAGTTCACGTCGTCAATGGTGATGCAGCTCGTCGAGCAGGGAAAGGTGAAGCTCGACGATTCGATCGCCACGTACCTTCCGGCACTTCCGCTCGCGTGGCACACGGTCACGGTGCGCCAACTGCTCAACCACACCTCGGGCATTCCCAGCTACACCGACATTGGCCAGCGCTGGGTGCGGCGCTGGGGCGACGAGATGTCGCCGGACTCTCTCGTCGCGCTCACCGCCAATGACTCGATGTGGTTCGCGCCCGGCACGAAATGGCGCTACGACAATTCCGGCTACATCGTGCTCGGCATGCTCGTGGAGAAGATCACGGGCAAGTCATGGGGCGCGAACGTCATTGAACGCTTCGCCAAGCCGCTCGGCCTCCCCGATACGCGCGAATGCCTCACCGACCCGATCATCCCGCGCCGCGTCGCCGGCTACTATGCCGACAGCGGCACGTGGCACAACGCGCCGTACCTCGCGATGTCGCAGCCGTACGCGGCCGGCTCGCTTTGCTCCACCATTGGCGACCTCGCGAAGTGGAATCGCGCGCTCAATACTGGCCACGTGGTCTCGGCGGGATCCTACACCACGATGACGACGCCCACCGGTGCGGCCGCCGCCGTCCACTACGGGTTCGGGATCGGTGTCGACTCGATCGCCGGGCACGCCGTCATCACTCACAATGGCGGCATTCACGGCTTCAGTTCTGCGAACATGTGGGTTCCAAGCGCGCAGCTGTCGGTGACGGTGCTCAGCAACGGCAACGACGCGCTCGTTGGCACGCTCGCCAAACAGATCGTGCGCGCCGCACTCGGCCTGCCGTTCGAGCAACCGCCGAAGGCGGTCGCTCTCACTGCCGCGGATCGCGCGAAATACCTTGGCATCTATGCATTGGTGCTTCCCGACGGCCCCCACGATTTCACGATCGCCGCCCAAGGCGAAGGATTGACCGCGCAACTTGTGGGGCAGGGCGCCAATCCCATTCGATACCTGGGCAATGACACCTTCGGCGTGGATTTCGATCCGAAGTTGCGGATCACTTTCAGCGTAGAGAATGGCCGCGCGACGAAACTGACGCTCCTCCAGAACGGCGCGACGTTCCTGGGCACCAGGAAATAATCCCCGCCGTCGTTAGCGACAGCCGACAGCCGACAGCCCGCTTCTTCACGAAACCTGCACAACGCGTACCTCCCACCGCCGCGCTGCGGGCCGCAGTTTAGAGCATGGCAAGAACCGCCCGACGCGTCCTCTGGCTCGAGCTCCTGCTCGTGGGCTCGCTCGCAGCGGTCGCGCTCATCCTCGCGCAGACTTACCGCGCCGCCACATCGAATCGCGGCGTGGCCGAAGGCGCGATGCGCGATTACGCCGGCTTTGCCGCGTGGAGTTATCGCGAGCACTTGATGACGCAGGTGCGCGACGCGATCGACGAGGCGCTCGGCCCGGTCAATCATGGGACGGGGCTGCACATGGGCACCGAAGTCCCCGACGCGTCGGATCTCGCGCACTATCTGCGCTGGGATCCGACGTGCCAGTGTCACGTGCCGCGCCGCGGGCCGGTTCCCGAGCGCTACTATGCCTTCGCGCTCGGCAGCGACTCGTTGGCCATCGTCACGAATCGCGCTCCCGCCGGATCGCCCGGCTGGCTCGTGGATCCGCCGCCGGGAGAGTCGCGGCGCCAACGCGCGCTCGAGCGCGCCACCGGCGACGCCGCGTGGATCAACGCACTGCTCACGAAGACCGCGCGCCACTTGCCGCGCTCGAACTGGGGCTACGACCTGATCGTGGCACCGCGCGGCGGTGAGCCGCATGTGTTCGCGTCGCGCTCCATGCCCACGGTGTACGGCGACACGATCATCTATGCGCTCGAGTACGATCGCCCGGCGGTCGCCAAGGCGCTCGGCCAGGTGCTCGCATCGAATGATCTGCTCCCGCCGTCGCTGGTCGCCGCGCCAGGCGACAGCGGCGCCATCGATCTCGAAGTGACCGACGCCGACGGCAATTCGCTCTTCCGCACGAGCGACCACATCGACTGGCGGCAGCCCTCCGAGTCGCAGCTGCCCGCCGACTACGGCGGCCTTCGTGTGCGCGCGCAGCTCCATCCGCGCCTCGCCAACGCGCTGCTCATCGGCGGCACGCCGCGCTCGCGCGTGCCGCTGCTGCTGGTATTGCTCGCGCTCGCGATCGGGCTCACGGTGTTCGCCGCGGTGCTGCTGCGCCGCGAGGTGCGCTTCGCTGCCGAGCGTGCGGACTTCGTCGCGAGCGTCTCGCATGAACTGCGCACGCCGCTCACGCAGGTGCGGCTGGTGCTCGACACGCTGAGGCTTGGCCGCGAGGGCGATACGGCGACACGCGAGTCCGCACTCGGCATCGCCGACCGCGAAGTGCTGCGGTTGCAGCATCTCGGTGGAGGGCGTGCTGCGCTTCACGCGCGGACCACGCAAGGATGAATCGCCGCGCCTGGATGGCGACGTCCTCGCAGAGAGCCGCGAAGTCGTGCGCGAATTCCAGCCACTCGCCGAGCCGAAGGGAGTCACCGTGTGCGTGGAAGGGCAGGGCACTGTGACCGCCGCGATGCAGCGCGGAGCGCTCCGTCAGCTGCTGCTCAATCTCCTCGACAACGCGGTGAAGTACGGCCGCGATCGCAGCATAGTGACTGTGAACGTAAGCCCGCGCGAGGGCGGGGGCGCGCGCATCGCGGTGACCGACGCCGGCCCGGGCGTACCGGCAGCCGACCGCGAGCGCATCTGGCGCGCGTTCGAACGCGGCGGCGCGGCGCGTGCGCATGCGGCGGGCGGGAGCGGCATCGGCCTCACGATCGTGCGGCAGATCGCGGAGGAGCATGGCGGGCGCGCATGGGTGGAGGAGGCGAGCGGCGGCGGCGCGCGCTTCGTCGTGGACATCGGCGCGGCAGCAAGCTAGTGCCGCGCGTACTGGTGGTGGAGGACCAGCGCGACCTCGCATCGCTGCTCGCGCACAATCTCAAGATCGAGGGGCTCGACGTTCGCACGGTGGAGGACGGCCGAGAAGTGATGCCGCTCGCGCGCTCATGGGCGCCCGACTTGGTGATCCTCGATCTCATGCTCCCGGGGATGGACGGCTACGAGGTGCTCCGCGCCCTGCGCGCAGTATGGGCCGATCTTCCCGTGCTCATCCTGTCGGCGCGCGGCGAGGAGCAGGACAAGATTCGCGGGTTCCGGCTAGATGCCGATCAGTACGTCACCAAGCCGTTCAGCCTGCTCGAGCTGCTCGAGCGCGTGCACGCACTGCTCCGGCGCGCGTCGCGCGAAGCGGCCGCGCCGGCAACGGGACTGCTCAGCTTCGGCGACGTGATCGTGGACCCCTCGTCGCGCACCGTCACGCGCGCGGGAGAATCGGTGACGCTCCCGCCCAAGGCGTTCGACCTGCTGCTGTCGCTCATCCGGCGCGACGGCAAGGTGGCCACGCGCGTGGAACTGCTGCGCGAGGTGTGGGGCTACGGGCCGCTCGTGCTCTCGCGCACGGTGGACTCGCACATCGTGGAACTGCGGCGCAAACTCGAGACCGATCCGGCCAATCCGCGGCACCTCGTCACGGTCTTCAAGATGGGATACCGCTTCGAACGCTGAGCCGCGGGCCGCGTCACAACTCCTGAACAACTCGCGCACGTGAACGCCACCACTTCGTGGGGGGCGAACGGCATCGTTCTGCGAACAACGGACTGTTGGCTGTCGGCTGTGGCCAACTACTCAAATGGAGGCATGACGATGACGAATCCGATCAAGCTGCTCATCGCGGGGATCCTGATGCTCTTCTTCGGCGAGCCGAATCCGAAGCTTCTGATCACGCCCGCGGAACTCAACGCGAAGCTCAGCGATCCCAAGCTCGTGATCTTGCAGGTCGGGCCGCTCGAGGACTACGAGGCCGGTCACATTCCCGGCGCGCGGCTGGTCACGATGGAGGATCTCAACATCGAGCGCACGAGCACGGGCGTGGCGCTCGAGCTGCCCGACACCGCGACGCTGCGCAAGCGCCTGGAGAAGATCGGCATCTCGAACGACAGCTGGATCGTCGTCGCCGGCGGCGCCGACTGGGTGTCGCCTGCGACCCGGGTCGTGTTCACGCTCGAAGCGGCAGGCCTCGGTGCCCGGACGCAATTCCTGGATGGCGGCGCGAAGGGGTGGAAGCGTGCCGGTTTCGCGTTCACGACGGATGATCCGCCGGCGCCGCGCCACGGAACGCTCACGCTCGCGCAGGACCGCTGGGTCGTCGTGGATCACACCTGGATCCAGGCACACATCGGCGACCCGCACATTCGCATCATCGACGGCCGCGCGCCCGTGTTCTACGAAGGCGTCGGCATGCCTGAGCATGGCACGCCTGGCGGCCACATCGCCGGCGCGAAGAACATCCCCTTCAATACGCTCACCGACGATTCGCTTGTCGTCCTGCCGATGGATTCCCTCCGCAAAGTGTTCGCCGCCGCGGGCGTGAAGCCCGGCGACACGGTGGCCGCGTACTGCCATGTGGGACAACAGGCGACGGTCGTGATCTTCGCGGCGCGCTTGCTCGGCATTCCCGCGCGCCTCTATGACGGTTCGATGACGGAATGGCAGTCGCTCAAGCTGCCGATCGAGAATCCCAACCCGAACGCGAAGCCGGCGCCGTGAGCCACAGCGCGCCGCGTGGCTATGCCGATGCCGGCTGGAGTGGCATCGCGCTCGGCGCGCTCCTCGCGTTCTCCTTCATCGTCGCGGGGCGGGGGCTCGGTGCGTCTGGAGCCTTCGCCGCCGCGGCGGGTGATGCGCTCGCGCGCATGGCGCCCGCCGCCACCGCGGCCGATCCCACGCTCGCCGACCGGCTGCCGGCGGATGTTCCGCTGCTCGGCGATTGGATCGTGCTCGAGATCATCGGCGTCTTCGTGGGCGGCGCGATCTCGGCGTGGCTCGCAGGGCGCATGCACCGTTCGATCGTGCCGCTCTCGCCAATGCGAATCGCGCGCGCCGGCGCGGGCGGCGCGCTCATGGGCGTGGGCGCGCGACTCGCCTACGGCTGCACGAGCGGATTGGCGCTCACGGGCGGTGCGCTGCTGTCTACCGGCGCGTGGATCTTCATCCCAGCTCGCGTTCGGCACGGCCATGATCGTGACGCTCGTCGCGCGCGGGCGGCGCGAGGATCCCGTCCCATGAACGCGCTCCCGGTGTGGGCCACCGCGCTCCCCATCGGCATCGCGTTCGGATTCATCCTCGAACGCGCCGGGCTCGGCGATCCGCGCGTCATCCTCGGGCAACTGGTGCTCCGCGATTTCACGGTGATCCGCGTGATGTTCGGCGCGATCGTGACCGCGATGCTCGTCGTGATGCTCGGCAGTGCATTCGGGCTCATCGACCTCCATGCGATCGCGATCCCGCCCACCGATGCCGGCGCGCAGTCGCTCGGCGCGGTCATTTTCGGCGGCGGCTTCGCGCTCGCGGCGCTCTGTCCCGGCACGGCGTGCGTGGCCGCGGCCAGCGGCCGGCGCGACGGCGTCATTGCCGTGATCGGGATATTCCTCGGAACACTCGCCACGCCGCTGCTCTGGCCCGTGCTCGGAACCGCGGCAGCGCCGGTGCCGCGCGAAGGCGCACAGTTGCCGGCCGATCTCGGCTGGCCCGTCTGGACGGTGGTGCTCGCGATCACCGCGGCGGGGGTCGCGGCATCGATGATCGCGAGGCGCATGGAGCGTCGCGAGCAGGCGGCGCAGTGGCGCCCGACTCGCGTGGAACTCTCGGCGCTCACCCTTGCTCTGCTGTTCGCGGTACTGAGCGCCCGTCCGGCGCCCGGCACGCAGGATCGCGTGAGCGCGCTCGATCTCGCGGCCATGATCAAGGATCATCGTGCAGGCTTGCGTGTGATCGACGTTCGTGTGGGGCTCGACTCGGATGCGTACATGATCCCCGGCGCCGAGCGCTTGTCGCAAGCGCTGCACCTGTCGCCGGGCGAGCAGGTGGTGATCTACGGCGACCACGACTTCGACGCCGAGCGCGCATGGCCGGCACTGCATTCGGCCGGCGCGGTGGATGTCAGGATCCTCGCTGGCGGCATGACCGCGTGGGAAGAGGAGGTACTCTCGCCCGTGGTCCCCGCTGTGCAAGCGGACAGCGCGCTGGCGCGTTATCGCGCGGCGCGCGCTCTCTCCCTCTACTTCGGCGGCGCTCCGAACGGCGGTCGCCGGCCAGGCGCGCGCGGCTCGGGCGCCAGGAGACGGAACATATGCTGACCATCGCCAATGCTCCCGAGATCGCGACGAGCGTCGCGAATGACGACGCTTTCTTCGCGGCATGGCGCGCGCGCGAACTCTCGCGCGTGGAGCGCGCTGGACTCGCCTATCTCGACTACACCGGGGCGGCGCTGTACCCCGAATCGCTCGTGCGCGCCGATGCGGCGCGGCTCGAGCGCACCGTTCTCGGCAATCCGCACTCGGAGCACGGACCATCGCGCGCGTCCACGGAGCATGTCGAGCGGGCGCGTGAGGCAGTACTCGCGTTCCTGCATGCGGATCCGGCGGAGTACACCGTGGTGCTCACGGCGAATGCGACCGCCGCATGCCGGCTGGTTGCTGAGAGTTTCCCGTTCACGCCGGAGAGCACGCTTCTGCTCACGGCGGACAATCACAATTCGGTGAACGGCATCCGCGAGTACGCACGCTCGCGCGGTGCGACGATCTCTACGATCGCACTGGACGAAGAACTCCGGCTCAACGATCCGCGCCGCGCGCTCTCCGTGCCGGTGCGCGGCGCATCGCTGTTCGCGTTGCCCGCGCAGTCGAATTTCTCCGGCGTGCGGCATCCGCTGTCGCTCATCGCTGAAGCGCAGGCACGCGGCTTCGTCGTGCTCCTCGATGCGGCGTCGTACGTGCCCACGATGGACCTTCGGCTCGACGAGATCCACCCCGACTTCGTCGCACTCTCCGTGTACAAGATCGCGGGCTATCCGTCCGGCGTCGGCGCGCTCGTCGCGCGGCGCGAGTCGCTGGCGAGATTGCGGCGGCCCTACTTCGCAGGGGGCACTGTGCAGTGGGTGAGTGTCGAGCATCAGCGGCACCTGCTGATGAGCGGCCCGGGTGCATTCGAGGATGGCACCGTGCCATTCCTCGCGGTGGGCGCGGTGCCGGACGCGCTCGCGGCGGTGGGCGCGGTAGGTCGCGATCGCTTGGCGCGGCATACCGCACTTCTCACGGCGCAACTGCTGCGCGGGCTCGGCTGCGCTTCGGCACAGCAATGGCCACCCCGTCGCGATCATCCACGGACCGGCGAACATGGAGTCCCGCGGCGCGGCGGTGGCGCTCTCCGTGCTCGCGCCGAACGGCGTGGCCGTGCCGTATTGGGAGGTGGAGGAGCGCGCGCGCGAGAAGAAGCTCGCGCTTCGCGGCGGCTGCTTCTGCAATCCCGGGTGCGCGGAACGCGCGTTCGGATTCGCCTCGCGCGGCACTCAGGAGTGCCTCGATGAGCTCGGCGAGGACTTCACGATCCCGCGTTTCGCCGCCTGTCTGGGGGAAGGGACCGTCGGCGCGATCCGGATCTCGTTCGGGCTGGGAAGCGTGCAGGCCGATGTGGATCGGGCGATTGAGTTCATCGCCGAATACGCGGAATGCTTTGACCGGGCCATCGACCATCGGCCATCGGCCATCGGCCCCTGCAACAAACCATTTCCGCCTCCGTACTGTCCAAGAACAGGCCGGCCCAATCGGGGCGGTTCGATGGCCGATGGCCGATGGCCGATGGCCCACCGACGATGAACGAGGATTGAGGATGCGCCAATTGAAGTTCGCCTTCCGCACGCTCTTCAAGTCCCCCTTCGTCACTACGGTGGCGATCCTGTCGCTCGCGCTCGGCATCGGCGCGAACGCGGCGATCTTCTCGCTCTTCGACCAGATGCTGCTCCGGCCGCTGCCGGTGCGCGCGCCGGGCGAGCTGGTGAATCTCTCGGCGCCCGGGCCCAAGCCGGGGTCGCAGTCGTGCAGCCAAGCGGGGGACTGCGAGCGATGTCTTCAGCTACCGGATGTTCCAGGATCTCGAGAAGATCGCAGACCGTCCTCACCGGACTCGCCGCGCACGTCGGGATTCGGCGTAAACCTCTCGTACGATCAGCAGCCGCGAAGCGGCGACGGGATGCTCGTGTCGGGGTCCTACTTCCCGGTGCTCGGGGTCACGCCCGCGGCCGGCCGACTGCTCGGCCCCTCCGATGACGAGACGATCGGCAGCAATTTCGTGACGGTCCTCAGCTACACCTACTGGCAGTCCCGCTTCGGCGGCGATCCGTCGATGATCGGCAAGCACGATCACGATCAACGGCCAGTCGATGACGATCGTCGGCGTCGCGCCCAAGGGCTTCGATGGCACCACGCTCGGCTCGCGGCCGCTCGTGTTCGTGCCGATCTCGATGCGCAAGGTCATGTTGCCGTGGTTCGACGGCTTCGAGAATCGTCAGAATTATTGGGCCTATCTCTTCGGCCGCGCTCAAGCCCGGGCGTATCGATCGCGCAGGCGAGGCGCGGACTGAACGCGCTCTACCATCCGATCATCAACGACGTGGAAGCGCCGCTGCAGAAGGGCATGAGCGACGCAGACGATGGCTCAAGTTCCAGCGCGAAGAGACTCGTCGTCGACGCCGGGCCAGCGCGGGCAGAGTTCGATGCTCACCCAGGCGAAGACGCCGCTGTTCATGCTGTTCGGCGATCACGGCGATCGTGCTGCTCATTGCCTGCGCCAACATCGCGAACCTGCTGCTCGCCCGCGGCGCGAACCGCGCGATGGAGATGGGCGTGCGCCTCGCGCTCGGCGCGAGCCGGCGGCAGTTGCTCGACGCAGCTGCTCACCGAGTCCGTGTGCTCGCCGCGCTCGGCGGGCTCGCGAGCCTCGTCGTCGCGCAATGGACGCTCGGCGCGCATCGGCACGCTGCTGCCGCCGGACGCCGATTCCCACGCTGCACTTCCAGCTCGACCCGACCGTGCTTCGTCTTCGCCGCGCTGCTGTCCGTCGTCACCGGGATTGCTGTTCGGCATGTTCCCGGCGCTGCACAGCACGCGCGCCGATCTCGTGACCACCATTCGCGCCAACGCCGGCCAGATCTCGGGCGCGCGCGCGGCGGCGCGATTCCGCGCCACGCTCGTAACGGCGCAGATCGCGCTCTCGATGGCGCTGCTCATCTCGGCCGGTCTCTTCATGAAGAGCCTGTTGAACGTCAGCCGCGTGGACCTGGGCATGCACGTGGACAATGTCGTGACGTTCGGCGTATCGCCTCAACGAGCGGCTATGACAGTGCGCACATGCAGCAGTTCTACGCGCGCGTCGAGGAAGCGCTCGCCGCGATCCCGGGTGTCACCGCGGTCACGTCGTCGCTCGTTCCGCTCCTGGCCGGTAACAACTGGGGGACTGACGTGCACGTGCAAGGCTATCCGACGGCCCCGACGTGGACAATAATTCGCGCTTCAACGCGATCGGCCCGGGCTATTTCGGGACGCTCGGCATCACGCTGCTCTCCGGCCGCGAGTTCACCGACGGCCGACGTGGCCGGCGGCGCGAAGGTCGTGATCGTGAACGAGACCTTCGCGAAGAAGTTCGGGCTCGGGAAGGACGCTGTGGGCAAGTTCATGTCGATGGCGGAAACGCGATTCGCTCAACATCCAGATCGTCGGCCTGATCAAGGACGCGAAGTACAGCGACGTGAAGGACACGATCCCGCCGGTGTTCTACGTACCGTGGAAGCAGGACTGGCGACGCAACGAACATGAACTACTACGTGCGCACCTCCATCCCGGGCAATCAGTTGCTCAAGGCGATCCCGGCGGCGATGAAGCAGCTTCGACGGCGCGTGCCGGTGGAGGACATCAGGACCATGCCGCAGCAGATCCGCGACAACGTGTTCCTCGACCGGATGATCAGTATCCTCTCGGCAGCATTCGCGATGCTCGCCACGCTGCTCGCGGGCGTCGGCCTGTATGGCGTGTTGGCATACACCGTGGCGCAGCGCACGCGGGAGATCGGGGTTCGCATGGCCCTCGGCGCCAATGCCGGCCGCGTCCGGGTGATGGTGATGCGCCAGGTCGGCTGGATGATGCTCATCGGCGGCGTGATCGGTGTGGTCGCCGCGTACTTCCTGGGACGCTACGCCGCATCGCTGCTGTATGAGCTGAACGGTTTCGATCCACTCGTGTTCTCGCTCGCGATCGTCACACTCGCGGTCGTCGCCGCGGCCGCCGGCTGGTTGCCGGCGCGCAAGGCCTCGCGCATCGATCCGATCAAGGCGTTGAGGTACGAGTAGCTCGGGCATCGGGCATCGGGCATCTATCTTTGAAAGGCGACAGCAGCCGATCCACCCTTTCAGTCGATAGGAGATAGGATGACGCACCGAGCATTTCTGTTTCCACTCGCGATGCTCGCCTTCGCACCGCAGCCCGTGAGCAGTCAAAGCGACAGCACCATCCGCGTGAAGCCGCGCGCGTATTTCGCGGCGGCACCGGCGAAGGGGGTGGTCGTTGGCGTGATCGACAAGGATGGCCGTCGGCTGCGGAGCGGTCCGCACGATTTCACCATTGCCGAGCAAGGGAAGCAACTCACCGCGCCACTCGCGGGGCAGGACGCCGGCCCCATGCGCCTCCTGGGGAACGGCACATTCGGCATGGGCTTCGACGCCAAACTGCGTATCACGTTCACGGTGGAGAACGGCCGCGCGACGAAGCTGATGCTCCTACAGAACGGAGCGACCTTCCTCGGGAGCCGGAAGTAGGGCGTTCTTCGTTCATCGCTCCTCGTTCCTCGGCGTAACAAACCATTTCCGCGCGAGTATTGTCGAAGCAGAGGCTCACCGCGCGGGGCGGTTCCGATGGCCGAGGCACGATGCACGATGAACGAGGATGCAAAATGAGACAGCTCAAGTTCGCGTTCAGAACGCTCTTCAAGTCCCCCTTCGTCACCACGGTGGCGATCCTGTCGCTCGCGCTCGGCATCGGAGCGAACGCGGCCATGTATTCGCTGTTCGACCAGACGCTCCTGCGCGCGGTGCCGGTGCCCGATGCCGGCCGCTTGGTCGATCTCAAGGGGCCCGGCCCGCAGTTCGGATCCAACTCGTGCAGCATGATCGGAGGGTGCGACGAGGTCTTCTCGTACGCAGATGTTCCAAGACCTGCGAGAAGAGCCAGACCGTGCTCTCGGGCCTCGCGGCGCACCGCGACGCGAGCTTCAGCATCTCGTACGACCAGCAGCCCACGAACGTGCGCGGGCTGCTCATCTCGGGATCGTATTTCCCCACGCTCCAACTCAATCCCGCGGCCGGCCGCCTCATCGGCCCGTCCGACGATACGCCGATCGGCGCGAATTTCGTCGTGGTACTGGGCTACAACTTCTGGATCTCGCGCTTCGGCGGCGATCCGGCGATCGTCGGCAAGACGATGATCGTGAACGGCCAGACGATGACGATCATTGGCGTCGCACCCAGGGGATTCCAGAGCACCTCGCTGAGCGTCGATCCGCAGGTGTTCGCGCCGATCTCGATGCGGCATGAGCTGTCGCCCTGGTTCCACGACTTCGAGAATCGGCGCAGCTATTGGGTCTATCTCTTCGGCCGAATGAAGCCGGGCGTCACGCTCGCGCAGGCGGAGGCCGGCCTCAACAAGGTGTACAAGCCGATCATCAACGACGTGGAGGCGCCGCTCCAGAAGGGGATGAGCGAGCAGACCCTCGCGAAGTTCAAGGCGAAAGAGGTGAAGGTCGAGGATGGGCGGCGCGGCCAGAGCGTGATCCATCAGGAGGCCAAGACGCCCATGACGCTGTTGTTGGGCATCACGGTCATCGTGCTGCTCATCGCGTGCGCGAACATCGCGAACCTTCTCCTTGCGCGCGGTGCGAATCGCGCCATGGAGATGGGCGTGCGCCTCGCGCTCGGCGCCAGCCGGCGCCAGCTCCTCACGCAGCTCATCACCGAGTCGCTGCTGTTGGCCGCCATGGGCGGCATCGCGAGCCTGTTCGTGGCGCAGTGGACGCTGCGCGCCGTCTCGACCATGCTCCCGAACGACGGCGCCGCATCGCTCACCTTCTCGCTCGAGCCGCGCATCCTGCTCTTCGCCGCAGCGCTCTCGGTCGTCACCGGTTTCCTGTTCGGGATGTTCCCGGCGCTCCACAGCACGCGCGGCGATCTGGTGACGACCATCCGCTCGAACGCCGGCCAGATCTCGGGTCACCGCACCGCGGCCCGCTTCCGCTCGTCGCTCGTCACCGCACAGATCGCGCTCTCCATGGCACTGCTCATCGCCGCCGGACTCTTCATGAAGAGCCTCTCGAACATCAGCCGAGTGGACCTCGGCGTGCACGTGGACGACGTCGTGGTGTTCGGCATGTCGCCCGAGCGCGCCGGCTACGACAGCACGCGCGCGCAATTGTTCTACGGTCAAGTGGAAGAGCGGCTCGCCGCGATCCCGGGTGTCACCGGCGTCACGTCTTCGATGGTGCCGCTCCTGGCGGGCGACAACTGGGGGAACAGCGTGAAGGTGCAGGGATTCCCCGATGGCCCGGACGTGGACAACAACTCGCGCATGAACGAAGTGGGCGGCGGTTACTTCCACATGCTCGGCATCAAGATGCTCGCGGGGCGCGATCTCACGACCGCCGATGCGCAGGGCGCGGCGAAGGTGGTGGTGGTCAACGAATCGTTCGCCAAGAAATTCAAGCTCGGCAATGATGTCGTGGGCAAGTACATGGGCCTGGGCGGAGAACACGATTCGATGGACATCCAGATCGTGGGCCTCGTGCAGAACGCTAAATACAGCGACGTGAAGGACTCCGTGCCGCCCGTGTATTACCGCCCGTGGCGGCAGGACCGCAACGCGACGTACATGAATTTCTACGTTCGCAGTTCGCTGCCACCGGCGGAGCTGCTCAAGCGCCGTTCCCGCGGCGATGCGCCGGCTGGACGCGACCGTGCCGGTGGAGGACCTCAAGACGATGCCGCAGCAGATCCGCGAGAACGTGTCGCTCGACCGCATGATCTCCATTCTCTCGGCATCGTTCGCGGTGCTCGCGACGCTGCTCGCGGCCGTGGGACTCTACGGCGTGCTCGCGTACACCGTGGCGCAGCGCACGCGCGAGATCGGCGTGCGCATGGCGCTCGGCGCCAACTCCAGCAGTGTGCAGCTGATGGTGATGCGGCAGGTGGGCTGGATGATGCTCATCGGCGGCACCATCGGCCTCGCCGCGGCGTACGGCCTCGGTCGCGCGGCTGCTTCGCTGCTCTACCAGTTGAGCAGCTTCGACCCCGTGGTGTTCGTGATCGCCATCGTGACCCTCGCGATCGTCGCGAGCGGCGCGGGTTGGCTGCCGGCGAGAAAGGCGTCGAGAGTAGATCCGATCAAGGCGCTCAGGTACGAGTAGGCGACCAGGAACGTCAATGCGCCAACTGAAGCTGGCCCTTCGGACCCTCTTCAAGAGTCCGTTCGTCACCGCCGTCGCGATCCTCTCGCTCGCGCTGGGGATCGGAGCGAACGCCGCGATCTTCTCGCTCTTCGACCAGCTGCTGCTCCGGCCGCTTCCGGTTCGCGACCCGGGCGAGCTCGTGGACCTCCACGCGCCGGGCCCGAATCCCGGCTCGCAGTCGTGCGGCTTCGCCGGCGACTGCCACGATGTCTTCTCGTATCCGATGTTCCGCGACCTCGAGAAGGGGCAAGCCGTCCTCGCGGGGCTCGCCGCGCACCGCACGCTCAGCGTGAGCCTCTCATACGAGCAACAACCCGTGAGCGGAGCGGGGATGCTCGTGTCGGGCTCCTACTTCCCGACGCTCGGCGTCTCGGCCGGCGCTCGGACGCCTCATCGGCCCCGACGACGACCGCGACCATCGGCGCGCAATTCGTGACCGTGCTCAACTACGGCTTCTGGCAGTCGCGCTTCGGCGGCGATCCATCCGTGATCGGCAAGCAGATCACGGTGAACGGGAATCAGTTCACGATCATTGGCGTCGCACCGATTGGTTTCGAAGGCACCACGCTGGGCGTGCATCCGCTCGTGTTCTTGCCCATCACCATGCGCCACGTGGTGTCGCCCTGGTTCACCGCGTTCGACAACCGGCAGAATTACTCGATCTATCTCTTCGGCCGGATGAAACCGGGCGTTACCATCGCGCAGACGGCGGCGGGACTCAATCGCGTGTACCAACCGATCATCAAGGATGTCGAAGCGCCGCAGCAAGAGATGATGAGCCCGCAGACGCTGGAGAAGTTCAGAGCGAAGGAGATCGTCGTCACGCCCGGGCAGCGGGGTCAGAGCACGGTGCACAAGCAGGTGCGGACGCCAATGATGCTGCTTATCGCGATCACAGCCATCGTGCTGCTCATCGCCTGCGCGAACATCGCGAACCTGCTGCTCGCGCGCGGCGCGAATCGCGCGATGGAGATGAGCGTGCGCCTCGCGCTCGGCGCGAGCCGGCGCCAGCTGCTCGGGCAGCTGCTCACGGAGTCGATGCTACTGGCAATCCTGGGCGGACTCGCCAGCCTCATCGTCGCCCAGTGGACGCTGAGCGCTCTGGGCGCGCTCCTGCCGCCCGACGGGATCAAGACGCTTTCCTTCCATCTCGATCCGTCGGTGCTCGCCTTCTCCGCCGCGCTGGCGGTCGCCACCGGATTCCTCTTCGGGATGTTCCCGGCGCTGCACAGCACACGCGGCGATCTCATCACCGGCATTCGCGCCGGTGCCGGCCAGATCTCGGGCGCGCGCGCGGCGGCGCGCTTCCGCTCATCGCTCGTCACCGCTCAGATCGCGCTCTCGATGACGCTCCTCATCGCCGCCGGCCTCTTCATGAAGAGTCTCGCGAACGTCGGGCATACGGACCTCGGCATGCAGCTCGACAACGTGGTGATGCTCGGAGTCTCGCCACAGCGCGCCGGCTACGACAGCGCGCACATGCAGCAGTTCTACGGCCGAGCGGAGGAAGCGCTCGCCGCGATCCCCGGCGTCACGTCGGTCACATCGTCGCTCGTGGGGGTACTTGGCGGCGACAGCTGGGGAAATGACGTGACCGTGCAGGGTTTCCCGAGCGGACCCGACGTGGACCAGAACTCGCGGTACAACGAAGTGGGACCCGGCTACTTCACGAAGCTCGGCGTGAAGTTCGCATCCGGCCGCGATTTCACCGAAGCCGATGTCGGAGGGAGCGCGAAGGTCGTAATCATCAACGAAGCTTTTGCGAAGAAGTTCAAGCTGGGCAAGGACGCTGTTGGCAAGTTCATCTCGCAGGGGCACCACGACTCGCTCGACACGCAGATCGTGGGCGTCATTCGCGACGCCAAGTACAACGGAGTGAAGGACACCGTCATCGCCGTGTACTACGTGCCATGGAAGCAGATGGCCGACGCGACCTACATGTACTACTACGTGAGCAGTGCGCTTCCCGCATCGCAGCTGCTGCGGGACATCCCGGCGGCCATGAAGCGCTTCGACGCGAACGTGCCGGTGGAAGGTCTCAAAACGATGCCGCAACAGATCAAGGACAACGTCTTCCTTGACCGGATGATCAGCATTCTCTCCGCGGCGTTCGCGGTGCTCGCGACGCTGCTCGCCGGCATCGGCCTCTACGGTGTGCTCGCGTACACCGTGGCGCAGCGCACGCGTGAGATCGGCGTACGCATGGCGCTCGGCGCGGACTCGGCCCGCGTGCAAGTGATGGTGCTGCGGCAGGTGGGCGTCATGGTGTTCATCGGCGGAACGATCGGGCTAGTGGCCGCGTACGGGCTCGGCCGCGCCGCGGCGTCGCTGCTCTACGAGCTGAAGAGCTTCGACCCGGTGGTCTTCTCGCTCGCGGTGCTCACGCTCGGGCTCGTTGCGATCTGCGCCGGTTGGCTGCCGGCGCGCAAAGCGTCGAAGGTGGATCCGATCAAGGCGCTGAGATACGAGTAGCTACTCGTCCAGCGCTGTGACACTCACATCGGCGCGCCCTTCGAGATCGTACGTCACGTGCACCGTCCAGGGCTGGCAGCACACCTGGCAGTCCTCGACGTACTCCTGCGCCTCCCCGCTGTCCGGATCGAGCGCGATCTCGTTCTCCTCGCCGCAATACGGGCAGAGTACGGTCGCCTCCGTGTCGGCGAGCGGCTGGTCGTCGGATGACTCGTCGAGCGAGTTTTCGTCGTCCATCGTGAACACCTCGGTAGGACCCACAAGCTAGCCGAGCGCCGCTATGGACGGAGGGGCACATGCGTCACAGTTTGGTGCATGTTCGCACCGGCTCTGCTCCTCTGGCTCTCCGTCTTCGCGTCGCGTCCGCTCCCCGGCAATGTAGTGGACATTGCCGAGGGTGATTACTACATCACCGCACCGGATTCGATCCCTGCTGGGCTCACCACCCTGCGCCTTCGCACCGTTTCCGACGGTCATGGTGCGTGGCTCGTTCGACTGCCGGCTGGGAAGACGCTCGCCGACTGGATCGCGGCGACCAAAGAGCACGACATCGCAACATGGGCGGAGCATCTCGCCGGCCCTGGTTTTCCTGGTGCGGGCCGGACCGCGAATGCGACCTACCTGTTGTCCCCGGGCAACTACCTGATCGTCTGCTTCGTGCGCGGGTCGGATGGCGTGGCCCACACGAAGAAAGGGATGTTCCATGCGGTTCTCGTGACGCCTTCCTCTGCTACCGTTTCGTTGCCGGCGCCCGAATTGACGGTGACGCTCACTGAATACAAGTTCGCGTTTTCGAACCCGCTCACGACGGGTCCGCATCTCGTGCGCGTCGTCAACGCGGGCACGACCTGGCACGAATTCCGCCTGAGTCGAGTTCTGCCCGGTCACACCATGGAGGAGGCGATCAAGTGGGACCCGTCGTCGGGCAAGCCGCGCCTCGATGAGGACTATGGCGGCCTCACAACGCTCCCGGCCGGCACGAGCGTGCTCACCACCCTCGATCTTCCGCCGGGCGAATACGTGATCTTCTGCGTGCCGGAGTTCGAGCATGGGATGTTCCTGCCGCTCACGATCGCGAGGCAATGACCGCGCCGCGCGTGCGGCCGCTCACGCGCATCCGCAAGCTCGCGCTCGCGCTGCCCGAGGCGCACGAGGTGAAAGCTTGGGGCGAGCCGACCTTCCGCGTGAAGAACAAACTCTTCGCGATGTTCGCGAGCGCCGGCAATCATCACGGCGGCGGCCGGCCCGCCGCGTGGATCAAGGCCGCGGCCGTGAACCAAGGATTCCTTATCGCGGCGTCGCCCAAACGATTCTTCAAGCCGCCCTACGTCGGCCCGAGCGGATGGGTGGGCGTTTGGCTCGACGGCAACGTCCCATGGCGTGAAGTGGACGGCTTACTCCGCGACGGCTACCGTATGACGGCGCCAAAGAAACTGCTCGCGCTGCTCGATCCTCCGGAGGACGATGAGTGAAACGACCGCACCCGCGCTGACCGCCGCCGAGATCCGCCGCGTCATCTTCGCGTCATCGCTTGGCACGGTATTCGAGTGGTACGATTTCTACCTCTACGGATCGCTCGCGGCGATCATCAGCCGCCAATTCTTCTCCGCGGTGAATCCCACCGCCGCGTTCATCTTCGCGCTGCTCGCCTTCGCCGCCGGATTCGCCGTGCGGCCGTTCGGCGCGCTCGTCTTCGGACGCGTCGGCGATCTCGTGGGCCGGAAGTACACCTTCCTGCTCACGATCATGATCATGGGATCGGCCACGTTCATCGTGGGCGTCCTGCCGTCGTACGCGAAGATCGGCATCCTCGCGCCGGTCGCCCTCGTAGCGCTGCGACTGCTGCAGGGCCTCGCGCTGGGCGGCGAGTACGGCGGCGCGGCGACGTATGTTGCCGAATATGCGCCGGCGGGGAAGCGCGGCGCGTACACGTCGTGGATCCAGACCACGGCCACGCTCGGACTGTTCCTGTCGCTGCTCGTGATCCTCGGCTGTCGCATTGCGCTCGGCACCGAGGCGTTCGAGGCGTGGGGATGGCGCATCCCATTCCTCGTTTCGCTCATACTGCTGGGCATCTCCGTCTGGATAAGGCTCAAGCTGCACGAGAGTCCGTTGTTCGAGCGCATGAAAGCGCAGGGGAAGGGCAGCAAGGCGCCGCTCACCGATTCGTTCGCGCGCTGGGGGAATCTGCGCATCGTGCTGCATCGCGCTCTTCGGGCTCACCGCGGGGCAGGCGGTGGTGTGGTACACGGGGCAGTTCTATACCCTGTTCTTCCTCACGCAAACGCTGAAGGTGGACGCGCAGACCGCGAACATTCTCGTCGCACTCTCGCTGCTCCTGGGGACGCCGTTCTTCCTCGTATTCGGCGCGATGTCCGACCGGATCGGCCGGAAGCCGGTGATCATGGCGGGCTGCGCGCTCGCGGCGCTCACATATTTCCCGATCTTCAAGGCGATCACGCACTACGCGAATCCGGCACTCGCCGAGGCGCAGGCCGTAGCGCCGGTGACCGTGCTCGCGGATCCGACGGGGTGTTCGGTGCAGTTCAATCCAGTGGGCACGTCGAAGTTCACATCGCCATGTGACGTGGCGAAGGCGGCCTTGGTTCGGCACGGCGTTCCGTACACGAATGAGACCGCCTCGAGCGGCGCGAGCATTCACGTGGGCGAGACCGTGATCGACTCATACGATGCGAAGGCGCCCGACGCGAAGGATCGTGCCACGGCGTTCGAGAAATCCCTCGGCGACGCGCTCGGCGCCGCGAAGTATCCGGCGAAGGCGGACGGTGCATCGATGAACAAGCCGATGGTCGTGTTCCTGCTCTGGATCCTCGTGATCTACGTGACGCTGGTGTACGGTCCGATCGCCGCGATGCTCGTGGAGATGTTCCCGACGCGTATTCGCTACACGTCCATGTCGCTGCCGTATCACATCGGGAACGGGTGGTTCGGCGGGTTCCTGCCGACCACCGCGTTCGCGATCGTCGCGGCCACGGGGAATATCTATTCGGGGTTGTGGTATCCCGTGGGCATCGCGACGCTCACGCTCGTGGTGGGGATGATCTTTGTGAAGGAGACGAAGGACGTGGACATCACAGCGGACGCGCGATAGTGGGCGACTCCATAACCACCGTCCAATTCTCCCTCGACCGCGGCGAGCGCCAACTCTGGGCTGGCGTGCCGCGGCAGGGCCTTACGCTCGGGCCGAACGATCTCGTCGTCGTCCCGTTCAGCTTGCTGTGGGGCGGATTCGCGATCTTCTGGGAGTGGGGAGTGTTCCATTCCGGCGCGCCCTTCTTCTTTCGGCTCTGGGGGGTGCCGTTCGTCCTGCTGGGCCTTTACATGATCGTTGGGCGCTTCTTCTACGATTCGTATCGCCGAGCGCGCACGACGTACGCCGTCACGTCCGATCGCATCATCATCCAGAGCGGCGCCGGCTCCCTGAAGTCCATCCCGATCCGCACGCTAGGCGAAGTCACGCTGAGAGAAAGCGCGGATGGATCCGGCACGATCGCATTCGGCCCACTGCCCACCGGAATGAAGCTCGCATTGCCACTCACGAGGCCCGGCACGGAGAGCATCCCAATGTTCGAGATGATCCCCAACGCGCGCGCGGTCTACGACATCATCCGCGACGCTCAGCGCGCGCCGGCCAGCGGCTGATTCCTTAAGCGAGAGGCGCAATGCGACAAGTAGAGCTGCATTACTCCCAACGCATCGGCTGGCTCCGCGCCGCGGTACTCGGCGCCGACGATGGCATCGTCTCCACGGCGAGTCTCATCCTCGGCGTCGCGGCCGCGGGCGCGCCGACCAGTGGCGTGCTCATCGCCGGCGTCGCCGGCCTCGCCGCGGGCTCGATGTCCATGGCCGCCGGAGAGTACGTGTCCGTCAGCTCTCAGTCGGATACTGAGAATGCGGATCTCGCACGCGAGAAGAAGGAATTGAAGGAACACAATGCCGCCGAGCACCGGGAACTGGCGGAGATCTACGAGAAACGCGGCCTCGATCCCACACTCGCGAGACAAGTTGCGCAGCAGCTCATGGCGCACGATGCGCTCGGCGCGCACGCGCGCGATGAGCTCGGCATCACCGAGATCCATCGCGCGCGCCCTGTGCAAGCGGCGCTCGCCTCCGCGGCGTCGTTCGCCGTTGGCGCCGCGCTGCCTCTCGTCATGGTGCTCGTCGCGCCTCGCACGATGCTCACCGCACTCGTGGTCGCCGTCTCGCTGATCTGCCTCGGCAGCCTCGGCGCGATCGCCTCACGCGCCGGCGGGGCGAAGGCATGGGTCGGCGCGCTGCGGGTGACCTTCTGGGGCGCGCTCGCAATGGGGATCACCTATGGGGTGGGCGTGTTGTTCAAGGTGAACGTCTAGCTGGCATGGACCTACTTATCCGGCGTGCCATCGCCGAGGATTCCCTCGCGCTCACCGCGCTCGCGCGCCGCAGCAAGGCGGACTGGGGCTACCCGCCGGAGTGGCTCAAACTCTGGGAGCCCGATCTCACGATCAGCGCCGAATACATCAAGGAGAATCGTGTCTACGTCGCGACCGTGGACGGCAAGCTCGCCGGCATGATCGCGGTGGAGGATCGCACGTTGTCGTGGACGCTCGAGCATGTGTGGGTGGAACCCGGGCAGCAGGGGATGGGCGTCGGCACCGCGCTCGTGCGGCACGCGCTCGCCGAGATCCGCGCGGTGCGCCATGGTATGGTGCAGGTCGCGTCCGATCCGCACGCCACCGGATTCTATGTCGCACTCGGCGCCGTCGCGGCAGGGAACGCGCCGGCGCCAATGCCTAACGCGCCGGGCCGGACGTTGCCATTGTTCAAGTTCACCGTATGAGCGACCCCGAGGGAGGAACCCATGGCGACAGCTGATCTCTCCGAAGCGACCGTCGGCCAACTGATGATCCCGGTGACGGACCTCGACGACGCCGTCGCATTCTATCGCGATGTGCTCGGCCTGAAATTCCTCTTCGCCGCGCCGCCGCAGATGAGCTTCTGGCAGACGGGCAACGTGCGCCTGCTCGTCGCCGTGCCCGAGGGCGGGGAGAAAGCGAATCGCGGCTCGATGATCTATTTCAGAGTCGCGGACATCCACGCCGTGCATAAGACCCTCGCCGGCCGCGGCGTGAAATTCTTCACCGAGCCGCACCTCGTGCACCGTACGCCCACGAGCGAACTGTGGCTCACCGAGTTCCGCGATCCCGACGGCAATCAGCTCGCGCTCATGAGCGAAGTGGCGGTGAAGGCGTAGCATGATCGAACGCAGCTGGCACGGCCGCGTGCCCGCCGCGAAGGGCGACGCGTATCACGCCTATCTCATGCGCAGCGGCGTGCCCGCGCTCGCCTCGACACGCGGCAATCTCGGCGTCGCGGTGCTGCGCCGCCTCGAAGGCGATGTCGAGCATTTCATCGTGTCGTCCCAATGGGATTCGCTCGAGTCGATCAAGCGCTTCGCCGGCGAAGACTACCTTCGCGCCCGCTACTTCCCCGAGGACGACGAATACCTCCTCGAGCGCGAACCCAACGTCACGCACTACGATCTCTTCCTCATCGCCCCCGCGCCGTAACTAACCGGCCTCGCTCGCCCTTTCATTAGGATTGTCTTAGGTTGCGTGGCGCTGTCGAGCAGGTCTGCGCGCAGGTCGAACGAATCAGGGGGTGTAGTATGGTACGAATTCTCCGTTCCACCGCGGCGGCTGCCGCCATGCTCGTCGCCGGCGTCATGCCGGCCATCGGGCAGGCCACGGCCAAGAAGCCCAACATCGTCGTCATCATGGCGGACGACATCGGCTGGTTCAACATCGGCGCCTACAATCGGGGGATCATGGCGGGCAAGACGCCCAACCTCGATCAGATGGCCGCCGAAGGGATGCTCTTCACCGACTACTACGCCGAGGCCAGCTGCACGGCCGGACGCGCGAACTTCATCACCGGTGAACTGCCGATCCGCACGGGGCTCACGACGGTGGGCCAGGCCGGCTCGCTGATCGGGATCCCGGCCGAAGCGGTCACGATCGCGCAGGTGCTCAAGTCGATGGGCTACGCCACCGGCCAGTTCGGCAAGAACCACCTGGGGGATCACAACAATTTCCTCCCCTGCGTGCACGGCTTCGACGAGTTCTTCGGCTACCTCTATCACTTGGACGCGATGGAGGATCCCGACCACAAGAATTATCCGCAGAACCTTCGCGCCACGGTCGGCCCGCGGAACATGGTGTCGTGCGTGGGCGACCGCGAAGAACGACGCCACGGTGCAGCCGCGCTGGGGCGAGATCGGCATGCAAACGATCAAGGATGAGGGACCGCTGCCGCCGCTCCGTATGGAGACGGTGGACGACGAGATCCTCGCACGCGCGATCACGTTCCTCGACAAGTCGAAGAAGGACAAGAAGCCGTTCTTCCTTGTGGCTGAATCCCACGCGCATGCACGTGATGACGCATCTCGCGCCCGAAGTACAACAACATGCGAAATGCGGAGAACGGCTGGTCGATCCAGGAAGCCGGCATGTTCCAGCTCGACGAGATCGTCGGCAGCGTGATGAAGAAACTCAAGGACATGGGCGTGGACGACAATACGATCGTCGTCTTCACCACGGACAACGGCGCCGAGAACTTCACCTGGCCCGACGGCGGCCAGACGCCGTTCGCCGGCGGCAAGGGCACGGTGCTCGAGGGCGGCTTCCGCGTGCCGGCGATCGCGCGCTTGCCCGGCAAGATCCGGCCGGACACAGTGCAGAACGGCATTTTCTCGGGACTCGACTGGTTCCCGACGTTCATCGCGATGGCCGGCAACGACAAGATCTCCGATCAAGCTGAAAGCCGGCGTTCAGATCGGCGACATGAAGTACAAAGTGCATCTCGACGGCTACAATCAGACGGATGCTGCTCATGGGCAAGGGCCCGTCGGCGCGGCACGAGGTGTTCTATTTCGCCGAGGGCACGCTCGGCGCGCTCCGGCTCGATGACTACAAGTACCGCTTCATCGACCAGCCGCAGCGGCTGGCTCGGCGGCACGATCAAGCCCGATTGGCCCATTCTCGTGAACCTGCGTCTCGATCCCTTCGAGCGCACCGGATTGCCGAGCGGGGCGCAGGGCTCGCTCGCGTTCTACAATTGGTATGCATACGAGTTCTGGCGGTTCGTGTACGCGACCAACGAGATCGGCGCGTACGCGCAGACGTTCCTGGAATACCCGCCGATGCAGAAGGGCGCGAGCTTCAACTCTCCGCGCTCAAGGCGGAACTCGAAGCGAAGATGGCGGCGATGGCGAGGCAGGCGAGTAGGTATATTGATCAGCAGCGACGGCCCCGCGCAGATCATTGCGCGGGGCCGTTTCCATCTCATTACATTCATGGACGCCTATGATCACACTGCGCGATAAGGACAACGGTCAGCTCATCGGCTCCGTGACCGACGAGGAATTCCAGGTGCTCGTGGACGCGCTCGAGGAGGAATCGGAGGAAGACACCGATTATTACATCGAGGCCGGCACGATCGACATGCTGGAGGACGACGGCGCGCCGGAGAGTCTCGTGAAGCTGCTGCGGGATGCGCTGGGGACGAGGGATGGAGTGGAAATATCCTGGACGAGGGCGTGAATGGTCGATAGGCAGTCGTTGGTCATACGAGTTTAGAACTACAACTAATCGCGCGGTGAAGATGTCCAACCGGGGTCGACCACCCGGGAGTGCCATGCTCGCGACACTTCTCCAAGACGCCCGTTACGCCCTTCGCGGCCTCCTCGCGCGGCGTGGCTTCAGTGCCATCATCGTCGCGACGCTTGCGCTCGGCATCGGCGCCAATGCGGCGATATTCTCGGTCGTGAATGCGGTCCTCATCCGGCCGCTCCCGTATCGCGAGCCGGAACGGATCCTCACGCTGCAGCACGACGATCCATACTGGAACGTGTCGGAGCCCGAGTTCAAGGACTATGCCACGAGCGTGCCGGCGTTCTCGCGCGTGGCCGCGCTCACCGGCGGGTCGGGCACCCTCCAAATAGGCGACCAGCCCACGAAGGTCTCGGCCGCACGCGTGTCCGACGGGTTCTTCCAGATCCTTGGCGTGACGCCGGCGCTGGGTCGCATTTTCGCTCCCGAGGAAGACCGCCCGACTGCGCCGCGCGTCGTGATCCTCAGTCACGCGCTCTGGGCGACGGCCATGGGCTCCGATCCCGCGGTGATCGGCAAGGAGCTCATTCTGAACGGCATCCCGCGCACGATCGTGGGCGTCATGCCATCGGATTTCGACTATCCGTCGCACGACGTCGCGATCTGGACGCCGCTCCGGCTCAATCCCGACAGTCTCTGGACGCGCAACAATCACTACCTCACGCTTCTCGCGCAGCTGCGCCCGGGCGTTGCGCGCGAACAGGCGCTCGCGCAATTGGTGGCGCTCGACCATCGGTGGATGACGGACTATCCCGGCATCTACCAGGCGGCGCATCCGATCGTGCCCGTGCTCGCACCGGTGCGCGAGAAGTTCGTCGGCGAATCGCGGCCGTATCTCATCGCGCTCATCGGCGCGGTGGGTTTCGTGCTCCTCGTCGCGTGCGTGAACGTCGCGAACCTTCTGCTCGCGCGCGGCGAATCGCGCCGGCGCGAACTCGCCATTCGCGCCGCACTCGGCGCGTCGCGCCAGCGGCTCATCACGCAGGCGCTCACCGAGAGCGGGATGCTCGCGCTGGCGGGTGGCGGGCTCGGGCTCATCATCGCGGCGGTGAGCCAGCGCGCCTTGATCGCGCTCGCGCCGCCGCAGATCCCGCGCCTCGAGAGCGCGCACGTTGACGGCGTCGTGCTTGGTGTTCACGCTCGCGGTCTCGCTGCTCACCGGCCTCGTGTTCGGTGTACTCCCCGCGCAGCGTGCCGCGGGCGGCGATCCGGCCGGCGCGCTGAAGGATGGCGGGAAGTCGCCGGCACAGCACGGTAGCACGCGATTCGCGCGGCGCGCGCTCGTGGTGTCGGAAGTGGCGCTCGCGGTGATGATGCTCATTGGCAGTGGGCTGATGCTGCGCAGCCTGTGGTCACTGCAAGCCACCGACCTGGGCTTCGACAAGGTGAGCGCGCTCACCGCGAAAATCTCACTGCCAGCGCAGTCGTACACGCCCGCGCGCCGAGTGCGCTTCTACGATGATCTCGTGGCGCGCCTCCGCGCCGCGCCCGGCGTGAAGCAGGTCGCGATGATGAACTGGACTCCGATCGTGGACGGCGAGGATGGCTGGTCCATCATGGTGGATGGCCGCGTGATCAAGAACATCGGCGACTCGCCTACCATCACGCCGCAGCAGGTGACGCCCGGTTATTTCCCGGCGATGGGCATCGGGCTCGTGAGCGGCCGCGTGTTCGACGAGCGCGACCGCATGGGCGCGCCGTACGTGTGCGTCGTGAACGAGACGCTCGCCAAGACACTCTGGCCCGGCGAGAACGCATTAGGTCACACGATCAAGATGTTTGACTCCGTCGCGCCGTGGGTGACCGTGGTGGGCGTGGTGAGAGACATCCGTTCGACGGGAGTGCAGGACAAGATCCCGCCCGTGGCGTTCTTCCCGTACGCACAGGCGGAGAGCAGCGCGTATTACACGCCCGCGAACATGACCGTGCTGGCGCGCACGAGCGGCGATCCGATCGCCCTCGCGGGCGTCGTGCGGCAGGCCGTGCACGAGCTCGACGTGACTGTGCCCGTGAGTGATGTGCGCACGCTCGACGACGCCGTGGGTTCGGCATTCGCGGGGCGGCGTTTCAGCACGTTGCTTCTCGCGGGCTTTGCGGCCTTGGCGTTGGTACTGACCGGTATCGGGATCTACGGCGTGATCTCGTACGGCGTGTCGCAGCGCACGTATGAGATCGGATTGCGCATGGCGATGGGCGCGGGGGCCGGGTCGGTGCTGAGGCTGGTGATCTCCGAGGGCGTGAGGCTGGCGCTGATCGGACTTGGCATCGGCCTCGCCGGCGGCGTCGCGATCTCCATCGTGGCGCGCAGTTTGCTCGTGGGCGTGACCGCGTTCGATGCGCCAACGATCCTCTTGGTGTCGGCGGTGCTGCTGGCGGTCGCGGCGCTGGCGTCCTTCGTGCCGGCGAGGAGGGCGGTCGCGGTGAGCCCGACGGAGGCACTGCGGGGAGGTTGAGGGCGGAGTGGGGAGTTCCTGCTGGACCAGCCTCGTCGTAAGTTGGTCGCATCGGCAGCCAATATCCCGACACGCAGTCCGTGAGGCACCCAGTGAGCGGCAAGGTTGTGATCATCACCGGCGCGAGCAGCGGCATCGGCGCCACGCTCGGCGAACTCCTCGCAAAGCGGGGCGACTCGCTGGTCCTCGTCGCCCGTCGCGCCGACGCGCTCAAGGCCGTCGTCGATCGCTGCGGCCCCAACGCCCTCGCCATCGTCGCCGATGTCACTCGTCGCGAGGACGTGAAGCGCATGATCGCCGAATCCATCGCGCGGTTCGGCCATGTCGACGTCCTCGTGAACAATGTGGGGCAGG
The DNA here is from genome assembly GCA_963716745.1 of uncultured Gemmatimonadaceae bacterium. Taxonomy (GTDB): domain Bacteria; phylum Gemmatimonadota; class Gemmatimonadetes; order Gemmatimonadales; family Gemmatimonadaceae; genus DATKOH01. Next base: position 2,304,721 of record OY970320.1, read on the forward strand.
GGATCACCCGCCCGCCGTCGGAACTCACGGACGACGACATCGACGACATGATGCGAGCCAATGTGAAGTCCGCCATCTATGGTATGCAGGAGATTCTGCCGCATTTCAAATCGCGCGGCACGGGCCACGTGATCAACATCTCCTCAATGCTCGGCCGCATGCCGCTCGCGATGTTCCGGTCGGCGTACATTGGCGCGAAGCATTTTCTGAATGCGATCACCGCCACGTTCCGCGAAGAAGTGCAGGCGACGCATCCGAACATCCAGTTCTCACTCGTGTCGCCGCCGGTGGTATACACGGAATTCGGCGTGCACGCGAAGCACGGCGGCCCCGATTCGCGGCAACTCGCCGGCGGGCAGGATGTGGGCGATGCCGCCGCCGTGATCGCCGATGTGATCGTATCGCGGCGGCCGGATGTGTATACGCGCGCTGGGTCCAAGGCCGCGGTGAGCGCCTATTTCGAGAGAGTTGGCGAGGACCCGTGATGCGCGGGCGAACCGAACGCACGTAACCCAAGCCGGAGAGTTGAGTCAATGCCACAACGCGTGCCAAGACCGCTGCAATGGTTCCTCACGCTCGCCGTGCTCGGTACGAGCCTTCGACTGTGGGCGGGGATCAGGGCGCCCGTGCTCAATGTGAGCGACAAAGGTCAGCTTTGGGCCGCGTTGGGCATGGGAGTGGTCGTGGCATTCGCCGCCCGATATTTCACTCGAGGGCGAGATCTGGGAATGGGCAATGCGCCCCCCTTCGTCGCCTCCATGATCGTGGCACTGATGGGATTCTCGCTCGGCGCGCTGCTCGGCTCGGGACTCTATCTCACGGGCAACGCGGTGTTCGACGGTACGCCGGTGAAGTGGACAGTATTCACCGTTGAGGGCCATCCGCGCGCGCGAAATGGGAGTCAGCTCGAGTTGCGCGAATATTCCGCCGAAGGATCGGTGCACGAGGTTTGGATCGCGGATACGAGGGCAACGGCGAATCTATCGATCGGGGATAAGGTGGAAGTGCCTGTGAAGCCCGGGGCGTTCGGGACGGCTTGGATCGACGGGGAAGCGCGAACGGCGAAATAGGCCGCCAGGGCGCTTAAGGTTGCAGAGAACAGTAAACAGTCACGAGTACCTGCCAGTCGACAGTCAACAGCTCATAGGTCACAGAGAACGGATCAGCTTTGGGAGAGATCTCTCTCCCATTCGTGATCCGCTTTCTGTGACCTGTTGACTGTTGACTGTCGACTGGCAGTCACTCGTGACTGTTTTCTGTTGACTGCAACCCTCATTTCCTGGTGGCAAAGCAGTCCCCGCCTTGCCATCTCCCACGCACAGGGCCAACATAAATAAGCCCCGCCCCATGGGAGATCTCCGTGGCTCCGACGAATGTTTCCGATCCACAGTACTACCATAAAGTCGTCGACTGCCAATGGGCATGTCCTGCCCACACGAACGTCCCAGAATACCTCCGCCTCATCGCGCAGGGGCAGTACACCGATTCCTATATGCTCAACCGGGAATCGAACGTTTTCCCCGGAATTCTTGGCAGCACCTGCGACCGCCCCTGTGAACCCGCGTGCCGCCGAGGACGCGTCGACGGGAAACCGGTCGCGATCTGCCGCCTGAAACGCGTCGCCGCCGATCTGCGCGATGACATCACCGACCGCCTCCCCACCGCCCCACTCGTCAAGAACGGAAAACGCATCGCCCTCGTCGGCTGCGGGCCTGCCTCGCTCACGGTCGCGAACGATCTCATGCCACTCGGCTACGAGTGCGTGATCTTCGAGAAGATGGACCGCTCGGGCGGACTCATGCGCATCAACATTCCCGCCTTCCGTCTTCCGGCCCACGTCCTGGATGAGGAGATCGAGTACATCACCAACATGGGCGTCGACGTGCGCTACAACGCCCCCGTGAACAGCATGAAAGCGCTACTCGACGAGGGCTACGACGCGGTGTTCGTCGGCAGCGGCGCGCCCAAGGGGAAAGAGCTCGACATTCCGGGCCGCAACGACCCCGCGATCGCCGCGAACATCCAGATCGGCATCGAGTGGCTCGCCTCGGTCCACTTCGGCCACATCGAGAAGATCGGCAAGCGCGTGCTCATCATCGGCGTCGGCAATACGGCCATGGACTGCTGCCGCACGTCGAAGCGCCTCGGCGCGACGGATGTGAAGGTCATCGCGCGCCGCGGCCGGAAGTACTTCAAGGCGAGCCCGTGGGAGCTCGAAGATGCTGAAGAGGAATTGGTCGAGATCGTCGAGAACCACGCGCCCAAGAATTTCGTGATCAAGAATGGAAAGCTGGTCGGCATGGAGTTCGAAGTGCTGCGCTGGACCGTAAGCGCCGACGGCAAGCAGAGCAGTGAAGTGCTCGACACCGTCACCCTCCCGTGCGACGACGTGATCCTCGCGATCGGCCAGGACAATTCATTCCCCTGGATCGAGCGCGATATCGGGATCGAGTTCGACAAGTGGGAGATGCCGGTGGTGGACAAGACCACGTACCAGTGCACGCGCCCCGGCGTCTTCTTCGGCGGCGACGCGGCGTGGGGGCCGCTGAATATCATTTGGGCCGTGGAGCACGGACACCAAGCGGCGATCTCCATCCACAACCAGTGCCAGAACCTCCCGATCACGGACCGCCCCGCCTTCGGCATGAATCTCGTGAGCGCCAAGGTCGGCATGCACGCCTGGAGCTACAGCAACGACTACAATCCGAGCCCTCGCGCCAAGATGAATCACGAGGAGCTCGTGAAGCGCTTCACCGATGTGCACATCGAAGTCGAACTCGGCTTCACTCCCGAGCAGACCGCGCGCGAAGTGGAGCGCTGCCTCAATTGCGATATCGAGACCCATTTCGCCGCGAACCTCTGCATCGAATGCGACGCCTGCGTCGACGTGTGCCCCGTGAACTGTCTCACTATCGCCCCCGGCGGCGACGAGAAGGACCTCCGCACGCGCCTCATGGCCCCCGCGACGAATCTGACGCAGGACCTGTACGTGAGCGCCGAGCTCCCCCAAACGAAGCGTGTGATGCTGAAGGATGAGGACGTATGCCTCCACTGCGGCCTCTGCGCCGAGCGCTGCCCCACAGCAGCGTGGGACATGCGGAAGTTCGAACTGGAGGTCCCCTACGCGTTCGCAGTTGCAGGCGACAGCCGACAGCCGACAGCCGGGGTTGGTCGTTAGATGTCCGCCGTCAATGATTTCTCGCTGAAGATCGCCACCGTCAACGGAACCGGTTCGGCCTCTGCGAACTCGCTCCTCATGCAGACCATCTTCCGCATGGGCATCCCTGTCAGCGGAAAGAACATCTTCCCGTCCAACATCCAGGGCCTCCCCACCTGGTACGAGATCCGCGTCTCGGCGCACGGCTACACGGCGCGTCCGCCCGAGATCGATCTCGTGGTCGCGCTCAACAACGCCACGTACGCGAAGGATGTCGCCACGGTGCGCCCCGGCGGCTATCTGCTCTACGATTCCAGCTGGCCGCTCGACGCCGCGCTCAAGCGCGAGGACATCACGATCCTCGGTGTCCCCTTCGGGAAAATGTGCGTGGATGCCTTCGAGCGGGACCGCGATCGCACGCTGCTTCGCAACATCGCATACGCCGGCGCACTCGCGGCGCTGTTGTCGATCGACATGGATGTCATCACCGAAGCGCTCACCGAGAAATTCAGCAAGAAGAAGGCGTTGCTCGACGCGAATTTCACCGCGATCAGACTCGGTCACGATTTCGCGAAGGCGAACTTCACGTGTCCGCTGCCGTTCCATCTCAAGAAGATGGACGCCACGAAAGGGCACATCCTGATCGACGGCAATACGTCCGCCGCGCTCGGCGCTGTATACGCGGGCGCTACCGTGGGCGCGTGGTATCCGATCACGCCGGCCACGTCGCTCATGGAGGCGTTCAAGGAATTCTGCGAGCGCTATCGCGTGGACCCGAAAACGAAGGAGAAGCGCTACTGCATCATCCAGGCGGAAGATGAATTGGCGGCGGCCGGCATCGTGATCGGCGCGTGCTGGGCTGGGGCGCGGTCGTTCACGTCCACCGCGGGTCCCGGCATCGATCTCATGAGCGAGTTCATCGGGCTCGCGTACTATACCGAGACGCCGGCCGTCTTCTACGACATCCAGCGCACCGGCCCGAGCACCGGCATGCCGACGCGCACGCAGCAGGGCGATTTTCTGTCCATCGCGTATGCCTCGCACGGCGACACGAAGCACATCATGATCTTCCCGCGCGATCCGGAAGAGTGTTTCTCGATGAGCGTGGAGAGTTTCGATCTCGCCGAGCGTTTCCAGACGCCGGTGTTCGTCGTGAGCGATCTCGATATCGGGATGAACGACTGGATGTGCCCGCGGCTCAAGTGGAGCGACAAGTTCCGCCCCGACCGCGGCAAGGTGCTCGGCCCGGCGGAGTTGGAGAAGATCAAGAAGTTCAATCGCTATCTCGATCTCGACGGCGACGGCATCGCAGCGCGCACGCTTCCCGGGCAGGATGCGAAAGGCGCCTTCTTCTCTCGCGGCTCGGGCCATGACAAGTACGGCGCCTACACCGAGGAGAGCGACGCGTACAAGGAGGTCGTGGACCGGATCGCGCGAAAGATCAATGGTTCCGCCGAGTCGCTGCCGGCCCCGGAGATCGTGAAGCAGAAGGACGCGAAGATCGGTCTCGTGAGCATCGGCGGCTGCGACGCCGCCGTGCGCGAAGCGTGCGATTCGTTGGCCGCGCAGAGCACAAAGGTGGACTACATGCGCATCCGCGCCTTCCCATTCGCGAAGGCGGTCTTGGAATTCCTCGAGTCCCACGACCGCATCTTCGTGATCGAGCAGAACCGCGACGCACAATTGCGGTCGCTGCTCACCATCGAGACCGGCTTCCCCCGCGACCAAATGACGCCCGTCTTGGACTACGCCGGCTTGCCCCTCACCGCAAAGGTAGTCGTAGACGCCGTGTCGCCTGCGACAGCCAACAGCCGACAGCCCGCTTCAGTAGTTAAGAAGCGCAAGCCCGCCCGCACATGACCTCCATCACAAAACCCCCCGTCACCCACCCCGGCCTCCGGAAGAACCAGTTAGGCCTGACGACAAGGGATTATGAAGGTTCCATGTCCACCCTCTGCGCCGGTTGCGGCCACGATTCCGTCACCGCCGCGCTGATCACCGCTTTCTGGGAATGCGACGTGCCGCCCCACATGGCCGCGAAGCTCAGCGGCATCGGCTGCTCGTCCAAGACCACCGCGTATTTCATGAAGCAATCGCACGGATTCAATTCCGTGCACGGCCGCATGCCCGCGCTCGCGAGCGGCGCGAACGCGGCGAACCGCGATCTCATGTGCATCGGCATCTCCGGCGACGGCGATTCACTCTCGATCGGACTCGGCCAGCTCAGTCACGCCATCCGCCGGAACATTAGTCTGCTCTACGTGATCGAGAACAACGGCGTGTACGGACTCACCAAGGGACAATTCTCCGCGTCGTCTGACGTCGGATCGAAATCGAAGAAAGGCGAAGCCAACGTTTCGCCCCCGATCGATCCCTGCCTGCTCGCGCTCACGCTCGGCGCCACCTTCGTCGCGCGATGTTTTTCTGGCGACAAGAAACAACTCGTGCCCATTCTCAGCGCCGGCCTGCGCCACAAGGGACTGGCATTGATCGACGTGATCAGCCCCTGCGTCACCTTCAACGATCACGAAGGCTCGACCAAGAGCTATCGCTACACCCGCGAGCACACGAGCGAGGTGGAGTGGGGCGATATGGTGCCATTACGCCGCGAGATCACCGCGCCCGACGCCGACACCAATGTCGTGACCGTCATGATGCATGACGGTGTGCCAATGCGATTCCGGAAGACCAGCGGCGGCTACGATCCCACCGATCGCGAAGCGGCATATAGTCACGTGCGCGCCTGCCAGAAGCGCGGCGAAGTGGCGACAGGACTGCTATTCATCGATGAGTCGGGGAACGACATGCACGCCGTGAACCACACCGTCGCGCGCCCGCTCGTGAACGTACCCTACGAGGACCTGTGCCCCGGCAGCGCGGCGCTCGAGGAGTTGATGGGGGAGTTCCGCTGAGCGAGCCGTCTGCGCTCGGGAGCGCCCGCACACCGTGGCCGGCGATTCTCGCCGGCGCAATTATCGTCGCCAGCGGATTCATCCTGGGCGCCCCCAGCGTCCTCATCATCATGATCACGACCGTGATCGGGATGACTGTCTGGTCATATGGATGTTTTCGATGGGCTCAGGGCGCTGCGCCCGTACCGTTGGTGCTTTGGGGCCTCGTGCTCGCCGGCGCAGCTCCCACATCCATCCCGTTCATCCGGACGCCCGATGATTGGGAGATGTGGCTCGGCATGACTGGTGCCATCGCGTCCGCCGTAGGATTGGCGTTCCTCGTTACAGGGGTGGTCCGACTGTCGAGAGCTCTCCAATGAATCTTCTGATCCTCGGCGCCTCTGGCGGCACCGGCCGGCAGCTAGTTTCCCAAGCGCTCGCGGCGGGGCATCGCGTCACCGCAGTGTCGCGCCATCCCGATGGTTCAGGCGTTCCGCACCGGAATCTGTCGCTGGCGACGGCCGACGTCGCCGAGGATCCTAGTGCGATCGACCGCGTACTTCCGGGGCATGACGCGGTGCTCAGCGCGCTTGGGAGAGGGCTCTCGTTCGCGCCGAAACATCTCAGCGCGCATACGGCCGCGAGATTGATTCCCGCGATGGAGCGTCTCGGCCCGAAGCGTCTCGTGTGGCTGTCGGCATGCGGTGTCGCGCCCGATTACGACGGCGCGACCGGGCTCTCGAGATTGTTCTTCCGCACGCTGCTGAAAGGGATATATGCTGACAAATCGATCGGCGATGCGGCGGTGCGCGAGAGTCGGTTGGAGTGGACGATCATTTGTCCGGTGATGCTTACGAATGATCGGGCGATCGGGAAATATCGGGTCGGGGAGCGGCTGGACGGCGTGAGTGGTGCGAAGATCTCACGGGCAACGGTCGCGTCGTTCATGTTGCGATGTGCGACGGAAAGAGAGGCGGCGGTGAAGCGGTTGATCATCTCGTCTTAGGGCGGGGGACTTCGGCGGCATCACCAGGGGGCTTAGGGTTGCAGTCAACAGCAAACAGTCACGAGTACCGGCCAGTCGACAGTCAACAGCTCACAGGTCACAGAAAACGGATCACGATATGGGCGAGCGATCTCTCCCTTATTCGTGATCCGTTTTCTGTGACCTGTTGACTGTTGACTGTCGACTGGCAGTCACTCGTGACTGTTTACTGTTTTCTGCAACTCAATGCACACTGGTGGCTCGCGCCGTTGCAGTTTCAATCGACCACAACAGGATCTCCCTCGCTCTCATGACCCACGCGCGGTAAGCGGCATTATTCGTGCGCGCAGGCAATCGCGAAATCCCATCAAGATCGAACGCCGCCCCCCACGCTCCCAATCCCGCCTTCACCCCATCAAGCGCATTCAGCATTTGCTCAACATGCCCCTCAACCGGCACCATGAACACCGCTTTCCCCAACACCCCCGCCTCCGCCACCGACTCGAATCCCGCAGTCGACACCACGCACTTACACCCCGCCATCATCTGCAGAAATAACTCTCCGTCCAGTCGATGGAACGTCAAAGTATCGTCATGCCGAAATTCCTTCGGCGCACCAGGCTTATCATAGAAACAATGGATCTCCGTCTCCGGATGCCGTCCATGCCACTCGAGCACATGCTCGGCGTAACCATGATTCACCATATAGACCAAGACGAAATGCCCGGCGGGATCGGTCTCCAACTCGAATAGATGCTTCCTCAGCAACGGCGGTGCGACGGACATTCGTTCGTGCGGCAGATCCGGCGCCTCATAGTGTGACAGCGCCAGCCACGAAGACCGCGCGCCCACAAGCCGAGTGTACCACATGAGCCCCGCCTGCTGCGCGCGCATCTCGCGCATGTTCGGGAACGCGGGATGTTCCTGCAGGAACTGATGCCCGAGCGCGATGATCGGCGGCCGCGCGCGATACGCAAGCGCGTACACGCCCGTGAGCACTTCGTAGAAATTCAGGATCACATCAGGACTCCGCTCGCGCACGAGCGTCGCGAGCGCGCGCACGCTGCGCGCATACTCAGGCAGTCGCCGCAGCGCCCTCGCGATCGTGGCCGGCATATTCACCGACCGATTCCCCGTGAACGCGAACTCCAGCGTCGGGATCACCGTCAACGCCACCGGCATCGCCGAAGCGAAGTAGTCCGGCAATTTCCTCTCGCGCCCCATCCCGACCACCACGCCCACGATCTCGTGCCCCGCGCTCTCGACGATCTCCTTGGCCGCCATCGCCTGGGTCAAGTGACCCCGTCCCTCGCCCTGTACGCAGAAGAGGATTCGCATGGAGCTCGAGTAAAGTGATGACGCCGTCGAAATCCTCGACCAGCGCAGTGCAACTCTCCACCCAATCGCCGCAATTGAGATAGCGCACGCCGCCAATATCCTTCATCTCCGCGCGGTGGATATGACCGCAGATCACGCCGTCGGCGCCCTCACGGCGAGCCATCTGTGCGATCGTGCGCTCGTAGTCCGACATGTAGGCGACTGCGGCCTTGGCCTTCCCCTTGAGGTAGGCGGCGACGGACCAGTAGCCGAAGCCGAGCGTCCGGCGCAGGCGGTTGAAATGGAGATTGAAATCGAGGATCCAGTCGTAGAGATGGGATCCCACGCGCTCGAGCAGGGGGCCGATGCTCGTGAGACCGTCGGCCTGGTGTCCGTGGAGGACGAGATAGCGCTTGCCGTCGGCGCCGACGTGGATCACTTGGCGCGCGATGGTCACGCTGCCGAATTGCAGCCCCGCGAAATCCTCGAGGAATTCGTCATGATTGCCCGTGATATAGATCACGCGCGTCTGCTTACGGCTCTTTCGCAGCAGTTTTTGGATCAGAACATTGTAATCATCGTGCCAATGCCACTTCGACTTCAATTGCCAGCCATCGACGATATCGCCGACAAGGTAGAGATAGTCGGAATCGTTGTGTTTCAGGAATTCGAGGAGAAGATCGGGGCGGGAATGTTTTGTGCCGAGGTGGAGGTCGGAGAGCCAGATTGTGCGATAGTGCATGTCATTCAATTCACTGCATCACGGTCATCGTTAGGGGGTGAATGGGTAACGTTTGGGTCACAACGGCGCTTTCATCACCAGGGTGCTTACGGTTGCAGAAAACAGTAAACAGTCACGAGTAACTGCCAGTCGACAGTCTACAGTCAACAGGTCACAGAAAACGGATCACGATTCGGCGCGATGCATCGCACGCTATCGTGATCTGTGTTCTGTGACCTGTGAGCTGTTGACTGTCGACTGGCAGTCACTCGTGACTGTTTACTGTTGACTGCAGCCTTCCGAAGCATGTGGCTCAGCGTCCTTCCGCCGTTCCCCCATGGAACCTCCGCAACGATTGGGGTAGCAAAGCACTTACCACCCGCACCAGGAGGTCGAACCTCATGCGCCTCTACGTCCGTTCGCTCCTCGTCCTATCCGCCGTCGCGGTCGCCGCCTGCAGTACCGATTCTAATCTTTCCCAAAGCCAGATCACGGCCGAGCACCTGAACGGCACGTGGTCAGAACCGTTCACGATCCCCGGCGAATCGTTCGTGCTGCATCTCACTACGCACGATACGACTGTCACGGGCGACGGCTTCTTCAGTTTCGAGGCCGGACCGGCGGGAATGCTGACTGTCACCGGCACGGTATCGGGCAAGCAGGTCGATCTCGATATCGTCTATAGCTTTGGCCTCCATCAGCATATCCGCGCGGATCTCGAGTTCGGCACGCTGAGCGGCTACGTGTATACGACACCGGTGGGCGATCCTGCGCCGATCACGCTCAAGCGAACTTTGTTGCCGCCGGGCGCGGAGCCTCCAGTATGATGCGCGCACTCACGGTCGCTGCGATCGCCGCCGCCGCCCTCGGCTGCTCGGATATGCCATCGCAGCCGCCTTCCGACGCAGATATCACGGGGACATGGCAGTGGGTATCTCCTGGGAATCCGAACAACCCGGCGGGCCCGAGAACGGTCACGTTGCATTTGACTTCGATCGGGGGCGCGATCACCGGGAGTGGCAGCAACTCTTGGATCGGTGGGCCGGTGCCGCTGACCATTACCGGTACGATGGCCGGCAATGACGTCGATCTGGAGATGGCATCCAGCTCAGAGCCTACGATGACGTTCCACGGGCATCTGATCCTGCGCCGCATTCTGAGCGGGGTCGAGCAAATCGACCCAGCAGGCTCTTACGGGTCGATCGCCTATCAAAGACTGGACTGAACCGCCGGCAGTCGTCATGCATGTTGGGCTCGCGGCGGTGTCTTATGAGTTCACCGCGGTTGCGAGTTAGGGGTCGTGATGGCGGCTGCCGGCTGTCCCTATTCACTACTGACTGCGAACGACTGTCACCAGCGCGGGGAGAGTTGCAGTAAACAGAAAACAGTCACGAGTGACTGCCAGTCGACAGTCAACAGTTCACAGCTCACAGAAAACGGATCACGATAGGGCGAGAGACCTCGCCCCTCCTCGTGATCCGTTTTCTGTGACCTGTGAGCTGTTGACTCTCGACTGGCCGGTACTCGTGACTGTTTACTGTTCACTGCAACGCCGGATGTCTCTGATGGTCAATTCGGCTTAATCCCCACCGCCTTATCCAGCTCCGCCGGCGAATAGAGCACGCCGTTCTTCATCACCACCGACACCTTCCGGATGTCCGAAATATTCTCCGCAGGATGTCCATCCACAACGATCATATCCGCGAACTTTCCCACCGTCACAGAGCCGAGCGATTTATCCATCTTCATCACTCTCGCCGCGCCAAGAGTCGCGATCTGCAGCACTTCCGGAGGCGTGATCCCAGCCTGCCCATAGAGTTCCAACTCCCGATCATACGCGAAGCCAGGAAATCCATCCGTCCCCGCGACGATCACGAGCCCATTGTCATGCATCATCTTCACCATCTTGAGCATCGCCGCAAAACTGTCCTTATACCGCTGATCCATCCCCTCCGGCACGGGCAATCCACCGGTCAATAATCCACGCCGCACACCGGCCGGAAGACGATCCGCGATCATCGCGTAGCCAGGATCGAGCGTCCCCTTCCGCGCGACGAACATATTCTCGAACACATTCACTGTGGGATCGAGCACGGTGTGATGCGCTTTCAAGAGCGCGACGAAATCCTGCACGCTGGGCGACCCCAGATCCAACTGCGCCGCCTTCTGCGCCACGGCCGTGAAGCGCGCCGGCGTGCGCGTGTCGGGCACGGAATCGATCCAGAAATTCAGGAAGAGGAAATTCGCGTGCTGGATCTCATCATATCCCGCATTCACCGCCTGCGCGGCCGTCATGAACGCCGGGACATGTCCGCTCACGCGCAGCCCCAGCTTGTGCGCCTCGGCGGCGATCACCGGGCACCAGCTCGGGCTTCACGGAGCTGTAGATCTTGATCTGCACGTAGCCCAATTTCGCGACGCGGTCCACGATCGCGCGCGCGGTGTCGGGATTGTCGGCCAGCAGCTTGGTGGGACCGGCGAACGGGCCGGGTCCGTCGATCAAAGCCGCGAGGATGAGCCGAGGACCGAGCAGGGAACCGTTGCCGAATCGCTTCTGCCGGACGAGCGATTCGTCGACGTCGTTCCCGAGATCGCGCACCGTGGTGATGCCCGCCTGCAGGAACATGAGACCGTCATCGTCGCCGGTGTGGACATGCATATCCCACATGCCCGGCATCACCGTCTTGCCCGTCGCCTCGATCACCTGCGTGCCGGCTGGGATTTTCACTTTCCCATTGGGTCCAACGGCAGTGATCTTGTCGCCGTGCACGACGATGGTCGTGTGCGGCACGATCTTGCCCGTCACCGCGTCGAACAGATCGGCATCGTGGAACGCCACCGCGCCTTTCGGCTTGTGCGCGAGCGTCGCGGCCATGTGCGCCGTGCGCACGGAATCGCCAACGGACTGGATCGCGATCAGCTCCGCCGCGGTCGATTCCCAGCCCTTTCGGATGATGCTCATCCAACTGTTCGGTGCCGCGAACAGCGTGGTGTCGGTATCGTACCAGAGCGAGACGGGGGTGAAGCCGAAGCCGGTGAACGAATAATGGATCACAGTGCGGGTCTCGCCGTTCGCATGCAGCGTCGCCGAGCCCACACTGTCGATATGCGCCTCGCCCGCGGGCAGCATCTTCATCGAATGCCCCGGCGCGCGCAGCAACAACTTTGCGAGCAGAGTATTCTCGATCGTCGCGCCATCCATGCTGTTATAGAACACGGGCACGGTGATCGGCGCGCTCCCCGCCTCCGCCGAATTCTTCCAGATCGCCGTTCCATTCATCACGGAATAGCTCTCGGCGACCGGAGTTTTCAGATAATCGTGACCGGTGGTGCTGACGGTGAGTTGCGTGCCATTCGGCGCGAGGGTGATGGTCTCATCATATGACGGTCCTCGGCCGCGGTCGTTGAATTCATAATGCGCGTTCCAGCTACCATTTGCGGAGCGCCATTCTTTTTCGTAGCCGGCGGGGTGGCCGGCCATGAGGATGGTGTAGCGACGTGGTATCGGTCGTTTGCGCCATTGAAACGGCGGAAAGGCCGAAGATCATTGCGGCGGCGAAGGTAGTGCGCATGGCGTGTGTCCGGAGTGGGGAGTACGAGGGTGCTTAGAATTGCAGTCAACAGCAAACAGTCACGAGTGACTGCCAGTCTACAGTCAACAGTCTACAGCTCACAGAAAACTGACTGCGAAAGGCCGCAAACAGCAATGGCCCCATTGCGCCGCTTTCTGTGACCTGTTGACTGTTGACTGTCGACTGGCAGTCACTCGTGACTGTTTTCTGTTTACTGCCGCCCTAAGCTCACTCAGAGCGAAGTGCAGTCAACGGATCGACCTTCCCAGCCCGTCGTGCCGGTACCAAGCTTGCCACCGCAGCGACACCCAGCAGTACCACCCCCACTCCCACGAACACCACCGGATCATACGGCGAAACCTGGAACAACATCGGCCTCACCCACTTTCCTGCCACCGCCGCGATCCCGCCGCCGATGATCACTCCCACCGAAGCCAAGATCATCCCTTCGCCGAGCACTAATCTCACGACATCCGAAACCTGAGCCCCGAGCGCGACGCGCACGCCCAATTCATGCGTCCGCTGAGCAACATTGTACGCGATCACGGAATACAACCCGATCGCTGCCAAGATCAATGCCAACACTCCGAACACAGTGAACATCGCCGCGCCCAGCCGCCATGATTGCGTCTCGCGTCCAACGATGTCCGAGAAGGGAGTCACGGTCACGTAACTCGCCCCCGGCATCACGGCCTGCAAGCGCTTGCGCAGTGTCTCCCGATCCGCCGGCCGCGCGCCATTCGTGCGCACGAGGATCGCGGAATGATTCGCCTGATTCTCCTGCGCGGCGCTCAGGTAGTAGAAATAACCCGGATCGTCCGAGAAATTGCGCGACTTCGTATTCTCCGCGATCCCCACCACATACGTGCACGGCATAGTGTCGGATCCGACTTTCATGCATTGCCCAAGTGCGTCGGTCTTGGGCCACAGCACCTTCGCCATCGCCTCGCTCACCACCGCCGACCTCGGCGCACCCGCGACGTCGGTCGCCGTGATCCCTCGGCCTCGCACGATGCGCGTGCCCACCGTATTGAAGAAATCGGGCGTCACCGCGTTCATATCGAACTCGCCGAGCTTGTCCACCGAATCGATCCCGGCCACGTGGAGGTCCTCGCTCCACATGCTCCAGAAGGGGAGCGTCGCGCTCAGCGCCACGTGCTCGACGCCCGGCGTGGCCTTCGCCGTCTCGAGCAGGCTGAGCAGCAATTGCTCGGTATGCGCGCTGTCCAACTTCACGCCGCGCATGATCGGATCGATCACGGTGACCCGCGTGGCGTCGTAGCCGAGGCTCATGGCATTGACGTTGTGCAACGAGCGCACGAACAGGCCCGCGCCCACGAGCAGCACGACGCTCAGCGCGCCCTGGAATACGAGGAGTCCAATGCGCAGGCGCGAACAATGCACCGCGCCCTCGCGCGCTCCGGCCTTGAGATCGAGCGTGAGATCGGCGCTCCGCGTCTGGACGATCGGCGCGAGCCCGGTGAGCAGACCAGCCACGAGCGCCGCGAGGCCGGCGAAGACGAGAACTCGCGGATCGCCGATCACCGCGGCGCCTTCGGTCTTGGGCAGCATGGTCGTGCGCAGAATGCCGCCGCCCAATTGTGCGATCACGATCCCCACCACGCCGCCGAGCGCGGCGAGCAGAACGCTCTCGGTGAGCAATTGCGCCGCGAGCCGGCCGCGGCTCACGCCGAGCGCGAGGCGCACGGCCACTTCACGTTTCCGGCGCAGTGCGCGCGCGAGCAACAAGTTCGCGACATTCGCGCAGGCGATGAGCCATACCACGACCGCGACGCCAGCGATCCAGCCTGCGACCTTCGCCTCGCTCGATTGCTGCGGCCCACGCTCGGCTAATATCAATGCGACGATCGCGTGTGGCTTCGCCAGTTCGGGCGGTGTCTCGTTCTTGTCGGCCGCGGCCTGCGCGGCGTATTCGCGCTGAAACGCGCCGCTGATGTCCGCCGTAGCCTGCTCAAGCGAGACGTCCGGCTTCCGCTCGGCGATCATGCGTGCCCACTGCCAATGATACGTCACGTCCCACGACTCGCCGAGCAGGCGGAGGCCTTCGCCCAGCTCGTGACCGTACGCCGAGATCGGGATGAAGGCGGCGGGGGGCTGCGACGGCGAGAGTCCGACGAAGCCTGCCGGCGTGACGCCGATGATCGTGTAGCGCGTGGCGCCTATTTGTATCGGCTGCCCGATCGCATCGGCGCGTCCGCCGTACTGCGTTTGCCAGAGTCCGTAGCTGAGTACTGCGACGGCCGTACCGACCGGCGCGACATCTTCGCTCGCGGTGAAGTAGCGGCCGGCGGCAGGCGGCGCAGTGAAGAAGCCGAAGAAGGAGGCGCTCACGGCGGATACCTGCATCTCGCGCGAATCGAGACCGTCGCCGATCGCGAGCTTGCGGTCGAACATCGCCGCCGTTCGCGTGAAGGAATTGGTCTCTTTCGTGAGATTCTGGATCCGCGCGTAGGGCAGGGAACCGCCCGCGAATTCTTTGCCGCGATAGCTGGTGGCGAGATAGATCCTGTGCGTGCGCGCGGGGTTGGCGAGCATGGGCGGAGCGCGGAAGAGCAGTTGATCTACTATGGAGAAGATCGCGGCGTTGGCTCCGATGCCGAGTGCGAGCGTGAGGATCACGGCGACGGTGAAGCCCGGTTTGTTCTTGAGACCGCGGAGGGCGTAGGTGAGGTCTTGTTTTGTCGCTTGCCAGCGGCTTTCGGTGGACATTTTCGGAGCTCCGCGAGGTGGTCGGGATTTGACACCAAACTATTCCCGACGGTTGGCTGGGTTGCGGACGAAACTACTGTCGCCAGGACGCTTAGAATTGCAGTGAACAGTAAACAGTCGCGAGTACCGGCCAGTCAACAGTCTACAGTCAACAGGTCACAGAAATCGGGTCAGCGCGACGGATGATCCAACGCGCATGGAGCAGTTTTCTGTGACCTGTTGACTGTAGACTGTAGACTGGCAGTCACTCGTGACTGTTTACTGTTAGCTGCCGCCTTCCCCCGGGCCGGACTTTCCGGTAGTGTCGTACCAACCCTCCCCCCACCGGGTGTGTCGAACGATCATGCCCTCCCTCCGCTCCCTCACCCGCACCCCAGCCTTCACCACCGCCGCCGTCCTGACTCTCGGACTCGGCATGGGCGCTACGACCTCGATCTACACTCTACTCAAACGAGTCGTCCTCGACCCCCTGCCATATCCCCACCCAGAACAATTGGTCCGCCTCACGAACCCTATGCCTTCCGTGGGGCATGACGTCGAGTGGAGTCTCAGTACCGCGCAATATTTCTATTTCTCGCAACATGCCAAGACCCTGTCCGCCATCGGACTCTTTCGCGAAGGCGGGCTGAATTTCGCCTCGAACGTGCCAGGCGCCGAACCCCAGCACGTTCACGCCGCCGAGGTCACGGCGTCGATGATGGATCTCCTTGGCGCTAACGCGATCCTTGGCCGCCTGATCAATAGGAATGATGACGTTCCGGGGGCCCCACGGGTCGCAATGCTTTCGCGCGGTTTCTGGCGCCGGCAATTCGGTGCGGACCCATCGATCATCGGCACGACGATCAGGCTCGATGACGCGCCGGTGCAAGTCATCGGCATCATGGCGCCCGGCGTCGAAGTCCCGCTCGAACGCGGGCAGGCGGTGGGTGTCGCGACCAATGTGTGGACCGCGCGCCGGCTCGATCCGGCCGGTCCGTTCTACAATAACCATGTGAATCCTGGCATCGCGCGCCTCGCCCCCGGCGCGACGGTCGCTTCGGTGAGCGCGGAATTGGATCAGCTCACGAAGCAATTCCCCGCGGCGTTCCCGGTCGCGTATTCCGAGAATTTCATCAAGAACTTCCATACGCGCCCGTATCCGCTCAAGGAGTATGTCGTGGGCGGCGCGGCGCGGAATCTCTGGATCCTGTTCGGCGCCGTCGCGCTCGTGCTGCTGATCGCGTGCGCGAACGTCATCAATCTATTCCTCGTGCGCTTCGAGGCCCGGCGCAGAGAATTCGCCATTCGCGCAGCGTTGGGCGCCGGCTGGCGCGATATCGCAATCGATTCCTTCCGCGAATCGGCGATCCTCACGCTGGCCGGCGCTGCGGTCGCGCTCGTGCTGGGCTACTCCGCCACGCGCTGGCTCGTCGCGCTCGCACCATCGAGCCTGCCACGACTGGCCGACCTGCAGCTCGATCCGGGCGTCTTCGCATTCACCATCATTCTAGCCCTTCTGATCGCTGGGATCCTCGCACTCGTACCCGTTCTACGCACGAACCGCCCGGACGCCATAGGTGCACTCGGCGATGGCGGCCGGTCCGGCACCGCCAACGTCCAACGTCAGCGCTTCCGCAGCATTTTGGTCGTCTCGCAGGTCGCATTGGCGCTCGTGCTCGTCGTCGGTGCCGGATTATTGCTCGAATCCTTCCATCGCCTGAGCAAGGTGAGTCCCGGGATCGATAGCCGAGGAACGATGACTGTGGAACTGTACCCTTCGTCGCAGCGATATGAGACGATGGAGAAGTTGTGGCAATTCTATGCGCAGGTCATCGCGAAAGTGGACGCAATTCCCGGCGTCGCATCGGCCGGATTGACCGAGGAATTGCCCTTCAGCGGCGATTTCGGATGCACCGTGCAAGGATTCGAGGATGCCGGTGTCTATGAACAACTGAAACGCTCGCACCAGACCGAGTGCGCCGGGCAGGAGACCACATCACCCGGCTATTTCGCCGCAATGGGCATCCCGGTCCTGAAGGGCAGGGAATTCGTGGCGGGCGATAACGATTCTCCATTGGGCGGCGCTGTTGTCGTGAGCAAGACATTCGCCGACCGCTTCTGGCCCGGCGAGGATCCGATCGGCAAAGGCACCGCGCCCAATGGCAACGGCAAAGGCCCGTTCTATCATGTGGTCGGAGTCGTCGGCAATGTCCATATCTCCAGCCTCGACGGCGAAATGGCCAACGCGATCTATTATCCCATCGTCGCGATCCCGCATACCGGGCAATGGTTCGATGGTGAAATGGCCCTCGTCATCAGAACAACGCGCGGCAGCCCCGATTCCTACCTGAATGCGGTCCGGCGTGCCGTCGCCGAAGTCGATCCGGCAGTCCCGATCGCGAACGCGCAGGAAATGGAAACGGTCGTCGCACGTTCAATGAGCCGCCTCACCTTCACGATGACGCTGCTCGGCGTCGCCGGCGTCACGGCGCTCCTTCTTGCCGCGATCGGATTATACGGACTCATTGCCTACATAGTAGAACGTCGCACGAACGAGATCGGCGTTCGTTTGGCACTCGGCGCGCAACCGATACAGGTGGAAGGAATGGTCGTGCGCGGCGCGATGAAGCTCACGATTGCAGGATTGGCCGTCGGAGCCGTTGTCGCGCTCCTGTTCTCGCGATTGCTCGGCTCACTCTTGTACGGAATCGCACCGTGGGATTTTGGAGCATATCTCGGCGCGATCGGAGTGCTCGGAGTTGTGGCGTTATTGGCGGGGTGGGTGCCGGCGCGGAGAGCTGGTCGGATCGATCCGGCGGTGGCGCTGCGCTCGGAGTGACGGGCAACTGCGTTCCACCCACCAGCGCCGGTAGCGTTGCAGTCAACAGTAAACTGTCACGAGTACCTGCCAGTCAACAGTCTACAGTCAACAGGTCACAGAAAACCGTTCCACGTGCGCCAGGAGCTGCCGTCGCGCTGAGCCGATTTCTGTGAGCTGTTGACTGTTGACTGTTGACTGGCAGGTACTCGTGACTGTTTACTGTTAGCTGCCGCCTTCCCAGCCTGGTGGCCGAAGTCTTTTTTCAGTATCGCGGGTAATACTGCACTATCCCTCACCATAGTAGGCGCCCCATGCATCTCCCAAAGTCCTCCCTCCTACTCACCGCCCTCGTAGTCGCCGCCTGCAATAATTCAACAACCCCAACCTCACCCGCCGCGAGCAGCGCGGCACCGGGCGACACAACCCACGTCGCGCCGAATACAATAATCCTTTCCGGCCACGTCTTCGCCATGCAAGCGACTCCCGCCGCGATGGGATCGGATACGCTGCACTATATCCCCATCGCGAACGTCAGTCTGCGCTTGATGCATAATATTCTCGTGAACGGCAATTCCGCGCAGGAGCTTGCGGGCAATGCTATCTCCGCGGCGGACGGCAGTTATCGATTCCCGAATCTCCCGAGCGGCTACTATGTCCTCTACGCCACGCCGTCGAGCGCGTCGGGATATTCTGGATCGTATTCGTTGGTGCCGGGCCAGAGTGCTAGTACGGTTGTGGATGTATTCGTCTGGAAGAATTGACGAGAAGCCAACTGCGGCCTGACCACTTGCCGTCACTAGCTTGCAGAAAACAGTAAACAGTCACGAGAACTGCACCGCAGTCTACAGTCAACAGTCAACAGCTCTCAGAAAACGGCGCTACGTTGAACCACTTTCTGTGACCTGTTGACTGTAGACTGTAGACTGGCAGTCACTCGTGACTGTTTACTGTTCCCTGCCGCTTTCCACCGGGTTCGGAGCCGAACGCAGTTGCCCTCCCGCCTTGCGCCGAGAAGGGATATATCGCCTCTTTCCTGAGCCCTTCTCCCTCAGGATCGCGACAAGAACCTTGCCCGATAAACCACCTCCCCGCCGCTCAACCACTCGCCGCTCCACCACCAGCCGCGCGAGCACGGCCGCGCGCCTCAGCTCCCAACGTCTCCCGGCGATCGAACCGGAGGCGGTGGAAGCGAAAGTGACTTGGCGTCAAATGCTGCGCCCGGTGGCGATCGTGGTCGTTGGCGTCCTGCTCTGGTGGCTCGGACTCGGCGGCGTGTACGGCAGCACGATGTTCATCGTGCGCTGGATCGGGATCTTGCTGGCGATCGCGGGCATCGTGATGTGGGCGCGCATCGCGCCGCCGAGTCATCTGATGACGTGGGGCGCGCTGTTTCAGCTGCCGTTCGTGGTGAACGCCGGTCCGTTGCTCAATACCAGTACGACGCTCTTGGGATTCACCATCCCGATCGTCCCCATGATCGGCATCGCGCTGCTCATCGCCGGCTTTACGCGCTGGGCACGCGGCGAGGATAGTTGGTTAACGCGGAGATATTAGTCCGAGCAGCGTGTGTATGTAGGAATGATTAGAACGGCCCCGGCAATCGCATGCGCGGGGCCGTTGTCGCTTCCGGACGTCTGGCGGCGAGCAGTGGCTCGGTCGGAACGACTGAATATCTCGTCAAACACGCGTCAGACTATCGGAGCCTGCCTCCGTTGCAGCGCTCTAATCCGGCCGGTGACGAGTCGGTGACGCCTATGTCGTATCGATTTTCCACATTAAGGACCGAATAATTGCGAGAGCGCGGTCATAGGTGAACCTACTCTAATAGTAGGACCTTTCGCGCCGTTGCTCCGGTAGCTATTGTGCGCCCCCACGGAGAGAGGTTAGTCCCGAAGCGAATGTGCAAGTTGCGAGTCGCTGTGCATCACAATGGGAGGAAAGATGCTGAAGCCTCAGGGACATTTCGACGAAGGGCCTGAGCCGAGCATGAGAAGATCCCACGACGACCCGCGCCCGTGCACTCGTGCGCGCGAGACATTCGACTGCGATGATCCCGTTTGCCTCAGTGAGGCATTTCGCGGCGTACTCGACGAACTGCGCCGTTACGCGCGGATCCCTAGCGTCGCGATCCTCCTGCAAGGAGAATCCGGCACGGGCAAGACGATGCTCGCCGAATATGTCCATAAACACTCGCCGCGCGCCGCGAAGCCATTCGTCGTGGTCGATCTTGCCGCGATCCCCAATGCGCTGATCTCCTCAGAACTGCTCGGCCACGTGCGCGGCGCCTTCACGGGCGCCAGCGGGAATCGCACGGGGCGATTCGCCGAAGCGAGCGGCGGCACACTCTTCTTCGACGAAGTGGGCAAAGCGAGCCTGGACGCGCAGAAGTATCTCCTGCGCGGCGTGGACGAGCAGCGGATAACGCCGGTCGGATCGAATCGCGAACTCAAAGTGGATGTGCGCTTCGTATCCGCGACTATAAACGCGTTGCCGGATCTCGTGAAACGCGGAGCGTTCCTGGCCGATCTCGTGCCGCGCCTCGCGCGTCACACGGTGGTGATTCCACCGCTTCGTCAGCACCGCCGCGACATTCCGCTGCTGGTCGAACGGTTCATCGCCCGCCTCGCCGACGAGATCGAATACAAGGCGCTCCCATCGGTGGCACCCGATCTCATGGCGGCACTGGTGCGCGCACCGTGGCCCGACAATGTCCGCGAGCTCGCGACAGCAGTGCAGGGCCTCATGATCGAGGGCTATCCTTCGCCCGTGTTGGAGTTGAAGCATCTCCCTCGCGAGTTCAAGCATTTGTGCGCGAGAGTGAACGGGCGGTGCCCGACGCTGGAAGAGCTCCAGTCTGCCACGAGCGAGACTAAGACCAAGGCCGAAGCCGCCGCACTTCTCGGAAAGAGCCGTGCAACGCTCTATCGCTGGAAGAAGAAGCTCGAACAAGACCAAGTGCAGGATCGGACCGAGCCTCGCGCCGGCTGAAGAAGTCTTCGCGCGCGCCGAGACAGTGTGAGACGTCTCGGCGAGGCGCGATCTCCGCACACCGGCGCCGGTAGGAATGCCTAAAGCGTAGTCGTCGAGCGCGTTACGCGACGCGCGCTACTCCTGGCCCGAGTCATGCAATAGCTCCGTGCATGACCGCGCCGCACGCTCCCGCGTTCGCACTCGCCGAAGGCATCTCGCGCGAGTATCTCCTCCACCATCGCGTGTGTCCTCGCGCCATCGGCGAGAGCGGCGCGGTGATCGTGAGCGTCGCGCCCGGCGCACGCCTTGATGCGCTCGACGACATCGCGCTCGCCTACCGCCGCACGGTGACGACAGAGGATGCGACGGCCGACGAGATCGACCGCCTCATCGAGCGCCTCACCAATCGCGCCGAGCGCGAGATCGAGCTCGCGCGCGCCGACGCCGGCGGCGACGAGGATCTCTCGACCGATGTGCGCGATCTCGCGAATCAGCCGCCGGTGGTGCGCTATGTGAATCTGCTCGTGCGCGATGCGTACGACGCGGGCGCGAGCGATATCCATCTCGAGGCGACGCGCTCCGGCCTCGCGGCGCGGTTCCGGCTGGACGGCGTTCTTTCCGCCGCGCCCGAACCGCCGCGCGAGATGCATCATGCCGTTGTCTCGCGCATCAAGCTCCTCGCTGAGATCGACATCGCGGAGCGGCGCCGTCCGCAGGACGGCCGCATTCGCGTGCGCATGGAGGAGCGCGAGCTGGACCTTCGCGTCTCCACCGTGCCCACGATGTACGGCGAGAGCGTCGTGCTCCGTTTGCTCGACCGCGGCGGGCGCCCGGTGGGGCTCGCGGAACTCGGGATGGATCCCGCGACGCTCGAGAGCATGACCACGCTCGCGAACAAGCCGCACGGCATGCTGCTCGTGACCGGCCCGACGGGTTCCGGTAAGACCACGACGCTCTACGCCGCGCTCATGCGCCGGCTCACGCACGCCGAGAAGATCATAACTGTCGAGGACCCGATCGAGTATCAACTCGACGGTGTGACGCAGGTGCCCGTGCACCGCCAAGCCGGCGTCACCTTCGGCTCCGCACTGCGCTCGATCCTGCGCCAGGATCCCGACGTCATCATGGTAGGCGAGATGCGCGATCCTGAGACGGCGGAGATCGCGATCCAGGCGGCGATGACGGGGCATCTCGTCTTCTCCACGCTGCATACGAACAATGCGATCGCCACGATCCCGCGATTGCTCGACCTTGGCGTGCCCGACTATCTCGTTGGCGCGACACTCGAGGCCGTGCTCGCTCAGCGGCTCGTGCGGCGCATCTGCGAGGCGTGCCGCGTGGACTATCGGCCCAGCCCCGAGAGCGTGTCGCAGATCTCCGGGCGTCCGGTGGGAAAGGTGAAATTGACGAAAGGCGCTGGCTGCGCGCGCTGCGGCAACACCGGCTTCCGAGGGCGCGTCGGCCTGTTCGAACTGCTGGTGCTCGACGATCAGCTCAAGGACGCGATCGTGCGCGGCGTCACGCGCATCGAATTGCGCACAATGGCTGAAGAGCACGGCATGCGGCCGCTTCGCGTGGATGGCTGGAGCAAGGTCGAAGCGGGGCTCACTACGGTAGAGGAGGTGCTGCGTGTCGTTCAACAATGACGGCGGGCGGCGCCCGCGCCGCGGGGGCTTCACGCTCATCGAGCTGCTCGTGGTGATCGCGATCATCGCGACGCTCGCGGCCGTGGTCGCGCCGCAGATCTTCCGGAACGTGGGCGACGCTAAGGCGAGTGCGGCCAAGAGTCAGATCGAGATCTTCGCGCTCGCGCTCGATTCATACCGGCTCGACAACGACAATTATCCCACGTCGGACCAGGGGTTGGGCGCATTGCGCACGGCGCCGACAACAGGCGAACTGCCGCGGAATTGGCGCGGACCGTACCTGCGGAAAACAGTGCCGCTGGACCCATGGGGGCGGCCGTACGTGTTCGTGTCGCCCGGGCATGAGAACCCCGGATCGTACGATCTCTACTCGCTGGGCCGCGACGGCAAGGCGGGCGGCGAGGGCGAAGACGCCGACATCACTTCGTGGGGCGGCGCGGTGAAGCCATGAGCCCCGCGATCGCCGGCACCGCGTACAACTACCGCGCGGCGCGTCTCGACGGCGCGCTCGAGAGCGGCGTGCTCGACGCCGAGTCGCGCGCTGCGGCGTCGGCGGCGCTCACCGAACGCGGGCTCTTCCCGATCGAGATCTCCATCGCCCGCGAGCACGCGAGCGAACGCGTCGCGCTCCCGGTGGCGGATCTCGCCGTGGGACTGCGCGTGCTCGCGACGCTCATTGAGAGCGGTCTCTCCATGTCGCGCGTGCTCGCGACATTCGCCGAGCTGGCGCCGGCGTCGTGGGAGAAGCTCACGCCGTCGCTCGCCGAGGCGGTGCGGTCGGGCAGCAGTCTGGGCGCGGCGCTCGCCGCGGCGCCGGTGGAGATCCCGCCCGTGGTGGTGGGTATCATCCAAGCTGGCGAAGGTGGAAGCGGGATCGCCACGGCGGTTCGTCGCGCCGCCGAACTCACCGAGAGCACCGCCGCGCGGCGAGCGGCCATTCGCGCCGCGCTCGCGTATCCCGTGATCCTCGCGGTGGCCGGCACCGCATCGGTTGCGCTGCTCGTGGGCGTCGTGCTCCCGCGCTTCTCCGCGATCCTCGCCGATCTCGGACAAGCGCTCCCTCCAGCAACGCGGCTCGTGCTCTCGCTGTCTGAGTTCGTTCGCGCCGCGGCGTTCCCGGGACTCATTGCGCTCATCGCTGTCGCGCTCGCATGGCGTGCATGGGTGCGCACGGACGCCGGCGCGCGGCGATGGAACGAGCTGCTTCTCGGAATTCCCCTGGTGGGCGCGATCCGGCTCTCCGCCGCGAGCGCCCGCGTTTGCGCCGCGCTCGCGTCGCTGCTCGAGAGTGGCGTGTCGGTGTCCGGTGCCATGCTGCATGCCGCGCGCGCTGCCGGCGATGCGGAGATCGCGGTGCGCGTTCGCGCGTCGCGCGAGTCCGTGGTCGCGGGGCAGGGCATGGCGCGCGCACTTGGCGCCACGACCGCCGTCACCGGCACCGCGGTGCGCCTCATCCGCGCGGGCGAAGAGACCGGCCAATTGCCCGCGATGCTCTGGCACGCCGCCAAACTCGAAGGCGAGTTGGCAGAGCGCCGGCTGCGCGACATCGTGCGCCTGCTCGAACCCGCGCTGATCGTGATCTTCGGCGGCATGGTCGCACTTGTCGCGGCGGCCCTCCTGCAGGCGATCTACTCGGTGCGCGCCACATGATACCGCGCGCCGGAGTGACGCTCGTGGAACTCATCGTCGTGATCGCGATGCTCGGCGTGATCGCCGGCGTCACCGGCGTCGCGTTCACGCGCGCGCGCCCGGTGAGGAGCATCGATGCGAACGCCGCGATAGTCGCGGCGGCGCGGGATTCAGCGCTCAGAACTGGGCGTGCGGTGACACTGCAGGTCTCGGCGCTCGGCGCCCGGCGTTCGGCGGAATTCACGGCGTATCCGGACGGTCGTGTGATCGCCGACTCATCGCTCGGCATCGACGAGCTTACCGGGAGGCCCGCCCATGCTCCATAACCGCCGACAGCCGACAGCCGACAGCCCGGTTCACCGCCGTTCGGGTGCGGTCTTACTGGAAGCCATGATCGCCCTCGTGATCCTCGCGAGCGCCGGCATCGTCGTGGTGTCCCTCGTCGCGGAATCGGCGCGCGCCGTGGAGCGCGTGCACGAATCCGAGAGCGAGATGCGCGCCGCGAACGCGTTCTTCAATGCCGTGGCGCTCTGGTCGCGCGACGGATCTCGACCGCCACCTGGGTGACCGGCACAGGGACACTGGATCATGCGCGTGGACCGCCCCGGCGCGACGCTGTATGTGGTGACGCTCAGCGACTCCATCACGCGCGCGACCGTGCTCAGCACATCGCTCTACCGGCCGGAGCTGCAGCATGCCGCGCCGTAGCGGGTTCACGATCATCGAGGTCATGGTGGCGCTCGTGGTGAGCGGCATCGTGCTCGTGGGCGCGCGGTCGATCCTGGAGACCGTGGCCGATCGTGCGGGCAGCATCACGCGCGCGGCGAGCGTGGCGGACCGCGATGCGAACGGCGAGAGAATGCTCCGCGCCCTCGTGGACCGGCTGGAAGTGGGCACCGGCCCGGGCACCGAGTTCGGCGGGGATCCGACATCCACGGCGTTCGCATCGTGGTGCGAGGTAGCCGGCGGATGGCAGGAGCGGTGCACCGTGAACATCGAGCTGGTGCGCGACAGCTCGGCTGTCGATCTCGTGTCTGCGCACATCGCTCGGCGATCGCATCGTGCTGCGCCACGGGCTCAAGAACGGTGCGATCCGCTACCTGAGCACGCCGGACGGCGGAGGAACGTGGATCAGGGTATGGGGCGCCGGGATCACCGCGCCTGTGGCGATCGGCGTCTTCCTCGAACGCGACACGCTCTATCTGCGCGTGGGAGAGCGCGGATGAGCGCGCGCCCGCGTCGCGGCTTCGCACTGCTGGCGGTGCTCTGGGTGATCGCCGGCCTCGCCGCGCTCGCGCTTGGCGTGTCGCTCGCCGCGCGAGAGGCGGTGGCGTCCGCGCACAACCGGAACGATCTCGTGCGCGCGCAGTGGCGCGCGGAGGAATGTGTCGAGCAGGCGCGTGCGATCATCGCGGCCGCGATGGCCGGCGGTGAATGGCGGCGGCTGGACAAAGTCGTTGCCGCGGCCACGCATGCGCATTCGGATTGCGAAGTGATCATGCGCGCGGCCGGCACGCGCCTCGATGTGAACACGATCGATGCCGATGCGCTGGGCGTGTTGCTTGGCCGCCTGGGAGTTCCGGTTCACGAGCGCGATTCGCTCACCGATGCACTGCTCGATTGGCGCGATCGCGACGACGATCCGCGGCCCAACGGCGCCGAGAGAGGCTGGTACCTGTCGCGCGGCCTGCCGGTGCCCCGCAACGGTCCGCTCGCCGACGTGCGCGAGCTGAGGCGGGTCCGCGGATTCGACCGCGTGCACGGCCTCGACAGCTTGCTCGGCACCGAGAACGAACGGATCGCGCTCGAGCATGCGCCGCTCGCGGTGTTGGCGGCGCTGCCGGGATTCTCGCCCGAAGCCGTGAGCCGTGTGGCTGAGCTTCGCGCGCGCGGCGAGAGCATCGGCGATCTCATCGTGTTCGCGGGTGGACTCTCACCGAATGCGAAGGATGCGTTGCTGGCGCGCTACTCCGACCTCGCCGCGCGTACCACTGTGGACCCCGATGCGTTCACCGCTGATCTCGATCGCCACCGTCGGCTCGCCGGCGGTGCGCGCGGCGATCGAGATTCGCCTCGTTCGGTCCGGCGCGCGCGCCGCGATCGTTCGGCGGCGCACGTGGGTGCTATGAGCGCGTCGATAGGTCTCGCAGTGGCGAGCGATGAGTTGCGCGCGGTGCTGGTGCGCGACGGCACTGTGCTGTGGGCCGGGCGCAGTGGCCGCACGGCCGACGCGCCGTTGCCGGATCAAGTCCGCGATCTGCTCGCGCAGGCGCCTGCCCGCCGCTGGATGCGTCCCCGCGTGACCGGCGCCGTGGGCGCGAGCGCATCGCAGGTGAAACGTATCGAAGGGCTACCGCCAGTGAGCGATGCGGCCGCGCTCGCGCTCATCGTGCGCGAGGGTGCGGGCCGGTTCTTCATGCGGAACGGCATCCCGCTCGAGACGAGCGGCGTTCGCCCGGTCGAAGCCGGCGCCGCGTGGGCAGCGGCGTTCGAGCGGCCGATCATCGCGCAGATCGAGGCCGGAAGCCGCGCGGCCGGTCTGCGCGTCCGCGCGATCGTGCCGGCCGTGGTCGCGCTCGCACGCGCCAACGCGGACGCGCACGCGCAATGGGACGACGGCGATTGCCGCATCGAATTCACCGTGAGTGCTGGCGAACTTCGATCGGTTCGCCGGATCGTGGCCGGCAACGTGCCGGAGCTGCCGTCCGTTCCCGCCGCTCTCGCATCACTCGGCGACGATGGTTGGCGATTCGCCGATGCGTACGGCGCATCGCTCGTGCCGGACTCCGAGCCGCTCGCTATCCGCCCGCGTGGCGCGATCCACGCCGAGATCTCGCGCAGGCGGCTCACTATCGCCGCGGCCGCATGTGTGCTCGCGGCGTTCCTCGCGGCGGCGGCGCCCGGCATCGGCGCGGCGATCGATCGTGCGCGCGCCGAACGCGAGTTCGCGCAGTTGAGCCCGCACGTTCGAGCCGCGGCCGTCAGCGCGGAAGAGCTTCACCGTATGACCCGCGCGCTCGCGGAGTCCAATGCGCTCGCGGCTTCGCGCCGCTCGCCTACCGCCTTGATCGCCGCACTCGCGCTCGCACTTGGCTCCGGGTCCGCGCTCGTGACCTTGCGCGCGGACAGCGCGGGCGGGATGCTCGTGCTGCTTGCACCGCACGCGGCCCGCGCCATCGCCGCACTCGACAGCGTGCCCGGCCTGATCGCACCCGAGATCGTGGGCCCGGTCACGCGCGAGGTGATGGGCAAGAGCGAAGTGGAACGCGTCACCGTGCGGTTCCGGCTCGTGCCCGTGGCCGCCAAGTGACGCGCCTCAAACTCGGCAAACGCGACGGCCGCGCCTTGCTGCGCGGCGCGGCGGCGATCGCGCTGGTGCTCGCGGCCACGCGCGGCATCCCCGCCTGGCTCGACTGGCAGCGCGAATCGCGCGGCGCCGACGAAGAGACGCGCAATGCGCTCGCGCGCGATCGTGCGCTCGTGATGAACGAAGCCGCCGTGCGCGAGAGCACCATCGCGCGCGGCCGACGGCTCATCGCGCTAGCGCCGTCCATCCTCAGCGGCGACTCGCCGGGGAACGCCGGCGCGACACTGGCGGGCGTGCTCTCCGGAGCGGCCGCGCTCTCCGGCGTCCGCCTGGGATCCGTGCAGCTCCGCGGCGACTCATTGTCGCGCACGGCGTTCACTCGCATCGGCGCGCGCATGGACGCCACTGGCGACATCCGCGGCGTGATCGCGATGCTCTCGGCGATCGAGAGCGGCCCAACGCTGCTCTCCGTGCGGTCGCTGTCGATCTCGCAGCCCGATCTCACCGCCGGCGACGATCGGGTAGAGGCACTGCACGTGGAGCTCGAAGTGGAGGGCTTGATGCTCAACCCCGCGAAACGGAGCGCCCCATGAATGCGCGCCGGCTTGAGATCGCACTATGGTCGGCCACAGGGCTCCTGGTGATCGTCGCTGCGCTCCGCGCCGTCCCGCGACTCGCCGCCGCCGATCCGCGCGCCGACGATATGATCCTGCCCGCCCGGGCCAGTTGCTCAGCGCCCAGCGCCCAGCGCCGAGCGCCTTCAGTCCGCAGTCAACCACGATCCCTTCCGTCTCGAGCGACATCCATCGCCCATCGCGTACAAGCCTGAACTCGAGGGTGTCGCGGCGCCGCCACCGCCGCCCGAAGCCACCGCGGCCGCAGCTCGTGCTCGCTGGAATACTCGGCGGCCCGCCGTGGGAGGCGCTGCTCGAGGGATTGCCCGACAAGACCGGCTCCGTGGTGGTCCACGCCGGCGATGTGTTCGGCGACTTGAAAGTGCGATCCGTGACTCGTGACAGCGTGATCATTCGCGGGGCCGATACCACGTGGCGCCTCGGCATCAAGGGGAGTTGGCAATGAGGAACTGTCGCAGAATGATGTTCGCCGTCGCCATGTCGTATCTCGTCGTGATCCCGGCGCGATCGGCCGCTCAAGCGGCGACGACAAATATCGACACTCACGGCGACAGTGTGAGCATTCGGTTCGTGGATACCGATCTGCGCGCGGCGGTGCAGTCGCTGTCGCGATATCTGGATCGCCCCGTGGTTTTTGGCGCCGTGACCAACGCGCGCGTGACCATCGAGACCCCGGGCCCCGTGCCGAGGTGGCAGGTGCTGCAGGTGCTCAAGGGCGTGCTGTTGAGTCAGAACTTCGAGTTGGTTTCCGACTCAGGATTGTATCGCGTGCAACCACGCGCGCCTCCCGTGGCGGCGGACCCCACGCCGCACCCGGTTCACGAGGGCGGCCCCATCGAGCTATTCACCATCCACCTGCGCCACGCGCGCGCGGCGGATGTGGCCGTCACCGTGAACGCGCTGTACGGGCGCGTCGCCGCGATCGGCGAGATCGGCGCGCCGCCGCAGATGCTGAATCAGCAACTCCGCGATGACCGCATTCCGCCGGGGCAGATCACGTCACCTGGAGCACCGCAGCCGATCGTCGGGCGCGTAGCGGTACTCAGCGGCGAGATCACCATCGTGCCTGACGGGCGCAGCAACAGCCTGCTCATCCGCGCGACTCCCGAAGATTTCGAACTGATTCAGGCGGCGGTGAAGGAGTTGGACATCCGCCCGCTGCAGGTGCTCATCGAGGTGCTGATCGCCGAAGTGCGCACCAACGGCAGCTTCTTCCTGGGCGTGGACGCGCAGGCCGGGCCGTTCACCACGAAGAACGGTGCGACCGTCACGACCACGCAGAACAGTAACTCGAGCGTGAACGACTTCGTGATGCAGGTGATGCACCTGGGCGGGATCAATCTCAACGCGACCATCACCGCGGCGGCCGAGAAGGGTGACGTGCACATCCTGAGCCGCCCGGTGATCGTTGCCGCGAACAACCAGCAGGCGCAGATCCTGGTGGGCAGTCAGCGGCCGTTCATCCAGGTGTCGCGGTCGCTGCCGACCGACGCGGCCACGCGAGATCAAGTGGTGCAGTACAAGGACGTGGGCACGAGCCTGATCGTGCGTCCCACTATTAGTCCTGATGGGTATGTGGTGCTCGAAGTGACGCAGGAAGTGAACCTCGCGACGAGCGAGGTGGAGTTCAACGCGCCGGTGATCAGCACGCGGCAAGTGCAGACGCAGCTGCTTGATCAAGGATGGCCAGACCGTGGCGCTCGGCGGCCTGAGCGACCGGGAGAAGGACGCGACTCAGGGGGGCGTGCCGGTGCTGTCGAGCATCCCGTTCATCGGCGGACTGTTCGGGCACGTGAGCCGCACGAGCGAGCAGACCGAGCTGTTCCTGTTCCTGACGCCGCACGTGATCCGCACCGATCAGGAGGCGGACAGCATCAGCGCGCCGCTGCTGAAGAAGGCCGTGGAGGGCACGCCATGAGCAATCCGGCGACGGCACTGTTGCTTGGCGATTCGCCCGCGATGAAGAATGCGCGCACCCTCATCGAGCGGTTCGGGCCCACGCGGCTGAACGTGCTGCTCGAGGGCCCGACGGGCTCGGGTAAAGAGCTGGCAGCGCAGGCATTGCACGTGGCGAGTGGGCGGGCGGGGAAGCTCGTGGCGTTCAATGTGTGCGCGATCCCGGACCGAGATGTTCGAGGACGCACTATTCGGCCACGTGCGGGGCGCGTTCAGTGGCGCGACCGCGGATCATCACGGTTATCTGAGCGAGGCCGATTGCGGCACGGTATTTCTGGATGAGGTGAGTACGCTGGCACCTCAGTCGCAGGTGAAGCTGTTGCGAGCGATCGAGACGAGAGAATTCCGTCCAGTGGGCGCGCGCGCGGACAAGAGCAGCGATTTCCGGTTGGTGAGCGCGACGAACATAGATCTCCGTACCGTCATTTCGAACGGCACGTTCCGGGAGGATCTGGCGCACAGGCTGGCTACCGCCGTGATTCGACTCCCTGCGCTTCGCGAGCGCATGCAGGACATGCCGGCGCTCGTCGCGGGAATACTCGGGCAGCTCGATCCATCGGGGGCGCTCACGTTCACCACCGCGGCGCTGCGGCCGCTGCTCTTGCACAGGTGGCCCGGTAACGTGCGCGAATTGCGCAGCGTGCTCGAACGTGCAGCGGCGCTCACCGTGAGCCGGGTGATCGACCGCGAAGACACCGAGCGTGCGTTGCACAATGGCAGCGCGCACGGCGAGCCGGCGGCAATGCGCAGTGAGTTCACCCAACGCCGGATCCTCGAAGTGCTCGACGAGACGGGCTGGAACATCGTCGCGGCCGCGCGCGTGCTCGGTGTGCACCGCGCGACCCTTTATCGCCGCATGCGACGGTTGGGGATGGTGGACACCGTCAAGGTCCTCAACTCGCCCGAGGCACCGCGGAGCGCGGAGTCGACCGCGTAGTGAGTGTCGCAAAGTGTCGCGCGACAAACCCCCGTTGTCGCGCGACACTTTGCGACAGTGCCCTCCATCGGAAAACAAAACTCGTTGTGGCCGAGTGGCTTGGCGATGTGGAAGAGTTGGCACCGGACGTGCTTAGTAGCGTGGCGAATGACTCCACCCTTCGCCATCGGAGCTGACAATGTCGTCCTCCCCCAGGTCTGTTGCCTCCCGCCGGTTCCTGTCGCTCTCAACGATGGCGGCCGCATTGATCATGCTCGCCGTACCCGCCCAACGGCTTGTCGCGCAGTGCTCCGGCCAACTGCAAACCATAAGCCCTTGCACAATATCGTTTCGATACCCTACCAGCACGGTAGCGCAAGCCGTCAACTACTTGATCACCAATTCCAATCGCATCAATGCCGCGAGTTATAGTCTGACATGTACGCCTTCTCCTTCGTCGTTGGCGAGTTGCTCCGTGCCGGGAGTCGTGGTCGTGCCAGCGGGCGGGAGCAAGGGATTTGCAATGCATTTTACCACGGGCAGCGCAGGAGGCTCGGGAACCATTACCGTGTCCGCCTCGGGCGGCAATGACGACCTCAGTGCGACTGTGAATCTTACGGTGGACCCCATGTCGATCACGCCGAAGGGGGCCGTAGCCGTCGACACACCCAGCACCGCCTACAAACAGATCTTTGTGGTCAGGAACACATCGTTCACGCCCGACACGTTGAACATTACCGTCAGCTGCGACGCGGCCATTGCATCGACGTGCACGCGGAGCCCGACTTCGCTCATCCTCGGTGCGGGGACAAGCGCCAATGACACCGTGAGCTATACCACTCAGGGCGAGAACAAGACCGGCTTGGTTCGCCTCATCGGCGTGATGAGCACCCACAGTACTGTGGCGGATACCGGCTGGGTCTCGGTCTCCGTCCCTGCGCCGCAACCGCCCGTTGTCTCGGCGCTGCCCACGAACGGGGATAACCACGCCGCAGCGCTGTGTTTATTGCAATGCTTCGACATGGTGACGAGCTACAGCACGCCGTCGTATACAAGCCGCGACGAACCACGATCCGCGACGCTCGTATATAACTCGGCGCAGGCAGCGCCAATGGGTGAGGTCGCGTTTGATGTGACCGATCCGACGCTGCGAGCTCCGGTCATCTCATTGTCTTTGCAACGCCCGAATGGGAGCAACGTCACGTTTACGAACGGCAATACAGAGCTGTATTGGAATGACTCGATCCCCGGTGCGACGGCGCGCGTGAGCGCGCAATTCTATGACAGTACACTGACGACGGGAGTATACGATTACACGGCCATTGTGAAGCTGCGTTGGACCAAGCACCTGGATAGCGGGACAGTCACGCAAACGAACGTCCCGGTGCAGGTCCTCATCGTGAATGAACGGGCCAGTGTGTACGGAGCCGGATGGTCCCTCGCAGGCGCGCAGCGCCTCTATTTCCCGGCACTACCCGACACCAACATGATCCTGGTGAGCGACGGAGAGGGAGGGCTGGCACGTTTCGCCCGCTGGGGGCCGCTCACGGCCAATCCGGCTGCCGCGGACTTCAGCACGATCACGACCGTGAAGAGCGGCGGCACGATCACCGGGTATGTTCGCGGATATGCCGACAGCACGAACCTTCGGTTCTCGGCGACCGGCTACTTGCTGAGTGTGAAGAATCGCTTTGGCGACAGCACCCGCTATCACTATGATGCCTCGAATCGCGTTGACAGCATCATCGATCCGGCAGGGAAGGCGTTGGTGCTCGCGTACAGCAGCAACAAGATCAGCACGATCACCGATCCCGGTGGACGCGTGAGCCAGTTCACGGTGAACGCGAACGGCGACCTTGCCACGATCAAGGACCCGACCGGCGCCACCACGTTCACGGGCACGTACGACACCACATCCGCGCCGACTACCGCCAAGCGCCATCATCTGCTCCAGCGCACTGATCGGCGCGGGAGTTCCTGGATCGCGACATACGACTTTGCGGGCAAGATCGCAACCGACAGCACGCCGCCCGTCTATGCCGATAGCGCTACAAAGCGGATAGGGAAGAGGTATCAATCGCTAGAAGTCGCCCAGTTGATCGACCCTGGATCGGGGTTAGGAACCTCAACCACCAACTACGCTCCGGAGCTTATTTCGTCTAACGTTCGACTTCTCGTGACCGCGTCCAATGGCGACTTCATGAGGTACGCTGTGGATCGGTTCGGGGCATCGACTCTCGTCGAGCATCCGTGGGGCCTATCCACCGAGACTATCACGCGGGACGCGAACTCGCTTCCTACGCGCGCTCTGTCGGTACTCAATGGAAAGACGCTCGTGAATCAGGTCGTGGTTTACTCCCTGAACGGATCGCCGATCACTCAGGTCGACAGTCTCACGAAGGGCACCACGACGATCAGCTACGATACCAAATACAATCTCGTGACCTCAGTGAGCGGAGCTGTTGCAACGGTCTTTGCCAACTTCCTGAATGCGACGAAGAGCTGGGTCGACAGCACGCGCTTCGGCGTGTGCTGCTCGGACAGCACAGTGATCTATGTGCATGACACCCATGGGCGCACGACTCTTGTCCG
Source organism: uncultured Gemmatimonadaceae bacterium (assembly GCA_963716745.1). Classification (GTDB taxonomy): domain Bacteria; phylum Gemmatimonadota; class Gemmatimonadetes; order Gemmatimonadales; family Gemmatimonadaceae; genus DATKOH01. The sequence goes on from OY970320.1 coordinate 2,338,545, forward strand.
AGACCAACAGCGGGATAGCACCGTATATTCCTTCGCCGCCGACGCATCGTTCGGCAATCTTCTGTCGATTCAATTCGGCAACCGCCTGACTCAGATTCGGTACGACGGATATGGCCGTGCCGTCCGAGTACTCAATCCGAAGCGCGACAGCCTTACTGTTTCGCTTGACTCGCTGAACCGCGCGCGGTCGGTGACCGATCCGGAGGGCGCGGCGGTAACGTATGGCTACGATTCGCTCTATCTCAAGTCCGTAACGGATAGGAAGGGGCAAAGCTATTCATTCGCGCGAGATGCGCTCGGTTGGGTGGATACGCTCACGAATTCCAACTCTGGCGATTCATTGACGCATCGCCTCGACATATTTTGGTACTCCGCGCGAGGCTCGACCATCGCGCACTTCGACCGGCAGACGCCGCGAGTCCGCACGAGCTTCACCTACGACTCTCTCGGAAGGTTGCACTCGCGAACTCTTGGAAACGGCCAAACGACTACTTATGCGTACGATCCGAGCGGGCTCTCGCGCGCAGCCTCCAACGGAGAGTCGATCGATACATTATCCGCAGACAGCGCCGCGATGCATCGAATCCAAGTCACACACCGTGGGACCCACCGATACACGGTTGCTCTCACGGCTGATTCCGTCGGCTACTTACGAACGGTCGCCACTACGGCCGATGGCTCTACGTTGAAATCGGTCGCTCTCGACTACGATCTCGTAGGCCGATTGGCCTCGCTCACCGTGGGCGGCAATCAGACATCTCTCTCCTACAATAGAGATGGTATCCTCACGCAGGTCGCTCTTCCTACCCTCCCTGTGTTCTACGTCTATGACTCGGTGACCGCGGGCCACATGCCGTTCAAGGCGGATTACTCGATTACCGCCCTCGATCAGGCGTTCGGTGCGATCTACACGAGAGACACTTTGGATCGTATCGTGCAGCGCACGAAAGTGGCCCTCGATACGAGTTGGACGTACGCCTACGGCAATCTTGGGCGACTGACGGCGTATCAGGCCCTGAGTGACACTTCTGCGGAGACGTGCACACCTGATCAATTTCACCAGGATGGCCAGATCTGCACGAGCGCGCACGGACAGAAGGTGATCACACAGTCGAATTTCACGTATGACTCCGTGGGGAACCGAACCGACAATAGTGCAGTGCTCATCGCCGGCAATCGACTCACGAGCTTCAATGGCTTCACGCTTTCGTACGACTACAATGGCAACCTGACACACAAGTCCACCACGGGCTTCGATCAGTACTATTACTGGAACAGCATTGGTGAGCTCGACAGCGTCAAGACCTTGAGAAGTGGAGTCGTCGATAGCGTCAGCTTCGGCTACGATGGATTCGGGCGCCGGGTGCGGAAGAGTCATATCGGCCATACGCTGCGCTACGTCTACAACGGCGACGACGTGATGGCCGAGATCGACTCGGCGACGGGCGCGGCGGTGCGCGTCTATACGTACTATGGACCGGATGTCCCACACTCTGTGACAAAGCAGGGAAAGACCGAGTACTATTTGCAGGACTTCGCGGCTGGACACGTCGTTGCGCTGATCGACAGCAACCGGGTAGTACGCGAGCGTTATCGCTATGGCCCGTGGGGGCAAGCGGAGGATTCGATGATAGCGGACACGGTCGCTCAGCCATACCGCTACGCTGGAGGCACCTACGACCCCGAAACGCAACTCTACTATTTCCGCGCGAGGTACTACGATCCAGCGTTAGCTCGCTTCATCTCCGAAGATCCTATCGGTCTCGGTGGCGGCATCAATCAGTACGCATACGTGCAGGATCAACCCATCGACGCGAGTGATCTGAGTGGAATGGTAGTAATAAAGGCGTGCCCCTACGCCTTGCCTGACGGATACTACGTGTGTCGCCTTCCGGGAGGGCAGCTACTCATCAACAACGCCTCGTCGGCTATCTCTGGTCTGATTGGGATGCCTGCCTGCCTCCCTGAGGATTTGGGATGCTGGTACCCAACCGGCGATGATTCGCCGAAGACGGGAACTGGGGATTCATTGATGGATGCGTCGCTGAAGTTTGAGAAGTGCTTGCGGGACGGCACGGATCCCACAGGCTGTATTCCACAACCGCCTTCGGTGTCTGTAGCGTGCGGTGGCGACACCGGGCAGTACTTGTTCCAGTGCGACTGGTGGGTGGTAACGATCGTGGAGGCTCCGATGTTTTTCGTTCCGACCGATCCCAAGGGTGCGAGCAAGCCTACATTGCCTTACGATCCGATTCTCAAGTGCGCGATGGACACCGCCTGTCCCGTAATAGGGGCGGCCTCTTCACCGAAGCGCTACGAGTCTAGCTTCCCTGCGATAACATCCTCCGCGACGGGCTACTGCTCTAACATTGAGGCACTCGCGGCGGGAGCGGCACTCATTTGGGAGAGGTTCAGTGCAATCCTCATGGCGTGTTCACAATAGGAATCAGTGCAGTTCCGACCGTAGGCGCATTGCGTAGGTAGGACCGTTAACAGACGCAAGAGCGACGTCGCGCGCGCAGTTCGCCGCGACGTCGCTCGTGCCTTGTATCCGTGGCTGGAACGGTGGCCCGACCGCGCTGCGATTGTCGCAAAGTGTCGCGCGACAACCGGGCTTTGTCGCGCGACACTTTGCGACAATGGGACCGCGGCAAAAAATGAACTCCTTGCAGCCTAGTCACTTAGCGCAGTAACAGGTGGTGGCACTAAACCTGCCTTAGTGCAGAGCGACGACCCACACTCCATCAGGAGCCGGCCATGTCGCTCAGCCATGTTCTTGCGCCTTTGTTCGCCGTCATTGCTGTGGTTCCGCCGACACCCCCGGCACCCGCGACCGCGCCGAGCAGTGCGCCGACGCCGACGCGCCTCTTCTTGTGCCCCGGGACGGTCGAGCAGCTGAGCCCCTGTACGGCTTCAGGGAGCACGACCACGAACAATCAGTTCCAAGAGGTATACGGGCTCTCGAACAACTCGATCGAGGATGATGACGTATCGATCGAGCTCTCCGGCCTGTCGAGCTCGATAGCGACGTGCACCTCGAACGTCCCCGACGTGACCGTTCGATCGCATGGCGCCGCCAATTTCATCGTGACCTGCACAGGTGGCGCTGGCGGAGGCTCGGGAAATCTGACTGTCACTACCCTCGGCATCGCGGAACTCACTTCCACCTTGACCGTGACGGTCACCGCCCCGAGCACCATTTCCGTGACTCCACAGACCACGTTGAACACCACGGCCCTTCCGAATACGGCTTACAAGCAGATCTACACCATCACCAATCTCTCCAGTACGGCAGTGAGCGATAGCACGTTCGTCACGTGCGACGCGGGCGAGACCTCGTGTTCGGTGAAGCCGAGAGTCCTATCGCTCGGCGGGAACGCCTCGGGAACGGATACCCTTTTCTATTCATCGGTTGGTTCAGGTACCAGCGGAACCGCGACCCACACGGCTAAAGTGACCGGTCAACCGAACTCCGTTGCGACGAGCACGATCTCTGTGGCCGTGCCCGCTGCAATGGCGCCGAGCGTGGGTTCCTACCCGCAGAACGGCGACATTCGCTCGCCCGGGATGTGCGCTGTGTCCTGCCTCGATAAAGTCGCAGCGTTCAGCACGCCAGCATACACCAGCTATGACACCCCACGTTCCGTGACGCTCTTCTACTCGAGCGCACAGGCCGCGCCAATGGGAGAGGTCCAGCTGCAGGTTGCTAATGCGAGTGCGCGCCCTCCGAATCGAGATGTCGCTCCAGCTGCAGCGCCCCAATGCTAGCTTCGTGACGTTCACGAACGGCGCGAACGAGCTCTTTTGGAGCCAGCCCTCGACCGCTTTTTATAGGATTGGAGGGCAGTTCGACGCGAGTATGCTCACGACCGGGGTGTATAACTACACCGCCATCGTGAAGTCCCGCTGGACGCTGCACGGACCCGATAGCGGTACCGTTACGCAAACGACCGTGGCCGTGAAGGTATTGATCGTAAACGGGCGAAATGGATCTTACGGCACCGGCTGGTCGGTGGCGGGCCTGCACCGCCTTCGCTTCCCGGTTGCGCCGGACACCCTCACGATCCTGGACACCAATGGGTCCGGCGGGATTGTGCGATTCACGCAGGCGTCGAAGAATGCGGTGGCTGTCCCAGCGGCGGCAGACTATACCACGATCACCACCACACTGAGCGGATCGACCGTCACCGGCTATAAGCGGATCTTCCCGAGTGGCGACACGCTCTTCTACTCATCCACCGGCTACCTGATCCTCTCGAAGAACCGGCTTGGCGACAGCACGCGCTTCCACTACAACGCGAGCTCGTTGTTGGACAGCATCATCGATCCAGCGGGGAAGGCGGTGAAGCTGCTCTATACGGGGAACGGGTTGTTCAGCATCACGGACCCTGGTGGCCGCGTGACCATGTTCAACATCGCCGCGGTCGGCGGCGATATGCAGAACATCACCGACGCAACGGGCACGATCGCGTTCGCCGGGACCTACGATGCCTCACATCGCCTGACGCAGGCGATCGACCGGAGCGGCACGAACACGTGGCTGAGCCGCTACGACTTCGCCGGCAAGCTTGCATCGGACAGCACACCGGCCGTATGGGCGGATAGCACCACAGCCAGAATCGGCGGACGTTATCATTCGCTCCAATCGGCCTTCCTCATCGACCCCGCCTCTGGGAAGGGCACGGCAGCGAACGCCGCAACTCCCGTGCTGGAGGATAGCATTCGCGTGGCGGTCGTTTCGCCAAGCGGCGATTCTGTGCGATACGCCCTGGATCGGTACGGGGCACCGACGATCACCGACATGCCGAATCAGAAGACCACGATCGTGACCGCGCGGAACCCCGACGGCACGGTGTATCACTCGATCACGACGGCGCGGGGAAGGGTGGTCTCCACGATCTGGACGTGGTGGGTCAACGGCCAGGTGATCACGACCACGGACAGCATCACAAACGCGACGATCGTCTATACATACGACAGTAAGTACGGTTTACTGACGGACGTCGGTGGGAATACGACTCCGGTAAAGAACTTCCTGAATCTGGCAAAGAGCTGGGTAGACAGCACCCGCACCGGAACGTGTGGCGCATGCACCGACAGTGTGACGCGGTACTCGCACGAATCGCACGGCCGGCTTAACAAACTCATCGATCCGCAGCTCGACACCACGGTGTACACTTTCGACACGGCGAGCGCAGGATTCAAGAATCTGCTCTCGACTCGGCAGGGCCCTCATACCACCACTCTCCGGTACGACGGGTATGGTCGAGCAGTCCGTGTGATCAATGCGCGCGGAGACAGCGCGATCGTATCGCTCGACTCGCTCAATCGGACCAGGAATGTGAAGGGCCCGCAGGGCAGCATTGTGTCATACACTTACGACCCGCTCTTCCTGCGCACCGTCACGGACGCGAAGAGTCAGGTTTATTCGTACTATCGGAATGCGCTCGGCTGGATGGACTCCGTGGTGAATGCGAACACCGGTGACCCGGCCGCTAATCGTGTGGATAAGTACGAGTACAGCAAGCTGGGGCTGACCAAGGCGCACATTAACCGTCGAGGTCAGCGCACGAGCATGACCTATGACCAACAGGGCCGCCTGCTCACGCTCAACCTTGCGGGTGGACGCGTCTCGAACTTCGCGTACGACACAGCGGGTCTCTGGGCGAAGGCCTGGAACGGAGAGTCGTTCGACAGTATACGCACGGACAGTACGGGCCTCTGGACGGTCCAGTACACGAAACGTGGGACGCACTGGTTCACGGACAGCTCCACGGTGGATATCACCGGTTTGCCGCAATCGTTCACCGTCAAGGGGGAGACCAGCACGTTGTCCGCCATCACGTATGGCTACGACTCGAATCGACGTCTTAATTCGATGACGGTCGACGGTAAGCTCACGAGCTTTGTCCACAACCGCGATGGCATGCTGACTTCCCTGAGTCTCCCAACCTCACCGCAGCAGACCATCGGTTTTTCAGTCACGCGCGGCCACGAGGACTATTCAGTAACGTACTCGAAGCCGCCGAACACTCTCTACGATCAGCTCGCTGCATATCTCAACTTTGACTCGCTCGGCCGGATCCGTCAGCGGATCAAGCTGCGCCAGGATACGACAAGGTCGTACGCGTACGATTCGGTCGCGCGACTGACCAATTATCAGGTCTTGCAGGACACCTCGGCATTGAGCTGCCTCGTCGATGCCGCGGGCTTCGCGGGAGAGCGTTGCACGAGCGCGCACGGCGAGAAAGTCCTTTCTCAAACGACGTTCACATACGACAGCGTCGGAAACCCGACCGATGGCGGGGCGACAGTCATAGCCGGCAATAGATTGACGGCGTACAATGGCTACACTCTCACGTACGACTACGACGGCAACCTGACACATAAGCACAGTTCGACGTTCGACCAGCTTCTCTACTGGAACAGCATCGGGCAGCTCGACAGCGTGAAGACGGGTACATCGCTAGTCAGCTATGGCTACAATGCAATGGGCCGTCGCGTACGCAAGACCACGGCGACCCAGTCTCTACGCTACATCTACGCCGGCAGTCAGATGATCGCCGAGATAGATTCGGCCACCAATAGCGCGGTTCGGGTGTACTCCTATTACGGCACGGAGCCCCCCACAGCGTGAAAACAGCCACGGGTACCTACTATTACATATCGGAAATGGGAACAGGTCACGTCGTCGCGCTGATCGACAGCCTCAATGTGGTGAAGAATCGGTACCGCTATAGCCCGTTCGGCCAGCTCGAGGATTCGAGCGAGACGATTCTTCAATCCGATCCGCTTCGCGGGCCGCGAATACGATGCGGAGACCCAACTCTACTTCAATCGCGCGCGATACTACGACGCGAAGTCTCCGTCGGTTCGTGTCGGAGGACCCCATCGGCCTCGGCGGCGGGATAAACCAGTATGCGTACGCGAGCAATGACCCGATCAATCATCGGATCCGTGCGGTCTATTCTGACTGTTGGACCTCGACAGGAGTGCCCCGCCAACTAGGCGTCGAAACAGACGGCAGCTGCAGTGCATGGCGGCAGCGCGGGCGGCGGGGGCGGTGGTGGTGGCGGCGCCGGCGGGGATGGTGGACACTACGATTACGAATCAACCTACCACGAAGGCGGAGCTGTTGTGGTAGGCAATACTGGTGGTATTGGGGCCTGTAACCCAAATGTAATGGTGGGCGCAGATTACAAATGGTGCAATTCTAGCGGCGGACTGGTCGCGGGGGTCAACGGATACTGGACCTCTACTCTGGCCTGGGTTGCCAATGGTGGAACAATGTCAATGCCGCAGCCAATGAGTGGCGGCGGGGGCGGCGGTGGTGGTGGAGCCGACGGAAGTTCCCCGGCGTCTAGAGAGACGTTTGGGCAATGCCTGCTCAATAAGAACAAAGGCCTCGCGACAGACTTGTTGGTGGCGACAGGCATCGTTACGCCGATTGCGTACGGCATGTCGGTGGAATCAGGCGGGGCCGCCGCAGGCGCTATCGGAACTGGCGTCGCTAGGGGGCTCGGAACATTCGGTATCAGGACTCTCGTCGCGGAGGGCGCGACGGCGGCGACGGAGGGCGCTGCGGTCGCTGCTGGCGGGGCCGCACTTGCTGGCGCTGGATTCATTGCGTCGATTGTGCTAGTTACAGAGGCTGTCTTGGCGGTGGAGTGTGCGAACCACTGGTGAAGGCTGGTTCGCACCAGCCACTAGCACCTTCGAGGACGGAGGAGATGAGTCCAACAAGCATGAACGATCCTGACCAGAAGGGTATTAGTGCCGCGAGCCGATTGGGTACCAATGCTCGGCCGATTGCGATTGGTGCGTTCGCGGGGTTCATCGCAGGAGTACTGCAGGTCGCGAGAGAGATCTATCATCACGACTTCGTCTCGTCGAGTTTGGAGCCGGGCGCACTGCCCCCGGTATTGCGGTCCGTTGGACTCATTCTATTCGCGATTGCCGTCGGGGCAGTCGTTTATCCACTCTTGATGGCGGGGTTGCAAGCCGTCGCGCGGAGGTCCGCGCGACCTCGATGAATGGGCATCGCAGAGGCTTGGTTGTCGGGGGCACGCGGCATCGCTGGAGTAGCGATAACGCATTTCGAACGTCGCCTGAGCCGGCGCGCATTCCTAGAATGTGCGAAGGCGTCAACTGTTCTTGTTAGTACGGCCCTTTACGATCGCTTGCGCGGGGCCGTTCTCGATTCCCGAATCCCGAGCCGTTACCCGTTCGCAGCTCGCCGCGCCGCGATCTCGATCGGGACGATGGTCCCGTCCTTCGGCAGGATCTTCGGCTGCTTGTATGAATAGCGCTTCCCCTCGTAGTTCCTGAACACCACTTCGTCGTCGTTGATGGACTCGACGTATTCGGGCAGGAGCGGGACCTTCCCGCCGCCGCCGGGGCTGTCGATCACGAAATACGGGATCGCCAGCCCACTGGTCCACCCGCGCAGCGCCTTCATGATCTCTAGCCCAGTCTGGACCATGGTGCGGAAATGCTCGCCGCCGGCGACCTGGTCGGCCATGTAGATATAGTAGGGGCGCACGCGCGCCTTCAGCAGCTCGTGCATCAGTTTCATCATGATCTTGGGGTCGTCGTTCACTCCGCGCAGCAGCACGGTGTGCGCGCCGAGCACGACACCAGCCTTACTCAGCCGGTCCAGCGACGCAACGGTGTTCGGCGTCAGCTCGCTGGGGTGATTGAAGTGGGTGTTCATATAGATCGGATGATATTTCTGCACCATCTCGCAGAATTCCGGCGTGATCCGCTCGGGCAAATGCGCGGTGATCCGGCTCCCAATGCGGATGATCTCGACATGCGGGATCTCACGCAGCTTTTGGAATATGTGCTCCAAACGCCGGTCCGAAAGCATCATCGGATCGCCGCCCGATAGGATCACATCCCGCACTTCGGGATGATTCCGGATATACTCGAACGCCGAATCATACTGATTGAGCGGGATCTTCTCCGGATCGCCCACTTTGCGGCGCCGCGTGCAGAAGCGGCAGTACGTCGCGCACACGGGGCTCACGAGGAACAACACGCGATCGGGATACCGGTGCGTGATGTTCGGCACCGGACTGTCGCCGTCCTCGTCCAGGCTGTCGATCACGCCGTCGGTGATCTGCAGCTCCTCGACGCTCGGGATGTATTGCTTCCAGATCGGGTCGTCCACTTCCTTGATCAGGTCCAGCACTTCGGGCGTGATCCGCATCTGGAAGTTGTCGAACGCCGGCGCCAGCGCTTCCACGTCGATATTCTCGCGGCCGAACTTCTCCGCGAGCTTCTCGAGGGTCGCGATGCTGTCGTCCTTGAGGATCTTCTGCCAGTCGCTCATTTCCGCCCGCCGGTAAGAGTCTTCGTCAGCATCACGCGGTCGTCGTCCACCGCATAGAAATCGCGGATCCGCGCCTGTTCGGTATACCCACGCGCCGTGTAGAACTTGCGCGTCCCTTCGTAGTCGCCGCGGCTGGAGGTCTCGATCAGGATCATTCTGCCGCGCGCCCTACTCACTCGCTCTTCCACTTCCGCCACTAGCGCACGCCCGGCCCCTCTTCCTTGCGCCTCTCTAGCCGTCGCGATCCAGTACAAATCCCACGTTCCTTCAGTGACCGGCGTTGGACCAAATGCGGCGTATCCGATCAACGCACCACTCCCATCGAACGCCCCTACGAACTGATAGTCGGTATCGGGCTCTTCACCCCGCAATCCAAAGCAGGAATCGAACACCTCGAGCGCGACCTCTACCTCATTCTCCCGGAACGAACCCGTCCCCCGCACGATCGCCTCGAGGCGATCGCGGTGGCTCGCGTTCATTTCACCAATGCGCACCTCACCAGGCTGCGCGCCGGCGGTCATCCCTGGGCGACGAAGAGATCCAGTGCGATCCGGTCGGCAATGGTCGCGGGCACGCCGCTCAGCGTGCGCGCCGCCAGCCAGAGTTCGTCGGCCGAGTCCTTGCGGCGCTTCAGAGCGCTCGCGCACACGGCATGGATCATGTCGGCATACTCGAGACCGGCCACGCGCGCCATGCGCGCCAGAGCCGGCGTCGGGTGCGATATCGGGATTCGAATTGACCTCGAGGATCCACGGCTTGCCCGCGCGATCAATGCGCATGTCCACCCGGCCGTATCCCTCGCCGCCGGCCAGGCGCCAGGCTCTGAGCGCGATACGCTTCAGCTCCTCGCTCTGATCCTTCGGCATCTTGGCGGGACACTGCGGCACGCTGCCCAGATCCTCGTCGCAGCCAGTTTCCCACTTGCTCTTGTAGCTCACGATGCGCCACATCCCGCGCGGCATGCCGTCGAACTTGATCTCGGCAACCGGCAGCGCGCGGTCGCCCAGGATGCCGACGTTCACTTCGCGGCCGTCCACGAATTTCTGGACGAGCACCTCGGTCCACCGCTCGTGCATCGCCATCACGCGCTCGGAGAGCTGGCGCGCGTTGCGCACCACGCTCCGCTGCTCCACGCCAATGGACGCGTCCTCGGCGGCGGGCTTCACGATCGCGGGATAGCCCACGTGCGGCATCGGATCGCCGGGGTGCACCAGCGCGAAACGCGGGATGGGCAGGCCGGCGCGGTCGAGCAGGCTGTTCACGACATGCTTGCGGAGACACATCGACGTCGTCCAGCTCGAGCTGCCCGTATACGGAAGCCCGATCACTTCCACCGCACTAATGACGCTCGGCTCCAGCTCGGCGACTCCGTCCACGCCTTCGCACAGATTGAAGATCAGATCGAACTTCCCGCGGCGCACGCGCTCCACCCAGCGGCCGTCAGGATTCACCGGAACGCGCACCACCGTATTGCCGTCGGGGGTGAGCGCGTTCTCCACCGCCTCCACAGTATCGAGGATGGCGAGATCCGCGCCCTTGCCGAGCGCGGCGGGTCCGTCGAAGAGGACACCGATCTTCATGTTGTTTCTCCTTGCTTGCGCCTAACCGATCGCGGCGGTGCGCCGGTTGCGGCGCACAGCCTTTCCGGTGAGGCGGACGTTCTGCCGCTCCGCCGCATGACGGAGACAGGCTTGGATGAGCTGGTCGTAATTCATGCCCGCCGCGCGCGCGGCCTTGGGGAAGCAGGAATTATCGCGCGGGTCGGGAAGGATGCCGGGCAGGGGATTCACTTCGACGACGTTGGGCGTCCCGTCGCCATCAAGGCGAATATCGATGCGCGACCAATCGCGGCAGCCGAGCACGAAGTAGGCGGCGAGCGCCACCTGCTCGATGCGGGACTGCAGCGCGCTGAATCGACCTGCGCGGGGCATTCGAAGATCTCGAGCGGATTCTCCGGACGGTCCCAGAGCCACTTGGCCTCGAAGCCGTACACCGGCAGCGCGCCCTCGGGGAGGGCGGCGAAGTTCATCCCTACTATAGGTAGTACGCGCGCGCCCGAGCCGTTGCCCAGCACGGCACACGTGAACTCGGCGCCGGGGAGCCACTCTTCCACGAGCACGGGCTGTTGATAGTGCTCGAGCAGGAACAGCGTCTGTTCCGCGAGTTCGGCGGGCGTACGGCAGAAATTTCTTTCAGTTATGCCCTTCGATGATCCTTCGTGCACCGGTTTGACGAAGAGCGGCAGGCGGAGCCGGCCGTTCACACCGCGCAGGCGGCGGGTGGTCACGCGCTCGAGAAGGGCGGTGACCTCATGCGCGGCCCTCACCAGCACAAAAGGGGCGGTGGGCACCCGGTTGTAGGCGAGATATTCTTTCGTGCGCGCCTTATCGAGCCCCATCGCGAGCGTGAACGGATCGGAGCCGGAGTAGGGAATGCCATAGAACTCGCAGATCGCCGGCACATGGGCCTCGCGATTCGCGCCATTCATCCCTTCGGCAATGTTGAAGACGATATCGGGCTTCGCGACGCGGAGTTTCTCGGGGAAGTCGGCTGTGGCTTCGAGCCGGATCACTTCACCGACCGCGGCCAAGTGCATCCTCGACCGCATCGATCGTCTCGGCGCAATCCCACTCAGCGTATTTATCGTTGACCGTGCTGAGGTGGTGAGCGATGACTTCGGGGGCGGGGAAGTGCGAATCGGGATTCGATTCGGCGACTCGCGAGCGGCGCGACCATTTGCGGCGGCGGCTTGAGATCTCTTCGGCGGGACGCGAGGGGTCGGCGTCAGCTGAGAGGCGAAGAGATGCGGAGTCGGGTTTTTGATTGTAGGCGAAGCCTATTCGACTCATCTGCTCCATGGGGAACGAGCGAACTACTCGCGAGACTTCACGCGGAGAAAGATAGGGTGGAAAGAATTTTAGTGCAATGATTTCTTTGGAGAAATATTTTCACGCACTACGGCACGACTCACGACATCACTTGCACATCCAACCTTGCAGTCAACAGTAAACAGTCACGAGTGACTGCCAGTCAACAGTTCACAGTCAACAGCTCACAGAAAACAATTCAGCGTGCGCTGCTGTGATGATGACGATTGGAAAGTTTGGAGGTAGCATGCGCGATGCAGATCAGAAGTCATCGGGATCTCATCGTGTGGCGGCGCGCGATGGAGTTCGTGGCGGAGGTGCACGGCCTCAAGCGGAAATTCCCCGCGCGTGAGGGGAAGGAGTTGTGGAATCAGCTCCTTCGCGCGGCGATGTCCGTGCCCTCGAACATCGCGGAGGGTGCTGGTAGAACCTCTCGCGGTGACTACGCTCGGTTTCTGTCGATCGCCCGCGGCTCCATACAGGAGGCCGATACTCATCTCGCGATGGCCGTCGCCTTCGGCTACTTGCGACCCGAGGACATCCACCGGGCCGAGGCACTGAGCTACGAGGTACTGCGGATGCTCACGAAACTCGCGAGCGTTCTCGCCAAGCCCGCGCCCGAATCCGCCACGATGTGAAAAGGGAGGTCGGCCGCGCACATTGCGCTCGGCCGCCTCCCCGATCCGCTTTCTGTGACCTGTTGACTGTTGAGCTGTTGACTGGCAGTCACTCGTGACTGTTTGCTGTTGACTGCAGGGTGAAGCGTGCAGGTGGCGCAGTGCAGCCGTCCGTTAAACCTTGTGGTAAAGGATCCTCGCCGCCTCCCGGCGATCTTCCGCCTGATAAACCTCAAAATCCCCAAAAAACCCCGGCGCAATCCCCTGCAACACGCGCAACACCGAAATCGCACATCGCCGTATCTCCTGCTCCGCCCCTTCTCCACGACCGCAGTTCCAGCATCGTCCGCCAAGCTCTCGCATTCCCCGTCACAACGATCTTCGTCTCCGTCGCATTAGGCAAACCGCCCGCGCCGCCTCACGCGCCATCTTCCGGCGATGGACCTTGTCCGCGATCCATCCATACCGCTCCATCAACGCCTCCACCATCGCGATATATGCCGCCAACGCCGATTCCATCTGCGCCTTCCACGCAGTCTCGAGCGCCGCATCCCCGATCACGGCCGGCGGGATCACGAAATTGGCATCGGTCTCGTCAACATACCGCTGCGAGAGCTGCGAATACGCGAACCCCGCCCGGTGACGCACCAACTCATGCGTCAGCGACCGGCTCACACCCTCCAAGAGCAACGAATAATTCGCATGCTCGAGCACCGATCCATGACCCTGCTTCTTAATGTTCTCGAGATAATCCCGCGTCGTCCTGCTCGCCGGATTCTTCTGACTCATATAACACAACCGCCCCGCGAACTCGGCGAGGCGCTCCCCGTCCGTACTCTCGCCCATCCACTTCACCGGCAAATGACTCGGGCTCTTTGAACGCCGGCTGGGACAGAACGGTTATGACGGGTTCAGCGAAATATTTCATGACCCTGCAGTTGTAGTGGTAGGCGACAGCCGACGGCGACAGCCGAAATTACTTAGCGTCGCCCAACGCCGAAAGCCGCGATCTGTTCCACGCTCGCTCGCGCTCGATGGAATCCAGCGCCGCCCGCGCCGCCGCCGGCAGCGGCGGCAAGGCCGGGTCGTACTTTACGTCGCCCACCGGCTTCTGACCGGCAGCCGGCACCTTCACGCCCGGGATTCAAGATCCCGGCCGGATCGAACGCGTCCTTCACGATCTTGAACAGCGCGCGCGATTCATGATGCCACGTCCGGTCCATGAGCGGTGTCCGGATCCGGCCGTCGCCATGCTCGCCGCTCAGCGTCCCGCCAAGCTTCTGCACGAGCTCGGTCACGTCCTCGAGCACGCCATCGACCGTCTCGCGCCAATCGCTCGCGCTCACGTCGACGAGCGGATTCACGTGCATGTGCGCATCGCCGGCGTGCCCGAAGATCACGCCCTTCACGCCATGATCTTCCAGGATCTTCCGCACGCCGCGCACGTAGTCCACGAGTTGGTCGGGCGGCACGGCGCCGTCTTCGATGAATTGCATGCTCTTGAGCCGAGGATCGAGGCGGGCGAGGATCGGACTCGCGGCGTGGCGAAGTTTCCACAGGGCGCCCTCGCTCCCGGGGTCGAGCGCGACGCGGATATTCATCGCCCCCGCGCCGCCGAAGAGCCCTTCGAGCTGCCGGGCGGCCGCGATAGCGGACGTCGCGTCTCCGGCCTCGACTTCTACGAGCAGTACAGCATCGGTGCCATCCGTGACGCCAATGTCGTCGCCCTCGCTGGTCGCGACGGCCAGGAACGTCCGGTCGATCAGCTCGCACGCGCTCGCGCCATTCGCGCGCGCCCGCGCCGCCGCATCCACGGCCTGCATCACGCTCGCGAACTCGGCGAGCAGCGTGCACGTCGCGGCCGGAACGGGCACGAGCGACACCTCGACGCCCACGAACATCGCGAGCGTCCCCTCGCTGCCGACGAGGAGATCGATCAGCTCGCCGCTGCGCGCGTAGTCCGCGAGCGCGTAGCCCGAGCTCTCCTTGCGCACGCCGGGATGCTGCCGGTAGCGGCCGGGCGAGGCGAGGATCGCGGGATGCGCGGTCTTGTGGAACCGTTCGAGCGCGGGAATGTCCGGCGGGAGCGGTGAGCCGCGGCGCACCACGGCGCGCGAGCCGTCGTCGAACACGCAATCGAGCGCCGTGACCCAGGCGCGCATCGCGCCGTAGCGCACGCTGTGCGCGCCGGCCGCGTTGGTCGCCGCCATGCCGCCCACAGTGCAAAAGGCGCCGCTCGACGGGTCCACCGGGAATCTCAGTCCATGCGCGCGTGCCTTCTCATTCACCTCCGCGCGCGTCGCGCCCGGCCCCGCCCACACTCGGCGCCATGTCTCGTCCAACCGGGACACTCCGCCCAGCCGCGAGAGGTCGACGATGACACCGTCGCCCACCGCGCCGCCGGCCATCCCGCTGCCGCTGCCGCGCGGGATGAGCGGCATCGCGTTCGCGCTCGCCCATTTTGCGAGCGCGCACACATCGTCGGCGTCGGCCGGCACCGCGACCGCCCGCGGGATGACGCGCGCGATCCCCGCGCCCTCGGAATAGACGGCGCGTGCCAATTCGTCCTCGCGAAAGATCCCGCGGAATCCGGTCGGTTGCACGAAAGGGAGATTGGCGACCCGCGGCCTCGTTGACAAGCGTCTCACGCGGCGGCCATCATCCCTCATGGCCATTGACGCACCGCGCGAGCACGGTCAGCTGATCAAGATCGAGACCGACCGCCGGCTCGGACACGAGTGGGACGAATGGGACGGCACGCCCCTGGATAACGGAGGCGATTTCCGCTCGCCCGCTCGCCTCTATTTCGGCTTCACCGCGGTGGGGTTCGCGATCGCCGCCGCGGTGCTCGCGGCGGGGGTCTATTTGCTGGCCCCGCGCCTTGGGGCTTTGTTCGGTTCGGGGGTCCCGGCGGCCCTCTACTATAGTATAGGCGGGGGGCTGGTTCTCGGGCTCGTTTGGCTGGGGCTGATCGCGGCCGCCGTCTATTCGGGGCGGGCCGTGCTCCCGGAGCGGTTGGCCGAACGGGGACTCCTCTTGAAGACCCTCAATCTCGCCTGGCGCACCGGCGAGCTCTTTGGTGTGAAGCGCGATTGGACGGGACACGCATCCGTGGCCGTGTACGACCGGCTCGCACTCGCAAGAGAACGATCACTCTCGCCCGATGAATTGCTCATCCTCGTTCCGCGATGCTTGTCGCGGGAATCGTTGGATGGCGTTCTCGCCATCGCGAAGCGGCACGGCGTATCGGCGTTCGTCGCGACGCGCGGCCAATTGGCGCGACGCGTGATCAAGGAACGGCGTCCGAAAGCTGTCGTGGCCGTAGCATGCGAACGCGACATGGTCAGTGGATTGCACGATGTGGCGGGGCGGGTGCCGGTGCTGGGGCTGACCATGACGCTGCCCAACGGGCCGTGTAAGGATGCTTCGATCGATCTGGCGCGCATGGAAGAGTTTGTCGCACGTTATCTGAAATAGCGCCGGAACTGCAGACCTAGACGCTAGATCTAGACGCTAGAAGGCAACTGCAACTAGAATCGCAACTACGGGCTGTTGGCTGTCGGCTGTCGCCTGCTTGCGACAGTCGACAGCCGACAGCCCGTTCTTGCTGTGGCTGCGGCAGTTTAGCGTCTAGGCCTGCACTTCAGTATCTCGCTCCCCCCACCGGCACCTCGGCAGCGAGAGACCACCGCATTCCATCGCGCGAGAGGATCAGGAACGCTGCGGCCTCGAGGTGGCCGGGCTCCACCGAGCGGCGCTCGCGCAACGTAGCGTATAGCATTGCGGTATTCGCATCCGGCGTGATGCCGGGGATGCTGAGCGAGAGGATGCCGGGGAGGCTGTCCAGCGGAAGGCCCGCAAGGACGTCGGTCACGACGCTCTCCTTCATCGGCTCCTCGGCGCCAGGCGCGAGGATGTGCCGCACGGTGGAGGAATCGAGGAATGTCTCCTGCGTGCTACCAACCACGTATCCGAGATGTCCGTCGAGCCAATGACTCGTCGCGTTCGCCGCGCGATAACTCGTTAATAAGCTGTCGAGCATGCCAGGCGGCACGACTCTGCGCAATGCGGTGATGATGCTTGGATCGGATAGATGCACCGCACCCGATTCGCTTTGCATTTGCAATAGAACGACACCGCGGCGGTACTGGTTGGCGTACTGCAATGGATGGTATACGGTATCGATCACCGCGACGTACAGCTCATCTTCTTGCGGCACGACGCCCTTTTCGCGCGGATTTCCCCGTAGCGGCGTGCCCGCGAGGGCGCCGGCGACGAGAATGAGCCAGATGCCGCCGATCATGAGCGCCGGCGCTATCAGTTTATTGCGCGACATGGCTGGGCGAGCGCACCGCAACGGCAGGCTGTTGACTGTCGGCTGTCGCCTGCTGGAACATGATGATCATGTAAATCATGTAAATCCTGTCCAAGTATTTCGGTTCGCGACAGCCGACAGCCGACAGCCCGTAGTTGCAGTTGAAGTAGCAGTGGCCGTCTAACGTCTCAGTCTAGAGTCTAAGTCTGTCGTTCAGTTCCAGCCGCCGCCGAGTAGGACATGGAGGGCGGAGAGCGTGAATTCGATGATGGCGCCGATGCTGATGAATGCGGCGATCCAGCGCAATGATTCATACGCCGTCGTGACCGCCTTCGGCGGGTTGGGGGTGGCGTGCGCATAAGTGAGCGCGCGGTCCACGAGTCCCCAGAACGCCGTTCCGGTGGCGGCGATTAGGAGCATGCCGAGCATCCATGCCTTCGGCCATGCGAGGAGGATCACCGTACTGCCGAAGAGTCCGGCGCTGAGCGCCGCAACGAGCGAGCGGATGCGCAGGGCGCGCAGCCGCGCCGCAACGTTGCCGATGGCCGATGGCCGATGGTCGATGGCCGGATCGTCCGCCACTATTTCTGCTTCTCGATGAGCTTCCGTGCCGCGGCGAGGTCTTTCTTCTGCTCGGGTCCGACCTCGGGGTATTCGAGCTTCAGCGAATCGAGCGCCTCGATCACTGCGCCCGCGACGACGAGCCGGGTGAACCATTTGTTGTCGGCCGGCACGACGTACCACGGGGCGTGCTTCGAGGATGTGTTCCGGATCATGTCCTCGTAGACTTCCATGTATTGATCCCAATAGCCGCGTTCGACGGCGTCGGCGCTGGAGAACTTCCAATTTCGCGCGGGTTCATCGAGGCGCCCCAGGAATCGCCGTTTCTGCTCGTCTCTCGAGACGTGGAGGAAGAATTTCCGGACGAGCACGCCATTGTGGTACAGGTACTGCTCGAAATTGTTGAGGTCTTCGAAGCGCTCTTTCCAGATGTCCTTCGTGACCCGGCTCTTCGGGAGCTTCTGTTTGGCGAGGAACTTCTCGTGCACGCGCACGGCGAGCACTTCTTCGTAGTACGACCGGTTGAAGATGCCGATGCGTCCGCGCTCGGGCAGATTCTTGGACGTGCGCCAGAGGAAATCGTGGTCGAGCTCTTCGCTCGACGGCGATTTGAAGGAGAACACCTGGCAGCCCTGCGGATTGACGCCCGACATGACGTGCTTGATCGCGCCGTCCTTGCCCGCGGCGTCCATGGCCTGGAAGATGAGCAGTACCGCCCACCGGTCCTGCGCGTAGAGCTTGTCTTGCAGCGCAGCGAGCGTCTCGATGCCTTCGGCGAGCGCTTTCTTGTGCCCGGTCTTGTCGTCGAGCCGGCCCGTGCTGCCGGGGTCGATATCGGCGAGATGGAACTTGGCGCCGTCGTTGATGCGGAAGGGTTTGATGAACCGTTCGATATCGTACGCCATCGCGAGCCCCCGTGAAGTTGTCTCATTATATGCCCTGGAGCGCCGGGCGGCGAATGGACGGCGTTGCCGACGCTGGCCGCGCTTCATAGATTCCGAATAACCGCCAGGGGTACTCCGGGACGACCGGAGTTGAGAGAGTCCCTTGGAACCTGATCCGGGTCGAGCCGGCGTAGGGAGCGCGGTGCAGTCGCCACAGTACTTGTGGCATCGCGCGCCCCATTCCGGCCGGAACTACCCGGATCGCTCCTCAGCACTGAGGGTCGAGCGATGGGCACGAACGGCAACGGCAACGGCGCGGCGCCGAAGACTACCGATTATCCCGGCGCGTTCCCGAATTCATCGAAGGTGTACGTGAACGGCCCGCGCGGCGTGCGCGTGCCGATGCGCGAGATCGCGCTGGCGGGCGACGAGCCGCCGCTGCGGGTGTACGACACGAGCGGCCCGCGCGAATACCGATGTGCATGCGGGACTGCCGAGGCTCCGCGAGCCGTGGGTGGCGTCGCGCCGCGGCGGCGCCGATGGTGACGCAGATGGAGTTCGCGCGCCGCGGGCAGATCACCGAGGAGATGGAGTTCGTCGCCGTGCGCGAGGGGATGAAGCCCGAGTTCGTGCGCGACGAGATCGCGCGCGGCCGCGCCATCATCCCGGCGAACATCAATCATCCCGAGCTCGAGCCGATGATCATCGGCCGCAATTTCGCGGTGAAGATCAACGCCAACATCGGCAACTCGGCCATCAAATCATCGATCGAAGACGAAGTGGAGAAGCTGCGCTGGGCCACGCTCTGGGGCGCGGACACGGTGATGGACCTCTCCACCGGAAAGAACATCCACGAGACCCGCGAGTGGATCCTGCGGAATTCGCCGGTGCCGATCGGCACGGTGCCGATCTACCAGGCGCTCGAGAAAGTGGGCGGCGCGCCCGAGGATCTCACGTGGGAGATCTATCGCGACACGCTCATCGAGCAGGCGGAGCAGGGGGTGGACTATTTCACCGTGCACGCCGGCGTGCTGCTGCGATTCATCCCCATGACCGCGAACCGGATGACCGGGATCGTGTCCCGCGGCGGCTCGATCCTCGCGCAGTGGTGCCTCACGCATCACCAGGAGAATTTCACGTACACGCATTTCCGCGAGATCTGCGAGATCATGCGCGCGTACGACGTGAGTTTCTCGCTGGGCGACGGGCTGCGCCCCGGCTCGATCGCGGACGCCAACGACGAGGCGCAGTTCGCGGAACTCAAGACGCAGGGCGAACTCAACAGGATCGCGTGGGAATTCGGCGTGCAGACAATGAACGAGGGGCCGGGCCATGTTCCCATGCATCTCATCAAGGAGAACATGGAGAAGCAGCTCGAGTGGTGCGGGGAAGCGCCGTTCTATACGCTGGGGCCGCTGACCACCGACATCGCGCCGGGCTATGACCACATCACGAGCGCGATCGGCGCGGCAATGATCGGCTGGTACGGCACGGCGATGCTCTGCTATGTGACGCCGAAGGAGCATCTCGGTCTTCCCGACCGCGACGATGTGAAGGCCGGTGTGATCGCGTACAAGATCGCGGCGCACGCCGCGGATCTCGCGAAGAACCATCCGCGCGCGCGCGAATGGGACGACGCGCTCAGCAAGGCGCGCTTCGATTTCCGGTGGCGCGATCAATTCCACCTTGCGCTCGATCCGATCACCGCCGAGAAATATCACGACCAGACACTGCCCGCCGAGGGCGCAAAGGTCGCGCACTTCTGCAGCATGTGCGGGCCGAAGTTCTGCTCAATGCACCTGACTCAGCAACTCCGCGCGAGCGCCGCTGAGGGGATGAAGAAGAAATCCGAAGAATTCGTTGCCGAGGGTGGCAATATCTATGTGCCGGTTTCAACTGCTTGAACCGCAATTGCAACGACTTTATGGGGATAACTAACCGGATGCTAGCGGATCAAATGGATTGCTCCGTGTGGCGGGATGGATCGCACAGCCGCGACTGGCGTTGTGTTTTTGTTGTTAACAACAAGAACGCGGACTCGATCGCGCGCCTAGGAGCTTCCGGCGGGCAGGAGGCAATCCATTTGATCCGCCAGCATCCGGTTAGTTATCCCATTAGAGTCGTTGCACCTGCAGTTGGAGGTTTGCAATGACCGTGAACGGTGAATCGCGCGAATACAGAACAGGGTTGACCCTCTTCGCGCTGCTCGAGGATGTGAAGGTGGACGCGCGGGCGGCGGCGGTGATGGTGGGGGAGGAGGTCTATCGTCCTGGAAGGATCCCCGACATCGCGCTCAAGGAGAGCGATGTCATTGAGATCGTCAGCATGATGCAGGGAGGTTGAGATGCACGACCCACTCGTGATCGGCGGCAAGTCGTTCGGCTCGCGCCTGATGCTCGGCACGGGCAAGTATCGCGATCTTGCCGTGATGAAGGACGCCTTCGAATGCGGCCGCGGTCGAGATCGTTACCGTGAGCATCCGCCGCGTGGAACTCGGCGCGCCGGGGCACACGGGATTGATGGATGTGCTCGCGAAGGGGAGCTATCAGCTGCTGCCGAACACCGCCGGCTGCAAGACCGCCGAGGAAGCCGTGCGCGTCGCGCGGCTCGCGCGCGCGATGAGCGGCACCGAATGGCTCAAGCTGGAAGTGATCCCCGACGCGAAATATCTGCTGCCGGATCCGGTGGGTACTTTGCGCGCGGCCGAGATCCTGGTGGGGGAGGGATTCACCGTTCTTCCCTATATGAATGCCGATCCCGTGCTCGCGCGGCAGCTCGCGGCGGCGGGTTGCGCGACCGTGATGCCTCTGGCGTCACCGATCGGCAGCGGCCGCGGAGTGCTCACGCGGGCGGCGATCGAGATCATCATTGAGGAGAGTACTGTGCCCGTGGTGGTGGACGCGGGACTCGGCGTGCCCAGCGAGGCCGCGGCGGTGATGGAGCTCGGGGCGAATGCGGTGTTGGTGAATACTGCGATCGCGGAGGCGGAGTCGCCTGTTCAGATGGCGGCGGCGTTCAGGAAGGCGGTGGAGGCTGGGAGGATGGGGTATTTGGCTGGACGGATGCCGATTCGGGCGCATGCTAGCCCGTCGAGTCCTGTGGCGGGGGTTGTTACGTTGCCTCAGCCGGAGGTTCCTGCCTAACTGCGGTACGGCGGTCAACAGTAAACAGTCACGAGTGACTGCCAGTCTACAGTCAACAGTCAACAGGTCACAGAAAACGTCTCCACGAACAAACGGGCCTCCCGATCGCTATTCAGGATCGAGAGGCCCGTTCCTTCGTGATCTGACTTCTGTGAACTGTGAGCTGTTGACTGTCGACTGGCAGTCACTCGTGACTGTTTACTGTTGACTGCAGTGAGTAGTTCAGAGCCCGAGCTCGCTGGGTTTGGCAGGATCAGTTGAATAATCGTAAAACCCTTTCCCCGATTTCCTGCCGAACATCCCCGCCATCACCATCCGCTTGAGCAACGGCGGCGGAGCATAACGCTTCTCACGATACTCATCGAACATTATCTCCGCGATCTTGTACGTCGTATCGAGTCCTACGAAATCCAAGAGCGTGAATGGCCCCATAGGATATCCCGTGCCGAGCATCATGCCTTTATCGATATCCGCAACGGATGCCACTCCGTGCTCGAGCATATTGATCGCGTCGATGAGATAGGGCACGAGCAACAGATTCACCACGAAGCCCGAATTATCCTTCGCGGCGATCGGCTCCTTTCCAAGTGACTTCGCGAAGGCGAACGCGCGTTTGAACGTCTCGTCGCTCGTCGTGACCGTCTTCACGACTTCGACGAGCTTCATCACGGGAACGGGATTGAAGAAATGCAGCCCCACCATCCGGTCGGGGCGCGTGGTGGCTGCGGCCATCGCGGCGATGGTCAGGCTCGAGGTGTTCGACGCGAAGATCGTGTGCGCCGGACAGAGCGCGTCGAGCTCCTTCCACATCGCGTTCTTCACATCCACATCCTCGACCACGGCCTCGATCACCACATCGCAACCCTTGAGATCCTTCACCGCGGTCGTGAAGGAGAGCCGCGCCATGGCTGCGTCGCGCGCCTCGGCGGTGAGTTTCCCCTTCTCGATCGCTTTGTTCATCTGCTTCTCGATGCCGGCCTTCGCGCGCGCGCAGAGCGCATCGCTCACTTCGCGCACTTTGGTGTCGAACCCGCTCTGCGCCGCGACTTGCGCGATGCCACTGCCCATGAGTCCGGCACCGAGGACACCGACGGTCTTGATCTCAGGCATTCTCTATCTCAGAAAGTAGGTTGAGTAATCCGAACTGCGTGCCTGGAACCGCAACAGGCGGGGCTAGTACCGCAAGCTGCGTGTGTAGCGTTGGCGTTGGGAAGGCGCGCATCCTAACGCTATCGCTAACGCGCCGTTGGCGGTACCAACCCCGCCGTTAGCGGTTCGTCCTTGCCGGTGTCACGATCTGCGCCAACAATGATTTTCTCGGCGTCTCATTCCGCTCGAGCCTATCCAGCGTCTGCTCAAGAGAGAGTTGCGCGCGAGTGAGGGTCCCGCGATGCACTCGTGCGGCCGCGATGCCCGCAATGCCAAGCACTACCAGCGGGACCGCCGCGATCACCGGCATTACGCCGAGCACGAACAGCACTGCGGTGCCGAGCGCACCGAGTACGGTGAGCGCCGTGCCTGCGGCGATGTTCCGCGACCGCGTGCCGCTCAGTGATGCCTCGATTGTGACCACCGTGCGCTGATCGTCCACCACCACGGCGGTCGCCGCGATCTCGTCGGTGCGCGCGAGATGATAACCGCGGCCGCCCATATCCAACGCGCGCGTGAGGTTCGCGACGATGCCGGGCGCGCGCTCCCACAGCACGCGATTCCCATAGCGGCGCTTCACGCGCAATCCTTCTTCCTGCTGCATCAGCGCGTCGAGCGCCGCCAATTGCGCGTCCGCATTTCCTCGCACGGTGCGCATCGCGTGAGCTGTCGCGGGGCCGAACAGATGGTCCACCGCGCCGCGCGCGACGGGCGCCGCGAGTCGCGTGCGCTCCTCGGCGAGCGCCTGCCGCAGATGCACGGGGCCGAGTCCCACTTCTTTCGCGATGTCGATCAGCTGCGCATCGGTGAGCTGCTGCTCGTCGCCCTCGCCTTCGGCCGACTGCAGCTCCGCCGCGCGCGCGAGCACGCGCTCGAGCGCGCCGCGGTCGAGCGGCTGGCGCTCGGGGAGATTCGTCGAGTCGTCGCTCATCGCCCTCAGATGCCGCCCGTGATGGCGTCCACCGAATGCCGGATCTGCTCGAGGATCGGTTCCGGCAGCGGGAATTGCGTGCGGAACGCGAGCGCTTCCTGGCCCGGCGTGAATGTCGCGCCGATCGCCGTGAGATAGTACGCCTCATACGCCGGAACGCTCTCCGGCGCGAGCTTCTCCATGACGATCTCGCCGCCGCGCACGTTCGCGATGTTGAGATACTGCCCGGCGAGCCCCGACCGCTTCTGGATGGGCGTGGTGTTGTCGTCCACCGCGGTGGCCGCGATGTTGCTCACCGCCTCATGCGCGATCACGAAGATCGCTTCCATCGCGGTCGCGCGATCGGCCGGATAATTCACGGCGATCACGTTCTCGCGCTTGCCGCCGAGGATCGTGCGTCCTTCGGCGCCCAGCGGGAGCGAGAGGTAGATATCGCCGCGCGCCTGGTCCGTTCCTTCCTGGAAGCTTCGCATGCGCCGCAGATAGACCTTCACCCACTGCGAGTCGACCGCCGCGAGCACCGGGCGCCGCTGGAGTTCGATGGCCTTCCAATACTTCTCGTAGAACTTGTTGCTCTCGTCGGCGAGCGACTTCATGTAGACGGCGAGGAACCGGCGGTCGCCGGGTCCCGGGAACGACTGCGCCCATGCGAAGATGCGCTCCGCTGTGGCGCGATCCTTCGCTTTGCGAGGGTCGCCCGCCGCCGTGAGGAAGAGCTGCACCTCATCGTTCAGCTGATTCCAGTCGTGCATCTGGAGCACGAGGAATTGCGCGCCCGTCACCTGCGGATGCGCCTTCACGAACTTGGAGAGCGTATCGAGGTTCGTGTCGAGCAGCGTGGTGATCTGAAGCTTGTTCTTCTCCACGATCATCTCGTCGCGATAACCGCGGCGGAAGAGCGGCACGCGCGAGCTGTCATCGGTGATCAACGCGAAGCCGTGCAGCCAGAGATCGATCACGTAGCGCGTGTGTACCGGCCACGGGTCATTCGACTGCGAATGCACCTCGGCGCCCGGCTCGCGTGGGGCGACGGGAGGAGGCGGCGGTGCGGCAGCGGGCTGGCTGCCTGCGCACGCACCGAGCAATGTCATCGCCGCGAGCGCGGCGATGACGGTGGAACGAGAGTTCACGCGAGCGCCTCGATGATGACCGCGATCCCCTGGCCGCCGCCGATGCAGGCGGAGCCGAGTCCGTAGCGCTTGCCGCTCTTGCGCAGGGCGTGGATCAGGTGCGCCGTGATGCGCGCGCCGCTCGCGGCGAGCGGATGGCTGAGCGCGATCGCGCCGCCGTGGATGTTGAACTTCTCGCGCGGGATCTTGAGTTCCATCTCGACCGCGCACACTTGTCCGGCGAACGCTTCGTTCACCTCGATGAGGTCCATCTGATCGAGCGTCATCCCGGCCCGCTCGAGCGCGATCTTGGATGCGGGCACCGGGCCGATGCCCATGATCGTGGGATCCACGCCGGCGACGCCCCAGGACACGAGGCGCGCGAGTGGCTTGAGCCCCTTCTTCTTCGCCCACTGGTCGCCGGCGATCACGAGTGCGCCGGCGCCGTCGCCAATGCCGCTCGCGTTGCCGGCGGTGACCACGCCGTCCGCTTTGAACACCGGCTTGAGCTTCGCCAACCCCTCGGCGGTGGTGTCCGGCCGCATGTGCTCATCGCGGCGGAACTCTTCCACCAATTTCGTCTTGGGATTCTTGACCGGGATGCCGATGATCTCGTCGTCGAACATGCCGGCCGCCCATGCTTCCTTGGCCTTCACTTGGGAACGCAGTGCGTACTCGTCCACGGCGGCGCGGCTGATCGAATATTGCGCCGCGAGCTTCTCCGCGGTCTCGGCCATCGCGAGTCCGGCCACGGGATCACGGAGCCCTTCCCATAGGGAATCCTCGAGCACGGGGCTCTTGCCGAGCTGCACGCCCCAGCGCAGGCCGCGCGCGATGTGCGGCGCCAGCGACATGCTCTCGCCGCCGCCCACGAGGCAGACGTCGGCTTGGCCGAGCAGGATCTCCATGGCGCCGCTGACGACGGCTTGGAAGCCCGAGCCGCAGAGCCGGTTCACCGTGAGCCCCGGCACTTCCTTCGGCACGCCGGCCTTGAGCGACACATGGCGCGCGAAGTAGATCGTGTCCGAGGTGGTCTGCATGACGTTGCCGAAGACGGCGTGGCCGATCTCCGCCGGCTCGACTTTGGCGCGCACGATCGCCTCGCGCGCGGCGAAGACGGTGAGGTCGATGGCACTGATGTCCTTCAGCGTGCCGCCGAAGGTGCCGAACGGCGTGCGCAGCGCGCTCAGGAAGACGATTTCCTTGTTCATCACGCCCGGGGAGTTTGGGGGACCCTAAAGATGCCCGGGTGGAGCGTGGATGGTAGTCGTGGGGGTCCCGTGCAGCCTCGGGTTCCGCGCGCGGGAACACAAGTATCACGGTTCATGTTTAACGGGATGAGCCGGATGTGGACGGATGCGCAGGATCGCTCCATGCGCCGACACGCGCTCTCAGACGCGCATCCGTCTTGTCGTTGTAGTTAACCACAAATACAGCGGCGTGATTCGGCGCACGGAGCGCATCCTCGCGCATGGAGCAATCCGCCGCATCCGTGCCATCTCCGCTGCATCCCGTCAAATATGAACCGTGATACTTGTGTTCCAGGGCAGCGTGAACCACGAGGCGCCTAGGGCTTTCCCCCTGGCAACCACGTTGGCAGCGGGCCGTTCGCGAGCATCCAGACGGCCTGGGCGGCGGCGCGGATCACGGCGGTCATGTGCGGGATGTCCACGCGCGAGATATCGTCGCTCGGCTCGTGATAGTCGGCGTGCAGGCCGAAGGAGGAGAGCGTCTGCGCCGGAATGCCGCGGTGCGCGAAGGCGATGTTGTCGCTGCGCTGGAAGAATTGCTCGGTGGGATGCGGGTCGGCGACGATGGGGAGCCCCGCGGCCTTGAACATGGGGCCCATGGTGGTGCGCTCCCAGCCGGTGAGCCACGCGTGGCCTTCGCCGATGAGCGTGTCGGGGCGCCCGATCATCTCGATCTCGAGATTCGCCTTCACGCTGTCGAGCGGCACGGGAAAATGGTCGATCAGCCACCGAGTGCCGAAGAGTCCTTCCTCCTCGCCGGTGGTGGTGACGAAGAGAATGCTGCGCTTGGGCGCCGGGCCGGCCGCGAGCACACGCGCCACCGACAGTACCGTGACGACGCCCGACGCGTCGTCATCCGCGCCGTTGTAGATCGAATCGCCATTCACGGCCGTGCCGATGCCGAGATGATCGAAATGCGCGTCGACGAGGATGTACTCGTTGCGCAGCGCCGGATCGCTGCCGCGGATCATGCCGACGACATTCACGTCCATCGTCTTGCGCGAGCCTGGGGCGCCAGCGGCCGCGGCCGAGTACGGTGCCAGTCCGTTCGCGGTGATGACAAGCGGCACGCGCTGGAAATATCCGCTGTCGCCCAGCTGCATGAGGTGTGCGGCGTACATCTGCGCCGCGATGTACTGCGTCGCGCGCGCCGCGCCGCGACTCGCGGTCATGCGACCTTCCATCGAGTCATCCGACAGGATGGACAGCATCGCGCGCACGGAGGAATCCGTGATGGACGAGACGTTGGGCGTCTGCGCGGCAGCTGTCGCGACTGCACTCAGTACCGCGAGGACCAGGATCTTCGCGCGCGAGATCATGAAACGTCTCCCAAGAAGAAGATCATGCTGAATCATGTAAATCCTGTCAAATGCTTTTGACAGGATTAACATGATTTCCATGATGAACAGCTAGATCTTGCTGGCGATCCAGTCTCCGACTGCCTTGGTGCCCATCGTGCCGCCGACATCGGACGTGCCGATGCCTTCCTGAATGGCGCGTGCGACTGTCGTCTCCACCGCGCGCGCGGCGTCAGTGGCGCCGAGGGTCTCGAGGAGCATCGCGAGTGTCAGGATCGCGGCCATCGGGTTCGCGACGTCCTTGCCGGCCATGGGCGGCGCGCTGCCGTGCACGGGCTCGAACATCACCATGCGGCCGGGGTTCCGGTTCGCGCTGGGCGCCATCCCGAGTCCGCCAGCGATCATCGAAGCGATATCCGAGAGGATGTCGCCGAAGAGATTGCCCGTCACGATCACCTGGAACTGCTCAGGGGCGCGCACAAGGTCCATCGCCATCGCGTCCACGTAACGCGTCTCGCGGGTGATGCCGGAGTATTCCTTCCCGACCTCCTCGAACACGCGGCGCCAGAGCGAATGTGCTTCGATCGCGTTCGCCTTGTCGGCCATGGCGACTCTCGTTTTCCCGTGCTCCTTGGCCCACGCGAACGCGTAGCGGATGATGCGCTCCACGCCCTTGCGCGTGTTCAACTCCTCGGCGATCGCGATCTCGTCGGGCGTGCCCTTCTTGAAGATGCCGCCCACCGACACGTACAGCCCCTCGGTGTTCTCGCGGAAGATCACGAGGTCGATGTCTCTCGGCGTCTTCCCCTTGAGCGGCGTGAGGCGCTCGTGCAGCAATCGCGCGGGGCGCTCGTTCACGTAGAGATCGAGCTGGAAGCGCATGCCGAGCAGGATGTCGCGCGCGTGCTCATTGCCGGGAACGCGCGGATCGCCGAGCGCGCCGACGATGATGGCATCGAAATCGCGCCCGAGCCGCTGCATCTCGGCGGGAGCGATCGTGACGCCAGTGGAGAGATAGTGATCGGCGCCGTACGGCAACTGCTCGATCGTGAGGCCGGGTCTGAACTTCTTCTCGACCGCGGCCAGCACTCTGAGCGCTTCGCGCGTGACTTCGGGTCCGATGCCGTCGCCGGCGATCACGGCGACGCGGCGCTGTGCGGTCACGGGGCGGCGCCGGCGCTGCGCCCGCAGGTGACGCAGAATTTCCAATTCACTTCCAGCTCCGAGCCGCACGCGGGGCAGCGCTGGATCGCGAGGTTCTGCCCGCAGTTCGGGCAGAAGACGACGCGGCGGCCGGCGGGCAGCGCGCCGCCGCAGAAGCGGCAGTCGCCGGCGGGCGGACTCGCCGTGGGCGTGCTGGAGCGTGGGACGGGTGGTGATGGCATGGGGGCTCGCATGGGGCCCGACGAGCGTGCGCCGGGCGGAGGAGGAGGGACGTTGGGAGAACTTGCGCGCGGAGGTTGCGGCGGAGCGGGTGGCGCCGCCCTTGGTGTCGAAGCCACGCTGCTCGCGCGCGGCTGCGGATTCATGTCCATCGGGCCACCCTGCGCATCGGCCCGGCGGATGGCGTCGGCCACGAGCACCACGCGCGACGCGGCGAACTCACGGTAGATAGCGGTGTTCGGATTGTTGGACGCGAGCTCCGCGCGGATCGTCTCGCGCATCACGTCGTCGCCCATCATGAGCTGGCGCTCGCCGGCGAGCATCTGGCAGAGCGCGATCTCGTAGTCCTCATTCGTGTCGATCTCGAGCTCCTTCCGGTTGTGCCGGTACGGCACGAGACTCTGGAAGAGCTCGCTGACCTCGAACGGCTGGGAGAGATACCCCGGATAGCCGTTACGAATGTTCTGCACGAGCCGTCGAAACATGCGGTCCAGATCGTCCATGTGCCGCTCGCGCGAGAGGGGTCCGGTGCCGGCCGACGCGCCGACAAGTGCTGACGGTGCCCTCGCGAACGCTCTCGCGCAAGACCCGCGACCTCTCCAACCGGACTCTCCTACGCCGACCGATCGTTCTACGCGCGCCGCGCTCCGCGCCACCGCCCTCGCGCTCGCGCTGTTCGGCCTTGTGCCCATGGCGAACTGGCTGAGCGGCGGGCACGCCGTGATCTGGTGGGGCGCTGCCATGCAGGACTGGCTGTTGTGGGGCGCCGTGACCGTGATCGCGGCGCTCGCGATCGCGCGCGCGGGAGGCGAGGCCGTGAGCGATGCGTGCGCGAACGCTTGGCGGCGTGTGATGGCGCCGAGTGCGCTGCGCTTCGGGGCCATTGTCTTCTGCGTGACGCTGGCGCTGTCGCTCGCGCTCGCGGCGTACTGCTTCGCACGGCAGCCGCACTCGATCGACGAGATGGAGGCGCTCTGGCAGGCGCGCATCTACGCGTCCGGCCATTTCGCGATCGCACCGTTCGCGCACCGCGAATTCGTGTCGATGATGAACGTGATCGACTGGGACCGGTGGTACACGCTGTTCCCCGCCGGCGGGCCGGCGCTGCTGACGGTCGGCATTCTCGCGGGCGCGGCGTGGCTCGTGAATCCGCGTGTGCGCCGCGATCGGCGTGGCGGCGACGTACGCATTCGTGCGGCGCGCGTACGACGAGTCCACCGCGCGCGCGACGGCGATCGTGCTGGCGCTCTCGCCGTTCTTCCTGTTCATGGCGGCGGGCTACCAGAATCACGTGCCGGCGCTCGCCGCGCTCGCGCTCGCGCTCGCGGCGCTCGGCGCGTGGCGCACCGCGGCCACGCCGCGCGCCGCGACGATCGCGAGCGTGGGCGTGGGCTTCGCGCTCGGCGCGCTCGTGGCGATCCGCCCGCTGGACGGCGCGCTCGCGGCGGGAGTGTTCGGGATCTTCCAGGCGGTGAACATTGCGCGGCGCAGCGGCGCCGCGACGTGGAGCTCGCTGGGCGCGCAGGCGCTCGCGGGCGCGGTGCCGGTGGCGTTCTTGCTGCTCGCCAACGCGAAGAGCACCGGGCATCCGTTCACGTTCGCGTACGGCGTGATGTGGAGCGGCACGTCGATGGGATTCGGCGCGAGTCCATTCGGCGAAGCGCACACGCCCGTGCGCGCGCTCGTGCTGCTGTCGCAGAACCTGATGCGGCTCGACCTGTACATGTTCGAGTGGCCAGTGCCCGGGATCCTGCTGGCGCTGTTGACGCTCGTGCTGCTGCGCGCGCCGAGCG
Organism: uncultured Gemmatimonadaceae bacterium; assembly: GCA_963716745.1. GTDB lineage: Bacteria > Gemmatimonadota > Gemmatimonadetes > Gemmatimonadales > Gemmatimonadaceae > DATKOH01. Next base: position 2,369,179 of record OY970320.1, read on the forward strand.
ATTGGGATCTGCTCGCGGCCGGGCTCATCGTGGCATTCCTGTGCGGCTACGCGCTGTACTGGCACGAGGGATTCTGGGTGGGGCCGCGATTCATCTATCCCACGGTGCCGCTGTGGGTGCTCTTCACCGTGCGCGCGCCGGCGCTTGCTCGCGTCGCGTACGGAGAACGTGCTCTACCGGCGGGCTGCGTTCATCTCTGATCCCGCTGTGCATGGTGGCGAGCATCGTGATGCCATCCACGACAATGGGCGCGCGCATGCGCGCGGAGCGGTACCACGAATCGCTCTGGCAGCTGCGCACCGACATCGCCGCCGAGGCGCAGGCGGCGGGACTCAAGAACGCGTTGGTGGTGGTGCACGAATCGTGGGGTGCGCGGATCATGGCGCGCATGTGGGCGCTGGGCGTGCCGCGGCGCGACGCGGAGATGCTGCTGGCGCAGAGCGACGCATGCGCGCTGGAATTGGCGCTGCTCGTGGAGGAATCACCGCCGGGCGGCGATCCGGCGGGACTCGTGGAGCGTCTGCGCGCCGCGACGCCGCCGAGCGAGCGCGCCGCGCTCGCGCCGCGGCCGGACATCACGTCGGACGGGACGCTGCTGTTCTCCGATCATGGACCGTTCACGAAGCAATGCGCGGAGAATGTGCTGGCGGACAGCGCGGGGACGTCGTTGTACCCACCGTTCCTGGCGCAGAATCGGGTGACGCGCGAGGGAGAATTAGGAGGGGACGTGATATACGTGCGCGATCTTGGGCGGGCATAATCTCGCGCTGAGAAAATCGTACGGGGATCGGGTTTGGTATCATTACATCCCGCGTGCATCGCGCCACCGACTCGAGTCCGGTGTTCGTCAAGTACCACTAACGGCGTGAGTCGCGACCCGAACGACGTGACTCGTACCCCGAACTCCGTGAGTACCGAGTCGTGCGTGGACCAGATTGTGAGGCGTGACTCGCACCCCGAACCCCGTGAGTCGCGACCCGAACGTACGTGAGTCGTACCCCGAACCCCGTGAGTACCGAGTCGTGCGTCGAACTGACCGTGAGGCGTGACTCGCGACCCCGACAGTCCGTGAGTCGACTCACGACGTCGTGGGTTGGACTCACGACGTTCGGGGTGCGACGCACGCAGTGTGAGGCGGTACGACGCACGACTCGGTACTCACGGAGTTCGGGGTACGAGTCACGGCGTTCGGGGTGCGACGCACGCCGTTCGTAGTTAGTCGCGCACGAGCCGCGCCTGCGCTCCGCTCGTCCACGCCGCCGCGAGGATGTGCCAGAATGCCGCCACTCCATCCCGCCACGTGATCTTCTTCCCCTCTGCGTACGTGCGCCCATGGTAGCTGATCGGCACTTCGTACACGCGCGCGCCCATCTGTGAGAGGCGCGCGACGATCTCCGGCTCGATGCCGAAGCGCTCGCGCGTGAGGTGCATGATCCGGAAACTCTCGCGCGTGAAGGCTTTGTAGCCCACTTCCATGTCGGTCAGGTTCAGGTTGGTGAACATGTTGGACATGAACGTGAGCGCGCCGTTGCCCATGCGGTGGTAGAAGTACAGCACGCGATGCGCGCCGGCGCCGCCGAAACGGGTGCCGCACACGGCGTCGGCGTGTCCGTCCAGAATGGGCGCGATCAGCGCGGGAATGTCGGTGGGATCGTACTCGAGGTCGGCGTCCTGGATCACGACGATATCGCCCGTCGCCTCGGCGCGTGCCGTCTGCACCGCCGAGCCTTTGCCGCGATTCTGCTCGTGCCGCGCGATCTTCATCGTGCCGCCCGACGCTTCGGCGCGCTTGGTCAGCCGCTCGAACGTGCCGTCCTTCGAACAATCATCCACCGCGACGATCTGCAGGCTGACGCCGTCGCTCTTGAGGCGCGCGCCGAGCGCCGCGAGCGCATCGAGCGTGCGGTCGATCGTCGCGGCTTCGTTGTAGCACGGGATCAATACGGAGAGTGTGACCGGAGATGGGCGGATCAATGGGTCTTCATCTTCTCCAGGCTGTCCATCTGCGCGTCCGGATCCGACTTCACCTTATCCCGATTGCTGCCGCCCACCGCGTGGACGGCGCGCACGTAGATCGGATCGTTATAGATCTCGTGATCGTCCCAGCCGAACCAATAACCGGCGCAGAGGCCGGCGACGAGGATGAGCAGATACTTCAGCATATGCCGTCCAGAGAGGGTGAGCCGCTATAGGAAAAGACTCGCCGCGCCCTCGGCCGGTAACGCCGGCGCCGGGCGGAAGCCGCCCCGTTCCGGGAGCGGTTCGGGGGCGCCGGTCATCTGCCCTTTCGCCCGCTCCGCGGCGAGCCACGTGTCGAATTCCGACGGTATAGCGCCCCCGGAAGCGTCGAGCCGCTGCGCGGCGCGTACGGCGAGGAAATTGGCGTACTCGTTCTGCACGTGTCCTTTGTGGCCGCGCACCCAGCGCCAGTCGATCTCGTGGCCGCGCGACGCGGCGGCGAGCTCCTGCCAGAGCGCGAGGTTCTCGAGCGCACCGCCCTTCCGGCGCCAGCCGCGCCGGATCCAGCCGGGCACCCATTCGCGCATGCCTTTCACGAGATACTGCGAATCGCTCGTGAACACCACCGACGCGCGCTCGCCCTTGGCCGAGAAGATCCGCAGCGCCTCGAGCGCGGAGCGGATCGCCATCCGGTTGTTGGTGGTGGCCGGATCGGAGATCCAGAAATCCAGGCGCACGAGCGCGCCGGAACGCGGGTGGCGCAGTTCGATCACGCCGCCGGCGCCGCCGGGATTGTCGCCATCCTGCCCGTTGCCGAGGCACGATTCGTCGGCGTACACGGCGACGAGCGGCATGACGTCGCTCACGCGATCACCTGGATGCTGTCCACCTCGTCGATGTAGAAGACGAGCGGTTGGCCGGTGGACGGGTGCACGCTCTCGAGCCGCTCGCGCCCGCCGTCGAGCACCAGCCGTTCCGCGACGACGACATACTCCGTGCCGCGGCGCAGGATCACGAGGCGTCCGCGATCGGTGACCGCGCGCTCCAATGCGTCGTACTGCGCGGGCGTCAGGCGGGCCACGCGCCGCTTCCTCCGCACCAGCTCGCGACGAGGCCCGTGAGCACGTTCGTGGCGGTCTCCACCTCGGCGAGGGGCACGAACTCCGCCGCGGCGTGCGCGAGCCCGATGTCGCCGGGGCCGTAGCAGATCGCGGGAATGCCGGCCTCGTTGAGCAACGCGGCGTCGGTCCACGCGCTCATGCCGGCGAGGCGCGCGGCGCCACCATCCGCCGCGATCGCCTGGCTGAGCGCGCGCACGACCGGCGCGTCGGGCGCGACATCGCTCGGGCGCTGCGCGAGATCCAGCGCGACCTCGGCATTGAACTCGGGACGGCGCGCTTTGACCCGTGCGCACGCGGCGCGCACTTCTTCGAGCGCGCACTCCGCGGTGTCACCCGGCAGCGTGCGCCACTCGATGCGCAGCACGCAGCGGTCGGGGTACGTGGTCATGCCGCTGCCGCCTTCGATCGACGACGCGTGCAGCGAGCCGCGCCCGAGCAGCGGGTGCGTGCGCGCGCTGAGCGCGCCGGCGTCGAACGCGTCGAGCTCGGCGAGCAGGAGTCCGGCGAGGCGAATGGCGTCGATGCCGATGTCGTAGCGGCTGCCGTGCGCGGCGCGCCCCTTCACCGTGATCGTGAACCACGCGAAGCCGCGGTGCGCGGGCATGATCGTGAGGCGCGTGGGCTCCGTGATCACGGCGGCGTCGGCGCGCACGCCGGTGGCGAGGAGCGCGCGCGTGCCGATGCTCGCCCACTCTTCATCGGCCACGGCGGCGATGATCACTTCGCCGGGGAGCGCCGCGGCGGCATGCGCACGCACAGCCGCGGCGCACATCGCGGCCACTCCGCCCTTCATGTCGGCCGAGCCGCGCGCGTAGAGTTTGCCGTCGCGCTCCTCGGCGGCGAACGGCTCGTGGATCATGCCGTCGACGCCGACGACGTCGAGATGGCCGTTGAGCATGAGCGAGCGGCCGCCGCGCGCCGTGCCGATGCGGGCGATCACGTTCGGGCGGCCGGGCGCGGCGTCGCGGATCTCGACGCGGAATCCCCACTGCCCGAGGACCGCGGCGAGGGCGCGCGCGGCGGCGCTCTCGCCGGGCGCGCCGGCGGCGAGCGACGGATTGCGGGAATCGATGCGGGCGAGGAGTCGCAGCAGCGCGAGCGCGTCGCCGACGCCAGGCGCCGAACTCATGCGGAGCGCGGAGCTAGCGTTTCTTCTTCGCGGGTTTCTTCTTCGCGGCGGGTTTCTTCTTCGCGCCGGCCTTCCCCTTCTTCCCCTTGGAACGGCTCTTGTGCGCGGCCTCGACCTCGACCATGAGCTTGTCGACTTCCTCCTGCATCATCTGGCCGCGGCGCACCATGTACTGGAGCAGATCGCGCGCGCTCTCGAGGGGGAATTCACCGAGTCCGGCCGCGGCGCCGATCACGTCCTTCATCGCCGCCGACATCTTGCTGCCGGCTTCGAGGCTGATCTCGTGCGCGCGCGCCGCCATTTCGGCGACCGTATCGCGCACATCTTGCCCGCGGTGTCCAGGTCCGCGGCGAGGAACTCCGGGCGTTCCGGGTGCGCCCGGCACGCCGGGGGTTGCGGGCGGGACGGTCGGCTTGCTATCTGCAACGAGTGGCTTATCCGGCATGTTGGGTCGAGCTCCGAGTCGAACGGCGATGAGCGCGAGAAAGTGTGCGCTGCAAGAATTGGTCGTGTCGCAGGCGTAAGTATAAGATTCTGCGAGCGCGGTGCAAGGGAACCTAAAGTCCAATATCAGGGCGGCTGCATGACATTTCAGAGACAATTACTGCCAATCATGCCAGAAAATAGCGCCATTTTCGCGCCATTATAATGCCAAATATAGCACATTTACCGCTAAATGGCGTCCGCGTGCTCGATCTCTCGCGCGTGCTCGCCGGACCACTCGCGACGATGATGCTCGGCGATCTCGGCGCCGATGTCATCAAGATCGAGCGGCCGGAGCTCGGCGACGAGACGCGCAGCTGGGGACCGCCCTTCGACGCGCGCGGAGAGAGCGCGTATTTCCTGAGCATCAACCGGAACAAGCTCTCGGTGGCCGCCGATTTCTCGATCGCCGCCGATCGCGCGCTGTTGGATGCGCTGATCGACCGCGCCAATGTGGTGATCGACAATTTCCTCCCCGGAGCTCTCGAGCGCGCCGGCTTCGCGCCCGACGAACTCGTGCTTCAGCGTCCCGAACTCACCTGGTGCACGATCACCGGCTTCGGACCGGACAGCGACCGCCCCGGCTACGACTACGTGATCCAGGCCGAGCGCGGCTGGATGGCGATCACCGGGCCCGTCGCGGGCGCCCCGACCAAGATCGGTGTGGCACTCGCCGATGTCATCGCGGGGAAGGATACGGCGATCGCGGTCCTCGGCGCGCTCGTCGCGCGCTATCGCACAGGGCGCGGCGCGCGACTGTTCACCTCGCTCGCGCACAGCGCATCCGCCGCGCTCGTGAACGTGGCGCAGAACGCGCTCGTGAGCGGCGCCGAGCCCAAGCGCTGGGGGAACGCGCATCCCAATCTCGTGCCCTACGAGATGTTCGCGGCGCGCGATCGCGGCATCGTCGTCGCGGTGGGGAGTGACGCGCAATGGGTCGCGTGCACGCGCGCGCTGGGCCTCGACGCGCTCGCGGCCGACCCGTCGCTCGCGACCAACGCGGGGCGGCTCGCGCAGCGGGAGCGGATCGCGGCAGCGATGGGCGAGCGGCTGCGTGAGCGTGACGCGCGCCATTGGTGCGACGCGCTGGATGCGGCGGGCGTGCCGAACGGCGTCGTGAAGGGGGTGCTCGAGTCGCTGCGCGACATCGACGCGAACGCGCTCACCGGCGTGGCGCCGCTCGAGCCGCACCTCGGCACCGTGCGCCGGCCGCCGCCGATGCTCAATGAGCACGGCGCGCTCGTGCGCGCGCGCGGCTGGGACGCGTTCGCGTGACCCGCCGCTAGCCGGTGCGCTACCTCGGCAACAAGACGCGGCTCCTGCCGTTCATCACGGGCGCGATCGCGCGCCTCGGGATCCGGCCCGGTCGCGCGCACGACGCGTTCGCCGGCACCGCGAGCGTGGGGAGGGCGCTCAAGCAGCGCGGATGGCGCGTGGCGTCGAGCGATCTCATGACGTACTCGTACGTGTTCCAGCGTGCGTACGTCGTGGCGCAGCGGGTGCCGAGCTTCGCGGAGCTGCGCGCGGCGGACCCGGAGCTGCGCCGCGCGCTGCGCAGTGCGCGATTCTCGCGGGCGGTAGCGGCGCGCGGTGGCGGCGCGCTGAACGCAGCCGCGGAATACCTCGCGAAGTGGATCGATCCCGAACCCGGTTTCGTGACGAAGAATTTCTCCCCGGCCGGCGATCGCATGTTCTTCACCGAGGCGAACGCCGAGCGCATCGATACCGTGCGTTCGCGCCTCGAGACGTGGCGCACCGAGGGGCTGCTGGGCGACGACGGCTACTATTTGCTGCTCGCGGCGCTGCTGGAAGGCGCCGACCGGGTGGCCAATACAGCGGGCGTGTACGCGGCCTACATCAAGAGTTGGCAGTCGAACGCGAGGCGCTCGCTGGACCTCGTGCTCACGCCGCCCCAGCGCGGCGCGCGCGGTTCGACGGCGCACGTCGGCGACGCGGCGATCGTGGCGCGTAACGTGGGCGTCGTGGACCTGCTCTACGTGGATCCTCCGTACAACTCCCGGCAGTATTCGGGCTACTACCACGTGCCCGAACTGATCGCGCGCGGCTGGTTCGACCAGCGGCCGGCGCTCGCCGGGAAGACGGGCCTGCCGGCCCGTGGCGCCACGCAGAGCGCGTGGTGCAGGCCGAAGCAGGTGCAGGGTGAGCTGGAGCGCCTGCTGGCCGCCACAGAGGCGCGGCACGTACTCGTGAGCTACAACTCCGAGGGTCATCTCACCGAGAACGCGCTGCGCCGAGCATTGACCGAATGTTCGGTGGACGGAAAGGTGCGCCGTTTCACGAAGGCATACGCGCGCTACCGCGCCGATTCGGATCACGCGCGCCGAAGATATCGCGATGACGGATTGAAAGAATTGTTGTACTACGCGCGGCTACGTCGATAAATCAGATACGGTTGTGAAAGAATCAGAAACAGGCGTTCGTGGTACGCGTTTGGAACTGCGAAAAAACCGTTACTCCGCGCTCGGAAATTCGTCTTATGGACATGGCGACTGCTGCTCGACCGCAGGTTCGGTCCAGGGCCCGAGTCAGAGGGCTGTCCGTAGGGCGAACAAAGCGTTACACTTTTGCCGTGAAGATGAGTGTAATGGCCTCCCGCCCCGCGGATCCGCTCGAGGCGGATCATGAAGTGATCGCCCGTGTATTGCAGGGTGATCGCAACGCCTTCGGCTCCCTGATCGGCCGCTACAGCGATCCGCTGTACCGCCATGCTTTGGGAATGACAGGCAGTCCCGACGTCGCCGAGGATATCCTGCAAGCGTCGTTCATCAAGGCGCACGCGCACCTCGCCGAGGTGCATGGGCGGTTCGATGCTTGGATCTTCAGGATCGTGGCGAACGGGTGCAAGGATTGGCTGAAGAACATCCGGCGCACGCATCTCAGCTATGAGGAGGACGACCAGCCGTCGTCCTTTGCGACACCGGAAGATGAATTGGACCGTACGGAGCTCAGGTCGGATCTCGACCGGGCGCTGCAGGCTCTGGCGCCGTCGCTCCGAGAAGCTTTCGTGATGAAGCATGTGGAAGGACGGTCATACGAGGAGATGGCCGACCTGTTGGGCACGACCGTCGGAGCGCTGAAAATGCGCGTCCACCGCGCGCGTGAAGCTCTCCAAGCCCTTCTCGAGGATAAGTACGCATAATGCTAGACAACCTGGATCCAAACGAACCGCGGCTGCCGAAGACGCGTGAAACGCCGGCCGAGTCGCGTCCCCTTGCCGACCGCGAAGTGCCCCTGACGGGCCGCGCCGGCGCTGCGTCCTTGCACGCGTGGCTCGACGGCGAGATGCCCGAGAGCGCGGCGCGTGTTGGCGACGTGACGCGCGACGTGGACTTCTGGGTGCGCCTGGAAGGCGATCTGAAGGCGCGCCGCCAGATGAGCGCGCCGGCCGACCTGCAGAGCCGGATCATGAGCGCCATCGGCACTGCGAGCCCGGCTGCGGCGTCGAAGTGGTACGCCAAGAACGTCACGATGACGGTCTCCATGGCGGCCGCGACGTCGATCGGTCTGTTCTTGTTCGGCCTACTGGCGGGCGTGGCGATTTATTACGCGCGCTGAACTGCCGCTGAGTTCCTTGTACGATCGCCGGCCCTCGAAAGGGGGCCGGTTTTCGTTTGAGGAGCAACTACGCGGGACGCGGGAATCGGGAATCGCCGCGGGACGCGTGAACGGCGCGTCGGGCCAGCGCGCAGTTCTCGCTCACCGCGGCGAGTCCCGAGTCCCGCATCCCGCGTAGTTCAGCGCGAAAGCCTTCGCTCCAAGATGATCAGATCCACCCGCGGCCGGTAAAGATCACGCACCCGCCCCGACTCCGTGAATCGGCACGCAAGAAGCAGCTTGAGCGCGGGGGCGAGCGCCGGGTCGCCGGCCAGCTCGGCGACGAACAGGCGGGTGCCGCGGGCGCGCAGGGCCTCGCCTGCGGCCGCCATTAGCGCACTGCCGACGCCTCTGCGCCGCCGCGACGGATGCACGCTCACGCCGACAAGCGCGGCCGTTCCCTCGGTGCCCGCCACGGCCTCCGCGAGGATCACGCCGGCGAGATCACCATGCTCCGCGAACGCGAGCGCGATATCCGGCGAGTGGTCGAGCCGCTCGCGGGCCTTCGCCAAGTATCGCGCGAGCACCACATCGCCCGTGAGCAGGGCGCGCGCGGCGCGATGGTCCTCCGGAGCGAGGGGACGAATGCCCGCCGCGCCGGCGAGGGTCAGATGTGGATCGCCCGCCCCATCACGCCGAGCGCGGCTTCCTTCATCGTCTCGCTCAGGGTGGGATGCGCGTGCACGGTGAGCGCGATGTCCTCGCTCGACCCCTGGAATTCCATCGCCAGCACGGCCTCGGCCACGAGTTCGGAAACGTTCGGTCCGATGAGCTGCGCGCCGAGCAGTCGGTCGGTCTCCGCGCTCGCGATGAGCTTGATGAAGCCGGTGTTCTCGCCGGCAGTGCGCGCGCGGGCATTCGCGGAGAAGGGGAAACGGCCCGTCTTGTAGGCTACGCCGCTCTCCTTCACCTGCTGCTCGGTGAGACCCACGCTCGCGATCTCGGGCCATGTGTACACGATCGCGGAGATCGCGCCATAGTGCATGTGCGCGTTTTGGCCGGCGATCACTTCGGCGGCGATCACGCCTTCCTCCTCGGCTTTGTGCGCGAGGAGCATGCCGCCCACGGCGTCGCCAATGGCATACACGTGCGGAACGCTCGTGCGCATTCGATCGCTCACGATGATCTCGCCGCGCGGTCCCAGCGCGATGCCGAGCGCCGCGGCGTCCACGCCGAGGAGATATGGCTTCCGGCCCACGGCCACGAGCACGTAATCGGCGTCAAGCGTTTCGGCGGCGCCGTTCTTCTCGATGGTCACGGTCACTTTCTTCTTCTCGACCTTCGCGCCGGTGACTTTCGTGCCCGTGCGCAGGTCGAGCCCCTGCTTCTTGAACAGGCGCTCCGCCTCCTTCACGACGTCGGCGTCGTAGCCGGGCAGGATGTTCGGCAGCAGTTCGACGACCGTCACCTGCGCGCCGAGCCGCCGCCAGACGGAGCCAAGCTCCAGTCCGATCACGCCGCCGCCGATCACCACGAGGTGGCGCGGCACCTCGGGGAGTCTCAGCGCGCCGATGTTCGAGAGCACACGTTCCTCGTCGAACTTGAGGAAGGGGAGTTCGATGGGCACGGAGCCGGTCGCGAGGATCACGTCCGTCGCGCGATAGGTGGTCGCGGCGCCGTCGGCGCCCTTCACGTCCACGAGGTTCCCGGCGCGGAGGGTGCCGGTGCCCTTCGCCCACGTGATCTTGTTCTTCTTGAAGAGGAATTCCACGCCATTGGTATTCGCGAGCACGACGGCGTCCTTCCGCTTCTGCATGGTCGCGAGGTCGAGCGACGGCTTAGCTGAGCACGATGCCATGCGCGGCGGCGTCGTGGCCGGCGAACTCGAAGTGGTGCGAACTCTCGAGGAGCGCCTTGCTCGGGATGCAGCCGACGTTCACGCAGGTGCCGCCGAGTGTCTTGTCGCGCTCGACGCACACCACGGACTTGCCGAGCTGCGCGGCGCGGATCGCGGCGACGTAGCCGCCCGGTCCGCCGCCGAGTACGAGCACATCACATTGCTGTTCGGCCATGGCGCTACTCGACGAGCATGGAGGCCGGGTCTTCCAGCAGCTCCTTCATGCGCACGAGGAAGAGCACGGCGTGCTGTCCCTCGACGATGCGATGATCGTAGGAGAGCGCGAGGTACATCATGGGGCGGATCACTACCTGGCCATCGAGCGCGACGGGGCGCTCCTGGATCTTGTGGAGGCCGAGGATGCCCGATTGCGGGCGAGTTGAGGATCGGCGTGGAGACGAGCGAGCCGAAGACGCCGCCGTTCGTGATCGTGAACGTGCCGCCGGTGAGATCATCCATCGTGAGCTTGCCGTCGCGCGCGCGCTTGGCGGTGGCGGCGAGTTCGCGGCTGAACGCGAGCATGCCCATCCGGTCGGCGTCCTTGATCACGGGGACGACGAGGCCTTGGTCGCTGGCGACGGCGATGCCGAGGTTCACGTAGTGCTTGTAGACGATCGTGTCGCCATCGACCTGCGCGTTGATGCGCGGGTAGGCTTGGAGCGCCATGCACGCGGCCTTCGCGAAGAAGGGCATGAAGGTGAGCTTCACGCCGTGCTCCTTCTCGATGCGTTCCTTGAGACGTTCGCGGACCGACATCACCGCGCTCATGTCCACTTCGTTGAACGTGGTGAGGTGGGCGGTGGAGTGCTGGGATTCTAGGAGGTGCTCGGCGATGCGCTTTCGGCGAGTCGTCATCTTCTCGCGCGTCTCGCGGTCTCCAGTCGGTACTGCAGACTGAGACGTTGGACTTTGGATTTGAGAAGGCGACGGCGTGAGTGGGGCGGCCGCCGGTGCGCGGAGCATGTCGTCTTTCGTGACGCGGCCTTTGGGGCCGGTGCCCTCGACGGCGGCGGGATCGCGCCCGGTCTCGAGGGCAATGCGGCGGACGGAGGGCGAGGTGCCGACGGGCGGACTGCTGACGGCGGGCTGTGGGCTGTCGGCTGTCGCCTTCGGGGGCGGGGCCGCGGGCTTCGCCGCGGCCGCGGCGGGCTGCGCCGCCGCGGGGGTGGGAGCAGCAGGGGCGGGGGTGGGAGTTGGGGCTGCGGCGCCTGCGGCGGTCTCGTCGAGGGTGCCGAGTTCGTCGTCCACCTTCACGGTGTCGCCTTCGGCGTGCGCGCGCTTCGTGAGGACGCCGGCTTTGAAGGCCGGGACCTCGACCGTGATCTTGTCGGTCTCGAGCTCGACGAGCGTCTCGCCTTGGGCGACGGCGTCGCCCTCCTTCTTGAGCCACCGGGCGATCGTGGCTTCCACGATCGATTCTCCGAGTGGCGGTACCTTGATCGAGATCATGGGCCGGTGTGCGGGTGCGACGCGCGTTGCTGGCTGCGCGGCAGGCCAGTAGGATTCAGCGACTCAATATAACCTGGGCCACCACTGGTGCGAGCACTTACGATCTCCGCGCACGGCGGACTCGAGCAGATCGAGTACAAGACCGGCCTGCCCACGCCCGAGATCGTGTCTCCGACGGATGTGCGCGTGAGCATCCGCGCGGCCGCGCTCAATCATCTCGATCTCTTCGTGGTGCACGGCGTGCCCGGTGTGACGATCACCAAGGACTGGATCCTCGGCGCCGACGGTGCGGGGGTGGTGGATGCGGTCGGCTCCGCGGTGACAAATGTGAAAGTGGGCGACGGCGTGCTGCTGAATCCAGGCGTCAGTTGCGGCGAGTGCGAATATTGCCGCGAAGGGGACCAGCCGCTGTGCGTGAAGTACAAGATCCTGGGGGAGCATCGCGCGGGAACGCTTGCAGAATATATCGTGGTGCCCGCCGTGAACGCGCGCGTGATCCCGGCGGGAGTGAGCTGGGAGACGGCGGCGGCGTTCCCGCTGGCGACGCTCACGGCGTGGCGGATGCTCGTGTCGCGCGCGCAGCTGCGCGCCGGCGAGACGGTGCTGATCTGGGGGATCGGCGGTGGCGTGGCGCTCGCGGCGCTGCAGATCGCGAAGCGGATCGGCGCACGCGTGTTCGTGACCTCGGGAAGCGCGGAGAAGTTGCGTCGCGCGCGGGAGCTGGGCGCGGATGAGACGTTCGATCATCACGCGCAGGATGTCGCGAAAGAGATCCGCGCGCTCACGGCCAAGCGCGGCGTGGACGTCGTCGTGGACAATGTGGGCCAGGCGACGTGGAAGCGGTCGCTCCTCGCGCTCGGCAAACGCGGGCGGCTCGTGACCTGCGGGGGCACGTCGGGCCCGCTGGTGGAAACAGATGTGCGCCGGATGTTCTGGAGCCAACTCACGCTCATGGGATCGACAATGGGGAACGAGCGAGAATTCGACTCGATCATTGACGCACTCGCGGGTGGTGCGCTCGTGCCCCCCGTGGACTCCGTATATCCGCTCGCGGAAGGGCGCGCGGCCTTCGCACGTCTCGAGAGCGGGCAGCAGTTCGGGAAGGTGGTGGTGACGGTGGCGGCCCCATGAAGATGCCGCTGCCGACGCGCTATGCGGACTATGACACGAAGGGCCACGCGAACAACGCGGTGTATCTCACATACTTCGAGATGGCGCGGCACGCGGCGTGGGTCGACTCGATGGGCGGCGGCGCGGATTTCCCGTTCATCATCGCCGAAGCGACGGTGAAATATCTGAGCGAAGCGATGATCGGCGACCCGCTGGAGATCGAGATGGTCACCGCCGAAGTGCGTACGAAGGCGTGGGTATGGGCATACACGATCCGCGACCGGCGCGATCAGCGGGTGGTGGCGGAGGGGCGCACGGTGCAAGTGATGTATGATTATCCGAACCGGAAGACGATCCCGATCCCTGACGCCTTTCGTGCGCAACTCGCGGCGGTGTGACCATGGCCGAGCATGCGCGGTATGAGTCGCATGAGGAGCAGGCGCTGCGCGATGCGATCGCCGGCGGGAAGGCGCCGGAGTGTCCGCGATGCGGGGTCACGATGACGGAGCGCGCGATCGGCGGCGGCAGTTTCGGCCTGGGCTACGCTCGCCGCCGGCAGTGGTACATTTGTCCGCAGTGCCGGCGCAGTGCCATCTTCGACGTGAAGCGGGGGACACGGACGTGAGGGGAACCACGAAACAGGAGGTCTGGTCCATGGGCCTTTTCCATCGCGTGAGATTCGCACCGCTCATAGCGCTCGGGTTGTTCGCCGTGGCGTGCAACGACACGAAGCTGCGCGAGTCGCCGCCGCCCGGTCCGATGTCGGGCGGCGACGCATCGACGCCCGCGCTCGGCGCGACGACGCCTGCTCCGCCGTTCCTGGCGCTCGCCGCCGGAGGCGACGCGACGTGCGGGGTCGTGCGCGAGGGCGATCTGTACTGCTGGGGCCGCAACGATCTCGGGCAGCTGGGCGACGGGACCCAGGAGAATCGCTATCTGCCTGTTCCCGTGGGAAAGGGGCAGAAATGGATGGCCGTCGCGCCGGGCGGATCGCACACGTGCGCGCTCGCCGAGAAAGGCGCCACGTATTGCTGGGGCTCGGGCGTTTACGGTGAGATCGGCAATGACACGCTCGGTCAATCGCTCACGCCGATCCACGTCACCACAGTACCTCCCTTCACGTCGATCGCGAGCGGCGAGAATCACTCGTGCGGTCTCACCGCTGCCGGCGCGCTCTGGTGCTGGGGCGACAATCGCCACGGCGAGCTCGCGCGCGGCGACACCCTGGCGGCGCACCATCCCGTGGCGGTGACGCCCGGGATCGCGTTCCGGTCGATGAGTCTCGCGGGACATGCGACGTGCGCCGTCACCACGGATGCGCGCCTCTTCTGTTGGGGGCTCGACAACGGCGGCGCGCTCGGCTACCTCGCGACGACGCTGTGCGAAGAGGGCGGTGCCGCGACGAGTCTGTGCTCACTCTCGCTGCGGCGCACCGCGGGCGATTCACTCGTGCGTCACGCCGCGCTCGGCTATGAGCATGGGTGCGCCCTCACGCCCGGAGGTACCGCGCGCTGCTGGGGATCGAACGGGTCGGGCGAGCTCGGGACCGGAAGCCGCGACTCGGCCGGACCGTCCTCGATCGCGGGCGAGCTCCATTTCTCCACAATCGCCGCCGGCGCGGCATTCTCGTGCGGGCTGGCCAAAGAGGGCGACTTGTATTGCTGGGGCACGAACGATGAGGGACAAACGGGCACGGGCACGGGCGCGGACTCGCCGCTGGCGACGATCGTGCAGAGTCCTTCGCGCTTCATCGCCGTGAGCGCGGGCCGACAGCACGCGTGCGCCGTGACCACCGAGCATGTGGGGTTCTGCTGGGGCGACGACTCGTTCGGCCAGGTGGGCGGCGTCGCGAAACGGCGGAGCTTTATGCCGGATCAGGTGATGTTCCCCGCGGCGGCCTCCGCGCCGTGAGGTGTGGAGAGATCCACTCGGCACAGCAGACTTAGACGCTAGACCTAGACGCTAGAAGGCGACGGCGTCTGCTTTCTAGCGTCTAGGTCTAGCGTCTAAGTCTGCTGTACCGACTGGTGCTCTCAGTGCCACCGATATCCCAGCCCCACCCCAAAGAAGTCGGTATTTTCATTGTACGTCGTCACCGTGCGATTCCAGATGAAGCGCGCGAGCCAGTGCTCGCCGATGTCATAGGCGACGGTGGGTGAGACGAGGCCGGCGACGGCGTCCTTCTTCTTGGTGCCGGGGGGCGGTGAGTAGTCGTAATCCACGGCGAAGAAGGCGCCGAAACCGAGCGCGAGCGCCACGGGGCCGAACTTCCGGGTGGGCCAGATCTGAACGCCGATCCCGTTCCGGGAGAGGACGGCGTTGTCACCCTGGTAGATGTAGCTGAACGTCAGGTCGAAGTACTTCCACACGCCGTGACGGTACTCGCCCATGCCGGAGACGCCTTTGGGATCGGCCGAACCGCCGTTGGGCACCGTTTGGCCGATGAGGGCCGTGATCTGATTGCCGGTGGTGAAGCTCGTCTGCGCGACCGGCGCGTGATTGTAGACGTCGCCCACGGGTGCCTGGAGCTGGTAGCCGATGCCAATGAGCACGCTCAGCGCGTCGAAGGTCTTGGGGGGCGCGAGCTCCTCGTTCACCTGGATCCGGTAAACGAAGCGGTCCTTGCCGAAGTAGGAGATCTGCGCGGTGGTGAGCCACAGCCAGCCCTGGATATCGGAGAAATTGCCGGCGTTCGAGGTATCGTTCGTGGTGTCGTAGAAGCGGTCTACACCGGTGGCGATCCCGAACGTGAACCGTTTGGTGCCGAAGGACGACCGGATCCCGATCTGCGCCGCGATGCCGTCGCGCGCATGACCGGGAATGTGGCCGTCATTCACCCAGCCGGTCTCGAAGTACCAGTGCTCGCTGATCCCCTGTTGGTAGTCGAGCCGCCACTGGTAGGTAGTGTTGGCAGCGGCGGACTGGTCGAACTGCGGGCCGATGAGCCCGGTGAATTCCTGGGCGCCGGCGGTCGCCCCGATCGCGGCCAAACTGACGGTCAAGAAGGCCGATTTCCAGAGGGAGCTAAGGGAAGGCATGGCGACCATTATGGGTCGCAGAATCTCCTGTGGGAAGAGTGGATTTTGCCCTTCGGTTGACCCCTCCACGGGGTTATATTTCGTGGTCCTGAGATCGGTGTTTTCGCCCCGTCCAGCCCCCACAAAATGACCGCACCGAACAACCGCGAACGGATCCTTTCGCGACTGATCGACGAGGAGATAAAAGAGTCGTTCATCAATTACTCGATGAGCGTCATCGTGTCGCGCGCGCTGCCCGATGTGCGCGACGGGCTCAAGCCGGTGCACCGGCGCGTGCTCTACGCGATGAACGAACTCGGCCTCGTGCCGGGACGGCCCTACAAGAAATCGGCCACGGTCGTGGGCGACGTGCTCGGCAAATACCACCCGCACGGCGACTCGAGCGTGTACGACGCGCTCGTGCGCATGGTGCAGACGTTCTCGCTGCGCTATCCGCTTATCGACGGCCAGGGGAATTTCGGCTCCATCGATCCGGATCCCGCGGCGGCATACCGCTACACCGAGGCGCGCCTCGCGCCCACCGCGATGGAGATGCTCGCGGAGATCGACCGCAACACGGTGGATTTCACGGCGAATTTCGACGATCGCCTGCAGGAACCCACGGTCTTGCCGAGCGGCATTCCGAACCTGGTGGTGAACGGCAGCTCGGGGATCGCCGTGGGCATGGCGACGAACATCCCGCCGCACAACATGCGCGAAGTGATCGCGGCGGTCGCGCATCTCATCGAGAAGCCCGACGCGACGGCCGGAGAGATCCGCAAGTTCATCAAGGGCCCCGATTTCCCGACGGGCGGCTACATCTACGGCCGCGAGGGGATCCGCAGCTACCAGGAGACGGGACGCGGCAAGATCATCATGCGCGCGCGTGCGGTGATCGAGGAGAACGAGCGCGGCAGTAAGTCGCAGATCGTGATCACCGAGATCCCGTACCAGGTGACGACGAGCGGGCTCAAGACGCAGATCGCGCAGCTCCACGCGGAGAAGAAGCTGGAAGGACTCGCCGATCTGCGCGACGAGTCGGACCGCGACGGCATGCGCATCGTGATCGAGCTCAAGCGCGACGCGATCCCGCGCGTGGTGCTCAATCAGCTGTACAAGCATACGGCAATGCAGGCGACCTTTGGCGTGATCATGCTGGCGCTCGTGCCGGACGTGAACACGCGGCAGCTCGTGCCGAAGGTGATGCCGCTCAAGGAAGTGCTCGAGCACTTCATCGCGCATCGCCACGAGGTGATCGTCCGTCGCACGCAGTTCGATCTCGACAAGGCGCTGGAGCGCGAGCACATCCTCGAGGGGCTCAAGATCGCGGTCGACAACATCGACGCGGTGATCAAGCTCATCCGCGCGGCCGAGGACACGCCGACCGCGAGCGAGCAGCTGCAGAAGCGCTTCAAGCTGAGCGAGCGGCAGGCCGAAGCGATCCTCAACATGCGCCTCGCCAAGCTCACCGGCCTCGAGATCGAGAAGTTGGAAGCCGAGCTCAAGGAAGTGCGCGCCGAGATCAAGGAGCTGAAGTCGATCCTCGGCTCGAAGGACCGCCGGATGAAGATCATGAAGACGGAGCTCGAGACGCTCGCCGAGAAGTTCGGCGACGAGCGCCGCACCGAGATCACGAGCGACGAGGGCGAGTTCACGATCGAGGACCTGATCGCCGAAGAGGACATGGTCGTGACCGTGTCGCACTCCGGGTACATCAAGCGCACCTCGGTGACCACGTACCGCCGGCAGCGGCGCGGCGGACAGGGAGTGAACGGGCAGACGATGAAGGATGAGGATTTCATCGAGCATCTCTTCATCGCCAGCACGCACGATTACATCCTGTTCTTCACGAGCGACGGGCGATGCTTCTGGCTCAAGGTGCACGAGATCCCGCAGGCGGGGCGCGCGGCGAAGGGCAAGCCGGTGGTCAATCTGATCAACGTGACCGCCGACACGAGCATCCAGGCGATGGTGCCGGTGCGCGAGTTCTCGGAAACGGAGTATCTCCTGTTCGCGACGAAGCAGGGCACGGTGAAGAAGACGGCGCTCTCGCAGTACTCGAACCCGCGCTCGAGCGGGATCAAGGCGATCAAGATCGAGGACGGCGACCAGCTGATCGACGTGCAGGTGACAAGCGGCTCGAACGACATCGTGCTCGCGACGACGCACGGGCTGTCGATCCGCTTCCACGAGAGCGACGTGCGCGAGATGGGCCGTGATACGACGGGCGTGAAGGGCGTGGAGCTGTCCAAGGGCGATGTGGTGAAGGGGATGGTGGTGGTGCGGCGCGACGCGACGCTGCTCGTGGTCACGAGCAAGGGGATGGGCAAGTGCTCGCCGATCGACGAGTACCGCGTGCAGAAGCGCGGCGGCAAGGGGATCATCACGCTCAACCGCACCGACAAGACGGGCGATGTGGTGGCGCTCAAGGAAGTGCTGCCCGGCGACGAGCTGATGCTGATCACCCAGCACGGCGTGATCATCCGGATGCCCGTGAAGGGGATCCGCGTGAGCGGGCGCAACACGCAGGGAGTGAAGCTCGTGGAGCTGCATTCCGGCGACGTGGTGCGTGATGTCGCGCGGGTGGTGCCGGACGAGGAAGGGGAAGTAGGAGCCGCCGAGGAGGAGCCGGTCGAGGCGACGGAGGAATAGCGAACGCTAACGGCGGGGCTGGTACCGCGAAGGGCGTCTGTGGACGCTTGGCGTTGCGGGAACGCGAACTCGCCTGAATGCGCGCAGCTCCCGAACGGCCAGGCGCCAACGCGCCGTTCAGCGGTGCCAGCCCCGCTGTCGGCGGTTCGAAGGCGACGTTAGCCGTTAGGTCAACTGGCGCGCGGAGATCCAGGGGTGCAGAGTCCTAGTCCTATGGCGACAGCGAGTTGGTCTCTCTCGCGGATCTCAAATCCGCGGCCGCGGTGCTGCGTGGTGTCGTCGTGCGCACGCCACTCCTGCCGGCGCCGGAACTCGGACCCGCGATCTGGCTCAAGCCTGAGACGCTGCAGCGCGGCGGCGCGTTCAAATTGCGCGGCGCGTATTACTTCATCTCGCGCCTCGACCCGAAACAGCGTGCGCGCGGCGTGATCGCGCCGAGCTCCGGCAACCACGCGCAGGCGGTCGCGCTCGCGGCGCAGCTCTTCGGCGTGCCGGCCACGGTGGTGATGCCCACGACGGTCACGCCCGCCAAGCGCGCGGGCGCCGAGCGATTCGGTGCGCGCGTGGTGCTCGCCGGTACCACCACCGCGCATCGGATGGAGCGCGCCAAGGAATTGGTCGCGAGCGACGGCGGCGTGCTCGTCCCGCCCTATGACGATGCGACGATCATCGCGGGGCAGGGCACGGCCGGCGTCGAGATCTGCGAGGATCTGCCCGACGTTGGCACGGTGATCGTGCCCGTGGGTGGCGGAGGGCTGAGTGCCGGCGTCGCGACGGCGGTGAAGCTGCTCTGCCCGAAGGCGCGCGTGATCGGCGTGGAGCCGTCGGGCGCGCCCAAGCTCACGCGTGCGCGCGCGGCCGGTGCGCCCGTGGTGCTCGAGCACACGCAGGGTCTTGCCGACGGTCTGCTCGCGACGGCGATCGGTACGATCCCATTCGCGCACCACAGCGCGTACATCGACGACGTGGTGCTCGTGGACGACGCCTCGCTCCGCGGCGCGATGCGCTTCCTACTCGACCGGATGAAGCTGGTCGTTGAACCCAGCGGCGCGATCACCGTGGCGGCGCTCCGCGAAGGGCTGGTGCGCGCGGAGGGCCCGACGGTGGCCGTGCTGAGCGGCGGGAACATCGAGTGGGACGGCCTGCACACGATCCTCGGTCATGGATAAGTCGCGGATCCTGATCGCCGACGATGATGATCTGCTCGCCAGCACGCTCTCCTGGTTGCTGAAGGAGCAGGGCTATGACGTCGCGATCGTGCGCGGCGTGGTGGAGCGCGTGCTCGAGCAAGTACGCGCGATGCACCCCGATCTGCTCCTGCTGGATGTGCCGTCGCCCGTGAGCGATGGCGCCGCCGTGCTGGAGGGACTCGCCGGCGATGCGCATTGGCGCGACGTGCCCGTGCTCGCGATGTCGTCGCAATCGGCGGAGGATGTCGCGCCGCAGATGCTCGCGCTCGGCGCCTCCGATGTGATCGCGAAGCCGTTCCACGTGCGCGACCTGCTCACGCGCGTGCGCGTGCAGCTGCGCTCGCGCCGCGAGCTGCTCAACGCGCGCTCGGCGCTCCGCAGCACCGAAGAGGAGTTGCAGCGCGCGCGCGGCGAGGCCGAGAGCCGGCGCAAGATGGTGGACATCCTGCACGAGGTGACGGGCGATTTCTCGAGCGAGGAGCTGTATCACATCCTCGTACGGCGCGTCGCGCGCGCGCTCGACATCTCGCATTGCTCATTGGTGCTCGCGAGTCCCGGCGATGCCGTGGGCGTTGTAGCGGCCGCGTACGAGACGCCGGGGCTGCGGCATCTCGAGATCCGGCTCGAGCGGTACCCGGAGATAAGAACCGCGCTCGAATCGCGCGCGCCGGTGCTCATCGAGGATGTGGATGTGAGCCCCATCTACAGCCAGCTGCGCCACGAGTGGGCGGCGGCGGGAACGCTCGTGCCATTCCGCTCCGTGATCGCGCTCCCGTTCCGGCTCGACGGCGAGCAGGCCGGCGTGATCTTCCTGCGCACCGTGCAGGGCGAGCCCGCGCTCGGGCGCCGCGGATGTCGAATTCGCCGATACCGTGGTGGGCGCGGCCGTCGCGGCGATCCGCCGCGCGCAGGCGATCGAGAACACGCAGGCCGACAAGCAGCGGCTGGAGATCCTCGCGCGCACCGATCCGCTCACGCAGACGCACAACCGTCGCGCGCTCATGGAGCTGCTGAGCGCCGAGCTGGAGCGCGCGCGCCGGTACGGACTGACTCTGTCCCTCTTGATGATCGACCTCGATCACTTCAAGCTGGTGAACGACACGTACGGGCATCCGATCGGCGACGAGGCGCTGCGCAGCACGGCGCGCGTGCTGCAGCGGGAGGCGCGCACCGTGGACGCAGTGGCGCGGTTCGGCGGCGAGGAGTTCGTCGTCATGCTGCCGGAGACGGCGGAGGAAGGCGCGGTGGCGGTGGCGGAGCGCATCCGCATCAGGATCTCGGAGCAAGCGATACTGCCCGGCGCGAGCTATGATAAGGCGCGGGTGACGGTGAGCATCGGGGTGGCGGCAGTGCCTTCGGCGCGCGTGAATTCGCCGGAGGATCTCCTGGCTCTCGCGGACGAGGCGCTCTATCGCGCCAAGGCCGAAGGGCGCAACCGGGTCTGCACGTGAGCGCACGCTGTCCGTCTTGCGGTACCGTGTATCCTGACGACGTGAAGTTCTGCGCCAAGGACGGCACGAAACTTCTGATGTCGAGCACGCCGTCGCCGACGCCCGCGACGCCGCCGCTGGGCGTGACGCCCGTCGGGACACCGGCGGTGATGCCGCCGCCTCCCGCGCCGCGCAGCCCGACGCCGCCGTTCGCCGGATCGCGCACCGTGGACTTCAGCAAGCTCACGGGGCAGCTGCTGGACAACCGCTATCAGGTCGTGAAGAAGGTGGGCGAAGGCGGCATGAGCTTCGTGTACCTCGCGCAGGACACGAACACCGGCGAGAAGGTGGCGATCAAGATCCTGTCGCCGGCGCTGATCAAGGACCCGACCGCCATGGCGCGCCTGCGCCGCGAGGCCGCGCTCGGCGGGAAGCTGGCGCATCCCAACGTGTGCCACATCATCCGCCTCGGCGAGACGA
Source organism: uncultured Gemmatimonadaceae bacterium (assembly GCA_963716745.1). Lineage (GTDB taxonomy): Bacteria > Gemmatimonadota > Gemmatimonadetes > Gemmatimonadales > Gemmatimonadaceae > DATKOH01. Next base: position 2,390,651 of record OY970320.1, read on the forward strand.
CCGCGGGATTCGTGTACATCGTGATGCCCTTCGTGCAGGGGGAATTGCTCTGCGACCGCACCGTGCGGATGGGATATTTGCCGCTCGATGTGACGGCCGGCTTCGTGCGCGACATGTGCGCGGGGCTGCACGTGGCGCACGAGCTCGGGATCATCCATCGCGACTTGAAGCCGGAGAACATCATGATCGTCGCGCGCCCCGACGGATCGGAGCGCGCCGTGGTGATGGACTTCGGTCTCGCGAAGGAGCGCGCGATGAGTCCGGAGGTGCAGAAGCTCACCGCCACCGGGATCGTGCTCGGCACGCCGGAGTTCATGAGCCCGGAGCAGCTGCGGGGCAAGCAGCTGGACCCGCGCACCGACGTGTACTCGCTCGCGATCATGGTGTACGAGATGCTCACCGGGAAGCTGCCGTTCGAAGGGAGAACGCAGCAGGAGATCATGATCGCGCGGCTCAAGGGCGATCCGATCCCGATCCGCACCAAGCGCCCCGACCTGAATTTCCCAGCGGGCGTGGAGAAAGTGCTCGCGAAAGCGCTGGCGAGGGAAGCGGACGGCCGATACTCGGGGACGCTCGAGTTCGGCGAGGCGTTCACCAAGGCGGCGGCGGGGGAGGATGTGCAGGAGGAGGGAGGGGGGATCATGAGTCGGTTCTTCAAATAACTGCGAACGGCGTGAGTGCCGAGTCGTGCGTGTTCGACCACGAACGGCGTGCGTGCCGAGTCGTGCGTGTTCGACCACGAACGGCGTGAGTGCCGAGTCGGGCATCGCGACGCACGACGATCGTGCCTGACGCACGACTGGATACTCGCGCATTCAGTGGTCGACGACTCACGACTTGGTACTCACGCCCCAAGGGGTCGAACACGCACGACTCGGTACGCACGCCGTTCGGACGTAGCAAGTTGCTGATCCCGGGCGCCCCAATGAGATTCCACGCATGAAGCGTCACCCTCCCTTCGAGCCGCCCGAGTATCTCGAACTGGCAGCCCGATGACGTGCTGTTGGGCGAGTATCGCGCCACGTTGGAGAAGGATCCGAAACGCGCGGCGGTGATAAGGCGGCTCAGTCCGGTGCAACTGTTGGACATGTACGCCGGGCTCGTGCGCAATCGGCTCGCGGACATCGGACTCAAGCGTCTCGTGCGCCAGGGTGTGATCTCCAAGGCGTGGCTCGGCACTGGCGAAGAGGCGGCCACCATTGGCCCCGTGCACGCGCTGCGGCGTCCGCGCGCTGCTACCACGCCTGCGGCGCGCGAATCGTGCGACGTGGTCGCCCCCATGATCCGCAACGCGGGCGCGTGCCTCGAGATGGGGATGTCGGTGTCCGATATTCTCCGCGCGTACATGGGCACGATGGATGGGCCCGCGCGCGGACGCGACGGACACTATGGCGACATGGCCAACGGCGTGCTCTCACCCATCAGCCACGTGGGCGACGTCGTCCCCGTGGTCGCCGGCATCGCCATGAGTTTCGTCTCGCGCGGCACGGACCGCGTGGCCATGACATGGATCGGCGACGGCAGCGTGAAAGCCGGCGTCGCGCACGAAGGGCTCAACTTCGCGGCGGTGCGCAAGCTCCCGGTGATCTTCATCATCCAGAACAATCAAGTGGCCCTCGGCACGCGGCTCGATCAGCATCATCTCGCGGCGAAGGGTGAGAAGTTCGCGCAGTGGCCGAAGGCGTACGGGATGTGGGGCGGCGTGTTCGACGGCAACAATGTGCTGGACGCTTATGCGCTCACGGCGCTCGCGGTGGATCGCTGCCGTCGCGGCGACGGACCGGCGTTGTTGGTCGCCGAGACGTTCCGCATGGGCGGCCACGCGACGCACGATGAGGCCGAAGCGCGCGAGACGTTCGATGCGTCGCTGTTCGAGCATTGGGGGCGCCGCGATCCGATCGCGATGTTCGAGGAGCACCTCATGCGAACGGGGATCAGCCGTGAGCGGCTGGCTGAGGCGGAGCGGTCGGTGGAGACGGAGGTGGACGCGGCCGAACAGGAGGCGATGACGAGCCGCGCCGAACACATGCCGGCAGGACCGAGCGCGCTGAGCGGGGTATACGCGGAATGAAACGGCAGGGGCGTGAGTGGCGAATGCTGTGCGTGAGTGGGGCGATCGTTCTTGCGCTACCGTGCTCGGCACAGACCTCGGCGGCGACCACGCGCGCGTATGCGCTCGTCGCGCGCGGCGACACGATGCTTCTCGCCGGCCGGCTCTTCGGCGCGGACTCGGCCTACTACGCGGCGGCGCGGCTGGCGCCACACGATGGTGCCGTGCGCATGGCGCTGGGCCGCTACATGTTCGGACGCGGCGGCTGGCGCGTGGCGGCGGTGGCCATGGAGGAGGCGCGCCACTTCGGGGAGGATCCGGCGATCGTCGCCGTCGACATCGCGCCCGTGTACTCGATGCTCGGCATCGCCGATTCACTGCACAAACGCCCAGACGACTGGGCGGCGCTGGCCGCACTCCCGAGCGCGGCGGTGCCACTCGGCGAGCGGCTGCGCGCCGACTATCTGCACACGTCGCCGCCCGACATGCTGGGGCCCGATTCGTCGATCGTGATGTACACCGTGAGCGACAGCCATCTGCTCGGGCGTGTGAAGCTCGCGATCGGCAATGACACTGTGTTCGCCGTGATCGACGCGCGCGTGCATGGGCTCGTGCTCGACACGTCGTGGATGCGGCGCGATTCCGTGGTGAAACGGTTCGGGCCCAAAGGATCTCGCGATCCCGCGCAGGTGTACGCCGTCATTTCGCGAGTGAAAATGGGCGACGTCACTTTCGTCAATGCGCCCGCGCGATTCCAGGGATTCAAGACGCCGGGGAACGCACTGATCGGCCTCGACGTGTTCGGCGCACTCGCGGCGACGTTCGACCCGCGCGTGGGTTATCTCATGGTGCGGAAGGGCGGCCGAGTGGGAAGCACGCTCCCCGGCTGGCGGATCCCGTCATTCTCCGGCAAGAACGGCGTGATGGTCGTGAAGGGCGACACGATGTTCCCAGTGGGTCATCCGGACGTGCAGCAGTATTTTCGCACCGGGAAATGGACGTTTGATGCGAGGCATGGGGCGGTCGTGATCGATTCGGTGGGGGTGGCGGCGAACTAACAGCGGGCTGTCGGCTGTTGGCTGTTGCCTTCTACGACGAAGGGCTCCCCACTTCCGGGAGCCCTTCGTATTCGCAGGCGACAGCCGACAGCCGACAGCCCGCAGTTCGTCGCTGTTTATCCCCCGACAGTGAACGTCTTCGTCGCGAGCACGGCGCCCGTGGCATCCAGCACCGTCACCTTCCACTCGCCGGTCCAGTCGGCGGGGATGGTCTTGCGGCTGTACGTGCGCCATGGCGAGCCGCTGACGTTGAGCGTCACGGTGTCGGTGTGCGGGCCGTGGCTCCAGACGTGCATGATCTTGCTTCCCGATGCGCCGCTGACGTTGCTCAGCGCGACGAGCATGCCGACACTCGCTGGAAACGTCGAGCCGGTGTCGGTAACTGCGCGGTTCTCGAGCGTCTTGCCGACCACGACGTCCGCCATGATGGTCGGGGCCGGCGCTGAGGCTGGCGCTTGCACGGCCGCCATGAGTGCCACGACGCCGATGAGGGCCAGCAACTTGCCTGTGCGCATGAGATGATCTCCGAAGAGGTTCGGGGCAGTCTAACGTCTAGGTCTAACGTCTCAGTCTGCAGTTCAGCTCCCAAGCCCGTGCAAATACGCGTAGACCGCGGCGATCTCGGAGTCGGTGAATTGCGAGAACTGCTCCTTCGCCACCTCCGACATCGTCGGGAGCTTCGGATTCCCCGGTGCGACGCCGGTGCGCATCAACGTCGCGAACTCCCCCGGGGAGAATCCCTTCACGATGCGGAGGTCCGGCGTCGGCATGAATCCGTCGCCCCGCAGCTGCGCGCCATGGCATTCGGTGCAGGTGGTCTGGACGAGGTAGCGGCCGCGCTCGGCCAACGAATCGGTGGCGGCGGGCAGCGGCAGCCACCCCGAGATGATCTGCGGCTGCGTCCTGAATTTTCCCGCGACGACGCCGAAGCGCCCGAGCGGCCCCATCGCCAGGCCCGGTTCGAATCCATCGACAGCTGGCACGCTGCGCACGTACGCCAGGATATGAGCGAGATCGGCATCGGTCAGATACTGGAACGTGGCGGCCGGCATCGCGAACACGCCGCGCCCGCCGGGGCGCATGCCGTGGCGCATGATCTGCGCCAGTTGGGCATCGCTGTACCGTTTGACGCTGTGCGTGAGGTTGGGCGCGATGAGCCGCGCGACGCCCTTCTGATCGAAGAAGTTCGTGCCCTGCAGTTGCTTGCCATGGCACCCTTCACATCCGCGGATGACCGCCAATCGGTGTCCCTCGGCGATCGACGCCGAGTCCGTGGGAAGCACCAGCGCGACGGCCGCGGGCTCGGGCCACACTCTGTTGATCTTCTTCTCGGAGATCAGGTAGATCGCGGTGTACGCGATGATCGCGAGCACGACCACGCTCGTCGCCGCAATGCGCAGCCATTTCAACGCACCGCTCATTTCTTGCCCTTGGAATCGGAGTCGCTGTCGAGCATGCCGCCCTTCGCGACCATCTGCGCCGCGAGCACGGTGCGGATCACCTGTGTGATGTCGTTCGCGGTCGTTTCGGGCGCGCCTTTCTCGCCGCCGCTCGAGAACGTGATGAACTTCGCATCGCTCAACGCCGCCGCGATCGCGGGCATGATGGTCGGTATCATCTCGATCTGCCGGTAGCGGAAGTACGCTTCGCCGCCGGCCTGGATCGCCTGGTTCACCCGCTGAATACTCTCGGCGGTCGCCTCGGCCACCTTCCTGATCTTGATCGCGTCGGCGTCGGCGCTCGCCTCGGCCTCGAGACGCACCTTCGCGGCGTCGGCCTTCGCCTGCGCGATCTGCGTGGCGTCCAGCTCGGCTTCACGCTGCAGACCCGAGGCTTGCTGTCTCTTGGCCTCCGCCTCGGCGATGAGCGCGGCGTTGCTGGCCTTGGTCTGCTCGAGTTCGCGCTGCTTGTCGCTGATGGCGCGCTCGGCGTCGAGCTGCGCTTCTTTCGCGCGGCGCGACTGCATGGCGGCCACGATCTCGGCGTTCGCGCTCGCTTCCGCGGCCGATTGCCGGCGCCGTGCTTCCGCGACTTCCGACTGCACGATCTTGATGTTCAGCGAATTGAAGATGAGGCCGAGATCGGTGAGTTCGCGCGAGCACGCCTTGCGAATGATCACCGCGAGCGGATCGTCATCATCTTCGATCGACGTTCCGCTGGCGTCGGTGTGCATCACCGGCGCGGGAGGCGGCGCGACGCGCACGGGTGCGGTGCCGGCGGGGCCGGGGAGGAGCGCGCGCGATGCGCTCGGCGTGGCCTTGGCCGAGAACAATTGGTCGTGCGACAGCAGGTTGATCGCGCGGCGGCCCGAGCTGGAGAGCAGATCGGTGAGCGTGCTCACCTGGTCGGCCTCGCGCTTGGAGAAGAAGCGATTGGCGGCGGTCTTGATCAGCGTATCGGTGTCGCCCACGGAGACGATCGCGCTCGCGAGCACGCGCACCTTGATCGGGCGCGGCGTGCCGTTCTCGTCGATGTCGGAGGTCTGGTCGGTGATGTCGAGGTCGACGTTGATGACCTTGCTCGAGATCGTGGTGCCGGTGGTGAAGAGCGGGATCTCCTTGGATTTCCCGGGCCCGCGGTAGATGATCGTGCCGCCGCCGAGCCAGCTGACGAGGCGGATCTCACCGGCGTCCACATCGCGCAGGAACTTCGACACGATGAGGGGCACGGCTACGAGCACGAAGACGAGGACGCCGGCAATGATCACGCCGCTCGACATGAGCGAATCCATACAGAGAGCTCCCGGAGAGTGAGACGGTTAAACGAGCGACACGGTGCAGCGATTCCGCGCGGCGTCCACCTGCTCAATGCGCACGCGCGTGCCGGCCGGTACGCGGGTGTTGAGCGCGAGATCGGTCTTCTGGAGCGTGCCGAGGATCTGCACGAGCTGGCCGTCGACTTCGATGGCGACGAGCCCTTGCCCGTTCTTGTCGAAATTGCTCGCGACCGTGGCCTCGCTGCCGAGTGCGCTCTCGAGCGTAAGGGCGGGCGCGGACTCGAAGCGGAGCGCCTGATTCCAGAGGGGCGCGACGATGAGGCGTTCGAAGATGAGCCCGCCCACTGCCGCGGCGGCGAGGAGCAACGTGCCGCTGAAGTATCGCTGCATGAATACGCCGCTCGTGCCGATCCCGAGACAGAGCGCGAACAGGATGCGCGGCGAGACGAGCGCCGAGAGCGACTTGGAGGCGGATTCCTTGATGGACGGATGATGCGCGCCGCCGTGGGCGTGCCCGTGGGCTGCGTGCCCGTGGCCGGCGTGGCTCGCGTGCCCGCGGGCACCGTGGCGAGCGCCACCCACGAAGGCCATGGCCGCGAGGCCAAGTCCGCCGAGGACCAACAACAACATGTAGGGGTCCATGGGGGATACGCTATGACGCGAACGACGACGGCGGAAGGGCGGACTGTCGGCTGTCGGCTGTTGCGTGCGAACTGCTCGACCGCCGGGCTGGCGACAGCCGACAGCCAACAGCCCGTCGTTCGAGTAGTCTAACGTCCCAGTCTAGAGTCTAAGTCTGCAGTTGGTTAGATTTAGAACTCTGCAACAAACACTTTAGTTCGCTCCAAAGAGACCCCCAAAAATGCGAATGCTCGTCCTTGGGGCCGGCCTTCAGGGTTCGGCCTGTGCCTATGATCTGCTCCAGAATCCCGATGTGAAGGAGGTCCGGCTCGCGGATCTGCACATCACGCACCTGCCGGAATTCCTCGCGCCGTATTCGGGGAAGCGGCTCATCCCGACGCCGCTCGACGTGCGCGACCGCGATGCGGTGCTCGCGCTGATGAAGGAATCGGACGCGGTGATGAGCGCGATCCCGTACTACTTCAATCTCGATCTCGCGAAGCTCGCGGTGGAAGCGGGCACGAACTTCTGCGACCTGGGCGGCAACACCGAGATCGTCTTCCAGCAGAAGCAGCTGAGCGAGAAGGCGGCGGCGAAGGGGAAGACGATCATCCCCGACTGCGGCCTCGCGCCGGGCATGGTGAACATCCTGGCGCAGCACGGCATCAGCAAGCTCGACAGCGTGAACAGCGTGAAGATCTTCGTGGGCGGGCTGCCGCAGCATCCGGAGCCGCCGCTCAACTATCAGATCGTCTATTCGCTGGAGGGCGTGCTCGATTATTACACGACGCTCTCATGGGTCGTGCGCGACGGCAAGCGCACGCAGGTGAAGGCGCTCTCCGAGCGCGAGCCGGTGGAGTTCCCGAATCCGGTGGGGATGCTCGAAGCGTTCCACACCGCGGGCGGGCTGACCACCATGGCGTGGCGTTACGAGGGGAAGATCCCGAGCATGGAATACAAGACGCTCCGGTATCCCGGGCATGCGCACATCATGGAAGCCATTCGTGAGCTGGGACTGCTCGATCTCGCGCCGGTGGATGTGAAGGGGACGAAAGTGATCCCGCGCGATGTGACCGTGGCGACGATGGGCCCGCGGCTCACGAAGCCGACGGGGCGCGATCTCGTGGCGCTGCGCGTGGTGGTGGACGGCATGAAAGCCGGCAAGTCCGCGAGAGTGGGCTGGGAGCTGATCGCATACTACGACGAAGCGCGCGGCATTTCCGCGATGATGCAGACGACGGGCTATTCACTCTCGATCACCGGGCAGATGCAGGCGCGCGGCGAGATCAAGCCGGCGGGTGTGCATACGCCGGATGAGTGTGTTCCGGCGGACGAGTACATCGCGGCGCTGGATAAGCGGGGCGTGCACATCAAGGAGATGAAGTTCTAACTGCAGGATATCGGCTGTCTGGGCCGCAGGGACATTCGGGGCCTCCAGAGTTACTTCGGGGGCCCTTCTTGCTTCCTATAGAGGGGAGCGGCAAGCTCCTCGCGACCCAACTCAATCGGAGATCTTCATGACGGGGCCATCCGGGCTGCAGTTCGACAAGGTGGAAGGCGGCGGTTCGATGACGTGCGTCATGTGCAAGTCGAAGATCACCGACGCGTACTATCAACTGAACGGCAGACCGATCTGCGCATCGTGCAAGGTGAAAGCCGACGCACAGATCGCGGATATCAAAGCGCGAGGCACCAGCCCCGGCGCGATGTCGAGAGCCGTGATCTTCGGAGTGGGCGCGGCGATCGCCGGTGCGATCGTCTATTTCGCGGTGGCTGCGTATGCGCATCTCGAGATCGGGATCATCGCGGTCGCGATCGGATACATGGTCGGTTCGGCGATGCGCAAAGCGACCGGGGGTGTCGGCGGCCGTCGCTACCAGATCATCGCGGTCGTGCTGACGTACCTGTCGGTCGCGGCGGCGTACGCCGCGCTCGGCAATCAGAGGTCGCCGCCGATTCGGAGCTCACCTCGGCCATGATCACGAGGTTGCTCATCATCTCGCCGGCGCTTCCGCTCATCGTGGTGTTCAAGTCGGGTGCGGGTGGCATCCTCACCGCGATCATCATCGGCGTCGGACTGATGCAGGCGTGGCGCATGACGGCGGGCGCCGTATTCAAGATCAGCGGGCCGTACAAGATCGGGGCGGCGCCGCGCGCCGCGTCAACGTAGCAGGTGCCGACACTCGATCCGCTGAGCGCGTCGCGCTGTGCGAACTGTGGGACGGAGCTGCCGCCGCATGCCCTGAGCTGCGGCGTGTGCGGCACGCTCGTGTACGCAGCGAAGCTGAAGGAGCTCGCCGCCACCGCCGAGCGCGCCGCCGCGGCTGGTGACCTCGGCGCCGCGCGCGCCGCGTGGGAGAGCGCGCTGCGCTGGCTTGCCGCAGGGCTCGCACAGTATCGACGATCCAGCAGCACGTCGCCGAACTCACGAAGCAAGGCGCGGGACGCCGGCGCCGGCAGCGGCGCACAGGATAACGCGGCCATGGTGGAAGCGCGGCGCGGCCGGACTCGTCGCGATCGTCGTGCTGGCGCTGAGCAAGCTGAAATTCCTCCTGCTCGGACTCACGAAGATCGGCACGCTGGTGTCGATGTTCGCGATTCTTCGCGATCTATTGGGCCATCTACGGCTGGCCGCTGGCGCTCGGGCTCCTGCTCTCGATCTACATCCATGAGATGGGTCACGTGGCGGAGATCCGCAGGGAGGGCATCATCGCGGGGGCGCCACTTTTCATGCCGGGTCTCGGCGCGTTCATCATGCTGAGGACTCACATCACCGATCCCAAGGCTCGACGCGCGGATCGGACTCGCCGGACCGGTGTGGGGTCTTGGAGCGGCACTCGCGGCGTACGCGGTTTTCCTCTACACGGGCATTCCGGTATGGGGAGCGATCGCGCAGCTCGGCGCGTTGGATCAATCTCTTCAATCTCGTCCCGGTCTGGCAGCTCGACGGGTCACGCGGATTCCACGCACTGGTCGACGTGGCAGCGATGGGTCGTGGTGGCCGCGCTCGGGATCGCGTGGTACTCCACGAATCTGCCGATGGTGGCGATCATCGGTGTGGTGGCCATCGTACAAAGCGTTCCAGAGGCCGGTCGCGACTGAGCCCGGACCAGAAGGCGCTCTCGACGTTCGTGATATTCATCGGCGCGTTGACCTGAGTTGGCTGCGATGAGGCTGCCGCAGCCAATAGCCATTCATGGTGGAAGAACGAAGGGCTCCCGATCCTCGGGAGCCCTTCTCGCATTTAGGACGCACGACGCACGCTGTCCGAGGTGCTAGATCATTCGCGCACGAAGGAAGCCAGCGTCGCGCCCATCGCGTCGATCGTCGCCTTCGCGTTCCCCCGGTCCCAGCCGTTGTAGATGAACGCGAACGCCAGCAGTTCGCCGTCCTGCGCGGTGACGTAGCCGCCGAGGGAGATCACGGTGTTCGTGGTGCCCGTCTTGGCGTGCAGGTTGCCTTGCGCCGGCGTTTCGCGCATGCGGTGCGCGAGCAGTTCCGTTTCGCCGGCGACGGGCAGCGATGCGTGGAACGCGTCGCTCCACTGGGTGCGGTGCGAGAAGGCGAGGAGCTGCACGAGCGAGCGCGGCGTCACGCGGTCGAGCGTGCTGAGGCCGCTGCCGTCGGTCGCGATCACGGCGGCGGAATCGACGCCGACCTTGCCCACGAGGAATCGCTGCAGCAGCGCGTTGCCCGACTCCGCGGAGCCGATGGAATCGGGCGCGGCGTTGCGCGCGGCGTCGCGGAAGATCAGTTCGGCGAAGTGGTTGATGCTCTCGCGATTCATCACGGAGAGCATCGCGCCGAGCGGCGGCGACGGCAGGTCGCCGACCTTGGTGCCGTGCACGGGGGCAGTGGCGAACTGCGTGGGCCCGTCGAATTTGATGCCGCGGTCGGCGAGCGCGCGGCGGAACGCGCCGGCGGTGAAGGCGGTGGGATCGGCGGCCACGAGCTCATAGCGGCGCTCGCCCGCGCGCGTGCCGATCCAGCCGTGCACTTCGATGGCGCCACCCTTGGTGGTCCACGCGCCGACGCGCGAGCCGCGGCTGTCGATCGTCTTCACGGTCACGCTGAGCGGGATGTCGCTCGCGGGCTCGAGGAAGACGTCGGCCTTGCCGCCCACTTTGCCGGGGCGCACCACCACCTGCATCACGTTCTCGTTGAGCGAGAGCGCGGACACCGGCGCGGCGTACGCGGCGCTGCAGATAGCGCCGTCTCCAACCTTCGGGGATGCGCTGCGGATCGAAGGCGCTCGCGTCGGCGATGAGGTGGCCCGTGACGCGCTTGATCCCTGCGTCGGAGACGAATTGTGCGAGGCGCTGCATGGGCGCGTTGGGGCCGCCCTCCACGAAGCGCGGTGAGAGTGCCGGATCGCCGTCGCCGCGCAGGACGAGATCGCCGTGCAGCGTGCCGTCGGGGGCGATGTCGCCGGTGCGCAGGACCTCGGTGCGGAACTGGTGCCCGGGGCCGAACTGATCGAGCGCGAGCGCGCTGGTGAAGAGCTTCATGTTCGACGCCGGCTGGAGCGCGGTGTCGGCATTGAGCGAGAAGAGCGTGTCGCCGCGCGAGAGCGAGATGACCATGACGCCCCAGCGTCCGCCGCGCTGCGGCGTGGTCGAGCAGGGACGCGATGTCGGTGCTGAGCGCGCCGGCGCTCGTGGGCGTGAAGAAGAGGACCGGCGCGGGCGCGGGAGGCGCTTTGCGCTTCTTCTTGTGGCGCGTGGTGGGCGTGCCGTCGACCACCTTCGTGTTCTTGATGGCCTTGACTGCGCTATCCGTGGACGCGCTGAGACTTGCCGGCGCGAAGATGCAGATCGCGGCAGTGAGGGTGAAGAGGATGGTCAGTTGGCGGCGGGCGTGGTGCATGCTTTGGGACTGCTGGAGGTTGTGGCCGTACAAGCACTTACGAGTGGGGACTCGGAAGGTCACATGGAAAGATAATCGGTGCGCAGCGAAAAACGGCTTTGACAGGATTAACATGATGAACCTGCAGGATTAACGTGATGAAGCTGATGGAACGGCGCTCCATCAGCTTCATCATGTTGATCCTGTCAAGTTTTTCTTAGAGTTTGATGATGATGTTCCTGCGATACAAGATCGTGAGCAGTCCCATGAAGAGCATCACCCAGCAGATCGCGAAGGCGAGACTCGCATCCTTGGGCTCGAGCCAGGTCGCGAAGGCGCCGTTGTAGATCGCGGTCTCGAGGGGGACGAGGCCGGCGCTCGTGGGGACTTTGATCAAGGTATAGAGCAAACGCCCGAGGAATCCGCTCGCGACGAAGGCGAAGAGCGGGTTCGTGCCGTAGATGATCCACGGCTTGGTCCACCACGTGATCTTGTGCACGTCGATGAGCCACATGCACGCCGCGATCGAAACGGCGGCCATGCCCGCGGTGAAGATCACGTAGCTGCTCGTCCAGATGTTCTTCGCGATGGGAAAACTCCAGTGCCACATGAGTCCCGTCATCATGCCGAGCGCGCCGGCGGTGAACATCGCGTTGAGCTTCTCGGCGATCGGACGGTCGCTCGCGATCCATCGCCCGGTGAGATCGCCGAGGATCACGGTGCCGATCGCGGGCACGGTGCTCAGGAGACCCTCGGGATCCCACGTGTGCGACCCCACCCACATGTGATCGGTGGTGAGGATCGTGCGGTCGAGCCACGCGGCAAGGGAGCCGTCGGGCACGCCGAGCATGAGCGCGCCGATGCCATGGCCGGGGACGGGAATGAGCGTCATCGCGAACCAATAGCCGAAGAGCAACGTGGCGAGGATCACGACCTGTTGCTTGACCGTGGTGCGCAGGGTGAGCAGCGCGCCGAAGGTGTAGCAGAGCGCGATGCGCTGGAGGACGCCGGTGAGACGCCAATGCGCGACGTCGAGATGCGGCGTGCGCGAATCGAACACCCAGCCGCCGGGTAGGGTGAGGTAGAACTGGTGATAGGGGAAGCCGGTCATCAGGAGGCCGACCAGCAGGATAAGGCCGCCGCGCCGGAGGATCTGTTTCACCAGCGCGCGATCGCTGGCGCCGCGCGCGCGCCTGGCGTCGAACGAGAGGTGGGTGGTGATGCCGACGATGAAAAGGAAGAAGGGGAAGATGAGATCGGTCGGAGTCCAGCCGAACCATTCTGCGTGCTCGAGCGGAGGATAGATCGCGGTCCATGTGCCGGGATCGTTCACGAGGAGCATGCCGGCGACGGTGAGGCCGCGGAAGACATCGAGTGCTGCGAGGCGCGGTTTTGGTTCGGTGGTCATGGACTAACATCTAGTGTTAACTGCACGGCATCACCAGGGTGCTTACGGTTGCAGTCAACAGTAAACAGTCACGAGTGACTGCCAGTCTACAGTCAACAGTCAACAGGTCACAGAAATCTGCTGATCGTACTGGCAGGGGTCTCGGTCTCGATTCGGCACCGGTGAATCAAGGCGTGCGTGGAGCGGTTTTCTGTGACCTGTTGACTGTCGACTGTCGACTGGCGGGTACTCGTGACTGTTTTCTGTTCACTGCGCGCCGAAGTGCCCTGGTGATGCTGTGCAGTTAACAGGACCCCTAGGCAGACCCGCGAGTAGATGACATGATAGTAGCAAATCCACCCCTCGGAGCCCGAACCATGGCCGGCAATAATGGCATCATGAAAGAAGGCATCATCGCCGGCTTCATCGGCGCGATGACCGTGGCCGTCTGGTTCCTCATCGTCGATATCATCGCCGCCCATCCTTTCTACACTCCCAACATCCTCGGCGCCGGCCTCGCCAGTATCCTGGGCGGTGCGGCGCTGCCGGGGATATTCTGGAACGTCGCGGTCTATACGGTGTTCCACTTCGCGGCCTTCATGGCGGCGGGCGTTCTGCTTGCGTGGATCTTCCATCGGGCCGAGACGGAGCCTAGCGTGCTCGTGATCTTCGTGCTGCTCTTCATCATCTTCGAACTCGGATCGGTGGGTCTCATCGCGCTGCTCGCCGAGGCCGGAATGCGATCGCTCGCGTGGTATCAGATCGCCGCGGGGAACGTGCTCGCGTCGGTCGCGATGGGTTGGTATCTGTGGAAAGCGCACCCGGCGCTGCGGTCGGAACTGGAGAACGCGATCGAGGGAGGAGGATAATGGTGCGTGTGCATCGGACATCGGGCATCGGCATGACTGCACTCGTGTTCACGGCGAGTCTCGCGTTGCACGCACAGGCCGCTGATACATCCCGGCCGTCGGATCTGCGAAAAGGGCCGTATGGCAGCATCGGGCCCGCCTACGCTTCGGCGCCCACGAAGGCGACGGTGAACGGGTCGTCGATCTCGGACACGCAGACCGGCATCAGCGTCTACCTGGGGGCGGGTGTCGCACTCAACCCGCACTTCCGGCTGGGCGGCGAATGGGATCATCTGTTCGTGACCGATCTGTTCAGCGCCGAGGTCGGCAACGGGCAGAACGGGGGCATCGATTTCCTGTCGGCGGCCATCACGTACTATCCGAGTCTCACCAACGAGTTCTGGGTCAAGGGGAATCTCGGGTGGAGTAAGCTCCAAGTGACGGGCTCCTTTACCGGCGCATCCTCTGAGTCGGGCTTCGCCGGCGGGATCGGGGTGGGCTATGACTTCCGGCTCGGTCACTCGAATTACGTGCTCGTCCCGTTCGCGAACTATTTCGCCCAATTCTCGGCGTCGGGGCTCAACGGGTACCTGCAGAACCAGGGCGACGGCAAAGTCTCCATGTTCCAGGTCGGCGTCGGCTTCGGCTACCACCACTGAGCCGGCGCCGCGCGCGCTACGGCGGTCCGATGCGCAGGTGCAGCGTCGCAATGTAGACCTCGCGCAGGAAGCAGAGGAGCGCACTGAAGAGCGCGACCATGCTCAGGATGAAGAGCACGCTCACGACGTTCGCGACGCCGGCCGACAGCGACGAGCCGATGAAGAGCGTCGCGACGAGCGCGCAGATGCAGAGCGCGCAGAGCGTGTCGAGGCTGATCGCCCAGTTGATGAGCCGCGCCCGCGCGGAGAGATGCCGCAGCTCCGCGTGCAATTCGGGCGCCGAGCCGCCCGGCGCCGCGCGTTCCCGGTCTTCCAGTTTCCGCGCGCGATCGATGATCCGCGAGAGCCGGTTCGTGAGCACGCCCAGTAGCGCCGCGACGCCCGAGAGGAGAAAGACGGGAGCGACCGCGAGCTGGATGACGTGAGCGATCTCGTTGATCGGCGCCGATGTCTGCATGGTCAGTCTCCTCCTTCCGACGATGCCCACTGGAAGAAGCGCACGCTCGCGAACGCGAAGAAGATCATCCCGCCTGGGATCCACATCAACAGTCCGCCGTAGCGCTGGTCCTCGATCGGCGTGATCCCCCAGATCCGCGGCGCGCTCGCGTACGCGGGGTAGAGCGAGCTGTCGGCGTAGGTGAGCACGATGGCGAGCACCGACATGGGGAGCGCCATCGTGACCGCGTACAACATCTGCTGAGGATACGACAGACGCGGCAGCTCGGGCATCGTGCTCATGAGCGGCCACCACATGATCGTCGCGGAGACGAGGAAGCAGAGATGCTGCACGATGTGCACCGGATGTTCCGCCATCGCGAGGTTGTAGAGCGGCGGCAGGTGCCACACGACCAGCGTGATGTTGAATATCGCGAACGCCGCCACGGGCCGCGTGACCCAGCGGGCCAGCGCGAACACGCGCGGATGCTCAATGGCAGGACGGAGCATCCAGCCCGGCGTGCCGGCGATGAGCAGGGGCGGCACGAGCATGGTAAGCACCAGATGCTGCGCCATGTGCACCGTGAACAGGTACCCGTCGCTCAGGTCGTGGAACGGGCCGTTGAGCGTGAAGAAGAGGACGGCCAGTCCGCTCGTGAACTCGGCGCGCTGCGCGGCGGTGGGGCCGCCGGCCGGTCCCTCGCGCGCGCGCCACACATAGAGCGCCGCGAGCGCCGCGATGCCGATGACGGTCGACGGGTGGATGCTGAAGCCCAGCCCGAGCGACGTGAGCGGATGGAGCGCCAGCAGTGTCGCGAACATCACGCCTCCCGCGGGCGCAGGGGCCGACTCACCCCACGTGGATCGACGAGATGCCCGAAGAGGAAGAGCAGGGCGATCATGATCAGCATCGCCACCGTGAGCGGGCCGACGAAGAGCGCGCGGAAGAGCGGCTTATCGTACTTGAGGTGCATGTAGAACGCGACGACGATCGCGAATTTGACCGCGCCCAGGATCAGAATGGTGGGCACGAAATATCGGGTCGCGACGAACGCCGGGATGTAGTAGACCCACACCTCGAACACGGTGATCACGAACAGGATGAGCGCGACCCACTTGTACGTCTCCCACCCGATGTGGGTCTGATCGTGCGAGTCGACCTTGGATTCGTCGTGCATCGGAAGCCTCTACTTGATCAGGTAGACGAGCGCGAAGATCACGACCCAGACCACGTCCACGAAGTGCCAATACAGCGCGCAGATGTCGACGTTGATCGCATCGCGCGGCCCGAGCCCGCGCTTGATGTCGATGAAGAGCATGGTGACGAGCCAGAGTACGCCCGCCGCGACGTGCGCGCCGTGGAAGCCGGTGAGCACGAAGAAGGTCGAGCCGAACAGGTTCGTCGTGATCGTGAGACCTTCGTGCACGAACGATGTGAACTCGTACGCCTGGCAGCCGAGGAAGATCGCGCCGGCGATCGCGGTGGCGAGCAGCCAGATCTTGGAATACTTCCGGTCGCCGCGCACCACCGCCGAGTGCGCCAGCACCATGAACAGCGACGACATGAGCAGCACGAACGTACTTGCCGACGTGACCGGGATGTTCAGGATCGGCTTCATCACCAGCCCGGTGGCGGGATTGGTCCACGCCTCGTGCGGGAACGGGCCGACCACCGAGCGTCCCTTGTAGATGAGATAGGTGGAGATCAGCGACGCGAAGAAGAAGCACTCCGAGCCGATGAACGCCCAGATCGCGATCTTGTTGCTGTTGAGCCCGGTGCTGGTGTAGTGCCCCCCAGCGTGGGCGTCGGCAGTTGCGGCGTTGGCCACGAGTGTCTCTCTCTAGTGGTGTTCGGGTTCCAGCGGCGTGAGCAGCCAGTTGTACAATGAGCCGACGAAGATCATCCCGCCGAGCAGGATCAAGATCATGTTCTTGTGCCAGATCACGCCGGTGAACGCGACACCGAGTCCCATGGCCGCGATGAGCGGCTTGATGGTGGCCGTGGGCATCGGGATGTGCAGCTCGGCGGCGGTCTTGATCGCTTGCGGCACCGACGGCGCCGGATACGTCTCCGGTCCCGGGCCCGGGTCGCCGTGCCATGCCGGTGTGCGCGACGTGACGTTCGGCAGCGTGGCGAAATTATAGTCGGGCGGCGGCGAAGGAATGGTCCACTCGAGCGTGGCGCCGCCCCACGGATCGTTGCCCGCGATCTTGCCGCGTTTCATGCTGCTGAACCAGTTGTAGACGAAGAGCAGCACGCCGAACGCGATGATGTACGCGCCGATGGTCGCCATCTTGTTCTGCTCGTCCCAGCCCTGGTTCGCGTCGTACGTCCACGTGCGGCGCGGCATGCCGTTCAGCCCCAGGAAGTGCATCGGGAAGAACGTGAGGTTCATGCCGATGAACGTCACCCAGAATTGGATGTTGCCGAGCTTCTCGCTCATGATGCGGCCGGTCATCTTCGGGTAGTAGAAATACATTCCCGCGAAGAGCCCCATCATCGACCCGCCGAAGAGCACGTAGTGGAAGTGCGCCACGATGAAATAGCTGTCGGTCTGCTGCAGGTCGCTCGGCGGCGATGAGTGCATGACGCCCGAGATGCCGCCGATCGTGAAGAGCGCCACGAGCGCGATGCCGAACTTCATGGCGGTGGTGAAGCGCAGCGTGCCGCCCCAGAGAGTGCCCAGCCAGTTGAAGATCTTCACGCCCGTCGGGATGCCGATGAGCATGGTCATCACCGAGAACATCGAATCGGCCACCGGGCCCATGCCCACCGCGAACATGTGGTGCGCCCACACGCCGAAGCCGAGGAAGGCGATGAGCATGCCCGAGTACACCATCACGGAGTAGCCGAAGATCGGCTTGCGTGAGAACACGGGCAGCACCTCGGAAACGAGGCCGAACGCGGGCAGGATGAGGATGTACACCTCGGGGTGCCCGAACAGCCAGAACAAATGCTGCCAGAGGAGCGGATCGGCGCCGTTCGCGATCGTGTAGAAATTCGTGCCAAAGAAGCGGTCGAACATCAGGAAGGTGACCGCGACGGTGATGATCGGGAACGACAGCACGATCAGGAACTGCGTGACGAAGCTCATCCACGTGAAGATCGGCATGCGCATGAAGGACATGCCGGGGGCGCGCAGATTGATGATCGTGGTGATGAAATTGAATCCGGCCGCGAGCGACGAGAGGCCGAGGATCTGCAAGCCGAGCACCCAGAAGTCGATGTTGAGCCCCGGGTTGTACGCCTTGGTGGTGAGCGGCGCGTAGCCGAACCAGCCGGCGTCGGGCGCGGCGTGCAGCAGCCACGACACGTTCATGAACACGCCGCCGAGCAGGAACACCCAGTAGCTGAACGCGTTCAGGCGCGGGAAGGCGACATCGCGCGCGCCGATCTGCAGCGGGATCAGGAAATTGAAGAACGCCGCCGAGAAGGGCATGATCACCAGGAACACCATGGTGGTGCCATGCATGGTGAACAGCTGGTTGTACGTGTCGGCGGTGACGAGGCGGCCGTTCGGGCCCCAGAGCTGCGTGCGGATCATCAAGGCTTCGATGCCGCCGATGATGAACCACATGAGCGACGTGTAGAGATAGAGCTTGCCGATCCGCTTGTGGTCGGTGGTCGCGAGCCAGCTCCAGACGCCGGAGTCGTAGCGCGACTTCTCTTGCGGGTGTCCGGTGGTCGCGGGGGGCGTGAGGGTCGTTGCCATCTGCGTCTCCGGTTACTTCAGGGCCGACAGATACGCCGCGAGATCGGCGATCTGCTGATCGGTGAGTCCGCCCGCGGGCATGAAGCCGGCGCCGAGCGCCATCATCTGCGACCCGGGCTTCATCATGGGCGCGTCCTTGATCCAGGCCATGAGATGCGCGGGATCGTTCGGATACAGGCCGGCGCCAATGGAGGTGCGGCTGCCGACGTGCGTGAGGTTGGGGCCGATGATGCCGGCCGAGACGCCCTGCACGGTGTGGCACGCGATGCACGGAGCGGTCTTGAAGAACGCGGCGCCACGCGCGGCGTCGCCGTTCATGGGATCGGCGAGCTCATGCGGCGTGGGCGTCGCGGGAACGACCCACACGGGAAGCTTGTCCTTGGGCCAGGTGCCGGTGGTCGTCATCGCGACCGGCATGGGCGCGGGCGCCGGCGCGGCGGCGGGCGCGCCCTTCGCGGGCTTGGGCGGCGGCGTCGTATCCATCGGCGCAGGGAACACCGGTCCCGTCTGCTCGTGCGCGGCCCACTCGGCGAACTGTTCCGCACTCACCGCGAACGCCTTGAAGCGCATGTTCGCGTGCGACGTGCCGCAGAACTCGGCGCAGAATCCGTTGTAGGCGCCGATCGAGTCGGGGGTGAACCAGAGGTGATTCGTGTGATTCGAGATGAGGTCGCGCTTGCCGTTCAGCTGCGGGATCCAGAACGAATGGAGCACGTCGTTCGTGCGCAGGGAGAAGGTGACGGGGCGGCCCACCGGCAGATACAGTTCGTTCGCGGTGACGATCTTGTACTCGGGATAGCGGAATTCCCACCACCACTGATGGCCGATCACTTCCACCTCGAGCGCGCCGGCGGGCGCCGCCGCCTGCGTCACGAAGATCATGCGGACCGTGGGCACCGCGATGAACGCGAGGATCACCGCGGGGATGAAGGTCCACGTGATCTCGAGCTTGGTGTTGCCGTGCGACTGGACGGCCTTCGTGTTGCCGGGCCGCATGCGGAAGCGGAAGATCGCGAAGACGAGCGCGCCTTCGACGAGGATGAAGACCCCGAGGCCGGCGTACACCATGCCCATGGTGAGGTCATCGACATTGTGCCCGAACTGTGAATGGGCGCCCCAGATCGTGTTGGGCAGGTGCGTGTCGCACGCGGCGACTGCCAGAACCAGTAAGGCGGCGAGCGCGGCGAAACCGGATCTGCGCGCGCGGGGGTGACCTGTCATCCCGGATCCTTGCTGAGCGTGAGGGGACGCCGCACCGAGGGCGCCCAGAGGCGTGAGACGCAGCGAAACTACGCCGCGACCGCGGTCAAATCAATAGAGTGGAGGGGCGTCACGCCAGAGGGGGCGCACTGCCCAGTACTGCGCTCAGTCGACTCTGGTGAGCCGCGGATTGGGCCGATACTCGCGGCCGCGCTTCGACTGCGGCTTGCCCGCGACGCGCACGATGTCGGCGGTGAAATCGAATCGCCCGCCGAAGAGCGACGAGCCCACGCCGTACGAATCCACGGGCACGCCGGCCTCCTCGAACGCGCGGATCTTCTCCACGGTGAAGCCGCCCGACACGACGATCTTCACGTGACCGAACCCTTCGGCGTCGAGCGCGCGCCGCACGTTCCATACGAGCTGCGGATTCACACCGGTTGGGCGGAAGGTGCCCATCTGCCGCACGATCGATTCGTCCACGATGTTCTCGCTCGTATCGAGGCGCACGCCCCAAAGCTTGGCGCCGAGCGCGCGCGCGCAGGCGAGGCTGGTATGCACGCAGTCGTTGTCGTAGTCGACGAGCGTGATGATCTGGATCGCGGGATCGGTGTAGCGCGCGAACTTCTCGGTGGCGAGCACCGTGTTCCCATCGTACGCGGCGATGAGGGCGTGCGGCACGGTGCCGGTGCCGGACGAGCCCCACCAGCTCGCCTGCGCGTCGGTGGAGACACCGATCGCGCCGGCGATGTGCGCGGCGTAGCCGTCGCCCGTTTGCACGAGCCAGTGATCGTGCCGCGCCGGGAAGAACATCACCGTCTTGGGGCGCGCGGCATTCACGACGAGCCGCGTGTTGGTGCCGACGCGGGTGCGGCGCGCGAGCACACCCAGATAGAGCGTCTCGAGATGCGCGAAGGCGGCGTACGGCCCCTCGATCGTCATCACGGTCTCCCAGGGCGCGATCTCATCGCCATCGAACAGCGCGTGCACCTCGAGCGCGCGCCAATCGTCGCTGCACAACTTGAGGATGGCGATCGCCTCGTCCATGCCGCCGAGGAAGCCGGGGGCCTTTCCGAACACCTGCATCATGACGCGCGGCGCGTGGTGGTCGGCGATGAGGATCTCGCGGGCGCGTACGAAATACTTGTCGGAGTAGTAGCCCTCCCGCATGCGCTCCACGGGAAGGTTGAACACCGACGGGTCGAGCCGCGGGCGGTTTCGGGGCGACATGATCGGGTAGGGTAGCCCCGCGTTCGGCACTCGGCAAGCGCACGTGGTGGCCTTTCGTACACTGGCGGGGAGACACTCGTGCGGGGCATCCTTAGCGTCCGATGTCGATGCTCACGGCCAATCTCATCTGTATTGCGCTCGTCGCGCTCGATCTCGCGGCGCGGGCGTGGCGCATCCAGTTCATCCTGTGGGGCACGCAACACCGGATCTCGTTCTACGATTCGGTGGTGTTGAACTGCGTGGGCGACGTGGCCGCGGCGGCGACGCCGAACCGCATTGGCGGCGAGCCCGCGCGACTCGGCGGCATGGTGCTCTCGGGCGTGCCGGTGGCGGCGGGTGTAGTGGCGATCGCGATCGAGACCATCGTGATGTGGCCGGTGAATCTCCTGATCGCGGGGACGCTCGCGGTGCTCTATGCGCCGGAATGGTGGCACACGGCGGGTCCCGCCCTCGAGGATACCGCGGACGATGCGTGGCCGTGGCTCATCGTGATGGTGATCGCCGGCGTCCTCGCGTGGTGGGCGTTGCGCCGCTACGCGCCGGCGCTATCGCACTCCATGCGGCGCGGCACCAAGCGGGCGTCGGTGTACGTGCGGCGCATGCCGATCTGGCCGCTCATCACGTGCGCGGTGATGTCGGGCGTGTCCGTGATGGCGCGCATCGCGATCCTACCCGTGCTGGCGCTCACGCTGCCGCATCCGCCGCCGATGGGGCCGCTGTTCTTCGCGTCGTTCGCGCTGATCTACGCGCAGCTGCTGCTGCCGACGCCGTCGGGCGCGGGCGCGGTGGAGCTCGGATTCCTCGGCGGCGCGGTGGGGAATCTCGGCACCGGATACAAGACGCTGCTGCTCTTCTGGCGATTCTACACGACGGTGCTGCTCGTGATCCTGGGCATCGCGCTCGGACTCAAGCGGTATGGACGCAAGGCGATCGAGGCGATCGTGCGCGGCCGCGCGGGCGATCCTGAAACGACGGTGGGGCTATGAAGCATTGGAGACTGACGGCGATCGTGATGGCGGCGTTGGCGCTCGCGGCGTATGACGGCGGCGACGCGCCGCGCCCACTCGAGATCAGATATTGGGTGGCGGCGCCGGATCCGTCGGCGCACCGGTTCGCGGTGCAGATGAGCGTGGGCGGGATCGCCGACGATTCTGTGTTGTTGCAGATGCCGGTGTGGTCGCCCGGACGGTACGCGGAAATGGATTTCGCGCGGAACGTGCAGCACTTCGAGGTCGCCGACGCGAACGGCAAACCGGTGGCGTACGATCTCGTGACGGGATCGCGGTGGCGGCTGCACACGCACGGCGTGAAGAGCGTGCGCGTGTCGTATCTGGTGTTCGCGAACAATCTGTCGGGCACGTTCAGCGTGGCCGACACGGCGCACCTCAACTGGAACGGCGCCTCGCTGTTCGCCTACGTGGTGGGGCACAAGGCTGACCCGGTGCGGCTCACGATCGTGCCGCCCGGCGGATGGCACGTGATCAACGGCGCGAGCGTCACGAACGACCAGACGGAATTCACGTTCGCCAACTACGACATCCTGATCGACACGCCCACCGAGGTCGCGCCGTCGTTCAACGTGGACAGCTTCACCGTGGATGGCCGGCTGTACCGCGCGGTGACGCACTTGAGCCGGGCCAACGATGCGACGCAGCGTGCGCGCTTCGTGCGCGATGTCGAGAAGATCGTGCGCTATGAGAATGGCGTGATCGCGCCGCCGCCGATCCCGATGTACACGTTCCTGTTCAACATCGGATTCGGCGGGGGCGACGGCATGGAGCACCTCGCGTCCACGCAGATCATCAACTCCCGCACGTGGAGCGACACCGCCGTGTTGCTCGCCGGCGTGAGCACCGCGAGCCACGAATACTTCCACGTATGGAACGTGAAGCGCATCCGTCCCGCGGCGCTCGGCCCGTTCGACTACGAGCATGCGCAGTACGAGCCGAGCCTATGGGTGGCGGAGGGATGGACCAATTACTACGGGAACATCGGGCTCGTGCGCGCGGGAGTGGGCGATCGCGCGGCGTACTACAAGGAACTCGGCGGCGTGATCACGTACAATCTCACGTTGCCGGCTCGGCGCACGGTGTCGGCACGCATGTCGAGCACCATCGCGCCGTTCTGGGACGGGGCGGCGACGCCAATGCAGGTGGAAGCAAAGGAGAGTTTCATCTCCTATTACACGAAGGGCGAGGCGCTCGCGCTGGTGCTCGATCTCGACATCCGCGAGATGACGGCCGGCACGAAGTCGCTGGACGACGTGCTGCGCGCGCTCAAGAAACGGTCGTGGGATGCGAAGAGCGCGAGTTATTATCTTCAGGGTCGCGGATATTCCGAGGCCGACGTGGAGAGCGCGGCGAGCGAGGTGGCGGGGCGCGACCTGCACGCGTGGTTCGAGCGGTACGTGGGCGGCACCGAGGATCCGCCGTTCGCGGCGTCGCTGTCGGCCGTGGGGATCACCGTGACCGAGAAGGGGGAGGGCGCGTCGCGCGAGTTCGTCGTGGAGGAGGATCCGGCGGCAACACCGGCGCAGATCGCGCGGCGGGACCAATGGTTGAGCGGCACCAACGGGGGAGCGCACTGAGATGAAGCGGCCGGTGATCTTCTGGGATGTGGACACGCAGCACGATTTCATGGATGCGAACGGCAAGCTCTACGTGCCGGGCGCGGAGGAGATCAAGCCGCTGCTGAAGCGGCTCACGGACTACGCGCACGAGAAGAAGATCCAGATCGTCGCGTCGAGCGACGATCACGTGGCGGAGCATCGCGAGCTCTCGGCGTCGCCCGATTTCAACGAGACATTCCCCGAGCATTGCATGCGCGGCACGCCAGGCGCGGAGAAGATCGCGGAGACGGCGCTCGTGTCGCCGTTCATCCTCGAGCCCGAGGCGCGGCCGCACGAAGAACTCGCGCGCACGCTGTGGGGCTACGCCGGCGACGTGCTCATCCGGAAGCACTGGTTCGATGTGTTCACGAACCCGAACACCGAGAGCCTGATCGAAGCGTGGGATCCCACTGAGATCGTGGTCTACGGTGTGGCGCTCGATGTGTGCGACAAGTACGCGATCGACGGATTCATCGAACGCGGCGTGCCGCGGATCCATCTCGTGCTCGACGCCACGCGCGCGATTCATCCGGAGCGCACGGCGGCGCTCGTGGAAGAGTGGAAGCGCCAGGAAGTGGAGATCGTCTCCACGGAGGACGTGGTGTGCGGCCGGGTGGTGTAGCGGGGAGGTTCTTCCTCCCGGGGCCCACCGAAGTGCGGCCGGAGATCCTCTCGGCGATGGGGCGGCGGATGATCCCGCATCGCGTCCGCGGCGATGCGCGAGATCCTCGCGCGCGTGCATCCGAGGCTGCAGCCGATCATCGGCACCGCGCGGCCGGTGTATGTCGCGAGCAGCTCAGCGACCGGCATGATGGAGGCGGCGGTGCGCTGCGGCACGCGCCAGCGTGTGCTCGCGCTGGTGTGCGGCGCGTTCGGCGAGCGCTTCGCGAAGATCGCGGAAGCATGCGGCCGCGACGTGACGCGCGTGACCGTGCCGCCGGGCGATGTGGTGACGGTGGAGCAGCTGGCGATCGCGCTCGAACATGGATCGTACGACGCGGTGACGTGCGTGCACGTGGAGACATCGACGGGCGTCGTGTCCGACGTGGAAGCATACGCGCGGATCACGCGCGAGCGGCCGGAGCTCGTGCTCATCGTGGACGCGGTGGCGAGCGCGGGCGGGATGCCGGTGCGCATGGACGCGTGGGGCGCGGATGTGGTGGTGTTCGCGTCGCAGAAGGCGCTGGCGGTGCCGCCGGGCCTCGCGTTCGCCGCGTGCTCCGAGCGCGCGATGGAGCGGTGTCTGTCGCTGCCGGGACGGGGGATCTACCTCGACTTCGCGCGCTATGATGAAATGTGGCGGAGAGGCGAGACGCTCGGCACGCCGGCGCTGAGTGTGGTGTTCGCGCTGGACGAGCAATTGGATCGCATCGAGGCGGAGGGGCTTGAGCACCGGTTCGAGCGCCATGCGGCGATGCGAGCGGCGGTCACGAAATGGGTCGCGGCGGCACATGCGCGGCACGTGCCAGTCTCGTTCCTTGCGGCCCAGGAGTTACGAGCGCCGACGGTGAGTTGTTTGCGCTTCGACGGGGACTGTGCGGATCTCGTGGAGCGGCTGAGACTGCGAGGCTATGTGATCGGGGCGGGATATGGGGCGCTCGCGAAGGAAACGATCCGCATCGGACACATGGGGGATCACACGGTCGCGGAGACTGATGCGTTGCTGGGTGCGATGACTGAATCGATCATCGAGGGGGTCTCGCTCACGACGTAACTGCGTGGTGGTACCGCTGACGGCGGGACTGGTACCGCTAACGGCGGGATTGGCGTTGGATACGGCTGGGGGCCGGCGCGCATGCGCCGGCCCCCATTGAATCATCCAACGCTAACGCGCCGTTTGCGGTACCAGTTCCGCCGTCTGCGGTACCAGTCCCGCCGTTATCGTACTTTGGCCTTCCCACCCATTCGCTCGACGAATACCTCTCTCAGCCCCTCGAGCGTCTCCGGCCACACCACGGCGCGCTTGGGCAGGTAGTAGGCGGATC
The DNA here is from genome assembly GCA_963716745.1 of uncultured Gemmatimonadaceae bacterium. Lineage (GTDB taxonomy): Bacteria > Gemmatimonadota > Gemmatimonadetes > Gemmatimonadales > Gemmatimonadaceae > DATKOH01. The sequence goes on from OY970320.1 coordinate 2,416,006, forward strand.
GATTCGCGAAGATGAGAAAGAACTCCGGCGTCTCCGTCGTGAGATTCACATCCCGCCACGCGAACTTGTCCTCGAACGTCTCGCCCGCGATGCTCAGGCCGCGCGCGTCGAAGGTGTAGCGCCGCTCCTGCAGCGTGAGAGGATTGTTCAGCAGCTGACGCCGCGCGGCGCGCTGTACGCGGCCGCGGCGCCACAGCAGCAGCGCGGCGAGAAAGGCGGCCGGCACGCCGATCCAGATCATCAGGTCCACCGGCGGCTGCTTGGTGGTCCACCAGCGCCACGCGATGGCACCGGCGCCGGCGAGGGCGAGCAGGACGAGCGCCACCATGCGGAGCTCGCGCGTGATGCGCCGCAACTTCTTCGCGTGGTACGCCTGCAGCGCGCTCACCGCCCGCACATGCTCGGCGGGGGTGACGCGCCAGATCACGGTGCACGAGTTGGGCATGGTGCGTTACGTTCCCGCGAGGAGCGCGCCCGGCAGCGGCATCTCGCTCGTCGCGCCGCCCGCCGGCATCTCCAATGTCGGACCCGCGGTGGGCATCTCGGTGGTTTGCGTTTGCCCGGAGCGTTCGATGCTCTCGGCCAAGCGGAAGGCCGACACGAGAGCCAAGAGTCGCTGCGACGCTTCGGCGAGCGCGCTCGCGGAGGCGGTGATCTCCTGCGTCGTGGCGCTCTGCTGTTCGCTCGCGGCGGCCACCTGCTGCATGGACGCGGCGAAGTTCTCGGTGCCGTGCGCCAGGCCGTCGAGGCGAACCGTGGCCTGCAGGATCAGTTCGGTGCTCTCGCCGGCGGTGCGCTCGATCTCCTTGGTCCAGCTCTCGGCATCGCGCACGGCGCGTTCCACCTGCGCGAAACTCTCGAGCGCGCTGCGCGTGGCGAGCTGCACCGTGCCGAGCGTCTCGCGCGTGCGCTGGCTGGCCTCGCGAGATTCTTCGACGCGCGCGAGCACGCCAGCCACCGTCGCGGCGGTACGCTCCGCGGCGTCGGCGGAACTCGCCGCGAGCTTGCGGATCTCGGCGGCGACGACGGCGAATCCTTCGCCCTGCTCGCCGGCGCGCGCGGCCTCCATGCTGGCGTTGAGCGCGAGCAGCTTCGACTGGCGGGCGATGCGCCGCACGAGCGTGACGAACGCGCCGATCTCCTGCGACGCGGCGGCGAGCGCTTCGGCGCTCTCGGCGGAGCGCGCGGCGTCGGCGCCCACCGTGGCGAGCGCGGCGTTGCTCGCGTCGAGGCGCTCGCGGTTCTGCGCGGCGAGCACGCTGAGCTTGGCGTTGCGCGCGACGCCGTCGCGCGCGCCGTTCGTGAGACTCGTCGAATTCCGCATGAGCAGCGCGGCGTCCACCGCGCTCTCGGCGATCGAGCGCGCCATCTCGGAGGACTGGTGGCTCAAGTCCGCGGACGTCTGCGCCATCTCGCTCGCGGCGGCACTCATCTCCTCCGTGCCCGACGTGATCTGGACCGACATCGCGGCCGTTTCGGCGGCGGATTCGCGGATCGCCATCACGAGGCGGCGGAGTTCGAGCACCATCGCCTCGGTGGCGCGCGAGAGGCGGCCCATCTCGTCGTCGTCGCGCGTGGCGTCCGGCAGGCTCGACAGATCGCCGCCCGCGACGCGCTCGGCGCTCTCGGCGAGCACCGAGGCGGGGCGCGTGACGCGTCGCGCGACGTAGCGGCTCACGAAGAAGAGCAGCACCTGGATGAGCGCGAGGATGACCGCGGCGCCGAGCATGATGCGATCGTGCGCGGCGTCGTACTCGTCGATCGGGCGGCCGGCGAGCAGCGCGTCCACCCAGCGCATGAGCCCCCACGCGAGGGTGCCGACCACGACGAGCGACACGATGCCGAACATCGCGGCGATGCGCGCCTGGATGCCGCTATGGAGGCGCGCTCGCTTGTGGGGCTTGGTCGTGCGGCTAGATTTCACGGCCCACCATGACACACTCCGCGTCCGGTCAGGATCCAGAGAACGAGCATCCGTACGAGCCGGCCGCCATCGAGCAGAAATGGCAGGCGCGGTGGGAGGCAGCGCACACGAATTCGCCGGACCTCGACCGCGCGCCGCGCCCGTACTACCAGCTGATGATGTTCCCCTATCCGAGTGCCGAGGGACTGCACGTCGGCAACGTGTTCGCGTTCACGGGGAACGACATCCATGGACGATTTCAGCGCCTCAAGGGGCACAGCGTTTTCGAGCCGATCGGCTTCGATGCGTTCGGCATCCACTCGGAGAATCACGCGCTCAAGACGGGCACGCATCCGGGCGATCTGATCCCGCGGAACATCGCGAACTTCCGGCGCCAGCTGCGGCGCGTGGGGCTCATGGTGGACTGGACGCGCGAGCTGTCCACCACCGATCCGCGCTACTACAAGTGGACGCAGTGGATCTTCCTGCAGCTGCTGCGACGCGGTCTCGCGTACAAGAAGGAAGCGGCGGTGAACTGGTGCCCGTTCGACAAGACCGTGCTCGCGAACGAGCAAGTGGAGCACGGGCTGTGCGAGCGCTGCGGCACGAAAGTGGAGCAGCGCCTGCTGGCGCAGTGGTTCTTCCGGATCAGCGACTACGCGCCGCGCCTGCTCAAGAATCTGGAGACGATCGATTGGTCGTCGACGACCACCACGGCGCAGCGGAACTGGATCGGCCGGTCGGAGGGCGCGGCGATCTCGTTCGCGACCGACGGCGGCGAGGCGATCGAGGTGTTCACGACGCGGCCGGACACGATCTTCGGCGCGACGTACCTCGTGCTCGCCCCCGAGCATCCGCTGCTGCAGACGATCACCGCCGCGGCGCACCGTGCCGAGGTGGATGCGTACCGCGCGCAGACCAGCATGCAGGATCTGATCGCGCGCAAGACCAACAAGACGAAGACCGGCGCATTCACCGGCGCGTACGCCGTGAATCCCGCGACGGGCACGCGGATCCCGGTGTGGACGTCGGACTATGTGCTCATGGACTACGGCACCGGCGCGATCATGGCGGTGCCGGGGCATGATGAGCGCGACTTCGAGTTCGCGACGGCGTTCAAGCTGCCGATCGTTCGCGTCGTGGCGGCGGAAGGAGATGACGCACGCACGCCGCTCGATGAATCGTTCGCGGGTGAAGGGCGCGTGGTGAACTCGGCGGAGTTCGACGGGCTGTCGAGCGGCGAGGCCGCGCAGCGGATCATCGCGTGGCTCGCGGAGCGGGGCACGGCGCGCACGGTCACGAACTATCGGCTGCACGATTGGTGCATCTCGCGTCAGCGGTACTGGGGGCCGCCGATCCCGATCATCTATTGCGATGAATGCGGGATGCAGGCAGTGCCGGAGAAGGACCTGCCCGTGATACTGCCGCACATCGATGACTTCCGTCCCGATGACACGGGGGTAAGCCCGCTCGCGCGGCACGAGGAGTGGTATCGCGTGCCCTGTCCCGAGTGCGGGAAGATGGCGCGCCGCGAGACCGACGTGTCGGACACGTTCCTCGATAGCGCGTGGTATTTCCTGCGCTATCCGTGCACCGAGTACGACGACGTGCCGTTCACCGCGGAGCGGATGAAGCGCTGGCTGCCGGTGGATTCGTACATCGGCGGCAACGAGCACGCCGTGCTGCATCTGCTATACACGCGGTTCATCACCATGGTGCTGAACGACGCGGGGTATCTCGCGTTCGAGGAACCGTTCAAGAAATTCCGCGCGCACGGGCTGATCATCCGCGACGGCGCGAAGATGTCCAAGACCAAAGGCAACGTCGTGAATCCCGACGAGTACGTGGAGCGTTGGGGGGCGGACGCGTTCCGAACGTACCTGATGTTCCTGGGCCCGTTCGAAGAGGGCGGCGACTTTCGCGATCAGGGGATCTCGGGCGTCGCGCGATTCCTGGATCGGCTGTGGGCGTCGGTGGATCGCGCGACCACCGCGGGCGCGCCCGACGCGGCAGTGATGCGCAAGCTGCACCAGACCATCAAGAAAGTGGGCGAGGACATTCCGCGGCTGAGCTACAACACCGCGATCGCGGCGATGATGGAGTACATGAACACCCTGCGCGCGGGCGAGCGCACCGTGCATCGCGCGGAGGTGGAACCGCTCGTGCCGCTCGTCGCGCCATTCGCGCCGCACATTGCCGAGGAGCTCTGGGAGTTCCTCGGGCACAAGGCGAGCGTGTTCGAGGGCACGTGGCCGGCGTTCGACGCGCAACTAGCGACCGAAGATGAAGTAGAACTGGCCGTGCAAGTGAACGGCAAGCTGCGCGGCACATTGCGCGTGGCGAAGACCATCGCGCAGGCGGACGCGCTCGCGCTGGCGATGAGCGATCCATCGATCGCGAAGTTCGTGACCGGCCCGACTAAGAAGGTGGTGTTCGTGCCGGGGCGGTTGTTGAATCTCGTGGTGTAACGGAGGTTTTGAATCCTGGGTCGACTCCACCTGGTCCAATGCGCACATCGATTTCATACATGATGTCGCGCACCTGCGGCAGCGATTTGAGAAGTTTAATCGCGCGGTCGAGGGCTGCCCGCGTACCGTCCGTCTGTATTCGCACGTACTCGGGTATGTATTCCAGGCCCGATGGAATTCCCGTTCCGCCCACGGAGTCGAGCGCCGCCTGAATCGCGCCGGGCGACGCGCCATAGCGGAACCAGATCGTGATGATCTGTTTGTAGACACCTCCCTCGAACTGCGCGCTATCTGCCTTGGTCCATCGCGGCGGCCCCGAGCCTTGGTGCCGCGCCTCGACGCGAAAGCGCATGTGGAACGCACGTGGTGCGCCCGGCTGCAACTTCACTTGAACGAATGTCGGCCGAGTCGTCATGCCGGCCGGGAATTCTGCGAAGCCGCCGCCGATTTGTGTGAGCAAGGCGTCGAAACTCCATCGGGACCCGCTGCGGATCGTCGCGTCGTCCAGCCATCCTCCCGTAGAATTCTCGATGAGATATGCGTTCTTGGCGCGGCCCGTGGACTCGTCCTCGGCGGTGATGCTGTCGGTCCATGCGTAGAGCTCAAGTGGCGCAGCGACCGCGCGCAACCAATTGTTTTGCAGCGCCACCGGTATCCGCAAAGTCGATGTCACGGAATCGAAAGTCGCGGGACCGGCGACGATCGGCACGATCGGGCCGCAGTAAGGTGAGGAAAGCGCGTCTGTAAGGACGTTGGATTGCCGCACATCGACGCGAATCGTGGCACATCCCGCCGACGATCAGAGGGAACCTCTGATCGTAACGCGCGGCGCCGCGCTCAGCATCGATCGGCATCGCGAGCTCAACCGTCCGAAAGGCCCGAAGCTTCTGCAGCGCCGCGGCCAGAGCTGCACCGCTCGTATCGGCCTCGATGCGAATCACGTAGGTGCCGTTCCGCATCGGCAGTCGACGGAAGCCGCCAACGACCACGCCATCGATGGAGTCGACCGCCGCTTGGAGATCCGCTTGAGGCGCGTTCGGGTCGAATGTCACATCGATGAGATCGTCGAGCACGGGCATCGCACCGAATCCGGCGCGGCCAGCGATCCAGTGCCGCGGTGCGAATGCGTTCGGCGGATCGCCGCTTGACGGCGAGATTGCCGGGACCGGATGGGCGTTCTCCGCCATCGCCCGCACGCGGAACGTGAACTCTTCGACCGGCGCAGAAGAGAGTTGGAACTCCACAACGCGTTCACCGCTCATGGTGCGAGGCATCAGCGTCGGGCGTCCGCCGCTGTCAGGCAGCAGCGTGTCGAAGCGCCAGATCTTCGCGCTGGCGAGCGTCAGCGCGCCCTCACCGATCGCCGTGTCCGGATTGAAAAGCTGGACGCGCGGATCCGGCTCGCGCGGGGCCCAGCGGGACCGTGGAACCGGGGGTGGCGGCGGAGGTGGCGGCCGGCCGCCGGGAGTGAGCGGAGGTCGCGGTGGTATCGGCGGGGGTGACGGCGGGAAGGGAAGCGTGACTTCAATGCTGTCGTTCCACAGCAGGGCGCGCAGGGGCGCGACCACTTCGCGCTTCCACTCGTTCGTGAGCACCAGGCCAATACGAACAATGCGCTTTTCGTGATCGAACTCCGCCAGGCTGATCATCACCGGAGCGATCGGGCCACAGCCTGTCCCCGGCACCACGTCTCCGATCGCGCCCGTCTCGGAAAGATTGACGCGAACCGTCGCACATCCGCGAACCGCAGAGAGGAATAGCGGCGGGCGCGGTTGATCGGGCGCGAGCAACGAGTCGAGGAAGATCGGTCGCACTCCCGTCCAACTCTCGTCGGCGGTCCTCCAGCCGAATTGGAATTGGTCGCGACGCGAGAGGATCGGGGCCGCTCCGGTATCGGGCTCGAGTCGAACGTAGTAGGTGCGCGGATCATTGCCGGATGGCGCCGTGGCGCCGATCACATCGCCCCGCAGCCGGTCGAGAACGAGTTGTCGCTCGACGTACGGCACCTCCGACGGGATCCGCACGGCGACAACGTCCGACAGTACGCGACCCGGCAGCCCTTCCGCATCCACGATGACAGGCCCCCTGATCGCGACGTCGCTCGCGGCGACGACCGGGGGATACCGCGGGAACACATGCGGATTCTGCGCCTCGGCATGCAGCACTATCGTGAAGTCCGACGCGGCGCCTTCCTCGAGTTTGATCTTGATCGTTCGCGAGCGCGAACGCTCACCAGGCTGCAAGGTTCCGACGTGCCGCGGAGTCCCGACCAGCGAATCATATCGCCAGAAGTACGACTTGCCGTTCCGCAATGAGGGTGTACCGAGAGCGGAGTCGGCGTTGGACGGCACGATGTAGTACTCGCGTCCCTTCGGCATGACGCCGCCGTACGTCGCGAGGAAAAAACTGTCCGGCCACGAAATAAGCCGCGCTGGCGCGACGAGCGGTCGCGTCCAGTTGTTCGTGATAGAAATGGACAACGTGAGGGTGCGCGATCTGGGATCGAACCGCGCGCCGGAATCGATGCTGATACCTAGCGGTCTGCCAGGATACCGGGGTGACTGAATCGTCACTCTCGCGGGCGGCGTGATGATGATCTGGAATCGCGCCGAGCCAACGACCGGAATGGTGGGCGGCGTGGCCACGCCCTGCAGGATCAACGCGAGTGCAACGAGGTGCATGCCACTAAACGATTGCACTCATCGATCTTGCACAAGCCCGCGCCTTCTAACGTCTAGGTCTAGCGTCTAGGTCTGCAGTTACCTCGGCTCTCGCTTGATCACTTTTCCGGGAAAGGCCCCGCTCGCCTTCCCGTTGTCGTACACGACCATGCCGTTCACCCACACGGTGCGGATCCCCGAACTCACCGCGTGCGGGTCCGCCAGCGTCGCGCGGTCGGCCACGGTGCCGGGATCGAACAGCACGAGATCCGCGTACATCCCAACGCTCACCCGCCCGCGATCCTTGATCCCCATGTTCGCGGCGGCCAGCGTGGTCATCTTGCGAACGGCCTCCTCGAGCGACAGCACGTGCCGCTCGCGCACGTACACGCCGAGCACGCGCGTGAACGCGCCGTAGCCGCGCGGATGCTTGCCGTCGAGTTCGCCGTCGGACGAGATGTTGCTGTACGGCCATTGCAGAATGGCCTCGATGTCCGGCTCGATCATGCTCGTGCCGATCACGGTCTCCTCGCCGTCGCCGCCCGGCACTTTGCCCGCCGCCTCGGCGTCGCGGATCAGCGTCATGAGCGCGGTGGTGTCGTCCTCGTGCCGCAGCACCGCGATCTGCTGCAGTGTCTTGCCATCGTACGAGCGGTTCGGGCCGTAGTGCGTGAGCAGCAGGCCATCGCTCGGCGACACCTGCTCGAGCGCGAACGCCGCGGATTTCCGGTTGTCGAAATCGCGCGCGGGGAAGAGCACGGTGAGCGTGCTTTGCCAATACGCGTACGGATAGACATCGGCGGTGATGTTGACGCCCTCCGCGCGCGCACGGTTGAGCCGCGCGATGAGCGTGTCGTGCATCCCCCAGATCGCCTTCATCGCGAGCTTGGTGTGCGACACTTGCACCGGGATGGAGTCGTGGCGGCCGATCGAGATGATCTCGTTGATCGCCGCCCAGAAATAGCGGTCCTCGCTGCGCACGTGACTGATGTAGCGGCCGTTCAGCTTGGCGAGCGGCTTGTTGAGCGCGAACAGCTCGGTGCTGTCGGAGTAGATGCCCGGATCGTACTCGAGCCCGCTCGAGAGGCCTAGCGCGCCGGCCTTCATTTCCTGGTCGAGCAGCTCAGCCATCTTCTCCACTTCTGCCGGTGTGGAGACGCGGCGGAAATCGGCGCCGAGCACTTTATCGCGCAGCGTGCCGTGCCCCACGTAGCTCGCGATGTTCACTGCGGCGGGCGTCTTCTCGAGCTTCTCGAAGAATCCCGCGAGCGGGAACACGGAGCCGCCATCCTGGCCGACGATCACCGTGGTGACGCCCTGGCTGACATCCGCGAGCGCGTCGCGATGCTCGAAGATCTGGTCGTCGGCGTGGCTGTGCGTGTCGATGAATCCGGGCGCGAGCACGAGCCCGCTCGCGATGATCACCGTTTCGCCCTGGCGTTGGTGGAGCTGCCCGATGTCGGCGATTCGGTCGCCGATGATGCGCACGTCCTGGATCACCGCGGGGCGGCCCGTGCCGTCGAGCACGCGCGCGCCCTCGATGAGCACCGATTGCGAAGCGGCCGTGGATGCCGCGCAGAGCATGATCGCCGCGATCCAGCGCATGATCATTGTCCGGTGGGGACTTTCGTGCGCGACGCGCTCTCTGCACCGAGCCGTTTCAGGCCGGCGTGCGCTTCGGCGACGATAGGTTGGAGTGATGAGTCCGCATTCACCCACATGTCGACGACCAAGCCGTATGCGATGATAGCCTGTTGTTTGTCGCCGAGCTGCTCGGCGAGCTTGCCACGCTCGAACTGCAGCAGGCCATAGGCGCCGGTAGCGGACGTGAACATGCGCCGGTTCACGAGCGCGAGCGCGTCGCGCTGGCGTCCCTGGGCCGCCATCAACTGCGCGTGCGTAAGACGGATCATGTAGCAATCCCGGCAGGTGGTGTCCGACAGGGCATCGAGCGCGCGGAGCGCCCCCGCCGAATCACGGCGGGCGAGCAGCAGCATCCCGTTGGCGACGCCCGACTGCATGCGCAGCCGGCTGCCCTTGAATGGACTGGAATCGGCCTTCGCCATGGAGTCGAGGAGATGGACGCTGAGCTTGAGACTCGAGGTGTCACCGCGGATCGCCCACCACGGCAGATAGAAGCGCAGCCCAGCGCGTGCGCGCAACGTCGCGGCGCCGGCGGCGTCGCACTCCGCGGCCGCCGCCGCGCCCGATACGCACCACTCGGCGGCATGGAGCGTGCGGATCTCCGCTTCCGTGAACGGGCGGCCGAAGGTGAGCCGGAAGAGCGAGTCCGACTCGCGCGCGTGCCCGCGCTGCGCCAACGTCGCTCCGATCCCCTGCAAATTGTTGTTCCGCTCCGCGGCCGGCTGCGTCATGACCGTTGGCAGGGAAGCCATGGCGAGGCGAACGGTGGTCTCTTTCGCATCGAGCATGTCGACGGAGCTGACGCTCGCGAGGAATCCAGTCGTGAAGCTCATCGTGTCGACCGCGGCCTGCATCGCCGGCTTCCAGGCTGACGCGGGGTCGGCCGCGAGCGCGATCAAGCGCATCGCGTCCGCCTGCTGACCTCTCGGCGCCACGACCGCGAAATCGGCGAGCAGCTTTCGCGCGAGCGCCGGCTGCCCGGTGGCGAACGCCACCTCGATGGCGTGGATGTACGCCGGCGCATACGCGGAATCCAGCGCGATGGCGCGCTGCTCGGCGTCGAGCACCGTGCTGAGCGGCACCTCAATGTCGCCGCCGATCGCGATGTGCTCGCGCACCTCGGCGAGTCCGTGCCAGGTCTCAGGATCGTCCGGATAGCGGCGAACAGCGTCGTTCGCCAGCTTCACTAGTTCCTTGCTGCGGGTGAAGTAATCGGGCGGTGTGTTGCCAATGTCGCCGAACAACGCGCTGGCCGCGACGAGCAGGCTCTCGCGTGGTGCCAAGCCGTGATTGTATCGGCCGGCTCTGATCTCCAGTTCGTTCGACGCCACGTCGGCGGTGCCCTTGGTCCAGCCGCCTACTATCGAGAGCCGGACGAGGGCGAGTGCGAAGGTGGAGTCGAGCGCGATCGCACGCTGATATGCGACGGCGGCCGAGTCCCACTGCGCATGACGGTAGAACTGCTCGCCCTGCAGGAACGCCTTGATCGCGGCGAGCGACGACGAGCCGATGGATGAGAGCTTGGCGCCGCCGCGCGACGGGCCGAGTTCGCGCAGCAGCCCCAGCGAGAGCGAATCGGTGAGCCGGTCCATCTGCGACGCCAGATCCTTGCGCTCGATCTCGGCGATCGGGCGGCCGCTCTTCGCGTCCACGATCGATGCGCGGATGCGCACGGAGTCCTTGCCGCTGGCCACGAGCGAGCCGGTGACGACGAGGCGGGCGCCGGTCGCGCGGCCGAGCTCGGACGCCGACGCGGCGTCGTCGCGTCCGGACCAGCGGCGGATGACGATCGTAGGCGGCACCGCGCGCAGCGCGCCAGCGCCGTCGAAGTTGCGCGAGAGGACATCGACGAGCCCTTCGTGCCAGAGCGCGAGCGCGGGGTCGAGCACCTGGAACGGCGCGACCGCGATCACGTCGGAGTCGAGCGTCTTCGTGGAGCGCGCGGTCACCACGAGCGCGGCGACGGCCGCCGCGGCCGCCGCGGCCACGCCGCCGATGATCCGCTTGCGCGAAGCGGACATCGGCGTCGCGGACTGCGAAGCGAGCGCATCGCGGAACGCCCCCGCCGTCGCGAAGCGCTGCGCCGGATCCTTCGCGAGCGCTTTCGCGATCGCCGCGCTCACGTGAGCGGGCACGTCCTTGCGCTGCGACGTGACCGCGGGCGGCGCATCGCGGAGGTGCGCCGCGAGCACCGCCTGCGCAGTGGGTCCGCTGAACGGCGGCACGCCCACGAGCATCTCATAGCCCACCACCGCGAGCGCGTACACATCGGAGCGCGGATCCACGCCCTTGTCGCCGCTTGCCTGTTCGGGACTCATGTAGCCGGGTGTGCCAATGCCCATGCCGGTGCCGGTGAGCGCGCCGCCGCTGCGTGCGGAATCGAGCGCGTGTGCGACGCCAAAATCGGCGAGCACCGCGTGCTTGCCCTCGAGCAGGATGTTCTCGGGTTTGATGTCGCGGTGCACGACGCCCGCCGCGTGCGAGAAATCGAGCGCGTCGGCGACCTCGGTGAGGATGCGTACCGCGTCGCTCACCGGCAGCGGCCGTTCGCGCATGAGCCGGTGCCGCAGCGATTCACCCTCGACATACGGCATGACGTAGAAGAGCAGCCCGTCCTTCGAGCCGGCGGAGAGGATGGGCAAGACGTGTGGATGCTGCAGGTGCGCGGCGACCTCGATCTCGCGCTTGAAGCGCGCGGCGCTCACTTCGCTCGCGAATTCCGGCGGCAAGAGCTTCACCACGACGCGGCGGTTGAGCGATGCCTCGGTGGCGAGGAAGAGGCGGCTCATACCTCCGCCGCCGATCTCGCGTTCCACATGATACGTATCGCCCAGCGCCGTCTGCAGCTGGGACATGAGGCCTTCGGTCACTGCGTGGATCGCTCCGGGATGAGTGACTCCAATATGCGCGTTCGTCCGTCGCGGCGGAACGGGAGCGCGGTCACTTCAGGAGCTGCGCAACCCACTCGCCCGCGTAGTAGCCGATGACCGCGACGCCGAGTCCCACGACGAGCATGTCGAACCCCGAGCGGAACACGCCGCGTCCGGTGAACACCGAGCGCGCACCGCCCACGAGGAAGTGCGATAGCATCGCGACCGCGAACGACGTGATCATTGCGGGCAGGCCGGTGAAGAACAGGAAGGGCAACACTGGAATGAGCGCGCCTACCGCGGTCGCCATGCCGGTGATCCACCCTTCGCGCAACGGCGACAGCGTCATTTCGCCGATCTTCAATTCCTCCTGCACCTGTTCGTGCAGCATGCGCTGCGGGTCCTTCATGACTTCCGACGCGAGCGAGTGCGCCGCCTCGCGGTTCATCCCCTTCGCCTCGTAGATGAGCGCCAACTCGTCGCGCTCCACCTCGGGCATCAGCTCCACTTCGGTCTTCTCCATCGCGATCTCGTGCTCGTACACTTCGCGCTCGCTCTTCGCCGCGAGATAGCCGCTGGCGCCCATCGACAGCGCATCGGCGATGATGCCGGCCACGCCCGCGAGCACCACGGTGTAGTGCTGCGCCGCGGCGGTGGCGCCGATCATCCCGGCGACGAGCCCGAAGTTCGCGGTGAGCCCATCGTTGAACCCGTACACGACGTTCCGCAGCAGCCCGCCGCTCTCGGCGCGGTGCCAGGGCTCGCCGGCGCGGCCCGCGATCGTGCCGAGGGTGGTCGCGTGATCCGCGCTCTCGCGCGCGAGCGTGAGCGCTTCGCTCTTGCCGGCGACGCCCGCCGGCGTCTCGCGGTGCATCGCGAGATAGCCCTTCACCTCGCGCCCTTCCTCCGCGAGCAGCATGGGCAAAAGGAACTTGGGGCCGAAGCTCCGACCCAGGAACGCGAGAACGCGCGCGCGGCCGCTGGGCCGGAATGGCTTGGGCGGCATGCCGCCCCGCGTCAGCAGATCGCCCCAGATCGTGACGTGCCGCTCCTCCACCTCCGCGAGTCTCAGGTAGAGGTCTTTCTTCTTGGCGTCGGATTCCGCGCCACTCAGGATACGATAGAGGAAGGCGGCGTCCGCTTCGTCCTGCCAATGGTGGGCGAAGGTGTGCAGGTCGGGCTGGACCGTGGGCTCAGGCATGGCGCAATATCGCACCCCTGTGAAGGGTCGGGAACGGGGCCACTACCGAACGGCAACCCCCGGGGGCCGTCCGGTGACCTATCATCGACAGCGCAGGCCAATTCCTTCCACTGCTCGAGAGGCTCCTATGCGGTCCACCGCACTGATGCTCGGTTTGTTCACCGTCGCGCTGGGCGCGCAGGCACAGGTCGTCACGCCCGACGCGACGCCGGCGCCGACGCCGCGCTCCTCCAATTACCGGTTCGTGCGCTCCGACGACATGGGCGACCGGGCGGTGCTCGGCATCAATACGTCGGGCGGCGGCAAGCGCGACACGCTCGGCTTGCTGATCACCAGCGTGACGCCGAACGGGCCCGCGGAGAAGGCGGGGCTCACGGAGGGCGACCGGATCGTCTCCGTGAACGGCACATCGCTCAAGGTCGCGCCGGCCAATGCGGGCGAGCCGGAGATGAACGGCCTGATGTCGCGCCGTCTGGTGCGCACGATGTCAGACCTGAAGGCGGGCGATGAAGTGACGCTCGTGGTCTACAGCAACGGCAGCACGAAGACGGTGAAGGTGAAGACCATCGCGATGGACGATCTGAACGAGGGCAGCATGAAGAAGAAGTCCAGCGACCGCGCGGCGGTGGGCCTGGGCTTCGGCGGCGGAAGCATTCGCGACACGCTCGGACTGTTCGTGGAGAGCGTGACCGCGGGCGGGCCGTCGGACAAGGCGGGGATCCAGGAAGGGATGCGCATCGCCGCGATCAATGGCGTGGACATGCGCGTGCCGGCCGCGGATGCCGCGGACGCCGAGGATGGTTCGCTGGTGTGGGCGAAGCAGGGCCGCTTCACGCGCACGCTGAGCGCGCTCACTCCCGGCGACGTCGTGGAACTGAAGGTGTGGACGGACGGGAGCTACAAGACCTTCAAGGTCACGACCGTGAAGTCGAGTGACCTGTACGGGAAGAACTCGAACGCGTGGAGCAAGTATGCGGAGGATATGGCGAACATGTCGCGGCGCGTGAACGTTGCGATCGCCCCAATGCCGCCAATGCCTCCCATGGCGCCAATGGCGCCAATGGCTCCGATGGCGCCCATGCGCATGAACTATGATTACGCTCCGGGTTCCACGATGACGTGCAACACGATCGGGGACGGCACGGTGATCTGCCGGAGCAACGGCGGCAACTCGAAGGCCGCGGCGCGCGCACGCTCGAACTCGAGCTACGGCTATGGCTCGTCAGCGGCGCCCAGGGCGGCGGTCATGAGCGACGACGACAACAGCGACTCCGACATCAATTTTCCCGGCCTGCGCATGACCACCGTGACCGACGAGCTCGCGAGCTATTTCGGCGCGGGCAGTGAGAACGGACTGCTGGTGCTCGAAGCGTCCGATGAATGGTCGCCCGTGAAGACGGGCGACGTCGTGCTCACGCTGAACGGGCGCGCCGTGGTGAAGAACAAGACGACGTCAGTCTCGCTCGACACGGGCCGCGACAACACGTTCGTGGTGCTGCGCAAGGCGAAGAAGATCACGGTGGTGGTGAAGGCGCACTAACGACAACTGCGGGCTGTTGGCTGTCGGCTGTCGGAAACTGCGAACCCATGCTCGCAGTTAGCGACAGTCGACAGCCGACAGCCCGCCGTTGTCGTCTAGAAGTGTCCCGCATTCCACGTGAGCCCCGCGAATATCGAGTGCGGTTGGGGGCCGCTCACCGGGAAGATCACGCCGGCGTCGAGCACGAACCAATCGTGCATCTGGAATGTGGGCGCCACGAGCAATCCGACGAGCGGCCCTTCGCTGCCGGCGCCGCTGGTGCCCGGGTAACCGTACAGCTCGGCGGTCCACCCGAAATTCCCACGCACAGGCCCGCCGGTAGACACAGTCCAGAGCGTCGCCGAGATGCGGGAAGTCACCGCTCGTGATCGGAATGAAGGCACCGAAGTTCAGATCGAGTTCCACCGGCCCGATCTTCTGGCTGGAGATGAGCAAGAGCGAGCCCACATAGTCATCCGAGGTGAACGCTGCGGCGCCGACGGGAAGCCGCAGCGCCGGCTGGATCGCGAAGGCCCCGAATAGCGGCAGTGAATCCGTGACCCGCCATTTGAACGCGAGCACGAGATCGCTGAATCCCTGCGCCGTGCTCCCTCCGCTTTGACTCGCCCACGAGAACGTCGCTTCGATCTGCGTGCGATGCGTGATCCCCACCTTGTACGTCGTGGGCGTGGAGAACGTCTCGGTGCCGGCGAGTTCGTCGAGTTCCAATCCGAACTCCACCTCCGAATACCCGGGCCAGACGGTGTACGCGTGCGTGGCCACGGTGGGCCGTTCGGGTTGCGCGCTGTGCGGATCGGTGGATTCCTGCGCGTCGCCGGCCGCGGCGACGATCACGATCAGCGCGGCGAGCGCCGCGCCGCGGCGCATCAGAACTCGATCTGCGCGCCGAGCTCGACGACGCGATTGGGCGGCAGGCCGAAGAATTCCGTAGCGGCGCGCGCGTTGCGCGACATGATCACGAAGATCTTCTTGCGCCAGAGCGGCATCTTGGACGAGCCGGTGGGGATCAGCTGCTCGCGTCCAAGGAAATAACTCGTGTCGCCTGGCCGCATGGTGATGCCGGCGGGCGCGCACAGGCCGAGCACCTCGCGCACGTTGGGCGTCTGCATGAATCCGTAGCGCGCGATCACGCGGTAGAATCCGTCGCCGAGCACGGTGACGTCGGTGCGCTCCTGCACGGGCACCTCCGGCACGCCGGCGGTGATCACCGAAAGGAGGATCACCTGCTCATGCAGCACCTTGTTGTGCTTGAGATGATGCAGCAGCACCACCGGCGCGCCCTGCGTGTCCGACGTGAGGAACACGGCGGTGCCGCGCACGCGCACCGGCTTCCCCAGACGTACGCTCTCGAGGAACTGGTCGATCGGCAGGCTCGCCTCGCGCAGGATCTGCTGCACCTCGGCGCGCCCGCGCTTCCACGTGGTGAGCATCACATACACGCCCGCGGCCACCGCCAGCGGGAACCAGCCACCATGTTCGATCTTCACCACGTTCGCCGCGAGGAAGCTCATGTCGATCGTGAGGAAGAACACGAGGAAGAGGAGTGCGCGCCAGCGCGGCCAGTCGAGCTGCTGCCGCGCGATCACGGTGAAGAGAACCGTCGTGATCGCCATCGTGCCGGTGACCGCAATGCCATATGCCGCGGCGAGATTCGAGGAGGAGCGGAAGCCCACCACGAGGGCGAGGCAGCCCACCGCGAGCGCGATGTTCACCTCGCCGATGTAGATCTGGCCGGCCTCGTGCTTCGAGGTATGCACCACCTTGAGCCGCGGCGAGTAGCCGAGCTGCATGGCCTGCTGCGTGAGCGAGAACGCGCCCGAGATCAACGCCTGCGACGCGATGATCGCCGCGATGGTGGCGAGCGCCACCATCGGATAGAGCATCGGCTCCGGGATGAGCCGAAAGAACGGGTTCGCCGCCGCCGAACCGTCGCGCAGCAACAGCGCGCCCTGTCCGAAATAGTTCAGCAGCAGGGCGGGCAGCCCGACGAAGAACCACGCCGCGCGAATGGGCCGGCGGCCGAAGTGGCCCATGTCGGCGTAGAGGGCCTCGGCGCCGGTGACGCACAGCACCACGGCGCCGAGCGTGAGGAAGCCGATCAGGCCGTTCTCCACGAAGAATCGCGCGCCGTACCACGGATTGATCGCGCGCGAGGATCGCCGGCTCGCGCGCGATCTCCATCGTTCCAAAGATCCCGATGGCGCTGAACCAGACGAGCATGATCGGTCCGAACACCTTGCCGATGCGATCGGTGCCGAAGCGCTGCACGGCGAAGAGGAGGGCGAGGATCACGAGGCTGAACGGCACGACGAGGTGGGCGAGCAGCGGGCTCGCGACCTCGAGGCCTTCCACCGCGCCGAGCACCGAGATGGCGGGTGTGATGATGCCGTCGCCGTAGAGCAAGGCGGCGCCGAAGAGTCCGAGCGTGGTGAGCACCATGAACGCGCGCTTGTGAAGGGGGTCCATGCGGCGCTGGATGAGCGCCAGCAGCGCGAGGATCCCGCCCTCGCCTCCATTGTCGGCGCGCATGATGTAGAGGATGTACTTGAAGCTCACGACGAGCATCAGCGACCACAGGATGAGCGAGAGCACGCCATACACGTTCGACGGCGTGGGCTCGAGGCCCAGCGTATGGCCGAAGCATTCCTTGAGCGCGTACAGCGGGCTCGTGCCAATGTCGCCATACACCACGCCAAGCGCCGTGAGCGAGAGGATGGCGAGCCGGCGGCCCACCGGTTTCACCTCCACCCTGTGCCGGTCGAACGCCTTGGGGAATGCGCCGGTGACGGGGAAGGTGGCGGTGGTGGTCGGGATCGCCGTCGGTGGGATCGGCGGCGTCTGCGGTCCGGTGGGCTCGCTCATCTGGTGGCGGCGATCTCCGCGAGGGCGCGATGCACGTGCACGCGCACCATCTCTTTGCGCCACGCGAGCGTGTAGTCGGTGTTGTCCATCGGTTTCGCGGGGCGATACGCGGCGTCGGCCGCGGCGGCAATGGCGTTCTCCTCGAGGCGCGAGCCGATGATCGCGGCGGCGGACTCGGGGATCTCCTGCGGATGCGAGGCGACCGCGCCGAGCACGATGCGGGCGTTCTTCACGATGCCATCGTTCGCGCGCGACACCCATGCGGCCACGCCGAGCACCGGGAAGTCGAACGAGCCGCGCCGGCGCAGCTTGTGATAGCTGGCGCGCCAGCCGTTCGGCGGCGGCAGATGATATGACACGAGCAACTCATCGGGCTGCTTGGTGAGATAGGCGATGCCATCGTTCGCGTAGAGATCGGCGGCGGGCATGGTGCGCTCTCCGCGCGCGCTCGCGAGCGTCACCGAGGCGCCGATCGCGACGGCGACGGGCACTCCGTCGGAGCTTTGCACGGCCCAGCATCGCGGGCTCGATGGCGCCACCCAGCAGATCTTGCCGTCCTTCTTCATGCAGTAGTCGATGGAGCGGCGCCATTCTTCCGTTTGATCGTAATAGTTGCAGCGCGTATCGAGGAGCAGGTTGCCGCCGATGGTGCCCATGTGGCGCAGGGTGGGCGTACTCACCACCTCGGCCGCGTGCGCGACGGCGGCGTACTGCGCGCGCACCAGCGGGTGGCGCGCCACCGCTTCGAGCGACGCGCCGGCGCCGATCGTGACGCCGCCATCACTCGCGATGCGGATCTCGGCGAGTTCCTTGATGCGCGAGAGCGCGATCACCGTCGCGGGAGTCATCTGGCGTCGTTTCATGTTCGGCCAGAGATCCGTGCCGCCGGCCACGTACATCGCATCATCGCCCGCGTCGGCCCGCGCACGCACCGCGTCGGCCAGCGTGCGCGGCTCCACAAGAGTGAAACGCGGCAGGCGCAGCACTAGCGCGATCCCGCGGCGAGCGGTGCGTCCGCCGGGCCGCCCACTTCGCTGTGCGCGCGCTCGTCGGCCTCGCGGCCATCGCCGCCCTGCGCCGGCGTGAGAATGGGCGCGGCATCGGGGAACTTGTATTCGGGCACTTTGGTCGGACCGAAGCGCGGCGCCTTTCCCTTCTGCTTATCGCGCAGTGCGCGCAGCACCATGTGCGGTTGGCACGGCACGCAGTCCACGCGCACGCCCACGGCGTCGTACACCGCGTTCGCCACCGCCGGCGGGATCGGCAGCAGCGGACCCTGGCCCACCTCCTTCGCGCCGAACGGACCGCCCGCCTCGGGCTCCTCGATCAGAATGGTCTCGACGTCGCACATCTCCATCGTCGTGGGACTCTTGTACTCGAGCATGCTCGGGTGGTGGTGCACCACGTTCCGTTCGGCATCGCGATACGTCATCTCCTCCATGAGCGCTTCACCGAGGCCCATGTACACCGAGCCCTCCACCTGTCCGATCGCGAGCGTCGGATTGATCGCACGGCCAATGTCGTGCGCGATCCACACTTTGGGCACGCGCACGATGCCGGTGTCGGGATCCACTTCCACTTCGGCCACCGCGCACGAGTACGAGTACGCGGGCGACGGACCCACGCCCGCGCCCTTGTAGCGGCCCGGTGATTTCGGCGGCGTGTACGATCCCGTGCTGCCGATCGCGCCGAGCGCGCTCTCGGCGATGCGCACGGCTTCGGCGAATTCCATGCCGCGCTCGGGATCCTCGCTGTCGAACACGCGGCGGTGCGAGAAGACGATGCGCTCCATGGGCACGCCGAGTTTCTTTGCGACGGGTGCGGCGACTGCGTCGCGCGCGCGCTCGGCCGCCTGGATCGCGGCTTGTCCGGTCATGAGCGTGACGCGCGACGAGTACGAGCCGAGATCGACCGGCGTGAGGTCCGTGTCGCCGGTGACGACGCGAACATCCACCACTTCGATGCCGAGTACTTCGGCGACGAACATCGCGAGCATCGTGTCCGAGCCCTGGCCGATGTCCGTGCTGCCGCAGAAGGCGGTGACGCCGCCCGAGCGGTCGAGCTTGAGCTGCACGCTCGAGTGCGGGAGCTGGTTCCAGTAGATGGGCAGATTCGCGCCGGAGATGTAGCTGGAGCAGGCGATGCCGACGCCGCGGCCGAAGGGGAGTTTGCGGAACTTTTCGCGCCAGCCGCTGGCCTTCACTGCGGCGTCGATGGCCGGGCCGAGCCCCATGGAGCCGACGCGCAGCCAATTCGCGGTGACGCGAGTTCGCGGGCTGGAGGATCTTGCGGCGCATGTCGGCGGGATCGAGCTGCAGATGCTCGGCGATCTTGTCGAGCTGTACTTCCTGGCCGAAGCGCGGCTGCGGCGTGCCGTGGCCGCGCTTTGGGCCGCAGGGCGGTTTGTTCGTGAACGCGCGCAGCCCGCGGAAGCGGTACGCGGGGATCTCGTACGTCACCGTTTGCAGCGCGCCCGTGTAGTACGTGCTCGCCACGCCGTAGCTGCCGTACGCGCCGCCGTCGAGGAAGGTCGCGAAGTCCATCGCGACAATGCGGCCATCGTTCTTCACGCCGGTGCGCACGCGCATGAGCACTTGGTGGCGGCCGCGGTGGCAGAGGAACACTTCCTCGCGCGTGAGGCAGATCTTCACGGGGCGCCCGGTGCGGCGCGCGAGCTCGGCGACCACCACTTCGTGATTGAACGGATCGGATTTCCCGCCGAAGCCGCCACCGTTGGGCGTGGCGATCACGCGCACGTGCGCCGCCGGCATCTCGAGCACGCGCGCGAGGGCGCGGTGCAGGTAATGGGGCGTCTGCGTGCTGCTCCACACCGTGAGCTTGCCATCGGTGCTCCACTGCGCGAGCGACGCGTGCTGCTCCATCGCGAGGTGCGTGTTCCCCTCGTAGAAGAACATGTCGTCGGCAATGTAGTCGGCGTTCTTCATCGCTTCGTCCACGCCGCCGAAATCGAGCGCGATCTCCTTGTGGATGTTGCCGCGGTCGGCGTACTCGTGGAGCTGCGGCGCTGGGTTCGCGATCGCGTCGTCAACGCTCTCGATACTCTTGAGAGGTTCGTACTCCACCTCGATGAGGCGGCACGCCTCTTCGGCGATCATCTCGTCGGTAGCGGCGACCGCCGCGATCGGATCGCCCACGAAGCGCGCGACGTCCTGGCAGAGCGCGTGCTCGTCCTGCGAGATGGGAGGATGCCGAATGGAATAGGCAGCGCGTCGCCGGTGAGCACCGCGATCACGCCGGGCAGCGCGGACGCGCGGCGCGTATCGACGCGAATGATCTTCGCGTGCGCGTGGCGCGAGCGGTGCAGTTTGCAATGGAGCATGCGCGGCAGCACGAGATCGTCGGCGAACAATGTTTGGCCGGTGACCTTCGCGCCGCCGTCCACTTTCGCGGCCGGCGTGCCCACTACCTGGAACTTGCGCGGCGCGTCAGCCACGCGCGCTCTCCATCCAGCCGGCGGCGAGCTCCACCGCTTCGTAGATCTTCAGATAGCCCGTGCAGCGGCACAGATTGCCGGCGAGCGATTCCTTGATCTCCTCGCGCGAGGGATGCGGATTCGACGCGAGCAGCGCCTGCGCCGCGAGCAGGAACCCGGGCGTGCAATAGCCGCACTGCGCGGCGCCGAGCTCGGCGAAGGCCTGCTGCAGCGGATGCAGTACGCCGCCGTCGGCCATGCCTTCCACTGTCTCAATGCGGCGCTCGGCGTATTGCGACGCGAGCGCGAGACAGGAGAGAACGGGCGCGCCGTCCACGAGCACCGTGCACACGCCGCACTCGCCGAGCTCACAACCGTGCTTCGTGCCGGTGAGTGCGAGGTCCTCGCGAATGACCTCGAGGAGCGTCTTGTTGGGAGCGAAGGCGATCTCGCGGCGCTCGCCATTCACTACGAACGCGGCGTGCGCAGTGGAGCGCGCAGGCGCCTCGATTTGGACAGGTTTCGGCACGGGTAGAGGATGCCTATCCGGACGCGAGGCGGGCAAGGGCGGGGGCTCTAACTACACAGCCGGGAACCGGTTGCCGGGAACCGGTGAGGCATGACAACACATGGCATCACGACGTCGAGCAATGTCGTGATGCCATGTATTGTCATGCTTCATTGGTTCCCGGTAATCGGTTCCCGGTAGTCCGCCGTTCTATTCGTACCGCAGTGCCGTGATCGGGTCCATCTGCGCCGCTCGTCTGGCCGGCCACACGCCGAATACCACGCCCACGAGCGCCGAGAACAGGAACGCCAGGATCACGGATGCGGGCGCCACGTCGGTGTTCCAATGGAATCCGTATCGCATGCCGATCGCGCCACCGGCCCCAAGCAGGATGCCGAACGCGCCCCCGAGCACGCAGAGCACCACGGCCTCGATCAGGAACTGCAGCAGGATGTTCATCTTGGTGGCGCCGAGCGCCTTGCGCACGCCGATCTCGCGCGTGCGCTCGGTGACGGACACGAGCATGATGTTCATGATGCCGATGCCGCCCACGAGGAGACTTACCGCGGCGATGCCGCCGAGCAACAGGCCGAATACCTGCGTGGTGGACGACAGCGTGTTCAGGAAGTCGGCCTGACTGCGGATCTGGAAATCGTCGTCGCGCCCGCTGGGGATCCGGTGCTGCCGCCGCAGGATGCGCTCGATCTCGGTCATCGTCTCCGGGATCATCGCCTCGCTCGGCGCCACGACGCTGATCGTGCGCAGATAGATCGTGTCGAACACGCGGAAGCGCGCCGTGTTGATCGGGATCACGACCTGATCGTCCGGATCGTTGAAGCCGGCCGCGCCCTTCGTGTCGAAGATGCCGATCACCTGGAACTCGATGCCGCTGATGCGGATCATCTCGCCCACGAGCGCATTCGGTGCGCCGGGGGAGAGGTTGTTGGCTGTGGTGGCGCCCAGGACGGCGACGCGCTTGCGCCCCTCATCCTCCTGGGTCGTGAACATGCGGCCGTTCGCCGGCGCGACGGTGTACTTCCGCACGTCGCCGTAGTTCGCGGTCGCGCCGATGATCGTGGTGCTGGTATTCGTGCGGCGCCACTGCACCTGCAGCGTGCGCGACATCTCGGGCTCGACCGCGAGGAAGAGCGTCCCCTGCTCCTGCAGCGCGGTGGCGTCATCCACCGGCAGTCGCGCGCGATCGCTGGACGACGCGATGCCGCCGGTGAACACCTGGCCGGGCACAACCGAGAGGAGCGTGGTGCCGAGCGCAGCGATCCGATCGTTCACGGCCTGCTGGGCGCCGCGCCCGAGCGCGACGACCGCGATCACGGCCGCCACGCCGATCACGATGCCGAGCATCGTGAGCGCCGACCGCAGCTTGTTCGCCCGAAGCGCGATGAGCGCGACGGCGATGGTCTCGCCGATCATCATGTTACGGATTCCCCGGGCGTGGCGCCGGCGGCGGCGCGGGCGGCGCCGCCTGCGTGGGAGTCGCGGCCGCGGCCGGCGTCGCGCCCTTCTGGCCGCCGCCACCGCCGCCGCCCGTCTTGGTGCCGCCGCCGGCGTTGCCCTGCTGGCTCACGCCGGGCAGCCCCATGCGGCTCTGGATGCGCGCCTGCAGATCCTGCCGCGCCGCCTGCAGCATCGCGGCGTTGATGAGCGCCACTTTGTCGCCCTCGGCGAGCCCGCTCAACACCTGCGTCACGTCGTAGTTGCCGACGCCGAGAGTGAGGATCTTCGGCACATAGGTGCCATTCTGCTGGACGAACACAAGGCCCGGACGCGGGCGGGTATTGCCCGGGTTCGACTCCTCGCTGCCGCCCATCGCGAGCTGCGTGCCGCCGGCGCTGGTGCGCCGGAGCTGTGCGCACGCGCGCGCCGAGCCCGCATCGATGTGCAGCGTGTCGTACACCGCGCGCATCTTCGCGCCGAGCGCCTGCCGGTCGCCGCCGGCCTGCATCGAATCGCGCAGCGTCTGCATCTGCTTCTGTTGCGTAGGATGCTTGGCGATCACGGCGTTGATCGAATCGCACTGCGATTGCGACACGCTCACCGTGGCGGCGCTGCCCGCGCTGTCGCCGTTGCGGCGGCCGCCGCCGAGCGCGGCCATCACGGCGTTCACGTCCAGTCCGAGCGCCTTCGCGGCGGCGCGCGCGTCCTTCGGGCTGCGCACGGCGTCGTTCGGCACGGCGAGCGCGTTGTCCCGCTGCTCCACGAGGATCGACACGTCGCTGTTCATGCCGGGCATGAGCGCGCCATCCTGATTGTCGATCTTGATGAACACCGGGAACATCGTGACGCTCTGCTGCACCGTGGCCTGCGGCGAGATCTTCTGCACCGTGCCGCGGAAGACGCGATTGGGATACGCGTCCACCTTGATCGTGGCACTCTGCCCCGCCTTCACGTTGCCGATGTCGCTCTCGGCCACGAGCGTGCTGTCCATGATCTGCGCGAGGTTGGCCATGACGAGCAGCGTCGTGCCGCCGCTCACATTGCCGGTCGCCGACGCGATCACCTGCCCCTCGGAGACGTCGCGCTCGATGACCGTGCCGGAGGCCGGCGCGCGAATCGTGACATCCTCGAGCGCGATGGACGCGTTGTCGAGATTGGTGCGCGCCGCCACGAGCTGCGACGACGCGTTCGCGTAGGCGAGTTGCGCGGCCTCCATGTCCGTCGATGTGAGAACGCCGTTCTTGAAGAGCGTCGAGTCGCGCATGAACTGTGTCTTCGTGACCGCAACGTTGGCCTCGGCGGCCTTCACCGCGGCGGCGGCCATATCGTACGTATTCTGCGGGATGCGCGGGTCGATCTTCACGAGGAGCGCGCCGGTCTTCACCAGCGAGCCCGACTCGACGTAGATCTTGAGCACGGTGCCGGAGGCCTTGGACTTCACCTGCACGGGATTGATCGGCGTGACGACGCCGGTCGCCTCGACATCGACCACGATGTCCTGGCGCATGACCTGGGCGGTCTGCACGACGGGGCCGGTGGGCGCCTTGCTCTTGCAGCCGGCGGCGGCGAACGCGACGACCAGGAGGGAGATGGTGCGCTTCTTCACGTGGCGGATCCTCACAGTTCGCGACCGATCAGCGCTTCGAGCTGCGCTTTGGCCACGCGGTAGTTGAAGCGCGCCTGGATGAGCAGGAAGCGCGCCTGATTCAAAGTGGTCTGGGATGTCAGAGCGTCGAGGATCGTCCCCGCGCCGAGTTGGTACCGCTGCTGCTGCACGCGGAGGTCTTCCTCTGCCGCGGCGACGGAGACGAGCTGGATCCTGATCTGCTCCTGCGCCGTCTGCAGCGCGCCGAGGTACTGCACGAGACTCTGCTGCGCCGCGAACTTGGTGTCGCGCAGCGTCGCATCGGCGATCATCGCGGTCACGTCGGCCGCGACGATGCTCGATTCACGCTGCCACTGGTTGAAGATCGGGAAGGACGCCGAGAAGCGGAGCTGCCCGCTGTACGAGTAATCGCTCGGCGAGAAGCTGAACACGCTGTCGGCGGCCACGCGGTTGCGGCCGTACGACATGGAGATCGTGGGGAACCACTGCGAGCGCGCCGCCTGCGATCCGCTCTTGGCCGCCTCGAGCGACGCCGTGGCCTGTTGTACGAGCGGGCCCACCGCCGCATACTGCGCGATCTGCGCGCTGTCGGCCGCGAGCTGCGGCTGCCCGAGCGTGTCGGACGGGATCGCCGTCACGGTGATCTTGGTGGCCACGAGACGCGTGAGCGCCGCGTTGGCCGTTTGCAGATCGTTGTTCGCGGTGAGGATGCCGAGCTGCGCGTTGCCCACCTGGATGAGCGAGCGCAGCGAATCCGATTTAATGGCCGTCTTCGCCTGCACCATCAGCACGGACATCTTCATCTGCTGATTGGCCTGGTCGAGCGCGGCCTCGGCGTCGCGCTTCTCCTCCAGCGCGGCGAGCACGGCGTAGTACTGCTGCTTCACGAGATACGCGATCTGCCAGTTCTGCGCGTTCTCACCCGCGACCGCGGCGCCGAGATTCGCTCGCGCCTGCGAGATGTCGAAGATGCGCCGGCCGCCATCGAAGAGATCGAGTGCGAAGTTGAAGCCTTGCGTGGTCTGCCACTTGCCCGAGATCACCTGGCCGGTGGTGGTGTTCACGCGGCTCGAGGCGGGGCTGAGCGACGAACTGGAGGTGTTCACCGTGAGGCTTGGGATGAACGCCGACCAGGCCGAGTGCACGCCGGCCTCGGAATTCTGGATGCCCCCGCGCGCGGTGACCGTGGCCGGATTGTTCTTCACGGCCAACTGGATCGCTTCGCTGAGTGGGATCGGATGTGCGCCGGTATCCGGTGCGACCTGCGCGGACAGGGGCGCCGCGGCGAACACCGCGAGCGCCAGATAGCGGGATCTCACTTGCGATTGGCCTCCGAGGCGCGATCGTGTTCCGCCATCAACTCCTGGAATCGCTTCTGCTGGTCGGGGTTCAAGATGCCCATGATCTGCTTACGCGCGGCGATGCGCGCGGAGTCGAGCTGCGGCTTCACGGGCGCGGCGATCTTGGTCATCACCATGCGCCGCTCGTCCAGGATGGAATCGAGCTGCGCCGTCTGCGCGGCCGAGAGGTCCAGTTGCGCGGCGATGTAATGGCGCATCGCGCCGGGCGCCCCGGGGGCGTCGGCGCGCGCGTCGATGAGGTGGCCGGCGGCGAAGCCAAGGGCTCCGCCGGTCACTAATGCGCCGGCCAGCAGTGCGAGCGCGATCTCTTTGGGACGTTGCATGAACGGTATCCGGTCAGGGCGTGAGGACATAACGGAGCACCGCCTCGTTGTCCGGCTTCGAGCCGGCGACAGCGCTCAACTGGGCAAGCGGAGGGTTCTCGTGGAGGAGCAACGCCTCGAGCTCCGTGCGCTCGCGCGTCTCGCGCGCGCGCCACAGCGTGGCGCCGGCCACCATCATGGCGAGGGCCGCCGCGATGAGACCGGGCGTCGCCCAGCGCGAGAGCGACAGCCACCACGAATCGGCGGCGTCGCCCGCGGGAGCGCCCGCGACGCGCGCGAGCACGCGGCGCTCGAGTTCGCTCCAATAGGCCTCGCCCTCCGGCGCCGCGTACATCCGGCGCAGAGCGCGGGTCACGTCGTCGTCGCGGCCCTCGGGCCCGATCCGATAGTCATCGCTCATTTCATCCTCGCAGGTCGCTCAGAGTCTTTCTCAACGCCGCACGCGCGTGGTGCAAGTGCGCGCGCGCCGTCCCTTCGGGTATCTCCAACAGCCCGCCGATCTCGGCGTGCGTGAATCCTTCGACATCGTGCAACACCATCACCGCGCGCTGCGGCGGCGTCAGCGTGTCGAGCGCTTCGGCCAGCCGTCGGCGCAATTCGTCGTCGATGCCCGGATCGCGGAACGGATGCGCGATCTGCTCCGTGAGCGCCTCCGCCACCCGCACCTTCCGGCGCCGCGCGATGTCCAGCGCGGCGTTCGCCACGATCCGGCTCAGCCATGCCGCGAACGGCTGGTCGGGCCGGAACCGCTCCAGCGCCTGGTACGCATGCAGGAACCCTTCCTGCACCGCATCCTCGGCGTCCTCGTGCGTGGCGGAGATCGCCCGCGCTACCGTGTACGCCCGGCGCTGGTGGCGGCGCACCAGCTCGGCGAATGCTTCCGACGAGCCCCGCTGCGCCGCGAGCGCCAGATCACGCTCGGACGCTGGATCGGGCGATGCCGGACCGGCATGTCCCGGCCCGGAGATCGAGTGCGTTGCCATGTGTAGTACGCGCTTCGCCGCGGGAGCGTTGGCGCTCAGCCGGCGGCCGGCGTTCCGGCGAGGCCGAGCGTGGGCGCGACGCCGCGCATCGCGACGATCACGAAAGCAATGTGGTCATCCAGCGCGACGCCGAGTTCCTCGGCGCCCTGGATCACGTCCTCGCGGCTGACGCCGCGCGCGAACGCTCTGTCCTTCATCTTCTTTCGCACGCTCGGGGCCTCTACGTCGTGTACGCTGCGGGTGGGTTTCACCAGGGCCGATGCGGTGATCAATCCCGTCAGCTCGTCCACGGCGAAGAGCGTCTTCGCCATGCGCGTCTCGCGCGGCACGCCCGTGTACGTCGCGTGGCCGAGGATCGCCTGGAGCACATCCTCGGGATAGCCGCGGCCGCGCAGCAGGCGCACCCCCTCGGCGGGATGCTCGGCGTCCGCCGCGTGTGCAGCGTTGGGAAAGCGCTCATAGTCGAAATCATGGAGCAGGCCCGCGAGCCCCCAGCGGTGCTCATCCTCGCCGAACTTCGCGGCATAGGCGCGCATCGCGGCCTCGACGGCCAGCATGTGCTTCCGCAGCGAATCGCTGGCCGTGTACTCGTGGACGATCGCCAGGGCGTCGTCCCGGGATGGCAGTGCTTCGGTCATGCCTGTGATGATAGGGGGGTACGGCCGTGCGCGTCAGGGCGGGGGTCAGTGCGCCGGGCCGGCGTTGCGCTTCGACTTGCCTGTGCGGAAGAGCAGCAGCACCGGCAGCGCCGCCACGAGCAAAATGCCGCTGAGGAGATAGATCTTGGAGAACGCGAGCACGCTCGCCTGTGCTTGCACCTGGCGGTCGAGGATCGCGAGCGCCGCGTGCTGGGCCTGCGCGGGGTCCATGCCGCGCGCCACGAGCGCGTGCGCCGTGCCGGTGAGGCGCGCGACGACCTGCGGATCGCCGCTCACCACGTGCTCCGAGAGGAGCGATTTCTCCACGACCATGAAGCGCGTGAGCAGCGTGGCCATGATGGCGATGCCGAGCGAACCGCCCAGCTGGCGCGTGAGGTTGAACATGCCCGTTCCCTGCGGCAGTTCCGAATCCTTGAGGTCGGCCATGGTCGCGCCGGTGAGCGGCACGAAGATCAGGCCCAGCCCCACGCCGCGCAGAATGAGCGGCCAGAACAGGTCGCCCACGCCGACGTCCATCGTGATGATGGACATCTTGTACATCGAGGCGAGGAAGAGGAACGAGCCGATCACCACCGTGATGCGCGCGTCGAGCTTCGCGGCGTTCCGGCCCACGAAGGCCATGGTCACCGCGGAGGCGAGCGCGCCGGGCAGGATCACGCGGCCGGTCTGCCACGCGGTGAATCCGTGCAGGGTCTGCAGGAAGATCGGCAGCACGAACACCGAGCCGTACAGCGCGAGCCCCATGAACGCCGCGAACGCCACGCCGGCGGTGAGCTGGCGGCTCTTGAAGACGCGGAAATTGATGACCGGTTCATCGATACGCAGTTCGTACCATACGAGCAGGATGCCGGCGACGGCCGAGGTGATGGCGAGCGCCGGTGATGAACTTGGAATCGAACCAGTCGTTGCGCTCGCCGCGCTCGAGCATCCACTGCAGCGAACCGACGCACGTGGCCAGCAGCAGGATGCCCGACGAAGTCGATGGTGTCGGCGCGCTCCTGGTGCGAGGCGTTCTTCACGTACGCCAGCACCATGAAGAACGCGAAGATGCCGAGCGGCACGTTGATGTAGAAGATCCACGGCCACGTGTAGTTGTCCACGATCCAGCCGCCGAGCGTCGGGCCGATCGTCGGGCCCACCATCACACCGACGCCGAAGATCGCCTGACCGATGCCCATCTCCTCCGGCGGGAACGATTCGAAGAGCGTCGCCTGCGCGGTGGAGAGCAGGGCACCGCCGCCGAGTCCCTGGATGACGCGCCAGAACACGAGACCCCAGAGCGAACCGGCCGCGCCGCAGAAGAAGCTCGACGACCACGAAGATCGCGATCGAGCCGGCGAGATACCGCCGGCGGCCGAACCAGCCCGAGAGCCACCCCGACATCGGGATGACGATGACGTTCGCGATGATGTAGCCGGTGGAGACCCACGCGATCTCGTCGAGCGTGGCGCCGAGGTTCCCCATCATGTCGGGGATCGCGACGTTCACGATGGACGTGTCGATCAGTTCGAGCACGGCCGCGAGCGTCACCACCATCGCGATGAGATAGCGATTCTTGTAACGCGGGTCGGCCGCGATCTCGGCGGCGCGTGCGGCGGTGATCGTCATGTTCGCTCCGGCGCGTGCCGGCTACTTGGTCTTCACGCTCACCACGGCGCTCATGCCGGGGCGCAGCGGTTTCGCGGGGCCGAGTCCCTTCGTGACGCGCACGCGCACCGGCACGCGCTGCACGACCTTGGTGAAGTTGCCGGTGGCGTTGTCGGGCGGCAGCAGCGCGAAGCGCGCGCCGGTGGCCGCCGACAGACTCTCGACCTCGCCCTGCACCGTGAGGCCGCCGTACGCGTCGATCTTCACGTCCACCTGCTGGCCGACGCGCATGCCGACGAGCTGCGTCTCCTTGAAGTTCGCGGTGACCCAGCTGCCGGTGTCGGCGACGATGGACATGAGCTGCTGGCCGGCCTGCACGAGCTGGCCGATCTCGACGAGCTTCTTCGCGACGGTGCCCGTCGCCGGAGCGAAGATCGACGTGTACGAGAGCTGGAGCGCCGCGTTGTCGCGCGAGGCCTGCATCGCGGCGACGCGCGCGTCGGCCATGCGAAGTCCGGCCTGCGCGCCGCTCACGCCGGCGTTCGCCGCCGCCGCCTGCTGCTCCAGCGCGCGCACCTGTGCGGCGGCCGCATCGTACGCGGCCTGCGCCGCATCCACTTGCTGCGCGCTCACGATCTGCTTCGCGACGAGTTCCTTGGCGCGCGTGAGATCGGACTGCGCCTTGACGAGATTCGCCCGCGCGGCATCGATCTGCGCATCCACGGCCGAGCGCTGTCCGGCCGCGCTCGCGACCGCCGCGCCGGCCTGTCCCTGTCCGCCGCGGGTGCCCGCCATCGCGCGCGCCGCCGCCAGATCGGCGTCGGCCTGCTCGAGCTTCACGCGGTACTCGGCGCTGTCGATCGACACGAGCAGCTGAGCCGTTGTGCACCGAGTCGTTGTCCTGCACCGCCACGCGGTCGACGTAGCCGCCGACCTTGGCGATCACGGGAATGATGTGCCCGTCCACCTGCGCATCGTCGGTGGTCTCGTGCGTGTGCGCGTAGTACCAGGTGGGGATCCCCCAGATCAACGCGGCGATCAACGCCACGCCCAGCACGCCATACATGATGAGGCGCTTGCGGGAGAGCGGCGCGTCGGGAGCTGCGGGGACGTTCGGATTCGCCATGGGACGTATACCGGGGAAGACGGTTGAGCTGCGGTGGTTATGGGAGCGCGGTGACGGTGCCTTCAGCGCGCGCGAGCTGCACGCGCGCGGCCTGATACGCCGCGAGCGCCTCGATGAGCTGGCTGCGCGCGGTATTCAAGTTCGACGACGCCTGGATCACGTCGAGATTGCCGGAGGCGCCGGCGACGAAGCGCTCGCGCGCCTGCGTCACCTCGAGCGTCGAGAGGTCGAGCCGCTCCTGCGCCGCGGCCATTTGTTCACGCGCGGCCGCGAGATCGTCGAGACCGCCGCGCACTTCGATCGATGCCTGGAGCACGAGCGCGCGCTGCTTGGAGGTGGCCTCACGCACCGCGGCCTTGTTCTCCTCGATGCGCGCTTCGCGGCGCAGTCCGTCGAAGATCGGCACCTGGAGCTGCACGCCCCAGGTGTACGTGGGGAGGTACGACGCGCCGTTCTTGCCGATCGCGCCGTAGCTCGCGCCCACGCCGAGCGACGGCAGCCGCTCGGCCTTCACGGCGGACACGGCCGTCTGCGACGCTTCGATCTGCAGCATCGCGGCGCGGAGGTCGGCGCGCGACATCATCGCGGTATTCACCGCGGCGCTCTCGCTCGGCAGTTCGGCCGGCGCGGGGAGACGGTCGAGTGAATCGGCGAGTTCGAGGTGCGTACTGAGCGGCAGGTTGAGCACGCGCAGGAGGTCAAGGCGCGAGCGGTCGCGGTCGGCGCGCTGGAAGATCAGCTGCGCGCGCACCGTGCTCGCCTGCACCTTGGCGCGCGTGACGTCGATCGCCACGCCCACGCCGCTGCTGAGCTGGTCGCGCGCGATGCTCAGGAGCGAATCCGCGAGCAGCGAGTCGGCCACGCGCGCGCCGACGAGCGCTTCGGCGCGCTGGAGCCTCACGTACGCGCGCGCGGCGAGCTCGCCGGCCGCGTCGCCGATGTTCACGGCGTCGGCCGCGCTCGCGCCCGCTTCGGCGGTGGCGCCGGACACGCGCTTGTAGGCCGCGACATCCACCACGGAGAGCTCGAGGCGCGCGCGCATGTCGAGCGCATTGAGCGGACCCACGACCTGGCCGTTGGGATCGATGCCCGGGAAGGTGAACGGCGGCGGGAAGAGCGCGGCGGTATTGAACGTGGCGCCGCTCTCCAGCGCGGAGGCGGAGAGCTGCGGGAGCAGATCGGACTTCCGCTGGGTGATGCGCGCGGTGGCGGCATCGGCGCGGTCGCGCGCCTGCTCAGCCTGCGCATTGCGGCGCGCGGCGAGACGTGCGGCGTCGCCGAGCGTGAGCGGGTGTGCGATCGCGGAGTCCTGCGCGTGAGCGCCGCCGGCGGCCATGGCGGCTGCCAGCGCGAGGAGAGCGAGTCTGGTCATGCGGTGGTTCTCCGGCGGGATCGCGTGGTGGGAGCGGCGCCCGGTTCCAGGGCGTGATCGACGAAATCGAGTATCTCGGCGAGGATCTTGGCGTCGGATGCCTTCGCGACGAACGGGATGACCTCGCGGTGGGCGCACCAGTGGCCGTGCTTGATGATCATGGCGTGCACCATGCGCGCGGCAGCCTCGGGCTCCACGCGGCGGAATTCGCCGCGCGCGATGCCGCGGCGGATGATCTGGGAGCACACCTTCAGCGCGCGCTCGGCCGTCTCGTGGATGTAGAACTTGAGAAGGTCGGGGAACTCGGGGAGCTCGCCGATCGTGAGGCGGTAAAGGATCGGGAAGGCGGGGCTGCGCACGTGCTCCCACACACCGGTGACGTACTCATGGAGCTGTTCGAGGGCGGGGGCGTCGGAGGCCGCGTGCTTCTGCTCGAAGGCGGCGATGCCGCGGCCGGTGACGTGGCGCACCATGGCGCGAAAGAGCTCGTCCTTGGTGGCGAAGTAGAGATAGATGGTGCCCTTGGCGACGCCGGCGCGGCGCGCGATGTCATCGAGCCGGGTGCGTCCGAGACCGCGCTCGCCGAACTCGATGAGGGCGGCGTCGAGGATCTGGCCGGGCCGTTCTTCTGGCCTGCGCTGCCAGCGTGGCGCGTCGGCGCGGGCGGGGGATCGGGCCGGGGTGCGACCGGCGGTCTTGCGGGACATTCGCCGGAATTAAATGACCGACCCGTCAGTTATCAAGGGCCCCCTGCTAACTACTGCCGCGGGTAGACCCTACGGCTGCGCCGCCGCTGGCGGAGTCTCTCCTTCGTACTTCTTATTCACCATCAGCACGATCGCGCCCAGCGCCAGCAGCAGCACCAGCGCTCCCACGATCAAGCCGGTGAATCCGGCTCCCTTGTCTCCCTCCATCGGTGCCGCCATGCCTGCCTCCCGGAACGTGTGCGGGCGCGCCTACGCGACGCGCACCGATGTGATCGTGTCGTTCGCCTTGATCTGTTTCACCGCGTCGATCCCCTTCGTGACTCTGCCGAACACGGTGTGCACGCCGTTCAGGTGCTTCGTGTTCGCCTCGCTCAGCACGATGAAGAACTGGCTGCCGCCGGTGTCCTTGCCGGCATGCGCCATGGAGAGCGAACCCAATTGATGCGTGTGCGGGTTCCCCTTGGTCTCGCACTTGATGTGCCAGCCCGGGCCGCCCGTGCCGATCTTCCGGTCGCCCGCCGGCAGATCGCGCGAGTACGGATCGCCGCCCTGGACCACGAAATCCTCGATCACCCGGTGGAATTTCACGCCGTCGTAGAAGTTGCTGTTCGCCAGCTTCTCGAAGTTGGCGACGGTGAGCGGCGCTTCCTTGTCATAGAGCTCGGCGACGATCTGGCCGCGATTGGTCTCGAAGGTGGCTGTCTTCACGGAAGGCACGGTGGGAGTGGAGTGATGGTCGAGAGGGGAAATTACTCGGCGCGACGCCCGGCGGCTACTTCATGCCCATGGCGTGCACGATCTTCCATTCCTGCTCCGTCACCGGCATCACCGAAAGCCGGCTCCCTTTCTGCAGCAGCACCATCTTCTCCAGTCCCTTCAACCCGCGCAGCTCGGTGAGGGTCACCGGACGCTTGAACGGCGCGACCGCCTTGAGATCCACCACGTACCAGGCCGGGTTCGCGGGATCGCTCTTGGGATCGTAGTGGTCGTCCTTCTTATCGAACGCCGTCGGATCGGGATACGCCTCGCGCGCCACCTCGCACTCGCCCATGATCGCGCCGGGATCCGCGTTCGAGTGGTAGAAGAACACGGGATCGCCCTTCTTCATCCCGTCGCGCAGCATGTTCCTCGCCTGATAATTGCGCACGCCGTCCCATCGCGTGGTGCGCTTCGGCAGCTTCCACAGGTCCCCCCACGCGAAGCTCTCGGCATCGGTCTTCACCAGCCAGTACCGCTTGCCGCCGCTCACGGCTGCGCCGACGGACAGAGATCGGCGAGCACGCACTCGCCGCACTTCGGACGCCGTGCGATGCACACGCGGCGTCCGTGCTCGATCAAAAGGTGCGACAGCATCGTCCACTCCGCGTTCGGGAATTGTTGGATCAGGTCCTGCTCGATCTTCACCGGGTCGGTCTCACGCGTGAGGCCCATCAAGTGCGAGAGCCGCGCGACGTGCGTGTCCACCACGACGCCGGCGTTGATGTCGAAGGCATTGCCGAGGATCACGTTCGCCGTCTTGCGGCCGACACCGGGGAGTTTCGTGAGCTCATCCATGGTACGCGGGATCGCGCCGCCATGCCGGACCATCACGGCGCGCGCCATCCCTTCCAGGCTCTTGGCCTTGTTGCGGAAGAAGCCGGTGCTCTTGATGAGCGTCTCGAGTTCGCCACGGTCGGCGCCGGCGAGCGCGGCGGCGTCGGGATACTTCGCGAACAACGCCGGCGTCACCATGTTCACGCGCACGTCGGTGCACTGCGCGCTGAGGATCGTGGCGACGAGCAACTGGTAGGCGCTCGCATGATCGAGCGCGCAGTGCGCGTCCGGATACGCCGCGCGCAGCCGCCGGTAGTACTCGGCGGCCACCTCCGGCGACGCGCGCTTGATCGCGCGTTTCTTCGGGAGCTTCCGCGGAGCGGGTCTCTTCTTCGTGACTTTCTTCTTTGCCGGCTTCTTCTTCATCGCGTGACCCTTCGGCTCCTCGCGCGCTCGACGATGTCGTGCGCATGCTGCGTGTTCAGCACATCGCCGGCCTCGAGCCAGCCTTTGCGCGCCGTGTTGATGCCGTACGTCATATTATCGAGTCCCGCAACGGAGTGCGCGTCCGGACCGATCTCGATGAGGCAGCCGAGTTCCTTCGCGACGCGGCAGAGGGTCCAATCGAGATCGAGGCGGTGCGGGTCGGCGTTGAGCTCCACGGCCACGCCGAGTTCTCCGGCGCGCGCGAGCACCGCGGGCATGTCGATCGCGTACGGTTCGCGCGTGAGGAGCAGGCGGCCCGTGGGATGGCCGAGGATCGTGACGAAGGGATTCTCGAGCGCGCGCAGCACGCGCTCGGTCATCGCGCGCTCGTCCATCGCGAAGCGCGAGTGCACCGAGGCGATCACATAGTCGAACGTCTCGAGCAGCGACTCGTCGTAATCGACGCGGCCGTCGGCAAGGATGTCGGCCTCGATGCCCTTGAGGATGCGGAAACCGTGGAACCTCTCCTGTAGCCGGTCGATTTCGTCGTGCTGGCGCTTCACCGCGTCGGGCGAGAGTCCGCCGGCGTAGGCGGCCGACTGGCGAATGGTCCGAGATGCCGAGATACGACCACCCCCGTTCGCGCGCCGCGGCGACCATTTGGTCGATGGTGGTCGCGCCGTCGGAGTACTGCGAGTGACAGTGGAGCACGCCGCGAACATCGGCGAGCTCGATGAGATGCGGCAGCTCGCCTGCGAGCGCGGCCTCGACCTCGCCGAGCCCCTCGCGCAGCTCGGGCGCGATGCCGGCTGTGACCGCCGGTGCGAGGCGGTACGCTCGCGCCTGGTCGAGATGCCCGGCGCTCCCGGTCGCGTGCTCGAGCGCGGCGCCGAACTCATGCGGGGTCGCGCAATAGAGATCCAGCCGCGTGCCGTCCGCGTAGCGGATCGTCACCTCGTCGCCGCCGACGCCAATGGCATCTCTTCACGTCTTCGCCGCGCGCGATCTCAGCCGCCACCTCACTCGGCGCGCGCGTGCACTCCGCCACGATGTCGATGTCGCGCACGACGGGACAGCGGCGCCGGATCGAACCGGCGATCTCGGCCCGGGCGACGCCGGGTACCGCGAGTATCTGCGCGCGCAGCCGCTCCGCTTCCGCGAGCGCGTGCGGGTACAACATGAAATCGCTCGTCTCCCGCAGGTAGGCGATGCCCCGCGCGATCTTCGCGGCCGTTCTCGCTCCGAAGCGCGGCAGCGCCGCGAGGCGCCCGTCGCGCGCGGCGGCTTCGAGGTCCTGCAACGTGTCGATGCCCAGTCCCTCGTGGATCGCGCGGATCTTGGAGGTGCCGAGCCCCGGCACGCGGAGCATCTCGAGCAGACCCTCGGGCGTGTCTTCCTGGAGTTGTGTGAGGAGCGAGGAATCGCCGCCGGTCGCGAGTTCGGCGATCACGGCGAGCGTCGCCGGCCCTACGCCCCGTACGCGGGCGAGGGCGCCGCTCGCGATCGCCGAGGCGAGTTCGCCGTCGCGCACGTTCTGCAGGGCGCGCGCCGCGGTGCGGTAGGCGCCGCTCTTGAAGCCGCTCTCCCCCTTGAGTTCGAGCAGGTCGGCGATCTGTTCAAGGACGTGCGCCGCGGCACGGGGCTGCATGCGGGGAAGATAGCAAAACGACCGGGAACCGGTTACCGGGAACCGGTGTGGCATGAAAACGAATTCCCTAACGACACCGTGTAGTGTCGTTAGGGAATGTGTTGTCATTCATCACCGGTTCCCGGCAACCGGTTCCCGGTAGTTATTGAACGGTAACGACTCCTACCATTCCCTGATGCAGCGTGCACGAGTACGCGAACGTGCCCGCGACGGGGAAAGTGCGTTGGAACGTGCCGGTCTGCTGGTCGGGCGACGTGCCGTTTCCGTCGGCGAAGGTCACGTTGTGGATGCTGTCGCCGGCCCACGTCCACGTGACCGTCTCGCCGACCGCGACCACTGCCGCGGCGGGATCGAAGAGGTTGTCGTTAACAGTCACGCCATTGCCGTTGCCCCCGCCGCCACCGCCGCCACCACCGCCGCCACCGCCGTAGCCCGGATACGTGGGGCCGTACGCCTGACAGGCGACGATCGTTGCCAACGCGAGAACGCGAAAGATCGGGAAACGTGAGCGCATGTTCTCCTCTTCCTTTCCAGGTGCGAATTAGCGGTCCGGGCACGCGGCACACCGAGCGCCGCTCGGGGGCTCCATAAGTAGACGCTGGAGGCATACCAAACGTTGCTAGCCCCGGTTCCCCCTAGGGCACCAGCACGTGGGCGAGGGCGGTCGAAGCGGTCGCCCCACCCCCCTCCGCGCGCACGAGCGTGCGGGGATCGGCGTCCAGCCGGTGGAGCGCGCGCAGGGCGAGCGCCTCCAATTCGTTCACGGTCGCGATCGTCCTATACCCCATGCGCTCGCCGCCGGGGATCGCGTTCGCGAAGGGGGCGGCGTCCGCGCGCCACGGGTGCGCGGCCCGCGCGGCGACGCCCGCGTCCTCGAACGTCGCGTGATGCATGATAAGCGACACCCCCGGCCGCTCGGCGCGAAGGCCGAGCACCGCCAAGAGCCGCAGCTCGTTCGCGCCACCGGTCAGCTCTCGCGCGCACACGAAGCAGCCGTCCATCGGCTCGTAGGCGGCGTCGGGTCCCACACGGGCCCACACGCGCTGGTACGGGAGTTGGAGATACGCCGCCGCGGGGGCGGCGAATCGCCAGCCCGCGACCGCGTAGTCTGCCTCGGTGAGGCGGGCCGTCGCGGCGTCTGAGAGCACGTACAGTCGCGATCCGGTGTCCCAGAAGCGCCAACTCTGCCAGAGGAGTTCGGCGGCCTGGTCGAGCGCGGCGGAGGGCGCATCGTCGGGCAGCATCTGCTTGAGCGCGGCGCCGGCGTGTGCGAGCAACAGGAAGGCATCGCGATCCGCGCCGTCACCGTGGCGCTGTGCGTTCTCATCGCGGAGCGCGGGAAAGAAATGGCCGGCGAGCGGCTCCATGAGCAGCTCGTACGGGGTGATGCGGGCGGTCAGGGGCGGCCGTCCTCCACGCCGGCGACCTCGCGCAGGCGGCGGATCAACTCGTGCAGCTGGTGCTCGGTAACGTCGATCTCCTGCGCGGCGCCGTCGAGATCGATGAGGCCGGCGCGCATCGAGATCGCTACCTGGTTCAAGTAGCGCACCTTGCGCAGGAACTCATCGGTGACGGAGCGGAGCGCGATGAAGCGCCGCTTGTTGGCGGCGGCGCGCTTGTAGCGCGCGACGAGTTCGTCGCCCGTGAGGCGGCGCGCCTGCGCCACCACCTCATCGCGGCTGCGGCCGGGCAGCACGCCGCGATCGGGGATGCCGGCGTCCTCCCAATCTTCCTCCGCGTACCAGAGGCGTCCGACGTATTCGATGCCGTCATACGAGATCAGCACCGACACGCCGAACCGCTGGCCGCCGACGCTGATCGTCGCGATATGGGGCTGCACCGATTCTTCCGAAGGTCGCATGCGCTATGAACCTATGGTCGCCGGATCGGTCTGCGTGAGGAAGCGTCGGAGCGCCGCGAAGAGTGCATCAGCGGCTTCAACGTACGGCACGTGGCCACTGCCGTCGAGAACCTCGAGGTGCGCGTGCGGCATCGCCTGCGCGGCGAGGCGGCTCGATTGCACCGGGATGGGATCGTCGCGCCCGTGCACGATGAGCACGGGACAGCGCACAGTCTTGAGCGCGGCGGTGATGTCGTAATCGTCGAGGCTGTCCCACACCGACTTCTGCACGCGGCCGGTGACGCGGAACGGCGTGAGTTCGCGCGCGCGCTCCGGATCCGCGAAATAGCCCGCGACGCTGATCTCGAAGAGGCGCTGGCGGTAGGTCGCGGGATCGCGATCGCGCAGTCCGGTGGCGACCACCTGCGCGCGCAGCTCTTCCACGGCTCCGCCGGCTTGCCGCTCGGCGAGTTCTACTTCGAAATCCTCGCGCAATTCGCGCGTGACCGGCGCGGGCGCGATGAGCGCGAGGCGGCGCGGTGCGAGCGAGCCCGCGGGGAGCGGCGGATCGTTGCCGCCGCTCGCGGCGATCGCGTAGAGCATCGCGAGCAGGCCGCCCCACGAATATCCGATGATCGACGGCGCGCCAGGTGTGAGTTCCTGCGCGACGAGCGCGAGGTCGAGCACCTGCGTGCGCCAGGTGATCAGTCTCCGTGCCGTCGTCCTTCGAGCGCCCGCCGCCGCGCTGATCGTAGAACACGAGCTCGTAGTCGTGCGCGAGCTCGAGCATCTGCGGCAGCATGTAATCGTGATGCGCGCCGGGTCCGCCGTGGAGCACCAGCAGCTGCGGCGCACCGGGCGGACCGTACTTCGCCCAGTAAAGCGGGAGCGATGTGGACTTGGTGAAACCGGATTCGCGCGGAGGCGGGATCTCTTTCGGCACGAGAGTGAAGTCTACGACAGGCCGACCGCCACCGCCACGGTGTTGCGATGGATCTCCACGGTCTCCGCAATATCGGTGCCGTAGCCGCCGGCGATCGTGATGGCGACCGGGATGCCCACATCGCGGCACGCCTCGAGCACCATCGCGTCGCGGCGAGCGAGACCAGCGAAGGTGAGGGCGAGCCGGCCGAGCGTGTCGCGCTCGTGCGGATCGGCGCCGGCGAGATAGATCACGAGATCGGGGCGGGAGGTGCGCAGGACCTCCGGGAGCGCCGCGGCGAGATGCGCGAGATACGCCTCGTCGCCGGTGCCGTCGGGCAGCTCGATGTCCATCGTGCCGGCGACGCGCGTGAACGGATAGTTGCGCGCGCCGTGCATGCTGAACGTGGTGACGCGCTCGTCGCCCGCGAAGATGGCGTTCGTGCCGTTGCCTTGATGCACGTCGAGATCGACCACCGTGGCGCGCGCGATGCGCCCGTCGTGCTGCAGCGCGCGGATCGCGACGGCCACATCGTTGAAGACGCAGAATCCCTCGCCGTGATCGGGGAACGCGTGGTGCGTGCCGCCCGCGAGATTGATCGCAATGCCGTGCTCGAGTGCCGCGCGCGCGGCGGCGAGCGTTCCGCCGGCGGCGCGATGCGAGCGCTCGACCAGCTCCGGCGACCAGGGGAATCCGATGCGTCGCATCGCGGCCGCGTCCAGCGTGCCGGCGTCGAGCGCATCGACGTATGCCGCGTCGTGCGCGCGCAGCAACTCCTCGCGCGTCGCGCGCGGCGGGTCGAGCAGGTTCTCGGGGGCGATGAGTCCGTCCGCCAACACGCGCGCGCGGAGCAACGCGTACTTCTCGATCGGGAAGCGATGTCCGGCGGGGAGCGGGATGACGTACGCGGCGGAACTCCACGCGTAGAGGGTCATCCCGTTTCCGGCTTTGGCTAGCTGCCGCGCTTGCCGAGCGTGGCGGTGAGCGTGACGCGCTGGCCATCCCGCACCACCACCACCGTGACGACGTCGCCCGGTTTGTGCTTGGCGAGCGCGTCGGTGTACGCGTAGATGTCCTTCACCGGATCGCCGCCGAATTCCACGATGATGTCGCCCTTCTGCACGCCGGCCTTGTCCGCCGGCGAACCAGGCGTGACGCCCGCGAGGCGCACCCCGACGACATCCACGGCGCCCATGTCGGGCACGGAGCCGAACCACGCGCCGTTGCCGCCGGGCCCGCGCATCGGCGGAGGGGCCTTCACGAACGTGAGCCGCGACGGACGGTCGCCGAGTTCGCGCAGGAGCGCGGCGCTGTAGTCGATCACGCGCGCTTCGCCCGCGACGTTGATCTTGCTCGCGACGTCGCTCGCGCGATGATAATCCTCGTGCTGGTCGGTGAAGAAGAAGAGCACGGGCACGCCGGCGCCGTAGAAGCTCGACTGGTCCGAGGGACCGTAGCCATCGCCGATCGCGCTGAGCGCGAATCGTCCGATCGTGGCGTTCACGCTGTCCACGAGCGGCTTGAGTTCGGTGGCGGTCGCGACGCCGTATACGAGCAGCTTGTCGTTCCGTAGGCGGCCGACCATGTCGTAGTTCATCATGATCTGCATGCTGTCGAGCTTGACGGGCGAGTGCTCCACGAAATACTGCGAGCCGAGCAAACCCAGTTCCTCTCCCGAGAAGTTCAGCAGCAGGATGCTGCGCTTGGTGGGATGCTTCGCGAAGAGCCGGGCGATCTCCATCACGGCCGCGGTGCCCGACGCGTTGTCATCGGCGCCGTGACGGATGGCGGTGCCGGAGTCGGGGTCCATCGAATTGAACGCGTTGCGGCCGAGGTGATCGAAGTGCGCGCCGACCACCACATACTCGCTCGCGAGCACCGGATCCGAACCTTTGATGATCGCGACGACGTTCTGCGTGGGGAGCGACGATGGCAGCCCCGCGTGCGCCGCGGCGACGGACTTCGCGTTGAAGCGCTGCTGATAGTCCGGCGCGCAGAAGAACCCTTCGCTGAATCCCGCCGGACACTGCACGATCCGCTTCAGTTGGTCAGGCGGCAGTTGCAGCTTGAGCGCCGTGTATTCGCGCGCAATGTATGCCGCGGCGCTGTCATTCCCGGCGGTGCCGGTGCCGCGCCCCTCCAGTGCATCGCTCGCGAGATAGGCGATGTCCTTCCTGATCTGAGCGGTGTCCTGCAGCGCCGACCGCGGCGCGGGGGCGATCGACGTGGAGTTGCACGCGCTGAGAGCGACGAGGACCGTCGCGCCGAACAGTGCGGCGCGCGAGAGGCGGGCGTAGGTCATGTGTGGAGTGAGGGACGTGGTGACCGGCGTGCGACGGATGGTATGTTATCCGACGATGCGCGCCATGGCCAGTCGCTGGTTCTCCATTTCGACGCTCAGCCTCGCGCTTATCCCGCGGGCCGTGGCCCTCAATCTCGCGCTCG
This sequence comes from uncultured Gemmatimonadaceae bacterium, assembly GCA_963716745.1. Lineage (GTDB taxonomy): Bacteria > Gemmatimonadota > Gemmatimonadetes > Gemmatimonadales > Gemmatimonadaceae > DATKOH01. Next base: position 2,457,088 of record OY970320.1, read on the forward strand.
GTGCGATCGTGAGCGCGCTCAAGCTGCCGGTCTATCTCGACTCCGTGGGCACCATCCTCGCGGCCGCGCTCGCGGGTCCCATCGCCGGCGCCGTCACCGGCGTGTTGTCGAACACCGTGCTCGGACTCCTCGTGAATCCCGTGCTCCTCGCATTCATCCCGGTCACAATCGTGATCGGCGTGCTCGCGGGGATCGCGGCGCGCGTCGGCGCATTCCGGCGTCTCTGGAGCGCGGCGGCGGCGGGCGTGGTGATCGGTGTCGCGGCGGCGCTCGCGAGCGTGCCGATCGTGATCGGACTGTACGGCGGCCTCTCGCCCACCGGCACCGGCGTCGTGACCATGGTGCTCCGGGCGACCACCGCGATGTCGATGGAGACCGCGGCGAGAGTCTCGAGCGTCGCGACCGACGTGATCGACAAGCCGATCAGTTGTGTGCTCGTCGCGCTCATCCTCGCTCGGCTTCCCGCGCGCATCACGGCGCGCTTCCGGAACGTGACATGAACGCGCGCTACGACCGGTGGAACCCGCTCACGCCAATGGCGGCCGCGCTGCTGCTCGTCGCGGCGGCGTACACGGGCCCCGCGCCGTGGGCGCCGGCTGTCGTGGTCGCGATCGGGATCGCGGCGGCGTGGTGGGGCGGTGCGGGGCCGCGCGTGACGACGCTCGCCGCCGCAGTGGCGATTCCGACCTTCGCGCTGCTGGCGCTCACGAACGGCGTGCTGGCGGCCGAGCATCCGTCCGCCGCGCTCGGCGCGCTGCGCTATGACCCGGCCGGCGTGAGCGACGCGCTCGCGGTGGCGCTGCGATTGGGCGCGGCGGTGGCGGCGCTCGGCACTTTCGTCGCCGTCGTGGCGCCGCGACGGCTCACGCGCGCGCTCGCAGCGCGCGGTCTCCCGGGGTGGGCGGCGTATCTGATCGTCGCATCACTCGAGGCGGCGCCCGAAGCCAAGGCGCGCGCGCGCGAAGTGCTCGACGCACAGCGGTGCCGCGGACTCTCGGCCGGCGGCGGACTCGCCGGACGCATGCGCTCGCTCGCGCCGCTCGCCGGTCCGCTCGTCGCATCGCTCGTGACCGAGAGCGACGAGCGTGCGCTCGCGCTCAATGCGCGCGGATTCGAGGCATGGCGGCGGCGAACGGCGCTCAACGCCGTGGCGGATCCCGCGGGAGAACGCGTGCTGCGCGTCGTGATGTGGCTCGCGATCGTCGCGCTGCTCGCATGGGGCGCGCTGCGATGAGCGGCCTCGTGCTGGACATGCAGCTCGACGAAGTGCGCTATGGCGCGCATGCCGCGTTGCGCGGCATCACGCTCACCGTGGCGCGCGGCGAGATCGTGGGCATCGCGGGGCATGTGGGGGCGGGCAAGAGCACGCTCGCGCTCGCGGCCGCGGGACTCCTCGAGCGCGCGACGCGCGCGACGATCGCGGGCCGCGTGATGCATCCGGCGGGCGGCGAGCCGCCGGCGTGCTTCGTCTTCGCGAATCCGTGGACGCAGCTCACGGAACTCGGCGGCACGGTGGAAGAGGAGGTCGCCGTGGGTCCGGAGAATCAGGCGCTCGCGCCCGGTACGATCCGCACGCGTGTCGACCGCGCACTCGAACGCGCCAATGGCGGTGCGCTCGCGCCGCGCATCCCGCGCGAGCTATCAGGTGGAGAATTGCAGCGCGTGGCGCTCGCATCGGCGCTCGCGCTCGATGCGCCGCTCGTCGTGCTCGATGAACCCACGGCGCAGCTCGACCCCGAGGCCGCGCGCCGCTTCGTTAACGCAGTGCGCGCGCTCGCGTCGAACGGGCATGGCGTGCTGCTCGTATCGCAGGATCTCGCCCTGCTCGCGTCGGCGGCGTCGCGCATCGTGGTGCTCGCGGACGGCGCGATCGTTGCCGCGGGCGACCCGCGCGATCTGCTCACGCGCGAACCGCCCCTCGACGCGCGGCTGGGATCATTGGAACGTCCAGCCGAGCGCATCGCAACGGAGCGGGGCGCGGGCGATCCCCTGCTTACCATCAGCGGGCTCTCCGCCGGCTACGGCGGTCGCGATGTGCTGCGCGACCTCACGCTCTCCGTGCCGCGCGGCGTGATCTCGGCGTGGATGGGCGAGAACGGTGCGGGGAAGAGCACGCTCGCGCGGGCGATCATGGGGCTCGTGCCGGCGCGGCACGGCCGCATCACGGTGGGCGATGCGGTTCTCAATGCGCTTCCGGTGGAGCAGCGCGCGCGGCATGTCGGGCTCGTCTTCCAGAATCCGGCGGCGCAACTCTTCGAACGCACCGTGATGGGCGAGGCGCTCTTCGGCCCGCGCGTGCTCGGTATGCCTCGGGAGGCGGCGCTGGCGGGCGCGCGCGAGGCGCTCGACGCGGTCGGGCTCACGAACGAGATGGAAACGAACCCGTCGGATCTCACGCCGCAGGCGCAGCGGCGCCTCGCGATCGCCGCGGCGATGGCGGCGCGCCCGCGAATGCTCATCTTGGATGAGCCCACGGCGGGGCAAGATGCGGCGGGGCGGGAGTGGATCGGCCGGGCGCTCGCGATCCAGCGCGAACGGGGGTCCGCGGCGGTCATCACGCACGACGTCGCATTCGCCCAACGTCATGCCGGGCAAGTTGTTACGCTCGCGCAGGGCCAGGTGTCGATTATCAGGGATTATCGCGCTTAGCGGGACCACCGCTCAGGCGCGTATGCTTAGTCGTTCGCGCTCCTCGCGCGGACGGCAGCGTGCGCGCGCCATCGGAACGTCATGGATTACTCGCTCACTTTCGCACGTCACTTCGCCCGGCTCGTGTGGCTGTTGCTCAACGAAGGCCATGCCTTCGATGCGCAGATCGCCACGCTGCGCTCGCTGGTGAACGTGTCGCGCGATGGTGAAGTGAAGATCACGACGAACGATTGGCGGCTCATGGCTAATGGCCAGCCGCTCCCCGATCGTTTCACGGGAACGCAGGATCTGGTCGCGCAGTTGATCGGGCATTCGGTGCTGGCGCTCAGTATCTCGCAAGGCGCTTCGCCCGCGGACCTGCTCCTGGCCGCGCGCGTACTCGCGAGCGAGGCGGCGCCGGGCGACGGCGGCCGGAACGTCATCGCGCGGCTCGCGGCGCTCGACGCGAACACGTTGAAGGTGGAGATCGATCCGGCGGCGTTCGCGGAAGAGCCGAAGACCAAGTCGCCGCCGCCGGCCCCGGTGCGCTCGCGCACGCCGGTCATGAACATGATCGTGCAGCACGACGACGAGATCACCGTGTTCAGCAACGAGGAGGATCTGTACGGCGCCGCGTCGCTCACCGGCACGCACAGCGTCGATGAACTCGGCATGGCGCCGCTCAGCATGCTGACACCGAATACGATGCCGAGCCTGCCGCCCACGGGGCCGCTCACGCCTACGCCGCCGGGCGCGCTTTCGGCCGTCCCGATGCCCACGCCGCCGCGCATCGACATGATCGGGCCGCCGCTCGAGCCAATGGAGCCGCTGGAACCGGTCGAACCGCTCGCGCCCTTTCCGGAGCTCAAGCTCGAGGAGCCCGAGATCATGCGCGGCACCGATCCGGAGCAGGTGCTGCAGGCGAACACCGCGGTGACGCCCAAGGGCACGATGGTGAAGATGTTCGAGGCGCTCGACGCATCCACCAGTTCCGCCGCCGCCGCGAAACAGCTCGAGCTCCTCGTGAAGCTCGCCACTGAGAGCGCGCGCAAGGAGCGCGTGGACATGGTGGCCGACATCTTCTACGGCATCGTCAAACGCGAGAACGATGTCGAGGACAAATCGATCAAGCGGCAATTCTCGATGGCGATGCGGCGGCTTTCGACGCCGAGCGTGCTGCAGTGTCTCGTGGAGCTGCTGCCACGCCGCCGCGAGAATTACGACCAGTACATGGCCGTGTTCGAGAAGAGCGACGAAGCCGGCGTCGAGGCGCTGGTAGAGGCGCTCGTGGCCGCGCCGAGCATCCAAGACCGCCGCGTGTTCTACGACGCGCTGCTGCGGCTGCGCTCGGGCATCCGCACCCTCATGTTCATGCTCGGCGACCCGCGCTGGTACGTCGTGCGCAACGCCGCCGAACTGCTCGGCGAGATGAAGAGCATGGAAGCGGAGCCCGACCTCACGAAGCTGCTGCAGCACCGCGACGATCGCGTGCGCACGGCGGCCGCCGCGGCGCTCGCGAAGCTCGGCGGCACGGCGGCGGTGCGCGGCATGCGCGCGTCGCTCGCCGGCGAGGCGGTGCGCGAGCGCGTGAGCGAAGCGATGTCGCCGCGCGACGGCAACTCGGTGGATTCGCTCATTCGCGCCGTGGATCGCGAGGAGGACAGCCGCGTGCAAATGGCGATGCTCGCGGCGCTCGGCCAGCTCGGCACGCCGGCCGCGGTGGACAAGTTGCTCGAGATCGCGCGCAGCGACCGCAAGCTGCTCGCGCGCAGCCGGCCCACGCCGATGCGCGTGGCGGCGGTGCACGCGCTGGGCGACGTGAAGAGCAACACCGCGCACAGTGCGCTGCAGGCACTGCTGCACGACAAGGAGAAAGCGGTGCGCGGCGCGGCGAGCTGGGTGATCATGGGCCGCCGGCGCGAGAACGGTCAGTGGCCCGAGGAGAACGGGTCGTCCACCGTGGACGACCTGGAGTAGCGCGCTAGCGGGCGGTGAAGTCGGTGGAGGCGCTCACGCGCCGGCAGGTTTCCGCGAGCAGCGAGGCCGCGCGATCGATGTCCTCGAGGCTCACCATTCTCGTTCGGCGAATGCATGTAGCGGTTGGCCACGCTCACGAGCCCCGTCGCGATCCCCTCGCGCGCCACGTGAATGGAGTCGGCATCAGTGCCCGTGTCGCGGCCCGCGGCGTGCAGCGTGTATGGGATCTCGAGATCGTCGGCGGTGGCGCGCAGCAGCCGGTGCACCACCGGGCTCACGACCGATCCGCGCGACAGCACCGGGCCGCCGCCCAGCGGATTGTCGCCGATCTCCTTCTTCTCGATGCCCGGCGTGTCGGTGGCGTGGGTGACATCCACCACGATGGCCATCGCCGCGCCGCTGGCCGTGGCGCTCACGCCGGCGCCGCCGCCGCGCCAGGAGATCTCCTCCTGCGTGGTGGCCACCGCGACGACGCGCGCCTTGCCGGGCTTCTTCGCGTAGCGGCGCAGCGCCTCGAGCACGACGAACGCGCCGATGCGATCGTCGATCGAGCGCGACACGAGCCGCTTGTTCGGGAATTCCATCGCGCGCGCGTCGATCACGCCGCAGTCGCCGACATCCAGGTGCTTCTTCGCCTCGGCTTTGCTCTTCACGCCGATGTCCACCCAGAGGTCGGAGAGCTGCGTGCCCTTATCGCGGTCCTCCTTCTTCATCAGGTGCACTGCCTTTCGTCCGACCACGCCGAACACGTCGCCCTTGGGGCCGAGGAAGCGGATGCGCTGGCCGACGAGCACCTGCGCGTCCCAGCCGCCGATCTCGCTGATGTAGAGGAAGCCATCGTCGTCGATGTGCTGCACGATGACGCCGATCTCATCGATGTGGCCGGCGAGCATGATCGTGGGCGCGCCCTTCGCGTGCACCGTGGCGAGCGAGTTGCCGTGCGCATCGCCTTTGACCTCGGCGAACGATTTGGCTTCCTCACGCCAGACGCGCGCGGGGGCGGCCTCGAAGCCGGAGGGGCCCGGCGTGTCGAGGAGTTTGCGGAGGAAGGTGAGCGAGGATTCGGAGAGCATTAGTCGGGACGCTTGATGGGGAAGAGCATGAAGCTGGCGAGGAGCACGAAGATGCCGGCGAGATAGAATTTCGCGTCATCAGTGAGGAAATAGTAGACGCCGCCGGCGAGCGCGGCACCTTCTCCCATCGCCCAGCCCATGAGCGCGAATGAGAAGCGCTGCGCTTCGTTCGTAGCGCGCGACCAGATCGGACGGACCACGGACATGCCGCCGAGCGCGAGCGCGATGGCGATGACGGGTACGTAGATCAGTTCCTGTGGATTCGGTGCGGGCGCCCAATCGCCTTGCCGGTGGAGAAAGACTGTCACGGCACCGAACATCACGACGCCGCCGAGCAATGAGGCCCTGATGAGCATGCGGACACGCAGGACCTGCGCGGGTGAACCGCCGCCTTGCAGTGGGGCCGTCATGCGATCCTCACTTCTTCTCGTACACGGGCACGCCGCCCACCCACGTCGCGACCACCTGCGCGCTCAGGATCTCGTCCGGCGCGGCGCGCACGATGTCGCGGTCGTACACCACGAAGTCCGCGTACTTCCCCGGCGTGAGGGAGCCGAGCATCGTCTCCTGGAATGCGGCAACCGCGGGCCAGATCGTGATGGACTTGAGCGCTTCCTCGCGCGTCATCGCTTCCCACGGCTGCCAGCCGCCGGGCGGCCAGTTGAACGCGTCCTGCCGCGTGATCGCGGAGTGATATGAGTAGAGCGGATTCACCAACTCCACCGGGAAATCGCTGCCGTTCGGGATGATCACGCCGGTGTTGAGCAGCGCGCGCCACGCGTACGCGCCGTAGATGCGCGACGGCCCCAGCCGCTTCGCGGCCCAGTACATGTCGCTCGTCTGGTGCACGGCCTGCATACTCGGGATCACGTCGAGCTGCGCGAAGCGCGGGATGTCGGCGAAGTTCAGTATCTGCGCGTGCTCGATGCGGAAGCGATGATCCGCGACCGGCACTTCCTTGAGCGCCGCCTCGTACGCGTCCAGCGTCACACGATTTCCGCGGTCGCCGATCGCGTGCGTCGCGACCTGGAAGCCGTGCTTGAGCGCCTGCACGCTCACCGCGCGCAGATGCTCCGGCGCGGACACGAGCAATCCGTTGTTCGCCGGATCATCGCTGTACGGATCGAGCAGCGCCGCGCCGCGCGAGCCGAGTGCGCCGTCGGCGTAGAGCTTGATGGAGCGCACCCAGAGATGCCCGTCATACATCGCACTGCGCGGGCCCAGGCCGAAGTAGTACGCGATGTCGGCGGAGTCATCGGCGATCATGACGTACGCGCGCAGCGTGAGCTTGCCGGCCTTCGCGATCTCCTCGTAGAGATCGATCGTCGCGCGCGATTCGCCGGCGTCGTCGATGCCGGTGAGTCCCCAGCGATTCGCTTCGGCGATCGCCGCCTGCAGCGCCGCCTTCCGTTGTTCGCGCGACATGGGCGGGATCGCGCGGTCGATGAGTCCCTGCGCGTTGTCCACGAACACGCCGGCGGGCGCGCCGTTCGCCTCGCGTTCGATGCGGCCGCCGTCGGGATCGTGCGTGGCCGCGGACACGCCCGCCGCCTTGATCGCCATCGCGTTCGCGAGTACGGCGTGCCCGTCGATGCGCTCGAGCACCACCGGATGATCGGGCACGGCGGCGGACAATTTCTCCTGCGTGGGGAATCGCGTGTCGCCCCAGTGGTTCTGATCCCAACCGCGGCCGGTGATCCACGATCCCGCGGGCGCATTCTTCGCGCGCGCGACCACGCGCGCGATCACTTCGTCGTAACTCTTCGTGCCCACGAGATCCACGGACGACAACGCGATCCCGAGGCCCAGCATGTGCGCGTGCGCGTCGGTGATGCCGGGCACGATCGTGCGGCCGCTGTAGTCGGCGACTTTCGTGTTCGCGCCCTTGAGCGCCATCGCGCCCCGCAGCGAACCGACGAACACCACCTTGCCGCCTCTGATCGCCATCGCCTCGGCGATCGGGCGCGCATCGTCCACCGTATAGATGCGCGCGCCGGTGATGATGAGATCGGCCTGCTGCGCGTGGGCCGCGGCCGCGAGCGCGATCAGCGCGGCGATGAGTGAGCGCTTCATGTCGTTCTCCTTCCTACGCGGTACAAAGGATATGCGAGCGCGAGCACGTAGATCACCATCGCCGCGAGCGCGCTATTGGAAACGACGGGCAGCAAGTTGGAGAGGTCGAACATCGCGTCCGTGCCCTTCGCCTGGAACGCCGCGATCACGACGCCCATGATCGCGCCGCCGGCGATGAGCCCCGAACTGAATAGTACGCCCGGCCCCGAGTCGCCCGCGTTCGACGCCTTCGCAGCAGGATCCAGGTTCCGCTCGACGAACCACCGCACCACACCGCCCATGAACATCGTTGCCGAAGTCGAGATCGGCAGGTAGACGCCGACCGCCACCGGCAGCGATGGGACGCCGAGCAATTCGCAGGCGATGGCGATGAACGCGCCGATGAGAATAAGCCCCCACGGCAGTCTCTGCGTGAGGATGCCATCGACCACGAGCGCCATGATCTGCGCCTTGGGCGAATCGAGTTTGTCCTTCGTGACGCCGCGCACGTCGACTGGCTCGCGGCCGCCGATGCCGGGGTCGACGAGATAGGCGATCGCGCCCGTGCTGTCCACGAGATACTTGCCCGCAGGCGCGCCGCCGGTCAGTTCGGTGAGGTGACCCACACGGTACCAGACGCCTCTCACCGAGTCACGTGCGCCCGGCTCGATGTCGGTGACGACGACGCCGGGATACGACCGCGCCACCTCGGTGCTCTTCGCGTTGTTCAGGAAGGAGATCATGCCGCCGATGAGCACGGCCGATGTGGTGACGCCGAAGAGCAGGCCGATCTGCTGGCGCGCGGGCGTCGCGCCCACGAGGAAGCCGGTCTTGAGGTCCTGCGATGTGGCGCCCGCGACGGCGCTGGCCACGCACACGATGCCGCCGACGGTCAACGCGAGCACGCGATGTTCGATGCCGGTGTGGCCGATCGCGAGGAAGATGAGCGACGTGAGCAGCACCGCCGCGACGGTCATACCGCTGATCGGGTTCGACGAACTGCCGATCTGCCCAGTGATCCGGCTCGAGACGGTCACGAACAGGAATGCGAAGAGCACCGCGAGCACCGCGGCGAGCAGCGAGAGATGGATCTGCGGCAGCACCATCATGAGGATCACGAGCGCGAGCGAACCGCCGGCCACGATGCCGATGGGGAGATCGCGCTCGGTGCGGATGTCGGCCTTCTTCTCGCCCTTGGCCGCCGCCCCGCGGAGGCCGCGCGTCAACGCCGAAAGGATGGTCGGCAGCGAACGCCCGAGCGAGATGAGGCCGGCCGCCGTCACCGCGCCCGCGCCAATGTAATAGACGTAGTTGGCGCGCACGGTCATCGCATCCATGCTCGAGATCAGCGTGGTCGCCGGCGGGATGATGGTGGTGAGCCCCGCGCCGAAGAGCTTGATCGCCGGAATGAGCACGAAGAACGAGATGCAGCCGCCGGCGAACAGATAGCCGGCGATCCGCGGCCCGATGATGTAGCCGACGCCGGTGAGTTCGGGACTCACCTCCGCGCGGATCTCGCCGAAGAGCTGCGCCGGCTTGCCGGGCACGAGCTTCTCGAACACGTGACGCGGCACCTCCTGCCACAGCTTGAGCAGCGCGTTCGCGAACTTGTACAGCGACGCGAGGCCGAACCCCATGAACACGGTGCGCGCCTGCACGCCGCGCTCCTCGCCCACGATGAGCACCTCGGCGGCCGCGGTGCCCTCGGGATACTTGAGATTGTCGTGCTCCTTCACGATCAGGTCGTGGCGCAGCGGGATCATGAGCAGCACGCCGAGCAATCCGCCCACGACGGCGACCGCGGTGACCGTGGTCCATGGGAGCGAGTAGCCGAGCAGCAGCAGCGCCGGCATCGTGAACACGACGCCCGCGGCGATCGACTCGCCCGCGGAGCCGGTGGTCTGCACCATGTTGTTCTGCAGGATCGTCGCCGGCGTCGCGCGGAAGGCGCGCGAGAGATAGCGGAAGATCGTGATCGAGAGCACCGAGATCGGAATGGATGCGCTCACCGTGAGCCCGACCTTGAGCGCGAGATACACGCTCGAGGCCGCGAAGACGAGGCCGAGCAGGATCCCCAGGACGATCGCGCCGGGAGTGAGTTCGCGGAGGAGGGTACTCGCGGCGACGTACGGAGAGCGGGAGGCGTGGGGCGCGGACATCAGAGCTCCAGGGGTTTGGCGCGGGGGTGAATATGAGACTCGCGACAAGGCGGTTGCTAGAACCCCGGAGTGCGTGAGTAGCGCACCCCGCAACGCCGTGCGATCGTACCCCGAACGCCGTGAGTGCCGAGTCGTGCGTCGTGACCGACTGAACGGCGGCGTGACTCGCACCCCGAACGCCGTGAGTCGTGCGTCCTACGACTCACGGCGCACGGTCGTTCAGGGTTGCGACGCACGCCTTAAGTCCAGTACGACGCACGACTCGGAACTCACGGCGTTCGGGGTACGAGTCACGGCGTTAGGGTTACGACTTACGCCGTTCGGGTCGCGACTCACGCCTTCTGCCGTGCAAGCCTCTTGATCAGCACGATCACACCAATGACCATCCCCGCCAGCACGATCAACGTGGGAATGATGGTCCCCAGCGCCGCGATGAACCGCGCCACGAACGTCACGAAGTTCCTCCACGACTGCCTGAACGCATCCGCAATCACATTCCCGCTCCCGCGCTGGCCGACGACCGGGTATGCCTCGTGCACGGTGATGCTCAGCGAACTCACCGACGTGCGCGCCCGCAGGTAGCGGAGCCGGCCGTCCATGCGCTCGATGTCCTCGCGCACGCGCGCCAATTCGCGCTCCACGTCCAGCACATCCTTGAGCTTGCCGGTCTTGGTCTCGAGCACCTGGATGAGCCGCTCTTCCAGTCGCCGCGAATTGGCGGCGCGCGCGGTCACGTCAACGAATTCCTCGCCGACGTCCTCCGCTTGCACGTTCACGGATTCGACGTGGCCGAGCGGCGTGAGGCCGTCGATCGCCTGGTCGAAGCGCGAGCTGGGGAGCCGGATCTCGAGTGTGGCCGACTTGATCTGATTGGGGCCCGCCTGCATCTGCGTGTTCGCCACGAACCCGCCCACGCGCGCCGCCAATGCGCGCACGCGCTGAACGCCGTCGGCCAGCGTATCCACCTGCACCGACGCGTTGCCGGTGCGAATGATCATCGTCGGCGCGAGCGTCTCGGCGCCGAACGCGGCGTTGGTGTGCGCTGCGCTCTGGGATTGGGATTCCTCATCGGCTTCGGGAGCGGTCTTGGCGGTGCCCGCCATCCGGCCGGCGACGGAAATGTCCTTCGCCCTGAGCGCGTTCACGGACGCCGGCGAACCCATGGGCTGATTCGCCCCTTCGTCGCGGCGTTCGTTCTGCATCTCGGCATCTTCCGCCTTGTTGCTCGCGTCGTTGCACGCGGCAATGAGAGCGATGGCGGCGAGCGTGGCGATCATGGTGCGGCGCATGGTGTTCCTCGTGTGCTAGGGTCGGGGGTGACAGCCGCACAGGGGACGCCACGTGCCCCGGGGTTTGCACAGGCGATGCGCGCGAGGGATATTGGAGGTCACACCTTCACGAAAAGCTCATCAATGATTCGTCGTCTCTTCGTTCCCGCCCTGCTGCTGGCGGCTCCGGCGCTGGGCGCGCAGGCGGCGCACAACGCCGCGCAATCGGCGCCGGTGTCCGACGTCACCTACCGCGTCACGTTCGACCGGCAGCTCGCGGCCAAGCGCGCGGTGCAGGTCGAGATGAATTTCAAGACCGGCGGGAACGCGCCCGTCATCCTGTCGCTGCCGGCGTGGACGCCCGGCGCGTACGAGATCAGCTACTTCGCCCGCTGGGTCACGAACTTCTCGGTCACGTCGAGCGGCAAACCGCTCAGCTGGGAGAAGACGGACTACGACACGTGGCGCATCCTGCCGGCCGGCGCGACACAGGTGAGCGTCGACTTCGAATACCGCGCCGATTCCCTCGACAACGCGATGGCGTGGGCGCGCCCCGACTTCCTGATGTTCAACGGAACGAACCTGTTCCTCTATCCCGAAGGCCGCAGCCCGGATTTCCCCGCGCTCGTGCGCATCGTCACCGACACCGCGTGGCGGATCGTCACCGGAATGACGGCCTCAGGCGCGCCGAACACCTTTGCCGCGACGAACTATCACGATCTCGTGGACATGCCCTTCTTCGTGGGGCGCGTCGGGATCGACAGCACGCGCGTGGGCGCCACGTGGGCCCGGCTCGCCTGGTATCCGATCGAGAGCGTTCCCTCGAATGAGCGCGCGCGCGAGATCTTCCAGATCGCGAAGCTCATCCCGGTGGAATCCGCCGTGTTCGGCGAGACGCCGTGGAAGAGCTATACGGTGATGCAGCTCGCCGATTCCTCCTTTGGCGGCCTCTCCGGCCTCGAGCACCAGAATTCGCACGTGGACATCATCACGCCGCTCGCGGTGGGCGATCCGATCCTCGGGAGCTTCTACGCGCACGAGATCTTCCACGCCTGGAACGTGAAGCGCCTGCGCCCCGCGGAGCTCTGGCCCTACGACTACGCCCGCGAGCAGCCCACGCCCTGGCTCTGGGTGAGCGAAGGGATCACCGACTACTACGCCGACCTGTCCCAGGTGCGCGCCGGGCTCATCGACAGCGCGGGCTTCTTCGAGCTCACCGCCGGAAAGATCGCGCACGTCGCGAACACGCGGATCATCGCGCTCAACGACGCGTCGCTCAACGCGTGGATCCATCCGGTGGATGGCACGGACGACATCTACTATGACAAGGGCTCGCTCGCCGGCCTCATGCTCGACATCCTCATTCGCGATGCGAGCGACAACAAGCGGTCGCTCGACGACGTGATGCGCAACCTCTACCGCGATGCATACAAGAAGGGCGCCGGTTTCACGGCGGCGCAGTGGTGGAGCGCGGTGAGCGCGGCCGCGGGCGGGAAGTCGTTCACCGACTTCAACGCGCGCTACATCGAAGGGCGCGATCCGTTCCCATGGAGCACGGTGCTCCCGTTGGCTGGTCTCACGCTCAGCGCCGATACAGTACGTTCGCCCGCGCTCGGCATCACGTACGAGCGCGACAGCGTGGGCGCGATCGTGATCGCGACGATCGATCCGGGTGGGATGGCCGCCGAGGCGGGTGTACGGCCGGGCGACGTGCTGATGGCGGTGGGCGATGTCGCCGCGACCGACCGTGGCTTCCTCGGCGGCGCGATGTCGCGCTATCACACCGCGGGTGAGACCGTGCCCCTCAAGGTGCGGCGCGGTTCCGCGACGCTCTCGCTGCCGGCCCGCGTGCAGATCCGGGAGCGCGTGACCGCCACGATCAACGCCGATCCGAGGGCCAGCACGAAGGCTGTCGCGATCCGCTCGGGGCTGATGCGCCCCTAGCGGTCAGCGCTTCATCGCCGCTTCGATCTCCGCGATCTCCCGCGGCGCGCGCGAGATCCACTCGACGCCGGTCGCGGTCGCGAAATAGTCGTCCTCGATGCGCACGCCGGTGTCTCTGAAGCGCTCGAAGGCGGGACGCACTCTCGCGATCAGCGCGCGATTGCGCGGGCGTGTCGGGCAGGATGTCCAGTGCGTTCCCGCGCACGTAGAGTCCCGGTTCGATCGTGAATGCCGCGCCCGGCAGGATCAGATAGGGCGGGTAGTACCACGGCGCCGAATCGTGCACCTCGAGGCCGATCCCGTGGCCGAGCGCATGATTGTAGTAGAGCGAGAGCTGCCGGCAGCCGTCGCGCACTTCGAAAGTGCAACTTCCTCTCGGGGCATCGTACAGCGCATCCGCGCTCTCGATGAGGCCGAGTTTCACGAGCCCGGCCGCGAGCACGGCGTTCGCAGAGTCGCTCATCATGTGCGCCGCGCGCCCGACCACCGCCTGCCGCTCCGCCGCCGCCTGCGCGTCGCGCACCACTTGATACAGCGCGCGCTGGTCCGGGGTGAACACGCCGTTCACCGGCAGCGTGCGCGTGACATCCGCGGCGTAGCCGCGCCAGCTCGCGCCAATGTCCATCACGACGAGTTCGCCGGCGAGCATCACGCGTTCGTTCTTGTCATAGTGGAGCGACGTGCTGTTCGCGCCGGAGCCTACAATGCTCGAGAAGCTCGGCCGCTCGGCGCCCGCTTTCCGAAACGTGTACTCGATCGTTGCCTGCACTTCGTACTCGCCCACGCCCGGGGCCACGACTTTCAGCGCCGCGCGCTGCGCGTCGGCCGTGATCTCGATCGCGCGGCGGAGCAGTGCGAACTCGGCGTCGCTGTGCCGCGCCCGCAGCGAGTCCTCGAGGTTCGAGGCGTCCACGATCTGCAATCCGGGATGCGTGCGACGGAACGAGGCGACGAGCTGGTCATCGGCGGAGAGTACGGCGCTCGCGTCCAGATCGCCGAGGACGTAGAGCGTGCGCACGCCGGCGAGCGCGCTGTCCACCGCGGGGCGGAAGCTCGACGCCGGGAGCGCCGCCATGCCGGTGAGCGCCGCGGCGCCGGCGGGGCCGAGCCGTGTGCCCGTCCACGCTTCGCGCGCGGGATCGCGTGGCGCGACGAAGATCGTGGCCGTCGATCTCGCGCCGCGCTTTACGAGGAGCAGCGAGGCGTCCGGTTCGAGATAGCCGGTGAGATACCAGAATCGCGGCGTCTGGAAGAAGCTGATGAAGTCCTCGCGTGGCTCCCCCGCGCCGAGCACGATCGCGACGGCCGTGTCGGGCAGCCGCGCGAGGAAGTCCGCGCGGCGCTGCGCGTACTCGGGCTGGGCGACTTGCGCGCCGAGCTGTCCGGCGAACGCGACGAGAACGAGGATCGAGGAACGCAGCGTCATGCGCATCGTGTTGGGCCTTGTCAGTTGGTCGACCACGGTTACTATGGAGGCGAACGCGATCATTCCCCATCCTCAGGAAAGGAGAATATGGCGACCGGTCAGGCCCCAGAGACAGCGGCGAAGGCATCCGTGTTCGAAGATTTCATCGACATCTTCACCTCGCCGGCCGAGGTGTTCCAGCGCCGGATGGGCGCGAACGTGTGGCTGCAAATGCTCGTGCTCACCGTGCTCGCCGTCGTGATGTTCCTCGTCACGCGCAGCATCCTCGCGCCGATCTTCGACGCGGAGATGGCGCGCGCGTTCGCGAAGAATCCGGGCATGACCGCGGACCAGATCGAGTCGGGAAAAGCGATGGCCGCCAAGATCGGACCCATCGCGATCGCGATCAGCATCCCGATCAGCATGTTCTTCACCGGACTCTTCGTGTGGCTCTGCGGGAAGATCTTCGGGGCGAAGCAGGCGTTCGGCGACGCGGTCATGGTCGCGACGTACGCATGGATCCCGCGCCTCCTGGCGTTCGTGGTCGCCGCGGTCATGGGTGCGATGATGGATGCATCCAAGATGGTCGGGCTGTTCAGCGCAAGCCTGAGCGTGGGCAAGTTCCTCGATCCCGACACCACGTCGCGGGCGATGTACATCCTGGCCGGTCGCATTGATCTGTTCGTGATCTGGCAGACGGTCCTGCTCGCGATCGGCCTCTCGGTCACCGGCAAGATCACGCGGTCGCAGGCGTACATCGCGGCGGCGATCGTGTGGCTGATCGGCACGGGCGCGTCGATGATGTTCCAGCGCTGAGTCGGGAGTTCCAGCCGTTCCACGCGCGGCGCCGGTCTCCGGCGCCGCGCGTTCTCATTTCAGCAGCAGCTTCGCGATGGTCTGGAGCTGCATGTTCGACGTGCCCTCGTAGATCGTGCCGATCTTCGCGTCGCGATAGAACTTCTCGGCGGGATAGTCCTTCGTGTAGCCGTATCCGCCGTGCAGCTCGAGGCAGAGCGACGTGACACGCTCGGCCACCTGGCTCGAGAAGAGCTTGGCCATCGCCGCGCGCTTCGTGAACTCCACGCCGCTATCCTTGAGCCGCGCCGCGTCGTACACCATGAGGCGCGCCGCCTCGAGCTCCGTGGCCGCCTGCGCGAGCTGGAACTGTACCGCCTGGAAATCCGCGACCGGCTTCCCGAACTGCTTGCGCTCCTTCACGAACGCGATCGCCGCGTCGAGCGCGCCGCGGGCGACGCCGATCATTTGCGCGCCGATGCCGATGCGTCCGGTGTTCAGCGTCTCGATCGCGATCTTGTAGCCCTGGCCCGCGGGACCGAGCACGTTCGCCGCGGGCACTTCGCATCCGTCGAGGATCAACTCGGTGGTGCTGCTCGCGCGAATGCCGAGCTTGTCCTCCTTCTTGCCCACTGAGAATCCTTTGAAGCCGCGCTCCACCACGAACGCCGTGATGCCCTTGTAGCCGGCCGCGGGATCGGCGTTCGCGAAGATCACATAGATCTCGGCCTCGGCGCCGTTCGTGATCCAGAGTTTGCGCCCGTTCAACACCCAGCCTTGTCCCTTCTTCTCCGCGCGCGTGGAGAGGCCGAAGGCGTCGGAGCCCGAGCCCGGCTCGGACAGCGCGTACGCGCCCACGCTCTTCGCCGCGAGGCGCGGGAGGTATCGCGACTTCACGTCGTCGCTCCCGTAGCGCGCGATCGGATAATTCACGAGCGTGTTCTGAACGTCCACCATGATCGCGGACGACGCATCGACGCGGCTGATCGCCTCGACGGCGATCGCCACCATCGCGAGCGACCCGCCGGCGCCGCCGTATTGCTCGGGCACCTCGATCCCCATCAAGCCGAGTTCGAAGAACTTCGGGATCAGGTCATCGTCGAGTTTCGCGGCGCGGTCCATCGCCATCGCGCGCGGACGCACTTCGGCTTCGGCGAACTGCGCGACGGCGTCCTGGAACGCGCTCTCGTCGCCGGAAAGGGTCGACAGGGCTGCTCTGATAGGCTCGGTCATCCCGGAAAACTAATATTCCTCAATCGCCGCCGCGAACCACCGAGATCGCGAGGTCCGCGCGCCCGAAGGGCGCCGAGACCTGGATCCCCTGCACGGCGCCGCGCACGCGCGCCAGCATCTCGCGCGCGATCGCGACGCCCTCGGCGGCCGCGTGGTCCTTGGACTTCTCGTTGGCGCGCCGCATGCGCGACACGATCGCGTCGGGCACGACGACGCCGGGCACCTCATTCGCGAGGAACTCGGCGTTGCGCGCCGAGGTGAGCGGCCAGATGCCGGCGATCACCGGGATCCGCACATGCTGCACCGACGCGAGGAAGCGCTCGAGCTGCGCCGGATCGAACACCGGCTGCGTGACGGCGAACTCGGCGCCCGCCTCCACTTTGTACTCGAACCGTTTGCGCTCCTGCGCCGCGTCGAGCGCGGCGGGGTTCACGCCGACGCCGATCGCGAACCGGGTGGGCACGCCAATGTCGTGGCCGCCCGGGTCGAGCCCGCGGTTGAGCCGGCTCACGAGATTCGTGAGACCGATCGAATCGATGTCGAACACCGCGGTCGCGTCGGGATAGGGTCCCATCTTCGGCGGGTCGCCGGTGATGAGCAGCAGATTGCGCAGTCCCATCGCCGAGGCACCGAGCAGGTCGCTGAGCATGCCGAGCAGATTCCGGTCGCGGCAGCAGTAATGCGTGATCGTCTCGATGCCGACACGCTGTTCGATGAGCAGCGCGGTCATGAGCGCGCCCATGCGGCTCTGCGCGCGCGGCCCGTCGGGCACGTTCACGGCGTGAACGCCCGCGGCTTTGAGCGCGGCGACGGCTTCGAGCATCTTCGTAGCGTCGACACCCCTTGGTGGGACGATCTCCACTGACGTCACGAACTCCGAGGCCGCGAGCCTCCTTGCCCAGCTCGAGCGCTCGGCGAATGGGACCGCCTCAGTACCTCTGGGTTCGGGACTCGGGACTCGGGACTCGATGGTGAGTGGGCGGTGGGCGCGAGTCCCGAGTCCCGAGTCCCGAGCCGTGAGCCCCTTAACGCCCGCCACCATCGCCGAAATGTGCTCGGGCGTAGTGCCACAGCACCCGCCGATGACCTTCGCTCCCGCATGGAGCAAATGACGCGCGAACGATGCCAGGTATTCCGGGGAGGCCATGTAGATCTGCCGCCCGCTCACGTCCCGCGGCATGCCGGCGTTCGGCTGCGCGCTGAGTTTCTTCGTGGTGAGCGGCGCCATCTTCTCGATCGCTTCGAGCACCGTTTGCGGGCCCACGGAGCAATTGAGACCGATGATGTCGGCGCCCCACGCGTCGAGCGAACGCGCGATGTCCTCGGGCGACGCGCCGAACGCGGTTAGCCCGTCGACGCCGATCGTCATCTGCGCGATCACCGGCATCGCCGGGTCCACGTCGCGCGCCGCGAGGATGGCCTGCTCCATTTCCGCGAGGTCGCTGATCGTCTCGATGATGAAGCAGTCGGCGCCGCCGGCGCGCAGCGCCTCCATCTGTTCGCGGAAATGCGCGCGCGCCTCGTCGCGGCTCGTGGGGCCGAACGGTTCGATGCGAATGCCCAGCGGCCCCACGGCGCCGGCCACGAGCGCGCGGTCGCCCGCGGCCTCGCGCGCGATCTCGGCGGCGCGACGGTTGAACTCCACCACGTGCGCCTCAAGTCCGTGCTGGGCCAGCTTCACGCGGTTCGCGCCGAAGCTGTTCGTCTCGAGCACCTGCGCGCCGGCGCGGACGTATGCGTGGTGCACTTCGCGCACGAGCTCCGGCGCACGCACGTTCAGCTCATCGTAGCACTGATTGATGTACACGCCCTTCGCGTACAGCATCGTGCCCATCGCGCCATCGAACACGATGGTGCGCGCAGGGTCGAGCAGCGCCTGCCGGTCGCGCGCCGTCATGCGCCGCCCTCGCCGCGCACCGCGTAGTACTTCGCCGCGGGATGATGCACGATCAGCGCCGCCGTACTCTGCTCGGGGAGCAGCTGGTTCGCACTCGTGAGCGACATGCCGAGCGCGTCGCCGGCGGGGAGCAAACGGAACATGGCCTCATGCCCGTCGAGGTCGGGGCAGGCGGGATAGCCCCATGAATATCGCTTCCCTTGCTGCGGCGTGATCCCGAGTTCGCGGCGGATGCGCTCGTGCATCCACTGCGCCGTCGCCTCCGCGGCTTCCACGGCGAGACCGTGAGAATAGAACGCCTCGGCATACTCGCCACGCGTCTGGAGCTGCTCGAAGCAATGCGACGCCGCATCGCCCACCGTCACGATCTGCAGTCCGAGCACGTCGGTCTCCTCCGATTCCACCGAGCGAAAGTAGTCGGCCAGACAGAGCCGCTCGCGCGACGCCTGCCGCGGGAAGGTGAATCGCGCGATCTCGCGCCGCGACCCGCCGTCGGCGGCGAACGCCGCGGGATCGTACACGATCACATCGTTGCCGCTGGATTGCACGGGGAAGTAACCATACACTGTGCGCGGCACGATCCACTGCTCGTTCGCCGCGGACGCCGAGAGTCGCGCGAGCGCCGGGGTGAACTCCTCGCGCACGGCGCGCACATATTCGTCGCCCGATCCGCGGCCGCCCCACTGCAGCCGGAAGAGTTCATCGAGGTCGAGCAGCGCGAGCACTTCGCCGAGCGGGATGTCGCGCACCACGCGCACGCCGAAGAAGGGCGGTGCGGGCACTGGCACGTCGGCGGCCACGGCGCTGCGCGTCGTGCTCGTGCTCCCCGTGGCGGCGTCCTTGCCGGTGGCCGAGTGCAGGAACACGTCGTCGCGTGCGGCGCGCAAGTTGTCGCTCACCGCTCCCGCGCGGCGCGACGGATCCACGAGGCGTTCCATAGTATCGAGCCCCTCGAACGCATCCTTGCAGTAGAAGACGCCCGGCGCGTACGCGCGCTCGCCGTCCACGAAGAGCGCGCGGCGGCCGAAGCGGCGGTTGATCGCCGCGCCGCCGATCAGCACGGGCGCGCCGATCCCGCGGCGGTCGAGCTCCTGCACGCAGAGCGGCATCTGCTTGGAGGTACTCACGAGCAGCGCCGAGAGGCCCACGGCATCCGCCTTGTGCTCGACGGCCGCGTCCACGATGCGATTCACCGGCACTTGCTTGCCGAGATCGACCACCGTGTAGCCGTTGTTCGAGAGGATCGTGTTCACGAGCGATTTCCCAATGTCGTGCACGTCGCCGTATACCGTCGCGAGTACGATCGTGCCTTTGGTGTAGCCTTCCTTGCGCTCGAGGAATTGTTCGAGATGCTTCACGGCGCGCTTCATCACCTCGGCGCTCTGCAGCACGAAGGGCAGGATGAGCTCGCCCGCGCCGAACTTGTCGCCCACCTCTTTCATGGCCGGCAGGAGCACCTCGTTGAGCACGCGCACCGGATCGGCGCGCACGCCCGCCGCGTCGAGCGCCTCCTCGATCCCTTCTTTCCGACGGTGCACGACCATCCAGTGCACGATCGCATCGGCGCTCAGTCCCGCGAGCGGATCGGCGGCTGTCGTGCCGATGCCCGATGCACGATGCCCGATGCTCTCATACTTCTGGATGAATCGCGCGAGCGCATTCGGCCGCTTCGGTTGAACACGAGATCATCGGCGAGCGCGCGCTCCTCATCGTCGAGCTCCGCGTACGGTCGCACGTGCGCCGGGTTCACGATCGCCATGTCGAGTCCGGCCTGCACGCAGTGATGCAGGAACACCGAGTTGAGCACCGCGCGCGCGTCGGGGGTGAGCCCGAAGCTCACGTTGCTCACGCCGAGCGATGTGAACACGCCGGGGATCTCGCGCTTGATGAGGCGGATGCCCTCGATCGTCTCCACCGCGCTCGCGATCCATTCGGCCTCGCCGGTGGCGAGCGTGAAGGTGAGCGCGTCGAAGATCAGGTCTTCGGGCGCGAGACCGAACTCTCCCGTGGCGAGATCGTGGATGCGGCGCGCGATCTCGAGCTTCCGTTCGCGCGTCTTGGCCATGCCGGTCTCGTCGATCGTGAGCGCCACGACCGCGGCGCCGAAGCGCTTCACGACGGGCAGCAGTGCATCGATCTTGGCGCGCCCCGCCTCGAGGTTCACGGAGTTCACCACCGCGCGCCCCGGCACGTGCTCGAGCGCGCGCGCGATCACGTCGGGCTCCGTGGAATCGATCATGAGCGGCGCTTCCACCGTCATCGAGAGCAGCTTGACGACGCGCGACATCTGGTCCGCCTCGTCGGCGCGCTCGGTGAGCGCGACGCACACGTCGAGCACGTGCGCCCCCGCCTCCACCTGCTCCCGCGCAACGCGCGCGATGCCCTCATAGTCATCCGCGAGCAGCATCCGCTTCACGGCGCGAGAACCTTGGGCGTTGACGCGTTCGCCGATCGAGCAGCGGCGGCGGATCCTGGTGCAAGGTGATCGCGCGCATGGCGCTCGAAATGCGCGGGACGCGGGACTCGGGACTCGCCGCGGGACGCGTTTCCCGAGTCCCGCGGCGAGTCCCGAGTCCCGAGTCCCGAACATGACGTACCACGTGCTCCAGATGCTCCGGCGTGGTGCCACAGCACCCGCCGACGATCGCCACTCCGAAATCCCGCACGAACTCAGAGAGCGCGATGGCCAGCGGTTCAGGCTCCAGCGGGTAGACCGCATCCCCCGTCCCCGTATTCAGCGGCAGTCCCGCATTCGGGATGCAGCTCACCGGCAGCCGCGCGTGCTCGGCGAGCCATCGGATCGGTTCACGCATGTGCTCGGGGCCGGTCGAACAGTTCAGGCCGATCACATCCACGCCCAACGCTTCGAGCGTCGTCATCGCGCTCGCGATGTCCGTGCCGAGCAGCATGCGGCCGCTCGTGTCGAGCGTGACCTGCGCCTGGAGCGCCACGCGCTGTCCGGTCTCCGCGAACAGCCGCTCGATGCCCGCGATCGCGGCCTTCACCTCGAGGATGTCCTGCGCCGTCTCGATGAGCAGCACATCCACCCCGCCTTCCACGAGCGCCGCCGCCTGGGCGTGGAACTCCTCGCTCAACTCTCCGAACGAGATCGCCGACAGCGTGGGGTCGGCGCTCGATGGGAGCATCCCGGTGGGGCCCATCGAGCCCGCGACGAATCGCGGGCGTCCATCGCGCGCCGCCGCATCGCATGCCGCGCGCGCCAAGCGCGCCGCTTCCACATTGATGTCGTGCGCGCGCGCGCCGAGTCCCCATTCGGCGAGCCGGCGCGGCGTGCTCTGGAAGGTGCACGTCTCCACGACATCGCAGCCGACGGCGAGGAACGCGTCGTGGATGCCGCGAATGACATCGGGGCGCGTGAGCACGAGGTTGTCGTTGCAGCCCGCGAGCGCGTCGCCGCCGAAATCCCTCGCGCTGAGCTGCGCGCGCTGGATGTTCGTTCCCATCGCGCCGTCGTAGACGAGCGTGCCGCGCGCGAGCGCGTCGAGGTACGGTGAAGGGAATCGGCGAGCCATCGCGAATGCTGCTCCCTCACAAGAAAAAATGCCCGGTGCGCACAGGCACCCGGCCGGCGCTTTAGCTGAATATTTAACGTGGCCGCAAGTTGCCTGAAATCGCCACGGAACCGTTGTGCCTCTATGACGAATGCTATACCGCGGGCGGCACCTCCGGTAGGTCCGCCGACGGACGTTGCACGATCTCGCGTCCGGTGACGCGGGCGCGGTCGGCGAGCCGGAAGATCAGCGCCTGCAGCCGGTTCCGCTCGAGCGGCAGCGTGAGATCGGCGAGCACATAGCGATGCATGGCCGCCGGCAGCGAACTCGGTGCGTCTTCCTCGGCGTGGCAGAGGAGCACCGCGCCGCCGCTCGCGAGCGGGATGCGCAGCGCATCCGGATCCGATTCGGCACTCTTTCGTTCCACCACGACCACCAGCGGGCGGTCGGCGAGCGCGATCTCCACCCCTTGAGCGGCGGTGTGCGCGTGGTGAGTGATGTGTCCCGCGTTGATGAGTGATTGCGCGAGTCCTTCGAGCATCGCGCCGTTCGACCCGATCAGCAGGATTGTCGCCATGTCGCTCCGTTAAGCTCCGGTTACCACGCCCACACCAACACGCCTTCCGCACCCCAGAGGATCAGCAACGCGACGAGCGGACTGATGTCGATCATCCCGACCGGCGGCAGCACGCGGCGCAGCGGCCGCAGCATCCACTCCGTGAGCCACGTGCACCAGCGCAGCCACCACACGTACGGCGAGAGCCGCAGCCACGAAGCGATCACGCGCACGACGAGCGCCAAACGGAGGATGCCGAGCGTCCACGCGACGAGCAGATAATAAAGCCCGCGCGCCGAATGGGAAGCGGCCATCGCTTCCGCGACGATGTCGCGTGCGGCCTTCAGCAGCAGAATGATGAGAATGCCACCGGCGACGGCGGCGACCAGCGCCCACCAGGGCGCTGCGGCGGGCATCCCGCCGGCGCGCACCACGCGCCGTTCGACGGGCTCGAGCAGGGGATCCACGGCGCGGCGGAAGAATCGCGCGGTCGCGCCGAAGGGGCTGATCCGCCGCGTGCGCACCAGCCAGTCCACGGCGAAGATGACGAAGAGCACTGCCGCCAGCGCGACCAGCGCGCGGCCGACCATCAGGATCAGGAGATCGATTACCTGGATCGGATCGGTCACGGCTGTTAAGGTGACCGACTACGCTCCGGCGGGCAAGGTCTGACGACAGACTTAGACGTTAGACTTAGACTTAGAAAACAACTGCTCTCGCGGGCGCCGTGCTATACGCCAGACGCGCCTCTGCTTTTTCGTTAGATCGGCCGCTCGTGTACGAACAGCATCTTCACCGAGCGCCATATTCCGCTCACGTGCTGCGCGATGGTGCGGCCGTGCCAGAACCGGAGGAAGGCGTCGAGGTTCCCGGCGTGCCCGGCGCTATAGCCGAACCACCAGGGCTGCCGCCAGCCGGCGAAGCGGTCGACGATCACGCTCTTCGGACGCGTGCATTCGAGCAGTCCTTCGTCGCCGTGCGAGCTGCCGTACCCGCTCTCCTTCACGCCGCCATGCGGCACCTCGGCGATCCCGGCGGCCACGACGCTGTCGTTCACCACCACCGTGCCCGCTT
The DNA here is from genome assembly GCA_963716745.1 of uncultured Gemmatimonadaceae bacterium. Lineage (GTDB taxonomy): Bacteria > Gemmatimonadota > Gemmatimonadetes > Gemmatimonadales > Gemmatimonadaceae > DATKOH01. The sequence continues at coordinate 2,480,661 of OY970320.1, forward strand.
CGAGGCGTCGCGCCACACTCCGCGCGCGATCGAGATCGCGCCCCCACACGCTCGCCGACAATCCGTAGAGGCTCGCGTTCGCGAGGCGCACCGCCTCATTGGCGTCGCGCACGCGCACCACCGGCAGCAGTGGGCCGAACGTCTCCTCCTGCAGCACCTGCATGGACGCGGCGACGTTCACGAGCACCGTTGGCGCCACGAAGTCGTCACCCGGCGACGATGCGCCCTGCGCCGCGACCGTCGCGCCGCGCGCGAGCGCATCCTCCAGTTGCCGCGTGAGGGCAGCGGCCTGCGACGGGCGGATGAGCGGCCCCATGTCCGTGTCCGTTGACGTACCCGCCCCCACCCGCAACTCACGCACGCGCGCGGCGAGCCGCTCGACGAACGCGTCATGCACCGCGCTCTCGACGAAGATCCGCTTGGGCGCCGTGCAGGTCTGTCCGGCGTTGCTGAACCGCCCCCACACGATCCCGCTCGCGGCCACATCGAGATCCGCATCGGCGAGCACGATGGCGGGATCGCTCCCGCCCAACTCCAAGGCGCACGGGATGAGGCGCGCGGCGCATGCTTGCGCCACCTTGCGCCCGGTAGTTCCGCTGCCGATGAAGAACACCTTGTCCACGCCGGCCTCGATCACCTCGGCGCCGGTGCTGCCGTCGCCGGTGAGCACCTGCACCAATCCCGGCGCGATGCCCGACGCGGCGAGCAACTCGCCGAGCAACACGCCGGTGGCCGGCGAGAACTCCGACGGCTTGAACAACACGCCGTTCCCCGCCACGATCGCCGGCAGCAGCACGCCGGCCGCGAGCATGAACGGGTAATTCCACGGCGCGATGAGTCCCACGACGCCAAAGGGCTCGTGCCGAATGGTGACCCGCTTCCGCCACATCGCGATGTTGCCGGGCGTGAGCGTGCGCGGCGCGAGCACGCGGGTCGCGCGTCGCGCGAAGAAGCGCGCGAGATCGAGCGTGACCATGATCTCGGTGGCCATCGCTTCCGCCGCGGGCTTGCCGTTCTCGCGCATGATCGCGCTCGCCACTTCCTGGCGGCGCGCGAAGAGGATGCGCCGGAAGCGCTTGGCGGCGAGCGCGCGATAGCGCAGCGGCTCGGCGGCCCAGATGCGCTGCGCTGCCCGCGCCGCGTCCATCGCCGCGCGCGCATCCGCGGCGGTGGCGGTGGGAAAGCTGCGCCACACCTCGCCCGTCGCCGGATCGCGCGACTCGGCTTTGCGCGCCGCCGCGGCGGCGCTCACAGGCGGGGTGAGCGTGGCGCTCACGGCGTGGTGGGTTTCATCCCGAGATTGGCCACGGCGAACGCAAGCTCGTCGGCGGTCACGTCGAGCACCTTGTCGAGCGGCTTGCCGCCGCCGTGCCCCGCCTTCGTCTCCACGCGGATCAGGATCGGCGCGGGCCCCGCCTGCGCGGCCTGCAACGTGGCTGCGAACTTGAACGAGTGGCCCGGCACCACGCGGTCATCGTGATCGCCGGTGGTGACGAGCGTCGCGGGATACTTCGTGCCCGGGCGGATGTTCTGCAGCGGCGAGTACTTGATGAGGTACTCGAACTGCGCGGGATCATCCGACGATCCGTATTCGACCTTCCACCCCCATCCCGCCGTGAACTTCTGGTAGCGCAGCATGTCCATCACGCCGACGGCCGGCAGCGCGACGCCGAAGAGGTCCGGTCGCTGCGTCATCACCGCGCCCACGAGCAGGCCGCCGTTCGAGCCGCCCTGGATCGCGAGCTTCGCCGGCTCGGTGTACTTCTGGTCGATCAGATACTGCGCCGCGCCAATGAAATCGTCGAACACGTTCTGTTTCTTCTCGAACATCGCGGCCTGGTGCCACGTCTCACCGAACTCGCTCCCGCCGCGGATATTCGCGACGGCGTAGATGCCGCCGAGTTCGAGCCACATGATGCGGTTGGCTGAGAACGTGGGCAGCGACGGGAGGTTGAAGCCGCCGTAACCGTAGAGCAGGGTGGGATTCTGCCCGTTGAGCAAGAGGCCTTTGCGCGCGGTGATGAACATCGGCACGCGCGTGCCGTCCTTGCTCTTGTAGAACACCTGGCGCGTCTCGTACTTGCTCGGATCGAAGGTGAGCTTCGGCTCGAAGAACACCGACGACGTCTTCTTCTCGAGATCGTAGCGGAACACCGTGGGCGGCTGCAGGAAGGACGTGAAGCTGTAGAGGAGCTCCGGCTCGTCGGGCTGCCCTGACAGCGCGCCGATGGTTCCGATCCCGGGCAGCGCGAGTTCGGCCACCGAGCGGCCGTTCGCATTGAAGAGGCGGAGCACCGAGTGCGCGTTGTGCAGGTAGTCCACCACGAGGTGGCCGCCGATCAGCTCGACATCCTGGATCTTGTCCTCACTCTCGGGCACGAGCACGCGCGGCGCGAGACGGCGCCCCTGGTCCACATCGGCGAGCACGATCCGGCCGCGTGGTGCGTTGAGGTCGGTCTCGACGAAGAAGAAATCGCCGGCGTTGTCGATGAAACGGTACCGCGCATCGAACTTGTCGATGATCTTCACGATCGGATTGTGGATGTTCGGACTGCCCGGATCATCCAGATCCATGAAGTAGAGCCGGTTCTTCGGACTCGTCCCTTCGGTGATCGTCATGATCAGGAACTGCCCGATCATCGTTCACCTCGCCGCGCACGTACCACTCCGGCTGATCGGGGCGCTCCCAGATCTTCACGTCCTTCGATTGCGGATCGCCCAGTTTGTGGTAGTAGAGTTTCTGTCCCTTGCTCGTCGCGAGCAGGGCGCTGTCGGCGTTCGGCTCGGCGTATCGTGAGTAGAAGAAGCCGCGGTTGTCCTTGGTCCACGAGATGCCGCTGAACTTCGCCCAGCGTACCGTGTCCTTGAGATCCTTGCCCGACTCGACGTCGCGCACGCGGATCTCTTGCCAGTCGGAGCCGCTCACGTTCACGGCGTAGCCGAGGTAGCGGGCGTCGCGGCTGGGCGCCCAGGCGCTGAGGGCCACCGTGCCGTCGGATGAGAGCATGTTGGGATCGAGGATGATCTTCTTCTCGCCATTCGACACGCGCTGCGCGTAGATCACGGATTGGTTCTGCAGGCCCGTGTTGTACGCGTAGAAGTAGGTCTTCAGCCGGCGGATGGGCACGTACGCGCGCGCATAGTTCCAGAGCGTATCGAGACGCTGGCGGATCGCTGTACGTTCGGGGATCCCGGCGAGATACGAGAAGGTGAGCGCGTTCTCGGCGACGATCCAATCGCGCGTCTCGGGATCGTTCGTGTTCTCGAGCCACCGGTAGGGATCGGCGACCTGGGTGCCGAAGTAATCATCGACCTGCCCACTCTTGCGTGTCTCGGGATACTTGAGCGGAGCCTGCGCGGGGAGCGCGAGCGTGGCCGCGGCGAGGACGAGCAGGGAGGGGCGGGTAAGCGTTGCGAGTCGCATAGTCACGGTGCGAAAGGGTCCGATCAGGGAGCGGGGAAGCTCCCCGTGCAGAATCTACACCGCAAAATCCAGAACGGCGTGCGTGGAACCCCGAACTCCGTCATTGGTCCCCTTCCGGTTTCGCCCATCGCGCGCGAGAATCTGCCACGATCTTGACCCTCACCGCCTGGTGCCCGATATGATGTTGTTCCGGAGTTCCATGGTGCTCCTCGTGCTGTCCGCGCTCGCGCTCGGAGCCTCATCGAGCGCTACACAATCCACCGGCACCATCGTCGCACTCCCCGCACCGCCGGCTGCCGCGAGCGGCGCGTCGGGCTCCATCGATGTCGCGGCGGCGACGCGCGCGTATCTCGACGTGCTCACGCCGGAGCAGAAGGCGAAGTCCGACGCGTACTTCGAGGGCGGCTACTGGCTGATCCTGTGGGGATTCCTCTGGACCTCGGCGATCTATGTGCTGCTCCTGCAGACCGGCGTGTCGGCGCGGATGCGCGATAGCGCCGAGCGGACGACCTCGTTCAAGCCGCTGCAGACGATCCTGTACTGGGCGATGTTCGTAGTGGTGCTCGACGTGCTGTCGCTCCCGTTCGACATGTACCAGGACTATTTCCGCGAGCATCAGTACAGCATGTCGAATCTGACCATGGCCGGCTGGTTCGGCGACCAGCTCAAGGGATTCCTGCTCGCGCTATTCCTGCGTCGCCATCGCGGTGGTGGCGTTGTACGGCATCGTGCGCCGCATTCCCCGCACGTGGTGGGTGTGGGGCAGCATCGCCGCGGTCGCATTCTTGGCATTCGGCGCCGTGATCGTGCCGGTGGTGATCTCGCCGATCTTCAATACTCCCACGCGTCTCGCCGACGAGCGCGTCGTACAGCCGATCCTCACGCTCGCGCGCGCGAATGGCATCGACGCGAAGGAAGTTTGGCAGATCGATGCGTCCAAACAGACCAAGCGCATGAGCGCGAACGTGAGCGGCCTGCTCGGCACCGAACGCATCACATTGAACGACAACCTCCTGGCCCGCGCATCGCTCCCCGAGATCGAGGCCGTGATGGGCCACGAGATGGGGCACTACGTGCTCAATCACGTCTACAAGGGATTGATGGAGATCGGGATCATCCTCGTGCTCGGCTTCGCGCTCGTGAACCTCTTCTTCGAGCGGCTGCGCGTGCGCTACGAGGCGAAGTGGCAGGTGCGCGGAATTGGCGATGTCGCGGGGCTGCCGCTCGTGGCGCTCCTCTTCGGCGCCTACTTCTTCGTGATGACGCCGGTGCTCAATTCAGTGGTGCGCACGCAGGAATACGAAGCCGACATGTTCGGCCTCAACGCCTCGCGCCAACCCGACGGCTTCGCGCAGGCGGCGCTCCACCTGTCGGAATACCGGAAAATGGAACCGGGGACGCTCGAGGAGATCATCTTCTACGATCACCCGAGCGGGCGCACGCGGATACATAGCGCGATGCGCTGGAAAGCAGAACATCCTGAAACGTGGACGACGATGAAATAGCTAGTAGAACCGCGAACGGCGGGACTGGTACCGCTGACGGCGGGATTAGCGTTGGGGAGAGCTGAAATCCAACGCTAATCCCGCCTCCAGCGGTGCCAGCCCCGCCCTCAGCGGTGCTACGCACGCAGTTCAGACCTTTTTGAGCGCCTGCTCCAGGTCGGCGATGATGTCTTCGTAATGCTCCACGCCAATGGAAAGCCGCACCATTGATGCCGTGATCCCCATGCGCGCCTTGCCCTCGGCGGTCACATCCGCATGCGTCATGCTCGCGGGATGCTCGGCGAGTGACTCCGTGCCGCCCAGGCTCACGGCGAGCTTGATGAGCTGCAGCGCGTCGAGGAGCCGGAACGCCTCCGGCATCCCGCCTTTCACATCGAACGAGATCATCGAGCCGGGCGCGAGACACTGGCGCTCATACAACGAACGCTCCGGCGTTCCCGGCTTGAGGTGCCCGAGGTAGTACACGCGGCTCACCTTCGGATGCGCCTCCAGGAAATCGGCGACGTACCGCGCGTTCTTCATCTGCGATGTCATGCGCAGCTTGAGCGTCTCGAGACTCCGCAGCAGCAGCCAGCAGGTGTGCGGGCTGGCCATGGTGCCGAGGAAGGTGCGCATTGCCTTCACGCGCGACATGAGTCCCTTCGGCCCCAGGCACGCGCCGCCGATCAGGTCGCTGTGCCCGCCCAGGAATTTCGTGGCAGAATAGAGCACGAGGTCGGCGCCGTGATCGAACGGCTGCTGCCAGAGCGGGCCGAGGAAGGTGTTGTCCACGGCGACGATCACCTGTCGCTCTTTCGACGAGTGCGCTTTCGCGAGGGACGCACACATCTCGATGTCCACCTGCGCGTTGGTCGGGTTCGCCGGCGTCTCGAGGTACACCATCGCGAGCGAGCCTTTCTTCGCGTGCTTCGCGAGCGCCGCGTCCAGCTCCGCGCGCGTCGCGCCGGCCGCGAAACCCACCGGCGTCACCTGGAACCGCGGCAGCACATGCTTGATGAAATGATCGGTGCCGCCGTATAGCGGCTCGCTGTGCAGCAGCACGTCGCCCGGCTTGAGGAACTCGAGCAGCATCGTGGTGATCGCCGCCATGCCGCTCGCGAAAACGGCGCACGCCTCCGCATCCTCCCATAGAGTAAGGCGGTCCTCGAGCACCTCGAGATCGGGATTGTTGATGCGCGAATAGATGAGCCCCATCGCCTCGCCGGGCGCCGCTTCGCGCAGGCCGTACGCCATTTCGAAGAACGCCTTGCCCTCTTCCGCGCTCTTGAACACGAACGTGGACGTCTGGAAGATCGGCGTCTTCACCGATCCCTCCGAGAGCGCGGGATCGTAGCCGTACGTCATCATGAGGCTCTCGGGGCGCAGCTCCTTGCCGCCGATGTAGGCGTCGGGTTTGCGCTGGCGCTTCTTCGTCACGTGATCCTTGTCAGGAGACTTTGCGCGTCTTGCGGCGCAGGAAGTCCATCAGGATGAACTGGCCGAGCGTCATGGTATTGGTGAAGTACGCCTTGCCGCGCGCGATCTGCGACACGCGCTTCACGAACTCCACGAGCGCGCGGTCGCGCGCGAGCATGAAGGTGTTGATCACGATGCCGGCGCGCCGGCAATCGGCCACCTCGCGCAGCGTCTGCGCCATCACCATCGCGTCGAGTCCCATCGAGTTCTTGTAGATCATCCCGTTGGGCATCGTGACCGCGCTCGGCTTGCCGTCGGTGATCATCACGATCTGCCGCATGTCCTTCTTCTGCGCGAGCAGAATGCGCCGCGCGAGCTTGAGCCCTTCGGCGGTGTTCGTGTGGTACGGTCCCACCTGCGCGTGCGCGAGGCGCGCGATCGGGATCTCCTCCGCCGAGTCGTGGAAGAGCACTACGCGCAGCGAGTCGCCGGGGAACTGCGTGCGGATCAGATGCGTGAGCGCGAGCGCGACCTTCTTGGCCGGGGTGAACCGATCCTCGCCATACAGGATCATCGAGTGCGAGGTGTCGAGCATGAGCACCGTGGCGCAGCTCGAGCGGTACTCGGCTTGGTGCACCATCAGATCGCCGTAGTCGAGGTCGAGCGGGATGCCGAGCGAGCCCGTGCGCGCGAGCGCGTTCTGCAGCGTCGCCGCGACATCGAGGTTCATCGTGTCGCCGAACTCGTACGGTTTGCTCCACGCGTCCGACTCGATGCCGGTGGCGAGATACGGCGTGTCGTGACTGCCGAACGACGATTTCCCGAGCGAGCCGAGCAGCGAGCGCAGCGTCTTGAAGCCGAGGAAGTCGATGCCTTTTTCGGTGAGCTGGAACTGCACGTCGCGCGAGGCAGCATGGGCGAGTCCGCCGGCGCCGGTCACCTGTTGGTGGCCCGATGGCACCTGCGGCGGCGCCTGCATGTTGAGGAAGCCCTCGCTCACGAGGCGCTGGATGATCTCGTCGAGCAGCTTCGCGAGGCGGGCGGCGCTCTCGCCCTCATCGTCGCCGTCGCCGCGAAGGGCGTCGAGCATCTCGGGGGTGAACTGCCCGCTGTCCATGAGCGCCTGCAGGATCGCCTGGCGCAACGCATTCGAGCGAGCGGTCCGCGCCGTCCTCCATCGGATCGCCCCAAGGACTCGGCGGCCCGCCGCCCGCGAAGCCGGACTGCAGCAGGAAATCCGCGAGCTGGTCGAGCAGCGACTGCAGGTCGACGGCGTCCGCGTGCGCGGGAGAGAATTTATTGTAGCTGTGTTCGCGCACGTCAGAACTCCGACGGCGGCCGCCGGCGTTCGGGCGGGGCGGCGCGGCCGTAGCGACCCGAATCGGACCGCGAGATCTTGCGCCGCGCGACGAGCGCCTCGAGCGCGAGTTCGCACGCGGCCGCGACGGTGGGCGCATCGCCATCCTCGGCCAGTCCGGCGTTCGCAATCAGATCGATGAGCCCGGGCACGCGCGCGAAGCCCTCGACCATCGCGCCCGATGACACATCGTCCATCACCTGCAGCGCGTTACCGGTGTCGAACCACATGACGATGTCATCCGTGTTCTTGCCGCCGGCGCTCTCCTGGAACGTCGCGTCGCTCGCGCGCCGGATGAGTTCCTGCGCGATGACATGGCCGCCCACGAGTTCGCCCTCGTACTCGAGCTCGATCTTGCCCGTGATCGCGGGCAGCGCGGCGTACACGTCCGACACGCGCGGCACCACATCGCACTCGCCCGTGAGCGCCGCGCGGCGCTCGGCGTTCGAGATCGCGTTCTCGAGCACCGAGATGGGCATGCGCTGCGACACGCCACTTCGTTTGTCGATCCGCTTGTCCGAGCGCGCTTCGAACGCGATGCGCTCGATCATCTCCGCCATGAAGGCCGGCACTCGCACCGGCAGCGCGCCGCGCTTGGTCCACGCTTCCTGCGCGGTGATCGCGACGCCGAGCTCCACCGCGGAGGGATAGTGCGTGAGGATCTCACTGCCGATCCGGTCCTTGAGCGGCGTGATGATCTTGCCGCGCGCGGTGTAGTCCTCGGGATTCGCCGTGAAGCAGAGCAGCACATCGAGCGGGAGTCGCACGGGATATCCTTTGATTTGGACGTCGCCTTCCTGCATGATGTTGAACAGCCCCACTTGGATCTTCCCGGCGAGATCGGGCAGCTCGTTAAGCGCGAAGATGCCGCGATTGGCGCGCGGGAGCATGCCGTAGTGCATGGTGAGCTCATCGCCCAGAATGTGGCCGCCGCGCGCCGCCTTGATCGGGTCCACGTCGCCGATGATGTCGGCGATCGTGACGTCCGGCGTCGCGAGCTTCTCGACATAACGCTGGTCGCGGCCGATCCACGCGATCGCTGTGTCCTCTCCCCGCGCTTCGATCAATTCGCGCGCGTATTTCGAGATGGGCGCGAACGGGTTGTCGTTGATCTCGCTGCCGGCGACGATCGGGATCGATTCATCCAGCAGCGTCGCGAGCCCGCGCAGGATCCGCGACTTCGCTTGCCCGCGAAGGCCGAGCAGGATGAAATGGTGGCGCGAGAGCAGCGCGTTCACGATCTGCGGGATCACCGAGTCGTCGTATCCGACGACGCCGGGGAACACCGGGCCGCCCTTGGCGAGCCGGATGAGCAGGTTCGCCCGCACTTCGTCGCGCACCGAGCGCGAGGCGAGTTGCGGCGCGGCGAACGGCGAGCGCTTGAGGGCGCCGAGGGTAGTCGGGAGAGGTGCCACGAGACGGCTCCGGAGCGGCGGGACGGGGGAGATTCAGATTACTCCGGATGCACGGCGCCGCGCTAGAGGAATCCGGCTCTCGCGCATTGACACCGCCGTTTCGCACCGGGAACGTAGGGCATGGACGACACCGCCCTGTACGTCACTTCGGCCCACGAGATCGGCTGGGGGCTGCTGCTGGTGGCGGTCTCCCTGAGCATGCACGCGATTGGGATGATCTCGACGCTCCGCTTCCACGGCGCCTACCGGGATCGCTACGACAAGGTGCCCACGCTCGCGAAGGGGATCGTGGGACTCATCCTCGCGAGCTGGATGATCCTGGCCGTGCATCTATCCGAGGTGCTCGTGTGGTCGCTGTTCTTCCAGTGGCAACACTGCTTCCCGAACCTCAGCATCGCCATGTACTTCGCGCTCGACGAGTACACGACTGTCGGGAGTCCGCTCGACCTGCCGAACGAGTGGCGGCTGCTGGAGGGCATGATCGCGACCGCGGGCCTGCTCGGCTTCGCCTGGAGCACCGGCGTGCTGCTCACGCTGGCCTCGACGTTCCAGGAGAACCAACTCAAGCGCCTCACCGCGCGGCACGATCACGCGGATCCGCCGTCGTCGTAGGCTATGTCGCCCCGCCGGTCGCGGCGCCATCCCGGCTCCGGCGCCCACGCGCTTACACGCTTCGAGCCTCGCGGCTGGACAGCGCCGCGAGGCTCGAAGCGTGTAAGCGCGAGCGCCGACCCGGAGCGTGTGCGGCGCCCGCCGGACTCGGGCGATATGCAGTCCACGCCACGCACCACTCGCGCCCGCGGTTCAGTCCGCCAGGCTCACTTCCACGAGATTGTCGTAGAACACCGGACCGTGGCCAAGGTCGGTCTCCTGCTGCGACGTGGTTTGGTTCGCGTTCCGTCCATCCAGCGCGTACTTCCCCCACCAGATGCTCGGCGCCCACACGGTGGCCGTGCGCACCGCGTCCGATACTTTGGCCGTCGCGACGAACTCTCCGCGGTCGTTGTGCACGCGCACCCGCACGCCCGTCGCGATCTCGCGCGGCGCCGCGTCGTCGGGATGGATCATGAGCTCCGGCTCGCGCGCCGCCCGGCGGAGCACGTCCACGTTCACGAACGTCGTGTTCAGGAACTGATGCGCCGGTGAGCTCACCAGCGTCAGCGGGAACCGCTCGGCCAACTCCGGCACCGCCTCGGGGAACTCGCGCGGCGCCGTGAAGTCGGGAAGGGCGTCGAATCCCAGTTCCACCATGCGCTCGGACTTGAACTCACACTTGCCGCTCGGCGTCAGGAACTTCCCGTCGGCGAAGGGCAGGTACGGCTTGGGCACGTTCAGCCGCGCCCATCCCTTCTCGAGCAGCTTCTCGAACGTGACGCCTTTCAGCTTGTCCTTGCCGCTCGCGAGCGCCTGACGGATGAGCGTCACGTCGTCGTCGCGCATCGCGGCGTGCGTGATGCCGAGCTTCGCGGCGATGCAGCCGGAAGATCTCGCTGTTCGGCTTGCTCTCGCCGATGGGCGGGATCGCCGGCCGGTTCAGCGTCACGTAGTGATGCCCGTACGAGAGATGCACGTCCCAGTGCTCGAGCTGCGTCGTCGCGGGCAACACGATGTCCGCCCAATCCGCGGTGTCGGTCTGGAAATGCTCGAGCACGACGGTGAACAGGTCCTCGCGCGCGAGGCCGCGCAGCACCTCGTTGCGATCGGGCGCGACGGCGGCCGGATTCGAGTTGTACACGACGAGCGCCTTCACCGGCGGGCCGCCCACGCCCGCGTCGGGGCGCGTGAGCGCTTCGCCGAGGCGGATCATGTTGATCGTGCGCACCGGCGGCGAGAGCGCGGGCCGTTCGAGCGCCGCCTTGTCGAACTCGAAGTTCGCGCTCGAACTCAGCTGCACGCCGCCGCCGGCGCGCCGCCAGTGACCGGTCACAGCGGGCAGGCACGCGATGGTGCGCACCGCCATGCCGCCGCCATAGTGGCGCTGCAAGCCGTAGTTCACGCGGATGAACGCCGCTTTCGCCCGGCCGTAACGCTGCCCGAGGGACACGATCGTCTCGACATCGATGCCCGTGATCGCGGCGGCGCGCTCCGGCGTCCACTCCGCGGCGCGCGCGCGCATCTCATCGGCGCCGAGCGTGTGTTGCGCCAGGAACTCATCGTCCTGCAAGCCCTCGGCGTACACCACGTGCATCATCGCGAGCGCGAGCGCCGCGTCGGTGCCGGGACGGATCCCGATCCACGCGTCGCATTGCTCGGCGGTGCGCGTACGCAGCGGGTCGATCGCGATCACGAGCGCGCCCTTCTTGCGCGCCTCGAGCACGAACGGCCAAAGATGCGGGTTCGCGGTGAGCGTGTTGGTGCCCCAGAGCAGCACGAGGTCGCTCTCGGGGATCCCTTCCGGATCGGCGCCAATATTGGCCCCGACGGTCATGCGCATGCCCACCGTGCCGGCCATCGAACAGATGGTGCGGTCGAGCTTGGACGCGCCAAGCAGATGGAAGAAGCGGCGGTCGATGGAGTTCCCTTGCACGATGCCCATCGTGCCGGCGTACGAGTAGGGCAGGATGGCTTGCGGTCCGTCGGCGGAGCGGATCACGTCGCCGAGCCGCTTCGCGATCGTCGCGAGCGCATCGTCCCACGTGGTCGGCTCGAAGCGCCCCGATCCCTTCGCCCCGGTGCGCTTGAGCGGCGTCGTGAGCCGCTCGGCGTGGTACGTCCGGTCGACGTAGCGGTTCACCTTGGCGCACAGGAAGCCCGAGGTGAACGGATGGTCGGGGTCGCCGGTGACTCTCACGGCCTGCCCATGCTCGACCGTCACCAACATGGCGCAGGTGTCGGGGCAGTCGTGGGGGCAGGCGGCGCGGACGACGCCCGAATCGGGGGGCGGGGCGTACGGATCGAGGACGACGGAGCTGGCCATGGTGCCCGGAAGCGGGATCGCGTGTGGAACGGGTCGCCTTTCATACTATCGAGGTGTAGTGCCGGCGGCCACCCGGTGCGCCATAGCGGCACATTCGCATGGTCGTGCTTGCGTAACCGTCAGGAATAGTTGAGATTACACTGTTGCCCCGGATTGCTTTTCGGTCTGCCATCCGGAGCGATGTCGAGGCCACCGCGCCAAGCGGCGAAGTGTCTTGACAGCTACCCCCGTTCGCGTAGTATTCGAGCCGATTGTTCCCGGCATTGCAGCGTGCGTGCTCGGAAAGTAGTTCGAAGCTGGTTCCGCCCCCTCTCCAGGAGAAGTCTCATGAAGCGCGTTGCCGTTATCGCTGCGGTGTTGGCTGTTGCCGCGTGCAAAGGAAAGGAAGCTCCGTCGATCGACTCCATCCCGAAGATGGCCCCCGCGGCCGCCGCGACGATGGACAGTGGCATGAAGAAGATGGACACCGCCATGAAGAAGATGGACACCGCGATGAAGATGGCCGACACGGCCAAGAAGATGATGTCGAAGTCCGCTCCGACGCCGCCGCCGGCGAAGAAGCCGTAACGGTTCGGTTCCTCAGTAATTCGAAGGGCGCAGCGATCGTCGCTGCGCCCTTGTTATTTTCCGGCGGCGCGGCGTCGCTCTTTCCACCAGCGGAACGCTTCCGGCACTCCCACCTCGGGGCGCACGGGCGGTGCCCATCCCAGTTCCCGGCGTGCGCGCTCGGAGCTGAACGGATTGTCGCGGCTGAGGAAATCGAGTGCGCTGAGGAGGTCATGCGCCAGCGTGTTACGGTTCGCCATACGCAGCCCCGCCGCGGCAGTGCGGAAACCGGCGCGTGCGAGAGCGAGCGGCACCGGGATGCGCGCCACATGCCGCCCGAGCCCGATCGCGGCCAGCCGCACGAATTCGTCCGCGGTCACGTCGAAATCGTTCGCGAGATTGTAGGCGCGCCCGCCGGCGGCCGGCGTTCCGGCGGCGCGCAACGCGCCGTCCGCCACACTCGCGGCGTGCACGATGGCCATCACCGCGCGGCCGCCGCCGAACACCGGGAAATAACCGCGCTTCATGATGCGCGCGGCGCGAGGCACGAACTGGCGGTCGTAGCGCCCGTAGATCACGTCGGGGCGCACGGCGCAGCCCCAGATGTGGCCGGCCGCATGCGCATTGAGCACGAGGGAGTCGGCTTCGCGCTTGCTGCGCGCGTAGTGCGCGCCCTCAGTGAGTGGTGCGAGCGGCGTGTCCTCGTCGGTGGGCGTATCGCGATAGCGCGCCGCGCCGCCATACACCGCGACGCTGCTAATGTGCACGAGCCTCGCCTTGCTCGATTCCGCCGCGGCGATCGCGTTGCGGGTGCCCTCCACGTTGGCGGCGTCGAACAGCGGCCAACCGCCGTCCGACGTCACGAGCGCTGCCGCGTGGAAGATCGCGTCGCATCCGTCGGCCGCTGCGGCGAGGCGCGCGCGGTCCATGATGTCGCCGCCGATGAGCGTCGCGCCCAGCGGCTCGAGCCACGCTGCACGCGCGGGCGCCCGCACGAGGGCGCGCACATGCCAGCCGTCGGCCGCGAGTCGTTCTACGAGATAGGCGCCCACCTGGCCGGTGGCGCCGGTGACCAGCGCGCGCCGCACTAGAGCGGCAGCGGCAGCGCGGATACCTTCGCGCTCACCTTTCCTCCGTCCCACTGGAGCGTGACATCGGTGCCGGTCTCCACTTCGCGGCGGAGCATGCCCATCGCCACCGCGCCGAGCCGCGGCGAGAGTGCGCTGGACCGCACTTCGCCCACCTGTTCGCCGTTCGTCGCGAGTACCGCGGCGCCCTCGGGGGCGGGCTCGGACTTCCCGGCCATGAGTCCGCGGAGATGCCGGTTCACGTGGCCGCGGAAATGCACGCGCGCCACGACCTCCTGTCCCACGTAACAACCCTTCGTGTACGAGATCGCGTGGAGCGAGTCGAAGTTCGCTTCCTGCGGGATCGTGCTCTCGTCCATGTCCACGCCCCACTCGGGACGCCCCGCTTCGATGCGCGCGATCTCCCACGCATGCAGCCCCGCCGGCGTCGCGCCGAGTGAGAGCAGCTTCTGCCATACGCCCGAGAATCCATCGCTCGGCACGAACAATTCGTAGCCCTCGAGCTCGAGCTCCGGCGAGCGGATGATCATCACGATCTGCCCGCCCACGTCCACGGACGTGTGCGCGTACACCGGCAGCGCCGCGAGCGCATCGGACGGCAGCGACACCAGCGTCGCGACGATCCGTCGCGAGGTCGCGCCGAACACGCCGATCGCGCGGAGCGCGCCGGTCTCATCCTTGCTCGGCGCCAGCTGCGGGTTGATGAACTTCTTGATCATCGCCTGCCAGCCCGCGTACGCGCGCGGCGGCGCATCCACCACCAGGGCGCCCTCGCGCGCGAAGATGCGCACGTCGGCCACGATCTTCCCCTTGGGTGTGAGCGCGGCGGCGTACATGCCCTGACCCGGCAGCAGCGCAGCCACATCGTTGGTGACCAATCCCGTCACCAGCTCGGCGGCCTTGGGCCCCTCGAGCCGCATGCGTCCGCGCGCGCTGCGGTCCACGAGCATCGCGCCCGAGCGCAGCGCGTTGTACTCGGCCGCGATATTGCCGTAGTGCAGCGTCACCGGATGGCCGGCGACGGTGCCGAGGGCAGGGAAGCTGCCGGAGAGAATGGAACTGGCCGTCATGACTCCAAGCTAGTCGCGCCCCGGGGCGGTGCGCTACGGGTTCGCGGGCCGGTGAGACACCGAATAGGACGCGTCGATCAATTCGACCGGATGGGCGACACGCGCGCGGGAACCCGTGCGAAGGAGCCCCGCGCCGATCTGCATCTGGCAGCCGGGATTGCCGGTGGCGACGATGGCGGCACCGGTGGCCGCGATGTTGGCGAGTTTTGGCGCGAGCACGGCCGCGGCGATCGCGGGCTGCACGAGATTGTAGACGCCGGCGCTGCCGCAGCACTGGTCGGCGTCGGTGAGCGGCACGAGCACGATGCCCGGAATGGCGCGGAGCACGGTGAGGGGCGGCGCGGCCACGCGCTGCGCGTGCACCAGATGGCAGGGCGCGTCGTAGGTGACCACGCCCTCGAGCGCGCCGCCGGCGCGCGGACCGGCGGCGGCGAGCAGTTCGCTCACGTCGCGCACGCGCGCGGCGAACGACGCGGCGCGTGCCCGCCACGCCGGATCATCGGCGAGCAGCCGGCCGTATTCCTTCATCGTGGCGCCGCAGCCGGCGGCATCCACCGCGATGTAGTCCGCGCCGCTCGCCTCGAATGCCGCGATCGCCTCGCGCGCGAGGCGCCGGGCGGTATCGGCGTCGCCGGCGTGCGCATGGAGCGCACCGCAGCAACCGGCGCCGGGCGCGGGCACCATCGCGTACTCGTTCACCGTGAGTGCGCGCTCCGCCGCCTCGTGCACATGGGCGAACAGACCATCCATGATGCAGCCACGGAGGAGCGCAACTCGACCGCGCGCGCCGGACCCGCTCGCGACGTAGCGCTCGCTTTTCACCGTCGGCGCACTCGCCTCGAGCATCGCCATGGGGAACGAGAATCTCGCGAGCACGCGGGGCACACCGCTCGCGCGCAGAACGCGCGCGAACAACATCACGACCGCTAGAAGCCAGGGCCTCGCGATCGCCGCGAGCAACAGCCGCTCCATCACTGGCATCCGATGCCCGATGCCCGATGCCCGATGCACCAATGTTTCCCTTGCTGCCTCGAGCGCCGCACCATACGGCACCCCCGACGGGCACGCCGTCTCACACGCGCGACAGCCGAGACAGCGATCGAGGTGCGTGGAGAGCGCCTCGTCGTCGAGCGCGAGCGTCCCGTCGATCGCCGCGCGCATGAGCACGATGCGGCCGCGCGGAGAATCGTTCTCGTCGCCGAGCGCCAGATAGGTGGGACACGCCTGCAGGCAGAAGCCGCAGTGCACGCACTGCATGAGACCCGGCAGCGCACCGGCGAGCGGAGTGCCGGCGACGTTCGTCATGCGGCGGCGCCGAGGATGCCGGCATTCAGGATCCCCGCCGGGTCGAACGCCTCGCGCGCACGGCGCGAGAGCGGGTCGCTCACCGCGGACGGCACTCCGTTCCACGCCGCCTCGGGGAGCCGCTCCGCGACCACCGTGCATTGCGCGGCGGAGATTCGCTGCAGGAACGCCTGCGCGCGCCGTGCGTCCGCCGCGGGCAGCACAGCGCGCACGATGCCGCGGCCAACGCTGGCGTGCGCGAAAGCGCCGGGCCACTCTGCGGTCGCGTCGCGTGCCGCTCGCCAGAGCGCCCCCACCTGCGACCGCCGCGACGAGAGCCGCACGACGGCGGCGTCCGCCGGCTCGACGGCGCGCAACGACTCCCACACGCCTGGCGACGGCGAGACGATCGAGCCGATAGCCGCGAGCGCGGCACGCTGGGCGCGCACGCTCTCGCCGTTGCCGCCCAGGCGCATGAGGAGCGCCGTGTGTGCGGCAGCGCCCAATCGCGCCGCGAGCGCGGGACTCAACAGCTCCATGGCCCAGGGCGCGACCGCCGCTGCGCCGATCTTCGCGAGCAGCGTCTCGATCGCCGCCGCACTGTCATCGCGCACCGCGAGCACCACGGTCTCGTCGGCCTCAGGGATCGCGCGTAGTCGCACGCTCACCTCGGTGATCACGCCGAGCGTTCCCCACGCGCCGGTGAGCAGCCGCGTGAGATCGAAGCCGGCGACGTTCTTCACCACGCGCCCGCCGGCGCGAATCATCGCGCCATCGCCAGTGACCGCCTCGAGGCCGAGCACCATGTCGCGCGGCGTGCCGAACGCGTGGGCGAGCGGTCCGGCCGACGCGGTGGCGATCGTCGCGCCAATGGTGCCGTGCGCATCGCCGAACGGGTCGAGCGCGAGGAACTGCCGCTCGGCGCCCGTGACGCGCGCGATCTCGGCGAGCGACGTGCCCGCGCGCGCGGTGAGCGTGAGGTCACCGGGCACGTACTCGACGATGCCGGTGAGCGAACCGACGTCGAGCGGCGTCGCGCCGGACACGGGCCGGCCGGCGCCGATCCACGTTCCAGCGCCGACGATGCGCAGCGGCGAACGGCTCGCATGCGCCGCGCGAACTCGCTCGGCGATCTCAGCGGTGGTCACGCGCGCGCCGCCGGCGTCGCCGTCCATTCGCGGCACGAATGCACGGGCACGACTTGCCCGGATTCGCGCGCCGCGCGGGATCGAACACATCGCGCAGCCGGCACTGCGCCTCGAGCGATGCAGGCGAGAAGATGAGCGCCATGTAGTCGAGCTTGTCGAGCCCGACGCCGTGCTCGCCGGTGATCGTGCCGCCGGCGTTCACGCATGCCTGCATGATCTCGCGCATCGCCGCCTGCACGCGCGCGCTCGTGGCGGGATCGCGGCCGTCGTACGGCACATTCGGGATGCAGGTTGCCGTCGCCGGCATGGAACACGTTGCACACGGTGATGCCATGTCGGTCCGCGATCGCGCTGATGCGAGCGCAGCACGTCGGGCAAGCGCGTGCGCGGGACCACCGCGTCCTGCACCGCGAGTGCGCTCGCGATGCGGCCCATCGCGCCGAACGCCTTCTTCCGGCCCTGCCACAGTCGCGCGCGCTCGGCGTCGTCGCTCGCGATGCGCACGCCGCGCGCGCGCGACTCTCGGCAGATCTTTTCCACGGCGCGCACGTCGGCGTCGAGCCCCGCTTCGAGTCCGTCGAGCTCGATGAGCAGCACCGCCGCCGCGTCGGCGGGGTAGCCCGCGGCGTAGATCGATGCCTCCACCGCGCGGATCGTGGGGCCGTCCATCATCTCGAGCGCCGCGGGCACGATGCCGCTCGCGATGATCGCGCTCACGGCGCGCGCGCCGTCGTCGATCGACGTGAAGTCGGCGAGCAGGGTGCGCACCGCCGGCGGGTTCGGCGTGAGGCGCACGGTGACGTCGATCGCGACGCCGAAGCAGCCTTCGCTCCCGACGAAGGCGCCGAGCAGGTCGTAGCCCGTCGCGCTCGCCGTCGGCGCTGCCGAGCGTCACGATCTCGCCGCTGGGCAGCAGAACGCGCAGCGCGAGGACGTGATTGAGCGTCACGCCGTACTTGAGGCAGTGCGGGCCGCCGGCGTTCTCGGCCACGTTGCCGCCGATCGTGCACGCGCTCTGGCTCGAGGGATCGGGCGCGTAGTGCAGGCCGTGCGACGCCGGCAGCGCGCGTGAGTGCGGCGTTCACCACGCCCGGCTCGACGACCGCGACGCGGTTCTCGACGTCGATCGAGAGGATGCGCGTGAGCTGTTGAGTCCGACGAGCACCGAATCGCCGTCGGCGAGCGCGCCCGCGGAGAGTCCGGTGCCCGCGCCGCGCGGCACGAGAGTGCGGCCGGCGGCGGCGAGCGCGCGCACGACAGCGACGAGCTCATCGCGCGTGCGCGGGAACACGGCCAGCCGCGGGAGACTGCGGTGCGTGGGCAGCGCGTCGGCCGCATACACCTCGAGTTCCGCAGCGCGCGCGATCACCCCGCGCTCGCCAACGATCGCGGCGAGCGTGGCGGCGAGCGGGGTCTGATCGGTAAGCGGGGCGGCGGCGGTCACGTGGGCAATCTATGACAAAACGGGCGGGAGACCGAGGTGCCGGTCTCCCGCCCGTTCGTCTTGCGCCACCGAGACGATTACGCCGCGGTCCAGAATCCCGCGAGCGCCGAACCGTCGGGCGACTCGCGCAGCTTCTCGAACGCCCGCTCGCGGATCTGGCGGATGCGCTCGCGCGTCACGCCCATGAGCGCGCCGATCTTCTCGAGCGTCATCGCCTCGGAGCCTTCCTCGAGCCCGTAGTAGAGATAGAGGATCTTCCGCTCGCGCGGCGTGAGGTAGCGGCGGAACACGCGGTCGATGAACTCGCGCATCAGCTTGAAGTCGGTCACGTCCTCGATCTCGACGCCGTCCACGCCCGCGAAGCGCTCGCCCAGCGTGCTGGCTTCGCGGTCGGTGCGATCGATCGGCGCATCGAGCGAGACCTCCGTGGCCGACATCTGCTTGGAGGAGCGGACCTGCTCGGGCGACTCCTCGATGAGCCGGCCGATCTCGCTGTCGGTGGGATCGCGCTTCAGCACCTGCGCCAGGACCGTCTCGGCGCGCGAGCGAGCTGGATGAGCTGCGAGTTCTGATTGAGCGGGATGCGCACGGAGCGCGTCTGCTCGGCCAGCGCCTTGAGCACCGCCTGGCGCACCCACCACACGGCGTACGAGATGAACTTCACGCCCTGGTCGGGATCGAACTTCTGGACCGCCTTGAGGAGTCCTTCGTTCCCGATCGCGACGAGCTCGGTCAGATCGAGCCCGTGCCCCTGGTACTTCTTCACGTAGGAGATGACGAACCGGAGGTTCGCCGTGACCAGCCGCTCGGCGGCTTTCTCATCGCCCTTCTGTGCCTTGCGAGCCAGCCGGCGCTCCTCGTGCAGGATCGGTGATCAGCGGGAGCTTCTGAATGTCCTGGAGGTACTGATCGAATGCGGTGGAGGGGGAGGAACGGAAGAACCCTTTGGACCTGCTTTCGGTAGCACGCTCCATAACACGTCCCATCCTGTGTGCGAGTGAGAAGCCGCTCCGCGGCTCGTCGCCAGTTTGGAAGGTCGGGGACGCGCAGGATAAGACGGGCTTTCTAATCGGTCAAGAGTCACATTCTTATTTTCGTATCGGTGTGTGTTCGGTATTTTGGGCAGTTCGTTGCCCGATATGGGGTTGGGTGGTAAGGAATCTTTCATGATGCGCCCGCCGCGTAACGGTGGGGTTACGCGCGAGGGAACTTTATCCGTTCGGGAACAACTCGCGAATGGCGTCGTCGGACACCGGAATGGTCCACTCTTTTCCATGGCGCGCCATCATCCCGATGCGTTTCGGAAGGGCGAATTCCACAGTGCCGGCGCGGGATTTCTTGTCGATGTGCAGCATCGACATGATGCGCTCGGCGTCCGGCGTGGCGACTCCATCGAAGCCCGCGATATCGATCGCATCCATGAGTTGAGCGGCGGTGCCGGACTCGGCGACGCCCAGTTGCTCCGCGAGCGTCGCCTCCTGCAGCATCCCGATCGCGACGGCCTCGCCGTGGAGCAATTCGTAATCGGATCCGCGCCTCGATCGCATGGCCGAGCGTGTGGCCGAAGTTGAGCGTCTTGCGCAGCCCGTGCTCGCGTTGGATCCGACGACACCACGGCCGCCTTGATGCGGATGCTCCCGTAGATCAGGCGGTGCATCGCGTCGCCCGCGGGGTCCTTGAACGCCTCAGGGAGATCCCCGACCGTCTTCGCGAAATAGCCCGCATCCGCTATGGCGCCATGCTTGATCGCTTCGGCGGATCCGGAGCGAAGTTCGCGCAGCGGGAGCGTCTCGAGCGTTTCGGGATCCGCGATCACCACGCTCGGATCGTGGAACGCGCCGACGAGATTCTTGCCGGCGTGCGTGTCCACGCCGGTCTTCCCGCCGATGCTCGCGTCGATCATCGCGAGCAGCGTGGTGGGTACCTGCACGAACGGGACGCCGCGCATGTACGTCGCCGCGACGAACCCCGCGAGATCGCCGGTCATCCCGCCGCCGAGCGCGATGATCGCGCGAGTCGCGGCCGAATCCCGCGGCGAGCAGTTCGTCGGTGAGCCGCGCCCACTGCTCGCGCGTCTTGTTCGCCTCGCCGGCCGGCACAGTGAACAGGTCCACGCGCGCGTCGCCGAACGACGCGACGACGCGCGCGGCATAGAGCGGCGCGACGTTGGAATCGGCGACGATCGCCCATGCGGTGCGCTCTCACCGCGGCTCGCGCGATCTTGCCCACCTGGTCGATCAGCTTCCGCCCGACGTGGATCGTATACCCGCCGAGCGTGATGGTCTCGGGCTTCACCACGTGACTTCCGCCGCGCCGGCGCGCCGGTTGGCGACGCGGGCGAGCACGAAGAGCAGGTCCGAGAGCCGGTTGAGGTAGATGATCACGATCGGCGGCACCATGATGTCCGGGTGCTGCGCCAGCGCGATCACGCGGCGCTCGGCGCGGCGGCACACGGTGCGCGCGACGTGCAGCGCCGCGCTCTTGGGCGTGCCGCCGGGCAGGATGAACGCCTGCAGCGGCTCGAGTTCGGCCTCGCCCTCGTCGATGGCGCGCTCGAGCTCGGCGATGCGTTTCTCGTCGAGGCGCGCTTTCTCCATCTGCTGCTTCACTTTGTCGGGCTGCGGCGTCGCGAGCAGCGCGCCCAGCGAGAACAGGTCGCGCTGGATCGGCGCGAGCACTTCGTCGATGCGCGGCATCATCTCGATGGAACGCGCGAGGCCGAGCATGGCGTTGAGTTCGTCCACGTCGCCATACGCTTCGACGCGCGGATGGTCCTTGGAGACGCGGCCGCCGCCGAAGAGGCCGGTGTCGCCTTTGTCGCCTGTTTTCGTGTAGATCTTCATCCGAGCATCCGGCGCCACGTGCGCGAGAACCAGTTCTCGCGTTCGCCGCCGCGCCGCAGGCCGAAGCGGAAATTCGAGAAGCGCGTCTTCTCGTCGTTTGCGACCGACGGCGGCGAATAGCTCGCGGGGAAGATCAGCGCGAGATGCTCCTGCAGTTTGTCCGGCGTCGCGACCACCGACTGCGCCGCGCACCAGTCGTCGAGCGCGCGTCCCATCTTCGCGGCGGTCGGGCGCTTGGCCGGATCCCTCGCGAGCGCCGAGTTCAAGATCGCCTCGATCGCCTGCGGGATGTTGGGGAGCGTCTCGCGGATGTCGGGCAACGGCCGCCACGTCACCTCGTCGATCAGCAGCTCGGTGGCGTCCTCGTAGAAGAGCGGCTCGAGGGTGAGCAGTTCATACAGCACGACGCCCATGGCGAACACATCGCTGCGGCCGTCCACGTCCAGCGCGAGCAGCTGCTCGGGGCTCATGTAGTGCTTCTTGCCCATCATGAGCATCGGCGAACTGTCCATTGGGTCGATGGACGTGCGCGCCTTCGCGATACCGAAGTCGGCGAGTTTGATGTGGCCGTCCCACGTCGCCATCACGTTGTTCGGCGACACGTCGCGGTGCACGATGTCGAGCCGCTCGCCGTCGGTGTTCACGAAATTGTGGGCGAAGTCGAGCGCGCGGCACACACGGCTCGCGATGTACACGGCCTGCACTTCGGGGATCGGCGTGCCGAGTTCGCGGTGCCGCTCGATCACCATGCGCAGCGTCGGGCCCTTGATGAACTCCATCGACATGTAGTACTGCCCATCCACTTCGCCGAGCTGGTAGATCTGCACGAT
This sequence comes from uncultured Gemmatimonadaceae bacterium, assembly GCA_963716745.1. Taxonomy (GTDB): domain Bacteria; phylum Gemmatimonadota; class Gemmatimonadetes; order Gemmatimonadales; family Gemmatimonadaceae; genus DATKOH01. The sequence continues at coordinate 2,502,927 of OY970320.1, forward strand.
GTTACCGTGCACGAGGTTGGCGGAGAGACGCGCTTCGTCGATGAACAGCTGGAGCCAGGTCTGCTCCTTCGCGTAATGCGGATGGATCACCTTGAGCGCGATCTTCTTCGCGAAGCCCGCGGGGCCGAGATGCTCGGCTTCGTAGACGGTGGCCATGCCGCCCTGTGCGATCTTGCGCACGAGGCGGAACGCGCCCGCGTATTCCAAAACGTTGTCGTCTGAGTGCATTATATGGCAGCGATCCTTTGCCCGGTCACGACCGGGCGTCGAATTCCTCATCCCACAGCATGGCGCACGAACTCAAGGACATCACCATCATCGGTGCCGGTCCCACCGGACTCTTCGGTGCCTTCTATGCCGGCATGCGCGGTGTGTCCGCGCGGATCGTCGATGCGCTCCCCGAACTCGGCGGGCAGCTCGTGGCGCTCTATCCCGAGAAGTACATCTTCGATGTCGCCGGCTTTCCGAAGATCCTGGCCAAGGACTTGGTCCGCAACCTCGCGGAACAGGCCGGCCAGTTCCATCCCGACATCCAATTGAACCAGCGCGTGGTCTCTCTGGAAGAGGACGGGGGGCACTTCACGCTCGTCACGGAAACAGAGCGGCTCCCGACCCGGGCGATCATCATCGCGGCCGGGATCGGCGCCTTCTCGCCGCGCGCACTGCCGGCGCCGTCGGCCGCCGAGTGGTACGGGCGGGGCATCCACGACCGCGTGACCGATCCGGGGCGCTTCCGCGGCCAGCGGGTGCTGATCGTGGGCGGCGGCGACTCGGCGTTCGACTGGGCGCATCATCTGCTCGACGTCGCCGACCATGTGACGCTCGTGCATCGCAGCGATCGGTTCCGCGCGCATGACCACACCGTGCAGCAGGTGCGGAAGGCCGAGGCGATGGGGCGCACGTCGATCCTGACGTTCCATGAGCTGGTGAGCGTGCACGGCGAGAACGGCCGCGTCACGAGCGTGGTGCTCAGAGACACGAAGTCCAAGGCTGAGCGCTCGCTCGACGTGGATTCGATACTCCCCATGCTCGGCTTCGTGAGCGACCTCGGCGCGATCACCGAGTGGGGGCTGAACCTGGTGAAGGATGAGATCGTGGTGGGCCCGACGATGGATACGGGGCGGCCGGGGATCTATGCGGCAGGCGACGTCGTGTCGTATCCCGGCAAGCTCAAGCTGATCGCGACGGGATTCGGCGAGGCGAGCACCGCGGTGAACCAGGCCGTGCATTGGATCTATCCCGAGAAGAAGATCAATCCGGGACACAGCTCGAACATGGCTCTCTTTGGACAGAAAGATGATTGAGCTGAGGGTGCATCGGGCATCGTGCGTCGTGCATCGGCCGAGGCACGACGCACGATGCCCGATGCACGCCCGCACATGAGTTTCATCCTCTGCGCGAACACCGATGATGGCACGACGAGGATCGTGCGCGATGCGCTCGGCGGCGCGGGGCACGAGACCGTGGCCGTCACCGGCGGCACCTTCGCGCTGAGCGCGATCCAGGAGCGCGAGCCGGAATTGCTCGTGATCGGCGATGCCGGCGGCATCGAGCTGTGCCGCGCAGTGAAGCTCAATCCGTTCACCGCGCGGATCCCGGTGCTCATGCTCACGGGCGAGGGGGACATCGCGCACAAGGAGGCGGCCTTCGAAGCGGGCGCCGACGATTCGATGAGCGTGCCCTTCGATCCGCGCGAACTCCGCGTGCGCGTGGTGGCGCTGCTTCGTCTCGTGCGCCGCGAGGGCGACCGGAATCCCACGAGCGGGCTCCCCGGCGGGAAGGCGATCGAGGAGGAGATCTCGCGGCGCGCCGCGCTGCGCATCCCGTTCGCGCTGTGCTACCTCGATCTCGACCACTTCAAGCCGTTCGCCGACACGTTCGGCTTCACGGCCGCCGACGCGGTCATTCGCGAGCTCGGTCTCGCGATCCGTGCCGCGGTGGAGGCATGCGGCGCGCCCGGTGACTTCGTTGGCCACATTGGCGGCGACGATTTCCTCGCGGTGACGGGCGACGCGGCGGCGGAGTCCATCGCCAGAGAATGCGCGGCGCGATTCGTCGAGGTGGCGGCGCGCGCCGTGGGTGAGGATGCGGTGCGCCGCGGACGGTTTGCCGGTCTCGATCGCGATGGCGTGTCGCGGGAATTCCCGATCGCGCGATTGTCGGCGGCGGTGCTGCGGGTGGACCCCGCGAAGTGGGTCTCCACCGGACACATCGGGACCCTCGCCGCCGAGGTGAAGCGGCTCGCGAAACAGCGGGGGCCCGGCACTATCCTCGTGCAGGCGGTGTGACGCTACTTTAGAGGGCCTCCGGGCGGCGGGGGCCCTTCTTCAACCCGGGACCGAATGGTGGACGCGCGAACCACGCGGACGCAGCAGCGAGTGTGGCACGACGCGCGGAGCGCCCGCGCGGGACGTGCGCGCGCGTGATGCGTCGAACCCTCCTCGCGCTCGCGTTCCTGTCGGTCCCGGCGTTCGCCGCCGCGCAGAGCATCGAGTGCGACCTCGGCGATCGCGAGGTGCAGCACCTCCAGTGGGTCGGCAACCGGAAGTTCTCGAGTTCGGAGCTCGAGGCCGCGATCGTTACCGCGCCATCGAGCTGGCTCCGGCGGAGCCTCGGCATCCCGATCGGCGCGAAGCACTGCCTCGACACGCTCGAGGTGCAACGCGATGTGCTCCGCTTGCAGATCTACTACCGGCTGCGCGGCTACTACAACGCGAAGGTGAACGAGTCGATCACGCCGCTGAGCACCGCGGCCGTGAACGTGCGTTTCACCATCACTGAGGGGCCGCCCACGATCGTCGACAGCATCACCGTGCTCGGCGTCGACTCGGTGCCCTTCAAGACGCAGCTGCTCAAACCATTCGAGAAATTCCGAACGCGGCCGTTCTCGCGCGTACTGCTGCAATCGCTGATCGACACGGCGGTGGTGCAACTCTGGAACAAAGGCTATCCGTACGCCGACCGTCCGCTCACGAGCTTCTCGGTGGATTCGACCACGCATCGGGCGAGCATCGAACTCACCTTCTTCCAGCGTTTCCTTGGGCAGTCGGAGCCGCTGCCGCACCAGCAGGCGCGCGTGAAGTCGATCGAGGTCGAGGCGACGCCTGGGCCCGACTCGGGGAAGGTCTCGCCGCAGACGGTGCGGAAGCTCCTGTTCATCCAGCCCGGCAAGATCTATTCGCAGGAGGATGTGCTGGCGAGCCAGCGCGAGCTCTATTCGCTGGAGCTCGTGCGCCACGTGGATGTCACGCTGCTCCCCGATTCGGTGGAACCGAGCGACACGGCGCTCAACATGAAGGTGGTGTACACCGAGGCCGATCAGCACAGCCTCCGCTTCGGCGGCGGCTGGGCGACCTTCGACTGTTTGCGCGCTCAGATGCGATACTCGGACCGCGACCTGTTCGAGGGCGCGGAGCGATTCGACGTCAATGCGCGCCTCTCGCACATCGCACTCTGCCCGGTGAAGGTGAAGGAGGATTCTTCGAGCCAGGGGATCAATTACTACGTCTCGGGAACGCTCCGTCTGCCAACGCTGTTCGGGCCGCGCAATCAGCCGTCGGTCACGCTCTTCACGGAGCGCACGTCGGAGTACAAAGCGTATCTGCGTATCACGCCGATCGGAGGTGTGCTCGCCTTCAACCGCGACCTCGATCCGCGCGGGATCCGTCCCGGGCTGCCGCTCTCGCTGTCGGCCCGCGTCGAGTATGGCCGAACGAAGGCGCAGGCGGCGGTGTTCTGCCAATTGTTCAACGTGTGTAGTTCAGCGGACATCGCGCGCCTGCAGCAGAACAGCCTGCTCGTCGTGCTGGGCGCGGGGCTCACGCGCGACAATTCGAATTCGCTGTTGAACGCTTCCGCGGGCAGCATGCAGCGGCTCGACTTTCGCTGGGGCATGTCGGCGCAGGACACCGGAGCGCCCAGTCGCTGGACGCGGCTCCTCGGCGAGGGCGCGGTGTATCGCAGCATCGGCTCGTCGGTGCTGGCGGCGCGGCTCCAGATCGCGGGGTTGTTCGTGCCGTGGACCCTGTTCGATCCGGCGACGGAATTCGTGCCGCCGGAAGAGCGGCTGTACGCGGGCGGGCCGAACTCGGTGCGCGGCTACGGGCAGAACCTGCTCGGTCCGATCGTGTATACCGTGCTTGGCATCGACAGCAGCCAGGTCGTGGGCGGGAACCGCGTGTACCAGACGACGACGGGAACGAGCGTGAGTCAGTACTCGGCGGCCGGAGGCAACACCTCGATCGTGGCGACGCTCGAGTGGCGCGTCACGATGCCGAAGCCATGGAACGTCGTGGAGCTGGCGGCGTTCGTGGACGCGGGATTCGTCTGGAACCGCGGCGCGATCATGGACTCAGCCGGCCACCGGATCGCCGTGAGGTTCAGCGACATCAAGTACACCCCCGGCATCGGCATCCGCTATCTTTCTCCGATCGGACCGATCCGCGTGGATTTCGCGTACAACAAGTACGGCACCGGATTCGGCGCCGCGTACTACCAGGAGCCGGTCACTCTCGATCTTCTGTGCGTGAGCCCGGGTAATACGTTCGACCGCGGTGTGGTCACGCCGGGCCAAAGCTGCCCGCTCACGTACCAGCCGAATCCGAGTCCGGGCTTTTTCCAGCATCTCCAGTTCAACTTCAGCATCGGACAGGCGTTCTAGACCGTGACGCGCCGCAGCCTTGTCGCCCTCATCAGTGCCAGCGTGCTCCTCGCCATCATCTTGGTGGCGGCGATCGCGGTGTTGATGACGACGCAGACCGACTTCGGCCGCGAGCGGATCAGGAACCTCGTGCTCGCGCGCGCGTCGCTCGCGATCGGCAAGCGCGGGAAGCTCTTCATTGGAAAGATCTCCGGCTCGCTGTTCACCGAGATCGTCGTGGACTCGCTCTCGCTGCGCGATGCCGAGGATTCGCTGGTGATCGCGACGGGGCCGCTCCGGCTCACGTTCGATCCACGCGATTTCTTCGACCAGCGCATCCACCTGCACAAGGTGGACATCGCGCGGCCGACGATCAATCTGCGGCGCCATGCGAACGATGACTGGAACTATCAGACCATCTTCCCGCCGGCGAAGAAATCCAAGATCCATACGCCGGGATTCGGCGACTACATCGTGGCCGACTCGGTGACGCTGCATGACGGGACGTTCATGCTCACCGAGATGTGGCAGCCGGATGATTCACTGAAGGGCGCGCGGCGCGACAGTGCGGTGAAATTCGCGCTCGCGCGCGCGTGGCCCGAAGTGCGCGTCACGAAGGAGGGGCTCAAGCGCACGCGGCGCTGGACGCGGCTCAATATCGACGCGCCGCGCGCGCGGATCGCGATGCCCGACAGCGCGGGGCAGCTGATCACCCTCGCATCGCTCTCCACCGTGGAGAACGATCCGCCCACCGAGGTGCACAACATCCGCGGCACCGTGCGCATCCACGGCGACAGCGTGTGGCTGAATCTCTCGAATGTGGAGCTGCCGCATACGCACGCGCGTGACCTTGTGGCGCGCATCTGGTGGGGCGGGAACAAGCCGGTGCAACTCGATCTCCATGCTGTTTCCGACACCCTGACGCTGGCCGACTTCGCCTGGGTCTATTCGGGATTGCCTCGCACCGGCGGCGGACGCACCGAGATCACCGTGAAGAACGACCCGAAAGACCTGCGGGTGCTCGAGTACGCGCTCCACGGGATGGACCTGCGCACCATGAACTCGCATCTCCGCGGGGACATGACCGTCGGCGTGGGCGGACCCGTGCTCATCGTGAAGAATGTCGCGGTGCGTCTCGAGCCCGCCGATTTCGATCTGTTGCGCACGTTCAACGGCGGCACCTTCCCGGTGGATTTCCGGGGCCAGTTCACGGGTGCCATCTGGGCGCCGGGCGGGCCGATCAACCGCTGGCGCGTGGACAGTGCGTCCCTCACCTACACCGATGCGCATGTGCCAGGCGCGGTGTCGCACCTGGATGCGAGCGGCGAGCTCGACCTGCTCGTGCCCTCGCTCACCAAGTTCCGCGGCTTCGACGTGAATCTGAACGCGCTCGACCTGCGCACGGTCACGTACCTGTTCCCGAATTTCCCGCGGCTCGGCGGCACGATCACCGGCAGCGCGACGCTCGACTCGGTGTGGACCGATGTGCGCTTCAGCGATGCCGACATCGAGCACCACGACGGGCCGGAGGAGCCGACGCACATGACGGGCAGCGGCCGCGTGACGAGCACCGGTCCTTCGGTGCGTTTCGACGTGGCGCTCCAGGCGTCCCCGATCTCCTTCAGCGAGCTCGCGCTCTCGTACCCATCGCTGCCGATCCGCGGAACGATGTCGGGGCCGCTGCGCGTGCAGGGCACGACGAACGGCCTCGCACTCACGACGAATCTCACCGGCGACGCCGGCACGCTCGTGGTGGATGAGATGATCGACATCGACACCGCCGGCGGCGAGGGGGCGCGCGGCACCGTGCGCGCCGCGGGACTGGATCTGGCGCAGCTGCTCGACCGCCCGTCGGTGCCCACGACGCAACTGTACGCGCAGGTGACGAACGATCTGCATGGCGATGCGCTCGCCACAATGTTCGGCACGCTCGATCTCACGGTGGATACGTCGCGGGTGAAGAGCATCCGGGTGCCGCACGCGACGGCGCGCGCCCACGTCGCGGATGGCCACGTGATCGTGGATTCGCTCACGCTCACATCCACGGGCGTGCGGGCGCTGGGGTCGGGCATGCTCGGGCTGGCGCCGGGCGCGCATGATACGCTGCGCTTCACCGCCGACATCGATTCGCTCGGCGGGCTGCGCCCGTTCATCGCGCCGGGCGGCAACGAGGGCGATACCGTGACCATGAGCGCGGGCGAACTGCTTGCGCGCGCGCGGCGCGATTCGCTCGACGGCACGTTCAGCGTGGCGGGATTCCTCGCGGGCTCCGCGGCCGACTCGTTCACCGCCAGCGCGACCTTCCTCGGCGAGCACCTCGTGCGCGGCGCCGACATGGCGACGCGCCTCGCAGGCGGATTCGACGTCGGCGGACTGCCCAAGTCGCCAACCGGCACGCTGTGGATGCGCCTCGACTCGGCGCGCATCGCCGGCGTGGGGATCGATACGGTGCACGTGCAACTCGCGATGCGCGGACTCGACAGCGGCGCCGTGACGCTGTCGCTCGCGACCGTGCGGCCGGCGGGCACAATGCACGGCGGCGCACGGATCATCTACTCCATCGCGCCGGACACGCTGCGGTTCACGCTCGACACACTGCGGCTCGTGACCGGCGGTGCTGGCGGGCACACGTGGCGGCTCCTCAGGCCCGCGCATTACGCGCGCTACAAGGACGGCGATTTCCTCGATTCACTCGTCGTGAGCGGCGGCCCCGGTGGACGGCTCGCGATCCACGCCGATCTCCCCGCAACGGGCGCGATCTCCGCGCTCCTCACCGCCGACAGCGTGAGCCTCGGCGACCTCGGGCAGATGGCGCAAGTGCGAAGCCCGCTCGGCGGCTACGTCGCCGCGGAAGTTCGAATCTCCGGGACGCGCGACGATCCGGTCATGCATCTCACCTCGCGCTTCCGCGATGCGAAATACGGCACCATCGTGGCGCCCTATTTCAGTCTCGATGCCGACTACGCGAGGCGCATGCTCGTGTCGCGCGCCGATTTCTTCGACAAGAGCCAGACCATCGCGACGCTCGCACTCTCGCTGCCCGCCGATCTCGCATTGCATGCCGTACCCGAGCGTTTCCCGGATGAACCGCTCAGCGGGCGCCTTCGCGCCGACAGCGTGGACATGGCGGTGTTCGCGTCGATGTCGCCGTACCTCAGCCAGCCCACCGGCATCGCGAACGTGGACCTCACGTTGTCGGGCACGCGCAGCGATCCCCAGTTCACCGGCTTCTTCAAGCTGCGCAATGCGGCCGTGGGCCTGCCGCGGTTCGGCGTGCGGCTCACGGCGCTGCAGGCGGCCGTGTCGGTGGCGCCTGGCGAGATCAAGATCGATACGCTCTCGATGAAGAGCGGCTCGGCGAGCGGGAACTTCATGTCGCTCACCGGCACACTGCGCACGCCCGACCTGCTGGACCTCGTGGACGATCGCAGCGCGCTCGTGCTCGATCTCCACATGGTGGCGCACAACTTCCAGATCCTCAACAGCCGGAAGATCGCGCGCGTCGAGCTGACGGACAATGTGACGCTCACGGGCAAGTTCAGCGCTACGACGCTGCGCGGGCACATCGCGGTCGACAACGCCGACTTCTACGTGGCCGATCTCGCGGGAAAGAAGACCGTCGTCGATCTCGACGATCCCGAACTGTTCGCCGACCCGGCGGTCGCGGCGACGCGCAATCTGGGCTCGACGCTCCCGCCCGATGTGCGGGACGCGCTCGCGAACCTGCAGGTGGACAACCTGGACGTCGTGCTCGGTGACAAGGTGTGGCTCCGGTCGGACGTCGCCGAGATCAAACTCGGCGGCGCGGTGGTGATCACCGGCTCGGGCACGCGCAGTCTGAACGGGAAGATCTTCGTGCAGCACGGCACCTACCGGCTGGACCTCGGGCTCGTGCAGCGCACCTTCACCGTGGACTCGGGCAGCGTGCGCTTCTACGGCGACGTGGAGAAGGGAGGCCTGCTGGATGTGTGGGCCTCGAGCACGGTGCGTCAGGCGAATCGCCAGGGCGAGGACGTGAAGATCCTCGCGCACATCACCGGCACCACGAACGATCCGCGTCCGGAGTTCTCGAGCGGCGAGCGGTATGCGCTGTCGGAGCCGGAGATCCTGAGCTATCTGATCTTCGGCCAGCCGTCGTTCGTTCAGGGGACGAATTCCGCGGGCAGCACCGCCACGTCGGTCTTGCTGCCGAGCGTGGGCACCGCGATCGAGCGCGCTCTCTCGGGCCAACTCCACTGGGTGGACCAGATCACGATCCAGTCGGGCGCGACGACGCCGCAGAGCGACCAGTACAGCGCGCTCTTCGGTTCACGGTTCGGCGTGGGCAAGCAGCTGGGTGACAAGACGTACGTCGCGGCGAATGCCGGCTTGTGCTTCCTGCAGAGCTCCGCGACCAGCGCGACCAGCTTCTCGCAGTCGCTGGGCCTGTCGGTGGAGCAGCGCCTGGGCGACAAGTACGTGCTGCAGGCGTCGCGCGAGCCCGCGTCGGCGGCGATGCTGTGCAAGCCGGGCACCACGGACATCGGGAGCCGCCCGGCGCAGTACGGCATCGACCTCTTCCGCGAGTGGACCTTCTAGTGCCGGAGCGCAATCCGGAGCGGTACCGCGCGATGGTGGAAGCCACGACGCACGCCATTTTGCTCACCGATCTCGAGCGCCGCGTGCTGTACGCGAACCCGGCGGCGCACACGCTGTTCGGCGTGGCCGACGGCGGGCTCGCGGGGCGTTCCGCCGATGAGCTGCTGCCGCCCGAGTCCCGAGAGGAAGTGGCGCGCCGGCATGCGAAGGCGATGGCGGGCGAGCCGCAGCGCTACGAGACGGTGGTGCTCGCAGGCGGCGCGACACGGCGCGTCGTGTCGGTGCGCAACGCGCCGCTCCGCGAGAACGGCAAGATCACCGGCAGCATCGCGAGCCTGGTCGACGTGACCGACGAGCGCCAGGCGCGCGACGCGATGGCGCAATCGGAGCGCCGCTACGAGCGGCTCGTGGACACCGCGGCCGACGCCATCTTCAGTGTGGACCGCGAGGGCCGCTTCACCTCGGTGAACAAGACGGTGGAGTTCGCGATCGGCAAGCCGAAGGAGGAATTGCTGGGCACGCCGTATCGCGATCATCTCTATCCTGAGACGCTCGTGGTGGCCGATCTGCTCTTCGCCGACATGGTGGCGGGCAAGCGCGGCCGCGCCGAGCTCGAGTACACGATGCCGGGAGGCGGCGAGCGGCGCACCGGCTCGATCACGACGTCGCCGATCATCGAGGATGGCGTGGTGACGGGCGCGGTGGGGATCATGCGCGACATCACCGGCGAGCGCCGCCTGACGGAGCAATTGGTGCAGCGCGAGAAGCTCGCCGCGATCGGCCAGTTGGTGAGCGGCGTGGCGCACGAATTGAACAATCCGCTGGCCGGCATCATGGCGTTCGCGCAGCTGCTCAGCGGCGCGTCGCCCATGGAGGACGACCAGCGCGATGCCGTTGAGACGATCAATCGCGAAGCGCGGCGCGCGGCGAAGATCGTCTCGAACCTCCTCTTCTTCGCGCGCCAGCGCGATCCGGAACGTGGGCGCACGGATCTCAATCAAGTGATGCGCGACACGCTCGAAATGCGGCGCTACGTGCTCCGCACGCAGCAGGTGGAAGTGATCACCGAGCTCGACGCCGCGCTCCCCGCGACGTGGGCCGACTCGTTCCAGCTGCAGCAGGTGATCCTCAATCTCATCACGAACGCCGAGCACGCGCTCGTGGGCATGACCGGCCCCAAGCGCATCACGCTCGCCACGCGATTCGCCGAGGGGCGCCTCGAGGCGAGCGTGAGCGACAACGGACCAGGCATCCCGGCGGAGCAGCTCGACCAGCTGTTCAATCCGTTCTTCACGACGAAGGCGGTGGGCGAAGGCACGGGGCTGGGTCTGTCGATCTCCGACGGCATCGCGCGTCAGCACGGCGGCGAGATCCGCGTGGAATCGCGCGTGGGCGCGGGCGCGCGGTTCACGCTGTCGCTGCCGCGGGTCGATGCGCCGCGACCGTCGGCCGAGGTGCGCGCGGTGGAAGCGGCGACAGCACCCGGCGGCGCGCGCACTTTTCTGCTCGTCGATGACGAGCCGGCGATCCGGCAGGCGCTGTCGATGTACCTGCGGCGCGCCGGTCACGTGGTGGACCTCGCCGAGAGCGGCCAGGAGGCGCTCGCACACCTGGGCCGGCGGCGGTACGACGGTATCTTCCTCGATCTGCGCATGCCGGATGTGTCGGGCGTCGACCTGTACGGACGGCTCCGTGCATCCGATCCGGCGCAGGCGGATCGCGTGGTGTTCGCGAGCGGCGATGTGGACGCGCACGATGCGCGCGAATTCCTGCGCGCCACCGGCCGGCCGTTCCTGGCCAAGCCGTTCGCGCTGAGCGCGGTGTCGGAGATGCTCGAGCAGGTGGCGCGTGATGCGTGACTGCGTTCGGTCGTCCATTGGCCAGGGCGGGACTTCCAGAGGGAGCGGGCATCCATGACGGAACTCAAGGAGCACGACGGGATGATCTGCCGCGCCTGCGGCAATGAGGACCGCGCATCCGAGGGCGTATCCCTGCGCGGACTGCGGCACATTCATCTGTCTCATCTGCACAATGCGCGGCGTGACGCTCTGCGCGGCGTGCCAGGCGAAGCAGAAGGCCGCACCCGCCGCGACGTGAGCGCGGACTTCACCGCGCTCGGCCTGCGCGTGGGTCACGCGACCGATGCGGCGGGCGCGACCGGGCTCACTGTGTTACGAGGCGACGGCCCGTTCCGTGCCGCGGCGGCGATCCTGGGCCGCGCGACCGGCACGCGTGAGATCGACGCGCTGAACCCCGAGCATCTCGTGGATCGCATCGACGCCATCGTGCTCACCGGCGGCTCGGCGTACGGCTTGGGCGCCGCCGACGGCGTGATGCGCTGGATGGAAGAGCGCGGCCGCGGGTTCGATGTGCGCGTGGGAGTGGTGCCGATCGTGCCGAGCGCGGTGATCTTCGATCTCGGACCGTTGGGGAGCGCGAGAGCGCGGCCGACGCCCGCGATGGCGTACGACGCCTGCGAACGCGCGGCGTTCGCGTTCGAGGAGGGGAGTGTGGGCGCGGGAACCGGCGCGACCGTGGGGAAGGGCGCGGGGATCGAGCGCGCGATGAAGGGCGGGTTCGGCGCGCACGTCGAGCGGAGCGGCGCGGTGATCGTCGGCGCGATGGCGGTGGTGAACGCGCTCGGCGATGTGCGCGACGGTGCGGGGAAGATCATCGCCGGTGCGCGCGCCGATGGCGGCGGATTCGTCGACGTGTCCGCGCTCCTCGCGAGCGGCGTGGGCGGGAATCCGCGGGCCGGGAATACGACGCTCGCCGTGGTCGCGACCAATGCGCAGCTCTCGCGCATCGAACTCGCGCAGGTCGCGACCGCCGCGACCGCCGCGCTCGCGCGGCGGATCACGCCGGTGGGCACCGGCTTCGACGGTGATGTGATATTCGCGGTGGGTCCGATCGAAGGCATTGTTGCGCCCACGATCCAGATCGAGGCACTGGCGGTGCGCGCGCTGGAAATGGCGATCGAGAGGGCGGTGCGAACGGCGAAAGGGCGCGAAGGGATTCCCGGGCTCGCCGACTAACCCCGAACTGCTGACTGCGGGACTGGTACCGCGAGCGGCGTGTTAGCGTTGGCGTTGGGGAGCGCTCCAGCGCCGCGGAATGTCGCAGTGCCCAACGCCAACGCTAACGCGCCTTTGGCGGTACCAGTCCCGCCGTTTGCGGTTACTCTAGCTCAGCATCGCCCCCGGCACGGGAGTCGAAGCATCCCGCACATGCAGCCTCAGCTCCCCTTGCCGCTCCCGGTCCAGTGTGATCGTCATCGTGTACACCCCCGGTCCGTCCAGGGGGAGATCGATCGGCGCGATGAGTGGCATGTCGATCTCGGTCACCTGCGGCGGCGGCGCGCCGATGTCCAGCTGGCCGTTCGAATTCCACAGCTCGGCGCCCTGCGGATTCTTCCACGACAGCACCACCTGATGCGCACCGACGTCGGCGCGCGTGCCCTTCAATCGCACCACCAAGTGTGCGCGCGGATGCACGCTCGGGAACGTCGCGACCTGCATCGCGTCGAACACGCCGAGGATGTTGAGCTTCCCCTCCTGCGATAGATTGGCGCCGTCGGCGAAGAGCGCGAAGGAGAGGTGCATGACGCAAGTTACCGCTGTCACCGCACGCGCGGAACGTCTAAGTTTCAGCGATGTCCACGCTCGCCGAAGATGCCCTGGCCGCCGCCCCCGTGCGCGAGCGTGAGATCCCCGGCCCGTCGCTCACCGATCTGCTGCTCGTGACGATGAGCCTCATCTGGGGGATCAATTACACCGTCGTGAAGTACGGCACCAGCGTCATCGCGCCGCTCGCGTACAACGGCGTGCGCGTCACGATGGCCGCGGTGACGCTGCTCGCGGTCGTCTGGTGGACGAAACGTCCGCTCCCCTCGCGGCGCGACACGATCACGCTCCTCGCGCTCGGCGTGCTCGGCAACGGCATCTACCAGTTGCTCTTCATCGAGGGCGTCGCGCGCACGCGCGCCGGCGACGCCGCGCTCGTGCTCGCCGCGTCGCCGGCGTTCATCGCGATCTTCGGGCGCGTGCTCGGCGTGGAACGCATCACCGCGCGCGGCGTCGTCGGCATCTTGCTCTCGCTCGCCGGCATGGCGTTCGTCGTGTACGGCCGGCAGATGGAATCCGGCGGCGGCGAAGCGACGCTCACCGGCAACGCACTCGTGCTCTGCGGCTCGGTGGCGTGGTCGCTCTACAGCGTGCTGCTCAAGCCGCGCGCCGACCATCTCGACATCCTGTCGATCTCGGCGTTCACGATGGCGGGCGGCGCGGTGGTGATGATCCTCGCCGGCATGCCGTCGATCGCGCACACCGACTGGCCCGGCGTCTCGGCCGTGACGTGGGCCGCGATGGTGTACAGCGGCATCTTCGCGCTCGTGATCGCGTACCTGTTCTGGTATCGCGGCGTGCAGGTGCTCGGCCCCACGCGCACCGCGATGTACTCGAACCTCCAGCCCGTGATCGCGCTCGGCGCCGCGTGGGCGTGGCTGGGCGAGGTGCCCACGCCGTGGCAGGCGCTCGGCGCCGGCACGATCATCGCCGGCGTCGTGCTGACGCGCACATGAGGCTCGTGCTCTTCGACATCGACGGCACGCTGCTCTGGAGCGACGGTGCGGGGCGGCGGTCGATGACCGTCGCGCTCACCGAGGCGGCGGGCTCGGCGGGCCCCGCCGGTTATCGCTACGATGGCAAGACCGACGGCCAGATCGTGCGCGATCTGCTCGTGGCGTGCGGCGTGGAGCCGTCGGAGATCGAAGCGATGATCCCGCGCGTCATCGCGCGGTATCTGGCGTTGCTCGCCGACGATCTGCGCGAGCGCCGGCTGCGCCTCTTCCCCGGCGTGGCCGATCTGCTCGATGCGGTGGACGCGGACACCGAGCTCACGCTCGGCCTGCTCACCGGCAACGTGCGCACGGGCGCGGAGCTCAAGTTGCGCGCGGCCGGCCTCGACTTCTCGCGGTTCCGCGTGGGCGCGTTCGGCTCCGATCATCATGACCGGCCCGAGCTGCCGGCGATCGCGCAGCGGCGCTTCGCGGAAACGCACGGGCGGCCGGTGGCCGGCGATCGCGTGGTGGTGATCGGCGACACGCCGGCCGACATCGCGTGCGGGCGCGGGATCGGCGCGCGCGCGATCGCCGTGGCGACGGGGCATTTCAAGGTGGACGATCTGGCGCAGCACGCCCCGGCGGCGGTGTTCGCGTCGCTCGAGGACACGGCCGCCGTCATGCGCGCGATCCGCGATGAGTGACCCGGCGCCGCCGATCGCGGTGACGATCAACGGACTGTTGCGCGGCCACGAGCTGCAGGGCGGCGCGACGGTCGCGCTGCGCGGCGACCTGGTGGAACTCGTGACGCGTGCCGCGCGGCACACGCTGCCCGATCGCATCGCTCGACGGCGCCCGCGTGCACGAGAGCGGCGCGGTGGAGCTGTCGGTCGAGGGCGGCGACACGGTGATGCTCTTCGCGGGCATCAACGGCGCCGCATCGCTGCGCGCGCTCGCGGACGAGTTGCTGCGGCGCGCCTGCACGCTGCCCGAGTTCACGCGCGCGTTGCGCGGGCTCGGCTCGCATCTCACGCGGCCGGGCGCGGACCACGACCGATTCTTCCGGCCGCTGCTCGAGGCGCGCCGCGGCGCCGAGCGGGCGGGGAATTTCGCAGGCGCGCGCGCGGCGTTCGATGCGGCGTCGCTCCGCGCCGCGTTCTCGCGGCGGCTGCGCGAGATGGCGCACGAGCGGTGGCCCGACGAACCGCCGGAGCGGCGCGCGCTCGAGGCGGAGGCGGTGGACACCGCCGCGCCGCTGTTCAACGCGATCGCCGCACTGGAGGAGGAGCAGCGCGCGTTCGACGCCAGCGCCGATTTCGACCGCTTCGCGCGCTGGCGCGCATGGACCGCGGCGCTGCAGCGCGTGTTCGAGCGCGCCGACGAATCCTGGCTCGAGTTGCAGCCGGCGTTCGCCGCGGTGCCGGTGAAGCCGCGCGGATGGCGCCGGATCTTCCGGCGGCGGCGCGAGGCCGACGCATGATCGCCGGCGTGGGGCTGGATCTCGTGGACATCGCGCGCGTGCAGCGGCTCATCGCGGCGAAGGGCGACCGCGCGCTGCGCCGCCTGTTCACGAAGGGCGAGAGCGATTACGCGGCCACGCGGCCGCGCCCCTTCCTGCATCTCGCGGCGCGCGTGGCGGCCAAGGAGGCGACGTTCAAGGCGCTGTCGGCCGCCGACGGCGCGCGCGGCATCGGTTGGCGCGAGATGGAAGTAGTGACCGGCGCCGATGGCCGTCCGGCGCTCGCGCTGCACGGGCGCGCCAAGGCGTGCGCCGCCGCGCTCCACGTGACGCGCCTGCATCTCACCCTCTCGCACAGCGAGACCACCGCCGGCGCGGTCGTGATCCTCGAGCGCGAATAGCCAATGGACATGAACGCGCTGTTCGCGCTGCCGTGGGGGCCGCTGCTCATCTTCGGCCTGCGCATCTGCGACGTGTCGCTCGACACGCTGCGCGTGCTGTTCGCCGTGCGCGGCGCGCGCTGGGTCGCATCGGCACTCGGCTTCTTCCAGGCGCTCATCTGGATCTTCGCGGTGGGGAACGCGATGAAGCATCTCGACAGCGCGTGGCACATCCTCGGCTACGCGGGCGGATTCGCCGCGGGCACGCTCGTCGGCGTGATGATCGAGCAGTATCTGGCGTACGGTTTGGCGAGCGTGCACATCGTGTCGCGCCACGGGGGCGTGGAGATCGCGGAGGCAATGCGCGAGCGCGGATTCGGCGTGACCGAGGTGCCGGGCTACGGGCGCGACGGCGGCGTGGAGTTCGTGCAGACCGTGGTGCAGCGGCAGTATCTGGATGACATCTCGAAGATCGTGGAGCGGTGGGATCCGGATGCGTTCGTGACCGTGGAGGAGCCGCGGATCCTGCGCGGCGGGAGCATCGTGGGCCGCCGGAAGATGAACTTCCCATGGCGCCAGGACCGGGGCGGCCGCGAGGGATCGTAGCCGCAACAATCTCTCCCGCTGAAGCGTATCCCGTAGTACTATTCGCGGCGCTCGCCAATGGTGCGCGCGCCCCACGTGAACCCTGATCTTACGGAGACCCGCATGCATGTTCGATCCGTCCATCTCGTGAGCGCTGCGGCGCTCGCGTTCTTCTCCCTTGGCGCGGCCCCCCGCGCGGCGCATGCCGCCGCCGTGGGCGACTCGCTGAAGGGCGTCGTGCACGACACCGCCGGCAAGCCGATCGACGCCGCGACGGTCACGATCGTTGAGCTCTCGCGCACCGTCGGGAACGGCGCCGATGGCACGTTCGCTTTCCCCGGCATCGCGCCCGGCCGCTATACGCTCAGCGTGCGCCGCCTCGGCTTCGCGACCACGAGCGCGATCGTGAACGTTCCGATGACCGCACCCGTGGTGATCGAGATGCACGCGTCGGCGCTGCGCCTTGCACCCGTGACGGTGACGGCGGCGCGCAAGCCGACCGATCCGATGAATTCTCCGATGCCCGCCGCGGATGTCCCCGCGGATGCGCTGCGTCGCGACGCCTCGGTGTCGCTCGCGCATGCGCTCGATGGCACCGCGGGCGTGCGCGACATCACGACCGGCCAGCAGGTGGGTACACCGGTCATTCGCGGACTCTCGGGCCCGAGCGTGCTCGTGCTCGACAACGGGCTGCGCCTCGAGGACTACTCGTGGAGCACCGAGGACGGCCCGTCGGTGGATCCGCGCACCGCGGAGAATGTCGAGGTCATTCGCGGCCCAGTGAGTCTCATGTACGGCTCGAACGCGCTCGGCGGCGTGATGAACGTGATCAATCCGCCGGTGCCGAACGCGATCGGCATCTCACCGTTCACGCACGTGGGCGCGGAGATCTACGGCGCGACGAACAACAATGAGTACGGCGGCATCCTCCATCTCGAAGGCGCCGACGGCGGCTTCGGATGGCTCGCGACCGTGATCGGCCGCAAGGCGGGGAATTTCCAGACGCCCGCCGGGAATCCGCAGACCCCCACCGGCGACATCTACGACACCGACTACAACGCGATCAACGGCAACCTCGCGGTCGGGATCACGAACGAGAAGTCGGCCTACGGCCTGCGCTTCGAGCACTATGGCGGCAACTTCGGATTGCTCGACGGGCCGCCGGTGGAAGAGGACAATACGAGCGGCCCGCTCCGCAAGCTGCAGGACAATCGTCTGCAGGCGACGGGCGACTTCATCGCCGGCGATGCGACGCGCATCAATGCCAAGATCCAATGGCAGGGTCACTCGCTCATCGAAGTCGTGGGCGACAGCCGCGTGGGCGATGAGCAGCCGCCGCTCGATCTCTACCTCAATACCTTCACGGCGGATGTCGCGCTGCACCAACAGCAGAGCCCGTTCCTCACGGGCACGATCGGCGTCTCCGGCATGTACCAGACGAACAGCACCAGCGGCACGGATCCGCTCATCCCGGACGCGACGACGTACAACGCCGCGCTCTTCGCCTTCGAGAATTTCACGAAGGGGCAGTGGAGCTTCCTTGCCGGCCTCCGCGGCGACCTCGGCCAGGTGCACGCGCAGGCGAACGAGGATCTGGCGCTCAATGCGCAGTCGCACCAGCAGAACGCGGTGACCGGCGACGCCGGCATCGTGTACCGGCCGAGGCCGCAGCTGGCGTTCTCGTTCAATGTCGGGCGCGCGTACCAGGCGCCGACGTATCTCCAGTATTTCGCGAACGGTCCGCTGCCGGCCGAGGGACAGTACCTCATCGGCTTGCCGACCGCGGTGCCGGAGGTCAGTCTCGATCTCGATGCCGGCGTCCGCTGGGAGAGTCCGAAGTTCAAGGCCGAGCTGTCGGTGTATCGCAATTCGGTGGATCACTATCTCTATATCCAGGCGACGGGCGACAGCATCGCGGTGCCGAACGACGAGGGCTGCTGCGACACGCTGCCGATCTATCAGACGAAGCAGACCTCGCACGCGACGCTCACCGGACTGGATCTCAGTGCCGAATGGGCGGCGATGCCGATCCTGACCTTCCGCGGCCGTTTCGATCTCGTGAACGGCACGAATGACGCGACCAATTCGCCGCTCCCGCTCATGCCGCCGCAGCGCGGTGATCTCGAAGTGGAGCTGCACACGCCGGACACTCGCATGATGTACGTGTCATTCGGCACGCACATCGTGGCCGCGCAAACGCGGCTGGCGGCGTACGATGTGCCCGAACCGGCCTATACGATCTTCGAAGCCGGCGCCGGTATCTCGCGCAAGCTGGGGAGCCGGTTGTATACGCTTGATATCCGCTGCACGAATCTGACGGATGTGACGTATACGGACTATCTGTCGAGATATAAGACGTTCGCGTATGCGCCGAGTCGGAATGTTATCTTCCGCCTTTCCATGCCGATCAACTGAGTGCGAACGACTGATCATCACATGCGCATTCAATGTTGCAGAAAACAGTAAACAGTCACGAGTGACTGCCAGTCAACAGCTCACAGTCAACAGGTCACAGAAAACGGATCACGATCGTGCGCGAATCACTGCGCCGAATCGTGATCCGTTTTCTGTGACCTGTGAGCTGTTGACTGTCGACTGGCGGTCACTCGTGACTGTTTACTGTTGACTGCAACCCTCCCTGTCTGGTAGCCTACGCCGTTCGCTTGAGCAGTTTGTCGAGGAAATGCACATACTCGTCGAACTGCACATACGTAGAATGCCGATCGGTCTTCATATACCTCACCCCGCCCCGTAAATCCGGCGACTCCCCCCGCCGCATCGCGTCGAGTTTCGCGAACTTCTCTGGCGCCGAGGTCTTGAACGCAAGATATCGCGCGACCAACTCCGCCTGGCGGGAGACCACTGGATATGCTGCGCCATCCGTCTCGAACAGGCCGATCACGAACAGCCCGTCATAGTTCCTCGCGAACACATTGATCCACAGCCCCGCGGTGCCGCCCAACGTCACGCCGCCGGCGTCGAGGAACGGCATCGCGCTCGTATAGCCCGTGGCGTAGACGATCATATCGATCGCCTCCTCGCTCCCGTCGGTGAATCGCACGCGCCGGCCCTTTAATTCCGCGATATCGGGCTTCACCGTCACATCGCCGTGCTGCAGCGCGTGCACGAGCTGACTGCTCACGATCGGGTGCGTCTCGAGCACCTTGTGATCCGGCTTCGGGACGCCGAATCGCGTCATGTCGCCCACCAGCATGCGCAGCAGCAGCGTGAGCGCGGGCTGCGCGATGCGCGGCGGGATGTGCGGGCCGCTGCGGAAGAACGCGTCGGTCGGCTGGCCGAAGATGTGCTTCGGCAGGAAATAATATCCGCGCCGCATTGAAAGGAACGCCGCGCTCCCGCGCGCCGCGGCGTCGCACACGATGTCGCAGCCGGAATTCCCCGCGCCGACCACGAGCACGCGCTTGCCCTCGAATTGCGACGCGCGGTGATAGTCCCGCGAATGGATCATCTCGCCATCGAAGTGCCCGGCGTACGCGGGCATTACCGGATCCCAATTGTGCCCCGGCGCGGCGATGAGCGCGGCATAGTCGCGGGTCGCGCCGCCGCGCAGCGTCACCCGCCATCCGCCGTCCCGCGGCTCCGCGCGCTCCACGACGCTGCCGAACCGAATGTTCCCGCGCAGCGCATGATGCTCCGCGTACGCGCGGATGTACGCGAGGATCTTCTCACGCAATGGATAGTCCGCATACTCCGCCGGCATTGGGAATCCCTCGAACGCCGATTGCGTGCGCGAACTGATGAAGTGCGCGCTCTCGTACATCGGCGTGCCGGCGTTCTCCATGTCCCAAATGCCGCCCACGTCCCGATGCCGCTCGAGCACATCGAACGCGATCCCGTGCGCCTTGAGCGCCGCCGCGGCCGCGAGCCCCGACGGGCCGGCGCCGATCACACCGACGGTCGCGCTCACTGCAGGCCGATCGCGATCGCGATGTAGATCGCCACCAGCGCGCCGGCCGACGAGGATCGCCACCAGCGGCAGCGCGAAGCGCATCCACTTGTCGAACGGCACCCCCGCCGCGGCGATCACCGCCATCAACGCGCCATTCGTGGGCGTGAGCAGCTCGCACATCCCCGCGCCCGTCTGGTACGCGAGTACGGTCACCTGCCGCGACAGGCCGAGCAGATCCGACAGCGGCACCAGCACCGGCATGGTCAGCGCCGCCTGTCCGCTCACGCTCGGCACCGCCACGTGGATCAATCCCTGCACGGCCACCATGCCGGTGGCGCTCGCCGCAATGGGGAGATGCGCGAGCGGCGTGAACAGCCCGTGCACGATCGTGTCCATCACGTGCCCTTGCTCGAGCACGACACTGATGACACGCGCGAAGCCGATCAGCATGCTCGCGTATGCCATCGACCGGAATCCTTCCGCGAACCCCTCGGCCGTGCCGCCGGCGCCGAGTCCGCCCACCAAGCCGCCGGCGATGCCGAGCCCGAGGAAGAGCGCGCCCATCTCCTCGAAGCCCCAATTCCCGAGCGTGACGCCCCAGACGAACACGCCGAGCAGAACGACCGTGAGCACCATCACCGCGCGCGTGCGCGCCGGCGACGTGCCGGAGGGCGGCGGATCGGCCATTTCCACACGCGCGCCGCGCGTGCGCACCGCGTGCCGCATCGTGGCCGTGATCCAGAGCGCCATCGCGAGGACGAGCATCACGAAGCGGAATCCGCTGGCGGAGCCCACCGGCAATCCAGCGAGCTTCTGCGCGATCACCGCCTGAAAGGGATTGATCGGGCTGAAGGCCGAACCCACCATCGCGGCGCCGACGCTCATCGCCGCCGCGGTGAGCGCATCGAAGCCCGCGCGCCGCGTCACGAACAGGAGAATGGGAATGAGCGCGATGATCTCCTCCTGCATGTTCTCCACCGCGCCGAGGAATCCGAACACGACGCAGAACACCGGGATCGCGAGCGTCTCGCGCGGCCCGAGCACGCTCGCGAGTCCGTCCACCGCGCTGCGCAGCGCGCCGGTGCGGTCGAGCACGAGCAGCGCGCCGCCGGCGAGGAAGACGAAGAAGATCACATCCGCTCCCGCCTCGATCCCTTTGGGCACCGCCACGAGCGCGCCCAGCGCGCTCACCGGCGCGGCGGCCACCGCGTGATACGTGCCGTTCACGACCACGGTCTTGCCGCTCGCGGGATCGTCGCGCCGTTCGTACGCGCCGGCCGGAAGGATCCACGTGAGCCCCGCCGCGAGGAAGATGCCGACGGTGAGCAGCACGAGCGGATGGGGCATCGTGAACTTTTTCATAGCGCAGAATGTGCCCGCGGTGCCGCGGTCACGCTATCCCCCGGCGCGCCCCATTCCGAACCGTGTGAAGATCCGCTCGGCAGTCAGCGGCCCGCCGTGCCCCACGTAGAGCGTGCGCGCGCCCGCCGCGAGCACGGCGCGCAGCGAGCGCTTGGCGTCGACATCGTCGTCCTGGAAATACGCAACGTTCGGCACGCTCCGGCGCACGAGTCCGCCGAGGAATCCGCCCATGAGCAGATCGCCCACTACCGCCTCGCCGCTCGGCAAGATGAGCGAGATCGAGCCGGCCGTGTGGCCCGGCGTCTCCATCACGCGCGCATCGAGTCCGAATTCCTGCAGAGAGCGCGGACCGTCGAGGACGAGATCGGGATGCGCGGGCTCGCCACGCGTGGCCTGCACGATGGGCGCAGCGAGCCGGGCGATGAATCCCGTGGGGCGGAGCGGGGCATTCTGTCCGAGCCGGAGCATCTCCGCGTCCGCCGCGTGGATCGCGATCGGCGCTCCCGTGCGGCGGCGGATCTCCGCGGCGGCGCCAGTGACGGGCAGGTGGCCGTGCGTGAGCAGGATGAGCGCGAGCGTATGCGGCTCGACCCCTTTGCCGCGGATCGCCGAGAGGATGCGGTCGGCGTCGCCCTGAGCGCCGGCGTCCACGAGGATCGGCCGCTCGCCCCGAATGAGATACGCGTTCGAGAGAGCGAGCCGGAGCGTGTGAACGCTGGCGTGGTCGGGCATTCTCTGGATACGTTGCCGAACTGCAGACTTAGACGCTAGACTGAGACGTTAGAAGGCAACTGCACAGGAGCGGCTCATGGCGAACTCCATCAAGCAAAAAGTCATTCTCAAAGCACGGCCGGCGGTGGTGTACCGGATGCTCACGAATGCGCGCGCGCACGCGAAGTTCACAGGTGCGCCGGCGAAGATCGAGGCGCGCGCGGGCGGCGCATTCAATGTGTGGGGCGGGTACGTGCTCGGGTTCAACATCGAGCTCGTGAAGAACAAGCGGATCGTCCAGGCGTGGCGCGGCTCGGACTGGCCGAAGGGTGTGTGGTCGGTGGTGACGTACGAGCTGCGGCCGAAGGCGGGCGGTAAGACGGAGATCATCTTCTCGCAGCACGGTGCGCCGGCGTCGCAGGTGCCGCATCTGCGGAAAGGCTGGAAGTCGAGCTACTGGGATCTCATGAAGGCCGCGATCTAGCGCGCCATTCGTGGGCGGCGATCGCGCGGAGCATGGCCTCTTCTGCGCGATCGCCTTTGGAGACGGTCACGGGCTCGACGTCGCGCATCCCGATCTTCTCGAGCACGCGACCGGAGGCTGGATTGCGAATGAAATAGCGTGCGGTGAGGCGTTCGAGCGACCACGCATCGCTGAAGGCGTGTGCGACCATGGCCCCCGCCGCTTCCGTCGCATAGCCACGCCCCCAGTGCGGCACGCCCACCCAATAGCCGAGTTCCCCCTCTCGACCGCCCTCGGCGATCTCAATGCCGATCGCGCCGACGAGCGCGCCGCTCCGCCGCTCCGTGATCGCGAACACCGTCGCGACGCGTGCGTCGACGAGCGCCAGGTGCATCGCGATCCACGCGCCGCCGCCACCGGCGGGATAGGGATGCGGGATGCGCAGCGTCGTGTCGGCGACCTCCCACGCGCTGGCCAGCCTCTCGACGTCTGCGGCATCGTTCGGCGCGAATCTGCGAAGCAGGAGCCTCTCTGTTGTCAGCAGTGTGTCTAGCATGGAACAATGATACGCCGAGGCAGGCAACAGCCGACAGCCGACAGCCCACCCTTCCGCACTCTTGCCTGCGCCCCTAGTTCTCCCCGATGCAATCCGACATCGCCGAGGTCCAACAGCATTCCACCGCCCTCCGAAAGGAGGTCGGCCTCTCGGCGCTCGTGCTCACGCAGATCATGTACGTCGTGGGCACCGGTTGGGTGGGCACCGCGGCGAAACTCGGCCATGGGCACACGATCTTCTGGCTGCTGGCGATCGCGCTCTTCTTCCTGCCGCAGGCGGCGGTCGTCATCTGGCTGAACCGGTTGATGCCGCTGGAAGGTGGCCTCTACCAGTGGGCCAAACTCGGCTTCAACGATCTCACCGGATTCCTCACGGCGTGGAATCTCTGGGTCTACGCGATTCTCATCCTCTCGGCGTTCGGACTGATCGTCGCGCGCAATCTCGCGCCGTTGCTCGATGCGCCGCCGTTCACCGACACGCGCGCGTATGCGGCGCTCGTGACCGTCGCGCTGATCGTTGGTGTCGCGGCTCATCACCGTGCTCGGGCCTGCGCGTGGGGAAATGGGTGCAGGGGATCGGCGGCATTGCGCAGCTCGCGGCGTTCGCGGCGCTGATCGCTGCGCCCGCGATCGCGCTCCACCGCGGCGTCGCGATCGATGCGCACCCGGTGGAATTCGTGCTGCCCGCGATGTCGCTGCTCTCGCTGAACATCTTCGGCAAGATGGCGATGGGCGCGTTCAGCGGATTGGAATACGTCGCGCTCATGGCCGGCGAGACCAAGGATCCCGCGCGCTCCATCGCGCGCTCGGTGATGATCTCGACGCCGATCATCGGCGCGATGTTCATCTTCGGCACCGCGAGCGTGGTCGCGCTCGTGCCGAAGAGCTCGATCGACCTCATCGCGCCGGTGCCGCAAGCATTGCTGCTCGGCTGGACGAGCACCGGCGCCGGCGGCGTGGTGGTGATGATGGTGACCGTGATGCTCGTGATCCGCCTGCTCGCGAATACGAGCTTCGTGTTCGCGGGGAATTCGCGCCTCCCGATGGTGGCGGGGTGGGATGGTCTCCTCCCCGCGTGGTTCACGCGCTTGCACCCGCGCTGGCGCACGCCGCGCAACGCGATCCTCTTCGTGGCGGGCGTGGTGCTCGTGTTCTCGGGGCTCGGGCTCGTGGACGCAGGGCAGCAGGAGGCCTTCCAATTGCTCGACAGCGCGGGCGGCATCCTGTACGCCGTGAGTTATCTCGTGATGTTCGCGCTCCCGCTCATCGCGCCGGCGCGGCTCGGCGCGCGTCCGCCCATGTGGCTGCGCGCCGCATCGTTGTCGGGATTCGTCGTGACCGCGGTGTACTGCGTGATGAACGTGTTTCCGATCATCGACGTGCCGAATCCGTTCGGCTTCACGGTGAAGATCGTATCGGTGATCGTGCTCGCGAACTTGGTGGGAATGGCGCTGTTCTTCAGTTCACGGCGCTAGGGATTCGGAATGAACGCCCACTTGGCCTGCACGCTCGCGGAGATGGAGATGTCGCCGGCGACGATCGGGGTCTCGGGCTGCGGGCCGGCGAAGGACGCGCGCATCATCGGGCGCGGCCCCTGAGCCTCCTCGTTCGTGGCCACGAAGATGAGCGGTCCCAGCGTTCCGCCCATCGCTTTCGCGAGCACCATCGCGTCCGACTTGGCCTGCGCCGCCGCATCGGCGAGCGCCGCGCGGCGCGCATCGGCGGTGTTGGAGGCATCGAACGTGAGATCGCTCACGTTCGTCGCGCCCTTCGCGAGCGCCGCATCGATCACCGCGCCCACGCGGTCGAGCTGCGTGAGCCGCACGGTGATGGCGTTGTTCGCGAGGAATCCGTTCCGCTCCGCGACACCCTTCGCATTGGTCTCATACGCCTGCTGCACCGTGAAGCCCGCTGTGCCGATCTGACTGGGCGCGATGCCGATCGCGCGCAAGCGTATCGAGCACGGCGCGCTGCGCGCGCGCGTTCGCCTGCGCCGCGGCGCCGGCCGATGCCGCGCGCGTCTCCACCGCGAGGATCAGCGTCGCGCGGTCGGGGGCCATGCGCACCTCGCGGGTCGCCGAGGTCTGGATCGTGGCGGTGTCGCCGATCCCGACGGGTTGATGCGGGTACGGCGCCTGCGCGGAAAGGGACAGCGCGCCCGAGATGACCAGGGCGACGAGAGCGGTGCGTACGCTGCGGGCGGACATGTGCGAACTCCGTGGCGGGGCGAACGTGATTCTACTGTGCGCCGCCGCGTTTCGCGAGCGCGGCACAGAGCAGCGGCAGGCTCGCCAGGAGCGCGAGCACAATGATCAAGAGGATCTTTCAATGCGTCGGCCAGCTCGCGAAGGCACGGTGGCTGCCGGATGGCGGCCCCGTGTGCAGCGGTTCCCATGACGGCGGATCGCTCGCGGGGAACGACTCGCGCGAGCTCTCGTCGATCGGATCCGGCGGCTGTGTCATGCGCCTCCGGGGAATTCCAATTCGAGCGTGCCGCCCGCCGGCAGCGCACGCCATTTCGCCGCGAGCTCGCCGAGGCGCGAATGGATCGCGACGAGTTGCTCCTCGGTCACGGTGCGAGGGCGCGCAATGCCCTTCGAATCCGCATACACTTTCGTGCGCTCGTTCAATTCCGCCGCCGTGAGTTCTTCGCGCAAGAGGAACGTGCGCCACACTTCGCCGACGATCGACTCCACCTCCAGCGCCTCCCCAGGGATCGGTCCGCGTGGCCATCCGTTGCCGAAATCTTCGAAGCTCCAGCCCTGCGCCACGAGTCCGAAGAACGCGTTCCCGATGCCGAGCGTGGACTCTACGCTGTAATGCACGAGATCGTGCACCGGGAACGCGACGTGCGAGTGCTGCCACGTGGCGGTGCCGTCGGCGCGCACGCCCGTGAGCACCGGCGGAGCGTCGGGGGTCTTCTTCAGGCGGATGGTGAGTGGCGGATTCGGCATCGTGACAAAAAAGCTAGCATGGGGCGAGGCCTTTGCCAGCGTGTGGATCATCGGGCGCTGTCGGGATCCGGCCGGAGTGAGAAGCGGGTCGCCTCGAGCACGAGATGCGAGATCCTGTTCGCGAACGCGGCCTGGGGCGCGGGCTGACCGCCGGGATCCGAATACGAGTAGGTGCGGTAGCGATCGCCTTCGCGCAACTCGACCACGAGCGAGACCCCGTCGGTATGGACAATGCCGCGGTACTGGATGAGCGTGGTATCTGACGGGAGGGACCACACGCCGAGCGAGTCGATCTGGTTCCAAAGCCGCGCCCATTTGGCGTCGCGCGAAGGCGCCGCGCTGCAGGTGATCCAGTGGGTAAACCCGTCCTCCGTCGTATCGGCGTCTCGCCGTCGGACATCACCGCACTCTTTGATCCGGTGGGCGAATCGAAATTGGAAATCGTGACCGCCGGGCATGAGCGTGTCGTTTTCGCTCGGGTTCTTGAACCAATAGAGTTGCCGCCCCGTGACCTCGCCGTTCAGCTGAACGAGCTCGATCATGTCGTCAGGCTCGGTGTTCCCGAAACCGTACCAGAGCCGGATCTGGCGCGTGCCGGCAGGCAACGCAGCGCGCCGCATCAGCGGGAGTCCCGCCGTGATCGCCGCGCCATCGATCGTGAGGGTATACTCCGGCATCTGCGCGGCGGTGTCGGAGAAGGCGGTCTTGACCGGAGGCCCCAAGTGCGGCGTGGGGTCCACCATGTCCGATGCGAGCGTTGGCTTCCAAGGAAATGGTCCGAGCGTAAAATGAATTGAGTCGCGCTGTCCCGCCGACAACCGCACGATTCGCGCCGCGCCCCACGCGCCGTTCCCGTCGGCGCGAATGAAGTACGTGCCCGGCGCGAGAGTGAGCATGCCGCCGCCCTCAGGCGCATCGTCACCGTGCCAGCGCAGAGCACCCGCAGCGGCGCCCGCGGGCCAACCGATCGCGGTGACTTCGACGTTCGTGAGGCGGTAGCCCGCGGTGTCCGTTACGGAGATCCGCAGCGCTGCTGGGGGTCCGCTCGGTGCGCTCTCGGTCACGCGCTCGGCGCAATACGTACCGTGCGGGTTCGCGAGCCGGTTGCCGTTCCGATCGAATCGGATCATAAGACCGTATTGCCACCACGCTCCCGAAAAGGAGCGCGAGCTGATCCGCCGCACCGAGTAGCCGGTATACCACGCATCGGTGCCCGCCGCGAAGACCGTGTCGCCGCGGCTGTACGAGGGGAAGGACCCCTCGCGGATGGATCCGCCCCCGTATGTGAGCGCATATCGCCACTCATCGGAGATGAACGGATCGAGTCCCCATGGGATGAGCTGCCACGGCGGTCGGGCGGTCAGCCCCCACGCCGCCCTGCCCACGAGCGAGATCGGCGGCGCCGTCTCGTTGCCGAGGCCACCGACGATGGAGGGTCGCGTCGTCAGCCAGAAGTAGCCGAGCCGCGCGTTTCCTGGAACATCGCCCTCTTCGACCGCCGTGACCTTGAAAACGCCGGTAAGTGCCGCGGCGCTGTCAGCGCGACTCACCACGGCAGCCGACTCCACGCCACAACCCGGCGACGGACTCGCCACCGTCGCAGCGTGACAGGCGGCCAGGAAAAGAGCCACTGTAAGCAGCGAGAATCGCATGACAGAAGACGCCGCGGCGCCGTCCGCTTGCACACGAAGGTCAGTGCGCCTGCGCCACCCGCGGATCCCTCCGCGCCCGCATCCAGATGAATCCGCCCACCACGAACAGCAGCGCGATCACCTGCGCCACGGTGAGCCCCGCGATGAACCGGTCGTCCTTCGCGCGCAGGAACTCGATCACGAACCGCTCGATCCCCGCCAGCACCATGTACACGCCGAAGAGCCAGCCGTCGGCATGCTTGTGATCGCGCATCCGCCACAGGATCACGAACATCACGATGCCGAGTGTCACCTCGTACAACTGCGTTGGATACACGGAGAGCACGGTGTTCGGCAGCACGCCCGCCGGGATCGGCACGCCGAACATCGCCTGCATGTTCGCCGCCGTGCTCGGCGGCGCGCCCTGCGGGAAACTCACCGCGAGCGCGGATTTCCACGGACGGCCGTAGTCGTCGCCCACCGCCCAGCATCCCGTGCGCCCCACGGCGTACGCGGCGGCGATCGCCAGTCCCGCGACGTCGGCGATCTTCCAGAACGGCAAGCGGCGCGCGCGGATCGTGAGCGACACCGCGAGGATACCCCCGATCAGTCCGCCCCAGAACACGAATCCGCCGCGACTCAGCAGATTGTGGATGTCCTGCGTGAGGATCACGTAGTAGATCTTCGCGCCCGAGCAGGCCGCCCACCACCGCGGCGAGCACGAGATCGCCGATGTAGCTCGCGTCATAGCCTTTGCGCTCGAGCCCGCGTTCGCTCACGGTCTGCGCGACCATGAATGCCATGAGCACGGCGAGGCCGAAGCCGGTGAAGGTCAGTGGTCCGACGTGGATCTCGAACGGATGCGCTACGGTCATGCGGCCACGAGTCCGGGCAAGGGTAGAGAAGCATACGCATTGAGGTCGAGCGACGCACGTTCGCCGCGCTCGAAGCGGAACAGTCCGGCGCGCGCGATCATCGCCGCGTTGTCGGTGGCGAGCCGCGGGCTGGGTGCGAACAGCTCCGCTCCGCTCGCGGCCAGCCGCTCGCGCATCGCCTCTTGCAGCGTACGATTGCACGCGACACCGCCGCCGAGTATCACCCGGCTGCGCCCGAACCGTTCCGCGGCGCGCGCGGTCTTCTCGGCGAGCGTCGCGATCATCGCGTCCTGGAATCCGCGCGCGATGCTCGCGCGCGAGGCCTCGAGGTCCGTGCTGTTCGCACGCACGACGTTCAACACCGCTGTTTTCAATCCGCTGAAGGACATGTCGTAGTAATCGTCGTCGCCGGGCTCGGCGCTCGCGCGCACCATGGGGCGCGTGAAACGGAACGCCTTCGGATCGCCGTCGCGCGCGGCGCGCTCGATCTGCGGACCGCCGGGATACGGGAGGCCGAGCAGTTTCGCCACCTTGTCGAACGCCTCGCCCGCCGCGTCATCGCGCGTCGCGCCGAGCAGGTTGTACGTGCCCCACGCGGGCACGTCGAGCAGCATGGTGTGTCCGCCCGAGATGAGCAGGGCGGTGAAGGGCGGCACCGCGCGCTCATGCTCGAGCGATGTCGCGAAGAGATGCCCCTCCATGTGATGCACGCCGAGCACCGGCAGGCCGTGCGCGAAGGCGAAACTCTTGCCGAAGCTGACGCCCACGAGCAGCGCGCCCACGAGTCCCGGCGCGTGCGTGACCGCCACCGCGTCGAGCTCGGCCGGCGCGATGTTCGCGTCGGCGAGCGCGCGCTCGACCACCGGCACGATGCTCGTGAGATGCGCGCGCGACGCGATCTCGGGCACCACGCCGCCGAACACGCGATGCACGTCCTGCGAGAGGATCACGAGCGAGCGGGTCGCGACGACATCGCCCGTACCCTCGACCACGGCGGCCGACGTCTCATCGCACGACGTCTCGATGCCGAGGATGCGCGTCATGGCGCGGCGCGCAGTTTGAGCCGCACGACGCGCGGCCGGATGTCGCGCACGCGCGCGTCCACGCCCGAGGGGAATTCGATGTCGTCGGCCGCGAACGCGATCACGGCGACGTTGCCGCCGGCGTCGGCCGCCTGCATGTGCGCCACCGGATGCGCGGTCGTGAGTTCGAGCAGGTCGCGTCCGCGCGCGGCGACGAGCGCGCGCACGCGCGGCGGCGCGTCGGCGAGCGCGAAACCGGAATCCACCGTGAGATCGAGGCGCACGTCCACCCACTGCTCGGCTTGGTCCTGCAGCGTCACCACGAGCCACAGGAGCATCGCGAGCACGAGCGCCGCGATCTTGGCCGGGAGGCGTTCGGTGAACGCCGCGCGAACGCGCAGCGGGATCGTCCGCACCTTGATGGCGATCATTCCGCGAGCAGCCGCTCGACCATCGCGCGGTTGTCGGGCGTGTCCCACCGTTGCGCGCCGATCACCTTCCGGCGGATCATCCCGTCCTTCGCGACCACGAAGGTCGCGGGGATCCCGAACGCATCGAGCTGCTCCTCGATATGGCCGGTGCCCTCCTGCAGAATGGGGAAGGTGAGTCCGTATTGTTTCACGAACTCGCGGATCTGCGGTTCGAGGCCCGGATTGTCGATCGACACGCCGACCACAACGAGTCCCTTGGGCCCGAGCGCGCGGCTCAATCGTTCGAGGCTCGGCATCTCCTCCCGGCAGGGAATGCAGTACGTGGCCCAGATGTTCACGAGCACCACGCGTCCGCGATAGTCGGAGAAGTGTTTCGCGAGCGCCGGCTCGTCCATCGTGTGCGCGGCGAAGTCGGGCATTTGCGCGCCGACCGTGGCCGCGTTCGACCCGCCGCCCAGGCGCCGCGCCGCGATCAACGCCGTGCCCATGAGTCCCACGACCACTACGCCGGCCACCGCCCACTGCGCGCGGAGCGTCACGCCTGCTCCATCGCGAGCCGGCGCAGCGTAGAGATCGCGTCCTTGGGATCGGCTGCGGCGCACACCGCCTGCCCGGCGACGAAGGTGTCGGCACCGGCGCGATGCACGCGCGCGATCGTGTCGCGGTTGATCCCACCATCCACCTCGAGCGCCGCGCGGCTGTGCGCGCCGTCGAGCAGCGCCCGCGCGCGACGCACCTTGTCCACGCTGGATTCGATGAACGTCTGGCCGCCGAATCCCGGGTTCACGCTCATGATGAGCAGCAGGTCCACCATGGAGATCACGTCGGCCACCATGTCGAGCGGCGTACTGGGATTGAGCGCGACGCCCGCCATGCAACCGAGCTCTCGAATGCGGCCGAGGTGGCGATGCAAATGCGGTGCGACCTCGGCGTGGATCGTGATGTGGTTCGCGCCGGCCGCGGCGAAGCTGTCGAAGTAACGCTCGGGTTCCACCACCATGAGATGGACATCGAGTGGGAGCTTCGTGAGCCGCCGCAGGGTCTCGATCACTTTCGCGCCGAAGGTGAGATTCGGCACGAAGCGGCCGTCCATGACATCCACGTGCAGCCAGTCGGCGCCGCCGGCCTCGAGACGCGCCACTTCCCGGTCGAGCTGCGCGAAGTCCGCGCTCAGCATGGATGGAGCGATGCGTACGGTCACGGATGATTGGCCACGATGAGGGTGACGGCAGTGCCCGAGTTCACGGCGCGCGTCGGCGCCGGGTCCTGCCCGATCACGATGCCGTTCGGCGCGTCGGCGAGCGTGTCGTGCGCCGGCGCGACGAGGAAGCCGAGTTGTTCCAGGAGTGCGCGCGCGGCGGCGTATTGTTGGCCCGTCACATCGGGCACCGTCACGAGCGACGGTCCCGCGCTCACCGTGATCGTGATCGCGCTCGCCGCCGGCACGCGCACGCCCGACGCGGGATAGACTGCTGAGCACCGTACCGCGCGGCGACGGGCTGTCCATCGCGATCACGTCGCCGATGTCCAGTCCGCTGTTCGTGAGCGTGGCCTCCGCCTGCTGCTGCGTGAGCCCGGTGATCGGCGGCACTTCCACCGTGCGCTGGCCGCGCGAGAGGTCGAGCACCACGCGCGCGCCGCGCGAGTGCACGCTCTGCGGCGCGGGCGACTGGCTCAGCACGCTCCCCGCGGGCACCGTGCTCTCATAGCGCTGCTCGCCGCGCTGCGCGACGAAGCCGGAGTCGGTGAGGATCTGTTTCGCCTGCTCGAACGGCAGGCCGGTGACGTTCGGCACCGCCAGGTCGGTCTTGTTCCCGCTGTTCGGGAAGATGAACAGGCCGACGATGGCGTACGCGAGCACGAAGCCGCCGCCGCTCACGGCGAAGTACGGCCAAATGCGGCGCCCGATGGTCCGCAGGTTCTCGTTCATGCGGCGCTCCGGCGCAGGCGCGCCGCGAACGCGCCGTCCACGCCGTGGCGCTGCGGGAGCACGCGCAGGCGGCCGGCGTCGAGCACTTCCGCCGGCACGGCGCCCGCCGGCGGCGGCTCGAGCGTGAACGCGCCGCGCGCATCGGCGAGGAAGCTCTCGATCTGCGCGTCGTTCTCCTCGGGCTCGATGGAGCAGGTGGAGTACACCAGCAGTCCGCCGGGCCGAACGACGTTCGCCGCGGCCCGCAGCAGCGCACGCTGCAGCGCGCTCATCACCGCGAGATCGCTCGGCTTGAGGCGCCACCGCGCATCGGGATGCCGGCGGAAGGTGCCGGTGCCGCTGCACGGCACATCGAGCAGCACCGCGTCCACCTCGGCCACCGCCGGGAAACGCGCGTCGGCCACCACGGGAAACACGTTCTTCGCGCCCACGCGCGCGATGTTCTGCGCGAGCCGCGGCGCGCGCGCCGGACTCCGGTCGCACGCGATGACCACGCGCGCCTCGCGCGCGAGCTCGAGCGCCTTGCCCCCGGGCGCCGCGCACAGGTCGGCCACGCGCGAGCCCGGCGCGATGGCCGCGTACTCGGTCACGAGCGTCGCGCCGGGATCCTGCACGAAGAACTGCCCCTGCGCGTACGCGCCGAGCCCGGTGAGCGACACGCCGCTCTCGATCTCGAGACTCCCGTGCACGAGCGGAACGTGCCGCGTCGTGACGCTCGCCGCGTCGAGGATCGATTCGAGCTGCTCGCGCGCCACGCCGTATGGCCGCAGCACGGTGGGCGGCTCGATGTTGTTCTGCGCCAGCAGCGCCGCGGTGTCGGTCGCGCCCCAGCGCGCCACCCAGCGCGCCACGAGCCAGCGCGGATGCGAGTGCGCGAGCGCGAGCGCCTCCACCGGATCCGCGGGCGCCGGCAAAGCGAGTTCGCCGCGCTCGCGATCGATACGGCGCAGCACCGCGTTCGCGAGACGGCTCGCGCCGATGCCGTGCCGCTCCTTCACGAGCTCCACCGTCTGCGCGATCGCCGCGTACGCCGGCACGGAGCCCATGTGCAGCAGCTGGTCGGCGCCGAGTCGGAGGAGGTCCACCACGTCGGCGTCGAGCCGCCCGAGCCCGCCGGTCACGCGCGGCGCGATATGCGCGTCGAGTTCCGCGCGCCGGCGCAGCATGCCGAACACCAACTCCTGCAGCCAGCGGCGGTCGCGCGCGTCGAGCGGCGCGGTTCGCGACTCGAACGCCGGGTCCAGCATCTCGCCGCGCCGCATGTCCGCGCACAGTTCCGCCGCCGCGCGCCGCGCGTCGGTGACCTGCGAGAGCGGACGGTCAGCCGGAGCCGGTGCGGGACGCGTCGTCATAGGCGGAAAGATAGCGCGCAGCGGCGGCCGCGGCATCGTCCGCGCCCCAGATGCCGCGGATCGCCGCCGTGCCCCACGCGCCGGCCCGGCGCAGCAGCGGCGCGTGCTCCGGCGTCACGCCGCCGATCGCGATCACGGGCGCCGACGTGCTCGCGATGATCTCGCGAATGAGCCCGATGCCGCGGCCCGGCGCGCCCGGATGCGACGGCGTCTCGAACACGTGGCCCGCCACGAGCCAGTCGGCACCGTCCTTCGCCGCGAACGCCGCCTGCGGTGGCGTCGTGCACGCTCGCACCCAGCCGCATCGTGACCGCCGGCGCCAGCGCGCGCGCCTGGCGCACGGTGATGGAGCGCGAGGTCAATTGCGCCGCGCGCGCGCCGAGCGCGAGCGCGAGGTCCACCCGGTCGTTCACAACCAGCCACGCGCCGCCGCGCGATTGCTCGGCGGCGAGATGAACTCCGAGGTCGAACAGCCGCGCCGCCGTCGTGTGCGCGCCGCGGAGATGCAGCGCGCCGCGCGGGCCGAGCGCGCGCATCACCGAGCGCATGCGCTCCAAGGCATCGTCGCGCGCCAGCACCTCGTCGTCGGTGATGGCGTGGATGACCGGGATCTCAGCTGCCAAACCGGTCCCCCGCTCTCACGCCACGCCCGCGGAACCATTCGGCGGCCGTGACGCGCTTGCTGCCGCTGGGCTGCACTTGGTGCACGCGCACGGCGCCGTCGCCGCAGGTGACGAGCATGCCGGCATCGCCCACGGCGAGTACCGTGCCATAGGGCGCGTCACGGCTGTCGCCGGCCTCGTCGGTCTCCGTCGCGCCGAAGAGTTTCACTTCCGCGTCGCGGAGCACCGTGAAGGCGCCGGGCTTGGGATCATAGGCGCGGATCGTGCGCGCCACCACGCCGCAGCCCTCCTGCCAATTCACGCGCGCCATCTCGCGCTCGATCTTGGGCGCGTACGTCGCCGCCGCGTCGTCCTGCGGCCGTTCGGTCGCCTGGCCGACCTGCAGCAGCGTGAGCGACTCGATGAGCGCGAGCGCGCCGAGCTCGGAGAGGCGCAATTCGAGCTCGCCCGCGGTCTCGTCGCGTTCGACGGGCGTGCGCGCCTGCAGGACGATGGGGCCGGCGTCGAGCGCGAGCACCATGCGCATGATCGTCACGCCGGTCTCGAGCATCCCGTCGCGGATCGCGGCCTGGATCGGCGCCGCGCCGCGGAATTTCGGCAGGAGCGATGCATGCACGTTGAGCGTGCCGTGGGCGGGGAGATCGATCACGTCCTGCTTGAGGATGTGCCCGTACGACGCGACGATCGAGACTTCCGGCTCGAGCGCGCGCAGCGCGTTCAGGAAATCGTCGCCGCGCGGCTTCTCGGGCTGGAACAGCGGCAGCGCCTCTTCGACCGCCACCTCTTTCACCGGCGACGGCACGAGCGTGGAGCGCGAGCGGCCGGCGGCGCGGTCGGGCTGCGTGACGACGCCCACCACGTCGAACCCCTCTCCCAGCAGCGCGCGCAGCGACGGCACCGCGAACGCCGACGTGCCCCAGAAGAGGGTGCGCACTACAGCTCCTCGTCGCGGTGGTGATGCTCCGCGGCTTCGCCCGGGATGATCTTGCGCGTGAGCGCGCGATCCTCGCCGTGGCCCTTCCGGTATTTCGAGATCGCGGCGCGCTTCTTGAGGAGGCTCAGATAGTCGATGAAGAGCTTGCCGTGCAGATGGTCGATCTCGTGCTGCAGGCATCGCGCGAGCAGATCGGTGGCCTCGACCTCCACGGGCGCGCCATCGAGCCCCATCGCGCGCACGACGACGCGCGTGGCGCGTTCCACGTCGCCGTACACGTCGGGGATCGACAGGCAGCCCTCTTCGCCCATCTCGGCGCCCTCGGCCAGGGTGATCTCCGGATTGAAGAGCACGTGCTTCGCGCCATCCACGTCCACCACGCAGAGCCGTTCGCGCCGCCCCACCTGCGGCGCGGCGAGTCCGATCCCCTTCGCCGCGTACATCGTCTCGAACATGTCCTCCGCGAGGCGGCGCAGTTCGTCGGTGACCGCGGCCACCGGCCGCGTCACCTCGCGAAGGATCGGCGCGTCGAGCAGGTAGATGTCGAGCAGGCTCACGAGCTCGGCGCGGCCTCGGCGGTCTTGGGCGTGACCTTGGCGATCTTGCCGCGCTCCACCACGAGCTTCGCTTCGCCCGAGCGGATCGTGATCAGGTCATCGAGCGTCGCGACCGACGTCGCCGTCCGTGACCTTCTGTTGCAGGTGGACGACGTGCGCGACGATGCCGCCCGTCGTCACGATCTCATCGCCCTTCTTGAGCGCGAGGAGCATCGCCTCCTGCTGCTTCCGCTGCTTCTGCTGCGGGCGGATGATGATGAAATAGAAGATGGCGACCATCGCGCCGATCTGGAACACGAAAGGCATGAGGCTCGACGAGCCGCCGGGTGCGTTCTGCATGAGCGCGAGTGCGAAAGAGAGATTCATCATCACGGGACGGGGACGGGACGGGAATGATAGCGTTCGAGCCAATCGCGGCTGAACGCCTCGAAGGTGCCGCCGACGATCGCGGCGCGCGCGTCGCGCATGAGCGACACGAGGAAATGTACATTGTGCAGGGACAGGAGGCGCGGTCCGAGCATCTCGTCGGCCGTGAAGAGGTGGCGGAGGTACGCGCGTGTGAAGCGCCGGCACGTGGTACACGCGCACGTCTCGTCGAGCGGGCGCGCGTCGTTGCGCAGCGCGGCGTTGCGCAGATTGAGCCGGCCGTCGCTCGTGAACGCCGTGCCGTTGCGGCCCATGCGCGTGGGCGCGACGCAGTCGAAGAGATCGACGCCGCGGCGCGCGCCCTCGATGAGATCCTCGGGGAATCCGACGCCCATGAGGTAGCGCGCCGGTGCGGCGGGGAGCGCGCCGTTCACGACGTCGATCATCGCGTACATATCGGGCTTCGCCTCGCCCACCGAGAGGCCGCCGATCGCGATGCCGGGCCAATCCTGCATCGCGGCGATCCGGCGCGCGGCGTCGACGCGTAGATCGGAGTGGATCCCACCTTGGACGATCGGGAAGAGCGCCTGCGGCGCGAGGCCATCGCGCGCGAACTCCGTGTCGGCGAACGCGGTGCGGCAGCGTTCGAGCCAGCGGAGCGAGCGCTCGCTCGCGTCGAGCGCGAGATCGCGCTCCGATTGTCCGGGCACCACATGATCGAACTGCATGATGACATCGGCGCCGAGGGCGCGCTCGATGGCGATCACGCCCTCGGGGGTGAAGGCGCGGCGCGAACCGTCGATGTGACTCTGGAAGGAAACGCCCTCTTCGGTGACGTCGCGCATCCCCTCGAGGGAGAAGACCTGGAAGCCGCCGGAATCGGTGAGGATCGGGCCATCCCAGCCCATGAAGGCATGCAAGCCGCCCATCTCGCGCACGAGGGATTCGCCGGGGCGCAGGTGCAGGTGGTAGGCGTTCGCGAGGATCATCTGCGCGCCGGCTGACTTCAGTTCATCGGGGTCGAGTGCTTTCACGGTCGCGAGTGTGCCGACGGCCATGAAGGCGGGGGTCTCGACCGAACCATGAGGCGTGAGGAAGGTCCCGGCACGTGCGTGACCCGCGGTTCGATCAATGCGGAATTCGAAGGGCGCCGGCATGGGGGGAATCTACTTGTTACGAACCGCTGCCGGCGGGGGTGGCACCGCTACGGCGGGCTTGGTACCGCTGAGGGCGGCGTGTGTCGGCGCGATTGGCGTTGGGGCCGCACGCCATGCCATATCAACGCCAACCGCCGTCAGCGGTGCCAGTACCCGTCTCCGCGGTACCAACGTCGCCGTCATCCGTTAGATGATCACCATCGCGTCCCCATACGAGTAGAACCTGTACCCCTCCTCCAGCGCGACAGCGATACGCCGCATGGTGAGTTCATATCCCGCCATCGCCGCCACCAGCATGAGCAGCGTGGATCGCGGCAGATGGAAATTCGTGAGCAATTTGTCCACGACCTTGAACTCATACCCCGGCCTGATGAACAGCCGCGTCTCCCCCCGCCCGGCGGTCACGATGCGCCCTTCAGCTGCCGCGCTCTCCAGCACACGCGCGCTCGTCGTGCCCACCGCCCACACATTCCCGCCCGCCGCGCGCACCTCCGCGATCGTGTGCGCCGCGCTCTCGCTCACCTCATACGGTTCTTCGTGCATCACGTGCGCCGCGGGATCCTCCACTTCCACCGGCTTGAACGTGCCCGCGCCCACGTGCAGCAGCACTTCAACGCGACGCACGCCGCGCGCCTCGAGACGCTCGAGCAGTTCCGGCGTGAAATGCAGTCCCGCCGTGGGCGCCGCCACCGAGCCCAGCTCACGCGAGTACACGGTCTGATACCGCTCCGCATCGGCCGCGCCGTCGGGCCGCGCGATGTACGGCGGCAGTGGCACGTGTCCATGCCGCTCGATCGCCGCCGTCGCGCCCTCCGCCGCATGCAGCCGCACGACGCGCGTGCCACGTTCGGTGGTCTCGACGATCTCCACGTCGAACCCCGGTGCGATGTGCAGCACGCGCTCCGGCTTCAGCTTCGCACCGGGATGCACCATCGCCTCCCATCGCTCTTCATCGAGCGCGCGCAGCAGCATCACCTCGCCCGGCGCACCGGAGTCGCGCGTGCCCAATAGTCGCGCGCGCATCACGCGCGTGGTGTTCACCACCAGCGCATCGCCCGGCGCGATCAGCGATTCGATCTCTCCGAATGCGCGATGCGCGATGGTCCCGTGCTCGCGGTCGAGCACCATGAGGCGGCTCGCGTCGCGGCGCGCCGCCGGCGACTGGGCGATCCGGCCATCCGGGAGCGTGAACTCATAATCCGCGCTGCGGAGTCCGCGCGCGTCCGGCGCGTTCACTCGAGAACGGTGATCGACGAGGTCTGCCGTGTGGTGGCGTTGGAGACGAGGTCGGTCACGTCCACGGTCACCGTGTAGCGGCCCGCCGGCGCTCCGCCGAGCTCGAGCGAGACGAAGTCCACGAGCACGTCGCTGGCCGGCGTCTCGCGCGGGAAGGTGAGCGATACTTTGTCCTCGCCACTCGCGGAGAGACCCACCGCGCTCGCGACCCCGCCCACGATCTTCGCGACGAATCCGCCGAAGCCGCCGGGCCGCACGCGCTGGACGGTCACGGTCACATTGTACCGGTCGTTGCCGCGCTGCGGTGTGAGGCCGTACGTCTCCCAGAGCAGAGAGAAGGCGTGGCCCTTCTTCACGAAGCCCATGTTCGGCGCGATCAGGAAATCCGACCATCGCTCGGCGCCTACCTTGCGCGGCGTGACCTGCTCGGCGACGAGCAGATCGCTGAGGCCGAATCCGGACTCTCCCACCATCTCGATGCGGCTGGCCGCGCGCGCGCCGCGCCGCGCGTCGGGCTGGAGCGCCTCCACGCGGTACAGGAACGATCCGGCATGCAGCCGCGTGCGCCAGGCGCGCACTTCCACGGGATCGGTGTGGGTGAAGTCGATCAATTCATGGATGTGCCGCACGAACACCGGGCGCCCGCGCCAGGTGAATGCGCTGATCGAGATGTCCATCGCGCCGCGCGCGAGGTCCACGTCCTCGATCATGCGCGCGATCGGCAGCGCCGCGGCGACGAACACATCGCCCGAATCGCTGCCGGCGCGGAAGCGCACGAGCTGCACCGCGATCGAGTCCACCATGTTCCGCTCGCCGACGTTCGTGAACACGACCGGGATCGTGTCGCGCAGGCGCTCGAGTTCCTTCTGATCCTCGGGCTCCAGTCGCGCGATCCCGTAGGTGGGCAGCTGGCGGAACAGGAACGCTTCGTCCTTCGTGTACCACCAGAGCTGGTGCAGTTGCATCTCATTCTGGCGCGTCGGGTCCGGCGGGAACGAGATCACCGCGGGCGGCGGCCCGTAGCGGACGTACACCTCGCCTTCATCGGTGTCCGCGCCGTGCACGTTGAACTCCTCCACGGAGTATCGGAGTTCCGCGAACACTACGCGGCTGAGGAATTCGAGGTGATGCTCGTTGTCCGGCGTCGCCCAGAGCGGATCCACCATCAACCAGTACATCTGCGCGTCGGCCGCCTGGTCCGACGGCGGGAGCCGCGACTGGATCGCGGAATCGCGCGGCGTGGTGACGCGCGAGATCCGGTCGAACCGCGCATGCATGTCGGGAGTCATGTACTTGAGCGCGGAGTCGAACGCGGCGGCCGCCGCGGGTGCGTCATGCAGCCGGTGCGCCGACATGCCCGCGGCCATCCAGCCCCATGGGTCCTTCGGATACGAGAGCAGCCGCAGCCGCGCGTTGTGCTGCGCTTCCATCCACCGCTTCCGGTCCACGAGCAGCATCAGCTCGTGGCGGAACGCCCGCTGGTTCTGCGGATCGTTCGCGAGCGCCGCGCCGAAGTACTGCGCGGCGGTGAGATACTCGACTTGCCCCGACCAATCCTGCGCCGACGCGCGGATGTCCTCGTTGTCCACGAAGTACGCGATCGAGCGCGGATCCCTCAGGAAGTTGCGGTCCTTCACGTTCTTGATCACCGCGCTGTAGATCGTGCGGTCCGCCTGGTCCACGTATTTCCGCCACCACACGAGCCCCATCTCGTCCGACGAATAGGAGATCGCGAGCGAGTCGCCCTTCCGGTTCGCGATCTCGAGCGCGTGCTCGAAGAGTCCGCGCGCGTTGCCGCGCGTGCCCGCCGAGTTCGACGTGAGGTCGAAGCGTCCCAGGTCCACGAGGTACCGCGGCATGTCGGGCGCCAGCTTCACCGCGCGGCGAAGGGAGCTGTCCGCGGCCAAGAGCAGGGTGTCGTTCGACACACGTTTCATGTAGCCAATGCGGTCCTCGGCGCGCGACATGTGCCAGGCGAGCACGCCGCGCGCGTTCCACGCCGCGGCGTCGTCCTTGTGGAGCATCACCGCTTCGTCGAGCGCGCGGCGCGCGGCCATGCTGTCACCCGCGCCGAGCAGCGAATCGGCGAGGATCACCTGGTCCTGTCCCACCTGCGCCGCGAGGCGCGCGGGCACGGATGAGGCGGACGCGAACATCGCGGCGCCAATGAGGGCCGCCGCGGAGAACGACGACGTTCCACGCATGATGAATCAATTGCGGTGCGGGCCGCGCACTGTCAAGCGACGCGCGAGCTGTTACACGCCGCTAGAGCAACCGCGTTTGTTCCGGGTCGCCGGGACGTGGAACTTCGTACCCGAAGTGGCGGTAAGCCTGGGGCGTCGCCATGCGCCCGCGCGGCGTGCGCTGCAGGAAGCCGTTCTGCACGAGGAAAGGTTCGTACACTTCCTCGATCGTGTTCGCGTCCTCGCCCACCGCCGCGGCGATCGTGTTGATCCCCACCGGGCCGCCGTCGAACTTCTCGATCAAGAGGCGCAGCACGCGCGCGTCCATGTCGTCGAGTCCGAATTCATCCACCTCGAGCATCTCGAGCGCCTGCTGCGCGACGGCATGCGTGATGCGGCCATCGGATTTCACCTGCGCGTAGTCGCGCACGCGGCGCAGCAGCCGGTTGGCGACGCGGGGCGTGCCGCGCGCGCGCCGCGCCAGCTCGAGCGTGCCGCCCTTCTCGACCTCCACGCCCACGACGTCGGCGGAGCGCGAGACGATCTGCTCGAGATCCTCCACCGGATAGTAGTTGAGCCGCTGCACGATGCCGAAGCGCGCGCGCATCGGCGGCGTGAGCTGGCCGAACCGCGTGGTGGCGCCGATGAGCGTGAAGTGCTCGATCGGCATGGTCACGGTCTGCGCCTTCGGTCCGTCGGAGAGGCGGATGTCGATCTTGTAGTCCTCCATCGCCGGATAGAGGAATTCCTCGATGATCGGCCGCAGGCGATGGATCTCGTCGATGAAGAGGATGTCGCCGGCGCGGAGATTCGTGAGCGTGCTCACGAGATCGCCCGGCTTCTCGAGCGCCGGCCCCGACGTCGCGCGGATGTTGACGCCCATCTCGCGCGCGATGAGCTCCGCGAGCGTGGTCTTGCCGAGGCCCGGCGGCCCGTAGAAGAGCACGTGGTCCAGCGGCTCTTTGCGCGCCGTGGCCGCGTCGATGTAGATGCGCAGCGCGTCCTTCACCTTGCCCTGTCCGATGAATTCCGCGAGCCGCTGCGGCCGCAGCGACAGCTCGACCACGGTCTCCTCGGGGATCGCTTCGGGCGTCGTGATCTCGGCGCGGGTCATGGCTACAGGTTAGACGTGCGCTCTGACCTTCGCCAGCCGCTCCGCCGCCTTCTCGAGCGTCGCGAGTTGCTTGCAGAAGGCGAAGCGCACGATGGTCTTCCCGCCATTCGCGTGATAGAAACTCGACCCCGGCACCGTCGCGACGCCGATCTCTTTGGTCATCCAGTGCGCGAACTTCGTGTCGTCGAGGTCGCTCATCGCCGAGAAATCGGCCATGATGTAGTAGGCGCCTTCGGGCACGCTGAACGCGAAGCCCGCCTCCGTGAGCCCCTTCACCATCACGTCGCGGCGCGCGCGGTACTCGAGCCCCATCTGGTTGTAGTACTCGGCTCCGAACGCCATCCCCACCGCCGCGGCCTGCTGCAGCGGCGCGGGCGCCCCCACCGTGAGGAAATCGTGCACCTTGCGGATGGCGACACTCTCGTTGGCCGGCGCGATCGCGTAGCCGAGCCGCCAGCCCGTGCAGGCGAACGTCTTCGAGTGGCCGGAGATCGTCACCGTGCGCTCGGCCATCCCGGGCCATGTCGCCAACACATGATGGTCGCCCGCGTAACGAATGTGCTCGTAGATCTCGTCGGTGAACGCCCACAGGTCGTGCTCGATGCACAGCGCCGCGATCGCATCCATCTCGGCGCGCGTGAACACGCGCCCCGTCGGGTTGTGCGGCGTGTTCACGACGATCGCTTTGGTCTTCTTCGTCACCGCCTTGCGCAGCCGGTCGAGGTCGAGCGTCCAGTTCGGCGGCTCGAGCGGCACGAACACCGGCTTCGCTTCGGCAAGGATCGCGTCGGGGCCGTAGTTCTCGTACCACGGCTCGAAGATGATGACCTCGTCGCCGGGGTCGATCATCGCGAGGAACACCGCCGCCATCGCCTCCGTGGCCCCGCACGTCACCGTCACGTGCTTGTCGGGATCCACCGGCATGTTGTACCAGCGACGGTACTTCTCGGCGATCGCGAGCCGCAGCGGCGCCGCGCCCCACGTCACCGCGTACTGGTTGATGTCGCCGTGGATCGCCGCGCAGGCCGCGTCCTTCATCGCTTCGGGCATCGGGAAATCGGGAAAGCCCTGCGCGAGATTCAGCGCGCCGTGCTCGGTCGCGACCCGCGTCATCTCGCGGATCACGCTCTCGGTGAACGTGTGCGTGCGGCGGGCAGTGCTCACTTGCGACCTCCCACTCGAGTGAGTGCGGCGCGGATCAGCTCGGTGGCCGACGCCGGCCGCCCGTTCGCGTCGAGCGCGGCGCGCACCGCCTTCTCGGCGTCCGCCGCATTGTAACCCAACGACACCAGCGCGCGCACGGCGTCCTCCGCGTTCGCGCTCTCCGCGCGCGGCGCTCCACCGTCGCGCGCGGCCGGGCTCAGATCATCCAACTTGTCGCCCAGTTCCAGGAAGAGACGCTCGGCCATCTTCTGCCCCACGCGCGGCACGCCCTGCAGCGTCGCGCGGTCCTTCTCGCGGATCGCGCGCACGACGCGCTCGGCGCTCAGCGCCGATAGCATGCCGAGCGCGAGCGCGGGGCCCACGCCGCTCGCGCCGATGAGCTTCTGGAACACGCGCTTCTCGAACGCGCTCGCGAATCCCACGAGGAAGAGCGCGTCATCGCGCACCACGAGATGCGTGTGCAGCTGCGCCGGCTCGCCCACCTTGGGCAGCGTCTCGTAGACGCCGAGCGGGATGAGCAATTCGTACGCGACGCCGCCGCTGGTGAGGATCTCCACGCGGTCGAGCTCTTTCGCGACGAGCGTGCCTTTGAGCTGGGAGATCATGCGCGGCGCGCGCGCGGTGCGGGTTCGGCGCGCGCGGCGATGCGCGCGAGATGCGCGCCCATGAGATGCGCGAGCGCCGCGGCCACGCCGTCGGCCGCGTCGGCCGGCTCCGGCGCGCGCGTGAGACGCAGCAGCTGCGTCACCATGAATTGCACCTGCACCTTCGTGGCGCCGCCGTTGCCGCACACGGATTTCTTCACCGCCGCGGGTGCGTACTCGTGCACCGGGATCCCGGCCTGCTCGGCCGCGAGCAGCGCGACGCCGCGCGCGTGCCCGAGCACCACCGTGGTGCGGACGTTCTTCGCGTAGAACACATCCTCGATGGCCAGCGCGTGCGGCTTGTGCCGCGCGATGAGTTCGGCGATCGCTTCGTGAATGCCGCGCAGGCGGACGGGCAGGGGATCGCGTGCCGGCGTCCGGATCACGCCGCATTCGATGAGCTTGCGGCGCGCCGTGCGCCTCGCCCGCCACGACGCCGTAGCCGGTGATCGCGGTGCCGGGGTCGATCCCGAGCACGATCACGGGTGTCGGCTCACGCCTTGGCCATCTCAGCCAAGTCGATGTCGAAGTTCGATTCCACCTTCTGCACGTCGTCGAGGTCCTCGAGTTCTTCCATTAGCTTGAGCACCGCTTCGGCGTTCTTCCCCTCGACTTTCACGGAATTCTTGGGGAGCATGGTGATCTCGGCTTCCTGCACCGCGATCTTCTTCGCTTCGAGCGCCGTGCGCACCGCGTGCAGGTCCGATGGGTCGGTGGTGATCACGAACTGGCCGTCGGCCGTGACGACATCCTCGGCGCCGCCCTCGAGCGCGGCCTCCATCGTCACGTCCTCGGGGAATTTCGCGGCGTCCACGTAGATCTGCCCCTTCCGGTCGAACATCCACGCCACCGAGTTCGTCGCGCCGAAATTCCCGCCCGCATGCGTGAGCGCGAAGCGCACCTCGGCCACCGTGCGAGTGGGATTGTCGGTGAGCGCGTGCACGAGGAGCGC
The DNA here is from genome assembly GCA_963716745.1 of uncultured Gemmatimonadaceae bacterium. Classification (GTDB taxonomy): domain Bacteria; phylum Gemmatimonadota; class Gemmatimonadetes; order Gemmatimonadales; family Gemmatimonadaceae; genus DATKOH01. The sequence goes on from OY970320.1 coordinate 2,547,252, forward strand.
GACGCCGCCAGGACCGTAGCCCTCGTACATCACTTCCACGTAGTCGACGCCTTCGAGCTCGCCCGTGCCCTTCTTCACCGCGCGCTCGATGTTCTCCTTGGGCATCGACGATGCCCGCGCGGCCTCGATCGCCACGCGCAGGCGCGGGTTCCCCGTGGGATCACCGCCGCCCGCTTTCGCCGCGACCGTGATCTCGCGGATGAGCTTCGTGAACATGGCGCCACGCTTCTTGTCGGTGGCGGCCTTGTAGTGCTTGATCTGCTTCCATTTGCTGTGACCAGCCATGCGACCGCTCCCAAGCGATGCGTGTGACCCGTGATGACGCTACAAGGATAAGGCTCGCGGGGCGCCCTGAGAAGATGAGGCGGGCGCTTCGGAGCGCTTGCACTCGCCCGGACCGCGGGCATATTCTCTCGGCCGCGGTCCACCGACCGCGAGCAGTGCCGGATCCTTCGGGAGGTCGCTCGTGCTGAAGTCCCAATCGATGTTCAGATGGAGACCCGCTCATGCCGGCGCCGCGGCGATGCTCGTCGCGGCGCTTGCCGCGTGCTCGGGCGGCGACCGGCTGCCAGCCGTGCCCGTCGAATTGCAGGATCAGGCCGAGATCCCCGGGATGCCGGGCGTGCGGGCCTCGGGCAGCACCGCAGTGCTCGAGCAGGATTTCCGCGATGGCATCCAGAAGGAGCGCGATGCGCTCAAGGCGGCCGGCCACACGGGGCCGCTGCCGACCGCGAATTTCCTCGCGTTGTCGGGCGGCGGCGACAAAGGCGCGTTCGGCGCGGGGATCCTCGTGGGATGGACGAAGCAGGGCACACGTCCGGAGTTCAAGCTGGTCACCGGCGTCAGCACCGGCGCGCTCATCGCGCCCTTCGCCTTCCTCGGACCGAAGTACGATTCGGAATTGCAGGCGGTCTACACGAACATCTCGAACAAAGACATCATGACGAAGCGCCTGCCATTGGCGGCGATCACCGACGATGCGATGGCGGACAACGCGCCACTCTGGGCGCTGATGAGCAAGTACGTGAACGATTCCATGATGCACGACATCGCGGCCGCGTACGCGAAGGGCCGCTTCCTGCTGATCGGCACGGCGAATCTCGACAACATGCACCCGACGGTGTGGAACATCGGGAAGATCGCGTCCAGCGGGAGTCCCAACGCGCTGCACCTGATCCAGAGCATCCTCATCGCGTCGGCGGCGATCCCGGGCGCGTTCCCGCCGGTGCTCATCGAGGTGGAGGCCGGCGGGAAGAAGTACAGCGAGATGCACGTGGATGGTGGCACGGTGTCGCAGGTGTTCGTCTACCCGATCTCCATTCGCCTGAATGAGGCGGCCGCGAAGGCGGGCGTCCAGCGCGAGCGCAAGATGTACGTGATCCGCAACGCGCGGCTCGACCCCGATTGGGAGAACGTCGAGCGGAAGGTGTACTCGATCGCGGGCCGCTCGATCTCGTCGCTCATCCAGACGCAGGGGCGCGGCGATCTCTTCCGAATCCATAGCGCGGCGCTGCGCGATTCCGTGGACTTCAACCTCGCGTTCATCCCCGCGACCTTCAACGCACCGCACCCGGATGACTTCGACACGGGATTCATGCGCACGTTGTTCAAGTTCGGGTACGATCTCGCGGTGAACGGCTACCCCTGGTCGAAGGCGCCGCCCGGCTACTGAAAGAGGAAGTGGTCCGTCCGCTCGACAACATACGGGAAGAACGGGTTGTATCGCAGGCGTACCAGGGCGCTGGCCGGCACCGCGAGCACGCCCTTCTCCCCGAACACTTCCGGCCGGCCCAGATAGAGCGGTCCGTGCTTCGATGGCGGCGTCGCTCCGTAGAGCGGATCGTCGGGCGCGACCGGCAGCGCCGAGTGCGAGAGTGCGAAGATCCCGTTCGGCCACGCGAGACCCGTCGGCTCGCTCCGCACCGTGCTGTCGCCGGCCGCACGCCGCAACGCGACGACTTCCCTGCTCAGCGTATCCCGGTTCGTCACGAGCGTGACATCGAATGGCCACGTCGGGGCATGCAACAGCCGCTCGGCGGGGTCGCGACTGTCGGGGCGCAGCAGCGGGCCGGCGTCGGCGTACCGGTTGATGTCGAACGCCACCACCTCGTGCCCTTCCGGGGCGAGGTGCGACATGAAGATCTCGATGATCGCCACCGGCGACACCGTTGCATCGGCCACCGACTGGAAGACGAGCGTGCGCGGGAATCCGTGCACCGGCCCCTTCGCCCGGAGGCGCGCCATCTGCGCCTCGATCTCCTGCGTGAGTTCGTAGATCTGCTGCCCGGCGTTCACGGGAAAGGAGTTGTACTTGTACGGATCGTACTCGGGGACGACGTCGAGCCACGCGAGCTTGCCCAGTCCGGGCAGCCGCGAGATCCGCGATTGCCACACCGCGAGGAACGCCATGGGATCGACGCCGATCGCGGGGGAGAAGAGCACCAGCGCATCGACGCGCGGCGACTGCTCGCCCTCGAGCCGCGCGAGCGCGTATTGCACCGACAACGCGGAGCCCGTGGAGAAGCCGACGAGATAGACGGGCGCGTCCGGCCCGACTTTGCCGCGCACGTGCCGCGCCGCCATGCGCACCGCCGCCGCCCAGTCCTGCCAATGCACGGTCTTGAGCGCCGACGGCGCCGTGCCGTGACCGGGAAGTCGCAGCCCCACGACCCAACAGCCGTGCTCGTGCAGATTCGCGGCGATCGCACGAAGTACGTACGGCGAATCTGTAAGCCCATGGACCATCAGCGCGCCACACTTCGGCTTGTCGGCCGGCAATTCGTAGGTGCGATTGAGGTTCTCTTTGTACGACGTGGCGTCGGCGAGACTGCCGCGCGAGTAGCGGTTCAGACGACGGCGATCGGCCTCGGCGGTGCGATCGTAGACGTCGTGCTGCAGCTCGGCGAACAGCCGATCCTCGAGTTTTCGATACGCGTCGATGTCGGGAACGCGGGTACTATCGGCGGCGGTGAATTCTTCGCCGAGCTGCGCGGTGTGCCACGGCTTGAGACTTGGGACCCGATGCACGCCGAGGTACAGGATTCCGGCGAAGAGCATGACGATCGCGCCGATGACGCCATACACGATGAATTTCAACGTGTGCTTCAGGAACGACGCGATCACTCGGACGGGATTCATGGGCGGGAATATGGGGGCGCCCGCCGCAGCGCGCGATGCGCGCAATGCGACACCACCATCATGTAAATCTTGTTAATCCTGTCAAAAGCTGTTCGGGATCCTGAACTGCAAAGAACTGCTTGGACAGGATTAACATGATTTACATGATGGGAACTACAACGACGTCGCTATCTATCCGGGTCAACCATATCCTCGAAGCGCAGCCACTTCTTGTAATAGAAGAGGTCGATGTACGTCGTCGCGCCGGTGCGGTTCTTGAGGATCGCCAACTCCGTCGCGCCCTCCTGCCCGAACGCCGGATTATAGAGTTCGTCGCGATAGAGGCCGAGCACCACATCGGCCAACTGCTTCACCGATCCTAGCGCGCCGAAATCGTCGAGCACCGGGCGCATGTTCTCGCGCACCGCCGGGCAGGGCGGGCAAGTGCGCGGTCACGATGAGCGCGACGTTCGCGCTCACGGCCGCATCCTTCAGGCGCCGCACGGCGTGCGCCAGTTCCTCGTCCTGCGCCAGCGCGCCGTGCGGGACGTGCTGCAGCGGGTCGATCACCACCAACTCGGTGCCGGCAGTCTTGCCGATAGCCTTCAGCAACCCGTCCGCGCCGCCGGCCGGCATGCGCGCCACTTTGGGCAAATGGTCGTGCAGCCGCAGTGTCGCGGCGCCCACATTCGCGCGCGTGATCTCATCCATGATGCCGGTGCGCAATTCGTCGATGCTCGCGCGCCCCTCGATCGCCAGCGCGCGCTCAAGCACCCGCTCGGCGTCCATCTCGGCCGTGTAGAACTCCACGCCGCGCCCGCTCTCCGCCGCCCGCAGCGCGAATGCCAGCGCGAGCGCCGATTTCCCCACCCCCACGTCGCCGCCGAGTACCACGAGATCGCCGCGGCGCACGCCGCCGCCCAGGTTCTTGTCGAGCGTGGGGAAGCCGGTGGGCACCGTGTTCGCCGGCGGCGCGCCGTCGGCGATGGCGTCCACGCGCTTCACGAGTTGGGTGAGCCGCGAGCGTCTGGGCATGAGGAACGGAGTATAGAAGTGCGCGAAAAACGGGCAAGCCCGCGCAACACATCGTTGCAGGTGTAAGACGCTCGCGGCTACATTCCGATACGATGGCCCAACCCCTCAAGTCGGTCCTCTGGGTGGACGACGAGGCCGATCTCCTCGAGTCGCACCGGATCTATCTTCGCGAGAAGGGATTCGAGGTAGATGCCGCCACGAACGCCGATGACGCCGTCGAGATGCTTCGGCGGCGCCCCTACGGCATCGTGCTCCTCGACGAGCAGATGCCCGGCAAGCGCGGCCTCGAAGCGTACCGCGAGATCCGCGAGCTCGATCCGCTCCTGCCCATCGTCATGGTCACGAAGAGCGAGGAGGACGCGGTGCTCCGCGAGGCGATCGGCGTTGACGTGCGCGATTACCTCGTGAAACCGATCAATCCGCGCCAGGTGCTCACGGCGATCACGAAGGTGCTCGAGGGCCCGCGCATTCGCGCGCAGGCGCTTTCGCGCGCCTTCGTCGAGCGGTTCCGCGAGATCGAGCTCGAGCCGAAGCTCACGCTCGATTGGCGCGGCTGGATCTCGCGCTACACGGAGCTCGCCGAGTGGGACATCGCGCTCGCGGATGCGAAGGAGCAGAGTCTCTACGACTCGCTGCAGGGACTCTATCCCGCGCTCCGAAAGGAATTCGCGAACTGGATGCGCCACGAATACCCGCGCTGGCTGCGCGAGCTCGAAGGCGACCGGCCGCCGCTCTCGGTGGACGTGGTCTCGGAGTTCCTGCTGCCGATCCTCGAGCGCTCGCGTGCGGCGGTGTTCATCGTGGTCGACTGTCTTCGTCTCGACCAGTGGATGACGCTCGCGCCCATCCTCGCGCCCTGGTTCGACGTCGAGACCACGCATCATTTCGCGGTGCTCCCCACGGCCACGCCGTATTCGCGCAACGCGCTCTTCTCGGGGCTCTTTCCCGGCGAGATCGCCGCGCGTTTCCCCGATTGGTGGGGCGAACGCGAGGATGAATCGCTCAACGCGCACGAGAAGCAATTGCTCGAGGCGCATCTCGCCGAGCTCAAGATCGCCGTGCCGGTGCGCTACGATAAGATCTCGAGCGCCAACGACACCGCCGACCTCGAGCGCCGCGTCTCGGGCGCCATCGCGCACGAGGGCGTGAGCGCGTTCGTCTTCAACTTCGTGGATCTGCTCACGCATGGCCGCTCGGAGTCCGCGATCCTGCAGGAGGTCGCGAAGGACGAGATCGCGCTCCGCGCGCTCACGAAACAATGGTTCGAGCGCTCGGTGCTCTTCGCGCTCCTGAAAGAGGCCGCGCGCCGCCGCATCCCCGTGCTCATCACCAGCGATCACGGCTCCATCCACTGCCACACGCCCGCGACGGTGTTCGCCAAGCGCGACGCCACCGCGAACCTCCGCTACAAGTTCGGAGAGGACCTGCGCGCCGAACGCACGGAGCACGCACTGCTCTTCGGGAATTCCGATGACCTGCGCCTTCCGCGGCGTGGACTCGGCGACAACACGCTGCTCGCCGTGGGCGACACGTTCTTCGTGTATCCCACCAAGCTGCGCGAGTACCAGTCGCGCTATCGCGGATCGTTCCTGCATGGCGGCGTGACGCCGGAGGAATGCATCCTGCCGGTCGCCTTGCTCACGCCCAAGAGTTGATGCGCGCGACGAAGTTCTATCCGCGGTTGATCAAGTTCCTGCGGCCGCACGGTTGGCGCATGGCGGGCAACATCATCTTCAACTTGATCGGCGCCGCACTCGATGGGTACTCGTTCGCGCTGCTCATCCCGTTCCTGAACGCGCTGTTCAACCAGCCGCCACTCGTGGTCGGACGCGGCTGGGTGAACAACTTCCTGCAGTTCACGATCGGCGCGCTGCTCGATGCGGCGCATCCTATGACGTCGCTGCGCAACGTGATCGTGGTCCTGCTCGCCGTCGTGGCGGTCAAGAACATCTTCATCTGGCTCGCCAACGTGCTCGGCGCCGAGCTGCAGGAGTACGTCACGCGCGACATGCGCGACGCGGTCTACCACCACCTCGTCGCGCTCCCGATCCGCTATTTCACCAGCACCAAGGTCGGTCAGATCCTGTCGCGCGTCCTCAGCGACACCGAGCAGACCAAGTCGCTCGTCACCGAGGTCGTGACGAGGGCGGTGAACTCGGCCTCGCTCGTCATCGTGTACATCGCGTATCTCCTCGGCATCTCGTGGAGACTCACGCTCATCTCGCTCATCATCGCGCCGCTCCTCACGCTCGTGCTGCAGCCGCTGCTCCGCCGGCTGCGCCACGGCTATCGCGTGTTGCGCAACGATCACGGCGAGATGATGAGCGTGTTGCAGGAGAGCGTCAGCGGCATCCGGCTGGTGAAGTCGTACGGCGCCGAGGAGTACGAAGATGCGCGCTTCACCGGCGCCAGCTTCAAGTACTCGAGCGGTCTGGTGCGCATGGCGCGCATCGCCAACATCGCGCAGCCGCTCACGGAAGTCCTCGGCATGGTCATCGTCGCGGTGCTGCTCTGGATCGGCGCGCGGGAAGTGCTCATCGACAATTCGCTCCAGGCGTCGCAGTTCATGGTGTTCATCGCCTTCGTGATGCGCCTGTTGCAGCCGATGAAACAGCTCTCGCAGATCCCGGCCGTCGCGCAGAATTCCTTCGCGAGCGCCGAGCGCATCTTCCAGGTGCTCGATCATCCCACCGAGCAGGCGCTCGACAAGGGCACGCGCATGGTGGATGGCTTCCGCCGGTCGATCGTGTTCGACACGGTCTCGTTCGCGTACGACGACGAACCGGTGCTCAGCGACATCCAGTTCGCCGCGAAGAAGGGCGATGTGATCGCCTTGGTGGGCGCGAGTGGGGCGGGGAAGAGCACGCTCGTCGATCTCATCCCGCGGTTCTACGAGCCGACGAGCGGCCGCATTCTGCTCGATGACGTGGACGTACGCGAGATCGCACTCGCCTCCCTGCGGAATCTCACCGGCATCGTGAGCCAGGAGACCGTGATCTTCAACGAGAGCGTGCGCGCGAACATCGCCTACGGCCGGAACGACAAATACAGCGACGCGCAGATCGAAGCGGCGGCGCGCGCGGCGAACGCGCACGCCTTCATCGCCGAGTTGCCCGCGGGCTACGCGACGGTGCTCGGCGAGCGCGGCGCGCGGCTCTCCGGCGGGCAGCGCCAGCGCATCGCGATCGCGCGCGCGCTGCTGCTCGATCCGCCCATCCTCATCCTCGATGAGGCCACGAGCGCGCTCGACACCGAGAGCGAGCGCCTCGTCCAGGAAGCGATCGACCGGCTGCTCGAAGGCCGCACGGTGTTCGTCATCGCGCACCGCCTGTCCACGATCCAGCACGCCACCGAGATCCTCGTGCTCGACCGCGGCCGCGTCGTCGAACGCGGCACGCACGAGGAGCTGCTCGCGCGACGCGGCGCCTACCACCGGCTGCACGCGATGCAGTTCGGCGACCGGGAGCGGGCCGTCCCTGTCTGACGAGCGCCGCGCCACGGTCGCGCACCGCCTCGAGTACGGCGCCCTGCGCGCGATGCTCGCGGTGTTCGGCGCGTTCCCCTGGCGGGTCTCCACCGCCGCCGCGGGGTTCATCGGCCGGCTCGGCTATTCGCCCTTCCGCATCCGCCGCCGCGTGGTGGAGCGGCAGATCGCCGCCGCGTTCCCCGGACTCTCCGCCCGCGATGTCTCGGCGATCGCGCGCGCCTCGTATGACAACCTCGGCCGCGTCGCCGTCGAGGCGGCGCATCTCTCGCGACTCGGGCCGGAGCAGGTCATCGCGCTCTTCGACGAGATCCACGGCTGGGACGCGGTAGAGCGCGCCCGCGCGCAGGGCAAAGGCATCGTGTTCCTCACCGGCCACCTCGGCAATTGGGAACTCGCGGGCGCGATCGTCGCCGCGCGCGGCATCGCCTTCGACGCGATCGCGCGCCGCATGGGGAATCCCGTGTTCGATGCGTATCTCACGCGCACGCGGCTGCGCCTCGGGATGAACATCGTCCCGGATTCCGACGCCGTGCGCCGGGTGCCGCGCACGCTGCGCGCCGGCGGCGCCGTCGCGTTCCTCGCCGATCAGTCGGGGCTCAACCTCGCGTCCACCTTCGTGCCCTTCTTCGGGCGCCCGGCGAAAACGCCGCGCGGCCCCGCCGTATTCGCGATCCGGTTCGAGGCTCCCGTGATCTTCGGTGTCGCGACGCATCTTCCCGGCGGCAAGTTCCGCATGATGTTCGAGGAGGTCCCCGTAACGCGCACCGGCGACCTCGACCGCGACACCGACGCGCTGCTCACGCGTTACTCCGAGGCGCTCGAACGCCAAGTGCGCCTCGCACCCGGGCAGTATTTCTGGCAGCACAAGCGGTGGAAGCGCCAGCCCGACACCACGCCGCCGGAGCTGCTCGACCCCACGCTGTGACCGAGCCGCGCGCGCCGCGATCGCAGCATCGCGAGCGGTTCGTCTCTGCGTCCGAGCTCGGCGAGTACGCCTACTGTCGCCGCGCGTGGTGGCTGCGTGCCGTGCGCGGCGCGCACTCGGACCTGCAAGGCACTCGCTTCGATGAAGGCCGTGCGGCGCATGAGCGGCACGCGTACGGGATCCTCGCCGCGCGCGCGCTCGCTGTCGTCGCGGCACTGCTCGTGGCGGCGGCCGCGTGCTGGATCTGGCTCGCGCGATGATCGTCGCTGCGATCGTTCTCGCCGCCGCCATCATCCTGGCGATCGCGAGCTTCGCGCTCTACCGCCGCGCCGGGATCAGCGGTCGCATCGTCGCGAGCGATGGCCCCGTTTCGCGCCCATCGCGGGTGCTGCGCTCCGCGCGCCACGGGATCTCTGGCAAGCCCGACTACCTCGTGGTCGAGCACGGCCGCATCGCACCCGTGGAGGTGAAGCCCACGCGCGCGAGCGACCGGCCCTGGCTGCGCGACGTCGTGCAGCTTGCCGCGTATTGTCTGCTCGTCGAGGAGACGCACGAGCGCTTCGCCGGCTATGGCTATCTCCGCTACGCCAATCGTACCTTTCGCATCGACTTCACCGACTCCATGAGGGACGAAGTGCTCAGCACCGCGAATGCTCTGCGCGATGACCTCGCCGCCACCGATGTCGATGCCAACCACGACGATCCACGCCGCTGCGCACGCTGTGCGTTGCGCACTCCCTGCGGCCGCCCGGTGAGCGCATGACCTACGACGTGACCGCGCTCCGCGCGCGCGAATATCCGTGGGCCGAGCGCGGCGACGCCGTCTACCTGAACAACGCCTCCACCGGCGCGCTCCCGGCGCGCACGGTGCGCGCGACCGCCGATTTCCATGCGCTGCGCGCCGAGCCGTGGCGTCTCACCGATGACGCGCAGTTCGCCATCCTGCGCCGCACCCGCGAGCTCTGCGCCACGCTGATCGGCGCCGGCGCCGATGAGATCGCGTGCATGGCGAATACGACGTACGGCGTGAACGTCGCCGCGCGGTGTCTGCCGCTCAAGTCCGGCGACGTGGTGCTCACCTTCGATCGCGAGTTCCCCGCGAACATCTATCCGTGGATGGCGCTCGCGAAGCGCGGCGTCACCCTCGAGCGCATCCCCACGCGCGACAAGCTCCCCGACGAGGACGCGCTCATCGCCGCGCTCGATGGGAAGAACGTGAGAGCGGTCGCGATCGGTTGGGTGAACTTCGCCACGGGATACAAGGCCGATCTCGCGCGCATCGGCCGCGCCTGCCGCGAGCGCGGGATCTACTTCGTCGTGGACGCGATGCAGGGACTCGGCGCCGCCACGCTCGACGCGCGCGCATGCCAGATCGACATCCTCGCGTGCGGCGGACAGAAATGGCTGCTCTCGCCGTGGGGCTCGGGCTTCGTCTATGTGCGACGGGAACTCGTCCAGCAGCTTGAGCCCGAGGCCGTCGGCTGGATGGCGATGCGCGCGTCCGAAGATTTCACGCGGCTCGTGGACTATGAATTCGCCTACCACGACGACGCGCGCCGCTTCGAGGTGATCACCGTGCCGTTCCAGGATTTCGCCGGATTCAATGCGAGTCTCGGGATGATGGTCGAGCTCGGTCTCAAGAACATCGAGGCGCACGACGCGGCGCTCGTCGGCCAGGCGGTGGAATGGGCGCAGTCGCGGAGGGATATGAAGCTCGTGACGCCGGTGGATCCCGCACGCCGCGCCGGGATCGTCTCGATCGCGCCGCCTGACCCCGCGGCCACCTCGGAGCGCCTCAAGCAGGCGAAGATCATCCACAGCCTGCGCGAAGGCGCGATACGCCTGTCGCCGCATTGCTACAATACTGCGTCCGAGATTGCGCGAGCCCTCGAAGTTCTCGGCGGGTAATAACAGCGCGTCTGGTCGTTGACGTGTAGCAACTGCGAACAGCGGCCGTTGCCACACGTCAACGACCAGACGCGCCGTTATAGCTTCATCCTCAACCACCGCCGCCCGACGTACACTCCCGCGCCAAGCAACGCCGCCTGTCCGAAGAATTGCACCAACCCGAACGGCGTCGGCCCGTACGGCCCGCCGCCCCTCTCCTCGATCGCACGCTCGCGCGACGGCCAGCCCGCGATCTTGATCGTGACGAGCCACACGAGCGCGCATGCCGCGATGATCATCGCGCTGCGTGCCAACCCCTCGGGCCACGACGGCGCGAGCCTCACCCCGCCCTTACTCATCGCTCGCCTCCATCTCCTCCGCGGTGAACGCGCGACGCCGGAGCGCCGCGAGCACCCACCCCCAGTTCATCGCGAATGCAGCCCGACCGCCACGAATAGCACGTTCGACGTCGAGTCATGCAGCTCGAACCAGTCCCCGTCATAGATCGTGGGCATGCCCGCCCATGGAAGCACGACGCGCGACACCATGATCCCCGAGACGATCACCAGCACCATCGCGAGGAAGAGTCCGACATTGATCGCGTAGTTGATGCGCGTGCGCAGGCTGCCGTTCGCGAACAGGCGCTTCGCCTTCGAGATGATCCAGTGCCACGAGAGCAGCATGTGCAGCAACAGCGGCACGGCGATCGCGATGCCGATGATCTCGTGTGCCGCGACGCCCGTGATCCGCGGCGACTGGATGAGCAGGAAGAGCAGCAGGAGCAGGACGTCGAGCCAGAGCGCGAAGGCGGTACGGGACATGGGCATCGTCACTATGTACGCACCACAGCGGCGCCGTGATGCAACGGCTCGCTCAGCCTTTCACCCGCACCAGCGCATAGTCGCGCGCGCCCTTCTTGAGCAACAGGTGCCGGCCCGCGAGCATCGCGCTCGTCGCGATCGCCTTGTCCTCCGCCGCCAGGCGCTTGCCATTCACCGAGAGCCCGCCCTGCTCGAGCAACCGCTTCGCCGCGCCCTTGCTCGCCGCGAGCTTCGCTGTCACGAACAGCTCCGACGTCTCGAGCGAGCCGTCGGCCGGCGCGCCGATCTCCACGAACGGCACTTCCTCCGCGAGCGCCGCGAGCGCCGCGGCGGACAACGACCCCGCGTCACCCTTCCCGAACAGCAGCGTCGAGACTTCCACCGCCGCACGCGCCGCGTCGGCGCCATGCACGCGCGCCGTCACCTCGAGCGCGAGCGCCTGCTGCGCCTCGCGCTTCTCGGGCCGCGCGGCGATCGCGCCCTCGAGCGACTCGATCTCCGCGCGCGGCAAGAGCGTGAAGAACCGCAGGAACCGCCCCGCATCACGGTCGTCCGCGTTCACCCAGTATTGGTAGAAGCGGTACGGGCTCGTTTCCCTGGCATCCAGGAATACCGCGCCCGATTCGGTCTTACCGAATTTCGTGCCCGTCGCCGTGGTCACCAGCGGCATCGTGAGCGCATGCGCTTCATGTCCATCCACGCGCCGGATCAGTTCGATCCCCGCCGTGATGTTCCCCCACTGATCGCTCCCGCCGATCTGCAGCGTGCATCCTTCGCGCCGGTGCAGCTGCAGATAGTCATACGCCTGCAGCAGCATGTAGCTGAACTCGGTGTACGAGATGCCGCCCTCGAGACGCGACTTCACTGAGTCTTTCGCCATCATGTAGTTGATCGTGAAGTGCTTCCCCACGTCGCGCATGAACTCCACGGCCTTGAGCGGCAGCAGCCATTCCGCGTTGTCGCGCATGAGCGCGCCGCTCTTCCCCGGCGAGAAATCCAGGAATCGCGCGAGCTGACCCCGGATCGCGTCGGAGTTCGCTCTCACCACCTCGGGCGTATTCAACTGCCGCTCGGCCGTCTTGCCGCTCGGGTCGCCGATCATCCCCGTTCCTCCGCCGACCAGCGCGATCGGCCGGTGCCCGCTGCGCTGCAAGTGCGCCAGCACCATCACCGGCACCAGATTCCCCACGTGCAAGCTCGGCGCGCTCGGATCGAATCCGCAGTACGCCGTCACGGTGCCCGCCTGCAGCGCCGCGCCGAGCGTCTCCGTATTCTGGTACAGCAGCCCGCGCCACGTGAGCTCGTCGAGTAGCGAATCCTTGGCCGTCATGCGACAAACATAGAGCGCCGCTGGCGTGCTGTCATCTCGCGCGCCTCGCGGCCCGTGGATAGTTTCCGTTGCAGTCGCGCTTCCCGCTTCCCGCTTCCCTCGTGCCGTCGCATTGACCCGTAATCCGCTCCGTTTATCCTTCTGGCGCGCCCGCCCCACGCTCACGCGAAGAGTGGTGCTGGTGTTGCTGTTCGGTATCTCGTTCGGCACCGGCGCCGCCGTCGCCGCGTGGACGCTCGTCTGCCGCGGCGGCGCGTGCCCCGATCCGCGGCAACTCGATCAATTCGCCCCGCGCCAGACTTCCAAGCTCTACGCCGCCGACGGCCGCTTCATCTCCGAGATCGGACTCGAGCGCCGCACGCTCGTCCAACTCAAGGAGATCCCCACCGTCGTCCGCGACGCGTTCATCATCACGGAGGACAAACGGTTCTACGAACATCACGGCATCGACTGGGTGCGCGTCTTCGGCGCCGCCGCGCACAACGTCGTCTCGCGCGGCTTCGGCCAGGGCTTCTCCACGCTCACGATGCAGCTCGCGCGCAACATCTTCCCCGAGAAGATCTCCCGCGAGAAGACGCTCATCCGCAAGCTGCGCGAGACGAAGATCGCCTTCGAGATCGAAGCGCTGTATCCCAAGGACAAGATCCTCGAGCTGTACCTCAATCAGATCTACCTGGGCAACGGCGCGTACGGCGTCGAGACCGCGGCGCAGCGCTACTTCGGGAAATCGGTGCGCGATGTGAACCTCGCCGAGGCCGCGACGCTCGCCGCGCTCCCGAAGGCGCCCGAACGGCTCAATCCGCGCCGCTATCCCGATCGCGCGATCCAGCGCCGCAACACGATCATCGCGCTCATGCGGAACGAGGGCGTCGTCAGCGATTCCGGCGCGCGCCTCGCGCAGGCCTACCCGCTGGACCTCGCGAAGAAGAGCGAGTCCGGCGAACTCGCGCCGTACTTCGTGGAATGGGTGCGTCAGCAGCTCGAGGAACAGTTCGGCGAGAAGCTCTACTCCGACGGCCTCAAGATCTTCACGACGCTCGACATCGACATCCAGCAGGCCGCCGAGCGCAATCTCGAGCGTCAGCTCCGCGCCATCGAGGCGGGGAAGTGGGGCGCCTGGAAGCATCCCACCTTCGAGCAGTATCTCAGCCGCAGCCTCTCCGACAGCGAGGGCAACGAGTCGTCGCCCTACCTGCAGGGTGCGCTCGTCGCGATGGACCCGCGCAACGGCGCGGTGCGCGCGATGATCGGCGGCCGCGACTTCGATGACTCCAAGTTCAATCGCGCGACGCAGGCGCTGCGCCAGCCCGGCTCAACCTTCAAGCCCATCGTCTACGCCGACGCGATCCACTCGGGCCTCTCGGCCTCGCACCTGCTCGACGATTCGCCGCTCACGCTGCCGCAGTTCGGCGGCACCGATTGGACGCCGCAGAACTACGATCTGAAGTTCATGGGCATCCTCCCGCTGCGGCAGGCGCTCTATCTCTCGCGCAACCTCGCGACGATCCGGCTCGGCATCGAACTCGGGCCACAGAGCGTCATCGAGATGGGACGGAAACTCGGCCTCACCACGCCCATCCCGCCGTACCCCTCGATCTTCATCGGCTCGGCCGACGTGTATCCGCTCGAGATGATCGCGGCCTACTCCGCCTTCGCGACGCTCGGCGTGCGCACCGCGCCGCACGGCATCGTGCGCGTCGAGGACGCGAAGGGCCACGTGCTCTGGGAAGGCGTGCCGCTGCGCTACGACGTCCTCTCGCGCGAAGAGGCGTGGCTCATGGTGAGCATGATGAAGGACGTGCTCAGCAAAGGTTCCGCGGCATCCGTGGGCGCCTCCGGCTTCAAGATCCCGGCCGCCGGCAAGACCGGCACCACGAACGACTACACGGACGTCTGGTTCATCGGCTACACGCCCGATCTCCTCGCCGGCGTGTGGATGGGCTTCGACCGCCCGCAGAAGATCCAGGCCAACGCGCAGGGCGGTCGCCTCGCCGCGCCGGCCTGGACCAGCTTCATGACCGAGGTCTACCAGCGGCGCCCGCATCCGCCCGACTGGCCGCGCCCCGAGGCGATCATCACGCGGCAGATCGACGATTCCACCGGACTCCTCCGCAATCCGTATTGCCCGGTGGCACTCGTCACGAACGAGTACTACATCGAAGGCACGGAGCCCACGAAAGAGTGCGACGTGCACACGCCCACGGGCACCGTCTCTCCGTTCGATACGCTCATCGTCCCGCAGCTCAAGATCCCCGGCTCCCCTCCGCCGGCGCGTTGAGCCCGTGATCCGCTACCACGCGCGCTGGGTGCTCCCCATCTCGCGCCCGCCCGTGGAGCGCGGCACCGTCGTCGAAGAGAACGGTCGCATCGTCTACGCCGGCCCGCGCGCCGATGCGCCGCCCGGCGACGATCGCGACCTCGGCGATGCGTACTTGCTGCCCGGTCTCGTCAATACGCACACGCATCTCGAGCTCACCGCGTTCCACGGGCTCATCACCGCGCCGTCATTCCGCGAATGGATCGTGGCGCTCCAGGCCGCGAAAACAGCGGTCATGACGCCCGAGCGATACCTCGACTCCGCGCGCGCCGGGATCGCCGACGGCCTGCGCGCCGGCATCACCACCTTCGCCGACACCTGCGATTCCGGCGTCGCGCTCGAAGCAATGCGGGAGGCCGGCGTGCGCGGCATCATGTACCAGGAAGTGTTCGGCCCGTCGCCCGATCCCGCCGACGTCGCCGAGTCGATGCGTGGACTCGAACGAAAACTCGCCGCGCTCGATCCGCTCGCGACGGATCTCCAGCGCATCGGCGTCTCGCCGCATGCGCCCTACACGGTGAGCGACCCGCTCTTCGCGCTCGTCGCGCACATGCGCCGTCCGTTCGCCATCCATATCGCCGAGAGCGAGGAAGAGACCGCGCTCATCCGCGACGGCGCGGGCCCGTTCGCCATCGCGTTGCGCGCGCGCGGGATGACCGTCGTGTCGCGTGCCATCTCGCCGATATCGTTGCTCGAGCAGCTGGACGTGCTCGCGGCGCGGCCGCTGCTCATCCACTGCATTCGCGCATCGAACACCGACCTGCGCATGATCGCGGCCCACGACTGCGCCGTGGCGCACTGCCCGGCGTCGAACGCGCATCTCGGACACGGCACCGCACCACTCGCTACGATGCTCTCGCTCGGCATTCGCACCGGGCTCGGCTCCGATTCCATGGCCAGCAACGACGCGATGGACATCCTGGAGGAAGCGCGCCGCGCCGCCGCGCCGCCGGCGAAGTCGCTCGAACTCGCCACGATCGGTGGCGCCCGCGCGCTCGATATCTCCGATCGCATCGGCACGCTCGCCGTGGGCAAAGACGCCGACCTCGCCGCCTTCCCGATCCTGCCCGGCGATCCCCCCGACCCGATCGCCGCCCTTTCCACCCCGCGCCCCGCACTCGCCACCATAGTCGCCGGCAAGCCGCGACTGTGGAACGGAAAGCTGGTGGATGGAGATGAAGATCTGAGTGCGCGCCTGACCCAGATCTCCGCCGCGCTACGGGCGTTTCGGAACGGACTGCAATAGCAGGCAACAGCCGACAGCCCGCAGTCTAGGTCTAACGTCTAAGTCTAACGTCTGCAGTTCTAGCGAATTCCCGCCCCGCAAACGTATCTTAAACCATGCACAATCCCGTGGTAAAAGGCGCCACCCACAAGATCTGGCGCGACGGCAAGCTCATTCCGTGGGAGGACGCCACTCTCCACGTCATGAGCCACGTCGTGCACTATGGCTCCAGCGTGTTCGAGGGGCTCCGCTTCTACGAGACCCCCGGCGGTCCCGCGATCTTCCGCCTGGACGATCACATGCGGCGCCTCATCGACTCGTGCCGCATCTACCGTATCGCGGTGCCGCATAGCGCCGAGACGCTCGCACAGGCCTGTGTCGACACCGTGGCCGCGAACGACATCCGCCACGGCTATCTGCGCCCGGTCGTCGTGCGCACCGGCGAGCAGATGGGCGTGTTCGCCGCGGACATTCCCGTCGAGACCTTCATCGTCGCCTGGCATTGGGGCCGGTACCTCGGCGAGGATGCGCTCAAGGATGGCGTGGATACCTGCGTCTCCAGCTGGCGCCGCGCCGCGCCGGATACCTTCCCGGCGCTCGCGAAGGCCGGCGGCAACTATCTCAGCGCGTCGCTCGCCAAGATGGAAGCGCGCGGCGACAAGTATGCCGAAGGCATCATGCTCGACAGCGCCGGCCACATCGCGGAGGGCGCGGGCGAGAACATCTTCCTCGTGCGCGACCGGGTGGTGTACACGCCGCCGCTGTCCGCCGGGATCCTGCACGGCATCACCCGCGATTCCTGCATGCGCATCGCCGCCGACCTCGGCTACGAGGTGCGCGTAGAGGCACTCCCGAGGGAAATGCTGTACATTGCGGATGAGGCATTCTTTACCGGCACGGCGGCGGAATTGACACCAATACGATCCGTCGATCGTGTACAGTTGGGGGATGGTAGACCGGGACCGGTGACGCGAGCGATCCAGGAGGACTTCCTGGGCATCGCGCACGGTAAGAAAGAAGACCGTTACGGGTGGCTGACACTGGTCCCCGAAACGGCCGCCGCCGCCCGATGAGGGGCGCGGCGCGGTGACCGACTCCCGTCCCGGTCCATCGGGGCGGGCGTTTTTTCAGGAGGCTCAAGCGTGATCGTCGGTTGTCTTGCGCTGAATGCTTCGTTCGAACCACTGACCATGGTCCCCATGCGTCGGGCGCTCCGGCTTGTGCTCGATGGCAAGGCCGAGATCGTGGAAGCGGACACCGGCAAGGTCGTGCGCTCGGAGCGCCTCACGCTCCCGCGCCCCGCGGTGATCCGGCTCGTGAAGTTCATCCACGTGCCGCGCCGCTTCCGCCGTCAGGTAACGAACACCTTCCTCTTCGCGCGTGACCGCTATCGCTGCCAGTACTGCGGACGCGGCACCATGGACCTGCGCCCGCGCGAGTCGCTCACGCGCGACCACCTCGTGCCGCTCTCGCGTGGTGGCACGAACGAGTGGACCAACGTCGTGACGGCCTGCTCGCCCTGCAACACGCGCAAGGGGAACCGCATGGCGGAGGAGATCGGCATGCATCCGCTCGTGCCGCCGGTCGAGCCGCACTTCGTGCACCTGAGCTGGGCGGTGCGCCGCCTCACGCCGGCACAGTCGAAGTACATCAAACTCTTCTACGGCCCCGAGACGCTCCACCAGGTGGAAGAGCTGGAGCATCGCCCGCATCACACGCGGGGCGAGAAGATCCTTCGCGCCTGATCACGCCGGCCGCTACTGCGGCCGGAACACCGCACTCCGCGCATGGTACGTCCGCGTCTGCCCGCCCAGCAGACGCGTGACCAGCGTGTTCGCGCCATGTCCCAGCGCCGTGCCCGGATTCTCGCGACCCTTCACCGCGGAATCCGCGTCGCCGCCGAGCCAACGCTTCACTTCGTCGATGTCGTGCACCGAGAGCATCTCGAGGTCCAGCGACGCGTAGTAGTAGTGCTTCGAGTGGCCGGTGGGCGGCTGGATGCCGGGCACGAACGGGCGCGCCACCGCGTCCTCAGCATCCTTGAGATCGGCGAACGTGCCGAGCGACTGCCAGCGGCCGGCGATCCGCGTCACGGTGTAGTGCCGGGCGAGCGGATCGTAGCTCACCACGACATCCCACTCGATCGTGCGC
The DNA here is from genome assembly GCA_963716745.1 of uncultured Gemmatimonadaceae bacterium. GTDB lineage: Bacteria > Gemmatimonadota > Gemmatimonadetes > Gemmatimonadales > Gemmatimonadaceae > DATKOH01. Next base: position 2,565,547 of record OY970320.1, read on the forward strand.
ACGAGATCGTCGAAGAACCTATTCGCTTTCCAGAGTTCCAGCCGGAAATGCAGCCGCGCGGGGAATCCGCTGAACAGCAGCTCGCGCGTCGTGCGGTCGGAGAGCATGCGCACGCTCCGCACCACCGGCGCTTCCTTCGCGCGCGCGGAGTCCGCCGGCAGGATGATCTCCAGCGCCGGCTCCGAGGGCGTCGCGACTCTGGGCGCCTGCGCCGCGATCCCGAACGGGAGCGCGAGCAGCGCGAGGAGGAGGTACGCGCGGCGCGTCATCAGAATCGGTGCTGCAGGCGCACCACGAACTGCAGCGGCGTCTGCCAGTCCGAGAGTGATTTTGCCATGTACATGCCGAGCCAGCCCATGTCGAGGCCGGCGCCGGCGTCGGTGCGGAAGGTGTACAGCGGCGGCAGCGTCCACGCGCCGTAGCGCACGCCGTCTTCGGTGGAGCCCGTCACCCAGCCGCGCCCCGCGTCGGTGAACACTACCCACGACATCGTCTTGCTCAGGCGGTACGACTCGGTCTCATCTTCCGCGCGCTGCCGCGGGAACAGCCGCAGCGTGAAGTCGCCGCGGTATTCCACCTGCGCCAGCATCATGCGCGAGCATTGCGCGGGATTCCCGGCCGGTGCGCTGCTGTCGGCGCACGTGAACACATTAGGCGTGATCGGCTGGCGGAAATTGTAGCCCGGCAGCGAGCCGGGTCCGCCCATCGAGAAGCGCCGCTCCAGCGGCAGCTCGCCGCCGCCGATCCCCGTGCCGAACACCAGCCGCAGATTGAGATGCCCCTCCGGCGACACGCGGTTGTAGCGGCGGATGTCGATCCAGCCGCGCCCATACGTAAGCGCCTCCGGCGTCGCGGTGTTCACGCGCGCGATGTCGCTCGCCGGTCCCTCGGTGAGCGAATTCGTCCAGCCGACTTCGACATCGGCGTTCACGAGCCAGCCGAGGTACGGATCGGCGTCGCTATTCCGCGTATCGTACTCGACGCCGGCGTCGACGCGCCGCAGCAGCCCAGCGTCCAGCTCCGGATTGTCGCGCCACGGATTCGACGTATGGAACAGCGAGATCGGGTCCTGCGCCGTGCGCAGCGCCCACCACGCCTGGGTGAACTTGAGCGTGTACGTCAGCGGTCCGCGCAGCAGCGACCCCCACGCGCTGCCGCCCTGCGCGTTGTAGTAGTCGCGCATGTCGTCGCGCACGCCGAAGCTGTACAGCGAGATCTCGGCGTTCGACACCTGCCAATCCTCCGCCGGCGCTACCAGATCGAACCCGCGCGCGCCGTACGCGAAGCCGTGCGCTTTCCCCTGTTTCACCTCGGCGCTGATGTCGTAGCCGAGGTTCGCGCTCGTCCACGCGAAGCTATTCACCGACCGGTAGATCGCGAGGCCGGTGAAGGTGAACTGTCCGAACGAAGGATTCCGGCGGAGATCGATGCCGACCATCACCGGGAGGCCTTCCACGCGATCGTACGTGCCAGCCCGCAGCGCGAAACGTGTGCGCGCGGAATCGTAGCGCGTTTCCCAGCGGCGGAACCAGCCTTCCTCGGCGCTGGTGGTATCGAGCATCGCGACCATCGCGTCGCCCTGCATGCGGTACGCCAGCAATTGAGGATACGCGGTCACCGTGCCGCCTACGACGGCGCTGTCGGCGCGGCTCACCGTGCCGCCGGCCACGAACACGCCGCTATCCACGCGTGCCGTGGCGCGCAGCTCCACGCTGCCGTTGATCACGACCACGGCGCCGTGCACCGTGCCCGCGACGACGAGCGAGCCGTCGCGCACCGCGACGTTCCCGTCCACCGTGCGGCCGGCGGCAATGGTCGTATTCCCGAGCGCGCGAACGGCCGCGGGCATGTTGTACCGGTACGCCGCCTCACCCGCGACCGCGGCCGCGCGCGATCGTGTCACGCGCGCTGTCGCCCGCCTGCGCCGCAAGCGCATGCGGCGCGAGCGCCAGCATGGCGGCGAGCGCCCAACGCACGACGCACGACTCACGCTTCATGAAGCGCCCCACTCGATTCCCAGCCTCCTCATCCGACGATACAGATTCGGCCTGTCGGTCTTCAGCCGCCGCGCTGCGTCGGCCACGTTCCCCTGCGCCACGCTCAGCGCGCGCGTGATGAGCGTGCGCTCGTAGTCATCGAGCGCGTCGTTCAGCGGCCGGTCGAGCGAGGGCTCGGGCAGCGGCGGTGCACCGGCCGCGCCCTTGGCATCGCGCACGGCCGGGCAGCACGGCCGCCACGTCCGCCGCCGTCACTTCGTTCCCCTGCTGCAGAATGGCGAGCCGCTCCACGGTGTTCGCCAGTTCGCGCACGTTGCCCGGCCAGCGGTGCCGCGAGAGCATCGCGAGCGATTCCGCGCTCCATGCGGGGGCGAGCCGCCCCGCGCGCGCACGATAGAGTGCGGAGAAGTGCAGCACGAGCGGCGGGATGTCGTCGGGCCGCTCGCGCAGCGGCGGCAGCGTCATCGGGATCACGTTCAGCCGGTGGTACAGATCCTCGCGGAACTTCCCGTCGGCCACGCCGCGCGCGAGGTCCATGTTCGTCGCGGCGATGATCCGCACATCCACCTTGATCGACTTGCCGCCGCCCACGCGCTCGATCTCGCTCGCCTCGATCGCGCGCAGCAGCTTCGCCTGCGCTTCCGCGCCCAGGTCGCCCACTTCATCCAGCAGCAGCGTGCCCGTGTTCGCCAACTCGAATCGCCCGATGCGGCGCTCGGTCGCGCCGGTGAACGCGCCCTTCTCGTGGCCGAACATCTCGCTCTCCACGAGATCGCGCGGGATCGCGGCGCAGTTCACGCGCACGAACGGCCGGTCGCGGCGCGCGCTCCCGCGGTGGATCGCGCTCGCGACGAGTTCCTTGCCGGTGCCGCTCTCGCCCATGAGCAGCACGCGCGCATCCGTCGGCGCGACGCGCGCGATCATCTCGCGCACTCGCTGCATCGCGGCGCTCGCGCCCACCATCTCGCCGGTGAGCGCGTAGTCCTCGCGCAGCGTCTTCACTTCGCGCCGCGCAGACCGCAGCTCGAGCGCCGAACGCAGCGCGAGCAGCACACTTTCGGGGGTGAGTGGTTTTTCGAGGAACTGGAACGCGCCGAGCTTCGTGGCGCGCACCGCATCGCTCAATCCCGCGCGTCCGCTCATCATCACGACCGGCAGCTCCGGATAGCGCTCGCGCAGCGCGCTGAGCGTCGCCATGCCGTCCAGCGCGCCGGGCATCATGAGGTCCACGAGCACGGCGTCGGGCTCGCGCTCGAGCGCCGCCGCCACGCCCGCCGTGCCGTCGGGCGCCTCGCGCACGGTGAACCCCTCGGTGCCGAGCAGCGCACCGACCATCCGACGAATGTTGGCTTCGTCGTCGATGATCAGGATCTCAGCCATTCAATTTCTTCTCCGCGCCCTGGCGCTCGGACAGGAGCTTCGTCGTGAACCGCTGGCCCTCCGAGATGCGCTCCACTTCCACCGCGATCGAGTCGATCGCCTGTTCCATCCGCTCGAGGCGTGCGAGCGCTTCAGGCGGGATCGGCGGCAGTTCCGCTTTCTTGCTCGCGCGTCTGATGTACGCGACGTGAGCGGCAGGCCGATGGCCAGCACGATCAGCATGAAGATCATGCCCGCGATCGGGATCACGATGTCTTCGTTCATGCGCCGCGCTCCCCTTCGAGTTTGTGATCCACCGGCACACCACTCACCGGCAGAATGAATCGGATCTCCGTGCCCGCCTCCTTGTCGCTCGTCGCGCTCACCGCGCCGCCGTGCGCCAGCACCGTCTGCCGCGCGATCGCGAGTCCCAGCCCCGTGCCGCCCGCGGTCGTCGTGTGGTACGGTTCCCAGATCGCGGCGAGCCGCCCCGGCGGGATCCCCTTGCCAGTATCCACCACCCGCAGTTCCACCGCCGGCCGCCCGTCGAGCACGCTGCGTGCCACATGGATTCGCACCGACCCGCCGCCGCGGCATGCCTCCACCGCGTTCAGCAGCACGTTGCTCAGCGCGCGCGACAGCGCCTCGTAGTGCCCCGTGATGTGCGGGACGTTCTCGTCCGCCTGCACGGTCACCGGCACCGTGCCGCCGCTCAGACTCCGCGCCGCTTCGTTCGCGAGTTCGGCCACGTCGATCGCCGCCGCCGGACCCTCCGGCAGCCGACCGAACTGCGCGAAGCTCCGCGCCATCGCATCGATCCGCTTCGTCTCGGTCTCCAGCACGTCCACGATCTCCGCCAATTTCGGATCGGCGTCGCGCCTGAGCCGCGCGATCGCGAGACCGATCGGCGTCAGCGGATTCTTCAGCTCGTGCGCCACCCGCCGTGCCGTCTCGCGGAACGCTTCCAACCGCTCGGCCTCGATCTCCCGCGCGCGCGCCGCGATGATCTGGTCGGCCATCTCACGCATGCGGCGTCGCATCACTTCGAATTCCGGCGCGCCCCGCTGCGGCTTGCCCGCCGGCAGCGGCTCGCCGCGCGCTACCAGCTCCGTCCATTCCACGAGTTCGCTGAGCGGACGGCTCAGCTGACGGCTCAAGTGTCCCGCCGCGCGCCACGCCAGCAGCGACAGGATGAGCGAGCCCGCGATCGCCAAGATCACGATCGCCCCCGCCACGCGCGTCGTGAGATACTCGTACCGGCGCGCCTCGATGAGCGAAGTTCCCAGCACGCGCTCGTGGTCGTCCAGCGCCGTGCGCTGCGCCGCTGTGAGCGGAGCGCCCTTCATGGCGTCGAGCACCCGGCGCCCGCTCGCCTCCACCAGTTCCCATGGCCGCTTCCCGCTGAGTACGGGCAGCACCGAACTCACGCCCGCCGCCCCGCCCAGCAGCAGTACGCTCGTCGGCACCATCGCGAACAGCGCGAGATAAATGAGCACTCGCGTTCGGAACCGGGGCTGCGTCAATGGCGCTCCATCCAAGGCGTTTCTTTCTGCGACAGCGCCAATCTATAGGTCTGTTGCCCCTCGCGCGAAGTAGTGAGGGCCGTCCAAGGGAGCGCCTTCTAACGTCTAGGTCTAGCGTCTAAGTCTGCAGTGTACGTCTGCCCTTTTGCCCGAACGCCTCTCCCTGGTTATACTTAAGGCACCGATGCGCACCACGAACACAGTTTGATGCCGCTCCGCTCGACCCTCGAAAGCGACGGCGCGCAGTACGCGGGACATTCTCCCGCGCTCGCGCCCACCGCTGCGGGTCGGCCGGCATCACGCAGCAACGTGGGAGCGCCTGCGGCCAGACAATCGCCCGCCGCGGACACCGCCAATGGTCGTGCCCGCACCCGCTGCTTCGAGCCCGTCTCGCTCCCATGGAGCGCTCAGGGGAAGCGGCGGTTCACCGGGCGGCCTGCCGCGCCTTTTCACACCGTCTCACCACCAGGTAAATGACACCACGATCCAAGCGGCCACTCGGCGCCGCCGCGCACCGTCCGGCGGCCATCCGCCAGTCGGTCGCCCCAATGCACCGCGGACCCCAGGCCAACATCCTCTCCGCACCGCTCCAGCAGCCACCCTCGGCGTTCCACAGCGACTCCAGCGCCGCCCTCCTCATCGACTTCGACAACGTCACGATGGGGATCCGTTCCGACTTGGGACACGAACTCCGCAACCTCCTCTCGAGCGACATCATCAAGGGGAAGGTCGCGGTGCAGCGTGCCTACGCCGACTGGCGCCGCTATCCGCAGTACATCGTGCCGCTCGCCGAGAGCTCGATCGACATGATCATGGCGCCCGCGTACGGCAGCTCCAAGAAGAACGCCACCGACATCCGCCTCGCGGTCGACGCGATCGAGCTGGTGTTCACACGCCCCGAGATCGACACCTTCATCCTGCTCTCCGGCGACTCCGATTTCGCGAGCCTCGTCACGAAGCTCAAGGAGTACAGCAAGTACGTGATCGGCGTGGGCATTCGCGAGAGCTCGAGCGATCTGCTCGTGATGAATTGCAACGAGTACTACAGCTACAACGCGCTCGCCGGTCTCGTGAAGTCGGGCGATGAGGAGACCACGAAGCGCGATCCGTGGGAGCTCGTGCTCGAAGCGGTGCAGCGCATGAAGCGCAACGGCGACGTCATGCGCTCCGACCGCCTCAAGCAGGTCATGCAGGAGATCGACAACAGCTTCGACGAGGGCAACCTCGGCATGGCCAAGTTCTCCCGCTTCTGTCAGGAAGCCGCGGCGAAGGGTCTGCTCAAGATCTCGCGCCTCGAGAACGGCCAGATGGAGATCGACGTGCCCGATGGCACGCCATCGCTCCCGCAGTCGCCATCGGTGCTGCCGAGCGCGGAGCGCCGGGTGGCCACCGCCGCCGGCACGCCGGAGAATCGCCGCCGCGGCCGCCGCGGCGGACGAGGCCGCGGACGCGACCGCGAAGAGAACGGCGCACCGCGCGCCGAAATGTCGGAGACCGCCCCGGAACTCGTCCCCGACGCCGCGCCAGAGTTCGATCTGGAACCGCGTGAGGTCGCGATCGAGGCGCGAGTCCCGAGTGCCGAGTCCCGCGCTGTCGATGCCGAGATGACCGGCATGCGTCTCAGCCGCGACGAAGCGTTCACGCTCATCCGCCGCGCCGTCGATTCGCTCTCGAGCGGACCCGACGACTCCGTTTCCGCCAGCCGCGTGCGCGCGAAAGCGCGCGAGCTGCTGGGCCGCGACAGCGAGACGCTCAGCGAGCGCCACTTCCACCGCATCCTGCGCGACATGCACGACGCGGAGCAGATCGATCTTCGCAAGCGCGGCGATGATTACGAAGTGTCGCCGTCGCCCGACGCGCCGCCCATCGCCGAGCAGTTGGCGGCGTCCGAGGCTGTTGCCGTCGCGGCGGCCGACGCCAGTCAGGCGGGACGCAGCGCGTCAAACGCGGCTTCGCTGCGCCGCGGCATTCGCGGCCGCGGGCGCGGGCGTGGTGGCCCGGGCGAATTGCCTCCCGGTCTTCTCAGCGTGGGTATCGTCGACCACGGCACTCCAGCGCTCGTGGATGCGCCGGCGAGCGATGATGCCGACGAGTCCGACGACGACGCGCCGGCGCCCGCCGCCATCGCAGGCGAGAAAGCGCCCGTGAAACGCCGTCGCGGCATTCGCGGCGGCCGCGCGCGGAAGAAGAAGGAACCCGGCGCCGAGTAGCGCGGTGGGCGCTCCGCTCCCCGCGGCCTTCTACGATCGCGACACCGAGCTCGTCGCACGCGACCTGCTCGGCAAAGTCCTCCGGTGCGTCACGCCGGAGGGCGTCGCGAGCGGGCGCATCGTCGAGACCGAGGCCTACGTCGGCGAGCACGATGCCGCGTGCCACGCCGCGGCCGGCCGCACCGCGCGCACCGAGGTGCTGTACGGGAAGCCCGGCCGCGCCTACGTGTATTTCATCTACGGCATGCACTGGTGCGTGAACGCCGTCACGCGCGCCCAGGGGCTGCCCAGTGCCGTGCTTATCCGCGCGATCGAACCCATTGAGGGTGTCGAGTTGATGCGCTCGCGCCGCCGCGGAGCGCGCGCGACGCGCGATCTCACCAACGGCCCGGGCAAACTCTGCGCCGCGCTCGGCATCACCGGCGCGCAGAACGGCGTCTCGCTGCGCGATTCCGCGCTCACGATCCGCGCCGGCGCGCCCGTGCGCGATCGCGACGTCGCGATCACGCCGCGCATCGGCATCGCCAAGGCGGCGGACTGGCCATTGCGCTTCATCGTCCGCGAGAGTGAATTCGTATCGAAGGCCGTTCGCCGTCCCGCCACGCGCCACCACCGGAGAGTTATCGTCCCATGAGACATATCCCGCTCCTCGCACTCGCCGCCGCGCTCGCCGCGCGCGCGCTCGCCCAGACCCCGGCCGCGCCCATGAATCCAACGTCCGTCGCACCCGCCGGCGTCTCCGAACGCGCGATGAAGATCTGGCGCAATGCGATCGTGATCGATACGCACAACGATTTCCCCTCGAAGATGGCGGATGAGCACGTCAAGTTCGAAGACCGTCATCCCGCGGGCCCGGTCATGACCGACATCCCGCGCCTCTTCGACGGCGGCGTCACCGCCGTGTTCGCTTCCGATTTCGTGGACGCGAAGTACGCGCTCACCAATCCGAATTCCTCGTACGCGCGTGCGGTCGAGCTCGCCGACACCGTGCACGCGCTCGTCGCGCGCAACCCGAACACGCTCCTGTTCGCCACGACGGCCGCCGACGTCGAGCGCGCCAAGAGAGAAGGGAAGATCGCGATCTTCATCGGCGTCGAAGGCGGCCACGCGATCGAGAACTCGCTCGCCAAACTCGACGATCTGTACGCGCGCGGCGTGCGCTACATGACCCTCACGTGGAACAATGGGAACGAGTGGGCCGGCGCCGCGGCGGGCGTGAACAACACCAGCACCGGCGGGCTCACGCCCTTCGGCGTGCAGGTCGTGCACGAGATGAACCGCCTCGGCATGTTCGTCGACGTTTCGCACGTCTCCGAGCAGACCTTCTACGACGCCATCAAGGCGTCGAGCGTGCCCGTGATCGCGTCGCATTCGAGCTCGCGCGCGCTCTCCGACCACCGGCGCAATCTCAAGGATGACCAGCTCCGCGCCATCGCGAAGAACGGCGGCGTCGTGAACGTGAACTTCTACCCGGCGTTCATCGACACGCGCTATCGCGAGGCCACCGCCGCCGCGTCCGACGCGGTCGCCAAGTGGCGCGACTCCGCGCTCAAGGCGCCCGGCGCCGACAGCGCCGCCGTTCGCGCCGAGGCGGCCAAGCGCACCGACGCCGCCGTCGCGGCCGTGCCGCTCCCCGCGCTCTCGGTGCTGCTCGACCACTTCGATCACATCGCGAAGATCGCGGGCGTGGATCACGTGGGCATCGGCAGCGACTTCGATGGCATCGACGTGGCGCCGCAGCAGATGGAGGATGTCTCGATGCTGCCCCGCATCGCGCAAGGCCTGCTCGACCGCGGCTACTCCGAGGCGGACATCCAGAAGATGATCGGCGGCAATATGATCAGGGTGATGAAACAAGTCCTCAAGGCGCATTGAACCGTAGGGGCGCGTGTAGGTCCTAGTACCACTTGAACCACGCGTATGGCAACTGAGCGTATGGTACGACATGGCGTGAGTAGGACCGGCGACCCACTCACGCCATGCGGTACCATACGCTCAGTTGCTAAACGCGCAGTTCCAGCGGTACTAAGGCCCACACCCGCTGTTCCAGCGGTACCACTCGCCACTCGCGCCAATAAAAAAGCGGCGGCGCGATCCGGTTCGCGCCGCCACTTTGTGCATCGCGCCCCCGCGGAGCTAGTGCCCGCTGTCCTGTGACGGCCCGAAGTTCATCCGGACGCCGCCTTCCAACAGATACGCCGCGCGGCCGTTCAGGATGAAATTGCTGGGCGTGGGCATGTAGATCAGGTTGCCGAAGATCGCGACGCGCTTGAGCTGCGCGTGCAAGCCCACGAGCAGGTTGAACTGGATGCCGTCCTTCTGCTCGTTCAGGTTGTGCTGCACCTGTTGCGCGACGTTCGGATTCAGGATCGAGTCCGTGATGATCGCCGAATGCGACAGGTTCATGATGAACCCGCCGCCCGCGTAGAGGTGCAGGCCGCCCCACGCGATGGGGAGGGCGACCACGTCCGCCATGACCTGCGTCATGTCGTGGATCTGCACATTGTAGGGCGTGCCGTTGTTGTCCGTCACGGCCGCGTTCGCGGTGAAGAACGCCTGGCCGATCGAGAGGTACAGGCCGCCGCGCGTCTTCGTGATGAACCACTCGGCGTTCACCACCGGCGCCGTCTGATTCGAGACGGTGGCAGTCGAGAACGACATCGCGCCGGCGTTCAATCCCCAGAACCACGAATCGTTGAACAGGCGCCCTCCCTGAGCGGAGCTGGCCGACGGCGCCAGTGCAACAAGGGCGAGACCGGATGCGAGCCACCGGACCATGCGCATGGTGAAGCTCCTCGTACGTGTGGTGTTGAAGATCAGAAAGAAGTGCTGTCGCCCGTCTGTCGCCGCTCAGAGTGCGAGCGGGCGGAGCAGGGCACCGAACGCCGGATAACGAGGTCGATCATGAAAAGGGACGAGGCGAAGTCCCCATGCGTCACGGACTTGCCCGCTCTCACGAACAGACCCCCAACCCTGCCGCTTGACCACCGCCCCCACCGCCTCCACTTTGCCAACGTGATCCATCCTCTGAGCGTCCCCTGACGCCGCTCGCCGCGTCGCCCGCGCTGGACCAGTTCCATAGCGCGGTCTACGGCACCGTATTCGGCCGCCGCATGGATGTCGTGCACCGCCTGAACGCCGGCGACCGGCTGATCCTCGTGCCCGACGCGCCCGGCACCGACAATCCTGCCGTCTGGGTACACGCGCGAGGCGGCGATGTCGTTGGGCACCTCCCCTTCGCGATCTGTGGCTGGCTCGTGCCGTGGATGCTCGGCGGCGGGCGGTGCAGCGCCCAGGTCGAGAAGGTGGGATCGGACGAGACCCCGAGCTGGCGCCGCCTGATCATCCGCGTCCACTTCCTGGGACGGCCAGCGAGCAACTGAGGTTACTTCAGCAGTCCGCTCTTGATCCCCACGCGCTTGAACGCCGACACCGCCTGATCGAGGTCGTCGCGCGTATGCGCGGCCGAGAGCTGACAGCGGATTCGCGCGTGACCCTGCGGGACGACCGGGAAGCCGAAGCCGGTCACGAACACGCCTTCGTCGAGCATCATCTCGCTGATCTTGATCGCGAGTGACGTCTCGCCCACGATGATGGGGACGATCGGCGTCTCGCCCGCGAGCGGCTTGAATCCCGCTTCGGTGATCGCCGCGCGGAAATAACGGGCGTTCTCGTGCAGCCGTGCGACGCGCTGCGGCTCGCGCTCGATCACTCGCACCGCCTCGAGCGAGCTCGCTGCTACAGTGGGCGGGAGTGCATTGGAGAAGAGCTGCGGACGCGACCGCTGCGTCAGGTAATCCGTGAGCGCGGCCGAACCCGCGGTGAATCCGCCGGCCGCGCCGCCCACCGCCTTCCCCAGCGTGGAGGTGATGACGTCCACCTCGCCCAGCACGCCGCAGTGCTCCGCGGTGCCGCGCCCTTTCGCGCCGAGCACGCCGGTCGCGTGCGAGTCGTCCACCACGACGATGGCATCATGCTCGCGCGCGAGCTGCAGGATCGCGGGCAGCTTCGCGATGTCGCCTTCCATGGAGAAGATCCCGTCGGTCCAGATGATCCGCCGCCGCGCACTCTTCGCGCTCACGAGCTTCGCGCGCAGATCATCCATGTCGGAATGCTGGTACACCGCGGTCGTGCACTTCGTGATCGCCTTCGCCAGCCGCACTGAGTCGATGATCGACGCGTGGTTGAGCGCGTCGGAGACCACGAAGTCGCCCTCCGCGACGACGGTCGCCGTGAAGCCCTCGTTCGCGTTCCACGCCGACACGTAGCTCAGCGCGCTCTCGGTGCCCACGAACCGCGCGAGCGCGGACTCGAGCTCCCGGTGCACGGTGAACGTGCCGCAGATGAACCGCACGCTGCCCGTGCCCGCGCCGTACTTGTCGAGCGCCGTCTGGCCCGCGCGGATCACGCTCGGCTCATCGCACAGGCCGAGATAGTTGTTCGACGAAAGGATGAGCACCTCGCCGTGTCCTTCCATCTTCACGCGCGCCGACTGCGGCGACGCCAGGAAGTTCAGCCGCTTGTACACGCCATCCTGCTTGAACTGCTCGAGCGCGCCGCCGAGCTCGCGCGTGAAGTTCGCGTTCACGGGGTCCTCATGCGATGTCGAAGATGACTTTGCCCGCCGCGCCCGACTTGATCGCGGCGATGGCGTCGTCGAACTTCTCGAGCGGGAACCGGTGCGTGATCACCGGCGCGGGGTCGAACTTCCCCGAGCGCAGGAAGCGCGACATCTGGTGCCACGTGTCGTACATCCGCCGGCCGGTCACACCGTACACGGTGACGCCCTTGAACACGAGCTCCGTCGCGAAATCGAACTCCATCGGCTTCGCGGGCACGCCGAGCATCTGCACGCGTCCCGCCGGGCGCACGAGCTTGAACGCCTGATGGATCGCGGCGGGCACGCCCGACATCTCGAGCACGACATCCACCCCCAGCCCGCCGGTCGCGCGCTTCACCGCCGCCTCGGCGTCCGGCGGGTGCACCACGTCGTGCGCGCCCATCTTCTTCGCGAGCGCGAGGCGCGTGTCGTTCACGTCGCTCGCGATCACGCGCGACGCGCCGGCCGCGATGCAGATCCCCACGGCGAAGATGCCGATCGGCCCGCACCCCGTGATCAGCACCGTCGCGCCCGGGATCTCGGCAGTGAGCGCGGTATGGAAGGCGTTGCCCATCGGATCGTGGATACCGCCAATGTCGTAGGAGATGTCGGGATCCAGATGCCAGATGTTCGTGGCCGGCATCGCAATGAAGTCGGCGAAGCAGCCGTCGCGGTCCACGCCGATCACGCGCGTGTTCTGACAGGCGTGCGCGTTCCCGGTGCGGCAGAGCATGCATGTGCCATCTACGATGTGGCCTTCGGCGGTCACGCGGTCGCCCTCTTTCACATCGCGCACGAGCGGCCCGACGCGCACGACGTCGCCGGCGAACTCGTGGCCCACGGTGAATGGCGGCTTGCAGCGCCCGCTCGCCCAGTCATCCCACTCGTAGATATGGACATCCGTGCCGCACACGCCGGCGCGGCGTACACGGATGAGGACCTCGTCATCGCGGATCGTGGGTTCCGGCACCTGCTTCATCACGAATCCCGGTCCCGCCCGCTCTTTCACCAGTGCACGCATGCGCGAAAGATGCGGTGCCGGCAATGTCACCGCCACCGGGCGCCATCGAATCCGCTTTCTCGGCCGTATTGATGCACCGGCATGCGACAGTCGACAGCCGACAGCCCGCTGTGCGCTCTCGTCGAACCTTGCTGTCCATGGGCGTCCGGAACATACTCATCATTACTATTTACCCTCTCCCAGGTAGACGCATGGATCCCACTTCCCGCCGCGAATTCCTCATCAAGTCCGGCGCCGCCGCGGCCGCGCTCGGCATCGCTTCCCTCGGAGACAACGCCGCCGCGCAGACCCTCGTGCGGCCCGTCGCTGAGATCTCCGCCGGCAATGCGTCGGTGAAGGAACTCGCGCTCCTCGGCGTGGACGCCGCCAAGAAGGCCGGCGCGCAGTATGCCGACGTGCGCATCTCGCAGAACCGAAGCCAGCGCATCTTCACACGCGAGCACCGCGTGCAGTCGCTCGACGACTCCGAGACCTTCGGCGTCGGCGTGCGCGTGCTCTCGAATGGCGCGTGGGGATTCGCCGCCGGCCGCGAACTCACGAAGGACCAGGTGCTCAAGCTCGTGAAGCGCGCGATGGCGCAGGCGCAGGCCAACCGGAGCGCCCTCGTGCGCCCGGTAGTGCTCGCGCCCGTCAAGCCGACGCCCAACGGCACCTGGAACACGCCCATCGAGATCGATCCGTTCAGCGTCGCCATCGAGGACAAGGTGGCGCTGCTGCTCTCCGCGAACGACGCCGCGCTGAAGGTCGACGGCGCGCGCTTCGTCACCTCGGGCATGTTCTTCCTGCGCGAGGAGAAGACCCTCGCCACGAGCGACGGTACGTTCGTCGTGCAGACCATCTACCGCGCGCAGCCCACGATGACGGTCACGGCCGTCGCGAAGGACTTCTCCGATTTCCAGACGCGCCAGAGCACCGACGTACAGCCGAAGGGTCTGGGCTACGAACATGTGCGCGACGCCAAGCTCATCGAGAACGCGCCGCGCTGGGCCTCCGAAGCCGTGCAGAAACTCTCGGCCAAACCGGTAGATGTGGGCAAGTACGACCTCGTACTGCATCCCACGCATCTCTGGCTCACGATCCACGAATCGATCGCCCACCCCACCGAGCTCGACCGCGCGATGGGATTCGAAGCCAACTATGCGGGCACGAGTTTTGTCTCACCACCGGACAAGATGCTCGGCCAATTCCGCTACGGCCCCGAGATCATGAACATCCAGGGCGACCGGAGCCAGGTAGGCTCGCTCGGCGCCATCGGATGGGATGACGAGGGCGTCGCGCCCGACACCTTCCTCGTGATCAAGAAGGGGATCGTGAACGATTACCAGACCACGCGAGAGCAGGCGCTGTGGCTCGATTGGTGGTACAAGAAGCAAGGGATTGAAACCCGGTCGCACGGCTGCTCGTACTCGCAATCATGGGCCGACGTGCAGTTCCAGCGTATGCCGAACATCTCGCTCCTGCCGGGCGAGAAGGAACAGTCGTGGGAGGATCTGATCGCCGCGACGGACAACGGGATCGCGATCATCGGCGAGGGGTCGTTCTCGATCGACCAGCAGCGCTACAACGCGCAGTTCGGCGGACAGCTCTTCTACGAGATCAAGGGCGGCAAGATCGCCGGCATGCTCAAGGATGTGGCCTATCAGATGCGGACTCCGGAGTTCTGGAATTCCATGGATATGATCGGCGGCAAGAGCAGCTACATGCTCGGCGGCGCGTTCAACGACGGGAAGGGACAGCCGTCGCAGTCGAACGCCGTGAGCCATGGATGCGTGCCCTCGCGGTTCAAACAGATCAACGTGATCAATACCGGGAGGAAGGCGAACTCATGACGCCGCGCTCCCTGTTCGATCCAGAGAACACCCCGCTCTCGCGCGACGACGCGCAGGCGCTCGCGAAGCGGACCATCGGTTTCTCCAAGGCGGAAGAGTGCCGTGTGACGATCCGGAACGGTTCGCAGGGGAATACGCGCTTCGCGGTGAACCAGGTGAGCACCGCCGGCGATTCGAGCGACACCGTGATCTCCGTGCACAGCGTGTTCGGAAAGCGGGCGGCGAGCGCGAGCACCAACAAGCTCGACGACACGTCGCTGCAGAACGTGGTCGCGCTCTCCGAGCGTCTCGCGCATTCTGGCGCCCGAGGATCCGGAGATCATGCCGGAGCTCGGACCGCAGCAGTACATCCCCGTGGATGGGTGGAGCGCTTCCACCGCCAACCTCGACGCGGCGGGCCGCGCGGCGGCCGTGCGCAGCGTCGCGACGCCGGCGCTCAACGCGGGACTCGTGGCCACGGGATTCTGCGAAGCCGACGCCGATGTGCTCGCCATCGCCAACAACAAAGGGCTGTTCGCCTTCGGCCGGCAAACGGGTGCGGCCTTCACGACCACGGTTCGCACGCCCGACGGCCGCGGCAGCGGCTGGGCGGGCGCGTCGCACTCGGATTGGTCGCGCATCGATCCGCGCGCGCTCGGCGAGCGTGCGATCGAGAAAGCGAAGAATTCGCTCGACGCGGTGGCCATCGAGCCGGGCAAGTACACCGTCGTGCTCGAGCCGACCGCGGTCGGCAACCTCGTCCAGCTGCTCGGCTTCGCGCTCAACGGCCGCGCCGCCGACGAGGGCCGCAGCTTCTTCACCAAGCCGGGCGGCGGCAACAAGATCGGCATGAAAGTCATGGACGAGCGCGTCTCGATCTGGTCCGATCCCGCGGACCCCGAAGCGCGCGCCTACCCATTCGCGCCCGATGGGCTTCCGATCGTTCGCACGCCGTGGATCACCAATGGCGTGTGCACGAATCTTTCGTACGACCGCTACTGGGCGCAGAAGCAGAGCAAGGAACCGACGCCGTTCAGCCGCTCGATGCACATGGCGGGCGGCACCGGCACGGTGGAGGATCTCGTCGCGTCCACGCAACGCGGCATCCTCGTCACCCGCTTCTGGTACATCCGTCCCGTGGACCAGCGCACGGTGCTCTTCACCGGCCTCACCCGCGACGGCACCTTCCTCATCGAGAATGGAAAGGTCACGCGTCCGATCAAGAACCTGCGCTTCAACGAATCACCCGTCTTCATGCTCAACAACCTCGAAGCCATGGGCGAGTCGGTGCGTGTGAGCGCGAGTGAGGACAGCAGTCCCGGTTCCGCCATCGTCATGCCGCCGATCAAGGCGCACGACTTCACGTTCACCAGCCTGAGTGATGCCATCTGATGACTGACCGTCGACAGTTCCTCAAACACAGCGCGCAGGTCGCGGCCGCGATCGCCGCGGCCAACGCCTGGAAGGTGACCGGTGGCGCGGGCGAGCTCCTCGCCGCGTCGGCCGCGCCCGCCGCGCCGCCGCTCCCCGATGCGACCATCAAGGCCCTCATGATGGACGCGCTCAACGCCGCGAAATCCGCCGGCGCGAGCTACGCCGATGTGCGCATCGGGCGCCAGCAGCAGAATTTCGTCTTCACGCGCGATGACCATATCAACAACGTCGTGGACACCGACTCGGTGGGCTGCGGCGTGCGCGCGCTGGTCGATGGCGCGTGGGGCTTCGCGGCCACGCGCAATCTCACGAGCGCCGCGGTCGCGGCCGCCGCGAAGGAAGCGGTGGCCATCGGCAAGGCGAACAAGATGGCGCTCGATCGTTCCGCCATCCTCGCGCCGGCGCCGGTGGTGCCGAGCGCGGTATGGAAGAGCGCGTACAAGACCGACCCGTGGGATGTGTCCGTCGAGGAGAAAGCGGACCTCCTCCTGCGCGCGAACGCGATCGCGCTCAAGACGCCGAGCGTGAAATACGTCTTCAGCGGGCTCTTCTTCGTGAAGCAGCAGCGCGACTATGCCAACAGCGATGGGTCGGTCACGCAACAGACGACCATCCGCAGCTGGCCGCTCATGCAGATCACCGCGGTCGCGCCGGATTTCTCGGACTTCCAGAATCGCGGCAACGTGGTGCCCCCAATGGGACGCGGCTGGGAATACGTGCTCGGCGCCGATCTCCCCGGCAACGCGGCCAAGTGGGCCGACGAAGCGGCGCAGAAGCTCAAGGCCAAGCCGGTGGAGCCGGGCAAGTACGATCTCGTGCTGCACCCGTCGCACCTCTGGCTCACGATCCACGAGTCGATCGGCCATCCCACCGAGCTCGATCGCGCGCTCGGCTACGAGGCCAACTACGCCGGCACGAGCTTCGTCTCGCCCCCGGAGAAAGTGCTCGGCAAGCTGAAGTACGGCCCCGAGTTCATGAACATCCAGGGCGACCGCTCGCAAGAAGGCGGCCTCTCGACCATCGGCTTTGATGACGAAGGCGTGAAGCCCAACGACTTCCTCATCATCAAGAACGGCATCTTCAACGACTACCAGACCACCCGCGAACAGGCGGAGTGGATCAGCTGGTGGTACAAGCAGAACAACATGGAGACGCGCTCGCACGGCTGCTCCTACGCGCAGGGCTGGGACAACGTGCAGTTCCAGCGCATGCCGAACGTGTCGCTCCTTCCGGGTGAGAAGGACCTCAAGTGGGAGGATCTCATCGCCGCGACCGACAACGGCATCGCCATCATCGGCGACGGCTCGTTCTCGATCGACCAGCAGCGGTTCAACGGCCAGTTCGGCGGCCAGACCGCCTGGGAAGTGAAGGGCGGCAAGATCGCTGGAATGCTGAAGGACGTCGCATACCAGATGCGCACGCCCGATTTCTGGAACAGCATGGACATGATCGGCGGCAAGGCCAGCTACGAACTCGGCGGATCGTTCTTCGACGGCAAGGGCCAGCCTGGGCAGGTGAATGCCGTGAGCCACGGCGCCGTGCCGTCGCGCTTCAAGCAGATCAACGTCATCAACACCGGGAGAAAAGTATGAGCGCCCGCACTCGACCCCTCAGTCTGATCGAGCGCGACGCCCCCGCGGAATCGGCGGTGCTCACGTCGGACGAATCGCAGCGCATCATCGAGCGCTGCAGCAAGCTGTCCAAGGCGGACAGCATCGAGGTCCAGATCGGTTCCAACATCACCGGCAACACGCGCTTCGCCGCGAACCAGATGTCCACGTCGGGCAGCGTCGCCGATGTGCAGCTGGTCGTCCAGAGCAACTACGGCACGAAGCACGCGGTGGTGGTCACCAACGAACTCACCGACGACGCGATCGCGGCGGCGGTGAAAGAGTCCGAAGCGCTCGCCAAGCTCGCGCCGGATGATCCGGAAGCGATGCCGCCGCTGGGCATGCAGAAGTATCTGCCGGTGAACGCGTGGTTCGAGTCCACCGCGAAGCTCACGCCCACGGACCGCGCCAAGGTCGCGTTGCACGCGCTCAGCAAGGCGCGCGGCGCGGGCGATCTCATGGCGTCGGGCTTCCTGCTGACGGGCGCGCAGTCGTCCGCGCTCGGCAACAGCAAGGGGATGTTCGCGTACTACCGCTCCACCAGCGCGAACTATCAACTCACTGTTCGCACGAACGATGGCTCCGGTTCCGGCTGGGCCGCACAGGACACCCAGGATTGGGAGCACTTCGATTTCAAGAGCGTCACCGAACGGGCCACGCAGAAGGCGATGCTCTCGAAGAATCCGGAGGCGATCGAACCGGGCCGTTACACGGTGATCTTCGAAGCGCAGGCGGCGGGCGACCTCATCCAGCTCATCGGGAACCAGGCCGACGCGCGCTCCGCTGACGAGGGACGCAGCCCGTTCTCCAAGCAGGGCAAGGAGGGCGGCAACAAGGTGGGCGAGAAGATCATGGACGAACGCGTCACGATCTTCGCCGATCCGCAGGATCCGCAGCTGCGTTCCCAGCCGTTCGATGGCGACGGCCTGCCGCTCGGCCGCCAGGTGTTCATCGACAAGGGCGTGCTCAACGAGCTGTACTACTCGCGGTACTGGGCGCAGAAGATGAAGAAGCCCGCCACCGGCAACCCGCAGAGCATCAAGATGGCGGGCTCCACCACGGGCACTTCGGTGGACGATCTCATCAAGTCCACGCCGCGCGGCGTGCTCGTCACGCGGCTCTGGTATCTCCGTCAGGTGGACCCGCGCACCATTCTCTACACGGGCCTCACCCGCGACGGCACCTTCCTGATCGAAGACGGCAAGATCAGCAAATCGATCCGGAATTTCCGCTTCAACGATTCACCGCTGTTCATGCTCAACAACCTCGAGATGCTCGGCACCGCCGAGCGGATCGGCGGAACAGAGCAGGGTGGCGACATCGTGATGCCGGCGATCAAGGTGAAGGATTTCAACTTTACGTCGCTCAGCGAGGCGGTCTAGGATCTTGTTATAGGGAAGCGGGAAGGGGGAAGCGATCTCGGAATTCCGGACGCGCTTCCCGCTTCCCGCTTCCCAGAAAGAAAAGGCCGGACGAGCGTCTCGCTCGTCCGGCCTTTTCGATCTATGTAGTTCAGTTCCGCCTCAAGCCACGCGCTTCTTCGTCGTCGGCGCCGGGAGTTCCGGGACCGCGCTCCATTCGTAAGCCCAGAACAGCGGCGGAGTCTCGTCGCGATCTCCGTTGGAGATGACGATGCCGAGGGGCTCAGGGGTCTGATGCATCTCTTTGCGTGCGGCCATAGGGACTCTCCTCGAAGGAAAAGCCCCCGGAACGGTCGAGGGCTCGCCCAGGGATAAAGCATCCCCCGTGCCAGAAAACAGCAGATGCGTAAGTCGTTCGTATTAAACTAGTTGGCGACAGACGACAGCCCACAGTCGCTCTTTGTCGTCGCGAAACGACACGTCACGCCGGCGACGGTTCGTGTCCTTACGCCACCAACTTTCGCGCGAGGAACGTCTCGCCGCTCGTCCCGCCGCGCTCGATGCTCACGTTCCAGCCGCGGTACACGGAGCGCAATTCCTCGAGCGGCACGAGCCGCACACCGTGCGCGCTCGTCTCAACCAGATGCACGCCGCCGGCGGTCGTCGCGCTCTGCAGCAGCGCGATCGCGCGCCGTCGCTCGTCGTCGGTCAATCCAGAGAATGCCGCCGCCGCGCACACCACGGCATTGAGCGGCATGTCGGGCGACCAGCTCGCGAGGTCCGCCACCAGGCCGCGGATCTTGCCCGTCAGCCCGACCTCCGCCGCCGCCGCGTACACGCGCTCCATCGCCTCCTCTTCGCGATCGAGCGTGGTCACATCGCAGCCGTTCGCGGCAAGGTACAGCGTCGGTCCGTCGGCGCTCGCGCCGGCGACCAGAATGTGTCGATCGTGCGAACGCTGCACTTCACGCACGAGCGCGCTGTCGGCGCGCATGCCCCACCGCTCGGGACGCTGGAACTCGGCAAGCGCTTTCACGCGGCGCTTTCGCCACGCGTCATAGCTGGGAAGCCGAAGACGCGCCTTCACGATGCGGTCCACTTCGGCGCAGAGGAGCAGTTCGGTGAGTGCCAACTGTGCCGCTTCTTCCAGCGACTTCACCGCCTCGTCGCCGATCGCGAGGATCACGCGACGCGGCACGGACTCCTTGTAATTCTCGATCTCACGCTCGACGTAGACTTCGTATTCGTGCTTGAGCGACTGTTGGCGATTGGCCATTAGCACCGCGTGAGGTGTGGGCCGACAAGTCAAGCTATATCAGTCCCTTAGCCGCGCAAGACTTTGCGCCTCTATGCCGGCTCGACGTGCACCAACACATCGCTGGCGCCAAACTGCTGCGATACGCGCCGCTCGACCTCATCGGCGACCGCGTGTGCCTCCGCCACGCTCATCGCCGCTCGCACGCCGATCGTGATCTCGGCGCTCATCAATCCCGACGCCAACCGTCGCGATCGCGCCGCGCGCACATCGACCACACCGCTCACCTCGAGCGCCGCGCGCCGCAGTTCCCGCGCGTCCACGCCACGCTCATCCACGAGCACCGGCACGGTGCCACGCACGATCGAATAACCATTCCACGCGATCACGAGCGCCACGAGGATCGCGAGCGCGGGGTCTACGGCGCCCCAGCCGAGCCGGGTGAGGAGCAGCGACGAGAGCGCCGCGGCGGTCACGAAGATGTCGCTGCTCGTGTGCGCCGCGTCGGCGAGCAGGAACGGGCTCGCCAGCTCCTCACCGCGCCGGCGTTCGAAGCGCACCACGAATACGTTCACGACCATCGTGCTGCCGACCAGCACCAACGACGCGAGCGACGGGGTGCTCGGCTGGTCGCCCGAGATGAG
Source organism: uncultured Gemmatimonadaceae bacterium (assembly GCA_963716745.1). GTDB lineage: Bacteria > Gemmatimonadota > Gemmatimonadetes > Gemmatimonadales > Gemmatimonadaceae > DATKOH01. Next base: position 2,586,369 of record OY970320.1, read on the forward strand.
ATGGCGCACGCCCTCGCGCAGCAGCTCGAAGCAGGAGATCGAGAGGAATCCGACGATCGCCAGCGCGCCCAACGTCTCGAACTTCGCGTGCCCGTACGGGTGTTCGTCGTCCGGACCGCGGGCCGCGAGACCCACCAGCGCGATCCCCACCACGTTGTTCAATAGGTCGAGCGACGACTCGAGCGCGGCGCCGAGCACCGAGAGCGCGTTCGTGCGCACGCCGACCACGATCTTCACGGCGACGACGATCGCGTTGAGCGCGAGAATGAGGACGAGCGTAGAGCGCACGCCGCGCGTGCGCCCGGCGTCGTCGGGGCGCGGCGGCGGGGAGTGCGCGGGCGTGGACACGCGCGAAGTGTGTCCCGCGGCGAGGTGCGGGTCAACCGTGGTTGACCTTTCCGCGCGCGACGCCGACCGTTCACGGATGCCCGAGCTCCCCGAGATCGAAGCGGCCGCCGCCCAGCTGCGCGCCGCGCTGTCAGGCGCGACGATCGCCGGCATAACGGTGTCGCACCCGGCGTTCGCGCGGCGCCTGCCGGCCACGACCGCCCGCGCGCTCGCGGGCCGCGTCGTGCTCGGCGTGGCGCGCCGCGGGAAGCATCAGATCATCAGCTTCGATGGCGGCGGCGTGCTGGTCGTTCACTTTCGCTTGAACGGCGAGTGGGAGGTGGGCCGCGCCGGCGACGAAGCGCCGCGCTTCTCGCGCGTGGTCATCGCGCTCGCGAACGGCGATCGCGTGTCGCTCGTGGATTCACGCGCGCTCTCGACGTTCCAATTCGCTCTCGATGCCGCCGTCGCTCCTGCCGCGCATGGGCCCCGAGGCCACCGATCCCGGCATTCACCGCCGGCGTACTCGGCGCCGCACTCGCCCGGAAGAAGGGTCCGATCAAACCCGCGCTGCTCGACCAGCGCGTCGTCGCGGGGCTCGGGAACATCTACGTGGCCGAGGCGCTCTGGCTCGCGAAGATCGATCCACGGGTGCGCGCCGCCAAACTCGGCGCGCCGCGTCGCGCGCGACTCGTGAAAGCGATACAGGATGTGCTGCGCCGTGCGCCGAGCGGCCGCTACTGGATGAGCGACCGCACGACGAACTGGCGCGTGTACGACCGCGAGGGAGAGAAGTGCCGGCGCTGTGGCGCCAAGATCCGCCGCATCACGCAGGCGGGCCGCTCGACGTTCTTCTGCCCTGGGTGCCAGCTTCGCTGACCCATCATGTGAATCATGTGAATCCTGTCAAAGGCACTTCGGACAGGATTCACATGATTCACATGATTGGAAATCCTGTCGTTCAGTCCATCGCTTCGACGATGGCGCCCTTGAGATATCCTGTCTCGGGGATCGTGAGCACTTCCGGATGGTCCAGCGGTTGTCCCCGGATCTCGCGGAGAGTCATGCGTCGCCCCGAATCCGCCGCGGCGCTCTCGATCATCTCCAGGAATGCGGCCTTCGACAGATGGAAGCTGCAGCTCGCGGTGAACATCAGGCCGCCGCGCTCGAGCAGGCGCATGCCGCGCAGGTTGATCTCCTTGTACCCACGGATCGCGGCCGGCAGCGCGCTCCGCGATTTCGCGAACGCCGGCGGGTCGAGCACGATCGTGTCGTAACGTGCGCGCGACTTCTCCTGCGCGCGCAGGAACTCGAACGCATCCTGCTCCACGAAGTCGATGTTCGTGATCGCGTTTCGCTCGGCGTTGGCGCGCGCCCGCGCCAGTGCTGCGGTGCTCGTGTCGAGCGCCGTCACGCGTTCGGCGCGCTTCGCGAGGTGTAGCGCGAACGACCCGTGGTACGCGAAACAGTCGAGCGCGCGCCCGCGCGCGAGGGCGCCGATCAGCACGCGATTCTCGCGCTGATCGAGGAACGCTCCTGTCTTCTGGCCTTCCCACGGCGCCGCGAGATATCGCACGCCGTGCTCATCCACTTCCACCTCGCGCGGCACGTCGCCGGCCAGCACCACGGTCTCACGTGCGAGTCCTTCCTTGTCGCGCACGTGCGCATCGTTGCGCGCGAGGATGCCCGCCGGCCGCACGACCTCGGTGAGCGCGTTCACGATCTCCGCGCGGTATCGCTCGAGCCCCGCGCTCAAGAGCTGCACCACGAGCCACTGGTCGTAACGGTCCACCACGAGCGACGGGCAGCCATCGGCCTCGCCGTGCACCACGCGGTACGCGTTCGTCTCGCCGCGCAACGGCGCGCGCCGCGCCGCCGCCCGCGCGATCCGTTCGCGCCACCAGCCGGCGTCGATCACCGCGCCCGGCGACGGATCGAGACGGCGGAGCACGATCTCCGACCGCGGACTCCACAACGCCCAGCCCAGCACCGACGCGCCCTTCTCTCGCACGCGCACCGCGCCCGGCGGCTCCTTCGGCTCGGTCACGAGATCGCTCCGGAAGATCCACGGATGTCCCGCGGCCCAGCGGCGCGCGCCGCGCGCCGACACCACGGCGTCGCTCATCCGGGTCCCTCCATCGCCGCGCGCAACGATCGCGCCGCCGCCTCCGGATCGCGGGCGCCCATCACCGCGCGGATCACGGCGACGCCGGCCGCGCCGGCGATCATCGCGCCCGCCGCGTTCCGCGCGTCGATCCCGCCGATCGCCACGGCCGGCACCCGGCACGCGCGCGCGAGACGCGCGAACGCCACCGGGCCGATCGCGCGCCCCGCATCGGCCTTGGAACTCGTGTCGTACAGCGGTCCGATCCCCACGTAGTCCGCGCCGTGCGCGAGGGTCACCTCGGCGTCGCTCCCCACCGACGCGCCCACGATGAATCCCGGCGGCACCAGCCGCCGCACCGCGGCCGCCGGAAGATCGTCGGGTCCCACGTGCACGCCGGCGGCGCTCGCCACGAGCGCGACGTCCAGGCGGTCGTTCACGACGAGCGGCACGCCCGCGGGCAGCGCCACGGCCAAGGCGCGCGCCACTTCCACCAGTGACCGCGCGTCCGCATCTTTGAGCCGCAACTGGATCATCGTCGCGCCGCCGCGCACCGCGGCCAGCGCGCGCGCGATGAGGCCGGAAGCGCCGTCGCGCACATCGTCGGTGATCGCCACCAGTCTCAGCGTGCCCGCGTCCATCACTCCGCCCCGCCATGATCGAGCGACACGTTCGCGCCATCCGCGGCGCCACCACGGTGAATGAGGACACGGCGGGCGCGATCAGCATCGCGACGCAGACGCTCCTGCGCGAGATCGCCACGCGCAACGCCATCCAGCCCACCGACGTGATCAGCGCGCTGTTCACCGTCACGTCGGACCTGCGCAGTGAATTCCCCGCGCGCGCGGCGCGAGAACTCGGATGGCTCGACGTTCCGCTGCTCTGCACGGTGGAGATCCCCGTGCCCGGCGCGCTCCCGCGCTGCATCCGCGTGCTGCTGCACATCGAGACGCACCGGCCGCGCAGTGCGATCGAGCATGTCTACCTCGACGGCGCGCGCGTCCTCCGCCCCGATCTCTTGCGAGACTAGCGCCGCCGCCGCGCTCACGGCTTCGGCTTCGACGCGCGCGCGCGCCGCGCCATCCGCACCGCCTCGGCGTGCTGCCGCGAGTTGGAACGGAACTCGTGATGTCCGTCCGGCATCGCCACGAAATACAAATAGGGCACCTTCGCCGGGTACAGCGCCGCCTCGAGGCTCGCGCGCCCCGGGGATGCGATCGGTCCCGGCGGCAGCCCCGGATACTTGTACGTGTTGTACGGTGAGTCCACGAGCAGGTCGCGATAGAGCAGGCGGTCGCGGTGCAGCCCCAGCGCGTACTGCACGGTGGGGTCCGCCTGCAGCAGCATGTGTTTCTTCAACCGGTTGAGGTACACCGCCGCGATCACCGGTCGCTCCTCCGGAAGTACCGCTTCCTTCTCCACGATCGACGCGAGCGTCACGATCTGGTTGCGGCTCATTCCCAATTCGGTGAGGCGGTCGTCCCACGCCGGCTGCCACACGCTCTCGAATCGCTTGGTCATCTCGCGCACGGCGGTGCGCGGCGCGGTGCCGTAGCCGAAGATGTACGTGTCGGGAAAGAGGTAGCCCTCGAGCGTGCTCGCCGGCACGTCCAGTTCGTTCCGCAGCGCGGTGTCGCGCACCGCTGCGTCCACGGAATCCTCGGGCGCGCCGAGCGCCTGCGCGAGTGCGGGCACGATCGCGCTCAGTCCCCAGCCTTCGGGAATGGTGAGCCGGTTCTCGATCCCCTCGCCTTCCCGGAGCGCGCGTACCAGCGCGGGCCAGCTGATGTCGGTGTGGATCGCATAATTCCCGGCCTTGATGTCCTTCGCGCCGCCGCTCAGCCGGGCGTACCAGCTGAACAGCGCCGCCGACTCCACCACGCCGGCCGCCGAGAGCGAGTCGGCGGTGGAACGCAGGCTCGCGCCGGCGGGGATCGTCACGTGCGCGATCGGCCCGCTGGGCGGCGCGCTCGTGCACGCCGCCAGCGCGAGCGCGCACGCGGCGATCGCGCGGCGCACGTTACTCGGCGAGACGCAGCGCATGCTGGAGCAGGATCGTGGCGGCGAGCGCGTCCACATCGCCTTTGCGCCCGCGCGTCGAGCCGCCCATCTCGCGCACCGTGCGGAGCGCGGCGGCCGTGGTGTACCGCTCATCCACGAGCGCCACCGGAAGACCGGTGCGCTTCTCGAGCTCGGCCGCGATCGCGCGCACTTCGGTCGCCCGCGGCGTATCGTCGCCGCGCTCATCCAGCGGCAGCCCGATCACGAAGGCGCTCGCTTCGTGCTCACTGGCGCGGCGGACGAGTTCGGTGATCGGCGCGCGCTTGCCCGCGCGGCGCGCGATGTGCCCCAGCGGCGACGCGATGAGGCGCAGCGGGTCGCTCAGCGCGAGTCCCACGCGCTTGTCGCCATAGTCGATCGCGAGGATGCGGCCGGGATCGGGCACGCTCATGCCTCGTGCATCGTGTCGAAGAATTCCTTGTTCGTCTTATGACGCGCCATGCGCTTGAGCAGGAACTCGATCGCTTCGGCCTCGGGGCGGTCGCCGAGGAAATTGCGCAGCAGGAACATGCGATTGAGTTCCTTCTGGTCGAGCAGGAGCTCTTCCTTGCGCGTCCCGGACTTGTTGATGTCGATCGCGGGGTAGATGCGCCGCTCGGCGATGCCGCGGTCGAGCACCAGCTCCATGTTGCCCGTGCCCTTGAACTCCTCGAAGATCACTTCGTCCATGCGCGAGCCGGTCTCGATGAGCGCGGTGGCGACGATCGTGAGCGAGCCGCCGCCGTCGATGCTGCGCGCGCTGCCGAAGAACGCTTTCGGCTTCTGCATCGCGCCCGAGTCCACGCCGCCCGAGAGGATCTTCCCGCCGTGCGGCATCACCGTGTTGTGTGCGCGCGCGAGACGCGTGATCGAGTCGAGCAGGATCACCACGTCGCGGCCGTTCTCCACCAGGCGCTTCGCCTTCTCGATCACCATGTCGGCGACCTGCACGTGCCGGCTCGCGGGCTCGTCGAAGGTGGAACTCACCACTTCGGCTTGCGGCACCGACGCCTTGAAGTCCGTCACTTCCTCGGGCCGCTCGTCGATGAGCAGCACGATGAGCGCGACCTCGGGATGATTCTCGACGATCGCCGTCGCCATGCGCTGGAGCAGGATCGTCTTGCCCGCGCGCGGCGGCGCGACGATGAGGCCGCGCTGTCCCTTCCCGATCGGTGCGATGAGGTCCATCACGCGCATCGAGAGATCGCCGTTGCCGGATTCCAGGCGGAGCCGCCGGTCGGGGTAGCGCGGCCGCATCGTGTCGAAGGTGGGGCGCCCCTTCATCGTCTCCGGATCGGAGCCGTTCACCGTCTCCACTTTGAGCAACGCGAGATATCGCTCGCCCGGCTTCGGCGGCCGCACGTGCCCTGCGATGGTGTCGCCGGTGCGCAGATTGAAGCGCTTGATCTGCGATGGGCTCACGTAGATGTCGTCGGGTCCCGCGAGATAGCTCCAGTCGGGGCTGCGCAGGAAGCCATAGCCCTCCGACATGATCTCGAGCGTCCCCTCGGCGCGCAGCATCGCGTCCGTCTTGAGCAGCGCGTGCTCGATACGGAGGATCAAGTCTTGCTTCCGAAGGCCTGAGACGCCGGCGATATTCAGCCCGGAGGCCATCGTCTGCAGATCGGGCACGGATTTGCGGCGGAGTTCGGCGATGTCCACGGCGGGGGGCAGGGCGGGGAGCGGAAGCGTCGCGGTGCGGGGCACGAGCACGCGGGAAATGCGCGCGGCGCGGAATGGCGGGGGAACGAGCGGCGGGGGAGTGGCGGAGGGTGGCGCACGGCCAAGCTATGTCGGAGCCGATGGAGGGTCAATAGTGGAAGACACGCCGGTCGAGGAGATCGAGATCGTCTACGCGAGCGAGCCGCCGCGGGAACGGTGGTGGCTGCATGCGCTGCTGCTCGCGATCACCGTCGCGTCGATGACCGTTGCCGGCGTGGCGATCGCGGGGCACGGCTTCGAGTGGAGTACATGGTCGTTCGCGTCACTGCGCACGGGATTGTCGTTCTCGCTGCCGGTGGCGGCGATCCTGCTCGCGCACGAGTCCGGTCACTATTTCGCCGCGCGCCGCTATCGCGTGAACGCGAGCCCGCCGTACTTCATCCCGTTCTGGGGTGACTGGAATCTGCTCGGCACCCTCGGCGCGTTCATTCGGATCCGGTCGCCGATCTTCGACCGGCGCACCTTGTTCGACGTGGGGATCGCGGGCCCGCTCGCGGGGATGGCCGTCGCGCTGCCGGTGCTCGTGGCGGGGGTCGCGCTGAGTACGCCGGCGATGATCGCGGGCCGGCCGATGGCCGACCAGATCATCTTGTGGGGCGGCTCGCCGTTGTACTTCGGCAATTCGATCTTGATGTCCCTCGCGCGAGAGCTCGCCGGCGTGCGCGGCACGCTGCTGCTGAATCCCGTGGCCGTCGCGGGATGGGTCGGATTGCTGGTGACGTCGCTGAATCTCTTGCCGCTCGCGCAGTTCGATGGCGGGCACATCCTGTATGCGATGAGCCGGCGCGCGCAGCGGCTCACCGCGATCTACGTGTGGCTGTCGCTGTTGGGGCTCGGCGTGCTCTGGCCGGGCTGGTGGCTGTGGGCCGTGGTCGCGCTGGTGGTGGGGCGGGGGCGGCTCTCGCATCCCGACGTGCTCGCGCCGTCGATCCCGATCGACCGGAACCGGATGATGCTCGGGTGGTTCGCGATCCTCATTTTCATTCTGACGTTCGCGCCGATGCCGATCGCGGGGTAGAGTGCGGTCGGTGCAGTGTTACTCCTTACTCCGGCGCTATTGCCTCCGCACCTGTCCGCTGAGCGATGTGACGGTGTTCCATTCGTCGGCGGTCAGGTGCCGCGGCGACTCCGGCGGCTGACTGGGGCTCTCCGTGTCGAGGTAGGGGAATCCGATCACCCAATCGCGCAGTGTCGCGTCCACATCTAGACTCCCCGGATAGAACTTGACCCGCTCGAGCGCCGCGCTCCGCGGCACAAGCATCACCCACCGGCCACCGCTGCGGCCGCCGCCGCCGCCGACGCGAAAGCCGGAGATCTCTTCGCGTTGCAATCGCCTCGGCTTCAAGGGAAAGGCGTCGCGCACCTCGATGGCATCCCCGGTGAGGATCAACTGCCAGCGAGACGCGTGCTGAAAGCTCCAGATTGCTGCGGCAACAACCAGAAGCCAGAATACTCCGAACGTGGCCAGGAACGAGCGACTCGTGTGCTCGGTCGCGGCCATACCGATCAGCACGCCGAGCACGAGAACGACTACGGTCGGCACCACTCTCGACTGTACGCGGATCGAGAAACTCAGTCGGTAAATTCGTGGACTCGCTGATGACTGGCTCTGCATTCGTTTCGCTCGCGGCGAGGTTGGCTCGCAGAGGATACGCGAGCCGCACCGCCGAGTCCAGCACGGCGATGCCCGATGCCCGATGCCCGATGCCCGAAGCCCCGCCCGTTGTGCAACTTGTGCGCGCTTGCGCGTCTGCTGATCGTGCGCCGGAACGCTGCCACGGATTTGCGGGAGGCCGCCATGCGTGCTCGGTTCTTCGCTCGCTCTTCGATTCTCCTCATTCTTTTCTCAGTGCCACGCGCCCCGGCGCAACAGCCGCGCTCAGGAGCGTCGCCGAAGGCTCTGCAACCGTTCGCGTCCGATTCGGAGCTGTCGGCCTATCTCGCCCGGATCTGGCCCGCAGAGGTCAGCTGTTCGAGCGGGAACGTGCTCGACACGACGGCCGTTCGCATACCCGCGACTGACTCGATCGGGCAGCGTTTCGCGGTAGTCCGCGGGCGCGTGACTTCCGCGGCGGGTTCTCCGCTCAATGGCGTGCAAGTCTGGAGCACTGAGTCAGGCGTCGGCGTTCAGACCAATAGCGACGGACGATACTCGCTGAGCATTCCGGCGGATCGCCTTGCCGCGCGCGATAGCGTGACGATCTCAGCCCGCCTGATCGGGTATAGCGAGGCCCATCGCGTCCTGAAGCTCCGGCTCGGCATGATGCGAGCGCTCGATATCTCGCTCTGTGCCCGGCCGATCAGACTCGAGCCGGTCATGTACGACGCGGGCCGGGAACCGATCAGCATTGCGAGCGAGCCGGGCGTGGAGGAGCCGGATCTCGTCAAGCGCCATGGCGACTTTATCGTGATCCTGCGGCGTGGTTTCCTCTTCACGGTGCGCGTCGGCGATGGCGCGCTGTCGCCAGTCTCGGCCGTGGACATCGAAGATGCCGGCGGACCGAACGGGCCCTGTCATGAGATCTTGGTCGTGAACGATCTGGTCCTTGTCATCGGCCTCTGGACCACCGGCAGTGCGACCCGGCCGATGATCGACGTCTTCCGGATCGATTCCGCGGGCCAGCTGATACGCGACGACTCGTATGAAGTCGCGCCGGAGATGGGGCGCGTCTTCGTGGTGAACGGACGGCTCGTCGTCGTGGGCAGCGATTTAGTGCGAACGCCCATCCGCGATCCGTCGAGCGTATTCCCTCGCGTGCAACGGCTCGAGCATCAGCGAGGCGGCGGCGATTTCGCCGCGATCGCATCGGCGCGCGATGTCTACCGGCGGCCCGGGGTGGCGCCGCGCGCCGGCGCGCTCACCGTGCACTCGGTCTCGAGCTGCGACGTCTCGACGCGACCGTGGACGTGCCGCGCCACCGTCGTGCTCGGCGACGCGAGCCAAGGCATGCATCTCTCCCGAGCGGCCGCGTATTTCTGGACGAGTCCAGCCCGGCGGGGCGCTGCTCCCATGACACCGCGCCTCGAGAGCGCCAACGCCATGCTGTTCCGGGTGCCGCTCGACGGCGGACCGCCTCAGGCGCTGGGCGTCGCGGGGTCGCCGTACTACTTCGATTCCTTCATGGACGATGGGACGACACTCAGCATTTTCGTCGCTGGCGACTCGACGGGCGATGATGTGTGGTACTCGAGGAAACGCACGAGCGAGGCCGCATTATTGCAGCTGCCGCTGTCGAATTTCGGAGACGGCTCAAGTTCCGCCCCCATCGGGAACTATAGGTGGACCCCGCTGGACTCGGGCGGCATGCCAACGGTGAGGCTCACGGCGCAGGCGCTGGTGTACGCGGTCGATCATACGGCGAAGGATGGGAGATCGAGCAGCGCGATCTTGCACGTCGTGCGCTTCAAGGCGAGCGGATTGCAGCGACTCGAGGTGCCATACGCGGTCGACATCATCGCGCCCTCGCCCGGCGGCGCGCTCGTCGCGGGATCCGATGGCCGCGCTTTTCACGTGAACGAGCTCGATCTCGCGACCGGTACTCGAGTCACCCGGCCACTCGAGTTGGACAGCGCCACACTGGGAGCGCGACGCGGCCGCGGCATCTTCGAGGCGCTGCGCGCGAACGAGCGCACGCTCGGGATCGCGCTCCGAAGCGGCACGCTTCAGGGCGACGACACGCTGTTCGAGATGCCAGCTGCCGTCCTCTTCTTCGAATCGCGTGGGAATCAGTTCCGGGCGGCCGGATCACTGGCCGTGCCCGCGGATACGATCGGGCCCGCGAGGTTCGATCCGCGGTGCGTCGAGTGGTTCGGGAGCGCTCGTCCGATCTGGGTGGATCGGCGGACTCTCGCGGTGATCGGTCCGTGGCTGGTCGAGGGCACGGAATCGCGCGGAGTGATCGTCGAGTCACGGCGGGTTCGCTTCGATAGTCGGCCGCCTGAGGTGGCACCACCGAAGTGACGCGGACATCTTTCGGCGGCGAAAGTGTGCCGAGGCACGACGAACGATGCCCGATGCACGAAGCCCCGCCCGATTTGCCGGGCGGGGCTTCAAGTTGTATCGCGGAGTGCGCGAGGAGGGATTCGAACCCTCGACCTTCGGCTCCGGAGGCCGACGCTCTATCCAGCTGAGCTACCCGCGCTCAACGCTTACCCGGAGCGATGTCCCCGCTCCGTTCTAAAGATGGTCGGGGCGAGTGGATTTGAACCACCGACCTCCTGGTCCCGAACCAGGCGCGCTAACCGGACTGCGCCACGCCCCGCCTGTGCCACCTCTCCATTCGAACGGTGGCGAATGGTGCGCCCGGAGAGACTCGAACTCCCAACCTTCTGATCCGTAGTCAGATGCTCTATCCAATTGAGCTACGGGCGCCCGTCTTGATCGCTTCGATTGTGCAAACTGAACCGGCGGCAGCGTCCGGAAGACGCGGCCGCCGTGGACGTGCAACCTAGTCTTGCGTGGAGCGAGAATCAAGCGAAATCACTGCTCGGGACTTGGGACTCGGGATTCGCCGCGGGACTCGGTAGTTGTCGAGTCCCGAGTGCCGAGTCCCGAGTAGTATGGGCGGTACAAGACTCGAACTTGTGACCTCCACGATGTCAACGTGGCGCTCTAACCAACTGAGCTAACCGCCCGGCAGTTTGCTAACGTCCAACGTCTTCTAACGTCTAGGTCTAACGTCTCAGTCTGTCGTTCGAAAACCCGGTAAACAAAACCGGTGTCTAACGCGTAGTGATTGATGAAAGCGGGAAACGGGACTCGAACCCGCGACCCCAACCTTGGCAAGGTTGTGCTCTACCAACTGAGCTATTCCCGCAATGTCGAGCGCCAGCGGTGCAGTGATCCAGTGGAGGCGAGGGGAATCGAACCCCTGACCTCTTGAATGCCATTCAAGCGCTCTCCCAACTGAGCTACGCCCCCTGGAGACCCCCCCGGCTCCCGCCGGGAACCCATAAGGCTAGATACGGGTATATGCTCTGTCAAGGAATTATCACAGTTCGCTCTGGCGGAAATCGAAAAAAAGTGTATTTTAGCTCGGCCTCCCGACCGGCCAGTCAGTTACGGTCCCGAGTGCTTTCAGATCCCGCCGATCGTGACGGTCCGCCGCCACTATCTCCATAGATGCACCACCGCAAGTTGAGGTTCCCAAAATGACCGAAGTCAAGCGCCGCCGCCGTCGCACGACCCCCACGGGGATCGCGCCGAACGAGCCCGATCGCGACATCCTCGATCAGTACCTTTACGAAGTCTCCACGTACCCGCTCCTCAAGGGCACGGCGGAGTTCGACCTCGCCCGCAAGATCCGCGCAGGCGATCAGGAAGCGCTCCAGGAGCTCGTCAAGCGCAACCTCCGCTTCGTGATCTCGGTCGCCAAGAAGTACCAGAACCGCGGACTCCCCCTCATCGATCTCATCGGCGAAGGGAACGTCGGCCTGCTCACGGCCGCGCGGAAGTTCGACCCCGACCAGGGCGTCAAGTTCATCTCCTACGCGGTGTGGTGGATCCGCCAGGCGATCCTCTCGGCGCTCGCGCGCCAGGGCCGCACGGTCCGCGTCCCGCTCAACCGCACGGCCGACCTCTCGCGCATCATCAAGGCCTCCGAGATCCTGCGCCAGAAGCTGCGCCGTGAGCCGAGCCCGGAAGAGCTGTCGCAGCTCACCGGCCTCAGCGTGGATGTCGTGCAGTCGCTCGCCGCGCTGAACACCGGCGACGTGCGCCTGGACGCGCCGATGGACCCCGACGGCGATCGCTCGCTCATCGAGCGCTTCGTCGCCGACGAAGTCCCGGATCCGGAAGAGGAAGCGATGAACCGCTTCGTCACCGATGAGATCGAAGCCGCGCTCGGCACGCTGCCGGCGCGCGACGCGAAGGTCCTGCGTCTTTACTTCGGACTCGACGGCGGCCGCGAGCACACGCTGGAAGAGATCGGCGCGATGCTCGGCGTCACGCGCGAGCGCGTTCGCCAGCTGCGCGACCGTGCGCTCAAGCGTCTGCGCGAAGGCGATGTGGGCAAGGCGCTGGGCTCCTTCGCGGCGTAGTCGCGCGACACGCACCATGAAGTGAAAGCGGCGCGAGACAGCAACCGTCTCGCGCCGCTTTTCTCATCCTGCGGTCGCCGGCCACAGCCGACAGCCGACAGCCCGCCGTCGTCATCCGCAGTCAGTCACTCGTGCTGTCCGACGACGTGGACGTCGGCGCCGGTTTCTTGGGCTTCTTCGTCATGTGCCCGTGCATCGTCCAGATCAGGATCGTGCCGCACGCCGACTGATTTCCCTGGTACTGGATCGGCGTCGTCGTCGCGCTATTGTAGACCTCGATCGCTTCCACTTCGATCGGCGGGAAGAGCTCGTCCGGGTCGTCCTGGTCGGTCATCTGGTACGGCGCGCCGTCCACGTACCACTGCGCCGAGACGCACGACTGGTTGAGGCGGTTCGACACCACGATGTATTGGCCGTTCGAGAACATCACCTTCATGCCCGGCACGCGCCGGAAGATGTCGGTGATCGCGCCCGAGTTCGCATCCTGGATCTGCGACTTCGTGAAGTACGTGCCCAGGCCGAGCTTCTTGCGCTCGTCGAACCCGGGAATGTCGGTCGTCTCGTTCGCGGTCACGGTCACCGGATCGAGCACCTGCGCGCGCGCGTCGAGCACCGCGTTCAGATGCGCCTCGCGCACCGTCGACAGGTTCACCACGTAGCTCTTCATTTGGTATGACAGCAGCCGCACTTCAACCTTCTGCGTGCCGGCCGGCAGCCCAGTCATTCGGAACGCCCCTTTGTAGTCGGCTTTCGCGCTGAGCGACGTGCCCACGAGGAGCACCTGCGCGCCTTCGAGCGGCGCGCCGTCGGGGCCCATGACGGTCCCGGTCAGTACGGACTTCCCGAGCGGCGCCGGCGGACCCGCCGTGGCCACGGCCGCCTGACCGGTGGCCGCACCGGCCGCCGCCCCAGCCGCCGCCCCGGCCGCCGGCGCTTTCGCGGTCGTGGCGCCCGGCAAGGGCCGGTCGCCCACGAGGAATTCCTGGATCACGACGCCATACGGCTCGAGCGTGAGATCGATGAAGCCGCTCGACTTGGGCCGCTTGCGCGCCTGCGCCCGCAGCGCGATGTGCGCCGGTACGCCGCACAGACGGTACAGCCCGCTGGAGTCGGCGAAGACGCTCGCGGCCTGCGGGAGCCGCGAGATGCTGGTGTTGCCGATCGCCATCGTGCTCCACTGCACCACCACCAGCGCGCCCGCGAGCGGCTTGTCCGCGTCCGCATCGCGCACGTCGCCCATGATCAGCGTGTGATCGCCGGACGTGTCGGCCGGACAGAACATCCGCACGATCGTGCGCGCCGACGGCATCCAGAGATCGACAGTGGCCGAAACGCCGGGCTCCAGCACCACCGTACGCGGCGGCGCGGCGATGCCCATGGTGTCGATCGCGGCGTGGAAGAACGAGAAGCGCCGCGTTCCGGCGCCGATGCTGTCGAGCGGGATGGTGTAGTGGCCCTTGGCGTCCGTCGTCGAGGTGATCGAAAGACCATCGATCACGACGGTCGCGCCGGCGAGCGGCCGCCCCGCCAGACTGTCGTACACGGTGCCGCTCACGGTGGGCGGACCCGCGGCGGGCGCCGTAGCCGCCGCGCCGGGGCGCACCTGCGCGGCCAGCGCGCCGGCGGCGCACACGATCATCAGGAAGAGAGGGAGCAGTCGGCGCATTCGCGAAATCTCACCGGAGGGGCGCTCTATTGTCGAGGGGCGCGGCCCCGCGCGCCTCACATGCCCTACGTGCTACCCCCGAGCAACGCTGAGGTGCGGTTTGCCGCGAGACTCGCGGCGAGTCAGATTGGGGGCGTGATCGAATCCATCGGACGAGCGGTGCGGCAGCGGGTGACCTCGCTAGGCCAGGTCGGCGAATTCATGGCCGAGACCGGCCGCGGGGTGCCTGAGTTCAAGACGTGGACGGTGAATGCCATGCAGCAGGCGCGCCGCCTCGGCGTGGATTCCATGCCGCTCGGGCTGCTCATCGCCGCGTTCACCGGTATCGTGCTCGCGCTGCTCGCGAACTACGCGCTCACCGGCGCCGTACCGCTCTATTTCGTCGGCACGCTCCTCGAGAAAACGATCACGCTCGAGCTCACGCCCGTGCTCACGGGGCTCGCGCTCGCCGGCCGCGTGGGCGCGAACATCGCCGCCGAGATCGGCACGATGCGCGTCACCGAGCAGGTCGATGCGCTCGAGACGCTCGCGTACGATCCCTATGCGTATCTCGTGGTGCCGCGCGTGATCGCGGGCACGCTGATGTTCCCGATCGTGGTGGGCTGCGCGATGGTCGTCGCGATGATCGCGGGCTACATTGCGGCGCTCGGCATCGTAGGCCTCACCACCGCGGAGTTCGAGCAAGGGGTGCGGCTGTTCTACGGCAACTTCGACATCGCGTACGGGCTTGTGAAGTCGGCGAGCTTCGGGTTCGCGGTGTCGTTCATCGGGTGCATGGCGGGTTTCCGCGCCGAGGGCGGCGCGGAGGGCGTGGGTCGCGCCGCGACGAACGCCGTGGTCTACTCCGCCGTGATGATCCTGGTGCTCGACGCCTTCTGGGCGATGACTTGGCTGCAGGCGAGGTCCCATTGATCCGACTCGACAACGTCTACAAGGCCTTCGGCGAGAAGAAGGTGCTGCAGGGATTCTCCCTCGACGTGAACGAGGGCGAGACCGTGGCGCTCATCGGTTTCTCGGGCGGCGGGAAGTCGGTGACGATCAAGCACATCGTCGGCCTGCTCGATCCGGACTCGGGCACCGTCACCGTGGATGGGGAGGATGTGCCGAATCTCCCGCGGAAGGACCTGTACGCGCTGCGCTCGCACATCGGGTACGTGTTCCAGTTCGCGGCGCTCTTCGACTCGCTCACGATCGGCGACAACGTGGCGATGGGGCTGCGCAAGCAAGGCACGCTCGGCGAAGCGGACATCCAGAAACGCGTGGCCGAAGCGCTCGCGCTGGTGGACCTTCCCGACACGCAGGAACGATTCCCCGCCGAACTCTCGGGTGGCATGCGGAAGCGCGTGGGCATCGCGCGCGGCATCGCGCTCCGCCCCAAGTACATCCTGTACGACGAGCCCACGACGGGGCTGGATCCCGTGACGAGTGCCGTGATCGACGAACTGATGATCCGCATGCAGAAGCAGCTCGGCGTCACCGGTGTGGTGATCACGCACGACATGCGAAGCGCCTATCGCGTGGCGTCGCGGATCGCGATGCTGTACGAGGGGAAAGTCCAGCAGGTGGGCACCGTGAAGGAGATCCAGGAGACACGGGACCCGATCGTACGCCAATTCATCGAAGGCCGAGCGAGCATCGATCAGGAGAGTGCCGCACGGACCGGAGTGCCCGGAGGAGCGCGATGAGACGCCAGGATGATTTCGTGGTCGGACTCGTGGTCATCGCCGCCGTAGTGGCGGTGACCGGCATGGCACTCTGGCTCAGCCGCGCGCAGTTCGGTGCGCGCTCGGCGCCCGTCGTGGCCCGGCTCCGCGAAGTGGGCGGCGCACAGGTGGGATCGCCGGTCGTGATCCGCGGCGTGGCCGCCGGACGCATCACCGGCATCAACCTCGATGAGAAGACCGGCTGGGTGCTCGTGAAGATCGTTCTCGACAAGGGCATCACCCTGCCGCTGAATCCGGTGCTGCTGCTGAGCGAGGCGAGTATGTTCGGCCAGTGGCAAGCGACGCTCGAGGAGCGCAACGCGGCGCCGCCGAACACCGACGTGCAGGCGCAGCTGGATGATCCGGCGGCCAAGCTCAACGGCTCGATCCCGGGCGCCGTGCTCCCGGGCATCGGCGAGTTGTCGGTGGTGGCCGGCCGCATCGCCGGCGACGTCGAGGCGGTGGCGCACCGCTTCGGCACCGCGTTCAGCGACAGCGCCGCGCGCGAACTGCGCGCGACGATCAAGAACATCAACAATCTCTCGACGACGCTCAACACCACCGTCGGCGAACAGTCGAAGAACCTCGACCGCATCGGGGCGCAGCTCGCCGTGACGATCAAGACCATCGGGTCGGCCGCCGACGCGATCGATCGCACCGCTGACCGGATCGATTCGTCTACCGCGAACGGCCAGTTGAAGGCCTTGGTCACCAACGCGCGGCTCGCGTCGGAAGACCTGCGCGAGATGGCGGCGCGCCTCAAGAAATCGGCGGGCTCGATCGACACCACCGCCGCGAGCTTCCAGTCCACCATGATCCACACCGACTCGGTGATGGTGAAGATCAATCGCGGGCAGGGGAGCCTCGGCTTGCTCATCAATGACCCGCGCTTATACCGGGACGCCGATTCGCTGCTCGTCGCGTTCCGGAACCTCGCCACCGACGTGAAGGCGCACCCGTCGCGCTATGTGAATGTGAAGATCTTTTGATGAAGGCGCCGGCGACTCGCGAGGAGACATCGGCGGGCGGCGTCGTGTACCGGATGATCGCGGGTTCGCCGCAGTATCTGCTCATCCGCGACAGCTACGAGAACTGGGGCTTCCCGAAGGGGCACCTGAAGCAGGGCGAAGCGCCGGCGGACGCGGCGGCTCGCGAGACGCGCGAGGAGACGGGGCTCAGCCGCCTCGAACTGCAGGGCGAGCTTGGCACC
The DNA here is from genome assembly GCA_963716745.1 of uncultured Gemmatimonadaceae bacterium. Taxonomy (GTDB): domain Bacteria; phylum Gemmatimonadota; class Gemmatimonadetes; order Gemmatimonadales; family Gemmatimonadaceae; genus DATKOH01. The sequence goes on from OY970320.1 coordinate 2,603,180, forward strand.
ATCGAGTGGTGGTTCCGGTTCCGCGGGCGCCGGATCCACAAGTACTGCCACTTCTATCTCTTCGAGAGCGCGGAAGGCGACACGACGCCTCAGCGGGCGGAGGGGATCACGGAGTGCGAGTTCGTTGCGGAACAGGAGGCGATTTCGCGCTTATCGTATGCCAATGCGCGGGACGTGCTGAAGCGGGCCGTTGAGCTGGTCGAGGGCATCGTGCATCGTGCATCGCCCATCGATGGAGCGCGGCCGGGATAGGGATTCCGACGCACGATGCACAATGCACGATGAACGCCGGTCCTTGCACGAGCGGGATCCTTGTGACAAATTTCACAAGCTGGAACACGACCTCCATCCGAACTCCGAGTTATGGCCTCCGACTCCGCGCTCCGCCCCGCCGAAATCAAGGACATCCTCCTCCGCGAGATCGACGCGGCCGACCTCAAGGAACTCGATGTCGAACAGGTCGGAACGCTCCTTGAAGTGAAGGACGGCATCGCCCGCATCTACGGCCTCACCAAGGCGATGTCCGGCGAGATGCTCGAGATCAAATCGTCCGAGACCGGCGAAACGGTCACCGCCCTCGCGCTCAATCTCGAAGAAGACAACATCGGCGCCGTCGTCCTCGGCGATTATCTGAAGCTCCGCGAAGGCGACGAGGCCCGCCGCACCAAGCGCGTGCTCGAAGTGCCGGTCGGTCCGGAACTCGTCGGCCGCGTCGTCGATGCCCTCGGCAATCCGCTCGACGGCAAGGGCCCGATCAACGCGAAGTTGACGCGGAAGGTCGAGTCGCAGGCGCCCGGCATCATCGTGCGCCAGCCCGTGAAGGAGCCGCTCCAGACCGGCATCAAGGCGATCGACTCCATGATCCCGATCGGCCGCGGCCAGCGCGAGCTCATCATCGGCGACCGCGCGATCGGCAAGACCGCGATCGCGATCGACACGATCATCAACCAGAAGGGCACCGGCGTCATCTGCGTGTACGTCGCGATCGGACAGAAGAAGTCCACGGTCGCGGCCACGGTGGACAAGCTGCGCGAGATGGGCGCGATGGATTACACGATCGTCGTCCTCGCCGCCGCGTCCGATCCGGCGCCAATGCAGTACATCGCGCCCTACACGGGCTGCGCGATGGCCGAGTACTTCATGTACCACGAGGGCAAGGCCGCGCTGTGCGTGTACGACGACCTCTCCAAGCAGGCCGCCGCGTACCGCGCGATCACGCTCGTGCTGCGCCGCCCGCCGGGCCGCGAAGCGTATCCGGGCGACGTCTTCTATCTGCACTCGCGCCTGCTCGAGCGCGCCGCGAAGATCAGCGAGGATCCGAAGGTCGTGGACAACAAGACGATCTTCAAACCGGGCGGCTCGCTCACCGCGCTCCCGATCATCGAGACGCAGGCCGGCGACGTGTCCGCCTACATCCCGACGAACGTCATCTCGATCACCGACGGCCAGATCTTCCTCGAGTCCGACATGTTCAATGCCGGCACGCGTCCCGCGATCAACGCCGGCATCTCGGTGAGCCGCGTGGGCGGCTCGGCGCAGATCAAGGCGATGCGCTCGGTGGCCGGCCGTCTCCGCCTCGACCTCGCGCAGTTCCGCGAGCTCGAAGCGTTCGCCGCCTTCGCGTCCGACATGGACAAGGCGACCAAGGCGCAGCTCGAGCGCGGCGCGCGCATCGTCGAAGTGCTCAAGCAGCCGCAGTACCAGCCGATGCCGGTGGAAGAGCAGGTGATGATCATCTACGCCGCGACGAACGGGCACTTGGACGACATCGCTGTTCCTCGCGTGAAGGCGTGGGAGAAGGATTTCCTCGGCTTCATGAAGAAGAGCTACCCGCAGGTCGGCATGGCGGTGCAGAAGGAGAAGGTGCTCTCGAAGGAGAACGAGGCCGCGCTCAAGGCCGGCATCGAAGCGTTCAAGAAGACGCCCGCCGGCGCGCCGGCCGCGTAACGCATGGCCTCGGGACGGGAGCTCAAGGGACGGATCAAGTCCTACGAGGGCATGCGCAAGATCACGTCCACCATGGAGAAGGTGGCCGCGAGCAAGCTCAAGCGTGCGCTCGACCGCGTCGTCGCGGCGCGCCCGTACGCGAAGGCGCTCGCCGCGGTGATCGCGGACCTCTACACGCCGGCCCTCGCGGAACAGTTCCCGCTGCTGCGGCAGCCGGCCAAGGTGAAGCGCGCCGCGGTGCTGCTGCTCACGAGCAACCGCGGCCTCGCCGGCGCCTTCAACGCGAATCTCATCCGCGAGGCGGTCACGCTCTACCGGCGTCTCGAGTCCGAGGGCGCGGAGGTCGAGCTGCATGTCGTCGGGAAGAAGGGCGCGGGCTACTTCCGCTTCGTGGGCCGCAAGCCGGCGAGCGTGCGCATCGACATCGGTGACCGGCCTACCTCTGGCGAGGCGGTGGAGCTCGTCAAGCCGCTCACCGAAGCGTTCATGGCCGGAACGCTCGACGCGGTCTACGTGGTGTACGCCAAGTTCAACTCGGCCGTCTCCACGCCGCCCACCACCGATCTCGTGCTGCCGGTCACACCGCCCGAGCGCACGGGCCCGGCGCGCGACTATCTGTTGTTCCCGGATGCCGCGTCGATCCTGTCCGAGCTGCTGCCGGCCTACGTGCGCAACGCGGTGTATCGCGCGCTCGTGGAGACGGCGTGCGGTGAGCAGGGCGCGCGGCGCACCGCGATGAAGAACGCGACCGACAACGCAGGCGATCTACTCGACATCCTTCGCCGTACCTACAACCGCGCGCGCCAGGCGCAGATCACGCAGGAGATCGCGGAGATCGTCGGCGGCGCCGAAGCGCTGAAGGGCTGAGGCGCGAGCCTCACCCGCGGCGCGAATACGAAGCACTCAAGGGGATCCGAACCATGGTCAAGCTGAACATCGGGAGAGTGGTGCAGGTGATCGGGCCGGTGCTCGACGTGGAGTTCGAGGCGGACCAGCTGCCCGAGCTCTACAATGCGCTCACGCTGAGCGGCAAGTCGGCCGACGGCGAGCCGCTCAACGTCACGGTCGAGGTGCAGCAGCACATCGGCCGCAACCAGGTGCGCGCCGTCGCGATGTCCTCCACCGACGGCGTGGAACGCGGCATGCCGGTGACCGATACGGGCGCCGCGATCTCGGTGCCGGTGGGCGACGCACCGCTCGGGCGCATCCTGAACGTGCTCGGCGAGCCGGTGGACAACGGCGCGCCGATCCCGGCGAATACGCCGCGCTGGCCGATCCATCGCGCGAGCCCCGCCTTCATGGCGCTCGAGCCGAAGACCGAACAGTTCGTCACCGGCATCAAGGTCATCGATCTGCTCGCCCCGTTCGTGAAGGGCGGCAAGATCGGCCTCTTCGGCGGCGCCGGCGTCGGCAAGACGGTCGTGATCATGGAGCTCATCAACAACGTCGCCAAGGTGCACGGCGGCAAGTCGGTGTTCTGCGGCGTGGGCGAGCGCACGCGCGAGGGGAACGATCTCTACCTCGAGATGCAGGAGTCGGGCGTCATCAAGAGCTGCGCGCTCATCTACGGCCAGATGAACGAGCCGCCGGGCGCGCGACTGCGCGTCGGCCTCTCCGGCCTCACGGTCGCCGAGTACTTCCGCGACGAACAGCACGCCGACGTGCTCGTGTTCATCGACAACATCTTCCGCTTCACACAGGCGGGCTCCGAAGTGTCCGCGCTGCTGGGCCGCATGCCGAGCGCCGTGGGATACCAGCCGACGCTTGCGACCGAGATGGGCGACTTGCAGGAGCGCATCACGTCGACGAAGGATGGCTCGATCACGTCGGTGCAGGCGATCTACGTGCCGGCCGACGACATCACCGATCCGGCGCCCGCGGCGGCGTTCGCGCACCTCGACGCCACGATCGTGCTCTCACGCGCGCTCACCGAGATCGGGATCTACCCCGCGGTGGACCCGCTCTCGTCGGGTTCGCGCATCCTCTCGGCGCAGTACGTGGGCGACCGCCATTACAAGGTGGCGAGTGAAGTGCTGCGCGTGCTGCAGCGCTACAAGGAGCTGCTCGACATCATCGCGATCCTCGGCATGGACGAACTGTCGGAGGACGACAAGCGTCTCGTTGGCCGCGCACGCCGCGTGCAGCGGTTCCTGTCGCAGCCGTTCTCGGTGGCCGAGCAGTTCACCGGCATCAAGGGCGCGCAGGTGAAACTGGCCGACACCGTCGAGAGCTTCGAGCGCGTCGTGAACGGCGAGTTCGATGAACTGCCGGAGCAGGCGTTCTACATGGTGGGCGGTATCGATGAAGCGGTCGAGAAGGCCAAGAGCATCAAGGCATAGGCCGCTTCGTGCTCACGATCTCGGTGATCTCCCCCGAACAGACCCTGTACGAGGGGAACGCGACTTCCGTGGTGGCTCCCGCGTACGACGGGGAAGTAGGTATACTTACCGGGCATGCGCCGCTCATGACGTTGTTGGGCAGCGGCACGCTGCGCGTCATGAACGGCGCAGCGGAGGAACGGTTCGCGGTTGAAGGCGGATTCCTGCAGGTCGTGGATGATGTCGTTCGCGTCGTGACCGAGAAGGCGAGTCCCGCTGCACGCTAGTCCACTAACGTTCTCCGGAGACGATACCATGTTGATTCCCCGCACTCGTACGCTGGCCGTGCTCGCGGTCGGCGCACTGCTCACTCTTGCGGCACCGGTGCACGCGCAGGCGTGGCACTATCCCGCCATGCAGCCGGCGTCGCAGGAACCCAATGAGATTAACGTCCTTATCGCCGGCTTCGGTGGTGATTACGGCGAATCGTTCATCGGGCAGTACCGCTGGACGATGGACAAGCGCACGCAGCTGTGGGCCGATGTCGGCGTGTCCACGCCCACCGGCTCGACGCTGTTCGACATCGGCATTGCGGGCGGCGTCATGCTGTTGGCGCCGACGCCCGAGCGGCCGATCGATCTGATGGCGACGCTGGGCATCTATGGCGCCTTCGGCGATGGCTCGGTGTGGCGCATTCCGATCGGCATCAATGTCGGCCACACGTTCATCCTCGACAACAAGCACGCGCTCAAGATCTTCGGCTTTCCGCGTCTCTCGATCGACTTCTGCTCGAGCGATTGCGGCACCAACGCGAATCTCAATTTCGACGCGGGCGCGAGCTACGATATCACCAGCGCCATGAGCGGGCGTGCCGCGTTCACGTTCGGAGCGGTGGGAGCGGGAAGCTCGGATGCAGGATTCGGGATCTCGCTGGCGTTCAAGACGAAGTAACGCGCGGTAGACCATTCGTGATCCGAACGAGGGGAGCGGCGCCTAGCGCCGCTCCCCTCTTCGCATCAACGGCGTGCGTACCGAGTCGTGCGTGTTCGACCACACACGGCGTAAGTACCGAGTCGTGCGTGTTCGACCACCACGGGCGTGCGTACCGAGTCGTCCTGTGTTTCGTCCGCGACGCGCGACTCGGTACCCACGCGGTCGGTGGGCCACGGCGCACGACTCAGTACTTACGCACTCAGTGGTCGAACACGCACGACTCAGTACGCACGCCGTTTGCAGTCAGTCGAGCAGCTCGCCCACCATTTTCGCGCTCCGCTCCGCCGCTCCCAGCCCTGATCGTACCATCTCCCGCGCCGCATTCCCCGCGCGCTCGCACTCATCCGGATCGGCAAGCCACTTCGTGAGCAGTACGCCGAGCGCGTGCGCATCCTGCGCGCTCGCTCCTCCTCCGCACGCGATCAATAGCCCCGCATCGCGGCTCATCGCGAATTGCGGACCGAACGCCACCGGCGCGCCGAACGCCGCGGGCTCCAGTACCGAGTGCAGCCCCGCGGCGTGGAACCCTCCGCCCACGAGCGCCGCCGCGGCGAGCGCGTACAACTCGCCGAGCACGCCCACGCGATCGACGATCACGACGTCGGCCTCGCGCGCGTGGCCGGCGCCGAGGCGTGCCCAGCGTGAGACCCTGCTCGGCCGCCGAGCGCTCGAGCGGCTCGAGGTGCGCGGCGGTCGGTTCGTGCGGCGCGATGATGAGACGCGCCGCCGGCACGCGCGATCGTACCGCGGTCCATGCGGCGAAGAGCGCCCGTTCGTCGGCCGGCCACGTCGAACCCGCCACGAGCGTGGGCCGCGGCGACGCGAGCGGCGCGAGCAATGCCCCGTGACGGTCCGCAGCCGCGGCGCGCGCCCACACTTGATCGTACCGCGTATCGCCGGTCACGCGCACGCGGTTGGCCCGGGCGCCGAGCGCCGCGAGGCCGATCGCGTCGCGCTCATCGATCGCGCCGATCGCATCCAGCTGCGCGTACGCATCCCCGAGCACCGCGCGCGCGAATGGCGAGCGGCGTCCCGACGTATCGCTCAGCGTCGCACTAATGAGGGCGAGCCGCACCGCGCGCGCGGCGGCCTCGCGCGTGAGCGCCGGCCACACGTCGAGTTTGCTGAATACGAGCGCACGCGGGCGCAGCGCATCGAGCATCGCGCGCGCATCGGCCGCGCGATCGAACGGCAGGTAGTCGGCGGCGTCCACATCCAGCGAGCGCGCGAACGATTCCGCGCTCGGCGAGAAGAATGTGTACGCGATCTGCGTCGCGGGCCGCTCGCGCCGGATGCGTTCGATCACCGGCCGCGCCTGCAGACCTTCGCCCACCGAGGGTGCGTGCACCCAGAGCAACGGACGCGCCGGATCGCGGTGCGCGGTGGCCCACTGTGTCCACCGGCCAACGAGGCCGTGACGCGCCGCGAACGTGCGCTGGGTCTTGCTCCCGCCGGCCGGCGCGATGTGAGCCCCGAGCTGGGCCGCACGCGCGGCCCCCTCGTACAATAGCGCGACCAGCTTGTGCACGCGGGTCGTGCGCTAGGGCTTGGCGGCGGCGCCGGCGAGCGCAGCGTCCAGTGCCTGGCGGAACACCGCGATCCCCGCGGCGCCCGCGAGCTTGCGGCCGCCGATGAGGAAACTGGGCGTGGAGGTCACACCTTGATCCGCCGACTTGTCCATGTCGGCCTGGATCGTGGGCATCATCGCGCCGGATTTGATGCAGGCGTTCATCTCCGCGACGTTCACCCCCACGCGCTGCGCGAGCGATTCGAACACCGGCGCCGGGTTCGCGAGACTCTCCCACTTCTCCTGGTTATCGAAGAGCAGGTCGGCCATCGGCCAGAAGATCCCCTGCGCTGCTGAGCACATCGCCGCCTGCGCTGCCGGCATCGCGTTCTTGTGCATCGGCAGCGGGAAGTTCACGTACGCGAGACGGATCTTGCCCGTGTCCACGTACTCTTTTTTCACAGCCGCGTACGTGGAGTCGTGCCACATCTTGCAGTAGGGGCATTGGAAGTCACTGATCTCGACGAGCCACACCGTCGCGGTGGGGCTGCCCTCGATGCGGGCGTGGTCGGCGCGGCGCGCCATCGAATCGGCGGCCGCCTTCTGGGCGGCCGCCGGCGTGGTGGCGAGCGTGACGGCGACAGCGAGCAGCAGCGGCGATCGGGTCATCGGTCCTCAGAAATCGGAGTCGAATCGGCGGAGCGTATCGGTGCGTCCGTCGAGCAGATAAGTATAGCCGTCCGCCGATACGATGGCGGCGGCGAAGCCGAGGTCGCGCGCGACCCCGATCGTGATGAGCATGTCCTGCTTCAGGTCGACGACGTACACGCCGTCGGGACCCGCCGCGACGAACATGCGCGCGCCCTGGATCGAGACGTCGTACGCGAAGCGCGCAACGGTCCAGCGATGGGCGGCCGTGGGGTGCAGCGGGTCGGCGACATTGAACATGCGCACGCCGCGCTCGCCGACGGCGACCGCCACGCGTCCGCCGCCGACGGCGATCTTGCGCGCGCCGCCATCGATCGGCAGCGCGGCGAGCCGCTGGAGCGAGTCGCCGTCCATCCGGAAGGAGACAAGGGAGTCGTCGGTAGCGGCCCATACGACCGACCGCTCGTGATCCAGCGCGAGCGCGCGCACCGGCAATGTGAGCGTGACGCCGGGCCATGCCATCTCGCTGTCGGCATTCACCGGCGTGATCGTCACGCGGTCGGCGGACGCGGCGATCACGCGGCCGCTCGTCGTGACAATGGCGGCGACCTCGCCCGTGTGCACGAGCACGCCGCGCCCGCGGCGCGGCGGGAAGAGGTAGAGTCCGCTCCCCGTGCCTACGGCGAGCCAATTCGTGGACGGCGTGATGCCCACGGTCGTGATGCCGATCAAGCCGCGCGCGCGCACATCGCCGGGCAGGAGACTGCGCTGCGAGAAGAACGTCTGCACCCCCTCGCTCGACGCGACGTCGACCAGCGAGTCATGCGCCGCGAGGGCGACCGGATCGCCGTCGATCTCGATCTCACTGCTTCGCACCGGGAGCGGACGCACGCCACGATACTGCACGGCGTGGATCTCATCGTACTGTTTCCCGAGCAGGTAACCGGCGATCGCGCCGAGCAAGAATCCGGCGGCCGGGACCGAGTAGGCCGTGGGTTTCTGCGAGGAGCCGATGGCGAAACCGACGCCGAACCCGACGAGGGCACCGAGGACGGCCATGGATTTCTTGCGCGGCGTGCGCCCGAGCTCCTTGTAGACCGTGTCGGCCTGGGCACGCGCCGGCGGGGCGATGGTCGCGATGGTGCTGGCGACTACGAGGGCGATGGCGGCCGAGCGGCGGCGGGTCGGACCGCTCGAGATGAACCGGCGGTGACGCGAAAGTGGAGGCGGACGCAGCAGGTTCATTCAGGGTGGCCTGGAGTCAGGGCGGGTGAGGGGCGGGTAAGTATAGTAGGGAAGAGCGGGAGCACGAGGTGCGATAGCGCGCGAGTGGCCGCTGTCCAGTCTCGTGGACAGCCTGTGACCGCTTCTTGACACGGTCTGGACCCTTTCCTATACTCGACAGACAAGGCAGTGGGTCCGAACGGTCGTCCGCCCCCGGTCCGTTTTTTGGGGGGCGTCCGTTGGGCTCGCAGCTAATCGATGTATCTCTGCTTTCGAAACTCAACCAGGGAGGTGCTCCGGAGGTCGCAAGCCCGGTGCGGTTGGCTGCGACGCGTGTGCGCGCAGCGTGGTTCCCACGGTTGGATCGTTAGATCCACACGTTCATTGGAACGAGTTCGAAAGGAGGAAGCATGGGACGTCTTGTCAAGTCAGTTCTCGCGATCGTGTGCGCACTGATCGCGTTGCCCGCTCTGGCGGCAGCGCAGGAAGGCGCGACGATCAGTGGGCGCGTGACGAGTGAGGCCGGTGCACCACTGAATTCCGCCAACGTGTTCCTCGAAGGCATGAACATCGGAACGCTGGCGAAGGAAGATGGCCGGTACACGTTCGTCGTGCCCGCAGCCCGCGTGAAGGGGCAGCAGGTGACCGTGACCGCACGCTTGATCGGGTATCGCGCGAAGTCGGCGACGATCACCCTCGCGGCCGGTGCGATCACGCAGGATTTCGTGTTGGCGACCAATCCGCTCCGCCTCGGCGAAGTGGTGGTCACGGGTGCTGGTACGACGACCACCGTCGGCAAGCTGGGCGTCGTGATCAACCAGGTCGATTCGACCGCGATCAGCAACTCCAACGAGTACAACATCGTGAACGCGCTCGCGGCGAAGGCCCCGAACGTGAAGATCACGAACCAGGCCGGTGACCCGGGCTCGTCTTCCTACATCCAGATCCGCGGCCTCCGGTCGCTGTCTGGTTCGGGACAGCCGCTGTTCGTCGTCGACGGCACGCCGATCGACAACTCGACGATCTCCACCACGGCGATGACGGGCGGCACGGTGGCCCCGAACCGCGCGGCGGACATCGATCCGAACGACATCGAATCGGTGGACATTCTGAAGGGTTCGGCGGCGGCCGCGATCTACGGTGCGGCGGCGTCGGACGGTGCGATCCTGATCACGACCAAGACCGGTAAGTCCGGCGCGACGCGCTTCAGCTTCAACACGCAGCTGCAGCTCAACGACGTGAGCCATGATGTCCCGCTCCAGACGGATTGGGCGCAGGGCAATGGCGGCGTGACGGATCCGTGCTCCGTGAACCTGACGACGGGCTGCTCGGCGACCAGCATCTCGTACGGCGCGCAGCTCGCGGCGGGCACACAGACGTACAATCACTACACCGATCTGTTCCGTGAGGGCGATCAGTGGAACAACAACCTGACGCTGTCGGGCGGCAACGACAAGACGACGTACTTCTTGTCGATGGGCTACTCGAACACGCAGGGTGTTATCACGGGCCCGAACAACTGGTACGATCAGTACAATCTGCGCGTCAAGGCGTCGCAGCGGCTGGCTGACCGCGTGGTGGTCAGCGGCAACATCGCGTACGTCGACACGCACGGCTCGTTCATCCAGCGCGGCTCGAACGTGTCCGGTCTGTTGCTCGGCGGGCTGCGCACGCCGCCGGCGTTCAACAACCAGCCGTTCCTCGACACGCTGACGGGCCTGCAGCGTTCCTACCGGCATCCGGCGTACTGGCCGGGTTCGCAGGTGTCGTCGCGTGGTTACGACAACCCGTTCTTCGTGCTGAACGAGGATCCGGCGACGTCGCAGCTCAACCGCGCGTTCGGCAACGTCGCGATCGATTGGGAAGTGAACGACTGGCTCTCGCTCAAGGACAACCTGGGTGGGGACTACTACAACGACCAGCGCACGGAAGCGTTGGCGCAGTCGTCGTCCGGCTTCCCGACCGGTTCCGTCACGATCGGCAACAACTCGATCTACAGCATCGACAATTACCTCACGGCGACCGGCACGCACACGTTCAGCCCGAACTTCAGCGGTTCGCTGACGCTCGGAACGGACGCGCAGTCGCAGAGCGTGACGCAGAACTTCACGACCGGCCAGACTCTGGTCGCGCCGACGCCGTACGCGCTCACGAACACGGTCGTCTACGTGCCGGCGACGTTCAATTCGCTGATCCATTCGCTCTCGTACTATGCGCATGCGACGGCGGACCTGTACAACCAGCTGTACGTCACGCTCGGTATGCGCCGCGACGGGTTCTCGACGTTCGGTGAGAGCGAGCCGTATGCGTGGTATCCGCAGGCCAACGTGGCGTGGACCTTCACGAACGCGCTGGGCAACACGGAGCAGAAGGGTGTGCTGAGCTTCGGCAAGCTGCGTGTGGGTTACGGCGAGACGGGCAAGCCGCCCGCTCCGTATTCCACGCAGACCGTGCTGGCGGCCGGCGCGTCGAGCTTCTTCGGCTCCGGCTACGGCGACCTGCTCCTCGGGACGCAGAACGGCAAGGGCGGTCTGTTGACCGGTGGCAATCTCGGCAACAACAACATCCTGCCCGAGCGTGAGAAGGAACTGGAGGCCGGTGTGGACTTCGGCTTCTTCAATCAGACGGTCGATGCCGGTATCACGTGGTACAAGGAGAACTCGACGGACGTCATTCAGGCGCTGCCGATTCCGCCTTCCACCGGCTTCTTCGGCGCGCTGTCGAACGCCGCGGCGATCGAGAACAAGGGCTTTGAAGTGACGGCGAACTGGCGTCCGCTGACCACCGCGAAGACGTCGCTCGAGTTCGGTGTCACCTGGGGTCAGAACTTCACGGTCGCCACGAACCTGGGCGGCGCGCAGTTCTACTATATCGCCGGCGGCACGTTCACCGGCGCGGTGGCCGCGATGTATCTCAACAACGGCCTCGTGATGCAGGGACAGGACTTCATCCGTTGCGGCAAGGGCCTGGGCGACACGGACACCACAGGGGGCGCGAACAGCCCCGCGGCGGCTTGCAATGGCGCGCCGAAGAACGCGTTGTACATCGATTCGAACGGCTTCCCGGTCACGGATCCGAACCAGCAGATCATCGCGAATCCGAATCCGAACTGGATCGGTGGGTTCCACGGCTCCATGCGCTTCGACAAGCTGACCGTCACCTTCCTGGTGGACCACAAGCAGGGCGGCCAGGTGTGGAACGGAACGCAGGGCGCGTTGGAGTACTTCGGCACGCACAAGATCACGGACATTCGCAATACGAACCAGGTCTTCGGTTCGGCTGGCTGGTTCCCGGGTGCCGTTGTTGGTCCGGGCGCGGGCATGCCGGTGCTGATCGATCAGGATTGGTTCGAAGGCGACGGTTCAGGCTTCAGCGGTCCGTCGGCTCAGAACGTGGAAGACGGCACGTACACGAAGCTCCGCGAGATCGGGGTGCAGTACACCTTCTCCGGTCGCTGGGTCACGCACAATCTCGGTCTGTCGAGCGTGGACCTTCGCGTCGCTGGTCGCAACCTGTACACCTGGACGAACTACACGGGTGTTGATCCCGAGACGAACCTCGCGGGAGCCGGTGCCACGTTCCAGGGCGTCGACTACTTCAACACCCCGCAGACCAGGTCGTTCGTTCTGTCCATCGGCCTGAACCGCTAGGAGACCCCAGGTGCATAAACTCATAAAGATCACCCTCGCAGCCGCGCTGCCCGTTGTCTGGGCAGCCGGTTGCAGCGACTTCCTGAAGGGCGGCGAGTTGACGAACAACCCCAACAACGCCACCCAGGGAAGCGCCACGAACGACAACCTGTTCATCCCGATCCAGGTGAACTTCGTTGCGCAGCAGAACTCCGAGGTCGCGTGGTCGATCGCCCAGTGGATGCAGTCACTGTACGGTCACGCGCGGCAGCAGGTCGGCGTGTACAACTATTCCAATCAGCAGCTGGGAACGGCTGGCTACGATGGCGATTGGAATACGATCTTCACCGGCGGCGGTCTTGTCGACCTCCGTCAGCTCGAGACGCAGGCCCTGAGCGGCACGGCGCCGGATCACAAGTACAACGGCATCGCGCTGATCATGGAAGCGTGGTTGATGGGCAATGCGGCCGACTGGTGGGGTGACATTCCGTACAACCAGGCCAATAACTACTTCGTGTATCCCACGCCGCTCTTTGACGGGCAGCTCGTCGCGTACGACAGCGTCGAGGCGAAACTGGATCGGGGGATCTCCGAGCTCACGCTCGGCGGCGTTGGCCCTGGCCCGGGCGTGGATCTCGTGTACAACGGCAACTCGGCGAAGTGGACCGCGTTGGCCCATACGCTCAAGGCGCGCTTCATGCTCCACGAAGTGCTCGCCGGCAACGCGACGTATGCCAATATCCTGACGGAGGCGGGTGCGGGCATCGCGTCGAACTCGGGCGACTACACGATCGTTTGGTTCGTGAATGGGATCCAGAACTCGTCGAACAACTGGTGGCAGGAGATGGACGGTGGTGGTGGAACCGGCCGTTCCGGCGACATCATTGCAGGCATCGCGACGTCGTCATCGGCCGGTGTGCCGCAAGACACCAGCAAGATCGTGAAGATCCTGCGCGCTGCCTCCGATCCGCGTCTTGGCGAGTACTTTGACGCCAGTAACTCGAACGAGGCGTTCCTGACCGCGTTCCGGCTCAACGCTGGCTACCCGCAGCCGTTGGCCACGTACAACGAAAACCTGCTCATCATGGCCGAGGCGCAGCTGAACACTGCTGGCGGCCCCGCGGCAGCACTCACGACACTGAGGAACGAACAGACCTCGTGGGGAACCGCCACGAACTGGCACAACGCGGTGACCGTTCCGCTGGCGACTGTCGCGAACGACAGCACCATCGGCACGGAGAAGTACATCACGCTGTTCCAGAACCCCGAGGTATGGAACGACTGGAAGCGCCTCTGCTTCCCGAAGCTCCTGCCGGTCACCCCGAATGCGACGTTCGGGAACACGGTGCCTGCGCGTATCCTGTACCAGATCACCGAGATCCAGACGAACCCGAACGTGCCGCCGAATACGCCGTTCAACCCGAGCGATACGCGTAAGGGTTGTACGCTCTGACGGCGAGCACCACTTTCGCTGGCACGTACGGTAGTTGAAATAAGAAAGGCAGCCCGGCCCGGAACGTTCGGGCCGGGCTGTCGTACATTCTACAGTATGTTCAGGCCGGGCGGCGCGGTGCCTTGACGGAGTGCCGCGACGTAAGGCAACTTCAAGTATCCGATATTCTTATCACCCCAAGGGATGCCATGCGCAGATTCGCCCCCCTCGTCCTCATCGTGGCCTTGGCCGGCTGTTACACCTATGCTCCATATAGAGTCGCGACTCCGGAACCGGGCAAATCGTTGCGCGTGGTGTTGACGGACACGGGCGGCGACTCGCTTGCCCGGTTCGTGGGGCCGAACGTGGCGACGATCGACGGGAAGCTCGTGCTCGCGAATGACGATGGATTGGAGATCGGCGTCAAGCAGGTGACGATGCACGACGGTCTGGAGCAGTACTGGAAGGGCGAGACGGTGACGATCCCCAAGCCGTACATCTCGTCGGTCCAGGTGAAGACGTTCTCGTGGCCGAAGACGGGCCTGCTCGCCGGCATCGTCGTCGTCGCCGTTCTGGCGCTGCAGGGATCGGGCGCGTTGAACGGCGTATTCAACCAGGGCGGGTGCAAGACCAGCTGCAACCAGCAGTAATCTCGCCGCGATAGGTGGTTGGTGCTCTACCGGGATTTGACTTCCCGGGTACCTTGAAAGTCTAACAGACGGCCCCCGCCCACAGCGGAGGCTCTCGTTCCGTTCCATTCCTGATTGCGGAGGCTCCATGCGCACGATGCGGTCGGGTGTCAGCCTCGTCGCCGGCGCACTCATGGTCACGATCACCGGCGCGTTCGGCGCCGCGGCGCAGGAGCCTCAGGGCACCGGCGTCACGCCGCCGCCGTCGTACCCCATGACGCGGCAGTTCGGCACGGGGTTGGTGGATATCCCAGTCGCGTGGATCTCGCCCTACAATGGCGACGTGTGGATCAACGCGTCGGGCACGGACATTCCAGCATGTGGGAACCCGTGTGACCTGAACGGCGATGAAAAATGGAATTCCAACCTCTCGTTCGAGACGCACTGGATGCAGCGTTTCACGCTGGGGTTGTCGATCTACAGCAATAATCCCGAGTGGGGATTCTACGGCCAGTTCCTGGCGCTCACCGAGAAGGAAGGGAGCGCCCGGCCCGCCATCGCGATCGGCTTCCGGAATCTGGGACCGTACACGCACGAGGAACGCTTCCTGATCGGTCACGACGTCACCATCGATTCCATGGGCGGCGTGAAGCCGACGAATCCGACCTGGTCGGAAGGGTTCAAGACCGCGCCGACCTTCTACGCCGTCGCGACCAAGGACTGGAAGGTCGGCAGCACCGGCACGGTCGGCGCAACGCTCGGATACGGCACCGGGATCTTTAGCGACGACGGCGGCCTCGGAACCAACTACAACGATAAGGGCACGATCGTGAAGGGGCTCTTCCTGGGCGGGCGCTACGCGTTCCGCCCGTCGGAGAGCACCGCGCTCAACTTCGTGCTCGAGAACAACGGCTGGGACTGGAACGCGGGCGTGGTGGGCGAGTGGCGGGGGCTCTACCTCGGCTTCTACGCCACCGAGCTCGAAGAGGGCAGCCAATCGCCCACGAAGGGCAGCCTGTACCAAGTCTACAATTACACCAAGTTCAGCATCGAGATCGGCATCAACACGAACATCTTCCTCGTGAAGGAAGGCACCGTGTTGCGGTCGCAGGTGGCCGACCTGCAGCGTGAACAGGCGCAGTTGAACGCGTCGATCTCGCAGAGCAACGCGAAGATCGCGGATCTCGAGAAGCAACTGACGAAGGCGCAGGCCGGCGGACTCGCGGAAGTGTCCAAGCGCCGCGAGCAGCTGGACTCGCAGATCCAGGAAGAGAAGGAGTCGATCCGTCGGGCTGAAGAGCGGCTGCAGCAATTGCAGGGCGCCCAGAAACCGACCCCCCCGCCGCCGCCGCCGGCCGGCGGCACACCGCCGCGTTAACCCTGGGCCACGGACGATGCGTATGAATCGCAACGCGACGATCTTCTTGGTGGGAGCGGCGGCGCTCGCGGTCGCGGCGTTCGCGCCGCGCGCGGGCGCGCAGCAATCCTACCCGCAAACGCTCTATTGGGGCGCCGGTCTGATCGACATCCCGGTGGCCTGGGTGGCGCCGGTCTCGGGAGACTTCGCCGTTTCCTTCTCAGGCCAGACGTTCAACAGCGCCGTCGCCTCGCCGCAGCTCGCGGCGCTCGACGGCTTCAATACCAACGGCGCCTTCTCGCTGTCCTTGTGGAGCCGCCTCGAACTCGGCTTGGCCATCTACTCGAACAATCCGGAATGGGGATTCTTCGCCAGCGGTCTCGTGCTGAACGAGGAGAGCTACCGGATGAATAGCGGGGCGTCGCACTGGATCCCCAGTCTCGCGATCGGCGTGCGCAACGTGGGTCCGTACGATCACGTGGACCGATACACCATCGGCTACGAACTCTTCCCCGGGCCGCCGGCGGGGCCCGTGGTGGTGCACGAGCCCGATTCGTTGCACCAGAACTTCAAGACCGCGATGACGCTCTACGGCGTCGTCACGAAATCCTTCGCGCTCAATGAGATCAAGCCGACGTGGGGGATGACGAACATCAGCATCTCCCTCGGCTACGGTGACGGCCTCTTCTCGAACGACGGCGGCCTCGGCCGCGCCTACTCCAATCAGTCGACGGGCGGGCTCTTCGGCGGCATCAAGGTCGATCTGTATCCGATCCTCATCGAGCGTGCTGTCGTTCATGGTCGAGCAGAACGCGTGGCAGTGGAACCTCGGCGCGAACTACGATTACCGCGGCCTCCGCTTCGGCGCATACTGGATGAATCTCTTCCCCGGACAGGCCGACACGGGCGTCGCGGGTCAACTCTACAATTACAGCAAGTTCGCGCTGTCGCTCAGCTGGCAGAGCAATTTCCTGGGCCTGGTGCACGGCGACTTCCTGCAGAAGCAGCATGCGGAGTTGGCCAAGCAGGTCGAGACGCTCAAGGGTGAGATCGCCGGTCGCCAGCAGCGGATCGCGGCGCTCGAACTCGAGATCCAACGCTACGAGGCGCAGAACTTGCTCGAGCTGGAGCAGCGCCGCGCGGCGGCGGAGCAAGCGCTCAGGCAGGAGAAGGACGCGTTGCGGGCGCTCGAGGAGCGTCTGCAGAAGCTCGAACAGAACGCGCCACCGCCGACGACCCCGGCGAAGCCGCCCCAGGGATGAGGATCCCACCCGTGCACCTCCAGTCCGTCTCTCGCGCGTTGCGCGTTCTTGGCGTCGCCGTGCTCGTCCCGGCGGCGCTGCCCGCACAACAGCACGCCGATTCCGCGACCATGCAGCAGGCCTACGAGCAGCGTCGCACCGAACTGCTCAAGGATCTCCAGGAGACCCAGGACTCGCTCGGCTCCCTGCGGTCGCAGCGCGTGCGGCTCGAATCGCACATCGACAACGTGCTCGCACAGAGCACCGAACAGCGCGCGCAGCAGCTGCTGTTGAGCGGCGACCTGAACGCGCTCCTGCAGCTCGACGCCGTGCTGGCGCAGGCGCAGGAGAACATGACGGCGCAGCGCGACCGCATGACGGCGCTCGGCGACGCGGTGCGCAAGCGCTCGGGCGCGGCGCTGGTGGTGCTCTTCCGCGCCGATTCGGCGCCGATGGGCATCGCGACCGCCGTGGAGCTCACGATCGACAATGCGAGCGCGGCGACGCGCACCTACTCCACGATCGCCCAGACCGCGCTGCACCAGGGCGCGGTGGATGAATTGTACAACGCTGAGATGCTGCCCACGGTCCACACCGTGCAGGCGAGCGCGACCCTTGGCGGCCAGCCGGTGAGCGCGGCGCTCAACGTGCAGACCGCCCCGAACATGGTCACGTACGTCCAGTTCACGGTGCAGGACGGCAAGGTCATCTCGTCGACGTGGACGAGCCAAGGTACCACGCCCTGATTATCCGGCGGCAGTCGATGCGCATCCTGACGCTCTGTGCAGTCGCCGCGCTCGGAGCGGCGTCACCGCTCGCGGCGCAGCAGCCGGCGCCCGCGAGTGCGCCGGTGGTCGCGCCCGCCAGCGCGCCGGCCAGCGCGCCGGCCAGTGCTCCGGCCCGTGCGGACACCGCGCCGCATCCCGCGCCGGGTTCGGGCGCGCTGATGCCCGCGGTCACGCCGGCGCCCGATCAGGCGCGCGGCGTGGATGCCGCACTCCGCGCGGCGTTGTTCGATCTCGTCGCCGACCGTCCGCTCACGGCGCTGAGCCGCCTCGAATGGCTCGCGTCGTCCAAGAGCGCGTTGAACGCCGCGCCGGGCGCGGGCCAGCGCACGCGCGAGGACATGCTGTTCCTGCTCGCGCAGTCGTACTACCGGCTTGGCCTGAGCACCAGCTTCCGTGCCGCCGCGGCACAGCTGATCAAGCTCGCGCCCACCAGCCACTACGTACCGCTGATCCAACTGCAGTTGGCGCTCGACGCATATCGCCGCGGTGACTTTGCCGGCGCGCGAGCCGAGGCCGCCAAGGCGACGGGCGCGCCCGATGGCTCGCTCACGGACTTCGTGTCCGGGCTGTCGGCGTACCAGGGCGGCGATTTCGCGGCGGCGCGAGCCTCGTTCGCCAAAGTGATCGCGGCGGCGAACCCCGCATACACGCCGTACGCGCAGTACATGGACGCGATCGCGGCGATGCAGGGGGATACGTCGAAGGCCGCGGCGGCGCTCGAGGCGCTGCGGCCGCTCGCGAACAGCGCGGCCGGACCGTTCGCCGACCAGCTGCGGCTCGCGGCGGCGCGGCTCGCGTTCCAATCGGGCAAGTTCGACATCGCGGCGCAGCTCGCCGGCCAAGTGCCGGCGTCGAGCGGCCTCGCGCCCGAAGCGGCGTTGGCGCGCGCGTGGTCGCTCTATCGCGCGGGGCAATACGATTCCTCCGCCGCGATCTTCGGCGACTACGCCACCAAGTGGCCGCAACTGCCGGGACGCGATGAAGCGCGGCTCATGCACGGACAGATCCTGCTCGAGCAGCACCACGCGGCGGATGCCAATGCGTACTTCACGATCGTGGGTGATTCGCTCGGTGCGGAGATCGCCGTGCTGCAGAGCAAGCTGAACGCCGCAATGGCCGCGGCGGCGCGCGGACTGGTCGCGGCGCGCGCTTCCGGCGCGCTCTTCGTGCGTGAGGCGGCGACGGGCAAGTCGATGATGCTGGGGCCGAATGCCGGCGCTGAAGGCAATGTGCTCGTCGCGACCTTCGCGAGTCTGCCGGCGCCCGTGCATGCCGATTCGGCGCCGCCGTCGCTCGTGACCGTGGGCGATCTGCAGACGCGCTTCGCTTCCGTCGCGCCGCCGCTGCCCACCGACATCACGATGCGCCCGCTCTATGCGAACGCGTCGGGGCCTGCGGTGTTCGGCGACTACTTCCAGCGCGATCAGAATCTCCTCGAGGCCGACCTCAACGTCGCGGTCGGGCGCTACCGCATGCAGGCCGCCACCGGCGACTACGCGATGCGGATCGCGGCGCTCAAGAATCTTCAGCTGCTGATCACCGAGGGCACGGCGAACCTGAACGAGATGAACAAGCAGATCGCGTTCACGCAGGATTCGCTGTCGCACATGAGTGCGAACCTCGTCGCGGCCCGGCAGCAGATGCACCACGCGCTGCTGGTGCAGGCGGCGGCCACGTCGCGGGCGGCCACCGACAACCTGGCGCGGCTCGACAGCGTGCGTGCCTCGCTGGGGTCGAGCGTGAATCCCGTGGAGTCGGATGTCCTTACCACCGAGGCGCAGACGGCCGCCACGTACCGCCGTCTGGCGGAGATGGTGACGCGCGGCGCGGACTCGGCGATCGGCCGACACCCGGCGTTCGCGCTCAAGGACTCGATCACCGTGCGCCTCGCGCGCGCCAAAGCGCTGGCGGAGCAGGGGCAGCAGCTGTTGGTCACGAACGGCGCGGTGGTCGCGGCGGAGTTGGCGCGACTAAACGCCACGGAGAGTGACCGGACGCGTGCCGCACGCCAGGAGCTTTCCGCCGCCGAGCAGGGCCGCGCGATCGCCGAACTCCGAATGTTCTCGCTGCTGGATGGCGAGCTTCGCGCCCGCGCGACGCAGATGGTGAACGCGCTCAAGGCGAGCCGCGAAGCCGCCGACTACGGATCCGCGAGCGCGGCCTTCTTCCTCGTGATCGACGCGAAGTCGGGCGGGACCCCGAACGGCAGCGCGGCACCCGCGCCGGCGCCGGAGAAGTAGCCAATGCGCGCCCGCTCTCTCCTCTTCGTGGTCGCCGCCGCTTGGGCGGCGGGCCTGCAAGCACAGGCAGCGCCATCGGCGCCACCGGCGCCGTCGGGGCAGCAGGCGCAACTCGCGACCAACAAGACCGCTCCGCCCGTGCCGCTCAATGCCGCCATCGAGAAGCTCACCACGTTCATCACGCGCTATCCGGCCAGTCCGCTTCGCGCCGACGCGCTCTTCGAGCTCGGCGAACTCCTGGTGCGCCGCGCGGACGAGAACTTCGCCGCGTCGCAGCGCGCATCCTCGGGCGGCACCGGAGCGCAGGACCGGCCCGACTATGCGCCCGCGATCGCCCGCTACGAGGAATTGATCGCGAAGTACCCGAAGTTCGACCGGCTCGATGCGGCGCAGTACACGCTCGGCACACTGTACACCGCCGACCAGCGCTTCTCGGATGCGGTCAAGATGTTCACGGCCGTCACCCTGCAGCACTCGTCGCATTTCCGGCCCGAGTCCTTCTTCCGGCTGGGCGACGCGGACTTCGAGCTCGCGGCCAAGGCGCGCGGCAATGCGCGCAAGGCACTGTTCGTGCAGGCCGCCGTCGCGTACGACAGCGCCACGCACACCGCCCCTCCGGGCGGCGACATCTATTTCCTCGCGCTCTACAAGCTGGGCTGGGCCTACTACAATCAGGCCACCAAGGCCATGCAGCCGGAGTATTCGCAGGCCGTGGATGTGTTCGGCCGCCTCGTCACCGAATACGATCAGCTCACGCCCGCGCAGCAGGCCCGCCTCGGACTGCGCCGCGAGACGATCGACTATATGGCGGTGTCGCTCACGCAGGTGGGCGGCGTGGATGCGTCGAACAAGTACTTCGCGGCGCACCCGGCCGCGGGCACCAACCTGGAACTCACCGTGCTGCGGCGTCTCGCCGGCAGCCTGCGCGACCAGGGCGATTTCGGGAAGGCCGTGCTCGCATACAAGGAGATCCAGCAGAAGGCGCCGCTCGACTCCACGGCGCTCGCGGTGCAGTCCGACATCATCGACATCTACCAGAACCGCGTGCTCGAGCCCGACAGCGCGCAGGCCGCGCGGCTCGCGCTCGTGAACGACTTCGGTCCGAACACGAATTGGGGGAAGGCGAACCCGAACCTGCTCCCGGCCGCGACCGCGGCGCGTGAGCAGGCGCTCCGCCAGAGCGCGCAGTACGCGCTCTCGGAAGCGCAGCGCAAGAAGTCCAAGGACAAGGTGCCGGCCAAGACGCGCTACTCCGAAGCGGCCGCGCTCTACGGGCGCTACCTCACCGAGTTCGCGTCGAGTGACAGCGCGCAGGCCATGGCGTTCTACGAGGGTGAAGCCCTCTTCGGCGCCGGCGATTATTCGGACGCCGGCGCGTCGTACTCCCTCGCCGCGTACACCTACAAGAGCTCGGATGCGAAGCTCGCCGACAAGGCCGGACAGGACGCGATCGTCGCGTACGATTCCGCCACGGCGCACGGCCGCGGCGATAAGGCCGCGCAGGATTCCCTCTTCGCGAGCGTGGACCGCTACGTCACCGCGTTCCCCGAGAGCCCGGTCGCGAAGACGGCGCTCATTCAGAAGGGCAAACGCGCCTCGGAGTCGAAGCGCTGGGACGTGATGGAGGCCACCTTCCGCGCGTACATCGCCAAGTATCCGAATGACAAGTATGTGCCCACCGCCCAGAAGCTGGTCGGCGACGCAATGTACAAGCAAGGCGAGTACGGCAAGGCGCAGGCCCAGTGGGAATCGGCGGGCGCGCTGGCGGCCAGCTCCGGCAATAAGGTGCTCGCCGATTCGATCACGCGCATCCGGAACGCGGCCACGGTCACGTTCGGCGATTCGCTCGTGAAGGCGGGCGACTACAACCGCGCCGCCGAGGAAGTGTACATCGGCTACGCCGACCGGAATCCCAAGTCGGACAAGGCGCCGGACGCGCTGCGGAACGCGGTGGAAGTGTACATGCTGGCCGACAGCGCGGCGCTCGCGAAGCACGACACAGCGGCGTCGACCGCGGCGCGTGAACACGCGCTGAACGTCGCCGATCGCATCACGCGCGACTATCCGACCTACAAGTACAAGGTGCAGTACCAGGCGCTCCAAGCGCAGCTGCTGGGCGAACTGGGCCATCGCGACAGCGCCGCGGCGGTGCTCTCCACGCTCGTCAAGGAGAATCCGACGTGGCCGGGGCGCGCCGACGCAATGGTGCGCATCGCGGTCGACCTCGACTCGCTGGGCAAATACAAGGAATCGGCCGACGCGTACGAACGGTTCGCGGCGTCGTATCCGAAGGACAAGCGCGCGCCGGACGCGCAGTACAACGCCGCGGCCGCGTATCTCCAGGCGGGCGACAGCGCGAACGCCGCCCGGGCGCTCGGCGCCTTCGTGAAGGTGAATCCGCGCGACAAGCGCGCGCCGGACGCGACCGCTGAGCGGATCGCGCTGCTCAAGGCGACGGGCGCGTCGGCAGCGGCCGACGCGGAGTTGGCGAAACTGTGCGGTCATCCGACCGCGCAGCTGAAGTCGGAGTGTGCCGCGCGCGCCGGTGCGGCGGCATTCGCGAGCGGCCAGGCGCTCTGGGCGAAATACCAGGGGATGCAGCTCGTCATTGCGAGGAAGAACAACCTGACGCGCGCCGGTGTGGCGCGGCTCTCGCAGCCCAAGAAGGACCTGCTCGCGAAGATGAACGGCGAGTTCGCGAAGGCGATCGAGACCGGCTCGCCTGAGTGGGTGTCGGCGGGCAGCTACTACGCCGGCCTCGCGCAGTGGGAGTATGGAAACTTCCTGGCGAATGTAACGCTTCCGAAGGATCTCTCGCCGGAGGAGAGCCAGGCGGCGCAGGCAGGTGCGGCGAAGCAGGGAGAAGCGTACTATCAGGCAGCGAACAAGCTCTGGAAGGCTCTCGTGGACAAGTCGGTGAAGGAGAAGTTCACCAACGCATGGGTGGATCGTGCGCAGGCGGCGCTCGCGGGCAAGGTGGATGCGACGCCCGGAGCGGTGGCGCCCGCGCCGGCCGCGCCCGCGCCGGCGAAGCCCGCACCGCCCGCGCCCGCTACTGCGAAGCCGCCCGCGCCCGCCGCTGCGAAGCCGCCCGCGCCTGCCGCTGCGAAGCCGCCCGCGCCCGCTACTGCGAAGCCGCCCGCGCCCGCACCGGCGAAGCCACCAACATCGGGAGGTGGGCGATGAGCACCGGCACCTGCACGCGTGCGCGGCTCATCGTCGCGCTGACGCTCGTGATGGTCTTGGCCGTCGCCGGTGGTGCGCAGGCGCAGCAGCCGCCCGTGAAGAAGCCGGCCACGACCGGGCAAACGATCGAGATCCGCGGCCAGGCGCCGACGCCACAGGTGGTCACCGTGCGTCCGCGCGAGGTGCCCGACTATAAGGCGGGCGGGCTGCCCAGCGCCGTGATGGGATCGGGATCGTGGCCATCGGTGACCGCCGGATACGCGATCACGCCCGCGAACCAACTGGCGGGACGTCTGCCGCTCGACACGAGCGCGGCCGGGATCGCGCGCGGCGGGACCACTGTGGGCGGCGTGGCGCTCGCGGGTGGAGCGGCCGCCGGTGCGGCGGCGGGCGCACCCGGAGGCGCGCCAGGCAGCGCGCCTGGCGGGAGCGCGGCCGAGATCGAAGCGATGCGGAAGGAGCTGGCGATGCGCAAAGCGCGTCTCGATTCGCTCCAGCGCGCGCAGAACGAGAACCAGGCGCATCAGGCCGCGCTCGGCGCAGCGCCCGCGGGCGCTAGGCATGCGACCGCCGCCGACTCGGCGGCCCGCGTCGCGGAGATCGAAGCGATCCGCAAAGAGCTGAATTACCGCATGCAGCGGCTGGATTCGCTGCAGCGGGAAGTGAATAACCTGGGTGGCAAGAAGGCCGCGCCCGTGAAGGCCGACACCACGAAGAAGGGGACGCCCGGCAGCAAGCCGCCGCGCGGCTCCCGTTGAACCCTGACCGCGTTCGAAATCCTACGGAGGATCCGCGTCGAATGAATCTCATCCAGTATTTCCGGAACGGCGGCCCGATCATGTATCCCATCCTTCTGACGGCGATCGTCGGGATGGCGATATTCTTCGAGCGGTTGTACACGATCGTGATCCGGTCGAAGATCAACGGCCGCGCATTCATCGAGCGTGTGATCCAGCTCGTCCGCGCGGGCAAGGCCGACGACGCGATCAAACTCTGCCAGCAGTCGAAGGCCGTGCTGCCGGACATGGGCATGCTGATCCTGCGCAGCCGGAGCCGCGACGAGGCGGACCTGCAGAACGTGGCGGACGCGGCGGCGCTCTCGGTGCTCCCGCGGCTCACGCGCCGGCTCCATTATCTCCCGATGCTCGCGAACGTCGCGACGCTCATCGGGCTGCTCGGCACGATCTTCGGCCTGCAGGCGGCCTTCGCGTCGGTCGGTCTCGCCAGTGCGGCCGCACGAAGCGGAGAGCTGGCGAAGGGTATCTCGGTGGCACTGTACGCGACGGGCTTCGGCCTGCTCACGGCGATCCCGCTGTCGGTGGGACACGCCTATCTTGTGAGCCAGGCGGAAGGGATCATCGAGCAGGTGGACGAGTTCCAGGTGCGGTTGATCAATGCGCTGATCGACCGGCCCGACGTGCGCATCGGGAACCGGTAGTGACGGTGTGCACGTCCGGCCGCGGCCGGCGTCCATCCGTAGTCCGACTTACCTGAGCTGATCCGATATGGCTTCGCTATTCCATCGATCCACCAATCGGCGCAAGGCGGCCGCGCCCCTGACGGCGCACGGGAACATCAATCTCGTGCCGCTCGTGGACATCCTCACGTCCATCGTCTTCTTCTCGCTCATCACGCTGCAGAACGCCGACGTCGCGACGCTCACGAGCTTCGACCTCGCGCTGCCGCCGGTGGTGGTGACCACGCCCGAGCAGATGAGCAAGCTGAAGTCGGACCAGGCGCTGGACCTGCTGCTCACCGTGCGCGTGGACAACGAGAAGATGCTCGTCGAGCACTCGGAGGAAGGCGGCTTCCATCGGCAGATCAACGGCGTCGATTCGGCATCGCTCGTGCAGCTGCAGGCGCTGATGACCGAGATCCGCACGAAGTATCCGCAGAACAGCGATGTGACCGTGATCCCGGACGACGACGTGAGTTACGACAACCTCGTGCACGTGCTCGAGCACCTCAAACTCGCGCACTTCACCGGCATCTCGCTGGGCACCCGTTCGCGCGGCGCCGCCGCGCCGGGAGCGTAGCATGGCCGCCCGGGGCCGTGATGCCCGCGCCCAACGGCGCGCCGCGCAGTTCGCGAAGTTCCGGATCACGGAACTGAACCTCGTGCCGCTCGTGGACACGTTCGTGTCCATCGTGTTCTTCGCGCTCACCAGCGCGACCGTGGGCGAGCTCGCGCCGGTGGCCGCTGGCGTGCGGCTGCCCGAGGCGTCGGTGGGCAGCAGCGCGCTGCAGCAGCTCACCCTGGGCGTGGGGCGGGACCTCACGCTCGGCGGCGCGCGCGTCACCGGAACGCTCAATGCGGCCGCGGCGGTCTCAACCGATCCCACGCAGCCGCTCATGATCCCCGTGCTGCTCGCTGCACTCAAGGAAGCGGGCGATTCCATCAAGACCGCGCATGGCATCGCGCCCGACCAGCCGGTGGATGCGCCGCTCGCGATCCAGGCCGACAAGAGCATGCGCTACGATCTGCTCGCGCGGCTCATGCAGACATCCAGGCTCGCGGGCTTCAAGAACATCTCGTTGCAGGTGAAGCGCGTGGGTGAAGCCACGGCCGTCGTGGACAGCACCGCCGCGCCGCCGCCCGCGGCCCCGCCGACGGGAGGGCGCTGACATGAACAAGCCGCCTTCGCGCCCGCCCGAGATCCGCAAGCGTGTGGACGAGGTCTCGTTCACGCGCAACATGCGATTCGAGATCGCCGACGCCGAAGGGCGCGCGCTCCTGTGGAGTTATGTGCTCGCCGGATCCATGGGCCTCATCTGGCTGCTCATGGTGTGGTTCGGTCCATCGTCGCAGTCGCTGATCAGCCTGCTGCCGCCGGAGGAGACGCCGGTGGAAGTGAAGTTCGAATGACGCGAAGCCGGCGCCGACGCCGACCGCCGCGCCTGTGGCGGCGCCTGCGGCGGCGGCTCCCGCGCCCAAGCCCGCCGGCGGCAATGAAGGGCAGAATCAGAAGAACATCAAGAAGATGGGCGACGCGTTCGGCGGCGCCTCGAAGGGCGGCGGCGGGATGGTGGGCAATGTGACCAACGCGCTGCGCGGCGTGGACGTGAGTTCCTCCACCGGTGGCTCGCCCGGCATGCAGGGGAAAGCGGTGATCGGCTACGGCCAGGGCGGACAGGGATCGCGCACGCCCGGACGCGGCGGACTCGGCACCGGACTGGGCACCGGCGGCGGCGGGATTGGCGGCGTCGGCGGCACGGGCGTCGGATACTCCGGCGTGCTCGTCGCCGCGCCGCAGGTGATCCACGCGACCAACGCGGGCGGCCCCGGGCGTAACACGTCCGACCTCGGCAATTACGTGCGCGGCCGCGACTCGCAGCTCCGGTTCTGCTATGAGGAATACGGACTGAAGGTGAACCCGAGCCTCGCCGGATCCGTCACGGCGGCGGTGACCCTCACCGGCCAGGGGAACGTGACCGACGTCGCGATCAGCGACCGCACGTGGAGCGGCGCCGGATCATCGGAAGCAGAGAATTGCATCAAGCAGCGGATTTCGGGATGGAGGTTCCCGCCGTCCGAAGCAGGGGGCGGGACGTACTCCTTCAGCTTCTCCTTCTCCAAGTAACTACGAACGGCGTGAGTACCGAGTCGTGCGTGTTGGAGCACGCACGGCGTGAGTACGGAGTCGTGCGTATTGGACCACTGACGGCGTGAGTACCGACTCGGTATTCACGCCGTTCGCGATACGGACGACTCGGTCCTCGCGCCGTTGCGTGGTCGAACACGTACGACTCGGTACTCACGCGGTTAGTTGTTGATCGCGAGCGTATCCACCTTGTCCGCGCCGATCTCGACTCTCTTGGGAGTACCGAGTGCCTCCCCCCGTGCGCCGAGCGTCACAATGTACCATGTGCCCGTCGTCAGCGAGAACGACGCCCGTTCGTTCACGATCTTCTCGCGCGCGAGCGTCCGGCCCGCGGCGGTCGCTTCTTTCGTGAGTTCCTCAATGTCGAGTGCGCGCACCGGTCCGGCGTGGAGGCGCAGGCTGTCGCGTCGCATCCGGAGACTCTCGGCGCTCGCGGCGTCGCGCGTGAACGCCGCGTATGCCAATGCATATCCCGGCGTCCGGCGGTCCGTGCGATCCATGGAATCGGCGCGCGCATTGAGCACCGTGCGCACGCGCCGGTACACCGCGTTGAGCGAATCCGCCGAATGACGCGCCGGATCGTTCACGATGAGCAGGGCGGGGTCCACCGGGGTCGCGAGGACTTCCACGCCTCCGGGCACGGTGGTAGAATCCAGCACCACGCGCAGGGTGCCGCTGCGCGCGCAGGCGATCGCGGCGAGAGCCAGGGCGGGGGCGGCGCGCCGCAGTCTTCCAATGAGGGCGCACACTGAGTGTGGCATAGAGCGCTGCAAGGTATCGGCGCCCTCTGGGTGCTGCAAGCGGCGCCGGCGCTGCCGGAACCCCGCGGATACATCAACGACTTCGCGAACGTCATTCCCGCCGATGACGCCGCGCGCATGAGCGCCATCATAAATGATGTGCGCGCGAAGTCGGGCGGCGAGATCGTCGTCATCACGATGCCGAGCATTGGCGACCGCGATGTGAACGACATGGCGCTCCAGTTCGGCCGCCAATGGAAGGTGGGCAAGAAGGCCGCGCCGGGCAATGCCGCGCGCAACACGGGCATCATAATCCTCGTGGTGCCCAAGGAGACCAGCTCCGACGGCCGCGGCCACGTAGCGGTCGCGACGGGTACCGGCACGGAAGGGTTCATCACTGACGGCGACGCGGGGCAGATCCGCGACGAGGCCATCCCGCTCTTCCGTCAACAGAACTACGGAGGCGCGATCGAGCTCATGGTCTCGCGCGTGGCCGAGCGTTATGCGCGCGAGTTCAACTTCCCGCTCGATTCGTCGCTCGCGATCGCGCCGCAACCCATCCGCGTGCCACCCGCGCGCCTGCCGAGGATCGATCCGTTCTGGATATTCTTCGTCATCATAATCGTCATTAACTTGGTGCGGCTGCTCATGGGCCGGCGCGGTTGCGTCGGCTGCGCGGCGCCAATGTTCATTGGCGGCGGGGGCGGCGGCAGCAGTTGGAGCGGGGGAGGCGGCGGCGGTTTCGGCGGGTTCGGTGGCGGCGGGGGGTTCGGTGGTGGCGGCGCAAGCGGGAGTTGGTGACCATGGCCAAGATGACGCTCGACGGACTCGTGTCCCAATTGAAGCTCGCCTTCGGCGGCGAGCTCGTGGCCGTCGTGCTCTACGGCTCCGCGGCGCGCGACGCGTCGGGCGCGACGCCGCGCGGCAGCAACGTGCTCGTGGTAGTCGCGCGCATCACAATGGAGACGCTCGCGCGCGAGGCGGCGATCGCGGCCGCGTGGACCGAGGCGGGCCATCCGCCGCTGCTCACGATGACGTCCGACGAATTCCACGGATCCGCCGACATCTTCCCGATCGAGTACGCCGACTTGCTCGACGCACACCGTGTGCTCTACGGCGAGATCGCCCTCGATGCGATGCAGGTCGAGCGCGCCGATCTCCGGCTGCATCTCGAGCACGAAGCGATGGGGAAACTGCTGCGGCTTCGCCGCGGCATCCTCGCCACGGGTGGCGCGAAGAAGCCGCAGCTCGCGCTGCTGTCCGAGAGCGTGGGTGCATTCCTCGTGCTCTTTCGCGCGCTCTTGCGCGTGCACGGCGACATGGTGCCCGCCGACCCGGCGGCGCTCGTGACCGCCGCGGCCGCGCGCGCCGGATTCGATCCCGCACCCTTCCACTTGGCGCTGCACCACGCGCGCGGCGAGAAGATCCCCTCGGCCGACGCGCCGGCCATCCTCTCGGCGTACCTCGCGGGCGCCACGCAATTGGCGCACTACATCGATCGCATGGGAGCAACATGAAACGACTCGCGCTCTTCCCGCTCGCGCTCTTGTTCGCGCTCGTCCTCGCGGCGTGCCCGGACAAACCCAAGCCCGCGCCTGTCGCGGTGGACACGACGCCCTTGAATCTCGATTCGGTGAAGACGGCGATCGCACCGGCCGCGCCCGACACTTTCACGCCGATCAAGATCGCCCAGCCGATCCCGCCGGCCCCGCCGGCGCTGCTGGAGGCGGTGCAACGCGAGCAGTCGTTCAGCAAGTTCTGCTACCAGGAGTTCGGCCAGAAGGCCGACCCGTCGCTCGCCGGCGGCGTTGCGATGGTGGTCACGGTGGAAGCCAGCGGCATCACCGACGCACACGTGCGCGCCGACAGCTGGACCTCCAAGGCCGGGAAGGCGGTGAACACCTGCCTGAACGAGAAGGCGCCGCTCGCGTGGAAGCCGGAACCCGGTGCGGTGAAGCCGGGCAAGTACATCGTGCAACTCGCCTTCCGGCCGTCGTGATCGCGCAGATCTCGTTCACGCACGACTCACGTCTCACGACTAACGCCTGCACGCACGACTCACGCCTGCAGTTTCTTTTCTTCAGATTCGGAGATCCCCTGATGCGCAAGAACAAGTGGCTGGCTCTCGTGCTCCCGCTCGCGATGGCGGGATGCGGCTACAACCGCATCCAGACCATGGACGAAGCGGCGAATTCCGCGCGCAGCCAGATCGAGGTGCAATTGCAGCGCCGCGCCGACCTGATCCCGAATCTCGTGAGCACGGTGAAGGGATACGCGGCGCACGAGGACGAAGTGTTCACGAAGGTCGCCGAGGCGCGCAGCGCGCTGGTGGGCGCGATCGGCACGCACGATCCCGAGCAAATGGCGGCGGCGAACGCGCAGACCACGAGCGCGCTCGGCCGGCTGCTCGCGATCTCGGAGAATTATCCGCAGCTCAAGGCGGACCAGAGTTTCATCCGCTTGCAGGATGAGCTGACGGGCACCGAGAACCGGATCGCCGTGGCGCGCAGCGATTACAATCAAGCCGCGCAGGCGTACAACGCGTTCATCCGGCAATTCCCCACCGTGCTCACGGCGAAGGTGATCGGCGCGAAGGCGAAGCCATACTTCGAGACGCTCACCGCCGGCGCGGGCACCGCGCCCACCGTGGACTTCACGAAGCCGGGCGCGGCACCGCCGCCGGCGCCTGCTCCCGCACCGGCGCCGTCGAAGAAAGTGCCTTGATCAAAGCAGTGGAGGCGTGAGTCGTGAGTCGTGCGTGAAGGCGTGACGCGAGAGTCGTTCGTGAGAGCGTGCGTCAGGGTCGGGCGTGCTTGAGGGCGTGCGCGGTGGTGTTGATCGCCGCGTGCGCCGGCGGACCGCCGCCCGGTTCGCCGGGCGCGCCGCCTCCGGTCGTGCCGATCTTGTTCCCGCTCGTGATCGATTCCGTGCGATTCACGAGCGGATGGGGCGATGACCGTGAGGGCGGCCGCAGTCATCACGGCCAGGACATGTTCTGTCCCAAGTGGACGCCGATCATGGCGGTGGTGAACGGCACGGTGGACTGGATCCTCAGTGCACCGCCGAAGCAGCCGAAGGGCTACCACATCCTGCTGCGCGGCGATGACGGGAACGTCTATCTGTACGAGCATCTCAACAACGACGATCCCGGCACGAGCGACAACAAGGGCGCGCCGCGCTATGCCTACGCGCGCAACCTGAAGAACGGCGACCGGGTGGAGGCCGGCGACATCATCGGGTACGTCGGCGATTCCGGGAATGCCGAGAAGTGGGGCGCGCATCTCCACTTCGAGATCCACATTGGGAAGTGGGGGAATCCGGTGGACCCCGCGCCCTCATTGCACGCCGCCCTGGCGCGCCGCCGCGCGAATTCCTCGAATTAGTGGATTCTTAGGATAGCGCAGGGGATTCTTACGATACGGCCGGGGCGTTCTTGACAGCCCTGTTACCAAGTCGTAAGCTCGCGATGACAGACAGCTCCAGCCCGATCGATCGTACCGGATATACCGGTGCGCTCGCCGTTCTGGACCTCTGGAAAGGAGGTGCGGCCGACAGGACGTGTTACTCGAACGTTCCGGAAAGGTTCCGCAAATGAGTTCTCCAATCCAGGAGGCGCGTATGAAGTGGCGAGTTCTGTCAGCGCTCGCGGTGCTTGCGCTGCTGCCCCTCGCGGCGGCGGCGCAACAAGAAGGGCTGATCACCGGCAAGGTGACCAGCGATGCCGGAGCTCCGGTGGCCGGCGCCCAGGTGTACATCGAGAAGATGAACCTCGGCACGCAGACGAAGGACGACGGCACGTACCGCATCGTGATCCCCGCCGGCCGCGCGAACAGCCAGCAGGCGTCGTTGAGCGTGAAGCTGATCGGGTTCAAGCCGAAGTCCGTGCTCATCGCGCTCAAGCCCACCACGCAGACCATGGACTTCGTGCTCGGCGCGCAGGCCGTGGTGCTGCAGCAGGTCGTGATCACCGGTGAAGGGATCATGACCACGAACGAGAAGCTCGGTGAGACCGTGAACACCGTGCACGCGGACGCGATCACCGGATCCAACGAGACGAACGTGACCAACGCACTCTCGGGCAAGGCGCCGAACGTGCAAGTGCAATCGTCCTCGGGCGATCCGGGATCCTCCACATCGATCCAGATCCGCGGCCTCAAGTCCTTCACCGGCGACGGCCAGCCGCTGTTCGTCGTGGACGGCGTGCCGCTCGACAATTCGTCGGTGAGCACGGACCAGTACGCCATAGGCAATCAGGGGCAGGGCGTGGTCACGTCGAACCGCATTGCCGACGTCAATCCGAACGATATCGAATCGGTGACGATCCTGAAGGGCGCCGCGGCCGCCGCGATCTACGGCGCGCGTGCGTCGCAGGGCGTGGTGCTGATCACCACGAAGAGCGGCAAGTCGGGTCAGACGCGCTATTCGTTCACGAGCTCACTCTCGCTGAACGACGTCACCCAGGGTTACCCGTTGCAGACCACGTACGGGCTGGGCACGGACGGCGTGGCGGCGACCTGCGATGCCACGTCACTCCCGGGCAGCACCGACGGCGGCAGCGACTGCTCGATGAGCACCGCACGTTCATGGGGCCCGGCGCTGCCGGCCGGCACGACGACGTACGATCACTTCGGTGAGATGTTCACCACCGGTACGCTGTGGGACAACATCCTGTCGATGTCGGGCGGCGATGACCGCCGCAGCTTCTACTTCTCGGCGGGATACTCGGCGAACGCGGGCGACGTGACCGGCAATCAGAACGACTACAACCGCGCGACCTTCAAGCTGAAGGGCTCGCAGATGATCGCCGACCAGATGCAGATCTCGGCGAACTTCAACTACGTGAACGTCACCGGCAATTTCATCCAGCGTGGCGACAACGTGGACGGCATCATGCTGGGCTCGCTGCGCACACCCGCGAACTTCAACAACTTCTACTACCTCGACAGCGCGTCCGGACTGCAGCGGGCGTTCCGGTATCCGAATCCGAGCGCCTTCTCCAGCACGACCGGCCGTGGATTCGATAACCCGATCTGGGTGGCGAATTCGATGCCGGCGACGCAGGACCTGAACCGCTTCTACGGCAACTTCATGTTCAACTGGACGCCGCAGGATTATCTGACCGTCCAGTGGACGCCGGGCGTCGACTACTACGCCGACCAGCGTTTGGAAGCGTTCCCGCTGACTTCCTCGGGATTCCCGACAGGGCAGATCTTCCGCACCGACATGAACAGCTTCATCGTGTCGAGCCTGCTGACGATCATCGGGTCGCATACGTTCAACCCGAACTTCTCGGGCACGATCACGCTGGGCAACGATCTCAACAGCCAGTCGTTCAACCAGAATTTCATTCAGGGCTTCACGCTCATTTCACCGCTTCCCTACACGATCAGCAACACCGTGAGCTGGTTCCCGAACGACGATGAGACGCTGGTGCACCGCCAGTCGTACTTCGCACAGGCGACCGCAGACCTGTGGGACCAGCTCTACCTCACCGCCGCGATCCGCAACGACGGCTTCTCGACCTTCGCCCAGAACGATCCGCGGGCGTGGTACCCGAAGGCGAGCGCGGCGTGGACGTTCACCAAGACCACGGGCACCCGCGACTGGCTCCAGTACGGCAAGTTGCGCGCGGCATACGGCGAGACGGGCAAGGAACCGCAGGCCTACTCGACCCTCAACAATTATCAGGTGAACAAGATCTACGAGTACGGCGGTGTCGGGTTCCTCAATAGCGTGTACGAGGGGATCCCGGGACTCACGTCTTCCACGAAACTCGGCAACGATGGGCTGCAGCCGGAGCGCTCGAAAGAGTGGGAGACGGGTTTCGACCTGGGCTTCTTCAATGGCATGTCGGACATGAGCTTCTCGTACTACAACAGCAAGACGTACGACGTGATCTTCCAGGTGCCGCTGCCTCCCTCGAGCGGTTACCAGAGCCAAGTGCAGAACGGCGCGACGATCTCGAACAAGGGCTACGAGGTCCAGTGGAACTTCAATTCCAAGCCGCAGGCGAATATGCAGTGGTCGCTTGGCCTGCTCTGGGCGCAGAACCGGAACAACGTCGATGCCATCCACAACGCATTCGATCGTCTTCCTGCCCAACTCCATCGTGAACGCGGTCGCGATCGTCGGGTCGCCCGTGGGTTCGATCTACGGATATGACTTCTATCGCTGCGGCAAGGGCGAGACCGTCGCCAATGTCGACATCGACAACACGCCGACGTCGGGTGGCGGCTGCGGTACGGGCTACGCCAAGAACGCCATGTATATCGGCGCCGATGGCTTCCCGATCATCAATACCGATTCGAACATCCCGCTGGGCAGCGCCCAGCCGAACTGGACGGGCGCGATCCGCGGTTCCCTCACGCCGATCAAGAACCTCCAGTTCTCGTTCCTGTTCGACATTCGCAATGGGAGCCAGGCCTACAACGGCACCCGCGGCGCGCTGTACGTGTATGGCACGCACAGAGACACCGATGTTCGCGGCCAGAACCTGATCTTCGGCACGTCGATCGATCCGGGCGCAGTCGCCGGACCGGGCGCCGGGCAGGCCGTACTCATCGACGCGAACTGGTTCCAGGGAGACGGCGGGTCGTTCGGCAACAACACCGCCAGCTTCGTGGAAGACGCCGGATTCACCAAGCTCCGCGAGATCGCCCTCGCTTACACCTGGGATGGCCGCTGGGTGACGCACAACCTTGGCCTGAGCAGCCTTCAGCTGCGCGTCGCCGGCCGAAACCTGTACACATGGACCAAGTACACCGGCATCGACCCCGAATTCAATCTCGAGGGCGTAGCGCTGGTGCAGGGTGTGGACTGGTTCAGCAATCCGCAGGCGCGTTCGTTCGTGATGTCCATCACCCTCAACCGCTAACCAGAGGTGAGCACAATGAAGAAGCAACTCAAGCTCGCACTGGCAGCGGCGAGTTCGGTGCTGCTGCTGGCCGCCTGTACGGACTTCCTCAAGGGTCCTGGGCTGAACAACAATCCCAACCAGCCGACGTCCGCCACGGCCGACCAGCTCTGGGTCGGTTCGCAGGTGGCGGTGATGGCGCAGTGGGAGAACTATCCGTTCATGCTGTTCTTCCTGTGGGCGCAGCAGATCTCCGGCGTGAACCGGCAGTGGCAGAACTACGCACGCTTCCAGGCCGGGACCGATCAGAACACCGCCGATGGCGCTTTCAACCAGACGTACGGCCCCGGCGGGCTCGTGGATCTGCGGCAAGTGGATACCCTGACCACCAAGAGCGGCAATCTGAAGATGCGTGGTGAGTCGGAGGTGCTCGAGGCGCTGTACATCGGAACGGCCGCCGACATCTTCGGCGCGATCCCGTACAGCAACGCGCTCACCGCGCAGCCGACGTACGACGCGCAGGCAACAGTGTACGATGAGGTGCAGACGACGCTGAACAACGCGATCAACGACCTCAACAGCGCGCCGTCCACGGCGAACGCCGGACCGGTGGCCGACTTCTTCTACACCAACGACTACACGAAGTGGGTCGCGGCCGCGAACACGCTAAAGGCGCGGTTCTTCATGCACACCGCGCGCACGGGCACTACGACATACAGCGCGGCGATCCTCGACTCTGTGATCAAGTACACGCAGATCGGGATCTCCAGCTCGGCAGGCGATCTGTCCACGACCCACACGGGAACGCCGGGAGAACAGAACCTGTTCTTCAGCTTCCTGTTCAGCCGTCAGGGCGACGTGGAGCCGAGTGCGATGCACATCAATCTGATCAAGCAGGCTGGTGAGACGGGGCTGCTGGCCGTCTACTACCTGCCGAATTCAAGTGACAGCACGTTCGGCTCGGCGCCTGACGCGTCGTTGCCGGGTGTGGCGGCGTTCGCGACACAAGCCACGACGCCGGTGCCGATCGTCACGTACGTCGAGAACCAGAATGCTGTTGGCGGAAGCCAACCTCATCAACGGCACGTCGGTGGGCGGTACGCCGCTGGCGATCCTGAATGCGTATCGTGCGACCGTGGGAGGTGCGGCGCTCGCTTCATCGGGCGCGGTGCTCCACCAGAATATCATTCGTGAGAAGTACATCCACATCTTCTTCAATGTCGAAGTGTGGGATGACTACCTCCGCACCTGCTATCCGAACGTGCCGACGACGCCGAATATGATCTCGCCGGGTGGAAGCGTGGGGCCGTATGTGCCCGCGCGGTTGCCGATCGGCATCACGGAACAGTCGGCCAATCCGAACGTTCCGGCGACCGTTCCGGGCGGACAGCCGATGAACGGGAACAACGCCGCGAATCCGACCAATCCGAAGAATCTGGTGGATCTGGTTGGAGCGGCATGCGTCGGGCAAGTGAACCGGCCGGGGACTTGAGATCCCGGTAGTTCGACGAACGAAATGAAAGAGCCCGGGTCGATGCTGACCCGGGCTTTTTCACATCCTGCGAACCCGAACGGCGTGAGTCGAACCCCGAACACCGTGACTCGTAACCCTGACGCCGTGAGTGCCGAGTCGTGCGTCGTACTGACTGTGATGCGTGTGTGGTACCCCGAACTCCGTGCGTCGCGCCCCGAACGCCGTGAGTGACTCACGACGCACGGAGTTCAGGGGTGCGAGTCACGCCGTACAGTCAGTACGACGCACGACTCGGTACTCACGGTGTTCGGGGTACGACGAACGGCGTTGGGGGTACGACTCACGCCGTTCGTAGTCAGTCGGGGATCGCCGTGCCGGGAAGGACGTACGTGAGTGGATCCACCGCACGTCCGTTCACGTGGATCTCATAATGCAGATGCGGCCCGGTGGAGAGTCCCGTGTTGCCAACGTTCGCGATCACCTGGCCGCGCTTCACCTTCTGGCCGGGGCGCACGACGATGCGCGAGCAGTGCGCATACTTCGTGGTGATGCCGAAGCCGTGATCGATCTCGAGCACGTTGCCGTAGCCCGTTTCGCGGCGCACCGCCATCACGACGCCGCCCGCGGGCGCGACGATCGGCGCGCCCATCGGCGCGCTCACGTCGATGCCCTCGTGCGGCCGCGCGATGTGCAGGATCGGATGGAATCGCGAGCGGCTGAAGCTGCTCGAGAGCCAGCCGGCGGTCGGCATGATGCTCGGGATCGACTGGAATTTCGCGGCGCCGGCGCGGAGCGTGTCGGACACTTCGGCGAAGCTCGCCGAGAGCGTCTTGGCGCGTACGATCATCCCGTCGATGTCGGGCTGGTCGGTGTTGAGTCCGAGCGCGGTCAGGCCACGCTTCGTGGAATCGTGGCGCGCGGCGTACGTGTCATCCGAAGAAAGGCCCGCGAGGAGCCGGATCTCCGTGTCGCGCCGGTCGATCTCATCAAGCGTTCCGGTGAGCGTGTCGATCTGCGCGCGCAGCGTCGTGACCGCCGCGCGCAAGCTCGCGTCGTCCTGCCCGCGCGCGAAGCTGCTGATGCTGTGGATGCCGATCGTCACCCCGACCACCGCCGCGAGTGCCAGCGCGCCGAGTCCGGCCACGAGCCAACGCGCGCCCCGCTCCGAAAGCTGGAGCTGGCGCGGCGCACGTTCCCCACCATGGGGGACGAGGAGGATGGTCCAGCGGCGGGGAGAGTTCAAACTACTCGGGATTCGGGACTCGGGACTCGGGGGTACAAAACTACACCCTTAAGACTCCCGGCGGGAGACGGCCGTCACGGCTGTTACGCAGCCGGACGGCGCCGTTTTTGAGTCCCGAGTCCCGAGCGCCGAGTCCCGGTAGTTATTGGTACAGCGCCGGGAATTCCTTCTTCAGCGCCTCGACCTTCGGAATGTCGTTGTACACGATGTACGGCTGGTCGGGGTGCTTATCGAGGTATCCCTGATGATAGTCCTCCGCCTTGTAGAACTTCTTCAGCGGAGTGACCTCCGTCACGATCTTGCCGCTGAACGTCTTTGCGGCCGTGAGCTGCGCAATGTAGGCCTTCGCGACACTCTCCTGCTCGGGCGTCATGTAGAAGATCGCCGAGCGGTACTGCGTGCCGTGGTCGGGGCCCTGGTAGTTGAGTTCAGTGGGATTGTGCGCGACCGAGAAGAACACCTTGAGCAGATCGCCGTAGGTGACTTGGCTCGGATCGTAGATGACCTGCACCGATTCCGCGTGGCCCGTGGTGCCCGTGCTCACCGTCTCATAGTCGGCCGTGCCCGCTTCGCCGCCGGCGTAGCCGGAGGTGGAGGAGATCACGCCCTTCACATGCTCGAACACCGCCTGGATCCCCCAGAAGCAGCCGCCGGCGAAGACAGCCGTGTCGCGGCCGGGGGCTGTGGTCAGCGCGGTATTCTTTTCAGGATCGGGGACGGGAACGGTCGCGCCGGCTACTCCACAGCCCATGGCGAGGGCGAGGGGGAGCATGGCAAACATCATGAGGAAATGAGGGAGGGTGGTACGCATCTTAATGATCCTCGGAATTGATGGTCGACTGCATTGTATCAACACTTCTCGAGTGGGGCGAGTTCCGACTTACCGCTAACGGCGGGGTTGGTACCGCTAACGGCGTGTGTGGCGTTGGCGTTGGGAATGCGAGCGCCGGTCAGACCGCGAAATGCCTCTCAACGCAGAAACATGGTGCCAGAACGCTCATTGCTCAGCGATATCATTGGCTCCTCGCGTAAAGCGGAGGAGCCGGTTGAGCTACGCAGCGTGGGAGTCGTCAATTCCCGCCGAAGTGCGCGCGGATCCGCTCTGGGGACTGCGGGTGTACCGTGCGGCCCTTTATGCGGGTGATCTCGGGCGCCGCGAGCATGCTGGCTTGCGCGAAAACCCGGGTTCGCAGACCTTGCCCCGCAATTGGTGCGCGCGACCGGATCGATCAGCGCGAACATCGCCGAAGGATACGGCCGCAATGGCCGCAAGGATCGCCTGCGATTCTACTGCTTACGCGCTCGGTTCTGCTCGTGAATCGCGCGACTGGTACTACAAGGCACGCGACGCGCTCGGCGCACCGCGCTACACAAGCTCGCATGTCGCTCCACACGTCGATCATTCGCATCATGACCAAGCTTCTGCGCAAGCCGAGCGCCGTCGCACCGCCAGAGCCAGAACAGGCCGACTCCTGATCGCAGTCCCCAACGCCAACGCTAGACACGAATCTTGCGGTTCCAACCCCGCCGTCAGCGGTACCAGTCCCGCCGTCAGCGGTCAGGCAGTAGCGAGCTTCACGAACTTCAGCGCCACTGAATTAATGCAGTACCTCAACCCAGTCGGCTTCGGCCCGTCTTCGAATACATGCCCTTGATGCCCATCACATCGCTTGCACTTGATCTCCGCCAGCGCACCATAGCCGGTGTACGGCGTCTCCAGCACATTCTCTTTCGCGATCGGCTGCCAGAAGCTCGGCCATCCGGTGCCCGAATCGAACTTGTTGGCGGAGCTGAACAGCGCGGTATCGCAATCGAATGCACCGGTAGATCCCGACATCCTTGAATTCGTCGTACTGCCCCGTGAACGCGCGCTCGGTGCCTTCCTGCCGTGTGACAATGTACGACTCGGGCGAGAGCTGCGTGCGCCACTCGGCGTCGGTTTTCACCACCTTCGGTACCTTTTTCGCGCCGAGGTTCTTGCCGTCGGCGCCGAATTCGACGATCAGCACGTCGGTCATTGGAGTGATCTCGGTCTCGGTCATGGTCTGGGCGGGGATCCGGCGGCGGAACGCCGCGAGCATCGCGGTGGCCGCCAGCACGCCGCCAGCCGCGAGGAACGCGCGGCGCGTGGAGGGAGCGAACTTGGGGTCGCTCCCCTGATCGGGATTGGTCATCGTTGTGTTGGATGGTGGTCTTGGTACGCCATATGAATACATACGCTCGCCGCAGGTTCCCGGATTGACAACCTCCGAAATCCCTCCGACATCATAGCAATGCATACCCCACTTCGCGTCCTAGCGGTAGTTGGCCTTTGGACCCTTTCGACGGTCTCGGCTTCCACGGCCCAAGCGCCGCATGCGACAGCCGACAGCCGACAGCCTGCAGTCGTAGTTCTCGCTTTCGACGGTTTCGCCCGGCGGTATTTGGATCAGGATTCTGCGCCTACGTTCCATATGCTTGCGCGAGAAGGGGTGCTCGCCGAGGCGATGATCCCGAGCTTCCCGACGCTCACCTTTCCCAATTTCTACACTCTGGCGACGGGATTGTACCCGGCGCATACGGGGATCGTGAACAACCGGTTCTGGGACCCATCGTTCAATGCCATGTTCATCTATACCGGCGCGATGGCGAAGGAGGCGCGGTGGTGGGGCGGGGAACCGATCTGGGCCACGGCGCAGAAACAGGGGTTGCGCAGCGCTTCGATGTTCTGGGTGGGCAGCGAAGCACCGATCGGCGGGGTCCAGCCGACGATATTCGTCCCGTTCGACACGCGAATCCAGTTCGAGTCGCGCATCGTGCAGATCCTGAGTTGGCTGTCGCTACCGGATTCGGTGCGGCCACACCTCATCATGGGCTACTTCGAGGAGCCCGATCACACGGGGCACTCGTTCGGCCCCGACGCGCCCGAGACCGCCGCGCAGGTGCTGCGC
This sequence comes from uncultured Gemmatimonadaceae bacterium, assembly GCA_963716745.1. GTDB lineage: Bacteria > Gemmatimonadota > Gemmatimonadetes > Gemmatimonadales > Gemmatimonadaceae > DATKOH01. The sequence goes on from OY970320.1 coordinate 2,643,161, forward strand.
GCCGACAGCATGCTCGCGATGTTCGTGAATGGACTTCGCGCGCGCGGCCTCTACGACAAGGTGAATCTCATCGTGGTGGCCGATCACGGCATGTCGGCCGTATCGAAGGATCGCGTGATCTACCTGGACGACGTGGTCGATTCCGCCAGCGTGCGCGTGGTCGGCGAGACGTCGCCGGTGCTCACGATCAGCGCGCGCGACGGGAACGACTCAGCGCTCGTGCGCCAGCTGCGAAAGCTTCCCCACCTTACCGTTTGGCCGCGCGACAGCATCCCGGCTCGGCTCCATTTCTGCTGCAATCAGCGAATCACCGCAGTAGTGGCCGTGACCGACGACGGCTGGAGCATCACGTGGCGGCACGCCAAACCATCGAAATTGGGCGGCGCGCATGGATACGATAACGCGGACCCGAATATGCGAGCGCTTTTCATTGCGCACGGGCCGGCGTTCAAGCCGGGGACGACGATCCCCGCGTTCGAGAACGTGAACGTGTACTCATTGCTGGCCGATCTGCTGGGAGTGAAGCCCGCGCCGAATGACGGCAGTTTGGCGCCATTTGCTGCGGTGCTGAAGTAGGGCTGTGTTTGATTGTTGACAAAATCTATCGGGATACCGATCTTGAGGCGCGAACGGTAGGTGAAAGCCATTCTCATCTAAGCGCTCATGCGGAAGCTGACCAGGAACCTGTCCATCGTCGCGTTCCTGCTCTTTCTGCTCAAGGGGCTGATCTGGCTAGCCCTGCCTGCGCTTCTCGCCATGAAAGGGTGTCCTTGAGCGACCAGACCGCTGTCCCCGCCTTGTCGTCGGCCCTCGCGCTCCGTGAACGCACTCAACCCACCATAAGAACGCAGAGCAGTCCGAGTTCCAGCGACAGTTCGTGAGCGGCAAACTCGAGACGGCCGGCTACATCGGCTGGTTGGGGCAGATGTGGTTCGTCTACCGCGCAATGGCGGCGCAATTCAGCGCGCGACCCGGGAAGTCGGCCATTTTCTCTGCTGAGCGCGACCGGACAGCGGACCTCGACGCCGATCTGACGTTCTTTGGGCTTCCGGCCAAGGCGCGCGAGGCGTTGCCGAGCACAAGGGCGTTCATTGGGTTGCTCGCGCAATGGGGCGCGGCCGAAGGCAACGAGTTGTTGGGTCCCTTGTATGTGCTGGAAGGGAGCACCAACGGTAGCAAGTTCATCGCGCGCGCGGTGCGAAAGGCGTATTTCCTCGAGGGCTCGCAGGGCACAAGATTTCTGGACCCATATGGCGACGAGCAGACCGCGAAGTGACAGGCGTTCCGCGCGGAGCTGGACTCAGGCGTCGCCGCCGATCAGGTGGATGCGGTGATCGAATCCGCGAAGGCGACCTTCGACGCGGTGACTGCGATCGGCGTGGAGCTGCTCGCGCGCTAGACTAGGGCGGATCTGCCTAGGCGGCGGGCTCCGGCTTCGGGAACAGCGCGTCGCCCTTCTTCACTCGCCAGCCCTTCGGCTCGATGAGTTTGCCGAGTGATCCGGGTTCGTCCGCGCGCCCCGGCGCGCCGAGTTGCTTCCAGAGCTCGGCGGACTTCTCGGGGATGAACGGCGAGATGCATCGCGCGACGCTCGCGATCACGTAGATCAGCGTCGCGAGTGTTTCCTCCAGCTCGGCGCGCTTCGCGGGATCCTTCGCGAGTTTCCAGGGCGCCTGCTGGTCGACGTACTGGTTCATCGCGGCCACGCGCGCGAGGAGATTCGCGAGACCTTCGTGCAGCATGAGGCCGTCCATCGCGGCGTCGTAGTGCTCGAAGCTCCGCTTGGCGTTCACGGGCACGACGCCGTCGCAGTACTTCTCGACCATCGCGATGGTGCGGCTCGCGAGATTGCCGAGCGCGTTCGCGAGGTCGGCGTTGTAGCGGTCGTCGAAGCGCTCCCAGCTGAAATTGCCGTCGGTGTCGAACGGCACTTCGCGCATCAGGAAATAGCGGAACGCGTCGGCGCCGTACTTGTCGATCGCCTCGCCCAGGTCGAGCTTCACGCCGCTGCTCTTCGAGAACTTCTCGCCGGCGAGCTGCACGAAGCCGTGCGCCCAGACTCTCTCAGGCAGCGGAAGGCCGGCGGCCATGAGCATCGCGGGCCAGATCACACAATGGAAACGCGTGATGTCCTTGCCGATGACGTGCAACTGCGCCGGCCAGCGGTTCTCGAAGCCGGCATCGGGGAAACCGGTGCCGGTGAGATAGTTCGGCAGCGCGTCGAACCAGACGTACACGGTCTGTTTGTCGCCGTCGCTCGTAGGGCGGGGGAAGGGCACGCCCCATTTCAGTCGCGAACGGCTCGCCGAGATGTCGTCGAGTCCGCCGCGTAGCAGCGCGAGGATCTCGTTACGGCGGCTCTCAGGCTGCACGAACTCGGGATGCTGCTCGAATGTGCGCGAGCACGCGCGCGGTGTACGCGCTCAACTTGAAGAACCAGTTCTTCTCCTCCACCCACTCCAGCGTGAGCGTGGGATGGAGCATGCACTTCCCGTCCTTGATCTCGGCGTCCTGCTTGAAGCTCTCGCAGCCCACGCAATAATTGCCCGCGTACGCCTTCTCGTAGAAATCGCCGGGATTGGTCTGGAAGATCCGCTCGATGAGCGCCTGCACGCCGCTCACGTGCGCGGGCGCGGTGGTGCGAACGAACTGATCGTTCGAGATGTTGAGCCGCTTCCACATCTCCTGGAAAATTTCGGCGATGCGATCGGTCTGCTGCTGGGGCGAAACGCCCGCAGCCGCGGCGGCCTGCTCCACCTTCTGGCCGTGCTCGTCCATCCCAATGAGCAGCCACACGTCGTCACCCTTCAGCCGGCGATAACGCGCGATCACATCGGCGGCGATCTTCTCGTACGCGTGCCCAATGTGGGGCTCGCCGTTGGAATAATCGATCGCGGTGGTGAGGTAGAACCTGCGAGGGGCCACGCGGACTACGACGCGGAAGGCGGGCTGCTCGGGCCCGACGATCCACCGCCGCCCTCGCGGCGGCCGCCGCGACGCCCGCGGCGGCGGCGGCGGGGGGCTTCGGATGACGGCGAACTGCTGGCTGTCGGCTGTCGGCTGTCGGTGACTGCCGAGCGAGGCTCATCCTCGAGGATCGATTCGCCGTCGACGACGATCGCGTGCGTGCCGGTGTCTTCGCGCTCCTCTTCGACGACGGCAGGCTGCGAGACGCCGGCGATCTCCGCTTTGTATTCCACGAGCGTGATGATCCGCGTTTCGCCTTCGGCGTTCCGCAGCGTCACCCGATCGTTGAAAATATCATTCAGCACGATCTTCTCTTCGCCGAGCGCGGTCGTGACGACCTTCCCTTCTTTCGGGAATCGCTTGCGCGCGGCGGCGTAGAATTCGTGCTCGTAGCGCAGGCAGCACATGAGACGCCCGCACGCGCCGCTGATCTGGCTTGGATTGAGCGACAGCTTCTGATCCTTCGCCGCCTGCAGGTTCACGGGACGCAGATCGGGCAGCCAGCTCGCCGAGCAATAATCGCGGCCGCAGCGGCCAATGCCGCCGAGCCGCTTCGCCTCGTCGCGCACACCGATCTGCTTGAGTTCGATCCGGGTGCGGAACAGTCCTGCGAGATCGCGCACGAGCGCGCGGAAGTCCACGCGCTTCTCAGCCGTGAAATACAGCGTGATCTTGCGCTTGTCCCACTGCCACTCGGCGTCGCTGATCTTCATCTGCAGCTTGTGCTCGCGCACGCGCTCGGCAGCCTTGCGACGCGCCTCCTCATCGAGCGCGCGGAGCTCGGCGTGCTTGCGCTCGTCCTCGCCGCTGGCGGTGCGCAGGATCTTGTGGCTCGGCGTAGCGGTGGCGCCGAGTCCGTGCGCGCAGCCGGCGCAGCGCTTCTCGGCGGCCTCGCCGGTGGCGTGCACCTTGCCGAGATCCTCGCCGCGATCGACCTCCACGATCACGCTGGCGCGTGTCGCGAGAGGAGATTCGCCCTCCCAGAGGAAGAATTCCTTGCGGTTGCCTTTAAAGGCGACTTCGGTGAGGTGTGGCACCCCTACAATCTACTCGCTGAGGGCAGAGGGGCGGAACTGGAACCGCGAGGGGCGGTGCTGGTACCGCTGAGAGGCGCGTGTGGCGTTGGCGTTGGGTCACTGCGGATCCCGCGGGGCTAGCGGTCGCCCAACGCCAACGCTACACGCGCCTCTAGCGGTACCAGCACCGCGCCGTTCAGCGGTGCCACGCACGCCGCCTGCCGTTATTCCGTGACCATCCCCATTCGAAGGAATTTCTCCCTGCGCCGACGCACCAGTTTATCCGGCTTCACGCGGCGCAGATCATCCAACGCACTCGTCAGCGCGGCCTGCAGCGATTTTGCGGCGGTGGCTTGGTCGATGTGCGCGCCGCCGAGTGGCTCGGGAACGATCTCGTCGATCACGCCGAACTCGAGGAGATCGGTGGCCGTGATGCGCAGCGCCTTGGCGGCGCGCTCCTTCATCTCGACGCTCTTGCCGTCCTTCCACAGAATGGCGGCGCAGCCTTCCACGGTGATCACGGAGTAGATCGCGTTCTCGAGCATGAGCACGCGGTCGGCGACGCCGAGTGCGAGCGCGCCGCCGGAGCCACCCTCGCCGATCACGGTCGCGACGATCGGCACTTCGAGGCGGCTCATCTCCAGCAGATTGCGCGCGATCGCTTCGGATTGTCCGCGCTCCTCGGCGCCGAGTCCGGCCCACGCGCCCGGCGTGTCAATGAGCGTGAGCACGGGCACTTGGAATTTCTCGGCGAGCTTCATGAGGCGCAGCGCTTTCCGGTAGCCCTCGGGGTGGGGCATGCCGAAGTTGCGCTTGAGATTCTCCTTGGTGTCGCGGCCGCGCTGGTGGCCGATGACCATGACCGTCTCGCCGTCGAGCCGCGCCCAGCCGCCGACGATCGCGGGATCCTCGCGGAAGGCGCGGTCGCCATGCAGCTCGATGAAATCGGTGAAGGCGAGCGCGATGTAATCGAGCGTGAACGGCCGCTTGGAATTGCGCGCGACCTGCACGCGCTGCAGCGGCGAGAGGTTGCCGTAGACGATGCGGCGCAGTTCGTCGAGCTTCGCCGCGAGCGGCGCGATCTCGGCGTCCATGTTCACTTGGCCCTGCGCGCCGGTCTTCTTGAGCTCCTCGATCTGCTTCTCGAGCTCCAGGATCGGCCGTTCGAACTCCATCGTCGAGCCCATGCTAGTTCCCCTTGACGAGCCGGACGTGACTGTCGCCCACGAGCGCGCGGAGCTCGGAGAGCGCCGCACTGGTGACCGCTATCTTCAACGTGCGAGACCGCAGCCGCGTTGTCGCGCCGCTGTCGTCGCGCCAGCGCAACTCGAGCGGTGCCGAACCGGCGTGCACTTCGGCCACGTCGCGCACCTCCTTCATCATCGCCGGCTGTACCCCGTGGCCAGGCGGCAGTTCGATGGCCACCGCCACGTTGCCCATGGCGCGCAGTTCGACGAATGGCGTGAGCGTCTCGATGATGAAGGTCGGATGCTCCACGCCCTGATCTCGCTTGGAATAACTCCCCTTGAGCAGCACCGGCACATCGGGCTTGGCGCGGTCTCTGAGCAGCGTCCACGCTTCAGGGAAGACGAGGACTTCCGAAGATCCCGAAAAATCCTCGACTGTCAACCGCGCGAACTCGGCGCCGCTGCGCTTGCTGATCTGCTTCTTGATGGCGGTGACGACCACGCCCAGCGTGATCGTCTGGTCGGTCCACGGGCCGAGCTGGCTCACGGTGTGGCTCGCGAACAACTCGGCCTCGGTGCGGAAGGGCTCGAGCGGGTGGCCGCTGATGTAGAAGCCGAGGATCTTCTTCTCCTCGGCGAGGCGCTCGACGTCGGTGAGCGGCTGGACGTTGGGGAGCGTGCGGACCAAGGGCGCGTGCGTCGAACCTGCAACAGCCGCCGAGTCGCCGAACAAGGAGCCTTGCCCGCTCACGCGCTCTTCCTGGCGGAGCGCGGCTTCCTGCAGCGCGCCGTCGAGCGCGTTGGTGTACTGCGCGCGATGGCCGCCGAGTGAATCGAGCGCACCCGAGGCGATGAGCGCCTCGAAGACGCGGCGATTGCAGATGCGGAGGTCGACCTTCTCCACGAAATCGAAGAACGAATCGAAGGTGCCGCCGCCGCGCGCCATGAGAATGGAATCGATCGCGCCGCGCCCCACGTTGCGGATGGCGCCGAGTCCGAAGCGCACGCGCTTATCGCCTACGACCGTGAACTTGTAGCCGGATCTCGTTCACGTCGGGGGGGAGCACTTCGAGACCGAGCTCGCGCGCTTCGTTGATATACTTCACGACTGAGTCGGCGTCGCCGATCTGTGAGCTGAGCAGCGCCGCCATGAACTCGGCGGGGTGGTGCGTCTTGAGCCAGGCCGTTTGATAGGCGAGGATCGAGTACGCCACCGAGTGCGACTTGTTGAATCCGTAGCGGCCGAAGGTCTCGAGCTGGCCGGCGATCTCCTCGATGATCCGGCGCGAGTGGCCCTTGGCCACCGCTTTCTCGATGAACTTGTCGAGCTCGGCCTTGATCAGCGCGGCGTCCTTCTTGCCCACCGCTTTGCGCAGCACGTCGGCTTCGGCGAGCGAGATGCCGGCGAGCTGCTGCGCGATGCGCATCACCTGTTCCTGATAGGTGATCACGCCGTACGTGGGCTCGAGCACCTCGCGGAGCTCGGGGAGCGCGTAGCTCACCGGTTCGTCGCCGCGTTTGCGCGCGGCGAACACCTTGTGCATGCCGGCGTCGAGCGGGCCCGGGCGCATGAGCGCGTTGCTCGCGACGAGATCGTCGAAGCGGTCGCAGCGCATGTTGCGCAGCTGATCCGTGGCGAGCGCCGACTCGAACTGGAAGACGCCGGCGGTGCGGCCCGCGCGGAGCATGCGATACGTGGGCGCGTCGTCGAGCGGCAGCTTCTGCATGTCGAGCTTGCCGCCGCCGCGGGCCTCGATCATCGCGAGCGCGTCGTGGATCACGGTGAGCGTCGTGAGGCCGAGGAAGTCCATCTTGAGCATGCCGGCCTTCTCGAGCGACGTCATGTCGTACTGCGTGACGACGACTGTCTCTTCGTCGCCGGCGCCCGAGCCCTTGGTGGTCTGCGTGCACACGGGCACGTAGTCCACGAGGGGCCCAGGGGCGATCACGACGCCGGCCGCATGCACGCCGGCGTGGCGCGAGAGACCTTCGAACGCGATGCAGTAGTCGAGCAGCTGTGTGTAGCGCTCTTCGTTCTTGTAGAGCTGCTTCACCTCGGCGATCTGTTTCACCGCGTCGGCCACGGTGAGGAAGAAGTTCGGCTGGTTGGGGATGAGCTTCGCGAGCGCGTCGGTCTCGGCGGGGGTGAAGCCGAGCACGCGGCCCACGTCCTTCACCACCGCGCGGGACTTCATCGTGCCGAAGGTGATGATCTGTCCCACCGAATCGCGGCCGTACTTCTGGCGCACGTATTCGATCACCTCGCCGCGGCGCTCGAAGCAGAAGTCCACGTCGATGTCCGGCATCGAGATGCGTTCCGGATTCAGGAAGCGCTCGAAAAGGAGATCGAACTGGAGCGGATCGACGTCCGTGATGCGCAGCGAGTACGCGACGAGGGAACCGGCGGCGGAGCCGCGGCCGGGCCCAACGGGGATCCCGCGATCGCGCGCGGCCTTGATGAAATCCCACGTGATGAGGAAATAGCCGGCGTATCCCGTTTTCGTGATGACGCCGAGCTCGTAGTCGAGCCGCTCGCGCACGTTGGCGGGGAGCGTATCGCCGTAGCGTTCGCGCGCGCCGGCTTCGACGAGCGTGACGAGGAGATCGTTCTCGGTCTTGACGCCGGCGGGGAGCGGGAAGGCCGGCAGGAAATATTTCTTCTCGAAGCCGACGTTCACTTCGCTCGCGATCTTGAGCGTGTTCTCGAGCACGTCCGGGCGCCCGGGGAAATACTCGGCGATCTGCGGCGCGCTCTTGAAGAAGAGCCCTTCATCGTACTTCATGCGGTCGAGGTCGCCGCGGTCCTTCTGAAGGCCGATACAGAGGAGCACATCGTGCGCGTCGTGATCCTGCGCGCGCAGGAAATGCGCGTCGTTAGTGGCGACCACGGGTAGGCTGAGCTCATCGGCCAGCGAGAAGACCAGCGCGTTGAGCTTGTTCTGTTGGCCGGCGGCGTCGTGCGCCTGCACCTCGAGATAGTAGCGGCCCGGGAAGTGCTCGGCGTACCACTCGGCGGCGGCTCGCGCGGCGTCGTGCTGGCCGTCGAGCAGATGCACCGCGACCTCGCCCGCCATGCAGGCGGAACTGACGATGATGCCTTCGCCGTACTGTTCGAGGAGCTCGCGGTCGACGCGGGGGCGGGAATAGAAGCCCTCGGTGTACCCCAGTGAAGAGAGCTTCACGAGGTTCTTGTAGCCCGTGGCGTCGCGCGCGAGCAGCACGAGGTGGAAGTACGGCTTGCGGCCGGGGGCGGCGCGGGCGCGCTCGCGGCGGGAGCCGGGGGCAACGTACGCCTCCATGCCGATGATGGGCTTCAGCCCCGCCTTCTTCGCGTGTTCCTGGAACTCCCAGGCCCCGTGCAGGTTACCATGATCGGTGATCGCGAGCGCCGGCATCTCGAACTCCTGGGCGCGCGCGATGAGGCTGTCGATGCGATTGGCGCCATCGAGCAGCGAGTATTCGGAGTGGCAGTGGAGATGGACGAAGGACAAAGCTCGGCTCTCGGCGCTCGTCTGTCGGCGGCGGATCGGAGCTATATTATAGCCTGCGGCGAGTTCGACGGTGAGGCCTTGCGGCCGACGACGGCAATTCTAAACGCTTACGACTAACCACTGGACCACTATGAGACTCTCTTCATGTGCGCCGATCGTCATCGCGGCCTCCGTACTCGCGGCCTGCAACAGCGCTCCATCGTCGACCGAGACGACCGATCAATGTACGGGGACGCCGTTCACGATGACCGACAACGAGGTCACGACCATTCCGGCGACGGACGCGCCGTGCGCGACGATGCCGCCGGATGGTGCCACGTACATCGTGACGCCGCAGTACGGGAGCGGCGTGGGGCCGACGACTTCGGTGGGCTATGAGATCGGTGCCGTCGCGCCGCCGCAGCAGGATCGCGCACCGTACATGATGACCGGCGACGCGAATCGAGTTCGGCCGTGGGCACGGCGCGGGCACGGGATGCAGGAGAAGTTCGATTACGGCCTGCGCGAGCGCGAGCGCGCGATCGCCTCGTCGGGTCACAACATCACGGCGTCGCGGAGGCGCCCCACGTCGGCGCTGCGCACGCTGCCAGTGATCGTCACCGATACGTTCGAAGTGTGCGTCAGTCTCGACTGCACCCAGTTCAAGCTCGACACGGCGACGCTGAAGTATTCCGGCTCCCACATCGAGATCTTCGTCAGCAATCGTACGCCCTCGGGCGGTTTCACCCCGGCGAACATCACGGCCATGGGGAACACGTTCGATCAGGACCTCTATCCCATCGATACCGTCGCGTTCGGCGCGCCGTCGGATCTTGACGGTAACGGCCGCGTGATCGTGCTCATGACGCCGTACGTGAACCAGATCACGCCGTCGAACCAGTGCGCGACGCTCGGATTCGTGGCCGGCTTCTTCTTCGGGAACGACCTGACGAACGGCTCGCATTCGAACCACGGCGAGATCTTCTATTCGCTGGTGCCCGATTCGCTCGGAACCTTCAGCTGCATTCACTCGCGCGGCGAGCGTGGGCCCGATCATCCTGCCGACGTTCATTCACGAGTTCCAGCACATGATCTCGTGGAACCAGCATGTGATCCTGCGCAGTGGCCCGAGCGAGGAGACGTGGCTCAATGAAGGGATGAGTCATATCGCGGAGGAACTCGGATCGCGTTACTACGAGAACAAGTATCCGCCGCCGAATGGGCGGACGGATCCGTCACAGCTCTTCCCCGATTCCGCGGAGGGGTTCATCAGCGGCGACTTGGAGAACTCGTACTCGTTCCTGCAGTCGTCGCCCGGGTCGTCGATCACGCAATTCGCGAGTTCGGGTTCGCTCGAGGAGCGCGGCGGCGCGTGGCTGTTCCTGCGATGGCTCGCGGACCAGAAGGACAGCCTGATCCTCGGCAAGCTCGATCAGACATCGCTCACCGGCGTGACGAACGTCGCGACGCAGGCGGGCGAGCCGTTCGAAGCACTCTTCGGCGATTTCTCGGCCGCCGTGTTCGGCGACAGTCTGCCCGGATTCCCGCGCAACACCATAGTTGCGCGCGATCGGTTCGCGTCGCGCAACCTGCGTCAGATCTACAACCGTCTATTCACGACGTCGGGCGGCAGGCTGCCGACAGCATTCCCGGTCGTGGCGCGCACGATGCCGGTGGGCGGGAAGGCCACATCGACGATGCTCATCGGTACGATGGAGTATTGGAAGCTCACGATGCCGTCGAGCGGTGGCACGATGCAGCTGCACTTCGCCAAGCAGGGCGGCGGAACCTTCCCGTCGAGCTACACGGCGCAGGTGAGCATCCTCCGCTGTCCGTCGGCGGCTGCGTGTCCGTGACGGCATGATCGACGGCACGAATGAGGGAGCCCGGCGACAGCAGTCGCCGGGCTCCTTCTCATCCTGGCGCCGCGCGCGCCGCTGGCTCGTGCGCGGCGTGCTGCTCGTGATCGCTGCGCTCGTGCTCTTCGCGGTCGCGACGCCGATGGGACGGTATCTCGCGCGCGCCGGATGGGCGGAGGCGCGGATCCTGCGGCGGCGCCATCCCATCGCGGCGTTCGTCGCGGACCCGGCGACGGACGCGGCCACGCGCGCCAAACTCGGACTCGTACTCGCGGCGCGCGGATTCGCCGCGGACTCGCTGCACCTCGATGCGCGCGAGAGCTTCACCACATACAGCGCACTCGATCACGACACGCTCGTGCTCGTGGTATCCGCCGCGTACCGAGACACGCTCGCGTTCCACACCTGGTGGTTCCCGATCGTGGGCAGCGTGCCGTACAAGGGGTTCTTCCGCGCGGCGGACGCGCTCGCCGAAGCGGCTTCTCTCGAACGTGAGGGCTACGACACGATCGTGCGGCCGGCGTCGGCGTTCAGCACGCTCGGTTGGTTCAACGACCCGCTGCTCTCCACGACGCTCGCCGAGGACAGCACGTCGCTCGCGAACACAGTGATCCACGAGCTGCTGCACAACACGTTCTACGCGCCGGGTTCATCGGCGTTCAACGAAAGCTTCGCGAATTTCGTGGGCTCGCGCGGCGCTGAGCGGTTCTTCGAGGCGCGGGGCGACAGTGCGCACGCGGCGAAGGAGCGCGTGGAATGGGAGCGTGAGAAATATCTCGGGCGTTTCTGGACCACCGTATACAACTCCGTGGACTCGGCGTTCAAGGCGCACCCGGGTGATCGCGCCGCGCGGCTGGCGGCGCGCGACACCGTGTTCACCCGGATGCGGGAGTATTTCACGCGCGACGTGCGGCCGAACGTACCGGGCGTGCCGCCGGGGGCGCCGTTGGGCCTGCGGTTGGACAACGTGACCGTGATGTCGCGCCGGCTCTATCGCACCGGGCTCGATGACTTCGACGCGGTGTACGCGCACGAGGGGAACGATCTGAATCGCGCGATCGCGAAGATCACCGAGCTGGCGCGCGCACGGCCGAAGGAACCGTTCGCCGCGGTGCGCGAGTGGGTGAGCTCAGCCGGCGCCGAAGCGCCCGCGCAGCAGCGCCCGTAGGTCCACCGGCTGGCCCGTGAAGGGCGCGGCGTTCGCGCCGGGGCCGGGCAGCACATCGGGAGCGGCGGCGACGCGGGTCATGAGGTCGCGCACGCCGGTGTCGATGAACCGGCTGAGCTGGTCCACCGAGTACTCGGTGCCGAACCGCGACTGATAGGCGTTGAGCGGATACACGGCGTGCAGATGTTTCCGTGCGCGCGTCATCGCGACGTACATGAGGCGGCGCTCTTCTTCGGTATCTTCGTCGGAGCCGAGGGACCGATTCGAGGGGAACCAGCCGTCGACGGCCCAGATGATGAACACGGCATCCCACTCGCGTCCCTTGGCGCTGTGCGCGGTGCTGAGGATGAGCGCGTCCTCTTCCGTGTTCGCACCGCTCGCGAAGTCGTGCGTGGCGCTCGGCGGTTCGAGGGCGAGTTCGCTCAGGAACGCGGCACGATTGGGGAACGAGCCGGCGATCACCTCGAGCTGCGCGAGGTCGGCGAGCCGCGGCTCGGCGCGGTCGTAGCGTTCGCGCAGGATCTCGTCGTACATCGCGCGCAGCGCCGCGATCTCCTCGCTCACCGTGCGCTCGGCGCCCGCGGGATCGGGCTTGCTGAGCACCATTAGAAGGAGGGAGAGCGATGCGTGCGCGACCCGCGCGCGCGGCGGCGGCGTCCACTGCGCGAAGGCGGCGGGATCCCACGAGCGCTCGGCCATGAGCGTGAGCGCCTGGCGCGCGGTGATGTCGCCGATGCCGGGGAGGAGCGTGAGCACGCGGAACCAGCTCACTTCGTCGCGCGGGTTCTCGAGGATGCGCAGGAAGGCGAGCACGTCCTTCACGTGCGCGGCCTCGAGGAACTTGATGCCGCCCCATTTCTCGAAGGGGATCTGGCGGTTCGTGAGCTCGATCTCGAGGTCGGCGGACATGTAGCCGGCGCGGAAGAGCACGGCGATCTCGCGCAGCGGCGTGCCGGCTTCGTGCAGTTCGAGGATCCGATCGACCACATACTGGGTTTGCTCGTGCTCATCGCGCGCGGCCACGAGCAACGGGCGGTCGCCGCCGGTGCGCGTGGTGAAGAGCTGCTTGGTGTAGCGCTGCCGCGCGCGGGAAATGAGTGCATTGCTCACATCGAGCACCGGCTGGGTGGAGCGGTAATTCTGCTCGAGCGTGACGATCGTGGCGTTCTCGAACTGCTTGGGGAAGTCGAGCATGTTGCGCACCGTGGCGCCGCGGAAGCTGTAGATGCTCTGCGCGTCGTCGCCGACGACGGTGATGTTCTTGTGCGTCGCGGCCATGCCGCGCAGGATGCGCGCCTGCAGGACGTTCGTGTCCTGGTATTCGTCGACGAGCACGTGATCGTAGAGCGAGGCGATGCGCGCGCCGAGTTCGGGGGCTTGCTCGAGCATCATCGCCCAGAGCAGCAGCAGGTCATCGTAATCGACGAGATTGCGCTCGGCTTTGCGCGCGGTGTAGTCGGCGAAGACGCGCAAGATGTCGGGGATGTCGGCTTCGAACTGCGGGAACTCGTCACGCACGATCGCGTCGACGCCGAGTTCCGTGTTCGCGTGGCGCGAGTAGATGTGGTGCAGCGTCTCCTTCTTGGGGAAGCGCGATTTGCGCTGTGCGAAACCCAGGTGCGCGCGCGACATCCCGGTGAGATCCTCGGCGTCCGATTGATCGAGGATCGTGAAATCCTTCGCGATGCCGGCGTGCTGGCCATAGGCGCGGAGCAGGCGATGCGCCGTGGCGTGGAAGGTGCCGCCGTGCACGCGGCCGGTGGCGGCGCCGACGAGGCGTTCCGCGCGCGCGAGCATCTCCTGCGCGGAGCGGCGCGTGAACGTCAGCAACAGAATGCGATTCGGTGGAACGCCGCGGCCGATGAGGTGGGCGACGCGGTAGACGAGGGCGCGGGTCTTTCCGGTGCCGGCGCCGGCGACGATCAACAGCGGTCCATCGCCGTGCGTAGCGGCGGCGAGCTGGCCGGGGTTCAATTCGGAGCTGAAATCAGGAGCGGTGGGCATTCTCAGGAATGTAACGCTCGGAACTCGGGACTCGGGACTCGCGAACTACCCGTGGAACAGGATCGAGAGGCAGGTGGGGCCGCCCTCGGCCTTCTGCAACTCGGAGAGATCCAGCGCGCGGCATTGGAAGCCGGCGCGCTCGAGGACAGCGCGAGTGGCGGGGAAGGATCGAGGGCAGGATGAGCGTGCCATTCACATCCAGAACGCTGGCGCCCCAGGGTTCGTGCTTGGGGACTTCGAGCACGCGCATGCCTTTGAAGGCCTTGATATCGGTCCACTCCGGATTCGCGAGCACCGTGTTGCGGCCGGCGTACGTCACGGCGGTCTTCAAATGCAGCGCGCCTTTCACCGCGACGGGGATCACCGTGTAGCCGAGTGGCGTGAGCATCGTGTGGAATTGCTCGAGACCGGCGGGGTTCGTGCGCTTGCGACAGTCCGACGTAAATGCGTGCGGCCGGCGCGGATCACATCGCCGCCGTCGAGTGTGGCGGGGGGCGCGAGCCGCTGGAGCAGTCGGTAGCGCTTGAGCGTGTCGGCGAGCAGCTCGCCTTCCGCGGCGCGCGACGCGGCGCCGGGGGTGGTGATCACCGCGAATTCCTCGACCACGACCGCGGCATCCTCGACGAACACCGCGTCGGGGAATTCATCGCGTGCGGGGAGATGGACGATCGTGGCGCCGAGTGACTCGAGCGCTTCCTCGTAGGCGCGATGCTGCTGGCGCGCGAGCTTGAGGTCGATGGGCTCGCGTTGCTTGTAGGTCAACTGACCCTGGTCGAGCGTCGAGGAGACGCCGCGGGTGACTGCGGTGAGGGGCACGGGAAGCGGGAAGCGGGAAGCGACGAACTGCGGACCGTAGGAAGCTAACGATTCCTCACGGGGCGCAGGGAGCCTTGATCCCGTTCTTCAGCGTGATGACGATCGCGCCTGAACTGGCGCCCTTGCCGTAGGCCGCGGCTGCGTCCGTCGCCGTGAGTATGTCGACCGACTCTATTGAATTCGGGTCGAGCGACTCGAGGCAACCGTCGACACCCGTCGAGTTCAGCACCCGTTCGTTGATCACGAACATGTAGGCGGCGTACCTGCCGCAGAGTGGGCCGCACACATTTCTCGAGACGTTCGGGCCGGCGGTCGAGAGCTGCGCTGCGAGCGCTTGCTCTGGAATCCTGGCGCTCGCTTGCGTTGGCAGTTTGTCGCACGCCGAGAACAGAGCTGTCGGTGCGAGCAGGAGCAGGGCGAGACGGGGCATGACGTACTCCTCGAAAGTGACAAGAGGGACGTCACAGGACCGGATTCCTACACACCCGCTACTTCGTCTTCGACTCCGCCCGTTTCTTGTTGATCATCGCTTGCGAGATGGACATGCCGCCGTAGCGCTCCTCGGTCCACGGATCGCCGCGCATGTGGTAGCCGTTCTGCTCCCAGAAGCCGGGCATATCGTAATTGAGCAGCTCGAAGCCGCGCACCCATTTCGCGCTCTTCCAGAAGTACAGATGCGGCACGAGGAGGCGCAGCGGCCAGCCATGGTCGGGGGACAGCGGCATGCCGTTATGCGCCCAGGTGAGCAGATTCTCGGGGCGGTCGAGATCGGAGAGCGGCAAGTTCGTCGTGAAGCCCTGCTCGGCGTGGATCAAGACGAACGACGCACTCGGCTTCACGCCGGCGCGCTTCAAAAGATCGGACACGGACACGCCGGTGAAGCGATTGTCCAACCGGCTCCAGCGCGTCACGCAATGGATGTCGCAGAGCGTCTCCTTGTGCGGGAGCGCCAGGATCTCGTCGTAGGTGAGTTCAAAAGGCGAATCAACGAGGCCATTGATCGAGAACTTCCACGTCTTCAGATCGACGCGCGGCACATCGCCGTAGTGCAGCACGGGCCACTTCTCGGTCTTCACCTGACGCGGCGGCACGCGGTCGCGATCGGTAGGGCGCGCATCGACGACGGGATCGTTGTCGGCCACAGGGGACTCCATTGGCGGCGGACGGGAACCGGTGCGGCCGATCAACCAACCGCTGAGACGGTCTAGAACCATGAGATAATGATACAACCCGAAGCGCGTGCGTCGCACCCCGAACGCCGTGACTCGTACCCCGAACGCCGTGAGTACCGAGTCGTGCGTCGCACGGATCGTACAGCGTGACTCGCACCCCCGACACCGCTCGTCGTGAGTCACTCACGGAGATCGGGTCGCGACGCACGGAGTTCGGGGTTCCAATGACGCCCTCCAGTCAGTTCGACGCACGACTCGGTACTCACGGAGTTCGGGTTACGAATCACGGAGCCGGGGGTTCGACTCACGCCTGTCGCCAGTGTCCCCTCGCAATGTCCCGTGCATAGCCGCAAATTCCCTCGAGTATGGACCGCCCCGCCCAGCCGGCCGTCGAGTGCATTGCCCTCGCCCATCGCTTCGGCCCGAAATGGGCGCTGCGTGGGATCACGATGCGCATCGCGGCAGGCGAGATCGTCGCGGTCACGGGCAACAATGGCAGCGGCAAGAGTACGCTGCTGCGCGTCGTCGCGACGGCCCTGCGTCCCTCCCGCGGCTCGGCGCGCGTGTTCGGCCATGACGTGCGAACGGACGCGGCTTCAGTGCGCGGAATGTGCGCGCTCGTGGGGCACGCGAGCGGGGTGTACGCCGACCTCACCGTGCGCGAGAACCTGGGATTCGCGATGCGCATGAGCGGCGAGTCGATGGACGACGCGCGCATTGCCGCCGCGATCGAGCGCGTGAATCTCGCCCACGAGGCCGATACCCGCGCCCGCGACCTCTCCGCCGGCCAGCAGCGCCGCGTCTCGCTCGCGCGCGTGATGCTCCGCGATGTGCAGCTGCTGTTGCTCGACGAACCGTACACGAGCTTCGATGAAGAAGGCATTGCGCGCGTGAATGAACTGCTCCGCGAACTGCGCGCGCGCGGCGGCTCGGCGCTCGTGATCACGCACGATCTCGACCGCACCCGCGCGGTGATGGACCGCGCGATCCGCCTCGACGCCGGCATGCTCCACGAGCCGTCGCTCACGCCCACCGGCGCGATGCCGGCCTTCCGCCTGGCGAGCCGTGGCTGAGCGCGCGTGGTCGCGCGAATTCGCGCGCATGGGCGCGGTGGCGTGGAAGGATCTCGCCGTCGAGCGCCGCTCCAAGGCGAGCGTGAACGCCGTGCTCTTCTTCGCCGCGCTCACGCTGCTCCTCTTCGGTTTCGCCCTCGGCGCCGACACCGACGCGCTCAAGTCCGCGAGCGCCGGCATGCTCTGGCTCACGGTGCTGTTCTCGGGCGTGCTCGTGTTCAACCGGTCGTACGAGACGGAACTCGACGGCGGCGCGCTCGAGGTGCTGCTGCTCTATCCCGGGCGAGCGCTGGTCGATCTTCGCCGGCAAACTCATCGCGAATCTCGCGTTCGTGCTCACGGTAGAAGTCGTGACGCTTCCAGTAGCGGTGGTGCTCTATCACATGCCGCTCGCCAACGCGCCGTGGGGCGTGGCCGGCGTCATGCTGCTCGGCACGATCGGTTTCGTCACGCTCGGCACGTTCTACGCGGCGATGGCGAGCCGGCTGCGCTCGCGCGAAGTGCTGCTGCCGCTGCTGCTCTTCCCGATGCTCGTGCCCGTGCTCATCGCCGCGGTGCAGGCGACGCAGGCCATGCTCCTGGGCGATGCGATGGGCGACAGCACGACCTGGGTGCGCCTGCTCGTGGTGTTCGATGTCATCTTCCTCGTCGCCGCGGTGCTGGCGTTCGAGCACGTGATCGAAGGGTGATGCGATGAGCGAAAGCAAGCGCAAGCCGGTCTTGATCCTCGTCACGGCGCTGCGTGCTCGCGGCGCTCGCCGCCGCGCAGTGGTGGGCGGTGAGTCACTCCGCGCCGGACCGCGACATGGGCGATCTGCAGAAGATCATGTACGTGCACGTGCCGAGCGCGTGGAGCTTCTTCGTGGCGTTCTTCATCGTGCTCGTCGCGAGCGGGATGTACCTCGCGACGCGCGACGAGCGCTACGACCTGATCGCGGCGAGCGCCGCCGAGGTGGGCGCGGTGCTCACCGGGCTGGCGCTGGTGACGGGCTCGATCTGGGGGCGCTCGACGTGGGGCACGTGGTGGACATGGGACGCGCGCCTCACCAGCACGGCGGTGCTGTTCCTGATCTATCTTGGGTACCTGTCGCTGCGCGCCGCGATCGACGACACCACCGTGCGCGCGCGGTGGAGCGCCGCCGTGGGGATCCTTGGCGCGATCAATGTCCCGATCGTATACATGTCGGTGCGCTGGTGGCGCACGCTGCACCAGGTGCAATCGAGTCCGAGCACCGTGGCGGGATCGTACGTGACGTCGCTGCGACTGAACGCGGTGGTGATGCTGATGGTGACGGCATGGTTCATCCTCGCGCGCTACCATGCGGCGATGATCGAGCGCGCGGCGGGCGCGCTGGCGGAGGAAGCGGCGCTCGGTGGGAGGCGGTCATGAGCGGTGAATGGAGCTATGTGACGGCGGCGTACGCGGCGGCGTGGATCTGCTTCGTCGGCTATGCCGTGCGTCTCGTGCGGATCACCATGCGGGCGCGCCGCGACTACGACGCGGCGCGCGACGCACTGGTGCGATCGCTATGACCAGCACGAAGAAGGCGTTGATCATCGGCGGCGGAGTGATGTTCGCGGCCGCATTCGCCTATCTCCTGTTCGGCGGGATCGGGAACAACCTCGTGTACTTCCTCACGCCGTCGGAGTTGCTCGCGAAAGGACCGGCGGCGTACGACACGCCCGTGCGGCTCGGCGGGCAAGTGGTGCCGGGCAGCGTGGTGTGGGATGCGCCGAACGTCGACCTGCGATTCACGATGCAGGACGGCAAGGCGCAGGTGATGCGTGCACTCGCGCGGCGCGCCGCCGCAGATGTTCCGCGATGGGATCGGGGTGGTGGTCGAAGGCAGATATTCGGCGAAGGGCACCTTCGAGGCGACGAATCTCCTCGTGAAGCACTCGAACGAGTACAAGCCGCCGAAGGCTGGGCAGGATCCGTCGGAGATGTACAAGTCGCTCATGAAGGGAGGCGCGTAATGCTGAACGCGATCGGCTCGAGCGCGCTCATCGTCGCGCTCGCGATCTCGGTGTTGGGCCTCGTGGCCGCGGCGGCCGGCGGAGTGCGCCGCAACGCGGCGTTCGTCCGCGCCGCCTACGCGGCGGCGTACGTGAACTTCGCCCTGCTCGCGATCGCGGCCGGCACGATGATCACCGCGCTCGTGACGCACGATTTCAGCGTGAGCTACGTGGCGCAGGTGGGCAGCCGCTCGACGCCGATGCTCTACACCGTCATCTCGCTCTGGGGCGCGCTCGAGGGATCCATCCTCCTCTGGGGCCTGGTGCTCACCGGCTACACCGCCGCGGTGGTGTACCTCAATCGCGGCCGCGCGGGGCAGCTGCTGCCCTTCGCGACCGCGACGCTCTTCGGGATCGCGACCTTCTTCCTGATCCTGCTCGTGGGCCCGGCGAATCCGTTCCACACGGTGTTCCCCGTGCCCCCCGACGGTCCGGGGCCGAACGTGCTGCTTCAGAACCATCCGCTGATGGCCATCCATCCGCCGTTCCTCTATCTCGGCTACGTCGGCATGAGCGTGCCGTTCGCCTTCGCGATCGGCGCGCTGCTCTCCGGCGAGACGGACGGCGACTGGATCCGCACGACGCGGCGCTGGACGATGGTCGCGTGGGGCTTCCTCGGCTTCGCGATCGTCGCCGGGATGTGGTGGAGCTACGACGTGCTCGGCTGGGGCGGCTACTGGGCCTGGGATCCGGTGGAGAACGCGAGCTTCATGCCGTGGCTCACCGCCACCGCGTTCATCCATTCGGAGATCGTCGAGGAGCGGCGCGGCATGCTGCGCGTGTGGAACATGACGCTCATCGTCGCGACGTTCATCCTCACGATCCTCGGCACCTTCCTCACGCGCAGCGGCATCCTGAGTTCGGTGCACGCCTTCGCGGAAGGCGTCGTGGGCTACTACTTCCTCGGATTCATCGCGCTCGTGCTCATTGGCTCGATGATCCTGCTCGCGGGGCGGAGCAATTCGCTCAAGAGCACGGGCCAGCTCGACGCGATCGCGAGCCGCGAGACGGTGTTCCTCTTCAATAATCTGCTGCTCTGCGGCTTCATGTTCACGGTGCTGCTCGGCACGCTCTTTCCGCTCGTCGCCGAGGCGATCCGCGGCGTGAAGGTGAGCGTGGGCGCGCCATTCTTCAACACGATGACGCTGCCGATCGTCGCCGCGCTTGCTGCTGCTCATGGGCGTGGGGCCGGCGCTGCCGTGGCGGAGCGCGACGAAGGAGCAGGTGCAGCGCCAGCTGATCCCGCCAACGGTGATCATGGTGATCGTGATCGTAGGCAGTCTCGTGGCCGGGCTCCGCCAGCCGTACGCGATCGCGGCGTTCGCGTTCGGCGCGTTCGCGATCACGGCGAACCTGCGCGAGTACTGGCGCGGCGCGCGGGCGCGCATGCGCGCGCAGGGGGAGAACTTCTTCGTCGCGCTCGCGCGACTCGTGCAGGGGAACCGACGGCGCTACGGCGGCTACCTCGCGCATCTCGGCGTGCTCACCCTCGCGCTCGGCGTGACCGCGAGCAGCGCGTTCCGCATGGAGCGTGAGGCGACGATCAAGCCCGGCGGCACGATCACGCTCGCGGGGTACACCGTGCGCCTCAATGAGATGTGGGGACGCGAGGAGCCGCAGCGCGTGGTGGTGGGCGCGAGTCTCTTCGTGGAGCGCGGCGGCAAACGCATCGGCACGCTCGATCCGCGTCTCAATTATTTCCGGACGTCCGAGCAGCCGGTGGCGACGCCCGCGGTGCGGAGCCGCGCGGACGCCGATCTCTACGTGAACCTCATGGCGTTCGAGCGCGACGGATCGTCCGCGACCTTCCGCGTGCTCGTGGAGCCGCTGGTGGCATGGATCTGGGCGGGCGGGATGATCGTCGCGCTGGGCGCGCTGGTGTGCGTCTGGCCCGGCGCCGCGGCTCCCGCGTGGGTGCCGGCCGGCATGCGTCGCGCGCGCGCCGAGGCCGTTGAGGAGGAGGAGCCTGCCGTGGCGACGGAAGGCGCCGCGTGAACTGGAAGCGCGCGCTCGTCGCTTTGCTGTGCGCGATCCCGATCATCGCGCTCCTCGCCTTCGGAATGACGCGCGACCCGCGCGAGATCCCGAGTCCGCTCCCGGGCAACGAGGCGCCGAAGTTCGCGCTGGCCGTCTTCTCCTTCCCGGCGAACGCGCCGGCGGCGCAGGCGAAGGCGGCCGAGCTGCTCAAAGACACCGTGCGTCTCGATACGCTCCGCGGGAAGGTCGTGGTGCTCAATTTCTGGGCGAGCTGGTGCCTGGCGTGCCGCGATGAGCACACCGCGCTCTCCGAGGCCGCGACCGCGCTCAAAGGCACCGATGCGCGTTTCTTCGGCGTGCTCTACCAGGACGTGCCGCAGAACGGCCGCGACTGGATCAAGCAGATGGGCGGGCAATCATATCCTGGATTGTTCGATCCCAAGTCACGCACGGCGATCGATTACGGACTGTACGGCGTGCCGGAGACGTTCTTCATCGGGCGCGACGGCCGGGTCGCGTACAAGCACGTGGGCGCGGTGCCGATGGACGTGATCATGGGCACGGTGCAGAAGCTGCTCGCCGAGCAGCCGGGGGCGCGG
Organism: uncultured Gemmatimonadaceae bacterium; assembly: GCA_963716745.1. Lineage (GTDB taxonomy): Bacteria > Gemmatimonadota > Gemmatimonadetes > Gemmatimonadales > Gemmatimonadaceae > DATKOH01. The sequence goes on from OY970320.1 coordinate 2,664,485, forward strand.
TGATCGTGCGGTGCGCGGCTCGGCGGACGCTGTGCTTCGCTCTGGCGGCGCTTGTGTCATCTCGTTGCATTCTCATAGTGCGGCCTGTCAGGGCGATTCCCGACTGGATGACTCGGTGACGGGCGGTCGCATTCGCAATTGCGATGCCCCGTGTGCCAGGGCGAATCGATCCAGGATTCGCCATCGGGACTCGCGAAGGAAATGCGAGATGTGGTGCGCGAGCAGCTGGCCGCGGGCCGGTCGAGCGAAGAGGTGAAAGCGTATTTCGTGAGCAAGTACGGCGAGTGGATCCTGCTGGAGCCGAAGGCGCACGGCGCGAACCTCACGGTGTATCTGTTGCCGTTCGTGATGTTGCTGGGCGGTGCATCGCTGATCGTGATCGCGGTCCGGCGATGGACGCGACCGAGCGCGGTGTCGCAGTCGGAGTCGCCGTAGATCGACGGTCGCGACGCTCGTGGTCCTCAGATCCAGCGGAGGAGCGCCATGAGATCATTCCCTCGTTCGAGTCTGCACTTGCTCCGCGTGGCGGCGTTCGCGGCGCTGGGGCTCATCGGCTGCACGGAGACCGTATACAAGGACTTCCCCGGTTTCGCGCCGCCGCCGTCGGGCGCCGGCGAATACCTCGGCTACACGAGCGGCTCTGGACCCGCTGCCCGGTGTGCGGCAACTGCCACGCGAGCCACCAGGCGCTCTGGACTCACCGCCAAGCACTCGAAGGCGTGGGCGAATCTCCAGGCGAGCGGGCACGCGGCGCCGGAGTGCGGCGTATGCCACTCCGTGAGCACGCTCGGCAATGACACGGGCGCGGCGCGGTTCGGCTACCAAGGTTCGCCGAGCGAGCGCTATCAGGACGTGCAGTGTGAGGCGTGCCATGGCCCGGGACAGAATCACGTAGAGAATGCGGAGGTCGATCGCGAACCAGCCCATCCCATCGATCTACGTGGCGGCGGGACTGAATTCGAGTTGCAGCGGATGCCACACCGGCGAGCACCAGCCGTTCGTGGAGGAGTGGTCGCAGTCGGCGCACGGGATCGTGCCGCACTTCGCGAATGGCGCCGGCAACACGTCGTGCCAGCCATGCCATACGGGGCAGGTGGCGCTCACGGCCACGATGGGCGTCACGAACACCGTGTACAAGGAGATCAACAACCCGCTCACGACGCAGGGGCCGAACGGCGCGCTCACGATCGTGTGCGCGGTGTGTCACGATCCGCACGGCAGCCCGAACCTTGGCCAGACGCGTTTCCCGGTGGACACGGTGGATGTGGCCACGAATCTCTGCGCGCGTTGTCACAACCGGCGGTCGGTGCCCGATCAGAGCGGCAACAAGGGTCCGCACGCGCCGGAAGGTCCGCTCCTCATCGGCAACAACGATGTGGGCTGGCGGCCGCCGAACATGACGCAGGACAACATCCACGGGTCGCACGGCGATACGCTGGTGAACTCGAAGCTCTGTGCCACGTGCCACATCTTCAAGAGCCAGAGCACCGATTCGTCGGGCATCACGTTCTTCTCGACGGGCCATCTGTTCCTCGCGATCCCGTGCGTCGATGCGAACGGGAAGCCGCTGCCGACCGATTGCGCGGAGGCGAACCGCACGTTCAACGCGTGCGCGACCTGCCACGGCGTCGGGCGCGGTCGCGAAGAGCCTGATGGACAACGAGGTGCTCATCATCAACGGGCTGCTCAACACGATGTACGGCATCCTGACGAACCAGGCGAAGATCCCGTGCTCGCAGTACACATCGACGTCGGGTGCGCCGTGGACCACCGCGCGCGGCGCCCGATTCAATTATCTGCTCGCGGCGGAATCGGGGAGCGCCGTCGCCGGCCAAGCGTGCGGGAGCGATCTCGCGCTGCCGCCCGCGGTGAGCAAGCTCGGCTCGGCTGTGCACAACGTGCCGCTCATGGAGCAGCTGCTGATCAACAGCATCGACCAGCTGAATCAGGACTACCCGTAGAGCGAACCTGCTTGACGGGAAGGGCCCGCGACTGCACTCATAGAGGCAGGTCGCATCCGCACCGGGGGGCGTTCAGCTCCCCGGCCGCGCATTGGAGCCCACGCTCGGGAGACGCGATTGATCCAGCAGATCGCTCAGTCGCTCCCGGATTCAGTCCGCGAAGTCACGGTGGTGAAGACGCCGATTCCCGGCGGCGTCGGCGTGTTCGTGCGCTGGCTGATGAACCTGCCGAGCTGGATCCAGATCACGGCGTGCTGCGATCGCGGCGGTGATCGGCATCGTGGTGCTCCGGTATCTCTGGAAGCGGCGCAAGGCGATCTGGGCATGGTTCACGACGCGCTCGCGCGGCACCAAGATCGCGATCGGCGGCCTCGTCACCGCCGGTCGTGGCGGCGGTTCATCGCGTTCGGCGCGGTGTAGTGGCACTACATGATGCACAACAACGAATTCTGCAGCAGCTGCCACGTCATGACGAGCGCGTACTCGCGCTTTCAGCATAGCGAGCACAGCAAGCTGCAGTGCCACGATTGTCACGTGCAATCGATCTTCGTGAGCGCGCGGCAGCTCGTGCTCTGGGTGGCGGAGAAGCCGCAGGTGATCCCGCCGCACGCGAAGGTGCCGAACAAAGTGTGCGGCGAGTGCCACCTCCAGAAACCGGGACAGGACAGCATCTGGAAGCGGATCAGCGCCACCGCGGGCCACCATCTGCATCTCAATTCGACCAAGCCGGCGCTCAAGGACATGCAGTGCACCACGTGCCACGGCGTGGACGTGCATCACTTCGCGCCGGAGAACGCGTCGTGCGGACAGGCGGGGTGCCACGATAACCTGCCGATGAAGCTCGCGAAGATGAGAGACCAGACCGAGCTCCATTGCACGAAATGCCATCAGTTCACGCTCCCGGTGGCGGAGAACATCAGCATCGATTCCGCGAAGCAGGCATTGAATCCGACGTTCGGCCAGTGTGTCGGCTGTCACGACATGAAGAAGGCGCTGGGCAACTACGATCTCGCAGCGGACCCGCACAAGGGCGTGTGCGGCTCGTGCCACAATCCGCATACGCAGGAAACGCCGCAGGCCGCGTGGACGCTCGTGCGCGAACTCGGGCTGCCACGAGAATGCGGTGACGCTCACGCCGTTCCATAAGGGGATCGCGGCTGCGGCGCTGCAAAAGTGCTCGACGTGCCACCAGGCGCACACGTGGGCGGTGAGCGGCGACAAGTGCATCGTCTGTCACTCGCGCATCTACGAGGACCGGCCGGCGGCCGCGACCGCGAATGCCGGCGGTACGCCAGCGCGGCTCGCCTCGTCAGGCGGCGCGCCGGCGTACTCGGGCTCCGAGAAATTCTCGCACAACCGGCATCGCGGTGTCACGTGCACGTCGTGCCATGGCACGGGCACTGCGCACGGGGCGCTGTTGGTAAAGACGGAGGCGGATTGCCAGCGCTGCCACCATTCGACGGCGGCGGGCGGCGCGATGTCGGGCGCGCCGGCGCGCACGTGCACGAGCTGTCACGCGTCGGCCAGCTTCGCACGGCGATCGCGGAGACGCTCACGGTGAAACTCTCCGTGTGGAAGGCGCCGCGCGCGAGAGTGCTCGCGTTCCCGCACGACCAGCACAGCTCGGTGGCCTGCGTCTCGTGCCACTCGACGCCCGTGACGATGGCGGTGCCGGCCGAACGGGAACTGCGCGAGCTGCCACGAGAAGCATCACACGCCCGACAACCGCTGCATGTCGTGCCACACCACGCCCAAGGCCGCGCACACGCGTGAGGCGCACCTCGGGTGCCAGAGCGCGCAGTGCCATGCGCCGCAGTCGGTGTCGGCGTTGAAGCCGCAGCGCAACGTGTGCCTCACCTGTCACTCCGACAAGGTGAATCACAAGCCGGGCAAGGAGTGCGCGGCGTGCCATCAGGTGGAGTGGCTCACGGCACAGAAGGGCACCTGATCGTGCGCGCACGTTCGGCGTTCGCGGCGATGGCATCACTGGCCGTCATCGTGCTGTCCGGCGCCGCGCAGGAGATCCGCTTCGGCGGGGCGACCGTGGGGCAGGTGATCCAGCTGCCCACGCTCGTGATCGACAGCGTGCCGATCGGCGCGACCACCGGCAGCGGGAACTACCGGCAGACGTCGAACGGATACGTGGCGTGGTGTCCGTCGACCACCGGCTACTGCTTCTATCATCGCTCCGGACCGACGATCACCACGTCGCCGCTCACGCAGGACCTCGAGGTCAACGCCTTCGGATTCGGGCAGGGGTTGCGCTTCTACGCCGACGTGCGGTTGCGCGTCACCGGCGGGAATCAGGCGTGGCCGCTCTCGGGACAGACGTTCTCCGCGCTCGCCGCCTATCTCGAGTACGATCGCAGCGATTGGCGCGCGCGGCTCGGGCGGCAGTTCACGTCCAACGGGCTGGGCTACTACAACTACGACGGCCTCGAGGTGCTCTGGCGCGCGACCCCGTGGATCGATGCGCAGCTCTACGGCGGCGGCGCGCTCATGCAAGGCGTGAACGCGCCGTACACGAACTCCGTGATCACCGATCCGCAGTCGCCGCCGCTGCCGAATGACAACGCGTGGCTCATCGGCGCGCGCGTGCGCGGCCACTGGCAGAACGGATCGTCGATCTCGGCGCTCTTCCAGGTGATCGATCGCGACGACTTCGGCGGCCTGTACTCCGAGCGGCTCGCGGTGAACGGTGTCTTCCATGCGGGGATCACGACGATCACCGCCGACGTGCAGGCCGATCTCGCCACCAACCAGTTCGATCTCGCGCAGGCGCGGGCGCAGTATCCACTCGCGCGCGGGACCGGCGTGTTCCTCGAGGTGCGCCACTTCGTGCCGGTGTTCGAACTGTATTCCATCTGGAGCGTATTCTCGCCCGTCGGCTACAACGAGCTCACCGGCGGCGCCTTCTGGGCGTCGCACGACGGTGTGCTCAGCGCACAATTCGGCGGCGGATATCGCAGCTACGAGCCGACGAACGCGGGCACGGGCGATCTCACGACGAACGGTTGGCGCATCGGCGCCAATGCCACGTGGCAGGCGATCCCGAAGCTCATTGTGAGAGGCGGCTATCATTACGATCTCGGGCCGGGCGCCGCCGAGAGTGATGGCAATCTCTCCGCACGCTGGGAGCCGAACGAGGACACGTACGCGGGCGTCTTCGCGACGGCGTTCCAGACCGCCTACGAGTATCAGCAGGGGTTCGGCACCGTGTTCGGCGGCGGTGTGACCGGGGGGATGAAGCTCGCCGACTGGGGTCGTGTGGCGGCGGACATCGGCGAGTTCCGGAACACATACGGCGGCAACGCGCCGCAGTCGAACTGGAATCAGTTCCGCGCGCTGCTGCGATTCGACTTCCTCGTCGGGAAGGAGCCGGGCTACGCGGGCGGCGGGGTGGTGCGATGAGGATCGGCCTCGCATTCGTGGCCGCGCTGGCGAGCGTGGCGTTCGCCGCGCGCGCGCAACAGCCGGCCGTGTTCCCGCACGCGGCGCACGCCAAGGTGTTCCCGTCGTGCACGGGGTGCCACGCCGGCATCGTGAGTGGCGATGCGAAGACCGTGTTCCCGGCGCCGCAGGCATGCGCCGGATGTCACGACGGACAGCAGACCGTCGAGGGGCGCGTGCTCAAGCCGGTGGCGTACACCGGTGGGAAATACCTCGTGACGAACTTGAAGTTCTCGCACGTGGATCACGCGCGCGAGACGAACACTACCGGGAGCACGCGCGCGTGCGTGAGCTGTCACCAGCTGCCGGGTACCACCGAGTTCATGGCGGTGAGCGGTCCGGTACCGTCGGAATGCCTTGCGTGTCACGCGCACGAGGCGCCGAGCCATCTCGCCGACGTAGCGCAGTGCCGCACATGCCACGTGCCGCTCGCGAGCGCGACGTCGCTCAGTGCTGATGCGATCGCAGGATTCCCAAAGCCGGCGTCGCACGACGCGCCGGGATTCCTCTCGTCGCATGCGCCGCAGGACAGCGCGGCCGTCGCGCGCTGCGCCGTGTGCCACACGCAGGAGAGCTGCGCGCGTTGTCACATGCAGCCGCCCGCGACCGCGCAGATCGCGATGCTCGGCAATAGCGCCATGGTGGCGCAAGCGATCGCGGGCAAGCATGCGGTTTATCCGGTGCCGGCGAGTCACGCCGCGAACGATTTCGCGGCGACGCACGGCGCCGCGGCGACGGCGAATCCGGCGTCGTGCGCGAATTGTCACGCACAGGCGAGTTGCAAGACGTGCCACCTGCAGCTCGGCGCGCGCGCCGTGATCGCACAGTTGCCCACGCCGGCGCCGGGACACGCGCAGGGTGTGCAGCTGCGCAGCGCGAGTGATTTCGCGCTGTTCGCGGCCGTCGCGTTCCGTGCGCCGTCCAAGAATCCGGCGCGCGGCCGGCCCGACATCTGGACCGTGCGCGTGCACGATCCCGGCTTCTCAAGGAATCACCGCGCCGCCGCGGCGTCGGCCACGCAGAATTGTCTCGGCTGCCACCAGAAATCGTACTGCGCCGATTGTCACGACGGCGTGGGCAAGCTGAAGTACCATTCCGCGGATTTCGCGATGGGCCACGCCGCGCAGGCGTACGGCCGCGAGCAGGACTGCGCGAGTTGCCACAATACGCAGGCGTTCTGCCTCACGTGCCACCAGAACCTCGGGCTCGGCTCGACGGGCCGCGCGGACGGGTCGGTGCACAACGCGTCCGCGAACTGGCTGTTGCAGCACGGCGAAGCGGCGCGGCTGTCGCTGCCGAACTGCATTACGTGCCACAAGCAGAGCGACTGCATCAAGTGCCACTCCACCACCACGTGGGGGATCAATCCGCACGGGCCGGACTTCAACGCGGATCGCATGGCGAAGGCCAACACGCAGATCTGCTACTACTGCCACGTGACGAATCCGGTGGCGAACAAGACACACTAGGCGTTGGCGCGCTTGGGACATCGCGCCGCCGGTCGCGGCGCCGTCTCCGGCTAGGCCGCTTTCGCTCAAACCGCTTCGAGCCTCGCGCAGACTGCGCGCGAGTCTCTCGCTTTTCGCTATCGCGGCTGCGCCGGAGGCGACGCCGCTCCCTGCGATCGATCGAGGGTGCGCATGCGAGCTACGACTGCAATGCTGCGCCCGTTCGCCCTTGAGCGCGTGGAAGAAGTCAGCGGCGCGCGATTCGCGCGCGATCGGCCCATGCGCGCGGGCCGTGCGGGGGGAAGGTATCGCGCGCTGCGCCCCAGTCGCGCTCGCTTCGCGAAGAAGGCGCACCGGTCGCCGGTGCCCCAGGCGGACCATGATCGAGGAGAGGGAGCGAGCCAGCGCCGGCGCAGCCGCGGCAGCGAAAAGCGAGAGACTCGCGCGCAGTCTGCGCGAGGCTCGAAGCGGTTTGAGCGAAAGCGGCCTAGCTGGCGCTGGCCCGCGACCGGCGGCGCAACAGTCTATGACGCCGCGTGCTCGGCGAGCGCGAGATCCTCGCGGCGCACGGAGCGCAGCGCGAGTGAGAACACGGAGCCGAACGCGCGCGCGACTTCGGCGCGCACCTGTGCATCATCGGCGCGAGCTACGCCGAGCTCGCGGGCGATGGAGGTCATCGTGACGTCGGGGATCCCGCACGGGACGATGAGTTCGAAGTAACTGAGGTCCGTGTTCACATTGAGCGCGAAGCCGTGCCATGTGACCCAGTCGCGCGCGTGCACGCCGATGGACGCGATCTTCCGCCCGCGCGTCCACACGCCGGTCTTGCCCGAGTTCCGCTCAGCGGGAATGCCGAGCGCGCCGAGTGCGACGATGAGCGCCTCTTCCACCTGGCGCAGGTACCAGTGGAGATCCTGCTTGTGCCGCTTGAGGTCGACGATCGGATAGCCGACGAGCTGCCCCGGCCCGTGGAAGGTGATGTCCCCGCCGCGCTCCACTTCGAACACCTCCACGCCGCGCGCGCGCAGCGCCTCCGGCGTCGCGAGCATGTTCGCTTCCTTCGCGGTGCGCCCGAGGGTGACGACCGGCGGATGTTCGAGCAGGATGAGCAGGTCTTCGGCGATCTCGCCCGAGATCCGCGCGCGCGCCGCAGCGCGCTGGAATTCCAGCGCCTCGCCATACGGCACGAGCCCGAGCTCCGCCACGAGCAGGTCACGCATCGGTCATGCGACCCATCGAGTCGAGCGCCGCCTGCGCCACCGCCTCCGCCATGGTCGGATGCGCATGGATCGCCAACTCGATCTCTTCAACGGTCAGCTCGCTCTCGCGCGCCACCGCCAGCTCGTGAATGAGTTCCGTCGCATGCGCGCCGATGATGTGCGCGCCCAGGATCTCGCCGTACTTCGCGTCGCGAATGATCTTCACGAAGCCCTCGGTCTCGCCCGCGGTGCGCGCGCGCCCGCTCGCCATGAAGGGGAACTTGCCCACCTTGTACGCGATCCCCTTGTCCTTCACCTGCTGCTCGGTCATCCCGATGGACGCGACCTCGGGATGGCAGTACGTCGCGCCCGGGATGTTCCCGTAGTTCACCGGATGCGACTCGTGTCCCGCGATCAGCTCCACGGCCACGACACCCTCGCGCGAGCCCTTGTGCGCGAGCATCGGCGGGCCGGCCACATCGCCGATGGCGTAGATGCCCTTGGCGGTCGTCTCCATGCGCTCGTTGATCTTGATGAAGCCGCGATCGGTGAGCTGCACGCCGGCTTCCTTGAGCCCAATGTTCTCGACGTTCGGCGCGCGCCCCGCGGCCACGAGCACTCTCTCCACGGTGATCTCCTTCTTCTCCGGCGCGTCGAGCACGAGGGTCACGCTGTCCTTGCCCACTTTCGTGCTCGAGATGCGCGCGCCCGTGATGATCTCGATCTTCCGCTTGCGGAAGCTCTTCGCGAGTTCGGCGCCCACCTCGGCGTCCTCCACCGGCAGCAGCGTCGGCAGCACTTCGATCAGCGTGACCTGCGTGCCGAAACTCGTGAACACGTCCGCGAACTCGCACGCCCACGGCGCCGGCGCCGATCACGGCCATCGTCTTCGGCGCTTTCTCGGCGATCAGCACTTCGTCGCTCGAGAGCACTGTGCTCTTGTTAATCTCGAGCCCGATCTGCGGCAGCCCCTTCACGCGCGAACCGGTCGAGATGATCACGGCCTTCGTGGCGTCGTGCTTCTCCGTCTTCCCATCGGCGGTCTTCACGTTCACGGACTTGCCGCCCGCCAGCGTGCCGGTGCCCTTGATCCAGGTGATCTTGTTCTTCTTGAAGAGGAACTCGACGCCCTTGGAATTCTGCAGGCTCACCGCGCGCGAGCGCTTCATGGCCACGCCGTAGTCGGTGGTCACCTCGCCCACGTTGACGCCGAACTCGGCCGCGTGCTTCAGGCGATTCGCGAGCGCCGCGCTCTCGAGGAGCGCCTTGGCCGGGATGCATCCCCAGAGCACGCAGGTGCCGCCGAGCCCTTCGCGCTCGACCATCGCGACGTTGAGCCCGAGCTGTGCGCCGCGGATCGCGCCGACGTAGCCGGCGGGCCCGCCGCCAATGAAGATCACATCATAGGTCGCCATGAGAGATTCCGGCCGGAGTTGGTGTGGTTAGTAGACGAGCATGAGCGGGTTCTCGAGCAGGCGCCGCAGCGTTTGCAGGAATTTCGCGCCCGTGGCGCCGTCGATCGCGCGATGGTCGCAACTCATCGTGACGCGCAGATGTTTTGCGACGGCAACGGCGCCGTCGATCACGACCGGCACATCGCTCACCGCGCCGATCGCGAGGATGCCGCGTCTCGGGCGGATTGATGATCGCGGTGAACTGATCGATGCCGAACATGCCGAGATTCGAAACGGAGAACGTCGAGCCAGTGTATTCCTCGGGCTTGAGCTTGCGGTCGCGCGCGCGTGCGGCGAGCTCGCGCGATTCCTTCGCGATCTCGCGCAGACGCTTCTGGTCGGCGTCGAAGATCACCGGCGTGATGAGACCGTCCGTCGGATCGCGACCGCCATGCCGAGGTGCACGCGGTTGAAGCGGCGGATCTTGTCGCCGAGCCAATGCGCGTTGACTTCGGGGTGCTGCGCGAGCGCGGTGGCGGTGGCCTTCAGGATGATGTCGTTGAAGGACACCTTGAACTCGTCGCCCACCTCGGCCATCGCGGAGCGCATTTCGGCGACGCGACTGAGATCGAACTCGGCGGTGAGGTAGAACGTCGGGATCGGTCCGATCGATTCCGCGAGGCGGCGGGCAATGGTCTTGCGCAACTGACTCAGCGGCACGTCTTCGAAGCCAACGCCAGGGGCGGACTGTCGGCTGTTGGCTGTCGCAGGCGACTGCGACTGCGTGCCGGCGGATTCGATGTCGCGCTTGATGATGCGGCCGCCGGGGCCGGAGCCCTGGAGCTGGTCGAGTGCGACGCCGCGTTCGCTCGCGAGACGACGCGCGAGGGGCGAACTCCGCAGGCGTCCGCCGGATTCCGCGGCGTGTGGCGCTTGCTCGGTGCGAGCGGCCGCGGGAGTGGAGGGCGGCGCCGCGGGCGCGGGAGGAGGCGATGCTGGTCTCGGCGGCGCGGTCGGAGTGGGAGCGGGCGCGGCGGCCGCAGCAGGCGCGGGGGCGGCGGCGCTGCCGGCGATCGCGTCGATGTTCTCGTCGGGGGTGCCGACGATCGCGAGGAGTTCGCCCACCGGGCGCGTCTCCCCTTCGGCGGCGATGATCTTGCGCATCACGCCGTCGCCGCGCGCGACGATCTCCATCACCGCCTTGTCGGTCTCCACCTCGGCGAGCACTTCGCCCTTCGTGACCTTGTCGCCCTCCTTCTTGGTCCACTTCACCAGCTTGCCTTCTTCCATGGTGGGAGAAAGCGCTTCCATCACGACTTTGGTGGCCATGGCTAGACTCCCGCCGGCTTAGACATAGAGCACCTTCTTCACCGCCGCGATCGTCTTCGCGAGATCGGGCTTCGCGGCCTTCTCGAGATTCTTGGCGTACGGCATCGGCACGTCGGCCTGGTGCACGCGCACCACCGGCGAGTCGAGATCGTCGAAGCATTCGCGCTGGATGAAATCCACCACCTGCGCGCCAATGCCGCAGATCTCCCAGCCTTCCTCCACCACCACCGCCCGGTTGGTCTTCTGCACCGAGGCGGCGATCGTCGCGACATCCATTGGACGAAGCGAGAGCAGGTCGATCACCTCGACCGAGATGTTCTCCTTCGCGAGCGCGTCGGCCGCCTGCTGCGCGACGAGCACCATCTTCCCGTACGAGATGATCGAGCAGTGGTCGCCCGCACGCTTCACCTGCGCCTTGCCGATCGGGATCGTGAAATCGCCGTCGGGCACTTCGCCCTTCGTGTTATAGAGCATCTCGCCCTCGAGCACGATCACGGGATTGTCATCGCGGATCGCGGACTTCAGCAGCCCCTTCGCGTCGTACGGCGTACCAGGCGCCACCACCTTGAGTCCGGGAATGTGCGCGAGCCAGCCCTCCCACGCCTGCGAGTGCTGCGCCGAGAGTTGCAGCGCGGCGCCGTTGGGTCCGCGGAACACCATGGGAATGTTGTACTGGCCACCGCTCATGGAGAGCAGCTTCGCGGCCGCGTTCACGACCTGATCGAGCGCGAGGAGCGCGAAGTTCCACGTCATGAACTCGATCACGGGACGCAGTCCCACCATCGCCGCGCCAACGCCCACGCCGGCGAATCCGAGCTCGGTGATCGGCGTGTCCACCACGCGCATCTCGCCGAATTCCTGCAGCAGCCCCTTGCTCACCTTGTACGCACCGTCGTACTCGCCCACTTCCTCACCCATGAGGAAGACGCGGTCGTCGCGCTGCATTTCTTCGCGGAGCGCCTGGTTGAGCGCATCGCGGTACGTGATGATCGCCACGGTCAGCCCGCCACCGGGGCCGCGTGGCCCCTATCGCTGGTGGTGTCGGTGGTGATGTCCTCCCAGAGCGCCTCCACCGGCGGCTCGGGGCTCGCGTCGGCGAATTGCCACGCGTCCTCGCACACCGCTTTTACTTCTTCGTCCATCTTCGCGTAGTCGGCGTCGGACCACTCGCCGTTCTCCTGCATCTCGGCCTTGAGCACCATGATCGGATCGCGCTTCATCTCGCGATCGAGCTCTTCCTTGCTGCGATACGTGCCGCTCACCGCGTCGGACATCGAGTGTCCCATGAAGCGGTACGTCTGGATCTCGAGCAGCGTGGGCGTGTTCTCGCGGCGGGCGCGCTCTACGGCGCGCATCGTCGCCTCGCGCACCGCCATCACATTCTGCCCGTCCACCGCTTCCTCGGGCATGTCGTACGAGTGCGCGCGCGTGGAGATGTCCACCACCGCGCTGGCGCGCTCGAGCGCCGTGCCCATGCCGTAGCGGTTGTTCTCGATGACGAAGATCACCGGCAGCTTCCAGAGCGCCGCCATGTTCAGCGATTCGTGGAACGCGCCGGTATTCACGACCGACTCGCCGAAGAAGCACACGCACACCTGGTCGCCGCCGCGATACTTGATCGCGAAGCCGACGCCCGTGGCGAGCGGGAGATGGCCGCCCACGATCCCGTGGCCGCCCAGGAAATTCACGTTGCGGTCGAACAAGTGCATCGAGCCGCCCTTGCCCTTGGAGCAGCCGTCGGCGCGGCCGAACAACTCGGCCATGATCGCGCGCGGCGGGATCCCCTTCGCGAGCGCCTGGCCGTGCTCGCGATAGCTCGCGATCACATAGTCATCATTGCGCAGCGCGGAGGTGACGCCGGCGCCGACGCCTTCCTGTCCAATGTAGAGGTGGCAGAAGCCGCCGATCTTTCCGAGCGCGTACGCCTCGCCCACGCGCTCTTCGAACCGGCGCATGAGCATCATCTCGCGGAGCAACGCGCGGCGGAGGGGGGCGGCATCGGCCGCGTCGTTCTTCTTCTTTGCCATGTGTGTGGTTGGTGGACCGTGGCCAGGCCGCGGCTAGACGCCCGCGGCCTGCACTTGCTCCCAGGCGTGATAGCTGGAGCGGACGAGCGGCGCCGACTCAACGTGGCGGAAACCCATCGCCATGCCGGCGTCGCGCAGCGCGCGGAACTCGTCCGGAGTGTAGTAGCGGTCGAGCGGGTGGTGATCGGCCGACGGGCGCAGATACTGGCCGAGGGTGAGGATGTCGACGTCGACCTTGCGCAGGTCGCGCATGACGGCGAGCACCTCTTCGGTGGTCTCGCCCATGCCGAGGATCATACCGGTCTTGGTCGGAACGTCGGGGGCGATGCGCTTGGCGAGCGCGAAGATCTCCATGACGCGCTCGTAGCGGCCGCCGGGCCGGCATTTCTTATAGAGGCGCGGGACGGTCTCGGTGTTGTGATTGTAGATGTCAGGGCGCGCTTCGAGCACGGTGCGAATGGACGCCTCGTTCCCCTGGAAGTCGGGGACGAGCACCTCAACCGAGCAGCCCGGGAGTTTCGCGCGGATCTGCCGGATGGTCTCGGCGAAGATGAACGCGCCGAAGTCGGGGAGGTCGTCGCGGTCCACCGAGGTGATGACGGCGTGCTGCAGCTGCATCTCGGCGATCGCGGACGCGACACGCGCCGGTTCACCAATGTCGTACTTGGGCGGACGGCCATGCGCGACGGCGCAATAGGCGCAGTTCCGCGTGCAGACGTCGCCGAGGATCATGAACGACGCCGTGCCGTGTTCCCAGCACTCGCCGACGTTGGGGCAGTGGGCTTCTTCGCACACCGTGTGCAGATCGAGGTCGCGCATGAGATGCTTGAGGCGCGAATAATTGGGACCGCCGGGTGCTCTGACTTTGAGCCACGACGGCTTCCGCTCGGGGAGCGGATCGGCCCGGTGGCGGCCCATTATCTGATACAGGATTTCTCCCATGGTCATGAAGCTAAAGGCCCGTGTCGCAGAGTGCTATAGTACATAACCGTTAAAACAGTATTTAGCGGTTAATCATATCTTCTAAGTCATGTAAATCCTGTCAAATGCATTTGACAGGATCAACATGACTTAGTTGAAGAACCGCGTTGGAGAGAATGGGCTGAGGTCGTACCCCGGATCCTTCCCGGCCGCGAGGGCGGCGACAACGTCTCCGGTCAACGGAGCCATGAGGATCCCATTCCTGGAATGTCCGACAGCGTAGATCACCGAGGGCACGTTGGCATCCCGTCCGATGATCGGTAGGGAGTCGGGTGTCATGGGTCGAAGACCGGCCCACTGGCGAATAGTGGCGGCGGCGCCGAGCGTGGGGCAGAGGGTGGCGGCGACGCCGCGCAGATGGGAGGCGGCTTCGGGCGTCGTGGCATTGTCGAATCCGGTGTGCTCAGAGGTCGAGCCGACGAAGGTCGTACCGTCGGCGCGGGGCACGATGTAGCCGTGTCCGGCGAATGTGACGTGGCGGAGGGGCGCTCCTTCGACGGCGAGCATCTGCCCGCGGAGGGGATGCACCGGCATCGCGCTCGGCAGCCCGGCGAGCTGGGCGCTCCACGCTCCGGCCGCGATAACGACAGTACTGCCGCTATACTGGCGCCCAGAAGCGCAGGCGACTTTCGGAGCGCCTCCCGCGATCTCGAGCGCTTCTGCGCACTCCGGGACCATCATGATGTTCGGCGCGTGCGAGGCGAACTCTCGCAGCGCGGCCGTGAGGGCCGCGTTGTCCACGGCGCCGTCGAACTCGTGGTAGAGCGCGCCGTGCGCGCGAGCCAGGGCCGGCTCGAGTTCGTGGAGGCGCGAGGGCCCGAGCCACTTCGTGCCCGGCGCGCGATCGCGCTGGAGAGAATCCGCCTCGCCCGGCGACTGCGCGAGTTGGAGGATGCCATTCCGGTCGAGCGGGATCCGCGCGCCGGTAGTGTGCGCTACCCAGTCGAGGAACGTGGTGTAGCGGTCCCGCGCGGCGACGGCGAACTCGTGCGCAGCGCCCGCGCTGGGCTCGACGCCCGGGGCGAGCATGCCCGCCGCGGCGGGGGACGCTTCGCCCTCGCGTATCTCGCCGATCAGTGTCACTTTCAACCCACGTTCCGCGAGCGCGGCGGCGGAACAGAGGGCCACCAGACCGTAACCGATTACGATCACACGATCATCGTTCATGAAACACCCGGGCACGCTGACGCGTACATATATGCGAGCGACTGGACGAGCAGATCCCACGGCCGATGACCGATGGCCGACGACCAGTCCATTATTTCGGAGAGGTACCCAATGTTCCGCACTGTGATGGCGACTGGCGTGATGGCGATCATCGGGATCATCGCGCTCAAGTTCATCTTCGGAGTCTTCGGCGGGCTCGTCGGCCTATTCTTCGTGTTGCTCTTCCTGGCTGTGAAGATCGCGATCATCGGGCTGATCGTATACGTCGCGCTGCGGATCTTCATGCCCGCCACCGCCGACAAGATCAAAGAGAAAGCCACCGGCGCGTGAGACAGCCGTTAGCCGTTCGCCGTTAGACGCACGACTCGGTACTCACGCCGCTAGAAACCCACGACTCGGCACTCACGCCGTTAGTCTTTCAATAACCGCCCACGCCAACAAAGGCACCATTATCTCATGGTGCCCCGTGATCTCGTAGCCGCGCCCGCCACCCATGGTGGGGCGCTGCACGACGTTCATGTGCGGCCGGTAGTGGCGCAGCATATCCATGTCGCAGGCCGTGAAATCCACCGGGCGGCCCTCATTCAAATTCCGCGCGATCGTGAGCGCCTTGAGGAACACTTCGGGCATGATCACCGCGCTCCCCAGGTTCAGCACCACGCCGCCGTCGTGCAGCGACGGCAGCGACGCCGCGAGGCGGCGGAAATCGCGGTGGCTCGTGTCGCCGATCGCCGCGCCGCTCGCCGCCGGATGCTGGTGGATGATCTCCGCGCCGATGGCCGCGTGGATGGTGCAGGGCACGCCGAGCTTGCGCGCGCCGAGCAGCAGCGACAGCTCGGGATGCGCGAGCTTCTTCTCCCCTTCGAGCCCGCGCGCGAACGACTCGCCCATCCCCCAGCTCTCCTTCATGCCGCGAATGAGCGCTTCGTTCATCGCGCGGCCGGTCTCCTCGGCCATCCCGAACGTGCCATCGCGCAGGCCGGCCGCGACGTCCTCCGACGTTCCACCGAAGCGCGCGATCTCATAGTCATGGATGGCGGCCGAACCGTTCATCGCGAGGTGCGTGATCACGCCGCGCCGCATGAGATCGAGCAGCACGGGCGCGAGACCGGTCTTCACCACGTGGCCGCCGGTCATGACCACGACGCCGCGCTTGCCCGCGGCGGCGGCAATGTCCTTCGCCACCGCGAGCAGATCGCGCGCGACGAGCGCGTCGGGCAGCGCCTTCAGGAACGCGCGGAAGGAGCGGTCGGCTCCCGGTGGCGACGCGAACTCCTCGGCGCGCACCTTGTTCGGGCGCACGGCGATGGGCACCGTGCGCACCTTCGACAGATCCGCTTCCTGGTCGGCCATCAGTGCTTCGTGGTGCTGTCGGCCGGCGCGGCGCCCGGCGGCGTGTACTTCTTCAGATACAGATTCAGTGAATTCAGCAGCGGCACCTTGGTCTTCACTTTCATCTGCACGAGAAGGTGCCGCGGATCGTCGGTGAGCCACATGAGCGCCTCGCCGCCATCCGCGAACAGTCCGCCGGACTTGATCACCGGCTGGATCACGATCGTCGCGAAGGTGCCGGCGTCGACCTTCACCGTATCGCGCCGCAGGACCTTCACGATCACCGGATTGCGGTCGGCGATGAAATAGCGGTTGAACTCGTACGTCCTGCCGATCTCGAGCGGAACGGTGCGCACGAAATAGAAGAACGCGCCGTCGTCGAGCGGCTCGTGGACGCTCGGCTCCTCCGGTTTCCCTTCCTGCTGGTAGATGGCGCGCTCCGGATAGAACTGGTAATCCCGAATGCGATGGTAGTTCACTTCGTTGATGTGCTGTACGAACGCGTACGACACCATCGTGTACGGATCGAAGTGACTCTCAAGCTGGTCGTTCACGTGCAGGAAGAGCAGGCCGCCCTTCACGAGGAACACGGTGTGCATGGTGCGGTGACCGCGCACCGAATCCCACCCGGTGACCTCCATCGAGCCGTTGCCCACGCCGATGCCGCCGAGGGTCACGTGGTATTCCAGCTTCTCACCCACGCCGAACGGGAGGTCGGCGACGCGCACGCTGCCGGCGGCGAGCGAGTCCTGCGACGCGGCGGACGCGGCGGCCAGCATCGCGAGCGAGAGCAGTGCGCGGCGCGTGCCGCGCGCGTGGATCACGAGACCCGCGGGGCGCGATGCGCGCGCGCGAACCGGAATAACTCGAGCGCCGATCCCCACGCGCGCACGCGGGTGTCGCGCTGCCGCAGGTCGTAGCGCGGCGCGGCGAGTTGCACTGCCTCGACGCGGCGCGCGCAGCGGCGCGAAGCACGCGAGCAGCTGTGCGTTCGCGGCCCAGCCCGGTGCGGTGACGAGCGGTGCGTTGCCTGCGCGTTTGATCGCTTCCCGCGCGACCGCGACGCGCACGAGGCGCATCGTGCCGAGCGGATCGGTCACGCCGGCGGTGCGTCCGAGGGGGCGCAGCAGCCAGAGCGCGAGGCGGCGCAGCCGGAGGATGGCAGGCGGTGCGCCGGCGGGCGCAGCCGACTCGCCCACGACCAGGTCCGCGCCGCCGTCGAAGGGGCGAAAGAGCTCCGGGAGCTGCTCGGGGAGATCGGTGAGGTCGCCCTGCATGAGCACGAGCGCGTCGCGGCGCGGATAGCGCGTGCGCGCGGCGGCGGCGCGCACGAGCGCGTCGAGCGCTGCCGGATATCCCTTCCGCTCGGCATGCCGGATGACCGTGAGCGGCATCACGCGCGCGTACTGCTTGAGCGTCTCGGCGGTGGCGTCGGTGCTGCCGTCGTCGAGCACGACCACTTCGTATTCGCGCGGATCGGCCTCGAACACCTTGCGCAGGCGCCAGAGGACGATGCCGATCGTTGGCGCTTCGTCGAACGACGGGATGCAGATCGTGAGCATGCGGTTCTCGAGTGATGCGGTGGAGCGACTGCGCGCGATCGCGCTCTCTGAAGGAAGATGGCCGGGGCCTGTCTGGAAGGCAAACATTCGTTGCTCGCTTGCCCAGCGGCGGTGCGCGACGTAGGGTGAGTGCGCCGCGCGTCGCGCGTCTTCCCATGTCTGGAGATTCCGTGGAACGTCGCTCGTTCGCCGCGTGGTGCGCCCTGGCCGCGCTCGCCTGTTCGCCGTCCGCCCCTGAGGCCGCGCCGCCGCCGGCGCCCGTCGCGGCGCGCGACCGGATCACGGCGGCCGATCTGCGCCGCGACCTCTACATCTTTGCCGACGATTCCTTCCGCGGACGCCGCGCGGGCACGGACGATGCGGTGCGCGCCGCGCGATTCCTGGCGCAGCAGGCCGCGGCGATCGGCCTCGAGCCGGCGGGCGACAGCGGCGGATACCTGCAGCGCGTGCCGCTCGTGCGCGAATACCTCGGTCGCGGCTCGCGTGTGACCGTCACGAGCGCGTCGGGCGCCGTGAATCTTCCGGTCGGGCCGCGCCTGCTGCCGCTGCTCTCGCTGGGCCTGGATGTGCCGGCGCCGAGGCTCGATGCCGACGGCGATCTCATCTTCGGGGGATACGGACTCGCGGGCGACCTCGCGGACCGCAGCGTGGCGGGGAAGGTGGTGGTGTTCGTGCTCGGCGCACCGCCCTCGCTCGACATGGCGGCGCGCGCCGCCGTGATGCGCGATCACCCGCTGGGCGAGCGGCTCGCGTCGCTGGTGGAGCGCGGGCCGGCGGGGATCATCGTGATCGTGCAGGGGGCGCTGGCCGAGGGGATGGCGCCGGCGGCCGCGGAGCTGAGCGACACCTCGGTGCAGCTCGGCGACGGTGCGCCGCCACCGGTGCGGAATCTGCCGCTCGTGCTCGAGGCGGACGTGCGCGGCGCGGCCGCCTTGCTGCCACCGGGGTGGCCCGGCATGACATCGCCGCGTGGATTGGACGGGCGCCACTTGAGCGCGCACATCGATCTCGTGAGTGCGTCATTGCCCGCGTACAACGTGGTGGCGGTGCGCCGCGGCGGCGATCCGGCGCTGCGCGGCACATACGTGGCTTTCGGAGCGCACCTCGATCACATCGGGATCCAGCCCGCCGACAATGGCGACTCGATCGCGAACGGCGCCGACGATGACGGCACGGGAAGCGTGGCGTTGCTCGCGATCGCGCGCGCGGCGGTGGCACAGCGTCCGGCGCCGCGGCGATCGATGCTCTTCGTGTGGCACACGGGTGAGGAACTCGGCTTGTTCGGTTCGGAGTGGTTCACGTCGCATCCCACCGTGCCGATCGATTCGATCGTCGCGCAGCTGAACGCCGACATGATCGGCCGCAACGGCCGCGATTCGCTCTATCTCGTGGGACCGCGCGCGGCGCCGAACGGCCAGAGTGCGGTGCTCGGCAAGATCGTCGACTCGGTGAACGCGCAACTCAAGCGGCCCTTCACGATCGACCGCGAGTGGGATTCGCCGACGCATCCCGAACAGATCTACTACCGCAGCGATCACTACAACTACGCGAAGAATGGCGTGCCGGTAGTGTTCTTCACCACGGGGCTGCACGACGACTATCACAAGGTGAGCGACGAGGCGGGGAAGATCGAGTTCGAGAAGGTGCAGCGGGTGGCCTCGTTCATCTACGACGTAGGGTTCTCCGTGGCGGAGCGCGCAACTCGGCCTTACACGCGGCGTCGGGCGGCTCCATAAGAGGTCGCATTCGTCGAGGCCGCATCGTGCACAAGCTTGTTGGCGTTCGGGACTCGGGACTCGACTACCCGAGCCCGAGTCCCGAGTCCCGCATCCCGAACGTAACCAAGCTTAGAATGTGAGCGCGCTCACAGAGGCTCGCACGGGCGTGGAACCGCGTTGCATCGCGCATTTCCGGTCGTCGCCCGTATAGAGGAGGAAGCGCATGATCAACGGGCAGATCCGCTCCACGCTCACCCGCGACGACGCGCAGCTCGCGCTGCGGCTCATCGCGCGCGGGTCGGCGGAATCGTTGATGGCGTGCGAGGCGCTGCTGCGCGATGGCGGCATCGACGCGCTGCTCGACGATCCCCGGCTCGTGCCCGCAATGCTGTCGTCGCGCGCGGGAATGCATTCGTCGCTCCCGCTCTTCTTCTCCGCGGTGGTGCGCCACGCGCTCGCGCAGGCGGACGAGCACGATCGCGCGCTCGCCGATTACGTCGCCGACATCCTGATCCACTTCGCGGCGCGCGGACGCGCCGAGCGGATCGCGGAGCACGACGATCAGACATACGACACGCTCGCCGGCCTCCTCGCCGAGGTGGACTCCGCGAGCGCCGAGCGCAGCTTCCTCGCGCGGCAGCATCTGGGCAACTACGCGCTCTGGCTGAGCGGACTCTTCCCGGACCGCATCGAGACGCGGCGCTGGCGGCGGGGCGGCCCGAGCATCGACTACTACGACGAGCTCGGCCGGCGCGGCTTCGCGCTCGCCGCCGAGACGCGGGTCGCGAACGATCACGGTATCCGCTCGCTGATGGAGCACGCGGCGGAGCGGTTCGTGGTGCTGCGTGTGGCGCTCAACCGGGTGAGCGATACGTTGTTCTTTCGCGACCGCAGCTCGCCCGAGCGGCTGATGCGGCAAGTGCGCGACGAGTCGCGCTGGCGGCAGGCGAGCTAACGCAGCTTCTGCTCCAGCATCTCTTCCACGAAGGCGCCGAACAGTCCCGCTTCCCACTTGCCGTCGAGTTCTTCGGGGTGCCACTGCACGCCGACGGCCCACCAGTCGGGCGTGTCCCATTCGAGCCCCTCGATGATCCCGTCGGGGGCACGCGCGGCGACTCTGAGGCCTCCGCCGATGCGGTCCGGGGCCTGGTGATGGAACGAGTTCACCTGGATGGCCGAGGCCATGAGCAGGTGAGCGAGGCGCGTGCCCCCCTCGATTTCGACGGGATGCACGCGCGCCGACTGGCGGTCGCCCTCGTCGTGTGACAGCGCGCCCGGGTGCTCGCTCGGAATGTCCTGCACGAGCGTGCCTCCGAACGCGACGTTCATCAGTTGGATCCCGCGGCAGATGGCGAGCACCGGCTTCTTGCGTCCCCGTGCCGCCTCGATGAGCGCGATCTCGGTCGCGTCGCGTGCTTCGCTCACGTGCGTCACGGTCGCGTGTCGTACCGCGCCGTAGCGCGCTGGATCCACATCCTCGCCGCCGGTGAGCAGCAGGCCGTCGGCCGCATCGAGAATGCGGCCCGCGTCGCCGTTGTCGAGCAACGGCGGAACGAGCACCGGGATCCCGCCCGCGTGCTCTACCGCGCGCGCGTAGGCAACGCCAAGATGCACGGCGGGCGCCTTCTCATCGCCGCGCAGGGGGGCTGTGATGGCGATGATCGGAGCCATATTGTATGCTACACCAATGCACCGTCATTCCGCGAGGACCCTGCATGCCGACGTATGAATTCGAGTGCCGGAAGTGCGGCGAGCACTTCAGCGTGCGCGAGCACATCTCCGATCACGGCAAGTCGACAACGGCGTGCCCCAAGTGCAAGAGCAGCGATGTGGAGCGCGTGTTGAGCGAATTCTACGCGCGCACGCCGAGAAAATCGTAGGTCGATGCGCCGCGACCGTGCGCCCGGTTCGCTCGCGATGATGCGCGATGCGCTGGTGGAGGCGAGAGTCTCGGTGGGCCAGTCGCGCGAGGCGCGCGATCTCGCGGCCGCGCAACTCGCGCGCGAGCAAGCCGAACTCGAGACGGTGCGGCGCCGCGGTCAGCTCGCGACGCAGATCAACGATGCCGAGACGGTGGCGGTCGCCACGCGCTTCGAACAGAAGCACGCCGAGCGCATCGCGATGCTCGAGCGCAAGCTCGCGGCCCTGGAGACCGAGGTCGCACTCGGCGAGCGCGAGCTCGACGAGATGACGGCGCAATTCAAGGCAATGCAGGGCGGGGCCGAAGCGCCGCCCGCTCCCTCGGCCCCCGCCGCACAGGCGGGAGTGGACGAGCGAGATATGGAGCACAACGCGCTGCGTCGCGAGGCGAAGCGGAATGAGCAAGAGGCCGACGCGAACGCGCGGCTGGAGGAGATGAAGCGGAAGATGGGACTGTGAGTCTAACGGCGGACTGTCGGCTGTCGGCTGTGGCAGGCGACAGCCGACAGCCAACAGCCTGCAGTTAGGCTTTTACCGATGCCGTCAGCCTATTGAGCAGCGGCACACACAGCAGCATCAGTCCCGATGCGCCGAAGCCGATCACGACGAAGATCATCCAGAAGCCGCCGTTCGTGGCGCTCAAGTGCTGAATGAAGCCGCCGAAGCCGGTCTCGGCGGCCTGCGCCGCCTCGCCGGGCGAGGGGATGTAGCCGGCGAACCAACCGGCGGCCTTGTTCGCCGCGGCGTTCGCGAGGAACCACACGCCCATGAGCAGCGACGCGAACTTGAGCGGCGCGACCTTCGTCACGTACGAGAGGCCGACCGGACTCAGGCAGAGTTCGCCCCACGTGTGGAGCACGTACGCACACGTGAGCCAGAGCGGGCTCACGAGGATGCCGGCGTCGGCGCGGCGTCCGCCGGCGACCATGAACAGGAAGCCGAGGCCGAGCAGGGAGAGCCCGATCACCATCTTCATTGGCGTGCTCGGCTCCCAGCCACGTTTCGAGAGCTTCACCCAGAGCCAGGCGAACACGGGCGCGAAGATCACGATGGAGGCGGCGTTCACGTTCTGCATCCACGCGGGCGCGATGCGGAAGCCCCACAAGTTCAGATCGGTGCTGCGGGCGGCGAACAGATTCATGGAGCTGCCGGCCTGCTCGTACGCGGCCCAGAACGCCGTCATGAAGAATGCGACAATGAACAGGGCGAACACGCGCTTGCGATCCTCGCCATGGGTGCCGAGCACGGTGATCCCGAGCGTCGCGCCGATGATCGTGCCGAACGCGAGCGGAATAAGATCGTCGATCTTGATCGGCCAGGAAACGCTCGCGAGGAACCACGACAGCGCGCCGCCAACGAGCGCGCCGCCAAGGCCGTGCACGAGCGTCGAGCTGTCCGCGCTCTTCGCGGCGTCGGCCAGCGAACCGGCGGCGCCGGCGAGCGCGGACTTCGCGCGCATCGCGGCCGTGCCAAGACCGATCCCCGGCAGATACTTGTCGCGTCCCCAGACATACACGATGAGTCCCGCGACCATGCCGAATCCGGCGGCGGCGAATCCGATATGCCAGCCGCCATTGCCCCAGCGCACGGGATCGCCGAAGTAGCCGCAGACTGTTTGGCCGAACACGGCGCCGAGGTTGATGCCCGATATAGAAGAGCGTGAATCCCGCGTCGCGCCGCTCGTCGCCGGTCTTGTAGATCTGGCCCACCATCGTCGACACGTTCGGCTTGAAGAATCCGGTGCCGATGATGACGAGGCCCAGCCCGAGGTAGAACATGTTCATGCTCGAGAACGCGAGGCAGAAATGTCCCGTGGCGATGATCAGGCCGCCGATCACGAGCGAGCGTCGCGTGCCGATCCAGCGATCGGCGAGATAGCCGCCGATGAGCGGCGTGAGGTACACGAGCGCCGTGTAATTCCCGTAGAGCCGCGTCGCGTCTTTGGTGTTCCAGTTGAGCGCCTCGGTGAGGAAGAGCACGAGGATCGCGCGCATCCCGTAGTACGAGAAGCGCTCCCACATCTCGGTGGTCGAGAGCAGCGCGAGACCGCGCGGGTGGCCGAAGAGCGCGGTGTCGTCGAGCGCCGAGGGCGCGCCGGGAGCGGGAGCGGCGGGAGCGGTCACGTTTGCCTCATGGGTGATCGGAACTTTCGCGGACGCGGGAGAAGATACCGTCTACCCCGCAACGTGCCAGACGCTTTCACACACCGCTGCGCGCCACCTTGTGGCACGCGACCCAGTGTCCGGGCGACTTCTCCTCGAGCGGCGGCACGGTGGCGCTGCAGGCCGCATCCTTGGCCGGGTGCGGGCATCGCGGATGGAAAGCGCAGCCGGCCGGTGGATTCGCGGGCGATGGCACGTCGCCCGTGAGCACCGCGCGGCGGCGCTCGGCGCCCGGGTCGGGGATCGGCACCGCCGAGAGGAGGGCGCGCGTGTACGGCATTTTGGGCTCGCGGTAGAGCGTATCCACCGCTGCGAGTTCGACGATGCGGCCCAGGTACATCACCGCGACGCGATCGGCGATGTGCTCCACCACGGAGAGATCGTGCGCGATGAACAGGTATGCGAGCCCGCGGCGCTGCTGCAGGTCGGCGAGCAGGTTGATCACCTGTGCCTGGACGGAGACATCAAGCGCGGAGACGGGTTCGTCGCAGACGATGAAGCGCGGTTCCACGGCGAGCGCGCGCGCAATGCCGAGGCGCTGGCGCTGGCCGCCGGAGAATTCGTGGGGGTAGCGCGAGGCGGCCTCGGTGCCGAGTCCCACTTCGTCGAGGAGGCGTGCGACGCGCGCGTCGGCATCCGCGCCGGCGGCGATGCCGTGGATCGCGATCCCTTCGCGCACGATCGCGCGCGCGGTCATGCGCGGATCGAGCGAGCCATAGGGATCCTGGAACACGAGCTGCATCTCGCGGCGCACGCGGCGCATCGATTCGCGGAGAGTGCGCGCAGGTCGCGGCCATCGAAGTGGATCGCGCCCGATGTCGGCTCGATGAGGCGCAGGATGCAGCGCCCGAGCGTGGTCTTCCCGCAGCCGGACTCACCGACGAGGCCGAGCGTCTCACCCGCGGCGATCGTGAGCGAGACGGAGTGCACGGCGCGCGTCGGGGGGCCGCGGCGGTTGACGAAGTCCTTGGTGAGATCAGAGACGGCCAGCAACGGCGGGCTGTCGGCTGTCGGCTGTCGGCTGCCAGTCATGATCCGAGGTGACAGCGAGAGGTGTGGCCGGGGGCGATCTGGTAGAGCGGCGGCGCTTCCGACGCGCAACGATCGAACGCGAACGCGCACCGGTCGCGGAATCGGCAGCCGCTCAGCCACTCGCCGGCGGCGGGCACCGACCCGGGGATCACGGCGAGGCGTTCGCGCGCGCGCGCCAATGCGCGGCACGGCGCCGAGGAGTCCTCGCGTGTAGGGGTGGTGCGGCGTGCGGAAGATCGCGCCGACGGGCGCCTCTTCCACGATCTGGCCCGCGTACATCACGATCACGCGCTGCGCTCGCTCGGCGATCACGCCGAGATCATGCGTGATGAGGAGCACCGACATCGCTCGCTTGGCCTGCAGCGTCGAGATCAACTCGAGGATCTGCGCCTGGATCGTGACGTCGAGCGCGGTGGTGGGCTCATCGGCGACGAGGAGCGCCGGCGAGAGCACGAGCGCCATCGCGATCATCACGCGCTGGCGCATGCCGCCCGAGAGCTGGTGCGGGTAATCGCGCGCGCGCTCGGCGGGGTCGGGCAGCCCCACCTGCTCGAGCATGGCGACCGCTTGATCCCACGCTTCGCGCTTCTTCGTGCCGCGGTGCACTTGCGCGACCTCGGCCACCTGGTCGCCCACCGTGAACACCGGATTCAGCGACGTCATCGGTTCCTGGAACACCATCGCGAGACGCGCGCCGCGGATCGCGCGCATCTCCGCATCGCTGAGCGTGAGCAGGTTCTGACCGTCGAACTCGACGGCGCTCCCCGCGTCGATCGTGCCCGGCGCGCGGATGAGCCGCATGATCGAGAGCGCGGTCACGCTCTTGCCGCAGCCCGATTCGCCGACGAGCCCCACGGTCTCGTTCGGCGCGATGTGGAACGAGATGCCATCCACCGCGCGCGCGACGCGCCCGCGCACCGCGAAGGATGCGCGCAGCTCTTTCACCGAGAGCAGCGGTGCGGTCATCGCGCGTCCACCTGGCGCGGATCGAAGGCGTCGCGCAGCCCGTCGCCGAACACGTTCACCGACGAGGCAGGTGATCACGATCGCGAGCCCGGGGAAGAGCGACATCCACCAGAGCGCGGTGAGCTGCTCGGAGCCTTCCTGGATGATGTTCCCCCAGCTCGGCGTGGGCGGCCGCACGCCGATGCCGAGGAAGCTCAGCGCGGCCTCGAGGTACACGACGTGGCCGAGCGCGAGCGTGCCGGCGACGATCACCGTGGAGGCGACGTTCGGCAGCAGATGCCGCCAGAGGATCTCGCGGTCGCGCGCGCCGAGCGCGCGCGCGGCGACGGTGAAATCCTGCTCGCGCAGCGACGAGCACCTGCGCGCGCACGAGACGGCTCGTGGGGAACCAGCCGGTGAGGCCGATGAGCAGGATGAGCCCGGGAGGGAGACGTTCTGCGCGACCGCGACGACGGCGATGAGGAGCAGGATGCGCGGCACCGACATCGCGGCATCGGTGAGGCGCATCATCGCGCCGTCGATGCGGCCGCCGTAGAAGCCGGCGATCGCGCCCCACGCGGCGCCGACGACCACCGTCACGAGCGCCGCGAGCGCGGAGACGGCGAGCGTGATGCGCGAACCGAAGAGCACGCGGCTCAGCACGTCGCGGCTCGCGAAATCGGTGCCGAAGGGATGGCGACGCCGGACGGCAGACTCGCGTGCAGCGCGACGATGTCGAGCTGCCGTTCGGGCCGTACTGCGTGAGCAGCGGCGCGCAGACGGCGCACGAGCACGAGCGCGAGCGATCACGAAGAGCGCGAACATCGCGCCGCGGTCGGCGGCGAGACGCTCGAGCGAGCGCCGCCAGGGGCTCGCGGCCGCTCCGGCGGCCGCCGGCGCGCGACCGCGCGGCCGCACGGCGAGCGACAGCGAGCGCGGCCGCCGACGAGGCAGGCGATCCAGGCGAGCGCGCCTGCACGCTACGCCACCCGCACGCGCGGGTCGGCCGCGGCGTACAGCAGGTCCGCGACCAGGCTGCCGAGCACCACGAGCACGCTGGAGGCGATCGTGATCGC
Source organism: uncultured Gemmatimonadaceae bacterium (assembly GCA_963716745.1). GTDB lineage: Bacteria > Gemmatimonadota > Gemmatimonadetes > Gemmatimonadales > Gemmatimonadaceae > DATKOH01. Next base: position 2,691,188 of record OY970320.1, read on the forward strand.
GAGCAGCAGCGGATAGTCGCGCTTCGCCGACCGCGCCGGCGGCGAGCGAGCCGATGCCGGGCCAGGCGAAGATCCGCTCGATGATCACCGCGCCGCCGAGCAGGGCGGGGAGCCAGAGGCCGAAGAGCGTGATCACCGGCAGGAGCGCATTGCGGAAGACGTGCCGCCGGAGGATGCGGCCCTCGATCAGTCCCTTCGCGCGCGCGGTGCGGACGAAGTCCTCGTGCATCACGTCGAGCATCGCGGCGCGCTGGTAGCGCGAGATCCCCGCGGCGGCGACGAGCGCGAGCGTGCCCGCGGGCAGGATGAGATGCGCGCGCGCGATCGCCGAGCTTTCCCCAGAGATCCGTACGAGGGATACATGACCGCGTCGGTCATGCCGCCGTGACCGGGAGCAGCTGCAGCTTGTACGAGAAGAGGAAGAGCGCCATGAGCGCGAACCAGAAATCGGGGAGCGCATAGAGGAACATCGCGACGCCGCCGACGCTGCGGTCCACGGCGCCGCCCGGCCGGCGCGCCTGCAGCACGCCCGCGCCGACGCCGAGCGCGAAGGTGAGCGCCGATGGCGAAGAGCATGAGCACGAGCGTGTTCGGCACCGCCTCCGCGAGCACGTCGGCCGACCGGGCTGCGCGTGCGGGATCGACCAGCCGAGGTCGCCGCGCGCGAGGGACCCGATCCAGCAGCCATAGCGCGCGGCGATGCCGCGGTCGAGGCAGTACTCGTGGCGGATCTGCGCGCGCGCTTCGGCGGCACGCGTGCGTCGCCGTACGCGGCGTCCACCGCGTCGCCGGGCGCGAGCGCGAGCAGGAAGAAGGTGAACGTCGCGACGAGCCACACGATCACCACGCCCTGGAGCGCGCGGCGCGCGAGCAGCTTCGTCATCGCGCGCTACGGCTTCGCGGGCGCGGCCGGGCTCGGCGCGGGAGGCGGCGCGGGTGGAAGCTCGCCGGCACGGTCGCGCGCCGTGCGCTCGGCCGCGGGGATCGACCACAGCCGCAGGTTGATCGCCCACGCGTCCGCGCGGATGCCCGCCGGATGCACGCGCTTCGCGACTCCCGCCATCGCGAGCGGCTCATAGAGCCAGATCGCCGGCGCGTCCTCGATGATCGTCACGTACGCCTTGCGATAGTACGCCTTGGACTTGGCGGGATCCATCTGCCGGACCGCGGAGTCGACGTACGCATCGAACGCCGCCGATCTGGTAGTAGCCATAGTTCGAGCCGCCATTGCCCGGCGGCGGACCGGCCCCACGATTCGCGCACGTTCGCGGGGCTCGGATCCAGGCCGGTGAGCTGGATCTGCATGTCGAAGTCGCCGCGCCTCGTTGCGCGCGATGGCGGTGGGCGGGTCCACGAGCTCCACGTCCGCCTTCGCGCCGATCTGCTTGAACGACTCCTGCATGAGCTCGGCCATGTGCCGGCGCGGCAGGCTGGAACTCGGCGACATGATGCCGAAGGCGAGCTGGCGTCCGTTCTTCTCCCGAACGCCCGTGCTCGCGTTCAGCTTCCAGCCGCTGCGCGTCGAGAATGCGCTTCGCGCTGTCGGGCGAGTAGGGGAGCAGCGGGACCGTGGGGTCGTAGGTGGAATACGAGGACGACAGCGGGCCGTGGCCGACGGTCGCGAAGCTGTCGAACACGCTCTGCACGATCGTCGGCGCGGTCGATGGCCATGCTCAGCGCGCGGCGCGTCTCGCGGTCGCCGAAGATCGGGATGCGGCGCGGCGCGATTCTTCTTCTCGCGCTCGATTGAACACACGAAGCCCGTGTTAAGGACGGGTACGGCAGCGCCCGCAGCGTCGGGATGCTTCGCGAACTCCGGCATGTCCATCGGACGCAGGAACTCGAGCAATCCGCATCGCCCGAGAGGAGGCGCATGACGCGTGGTGCTCGGATCCGGCGGCGATGCTCCAGATCACGCGGTCGAGATGCGGACGGCCCAGATGGTAGTCCGTGTTCGCGTCGAGGACGATCGCCTGGCGCGCGTCCCAGCGCGCGAACTTGAACGGCCCGCTGCCGACGGGATTGCGCATGAACGGCGCCGTTCTTGAGATCTCGGCGCGCGGCACCGAACCCAAGCACGTGCTCCGGGAGGATCCGCATCTGCCATGCGGCGTCCAGGAATTGCTCGGGCGTGCGGCTGCGAGAACCAGAAGACGGCGGTGAGCGAGTCGCGCACCGTGACGGAGTCGATGCTCTTGATCAGCGGGCGCACGAGCGATCCGGTCGCGCTGTCGTTGTAGACCTGCCAGGTGAAGCGGACATCGTTCGCGGTGACCGGCGGCGCCGTCGTGCCAGCGCGCCTTCGGGTCGATGTGGAACGCGATCGACAGGGAGTCGGGCGCCCACGTCCAGCCGGTCGCGAGCACGCGGTGCGAAGCCCGCATCGCCGACGATGTTCAGTGCCGAGGCCGACTTCGGCGAGCTTCTCGAAGATCTGCGCCTCGACCTCGGTCGAGACGGCGTTGATCGTGACCGGCGGCAGGAATCCATCGGCGTCGCTGCCGGAGGAGATCACGAGCGTGCCGCCGTCGGCGCCGGCGGCGCCGCGCGACGCGGAGTCGCCGCAGGCGGCGGTGAGCGCGATCAGGCAGAGGGCGAACGATCGAATGCGCATGTGCTCCGGAACGAATGAGGAGATCATCGCGGCGCCATCAGCGGCGCCATGTCCACGCGTCGCTCTCATAGCGGGCCGAGAGCGCGAGTGCTGCCTGCATCAAGTCATTATCCACGTCCAACTCGGCGGGCGCCGCGTTCTCCATGCTCTCGAGCGCCCGGGCGAACGCCGCCGCGAATTCCGTGCTGCTCGGCTGCCGGCCCGTGAGCGCCCGCAGCGTCGCGGGCGCCGGCGGCGGCGGAAGGGGCGACCGGAGCAGTTCGCTCGCGAGCGCCTGGTCGTCGTCCACCAGGATCGAGCCGTGCTGCAGCAGTGCGCCTTGGTCCCGCCACTGCGCGCTGCCCACGAGCTTGCGGCCGCCGGCAACGAGCTCTCCCGCGACCGGTTCTTCGAAACAGGGCGCGACGCCCGGTCGCGGCGTCGCACCGGACGCCCGCGCCTCCCCGGCGTCCACGCCGAGCCGGCGCAATGCGTCCACTAGTAGACGATTGATGCGTTGGTACGATTCCCGCAGCGAGCCGAGCGCGTGCACCGGCGCAGCCACGGCGTAGGTGATCTCGCGGTGGTGGAGCACGGCGCGGCCGCCGGTGGGCCGTCGCACGAAGCCGACGCCGAGGCGGCGGGCGGCGTCGAGATCGTAGCGTCCGCGCGCGGTCTGGTGTCGCCCGAGTGACAGGGTGGGTGCGCTCCAGGCGTAGAGGCGCGCGAGGATCGCATCGTCGGCGCGCGCGCGGGCCATCATGGCCTCGTCGAGCGCCATGTTGAACGCGCCGGAGGCGGGAGGGGACACGAACAGACGCCACGTGACGGCAGCGCGCGGTGTCGAGGGGGAGCGGGGTCACGAGGGAAAGGATAGGCAATGGTGCCATTCGCGGCGAGGGGAGGGTGTCCAACAGCCGGGAGCCGATCGCCGGGAGCCGATGAGGAATGACAACACATTCCATAAAGACACTTCGCATTGCCGTTATGGAATTAATTGTCATGCCATATCGGCTCCCGGCAATCGGCTCCCGGCAGTCACGCTCACGGGTTGGAATTCGGGGCGTCCCGGTATCATCTTTAACGGATGTCTCCCTCAAAGATCCCCGCGTCGCAGCTCGACGCTGACTCGTTCGTCCCGCGCCATATCGGACCGAGCGACGCCGACGTCCGCGTCATGGCGGAAGCGGCCGGCTTCAAGTCCCTCGATGCGCTCATCGACGCGACGGTACCGTCGACCATCCGGCTGAAACGCCCGCTCGCGATCGCCACGGGCAAGAGCGAGACCGAAGCGCTGCGCGGATTCCGCGAGCTCGCGAGCCGGAACAAGGTGTTCCGCTCCTTCATCGGACTCGGCTACTACAACTGCCTCACGCCGCCCGTGATCCAGCGCAACATCCTGGAGAATCCGGCGTGGTACACCGCGTACACGCCCTACCAGGCGGAGATCGCGCAAGGGCGCCTCGAAGCACTGCTGAATTTCCAGACGATGGTGATGGATCTCACCGGACTCGAGATCGCGAATGCTTCGCTGCTCGACGAGGGCACGGCCGCCGCCGAAGCGATGAACATGGCGCATGCGCTCAAGGCGAAGCCGGGGCGCAACACGTTCTTCGTGAGCGATGAATGCTTCCCCCAAACGGTAGACGTCGTGCGCACCCGCGCGAAGGCGCTCGGCATCACAGTGGTCACCGGTGATCATCGCACGTTCGAGTTCGGCGCCGAAGTCTTCGGCGCGCTTATCCAATATCCGGCGGCCGACGGCGCGATCTACGATTACCGCGCGTTCACCGAGGCCGCGCACAAGCACGACGCGATGGTCATCGCGGCGACCGACCTGCTCGCGCTCACGCTGCTCACGCCGCCGGGCGAGTGGGGCGCGGACGTCGCGGTGGGCAACTCGCAGCGATTCGGCGTGCCGATGGGATTCGGCGGTCCGCATGCCGCGTTCTTCGCGACCAAGGACGAGTTCAAACGCCATCTCCCGGGACGGATCATCGGCGTCTCACGCGATTCGAACGGGAGGCCGGCGCTGCGCATGGCGCTGCAGACGCGCGAACAGCACATCCGCCGCGAGAAGGCCACGAGCAACGTGTGCACGGCGCAGGTGCTGCTCGCGGTGATGGCGAGCATGTACGCCGTGTGGCACGGTCCGGTGGGGCTCACGCGGATCGCGACGCGCATCCGCCGGTACGCCGAAGCGCTCGCGGCCGGGCTCAAGCAGATGGGCTACACGATCACCCACGATGTGTTCTTCGACACGCTGCGCGTGGAGCTCGGCGCGCGGAAGCTCAGCGAGATCCTGCGTGAGGCGCGTGCGCGCGAGATCAACATCCGCGTGATCGACGAGAACACCGTCGGGATCGCATTGGGCGAGAGCACGCTCATCGTCAATGTGGCTGACCTGCTGGCCGTGTTCGCCGACGGCGACGGCGCAGCGCCCGCGGTGGAAGGGTTGGTCGAGAAGGCGGATCCGCGGTTCGATGAGCGGTTCGCGCGCACGAGCGCGTTCCTCACGCATCCCGTGTTCAGCCGCTACCGCTCCGAGACCGAGATGCTGCGCTACATGCGCACCCTCGAATCGAAGGACCTGTCGCTCACGCATTCAATGATCGCGCTCGGCTCGTGCACCATGAAGCTGAACGCGACGAGCGAGATGGTGCCGGTGACGTGGCGCGAGATCTCGCGCCTGCACCCGTTCGCGCCGGCGGAGCAGACCGATGGCTATCAGATCCTATTCGAGCGGCTCGAAGCGTCGCTCGCTGAGATCACGGGATTCTCCGCCGTGTCGCTGCAGCCGAACGCGGGTTCGCAGGGCGAGTACGCGGGGCTGCTGGTGATCCGCGCATACCACGAGAGCCGCGGCGAGACGCATCGCACCGTGTGCCTCATTCCGCGGTCGGCGCACGGTACCAATCCGGCGAGCGCGGTGATGGCGGGCTTCGAGGTGATCGTCGTGAACACCGACGAGAGCGGCAACATCGATCTCGGCGACCTGCGTGCGAAGGCCGAGCAGCACAAGGCGAACGTCGGCGCGATCATGGTGACGTACCCGAGTACGCACGGCGTGTTCGAGGAGGGGATCAAGGAGATCTGCGCGATCGTGCACGCGGCGGGCGGACAAGTCTATCTGGACGGCGCGAACATGAACGCGATGGTGGGCCTCGCGCGCCCGGGCGACATCGGCGCGGATGTCTGCCATTTGAACCTGCACAAGACATTCTGCATCCCGCATGGCGGCGGTGGTCCCGGGATGGGGCCGATCGGCGTCGCCGCGCATCTCGCGCCGTTCCTGCCGCGGCACGTCTTCGCCGAGGTGGGCGGTGCGCAGGGCACGGGTGCCGTGAGCGCGGCGCCATGGGGGAGCGCGAGTATTTTGCCGATCTCGCACCTGTACATCGAATTGATGGGCGGTGAGGGGCTCACCATGGCGACGAAGGTCGCGATCCTCAACGCGAATTACATGGCGAAGCGGCTCGAGCCGTACTACCCGGTGCTGTACAAGGGGAAGAACGGCACCGTGGCGCATGAGTGCATCATCGATCCGCGGGCGTTCAAGACGAGCGCCGGCGTCGAAGTGGAGGACATCGCGAAGCGGCTCATGGACTACGGGTTCCACGCGCCCACCGTGAGCTTCCCGGTGGCGGGCACGCTGATGATCGAGCCGACGGAGAGCGAGTCGAGAGCCGAGCTGGACCGGTTCTGCGACGCGCTGATCGCGATCCGAGAGGAGATCCGCGAGATCGAGCAGGGGACGGCGGACCGCGAGAACAATCCGCTCAAGCACGCTCCGCACACGCTGGAGACCGTGCTCACGAGCGCCTGGGACCGGCCGTACACGCGCGAGCAGGCGGCATTCCCCGCGCCGTGGACGCGCGAGCGGAAATTCTGGCCGTCGGTGGGACGAGTCGAGAGCGCCTACGGGGACAGGAATCTGGTGTGTTCGTGTCCGCCGATAGAGGAATACCAGCCTGCTTAGTCGGGAGCGTGTGTAGCGTCTGGCGTCTGGTACTACTCTCCGACGTGCGTGGTGTATTCGTCTGGGCCTAACAGTTGATCGCGGTCGCTGGCCTTCGCGAGGCGGAGTTTGATCATCCAGCCGTCGCCGTACGGGTCCGTGTTCACGAGTGCCGGTTCCTTATCGAGGCGCTCGTTGACGGCCACCACCTTGCCCGCGAGCGGCGAGAACAGTTCCGACACCGCCTTCACCGCCTCGATCGTGCCGAACACGTCCATGCGCGCGAAATCGTCGCCCGACTTCGGCAGTTCGACATACACGACGTCGCCCAACTGGTCCTGCGCGTAGTCGGTGATCCCGATCTGCACGACGTCCGCGTCAGCGGTGCTCTTCACGTACTCGTGCTCCTCGGTGTACAACAGATCGGCGGGGATCTTCGACACGACGGGCTCCGCGGCTTGAATGAAGGGAAGGGCTAGTCTAGACAGCGGTTCTGGAGGTGTCAAGCAACGGCGAACTGCGACACTACGTGAGTACCGAGTCGTGCGTGTTCGACCACGCGTAGCGTGAGTACCGAGTCGTGCGTGTTAGACCACTGAAAGCGTGCGTACCGAGTCGTGCGGACGCACGCCGTGCGTGGTCGAATACGCACGACTCGGTACTCACGCCGTTGGTGGTCTAACACGCACGACTCGGTACTCACGCCGTTGGTGGTCAAACACGCACGTCTCGGCACTCACGCCGTATCGCGCATCCCCGCCCGCGCCTCCAGTGCCGCCCATACTTCATCCACCCTCCTCGACAACGCCCGCTGGTCCGAGTCGTTCTCGATCACGAAATCCGCCTGCGCCCGCTTGAGTTCGGCGGGCATCTGCGCGGCGATCATGTGCATCGCATCGTCGCGCGGCATGCCGCGGCGCGTGGTCAGCCGCTCGAGGCGCACCTCCTTCGGCGCGTCCACCAGCACGATCACATCGTAGTCGGCCTGCAGCTTCTTCTCGAACAGCAGCGGGATGTCGCAGATCACGATGCGGTCGCCGCGTGCTTTCGCGGCCTGCACCTCCTGATCGCGCAGCTTCGCCACGGCGGGGTGCACGATCGCGTTGAGCGCCTCGAGTTCAGCGGGCTCCGCGAACACGAGATGGCGCAGCGCCGCGCGGTCGAGGGTGCCGTCGGCGAGGAACATTCGGCGCCCCCAGCGTGCTTCGATCGCCCGATGCCCGGGCGTGCCCGGTTCCACGGCGATGCGCGCCAGCACGTCGGCGTCGATGATCGTCGCACCGCGTGCCGCGAGCAGCTGCGCGACGCTCGATTTGCCGCTCGCCGTATTCCCCGTCAGTCCGACGACAAGCATCGCGGCTAGCGCCTCACAGCAGCGCCACCTGGTCCTCGTCGCGCCGCGGCACGTCGTGGCAATGCCGGCAACGCGCCTCGTAGCTCTCCTGGCCGCCCACCATGATGATCGGCGAATCCCAACGCGCCGGCTTCCCGGCGATCAGCCGCTGGTTCCGGCTCGCGGGACCGCCGCACACGACGCAGATCGCGTGCAGCTTGTCCACCACATCGGCGACCGCCATGAGCTGCGGCATCGCGCCGAACGGCATTCCGCGGAAATCGGTGTCGGTGCCGGCGAGGATCACGCGGATCCCACGCTCGGCGAGCGACGTCGAGAGTTCCACCACGCCCGAATCGAGGAACTGCGCTTCGTCTATCGCGACCACGTCGGCGCCGCCGTTGAGCTGCTGCGCGATCTGCAGCGAGGAATCCACGGGTACGGCTTCCACCGTGCGCCCGTCGTGGCTCGAGATGGAGAACACGCCGAGATAGCGGTCATCGAGATGCGATTTGAACACCTGCACGCTCTTCTTCCCGATGATCGCGCGGCGCACACGGCGGATGAGCTCTTCGCTCTTGCCGCTGAACATGACGCCCGAGATGACCTCGATCCATCCGCTGCGGACGCCGTGGAAGACGGGGTCGATCACCGGTCGCGCGGGCGCGAAGGACGGCCGCCGCGCGCCCCGCCGGCGCCGCGACCACCGCGCGAGCCGCCGCGATCCTCACGCGGCGGGGGTTTCATGCCATCGCCGCGACGCGGACCGTCGCCGCCGCGCGGCGGACCGTCGCCACGCCGCGGCCGCAATCCCGACTTGCTCGCCGAACTCGGCGGACCGGAGCGCCCCTCGTCATCGATGCGCGCCGCGAGCCGGCGCCCTTTCACGGTGACGCCAGTGATCGCCCGCGCCACCTTGCCCGCCACGTCGCTCGCGATCTCCACGAGTGCGTGCGTCTCGCGCAGGTCCACCTTGCCGATCTGCTCGCGCGAGATGCCGGCCTCGTTCGCGATCGCGCCCACTAAGTCGCTGGGCCCGATGCGGTCCTTGGTGCCGCCGTTCACGTAGAGCTTGGTGAACTCGCCCTTGGGCGAGCGGCCCGCGCGTTCACTGCGCTCGCCGCGCTCGCCGCGCTCGCCGCGATCGCCGCGTTTGGCGCCATCCATGCCGGCCGAGAAGACGGGCACGGCGATCGGCGTGACCTCGCGCGCGCGCTCGAGCAGGCGCAGCGCCGCGGCCGCGACCTCCACGCCGTCGAACTCCGCGAGCAGCGGTTCGAGTGCGAGCAGTTCGCGCGCGGGAATCCCATCCGCGAGCACGGCGCGCAGATCCTCGCGCATGCGCTCTTCGCGGGTGAGGGCGCGCGCCGCGGGGCCGGAGAGCGTGAGCGGCGCGACGCGTCCGCCGCCCGACAGCGCGCGCAGGGCAGGGAGCTGGCGCGGCGTCGCGAGCGCGACGAGCGTGCCGCCCGCGGCGTGGAGCGCGACCGCGGTCTCGCGGTCCAGCGGCGATTCATAGAGCACGACGAGCGTCGCGCCGGGTACCGGCGTGCCGCGCGTCACCTCCACGCTGTTGTCGCCTTCGCCCACGCCGAGCGAGAGCATGATGGCGCGCACTTCGCGCTCGGCGTCATCGCTGCGCACGTAGATCGCGGCGTGTTCGGGATCGAGATCGTCGAGCAGCCGGCGGAGCGCGCTCGCGCGGGCGCGGGGCGCGACCGCAATGTACGCGAAGTCGATCGCGAGTCCATCCACCGCCGCGACGACGCCGGTGCGGCGCGCGCGCCAGGCGTAGCGCTCGACGAGCGCTTCCACCGCCGGCGTGAGTTGCGATGTGACCACCGTGCGCGCGGCGTCCTTTGGCACTTCGGCGATCACCGCCGCGAGCGCGTCGGCGACCGCGACCGCGGCAGTCGTGCCGTCGGCCATCGCGTCGGCCCACGCGATGATCACGTGGCGCACCGTGTCGAGCTTGAGGATCGAGCCGTGGAGCAGCGTGAGGAGCTCGAGCGGAGAACCGGCGATCACCGCCGCCGGGCGCGCGCGCAGCAATCGCGCGGCGCGGCGGCTGCCGGTGACGGGCAGTACGCGCAATGGAGCGCCGGCGCTCGTGCGCGTGGCCGCCTCGGCGATCAGCACCGCCGTCTCATCGTCCGGGGTGAGCACCAGCACCTGCGTCTCGGCGGCATCGGGCGCGATGCGGGCGAGCACGGGATCGAGGAATTGCGCCACGGCCGCCGCGTCCTGCGGCAGCACGTACAGCACGTTCTGCCCGCGGGCGACGCCCGCGCGCTCCGATCCCGATTCGTCCGCTCGCTCCAAGTCCACCTGATGCCTCCGGATTTTCAATGGCGCCGCTCGCTGCGCGAGAGTAAAGTATAGCGACGTGACCCCGCCCACTCCAGCCACGACTTCGCGCGCGTGACCGAAAAATCCGCCGGCGCCTTCCATCCGTCGGCCAACATCGCGTTCCTCAAGGAGTCGGCGACGATCGCCGTCTCCGCACGCGCCAAAGCATTGAAAGCGGCCGGCCGCCACGTGATCGACCTCGGCGCCGGTGAGCCGGACTTCGATACGCCGTCGTTCATCAGCGCGGCCGCGGCGCGCGCGGTGGAGAACGGCGCGACGCACTACACCGCCACCGAAGGGATCCTGCCGCTGCGCGAAGCGATCGCGGCTGACGCGCGCGAACGGTACCACGGCGCGGTGCCGGTGGACGCGAAGGACATCGTCGTCTCGAACGGTTCGAAGCAGTCGCTGTTCAATATCTGCTTCGCGCTCTTCGGCGCCGGCGACGAGGTGCTGATCCCCACGCCGAGCTGGACGAGCTACTTCGAGATGGTGGCGCTGGCGCGCGCGACGGCGGTGCCGGTGCCCGGCGATGCGAAGCGGAGTCTCACCGTGACGGCCGAACTGCTCGAGCGCGCCGCCACGCCGCGCACGCGCGGCGTGATGCTGAACTCGCCGAGCAATCCGAGCGGCGCGGTGTATTCGGCGGATGCGCTGCGCGACATCCTAGCGCTCGCGGAGCGGCGCGACTGGTGGGTGATCAGCGATGAGATCTACCGCCGCATCAGTTACGACGGGCCGGCGGCGAGCCTGCTCGATCTCGCGACGCGGCGGGAGCGGCTCGTGATCGTGGATGGCGTGGCCAAGGCGTACGCGATGACGGGCTGGCGCATCGGCTGGGCGATCGCGCCGCGCACGCTCGCCGCGGCAATGACGGGGTTCCAGTCGCACACGACATCGAACGCGAGCGCGGCATCGCAGCACGCGGCGCTTGCGGCGTTGAGCGATCGCACGCAGGCGGAGCCGGCGATCGCCGCCATGGTAGCGGAGTTCCGCGAGCGCCGCGATGCGATCGTTTCGGAACTCAAGAGCGAGCCGCGCCTCGAGTACGTGCCGATGGCGGGCGCGTTCTATCTGTTCGCGCGCATCGCGCCCGAGGGCGCGCCAGGCGATCCGGGCGCCGAGTTCGCGCAGGCGATGCTCGAGAAACACGATGTCGCCATCGTTCCGGGCAGCGCATTCGGCACGCCATCGTGGGTGCGCCTTTCTTACGCCGCGCCGCGCGAACAGGTGCTCACCGGCGTGCGGAAGCTGATCGAGCTGTATCGCGAGCGCACGGGGTGAACGCGGGCGGGCGCGATCGGCTGGCGTCATGAGCGGCGTGACGTATCTTGGGGCGCACTGGTGCGGGGAGGATCTCGTGCAGATCGCACTGCAGGTCGAGCCGGCGCGGGGAATGCCGGTGGCGGTCGAATACCGGTGGGATGCCGACACCGCGATCCTCGTCGCGCACCTGGAGGACATCGAGGCGGGCAACGGCATGTCGGGCTCGGTGGAACTCTCCGGCAACGATGGCTCGTGGCTCGTGCTCGACGTGAAGAACGGACAGGTGCGCGGCGTGGAGGTCGCGGTCTGGCCGGATGTGCGGAAGCACGCGGGACTGAAGGCGCCCGCGGAGGTGGAGGCCGCGAAAGTCACCGTGCCCAACCGCAAGTCGGAGCCGGGCGTCGCGGTGCTGCAAATGGACACGTCGCTCGTGGCAGAATCGAATCCGGCGCAGAGCATCGTCCATTTCCGGCTCGGCGGGCGTCGCGCCGCGCGCACGCTGCGCATCGCGCGCGATGTGCTCGTTGAGATCGACGATCATGATGTGCTCTCTGGCGTTTGGCTCCTGAACGTGCCCCCATTCCCGGCGGAAGAGTGATCACCACCATCGTGCTCATCAAATGCGATCCCAAGCGGATCCCGCAAGCGGCGCTCAAACTCGCCGGCGTGGACGGCGTGTCGGAGGTCTATTCGGTATCGGGGGAGTGGGATCTGGTCGCGATCGTGCGAGTGGCCGAGTACGACCAGATTGCGAAGGTGGTCACCGAGGAATTCGCGGCGGTGCCAGGGCTCGAACGAACGCAGACGCTCACGGCATTCCGGGCGTACTCACGCAAGGATCTTGAGCAGGCGTGGGACATTGGCTCCGAATAACGGCAGGGGCGGGAGTCGTGCGTCGTGCGTGAGGGCGGAGGGGCGGCGGCGGGGGTAACGCATCGTGCGTGAGATGCCGCGCTACGCGATTTCCGGTGCCAGTTGAAAACTCAGCCGGAATCTCTCGACGAAGGTCCTGAGTTTGCTGACGCTTTGTTCGGATGAAGCTAGTGCGACGTGGCCGTCGGGCCGGACAAGATAAAGAGCATCCCGCTTGAGTCCGGCATCTTTCGTGCCGTCGCTCCACGCGAAGGAATGCAACGGCAGGTGAAGCTCGCGACAGGCGGTTTCGAGAGCTTCTGTCGCTATCGCCGTACACATGTGCTTGCCAATCCAAGGAACGCAAAGGCTCGAAATTATCGTGTGCCGTGTCTCCGGTCCAAGGAAGACGGTCGCCGCCGTGGACATCACCGGCGACGCCTTGGCTGAGCGGACTGTCTGGATAGTGAATGCGCATTTGAGAAATCGTGCGGAAGATCGCATGGCGGCCCAGACTGAAGCGGGTGACGACACCGAACACGAGAGGCGCGACAATCTTTCTCGTAAACTCGCCCGACTGCTCCTTCCCCGACTAAGCCCGTAAAGGCGCGATCCGTGGTGGATACAAGTGAACGCGCAAAGCCGATCCGCTCGGGCTCGTAGGTGTCGAGAAGCGATGTGTCGGCGCGGTTCTGCAGCACGTGCGCTATTTTCCAGCCGAGATTGACGGCATCGCCGATTCCGGTGTTCATGCCCTGACCGCCTGCAGGACTATGGATGTGGCCTGCATCGCCCACAAGGAAAGCGCGCCCCACCCGGAATTTGTCGGCAACGCGATGGTGGACGCGATAGGTAGAGAACCAATTTACTTCGCGTCACTTTGATATCAAGAAGCGGCTCGACCTGCGCGCGGATGTCTTCAAAGCCGAGTTTTTCGCGATGTGACAGTTCGGGCGGTACGAGGCCGATCAAGCGCTGCATTCCACTCGACCGCACCGGGAACATCAACGTGAGGATGTGTTCGCCGAGGTTGATGTACAGATCCCGGGAGAAGCCGCGCGCGATCTTCACGTCCGCGACATAGAAGAGTTGCTCATAGGTGCCGCCCGGAAAACCGAGCTGGAGAGTTTCCCGCACACAGCTACGCGCGCCATCACAGCCGCAGATGTATGCGCTTTCCGCCTGCTCAATCCCGGCCGGCATTGTGCTCGATGGTGGCTCGAACGCCGTTTTCGCTCTCGCTAAAGCCGGTTAGCTTCGCGCCCCACTCGACTTGACAACCCGCATCCTTGAGCTTCTCGATCAGGAACCGTTCGTGATCGTCCTGCGGATAAGCGAGTGCGAATGGATACGGGCTGAGACCAGCGCCCATTTCCTTGAAACTGATGGAGAGAACTTCTCGACTACCGACCGGAACCACCCTCGCGCACATGGGCCGTTTCGGCGACCACACCTTGTTCGATGACTTCCCGCGCAAAGCCATATTGGCCGTAGAATTCGAGTGTGCGCGCCTGCACCACCATGGCGCGCGATTCCTCGCCCGGGCCGTCGGCTTCAGAAATGATGCGGCATTGCACATTCCGGCGGGTCAGAGCCAACGCCAAATTTAGTCCGCTGGGACCAGCGCCAACGATGAGAACGGGGACCTTCTGCATGGTCCTGGAGCGAGCAGCTAGTGCCCCGCGCTCCCCGTGGACACCGGTTTCACCGGCGCGCCATCCACCGTCGGCCGCTCGTCGAGGCACCAATTCGAGCGCGCCCGGTACACCTCGCTCCACTTGCCGTTCTTCCAGCCGAGCACCGTGAGGAAGGTGTCGCCGCCGTAGGTCCATCCCTCGAGGATGATCTCGTCCACGCCGTCGCCGGTGAGGTCGAGATGGTCGAAGTAACGGCGGAAGGCGGCCGTCACGAGGGGGCCGTTGATCCGGTGCGCGAACGTCGCGTGCCACGCTCCCGCGGAATCCTTGTCGGCCACGAGCAGGATGTGCGTGGTCTTCGCGCCCGTGGATGACGAACGTTCGGCCGAGGGATCGATGAACGACGCGACGATCGTATTCGATTTCGTCGCGCCCGAGGGGAAGCTCACCGCGTGGAAGTCGAGCGAGTCGAGCACGGCCGGCTTGATGCCCGCGGCCAGCGCCACCTCGGCGGCCACGCCACGCGCGATCTTCACGATCTCGGCGGGCGCCATCGGTTGCGGCGTACGCGAAACGCCAAGTGTGCCGTTCGACGCGAGCATTTCCAGCGTGAAGTCATTGCGCACGCGCAGCGCGTTGGCGTGCACCGCGGCCAGCGGCGTGAGCGTGTGGCAGCCGGGCAGCGTGTAGAGCGGGTTCCCCGGGCGCTCCCACATGCCCTGCCGCACTTCGGCGTTCCCGCTCGAGTGGCCGTCCTGATAGATGGTGTAACTCTTCCCGTGACGCAGATACTGCGCGTCGAACTTCTGCCAATTCTCGGCGGTGAGTTGGATCGGTTTGAGCTTTCCACCGGAGATCGTCGCCACCGGCACCATGCGCGCGTCGCCCGTCTCACCGAAGATCTGGAAGAGGATCACCGGGTGCGATGCGAGGTTCAGCTCCTCACCGGGCGGGATGCGCGGTGGCCCCGCAGCCTTGCCGGCTTGCAGGAACGCGTTTGCTTTGTCACATCCGGTGGCGACCACTAGAATGGTCGCGAGCAGAGCGAGTCGTGATCTCACGAGTGGCGCGTGTCCTTTCGACGGAGCGGGCAACGGATCCGTGATCGCAGAAACCAGCACACCAAACGACTCCATGGGCGGGGCGCCCAAAGAGCCGCATCTCATAGACGCGGAAGGGGTTGAGTATGCAACGATGAGGCCCCTCCCGGTACCCGGCAGGCGGATTATCGGGGTCGCGGCCGCGGCCCTCGTGGCGGCGCTCGCGGCGGGCGCCCTTCACGCGCAGGCGCCCGTGCCCCTGCGCATCCACCCGCGCGTGGGCGACACGCTGCACACCCGGTTCGAGCAGGACGTGGAGATGACCGCCGCCACGAAAGTGCGGGGCAAGGACACCACGCTCACGAACCGCACGAGTACGCTCGTGATCGCGCGGCTCATCGTGCTCCGCCTCGAGGGCGATGGCGCGCTGCTGGAAGCGATCACGGATTCGGTGGCGGTTCTGACGGTCGGCGAGCAGGCGATCACGCCGAGCGAGGGCGCGCGGCGCGCGATGCAGAAGCGGCGCATCCAGCTGCATGTGCATGCCGACGGCGCGGTGCGAGTGGAGGCGCCTTCCGACCTCGACCGCGACCTCGGCTCGCTCGTCGGCACCATGCCGGCCACGCTACCGGCGGCGCCGATGAGCGTGGGCGGAAAATGGGAGAACGCGGTGGCCGTCCCGGTGGGCGGTGAGAGTGGCGACGGAAAAGGCGCGCGGCTCCGGGCGGAGTACACGTTCGACTCGACGGCCACGGCGCCCGTACGAGACTTCATCAGCGTGCGCGGCGTGATCGCGCGCGATTCGTCGGGCGGCGCGCTGAAGGACGGCACGCGCATGACGTCGGCGGGCGCGATGACGGGCACCGTGATCCTCGACCGCGCGCGCGGATGGTGGAACGACTCCAAGATCGTGATCACGATCAATTCCGTGATCACGCCGGCGATGGCGACGGGCGGGCCGCCGGTGCAGGTGCGCACGCGGATCACCGAGCGGATCCGCACCGACGAGCCGCACCCTGGGGCGGCGCCGAAGGGCTGATCGGGGCGGAGAGGGTGGTTTCTGGCGCCACAGTCGCGCCACCGTCTACATTTACGGTGTGCGGCTCGTACACCTCGCTGACCTCCATCTCGGCTTCCGCCAGTACCACCGGCTGACGCCCATCGGGATGAACCAGCGCGAAGCGGACGTCGCGGAGGCGTTCCGCCGCGCGGTCGATCGCGTGATAGCGCTGCGCCCGGACATCGTGGTCATCGCCGGCGACGTGTTCCACACCGTGCGGCCGATGAACCCCGCGATCATCCACGCCTTCCAGCAATTCTCGCGGCTCAGAGCGGCGCTGCCCGACGCGATCATGGTGATGGTCGCGGGCAATCACGACCGCCCGCGCAGTGCGGAGACGGGCTGCATTCTGCGCCTGTTCACGCCGCTCGGTTTCCACGTGGCCGACGAGACGGTGCAGCGCTTCTCCTTCCCGGAGCGCGGGCTATCCATTCTCGCGGTGCCCGATCTCACCGGGGCGCTGCCCGAGCTCGCGCCGGAGCCGGGGATCAAGCACAACGTGCTCGTGCTGCACGGCGAAGTGGAGGGGATGCTCCCCGAGCACATGGCGCGCGTGGATCGCGCGGTGATGGAGATCCCGCAAGCCGCGATCGGACCTGCGCGGTGGAGCTACGTGGCGCTCGGCCACTATCACGTGCAGCGCGAGATCGCGCCGAACTGCTACTACTCGGGCTCGCTCGAGTACACGAGCGCGAATCCGTGGGGCGAGCTCGTGGAGGAGCGCGAGGCCGATCTCGCGGGCAAGAGTTTCATCGAGTACGACCTGGACGCCCGCGCGCCGCGCTTCCACAAGCTCGATGCCAGCCGTCCGCTGGTGAATCTGCTCGCGGTGTCGGCGCGCGGGATGTCGGCGTCGGAACTCGATGCGGCGATAAAGGAGCGTGTCGAGACCACGCCGCGGCGGCATCGACGACAAGATCGTGCGGCTCGTCGTGCGCGATGTGCCGCGCCACGTGGTGCGCGAGCTCGACCAGAAGGCGCTGCGCGACTACAAGCGGCGGGCGCTGCATTTCCATCTCGACACGCGGCGCCCCGAGATCGCGCGCGTCGCGAGTAACGGCGCGCCGGGCCGCCGGGCGACGCTGCCGGAGACGGTGGAGCACTATCTCGCGAAGCGGCCGATGGAATCGGGGATCGATCGCGCGGCGTTCGTTGCTCTCGGGCTTCGCTACCTGCAGGAGGCGGACGAGGCGATCCAGGCGTCGGGCGCGCTGCCCGGCGCGGAGGGCGCGAGCGCATGAGACTGAACTCGCTCGTCCTCCAGAATTTCCGGCAGCACGCCGACACGAAGCTGAGCTTCGACGGCGGGCTCACCGGCATCATCGGCCCGAACGGCTCGGGGAAGACCACGATCCTCGAGGCGATCGCGTGGGCGATCTACGGGAACGCCGCGGCGCGCGGCACGCGCGAGACGATCCGCTTCAACCGTGCTGGCGCCCGCGCGAGCGTGCGCGTGGAACTGGACTTCGATCTCGCGGGGCACCGCTACCGAGTGGTGCGCGGACTCACGAACGCGGAGCTGTTCCTGGACGGCGCGGCATCGCCGATCGCCGATTCGGTGAGCGGCGTGTCCGACCTGCTCACGCGCCGGCTCGGCATGACGCGCGAGGAATTCTTCAACACGTATTTCACGGGGCAGAAGGAACTCTCGGTGATGGCGGCGATGGGCCCGTCGGAGCGGGGGCAGTTCCTCTCGCACGTGCTGGGCTACGAGCGGCTGCGCGCGGCGCAGGACATTCTGCGCGAGAAGCGGCGCTCGATCGTTTCCGAGCTGGCGGGGCTGCGGCAGGGGATGTCGGATCCCGATGCGGTGATGCGGCAACACTCGGAGGCGGAACGGCGGCTGGCCGATTCGAGCGAGCGTGCGCGCGTGTCGCGCGCCGGCCACGCGCAGGCGGCCGCTCGCGTAGCGGAGTTGCGGCCGCCGTGGGAGAAGATGCAGCGCGAGCGCGAACAGTTGCAGGCCGTGCTGTCGGAGCTGCGCGTTGCGGAAGGCGAGGCGCAGGCGCTGCAGCGCGACGACGACCGCCTGGCCCGCGATCTCGCGGAGACGGCACACGCGCGCGCCGAGCGGGAATCGCTCACGCGCGAACTCGAGGGCTATCCGGCGCTGCATCTCGAGTTCCAGAAACTGGAGGCGCTCGCGCGCGATGAAGGGCGGCGTCTCACACTGCTCGAGACGCGCGCCGCGCTCACCGACGAGATCGTGCGGCTGCGCGAGCGCCGCAGCAAGCTCGAGACGGCGCCCAAGCTGGAGACCGAGAACACCGGCATCCTCGAGGAGAAACAGGAAGCGCTCGTGGAGGTGGACGGCAAACTCGAAGCGCGGCGCACGGAGTGGGTGCGCGATAAGCAGGAAGCCGAGACCAAGCGCGAGGCGCTGCGCACACAGTTCCAGGAGCTGAAGCAGCAGCGCGAACGCCTCGAAGCGGCGGGCGAGATGGGCGCTTGCCCCACGTGCGCGCGGCCGCTCGCCGGGAATCTGCGCTCGGTGCTCGACCTGCTCGACGGGCAGATGGAAACGGTGCGCGTGGACGGCCTGTATTACAAAGGCCGCCTCGAGCAGCTGCTCACGATGCCCGACGATGTGAAAGCGCTCGACGAACAGCGCCGCGCGCTCTTCGCCGAAGTGGGGCAAGTGGAGCGGAAGCTCGTGAAGGTGCAGCTCGCGGTGCAGGAGTTGTCGCAGATCGGCGGCGATCTCGCCGCGAAGGAGGAACGCGACGCGCAACTCGCGCGCGAGCTCGAGGCGGTGCCGGCCGGCTACGACGCGGCGCGCCACGTGGTGGTGCGCCAGGAGCTCGACCGCCTCATGCCGATCGACGCGCGCGCGACGCGCCTGTCCGCGCAGGTGGAGCGCGAGCCCGGGCTCGCGCGCGAGCACGCGCAATTGCGCGAGCAGATCGTCGCGCTCGCGACGCGGATCGACGCGCTGCGCACGCGGCGCGACGCCGTGACGGTGCCCGAAGCGGAATTCAATGCGAAGCGCGAGGACTTCGAGCGCGCGAGCACGGAGATGCGCGCGGTGGAACTCACCGTGGTGCAGGCCGAGAGCGATGCGCAGAACGCCGCGTCGGCGCTCGAGGTCGCGGAGCGTTCGGCGCGCGATCTCGCCGACCGTCAGCGGCTGCTGAGCGACCTGAACGATCAGAAGCGGCTCCACGACGAACTCGACCGCGCGTACACCGATCTGCGCACCGATCTGAATTTCCAGCTGCGCCCCGAACTGTCCGAGATCGCGAGCGCGTTCCTGTCGGATCTCACCGACGGCCGCTACGGCGAGATCGAGCTCGACGACAACTACGAGATCAAGGTGCTCGAGGACGGCGTGCCGAAGCCCGTGATCTCCGGTGGCGAGGAGGATCTCGCGAACCTCGTGCTGCGTCTCGCGATCTCGCAGATGATCGCCGAGCGAGCGGGGCAGCCGTTCGCGCTGCTGGTGCTCGACGAGATCTTCGGCTCGCTCGACGAGCTGCACCGGGAGAGCGTGCTCGATCTGCTGCGGCGGCTGCAGGATCGCTTCGAGCAGGTGATCCTCATCACGCACATCGAGAGCGTGCGCGACATGCTCGACCACGTCGTGATGGTGCGCTTCAACGAGGAGACGGGCGCAAGCGTGGTCACACAGGAAGACATCGTGGCGCTGCCGCCCGTGGAAGGCGGCGCCGATCCCGCGGCGGCGCTCGTGCTCGTGAAGGCGAGCTGATGGCCGTGGCGCACACGCCCCGCTCGCCGCGGCCGAGTGGGCCGCACGAGGCGCGCGCATCCGACGCACCGGCGCTGAACCAGGTGTTCAGCGACGCGTTCACCGAACGCTACCGGCGCGACGGCCTCGTGGGCGTGCGCGTGCCGTTCTTGAATCCGGCCATTTGGAGATTCGCGATCGAGGACGCGGCGGGCGGCGCGCAGATCTGGCGAGATGAGCGCGGCGACATCGCGGCGTTCAACATCGCGCACGCGTCGGGGGCGGAAGGGTGGATGGGCCCGCTCGCGGTGCGGCCGGACATCCAGGGCGCGGGCATCGGGAAGCTCGTGGTGACGAGTGCGAGCGATTGGCTCGTGCGCGCGGGGTGCAGCACCATTGGCCTCGAGACCATGCCGCGCACGATGGACAATATTGGATTCTACTCGTCGCTGGGATATCTGCCGGGGAATCTCACGATCACCGTCACAGTGGATGCGGCGCCGGCCGTGCGCCCTCCGCACCTGCTGAGCCGGCTCGGCGCGCGCGCGCAGGATGACGCGGTGGAAGAGTGCTTCGCGCTCACGCACGCGCTGATCCCGGGTCGCGACTATTCGCGCGAGATCAGACTCACGCAAACGCTCGGGCTCGGCGAGACCGTGCTCTTCCGCGACGGCGACCGGCTCACGGGCTTCGCGCTGTCACACACCGCGCCGCTGGTGGAAGGGCGCGCGCTGGACGAGATGCGCGTGTTGAAATTGGTGCTCGAGAGCGACGCGCTCATTCCCGCCGCGATCTCCGCGCTCGCGGAACTCGCGCGACGGCATCATGCGCGGCGTGTCGCGATCCGCGCGCAGACGGATTATCCCGAGGGATACCGCCGGCTCATCGAAGCCGGCGCGCGAGTGCGTTGGACCGACCTGCGCATGACCCTCGGCGGATTCGCCGAGCCGCGCGCGGCGCGTGGGATTGTTTGGAGCAACTGGGAAATCTAGGTCGTCGCGATACAGCTTGCGGTCGCGCTATCGGTTGAATCCGACGCCGAGCCCAGCGAAGAGGAGCGACTGCCGGGCCGAAGCGCCGGGGACTCCCGGCACAGAGCTCGAAGACAGCTGCCGCTCATAGCTGAGGAACGGCGCCATGAGGATCCCGGCATTGCCGAGCCGCACGTCGTATCCGATGCCAAGACCCGCCGCGATCCCGCCATTGGAAAACGGCAGATAGGTGCCTGCGCCACCGCCCGGGTTGTTCCCGCTGAAGTAGGTCGCGTTGTATGTGGAGTACCCCAGATTTCCCTTCAACCAGAGATGACTGTACGTCTCGTCATAGAACGCGGCGGACGCCGAGTAAAAGACCGCCGAGCTGTTGCAGCATCCGAAATCGATGGTGCCCTCGCCGGGGTGGGCCACGTAGTCCACCTCGGCTCCGAGGCGCCAGCGGTGACTCAGCATGTACCCCAACGTCAGCGTGTACGTGCCTGTGGCGCTATTCGCGCTGTTCAGGTTCGTCGCCTCTACGATGGAGGCGCCATAAGCGGCGCCCAGCATTCCGTAGAAACCGGTTCGTTCCGGGGGCGAGCTCGACGAAGCTTGAGCTGTCAGAGCGGGCGCGAGCATTGAGAGCGGCGCGAGGGCAAGCAGCCAACGATGTATGCGCATACGACCTCCTGGTTCAATGGCGCTTCTCAGATGGATCACTTACACCCCGAGTTCAACCCATCCACACTCGTACGCGGGTGCCAGCGAATAGGTCTGCGGAGCGCGCATGCTCGCGACCTTAGATTCCTTCCTTCCTTCGCGCTCGGTACCGGCGTAGCGTCCACCAGCCCGCGGCGTACGCGCCGCCGCCCACCATGCCGATGATCGCAGCGATGACAAGGTCGCCCCGCCGAGGGGAGACGCCATATTGCAACGCCATTGTTGTTGGAACCGCAACGAATCCGACTAGTATTCCGGCCGCGATCGCTCCGCGTCGCGTCGACAAGAAAAGAGGTCTTACCATCCCCAGGCACGCACCCCCGAACACGGCGCAGACGGCGCCGACGAGCAGTATGCGCGGGAGCACAATCCGAATGGGACCGACCAGCCCGTATCGTTGTCGATCGAAGAGCACCGCGTCGACAACGTCCGAGGCGATGAGGATGGTTGCGAGCACCAAACCCCTCGAAACGCCCCACGCGAGATCGGCTCGTCGGCTCACGATCGGCCCTCCGTTGAGTAATTGTTGCTAGTCCCGCCCACTCACCGGCGGAGCTCCCGGCTTCACGGCCGCCACGGGCTTGATGAACTTGTCGC
This sequence comes from uncultured Gemmatimonadaceae bacterium, assembly GCA_963716745.1. Lineage (GTDB taxonomy): Bacteria > Gemmatimonadota > Gemmatimonadetes > Gemmatimonadales > Gemmatimonadaceae > DATKOH01. The sequence goes on from OY970320.1 coordinate 2,713,252, forward strand.
ACCACGCGACGAACCTCACGAGATAATCCTGCCGGAAACTCGGCACGGTGAGTCCGTGATACTGCCCGGGATACACGATGAGCTCGGTCTGAATGCCGAGCGTGCGCAGCGCCTGGTACATCTGCTCGCCGCCAACCACGGGCACGTTCGCATCGAGCTGTCCGCCCAGGAATAGCGTCGGCGTTTTGATCTTGTCGGCGTGGAAGAACGGATACGACACCTTCATCCACGCATCCTGAGCCTTCCAGGGCGCGCCGAGTTCGAGTTCGTACTGCACGACGTACTCATCGACGCCGTACATCGAGAGCTGGTTCGCGCTGCCGGCGCCGCTCACGGCCGCCTTGAAGCGCGTGGTGGTCGCGATCGAATAGTCGGTGAGGATGCCGCCGTAGCTCCAGCCGCCGATCGCGAGCTTCGATGAATCGGCGATGCCGCTGCGCACGGCCTGGTCCACGGCACCCATGAGATCGAGCACTTCGAGATGCCCCCAGTCGGCGAAGATCGCTTTCTGGTACGCGGCGCCGCGCCCCGAACTGCCGCGATAGTTCGGCGAGACCACGGTGTAGCCGTTCGCCGCGAACCACTGCCGCGCGAAGTTGAAGCTGTAGTTGTCCTGCCCGTTCGGGCCGCCGTGAACGTAGAGGATCATCGGCGTCGCTCCCTGCGCGCCCACGGGCCGCACGACGACGCTGTGCACCTCGGTGCCATCGGAGCTCTTGGAGGTTTGATCCGTCGTCGGCGCGAGCTGCAGCGTCGCGAATAACGAATCGTTCTGGTGCGACAGCTGCCGCACGTTCGCGCCATCCACGGCGAATACTTCGTTCGGACGGTCGAACGTGGTGATGAGCGCCGCGATGCGCGCCTGCGCCGAGCGCGGCGCGGAGAACGCGTTCACGACGCGCCGGCCGCCGGTGATCACCGTCGCTTTGCCGTCCGCGATATTCACCCGCACGATGCTCTCGGTGCGGTCGTCGGACATGAGCGCGATCACGCTCGCGCCGTCGGCGGTGAACACCGGATCCTGCAGCGGGCGGTCGAGCGCCGTGGTGAGGACTCTGGGCGCCGAGCTGCCGTCGCTCTTTACGATGGCGAGCTTGTCGAGCTGGTAGGCGTACCACTTGGGCTCGTCGGTGCGCAGGAAGGCGATCCATGCGCCGTCGGGGCTCCACGCCGGCGGACCGCGGTCGGGGCCGGGAAGATTCGTGAGATTACGCGGCGTGCCGGGCGATGCGACGTCGAGCACGAACACATCCGAGCCCTCGCCGACGCCGGGTTCCGGCGCGGGTGAGCGAATGAACGCGATGCGTTTGCCGTCGGGGCTCCAGCGCGGTTGTTCGTCATCTTCCATGCCGCGCGTGAGCGTGTCGAGCTTCTTGCTCGCGACATCGATGAGCAGGATGTGGCTGCGCGACGGCGTGAGGTAACCTTCCACGTCGCGCTTGAACGCGTATCGCGTGATCTCGATCGGCCGCTTCTTCGTAGTGTCCTTCTTCGCGGTGTCGGGATCGAGGTCGGCCACGAGCGCGAGCATCTTGCCGTCGGGCGACCACTCCATGCTCGAAACGCCGTCCTTGATCATCGTCAGGCGCTGCGCCTCGCCGCCGCGGCGGTCGAGCAGCCATACCTGCGCGCCTTTGCTCTCCTGGCGCCCGGAAAGGAACGCGAGATACCGCCCGTCGGGACTCCAGCGCGGCGTGCTCTCGCGCTCGGGCGTGCTTGTGAGATGGATGGTCTCTTTGCCGTCCCAGCTGGTCATCCAGAGGTCCGCGTCGCTCTTGTCCTTCGCGCTGTCGATCGTGGTGACGGTGTACGCCACCCATGCGCCGTCGGGCGAGAGCTGCGGATCGGACACGGCCTTGATCTTGAGCAGATCGCTCGCGCGCACGGGGCGCGGCGCGGTCTGCGCGGCCAACGGAAGCGCGAGCGAGAGCGCGGCGCCGATCAGCGTCTGACGGAACATTGCGGTCATGGACTCACCGGAAGAGGGAACGGAGCGCGTCACCGGCGGTGAGCGCGCGGAGATAACTCAGCAATGTCGCGTCAAGCGGCGTCGGCACGATGCCGAATTCGCTCTGGAGCGCGTTGTCGGGAGTGACATTGTCACTCTTGAGCAACGCTAGCAAGCCCGTGGTCACGGGCGGATTCGGGAGCACGCGCTGCGCGATCGCGACGAGCGGCTTTAGCACCGACACGGGCGCGCTCACCAACGTGCGGCGCGCGCCCATCGCCGCCAAGACGCGCTGTGCGATCTCACGCAGCGACAGCGGTTCGGGGCCGCCGATCGCGTAAGCTTTGCCGATCGTGCTATCTCGCTCGAGCGCGATCGCGATGCACTGCGCCACATTATCCACCGCGACCGGCTGGAATCGCGCCGTGCCACCGCCGGGCAACGGATACACCACGGGCGACAACCGCACGAGCCGCGCCAGCACGTTCACGAATTCATCCTCGGGGCCGAAGATCACGCTCGGTCTCAACGCCGTGAAGGCGAGTCCGCTCGCGCGCACCGCATCCTCGGCGAGTCCCTTGCTCCGCAGGAAGCGATGCGGGGATGCGCTCGACGCGCCGTTCTGCGACATGTGAACGACGCGCTTTACGCCGGCATTCTGCGCGGCAGCGAGCAGCGCCGCGGTCGCATCGGTATTCACCGCTTCGTACGTCTGCCCGGCGCGCTCAATGGCGATCGCGGCGCAATGGACGATCGCATTCGCGCCGCGCACGGCGGCGGCGACCGCGGCGGGGTCGCGAAGGTCCCCTATGGCGTAATCAACTGGCGTCGCGGCGACCAGAGTCGCCTTCGCCCTGTCGCGCACCATCGCGCGCACCGTCCACCCCCGCGCCGCGAGCGCGCGGCATGTGTGCGATCCGACGAATCCCGCGGCCCCGGTCACGACCACGGTGCCGCGCACGCCGCTCACACGCGCGGCCGCGCGTCGCTGCGCACGATGCGCCAGAACAGCAGCGACACGCCGAGCGTCAGCAGCAGGTGGATCCAGCCCCAGCCGGCGCCGAAGAAGGTGACGTACGCCCACACGCCGAGCATGAGCGCGGCGAGCGGGTACGCGATACGGAACAACAATTGCGGCAGCGTCATGAATTTCTCCGATTGACGCCCCGCGCGCCGCTCCCTACATTCGGCATCGAGCAGTGATTGGGGCGAAGAGATTCCATTTTTGAGCCAACAAGTCTCTCGGGTGGGTTCGATAATCTATGCTGACGTCATGCCCCGTACGGGGAAGGCGGAAGGCGTGGTGAGGACCTCATACATTCGACGGGGCTTCAAAAACCCTCTTCGTTCCTCCCCTTCGGGCTCCGTCGAAAGACGGGGCCCGATCGTCATCCGGCGCCTCGCGGCCGCCGCCATAGCTCCATGAGTATCCGCGGCGCCACCGGTTTGAGCCAGGGCCATGCCGACACCAATCCGACCGCCCATGCGCCGTACGCGTACGTGACCGGCACGCGCCAGTGCGGCATGAGGAATTGCGCGAGCCAGAGCACGAAGAGCACGGCGGCGTTCCACCATTCGAACTTCATGTTCAGAAGCAGCAGCACCGCGACCACGCTCTGCATGAGCGTGAGCAATATCTCGTCGCGCTGCGCGCCGTCGAACGGCAGGCTCGCCGGTACGCCGCGCGCCACCGAGAACGCAATCGGGATCATCGCCGCGAGCGCGGTCCATTGATTGATGTTGCTCGACATCATGTTCATCATCGCCATCGGCGCCTTATTCGGCCGGCTCGCCCAGTGGAACGCACTCACCTTCTCGGGGAACTCGCTCACGAACGGCGCCACCCACTGCACGAACACGAACTGGCTGACGCCGAACGCGGCCGCGAGTGCGAGCATCGATTCCAGGAACGGGTGCGCGGTGAAATAGATGAGCGCGCCGCCCACGACGAATAATCCCGTGATCGCGACGCCGCGCCACCGGCCCGGGCCGCGAATAGGCCCAGCGCGACACCCACGGCGCTTCGGCCAACCCTTCTTCGCGCTCGGGCGGCATCCGCCAGAGCACGGCGAGATAGCCGAAGTACATCGCGATGAGCACGGCCGCATCCACCGGTCCGATCGAACCCTTGTACCAGATCCACACGAAATACAGCAGGGGCGGCACGGTGCCGAGCACTTCCACCGCGTGCTCGTCGTCGAGGTGGATCGCGCCGAGGCGCTTGCCGCGGCGGCGCGAGTACACGGCCGCCACTGCGTAGATCATCGGCCAGCCGAGTCCGACCAGCAGGCGAATGGCGCCGGTGAAATTCGCGATCGCGAGATGCGAGGTGCAGCCGGGAGGCGGCATGGACACGAAGCACGACGGCGCGTCGTGCCCCGCGTGCCAGGCGATCACCGCCTCCACCGCGAATTCGGGCAGCGTCTGCAGCCAGGCGAGGATCGCGAGCGCGAGCCCCTGCGACATCATGAACTGCGCCGCCTCGGCACCCCATGCCACGAGGAAGGCGCTGAGCAGCATGCTCGGGAAGGTCCAGAGCGCCGTCATTGCGGAGGCGGCGGCGCTGGACGCCGCTGCGCTCGCTAGCTTGATTCTGAGAAGGAGCCCGGGCAATTCGTTCCGTCTCGCGGTAGAGAGGAGTGAGCGCCCGCGGAAGGTAGCGCGACGGCCGATATGAGGGCAACGCCATGACGACGAATTCCGCCGACGGCACGGGCGCGCCACGGGTGCGCCGCTCGAAGGAATTGGAAGACCTGCACGAATCGCGCGCCGCATGGGCGCACGATCTCGACGCCGCACCGGAACGGAATCCGGAATTCGAGGGCATCGTGCATCGCATGATCGAGCTGATCGGCGAGAATCCGGCGCGCGAGGGACTGCTCAAGACGCCCGAGCGCGTCGCGAACTCGCTCACCTGGCTCACGCGCGGCTACGATCTCAATGTCAACGATGTCGTCGGCGACGCCGTGTTCGAGGAGTCGCATTCGAGCATGGTGATGGTGCGCGACATCGAGGTCTATTCGCTGTGCGAGCATCACGTGCTGCCGTTCTTCGGGAAGGCACACGTCGCGTACATCCCCGATGGGCGCATCGTGGGATTGTCCAAGCTCCCGCGCATCGTGGAAGTGTTCGCTCGGCGGCTGCAGGTGCAGGAGCGTCTCACCGAGCAGATCGCGCAGGCGGTGGAAGACGTGCTGAATCCCAAGGGCGTGGGCGTGGTGATCGAGGCGTATCACCTGTGCATGATGATGCGCGGCGTGCAGAAGCAGAATTCGCAAACGGTCACGTCAGCGGTGCGGGGACTCTTCCGCAGCGATCCGCGCACGCGCGAGGAATTCCTGTCGCTCACGCAGTCGCGCGCGTCGATGCTCCGTTGAGCGACGCGCTCGCGGGCCGCACGGCGATCGTCACCGGCGCCTCGCGCGGGATCGGCGCGGCGACGGCTCGCGCGCTGTCCGCCGCGGGCGCGCGAGTGGCGTTGTTCGCGCGGAGCGGGGACGCGATCAAGAAGCTCGCGGCGGAACTCGGCGGCGGCGCGCTGGCGCGTGCCGTGCGATCTCACCGACGAGGCTGCCGTGACCCGCGCCGTCGCCGCGGCCGGCGAAGCGTTCGGCGATGCGGCGGAGATCATCGTGAACAACGCCGGCATCTTCGCGCCGGCGCCGCTCGCCGAGATCACCGTGGCATCGTTCCGCGACACGATCGCGACCAACCTCGTGGCGCCCTTCCTGCTCGTGCGCGCGGTGTTGCCGCGCCTCGTCGAGCGCGGCAATGGGCACCTCGTCACGATCGGCTCGGCGGCGGACCGCATGGCCTATCCCGAGAACGGTCGTACTCCGCGAGCCGCTACGGCGCGCGCGGCTTGCATGAGGTGATGCGCGCCGAGCTGCGCGGCACCGGCGTGCGCACCACGCTCGTGTCGCCCGCTTCCGTGGACACGTCGATCTGGGACAAGGTGGACAGAGCGGGCAAAGGCCGCTTCCCCTCGCGCGACGCAATGCTCGCGGCCGACGATGTTGCCGCGGCGGTACTCTACGCGGTCACGCAGCCGCCGCGCGTGAACATCGACGAGCTGCGCCTCTCGCGCGCGTAGCACCGCCGTGTTCTCGGAACTCGTCGAATCGCTCCGCTGCGTGCGCGCGCACGAGCCCACCGGGCTCGTCGCGATCGCGTTCAAGACGGTGGAGCGTGACATCGTGAGCGGATCGCTCGGCTGTCCGCATTGCAAGACGACGTACCCGATCGACGGCGCGGTCGCAGATTTCCGCTCGGGCGGCGAGGGCGTGCCGCTCGCGCCGCCCAAGACTCACCCGGCGGACGAACTCGCGCTGCGCGCCGGCGCGTTGCTCGGGCTCGCCGAGCCCGGCGGCACGGTGGTGCTCGCCGGCGCGTGGGCCGAATGCGCGCCCGAGATCGCGGGGATCGCCGAGCCGGTGCGCGTGCTGGCGCTGGACGCGCCGGGTGGGATCGCGAGCGGCGCGGGCGTGTCGCTCGCGCGCACGGCGGGCGAGATCCCGCTGCTGGCCGGCAAGGCGCGCGGCATCGCGCTCGACGCGGCGCACGCGAGCGCGAGTTATTTGGCGAGCGCGGCCGCCGCGGTGAGCGCGCGCGGCCGGCTCGTGGCGCCGGTGTCGGCGCCGGTGCCGGAAGGGTTCACCGAGCTCGCGCGCGACGCGCGCGACTGGGTGGCGGAGAAGTTGCCGGTGGAGACCGTGGTGCCGCTCGCGCGCGCACCGCGGCGCGGCGCGGGCGCCGCGGGTCAGTCGCCCGCGTCGCCCGAGTAGAGCGAGTCGACGAGCGCCTTGTAGCGCGTGTCCACCACGCGCCGCTTCACCTTGAGCGTGGGCGTGAGCTCGCCGCTCTCGATGGTGAAGTCGTGGTCGAGCAGCCCGAACTTCTTCGGCTGTTCGAAGTGCGCGAGGCCGTGGATGTTCGCGAGCACCTCCTTCTCCATCTTCGCCTTCACCGCCGGGTCGTTCACCATGGCGGCGTGGTCGGGGAAGGTGAGTCCCTCGCCCGCCGCCCACTTCTCGAGCTGCGCGAAGTCGGGCACCACCAGCATCACGGGGAACTTGCGCTTGTCGCCGATCATCACGGCCTGCAGCACGAACTTGTTGGTCTTCACCTGATTCTCGATCGGCTGCGGCGCGATCTTCTTGCCGCCGGCGGTCACGATGATGTCCTTCTTGCGGTCGGTGATGCGCAGGTAGCCATCGTTGAATTCGCCGATGTCGCCGGTGTGGAACCATCCCTCGGCATCGATCGCCTCCTTCGTCGCCTCGGGGCGGTTGTAGTAGCCCTTCATCACGTGCGGTCCGCGCGTGAGGATCTCGCCGTCGGGAGCGATCATGGTTTCGATGCCGGAGATCGGCTTGCCCACGGTGCCAATGCGATTGAACTCGGGCGTGTTCACGGCGATCACCGGCGACGTCTCGGTGAGCCCGTAGCCTTCGAGAATGAGAAGTCCCGCGGCATAGAAGAAGCTGTTGATCTCGGGGGCCAGCGGCGCGCCGCCGCTCACGAAGTACCTCAGCCGTCCGCCGACGCGCTCGCGCAGCTTGGAGAACACGAGCTTGTCGGCGACCTGGTATTGGAACGCGAGGAAACCCTTGGGCGCGCGCCCTGCCTGCATCTCGGCGGCCCACCGGTCGCCCACGCCGCGCGCCCAGAGGAAGATCGTCTTCTTGGCCCAGCCGCCGGCGAGCGCCTTCTCGAGCACGGCCGCGTAGATCTTCTCGTAGATGCGCGGCACCGACACGACGAGCGTCGGTTTGATCTCGCCAATGTTCTCGAGGATCGTGTTCATCGACTCGACGTACGCGATCGACACGCCCACGTAGAACATCAGGAAGTCGAACATCCGCTCCAGGATGTGCGAGAGCGGCAGGAAACTGAGCGAGACGTCGGTGCTGCGGAACGGGATCGCGTTCGCCACCGCGAGCACGTTCGACGTGATGTTGCCGTGCGAGAGCATCGCGCCCTTGGGCGCGCCGGTGGTGCCGGACGTGTAGATGATCGTCGCGAGATCATCGGGACGCACCGACAGCGCGTCGGCGCGGTACTGCGCGAGCGTCGCGGCGTTCTCCGCCGCCGCGCCGCGCGCTTCGAGCGCCGCGAGCGAGAGTTCCACGCCCGGCAAGCGCTCGTCGGAGAACGAGATCACATGCTGCAGCGCCGGCAGCTCGCCGCGCACCTCCGCGATCTTCGCCGCCTGCTCCGCCGTCGAGACGAAGAGCGCGACCGCGCCCGAATCCTTCAGGATGAACGCGATCTGCTCGGGCGGCAGCGTCGGATAGAGCGGCACGTTCGTGACGCCGCTCGTGAGGCAGGCGAAGTCGGCGATCGCCCATTCGGGACGGTTCTCCGAGAGCAGCGCCACGCGCGCGCCGCGCGTCACGCCCAGCGTGCGCAGGCCGAGCGCGGCGCGGCGCACGCGCTCCGCGAGCACGCGGTGCGAGATCGGGCGGAACACGCCGTTCACTTTCGCTTGCAGCGCGTTGTCGCGGTCGTGCCGCTCCACGGCGTCGAAGAACAGTTGGTTCAGTGTGCCGGGCGCCGTGCGCATCGAGCCGGATGGGCTTGCGGGAGCGATCATGGGGATCCCGTCGGTCAGTGGATATGCAGACTTGAGCGTGAAATGCACCGGACTGCCCGGCACCGCGGTGTGATTCTGTTCGTACGCGAACACGCTCACGCCCACGGAATCGGTGAGCGTGTCGGCGAGCAGCGTGAGGCGGAGCTGCAGCGTCGATTGTCCGCCGGCCACCGTGGTATCGATGAGCTGCGGGACGAGCGTGCTGTTCACGATCTGCGGTTTCGCCGGATCGACATTGGTGTTCGTGGACGGATACGTGATCACGTATTGGAGACGGTATGGCGCGAGGCCCGTGGTGTCGAGCGCAGTGATATGCGACAGCACCGTCCGCAGCGGGATGAGCGTATCGCGCCCGTTCGCCTTGTTGAAATCGATCGCGTAGTGCGTGCTGTCAAGAGGATACAGGCTGTCGGGATGGAGCAGCACGATGATCGAGATCGGCAGCGTCTGGATCCCGCCGGCGGCCGCCAGCACGCGCGCGCTGCCGGTGTCGGTCGCGAACAGTTTGCCGGTGATCGAGTCCGCGCTCACGTTCTCGCGGCCGGTGAGCACGAGAAAGCGGATCGGCGCGCCGGGGATCGACTCGCCCTGGTTGTTGAACGCGGTCGCCACGAGCGGCACGACGTTCCCCAGGGTGTCGTGCAGCGAGTCGCCCACCACCATCGACGGCAGCTGCGGCGGGAAGAGCTGCAGCGAGAGCACGGCCAGCGGATCGGTGGGCACGTGGGTGCACGCGAGCGCCACGGTGTACGCGATCAGTGCGACGCCGAGCGCGGCGCGCGTGCGCCGGCGCCTCATGCGAGCCGCGAAGCGAGGAGCGTGGCGAGGTTCACGTACGCCTGCGACGCGGGGTCGGCGGGATCGCGAAGCACCACCGGCTGCCCGGCGGCGAACGCCTCCATGGCGCCGGCGCTGCGCGGGATGGTCTGTTCGAGCACCATGTCCTTGGGCAGATGCGCGCGGGCGTACTCGGCCACCTTCATGCTGATCGGATTCGCGGCGTCGGTCATCGTCAACACTATACCGTCGAACACCAGCTTTGGGTTCGCGGCCGCGATCGCCTGGATGCCGCGCAGGATCTGCGGCGTGGTCTGCAGCGCGAGCGGCTCGCACTGGAGCGGCACCAGCACGTGCTGGCTGAGCTGGAGCACGCGGTGCGAGATCGGTCCGAGGCCGGGCGGCGTATCGACGAGCACCACGTCGCAGCGCTCGCGCGCGAGTGCGACCACTTCGGCGAGCGCCTGGTCGCGCTCGATGTGCTCGTGGAAGCTCGAGTGGTCCGATTCGCCCGACACCGAGCCCGCGAGGATCACGCGCAGCCAGGGCAGGGCGGTGGGCAGGATCACGTCGCGCAGCGCCTTGGAGCCGTTCAGGTAATCGGAGATGCCGTGCGGCGCGTGGCCGCGGCGCAGACCCACGCCGAAGCGCACGGCGCCCTGCGGGTCGGCATCGATGAGCAGCGTCTTGAGTCCGCGGCGCGCGAAGGCGGCGGAGAGATTCACCGCCGTGGTCGTCTTGCCGACGCCGCCCTTCTGGCTGACGATCGCGAGGACAGGTCCCACGGCTATTCGGGCTCGCGCAGATCGCCCACGCCGCCGCCCGACTGGATCTTCTCGAGCGTCGATTGCGCGTGCGCGATCCACTGGGCGGCCTCGTCGCCGCGCGGCGGATGATCGAGGAAGGCCCGCAGATGCTGCTCCGCGCCGGGCGCGTCGCCGCGCTTGAGGAGCAGGAACGCGAGCCCGTAGTGCGCGCCCGAGAGTTTGCCGTCGAGCTCGAGCGCGCGCCGGTAGCTGCGCAGCGCCTCGTCATAGCGCCCGGTCTTCGTGCAGGCGATCGCGAGGTTGGTCACGATCTTGGGATCGTTGGGGAAATCGCGCATCGCGAGACGGTACGACGTCAGGGCCGCGTCGTAGTTGCCCTGGCGCTCGAGCGCGAGCGCCTCGCCGAGGTAATCGAGACGCGGCGGCCGCGCCGGACGGCCGGAAGCCAGCCCGAGGAGTCGGCGCCACCAGGACATGCGTTCTTGAGTCAGGAGGTCATCGGTGGTGGTCGTCGGTTGAGCGTGGACGCCGGCGCAACGTGCTCTCGCTGCGCAAAGTTACCGACTCGTGGCGAGGGGAGCAACACGCTGTTGCCATCGAGGGCCCGCGGGTAAGTTCCGTGTCCGGCCGCGGTGCGCCGGGTCCCCGAGCAGGGAGGGCGTATGTCGCCTCGACGAAAGACCGTGGACCAGGCGCGCGGCGTGATGGAAGTGGACTGGCCGCTGTTCGGCGAGTTGTCGCGCGCGCTCGCGCTCAAGGTGGCGCGCTCGTACGACCCCGAGATCGTCGTGGGCATCGCGACGGCGGGCGTCGTGCCCGGCGCGGTGATCGCCGCGATCCTCGACCGCGAATTCCATTCGATCGTCGTGAGCCGCCGCATCCGCAGCACCGTCGTGCGCGACACACCGGCGATCTTCGGCGCGGCGCCGGCCGAAGTGCGCGACCGTCGCGTCCTGCTGGTGGACGAGACCTGCGACAGCGGTGACACGATGCGTCTGGCCGTGGCCGCGATCGTGAACGCCGGCGCGCGCGACATTCCGCACCGCGGTGGGATTCCGCACCGGCGCCTACGCGCCCGATTTCGCGGGGCTGGAGACGGAGAGCACGATCGTTCTTCCGTGGGACAAAGAGATTCTCGTGAACGGAGAACTCGTCGTGAAACCTGACTATCGAGTCTGAACGGCAGACCTAGACGCTAGACCTAGACGTTAGAATACAAAAGCGGCCGCCCGAATAGGGCGGCCGCCTTTTGCGTAGCCGTATTCTAGCGTCTAGGTCTAGCGTCTAGGCCTGCAGTTGCGACGCCGCACTCTCATAGCTCGCGCCGCGATCCATTTCCGAGAATATGAACCCGAGCACCTCACTGCTCCCCAGCAGGAAACGGCAGCGAGACGCCCCCATCGACCGGCATTCCACCTCGAGCACCGCGAGTGGGGCGTCGGAGAGGCGGCCGAAGAAATCGGCGAACATGCCGGTCGTGAAGTGGCATGCGGGGTGGTCGAGCTTGCTGTCGGGATCGGCCTCGTGCCAGTCGCTCGAGTCCACCGCGACCACGGAATCGTTGAGCGCGCTCACCGCGATCTTCCCCCAGCCCGTCGCCTGGAAGTACAGCGACGCCCGATGCTGGAACTCGGCCATCTCGAGCTCGTCGGGGCTCGCCTTGCCTTGCGCGCGCAGCCACGCGCGGAACGATTCGAACACGTTGTCGCCGCCGGCGTAGCCAGCTTCCTGCAACCAGGAGGCGGCCGCCGGTCCTGCCTCGCGCACGATGGCGGCGCGCAGCGCGGCGAGCGCGGAGCGGCTCACCGCGAGCATCCGGTGGTCGGTGAGGTCGATCGGTTGGATCATCGCGGTTCCCATATTATTGGCTGGTGCGGCGGAGCAGTTCCGCCTCGTCGATCGTCTCGATGCCGAGCTCGCGTGCCCGCTCGAGCTTGCTGCCTCCATCCGCGCCGGCCACGAGAAAGCTGGTCGCCTTGCTCACGCTCGACGCGACGCGTCCGCCGTGGGCCGTCACGAGCGCCGTAGCCTGCGCGCGCGACAACGTCGGCAGCGTCCCCGTAATGACGACTGTCATCCCCGCGAGGCCACTCCCCGCGGCCGCGGCGGCCGGTTCGTCCATGCGCACGCCCGCCGCCTTGAGCTTGCTCACGAGTGCGCGCGTGCTCGGATCGCGGAAGTACGCCGCCACCGAGTGCGCGATGGTCTCGCCGATCCCGTGCACGTCGTTGATGTCCTCTTCGCTCGCGGCGGCGAGCGCATCGAGCGAGCGGTAGTGCCGCGCGAGCAGCTGCGCGGTGCCATCGCCCACGTGGCGGATGCCGAGCGCGTGCAGCAGCCGGCTGAGGGGCTGCTTCTTCGACGCGTCGAGCGCGGTCACGAGGGCGTCGGCGCTCTTCTCGCCGAGGCGGTCGAGCGGCGCGAGCTGCTCCGCGCTGAGCGTGAAGAGATCGCCGGCGTTCGCGATGAGCCCGGCCGCGAGCAGCTGCTCGATGCGCGCGTACGAGAGCCCGCGGATGTCCATCGCGCCGCGCGAGGCGAAATGCACCAACCCTTCGAGCTGACGCCCAGGGCAGGCGACGTTCGGGCAGTAGATCGCGACCTCTTCTTCGTCGCGCTCCACCGGCGTGCCGCACTCGGGGCATCGCGTGGGCATCGCCCATGGCTTCTCCGCACCGGTGCGCCGCTCGGGCACCGGGCCGATCACCTGCGGGATCACGTCGCCCGCGCGCTTCACCAGCACGAAGTCGCCCACGCGCAGGTCCTTCTCCGCGATCAGCTCGGCGTTGTGCAGCGTCGCGTTCTGCACCACCGTGCCGCCGATCTCCACCGGCTCGAGCACGGCGTACGGATTGAGCGCGCCGGTGCGCCCGACGTTCACGCGGATGTCCAAGAGGCGCGTGGTCGCGATGTCGGGGGCGAATTTGCGCGCGATCGCCCAGCGCGGCTCGCGCCCGCCGACGATGCCGAGTTCTTCCTGGCGCGCGAGCGAGTTCACCTTCACCACGACGCCGTCGATGCCGAAGTTCAGCTCGGCGCGCAGGCGGTGCTCCACGTCATGCACGAAGGCGATCACGTCGTCGAGCGTGGCGCAGAGCTTGCGATGCGACTCCACGGGTACCGACCAGCGCGCGAGCGTATCGAGCAGTTCCGTTTGCGTCTTGAACGGCAGTTTGCTCCCATCGGCGGCGGCCACCGCGAAGCCGAAGAAGCGCAGCGGGCGCTTCGCGGTCTCGCCGGGGTCGAGCTGGCGCAGCGAGCCGGCGGCGGAGTTCCGCGGGTTCGCGAACACGGGCTCGCCCGCCGCGGCGCGCTGCGACGTTCAACGCTTCGAATTTGTCGAACGGGAGATAGCACTCGCCGCGGATCTCCACGAGCGCGGGCGGCTTGGGCTCGTTCAATCGCAGCGGCACGCCGCGCACGGTGCGCAGGTTGGCGGTCACCACTTCGCCGGTCGCGCCGTTGCCGCGCGTGGCGCCGGTCACGAGCACGCCCTTCTCGTAGGTGAGACTCACCGCCGCGCCATCGATCTTGAGCTCGGCGGTGTAGCCGCCCGCCGCGCCCTTGCCGATGAGCTTCACGATCCGTTCTTCCCAGGCGCGCAGTTCGTCGTCGTCGAACGCGTTGCCCAGCGAGATCATCGGCACGAGATGCTCGTGCTTCGCCAAGTGCGACGCCGGCGGCGCGCCCACGCGCAGCGTCGGCGAGTCGGCGGTGCGGAGTTCGGGGTGCGCCGCCTCCAGTTCCTGGAGCGCGCGGAAGAGCCGGTCGTACTCGAGGTCGGAGATCTCGGGCGCGTCGAGCACGTAGTACTGGTGGCTCGCCCGTTCGAGCGCGCGCCGCATTTCCTCCGCCCGTGCCGCGAGCGCCGCCGGAGAGTCCGTCATGGGCGAAAGATGTAGTTGCTACACGTCAACGACCAGACGCGCCGTCGCAGATCAGCCCTTTGCTTCCTCGCTGATCACTTCCATGGCCACCGACACGAGCCGCTCCAGCTCCTCGTCCGCGTGCGTCGCCAGCAGCGTCTCCGCCCACATGTGGTCCTCGGCATTCGTGTACCGGTCGATCAACCGGCGCACGAAGGCGATCAGCGCGATGCGCTGCGAGTTCGCCGCGGCGCGACGTCACCTGCGCCTCCTGCTCGTCGCGCACCGCCGCCTCGAACCGGTGCGCGTTGCGCAGCGCGTTGGCCGTGAGCGACGCGACCACCTGGCAGAAGCGCACGTCGCGCTCGTCGAACGGCGCCGCATCGCGCTCGGTGCGCAGGAAGATCGCGCCGATCGTGGTGCCCCTCCAGCGGATCGGCACCACGACGATGGACCGCACGTTGCGCAGCGCGAGCATCATCTGCACGCCCTGGAACATCGGGTCGTTCGCCGCGTCGGGGATGAACACCGTCTCGCCGCTCGCGAAGGCGCGCTTGAGTTCGGGATAGCGGTCGAGGTCGACGATGAGGTTGCTGAGCGACGGATCCTCGTACGTCGCCATGAGCCGCACGTCCTGGCTCTCACCGGCGAGATAGATCGAGCAGCGGTCGAGGCCGAAGGTCTGGCCGAGCTTCTTCGCGATCGTCTGCAGGATGTCCACGAAATGCAGCGACGCGGAGATCTCGGTGAGGATGTCCACCACGGCCACGAGATGCTCGCGCTCCCGCTCGAGTTCGGCGACGCGCGCGGCGAGCCGGCTGCGCTCGTCGACGGGGGCGGCATTGAGACTCATGGGCGTGAGGCGGGCGTGGGTCATGCGGTCAGGTAGAGGGGTCGTGGAACGCGACAGCCGCGCCCCGGATGCGGCACCCGGAGCGGCGGTCCATCGCCTCACCTCTGGGACGCCTCCGTCCCGGCGATGGTCACGCCGGGCGGGCGCGCTACTTGTTCAGCTTCGCGAGCAGGTCCTGCGCCTGCTGTTTGTAGTGCGGATCGTTGTACTCGGTCGGCTTGAGCTCGATCACCATGTTCAGTTGCTGCTTGGCCAGCGCCTTGTCGCCGTCGTGGTTGCGGTCCATGTAGATCTCGCCGAGATCGAGGTGATGCACGATGCGCGTCGGATCGATCTTCACGGCCTTGTTCATGTAGAACACGGCGGAATCCCAGCTCGCTTGGTCGAACACTTTGCCGCCCAGGAATGTTTTCGCGAAGAAGCGCGACATGCCGCTGAGGCGCATGATCTCGGCGTTCCAGCGGCCCATCACGTGCAGGGAGCCAGCGTTCATCGAATCGAGTTTGAGCGATTCGAGCGCGTCATTGCGGATCTCGCCCGCGTAGTGCACGCGCTCCTTCTTGCTGAGCGTGAGCGACGTGCGGCCCAGCGCGCGCGCGAGCACGAACCATCCATCGGTGCCCGCGGGATTCACTCGCGTGGCGCGGCGCGCGTAGTCCTCGCCCTCGGTGTAGTACGCTTTCTGCTGCACCTTCGACGTGTCGAATTCGCCGAGCGACACCGCCTCGCGCGATGCCTTCCACAGCGCCGCGTAATCGTTGGAGTCGAGCGCGATCGCGGCCTTGTAGTGATTGTACGCGGCGGGCGCGTTCATCGCGGCGCTCGCACTGTCGCCTTCGGCGACGTGCATGGCGGCGGACTGCGCGGCGGCGCCGGCGGCGACGAAGAGCGCGGCGGCGGCCGCGAGGTGGCGCGTGAGCATGGAATCTCCGACATTGGGGGTTGGCGTCTCAAGCTAGGACTACCCCACACCGCGGTCAATGATCGTCACCCGGCTCCTCGAGCGGAAACGCGATGGCTTGCGACTCGATGACGCCGAATGGCGCGCATTCATCGCAGCGTACGCCGACGGCGACGTGCCCGACTATCAGATGGCCGCGTTCCTGATGGCGGTGTTCGTGCGCGGACTCGACGCCGGCGAGACCGCCGCGCTCACCGAGGCGATGCTCGCAAGCGGCGCGAGCCTCGATCTCTCGCAGCTGAAAGTGAAGCGCGTGGACAAGCACTCCACCGGCGGCGTGGGCGACAAGGTGTCGCTCGTGCTCGCGCCGCTCGTCGCATCGCTCGGCGTCGCGGTGCCGATGATGTCCGGGCGCGGACTCGGCCACACCGGCGGCACGCTCGACAAACTCGAGGCGATCCCGGGATTCCGCACCGCGCTCACGCTCGCCGAAGCGCGCGCCCAGGTGGAAAGCATCGGGTGCGCGCTCATCGGCCAGACGCCGGAGATCGCGCCGGCCGACCAGAAGATGTACGCGCTCCGCGACGCGACGGGAACGATCGAGAGCATCCCGCTCATCGCGGCGAGCATCATGAGCAAGAAGCTGGCGGAGGGGCTCAACGGCCTCGTGATCGACATCAAGCGCGGCTCGGGCTCGTTCCTCCCGGAGCTCGAGCGCGGCGTGGAGCTCGCGCGCGTAATGATCGCGCTCGGCGCGGCGCATCAGTGCGAGGTGATCGCACTCGTGACCGCCATGGACCGCCCGCTCGGCCGCGCGTGCGGCGGCGCGCTCGAGACCGAGGAAGCGTGCCTCGCGCTGCGCGGCGAGGGGCCGACGGATCTGATGGAGGTGACGTACGCGCTGGGCGCCGAGATGCTCGTGCTGGGCGGCGTCGCCGCGAACGGCGATCAGGCACGGCGGCAGATGGAGATCGCGATCTCGTCGGGGAAGGCGGCCGAGAAATTCCAGGCCGTGATCGAAGCGCAGGGCGGGAATCCCGCGGTGGTGGACGATCCCGCGCTCCTGCCGCAGGCCGAGGCGTGCGAACTCTTCGAGGCGCCGCGCCGCGGATTCGTCGCGCGCATCGAACCGCGCGCGGTGGGGCGGGGCATCACCGCGCTCGGCGGCGGCCGCGTGACGATGAGCGACGAGGTGGACCCGGCGGTGGGATTCGTGATCAGCGCGAAGCCGGGCGATTGGGTGGAGGCTGGCGAGCCACTCGCGACGATCTTCGCGCGGGATGCGGCGGGGGTACAGGCGGGGCGGGCGGCGTTGCGGGAGGCGATCGTCGTGGCTGATGAGGCGGAACCGCCGTTGCCGCTGATCTCACACCGGGTGACCAGCGCGGGATTGGAGAATTACGAACACTGAACCACTGACGGCGTGAGTCGCACCCCGCACGCCGTGACTCGCACCCCGAACGTCGTGAGTACCAAGTCGTGCGTCGAACTGACTTTGGGGCGTCATTGGTAACCCGATCGCCGTGAGTCGAGGCCCGCACTCCGTCCGTCGTGAGTCACTCACGGTGTTCGGGGCGCGACTCACGCTGTTGGTGGTCCACGACGCATGACTCGGTACTCACGCCGTCAGTGGTCCACGACGCACGACTCGTCACTCACGGCGTTCGGGGTACGAGTCACGGCGTGCGGGGTGCGACTCACGCCCTTAGGCCGTTGCCCCAATATCCACGCGGATCCCTCGCCATTTCCCCTGCCGAAACCTGATCATGCTCAGCGCGCATCGCGTCGCATGCCCCGTGAGTATCGCCAGCCAAATGTTCATCGGCTGTAACGTGCCCGTATGCTGGATCACGAAGCAGATCCCGAGTGGCACCGCCACTTGCGAGATGATCGAGATGTAAAGCGGGCTGCGCGTGTCGCCCGTGCCCTGCAATCCGCCCGTGTATGTGAGCGCGACGGCGATGAACAATCCCGACACGCTGAGCACGCGCAGCAGCTGCGTGCCGATCGCGACGACGTCCGGCGAGTTGAGGCCGAATATCGCGAGCAGCTGTGCCGGGAAGAAGTAGAAGAACAGTCCGAGGAACGACGCGCCGGCGAGCGCGATGCGGGCTGCGACGTGCACGGCGTGCTCCGCGCGGTCGGGATTGCCGGCGCCCAGGTTCTGCCCCGCGACGGCGGCCGCGGCGCCCATCAGTCCCGACGGAGGTCCACGTCACGAGCGAGAACAGCTCCGAGTACGACACCGCGAACGCCGCCTGAGACGCGGCGCTCTGCGCGAGCGAACCGATGTACGACAGCATGAACACGCCGCCGATGTTCATCGCGATCCCCTGGATGCCGGTGGGCAATCCGAACCGGAAGAGCGACCGGATGATGTCCCAGTCGGGCGCGAAGCCGCTCTTCCGCGGGAATGACACCACCCAGCCGCCCGTCCATAGCTTGTACAGCGCGTACAGCGCGACGAGCCAACTCGACGTGCACGTGCCGATCGCCGCGCCCATGGTGCCGAACGCGGGGATCGGTCCCATGCCCGCGGATGAGAATCACGTTGAGGCCGATGTTGAGCGCCGTCATCACGATGCCGAGCACCATCGGCGTGCGCGCGTCGCCGGCGGAGCGCAGCGCCACGCCGAGCATGAAGAAGATCAGCATGCCCGTGCTGAACGAGAACATGATGCGCAGGAACGGGAGCGCCTGCGCCTTCACCGCGGGCGCGGCGTTCACGAGGTCCAGCAGCCAAGGCGACGCGAAATAACCAACCGGCGCCATGATCACGAGCGAGATCATCACCGCCGTGAGGAACGCCTGGTACACCGTGCGGTCCACCTTGTCGACGGCGCCCGCGCCGGCGAAGCGCGAGACGAGCACGCTCATGCCCGTGAAGAGCGACGAGATGAACACGATCACGACGAGGAAGATCTGCCAGGAGACGCCGATGGCCGCGTTGCCCGCGAAGCCCACGTAATGGCCGACCATGATGTGGTCGATGATCCCCTGCAGTCCGCCGATGATGTTCTGGATCATCGTCGGCCACGCGATCTTCCACACCGCGCTCGGCAGCGGCCCCTCGACGATGGAGCGGTCGTACTTCCGCGCCACCGGTGGCGCGGGCGGCAGCTCCGTCACATCGAGATCGGCGGCGGGTGTGGGGTCGGCCATGCGGTGAACTATAGCGGCGCGGGACGCGGAACGTGGGATGCGGCGCGGGGCGCGAGAACGAATGGAGACGTCCCATTAGTTGTCGCATCCCGCGGCGCATCCCGCGTGCCGCGTCCCGCGCAGTTCAGATGTCCAAATTCCTCACGAACCTCGCATTCGCCTCGATGAACGCGCGACGCGGTTCCACTTCATCGCCCATCAGCACCTGGAAGATGCGGTCCGCCTCCACGGCGTCGTCGAGATCGACCTTCAGCAGCGTGCGCGCTTCCGGGTCCATGGTCGTGCGCCAGAGCTGCTCGGGATTCATCTCGCCGAGTCCCTTGTAGCGCTGGATCACGACGTTCGACTTCTCGTTGCCGTTCGTGAGCCGCTTCACGTACGCGTCGCGTTCCGGCTCGTCGTACGCGTAGAACTCTTCCTTGCCCTTGGCCACGCGATAGAGCGGCGGCTGCGCGATGTACACGTAGCCCGCATCGATCAGCTCGCGCATCTGCCGGAAGAAGAACGTGAGCAGCAGCGTCCGGATGTGCGCGCCGTCCACGTCCGCGTCGGTCATGATGATGATCTTGTGATACCGCGCCGATGAGAGATCGAAATCCTCTTTGATTCCCGCGCCGATCGCGGTGATCATCGTGCGGATCTCCTCGTTCGACAGCACCTTGTCGATGCGCGCCTTCTCGACGTTGATGATCTTGCCCCGCAGCGGCAGAATCGCCTGGAACTCGCGCGCGCGCCCCTGCTTCGCACTGCCGCCGGCCGAATCGCCTTCCACGAGGTAGATCTCGCAGAGCGCCGGATCGCTGAGCGAACAGTCCGCGAGCTTGCCCGGCAGGATGCCGCCGTCGAGCGACGACTTCTTGCGCGTGAGATCGCGCGCCTTGCGCGCCGCTTCGCGCGCGCGCGCCGCCGACACCGCCTTCTCCACCACGATGTTCGCGGCCTTCGGATGCTCCTCGAGATACGCCGCGAGGAACTCGTTCACGACGGTCTTCACCGCGCTCTCGACTTCCGAATTGCCGAGCTTGGTCTTGGTCTGCCCCTCGAACTGCGGCTCGCGCACCTTCACCGAGAGCACGGCCGTCAGCCCCTCGCGCACGTCGTCGCCGGTGAGCGTGAAATCCGCCTTCTTGAGGAAGTTGCCCTTCGACGCGTGCTGGTTGATCACGCGCGTGAGCGCGCTCTTGAAGCCGGTGAGATGCGTGCCGCCTTCGTGCGTGTTGATGTTGTTCACGAAGGAGAAGACGTTCTCGTTGTACTCCGCGTTGTACTGCAGCGCGACCTCGATCTGCACGTCGTCGCGCTCGGCCTCGATGTAGATCACGTCGGCGTGCAGCGGCTTGCGCGCCGCGTTGAGGTACGCGACGAACTCCTTGAGGCCGCCCTTCGCATGGAAGGTCTCTTCGTGCGGCTCCGCGCCCCGCTCGTCGGTGAAGACGATCGTGACGCCCTTGTTCAGATACGAGAGTTCGCGCAGGCGCGTCGCCAGCGTGTCGAATTTGTATTCGAGCTCGGTGAAGATCGTGGGGTCCGGCTTGAACCACACCGTCGTGCCTGTCTCGCTCTTGGGCACGCTGCGCAGCGTCTTGAGCTTCGTGGTGGTCGCACCGCGCGCGAAGTCCATGTAGTACTCGTTGCCCCCGCGCTTCACCCACACCTTCAATTGCTCGGAGAGCGCGTTCACCACGCTCACGCCCACGCCGTGCAGTCCGCCCGACACCTTGTAGCTGCTCTTGTCGAACTTGCCGCCGGCGTGCAGCACGGTGAGCGCCAGCTCGATGCCGGGGATCTTCTCCGTCGGATGGATGTCCACCGGGATCCCGCGCCCGTTGTCCACCACCTTGATCGAATTGTCCTTGTGGATGGTGACTTCCACGCGGTCGGCGTAGCCGGCCAGCGCTTCATCGATCGAGTTGTCGACGACCTCGTACACGAGGTGGTGAAGTCCGCGCTCCGACGTGGAGCCGATGTACATGCCGGGACGTTTCCGAACCGCCTCCAGCCCTTTCAGTACCTGGATCTGGCCGGCGTCGTACTGCGCCGGATTCGTCGCTGGCTTCGCCATTTCACCCTTGATTCGGCGGGAATTCACTACCCGATGACGTACCGAAGCTCGGCCGCCCGGGCAACCTCTATAATCTAATCTGAAATCCTCTCATTTCAACGGCTTAGCGCATCAATTGCCAGTGGATGCGAGCGATCCGCGTGCGGCCTTCTTTCGCGTTCAACGCGGAGAGCAATTGCGGCTCCATCAATGACAGCTCGTTCATCCATGCGTTGGTGCGCACGGCCACGAACAGCGTGCCATCGCGCGCGATGTGATGCGGATCGGTGACCGCCGCGATCTGCTTTCCCACGAGCGCCGGCCACTCGGGAATGATCCCGGCTTGCTCGACGCGCGCCGCGAGCCCGGCGGTGCCCAAGAACTTCGCGAGCGTCTCGCCCACACGCTGCGGCTTTCCCTTGCGGTCGCTCATGCGCGCTCCGGCGAGAGCACGCCGTCGGTGACGCGCCAGCGTTCCAGGCGCGTGAGGCCCGGCGGAATGTCGGTGGCGCGCGGCACGGCGAGCAGCGTCTGTCCGCGCCCCTCGGCGCCGAGCAGCTCGAGGATGCGTGACGCGCGATGCGCATCGAGCTCGGCGAAGGGATCGTCGAGCAGCACGAGCGGTTCGCTCGCGTCGGCGTCGCGCAGCGTCGCGCTCTCGAGCAGACGCAACACGATGGCGGCGGTGCGGTGCTGGCCCGCGGAGCCGAAGGAGCGCAGGTCGCGGCCGCCGAGATCGAGCGCGAGGTCGTCGCGATGCGGGCCCACGGTGGTGATCCCGCGCCGCAGATCCAGGGCGCGCGAGCGCGCGAGCGCCGCGGCGATCGCATGCGCATCGCCCGCGCCGGCCTCGAGCGGCGATGCATAGCGCATCGCGGCCGCGCCGCGCTCGCCGATAGCGGCGCACAGTTCGCCGTAGCGCGCGGCGTGCGCTTCCACCCAGGCGCGCCGCGCCGCGCCGAGGATGGCGCCATGTTCGGCGAGCGCCGGCTCCCACGCAGCGGCGCGAGCGTCCGCGTGCGCCGTCGCACTGCGCGGGGCGCGCAACGCGGCGTTGCGCTGCGCCAGCGCCGCGCGGTAGGTCGTGAGCGCCGCGAGATACGGCGGCGACGTGAGCGCGAGCGTCACGTCGAGATAGCGGCGCCGCAGCGCCGGTGCGCCGGCCACGATCTCGCCGTCGGCGGGGGAGAACATCACGGCGGGGAAGGCGCCGAGCGCACCGGCGAGCTTCGGCGCGTCGCTGCCGTCGATCGCCACGCGCTTGCGCCGCGTCGGCGCATCGAAACCCACCTCCACCGAGCGGGCGCGCGCACCGTGAAGCTCGGCGTCGAGATGGAATCCCGGGCCGCCGAACATCGCGAGCTCGCTGTCGCGCGCGCCGCGCACGGAGCGAAGCAGGCGCAGATAATACACGGCCTCGAGGAGATTCGTCTTCCCGTGTCCGTTGTCGCCGATCACGACGAGCCCGTCGGGCGGCGGTGCGATCGTCACGCGCGCCAGGTTCCGGAAATCGCGGATCGCGAGGCGATGCAGCCACGCGGTGTTCGCGGCGTCCGCGCGATGCGGCGCCGCGGAGGCGGTGCGGGTCACTTGCCGGTGAAGCGGGCCGGCCGCTTCTCGAGGAACGCCTGCATCCCCTCGCGCATGTCGTGCGTGGACGCGAGCAGTCCGAAGTGATTCGCCTCGATCATCAGGCCATCGTCGAGCGTGCCATCGAGCCCGCGGTTCACGGCTTCGATGCAGAGTGCCACCGCCAGCGGTCCCTGGGCGAGGATCTGGCGCAGCATCGCTTCGGCCGCCGCGAGCAGTTCGTTGGGCGCGGTCACCTTGTTCACGAGGCCGATGCGATAGGCCTCCGCGGCATCGATCATTTCGCCCGTGAGGATCAGCTGCAGCGCGCGCCCTTTGCCTACGATGCGCGGCAGGCGCTGCGTGCCGCCATAGCCTGGACCGATCCCGAGCTTCACTTCGGGCAGCGCGAACTTCGCACTCTCGGAGGCGATGCGAATGTGGCACGCGAGCGCGAGTTCGCATCCGCCGCCGAGCGCGAATCCGTTCACCGCCGCGATCACCGGCTTGGGCGAGCGCTCGATACGCGACAGCACCGCCTGGCCCGCGAGCGCGCGCGCGCGGCCATCGAACGGTCCCTGCGTCGCCAGCTCCGCGATGTCCGCGCCCGCGACGAACGCGCGCGAGCCCGAGCCCGTGACGATCGCGCCGCCGATGTCATCGCGCGCGAGCACCTCCCCGATGGCGCGATCGAGTTCCGCGATCGTCGCGTCGTTCAGCGCATTGAGCTTGTCGGGGCGGTTGACCGTCACCGTCGCGACGCGGTCGCGGACGTCGAAGGTGAGTGCGGTGTAGGACATGATCGGCGCTCTGGCCAAGGGGGAACGCGTGCGGGCCGGAGAAGAATCTAACCGCCGCCGCGCGCTCCCGCCGCACGCCGCGGCGCGATACGTTATGCCCATGCCGCCCATCGGACAGGTGCTCGCGATCGACGAAGGCACCACCGGCTGCACCGCGCTCATGGTGGCCGCCGACGGGCGCGTCACCGGACGCGGATACCGCGAGATCGCGCAATTCTATCCGCAGCCCGGTTGGGTGGAGCACGATCCGGTCGACATCCTCGATCGCACGCTCGAGGCGGCGCGCGATGCGGTCGCGCAGTCGGGCGCGGCGCCCGTTGCGATCGGCATCACGAACCAGCGCGAGACGGTTGTGCTCTGGGAGCGCGCGACCGGCAAGCCGGTGGCACGCGCGATCGTGTGGCAGGACCGCCGCACCGCCGCGCGCTGCATCGAACTCGCGCCGCGCGCCGCCGAGATCGCGCAGCGCACCGGTCTCGTGCTCGATCCGTACTTCTCAGCCACGAAGCTCGAATGGCTCCTCGCGCGCGATGGCCTGGCCGCACGCGCCGCGCGCGGCGAACTCGCGTTCGGCACGATCGACTCGTGGCTCATCTGGCAACTCACCGGCGGCCGCGTTCACGCCACTGATTTCACCAACGCGTCGCGCACGATGCTGTTCGACATCGAGCGCCGAGCCTGGAGCCCGGAGCTCGGCAAACTCTTCGGCGTGCCGTCGTCGCTCCTGCCGGAGGTGCGCGCGTCTGCCGGCGACTTCGGCGCCGCGAACGGCGCACTCTTCGGCGTGACCGGTACGATCCCCATTCGCGGCGTCGCGGGCGACCAACAGGCCGCGCTCTTCGGACAGGGATGCTGGCGCGCCGGAGAGGGGAAGAACACGTACGGCACCGGTGCATTCCTTTTGATGAACGCGGGGACGCGGCGCCCCGAGGGCGGAGCCGGTCTCCTCACGACGCTCGCGTGCGATGCGGCGGGCCACCCGGTGTTCGCGCTCGAAGCATCCATATTCATCGCCGGCGCCGCGGTGCAATGGCTGCGCGATGGACTCGGCCTCGTATCCAACGCGCGGGAGACGGAGGCGCTCGCGCGATCGCTCGCGTCGAACGACGGCGTGTACTTCGTGCCCGCGCTCTCGGGTCTCGGCGCGCCGCACTGGGAATCGGCGGCGCGCGGCACGATCGTGGGGCTCACGCGCGGCACCACGCGCGCGCACTTCGCGCGGGCCGCCCTCGAGGCGATGGCCTTCGGCACATCGGAAGTGCTCACCGTGATGCGCGAGCGCAGCGGCGCGGCGTTCGATGTCTTGCGCGTGGATGGCGGCGCGAGCGCGAACGGATGGTTGATGCAATTCCAGGCCGACGTGCTCGGCGTGCCGGTGGAGCGCGCGCACATCGTGGAGTCCACGGCGTTGGGCGCCGCCGGGCTCGCCGGCGTCGCGGCCGGTGTGTGGCCCGATGCGGCGGCATTCCTCGCGACGCGGCGGTTCGATCGATTCGTGCCGGGGGAGGGCGCGGCGGCCGCTCAGGCTTCGGTGGCAGGGTGGGGCCGGGCGGTGCGCGCGGCACTGTCCTGGGCGCGGGACGGCGCTCCGTGACGCCGCCCGCCGCGTTCTCGTCGTTCAGCGGTGCCTCTTGCCGCCTTTCCTTCGGGCATGGCGCCGGCCGGCGAGGTTGCTGGCCACTCGAACCGGGACCGCACTACGCATGGCTGAATCCACGAGGAAAGCTCCTGCGTCGAAGGAACCGACCACCGACCGGCGCATCGCCGCGGACCGCCGTTCCAATGAAGTGTTGCGCACGCTCGTGGGCGAAATGCTCGAGCGCGTTCGCGATCTCAGCCGCCGCACCGCGGCGTGGAGCCCCGAAGAGCGGGCGCAGGCGGAGGCCGAGCTCGAGGCTATTATGGCCAGCGTGCGCCGTGAGGCCACGAGCGAGCGCGATCACTCGTAGTCATTCGACCGTGCAGGACGGGCGCCAATGACGGCGGCCGGAGAACTCGCGCTGTGGGCCGCGCTCCTGATCGCGGCGTGGGGCTCGGTCGCTGGATCCGCACTGCTCGCCGCGCCAGGCCGCGCGGGAGGGTCCGGATTCGCTGAGAGTTCGCGGCGCGCGCTGTGGGCCGCCGCACTCCTGCTCGCTGTCGCCGTCGCCGGCGTCGTTGCCATGCTCCTGGCGCCGGACCCCGCGTTCGCGTTCGCCGCCTCCTCCGTCACCACGCGCATGCCCGCGCTCTATCGGCTGGCCGCCATCGTGACCCGCGTGCGCGGTGAGTTGCTCGTGCTGGCGGCGCTCAGCGCGCTGCTCGGCGCGTTCGCGATGCGGGGCGCGCGCAACACGGTGCTGTGCGCCGTGGTGCTGGCGCTCGCCGCGTTGCCGCTCATCGTCGGCGCGAATCCCTATGCGCGCGCCGCCGGCGCAGGCGCGATGATCGTGCCGTCGTGGGAGCTGCCCTATACGCCATTCGCGCGCGTTGCCCTTCTCCTGGTCCTCGCGATCGCGATCGTCGCCGCTTCTCTCAGCGCGAACGGACGCGCCGCGCGCCGTTGGTGGATCGCGGCGTGGGGAACCGGTGCGCTCGCGCTCGTGATCTCAGTGCGGGCGGCGCTCACTGGAAAAGCATGGGACTGGTCCGACTGGATCGTGTGCGTCCTGTGGCTCGCGCTTGGCGTATGGCTATTCCGTCGTCGCGCCGCGTCCCGGCTCGCCACGCGCCTCGCGCTCGCCGGCGCGCTCGTGGCGGTCGCCGCGCTCGCGGGATGGTTCCTTCGCGCCGAACATCGCATCGTGCTCGAAACGGCGGAGAGCGCGGAGTTGAACGATCCGTTCGGCTCGGAATGGCGCTTCACGAGTGAAGGGCTTTCCGTGTTCGATGAACTCGATCGCCAAGCGGCCGTCGTGCTCGTAAGTGTGCGGCACGGCGCGCGCGTGCAGAAAGGGCGCGTGGAGTTGCGCCAATTCATCAATGAGGACGGCGCGCCCGTGGGTCGTGAGGTGCCGGTCGCCGCCTTCTTCCCGCGCTTCATCGTATCGTCCGTCGTGGCGTTCGCCGCGCCGCCCGACAATGGCAGCGTCACCCTCTTCGTGCGCTTCGTGCCGTTGTTCACATGGTGGTGGGCCGCAGCCGCATTGTTTGCTGCGAGCGCCGGAGTGCTCTTGAGGACAGAGCCCGCCGCATGATCGCGATCATCGCGGGATTCGTGATATCGCTCGGCGCCACACTATGGGTGCTGCAGCCCGTCATCGCGCACGCGCCGCGCGCCACATCGCGCATTTGCCCGACCTGCGGTCCGCGCCCCGAGTCCGACGCGCGCTACTGCTCGAATTGTGGAGCGGCGCTTCCGGGCTAGAGCTCGGTCGTCTCCAGCCGACGCAGCGCGACAGTGAGCGGCACGAACGTCGCGACGAGGCAGAGCAGCGCGGCCAGCCCGAACCCCCAGTACATCGAGACCGTGTCGAGCGGCTGGATGAGCGCCTTCGCGCGCAGATACCCCAGCACCGGCCGCGCCTCGAGCACCACGACGCTCGTCACCAGCAGCAGCGACAGGATCATGAACACGAGTCCGCCGAACGACGTCGGGATCTGCGCGGCGTTCTCGGTCTCGTACTGCGGGAACACCGTGCCGAGCCCGAGCGCCAGGCCGGCCACCGCGAACGTGAGGAACGTGATCGAGAAGATCGACACGACGAAAATGAATTCTGTGACCTGCAGCAGCGCGTCGGTCACGCCCACGATCGCGAGTGCGATGATCAGCAGCGGCAGCGTGCCGGTCCAGAACTTCGCCCAGAGCAGTTGGCGCATCTGCAACGGGCTCGACTTGAGCAACCAGAGCGTGCGCCCCTCCATGCTCACCGCGGGGAAGATGAAGCGCGCGGCGATCGATGCGAGCACGAAGCCCGCGAGCCCGAGATTGCCCCATGGGATCACGTTCACGATGAGCAGCGTCATCCCATTCCCCGAGAGCGGCAGCAACTTCACGTTGATCACGTACACCACCACCAGCACGGCGATCAGGATCAACTGCGACCACTGCGTGGGATCGCG
Organism: uncultured Gemmatimonadaceae bacterium; assembly: GCA_963716745.1. Taxonomy (GTDB): domain Bacteria; phylum Gemmatimonadota; class Gemmatimonadetes; order Gemmatimonadales; family Gemmatimonadaceae; genus DATKOH01. The sequence continues at coordinate 2,740,572 of OY970320.1, forward strand.
GAAGAAGACGCGGACCTCTTTCAGCACGAGCTCCCGGCGGAGCGGACCGAACGGGTTCAGCACGCCCTGCATCGCCGTGCGGAGCCGCGTGCCGCGCACCCAGCGCTGCGCGCTCTCCTGCGCCTTGGAGAATCCCTCCGGGTACATGCGCCAGTGCACCAGCGCGCCGAGCACGAGCGCCGCGCCGGCCGTGGTCCAGAGCAGGTAGAAGGGCAGGGGATCGAAGCCTCCGTCGAGCCACGTCATCACGCCGCGCGCGCCCCATTCGCTCGGCAGATACGGCGACGAAGGCGTGCGCAGCAGCGCGATGAAGTCCACCAGGGAGCGCACGCCCTCAGGCCGCGCGAGCAGCTCGGGACGCATCAGCCGGAAGAGCAGCACGACGCCGGCCGCCGACAGCACTGCCACCACGCTCAGGATGTCGCGCGTGCGGCGTGCCGGGAACGCGTTCACGAGCACGTTCGTGGTCGCCGCGCCGATCACCGCGGGGATGATCATGAACGGGATCCACACGGCGAACGCGATGAACACGAAGCTCCATCCGGCGCGGTACACGTAGCCGTACGCGCCGAAGATCGGGATGGCCATGCCGCTCACCATCCAGCTCGAATGGCCCATGCTCTCGGTGAGCTTCGCCGCGTATAGCGTGAGCCAGTCCACGGGCGCGGAGACGAGCAGGTCGAGGTCGCGCGCCAGGAAGAACGTCGAGAGCGACGTGATCACGTTGGACAGCACGAGGATCATGAAGAAGCTGACGAAGGCGAGGCTCAGCAGCTTACCCGCGATGAGCGAACCGATCTCCGGCGTCTGTTTGAGCGCGAACAGCACCTTCACGCCCAGGAGCAGCACGAAGATCCAGAAGAGCAGTCCGATCGCGCCCACGATCGTCCAGCGCCATCCATGCGCCGCTTCGCCGCGGAGCATGCGCGCGCGCACGGTCTGCAGTTTGGGGCGCATGACCTGCACGAAGCTGGGGTGCGGGACCGCCGCGTCCGCCGCGTCATCGAGGAGCAGCGGATCGCCGAGCGCCTTCTGCACGGCGAGCCGCGTCGTTGAACGGCGGGGCATCGTGATCTCCCGCTCGCTCGCACTCTCGCGCGGGCGGAAGGTCTCGTCAGGCATCCAGCACCTCGACCGTCTCGCGCGCCGCGTTCTCGCCAGTGAGCCGCAGGAAGAGCTCCTCCAGTCCGCGCGCGCCCGCCTCCACGCTCGCGTACAGCTCACCCATCGTGCCGGCCGCGCGAATGCGTCCGCCGTGGATGATCGCGATGCGATCGCACACGCTCTCGGCCACCTCCATCGTGTGCGTCGACATCATGATCGTATTGCCCCGCCCCACGTACTCGCGGAACAGGTCCTTCAGGATGCGCGCGGCCTTCGGGTCGAGCCCGACCATCGGCTCGTCCACCACGATCACCTGCGGCCGGTGCAGGAACGCGCTCGAGATGATCAGCTTCTGCCGCATCCCGTGGCTGTAGCTCTCCACCAGCTCATCGCGCCACTCGAGCAGATCGAACAGCGCGAGCAGTTCGTGTGCGCGGCGCTCCACCACCTCGCCCGCCTGTCCATACAATCCCGCCACGAATCGCAGGAACTCGGCGCCCGTCAATTTCTCGTAGATGAACGGCCGGTCGGGGATGTAGCCCATCATCGCCTTCGCTTCCGCCGGCTGCGTCACGACATCGATGCCGTTGATCTTCACCGCGCCCGCGGTGGGCCGCAGGATCCCCGCGATCATGCGCAGCGTGGTGGTCTTCCCGGCGCCATTGGGCCCCAGGAAGCCGACGATCTGGCCGCGCGGCACATCGAGATCGATGTTGTCCACCGCGGTGAAGGAGCCATACTTCTTCGTGAGTCCCTTGATCTGGATCATCGATTCCATCGGGGGTCCCGGCAGAGTGACGAGGTCAGTCGCGGCGCGCCGCGGTGCCGGCTTTCGGCGGCGGCGCTCCGGGAGCCGGCAGGATCACCGGCGGATTCTCTTTGTTGTTCAGGCTCCAGTTCTGGAAGGCCATCTCGTACGCCGAGCGACGCAGCGTGAACTGCCCCATCGGCGACGCTTGCACCATGCGCCCTTTCTCATCCACCCAGCCATTCACCATCCCGCCCTCGGCCTGCTCCAGCCGCCAGGCGCGCACCGTGTCCTGGTGCACGGGGAGCCAGCGCAGCGTCACGGCGTCCAGCGACGCGCTGTCGGTGACGACGAACAGCGACTCCGCTTTCACCGTGACCGTCGCCTCTCCGATCGTGCCGCTCATCGGATCGTACACGGTGTAGGTGAACCGTTTGCCCACGTGCGGCCGCTGCTCGAGCACGAGCGCGAGCGGCACCGTGGTCGGCAGCATCAGCGGCCCGCGCAATGGCACCGTCGTCGAGTCGGGGCGCGCCGTCCCGGCGGTCACCACCAGCAGCACCGCGCTGTCATGCTCCACGCGGCCGAATACCGCGTACGGCGTGTAGCTCCCGCCGAGTTCGAAATTGAAGTTCACGAGCTTCATCGCGCGCGAGAGATTCACCACCGAGCGCGCCGTGAGGCGCCGCACTCCCTGGGGCGCGGGAAGGTCCGCGATGAGCAATTCGTTCAAATGGATGCCGGTGGCCGACGTGTCGAGCGTCGATGACGCATAGCCGACCCGCAGGCTGTCCAGCGTCAACGCGTAGTACTCGGCGCCCGGCGCCAGCAACAGCGCGGCCTGCGCGAGGCGCTCGGTATCGCCGCGATAGAGCTCGCGCTTCGCAAGCAGGATCATTCCCGACGCCCACGCCGCGATCACGCCGGCGGCCACAGCCGCGCGAGCGTTCACGGCGCGAACTCCGCGTTCGCGACCGTGGTCGGCACGACCAGGGTTTCGGTGTGGGGCATTCGTCTCGGGCAGGGTGTTGAGGAGCGGGAGTCGCCAATCTACGCTTCCACGGGGCGCCGCGGGCAATCTATAGACGAGCCACTCCCCCCCAGGCAAGCCGGCGAAGGCGGGGCGGCTTGTCTTGGCCCCGCCTCCCGGCCACCTTTACAGATTATGCCTGAAGAACGGCTGATCGTTCGCGGTGCCCGCGAGCACAACCTTCAGAACATCGACGTCGAGATCCCCCGCGACCGCCTCACGGTGATCACGGGGCTCTCCGGCTCGGGCAAGAGTTCGCTCGCCTTCGACACGATCTACGCGGAGGGCCAGCGCCGCTATGTCGAGTCGCTCTCGGCGTACGCGCGCCAGTTCCTGGGCCTCATGGAGAAGCCGGACGTCGACGCGATCGAGGGGCTCTCGCCCGCGATCTCGATCGAGCAGAAGACCGCCGGCCACAATCCGCGGTCCACGGTCGGCACGGTCACGGAGATCTACGATTACCTGCGCCTCCTGTACGCGCGCGCCGGCACGCCGCACTGCCCCAACTGCGGCCGGCCCGTCGAGCGGCAGAGCGCCACGCAGATCGCCGAGCACGTGCTCGCCTGGCCCGACGGCACGAAGATCGAGGTGCTCGCTCCGCTCGTGCGCGGCCGCAAGGGAGAGTTCCGCGATCTCCTCGCGAACGCGCGCCAGCAGGGCTTCGTGCGCGCGGTGGTGGACGGCGCCGTCATCGAGCTCGCGTCGCCGCCCAAACTGAACAAGCAGCAGAATCACAGTATCTCGGTCGTGGTGGACCGGCTGGTCGCGCGCGAATCCGATCGCGGCCGACTCACGGACTCGCTCGAGACCGCGCTCAAGCTCGCCGACGGCCTCGTGGACGTGAAGCGCGCCGACACCGGCGAGACGCAGCTCTTCTCCGAGCGCTATGGGTGCGCCGTGTGCGGCATCTCGCTGCCCGAGCTCGAGCCGCGCCAGTTCTCGTTCAATTCGCCGTTCGGTGCATGTCCGCGCTGCGGCGGACTCGGCACGGAACGCAACGTGAGCGAAGAACTCATCCTCGGCGATCCGAGCATCTCGATCCTCGAAGGCGTGATCCTGCCATGGGGCGAGCCCGCGGGGCATCTCCGCAAGACGATCCTGCCCGCGCTCGCCAAGCAGTACAAGTTCGATCTCAACGATGCATGGGGCTCGCTCGCGCCCAAGGTGCGCGAGGTGCTGCTCTACGGTACCGGCGGGAAGAAGACCACATTCCACGTGGACTCGGCTGCCTTCAAGGGCGATTACCAGGGCGCGTGGGAAGGCGTGATCGCGAATGTGCAGCGGCGCTACGCCGAGACGAGTTCCGATTCCGTGCGCGCGGAACTGCAGGAGTACATGGTGCAGGCCGCGTGCGGCACCTGCGGAGGCCGCCGGCTCAAGCCTGAATCGCTGGCGGTGACGGTGGCGGGCAAGAACATCGGCGAACTCGTGGAACTCTCGGTGGTGGAAGCGCGCACCTTCTTCGAGAGCGTGCCGGTGCGCGAGAAGGGGCGTCCCGGCCTCGACCCCGACATCGCCGGCCCCATCCTGAAGGAAGTGCGCGACCGACTGCGCTTCCTCGTGGACGTCGGCCTCGACTATCTCACCATGGGCCGCAGTGCGGAATCGCTCTCGGGCGGCGAAGCGCAGCGCATTCGCCTCGCGACGCAGATCGGATCGCGGCTCGTCGGCGTGCTCTATATCCTCGACGAACCGAGCATCGGCCTCCACCAGCGCGACAATGCGCGCCTTCTCGGCACGCTGCGGCAGCTGCGCGATCTCGGCAACACGGTGATCGTCGTCGAGCACGACGAAGAGACGATGCGCGCTGCGGACCATCTCATCGATCTCGGGCCGGGCGCCGGCCGCCACGGCGGACACGTGATCGCCGCCGGCACGGTGGATGAAGTGGAGCGGAACGCATCATCGCTCACGGGTCGTTATCTCAGCGGCGCGCTGCGCATCGAGGTGCCCGCCGAGCGGCGCGCGCCGCGCAAGGGTTACGCGCTGCGCGTGGAGCACGCGCGCCAGCACAATCTGCGGGATCTCACGGTGGAATTCCCGCTCGGCCTGTTCGTCGCCGTCACCGGCGTGTCGGGCTCGGGGAAGTCCACGCTCGTGGAAGACATTCTGCAGCGCGCGCTCGCGCGCCATTTCTATCGCGCACGCGTCATCCCCGGCCAGCACGGCGCGGTGACGGGGCTCGAACATATCGACAAGGTCATCGACATCGACCAGAGCCCGATCGGCCGCACACCGCGCTCGAATCCCGCGACGTACACCGGGCTCTTCACGCCGATCCGCGAACTGTTCGCCGAACTCCCCGACGCGAAGATCCGCGGCTACGGGCCCGGCCGCTTCTCGTTCAACGTGAAGGGCGGCCGCTGCGAGGCGTGCCAGGGCGATGGACTCGTGAAGATCGAGATGCACTTCCTGCCCGATGTGTACGTGCCCTGCGAGGTGTGCAAGGGCAAGCGCTACAATCGCGAGACGCTCGAGGTGCGCTTCCGCGGCGCGAACATCGCCGAGGTGCTCGATCTCACGGTGGAAGATGCCGCGCAGTTCTTCGAGAACCAGCCGCGCATCCGCCAGAAGCTCGAGACGCTCGTGGACGTCGGACTCGGCTACGTGCACCTCGGCCAGAGCGCCACGACGCTCTCCGGCGGCGAAGCGCAGCGCGTGAAGCTCGCGACCGAACTCTCCAAGCGCGACACTGGACGCACCTTGTACATTCTCGATGAGCCCACCACCGGGCTCCATTTCGAGGATGTGCGCATGCTGCTGCAGGTGCTGCACCGGTTGGTCGACCGCGGCAATTCGGTGCTCGTGATCGAGCACAATCTGGACGTGATAAAAACGGCGGACTGGATCATCGATCTCGGTCCCGATGGCGGCGCGCGCGGTGGCCAGATCGTCGCTGCCGGCACGCCGGAGGATGTGGCGCGCGTGGATGCGTCGTACACCGGGCGCTATCTCAAGCCGATGCTGGCGCCCGCGCGCCGCACCGCGAAGGCGGGCTGACCGCATGGTCTCGCTGCTCGACATCATCGGCCCCGTCATGGTGGGCCCATCCAGTTCCCACACCGCGGGCGCATGCCGCATCGGTCTGCTCGCGCGCGGGCTCGTGCGCGGCACGCCGCAGTCGGCGCGCATCGAGTTGCACGGGTCGTTCGCGCGCACCGGCGAGGGGCATGGCACGGACAAGGCGATCGCCGCGGGGCTCCTCGGCTTCCGCCCCGACGACGCGCGCATCCGCGATGCCCTCGACATCGCTGAGCGTGAGGGTCTTGCCTATCGCTTCGAGAAGACCACGCTCGCCGACGATGCGCATCCGAACACCGTGCGCCTCACGGTCACGCGCGGCGACGAGACGCACGTCGTGACCGCGTCCTCGATCGGCGCCGGCCGCATCGTGCTCAGTGAAGTGGACGGCTATCCGGTGGAAGTGAACGGCAACCTCCACACGATCGTGGTGGTGGCCGAGGACCGCCCTGGCTCGGTGGCGCGCATCGCCGGGATCCTCGCCGAGGAGAAAGTGAACCTCGCGACGATGCGACTCACGCGCCTCGCGCGCGGCGGCGACGCGTTCATGGTGCTCGAGTGCGACGACGCCGCGAGCGACCACGCGATCGCCGCGATCGAGAAGCTCGAGTGGGTGCGCTGGGCGCGCCGCCTCGACAAAGTGGGCGGCTGACATGTATAAGTCGCTCGCCGACGCCATTCGCGACGCCGAATCGCGCCACGTGCCGCTCTCGCGCGTCGCGCTCGACGCCGAAGCGAAGGACCAGGGACGCCCGGTCGCCGAGATCCGCGATGCCCTTCGTCGCGCGCTCGAGGTGATGCGCGGCGCCGTGGATCGCGGCATGGTCGGCGACCTGTACTCGGCATCCGGCCTCGTGGGCGGCGACGCGGCCAAGCTCCGCACCGGCCCGAAAGGCCCGCTCGGCGACACGCTCTTCCGCGACGTGCTCGCGCGCGCCCTCTCGGTGCAGGAAGTGAACGCCGCCATGGGCGTGATCGTCGCCGCACCCACGGCGGGCGGCGCGGGCGTCGTGCCCGCGGTGCTCACCGGCGTCGCCTCCGCGCGCGATCTGGATGATGAGAAACTCATCGATGCCCTCGCCACCGCCGGCCTCATCGGCGCGGTGGTGGCCGAGCGCGCGTCGCTCTCGGGCGCGGAGGGCGGCTGTCAGGCCGAGACCGGCGCCGCCGCCGCGATGGCCGCCGGCGCCACGGTCGAGATGATCGGCGGCACGCCGTCGCAATCGGGACACGCGGTCGCGCTCACGATGCAGGGCATGCTCGGTCTCATCTGCGATCCGCTCGGCGGCCTCGTCGAGCTCCCCTGCGTCTATCGCAACGCGACCGGTTCGGCCATCGCGCTCGCCGGGATCGAGATGGCGATGGCCGGCGTCACCTTCGCGATCCCGGTGGACGAAGTGATCGACGTGATGGGCGAAGTCGGCCGCGGCATGGACGTGCGCTACCGCGAGACCGCGGGCGGCGGCCTGGCCGCGACGCCCACTGGGCGCCGCCTCGCGCGCGAGCGCCTCGTGCAGCTCAAGCGCGCGGGCGACTAGCGGCGCGTCCGCTGTCGTTATCCGCCGGCCCGCGCTATCTTCGAAACACGGGCCCGGGCCCGGTCGTACAGGCAAAGAGAGTCTCCCGTTCCACCCGACGCACCACCGAAACCACGGAACATCCATGGTATCGAAAGAGGACCTCGAAGGATTCCTCGAACGTCTCGCCAACGAAGGCGCGAGCCACAACGAGATCAATCCCGGCATGTGGATCGTCAAGCCGAGCGGTGCGCTCGACGCGGACGTGGTCGTCCATTATTCGCCGCCGGTCGTCCTGTTGCGGCTGAAGGTCATGGAGGTCCCGAAGGACAAGAAGTCGCACGAGAAGCTCTATCGCCGTCTGCTCGAGTTCAACGCGAGCGAACTGGTGCACGGCTCCTATGGCATCGAGGGCGATGCCGTGGTGCTCACCGAGGCGCTCGAGCTTGGACATCTCGACTATGAAGAATTCCTCGCCAGCTTCGAATCAATGACGCTCTCCCTCACCGCGCACATGCGGGAGCTGGCGCAGTTCCGCGAGGTACGCTGACCATGGGCATCTTCGACCGTTTGTCCTCATTGCTGAGGTCGAACATCAACGATCTCATCTCCCGGGCCGAAGACCCGGAGAAGATGCTGCATCAGATCATCATCGACATGCGCACGCAGCTCGCGAAGGCCAAGCAGCAGGTGGCCGGCGCGATCGCGGACGAGAAGCGTCTGAAGGACCAGGTGGACGCCGAGTACAAGCTCGCCGCCGAATGGGAATCGCGCGCGATGCTCGCGGTGAAGGAAGGCCGCGACGATCTCGCGAAGCAGGCGCTCATGCGCAACAACGAGCACACGACGCACGCGCAGACGCTCGACGCCACGTGGCAGCAGCATCAGGCCGAGACCGAGAAGCTCAAGAACTCGCTGCGCGACCTGAACGACAAGATCGAAGAGGCGCGCCGCAAGAAGAACCTGCTCATCGCGCGCCAGAAGCGCTCGGAGGCGCAGAAGCGGATCGCTGAGACGATGTCGTCGATGTCCGAGAAGTCGGCGTTCGAGGCGTTCTCGCGCATGGAGGCGCGCATCGAGGACAACGAGCGCCGCGTGATCGCGAACGTCGAGATCGATGAAGAGTTCAGCGGAGACCGGCTCGCCAAGGACTTCAAGGTGCTCGAAAAGGGCGCGGGTGCCGCGAGCGCCGAGGCGCAGCTGCTCGCGCTCAAGCAGAAGATGGGCATGCTCGGCGCGGGATCGAGCGCGCCAGCCAAGCGCATCGGAGCCGGTGAGAAGGACGCCGAGACCGTGCACGCCGAGATCGAGGACGCTTCCGGGGAGAAGAAGAAGGCGTGAGCGCAGTGCCCGCGGAACGTGATCTGAAGTTCGTGATCCTCGTCGAAGGCCAGTTCGGTCCGCTCACTTCCAAGACCGCGAATTCGTGCATCCGGTACACGCCGGAGCGCGTGAGCGCGGTGATCGATTCGCGCCGCGCCGGCAAGACCTCGCAGCAGATCCTCGGCTTCGGCGGCGCGATCCCGGTCGTCGCGAGCGTCGAGGCCGCGATGGCGGTGAAACCGACGCCGAACGCGCTCCTCATCGGCGTCGCGCCAATGGGCGGCAAGCTGCCCGCCGAGTGGCGCGCGATGGTGTTCGCCGCGCTCGACCGCCGGCTCGAGATCTGGAGCGGGCTGCACACGTTCATCGGCGACGATCCGGAGTTCGCGGCGCGCGCGCGCGAGCGCGGCGTGGCGATCCACGATCTGCGGAAGCCGCCGGCCGATCTGCCTGTCGCCGGCGGGCGCGTGCGCGGCGTGGATGCGACGGTGGTGCTCACCGTCGGCACCGATTGCAACATCGGCAAGATGACCGCGGCGCTGCAGGTGCGCGACGCACTGCGCGCGCGCGATCTGCGCGTGCGCTTCGCCGGCACGGGACAGACCGGCATCCTCATCGAAGGGTGGGGCACCGCGGTGGACGCCGTGATCGCCGACTTCATCGCGGGTGCGGCCGAGCGCCTCGTGGTCGAAGCGGCGAATGGCGCGGACATCGTGCTCGTCGAGGGGCAGGGGTCGGTGATCCACCCGGGCTACTCGGGCGTCACGATGGGTCTCATCCACGGCTCGCTGCCGCACGCGATGGTGATGTGCCACCAACCGTCGCGCAAACACATCGGCAACAACACGTGGGTCACGATCCCGCCGCTGCCGGCGTTCATCAAGCTGCACGAGGCGATCGTGGCGCATCTGCGCCCTGCGCCGGTGATCGCGGTGTCGCTCAACACGTACGATCTGTCGCTGCGCGCGGCGAAGGCGGCCATCGCGAAGACGGAGCGGTCCACAGGACTGCCGACGACCGATCCCGTGCGCTTCGATCCGGCTCCCATCGCGGACGCGATCGACCGCTTCCACCGCCGGCGCACGAAGCGCCCCGCGAAGAAGCGCTCTCGCTAGCCGCCGGATCGCGCGCGCGAATGGGTGCGCGTGCAATGATCGGATGACGGTCTTCTGACCGTCCCCATATATGCTCTCGTCACGATCCCAGCGGTGCGCTGCCGAGTGCGCTGTTGGCGACCCCACCACCGGTGGCGTGTCGCGTCGTGGCGCCCGTAGTCGCGCCGACGCCCGCCGCTGGGACGCGAGCCCGAGCGCCCGCGCCAGGTCGAGGTCGGGCAGGGCATCTCCCGCGGCCGCGCGGGAACAGCACGTGGAGTCACCAATGCGTCTTGCGACAATCGGCGGCGCCGCCGCCTTCGTTCTTGCGAGTGTGGTCGTCGCATGCTCGGATCAGCCAGGGAGTCCGAGCGCCGCCATCACCGCGCCGCGTTCGGGAATGCTCGAGGGCTCGCGGTTCCGGTTGCAGGGGATGGGCAGCGTGAATATCCGGACCGCCAACGGCGTCATCGCGCGCGCGCTGCCCGGGTGGACGGCCACCGGCACCGCGCGCGGCGGCGTGGTGAGCGACGAGAGCGGATCCTCGCCGCTCGGTGTGATCGCGATCTCGGCCTCGCTCGTGAGGCCGAATGGCGGCGACCGCCAGACAACGCTCACCGATGCTGAAGGAAATCATCTCACCGTCGCATTCTATGGCGGCACGAACGGCTCGCCGGTGCGCGCGGTGCGATTCTATAAGAACGGCGCGCTCGAGTACGCGACGGACTACGAATGGGCGAGCGCCGCAGGCGGCTGGGTGCTCCGCTCGGTGACACGCGTCGTGATGCGCGATGGGCAGGTCGCGGCGAGGATCCACGTGAGCGCTTCCGGTGCGGTCCAGATGGCATCTCGCGGCGTCGCGGGCGACATGCTCGCACAACTCGGAGCGTCGGCGATGCGCGCCGTCGCGCCTCACGATCTCGCGGCGCAGGACATCCTCTCGGGGCAGTGCCGCAAACAAGCGCTCGACTATTACGCCGCCCAGGCTGCCCTCTCGGCCGCAATCATCGCGTTCGAAACGAATCCGAACTATGTGACCGCATTGCTCGTCGCGGCTGCGTCCGCGAAGGCGACGACCGCCGAAATGACCTACTGGCTGTGTCTCGAGAACCAGCAGAGCAAACAGAACCCGATCGGCACGCCGCCTCCGGGTCCGGTCATTTGCAACAATTCGCCAACTGTCGACCCGTTCTGTTCACCGCCGGATCAGCAGTGATGCGTTCCAACGTTGTGCGGCGCCGGCGATCTGTCCGGCGCCGCGCAACGCCTCTTCAACCAGACGGAGGACCCATGTCTCGATCGTGGATCACTGGGGCGATCATCATCGTTGCCAGCTTGCTCGCCCTCATCGTCGCGTCGCCGCTGGGCGTCCGATTCGGCTCCGAGTGGATGCCCGCGATCGATTTCGCGGTCGGCTCGACGCTCGTGTTGGTCGCGTTCCTCGAGGGCGCGCGCGCGTTCGGCGCGTGGTTCAACCGCCGCGCGTCGCTCGCGTGGATCGCGGGCGGGCTTGTCACGGCGGCCGCGATGTTCGCAGCGGGCACGTCGTTCATGATCCACGCGCGCCACATGGAGAATGATTCGATCGTCACGATCGGCATCATCGTCGCTTTGCTCGGAACGCAGTGGCAGGCGCGCGCCGCTCGGCGGAGCGCGTCGCCGGCGTGAGACCTGCGTCGCCGGCGCGGCGGTGGACCGGCACCGCGCCGGCGAGACTGCGGTTCGATTGGGTGCACAAGTCCTACGTGGCAGGCGTGCCCGGATGTTCCGCGCGCGTTCGCGTGTTGTGTGGCGTGAGATTGTCGGTTCGACCTGGCGAGCTCGTCGCGATCGCGGGCAATGCTGGGTCGGGCAAGAGCACCTTGTTGCTCTGCGCTGAGGGGCTCATGCGCCCGGATCTCGGATCGGTGCGCCGCAGTCGCGGGGAGTTGTTGTGCGTCGATGATGCGCCTGATCTTGCCGCACTCGCCCGCGCGGCCGCGCGGGGCGCCGCAGTGCTCGCCGCCGTGCGCGATCCGGCGCGTGCCGTCGAGATCGGCGCGCGGGTGCTCGTGCTGCACGATGGCCGGCTCACACCCTTCGCTGCGCCTGCGGCGGCGCGCGATGCGGCGCGCCGTGTCGCCGAGCGTGTGCGCCGGTCCGTTGACCGTGTCGCACGAGGGGCCTAGCTTCCGAATCGCCTCCGCCGATCGCAATCCCGCCGCCGCGCCGATGACCGAATTCCGTCTCTACAACACGCTCACGAGGCGCGTCGAACCCTTCGCGCCCGCCGATGGCCGCACGGTGCGCATGTACACGTGCGGACCCACCGTGTACAACCCGGCGCACCTCGGCAATTTCCGCACGTTCCTGTTCGAGGATCTGCTGCGGCGCGCGCTGCGGCTGCACGGGTGGAGCGTGATGCAGGTGATGAACCTCACCGATGTGGATGACAAGATCATCGCGCGCGCGACCGAACGCGGGCTCACGATCACGCAGGTCACCGCGTCGCCCACCGAGGCGTTCCATCGCGACCGCGAGTTCCTGCGCATCGAGAGCGCCGAGATCTATCCGAAGGCGACCGACCACATCCCCGAGATGATCGCGATGGTGCAGGCGCTCGAGGCGAAGGGATTGGCGTACAAGGCCGAGGACGGCTCGGTGTATTTCGCGATCGCCAAGTTCCCGGAGTACGGGCGGCTGTCGCGTCTCGATACGCGCGAGATCCGCGCCGGTGCGCGCGTCGCGGCGGATGACTACAACAAAGAGGACGTGCGCGATTTCGCACTCTGGAAGGCCGCGAAACCCGAGGATGAGAAAGCGGGCGCGGCCTGGGATTCTCCCTGGGGACGCGGACGTCCCGGCTGGCATCTCGAGTGCTCGGCGATGGCCAAGCGCTACCTGGGCGAGACGCTCGACCTGCATGCCGGCGGCGTGGACCTGATCTTCCCGCATCATGAGGACGAGATCGCTCAGAGCGAGGGTGCGAACGGCGTGACGTTCGCGCGCTGCTGGTGCCATGGTGAGTTCCTCCTCACCGAGGGCGCGAAGATGGCGAAGCGGGTGGGGAACGTCGCGAACGTGGAGGACATTCGCGAGCGCGGGATCTCGCCGGCGGCGGTGCGGCATTTCATGTTCAACGTGCACTATCGCAAGCAGCTGAACCTCACGGACGAGGCGCTCGAGGCGAGCATCGTAGCGGTGCGCCGCATCGGGGAATTCGCCGCGCGATTGGCCGCCGCGGAGTCGGGAACGCCGGCGATGGCGAAGGCGGCGGAGGAGTTAGAGCAGGATGCGAGCGCGGCGCTCTTCGAGGACTTGAACGCGCCGGAGGCGCTGGGTGCATTGTTCAAGTTCCTGAACCGAATGAACGCGGAATTGGATGCCGGCGGGATCGACACGGCCGGTCTCGAGCGCGCGCGCGCGGCGTTCGCGAAGGTGAATGGCGTGCTGGACCTCGTGCCCGAGGCGGCGCGGGTGGACACCGAGTTGGCGGCGTGGGTGGACGATCGTTTAGCGGCCCGGGTGGCGGCCCGAGCGGCGCGCGATTTCGCGACCGCAGACGCGGTGCGGAAGGAGCTGGAAGGGCGCGGGATCGCGATCGAGGACACGCCTCAGGGGACACGGTGGAAGAAGCTGCGGTAGCGAGAGATAGGGCACTTCGCGGTCTTGACGGTTGCGCACCATTTGTTTAGTTTGCAAGTCTCGCGCAAAACGGCCGTCTGCTGACGTAGCTCAATTGGCAGAGCACCTGATTTGTAATCAGGCGGTTGCGAGTTCGATTCTCGCCGTCAGCTCTGGTGCAAGCTCGCGTCGCGTAGAGTACGTCCGGCGGTCGGCCGTTTGCGTAACACGGTGGGGTACCCAAGCGGCCAACGGGAGCAGACTGTAAATCTGCCGGCTCACGCCTTCGAAGGTTCGAATCCTTCCCCCACCATTCTAGAAGGGACCGGGGCAGAAGACGTGTCCCGGCAGGAGACGGTACTCGAAGTCGGCAACTCGTGCGGGAGTAGCTCAGTTGGTAGAGCGCAAGCCTTCCAAGCTTGATGTCGCGGGTTCGAGCCCCGTCTCCCGCTTGTGATGCGTACGAGGGTGGCAGCTGAGCAGGTGAACTCGCTCGCGTAGCTCAGTTGGTAGAGCACACCCTTGGTAAGGGTGAGGTCATCGGTTCAATCCCGATCGCGAGCTTGGCACGACGCGGGAAGCGGCAAGCGGGAAGCGCGATCGGGAGAGCGGTTTCGCTTCCCTCTTCCCGCTTCCCTGTAACATGGGACTTTCAACTACTAGGGATCTAGAAGATGAGCAAGACGAAATTCGAGCGTACGAAGCCGCATGTGAACGTCGGCACCATTGGCCACGTCGATCACGGCAAGACGACGCTCACCGCGGCGATCACCTCGATCCAGTCCAAGCAGGGCTTGGCGGATTTCGTGGCCTTCGATCAGATCGACAAGGCGCCGGAAGAGCGCGAGCGCGGCATCACGATCGCGACGGCGCACGTGGAGTATTCCACGGCGGCGCGCCACTACGCGCACGTCGACTGCCCGGGCCACGCCGACTACGTGAAGAACATGATCACGGGCGCCGCGCAGATGGACGGCGCCATTCTCGTCGTGAGCGCGGCCGACGGCCCGATGCCGCAGACGCGCGAGCACATCCTGCTCGCCCGCCAGGTGAACGTGCCGTTCATCGTCGTGTTCATGAACAAGGTGGACATGGTGGACGATCCGGAGCTCCTGGACCTGGTGGAGCTCGAAGTGCGCGAGCTGCTCAGTGCCTACGAGTATCCCGGCGACGCGATCCCGGTGATCCGGGGCTCGGCGCTCAAGGCGCTCGAGAGCGGCGACCCCAAGAGCGAGTGGGGCGCGAAGATCGGCGAGCTCATGAACGCGCTGGACACCTATATCCCGGTGCCGAAGCGCGAAGTGGACAAGCCGTTCCTGATGCCGGTCGAAGACGTGTTCTCGATCACGGGCCGCGGCACGGTGGCGACGGGCCGGATCGAGCGCGGCAAGATCGTGGTCGGCGACGAGGTCGCGCTCATCGGCTTCAACAGCGACAAGAAGACCGTGGTCACGGGCGTCGAGATGTTCCGGAAGCTGTTGGATGACGGGCAGGCGGGCGACAACGTCGGCCTCCTGCTCCGCGGCATCGGCAAGGAAGATGTGGAGCGCGGGATGGTGCTGGCGAAGAGTGGCACGATCACGCCGCACACGCACTACATGGCCGAGGTGTACGTGCTGACGAAGGAGGAGGGCGGGCGGCATACGCCGTTCTTCAACGGGTACCGGCCGCAGTTCTACTTCCGCACGACGGACGTGACGGGGAGCGTGAAGCTGGCGGCGGGGACGGAGATGGTGATGCCGGGCGACAACGTGCAGATGGAGATCGAGCTGATCACGCCGATCGCGATGGACGAGGGACTGCGATTCGCCATTCGTGAAGGTGGCCGCACCGTGGGCGCTGGCGTCGTCACGAAGATCATCAAGTAACCACGCGGGACTCGGGACTCGGGACTGGGGCTCTCCAACTGAGCCCGAGTCCCGAGTCCCGAATCCCGAAGACTTTCAATAGGGATCTTGAATGCCCCGCGAAAAGATCATTCTGGCCTGCAACGACTGTAAGAACCGCAACTACTTCACCGACAAGAACCGCCGGACGCATCCGGAGCGGGTCGAGTGGAAGAAGTATTGCCCGCGTTGCAACACGCACACGCTGCACAAGGAAACCAAGTGAGCCTGTCCACCAGCCTCGCGTCGGTCGGCACCGCCGTGAAGGGGACGCCGGAGTTCCTGCGTGAAGTGCGCAAGGAGCTCGAGAAGGTGACGTGGCCCGACCGGGAACAGCTCCAGCAGGCAACGGTCACCATCATCATCTTCGTGCTGGTGATCGCGGCCTTCATCGCGGTCATGGACGTCTCGCTGCAAGCGATCCTCGTGAAGGGCATCCCGAGTCTGTTCGGAGCATGAACACCGTGGAAGCACACCGGTTCTACGCCATTCAAACGACGGCGGGGCACGAGAACAAAGTGCGCTCGCTCATCCAGCGGCGGATCGATGCGGATCCGCTCCCGCCGGAGGAGCGTCCCATCCGTCAGGCGCTCGTGCCGGTACAGGAAGTGGTGGAGATCAAGAACGGCAAGAAGGTCAACGTCGAGCGGAAGATCTATCCGGGCTACGTGCTCGTGGAGATGACGGTCGACCAGGAAACGCTGCACGCGATCAACGGCATCCAGGGCGTGATCAAGTTCGTCGGCAAGGAACGCTTCCCCCAG
Organism: uncultured Gemmatimonadaceae bacterium; assembly: GCA_963716745.1. Taxonomy (GTDB): domain Bacteria; phylum Gemmatimonadota; class Gemmatimonadetes; order Gemmatimonadales; family Gemmatimonadaceae; genus DATKOH01. The sequence goes on from OY970320.1 coordinate 2,756,662, forward strand.
GCGCTGCGCCCGGAAGAGGTGAACCGCCTGCTGGGCATCGCCGACGAGCAGGAACAGGAAGAGCCGCAGGAGGAGATCCCGTTCCTCGTCGGCCAGGCCGTGGCGATCACGGAAGGACCGTTCACCGATTTCAACGGCACGGTGGAAGAGGTCTTCCCGGATAAAGGGAAGGTCCGTGTCTCGGTCTCCTTGTTCGGACGGCCGACGAGTGTCGAGCTGGATTATTTGCAACTGAAGGGACATTGAACGAGAGACTTAGACGTTAGACTGAGACGTTAGAAGGCAACGGCAACTGCAACGCTACAGCAACTGCAACCGCTACAGCAACACGGCGTTCGTTCTCGCGCCGCCGGGCAGAGTGCTTCGCCTGGCCGTCGGGTACCACGACGACGTAAAACCGAACTGTGGGAGTTCACCGCGCGGCGGTGATCGTGCTGGTGCATCGGCGCCAGTTGGTCTGCCGCGGTAACGCTAGGGATGGAGCATGGCAAAGAAGGCGACGGGCTTCGTCAAGCTGCAGGTCGTCGCCGGACGCGCGAATCCCGCGCCTCCGGTCGGCACCGCGCTGGGGCCCCACGGCATCAACATCATGGCGTTCTGTAAAGAGTTCAACGCCAGGACGCAGTCCCAGGATGGCATGATCCTCCCCGTGGAGGTCACCATCTTCTCGGACAAATCGTTCACGTTCATCCTCAAGACCCCGCCGGCGGCGATCCTCCTCAAGAAGGAAGCCGGCATCGAGAAGGGCTCGGGCGTTCCCAACCGCAACAAGGTCGGGAAGGTCACCCGCGCCCAAGTGCGCAAGATCGCGGAGATCAAGCTGCCCGACCTCAACACGGACAACATCGATTCCGCGATGGCGATGATCGCCGGCGCGGCGCGCTCGATGGGGATCGAGGTGGAAGGCTAATGGCGCACACTCACGGCAAGAAATACCGGAGCGCCGCCGAGAAGCGCGAGCTCGCCAAGGGCTACGCGCCCAAGCAGGCGATCGACATCGTGAAGGGCGGCGCCTTCGCCAAGTTCGATGAAACAGTCGAGATCGCGGTGCGACTCGGCGTCGATCCGCGCCACGCCGACCAGGTCGTGCGCGGCACGGTGGTCCTCCCCGCCGGCACCGGCAAAACGGTGCGCGTCGCGGTGATCGCCGTCGGCGAGAAGGCGCGTGAAGCGGAAGCCGCCGGAGCCGATTTCGTCGGCCCCGAGCTGCTGCCGAAGATCAAGGAAGGCTGGATGGAATTCGATGTGCTCATCGCCACGCCCGACCAGATGGGTCAGGTCGGCCAGCTGGGACGCGTGCTCGGTCCCCGCGGGCTCATGCCGAACCCGAAGGCCGGCACGGTCACGATGGATGTGACGCGCGCGGTGAAGGAAGTGAAGGGCGGCAAGATCGAGTTCCGCGTGGACAAGAGCGGCAACGTCCACGCGCCGATCGGCAAAGTGTCGTTCAGCGCCGACGCGCTCAACGAGAATTTCACGGCGTTCATGGACCAGATCATGCGCGCGAAGCCCGCGGCCTCGAAGGGCGTTTACGTCCGGAACGTCGCGGTCTCCAGCACGATGGGACCCGGCGTCACGATCGACACCACTCCGTACCGGTAACCGACCATGAATCGCACGGAGAAAGAGCAGCTCCAGTCCGAGCTGACCGAGAAGATCAAGGGCGCGAAGGCCTTCTACTATACTGATTTCACGGGCCTGAACGTCAAATCCATGACGGACCTCCGCCGCCGGTTCCGCCGCGCGGGCGTCGAGTACGTCGTGATCAAGAACTCGCTGGCGCTGCGCTCGGTGAAGGAGATCGGGCTCACGGCGCAGGCGCTGAAGGGCCCGACCGGCATCGTCATCGGGAAGGATCCGGTGGCCGCCGCGAAGGTGCTCGCGGATTTCGCGAAGGAACACGAGCAGAAGCCGTCGGTGAAGGGCGGCATGCTCGATGGCAAGCAGATCGGCGTGGCCGAAGTGAAGAAGCTCGCGACGCTCCCCTCACGGGAGCAGATGCTGGCCGAACTGGCTGCCGGACTGCAGTCGCCGCTCGCAGCGTTCGCGGGTGCGATGAACGGAATGCTCACGATGATGGTCGGTGCACTCGAGGCCCTGCGCACGCAGCGCGAAGGCTCGAACTAATCCAGGCGGATCGCCTGACTTTTCACGCCCCAGGACGACGCCTGGGCTACGCTCTAGGAGAATCACAATGGCACACACGAAGCTGAGCAACGACGAGATCCTCGAATCGATCGGTAACCTGTCGGTGTTCGAACTCGCCGAGCTCATCGAGGCGTTCAAGACCAAGTTCAACGTGACGATCTCGGCCGCTCCGGCGGCCGCGGCGCCCGCGGCCGGCGGTGGCGCCGGTGCGGCGGCGGCGAAGGAAGAGCAGACGGAGTTCACGCTCATGCTCAAGGACGCCGGCGCGAAGAAGATCCAGGTCATCAAGGTCGTGCGCGAGCTCACGGGTCTCGGACTCAAGGAAGCGAAGGACCTCGTCGATGGCGCCCCGAGCACGGTGAAGGCCGCCGTGACGAAGGACGAAGCGGCAGCGATGAAGGCCAAGCTCGAAGAGCAGGGCGCGACGGTCGAGGTCAAGTAACGACCACGGGACCCGGGCGGGGATCCTCCCGCCCGGGAACTGCCGTGAGGCAAGCCGGTTCCACCGGCCCCCGCCTCCGGTCGACACTTGATCCCGGCACGAATGGCTCTTCACCACGTTCTGTTGCACACAATCAGTTCAGTCGGGCCCTCCACCCCGTTCCCGCGAAATCCTTCGCGGATCCGGGGAGGGGCTCTTTCGTCTGCGCGCGAGTAATCCATGCCTGACACTTTGAAGCAGATCTCTTTCAGCAAGCTGGAGCAGGGAATGGGCATGCCCCACCTGCTCGACATCCAGACGCAGGCCTTCGAGGCCCTGCTCCAACTGGACGCCGCCGCCCACAATCGCGAGGACGTGGGCCTCGAGCGGGTCTTCAAGGACCTGTTCCCGATCACGGACGTCCACGAGAACTACTCGCTCGAGTTCAAGCGCTACGCGCTGGGCGAGCCGAAGTATTCCGTGGAAGAGTGCATCGAGCGCGACATGACGTACTCCGCGCCCCTCAAGGCGACGCTGCAACTCGTCGTCAATGAGGACGTGAACGGCGTCAAGCGCCCCAAGAACATCCTCGAGAAGGAAGTCTATCTCGGCGAGCTCCCCCTGCTCACGCCCCTCGGCACCTTCGTCATCAACGGCGCCGAGCGCGTGATCGTCAGCCAGCTGCACCGTTCGCCCGGCGTGGTGTTCGAAGAGTCCACGCACCCGAACGGCCAGCGCCTGATCAGCGCCCGCATCATCCCGTTCCGCGGATCGTGGGTGGAGTTCACGGTCGACATCCATGATGTCGTGTACGTGCACATCGACAAGAAGAAGAAGTTCCCGGCCACGGCGCTGCTCCGCGCGCTCGGCTACGGGAGCAACTCGGACATCCTCCGCCTCTTCTTCGCGGTGCGCGAGCTCGACCTCACGAAGAAGCTCGAGAGCCGCGGCGACACGCGCGAAGTGATCGGCGCGATCGTCGCCGAGGACATCAAGCTCGCCGGCGAAGAGACCGCCGCCGATGCGCCCAAGGCCAAGACCAAGAAGGCGAAGCTCGAGCGCGCGCGCTCCGAAGCCGAGATGCTCGTGAAGGAAGGCGACGAGCTCACGGTGGAGGTGTACAACCGCCTGCGCCGCCTCAAGGTGGACACGCTCAAGGTGTTCGCCAGCTACATGACGATCGATCTCCGCGACGAGACCGACGCGATCGAGCGCGGCGAGCGTCCGGTGCGCCGCGTGGTCGCGGTGGACGCGATGGACCCCGAGACCGGCGAAGTGGTGCTCGAAGTGGGCCAGGTGCTCAACGACACGGCGCTCAAGAAGCTCCGCAAGCACGAGATCGGCAAAGTGCAGGTGTTCGTGCCGTCGGGACGCGCCGAGAGCACGCTCATCAAGAACACGCTGCTCAAGGATCCCACGAGCCCTGCCGTGATCCCCGACAAGGAGCGCGAGAAGTTCGCGACCGATGCCGAGGCCGGCGAGATGTACGCGCTCAAGCAGATCTACTCGCTGCTCCGCCCGGGCGATGCGCCCAACGCGGAAACGGCGCGCGTCGCGCTCGAGCGGCTGTTCTTCAGCCCCAAGCGCTACGACCTGGGCCGTGTGGGCCGCTACAAGATCAACCAGCGGCTGCACCTCACCACGCCCGCGAGTCACACGGTGCTCACGAAGGATGACTTCGTGGCCATCGTACGCTACCTCGTGGAATTGCACGAAGGCCGCGGACACACGGACGACATCGACCATCTCGGCAACCGCCGCATTCGCAGCGTGGGCGAACTGATCGCGAACCAGTTCTCGGTGGGTCTCTCCCGCATGGCGCGCCTGGTGAAGGAGCGCATGTCGATCAACACCGATCCGGAGAAGATCACGCTGGACGACCTCGTGAACGCGCGTACGGTGAGCGCGGTCATCCAGGCGTTCTTCGGCTCGTCGCAGCTCTCGCAGTTCATGGACCAGACCAATCCGCTCGCCGAGCTGACGCACAAGCGCCGGCTCTCGGCCTTGGGACCGGGCGGCCTCACGCGCGAGCGCGCCGGCTTCGAAGTGCGCGACGTGCATTATTCGCAGTACGGCCGCATGTGCCCGATCGAGACGCCGGAAGGTCCGAACATCGGACTCATCACGAGTCTCGCCTGCTACGCGCGCGTGAACGACCTCGGCTTCATCGAGACGCCGTATCGCGTGGTCAAGAACAGCAAGGTGACCGGCGAGATCGAGTGGCTCGATGCGAACCGCGAGGAAGACGCGACGATCGCGCAGGCGAACGCGCGGCTGAACACCGACGGGACGTTCGTGGACGAGCTCGTGCTCTGCCGTCATGAGGGCGATGTGCCCCTCGTGGCGCCGGACCGGATCGACTACATGGACGTCGCGCCGGAACAGCTCGTGTCCATCGCCGCCGCGCTCATCCCGTTCCTCGAGCACGACGACGCGAACCGCGCGCTCATGGGTTCCAACATGCAGCGGCAGTCCGTGCCGCTCCTCAATCCGCGCACGCCGCTGGTGGGCACGGGGCTCGAGGAGAAGGTGGCGCGCGACTCCGGCGCCGTGATCATCGCCAAGCGAGGCGGCGTGGTCACACGCGTCACCGCCGATGAGATCGTGGTGGACGCGGGACCGGTGGAGCGGAGCAAGGCGAACGCCGACCGCCCGCTCGCGCGGCTCACGCAGCACGACCGCTACCGGATCAAGAAGTACTGGCGTACGAACCAGGACACCGCGGTGAATCAGCGGCCGCTCGTGAGACTCGGGCAGAAGGTGAAGGCGGGCGAGGTGATCGGCGACGGCGCCGGCACGGAACTCGGCCAGCTCGCGCTCGGGGCCAACGTCACCGTGGCGTTCATGCCGTGGTACGGACACAATTTCGAGGACGCGATCGTGCTCTCCGAACGCCTGGTGAGCGACGACGTGTACTCGTCGATCCATATCCAGGAGCTCGAACTGCACGTGCGCGACACGAAGCGCGGGCAGGAAGAGATCACGCGCGAGATCCCGAACGTCGCCGAGGAGAGCCTGCTGGACCTTGACGAGCGCGGTATCGTTCGGATCGGTGCGCACGTGAAGGCGGGCGACATCCTCGTCGGCAAGATCACGCCGAAGGGCGAAACGGAGCTCAGCCCGGAAGAGAAGCTGCTCACCGCGATCTTCGGCGAGAAGGCGAAGGACGTGAAGGACTCGTCGCTCAAGGTGAGCCCGGGCATGGAAGGCGTCGTGATCGACGTGAAGATCTTCTCCCGCATCGATGACCAGGTCATCGAGAAGGACCGCGGCGAGCGGATCGGCGAAGTGCGGCGCATCGAGGGCGAGGAGAAGATCCGCGTCAACGAAGTGCGTGACTCGGAGCTCGTCGAGCTGCTCGACGGGCAAACGGTCGCACTCGCGCTCAAGAACGGCACGGTGGAAGAGGCGATCCCGGCGGGCACGAGGCTGACCGCGGAACTGCTCGCTTCCACCAAGCTCAATTCACTCGACCTCAAGACGTTCCGCGTCGAGAACAAGAAGCAGAACGAGAAGATCCGCGAGGTGATCGAGGCCGCGAATCAGGAGAAGGCGCGGCTCGAGGAGAAGGCGGAGGAACGGATCGACAAGATCCTGCAGCCCGACGAACTCCCGCCCGGCGTGATCCAGCTCGTGAAGGTCTATCTCGCCGAGAAGCGCAAGATCTCGGTGGGCGACAAGATGGCCGGTCGTCACGGTAACAAGGGCATCGTGGCCCGCATCGTGCCGGAAGAGGACATGCCTTTCCTGCCAGATGGACGGCCGGTGGACATCGTGCTCAACCCGCTCGGCGTGCCGAGCCGCATGAACGTGGGCCAGATCCTCGAGACGCATCTCGGGTGGGCCGCGCGCATGCTCGGCTTCTACGCGAAGACGCCCGTGTTCCAGGGCGCGAACGAGCGTGAGATCGGGCTGCTCCTGCGATTGGCCGGCGTGCAGTGGGCCGGCAAGGCGCTGGAGCTGACGTCGGCGGTGCCGAGTGTGACCGACAAGGACATCCGCCGCCTGCTCGTGGACGTGAAGCCCGCGCGCGCCGGAGGCGAGGTGCACATCAACCTCGGCCAGGCGAACGTGAACGATCTGGGCGGCCGCACCATGTCGCAGGAGACGCGGGATCTGTTCCACCGCGTGCGCGATTTCGTGGAAGCGGCGGCGAAGGAGATCGCGGACCGCGAGCTCGCGGAATCGGGGCGCCAGGTGGCCGTGCACGAAGCGATGGTGGCGGACGAGGAGACGGCCAAGGAAGACAAGGCCGATCTCAAGAGTGCGCTGCGTGCGCTCGAGAAGAGCGGTTCGCGCGAGCGGACCGACGTGCTCGAGAGCATGGAATTGCCCGCGCTGGCGGCGATGCTCGGCCCCAAGGCCGACGCCGACGTCGACGCGGCGGCATCGGAACTGATGCGGCTGGCCGGGCTCACGACCGTGGGCAAGGTGTGGCTGCGCGACGGACGCACGGGCGAGCGCTTCGCGAGCCCGGTGACCGTCGGTGAGATCTATATGCTCAAGCTCTCGCACTTGGTGGACGACAAGATCCACGCGCGGAGCATCGGGCCGTACTCGCTCGTCACGCAGCAGCCGCTCGCCGGCAAGGCGCAGTTCGGCGGCCAGCGGTTCGGAGAAATGGAAGTCTGGGCGCTGGAAGCGTACGGCGCCGCGCACACGCTGCAGGAGATCCTGACCGTCAAGAGCGACGACGTGAACGGACGCAGCCGCGTGTACGAGGCGATCGTGAAGGGGCAGAACCTGCCGGACCCCGGCATCCCCGAATCGTTCAACGTGCTCGTGAAGGAATTGCAGGCGCTCGGGATCTGGGTGAAGCTCGGCGCTACCGGCGAAGATGGTTCGAACGGCAACGGAAACGGGGAGGAGTAGACCATGATCGACTTCCGCAGCGTGCGCGACCAGCGCAGCGCCACGTTCGATTTCATTCAGATCCGCATCGCGAGCCCCGAGGAGATCCGCGGTCCCCGGGACAATAAGGAGCGCGAGCGGTTGGAGATGTCCGGCCTCCGGAACTGGTGGAGCTGGGGCGAGGTGACCAAGCCCGAGACCATCAACTACCGGAGCTTCAAGCCGGAGAAGGATGGGTTGTTCTGCGAGCGCATCTTCGGTCCCGTGAAGGACTGGGAATGCCATTGCGGCAAGTACAAGCGCATCCGCTATCGCGGGGTGATCTGCGACCGCTGCGGCGTGGAAGTCACGCTCAGCCGCGTGCGCCGCGAGCGCATGGGGCACATCGAGCTCGCCGTGCCGGTGGCGCACATCTGGTTCTTCAAGACGCTGCCGAGCCCGATGGGCAATCTGCTCGACATCACGCTCCGTGATCTCGAGAAGATCATCTATTACTCGAACTACGTCGTCATCGATCCGGGCAGCCAGGAAGTGTTGCCGAACCAGCTGCTCGATGAAGATGAGTATCTCGCGCTCCGCGAGAAGGCGAAGGGCGAGAAGGACACCGAGTTCAGCGCCGACATCGGCGCGCCGGCCGTGCGCGAGCTGCTCAAGCGGCTCGACGTGGATGCGGTGAGCGATGAGTTGCGCGCTTCGGTGTCCCGACGAGAGCTCGCAGCACCGGAAGAAGCAGACGCTCAAGCGGCTCAAGGTGATCGATGCCTTCCGCAACTCGGGCGACGCCGGCGGCACGCGCAACAAGCCGGAGTGGATGATCCTGGACGTGATCCCCGTGATCCCGCCCGATCTCCGTCCGCTCGTGCCGCTCGATGGCGGACGTTTCGCCACGTCGGACCTGAACGACCTGTACCGCCGGGTGATCAACCGGAACAACCGTCTGCAGAAGCTCATTCTGCACCGGGCGCCGGAGGTCATCCTGCGGAACGAGAAGCGCATGCTGCAGGAGGCGGTGGACGCGCTGTTCGACAACGGACGCCGCTCGCAAGGCGATCCGCGGCCGCGGCAAGCGCCCGCTCAAGTCGCTCTCCGACATGCTCAAGGGCAAGCAGGGCCGCTTCCGGCAGAACCTGCTCGGCAAGCGCGTGGACTACTCGGGCCGTTCGGTGATCGTCGTGGGGCCGGAGCTGCAGCTGCACCAGTGCGGTCTGCCCAAGGCGATGGCGCTCGAACTGTTCAAGCCGTTCATCATCCACAAGCTCGTGGACAAGGGCATCGCGGAAACGGTGAAGCGCGCCAAGAAGATCGTGGAGCGTGAGAGCCCCGAGGTGTACGAGATCCTCGAGGAGATCATCCGCGACCATCCGGTGCTCCTGAACCGCGCGCCGACGCTCCACCGCCTGGGCATCCAGGCGTTCGAGCCCGTGCTCGTGGAAGGCAAGGCCATTCGTATCCATCCGCTCGTGTGCGCGGCGTTCAACGCCGACTTCGACGGCGACCAGATGGCGGTGCACGTGCCGCTGTCAGCTTCGAGTCGCAGATCGAGTGCCGGCTGCTCATGCTCTCGTCGAACAACATTCTGAAGCCGAGCGACGGCCGCCCGGTGGCGGAGCCCAGCCAGGACATCGTGCTCGGCTGCTATTTCGTCACCAAGGCGCCGCTGGACTTCGAGGCGGCGATGAAGACGGCGCCGCGCTTCACGGCGGCGGCGGAAGTCGAGCTCGCGCTCGCGACCGGCCGCGTGGTGCATCACACGCCGGTCAAGTTCTTCGTGGACGATTTCGCGGGCAAGCGCTGGGAGAACACCACCGTCGGCCGCGTGCTGTTCAACGCGATCGTGCCCAAGGCGCTCGGCTTCCAGAACCGCGAGATGAAGAAGAAGGCGCTCGGCGAGGTGGTGTTCCAGTGCTACCGGCGCGAGGGCCTCGCGGCCACCGTGCAGTTCCTGGATCGCCTGAAGGAGTTCGGGTTCCGCAGCGCCACCAAGGGCGGCGTCTCGATCGGCATCGAGGACCTCGTGATCCCGGGTGACAAGAGCACCTGCTCACCGAGGCGGAAGAGCGCGTGGAGCGGTTCCAGCGCGCGTACAACACCGGCAACATCACGAACGGCGAGCGCTACAACAAGGTGATCGACACCTGGACGCACGCCAACAATGACGTGGCCGACGCGATGGTGAAGTCCATGCGCGAATCCGAGAGCGGGTTCAACCCCGTGTTCATGATGTTCGACTCGGGTTCACGCGGAAGCCGCGACCAGATCCGCCAGCTGGCGGGCATGCGCGGCCTGATGGCGAAGCCGCAGAAGAAGCTGACGGGAGGCATCGGCGAGATCATCGAAAGCCCGATCAAGTCGAACTTCCGCGAAGGGTTGTCGGTGCTCGAGTACTTCATCTCGACGCACGGCGCTCGTAAGGGATTGGCCGATACCGCGCTCAAGACCGCGGACGCCGGCTACCTCACGCGCCGGCTCGTGGACGTCGCGCAGGATGTGACGATCACGGAAGAGGATTGCGGCACGATCCTCGGCCTCGAGGTCGGCGCACTGAAGGAAGGCGAAGACGTGATCGAGCCGCTCTCCGAGCGCATCGTCGGGATCGTGGCCGCGGAAGATGTGGAGGATCCGCATGAGGTCGATGAGAGCGGACGCCGCACGCTGCTCGTGGAAGCGGGACAGATGATCGACGAAGAGACGGCGATCGCGATCGAGGATTCAGGGATCGAGACCGTGCGCATCCGCTCCGTGCTCACGTGCGAAGCGAAGCGCGGGCTCTGCCGCATGTGCTACGGCCGCAACCTCGCGACGATGGGCATGGTGGACATCGGCGAGGCGGTGGGCATTCTCGCCGCGCAGTCGATCGGCGAGCCGGGCACGCAGCTCACGCTGCGTACCTTCCACATCGGCGGCACGGCGGCTCGTATCGCCGAGCAGACGGCGCGGAAGAGCAAGGTCGCGGGCGTGATGGAGTACGGCGACCGCTGGTGCACGTGACGAACGAGGAGGGGCAGAAGATCGTCACCTCGTACGAAGGCGACATCATCATCCGGGCGGGCAAGGAGAAGAACGCGGCGGTCGTGTCGCGCTTCCAGGTGCCGCTCGGCGCGTACCTCATGGTGAACGACGGCGACGAGATCAAGAAGGACGGCGTCGTGTTCACGTGGGACCCGTACACCACGCCGATCATCGCCGACGTGAACGGAACGATCCGTTTCGTGGACATCGTCGAGGACGAGTCGGTGTCCGAGGAGCTCGACGAGCTCACCGGTCTCCGGCAGCGCGTGATCATCGAAGACCGTGAGAAGAAGCTCCACCCGCACATCGAGATCGTGCAGGAGAAGGGCGGGAAGGAGCGCCGCGTGCGCGACTTCGTCATCCCGGTGGGCGCTCAGCTCATCATCAACGATGGCGAGAAGATCGCGGCCGGTACGATCATCGCGAAGATCAGCCGCGAGGCGTACAAGACCCGCGACATCACGGGCGGTCTGCCGCGCGTCGCCGAGCTGTTCGAGGCGCGCCGGCCGAAGGATCCGGCCACGATCACGTGAGATCGACGGCGTGGTGCGGTTCGGCGAGATCAAGCGTGGCAAGCGCGAGATCTTCGTGCAGCCGCTGAAGGAATTGAACGACGGCACGACGGTCGTGGACGACCAGCAGCCGCCGCAGCTCTACGAAGTGCCGGCCGGCAAGCATCTCCGCGTGCACGAGGGTGACCGCGTGCGCGCCGGCGACCGGCTGTCGCGAAGGTCCGGTGAACCCGCACGACATTCTGCGGATCAAGGGCCCGCGCGCGGTGCAGGAGTACCTCCTGAACGAAGTGCAGGAGGTGTACCGCCTGCAGGGCGTGAAGATCAACGACAAGCACATCGGCGTGATCGTGCGCCAGATGCTGCAGAAGGTGCGGATCGTGGATCCGGGCGAGACGGAGATGCTCGAGGGAGAGAACGTCGACAAGGGCGTGTTCCGCGAGACGAACGAGCGCCACTCGAAGAAGACCGAGGCGCCGGCCGTTTCCGAGCCGCTGCTGCTCGGCATCACGAAGGCGAGTCTCACGACGCAGTCGTTCATTTCGGCGGCGAGCTTCCAGGAGACCACGCGCGTGCTCACCGACGCCGCGATCCGCGGCGCGCAGGGACGATCTCCTGGGTCTCAAGGAGAACATCATCATCGGGCACCTCATTCCGGCCGGCACGGGCATGTACCGGTACCAGGAAGTGGACATCGAAGGACTGGAAGTGCCCGCCGCGCCGGAAGGGTTGCCGGGATTGCCGGATCTGCCGAGTGCGGATACTTCATTCGCCGCACTGCTCGCGGGCAGTGGAGCACCGAAGAGCACTGACGGACGAAGAGGAATAGTTCTTCGCGCCGAGCGAGAATCGAACGGCCCGCGGGAATCTCCCGCGGGCCGTTCTGCTTTCTACTCCGTGAGTCGCACCCCCAACTCCGTACTTGGTCACCCGGACTCCGCGTGTGGCGCCTGACGTGTGGTACCCGCGAAAGCGGGGCTGGTACGAACCCCGCCGTCCGTGCAGTACCACACGTCATACGCCACACGCGGCGTTCGGGTGACCAATGCGGAGTTCGGGGTGCCGCTCGCGCCCCTCAGTAGTCATGCCGGCTCAATCGAGTCGAGGATCAATGGATGTCCTCATACTCCGCTGGTTTCACCAGATGATGATTGAACCCGGCTTCGCGCGAGATCCGGCTGTCGCGCTCCTGCCCGTATCCCGTCACCGCGACGAGGATCGTGTGCTTGAGCTCGGGGAGCTGGCGCATGCGCCGCGCCACTTCGTGGCCGCTCATCCCCGGCAAGCCGATGTCCAGCAGCACGGCGTGGGGCAGGTAGTCGAGCGCCACCTGCAGCGCGCTCGCGCCGTCGTACGCGGTGCGCACATCGTGCCCCGCTGTCGCGCAGGATGAGTCGCGGTGCTCTCGCGCCATGTCCACATCATCATCCACCACGAGCACGCGGACATGCTTGCGCGCCGGCTCGAGTCGCGCCGCTCACGCTGGCGCGCTGGCTTGCGCCGCGGGCGTCCGACTCGACCGGCAGACGCACGACGAACTCGCTGCCTTGCCCACACGCACTGTAGCGCCTCGACCGTCCCCCCGTGCATTTCCACCAGCCGTTGCACCAGACGCACAGCCCGATGCCCAGCCCGCCTTGCGAGCGGTCGGGCGACCGTTCCGCCTGCGTGAACAGGTCGAAGATGCGCGGCAGCAGTTCGGGGGCGATGCCGACGCCCGTATCCCGCACGCTCGACCACGCACTCCTCGTGCTCCTGCCGCACGGTCAGCCAGATGTGGCCGCCTTCGTCGGTGTACTTGGCGGCGTTGGTGAGCAGGTTCACCACCACCTGTTCCAGCCGGCGGCGTCGGCGTGCAGCCAGATCGGTTGCGGTCGGCAGCGACACCGTGAGCTCATGCCTGCGTTGTTCGATCAGCGGGCGGACCGTCTCCACCGCACGTTCCACGATGCCGCTCACGGCGACCCGTTCCTGGCGCAGCTGGATCCTGCCGGTGGTGATGCGGGAGACTTCCAGCAGGTCATCGACGAGATGCGTCAGTTGCCCCACCTGACGCTCGATGATGCGTGCGGGCTTGCTGCTGGATCGGGTTCTCGCTCGCTTCTGGAGCCGGAGCAGATGCACGGCGTTGAGGATGGGGGCGAGGGGTTGCGAAGTTCGTGGACTGAGCATCGCCAGGAACTCGTCCTTGCGGCGGTGCAGGTCGGCCAACGCCGCCGCCTGCTCCTGCGTCTGTCCGCTCCAAGCGGCTGCGTTCGCTGATGTCCCGGATGTTGCACTGGGCGACGTGCCGCTGGTCCACCTGATAGACGTTGCTGACGAACTCGACTTCGACCTGCTCGCCGCTCTTGGTTTCGAGCGGCAGGTGGTCGTAGCGGATGTAGCCCTTCTCTTGCAGTTCTCGGTAGGCGGCTTCGTTCGCCGCCTTGTCTCCGAACAGGCCGATCTCCCAGAGTTCCTTGCCCAGGAACTCGTCGTGCGCGTAGCCCAGCAGTCCGTCATGAACGGGTTGGCGTCGATGATCTTCCCGGTGTCGGCGTCGAGGATCAGGATGCCGTCCTTGGCCGTCTGGAACAGCCGCCGATACCGGACTTCGGAGTCTGCATCGGCGACTTCCGCCCGCCTGCGTTCGGTGATGTCCTCGATGGCAAGCAGGATCAGTTCCGGCTGGCTGTCGGCGACGACTCGAAGCGGCGGGCGTTGAGCAGCATGACCTTCGCCCGATCGCCGGGAAGTCGTGTTCGACCTCGAAGTCGTGGAACGGACTGCTTCTGCGGCAGGACTTCCTCCAGCAGCGTCCGCAGGCGCGGGATGTCCCACTGGCCGGTTGCCCAGGTCGTAGACGAAGCGGCCTTCCGTCTCCTCCTTCGAGACGTGGAACGTCTCGTAGAAGGCGGCGTTCGCCGTCTGGACCCGCAGGCTCTTGTCGAGGACGAGGAACGGCTCGCGCGTGCGGGCATACTGGCGTACGCGAGCGACCGCGTGGCGCTGCGTTTACGACACGGATGATGTGACGCCACGCGGGAGTTCGGGTGACGTCACGTACGGAGTTCAGGGTGCGACTCACGCAATTCGGGGATTAGCTTGTGGAATAGGAGGTAGCGTATGCCCGAAGAAATGAAGATCGTGATCCGCAAGGATTCTTCTCTCCTCGTCACCGGCGAAGTTCCGCTGGCCATTCAGATCATCGTCCCCAACGAGGACGGCCTCTCCTGGCAATGGAAGGAAGGCCACAAGTTCGAGGACAAGCCCAAGTATTCCCTCTGCCGCTGCGGCCATTCCAAGAACAAGCCGTACTGCGACACGTCGCACAAGGAATTCGGCTTCGACGGCACCGAGACCGCCGACCGCACGCCGATCTCGGAAAAGTCCGAAGTGTTCGACGGCCCCGAGCTGAGACTCGAAGACGATGAGGACCTCTGCGCCTTCGCGCGATTCTGCGATCCGGGCGGCAAGATCTGGTCGCTCATGGAGAACACCGGCGATCCCAAAGTGCGCGACCTCGCGATCCGTGAAGCAATGCATTGTCCCGCCGGCCGCCTCGTGATGGTGGACAAGGCGAAGGACGAAGCGCTCGAGCCCGATCTCCCGCCGTCCATCGGCGTCGTCGAAGACCCCGTGCTCGGCGCCAGCGGCCCGCTCTGGGTGCGCGGCGGCATTCCCATTGAATCGCACGACGGCACCAAGTACGAAGTGCGCAATCGCGTGACCCTCTGCCGCTGCGGCGCCTCGCAGAACAAACCGTTCTGCAACGGCAGCCACGCGACCATCAAGTTCAAGGACGGCTTCCTGACGGAAAAGGCGTGACGCTACGTCGAGCCGTCGCGCGAAGCACAGTACAAGCTGATGGACGAAGCGCGCACCATCGCGATGGTCGGCGCGTCGTCCAATCAGGAGCGCGACTCGTACCACATCTTCGGCCGCCTGCTCAAAGTCGGCTACCACGTGATCCCGGTGAACCCGCGCGAAACGGTCGTACTCGGCCAGAAGGCGTACGCGATCGCTCGAGGACATCCCCGAGAAGGTGGATATCGTCGACGTGTTCCGGAAAGCCGAGGAGACTCCCGCGATCGCCGAGAGCGCCGTGAAGATCGGCGCGAAAGCGCTCTGGCTGCAGCAGGGGATCGCGAATGACGAGGCGGCCCGGATCGCCACCGAAGGCGGCCTTACTATAGTAATGGACAAATGCCTCGCGCACCGCGCACACCCTGCTCGGCGTCCCGAAGCGCGACCGAACCACCTGAGGCGTCGCCCATGGAGTGGTTCATCAAGGCGTTCATCCGCGCGAGCCTGCTCTGGTTCACCCTCGGCATCGCGCTCGGCGTCGCGATGAGCGCGCATCCTGGAGTGGGTGGTGTATCGCCCGGCGCACGCGCACATGAATGTCGTGGGCTTCCTGACGATGATGCTGTTCGGTGTGGGCTATCAATTGTTGCCGCGGTTGTTCGGTGGTCCGCTCTGGAGTGCGAAGCTTGCGATCGCGCATCTGTGGCTCGCGAACCTCGGACTCGCCGGCATGGTCGCCGGCTGGATGCTCGCGCCGCACATCGGCGCGGCGGGCAGCATGATCACCACCGTCGGCGGCTCGTTGTTCACGCTCGGCGCGGTGCTCTTCGTGATCAACTTGTGGCAGACATTCGACTCCGCCGACGCGCGCCACCGTCCACCGCCCGGCGCCGCCGCCCCGCCGCGCAAGCTGCCCACTATCGGGGAATGACCGTTTACACGATCGGGCACAGCACGCGTTCGATCGAGGAGTTCGTGGCTCTGTTGAAGCAGGTGGACGTCACACTCTTGGTGGACGTGCGCTCCATCCCGCGATCGCGCGCCGTGCCGCAATTCAACGGCGACGCATTGCCTGTCTCGCTCGCCGAGCACGGCATTGCGTACCAGCACCTCGCCGCACTCGGCGGCCGCCGCCATCACAAGAAAGGCGCGCCGCGTTCGCTCAACACCTATTGGAAGGTGGACGCCTTCCGCAATTACGCCGACTACGCCGAGACCGCCGAATTCCGCGCGGGCCTCGCCGAGCTGCGCACGCTCGCTGCAACTCAGCGCACCGCCATCATGTGCGCCGAAGCAGTCTGGTGGCGCTGCCACCGCCGCATCATCACCGACTACCTCCTCGCCGCCGGCGACCAGGTGCAGCACATTATGGGGCAGGGCAGCGTTGTGCCCGCGTCACTGACCCCGGGCGCCGAGCCACTTCCGAACGGAGCGATTCGATATCCAGGCCCACCCGAACTATCTCTCGAAAGCTCCTAACGCGTGGTTCTCGAATCCCGCGGCGAGTCCCGAGCCCCGCGTCCCGAACAAGGATCAAGCATGAGCCCCACAATTCGCACAACACTCTGCGTCGCCAGCGGACTCGTACTCGCCGCATGCTCGCAGCCCCCGAAGCCGCCAGTCGCCGAACAGCAGACCGCCGCTCCCACGTCGACCCCCGCGAATGTCTCGCACGGCGAGGCCGCCGTCGGCAACGCCGCAACGCCTCCGCCCGTCGATCCGAACGCTCCGCCTCCGGCCAAGTCGAAGCTCGTGCGCGTGCGCATCGAGATCAAGAACGCGCAGCTGACGCTCGATTCCGGCGTGGTGTACGACGGCTGGACGTTCGACGGCCGGAGTCCCGGCCCGGTGATCCGCGCGACGCAGGGCGACACCGTGGACTTCACGCTCGTGAACAAGGCGCCGATGCCGCACAGCATGGATTTCCACGCGGCCGAGATCGCGCCGAGCAAGTATTACACGAACGTGATGCCGAACGATTCCATTCATTACAGGTTCGTCGCTCACGTGCCGGGCGCGTTCTTGTATCACTGCGGCACCGCGCCGGTGGCCGCGCACATCGCGAACGGCATGGTGGGCGCGATCATCGTCGATCCCGCGCAGCCGCGCCCGGCCGCGCGCGAGTTCGTCTTCGTGCAGAGCGAATTCTACGCCGCGCCGCCGGCCGCGCCGGGCGGCATGCACTCGCTGGACTGGGAGAAGGTGCTGAACCAGGCGCCCGACTACGTGGTCTTCAACGGCCGCGTGGCGCAGTACGCGAAGCACCCGATCAAGGTGCCCGTGGGCGCGTTGCTGCGGTTGTATGTCGTGAATGCCGGCCCGAACCGCGATCTCATCGTTCCATATCGTGGGCGCGATCTTCGAGAAGGCATATCCTCGACGGCAGCACCACCAATCCGCTCCAGGGTGTGCAGACCGTGAACGTCCCCGTCGGCGGCGGAGCGATATTCGAGGTCCGCCTAAGAGAAGCCGGCACCTACCCATTCGTGACTCACGCCTTCGCCGACGCCACGAAGGGAGCGGTGGGAATGTTCGAAGCCGAGCCAGTAAACTGACGCGCATTGGCATCCCGAATCCCGCGGCGAGTCCCGAGCCCCGCGTCCCGAACATAGGATGAGCTTGGGCTCGACACCGCGCACCGCCCTCGAAGTCCTCATTGCACTGACTCTCGGAGCAGTCGCGTGGGCGATTGGCGGCTCGCTTCGCTCGCCGGAGCTCCCGCCGAGCGCTGAGACGCTTCAAAGCCCGCGTCAACCGATTCAAACTCACGCGCAAGCCGTACATCCGCACCACGCTGCTCGCCGACTCCGCGATCGAGATGCGCCGTGAAGTCGCACGCCGCCGAGCACGGCGAGCCCGTCGAGAGAACCTGGCAGCGCGTCGACGCGTACATCGACGAGATCGTCCCTCACTTCAATATTTTCGCGTACTACCGCGCCGGCTACGTCGCGAGCCGCGCGGTGCTGAACTTCCTGTACAAGGTGAGCCTCGACTACGAGGATCTCCCGGCGCTCGACGCGCTGCCCGACGATTCCGTGGTCATTTACCTCATCAATCACAAGTCCAACGCGGACTACGTGCTGCTCGCGTACGTGCTCGCGGGCGACGTGTCCATCTCGTACGCCGTGGGCGAGTGGGCGCGCGCGTTCCCGCTGGAGTGGGTGTTCAAGAGTTTCGGCGCGTATTTCATTCGCCGTCACTATCGCGAGCCGCTCTATCACACCGTGCTCGAGCGCTACGTGCAGCTCATCACGCGGAACGGCGTGACGCAGGGGATCTTTCCCGAGGGCGGCCTGTCGCGCGACGGGCGGCTCAAGCCGGCGAAGATCGGGCTGCTCGACTACGCGCTGGGCGTCGCGAAGGATCCGGATGTCGCGAAGCGCATGGTGCTCATCCCGGTGGCGCTCAACTACGACCGTGTGCTGGAGGACCGCACACTCATTCGCGAACTGCGCGCGAAGGAGGGCGGGGAACGGGTGGGCCGCGTGCGGCAGGCGCGCGAAGTGCTGCGGTACATCGGCTGGAACGTGGCGCGCACGCTCACCGGGCAAATGGAAGCGCTACGGCCGGGCGGCGGTGACCGTGGGGCGGCCGATGCGCATCGAGCCGTGGCTCGCGCGGCATCCGGGCATGCTGTCATTGCCGCGTGAGCAGCGGTTGCCGGTGGTGCAGGAGTTATGCGACGAGGTGATGGCGCGCATCGGCGCGATCGTGCCGGTGACGTCCGTGGCGCTCGCGTGCGCCGCGATCCAGAGCTTCGACCGGGATTTCATTCCGCGCGCGGAGCTGCTCGCGCGCATGGCGGAGATGCGCGATGTGCTCGTGGAACTCAACGCGCGAGTGCTGCGCGCCGACCGCGACATCGCCGAGACCTTCGACCGCGCCTGGCGGATGCTCGAAATGCGGCGCATGCTTGCGGAGACGGGCGGCGGGTACTCGGTGCTGCCGGGGAGCCGGGAGTTGATCAGTTACTACGCGAATGGCATCGCGCACTTGCTTGGCGATTTCGAGGCCGGGCATGCGTGCGAGGGATGCGCTGCCCATGGAACGCGTGACCGGGGGCGTGGCCGCGGCGCGCTGAGCGCGATCGGATCGCGTACAGTCGCGATTCAATCGATGATGCTGGCCGCCGGCGGCGCGGCATTATGCATCTCGGCATGCCCACCCCGCAAAAGCTGCTCGATGTGGTGCGCGAGCGACTGCAATTGCGCCGCGCGAGCCCGAACACGATCGAGGCTTACACCGGTTGGATCCGCCGCTACGTGCGTTTCCACGGCGGCCGCCATCCGCGCGCACTCGGCGAGCCCGAGGTGACCGCCTTCCTCTCCGAGCTGGCCACCCGGCGGCGCGTCGCCGCGTCCACGCAGAACCAGGCGCTCGCCGCGCTGCTCTTCCTGTATCAGGAAGTGCTCGGCGTCCCGGTCGGGAATCGCTCAAGGATGTCGTGCGCGCCAAGCGTCCGGCGCGCCGTCCGACCGTGATGTCGCGCGATGAGGTGCGCAGCCGTGCTCGGCGCAATGGATGGCGCGCCGCGGTTGATCGGCATGCTGATGTACGGTGCCGGGCTCCGGCTGCACGAGGCCTGTTCGCTGCGGGTGAAGGATCTCGACTTCGCGCGCGGCGAGATCATCGTGCGTCACGGCAAAGGCGGCCGCGATCGTCTCACCATGTTGCCACTTACCGCGCTCGACCCGCTCCACGAGCATCTCGAGCGCGTGCGGCGGCTGCATCAGCGCGAGTTGGCGGCGCGGCGCGGCTACGTCGCGCTCCCCGACGCCTTCGCGTTCGAAGTCGCCGGCGGCCGCGCGCAGCCTGGCCATGGCAGTGGGCCTTCCCCGCCACGCGCGGCTATCGCGACCCGGCCACCGGCAACTGGCTCCGTCATCATCTGCACGACACCGTCGTGCAGCGCGCCGTCGTCGCGGCCGCGCACCGCGCGGGACTGAGCAAACGAGTCACCACCCATACCTTCCGCCATTCGTTCGCGACCCACCTGCTCGAGAATCGGCTACGATATCCGCACCGTGCAAGAACTGCTGGGCCACAAGGATGTGAGCACCACCATGATTTACACCCACGTCCTGAACAAGGGCGCGCGCGGCGTGCGCAGCCCCGCTGACCTGCTGGACGGGTCCCCTCCGAGCGAACCTCCCTCTGCGGAAGCTCAGCCCGGCGCCGGCGCTATGCGGACCGGCTCCGTCGGCATATTCAGGGGGCGAATCATCGATGGCAGAGGAGTCAAGTCACCATGGCGGCATGGGATGCGGTGAGAAATCCCCAATGCGTCGAGTTGACTATGCGGACCCGTGGCTGCAAGGTTGATGGGGAAGGGATGCACTTCACGTTGCATAATCCTAGTTAGGCCGCTCACCTGATTAGAGGCTGCCTTGTTGTCATTGAGTCGTAGCGCTCTCGACGCACTGCGGTTCTCGACTGATGTCGAGGGTCTGCTCCGTGGGGTGACCGCCATGACTCAGCCGACTTCGGTCTGCACGATTCGTGTCGATGACTGGTTTGACAGCAAGTGGTTGGGGTTCTCTGGCAAACTTGTCGGCGCGGTCGGCGTTTGGAATACCGAACTTACAGTACCCCCGTTCAATCCGAACCGAATTCGGGAGGAACGCTGGTTTGATGTTGGACGAGACGCTGCGGCCAGCGAGCCTGGAAGGAGGCCCGCCATTCATCGTACGATGCGTAGCGACAGCAATACGACTCGCCAGATAGCGACCGTTGCGCCGCACGTGCTCTGCGGCTGGTATACGGCGAACTCGGCGGAGATTGGCCGCGGTGCTTTGATGGTCTACGCGCCGGTGGCCGAGGGCTATTGGGCTTGGTACGTCGCAGCGAGGAAGGGTGAGCCGTGGAAGGTGACTCGAAGTAAGGGCATCTCGACGCATAAGCTGGATACGCTCGTCGATCAAACTTGCCGCCAAGACGGCCTAACTGCCGTTGCAGCCGACGGGTGAGCCATGGAGCGCTCGCTTCGCTCGCACTATTGTATCACCCGCGGCTGAACGCACTTCGTTAGGCCGCAACCGAACTCTTTGTCAAGGTGAAATGGGTACAGCAACTGAGGACGGCTCGAACGGATATGAGGCGGTCGCGAACATCTACATTGCTGGACGAGGTACCCGTTCCCGCGTCGGCGACTCGATGGGTGCCGCGGTCGTCAAGGCCTGGGCAGATGCCTTTCCCCTTGGCGCGACGGTGCTCGAGGCGGCTCGGGTCCCGGTGAACCGAGCACGCGGATCCTCCAAGAGGCCGGGCTCACGACCTACGCAGTCGACGCGTCGCCGACCATGGTCGCAGCGTTCCGCGAACGATTTCCGGGGGTGCCGATCGAGAGAAATACAGTTGAGGTTCGGAGTTCTTCAACCGGACCTTTCGTGGCGTACTTGCCTGGGGGCTGTTGTTCTTACTCGACCGGCAGCGCAAGCGCTCGTCATCAGAAAGGTGGTGCGCGCACTTGCGCCCGGGGCGCTCTCTCTTCACTGCACAGCGGCAGCCCTTGGAATGGTTGGACGCCATGACCTAGCGCCGGTCGCGATCCCTCGGCGAGCACACGTATGAGCGATTGCTGCACGATGATGGCCTGGAGTGGGTCGACGGCGCCAGGACGAGGGCGAGAACCACTACTACTTCGTCGAGAAGGTGTAGGCAGATGTCTGCTTGGACAGGCTACGACGACCGAACCAACGTCCGACACTGGAAATGGGTTGTCCAAGGCGCTCGGATCGATCTAACCGCCACTGAGTTTGACGCGCATTGCGGCCTAATCTATGTTTGCAGCCGACGAACGATTTAAGGATTGCGCATGCTGCGCATGCGCTTCTATTTGACTCGTTCGCAGCTGAACTGGGGCGTTAGGCGTCCCCAATCACAAGAGCCGGTGCGAGAGAGAGATGACAGCAACTAAAGAGATTCGAAAGCGCAGAGAGGAACTCGCCGGCCTGGCTCAGCGGGTCGCCAGGGAAGCGTACGGTCTGGAGCTGGAGTACTCAGTGGAGTCGATTCACAAAGTCGAGACTATTCTCGGTCAACTGCATAAGGAGTTCCGGCGCACTAAAGACGATGACGGCATGAATGGCTTGGCTCTCTAGTTCTGGCGCCGGCATCATCAGAGTCATTGAGCTCCACTTCGGCGCTGGCACTTGGGCTCGCAATCACGCCTCGCTTGGGCCAGATACGTTTCCGTACAAATGGCAAGGCCGGGGCGTTCTTCCAATACGTATGGGTGCCAGAAGCGCATCTTCGACGGCTGGCCGACGACGTTTGGGCCAAGTTCCAGACTCTGGTGGTTCAGAAGGCCTCGCAGGGCTCCGCCTAACTGCCGTTGCAGCCGACGGGTGAGCTATCGAATGCTCGCTTCGCTCGCATTATTGTATCACCCGCAGCTGAACGCACTTCGTTAAAGCGCGAAGCGACTGCTCACTTGAGGCAGAAACGCCCTACGAAACAGTCATCGACGTCGCCCGCGAAGGATTTGGCTCATGGCGGTTCTCGGCAACGGGATGTCGGCATCGCGATTGGCATTGATGTTCGACTACTTTCATCGGCATCCGACCCCCGTCGACGGCAAGTACCGGCCCGCTGTCGGCAAATTGACTGCCTCGTGCAGCGTCTGGTGGACGTCAGAGGCTTCGGTAGCACACACGTTGAGTACGCTCGCATGAGGGAAGCGTTGCGGACCGGCAAGTTCGTTGTCGTTGAGGGCGTGGTGTGGGACTACAAACCGGCGCCGGCCGAGGGGCATGCTTACGAAGAGTTCGACGTTGCGGGTCATCAGTATTCGTTTTCGGATTACGTGACCATTGCCGGATACCACAAGTCACAATCGCACGGAGGATTGATCCACGAGGGGCTGCAAGTTAGAACGACGACGTCGGGGGGCAGATTGCCCGACTGGAGATCGGCGGAGCGGAGAGAATATGCCCGCTCCCTAGCAGAGCGTTGCCAATCGCGGAGCAAATCAGGGAGGCTTCCTTTCCTCTTAGGCGTTCACGGCGCGCCGTAACTGCCGTTGGAGCTGACGGGTGAGGTATCGAATGCTCGCTCCGCTCGCATTACTGGATCACCCGCAGCACAACGCACTTCGTTAGCCCGAGCCACAGGGATCGTTGAGGAGCCATGTTCGCGATACTCTTGACCGTCCTTTGGTACGCGATTTGGATCCCCGTCATGTTCCTCTGCTTGGTCGTGACCATCATTGGTCTCGTGGTAGGATCGAGGGCTCCATTCGAGCGAATGCCGCTCCTGACAAACTATTCAGAGGGTTGCTCGAGGTGTTCCGGGCCGCTCTTTGTGTCGTCCAGCGCCTATTCGACCGCTGGCCCTAACCGCCGTTGCAGCCGACAGGTGAGATCTCGAAGCTCGCTTCGCTCGCACTATTTGTTGATCACCCGCAGGTAAACGCACTTCGTTGTGCAGACAACCGGTTCACAGACGAGGTGAAGAGATCATGCAGAACTTCCTGTCAGAAGCTATCAGACCTTAGCATAGTTCTGGCGCTGATCTGTGTCCCGCTCGGTACGGGTGCGATCTTCATCCCCCTTGGACGAGGATCGCGGAGCGGTTTCGAGCAACAGGAGATCTCTTTGGCCTTGGTGCGAATTTGCACTTGAATCGGGCGGTCTTCGCGCGTTTCGATGGTATCGAAGCGACGTGGGCGAACTTGCGGCGGCGCTTGAACGAAACGCTGATCAGCAGCGAATGCTCATTGCGACCCTCCGTGAGCAGGGGCGAATCGATCCTGCTCGAGGCGCGGATACGAGCGAGGGGCAGGATTACCACCCCTCATGCACCAGATTTGGCGCACGTCCGTTTGTGCGTGCGTGAAGAACAGCGCGCTTCGCAGAGACGTCACGGGATTCATCGCAAGCACACTGAGTTTCGACGGCCGATATCTCGTTAGCTGGAGACTGAAGATCAGAGGAGACGAACAGATGACCAAAGTGACACCTTTCTGATGTTCAACGATCAGCTCGAAGCTGCCATGGCGTTCTACGCCAGCACGTTCCCGGATTCTGAGATGAAGAACGTCGCCCGCACCGGCAAGGACGTCGCATCACTTCCGCCGAATTCGTCATTGGTGGTCAGTCCCTCATGGGCTATAACTGGTGGCCGGTATTCAAATTCTCCGAAGGCATCTCGCTTCTTGTCGACTGCAAAGACCAAGAAGAAGTTGATTAGCTATTGGAGCAAGCTCATCAGCGGCGGCGCAACGCCATGCAGTGTGGCTGGATCGCCGTCCGATTCGGCATCACTTGGCAGATCGTCCCAAGGCGTTTCATGGAGCAGATGCAGAGACAAGAACCCGAGGAGCAACAGGCGGTGATGGAACGATGATGAAGATGGCAAGCTCGACGGACGGCAATGGAAAGAGCATACGAGGACGCATAGTGCTGTCCGACATTATCTGCGGCGGGAAGCGGTTCTTCGAGGGCGCCCTGGCCACCGCTCCGCATCATGCGAGCGATCGGATTGGCGAGGACGCGGTGCGGGCGTTACAACTCTACGTCATCGCGCGACGCGAGTTCGCCGCCCGGCTCATCGACCGCGGGATGACCCCCCCCCGTTGCAGCGCGCTCATGCTCACGATGCATTTGCAGGTGCTTGGCCAGCGCGAGCCGACCCGCGGCTGAGCTGGCGGCTTCGGTGCTGCCCTGCGTGCGAGAGATGCGCTGCGGCTACAGCGCGCGACAGGGGGAGTGGGTGCTCTGCGATGAGTATTAGTGCGACGACTCGCATGTAGCACGGCCACTGCGCGATCGAGCACGGAGTCGGCCGCGGGTGTTGGCGCGGATCCTGGAGTCGCCGCGACGGGCATGAGCGCATCCAACGCGAGCGCGTAGTCCAAGCAGAGCTGGTAGGCGCTGGACGAGAGCGACACGGTCATGTCTGAATACGGCCAAACGGCGCCGAGGCTCGAATCGGGACCGCGAATGTGCTCCATCGGACGTCCCGACGGCCGCACGAAGGCGAAGGTCGTGATCTAGACTCGCTGATGCCCATCGCCATAGGGAACATTTCCTGGCCGTGCCCCTTCCCCATGACCGGTATTTTTTACCACCACGGCGCGGCGATTGTCCTGCAGGCTCGCGGCGACGAGTTCGCGACCGACTGCGTATATCCATCGATGAGCAGCGCCACGGGGAGCCTCGTGGTCATTCCTCGTTGTGCTGGGATGACCTGTATCGAATCATGGTAGCGAAAGGAGAAGACGGTGCCGGAATCGAGGAATCGATCGGCGACATTGAGGGCGGCGCGCACCAGCCCGCCGCGATTGACCCGCAGATCGAGCACGAGTGCCACCGCACCGGCCCTATCCACAGCGGCGATCGCGCTGTCCTACTCAACGGGCGTGCTGGCGGCGAAATGTTCGATGCGAACTTTTTCGATCCGTTGTTTGGCATTGGCCATGTAGTCCCAATCGCCTGAATTTGAGGCGCCGAATGCCCCTGACGGTTGGCAGCGGAATCACCGCCCTCCGCACCGACACGCGAAGGTCTGCCTTGGCCAACGGGCGCGCGAGGGTGAGTCGCTACGGTCGTGCCACCAGGCCTCGGGAGACGCTCGTGATATCGTCCATTGATCGGGACGCCACGGCCCTGTCATGGACCTCGAGCAGAACGTGGTTCACGCGGATACCGCCTTTGAGCGCTGGAGAGTTCTTGAAGACGCCGGTCACGCGTACTGTTGCGGATGCACTGTCGATGGCGAGGCGCAGGCCGACCCCGGCGAACGAGCCCGAAACCGTACCATTGAGCTCGGCCCATTCCGCCGGTTCGAGATACTTGGGATATGCATCGAACGATCTGATTATTCCATTGCGTGCAGCGACGCGCGGCTCTCATGGGTGATCGGCCGGACGTATTGCTTCCCGATGGTCGTGAGCAACTCCTCCATGGGCGGCCTCGGCGCTTCCAGTGGCCGGAGTTTGGCCGTTGCCGTGGCTGGGAGGCGCGTGACTACCAGTCAGAGGAGGATCATGGTGCGCAGCGACCATCGGTTCGCTTCAATGGAAAACGCCTCGGTCGAGAGCGTTAATGATGGACCCGCAGGAGGGCCGTCCTGCGCCCTCTGCGTACTGCGTGGCGCCTTCGCTCAGCGATAGACGTCCCGGCGATGGCCGATCTTGACGACAATCACGACCACCAGAGCATCGTATGGATCTCATAGAGGATGCGGTAATTGCCCTTGGCGGACGCGGTACCGCTCCTGGCCGGACAACGTCTTCGGCCCCCGGTGGGCGAGGGTCGGTGGCGAAGAGACTGGATGCGGCTGGCGACGCGGGCGCGGTCCTTCGGCGGGAGCTGCTCGAGTTCCTTGGCAGCCGAGCGCTTGATCTCGACCTTATAGCTTGCCACGACGCTTCAGATCTTTGAGCACCGCTTCAAAGGCGAGGGTCGGCTCCTTGGCACGTGCATCGTACGCTGCCAGGTCCTCAGCATCCTCGGCCAGGCTGGTCCGGATCGCCTGGTTCACGAGCTCGGAAATGCTCCGCTCGGTCGAGGCCGACCTTCACCGGCAGGGCCTTATGAAGGCTCGGGTCGAAATAGACGGTGGCGCGTTTCTGGCTCGGCATGCACGAAAGATAACGTTATGACGTCATGACGTCAAGGAGGAGTCGGCGAGTGAGCTGGTCAATGCCTCGCTTGGTTTGATACATAAAAAAAAAAAAAAAAAAAAAAAAAAAAAAAAAAAAAAAAAAAAAAAAAAAAAAAAAAAAAAAAAAAAAAAAAAAAAAAAAAAAAAAAAAAAAAAAAAAAAAAAAAAAAAAAAAAAAAAAAAAAAAAAAAAAAAAAAAAAAAAAAAAAAAAAAAAAAAAAAAAAAAAAAAAAAAAAAAAAAAAAAAAAAAAAAAAAAAAAAAAAAAAAAAAAAAAAAAAAAAAAAAAAAAAAAAAAAAAAAAAAAAAAAAAAAAAAAAAAAAAAAAAAAAAAAAAAAAAAAAAAAAAAAAAAAAAAAAGCAGGAGCGGTGCAACGATGACCGCCCGGCATCGTTCTAATTAATTTCGGGATACCCAGACTGGAGGACGGCATCGAGTGCATGGGCTTCGCAGCAGGACCGCCTGCGCTGCCCGAACGTTGTCAAGAGGGCGCCGACGTGTGTTCAGGTCGAATTCTACCGCCGCCATTTTTTTTTTATTATTTTATTATTATAATATTATAATAATAATATAATAATAATAATATAATAATAATAAAAACGCAGCTGCCGATCGGCTGAGCGAGTTCGCGCGGCACCCAGGCCGCGCTGCATATTCCCGCATGCCCGTCGTCACCAGCGTCGAAGACCTGCGCCGTCTCGCCGAGCGGCGCGTGCCGCGCATGTTCTATGACTACTGCGCCGCCGCAGCTGGACGGAGTCGACGCTCCGCGCGAACACGATGACCTGAACCGCATCAGCTCCGCCAGCGCGTCGGCGTCGACATCGAGCATCGCAGCACGTCCCACGATGTGCGGCACCGGCGTCGCGATGCCGGTCGCGCTCCGCTCACCGGACTCGCCGGCATGATGCACGCAACGGCGAGATCCTCGCTGCGCGCGCGGCCGAGCGCTTCGGCGTGCCTTCACGCTCAGCACGATCAGCATTTGTGCGATCGAGGACGTCGCGGCTGCCACCACGAAGCCGTTCTGGTTCCAGCTCTACGTCACGCGCGACCGCGACTTCTCCGCCGCGCTCATCGATCGCGCGAAGGCCGCCCGTTGCAGCGCGCTCATGGTCACCATGGATCTCACGGTGCTCGGCCAGCGCCACATGGACATCAAGAACGGACCTCCACGCCACCCAAGCCTACACTTCGCAGCATGATGAACCTCGCGACGAAGCCGCGCTGGTGCCTCAACATGCTCGGCACCCGGCGGCGCACCTTCGGCAACATCGTCGGTCACGCCAAAGGCGTGGACAGCATGCACTCGCTGGCCGAGTGGTCGAACGCGCAGCTCGATCCGACGCTGAGCTGGCACGACATCGAATGGATCAAGAAGCGTGGGGCGGTCGCTTGATCATCAAGGGATCCAGGATGTCGATGATGCGAAGCGCGCGGCCGACAGCGGCGCCGATGCGCTGATCGTCAGCAATCACGGCGGCCGTCAACTGGACGGCGCGGAGAGCAGCATTCGCGCGCTGCCCGCGATCGTGAGCGCCGTGGGCTCGAAGCTCGAGATCCACATGGACGGCGGAATCCGCACCGGACACGACGTGCTGAAAGCGCTCGCACTCGGCGCCAAAGGCACCTACATCGGCCGCGCGTGGAACTTCGGACTCGGCGCGCTTGGCGAGGCCGGCGTCACTAGAGTGCTGGAGATCATCCTCAAGGAACTCGATCTCACGATGGCGTTCTGCGGGCGAACGAACGTGCGGCAGATCGATCGCGGCGTGCTGGTGCCGGGCACCTTCTGACGTCACTAGATTCTCCGACACATTTACTTCGGTGGCCCCATGGACGTTCTCGCGTTGGATACGCAGCTCAACGAGATGATCATCAGCGGCCAGTCGGTCCAGGCGCTTCGTCAACTTTACGCGGAAGACGTGGTCGCACAGGAGAACGATGAGCCGGAGCGGGTCGGCCGTGCGGCGTGGATCGCGGGGCGCGAAGCAACGGAGAAGATGATCAAGAACTTCCACGCTCGCGTGCTGGCCCATGCGGCGCAGGGAGACACGTCCTTCTCCGAATGGGAGTACGCCGTCGAGATCGAAGGCATGGGCGCCATGAAGATCGCGCAGGTCGCGGTGCGTCGCTGGCGCGACGGCAAAGTCGTCCGCGAGCGGTTCTACCACAAGTAAACAGAGGCCGGCGGCTGACCGTTGAAACCCGGTTGACACATCCCCCGTAGTTGGCAAGTGTAAGGCACAATCGCTCGCAGACGCGCTGTTAGTAGGGGCCCTCACGGGTGCATTGACAGCGTTGCACAATCGGACTCCCTGGCCGTTATCGGCCGGAGTGTACCCGATGTCCGGCCGATGGACCTCACTCGAACCCGAGGATCATCGATGCCGCATCGCCCGTCACTCTCCCTGGGTCATAGCGCTGGCCGCCGCCGCGCTCTTCCCTGCGGTGCTCTGCGCAGACCACGAGATCCCGCTCACCGCCGCTGAATGGCAGGCGACGGATTCGATCCGCTTCGAACACCATCTTGGTGTACCGGCCGTGTACATCAATTCGGGCGTCGCGCTCTCGCGCTCGGCGAGATTGCTCAACGGCATCATCGAATTCGACATCGCGGCCGTTGATAAATCCACGAACATGGGGATTCGTTCCGCGCGACGGATGCCGAGAACGCCGAAGTGGTGTTCTTTCGCCCTGGCGCGAGCGGGAGCCAGACGAGGCGATGCAGTATGCGCCGTCGATCAATTCGATCCCGGCCGCGTGGCAGCTCTTCTACGGCCCCGGTTCGACGGCGAACGTTTCGGTCCCGCGAAATCAGTGGATCCACGTGCGCGTTCGAGTGTTCGGCGATCGGCCGCGGTGTACTGGATCGTGATACCGCGGCCGCGCTCGTGATCCCGCGCCTTGCCGCCAATCCAGGCGGCGAAAGAATAGGCCTCTGGGGGAGCGGGTTCGGCCAGGGCGCGTGGTACGCGAACATGTCGTACACGCCGGACGCGCGAAACCACGCGCATGTGGCGCCAAGAGCTCCACCGGTTCGCTCGATCAATGGGAGATTCGCAGGCGATCGATGCCTCCACGGCTCGTTCCAGGCGTCATGCCGGCCGCCGCGACGCTCAAGTGGGACTCGTTCGCGCCGATCCCGATGGCATGGTGATCATCGGATCGTCTCCGGCGCCGCCGAACGTGTTCCATTATGGCATCAAGGACTCCGTGCTTCTCGACAACCGCGTGCCCAAGTCGAGGGGGTGTTCGCGCCGCGACGATCACGGTCCGCGCCGACACCACCGTGATTCTCGATGCGGTTCAGCGACAAGCGGTGATCTTCCTCGCGCGGCCGCCCGCTGTTCAGCGGCATCCGCGCGTCGGGCTCGGCCGACTCGGCTCCTTCGAGCCACTCGGCAGGCGCTCTTCCTCCCGCTGCACGCCGGAGCAAACACGCTACCTCTGCCGTCCACGAGTTCTTCGGCGGCTGGCGCTGGGCGCGGGACTGCGCGCCGCGCCGAACCGCTGACGCGTATGAAAATGCGCATACAAAATTATCTTCTCGCCGCAACGCTGCTCGCCGCGAGTTCTCAGGATCGCCAGGTCACAGAGTGCGGATGCTGGACGGTGCATTCGCCGGCGTGACCTTGATGTGCGGCTCACATCCTCACCAG
The DNA here is from genome assembly GCA_963716745.1 of uncultured Gemmatimonadaceae bacterium. Lineage (GTDB taxonomy): Bacteria > Gemmatimonadota > Gemmatimonadetes > Gemmatimonadales > Gemmatimonadaceae > DATKOH01. The sequence goes on from OY970320.1 coordinate 2,786,658, forward strand.
CAAGACGAGCGGACACGCGCCAGCTGCGCATGCTCTTGCGATGGTTAGACGATCGGCAAACCGCGAAAAAGGGTACGGGTGTTGTACCTCGCCGACGGTCAGAATCTGTTCGACCCGCGACGGCGTGTTCGGCCGCGCCAAGGCATGTCGACACGTCCATGATCTGGTCGAGACACATCAGATCCTGCCGATGATCGTCGTCGGCGTCGACGATGCCGGGCATCGGGACGCGATCACGAGTATCTCGTGGCCCGACAGTGCCACGGCGCAGGTCGACGCGAGCTACGGTCCCGGGAGGGAAGAATATCGGCGTCCTGATCGACAAGTGATGCCATCGATGGACAAGACGTATCGCTCGCTGACCATCGCGCACACCGGGATCGGCGGTACGTCCTACGGCGGCGTCATCAGCTGCTAAGGTGGAAGACGCCCCAGCGTATTCGGCGGCTGCTCGCGGAGAGCACGGTACTCCGTGTGAACGGCTTCCAGTTGATCGCGATCGCGCCCGGCGTGCGCGTGTCGCCCGAACATGTATTTTCCTGGCGGTGGGCACGAAAGGTAGCCGCCGGCTGCGATGCGTCGAAGCGGCCCGCTGCGGCGACACCACGGTCCTTTCGATACGATGGTGACCGGCGCGCTGCGCATGCACGCCGCTCCGGGCGCGCCGGACTGACTCGGCTCGGCTGAGGCCGCCGTTCCCCCTGCACGACGCACACGGCCGGAGCCTGGGCGGCACAACTGCCCGGCGCGCTCGTCTTTCTTTCGCAAGGTAGATGCTCGACTGATGCTGGTCAGCGGACTGTCGATGGGCCGATGTTGCTAACTCCCCGCGTGCGGCTCACCGCCGGGCGGCCTACCGCTACCTCGCGCTCCTTGCCACGACACGATCACGATCAGTCCGACACACGAACAGGCCCACCAGTCGTGAGCGACAGGGGGACCGGTTCCCCGCGTGCGACGTCGTCACACGGTAATCACGCTGCAGCCGATGGGAAGAATAGAGCACCTCACGATCGATATCCGGACGCCGAGCGGATCGGCCGGCGAGAAACCTCGGCACGTCGTCGCGCATCCACCAAGGACTCCGTCATCATCAGCAGAAGAGGCACGGCCGACAAACGCATCGCCTTCGCGAAGGCGGCGCGCTCGCGATGCCGGACCTGCCGCATATGTACGGTCTCACCGATCTGTACTTCGCTGCCGCGCTCGCCCGCGCGCCGCAACAGCCGCCGGCGGCCGGTACGCAGATCAAGCTGCACCAGTACTACATCGACCGGGAATTCGACCGCTCCCATTGCACGAGGGTATCGTGCGTGTGAAGGGCGACGGCAAGCTCGACTGGAGCACGACTGGCTCGCGGCTACGGCGACGCGACGGTGGACTCGAGCCGGCATATGCTCACGTACAATGGCGCGCGCAGCACGTACAAGGTGGAAGTCACTCGGCTAAGGCGAACCACTCCCGGACATCGAAGCGATCGGCGGCGGTTCGCGGCGCTCGAAACGAGTCAGGGCGGAATGAAGCAGCTGAGCTGCGCGACACCGCGCGCGCGACGATGGCAAGGCAGTCCTGTGGGTCGATTAGGACGGCCGCTCGCGCGCGGGCGCCAGCTGCTTGGCGGCATCATCCCGTACGGCGAAATGTGGCGCACCGGCGCGAACGCGGCCACGCAATTCTCAACGTCAGCCCCGGTCACGCTCGCCGGCATGAAGCTCGCGCCCGGATGTACACGCTGTGGACCGTGCCGAGTGCGACCGGAGTCGAGCTGATCGTGAACAAACAATCGGGCAGTGGGGAACGGGCTACGATCCGCAATTCGACCTCGGCAAATCGCCGATGACCACCGCGGCGGCCAAGACGCCGGTGGAGAAATTCACGGTCTCGATCGTTCCGGTGGACTGCGAATCACGGCACACTCGTGCTGGAGTGGGGACCGTTCCGTTGGACCGCGCCGATCGTGTCGCCGTAGCCGCGCTGAGTTGGCGCCGCGGGGCTGCTTGTAGTACGATCAGTCCGCTCGTCCATACACTCAGGAGAGCGAAATGGAGTTCGGAAAGGCGGACAGATCCTTGGTTCGAGCGGGATTCGTCCTCTTCGCGCTCGCGCTGCTGACGGGCTTTGCCATACCGGCGTTCCTCAATCAGAAGATGGCCGTTGCAGCCCATCTCTCGGGGATCATGAACGCGCTCATCTCTGATGGCGCTCGGTCTCGCCTGGGGTCTTCTCACCGTTAGCTCCATTGCAAGCGAAGTTCACACGAGGACTCTTTCTTTTCGGCAATTCGCCAATCGGGCTACCGGTTGTCTGGCCGCCGCCTGGGGAACGAGTCACCTGACGCCTCTGTCGGGCGCTGGGTATGGCGCCGTGCCGTGGAAGGAGGCGGTCGTGCAGGCACTTCAAGTCTCCGTCACGCTCGCGATCCTCGCCGGGGCGGTCTTGGTGGTCTACGCACTTCGCTCAAAGCCGAACTCCGCATGACCCGCAACGCCACAGATCGTGCAGCTCGCGTCACGATCACCTCATCGAGTGGCCGATAAACGTGAGAAAGGAGACGTCTATCATGAAGAGCAAGAACACTCTGATGGTCTTGGTCGCGAGCGCATCGCTCGCCACGATCGGCTTCGCCGTCTACGCGCAACAGAAGTTCGACAAGTACGCGCTGGTATCGCCGAGCGGGATCAAGTACGCCGACTTCCGGGGGTATGAGGACTGGGCCGTGGTCTCCCTGGCGCGCACCGATGAGGTGCTCAAGGTGATCGTCGCCAACCCGGAGATGATCAAGGCGTACAAGGCCGGCGCGCCGGGCAATGGCAAGCCGTTCCCGGAAGGCAGCAAGATCGCGAAGCTCCAGTGGAGCTTCAAGAAGAGCACGGAGGCCCCCTTCGTAGTTGATGTTCCGAAGGCACCGACACAGGCCTTCTTCATGGAGAAGAACAGCAAGCGATTCCCGCTCACCGGCGGTTGGGGATATGCGGTGTTGAACCACGACGTCGCGAACGGCACGATGACAGTCGACTCGGCCAAAGCGGATTGCGGACAGTCGTGCCATGTGGCGGTGAAGAGCAAGGACTACATCTCCATCCGTACCAGGTGCGGTGAGAGGGGCCGCGTGCGCCGATTAGGCCAGATCCTCACGATCCTCGGCGCGATCGTCGGGATCGGCGCCGCGCTCGCCATGATCTTACCTGTCGAACTCGCCGGCGTCTCGTGGCTCATCGCTGTGGGACTCTTGAAGCTCACGCTCGCCGCATCATTGGGGATGATCGCTGGAGGGGCAGTGCTCCAGCGGATCGCGCGGCGCACGGAAGAGCGCGAACGACTATTGCCGCCAGCTGATTAACCGCGCGCCCGGAACGCCTCCACCGCCTGGCTCAGCGTGAAGTGCATCCTCTCCCGCCCGAGCAGATCGCCGAGCGACGTGCGCTGTACCTGAGCCAGCGCCTCGGGGCTCAGTCGCGCGAGCCAGAGCTCCATGCCGTCCGCGCGCAGACGCTCCTCCGCATCGGTGAGCGCCATGAGCGCGGTGTACTCGAAGCCCACAATGCCGCTGCAGTCTACGAGCACCACTCTCGGCCGCTCGGCGAGAATGATGGGCCACATCTTGTCGCCGATGAATTCCACGTTGGCGAAATGGATGCGGCCATCGGTGCGCACGATCAGCAGCCCCGGCACTCTCTCGTCTTCGGGATGCTCGGAAGAAATGGGCCGGAAGAAATCGGTGCCCGGCTTGCGCGCCATCACGTACACCGGCGGATGCGACGCGAGATAGATGAGCGCCACCAATGAGAGCGCGACGGCCACGAGAATGCCGTTCAGCGTGCCGAGCACTATGACGCCGGCGCACGCGGCAACGGTCCAGGTGAATTCCACCACGCGATAGCGCTTGATCGCACGGAAGCTCGCGATGCTGATGAGCGGCAGCGACGTGACGATCACCACCGCCGCGAGCGCCGCTTGTGGCATCAGCGCGAGCACGGGCGACAGGAACAGCAGCGTCGCCGCGCCCGTGAGCGCCGTGACGAGTCCCGCCATCTGCGTTCGCGCGCCGGCGTGACGGTTCACCGCTGTTTGCGATGTGCCGCCGCCCGCGGGCATCCCGCCGAAGAATCCCGCGGCCACGTTCGCCGCGCCGGTCGCGAACAGCTCGACGTTCGGCTGCGGCCGCGGCTCGCCCTTCTCGGCGAACGCGCGCCCCGCGGCGATCGTCTCGGTGAAACTCATGAGCGCGATGCCGAGCGCGCCGGGCCACAGTATTCGCACGAGCGCGAGGTTCGGCATCGCGAAGCCCGGCAGTCCGGCGGGGATCGCGCCGACGACTGAGACGCCCGACGCCTGGAGCCCCATGAATGCGGAGACGGCGATCGCGGCGCCGATCGCGATGAGCGGAGCGGGGGAGCGTGGCAGGAAATGCTCGAGACCCACGAGCAGCGCGGCGGTGAGCACCGCGATCATCGCGGTGGGCGCCGAGACGTGGCCGAGCTGCCCTATGGTGGCGAGCAGATTGTGCAGCCAGCCGGCCTTGTCGATGTGAACGCCGAAGAATTTCGGCAGTTGGTCCACGACGATCACGAGGCCGATACCCGCCTTGAATCCGACGAGCACCGGATCGGAGATGAATTTCGCGAGGAATCCGAGGCGCAGGAGTCCCGCGAGCGCGAGCACGACGCCGGTGAGCGCAGCGAGTGTGACGGCGGCTGCGATGAGCCCGGCCGCGTCGCCGTCGGGCACCGCGCGCGCGAGTTCGGCGGCGGTGAGGATCGCGATGGTCGTCGTGGTGCTCACGCTCAGCGGGCGCGAGGTGCCGAGGAACGCATACACGAGCATTGGAACGACGGCAGTGTACAACCCTACTTGAACCGGGAGCCCGGCAATCGTCGCGTAAGCCATCGCCTTGGGCAGCACCACCGCGGCGGTGGTGAGACCTGCCACGACATCGGCGCGGATCGTCGTGCGCCACGGGACGCCCGGAGGCAAAAAGGCTCGCATGGTGGTCGAAGCTATCGCACGGCGCCGACTCGGGATAGGACTTTCGTTCCGCTTGCGTGAGCCGAACCGGCCTTTCATAGTTCGCTCAATCGGCAGCGCCTCACGATGGCAACTCTGAAAACGGAGGCTCTATGGGAGTGATGCGTCGCGTCACCTATGGGCTGGGACTTATCGCCGCAGTGGCCATCCCCACGATCGCCGCCAGCGCGCAGGATGCCGCGTCGAGCAGCCCCACCGGACTGGGCTTCGGCGTCAATCTCGGCTTCGGCATCAATCCGAACGAGATCGTCATCGGCGCGCAGTACGCGCTGGGCAAACCGGTGGGCATGTTCCGGATGGTCCCCAATGCGCATGTGGGCTTCGACGCGGGTGCGACCGTAGACGTCGGCTGGGACTTCCTGGCCCGCTTCAAGGCGAAGGACTCGGATTTCAGCTTCTACGCCGGTGCGTCACCCACGGTCACCTTCGGAAGTTCTACCAATCTTGGCGGCACGATCGTCGCGGGAATGCAGGTCCCCATGATCGCGAAGAAGGCGACGGAGCTCGAGGCGCGCTTCGGATTCGCCGGGGCGCCGAACTTCCGGTTGCTGCTGACGCTGGTCTTGTGATCGCGACCTGAGTCGATGGAACCCACGGGCCCGGGAGCGATCGCGGGCCCGTGACTTACTCACAGAGGGAAATGCCATGCGTTGGTACCACTATCTTGCGTATTTCTTCGCCGGTGCATTCCTTGCGAACGCGATCCCGCATTTCGTGAACGGCGTCTCGGGGAATCCCTTCCAGAGTCCATTTGCCTCGCCGCCGGGTGTCGGGCTGTCCAGTTCCACTTCGAATGTTCTTTGGGGTTCGTCAACATCGTCGTCGGGTACCTTCTGGTGTGTCGCGTCGGCAACTTCGATCTGCGAAAGACGCCGCACGCGCTGACGTTCGGCGCCGGCGCTCTGGTCATGGCGATCATGCTCGCCCGCGTCTTCGGCCGGTTGCATGGCGGCTTGTGAGGCCAGGCTGATCTGGCGCTCGCGCTATCGGCCGGCCGCCATTGAATCACCGGCCCGAGTGCGCTAGCGTTTCGGCATGACTTCTCCTCCTTCGACCACCCGATTCTGGCTCTCGCAGTGCGTTCCGCTGGGCGTTCTCGCCGCCGTTGCGAGTGCGATCCCCGGGCAGATCGATCACGCGCTCACATCACTGCCGTCCAGTGTGGCGGCGTTCATCTCCGAACTCGTAGCACTGCTCTGTCTCCCAGGCGGGATGCTCGCGGTCGTCGTGTCGCATAATCCGCACGTCGATACGACATCGTTCCCATATCCGGCGCTCACGTTCTTTGCGTCGGGACTCTGTTGGGGAACGCTGCTCTTCGGCTTGCGGAGCGTGTTCCGGATGATGCGGCCGAGTCCTGCGCGGGGCTGAGCACACGTTGAATGCGATCCGAGCGATGGTCGGTCGCACCGGGTTTCCTCGTGCATGACGTGATCGTTACTGCGAACTACTACCGCGACACCCTTGGCTTCAAGTACGATCGCTTCTGGGGTGAGCCGCCATCGTTCTGCATGGTGAGGCGCGGCGGCGTCACGATCATGCTCGCGCAGGTGGAACGTGAAGTGCCGGTGCGGCCGAACAACCTCGCGCCGCGCGAGGGCGGGGCATGGGACTGCTACGTGTGGATCGAGGACGCCGACGCGCTGCACGCCGAGTTCGCCGCGAAAGGCGCGAACATCGCGCGGGAGATCTGCGACCAGGAATATGGTTGCCGCGACTTCGACATCCTCGACTGTAACGGCTATCGCATCTGCTTCGGACAGGACATCTCATCGTGAGCGCGAGGGCGCCGCTCGCGGCGATGGGCCAGCTGGTGCCGGAGTTGCCCGTCGCCGACGTCGAGCGCGCGCAGCGGCACTACCGCGATGTGCTCGGCTTCGAGATCGGCTGGCTCTATCCCGATAAGCAGATCGGAGCCGTTTCGCGCGGGAAGGTCGCGATCTTCTTCCGTCGCAGAGACGAACCATTCGAACCCGCGATCCAGTGGGTGTATGCGGAGGACATCGAGGCGTCGTACACGGAGCTGCAAGCCTCGGGCGCGAACATCGTGGAGCCGCTGGAGCTGAAGCCGTGGGGGCTGACGCAGTTCACCGTCGCGGATCTGGACGGGAACCGGTTCTATTTCCATCACGACTGAGTGCCCACGCCGCGCCGGATGAGCGCGGATTGCGCATGGTTCCTGGCGCGAACAGTATTAGCGGCGCGGTTGCCGGCCTAACTCAACTTCGCGAAAGGACCACGCAAATGAACACACCGTTCAGGGCACAGCTTTGTGTGTGCGCCGCACTTCTCGCGCTCGCGCCGAGCGCGCGAGCGCAGGCGCCCAAGGAGCCGAGTTGGCCGCAGCCGTTCCAGGTGCTTCAGGGTGAGAATGCGAGCTTCGGGTTCGTCGTGTCGCAGCCGGGGCCGATCTCGGTGAATGTGACGTCGCAGGGTACGCCCGTGTCGGTGGAGCTCTCGGGCCCCATCGCGCAGCCCATGCGAAAGTCGGGCACGGGCGCGATCAACATCACCGTTGCCGCGACCGCGGCGGATGTGCAGAAGAGTGAGATCTGGCTGGTGCGCATTTCGGCCGCGAGTCCGGCGCAGCCCAGTGAAGAACCACGCGCCGCAGGTGGTGGCCTCCGGGACGATCAGCGTGCAACATCCGCCGGGCAAGATGTCCATCGCGGCGAAGCCGGGGCCGCATCGCGCGGCGGCGCCGACGCACGCCGCGATCGCGCCATCGTCGGGTGCCGCGTCTCTGATCGCGGCGTACGAGGCGCGACCTGGCGGCGAAGCAGAAGGCGGAGCAAGAGCGGCTGCAGCGGCTGGTCTCCGCGACGCCGGTCGCGGCCAGTGCGACGCGCATGCCGCTCAAGCGCACGGCGTCAGTTCCGAAGATCACTTCGCTCAGCGTGAGCAGTGGGCAGCCCAACGATTACTTGCTGATCCACGGCGTCGATCTTGGCCGCGACGGTGAAGTGCATTTCGTCGTGGCGCCGAGTATGGATCTGAAAACAATGGCCGATGCCTTCGGCGACACGTTGATCATGGTCCATGTCCCCACGGTCACGGGGGTCGGCCCGTACTCCGGTCAGATCTATGTGAAGCTGACCGGGCAGCATCCCGCGCAGACCAATGCGCTCCCCTTCGCGTTCGTCCCGACTATGGACTTCGTCGATCTGCGCCCGAACGTGAGCGATCCCGATGCCCGGATCGACCACACGGCGCTCGCCTCGGTGTGTCCGGCGGACGGTGGCGTTTGCAGGGATGGGAGCGGCGACTTCCTGGGCCACAAGGGCGATGACATCTTTTATGCGACGAAGATGTTGAAGGGCGGGTGGGTGGTGCAGGAGGCGAACGCCAACGCGCCATGGCAGGTCGAGGGTTTCGGTTCGGCGGGCAACGATGTGGTCGATAGCCGTCCGTGGCACGAGCATACCCGTACGCCAAGGTCCATTGGTGGATCGATGCGCTGACCAGTTCGAACTATGCTATCGTCGTGGTCATCAAGGGGCCGAAAGGACTTCCGTATCAGTGATTCTCCCACAAGGGGGGCTGATGAACCGAGCACAGTTGAGGACGCGGATCCTGATCGTGGGCGTGGCGGCGATCTCGCTCGCATGCCGCGGTTCGCGCAGGCGCAGGCCGGTGGTGAACCCACGTGGCCGCAGAAGTTCGAGATCCGGCAAGGCGGGAATCGCGGATTCGCGTTCGTCGTGACGCAGCCGGGGCCGATCTCGGTGAGCGTCACGTCGCAGGGCTCGCCGATCACGGTGACGCTCTCCGGGCCGGTCGAGCAGCCGATCACGCAGACGGGGTCGGGACGATCAAGATCGACCATTCCGAGACCGCGGCCGAGGTGCAGCGGAGCGCGATCTGGTTGGTGATCATTTCGAGCGGGAACGGCGCGCGCTTCGAAGGGGAAGATGCCGCCGGTCGTGGCGTCGGGCATGATCACGGTGACGCACCCGCACGGCGACATGCGCGTGGCGGAGGCCGAGGTGCAGCGCAAGTTGGGGGCGCATCGGCCGGTGGCGACGACCGCGGCGGTGAGTGCGCATGTCGTATCGCCCAAGCAGGCGGCGTACACGCAAGAGCTAGCGATGAACCAGGCTCATGAGAAACAGGCGCTCATGGGTCAGATCCATCAGCATCCGCCGGTGTCGCCGATGGCGGCGAAGCCGATGGCCAAGACCACGATGGGAAAGACGAACGGCGCCGAGAGTACGAACGTCGGGCAATTCGGGGAGCAATAGTGGCAGCGGATCCACGACCAGCAGCACTCCGGCAGCGGCGCCGGTCATCACGTCGCTCAGCGTGAGTCATGGGCAGCCGGGCGATCCGATCCTGATCAATGGGTCCGGATTCGGCGCGACGCAGGGGCAGTCGAAAGTCCACCTGATCGTCGGGACCGGGGAAGGATGTGACGACAGGGCAGGTCGACTTCTGGTCAGACAATCAGATCATGACGTACGTGCCGTTCAAGGACTCGCTGCAGAAATTCAGCGGCGAAATGTATTTCCAGGGGGCGAACGGGAAGAGCAATCTCGTGCAGTTCGAGTACGACCCTCTGATGCAGTTCGTCGTGCTGGATCTCAAGCAACAGAATTTGGTGCAGGCCGCCGGCGGTTTTGCGAGCATCAAGGGGCCCAACAGCTGCCGTTTCACCGACACGGGTCCGTGGGAGCCGGGCACATGCGTGGACCATTCGGTTTCGCCGAACACCGCGTTCAACTGGACGAACAACGATGATGAGTTCTTCCAGAATCTGAGAATGAAGAACGGCTGGACCACCGTCGAGGTGGATTTCCGCGGTGAGCCGGGTGCCGGCGGCGGTGCATATCTCGCGGAGGAGCGGCCGGGAACGGATTCGCCGTACGCCAAGGTGCACTGGTGGTTGAATCCGTTCGGCGAGGCGTGGTACACGCTGACCATCACGATCACGGGGCCGAGCGGACTGCCGTACCAGTAAGGATACCGTCCGTACAACGGCGTTGGCGGCCCCGAGGCCGCGAGGAGGGGTTCGCAAAACAGGAAATTATCGAGGTACCTTGATGATCAAACTACTTGATCATCAAGGTACCTCGAAATGAAGACGTACGAAAGCCCCAACCTCATGCTCCGCATCGCGCGCGGACTCGCATGATCTCAATACAAGCCTCGGCTGGCTCGACGAGGCCGCTGCCCGCGCGCTCGAGATCGGTCGCAACGATTGCGCGCCTTGGAATTCATTGCTCGGCACCTCAACCGCTCGCCCACGGCTCTCGCGCGATATCTCCGGATCACGACCGGTGCGGTCACGACCCTGCTGGATCGCATGGAGGTGAATGGACTGCTGATGCGATCGCCGATCCGCACGACCGCCGGCGTTGTCATCCTCGCTGACAGCTGGAGGGCGGCCAGCGAGAGCGCGAGATCTTCGAGCCCGCTTGCGCGCGACGTCGGCCAAGTGGCTCGCGCGCCGGCCGAATCGCCACCTCAAAGTCATCGACGAGTTCCTGGAACATGCGCGCTCCGCCGCCGATGCTGCGCGCGCACGCGCGCCGAGAAGCGCTGACTCTGGCGTGGGCCCGCACCACGCACCACTTTCCCCGCCACGATCCCGACTCCCGCCACACGCTCTCGAGGCCCCTGATGCGCCGCTCCGCCCTCGCAATCCTCGCGTTCGCTACGATCGCCCAGTCACTCGCCGCGCAGGGAACCCTGCAGGGTCTCAAGCCCGGCCGCGATCCCAATCAGCCGATCGACTCCGCCTACACCGCCAAGATCCACGAATACACCACCCAGCCGTTCTTCACGTCGCCGCTGGTCGATTACCTGCCGGCCTCGAAATCGGTGCCCACTCCCATGGCCGTGCTCGGCGACATCGCCGGCGCCAAGGAGAACCTTCCGTACTCCACGCAAGTCTACGACTATATGCGCAAACTCGCCGCCGCGAGCCCGCGCGTGCGCGTCTGGTCCATTGGCCACACGGAAGAAGGGCGCGAGATGATCGCCGTCGGCGTCGCGTCGGAATCCCTCTGGAAGAATCTCGACGCCAACAAAGCCAACCTCGCGAAGCTCGCCGATCCGCGCACGATCGGCATGAACGACGCCGAGGCCGCGAAGCTCATCGCAAACACCACGCCGGTCTACTACATCACCGGCACGATCCACTCGCCCGAATCGGGCGCGCCCACGGCGCTCATGGAACTTGGCGTATCGCCTTGCTGTCGATGAGAGCCCGTACGTCAAGAACATCCGCGATCATCTCATCACACTCATCACGCCGATCGTCGAAGTCGATGGCCGCGATCGCGAAGTGGATATCCAGCGCTGGCACCTCGCGCACCCCAAGGACACGCCGCTCCCGCTCATCTACTGGGGTCACTACGTCGCCCACGACAATAATCGCGACGCGATGGGCGCCACGCTCGACCTCACGCAGAACGTGCTCAACACCTACGTGAGCTGGAACGCGCAGGTGCTGCACGATCTCCACGAGAGCGTGCCTTTCCTCTATGACAACACCGTTGGCGACGGCCCGTACAACGCCTGGGTCGATCCGCTGCTCACGAACGAATGGCAGATGCTCGGCTGGAACAACGTGCAGGAAATGACGCGGTTCGGCATGCCTGGCGTGTTCGCGCATGGCGACTTCGACACGTGGTCGCCCGGCTACCTCATGTTCATCGCGGCCACGCACAACGGCATCAGCCGCCTGTACGAGACGTTCGGCAACGGCGGCACCGCCGAGACCGTCATGCGTACGCTCGATCCGAGCGAAACGGCGAAAACATGGTTCCGGCAGGATCCGCCGTTGCCGCACGTGCTCTGGTCGCTGCGCGACAACAACAACTACGAGCAGACAGGATTGCTGGTCTCGCTCCAGTATTTCGCGAACAACCGGCAACTGTTCCTCGAGAATTTCTACACGAAGGCCAAGCGGTCCATCACGAAGCCAGCCACCGAGGGGCCGGCGGCGTACGTGTTGCCCGCCAGCGATCCTCGGCTCGGATCGCAGGCGGATCTCCTGCGCGTGCTGCAGCGCCAGCACGTGGAGATCTCGCGGGCCACAGCGGCGTTCACCGTGCAGGTGCCGGTGAAGAGCGGCGGCAAGGGCGCGAAGGGAGCGGCCGCCGACACCGCGGCGAAATCCAAGGGCCCCGCCGTGGAATCGCGCACGTTCCCCGCGGGCAGTTACATCATTCGCATGGATCAGCCATACTCGCGCATCGCCGACGCACTGCTCGATTATCAGTTCTGGTCGCCGAACGATCCGCAGAAGACTCCGTACGACGACACCGGCTGGACCTTCCCCGAAGGCTTCGCCGTGGAATGCGTGCGCGTGCTCGACGTGTCCGTGCTCAAAGCGCCAATGACCATGGTGACCGGCGAGATCGTGGCGCCCGGCGGCGTGAACGGATCGGGCTCGGTGTTCGCGATCGCCAATTCCGGCGACAATCAACTCGTGACGCTGCGCTACAAGTTCCGCGACGCGGACTTCAGAGTCGTGGAGGACACGTTCAGCGGAGCCGGGCGCTCATTCGCGCGCGGGTCGTACGTCGTGCGCGGCATCTCGCGCGACGATCTCGACAAGGCCGCGAAGGCGCTCGGCATCTCGATCTACGCGCTGTCGGCGGAGCCGAATGTGAAGGCGCATGCGCTCCGTGCGCCGCGCGTGGCCATCCTGCACGCCTGGCAAGGCACGCAGACTGAAGGGTGGTGGCGTCTGGCGTTCGACAAGCAGCAGGTGCCGTACGACTACATCAGCACCCAGGATGTGGCCAAGATCGCGGACCTCAATGCGAAGTACGATGTGATCGTCTTCCCGCCGGCGCGCGCGAGCGCGCAACAGATCGTGGACGGCATGCCCATGTGGCGCAATCCGATGCCCTGGAAGAAGAGCGCCGAAACGCCGAACATTGGCGCGTGGGCGCAAACGGATGACATTCAGGCCGGGACTCGGCTATGACGGGCTGCAGCACCTGAAAGAGTTCGTCACCAAGGGCGGCTTACTCATCACGTCGGTGAACACGAGTGACTTCGTGATGCAATTCGGATTCACGAGCGGCGTGAGCAGCAGCAAGCCCGCCAAGCCGGAAGTCGTAGGCACATTCCTGCGCACGCGCGTGGTGGACGGCGCGAGTCCGATCATGTACGGCGTGAAGGACAGCCTGGCGGCGTTCAGCGACGACGGCGAGACGTTCGGCGTGAGCAACATTCTCGGCGGCCGCGGATTCGGCCGGCGTGGCGGCGGCGACGGCGGCACGACGCGAGAGACAGGGCGCGGCACGGCGAGCGATCAGGAGAGCGTGCAGGGCCGGCCGGCGCTCACGGCGGAGTTCGAAGCGCCCGTGCGGCCGAAGATGGATCCGTGGCAAGCGGACCCGATCACCGACGAGCAGCTGCGGAATGCGCTCAACATCATTCCGCCCGACCAGCGGCCGCGCGTGGTGATGCGGTTCAGCGATCAGAGCGATCTCCTGGTGTCGGGCCTGCTCGACGGCGGTCGCGACATCGCGCAGCGTGCTGTCGTGATCGATGCACCGGTGGGGAAGGGACACGTCGTGATGTTCGCGAACGACCCGGTGTATCGTGGCGAAACGATCGGCACGTACACGCTCGTGTTCAACGCGATCATGAACTGGGATAGTTTGAATGCGGGGCGGGTCGTGGATAAGAAATAGGCGAACAGCCGAGCCAGCGTGCCGACATTCGGAAGATGGGAATTCAAGAGCGATCCTGAGGCGACGCGGAGGGCATACTCTCGTGCGGAGCACGGAGGTGCTGAGCGTTGTACCTGTAATGGGTGCAGAAATTTCGTCGTGGTTCGAGACCGCGTCTTTCCGGCCGAATTCCTTGCGTTCTTGGCGACCGTTGGCATCGATCCGCTCAAGGACGCGGAAGCGTATCACAACGCGCGTTTGGCTCCGGGTCGTCATGACTATGGCGGTTGGTTCCATTTCGTAGGTGAGTTGAACACCAATGGCGACTTCGGAGCAGTCGACTTTGGCGGTGGGTTCAAGGCATGGTTATGCACGCCGGGCGCGCCGAGGCTCACGAGCTTGAGCGAGCTGCCGGTGATTCAACTTGGATTCCACTCCGATGCCGTCCCGTGGGCACTCGCCGAGCCTGAGGCGGAGTGAAATTGAGATTTCGCGACTGGTTTCGACGATCGCCGACGGAGCGCATCGAACCACGCGTTGAATTCCTTGGCGAACAGGATGGAGAGAACGAACGCCTGCTCAAGGCGCATCTGGGCCCGTGTTGATGCTGTCTCGGCACATCAAGAGCGCATACCTCGCCAGAATCGGATTTGCGCCGACGGATCCGCCGTCCGTGGCGCTCTGCCTGGTGTCCGACAGCGGCGAAGATCTCGTGTTGGTAAAACGAATAGGTGAGATTTTTCGGACGCATGCACCCAAGAACGTGTTTCTAGAATCGTCTTTCGCGCTCCCTCGGAGGAAGAGGACGTGTCGCGCGTATGCCGGCCGTTCTATCGCAATGTCTGAAGCCGATTCCTGCGTCACCATCCACATGGTCGCGAGCCTCGACGGGTTCATCGCGCGCAAGGATGGCAGCGTCGACTGGCTCGAGACGTCGGATGAATTCGCGGACGGCGAGACGATGCCGCCGGGATTCATCGAGGAATTCCTGAAGACGATCGACTGCTACGTCATGGGATCGCGAACGTACGAACTCGCGCTGGCGTTCGAGGCGCAAGGGTTCGGCTGGACGTACGGCGACAAACCCACCTTCGTCCTCACGACGCGCGAACTGCCGCGCACGCGCGACACGGTCGAGTTCTATTCGGGCAATCTCGCGCAGTTCGTGAACGGGCGCCTGCGCCCCAAATTCCGCAGCATCTGGTTCGTCGGCGGTGGCGAACTCTCCGGCGAATGCCTCCGACTCGGCCTCGCCGAACGAAGTGCGCTATTCGATCGTGCCCGGTCTTGATCGGCGAGGGGATCCCGTTCTTCCAGCAGCTCGACAAGGACGTCACTCTCCACCTCATGGAGGTCAAAGCGTACAAGAACGCCATGGTCGAGCTGCGTTACGGGGTCAAAGGTCCGGGTGCTACTTCGAAGTGAGATGCGCTAGAATCAGGTTCCATTTTCGGGCCCCTCGCAGCAGGGAGATCACCATGCTCGCTGAGTCTCGCCGGTCGCATTTGCTCTCCCTGGCCGCCGTGGCATTGCGCGATCTCCGCCATGGCCCAGGCCGACACCGCCAAGTCCGCGCCCAAGAAGAGCTCGCCCTGGCTCCTCGCGCCCGTCTTCAACGTCAATCCCAAGCTCGGCACCGCGGTCGGCGCGATCGGCGGCTACATCCACTACTTCGACGAGAAGTCGCGCCCCTCGATGTTCTTCCTCACCGCGCAATACACGAGCACCAACTCGGCGATCGCCGGCGCGTTCGCGCGCACGTCCTGGTCGGAGGATCACAACCGCATCATCGCCGGCCTCCTCTACGGCAACATCAAGAACGACTACGACGACTACCTCGGCACCGGCGTGCCGCTCAAGAACACCGCCGAACTCTTCTCGTTGATCGCGCGCTACACGCGCCGCGTGACGGGCGATTGGTTCGTGGGAGCGCAGGGGATCAAGCAGAACTTCGAGATCGCCGGCGAATCGGAGTTCGACGATCAGGTACTCGACCTGTTGGGGCTGGAATCGTACAAGTCGGCCGGTCTCGGGCTCGTGGTGCAGTACGACTCGCGCGACAACGAGTCGATGCCGTTGACTGGCTGGTTCCTGAATCTCAACAATCTGGCCTTTCGCGAGAATCTGGGCGGTGAGAATAATTATGACGTGTACCGCGCGGAGCTTCGCTACTACATCCCGCACGGCGACAGCAGCACGCTCGCGCTGCGCATGCTCAACCACCTGACCAATGGCGCGCCAGCCGCTGCGCAGGCGCCGGTGCAGCTGCGCGGTTACAAGATCGGAGAGTACACCGGGGAGTTCATGACCTCGGTGGAGGCCGAGGAGCGTTGGCGCTTCGCGAAGAAATTCACGGCCACCCTATTCGCCGGACTGGCGTGCCTCTACGGCGACGGGAAGGACTGCGGTGACGACGCGAATCTCTACCCGAACGGCGGCGTCGGCATCCAGTACATCCTGAAGCCGAAAGAGGGCATCGTCATGAACCTCGAGTATGCCGCCGGCAAGGCGAGCAACCAGGGCATCTACCTCAAGATGGGGTACGCGTACTAGGTCACTGCTTGAGCGCTATCGGCACGGTCCACACGAACGTGTCCCAGCTCATGCGCAGTTCTCCGCTGTTCCCCGAGCCCGTGATCGCGATCGCGAAGTTCTCCTGTGGCGACGGCGCGGCGCTCACGGTCATCGGCACCTTCACGAGGTCCTCGCCGGGATCGTAGTCGGTGCCCCATTGGCCGTGCTGACGGTTGATGATGAGCGTCACCGTGCCGTCGGCCTTTGGAATGGTCCACAGCGTGTAGATCGCCGGAGGAACCGCGGCGCCGCCGATGACCATCGGCTTGTAGAAGCTGAGCGTGGTGGCCGCGTTCGCGCCGGTGCGCCACACTCTGTCGTAGAGCACGACATTGCCGAGGATCGTGCGGCCGCGGCGGCGGGGACTCCCGTACGCGACGCTCACCGGCATTCCGCCGATCGTGCCCTTCACGACGAGATCGGGCGACGCGGCGCCGAGTCCCTTGCCAGCGTGGTCGGCGGCCGCGAACGATTTCGCCATCGCCGCGGCGTCGAGGTACTCGCCGCGCTGCGTCTCCGTTTTCTCGGTGGTGCCGCGCGCATCGGCGGCAGTGATGTTGCCGCTCGCATCCACGCTGAGGTGCGTCCACAGGATATTGAAGTAGTCGACATCGATCGTCGTGGCCGACCGCGCGAGGAATTTGCGATTGGAGATGGTGCCGCTGGCGATGTCGATCGAGGGCACTTTGAGCGTGTCGCTGCCCGCGGGCTTCTTGCGCGCGAGGGCGAGTTCGTACAAGCCGAGCGAGCTGTAAAGCCCGTACGACGCATCGAAGCCGGTCATGAGCATCGGCATGGTGCCGCTCGGCATGCCGTGGGTGACGTTGCTCTTCCGCCCGCTCGAGTCGAAAGCGATGTGCACGGCTTCGGCGTCGAAGGTGATCACACTGTGCGCGGTCGCGATGTTCGCGTTGCCCATGGGATCCTGGTCGAACGTCGCGCGCGCGACCGAGCCATCGGGGCGCAGCTGCACCTCGTAGTGGACCAAGACCGTGCTGGGAACACGCACCACGATGTCGCCGGTGACGCGATCGGCCGTGCGCGTGACGCTCTCAATGACCACCGTATCCTTGCCGAGCGTGGTGACGAAGGAACTCTTGTCGTCTGCGGCACGGGACAGGATGAGCGAGCCCACGAGTGCCGCGAACGACATACAGATCCTGTACATGAGCGATTCTCCCTATGCTACGGGTTATCTCGAATGTACACCGGCGCGGAGCGCTTGTTCGAGACAATCATGTGAATCATGTTAATCCTGTCAAAGCTTTTCTGCTCCACTAGCTGAACGACTTTGGACAGGATTAACATGAGTGACATGATTGAGAATCCCGCTGAAACCCTGTATGGCACATGGAGACTTCTCAGCTTCGGGAAGCGGTTCACGGCTTCCGGGGAGAAGATCGATTCCTTCGGCAAGCGCCCGCGCGGATTCCTGAGCTATGCGCGGGACGGGCGCATGTCCGCCATCATCGCGAGTGACGGCCGCCCGCGACACGCGCCGACGGCGGAGTTGAGCTACGCGCAACGCGCGGAGCTGTTCGATACGATCTATGCGTATGGCGGCACGTTCTCGTTCAATGGAAACACCGTTACGCATCATGTCGACATTTCCTGGAACGAGAGCTGGAACGGAACCGATCAAGTCCGGCGCGTGAAGCTCGAGGGCGACAAGCTCTACATCAGCACCGAACCCGTGGCGGACGAGGGGGACGGCAGGCAGTTCGTCTGGGAGTTGATCTGGGAGAGAGTGCCGAGCGCGGTTTGATCGCCGTTCAAACCATCTCAATCATGTAAATCCTGTCAAATGCTTTTGACAGGATTCACATGATGACATGATTTCCACGAACTATGGAGAATCACGTATGACGATCGCCAACGCCCGCTTTGCGATCACGTCGTGGGACGAGAAGCCTTATAGCGAGGGGGACGGCCTCCCGAAACTCACTCGAGCCAGCGTCGCGAAGAAGCTCACCGGCGACCTCGAGGGAGAAGGCAATGCCGAATATCTGATGATGTATCGCGGCGACGGCACGGCGGCGTTCGTCGGATTCGAGCGCGTCGTCGGACGGCTCGGCGGCAAGACTGGGTCGTTCGTGCTGCAACGCAACGGTGTCTTCGAGAATGGCGAAGCCAAGGAATCGTATTCCGTCGTCCCGGGATCGGGCACGGGAGCGCTCGCCGGTCTGCTAGGCGAAGGCCGCACCGCCGTGGGTCACGGGATGGAATTCCCGTTCACGCTCGAGTACGAGTTCGTCTAGAGGGGGCACGCCAATGAAAAAGAAGACGCCCACCGGCGGCGACGCATCGGCGCTCATCGACAAGCGGATCGCGGAGCTGGATGATTGGCGGGGCGAGATGCTCGCCCGGCTCCGCGCGATCATCAAGGACGCCGATCCCCAAGTCGTGGAAGAATGGAAATGGGCGATCCCGGCCTGGTCGCACGATGGGCTCATCTGCACGGGCGAGGTCTACAAGCAGGTCGTGAAAACGACCTTCGCCCGGGGCGCTTCGCTCAAGGACCCCGCGGGACTGTTCAATTCGAGTCTCGAAGGCAACACGCGCCGCGCGATCGATTTTCATGAAGGAGATAAAGTAAACGCCGCCGCATTGAAGGCGCTCATTCGCGCCGCAGTCGCATTCAATAAGTCGTCGGGCCGCGATTAGGGACTCTATCTTGTCACACATGATGAACCATATCGGTGATCCCTCGAAAGGAGCCGGAGAAATGAAGCAGCACGCGACGATCGTCATCACGAATCTGCTCACCGTCGTCCTCGTCACCGTTCACCTGACGGACGATATCGTCCGTGGAGTGGCGCCGGGCGGACTCACGGATCTCGCCGCGGTGTTCGTCTTCGTCGTCTGGCTGTACGGCGCTCTCGTGCTCGGTGAACGGCGGTCGGGCTACGTCATCATGCTCGTCGGGTCGGTCATCGGAACGGGTATCCCCATCCTCCACATGGCGGGGCGGGGGATCGCGACGGCCAGTGCGCCGATATTCGTGTGGACGGACCTTGCGGTCTGCACATCGGGGGCGTTCGGCGTCGTGCTAGCGATCCAGCGCGCTTTGGGGCACGCGAGGGGGCAACGTTCCAGCTGGATCGCGCTGACGAACAGTAGAAGCGTGTAGTCGCGCCGGTTGGCCGGTCGCGCACGCTACACGTATCATCTTCTCATGGGCAGCCTCCCGCGCACGCCGCGACTGATCGCGGCCACGATCGTCCTGCTCGGCTGCGCGCCCGGCCCGAAGAGCGCGCCGCCCAGCAGCGCGCCTGCGCCCGCACTGCCCTCCGCGTGGGCGACTCAGCCGTGCCTCGTTGCCGACACGACGGCGCCCACCGCTGACACGCTGTACGCGATCGGGATCCTGCAGGCATAGCGACCCCGGCGCTGTACCAGTGCAGCGAGGCTCGTATTCCGAGTAACGTCTCGCCGGCGCTCGTCGTGCCGTACGCGGCGCCGCCTGGTGCGGACCTCCGCGAGCTCCTCGACGGCGGCGGCGCGTATCGCCTCGACGTTCTGGTGACGGACGACGCGAACGTGATCGCGTACGCCTCGGGGCGCGCGAACTACCTCGTCGTCGCGCTTCCGTGGAGCGTCACGTATGTGCTCGTGCCCGCGCGCGCGACGCCGGTGATCGGCTCGCTGACGCCCGAAAAGCGCGACGCGATCGCGCACAATGCGCTGACGGCCGACGCTCGGGGCGCCGCGGAGCCGTTCCCGTGGCTCACGGACTCGTCGTGCGCCATCACCGCCAGTATTGCGACGGACCGCGCGGGTCAAGTCATCGGCTATCCCGCGGGCAATGCGACCGCCCGGGAACTCGCCGAGCGGGTGGTGTCGCTGGCCGCGCGCGCCACGGCGGGACACCGTGGGTCGCCACTGCTCTCGCGGACAGCGCCCTCGGCGGCGTCGCTGCGGCGATACGTACGCTCGAACGCGATCCTCGCACCGCGTGCACGACGGCCGGCAACGCGCGCGCTCCGGCGGGCGCGATCCCGCTCGTCGACACGCGCGCGCACGCCATCGTGCGCCGCGGAAGCGGCGCGGCGTTCGTGATCGGCGCGAATGGCGACCTGTATTTCTATCGGCGGAGCGCGCGATGACGCTTCCGCATGCGCCTCACGCTCGCGATGCTCGCGATCGCGGCGGTCCCGCTCCTCGTCCTCGGCTACGGCATCCGCCGCGAGATGACCACACAGCTCGACGCCGACGCGACACGTCGCGTGACCGCGGCCGGCTTGGCGTCGCACGACCGGTTGGCGGCCATTCTCGAAACGGAGCATCGGCGTCTCGAATCGCTCGCCGTCAGACCTCGCCGCCGACAACCGCTTCCGGATCGCCCTCGCCGATTCGAACTCGGCCGAGCGACGCTGGCTGCTCGACTGGGCGCCTTCGGCCATGCGGCTCACCGGATTCGCCGTGCTGCAGGTGCAGGACTCAAGCGGCCGGATCCTGAGCTCGGGTCAGTTCCGGAACGACTACGATCGCGTGGCGCCCACGGTGCCGCGGGCCGCGGTGCTCGACGCGCGCACCGCGACTGCGCCAGTGCGCGCCCTCGTCACGACGGTCGCGTTCACGGTGCGCGGCCAGCCGTATGCGGTCACGGGAGGTGCGAACTTCGACTCCGCGCGCGTCGCCGTCCTTTCCGGCGAGCCCTCGGTCGCGGCGCTGCTCGTGACCGATAGCGCGCCGCTCTCCAAGGGCGCGATCGCCGCGGCCACGCTCCCCTACGTGAACGAAGCATCCACCGGGGCGCCGGAGCAGGCGCGCATCGTTCTCGTTCCCGACAATGGCCCCACGCGCGCGCTCGAGGCGGGCGTCACGCGCTGGCTGTTCATCACGCTCGGACTCACGCTGCTCGCGGCCGTCACGATCGCCGCGCTCCTCGGCCGGCTCATCTCATCGCCGATCGTCCACCTGTCCGAACGCACGGCGCAACTCGATCTCGACCGCCTCGACGCGCAGTTCGCCTCCGGCCGCAACGACGAGCTCGGCGCGCTCGAGCGCACGCTCGACGCGTTGGCGGGCCGGCTTCGCACGAGCGTCGCGCGACTGCGCGAGGCCGAGCGCGCGGCCGTCACCGGCGATCTCGCGCGGCAAGTGAATCACGACATCAAGAACGGGCTCGCGCCCATTCGGAACGTGCTTCGCCACTTGGTGCAGACGGCCGAGCATGAGCCTGGCACTCTCGCCGCGGTGTTCAGAGAGCGTGCCGGAACGCTCGAGTCGAGCGTGGAGTATCTCGACTCACTCGCGCGCAACTACGCGAAGCTCTCTCCGGCGCTCACGCGTGGGCCCACGGATCCGCGCGCTGTCGTACTCGATATCGCGCATGGCGTCGCCGGCGCCACTGTCACGGTGCTCATGCCCGACGACCTGCCGCCCGTGCGCGCCGACGCAGTGGTACTCCATCGGATCCTCGACAACCTCGTGTCGAACGCCGTCGACGCACTCGACGGTAAGCCGGGCACGGTTACCATCGGCGCCGAATCGGTCGGCGAGAACTCCGAACGCCGCGTGCGATTCACGGTAACGGACACCGGCCGCGGCATGACGCGCGATGAGCTGAGTCTCGCCTTCAACGACTTCCACACCACGAAGCCCACCGGTACCGGGCTCGGCCTTTCGGTGGTGCGGCGCCTGCTCACGGACGTCGGCGGGTCGATGAAAGTCGATACCGCACCGGGGGAGGGAACGACCTTCACGGTAGAGATCCCGAGCTAGATTGCTCTGCTCATGAGCCGGATCCTCGTCGTGGACGATGTGGCGGCGCTCGCCGAACAGTACGCGTACGATCTCAAGCGGATCGGCGCGCACGACGTCGTGACCGCCAACGATGGCGAGCGCGCGCTCAAGATGCTCGAGGCGGGCGGCTTCGACTGCGTCATTCTCGATCTCGAGATGCCGGGCACGGACGGATTCGCCGTGCTGCGCGCGTTGCGTCACCGCGGTGACGAGACGCCGGTGATCGTCTACACCGGCACCGGCGACTTCGAGCGCTGCATCGCGGCCGTGAGACTCGGCGCGGCCGGCTTCATCGACAAAGCGGAGCCGATGGAACGAGTAGCACAGGAGGTGGAGCACGCGATCGAGCGTCACGAGCTGCGCCGTGAGGTGTTCGTACTGCAGGCGGAGCTGGGCGCTTCGGCGCTGGTTGGCCGGAGCGCGGCGATCGCGAAGTTGAACGAGCAGATCGGCCGCATCGCGCCGGTGCCGAGCGCAGTGCTGATCACGGGCGAGAGCGGCACGGGCAAGGAGCTGGTCGCGCGCGAGCTGCACCGGCGCGGCGCGCACGCGGCGTCGCCCTTCATCGCGCTCAACTGCGCGGCGCTGCCGGAGAATCTCGTGGAGACCGAACTCTTCGGCCACGAGCGCGGCGCGTTCACCGGCGCGAGCGCCACGCGGAAGGGCGCGTTCGAGTCCGCCGGCGACGGCACGCTCTTCCTGGACGAGATCGGCGAGCTGCCGCTCGCGGCGCAGCCCAAGCTGCTGCGCGTGCTCGAGGAGCACACCGTGACGCGCGTCGGCAGCAATGCCGTGATCAAAGTGAGCGCGCGCGTGGTGGCGGCCACGAATCGCGATCTCGATGCGATGGTGAAGGAACAGGAGTTCCGCGAGGATCTGTTCTATCGCCTCAACGTGCTCGTGATCCACACGCCGCCGCTGCGCGACCGGCGCGAGGACATTCCGCTGCTCGCCCAGCGCTTCGTCGAGATCACGTGCCGCGAGTTCGGCATGCTGCCGAAACAGCTCGCTCCGGAGGCGCGCGAGCTGCTCGTGGCGTACGACTGGCGCCGGAACAACGTGCGCGAGCTGCGCAACGCGATCGAGCGCGCGGTGGTGGCGGCGAACGGAGAAACGATCCGCGCCGCCGATCTCCCTTCCGAAGTCCGCGGCGATGGGCCGGGTGCGGTGGACGTGGACATCGAGTCCTTCCACGTGCAGCGCATGAACGCCGAGCGGCGGATCGTGCTCGCGGCGCTGGAGCGGCACAAGTGGCAGATCACGCGCACCGCGGAGTCGCTGGGTCTCGCGGACCACGCGAGCCTGCTCAAGATCATGCGAAGGCTCGGGATCCAGCGCGATTAGGGGCAGCGTTCCGCGCCCTTGCACGTCCTTCGCACTCCCGTCATGCTAGTGATGTCCAAATTCCTTGGAGCCTTCAAGATGCGGCTCTCAGACAGCGCCAGAGTCTCTCGCATCAGTGCTCCGGTTCACGGGTTCCTCTTCGGCATTGCCGTCGGCGTGATCGCGGTGGGATCCGTGGGGTTCTCGTTTTCCCGTCCGCGCCACGCGAATGCATTGGCGCCGGCCGTGGCGCCTCGATCGTTGACCGCGCACAGCGGCCCATCCTGCCCGCTTTCCCTGCAACAGCAGGTGGCCGCGGTCAAGGCATTCGGCGAGATGATGCCGGTCTTCCGCCACCCGCGCTGCCTCAACTGTCACGGCGGCCTGGATCCGATGTCGAAGCGGCATCCGGGTAGTGACCAGTTGGAAGGGATCACGGACCGCGACACGCTGTTTGAGAAATGCCAGGACTGTCATGACGGGCTAGAGGGGTGGATCCAACCCCTAGAGTCGCAGTTCTTCGTCGGCAAGAGCGATGAGCAGTTGTGCCTGCAGATGAAGGAGTTCGAGGGGTCCGCAGACGGATTCGTGTCGCACATCCAGGACGATCACGGGGGCGTCCAGTTCATCGCTGCGGGATTCGCCGGCGACCGCGCGCTCGGCGCGCAGGGACTGAAGGACAACCATTCTCGTCGCTGAGAAGCCGCCGGGAACCCAGGCGGAACTCACCGCGAAGGCCAGGAAATGGGTGGCCGCCATGGGCGGCAAGTACGTCGGCTCACCCAAGTGCGGGTGTGCCCTGCCGAAGATCCAACTCGAGATAAAACATGAGAGCATGTTCAACACGGACAACCCCACTTTCAAGGCTGGAAGAGTCGGCTTCCACGGTATCGCGAATTTCCGGGTGAATCTCGTTCCCATGCAGGGGATGGAGGGGCGTTACAGCGGCGACACGACGGTGGTCCGGTCAATGCAGGCGCAGATCGTGAATAAGGCGTGCACTGGCACGGCCTCGCAGACCGAGCATTGGTGGTTCAGCGCCGAGGTGGACCAGACGTCGGGGGCGATGGAGTTGACGTTCGGCTTCACGGCGTCGGACTTCAGCGGCTCGTCGGAATGCAAGGTCGGGGGGCACGTCATTCGCAATCCGCTCGATCCCTATCTGTTCCATGACCTCAACAAGATCGTGTTGCCCGCGGACAGCGGGGCGACGAAGGAGGAAACGCTCAAAGAGCCGCATGGCACGGCGCAGGAATGGCTGGTCGTCAAGGTGATCGCGGTGCCGGGGAGATAAAGCGCCGGAGACATGAAGGACCCCATCCACCGCGATCGAGGCTGTCGCGTGTCCGCTTCGACACTTCGCGGCGCGCGGATTCGTGTCCGCCTGGACACGTTGCGTTCGAAGCGCGCGACGCGGCGGGGCGCGCAAGTCGAACGGCGGCAGCCGGTTCGGTCGTGACAGCGACTCCCGCGGGGATGTGGCGCGGGTCGTGCTTCTCCTACGGGGCGACGGGAAATGATTCCCGCCCCCACTAGGAGGTTCGTATGACCCGCACCATCCACACCCCAACGCTGATCGTCCTCGCGCTCGCCGTGCTCGCGTGCGGCGGCGACAAGCCGAAGCCGGCGGTCACCAGCGCCGAAGCGCACGGCGTAACGACGCTCCCCCCGGCGACGACGCCCGTCGCGGTGACTGCCCCGGAATCCGCGGCGCCGGCATTCGAGAGCGCCGAGGCCGCGTACAAGGCCGGCGATTTCCGCGCCGCCGCCGGGATGTACAAGACGCAGGTCGAGTCCACGCCGGACGACGCCTTCGATCACTACATGCTCGGTCTCTCGAGCTGGAAGGCCGGCGATTTCAACGGCGCGAAGCAAGCGTTCGACAAATCGATCGAGCTCGATCCGAAGTTCGCGAAAGCGTACTTCAACGAGGCGCGCGTGCTCCTCGACATGCAGCGTGCGCCCGAGGCGCTCGAGTTGATCACGAAGGGGCGCGAGATCGATTCCACGTCGAGCGACGGGCTGCGTCTCACGGCCCGCGCGCAGATGCAGAGCGGCGACATCGATGGCTCGATGAAGACGTACCGTGAACTGCTCACGCGCGACGAGACCGACGCGTGGGGGCTGAACAACTATGGCATGCTGTTGGTCGACCGCGGCGAGTTCGACGACGCGATCGGTCCGTTGGCGCGTGCGGTGCAGCTGCGGCCCACCGCGCCGGTGTTCCTGAATAATCTGGGCATCGCGCTCGAGAAAGCGGGGCACCCGGTGGCGGCGCTGCACCGGTACCAGCTCGCGGTGCAGAGCGACTCCTCGTATGCGAAGGCGGTGAAGAACGTCGAGCGGCTCACGCCTACCGTGAGCGACACGACGGCGGCGGCCGAGGTGGACGTGGTGGCGATCGCCGAGCAGTTCCGGCTCAAGGTGAAGTCGTGGAAGGAGACGACGCCGGCGCAGGTGCCATAGCCGTGAGTGGTTGCAGTTGCAGTTCACTGCAGGTGAATCATGTTAATCCTGTCAAAGTAGTTTTCGAAAATACTTTGACAGGATTAACATGATTCAAATGATGAACTATCCCAGCAATGCTCATTGAGCCTGCCAGCCCCGATGACCTGTCTGCCGTGCGTGGTATCTACGAGCATGCTCGCGTCGTGCAGCGGGCGCGACATTCCATCCAGTGGCCTGAATTCAGCGATGCGACGATCCTCTCGGAGATCGAGCGAGGGCGGCTCTTTCGCGTCTCTGCGGACGATTCGATCGCGGGAATCTTTTCAGTAGCATACGAGGATGGTGCCATCTGGGGCCCGCACGAACGCGGGGCGCACATTTATCTCCACCGCATCGCGCGTGCACCCGCCAGTCCCGGCGGCTTGGTGGATCTCATCCTAATCTGGGCGGACGCCGAGTGCCTGCGACTCGGCCGCGAGGGGTTGCGGATGGATACGTGGGCGAGGAACGCGGCACTCATCGCATTCTACGGAGAGCGCGGCTTTCGTCTCGTGGAGGAGCGGCGCTTGGGAGATGATCCGCGCTTGGCCGCGCACTACCATGGCAACTCATTCGCGCTGCTCGAGCGGGCATGCGCGATTTGACGCCGTGACCTATCGGCCGCAAAATATCCTATGGCCCTCATCCTCGTAGTCCCGCTCTTCCTCTACGCGATCATCATGGGACTCACGTCCTGGCTGTGGCGCGTGATCTGGACGGGCGCCTCCGTGGCCGCGTGGTTCTACCTCGGCCCCGCCTGGATCGCCGTGCCGGCGATCGCGATCATCGGCATCGCCATCAAGAATTCAATGCCAAGAGTCAGCAAGCTGTAACTGCGAACGCGTGTGGGCCCTAGTACCACTGAAACAGCGCGTCTAGCGACTGAGCGTGTGGTACGACTCTGCGTGAGTGGGCGGCGTGCGCAGTGCACTCACGCCCCGCAGTACCAAGCTCAGTTGCCATACGCGCCTTTTCAGCGGTACTAGAGCCTACCTCCGCCTCTATCTACGGCTTCATTACCTGCCCGCGTATCTCCCCCGCCGGGTATTTCGCCGTGTGCACGTTCACATACGCGTTCCCGTTGGCCATCAGCGCGCGTAATGAATCGCCCGTCACGCCCTTGCTCACTTCCTTCGTGAGATCGACGGAGTCGTCCGCGACGGTTCCGTCGGCTACCGCTTTGACGGTGAACGTGACGACCGGTGGTCCCGCGACGCCCGGCGCGCCAACGTGGATATGTGCCGCCGTCGCCGGGCCGCTCAGCCCGCCAACAGTGACCATGTAATGCAACTCGTTCCCGGCAACGGTGAGCGTCACCGTGCCGGATGCGTGCGACATATTCGGCGGCGTTTCCGCGCTCGCGTTCATGTGCGCCGAATACTCGGCATGCTGCCTTGCCGCGGGCGAGCCGTTCCATACGGGGAACAGCGCGACGGCCGCCGCGAGACCAAAGGTCGGCATCCGCATGGGATCCTCCTATCGGAATGAGATGGCGAAGCGCGACGCGAAGCCGAGAAATTCGGCGCGCGCCGTGAGCGATTCCCTATCCGTAAGCAATGTAGGGCGAGCGGCGGCGACACTCACGGACCTGATCCGGCGTCCCGGCGCCCTCCACACGATACCCCATGCATGCACGCAGGTTCAAGGCCTACCGCCGCCTCCATGAGGACGCCATTGTATTGGCCATGCCACACGATGCCGCGAATGCGCGGTCAGAGATCGATCGTCGACAGTTCCTCGGCGCCGCGACCGGATTGGCCGCACTCGCGTTGCTGCCGCGCTGGAGATTCGCCTCACCGGCGAAGACGCGGCTCATCCTCCTCGGTACGGGCGGCGGCCCGCGCCCCCGGAAAGGGCGCTATTCGTCGTCGCAGGTGATCATCGTGAACAACGTTGCGTACGTGGTGGATTGCGGTGACGGCGTAGCCCGGCAGCTCGTGATCGCCGGTATCCCGCTCA
This sequence comes from uncultured Gemmatimonadaceae bacterium, assembly GCA_963716745.1. Lineage (GTDB taxonomy): Bacteria > Gemmatimonadota > Gemmatimonadetes > Gemmatimonadales > Gemmatimonadaceae > DATKOH01. The sequence goes on from OY970320.1 coordinate 2,814,407, forward strand.
ACACGATCGGCGACGTGTTCATCACGCACCATCACTCCGACCACAACGCGGACTACGGCAACCTGCTCCTGCTCGCATGGGCCAGCGGATTGCACACGCGCGTCGACACATGGGGGCCGCCGCCGATCGAGAAGATCACGCAGCTCTTCCTCGAGATGAGCAAGACCGACATCGATGTGCGCATCGCGGATCAGGGGAATCTGCCGCTGGGGCCGTTGGTCCATGCGCATGATCTCACCGGCCCCGGGCTCGTGATGCAAGACGACAATGTCCGTGTCACCAGTGCGCTCGTGGATCATCCGCCGCTGGTGCCCGCATATGCGTTCCGCTTCGACAGTGCCGACCGCAGCATCGTGATCTCCGGAGACACCCGCCGCTCGGCGAACCTCGAGACGCTTGCGCGCGGCGCCGACGTGCTCGTGCATGAAGCCCTCTGGGTGCCGGCCGTCGACAGGATCATCGGCAGCTCGAATGCGTCCGATCTGGCGGCGCTCAGGGCGCATCTCATCAATAGCCATACGTCGGTCGAGGACTGCGGCCGCGTGGCGGCGGCCGCGGGAGTGAAGACCCTCGTGCTGTCGCACCTCGTGCCGTCGGACGATCCGGCGATCACCGAGCAGATGTGGATCGATGCAGCCCAGAAGTATTTTTCCGGCGAAATCATCGTAGCGCGCGATCTGATGGAGATCTAGGATGCGCATTCAACTACAACGGGCTTCGCCGCACCATCTGGCCTCGGCGCCTTCGCTGCCCCATCCTTGAGATAGCATGGCCGACACCACCCGCCTCGCCGCCGCTCTGGCTGACCGGTACATCATTGAACGGGAGTTGGGTGCGGGCGGGATGGCGACCGTCTATCTCGCTCACGACGTCAAACACGACCGGCCGGTCGCTCTCAAGGTATTGCGGCCCGAACTCGCCGCGGTCATCGGCGCCGAGCGCTTTCTCGCCGAGATCAAAGTCACGGCCAATCTCCAGCATCCCCACATCGTCACGCTCATCGATTCGGGGGAGAGCGACGGCACGCTCTGGTACGTGCTGCCTTACATTCGCGGCGAATCGCTGCGCGACCGGCTGACCAGGGAGCGGCAACTCGGCGTGGACGACGCGCTGGCGATCACGCGCCAGGTCGCGGCCGCGCTCGATTATGCGCACGCCCAAGGCGTCATCCATCGCGACATCAAACCCGAGAACATCCTGCTCCACGAAGGGGAGGCCATGCTGGCCGACTTCGGCATCGCGTTGGCCGTGAAGCAAGCGGGCGGCAACCGGCTCACCGAGACGGGGCTCTCCCTCGGCACGCCGCAGTACATGAGCCCCGAGCAGGCCACCGCCGACCGCGCCCTGGATGCCCGAAGCGATGTCTATTCGCTGGGCGCCGTGGTCTATGAGATGCTCGCGGGCGAGCCACCCCATACCGGGGCGACCGCGCACGCGGTGATCGCCAAGTTGCTTACGGAGCGGCCGCTGTCTCTGCGCGTCGTCCGATCATCGCTCCCGCCGGGAGTGGACGCCGCCGTTTCGCGAGCGCTGGAAACGGTGGCCGCGGACCGCTTCCCGACGGCGGGGGAATTCGCGCGTGCGCTGGATGCGGCGCGGGCGGCGGCCCCGCAGGTTGCGACTGTTGGCACGCGCCGGCGCGCGGTGGTCATAGGAGTGGCGGCGGGCGTGCTCGTGGTGGCGGCGGTGGGGTGGATCGTCTGGCGGAGTCACCGGCGCGATTCGGCGGCGCCGTCTTTCAACGCGCGCACACAGGTCACCTTCACCGGTAACGCGGCCCGGCCGGCCCTTTCCGCGGACGGCACCCAGATCGCGTACGTCGTGCACGAATGCGCCAGTTCGGGGTGCCAGGATGCCATTGATATCCAGGACGTGGACGGCAGCGCGAAGCGGCGGCTGGTCGACGGGGTATCGGCGATCGACTTTCTGAATTGGAGTCCCGATCGCCGCTTTCTCCTTTTCGTGCAGACCCACGGGAGTAAGATCGGCATTTTCCTTGTCAGCACGCTGGGCGGCGCTCCCCGGCGAGTGGGTTCGGACTCGTCGTCCTTCGCATTCTTGTGGAGCGGTGACTCTCTCGTCGAGACCGCTGGTGATTTCGCGGACACCGTGGGCTGGCTCAAGACGCGGCCCTTCGACGGCGAGGCGCGCGATAGCATCCGTCTGCATGGGCTGAAGGGGGGCGGGTACGCGATGGCCTTCCCGGGAGACCAGTGGCTGCTGCTGGCCGGAGAGGGGCGACATGGTCAGGAGGCGCGGATCGTGGACCGGCAGGGGCAACAGAGTGATGTCTTCAGCGGAGGGCGTCAGGGGTTCCAGATAGGTGGTAGTGCAGTGTGGTCCTGGGTGCCGCTCGGCGGGAGCCGTCAGGGGATCGTTCGCCTCCCGGTCGATCTCGGAACGGGCAAGTTCCGCCTCCCACCCGATACCGTGCTCGATGCCGCGAGCGACTTCTTCGACGTGTCGGCGGACGGAAGTACGATCGCCTATGTAGAGGGCGGCCGTCAGTACGACATGTGGGTCTTGCCATTGGCGGAGGCCATGCAAGGGCGCTTCTCGCCGGAACGTCACATATTTGGGTCCACGTCGCAGCTCGGTGGAGCGTTGTCCCCCGACGGAAAACAGTTGCTTGTGGAGCACTCCGAGGCGGGGTCCGCCGGAAGCCGCGTGGTGATGTCCATCCTTCCCACGATCGGCGGCCCCGGGGTGGACTTCAATTCCCCAGGGAACTCGCTCGCGGCTGGCTGGTCGGAAGATGGCGCGTGGATCATTCACGAATCGCGCTCTGCCACCGGGATCCAGTTCGTGCTGATTGATCCCCGGACGGGACAGCAGGCACGATCCTTCGCGACGGGCGACACTGCCTATACCAGCTATGACGCGCTCGCCGGCGGCGGTTGGGTCTGGATCCCACCGTCACACGATCGTGTGAGATTCCAGCGGAAGCAGGGAGAAAAGCCGGTCGACTTTCCCCTCCCGGCGGGGAAACGCGTATTCAATGTCAACGCGAGCCCCAATGGTACTCGCTTGGTAGCCTTTGCGAGCATCCCATCGACGGATTCGGTCATCTTGAGCGCGATCTCCCTCCCCGGGGGACAAGCCACCCGGTGGATCACGCTGAACGGCCCCGTTCTGGACGCCCGCTGGCTCAGCGATGGGTCGCTCATGGCTGAGGTAAGAGAGTCAGGGTCCATCACCTTATATCGCGTCACCGCACCCGATCACGCCAAACGGCTCGGCACCATCCCGCGGGCCACCCTAGTGAGTTGGTCATACGATGGGCGGCAGGTCGGCGTCATTACGTCGGAGGTTCGCGGCGATGTGTGGCTGGCCAGAAGCTCGGGCCGCCGACCTTAGCGCTTGTTGGTGGATCTCCACTTGTTCCAAGGATTCTCGACGCACTGAGTTGCGCCTAACTATCGGGAGGATGCCGTCATGCGTTCGCACACGCGGATTCCATTCGCCATTGTGATGCTCATCGCCACCGCGCCATCGTTCGCGCAGAGCGTGGCGAACCCCGAGATCAGCTGGACCGATCCGACCGCGTTCTACCGCAGCGCGATCTATCCACCGGCAGATTTCTCCTCGCGCGAGGTGAACGCGTCGCTGCAGATCTATCCCTTCCAGAAGGTGGACAGCGATCCGCGCGCGTCGTTCCAGGCACGGCCTGTTCCGCGCGTTGATCGACCCGCGCTATCAAGAAACGCAAGTCGTGAATCTGAAGCTGGACTCGGGCTCGTTCAACGGCGCCGACTACTACCTGCGCGCGCGGTTCGAGGACATCGTGGTGGGACCGCCGGGGCGGGAGCACATGCGCCTCGTGCTCGTCGTGGGCAATCAGATCGCCATCGTTGACGCCGAAGCCGTCAGCATGCAGAGCTGGCAGCACGTCGTGCCGCAGCTCAATGCGTTCATCGCGACCGTGAAGATCGGAGCGGGCGCGCCGCAGCCCGAGTATGGCGCGCCGAGTGGACCCGCCGGCCAGCAGCTCGCCGGTCTGTATCAGGGATTCAAACAGAAATACATGACAAACCTGATGATGGGTCCCGCGTACGGTACGTACCAGAACGCGCTGCATTACTATCTGTTCTCCGCGAACGGACTCGTGTACCGGCACTATGACGCGCTCGCTGTGCCGGGCAACGATCCAGCGCAGTTCGATTTCGCCGGCGCGCAGCGCGCCGACCCGTCGAACTCGGGCAAGTACGTGATCAAGGGCGACTCGGTGTACGTGAAGATCGGCACGCCCCAGCATTTCGACACGTTCGTCGCGCATTTGCCCGAGGACAATGTCATCGTGATCGCAACCGTCCCGTACAAGCGAAAGTGACCGGGAACCACCGCGATGCCACGGAGTATTGAGAGACGCCGGCTTCAGGCCGGTTGTTGGCATCGATACCATTGGCAGCGTTCGAGGTGCACCATGAAGATCCCGTCCTTCGCGCGACGCTTCGCGCCCGTCGCGTTCCTGGCATCCGCATTGGCGCTCGCCGGGTGTAGCTCCAGCACCACTTCGTCGACAACTCCGCCGACGCCGATGACGAATGACGTGGACATCGTCTTCGGTGCGCAATCGCTGACGAACACCGCGTTCAATCCGGACACGAAGACCGTGGCGCTGGCCGGAGGGTCGAGCGTCGCGGTGCGGTTCGTGAACAATGATTCCGATCCGAGCAACTACGGCTCGACCGGCACGACCCACCACATCGTTTCGGACGACGGCACGACCTTCGACGCCGGCACGCTCGCGCCGGGCCACACGATGACCGTCAGTTTCTCGGCGCACCGGAACGATCCCGTTCCACTGCGCGATCCATCCGAATATGGTGGGGTCGATCGTCGTAACGCCCTGAGAAGCGTGGCTCGAGCATTGCGATCATGTGGCGCGGCCGGACTTCGGCCGCGCCACTTTGTTTTCATGAGGCGCTTTCGCGACTCCCATGGGCGGTGCTAGAATTCGTGGCCGCGACACGCGGCTATTCCATCATTCCGGAGATCGATGAGCACAAAGCCTCCAGCATCGTCCGTCCAGCGCGAGCGCGCGCAGCCGGAGACGTTCCGCGCCACCGCGCTCCAGGCGTCCTTCAGCGTCAACGACATCCAGAAGAGCCTCGCCTGGTACCGCGACATACTCGGCTTCGTCGTCGACCAGCCCTACGAGCGCGATGGGAAGCTGCGCGCCGTTTCGCTCAAGGCGGGCACCACGCGCATCGTCATTGGCCAGGACGACGGTGCGAAGGGAGCGAACCGCGTGAAGGGACAGGGGATGTCGCTCCAGTTCACCACATCGCAGGACATCGACGCGCTGGCGGCCAGCATGGAGAAGCGCGGCGCGGTGCTCGAGTCGCAGCCTGCCGACGCGTACGGCGCGCGGTCCTTCAGCGTGCGCGATCCGGATGGGTTCAAGTTCGTGATCTCGTCGCCGCGGTCTTGACTACAGACTTAGACGTTAGACCTAGACGTTAGACTGCGTTTCCCCGCGCGGGGCTTGTTCTTGAGCCCCGCGCGGCATATCTAGTTGGGGTTCTCGAAAAGGACCACCATGTTCCCCTTCTCGAAGAAGGCCGGCGCAGCCCCTGCGACTCTCGCCGACGCGCCAGTGGGCGCGCCGAGCTCGTCGCTCGCGAAGGCGGCGCTCCGTCTGCTGCTGCACGGCGTGTTCCTCGTGGTCGCCGTCGGCTGCTTCATGGCCTACCTCCATTTCAAGGTCGCCGGGCAGCATACGGCCTCGTATGTCTCCCTCGCGGCGTCCGGCCTCCTCGCGTTCGCGCCCATTCGCGATGTGATCCACCTCTTCTTCGCGATCGAGGGGCGCACGCTGCATCTCGTGCATGGGCTGGGCGGACTCGCGCTGCTCGGACTGCCGCTCAGCGGCTTCGTATCCGGCGGCCACCTGATGACGCACGCGGCCATGGCGCCCTTCGCGATCATGGGCGCGGCGCAGGCCGTCATGCATCAGGACCACCCGCGCAACGCGAAGCAGGCCGCCGCGCTCCGTACCTTCGCCACGAGTCTGCCCGAAGTGGCGGAGTTCACCGGTTCGGGCGACCTCACCTCGCCGGCGAACGCTGAGCGCGCGGTGCGCGTACTCACCGATATCGTCGGGAAGGCGCAGGTATTGGGCGAGACCGAGCTGGAGGCGGATCCTTCGTTCCAGGGCGCGCTGAGTCAGGCGAGCACGCGCTTCAGCGCGAAGATGGGATTGGATGTCGTGGACATGGCACTGAACAAGATGGCCGAGAATCCGGCGACCGCCGCGGCGGTCCCGGCGCTGCGAAAACAGTTGGCCGCGGCGCGCCGGGCGCTCTCGAGTGGCGCCGCGAGTTAGAGGAGGTCGTTCGCGAACACTCCAACGGGGACAACGATGAGGAAGACGATATGCTTGATGGCGCTGGCGGCGCTGATCGTATCGCCGCCGCAACGCGCCCGCGCGCAGGACGTACCGAAGTTCGATGTGTACGGCGGCTATTCCTACATGGTCATCCAGTCGGCGAGCGCCGACAACAATCTCAGCGCGAGTGGCTGGGAGCTCGCGGCGTCGTGGAATCTGAGCCACTGGCTCGGCATCACCGTGGATGGCAACGGGAGCTACTGCTGCAGCGGACAGTATCTGTACACGGTGGCCGTGGGGCCGACGTTCACCTTCCGCAAGGAGAAACGCGACTTCTTCCTGCACGCGCTCTTCGGCAATGGGAGCGCGAAAGGACTCTCCGAGACGGCCAGCGACTACACCTGGATGGTGGGCGGCGGCATCGACTGGATCCTGAAGCCGGGGCTGGCGATCCGCGTGCCGCAGGTGGACTACATCGACACCCACTTCCTGAACGGGTCGGAGAACGACTGGCGGATCAGCGCCGGCGTCGTGTTCCGATTCGGCAAACAAACCGGGCCATCGAGCCATTAAGAGATCAACGGGGGAATCATGAGCAAGGATCGCGCGGTCAGGCTCGCCGCGGCCGGCTCGATGCTGGCGGCGGCGATGATAGCGGGATGTTCCGGCGGGTCGCCGAACGACGTCCTGGGCGGCGGCTCCTCGGGCGTGCCCAAGTTCGCGTTCGTGAGCAATGAGAGTTCCAACGATCTGTACGATTACTCGATCGGCAGCAGCGGCGCGCTGACGCAGGTATCGGGATCGCCGTACATGGGCGAGACGGGTCCGCGCGGGGTCGCGGTGCATCCGAGCGGACGGTTCGTGTACATGGCGAACAGCGGCGACGATGACATCTCCCGCGTGGTCGATCGACGCCGCCACCGGCGCGCTCACCGAGATCTCGGGCTCCGCCTTCGGTGCCGGCACGGGCACGCGTGGGATCACGATCGACAACGCCGGGAAATTCCTCTTCGCGGCCAACGAACAAACGAACGACGTCTCGGCGTACACCATCGGATCGGATGGCGCCCTCACGGCGGTGGCAGGGTCGCCGTTCGCTGCCGGAACCGGTCCGCGCGGCGTCGCGGTGGATCCGAGCGGCAAGCACTTGTACGTGACCGACCATTCGGTGGACTCGATCATGGCGTTCAGCATCGACCCCAGCAGCGGTGTGCTCACGCCGGTCGCGGGCGCGCCCTTCGCGACGGGGAACACACCGTTCGATGTGGCCGTGGATCCGTCGGGCATGCACGTGCTCGTCACCAATCACCTGGACGGCAATGTGTCGGTGTACTCGCGGAACACGAGCACCGGCGCGCTCACGCAGATCTCAGGTTCGCCCTTCTCGTCGGGGAGCCAGCCGCACGGCATCGTGGTGGACCCGACCGGGAAGTTCGTGTACGTGGCGAACCATGCGTCGGGCAACGTGTCGGGCTACAGCATCAGCGGGTCCACCGGAGCGCTCACCGAGTTGAGCGGCTCGCCCTTCACGGCGGGCACGGGGCCGTACGGCATCACGATCGATCCATCGGGGAAGTACGTGTACGTCGCGAACAACGGCTCGGGCAATGTGTCGGCGTGGACGTACGATCCGAACACCGGTGCGCTCGTGCCAGTGGCGGGCATGCCGTTCACGGCGGGCAACGGGCCGCATGGAGTGGCGGTGGCGCCGCAACAGCAATAACTGCTCGGGAAGCGGGAAGCGGGAAGCGGGACTCACCACCCGATCCCGTTTCCCGTTTCGCTTGAATCCGTGGTTCACCGAAAAAAACCGCTAGACAGGATTAACATGATTCACATGATTGAACGGCAGTTCATCGTGTAAAATCATGTTAATCCTGTCCAATGCAGTTCAGTTGCCCTCCCCGCGCCCGCGCGCATATTCCCCTCCATGATGAAATCCCACTCCCGGCTCCTCGCCGCCGCGCTCGCTGCCGCCGCATCCTGTCTCGCCGCCCAGCAGCCCATCGACTCCGCGTACACCGCGCAGATCAAACAGCTCACCCCCACCGATCCCAAGTGGGTGTTCACCACCGAGCTCGTGAATTACCTCCCGGCGTCGGCCACGGTGCCGTCGCCGCTCAAGGTCCTGGGCTACGTACCGGGGACGGTCGGCCGCCTCTCTCACGTCGCGGACATCAACAAATATTTCCACGCGCTCGCCGCCGCCTCGCCGCGCGTGAAACTCTACTCCGCCGGCATGAGCGACGAAGGGCGCGAGATGCTCGCGGTCGCCATCGGTGACTCGGCCACCATCGCGCACATCGATGACTATCGCGCGATGCTCGCCAAGCTCTCCGATACGCGCAACGTGAGCGCGGCCGAACGCGCGACGCTCATCCGCGATGCCAAACCGGTGTACTGGCTCACCGGCTCGATCCATTCGCCCGAGACGGGCAGTCCCGAGATGCTGATGGAGTTGGCCTATCGTCTCGCGGTGGACGAATCGGATCACATGAAGGCGATCCGCGCCGGCGTGATCACGCTCATCACGCCCGTGCTCGAGACTGACGGCCGCGATCGCGAGGTGGACGCGTTCGCCGAGTCGCGCGCGCTCAAGATCGGCAACTACGGCGTGCCGCTCATCTACTGGGGGAAGTACACCGCGCACGACAACAATCGCGACGCGATGGTGCTGTCGCAGAAGCTCACGCAGAACGTCGTGAGAGTATTCCTGTCGTGGCACCCCACGGTGGCGCACGACCTGCACGAGTCGGTGCCGTTCCTCTACACGAGCACCGGCACGGGACCGTACAACGATGAGTTCGACGCGATCCTCACCGACGAGCTGCATACGCTCGCGTACCAGGAGATGACCGAGCTCACGCGCCGCGGATTGCCCGGCGTGTGGACGCACGGCTTCTACGATGGCTGGGCGCCGAACTACACGATCCTCTCGGTGGCGAGCCTGCACAATTCCATCGGACGTTTCTACGAGACGTACACATCGCAAGGCGCCGAGTGTCACACCGTGCATCTCGCGAGCGACGCGGTGCAGAAGGAGTGGGACCGGATGAATCCGCCGGTGAACGGCATCAAGTGGTGCATCCGCACGAACATCAATTATCAGCAATCGGGCGTTCTGATCGCGCTGCGCTACGTCGCCGACCACCGTCAGACCTTCCTCGAGAATTACGCCGCGAAGGTGGACCGCATGGTGCACCGCGGCCGCACGAGCGCGCCGTACGCGTACGTGATCCCGCACGATCAGCGGCACGCGGGCGAAGCGGCGGCGCTGGTGAATCTCTTCCGCGCGCAGGGCACCGTGGTGGATGTCGCCACCGCGGATTTCTCGACGTTCGATGCGCCCCGTCCGGTGGAAGTGGGCAGCAACATGCGGCCCACCGAGCCGGGCGCGCCGCCCATGCTGCCGGCCGACAGCATTCGCGCCGACAGCATGCGCAAGCTCGGCGGCAAGCCGAGAGATGTGAGCGTGAAGAAGGGCGACTGGATCGTGCGCATGGACCAGCCGAACACCGGCACCGTGCGCACGCTGCTCGCGATGCAGCGATTCGGATCCAACGAGCCGCCGCCGTACGACGACACCGGATGGACGCTGGACCTCCTGCGCCATGTGATCGCGTATCCGATCGGCGACTCAGCGGTGCTCGCGAAAGACATGACTCCGCTCGCGGCCGATGCGGTGGCGGTGGGCACGATTCGTCGCGGATTCCGGCGGCAACGGTGCGGTGGCGATCATCCGCAACACAGGCGATTGGCGCGCGGCCGCGCTGCCATGGAAAGTCGCCGGCGCAACGGTGTCTGTTGCGGAAGCTTCGTTCGCCGTGGGCGGCCAGCAATTCCCGGCGGGCACGTTCATGGTCTCGGGCCTGAGCACCGACCGCATGAAGACGATCGCGGCGATGGGCTTGAGCGGCGTCACCACGAAGCAGACCATCTCGGTGAGCCGCTACACGCTCTCCGTGCCGCGCGTGGCCATCGTGCACACGTGGCTCGAGACGCAGAATGAAGGCTGGGTTCGCTATGCGTTCGACCAGATGGGCGTGCCGTACACGTCGATCTCCGACCAGTCGCTCAAGAAGCCGGGCGCGCTCGACAAGTTCGACGTCGTGGTATTCCCGCACGTGAACGGAGCGCCGAGCACGCTGCTCAATGGCCGGCCGATGATCGGGCCGGCGGTGCCATGGAAGAAGACGGCGGCGACGCCGAATCTCGGACTGTGGGACGAGACCGATGATATTCGCGGCGGCATGGGGCTCGCCGGCGCGAACGCGCTCCGGCAGTTCGTGGAGCGCGGCGGGCTGCTGATCACCGAAGGATCCACGAGTTCCTTCGTCGTAGCGCTCGGCTTCAATCCCACGTTGCAGCTCGCCGATGCGCGGGGCCTTCGCGCGCAGGGCTCCATCCTGCGAGCGCAACAGGTGACGAAGAGCAGCCCGATCCTCTATGGCTATGACGACGCGCCGAGTTTCCCGGTGTACTTCGGCGGCGCGCCGGTGCTGCAGGTGCAGACCAAGGACACGCTGCAGATCACGAGCGGCATCGACTCCACCATTCTCAAGCAGGTGGAGGCTGAGCGCGCGAAGGTGATCGTGCGATTCTATCCGCGCGCGGATTCGTTGCTGCTCTCGGGGCTGTTGGCCGGCGGCGGCGAGTTGGTGGGCAAGGCGGCGGTGATCGACGCGCCCGTAGGGAAGGGGAACGTGGTGCTCTTCGCGATCCGTCCGCTCTGGCGCTGGGAGTCGCAGGGCACATTCGCAATGGTGCTCAACGCGATGGCGAACTGGGACCATCTCGCGAACACGCAGAAGAGCGGATCGATGCCGCTGACGGAGGGCGCGGCGGCGCCGAAGAAGTAGTGCGCGCCGCGTGCGCGGTGGCGCTCGCCGGGCTGCTCGCCACGAGTGGGCAGCCGCATCGGAACGCACCGGCGCTCGCCGGCACGTGGCGTGTCGCGAAGTTCTGCATGGTGGATACACTCGGCGAGGTCTTCGAACCGTTCGGATCGGACCCTAATGGGCTCTTCGTCTATGGGCGCGATGGCCGGCTCTCCATCCAGATCTCGCGCACTCGCAGCGCAACGAACAATGGGATCGTCGACGACGCGGTCATCGCCGAACAGCTCCACATGCAGCGCGATGGCTACCTTGGCTACTATGGCACCTATACGATCACGTCGGACTCTACGGTGATCCACCATGTGGTGGGCGGTACGCTGCCGAGCTATGTGGGCACCGATCAGCGGCGCGTCTATCATATCCGCGGCGACACGCTCACCATCGGGACGAACCCGCGAACGTTCGCCTGCCGAGTGCTGCTGCGCGTGAACGCACCGGCGCCCTCATGATCACGCTCGCGTCGACCGCTCTCGAGGGTCACGGAGTGCGACTCGAACCGCTCGCGGCGTCGCACGAAGCGGCGCTGCGTGAGGCGGCGTCCGACGGCAAACTCTACGAACTCTGGTACACGGCCGTGCCCATGCCCGGCCTCACGGCCAAGTACATCGCCGACGCGCTCGCGGGGCAGCAGGCGGGGCACATGCTGCCGTGGGCGGTGCGCGATCTCGCGACGAACACCATCGCGGGCAGCACGCGCTACCATGACATCGTCGCGCCCATCGACCGCGTGGAGATCGGCTACACCTGGTACGGCAAGCGCTGGCAGCGCACGCATATCAACACCGCGTGCAAGCTGCTGCTGCTCGGCCACGCATTCGACACGCTCAAGTGCGCGGTGGTCGGCCTCCGCACCGACAACTTCAACTTCGCGTCGCAACGCGCCATTGCCGCGCTCGGCGCGCATCTCGACGGTGTGATCCGCCACCACCAGGCGCGGCGTGACGGCACCGTGCGAGACAGCGTGATGTTCAGCATCCTCGCCGCGGAGTGGTTCGATGTGAAGCGGCACCTGCGCACGCGGCTCGAGCGGCACGGAGGCGCTTCCGGCCACTAAGAGAGCCGGGCGGGGGACGCGGCCGCCTGATGTCCGCTTTTCCGCGTGAGTTCGCGCTTCTCCGGTAGAGGTCAATCACGGCCCGATGTCGGGCCCCTCCCGGAGAACCGCCATGCGTCATCGACTTCAACTCACGCTCACTCTCGCCGTCATCTCTGTGCGGCGCCCCAGTCATTGCGGCGAGTGCGCAAACCGGATTCGTCAGCCTGCACCTCGTTGGCGGGAGCTTCCCCGATGCGAGTCTCTCACGGACCTGGATCCAAGGGCCGAGCGGGCTCGAGGAGATCTTCACGCAGGAGTTCACGCCCGGCTCCCATACGCTCGCACTCGTGGAAGGCGTCTACGGTCCCTGCCGCGCGACCGCTACAAACGTCACGTTCACTATCGTCGCGAACAAGTGGACCAGCGTAGACGTGCCGATCACTTGGCGCGACTGCGCATTCTCGGTGGATGTCTATATGCTCGGCGGCCGCGCGAGTGGCACGGGCGAGGCGATCGTGACCACTGCCTCGTCGAGCGGCGGCGTCCCGACGAACGCGACCTGCCACAACGTACTCACGAACGCCAACACGCTGACATGGGTCGACTTCCATGCCTGCCACGGTACCATCGCGTACGGCGCGACGGCGGTGTTGAACGGGATCCCCGATGCGGGCTCCTCCTACTTCTCAGATCCGGATTCGGAGGTGGTGGACTTCTCGCAGATCCAGTATCTGCCAAAGGGGGCGAGCTTCGTCGACACGGCCCGCACGCTCCCCGACTATCACTTCAACGCCGATCTCAGCGTCGCCCTCGTCCGTTCCTCGTACGGCGGACAGGTCATGAGCTCCACCTGGCGCGTCGTGAATCATGGGCCGAACAACGCGTACGCGATCAGCCTCGCCACCCTCGGCGACAGTCTCGAAGATGCGCCGGATGTCCAGATCGCATGGTCCGCATCGGACGGCAACTGCTACACGTATCCGACGGGCGGCATCAACTGCAGCCTCGCCTACCTCCCGGCCGGCGACAGCACCACGTTCACACTTCGCTACAGCGGCGCGCCTGATCCCGATCCGAACGCGCCGCCGCCGACGTTGACGCAATTCTGCGTCGGCGTGCGGGTCTCCAGCGGCAATCCGCCTTACAGCGACGATCCGCCGCCCGACAACAACCAGTCGAACAACACCGCGCCGTGCATTGTGCATGGCCTGCCCGTTACGGTGGCACTCGGCGGCAGCACGCCACCCAACCAGGTGGTGCAGAAGGGTGCGATCAGCGTGCCGATGCTCGAGTTCGCGCTCACGCCCACATCGCTCGCGACGCTGGACGACATCACGATCAAGGCGCAGGGGAGCGGCAATGAGCAGGTCGATGTCACGGCGGTCCGGGTCTATCTCGACCGGAACGGGAACGGCCTCGTTGACGGTACCGACTCCGTCCTCGCGAGCGGCGCGTTCGCGGCGAACGACGGCTCGGTGACGCTCACCTTGAACCCCGCCTTCGCGATCACCGCGCCCGTGGACATCCTCGTCACGTACGACTTCAGCACCACGCTGGCCCAGCGCTTGGGCGGCGGCGCGGCGCTCGCGGTGCTGCCGTTGTTCCTGGTGCCGGCCATGCGTCGCCGGCGCCGCCTCGCGATGCTCGCGCTGCTCATGGTGTGCGGCGTCACGCTCGCGAGCTGCGGGAGTTCGTCCACCGGTCCGAGTGGCACGAGCACGAGCACCTACCAGGCGACACTCACCGGCGTCACCGCGTCGGGATTCACCAAGACCGGCCTCTCGTTACAGGGTGCGACGATCACGATCGACAAGTGATCGCCGGTCGCGCGCGGTGATACCGCGTCGCGCGTGGGGCGCGTATGTTGGGGCAGCGGATCGTGCGGCGCTCAGGCGGGTTCTCGGGCGCCGCCGTTCCACCGTCCTCTACCACTCGCCCATGCCGCCTCAGCCGCCGGCCGCGGCCACGGATCTGGTGCTGGAGCTCTCGCGCGGCGACCAGCGCACGATCGACCGGCTGTTGCCGCTGGTCTACGCCGAATTGCACGAACTCGCGCAGCGCTACATGCGGCGCGAGCGGCCCGATCATACGCTCACCACCACGGCGCTGGTGCACGAGGCATACCTTCGCCTCGTGGACCAGACGCGCGTGGAGCTGGCGGACCGCGCGCATTTCGTGGGCGTCGCGGCGATCGCGATGCGCCGCATCCTCGTGGAGCACGCGCGGCGGCGCAATGTAGAGCGGCACGGCGGCGAACGGCAGCGCGTGAGCTTGAGCGGCATCGCGCTCGCGCAGGACGAGAGCGCCGACGCGGTGCTCGAACTCAACGACGCGCTGGAGCGTCTCGCGGCGCTCGACCCGCGGTTGGTGCGCGTCGTGGAGTGCCGCTACTTCCTCGGTCTTACGGAGGAGGAGACCGCCGCCGCGCTCGGCATCACGGCGCGTACGGTGCGCCGCGACTGGATCAAAGCCAAAGGATGGCTCGCTGCCGCGCTGGACGACGGGCGCGCGTGACAAAGGCCGATCTCAACGCCTGGGAGCGGATCGAGCCGATCCTGGAGCAGGCGCTCGATCTCCCGAAGGCCGAGCGCGGCGCGTTCCTGGCACGTGCGTGCGGCGCGGACCACGAATTGCGCACGCGCGTCGAGCGGATGCTCGTGGCAGGCGAGGACCCGAACGGCCCGCTCGAGCGGTCGATCGCCGATGTCGCGGGCCCGTTGATGATCGAGCTCGAAGAGGAAGATCGGTCCGCGCGTGCGGCTTGGCGATACGGTGGGCGTGTGGCGTCTCGTGCGGGTGCTCGGCGAGGGCGGGCATGGGCGAGGTCTTCTTCGCCGAGCGCGCGGACGGGCAGTTCTCTCAGACGGCGGCGCTCAAGCTGATTCGCCGCGGCCGCGAGCACGACCCGCTGCTCATTCGCCGCTTCCTCGAGGAGCGGCGCATCCTCGCGACGCTCGCGCATCCGGGCGTCGCGCGCCTGCTCGATGGCGGCGTCACCGACGCGGGATTGCCATGGTTCGCCATGGAGTACGTCGCGGGACGGCCGCTCGATCGCTACTGCGACGACCTCAAGCTCGGCGTGCCCGCCCGTCTCGCGCTCATGGAGCAAGTGCTCGGCGCGGTCGTGTACGCGCACCAGAATCTGCTCGTGCACCGCGACCTCAAGCCCGCGAACATCTTCGTCACCGATGCCGGCGTCGTGAAGTTGCTGGACTTCGGCATCGCGAAGTTGCTCGGCGACCAAGGCGCCTCGGATCCGGAAACGACGCTCGCGTACGGGCGCGTGATGACGCCGGAGTACGCCTCGCCGGAACAGGTGCGCGGCGAGCGCGTGACCGCGGCCACGGACATCTACTCGCTCGGCGCGGTGCTGTACCAACTGCTCACCGGGCAGCGCGCGCACCGCTTCGAGAAGCGTACCGCGGCGGAGATCGAGCGCGTCGTGTGCTCCACCGATCCGGAGGCGCCGAGCCGCACGACGCGGCGATGCGCCGTCGCGTCGTCTGCTCTCGGGCGATCTGGACACGATCGTGCTCAAGGCCCTGCAGAAGGATCCCGCGCGCCGATACGCATCCGCCGAGGCGATGCTCGAGGACCTGCGGCGGTACCGGGAAGGCAGGCCGGTGCTCGCGCGTCCGGACTCCTTCGGCTATCGCGCGGGGAAATTCGTCGGCCGTCACCGCGTGGGCGTCGCGGCCGCGGCGGTGGTCGCGCTCGCGGTGATCGGCGGTGTGGCGAGCACCATCTATCAGGCGCGCGCCGCACGGATCGAGGCGGCGCGCGCCGATCGGGTGAAGGAGTTCCTGGTGGATCTGCTGCATCAGGCGGATCCCAATATCGCCCTGGGGCGGGAATTCTCCGTGCGCCAGCTGCTGGACCGCGGCACGCAGCAGGTGGATAGCCTGATGGCGAGCGAGCCCGCGGTGGCCGCCGAGTTGTACGAGGTGCTGGGAAACACGTACGCGCACCTCGATCTCGTTGCGCAGGCCGACAGTCTCCATCGGAAGGGGTTGGCGGCGTCGCGGCTGGTGTACGGCGCGGGGTCGCAGGAAGTGCTCGATCAAGTGATGGCCGTGGCGTGGGGCTTGAACGACCGCGGCGAATATCGCGAAGCGGATTCGCTGCTCACCGGCGCGCTGGCGGCGTATCGCGCAGCGGGCGGCGAGGAGAGCCAGGCGCTGTCGGATGCGCTCGACATCCTCGCGACGGCGAAGAAGCGGCTGGACCAGCCGGCCGCGGCGGAATCGCTCTATCGGCAGTCGCTCGCGATGCAGGTGCGGCTCACAGGGGCGAACGACACGATCACCGCGTCGCGGTTGAGCGATCTCGGTTCGCTGCTTTCGGCGCAGGACCGGCTCGTCGCAGCCGAGTCGGCGGTCACAGCGGCGCAGCTGCACCGGCGCGGCGTGCTCGCGCCGCTGGATGTGAAGTTCCTCGTGGGCGAGTCGAACCTCGCGATGATCGAGATGAAGCGCGGCGATCTCGTGGCGGCGGCGCCACGCTTGCAGACGGCCGTGTCGGGCCTGGAGCAGGTGGATGTCGGCGGCGGTCTGAATCTCGCGCGTGCGCTCGACCGCATGGCGCTGTTCGAGTCGATGCGGTTCCACGATAGCGCGGCCGTCGCGACATCGCAGCGCGCGAGCGAAATGTTCCGGAGCGTGATGGGCGCGGGGCATCCGGAGGCGCTGAACAGTCTCTCGTTGCTCGCGTCGTACCAGGCGGCGCTCGGCGAGGGCGCGTCCGGCGATCGCGAATGCGACGGCAGCGTATGCAGGCCTGCAGCGAAGCGCGTCGGAGAGCGGCACGACCTCTCGTTGAACGCGGGGCAGCGGCTCGCGTTCATTCGGCTTCAGGCGGGCAACGGGCGCGAGGCCGGGATCGTCGCGAAGCCGGTGATGGCGTACGTGCAGGAGCGGTACGGGCGCATCCCGCCCTCGTTCGCGCGGCTCCTGGCCGCCGGGGCCGGCGCGCGGGCGGCCGAGGGCGATGCGAGCGGCGCAGACTCACTTTATCGTGCGGCGCTCGCGGCACTGGCGGGCGGTACGCGCGTGGACAGCGCGGCGTATCCGGCGATCGTCGCGGAGTATGGCGCGTTCCTCGTCGCGCACGGGGAAACGCGGGTGGCCGAGGCGGAACTGAGGCCGGCGCTCGCATTCATTCCGGCGAGCGCGGATTCCGGAACGTTCGTCCGCGCGCTCCTGCGAACGCAATTGACCAGGAGTCTCGCGGCGCCGCAGCGCTAGACGTTAGAATTCCGGGGTGCGCACTGTGACCCGTGCCCTCATCGTCATCGCCGCCGTCGGCGCGCTCGCGTGCGGCGGCAGGAGGAACACGCGCCCGTCGCAGTCGTACATCTTCGCATTCGCGGGCGCCGATGATGTGAAGGGGACGGGAAGTGATCTGCTCGCGGTGATCGACGCGGATCCCAAGAGCGCGTCGTACGCGATGGTCGTGGGGGCCGTGCCGCTGAACGCGGCGGGCACGATGCCGCACCACACCGAGATGCGAATGCCGTCGCACGACCGGTGGCTCTTCGCGAACGCCTATATGGCGGGGCGCACGTATCTCTTCGACCTCACGGACCCTCTCGCGCCGCGGATCGCGGCCACGATCGACAGCATCCCGGGATTCTCGCACCCGCACAGCTTCACGCGGCTCGATGATGGCCGCGTGGTGGCCACGCTGCAGTTCGGCAACGGCCGCGCGCCGGGCGATCCCGGCGGACTCGCGATCTTCTCGCCGCAGGGGAAACTGCTGCAGACCGTGAGTTCGGCGGACGCGGCGTTCAAGGGCGCGCCGATCCGAACGTACTCGATGGACATCGCGCCGGCCGCGGACCGGATCGTCACGACCAGTTCGCCGATGGAGCGACATTCCGAGCGCGGATGTGATCCAGCTGTGGCGGCTGTCGGATCTCTCGCTGCTCAAGACTGTCGCGATGCCGACGATCGCCGGCGACTCCACGTCGCGGCTCCCGTTCGAGGTGCGTTTCCTGCCGGGCGACACGTCGGCGTTCCTCAACACGTGGAATTGCGGATTCTTCTATCTCTCGGGGCTCAAGGGTTCGTCGCCCACCGTGGAGCACGTGCTGTCGTTGCCGCAGCCGCGTTATAGTGCATGCGGCGTGCCGCTGCTGTTCTCACATTTTTGGATCATGCCCGTGGGAACGGCGAGAGTGTATCTCGTCTATGACATCGCGGACCCGCACCATCCGAGGCAAGTGAGCGTCTTCGCGCCGGCCCCGACGTACGATCCGCATTGGACGGCGCGCGAACCGCACACCGACCGGATCGTGCTCACGTCGAACAGCGGGGATCATCGCCTGCTCATCGCGCGGTTCGATTCCGTTGCGGGTGTGCTCTCGCTCGACACGACGTTCCGGGACCCCGTCACGAAGCGGTTGGGCGTGGACTTCAACCGGCGCTCGTGGCCGGGCGGAGAGTACGGTCCGGCGCTCCCGCACGCCGCCATCTTCAGCGCACCGCAATGACGACATTCCTCTCCGTCGCGCCGCAGTTCAGCGTGCCCGATGTGCTCGGCACCGCGCACTGGTACCGCGACATGCTCGGCTTCGAGATCACGAACCAGCTCGATCTTGAGAATGGGAGCGGCACCGTGTTCGCGATCGTTCGCCGTGGAGCGATCGAGATCTTCCTGAGCCGGGCCGACAAGCCGGGCGCGCCGACGAATCGCGCACGAGTTGCGTACGACGCGTATCTGCGCGTGACCGGCGTGGACGCGCTCGCCGCCGAGTTGCGCGCGCGCGGGGTGGAGATCGTGGAGGAGACCACCGATCGCGTCTATGAACAAAGGGAGCTCGTGATCAAGGACTGCAACGGGCTGATCCTGGCATTCGGAGAGGCGCTCGGCCGGTGAGCAGCGACTACGTGACGGATCTCACCGACACCGTGGCACGGGTGACGCCGCGGCTTCTTGCGGTGCCCGACGATGTGAACGCGAAGCGCCCCGCACCGGGCAAGTGGTCGGCCAAGGAGATCGTCGGCCATCTCATCGATTCCGCGTCGAATAATCATCAGCGGTTCGTTCGCGCGCGGTGGCAGGATGATCTGATCTTCCTGCCGTACGATCAGGACGCGTGGGTCGCGGCGCAGGACTATCAGAACGCGCCGTGGCCCGTTCTCGTGGCGCTCTGGTCGTCGTACAACCGGCACATTGCGCGCGTGATGGCCGGTGTGCCAGAGGAGGTGCGCATGAAACAGCATCGCAGGCACAATCTGCACGAGCTCGCGTGGCGCGAGGTACCGGCCGACCAGCCGGCGACGCTCGATTATTTCATGGCGGACTACGTGGCGCATCTGCATCACCATCTCCGACAGATCGGCGAGCGGGTCGGAGTCGCACTGTGATCGCCTTCATCATCGCCATGGTGGCGTTCCTCCGAACTGAACGCTCGGGCGACGTCGCGCGGCTCTCCAGGATCCCGGCATTTGAGGCGCTACGGAAGTGGATCTCCCGGGGCGTTCATCGCGTCAAATGGCCGTGGGCAGCCGAGTGACTACGCGGATGGCGTGGCGCGAGGAGAGCGCGCCCTCGTCACCGCGCCGCGCGCCGGCGGTGTGGTTTTTCGACGACAAGCTGTACATGGCCGGCGGCAAGTATTCCGTGCTGGAGAACGGTTCGCCACATTTCGTGTACCGCAACGACGTGTGGGCACTCGTGAGAGCAGACCAATGAACGTCGGCATGATACTGAAGCGCTTCGAGCGGCCCGACGAGTGCCGCGAGATGACGCTCGGACGCTTCGAGGTCGTGAAGCTCGGCGGCATGACGATCGGGCGCGCGACGTATCAGCCCGGGTGGAAGTGGTCGGTGCACGTCGGGCCGACCGTCGGCGCGCCGCTTTGTACCGTGGAGCACGTGGGCCTCGTGATCGCGGGCGCGGCGACGGCCGCCTTCGAGGATGGGACCGTGATCGAGATGGGCGCGGGGGATCTCTTCCACATTCCCGCGCGGCCGCACGATAGTTGGGTCATTGGCAACGAACCGTACGTTTCGCTTCATTTTCTGGGGGCCGAACACTACGCGAGGAGATGATCCCATGATCCGCAAACTCAAATCCGGGAAGTATCGCTTGTACTCCCGCAAGAAGAACCCGCGCACGGGGAAGCGTCGCAACCTGGGCACCTTCGGCACGCGGGCCGCGGCGCAGAAGCACGAGCGCGCGGTCCAATTCTTCAAGCGGCAAGGGTAGCAGCCAGAATGAGAGTCGCGATCGCACGGTTGTCGCTGAGTCTCGTGCTCGCGACAGCTCACCAGGCGGGCGCACCCATCAAGGCGACGATATCCAACACCTGCGCGCCATGGGATGGCAGTGCCTTCATGATCGCTGTCCCCGCCCACGGTCTCGCTGGCGCGAGCGACAGCGCGGTGATCCGAATCTCGATCTGGCAGGCGCCGAATCTGAAGGACTCGGTGAGCTTTCGTTTTCCGGACCGCGATGGCAAGACGGGTAACGCATACTATGCTGTCGGAAAGAACATGCCCGTGGAGCTCGGTGGGCGAGTCACATTCCAACGCGTGATGGCGAGCGCGCCGGTGCGCGGCGACTTCGATCTCGTCTCGCCCGCCGGCGTTCGCTATCGCGCGGCATTCGAGGCGAGCTGGACCCAGGTTCACGCGCTCTGCGGCTAGAGGGAGACCTCATGCGCATTCCGAAAATGTGGGCGTCCACCTCCGCGACGGTCTCGACGCGCGATGGCAAGGAGTTGCCGCTGAAGTGCTTTCGGTTGGTCCGATGCGAGCCTCGACGAAGCGCGCTCGCGCGCAAAGGACGCCCTCGCGCGACTCTCGGCGCGCGTCACCAGCGGCGCGGATTTCCCGGAACCGTATACCTACGCCAACCGCCCCATCCGCGAGCAGATCCTCGAGGAATTGCGCGATCCGTCGGGCGAGCTGGAAGCGCTGGTCACGCGGAACGGCTACGGTGCCGAGGTGCTGAATACGGCGCGGTTGATGTTCGTGGATGTCGATGACCCGCCGGGGCAGGGCGGACTCGATGGCGCTGCTCAAGCGAATGTTCGGCGGCGCGCCGCCGCCGGCGGAGCCGACGATGCCCGAAACGATCTCGTCGTTCGCGACCGCGCATCCCGATTGGGCGTTGCGCGTCTATCGTACGCGCGCCGGCTGGCGCGTGCTCGTCACGCACGACCTATTCGATCCCGCGTCGCGCGAGACCGCGGCGACGCTCGCCGCGTTCGGCTCCGATCCCAAGTACGTGGAGCTCACGCGCGTGCAGGAATGCTTTCGTGCGCGGCTCACGCCCAAGCCGTGGCGCTGCGGTCTGCCGCGGCCGGATCGCCTCTTCCCGCGTGAGGATGCCGCGGCCGACCGCGCCCATGACGACTGGCTCAAGCGCTACGACGCCGCCAGCACCCGTTATGCGACATGCCGTTTCGTAGGATCACTCGGCCGCGGCCGCGCCTGCGAGACTGCGCTGCGGCTGATCGCGCGGCATGACCGGGCCACCCACACCGACGATCGGTTGCCGCTCGCGTAGCTCAGTGCTCGGCCCGCGTATCGACGGCGACCCAGTTGAGCTCCCAGGTCTTGCCGCCGTCGGGAGAGAACGACTGCTCGAACCGCACCGAGTCCGCCGACACCGGGATGATCACGAAGCGCACGAAGATCGCGCGACCGTCGAACGTTTCCTGGTCGAAGAACTCGCCGCGGCCATTCGTGAATTCGCCAATGGTCGGCTGGCTCATCGTACCGCCTTTGGCGCTCGCGAAGTTCAGGCTCCATTGGTGCGACTGCGGATCGTAGAGCCGCAGGTTGAGCCCCTCGAAGTGACCGGCGGGGCCGTCGACGACCAACTCGACCAGGTTCGCGCGGCCCTCCCACACCTTGCTCACGACGCTCGTGCCGTCGTACTCGACCCACGTGGTGGAGCCCGAGAGCGGATGCATGAGCCGGCGGAGGTGCGTGTGCCAGCGGCCGAATTCGAAATCAAAATCGTGCGAACCATCGCGCGGTGCGGCGAGCAGCGTGGCGCAGCAGATGAGGGCGATCAGCGGTCGTTCAATCATGGAGCAGCGAGCGCGCTGTCGGTGAGAGGCGCAGGGTCTGCGGTTCACGGATCTTCGAGCTCAGTTCCACCGCCACGGAATCGCGCCACGCGGGAATGGCGGCGAGCGTGGACGTGAAACGCGCATACGCGGATTCATTCGCGAATCGTGTGAACCACACGAACACATGCGCGCCTTCGCGCACCGGCAGCCGCGGAAAATTATTGGCGCTCCGCTCGGGCACGAACGTCGCGAGCACCGGTGCGCCGGCCTGCGCGAGCAGCGGCGTCACGCGTACGATCGAAGAACGCGATGAACTCGGCTTCCTTCGCGTCGGTGGGATCGATGTGATAGATCGTTGCCACGATGATCCCGTGCCCGGCGCCGGTGGTGCCGCGCGGGGGACGATCGCGTGTATCGAGCGTGAACCCCGTTCCGGCGTGCGCGGGGCGGAGCAGGAGCACGTTGTCGTTGTCGATGATCGTCAGGTTCGCCGAGTCGCGTTTGGACTTCCAGACCGCACCATCGTAGAACGCAGTGAGCGCCGCGGCGCGCGAGGGCATGTCCGGAAAGCCGCGGAGCCACACGAACTTGTTCGGGTCGTCCAGATTCCGGAATTCGCCGATGATCGTGGCGCCGGCCGCTTCCTGTGGCTCGATGAACGCTCCGTCGAACAGCGCGATGAGCACATCGCGCTTGCCGGGATGCAGCGTGTATTGTCGCAGCTCGACGATCGGCGAGAATGCCGGTAGCTGATGTCTGCTGCGCGGCCGACCGCGATCCGCCCAGCGATCCCGCAAGTGGCAAGCGAGGCCAACATCGCCGCACTTCGCCGCGCGCCGGGAGCCTCACATGCCTCCCGTGGCGGCGCGCTTCGACTCGATGATCCAGTTGGTCTCCCACGTCTTCCCTTCGTCGGTGGAGAAGGCCTGCTCCCAGTGACAGCTGTTCTTGGTGATCTGCGACCAGAATGAAGCGCACCAGGATCGTCTTGCCCTCGAACTGCTGGTGCCCTTCATGGTGCCGACGCCGTTCACGAACGAGCCGACCACCGGCGGGTCCATCTCGCCCTTGGTGTTCACCCAATAGAGGCTCCAGAGGTGCGTCTCCTTGTCGTAGACGCGCACGGTCATGCCGTGCCAGTCGGGGCCGAAGAAGGTCGTGACGAACTCATCGTAGTTGGCCATGCCGCCCATGAGTGACACCGCGTAATGCGTGGACTCGAACTCCTGCCATTCGTGTGAGTTGGCCAAGCGCTTGACCAGGCGCTTGTTGTGATTGTTCCAGTCGCCGATCCAGAAATCGAAATCGTGGGATCCGTCGCGCGGCTCGGCGGCCGCATTCCGGGCTGCGTGCGAGTGCACGGTGTGGCTGGCGCGCGAACGCGCTGAGCGCGACGGCGCCGGCCACGGCTGCCAGGGAAGTCCAGAGTCGCATGCGCATCGAACTGCTCCGGGGAGATCGGGAGCCGCATAGTCGCAGGCGGGCGGTACGCTCGCGAGTGCCACTTATCGCAAGACTGTGATAGCCACTTAAGTTAGAGAAACGGCTGGCGCCAGGAGGAGCCGCCCCACATCATCACTCCGAAGCGGTCCGCCCCCTGTCACGCTCCCAACCGATCGGTCAATGACCACTCCGCGGGTCCGCCGCCGCGCGAAGAGCACGACGAGCCCCGACATCCTCGCGCACCTCCCCCTCCGGCGAGGCGCCAAGCTCCCGCTCCATCGACAGATCTACGACGGCATTCGACGCGCCATCCTCGACGGATCGCTGCGCCCGGGCCAGCGGCTGCCGTCCACGCGCACGCTCGCGGTGGAACTGCACGTCTCACGGCTGCCCGTGCTCACGGCGTACGAGCAATTGCTCCACGAGGGCTACCTCGAGGGCCGCGTGGGGTCCGGCACCTTCGTGAGCGAGGCAATGCCGGAGGATGCGATGCACGCCGTGCCGCGCACGCGCGCGGAGACGCTGGCCGCGAAGCGGCGCGCCCCGCGCGCGGCACTGCCCGTGCGCGATGAGGGCGGACTCCGCCCATTTCGCATGAGCCTCCCCGCGCTCGACCACTTCCCGCACGCGCTCTGGGCGCGCCTCGTCGCGCGGCATGCGCGCGCGATGACGCCCATGCAAATGGCGTATGGGAACCCGGCCGGACTGGACGCACTGCGCACCGCGGTCGCCGCGCACCTGCGCACGTCGCGCGCCGTGCGCTGCGAGGCGGACCAAGTGCTCATCGTCTCCGGATCGCAGGCCGCGCTGCGCATCTGCGCCACGGTGCTGCTCGGGCCGGGCGACCGGATCGCGATCGAGGAACCGGGCTACGAGGGCGCGCAGTGGGCGCTCGTCGCGAGCGGCGCACATCTGGCACCGGTGGGCGTGGACGCAGAGGGGATGGATGTGGATGAGCTCAATGCACTCGGCGCACGCACGCGGGCCGCCTACGTCACGCCGTCGCATCAGTATCCCATGGGCGCGTCAATGTCGGTCGCGCGGCGGCTCGCGCTGCTCGAGTGGGCCGAGCGGCGCGGCGCGTGGCTCATCGAAGATGACTACGACAGCGAGTACCGCTACGTGAGCCGCCCGCTCGCGGCGCTGCAGGGAATGGACACGCGCGGCCGCGTGGTGTACGTCGGCACGTTCAGCAAGGTGCTCTTCCCGGCGCTGCGCGTGGGATATCTCGTGGTGCCGCCCGCGCTCTGGGACGATTTCGTGGCCGCGCGCGAGGCGCTCGACATTTTCTCGCCAACGCTCTACCAGTTGGCGCTCGCGGAATTCCTACGTGACGGGCACTTCGCGCGCCACCTCCGCCGTTCGCGAACACTGTATCTGGGCCGCCGCAACGCGCTGCTCGCCGGCGTGGCCCGGCATTGCGAGGGACTCCTCACCGTGCACAACGCGGACGCAGGATTGCATGTGTCCACGCTGCTGCCCTCGGGGGTGAACGACGTCGCCGTGGTGCGGCGCATGCGCGAGCGCGGACTGACCGCGACCGCGCTCTCCACGCGCTATGTGGGCGCGCACCGGCGCAGCGGACTGCTGCTGGGATTCGGCGGATGGAGCGAACGCCGGATCGCGGAGGCGACCGCCGTCCTCGGTGAGGTCCTGCGCGAGTTCGCATAACGGCGCGCCGCAGTTCGAGTCAGACGCACGCGTCTCCGCGGAGGCTCCGCGGACTCACGTCGTCAGCTGTCTTGACAATGCATAAGTCATCACTTATACATTGTCGCATGCGACGCGAAGACACGCTCTTCCGCGCCCTGGCCGATCCCAGCCGGCGGCGCATCCTCGAACGGCTCACCCGCGGCGAGGCGGCGGTGAAGGACCTCACCGCGCGATTCGACATCTCGCAGCCGGCCGTCTCCCAGCACCTGGCCGCTCTGCGCAAGGCCGGCCTCGTGCGGGAGAGACGCGCCGGCCGCCTCGTGTACTACCGCGTCGAGCCCAAGGGTCTTCGCCCGTTGGTTGATTGGCTCTCCCACTACGAGGCGTTCTGGCACGACCGCCTCGGCAAACTCCAGGCCCTGCTCAAGGAGATGGACGCATGACCGCGACATCGAAGACGAATACCAAGTCGGTCACGATGGAGTACGACCTGCCGCACGCGCCTGCCAAAGTCTGGCGCGCGCTCACGGATCCCGAGCTGGTCTCGAAATGGCTGATGAAGTCGGACATGACGTCGAACGTCGGCGCCAAGTTCACCTTCACCGCCAAGCCCATGGGCTCATGGGATGGAACAGTCCGCTGCGAGATCCTGGAATCGGTGCCGAACAAGAAGCTCAGCTACACGTGGCAGAGCGGACCGCCCGAGAACATGGTGGACACCGTCGTCACGTGGACGCTCACGCCCACTCCGGACGGCGGCACGAAGCTCTCGATCGTGCACTCCGGCTTCCAGCCCAAGGACAGCGATACGTACGACGCGGTGAACGGCGGCTGGAGGGGGAACATCGATTCGAAGCTCCGCGCCGTGCTCGCGGCATTGTAGTCCCGCCGCAGCCGGATAACATTGAGTCTCCGGGCGTGCGCACCCCGCGCCGCCCGGAGCACTCAATGGAGCGCGTGCCATGTGCCGGAACATCAAGACGCTCTACAATTTCGATCCGCCGGTCACGGACGATGAGATCCGCGCCGCTTCGGTGCAGTTCGTTCGCAAGGTGAGCGGATTCAACACGCCGTCGAAAGCGAATGAGGCGGCGTTCGCGGCGGCGGTCGAGGAGATCGCGGTGATCTCGCGCACGCTGCTCGACTCGCTCCGCACCAACGCGCCGCCACGGAATCGCGAAGAGGAAGCGGCGAAGGCGCGTGCCCGCGCCGCCGAGCGATTCGCGAATTGATCGTCGCACTCGCGTCGCCTAGGCCAGCCACATCGCTCGAGGACGGCCTGGAGAAGATCGAGCGCGCGATCGCCGAAGCGGCGTCGCGCGGCGCGCGCATCGTTTGCTTTCCCGAGGCGTACTTGCCGGGGCTTCGCGGGCAGGACTTCGACGTGATCCCGTGGGATGCCGCGACGCAGGATCGCGTGCTCGGCGACGCCGCGCAATTGTCGCGCGAACATCACATCGCGGTGATCCTCGGACTCGAGTGGATCACACCGGCCGGCCGTCAGATCGCCGCCGCGGTGATCGACGCTCGGGGCGAGCAACTCGGCGCGCAACTCAAGACGCAACTCGATCCGAGCGAGGATCGCTTCTATGTGCCCGGCGATTCGCGCATGATGTTCGAGATCGAGGGGCTCAAGTTCGGCATCGCGATCTGTCACGAGGGGTGGCGCTATCCCGAGACCGTGCGGTGGGCCGCAATGCGCGGTGCGCAGATCGTCTTCCACCCGCAGCTCACCGGCAACGAGCGATCGGGCGCGCGGCTCACGACGTGGGGGTCTAGCGAGGCGCCGTACTACGAGCGCGCGATGATGATGCGCAGCGTCGAGAACTCGATCTATTTTGCGAGCGTGAATTATGCGGTGCGATACCAGGAGGCGGCGACGAGCATCATTGCGCCGAACGGAGAATGCGTCGCACATCTGCCGTACAACGAACCGGGCGTGCTCGTGTACGACCTCGATCTCGCCGCTGCCACCGGCATCCTCGCGAAGCGCTACGCGCCTGAACGCTACCGAGTGGAGGTGCAGCAATGAGGATGGGCCCAGCCGCGAAGGACATCGACGAGTATATCGCGCGTTTCCCGATCGACGTGCAGCCCGTTTTGAAGAAAGTGCGCGCGACGGTCAAGAAGGCTGCGCCCGGAGCGGAGGAGGGGATCAGCTACGGAATGCCCGTGTTCAAGCAGCACGGGAGTCTCGTGTACTTCGGCGGCTTCAAGCATCACATCGGATTCTTCCCTACGAGCAAACCCATCCAAGCGTTCAAGAAGGAACTCGCGGGCTACGAGACCTCAAAGGGCACGGTGCGGTTCCCGCTCGACGCACCTGTCCCGTACGCGCTCATCACGCGCATCGTGAAGTTCCGGGTGAAGGACGCGAAGGCGAAGGCGAAGCGCGCTAGTGCCAAGGCGGCCCGGTATAGCCCTTGAAGCAGGAGACCTGCGGCGGTTTGAGTTGGCACACGCCGCCGGTCACGGTGATCCGGTTGGCGAAGGCGAGCGCGGCGGTCTCGTCGAATCCGTTGTCGAGCACGAAGAAGAACTCCTGCACCACGCTGCTCGACGAGATGCCGCTCAGGTCGGAGAGTTGAGGATCCTCGCCGATCGTGAGGCTCTGTCCCGAGAGCGTGCCGAGGTTCACGGTGGTGAGCGACGGATTCCCCGAGAAATCCAGCGTCGTCGAGAACGTCGCACCGTTCATGTCGATCGCCGTGAGCGCGCTCATCTGGCCGATCTCGATGCTCGTCGCGGTCACATGACCTACCTGCACATGAGTCAGCTTCGTTCCGCCGATCGTGAAGCCGTTCGACGGACCGTTCACGTCGCCAAGCCGTGAGAGCGTCGTGAGGTCGGGCGTATTGATGAACACGAACTGCAACGGCAATCCGGCCGGCAGATTCACCGCGGTGAGTCCCGTTGCCGAGGCGATGTTCAGATTCTGCAGGCTCGTGAGACCGCTCAACGACACGGTGCCCGGCGCGGCCCACGCGCCGAACCCCGATCCGATCTGCAGCGTGGTCACGACGGTCAGGCAGGGGAGATCCACGCTGCCCACCACGCCTTCGAGATCGAGAGCGCCATTGATCTGCCCCACATCGGCGATCGCGGCGAGCCCCAATGCGCTCGCGACGAGCACATCGCCGTTCACCACGCGCCCGCATCCGCTCGCGACATGGAGCGTGAACGCCTTGTCCGCCGTCTGCGTTCCACTCGTCACGCGAAAGGTGACTGGCGCATCGCCCGCCACCGTCGGCGTGCCGCTCAGCACGCCGTTCGCTCCATTGAGCATGATGCCGTTCGGCAGCGCGCCCATCACGAGCTGCCAGGCATAGGTGCCCGTGCCGGCGGTCGCCTTGAGCGTATCGGCGTATGCCACTCCCGTCGTGCCGTCTCTCAGCGCGACATTCGTGATGACCGGCACACTCGTGCCGCGGAATTTCACCACGACATGCGCCAGCACCGCGTTGCCGGAGACGAGTCCCAGATACTGCGCGCCGCAGCCATCCCCATTCCGCTTGAGCGAGACATCCATGTCCACATCACCGTCCAGCGTGATCGACGCCGCGGCGCGCAACTGCGCCAGCGTCCGCTCCACCGGCGGCGACAAGTACGCTCCCGCACCGTTCGGCGAGAGCATCGACTCTACGCCGTTCTCGGCTCGCAGCGCGATCGTCTCGGCACTCGGCGCGCCATCGGGGCAGCGCATCGCGTTCAGGCGCTGGCTGAGCACGAGCTTCCCGTTCGTCGTCGCGATCGTCGCGGACGCGAGCGTGTCGAACTGCACGGGCGACACGCCGCCCAGCGTTCCCTGCGCGAGCGTGGCGCCGATGCTGTCGTCGATCTCCCAGTGGAAGCGCGCGGTGCACAGATGCGCGTCGCGGGTAAGGTCGATCAGCGAGAACGTCGAGAGCGCATCGCCGCCGGTCTGCTCGAACACGAGCAGGCGCTGCATGATCGTGCCGGTGCCATCGCTCGTGCAGAGCGCGTATGCGCCGTTCCGCATCTGGTTCACCACGGCCTGTCCGCTGCTCTCGAGACGCGATTCCGTGGCGTCCAACCCGCCGTACGCCTTGAAGAACGCGTCGAGGTCCACGACACCGCGCGCGATCCCGATCAGTGAGTCGACGCCCACAGTGCTCGTGGAATCGAAGGCCGCCCGGCGCCGCTGCACGCCGGCGAGCACCTCGGTGGTCTCGCTGTCGAGCGCGGCGTCGACGCTCGCATGCAGATCGGGATCGTTCGCGCACGGGCCGTCCGCGGCGACCGGCAGCATCTCGGCGCCAATGCGCTGCCAGTCGGCGAGGAGATGCACGTTGCCTACCAGTTGTTCGGCATCGTCGTACACCGGCGCGCGGAGCACGCCGATCACGAGATCGAAGCGGTTGCACACGTTGTCGTGCCACGCGAGCGCCAGCGTATGTGCGGGCTCATCGGTCACCGGCTGTACGAGCAGCAGCGATTGCATCGACGCGAGCGCACCATCGCCGGCCGCGGGACTTGCATCGACGCGGACGCGGTCCACGGCGGCCTGCGCTGCCGCGACGACTGCCGCAAAGGTGGTCGTGAAACCTAGGATCTGCGTGACCTGCGAATCGGTGGGGATCGCAGAGAACCCCGCGCCGCGTCGTACTGATGGATGCGATACGCGGATCCTGCCGGATGCGGCTCCCGGCAGCCGCACCACGTTCGCTCTCACGGCGGCCGGCGCGACGAACCCGAGCCATCGCGTGGTCGTGCTGAGACGGCAATGCGCGGCATCGTGCACGGTCGGGAGAAAAGCCGGCGCCGTTGACGGACCGAAGGCGATGAGCGTCGAATCGGTGATGGCCGGCTCGTTCGCCGGGAGCGTGATCGTGAGCGTGACCGGCAGCGCGAATTCCAATCCCGCGGGCTTCGCTTCGACGGAGAAAAGCTGGTTCGCGCCCGCCGTCACAGGCGTGAGCGAGATCGTCACCGTGTCGGTGAGTGCTCCCGCGGGCACAACGAGCGTGATGGATCCGCTGTCGCCAAGCGTAGCGACGACTTGGCCGCCGGCCGCGCCGATCACAGCCTTTCCGGGCTGTGGCGGCATGCCTGAACCCGGCCCGGTGTTGTCCGAGCAGCCGGCAGTCACGGCGGCGGCGATCGCGGTGCGGAACAGTGTGGAGCGCATTCTCATCGCCGTCACCTCCCGGCCCAAGTATAGCCCCGAATCGGAACGCGCGTTCGCCGAAACCCGGTGCGCCACGCATCGTACGGGTCATCGATGAACTTCCGACCCGTGATCGCCGCCGTATTCCTCTGCGGCGCATGCGCGAACTCGAACGATTCTCCTAATGCGCCCGTGCCGATCAACACCGGCACTGGCTGGTCGGACTCGCCCTTCATCTCGCGCGACGGGCAGCGTCTCTACTTCATGTACTCGCGCTACAACTTCGCGCCGTACATCAAGAGCGGCGGCAAGACCGCCCCCGTGCTCAGCGGTCCCGACCGTCCCGGTCTCCACCATAGCAACAATCCGTGGGATGAGTCGGACATCTACATGTCCACGAAGAATTCGAACGGAACGTGGGGCGAGCCGGTCGCACTCGGGCTCAATGGTCCGTACGGCGACGCCGGCGGTATGGAGATCGACAACGGGAATACCTTCGTCTGGCTGCAGGGCAATGGCGTCACCGCCAACAACATCGTGATCGCCACCAAGAATTCCGACGGCAGCTGGGGCCCCGCGACGGATCCGGGTATCAACGATCACGTGCCCAACGTGGTGCAGGACAATCCATTCCTGAACCCCGGCGGCGACACGCTCGTGTGGATGTCCACGCGCGCGGGCGGACATGGAGGCAAGGATCTTTGGATGTCGGCCAAGTCTGGCGGCGTCTGGAGTTCGCCTGTGAACCTCGGCACGCCGATCAACACCACGGGCGACGAGGATCAATTCTGGCGCTCGGGCCCCGGCACCGATGCGTACTGGAACGGCCCGCAGGGGATCACGCATTGCGCGATGACCGCGCTCACCTGCACGAATGCGCCGGCCGTCGTGCCGATCCCGGGCTGCGCATACTCGGCTGAGGCGAGCATGCCGGACGACGGCCAGACGATCTACTTCGGATGCGTGGATGCCGGCATCACGAAGATCACGATCATGTACTCGGTGAAGCAGACCGACGGCAGCTGGGGCGCCGCGATCCCAGTGGACTGACTCTACTCCTCGCTGCTCGGCGCGCCGCCGCTGCGCGCCACCTGGTCCGCCTTCACGTTGCCGACGTTGAACTTCTTCGCCGAGCTCAGGAGCTTCTCTATAGTAGAGTCGAAATCCGGGTGCTTCTCCTTCACGAAGCGCAGGAAGTTGATCCGCGACACGACGAAGGCCTTGAGGTATGGACTCTCGAGGCCTTTCTCCTTGAGCCCCTTCACGGCCTCGTTCACATACTCGTTCATCTCGAGCAGCTTGGCCGCGCGTTCGCGGCGCGTTTCGAGCGCTGCCGGGAGCTTGGCGCTCAGGAACTGATCTATCCGCTTGAGGATCGAGTGATAGGCGCCGCCCGAGAACCGGCCGTTCTCCTGGTAGCAGAGACCGAGCGTGATGAGCGCCGCTTCCTCGAACTCCTCGGCGTAGTCCTTCTCGGGGCGGTCATCCATTTCGGCCAGCGCCTGCGCGAGGCGTGAGACCTCGAGCGACCGCTCGCGCAGATTGTGGGCTTTCTCGGTATTGAGCGCGAGGATGCGATGCGCCACTTCGGGCTCGGGCACCACGAGCGCGACGATCGTCCTCGCGCCGAGCTGCCGCATCGCGCCCAGCCGGTGATAGCCGTTGGGCGACCAATATTTCCCGTCGGCGGCGGGCACGGCGACGATGGGATCGAGGAAGCGGTCGAGCTTGTCGATCGCATCGGCGAGCCGGGCGACGTGCGCTTCCGAGAGATCGCGCTGGTAGGGCGTGGGTTCCACGATGTCGATCGGCAGGGAAGCCAGCACCTGCCAGCGGCTGCCGAGCGGATCGCGGTAGGAGGCGAGCACCACGCCGCCGTCGGCATCGATGCGTTTGGCGAGCGCCTCTACGGCGGCCGGCGCAGCGGTGGCGGTGAGCTTCGTGGCCTCGAGCCCGCGGGAGTGCGCGGCGCCGGCCTTCTTGGATTTCTTCGCGGGGCGTTTCTTCTTCGCGGTGGGCATGGAGTGATTGTGCGCGGTCGCGGCCCGGGCGGCAACCCCCTACATTCGCGACCACGATGGTCACTCCGCTGCCGCTAGCCGAGGTCCTCCGAGAGCTGAGACGGTACTATGGTAGGCCGCCGCGGCCCATCAGTACTGATCCCTTCCGGCTCATCCTTTGGGAACAGGTCGCCTACCTGGCTCCGGACAGCCGGCGCCGGAAGGCGTACGCCGCGCTGCGCGATCGCGTGGGGCTCGCTCCAGTGGAGATCCTCGCCGCACCCAATGCAACCCTCGTTCAGATCGCCAGGCTCGGCGGTTCGATCGCGGCCCCGACTCGCGCGGCGCGCATGAGAGACTCGGCGGAACGTGCGCTGGATGCGCCGCGAACGCTTCGCGCGTCGCTCCGACTGCCGGTGAAGGAGGCGCGGCGGGTGCTCGCCGCCTTCCCGATGATCGGCGAGCCCGGCGCCGACAAGATCCTCGTATTCACCAAGTCGGCCAAACTGCTCCCGGTCGACTCGAATGGGCTGCGCGTGCTGGAGCGACTCGGCATCGCGCCGGGCGGGAGGGACTATCGCGCGGCATATCGCGCGGCACAGGCGGGGGTGGCGCGGCAACTTCCGAGAACGTACGCGGCCTTGGCTGAGGGATATCACCTCCTTCGCGAACACGGGCAGGAACTGTGCCGGCGTTCGGCTCCGCGCTGCGCGCCGTGCCCGCTGAGCGCCGATTGTCCCGTGGGGCGGGCGACGTTGAATCGTGCGCGCTAGCGCCATTGAGACTCCGAACCGAGCCCGCCTTACCGCGAGAATCGACCAGTGCTAGGATCACCCTCCATGACAATCCGTCTCACGCGATGACCGGCCCGACTCTCGAGATCGAGCAGCCCCTCGGGCTGCTCGACACCTGGAACAGTCTCGACCGTCGCCAGCGCGCCGCCTTCACCGCGAGTGTGCTCGGCTGGGCGCTCGACGCATTCGATTTCTTCCTGATGGTGTTCATCCTCCGCGCGGTGGCCGCGGAGTTCAGCACCGACGTGAAGTCCGTCGCGCTCGGCATCACGCTCACGCTCGCGATGCGGCCGCTGGGCGCGCTGGTGTTCGGGATGCTCGCCGACAAGTACGGGCGGCGCCCCGTGCTGATGGTAGACATCATGCTTTTCTCGGTGCTCGAGCTCGCATCGGCGTTCGCGCCGACGCTCGTGACGCTGCTCATTCTGCGCGCGGCGTTCGGCTTCGCGATGGGTGGCGAATGGGGGATCGGCTCGGCGCTCACGATGGAGACCATCCCCACTCGGGCGCGCGGCATGGCGAGCGGGTTCATCCAGCAGGGCTACGCGATCGGTTATCTGCTGGCGGCCGTCGCATACGGATTGTTGTTCGAGCGCATCGGTTGGCGAGGGATGTTCATGGTGGGCGTTTTGCCGGCGCTGCTCGTGCTGTACATCCGGCGCAACGTGGAAGAGTCGCCCGTGTGGCAGGAGATGCGCGCGAAGCCGCGGCAGCCGCTCGGCGCCGTGCTCAAGAAACGCGCCGGCCTTTTTGCGTACGCCGTTGTGCTGATGACCGCGTTCAATTTCTTCAGTCATGGTACGCAGGATCTCTATCCCACGATGCTGCAGGCGCAGCGCGGGCTGAGCACGTATCAGGTGAGCAGCATCGCCATCATCGCGAACATCGGCGCGATCATCGGCGGCGTCACGTTCGGCATGCTCTCGCAGCGCATCGGGCGGCGGCGTGCGATCATCGGCGCGGCGTTGCTCGCGCTGCCAATTGTCTATCTATGGGCGTTCAGCACAACTGTCGTGCTCATCGCGCTCGGCGCGTTCCTCATGATGATCTCGGTACAGGGCGCGTGGGGAGTGATCCCCGTGCATCTCAATGAGCTGTCACCTGGCGAAGTGCGCGGGACGTTCCCGGGATTCGTATATCAACTCGGGAATCTGCTCGCGTCGGTAAACGCCACGTGGCAGGCGGCGTTCGCGGAGTCGCATGGAGGGAACTATGCGTTCGCGCTCGCCGTGGTCGCGGCGGGAGCGGCGGTGGCGATCGCGATACTCACGGCTGTTGGGCCAGAGGCGCATGGGGCCCGACTGGACGGGGACGTTTCGAGCTGACGGCATAACGGCCGGGAACCGATGGCCGGGAACCGGTGAGGAATAACAAAATATTTTGTCATGCCACACCGGTTCCCGGAAATCGGTTCCCGGCGGTCAGCCTTCGATCTTATAGATCTCCCGCTTCCCCGAATCCACAAGATCATGATACCCCTTCATGATCTCCTCGAATTTCTTCATATCCTCCTTCGACCCCGGCGGGTTACTCATCATCTTCTCGAACTCCCCGAGATCCGCGACTTCCATTTCTGAAACGAGCATCCAATACTGATCCGCACAGAAATCCGTCAGGATCCGCATCTTCGGCATTCCGATCTTGGCGCCGAGCTTATTCATCGCGACGAATTTCTCGACGAGCGGCCGGACCTTGCCGGGCTTGCAGTACATGATCTCGCGTATGAGATACATGTTGGCCTCCATAGCGAATGGTTGTCCAACGATGCCGTTCTCTCAATGTCTAAGCGGGTGCGAAACCGTCAAGTGCGCGCGCCGTATCCATCTTGTCAATCATGTTAATCCTGTCAAAGGCCTTTCAACAAACTGCTGGACAGGATTAACATGATTGCGATGCTTGAACCGAACGCCAGAGGAGGTCGCCATGCCCGATATCCTCCACCGTATCGGAGTGAACGCACCGGCCGAGCAGGTGTATGCATCGCTGGCCACTACCGAGGGGCTGCGGAACTGGTGGACCGATTCCACGACGGGCGATACGAAAGTGGGCGGCACGATCGGGGCGACGTTCCTGCTGAGTCTCCGTGACGACTTGGAGAGCGGCAAGGGACGGCCGGCGCCGCGTGACGTGAAGATCCACGTGGGAGACTGAGTGATACCAATGGCCGCCATGACCAAGAGGATAAGTGCTTAGACCGCCTCGGAATCTCTTCGCCGTGTGGATCCGCACCGGCGGCACCATCGCGCTCGTCGATTTTCTCTTCGCGAGCGCGCTCAGCGTGTACGGCTACCACTCGACGTTCGAGCGGCTCTGGCAGGGCGTGGCGAGCGTCATGTTCGGGCCGATGGCGATCGGCAATCCGCTCATGACCTACGTCGGCATCGCGATGCACATCTGCGTCGCGTTCACATGGGCCGCCGTGTTCGTCGCGCTGCTCGCGAACTCGGCATTTCTTCGACGCGTCACGAGCATCCCGGCGGGCGTGCTAGTCGTGGCCACTGTGTACGGACCGCTTATCTGGTGCTTCATGTCTTTCGTCTGGATCCCGCTCTTCACGCACCGGCCGCCCACGGTCAACATGCGGTGGTGGATCCAGATCGCGGGACACGTGCTGTTCGTGGGCCTGCCGATCGTGTGGGCGGCGAGTCACTGGTTGGCCGCCCTGCGCGGCACCAAGAGCGAGGTCTCGCCGTAGTATAGAGCGAGGCGACGCGAACTCCTCTTCGAGCGAGGCGGGCATGTGGAGCATGGTGGTCGAACTCTTCCAGGCCGCGATCTTCGGCGCGGCGCACGTGTGCGGCGGGAGTCTCGGTGCCGGGATCCTCGTGATCTCGGCGGCGATCCGCATCGCGCTGCTGCCGCTCACGCTGCGCATGGCGCGCGAGATGAACGCGCAGCAGGCGCGGCTCAAGGCGCTCGAGCCTGAACTCAAGAGACTCCAGGCACGCCACGGTCACGATGCGCTGAAGCTCGCGCAGGCGACGCAGGCGCTCCACAAGGCGAACGGGATCCGTCCGTTCGGCCCCGCGATGCTCACGAACTTCGCCGTGCAGATGCCGATCGCCGGCGGGTTCTTCGCGGCCATTCGCAACGGACTTGGCGCCGGGGTGCGATTCCTCTGGGTGGGCGATCTCGCGCGCCCGGATCTCCTGCTGCTCTCCGTTACGTGTGCGCTGATGGCCGCCGGGATCTCCGCGGCGCCCGCACAGCCTGGCGCGCGGATCGTCGGCTATGGCCTGATCTTCGCGATCTCGATGGCGCTCATGTGGACGTCGTCGAGCGCACTCGTGCTCTCCTTCGGCGCGGGGTCGGCGGTGTCGCTCGTGCAGAACCGCATCCTCGCGCGGGAACGGCGGATCGCCTCGGCACACTAAATGCGCCACGCGTTGGGAGCGACCCTGGAGTACTGGCCGACGATCGTCGCACTCGCGATCCTGGCGTTCGTGGAACTGCGGGCTGCGCCTTGGTCACTCATTTCGAAGCAGGCGATATGGGTCGGACTATCCTGTTGGATCGGAACGTTCGCCGTGTACGCGATTCGCGAGCAGGAGTACACAGTGCCGCGCGTCATCGTGTTCATGGTCTGGACCGGATTCCCGATCGTCCTGATGCTGGCCGGGCTGACCGCGATACGTCGGCTGACGCGGCGACCAGCGGCGCAGAGTATCGTTGAGCATAGTCTGATGTCGCGCTGCTGGGACTACTGGTGCCCGTCGGGCTCATGCTCGCCTGCGGGATCGCCGGCGATTGCCTCTAGCAGAGTCGCTGCGATCAACCGCTAGGATATCTCCCATGACAAACATCGTTCGCGATCACGGCGTGCGTATGCGCCGCCTTGGCCGCCGCTCGCGTGCGGCGCGAAGACCAGCGACAGCTTCGTCCGGGCTGCGCCTGGCGACTGGAGTTCCGCGCACTGGACCGCGATCCGGCGTGTCGAAGGCGGCAGTGTCGGCCGGCGCGCACCCGCCGAGTTCGACATTTGGATGAAGGGCGACAGCGCACTCATTGGCGCCTCGATCAACGGCGACGAGATCCGCATCCTGCGCGTGGGCAAGGATGCCTACAGCTGGGTCACGGGACGGCCGAACGGCATGAAGTTCACCGCGCCCACGCTCGACGAGCGCCAGCTTGCCGTCGCTTCCGCAGATTTCGCGATCCGCGCCGCCGCGTGCAAGGCGAACGGCAAGAAGGGCAACACGGGCACGTTCGACGGCCATCCGTTCGTGCGGTACGATTGCCCGGTGGATGAGGATGGCGTCGTTCGCATCTACTACTACGCTACCGATCTGCAGAATTTCCCGGTGCACGCGACGATCATGTATCCGGATAAGACGATCATCATCTACGACGCGAAGAACATCGAAGTGCCGGGCGAGGTCGCGGACTCGCTGTTCACGCTGCCCATCGATGTCCAATTCGCGCCCGGGCCCGCGATGTAGCGATGCGACAACTCTCCGTCTTCAACTTCCTCTCGCTCAACGGCTTCTACAAAGGCCCGAGCAACGACATCAGCTGGCACCGGCACGGCGAGGAAGAATCCGAATTCTCGCGCGAAGGTGCCGGCTCAGGCAGCACGCTGCTCTTCGGGCGCGTCACCTATGAGATGATGGCGACGTTTCTGGCCCACGCCGGCCGCGCAGCAGATGGACGCCGTTGTCGCCAACGGGATGAACGCCGCCGAGAAGGTCGTCTTCTCGCGCACGCTCAAGACGGCCAGCTGGCAGAACACACGCATCGTCTCCGGCGACATCGCGGCCGAGGTGCGCAAGATGAAGTCGGGCGCAGGGAAGGGAATGACGATCCTCGGCAGCGGCAGCATCGTTTCGCAGCTCGCGGCCGCCGGGCTCATCGACCAATTCCAATTCATGATCGACGCGGTCGCGCTCGGCGCCGGAACGCCGGTATTACAAGGAATCCCGAATCCCATCAAGCTGAAGCTCACCGATACGCGCGTCTTCAAGAAGAGCGGCACGGTGCTCCTCACGTACGCGCCGGAAGCTTGATGACCACCAGCGCCGCGCCGCGCGTGCGCATCGAATCCGTCGATGTCGTGCGCGGCGTGATCATGATCATCATGGCGCTCGATCACACGCGCGATTTCTTCGGCATCCCCGGCCAGAATCCGACCGATCTCTCCAGCGCCAGCGCCGGCCTCTTCCTCACGCGCTGGATCACGTACTTCTGCGCGCCCGTATTCTTTTTGCTCACGGGCACGGGCGCGTATCTCGCGCTACGCCGCCGCACGGTCGCCGATCTCTCGAAGTTCCTCATCACGCGCGGGACTCTGGCTGATCTTCCTCGAGATCGTCGTGCTGCGCTGCCTGAGCTACCAATTCAATTTCGACTACCACGTCACGATGCTCCTCGTGCTCTGGGCGCTCGGCTGGGCGATGATCTTCCTGGGGCTCATCGTGCGATTGCCGGTGGCGGCCATCGTGACCATTGGTGTCGCGATGATCGTTGGGCACAACGCGCTCGACGGCCTCCGGATCAACAGCCCGCTCTGGAACATCCTCCATCAGCCCGGCTTCGTACTCAACACCGCGGAGCACGTGGTGTTCGTCGCGTACCCACTCGTCCCATGGATCGGTGTCACCGCGGTCGGCTACGCGCTCGGCGCCGTGTACAACTGGGACGCCGACCGCCGGCGTGCATTCCTGCTGCGCACCGGTCTCGCCATTACCGCGGCGTTCGTGATCGTGCGCGGGATCAACCTCTACGGCGATCCGCGGCCATGGAAGGCGATGGCGACGCCGCTCTTCAGCGTGCTCTCCTTCCTGAACGTGACCAAGTACCCGCCGTCGCTTTCCTTCCTGCTCATGACGCTCGGTCCGGCGCTGCTCTTCCTCTGGGCCGTGGACCGCGGCACGCCGCGTGTGCTCAGACCGGCGCTCATCTACGGCAAAGTGCCATTATTCTACTATATACTGCACTTCTCGCTCATCCATCTGCTCGCCGTGATCGTGTGCCTCGTGCGGTACGGCAGCGCGCACTGGATGTTCGAGTCGCCGGATCTCGGCAACTATCCATTCACGCCACCGCCGGGCTGGGGTTATTCGTTGCCGGTGGTGTATGTCATCTGGGCGTTCGTGGTGATGATCTTGTGCTTCCCGATCTGCCGCTGGTACGCGGCGCTCAAACAGCGGCGCACCGACCCCTGGCTCAGCTATCTCTAACTCGCACATACGGAGACGTCACGCATGAACGGAAGATCACTGTGGGCCGTTGCCGCCGGCGTGCTCGTTATCGTGATCGGGTCGACCGTTGTCGATCTTCTCCTGCACGCGGTGCACTTCTTCCCGCCCATGGATCAGCCGATCACTGACACACAGGCCGCGGTCGCGACGGGCTATCGGTTCATCATCAGCGTTGGCGGCGCGTGGCTCACCGCGCGTCTCGCGCCGAGTGCGCCGCTCAAGCACGCGATCATCCTCGGCGTCGTCGGAACCGTGCTTGGACTGCTCGGCGTGGTCCTTACGTGGAACATGGGCCTTGGCCCGCGATGGTACGCCGTGGCGCTCGCGGTGCTCGCGGTACCGCAGTGCTGGATCGGCGGGAAGATCTATCTCGCACAACATCCAGGAGTGGGCGCATGATCGAGACGCCGAGCATCGTCATGTCGACGAAGCAACTCGCGGCGGTGATCCATCTGACCATCCCGCGCGCGGACATCCAGAAAGAGATGGGGCCGGCGTTCAAGGAGTTGATGGCGGCGGTGTCGGCGCAGGGCATCAAGCCCACCGGGCCGTGGTTCAGCCATCACTTCAAGACGGATCCGGCGACATTCGATTTCGAGATCGGCGTGCCGGTGGGATCACCCGTGAAGCCGGTGGGCCGCGTCAAGATGGGTGAACTGCCCGCGCGCGCGTGTGATCCGCACGGTGTATCACGGTGGCTATGAAGGGCTCGGCGCCGCGTGGGGGGAGTTCGACGCGTGGATTACGAAGAATCGGCACAAGACGACGGGGGAGTTCTGGGAGATTTACGCGGTGGGGCCGGAGACTACCAAACGATCCAGCGGGCATCCGAACTGAGTTGAGCCGTCCGCTCCAATAACCGCAAAGGGCGGGGTTGGTACCGCGAGAGTCGCGTTAGCGTTGGCGTTGGGTACGGCGAGCTCCAGCGCGAATCCGCCGTCGCGGTGCCAGTCCCGCCTCATGCGTCCACACGCGCATTCTTGCGGTACCAGCCTTCCGCCTCTCGCGGTCAAGGTTTTCTGCGCACGTAGATCAGATCATATGAAGTAGACCATGTCTTCCCGCTATCTGCGGAAGTTTCCGAGAATTGGCGCACCGTATCCGCGCTGATGTGAAAGAACGTCAGCTTCGTTGGCACACGGCCGAGTTTCCCGCCTGATGCCGGTGTGGTGCCCTCGAACACCATGTTGCCGTTCACGAGCGAGCCCGCGTAGTCATGCTGGCCGCCAAGATTATCCACCCACGTTTGGCGCCATTTTCCCACCGAGCGGTCGAAGATGTTGAAGCTCTGGCCCGTGGAGCCGCCGATACCATCCCAGTGCTCCATCACGACACAGCCGTCCTCCTCCATCGTGACGCGGTTGCGCGATGACGGCCCGCCCGCGGGCGCACCGTTCGGGCGCACATCCCAATCGCCCACCCAGAAATCGAATTCGCGGAATCGGGCGTCGTGGCGGCACGGATGCGCGATCGCATCGTAGGCGTCCACGACCGACATCCACTCGCCATGGTTCTTGAGGCTCGCGAAGTGCGCGTCGCCGGCGAGGAACGGTGGCGGCAGGAAGTAACCCACTGCCGCGCCCCGCAAGAGTTCGGCGATCGCGGAGTCCGGCATCTTCAGCTCGGCGAACGCCTCGGCGAGACGGAACGCCGCGTTCCCCGTGGGGATGCCGAGCGTCTCGCCCATTCGCAGATGCGGCAGCGCCTCGGCGGGTTTTCCGAGTTCGGTGAGCGTGATACCCATGCGGAAATGCGCGATCGCGTTCTTGGGATATTGCTTCGCGATCGCAGAGTACTGCGCGTTCGCCTCCTTCCAGTTCGATGCGTTGAACGCCGCCGCGGCGCGCTGCATCTGATCGGCGGACGGCGTGCCGCCGGCCTGGGCGCTGACACCGGGCGCGAGCGCGAGACGTAAGGCTACCAACGCGAACAGGATGTGGCGCATGCGAGTGCCTCCAAGATGACGGTGACGCAATCAAGCGTCGCGCGCGACGCGCCGCTTCCACGCCATTGCGCGGAGCCGCGAGCGTTCGACACCATCGTCTATGAGGGCGGCGGCGTGACGATCGGCCGCTTTCGGTGCGACCCGGCGCATCCCTCCTTCCGTGACACCGGCCCCATTCGCAACGCGGTGGTGGTGTTCCCGCGTACGAGCGTGTGGATCCGTCACGAGGGTTCGCAGCCGTTCGTCGCCGACCCGAACGTGATCACGATCTACGACCGCGGGCAGCGCTACGAACGATTCGCGATCGCCGAGTCGGGCGATCATTGCGATTGG
Organism: uncultured Gemmatimonadaceae bacterium; assembly: GCA_963716745.1. GTDB lineage: Bacteria > Gemmatimonadota > Gemmatimonadetes > Gemmatimonadales > Gemmatimonadaceae > DATKOH01. The sequence continues at coordinate 2,856,192 of OY970320.1, forward strand.
ATCGCGCTTGATGATGCGCTTGCGCGTGAAGTGGCCGGCGCGCACGACGCGGCGGCCGCGGAGTCGCCCGATCGTCCCTTTCGCTTCGAGCGCACGGCGGGCAGCGCCGAGCTGTACGCGTGGCAGCGCGCGTTGCTCGCATGCGCCGAGTTGGGGCGCGCGAGCGCGGTCGAGATCGAGAGTGAGAGCATGGAGATCGTGAGCGCGGTGCTTGGTTCCGCGCATGGGCGTGAGCGCGCGGCGCCGCCGCGCGCATCACGCGCCGCTTCGCGCCGACGGGATCTCGCCGAATCCGCGCGCGCGGAATTGGCGCGCACCGCGCACGAGAACCGGTCGGTGCGCGAGATCGCGCGCACGCTCGGCGCGTCGCCGTATCACCTGTGCCGGGTGTTCCGCGAGCACACGGGACAGACGATGCACGGCTACCGCGTTGGGATCCGGCTTCGGCACGTAATGAACGAGATGGGATCGCGGAATCTCTCGGCGGTGGCGCATGCGGCGGGATTCGCGAGTCATGCGCATTTGGTGGCGGTGTGCAGGAGGGAGTTCGGTGTGACGCCGAGTGTATTGCGGGAACGGCTGAACGGCGGGGTATAGTGCCGCGAACGGCGGGGTTGGTACCGCGAACAGCGTGTGTGGCGTTGGCGTTACGGGTGCGCGGCTTCCCAACGCTAACGCTACACACGCATTTCGGCGGTACCAATCGCCGCCGTTCGCGGTTCCAATCACGCCTTCTTAATCGTCCTAAGGGTGTGAGAAGCGACGCCGCGAGGTTATATTGAAAGAGATGACCGAATCCACCCCTACTATAGACTGGAACAAGATGCTCGCCCCGTACCGGAATCCGGTCGGGTGGAAGAGCGCGTTCCAACTCATTAGCACCGTACTGCTCCTCGCGGCGTTCTGGTTCGGCGCGGTGTGGAGCCTCAAAGTCGGCTACTGGCTCACGCTCATCCTGAGCGTGCCGGCGGCATTCATGATCATGCGACTGTTCATGCTGCAGCACGATTGCGGACACGGATCGTTCTTCCGGTCGCAGCGCATGAACAATCTCGTCGGCGGCGTGCTCGGCGTCGTCACGCTCGTGCCGTACGCGTACTGGCGCCGCACGCACGCGATCCACCACGCTACGAGCGGCAATCTGGATGTGCGCGGACTCGGCGACATCGATACGCTCACCGTGCGTGAGTATCTCAGCCGCTCACGGTACAAGCGCGTTCTGTATCGCATGTACCGGCACCCCACCGTGCTGCTGCTGGTGGGTCCGACGTGGCAGTTCATCCTCAAGCACCGCATGCCGCTCGACATCCCGCGCGGCTGGAAGCGCGAGATCATCGGCGTGCAGATCACCAACCTTGCGCTGTTCGGTCTCATCGCGCTGATGTGGTGGCAGTTCGGGATCGTGAACTTCCTCAAGGTGCAGCTGCCGATCACGCTCGTGGCGGGATCGATCGGCGTGTTCCTCTTCTATGTGCAGCATCAGTACGAGGACACGTACTGGCGCTATCGCGAGAAGTGGAATTATTACGCCGCCGGCCTCGAGGGTGCGTCGCACCTCACGATGCCCAGGTTCTTCCAGTGGTGCACGGCGAGCATCGGCCTGCATCACATCCATCACATCGCGAGCCGCATCCCGAACTACGAATTGCAGCGCGCGTACGACGAGAATCCCGAACTGCGCAACGTGACGAAACTGTCGCTCTGGAAGAGCATCACGACGCTGCGCCTCACGCTGTGGGACGAGGATTCGGGGAAGCTGGTGGGGTTCCGGGATCTCCGCGCGATCAGGGACAGGATCGCGAAGGAGATCGCTGCGGGCTCCGCGATCCTCGCGACCAAGCCGGAGGCGGTGCCGGTCTCCTGGCGGTAGAGTACTGCTGAGCAAGCCCGCAATGGCCGCGAACACTCAACGTTCGCGGCCATTTGTTTTTGTCGTATTTCCCAAGAAAGGCTTTGACATGATTAACATGATTATCATGATTGGGACTGCGTGAGTCGTTCCATCATGTGAATCATGTTAATCCTGTCAAAGTAGTCGTTGCGATCCCCGATCATACCTGGAGCCCGAATGAGCCCCGAGATCCCCGGAAAGACTCCCGTTGTCTTCATCCACGGTCTCTGGCTCCACGGGGTGTCCTGGAAGAACTGGATCGAGTATTTCGGCCAGAAGGGTTATGACGCGTCCGCCGCGAAGTGGCCAGGCGATGGCGAGACGACACAGGCCACGCGCCTGAATCCAACGGCGGTGGCCGGCTACGGGGTGTCGCAGATCGCGGACCATATCGCGGGACAGCTCACCAAGTTCGGCCGCAAGCCGATCGTGATCGGCCATTCCTTCGGCGGGTTGCTCGCGCAGAACCTGCTGGGTCGTGACCTCGCCGCGGCCGCCATCGCGATCGACCCCGCGCCGATCCAGGGCGTCTGGCAACTGCCGCTCTCGGCGCTCAAGGCGGCATTCCCCGCGCTCGGGAATCCGCTGAACTACGGAAAGGCCGTGTCGCTCACCGCAGCACAGTTCCGTTATGCATTCACGAACGCGCTACCCGAAGCCGAGGCAAAGGATTTATACGCGAAGTACAACATGCCGTCGCCGGCGCGTCCGCTCTTCCAGGCGGCCACCGCGGCGTTCAATCCATGGTCGGCCACGAAGGTCAACACCGCCAACGCGAAGCGGGGGCCGCTCCTGATCACCGCCGGTCTCGAGGATCACACCGTGCCGCCGGTGCTCTCGCACAGCACGCAGCACCGCTACCGTCATTCGGCGGCGGTCACGGAATTGAAGGAATTTGCGGGGCGCGGGCATTCGCTCACGATCGACAGTGGATGGCGCGAGGTGGCCGATGCGTGCCTCGCGTGGCTCAAGGCCAAGCAGCTGTGATCGCGCCGCGCCGCCGGAAAGGGAAGGACCTCCGCGCCGAGCGGATCGCCGCGTCGCCGCGGTTCAACGGGCGTGTGTTCGTGAACACGCAGCACGTGTCGTCGGGGTTCAAGAAGGGCGTCGAGCGCCCGACGCTGCGTGAATTCCTCTGCGCCACCGAGCCGCGCATCCCCGCGGGTGAGTTCCCGCTGGTCGATCCGGCGCCATACTGGGCGAAGAAGAGTGACAGCGGCCTGCGCGTCACCTGGCTCGGCCATTCGACGCTGCTCATCGAGATCGATGGCATTCGCGTGCTCACCGATCCGGTATGGGGCAACCGCGCGTCGCCGCTCCCCTTTGCGGGACCCAAGCGGTTCCACCCGCCGCCGGCGCCGCTCGCGGCGCTCCCGCCGCTCGATGCGGTGCTCATCTCGCACGATCACTACGATCATCTCGACCGTGGCACCATTCGCGCGCTCGCGCGCATGGGCACGTCGTTCATCACATCGCTGGGCGTTGGCGCGCATCTGGAGCGTTGGGGTGTTCCGCCGAAGCGGATCACGGAACTCGATTGGTGGGAGCACGTGGATGTCCGCGGCGTGAAGATCACCGCCGGCCCGGCCCAGCATTTCTCCGGACGCGGCATCAAGGATCGCAACTCGACGCTCTGGTCGTCGTTCCATTTGCGCGGGCCCAAGCACTCGTTCTTCTTCGGCGCCGACAGCGGGCTCACACCGGACTACCTCGAGATCGCGAAACGCCTCGGGCCGTTCGACGCGGTGGCGCTCGAGATCGGCGCGTTCCATCCGTCGTGGGGCGACATCCACATGGGCCCCGCGAATGCAGTGAAGGCGTACGGAATGCTGGGCAGCGGCGCCTTCCTCCCCATCCACTGGGGGACGTTCAACCTCGCGGTGCATGCGTGGGATGAGCCGCCCGAGGTGATCGTGCGTCTCGCGCCGGCCGCCGGCGCGCCGCTCGTCATGCCCAGGCTCGGCCAGCCCATCGAGCCGACACGCGAGCGCATCGTGGATAAATGGTGGCGCACCGTCGCATCCAAGCGTGCGCGCGTGGCGCCAGACGAGGTGGATGAACGGAAGGGCGAATTGCCGCTGGAGTGGCTGCCGGACTAATGCCGATCTCGCACGCGCGCCGCCGTGCGATCGCGGCCGGATCGCTGACGGCGGGCGGCATCTTCCTGTTCGCAGCCGCGGCGTTCCATCTGTTCGCTGCGTCGCACATTCCGGAGATCCTCGCACGCGCGCTCGAGCCGAGGGTCTACGGGTTCCTCGAGCCGATCGTCTCCTTCACTTTCCTGCTCAACGCCGTCCTGCTCATCCCGCTGGCGTTCAGCACTCTGGCGTGCGCAGCGGGCATCCGGCGCGGCTCGGCGTGGCCGCGCTGGATCTCGCTGGCGAACGCGCTCACGGTGCTGGCGCTGCCGGTGCTCATCGCCCGCACCATGGGGCTCCGCTACTTCTCGGATGCGCCACTATTCGTCGCGGGCGCAGCCTCGGTTACGGTGGCGGGGCTCGTGATGCTCGTGCCGTTGCTTTGGGCGTGGCGGGACATTGGTGCGGTGGCGGGGTAGATTCCTGTCGATGCCGCATGACCCTGTCGCTCGAGGCTCCAGCTCATGATCCGCTCGTTCGCATTGGTGTTGTTCGCGTTCCTGGCCATAGGCGCTCCGGTGTCGGGCGACGTGCAGCTCACGGGCGCCGGCTTGCACACGCAGACGTTCTCGGGGCTGCTCACGCGCTCTGTGCTCGCGGCGTGGCCCGAGACGCGCGCACAGTTGTGCGCCGAGCTCGCCGCGGAGATCGAGAATCCGAAGAACTATCCGCCCGTGATCAAGTCGCCGGCCGGCGACATTCCGATGACCGTGCATCCGAAGATCACGAGCTGCACCATCGGGCCGTCCATCGTCGCGACCGGATGGATCGTTGGCGACACGATCCACATCGCGTACGACGTCGCTGGGAACAGCCTCGCCGGGAGGGCGGACGGCATCGTGGGACCGATCTCTATGGTGCCGGCGCAGGCGGCGGGCGCTGACTACACGGCGACCTTCGACATGAACGTGATCGTCACCGCGCTCGTTCCGCCGCCGGGCATGCCGCTCGACGTGCATGCGGTCACCGCGGGCTGGCACAACGTGAAGCCCACGCTCACCCTGCGCGGATCGCCGCTCGTGACGACCATCCTCAACCCGATGCTTCCCAATGCGCTCTCGGGGATCGAGCGATCGCGCTTGAACTTGCCGCAATTCCGGGAACGCGTCACGCCGTCGCTCACGGCGCTGAACGCGGCGCTGATGAAGGTGAACCCCAAGAGCTACGGCTACTATAGTGTGGCATTCGAGGGTGCGGGCGCGCAGTCGCTCGTGTTCCATGCGATGAAGGGAGCGGCCACCGGAAAGTGATGACGTGGCGCTGACCTCCACGATGTTCACCTTCGACGTGGCGCTCAGCCACGTCGACCGCGGCGTGTACGAGAGTCTCGTCATCAAGGCCGCGCAGCATCCATCGGAATCTGAGGAATTCCTCGCGACGCGCGTGCTCGCGTATTGCCTGGAGTACGCCGAAGGGATCGCGTTCTCGAAGGGGCTGAGCGAACCGGATGAACCGGCGATCGTGATCCGCGATCTCACAGGTGCACTGAAAGCGTGGATCGAGGTCGGCGCGCCGGACGCCGCGCGATTGCACAAGGCGAGCAAGGCGAGTCCGCGCGTGGCGGTGTATACGCACAAGGATCCGCGTCTTTTCTTGCGCGCGTTCGAGGGAGAGCGGATCCACCGTGCCGAGTCGGTGGAGCTGTACGCGATAGACCGCGCGCTGCTCGACGAGTTCGTGCGCCGTCTCGACCGCCGGATGAAGTTCTCGCTCACGGTGACCGACGGCTCGCTCTACCTCGATCTGGACGGCGATTCTATCGCCGGTTCGATCGAGCGGCTCTCTTTGGCGGCGCCGGCCTGATGTTCGCCGCGGGCAGGGCGGCCCTGACGTTGTTGTTCGCGCTGTCTGCGCTCGGCACGCCTTCGGACAACGCGCCGCACACGCGCCGATTCGTCGAGGTGAACGGCGCGCGATTGGAGCTGCTCGACTTCGGCGGCCACGGTCCACTGATGATCTTCCTGCCCGGATTCCGGAACACGGCGCACGTGTTCGACGATCTCGCGCCGGAGTTCACCGACCGATTCCATGTGGTGGCGCTCACGCCGCGCGGGATCCCCGTGTCCGGTGCGCCCGATTCGGGGTACACGATCGCGCAACTCGCGGCCGACGTGCACACGCTCCTCGACTCGCTCGGCGTTCATTCAGCGATCCTCGCGGGCCACTCGATCGCCGGCGCCATCATGACGCGCTTCGGCGAGGCATATCCCGCGCAGCTCACCGCGGCCATCTATCTCAATGCGTCGTTCGACTACGCATCGGCAGCGCGCCGCGGAGCACGGCCCGGCCGGCCAGTCCCGGTTGATGCCGCGAGCCCGGCGTTCGAACGCTGGGCGCGCCTCTATACCGACGCGTCGTGGTCTCCGTCGGTGAGAGACGCGGCGCGGTCGGACGCTGCGGCGTGGGGCATCGATTCCGCCGACGTCGCGCGACGGCTCGCGCTCACCGAGCCGCTGCGCACCGAGGTCCGCTCGCACCCGCATGAGCCGTGGCGCAACCCCACGCCGTCGCTCGCGCTCTGCTCCATTCGCGGCGTCGATCGCGCGATCGGCTGGCTCACGCCCGACTCCGCGCGATGGGCCGACGCGAAGCGCTTCTACGATGACGATGTGAAGGAGCAGCGCGCCGAGTGCTTCCGGTTCGCGCAGCGTTCACACAACGCGACCGTGATCGAAGTCGACAGCGGGCACTATGTGTTCTTCGATCAGCGCGATCTCGTGGTGTTGGAGATGCGCGCCTTCCTGTTGCCCTTCAAATAGCCCGGAGCCAACATGACATATGGACGGCTGCTGCTCAGCGGTGTAGGGGCGACTTTGGTCTACTATGTGCTCGGATTCCTGCTCAATGGATTCTGGCTCAAGAACGAATTCCCGCCGTACAAGGCACTCTTCCGTACGCAGGAAGACATCATGCGACGCATGCCGGTTGGCATGCTGGGCACGCTGCTCGCGGGCGTGGTGCTCAGCGCGCTCTTCGCGAAGTTCTATGGCGGCGGCGTCGCGTGGTTCGAAGGTGCGCGATTCGGTGCATTGGTCGGTGCGCTCATGATCGGCACGCACGTCGCGGAGAACTTCGTGACGATGCCGTTCGGAGCGGTCTTCACGCTGAAGCTCGCGATCGGCGGGATGATCCAATGGATCGCCGTGGGTGTCGCGATCGCCGCCGTCTGCGTGCCCGCGTTGGTCGCGGTCGAGATGAAGATGGCTGCTGTCTCTCTTTCCCAGGTTCTTCAGTGATCACTCGTGTCAGCGGCGCATTCGACGTGAAGCTCGCACCCGTGGCGATGCCGGACGACATCACGAACGTCATCGGTCGCATGTCGCTCGACAAGAAATATCATGGCGCGCTCGACGCGACCGGCCGCGGCGAGATGACGAGCGCCATGGGGCACGTGAAGGGGTCGGGCGCGTACGTGGCAGTGGAATACGTAAACGGCATGCTCGACGGCAAGACCGGCGCCTTCGTGCTGCATCACGTGGGCGTGATGGACCGCGGTGAGCAATCGCTGGTGATCAAGGTGGTTCCCGACTCCGGCACGGGCGGGCTCGCGGGGATCTCGGGAACGATGATCATCCGGATCGAGGGCGGGAAACACTTCTACGACTTCGACTACGAGATCGCGACGGCGAAATGATGGGCGGAACCGAAACCACGACTCGGGAGTAACTTTCCCATGATGATCTTCGTGCTCGCGCTCCTCGGCGGCCTGCTCACGATCCTCAGCCCCTGCGTGCTGCCGATCGTACCGATCGCGTTCTCGAACGCCGGCCGGTCGCGCCTCGAGCGGGTGCTCATGTTCACGGGGCTCACGGTCACGTTCGCATTGCTCGCGACCGCCGCCACACTGAGCGCCGGATGGATCGCCGCCGCGAGTGAAGGCGCGCGCTGGATCGCGCTCGTCTTCCTGGCGCTCGTTGCGCTCACCCTCATCTCGGAGCGCGCCGCCACGGTGCTCACGCGGCCATTCGTGCGGCTCGGAGCAGGGATGGACAGCGCGGCGCGCCGCACCGGCGGACGTACCGCGGCGCTGCTCACCGGTTCCGCGATCGGACTGCTGTGGGCGCCGTGCGCCGGTCCCATCCTCGCGCTGCTCATCGTCGGCGGACGCGCCACCGGCAACACCGCGATGACGCTCGCGTTGCTCGTGGCCTTCGGACTCGGCGCGAGTGCGGCGCTCGCGGTGGTGCTCTTCGCTGGCCAGCGCCTCATGAACATGCTGCGTCGCAGTCTCGCGGCGGACCGCATCGTACGCGTATCCCTCGGCGTGATCGCGCTCGCGGCCGTGGTCGCGATCGCGCTCGGTTGGGACAAGACGTTCCTGGCGAAGGGCGACTTCATCCGAACGGCGGCCGGTGAGGAACTGCTAGTGAAGCGTTTCGGAAAGGCGCCGAGCGAAGCGAGCGTGCTCGGAGAGTCACTCGATGGCATCGTCGTTACGCCTGCGCCGGCGCTGCAGGATGAGGGCGCGATGCCGCCGTTCCCCGCCGGCTACGAGTGGATCAACTCCGGCGCACTCACGGCCGACTCACTGAAGGGGAGAGTCGTGATGGTCGAGTTCTGGGCGTTCGAGTGCATCAATTGCCTGAACGCGCTGCCGCACGTGCTCGATCTGTACGACGATTACAAAGCGCAGGGCTTCGTCGTGATCGGCGTGCACACGCCGGAGCTACCGCGGGAGCGCATCCCCGCGAACGTGCATCAGGCGGTGAAGGATCTGGGCATCACGTATCCGGTGGTCATCGATCCGAACTACGACATCTGGCACGCCTGGAACAACCAATATTGGCCGGCGGCGTATTTCGTTGACGCGAAGGGGCGGGTGAGGTATCACCACTTCGGGGAAGGGAAGTACGAGGAACAAGACGCGGTTGTTCGCAAATTACTGGCTGAAGCGCGGGACGCCGCGAAGAAGTAAGAGCCAGTCAACGGCAGGCTGTCGTGCTGTCGGCTGTTGCCGGCGACAGCCAACAGCCGACAGCCCGCCGTTCAGTTCCTCTGCACCTTCACATAGAAATTCTCATCCACCGTGAAGGCGTCGGGCGCGTCGAGCTTCACGGGCGTCGTCTGCCACTCCGCGGTCGGCTTGATCCACCCGTACTTCGCGTCGCTCAGCGTGACGCGCAGCGGCATCGCGAAGCCGGGCACGACGTTCGTCCAACGGTACTTCAGTTCGCCGTTCGCGATGCTGTACTCGAATACCGGCACCATCGTGGTGCGCAGGTACTGGTCGAAGATCTTCGAAAGATCGACGCCGGTGTGGGCGCTCATGTAGCTCTCGATCTGCGCCGTGGTGACCGTCTGGTGATAGAAGGTGGACTGCAGCCCGCGCAGCGTCGCGCGCCAGACTGAATCGTTGTTCACCACCTGACGGATGGTGTGCAGTACGTTGCCGCCCTTGTAGTACGTGTCGAGCGGGCCGCCGCGGTTCACGCCATAGTGTCCGTTGATGATCGGTGCGTCGTTCTTGATGAGCAGACGCGTGCCGCGCTGGTACTCCGCGCCGGCCGCCTCTCCCATACAGACATTCGGTGTAGAGCGCCTCGGAGTAGTTCGCGAAGCTCTCGTGGATCCATTCGTCCGCGCCGTCCTTGGCGGTGATGCTGTTCCCCCACCACTCGTGCGCGCTCTCGTGCACGATGATGAAATCCCACTTGGTGCCCCAGCCCGTCGCCGAGAGATCACGCGTGCGGTAGCCGTTCGTGTAGCCGTTCCCATAGGCGGTGCCGCTCTGATGCTCCATGCCGAGGTGCGGCGCCTCGACGAGCTTGTAGCCATCCTCGTAGAAGGGATACGGCCCGAACCAGTATTCGAAGCACCGCATCATGGTGACGGCCTGCTTGAACTGCACGCGCGCAGTGTCGAGGTGATAGGCGAGGGGCCAGAAGTCCATCGTGAGCGGGCCTTTCTCGCCCCAGTACAGATCGCTGAAGTGCGCGTACTGTCCGGCGTTGATCTCCACGTCGTAATTGTTGATCGGGCTCACGACGAACCACTCGTAGGTGGTGGTTCCGTCGGCGTGATGTGCGATGGAGCGCAGGCGGCCATTCGACACGTCGAACATCGAATCGGGCACGGTGATGGCAATGCGCTGGCTGTCGGGCTCGTCGGCGGCGTAATCCTTGTTGGGCCACCAGACGCTGGCGCCGAGCCCTTGGTTCGCGGTGGCGGTCCAGCGATTGCCGAGCGAGTCGTGCTGCCAGATGAGTCCGCCATCCCACGGCGGGCGTTTGGCGGCGCGCGGCTTGCCGTGGAAGTACACGGCGATCGTTCCGGTCGAGCCGCTCTTGGGCGTGCCGGGGAGCGTGACGAAGAACGCGTTGCCGTCGCGCCGGGAGGTGAGACGCTTGCCCATCATCAGTGATGCTGTCGATCTCGAGCGGCACTTGGAGATCGATCTGCATCTGCTCCTTCTTCAGGTTCGGCGCCGAGAGCACGCGGTAGGTGATGCCGTTCCACCCGCTGATCGAGCTGTCGGCCGGATGCACCGTGACGTGCAGATCGTAGAACGTCGCGTCCCACCACGCGCGCTGCGGGGTGTTCGATCCGCGCAGCGTGTCGGCGTGCGTGAAGAGCGTGTCGCGCTGGGCGGAGGCGGTGCGAGCCGTCGCGAACGCGACAGCGGCGGCGAGCAGCAGACGAGATGGGCGCATGCGTGAGGTTGGGCCGGTGTGAGGGTCGGGAGAAGTTAGCGTTTCGTCTGCGACCAGCGCATTGTGCTACGCCTCTCCGAATCGTATTTTCGCCCTCGTTAGAGCAGTTGCGATTCCCACAGCTAAGGAGATTCGATGCGCTCGTACCAGCTCGCCGCGCTCGCGGTCGTACTCACCGCGTGCGCGAAGAAAGAAGTCGCGATGGTGGACGTGAAGGGAGAATGCACCGATTTCAACAAGGCGCAGGTCTGCACGTGGACGCGCACGCGGAGTGACACGGTGATCGAGGCCGGCGCCACGGTGCCGCTCGCGAGCATCGAGAACGCGCCGAAGACGGCGCCAATGACCTGGCCGCCGGTGTCGGAGTCGTCGCCCCAGATGCCCGCGGGTTCGCAGGCACAGACCGGATTCTCCGGTATCACCACGTTCTGGGAACCGGACGGTCATCCGCCGGGCCCGTATCTCACGCCGCACTTCGATTTCCATTTCAATCTGATCAGCCCCGAGGAAGTCGCGGCCATCGATTGCAAGGATCTCTCCAAGCCCGCCGCGCTGCCGCAGGGATACCAGCTCCCCGACGTGCCCCTGCCGCCGCCGGTCGCCAAGATGCTGAAAGTCGATACGCTCGTGGGCCTCTGCGTGCCGTCAATGGGCATGCACTCTATGCTCGGCACCGAGCTCGCGAGTACGACGCCGTTCAATGGCTCCATGGTAGTCGGGTACTACAAGGGCAAGCCGATCTTCATCGAACCGATGCTCTCGAAGACGATGCTCATGGAGAAGAAATCGTTCGACCTCGCGGTCCCGGCGATCCCGGGCCTCGCGGGGCCGTACCCGCACACGTTCCACGCGGCGTACGATTCCACGGCGAATGCGTACCGCTTCGTGTTCTCGGGGTTTGCGGCAGGGAAGTGACTAACTGCAACTGCCGGGAGCCGATTGCCGGGAACCGGTGATACATGACAACACATGGTGTACTACCTCGCGCGAGGCAGTACACCATGCGTTTTCATGCCATACCGGTTCCCGGTAATCGGTTCCCGGTTGTTGCTGTCAGAGCAGGCGTGGCGCATACTCTGCGCATGAGAACACTGAATGTCATCGCCGTATGCGCTCTGGCCGTTGTATCAGCCGCCGCCCAGCGCTCCGATCCTCATCCCACCTTCACCGTCGGCACCGCGACCGCCAAGCGCGGTGAGATCGCGTACGGCGCGCTGAACGTTCCGGCGGGCGTGGATAGTGCCACTTCGATGCCTGTCGCGATCATCCACGGCGCGAAGCCCGGTCCGGTGCTCGCGCTCGTCTCGGGCGCGCACGGTACCGAGTACGCCTCGATCGTTGCGCTCACGCGGATCATCGGCCGCATCGATCCCAAGACGCTCGCCGGCACGGTGATCGTCGCGCCGCTGCTCAATCCGGGCAGCTTCGAGCACATGATCCCCCACGTGAATCCGGCCGATCGGAAGAGCATGAACGGTTTCTATCCCGGCGATGCCGCCGGCACGCAAACGCAGCGCGCGCTCGCAATGGTGGCCGATCAGATCGTGAAGCCGTCCGACGCCGTGATCGATCTGCATGGCGGCGATCTCGATGAGGACCTGCGCCCCTACAGCTACTGGATGCGCACGGGCGACGCCAAGCTCGATTCCGCGAACAAGCAACTCGCGCTCGTGTTCGGGCTCGAATACATCATCCTCTTCGATGTGGACGTCACGAAGCCCGAGGGACGCCGCAATCTCAGCAGCTGGGCCGTGTCGCAGGGCAAACTCGCGGTGGTCGCGGAAGCGGGGCGCTCGGGCGTCTCGTCGACCGAAGACGTGAACTCGCTCATCGATGGCTGTCTGAACGTGATGGGTTCGATGAAGATGATCGATCGCGCCGCGAAGCCGGTGGCGCATCCCGTGTGGGTATCGAACGACCAGCGCGTCGCCGCCGCCGGTCCGGGAATGTTCTACGCCACGGCGCTGCGCGGCGAGTACGTGATCGCGGGCGCGCGCGTCGGCTACACCACCGACTACCTCGGCCGCGCGACCGGCGATATCGTCGCGCCAGTGACCGGCGTGGTGACGTTCATCCGCGGCGTGCCGAGCATGTGGAAGGGCGCCGCGCTGGTGGTCGTGGGCGAGGTCTCCGCCGAACCGCCGCCCTACGTGACACCCAAGCAGTGACCGGCCGGCGGGAATTCCTTCGGCGCGCCGGTGCCGCGCTCGCCGCGAGCGCGGTCGCTCCGCGACTCTTGAGCGCGCTCGATGCGCGAGCGGGACACATCGAGCGCATCGGGCTTCAGCTCTACACCGTGCGCGATGAGATGCAGAAGGATGTGGACCGCACGCTGGCGCGCGTCGCGTCGATCGGGTACAAGGAAGTGGAATTCGCGGGATACTTCGGGCGCACGCCGAAGCAGATCCGCGCGGCGCTGGACACGAACGGGCTCGTCGCGCCCTCGGCGCACATCAGCATCGGCGACGTTCGCTCTCCCGACTGGCCGCGCACGATCGAAGGCGCGCACACGATGGGCATGAGTTATCTGATCGTCGCCTCGCTCGACGACGCCGACCGCGTGTCGCAGGACAGCTACCGCGCGGCCGCCGACACGCTGATCGGCGCGAGCCCTGCCGCGGCGGCGGCGGGCATCACGATGGGCTATCACAATCACAACTATGAATTCACGCCGCTCAACGGGAAGAGCGGGCTCGCGGTGATGCTCGAACGCACTGCGGGATCGAGTGTCGTGTTCGAGATGGACATCTATTGGATCACCAGCGCGGGGCAGGACCCGCTCGCGTGGTTCGCCGCGTGGCCGGGCCGCTTCCCGTTGGTGCACGTCAAGGACGCGGGGCCTGCGCCCAAGTACGTGATGCACGATGTGGGTGCGGGGACGATCGATTGGAAGAAGATCTTCAAGATGAGCAAACAAGCCGGCATCACGCACTACTTCGTGGAACACGACGATCCCGGCGACGCGTACACGTCCATCGCGGCGAGCTACGCGTACCTCAAGCAGTTGGATTTCTGAGCGATCATGAACGATCTCACCCGCCGCGACATGCTCGCCGCCACCGCCGCGCTCGGCGCGCTCGCGCTCGTCGATCCGCGAGCCGCCGCGGAATCCGCGGCGTCGCGCGAGGACCGCGCGCCCGGTGCGGGGCGTCTCAAACAGTCGGTGGCGCGCTGGTGCTACGAATCCATTCCGCTGCCGCAATTCTGTTCGGCTGCGAAGGCGATGGGGCTCTCCGGCATCGATCTGCTGCAACAGAACGAATGGAGCTCGGTGAACGATGCCGGACTCACCTGCTCGATGGGCTACGCGTCCGATCGGCAGGATTTCCTGCGGAACGGATTCACGAACCGCGCGAGCCACCCGATGCTGCTCAAGGAGTACGAGCTCGCGCTGCCCGCGGCGAAGGCGAAAGGAGTGCCCAACCTCATCGCGATGTTCGGCAATCGCGATGGCCGCAGCGACGCCGATGCGATCGCCGCGGCGATCGATGGTCTGAAGCAACTCGCGCCGATGGCGGAGCAGGCGGGCGTCACGATCTGCGTGGAGCTGCTGAACTCCAAGGTGGACCACAAAGGATACCACGGCGATCATACGGCGTTCGGCGTGGCGGTGATCTCCGCCGTGGGCTCGCCGCGTGTCAAACTGCTGTACGACATCTACCACATGCAGATCATGGAAGGCGACATCATCGCCACGATCCGCGCGAACGCGCAGTACATCGGGCACTATCACACGGGCGGGGTGCCTGGGCGGCACGAATTGGACGACACGCAGGAGCTCGACTGGCGCGGGATCTCACGCGCGATTGCGGACACGGGCTACACCGGGTTCGTCGCGCACGAATTCCTTCCGACGCGCGACCCACTGACCTCGCTGCGCGAGGCAGTGGTCGTGTGCACCGTTTGACCGGCGACCAATGGAACGACGCGACGCCCTGAGGCTGCTCGCCGCATCGGTGGCCGGCTCGGCGCTCCTGCGCTGGGAGCCGGAGGCGCTCATCGCGGCCATCCGGCCGCATTTGGATCGTGAGCCGCGCGCCGGCGCTGCGGCGGACTATCGCTTCCAAGTGCTCGACGCGCACCAGCAGAAGACCGTCGCCGAACTCTGCGACATGATCATCCCGGCCACCGGCACGCCCGGCGCGAGCGCCGTGAGAGTCGATGAATTCATTGACGTGATCCTCGCCGAGTGGTGCAGCGATGCCGATCGTACGGCGTTCTTGAAAGGAATCTCGGATCTCGATGCCGCATCAATGCAGGCGAACGGCGTCGCGTTCGTCGAGGCGACGGAGGAGCAGCGCGCGGCGCTGCTCACGAGTCTCGACAACGAACTGACCGCGGCTCGCGCGGTTCGAAAGGCATGGAAACGCGGCGCCGGTCCGCCGCCGCCGGATCACACGAAGATGTTCTGGCACCAGCTGCGCTCGCTCACCGTCACCGGCTACTACACGAGCGAGATCGGCTACACCGTGGAGCGGCAGGAGGTGCTGATCCCGGGCATCTACAAGGCGTGCACGCCCGTGGAGCGCCGCTGACCGTGGCGCCGCGAACGTTCGATGCCATCGTGGTGGGCTCCGGGATGACCGGCGGCTGGGCCGCGAAGGAATTCACCGAGCACGGATTGCGCACGCTCGTCCTGGAAGCCGGTCGCGACATCGTGCCCGAGCGCGATTACAACGAGCACGTCGCGCCCTGGCAGATGCACTTCCGGGACATGGGCGACCGCAAGGCGCTCGATCGCGACCAGCACATCCAGAAGGAATGCTACGCGTGCGATGAGATGGGTTCGCGCTTCTTCGTGAGCGACATCGAGAATCCGTACGTGCAGGAGCCCGGCACCGAATTCATGTGGATCCGCGGGCGCCAGGTGGGCGGCCGCTCGATCATGTGGGGGCGCCAGGTGTACCGCTGGAGCGATCTCGACTTCGAAGCGAACGCACGCGACGGCCACGGCGTCGACTGGCCCATCCGCTACGCCGACATCGCGCCGTGGTACTCGCACGTCGAACGGTTCATCGGCGTGACGGGGAACCCGGAAGGACTACCGCAACTCCCCGATGGCGAGTTCCTGCCGCCGATGGCGCTCACGTGCGTCGAAGAACACATGCGCGACACGCTCGCGCAGAAGTACAATGGCGAGCGGATGCTCACGATCGGCCGCGCCGCGGTGCTCACGGTGAACCACAATGGCCGCGCGGCGTGCCACTACTGCGGGCCGTGCGAGCGCGGATGCATCACGCGGTCGTACTTCTCCTCGGTGAACGCGACGCTCCCCGCCGCGCGCAAGACGGGGCTGATGACGCTGCGCCCGAACAGCGTGGTGCTCGCGCATCATCTGGGACAAGAAGACGGGCAGAGCGCGCGGCGTCGAAGTGATCGACGCCAAGACGAAAGAGACAATGGAGTTCCGCGCGCGCGTCGTCTTCCTCTGCGCCTCCACCATGGAATCGGCGCGCCTGCTGCTGCTCTCGGCGTCCCCCGACTGGCCCGATGGCCTCGCGAATTCCAGCGGCGAGGTGGGGCACAATCTCATGGACCACACCATGGGCAGCTGGTCGAGCGGCACGTTCGAAGGATGGACCGACAAGAAGACGTTCGGCCGCCGCCCGAACGGCACGTACATCCCGCGCTTCCGGAACGTGTCCAAGCAGCACCCCGATTTCCTGCGCGGCTATGGCATGCAGGGCGGGGGATTCCGCGGACATCCGAACGCCGACGACACGCCCGGCTTCGGCGCTGCGTACAAGGAAGCGCTCCGTTCCTGGGGGCCGTGGACCTTCTCGCTCGGCGGATGGGGCGAGTGTCTGCCGAATCACGACAATCACGTGTCGCTCGATCCGGAGAAGAAGGACGCGTGGGGCGTGCCCGCGCTGCGCGTCAGCGCGAAGTGGGGGGAGAACGATATCAAGCTGGTGAACGACGGCGCGCTCTGCGGCGCGGAGATGCTCGAGGCGGCAGGCGCCAAGAACATTAAGTCGGAGAACACCCCGACGCCAATGGGACTCTGCATCCACGAGATGGGAACGGCGCGCATGGGGCGCGATCCGCGGACGTCCGTGCTCAACGGCTGGAACCAGTCGCACGACGTGAAGAACCTCTTCATCACCGACGGCGCGTGCATGGCGAGTTCGGGCTGCCAGAATCCGAGCCTCACCTACATGGCGCTCACCGCGCGCGCGGTGGACCATGCCATGAAGGAGATGAAACGCGGCGCGCTCTGAGCGCACGCGTCACTCCGGGCAGTCGCTCGCGAGCTTGGATTTGCTGAGAGCCGACGGATCAGCGCCGTGCGCGATGAGCGTGTGGGCCATGCGCCGGAAACGCGCGAGCTCGGCCGCGGTGTTCTTCGCCGCGTGGGACACCTCCAGGATCACGCGCCCGCCAGGCATGGTCCACTCTTCGAGTCGCGCGCGCTTGGAGTCGTAGCGCACCATGATCGCCGAGCACGCTTTGAGCATCGCGTGGAGCGCCGGCGGGGGTTGGGCCGCTTCGAGCGTGCACGCATATGAGTACGCGCGCACGAGCGAGTCGCCATCGAGGATCGTGATGTCCAGCTGCTCGGAGCGTTCGAACTGCAACGCGGGCGGGCACCTCCAATTCACGGGCCACGGCGTGTCCCGCCGGTACTTGAGCCGGACTTCGGCCTCGCCATCGTGCGACGAGCGTAGGCGGAGGATCACCGCTGTGCTCTCCGGCGGGGCCAATGCCGGCGGCTCGTCGAAGTAGCGGACCTCGTAGTCCGACTGCTTCGCGTTCGACACGCCGAGCAACTCGAGCACCGCGGCCGGCGTCTGCGGCCCGCCATCCGCGGGCGCCCACCGGATCGCGAACTCCGCCTCCGCCGGTTCGCGCGACTGCAGCGCAGTAATGAGTGCGGCCGCGATGGCCGCGCCGAGCAAGAGTCTCATGCGCACGAATGTAGTGGTAGGCCACAGCCGACAGCCAACAGTCCGCCGTTAGCCCCTGCGTTGACTTAACCCCTCTCCCCGTCTACTTTCCACGTTCTGTTCCGTGCCGCCCATCGGGCGATCCACGTAGGATCAGATCCACGAACGAATACGAGTCGAATGCCAACGATCAACCAGCTCGTCCGGCGGAGCCGGCACGACGTCGCCAAGAAGGAAAAGGCGCCGGCGCTGAAGGGGAATCCGCAGAAGCGCGGTGTGTGCACCCGCGTGTACACCACCACTCCGAAGAAGCCGAACTCCGCGCTCCGCAAGGTCGCGCGCGTGCGCCTCACGAACGGCTTCGAAGTCAGCGCCTACATTCCCGGCGAAGGCCACAACCTGCAGGAGCACTCGATCGTGCTCATTCGCGGCGGCCGTGTGAAGGACCTGCCGGGCGTTCGCTACCATATCGTGCGCGGCACGCTCGATGCATCGGGCGTCAATGGCCGCAACCAGAGCCGTTCCAAGTACGGCGCCAAGAAGCCGAAGGCCGGGGGAGGTAAGAAGTGAGCCGCCGCCAGAAGTCCGTCAAGCGCACGCTCCTCGCTGATGCGCGCTACGACAGCCAGACGGTCTCGAAGTTCATCAACACGTTGATGATCGAGGGCCGCAAGTCCACCGCCGAGTCGATCTTCTACGGCGCGATGGACCTCGTTGAGACGCGCACCGGCCAGACGGGCGTCACCGTGTTCAAGGCCGCGCTGCAGAACATCAAGCCGGTGGTGGAAGTGAAGAGCCGCCGCGTTGGCGGCGCCACGTACCAGGTGCCGGTGGAAGTGCGCCCCGAGCGCCGCACGGCCCTCGCGATGCGCTGGCTGATGTCGTTCGCGCGCGAACGCAGCGAGAAGTCGATGGCCGAGAAGCTGGCCGCCGAAGTGGTCGCTGCGAGCAAGGGCGAAGGCAACGCGGTGAAGAAGAAGGAAGACACGCACCGCATGGCGGAAGCGAATAAGGCGTTCGCGCATTACCGCTGGTAACGGCGAGTCGTTGGTCGTACGCGTTTGGAACGACAATGGCCCCGCGAGACGAGATCTCGCGGGGCTTGTTGCTTCACGCCTGCGCGGCGGCCAAGTTCTGGATTCAGTCCTGAGCGGGGGAGTACCATGACGAACAACAGTTCGAGTTGGCCGGCGCGAGTCCGCACGGCACTCGTCGCGGCGCTGCTGGTCGCGTATTCGGCGGCCTCGGTGGCGCAGACGCCGGCGCAGTACCAGGCGGCGGTGGATGCCGCGTACACCAAGTACAAGACCCTCGCCGAGGGCAAGAATGCCGACTACATCCCCGCGCTCGCGAAGGTGGATCCAGCGCTGTTCGGCATCGTGCTCATCACGTCGGACGGCAGGACGTACAGCGCCGGCAACGTGGCCACCGAGGTCTCGATCCAATCGATCTCGAAGGTGTTCACGATGGCGCTGGTGATGCAGCAGCAGGGCGCGGATGCGATCCTCAACACCATCGGGGCGGACGCGACGGGAATGAAGTTCAACTCGATCGTGTCGGTCGAGATGAGCAAGGGCGCTCCGGAGATGAATTCGCTGGTGAATCCCGGCGCGATCGCGACGACGAGCATGGTGCAGGGCAAGAGTTACGATGAGATCTGGGGCAGCATCCTCACGACGTACAGCGCATTCGCGGGCCGTCAGCTCAGAGTGCTGGATGATGTGTACCAGTCGGAGGCGGCGACGAACCAGCGCAACCAGGCGATCGGCGCGCTCATGTACGCGTACGGGTACATCAAGGCGGATCCGGCGCGCGCGACGGACATCTACACGCGGCAGTGCTCGGTGGGGGTCAACGCGCGCGATCTCGCGAACATGGCCGCGACGCTGGCGTTCGGCGGCGCGAACCCCGTGAGCAAGGTTCAGGTGGTCCCGGCGAATATCGTGCCCAAGGTGCTGGCCGTCATGGCGACGGCGGGCCTCTACGACAACTCGGGGAAGTGGCTCTTCAATACGGGGCTGCCCGCGAAGAGCGGCGTGGGCGGCGGGATCATCGCCGTGTCGCCCGGCAAGTTCGGCATCGCTGTCGTGTCGCCGCCGCTGGATGACGCCGGCAATAGCATCCGGGCGCAGAAGGCGATCGCGGACATATCGAATGCGTTGGGTGGCAATCCCTACGCGAAACGGTAGAGTACCCGCCATGGAGAACCGAGTCCGCGCCTTCTGGACCAGCGACCGGAGCTTGAACGTCCTGCTCTGGCTGCTCTGCATCACGATCTTCGGAGTGATCCCGGTGCTCGGACTCGAGGCGCTGCCGGGCTGGGAGCACGAGACGCTCACGGCGTTCTTCTCGCTCGTGATGGTCAGCGCGGTGCTCTCGGCGTGGAGCGAGAAGCACACGCGGCGACTGATCTTCGTCGCCGCGCTGCTGCCGCTCTCGCTGCTCTGGCTGGAGCTGTTCTACAAGGAGCCATGGTTCGCCATTGCGAGCGGCAGCATCCGGCTCTCGATGGTGGCGGTCTTCGCGGCGGTACTGCTTGGACGCGTACTCGCCGAGGGGCCGGTCACTGGAGCACGGCTCAAGGGTGCGATCGCGGTCTATCTGCTGCTGGGCGTGATCTGGGAGGAGTTGTACCGCGTCGTCTCGATCGGGGCGCCCGGGGCGCTCTCGGTCGCGGCGCGCGATGTGAACAGTCTGAAGTACACGGCGGAACTGATGTATTTCAGCTTTTCGACCCTGACGACCGCGGGCTACGGCGACATCGTGCCGGTGAACCCCATCGCCCGCTCGCTGGCAAACGCGGAGGCAATCACGGGGCAGATGTACATCGTGCTGCTCATCGGGAGACTGCTTTCACTGCACTTGGCGCAGGAAGGAGAGAGGCAGAGGGCGGCCAAAGAATGACTGCGACCACCGGGAACCGATTGCCGGGAACCGGTGATGCATAACAACACATGGCATCACGACGTCGCGCGAAGTCGTGATGCCATGCGTGTTCATGCCGCACCGGTTCCCGGCAATCGGTTCCCGGCTGTTCGGGAGTAGGCAGGGTTGACACCGCCCATTTTCCGAGTACTTTTCCCAGGCTAACCCGAACCGTCGCAATCGCTTTACCCGGTTCGAACAACTGATCGCCGCGGCATCGTGCCGCGACGCGCCCTTGGGTCCCCGTTCGCGCGACAGTGGCGAGCGCACCCGGACGGCAGCGGATGGATACCGGCTCCTCACGGAGCGCCCGGTCCAGCCGATTTTTTATTGATTGGCACTACACCTCGCCCCGCGGCGAACTGAGTCTATGGCACGCACGATCCCGCTTCAAGAATACCGCAACATCGGCATCATGGCCCACATCGATGCCGGGAAGACGACTACCACCGAGCGGATCCTCTACTACACGGGGAAGAGCCACAAGATCGGTGAGGTCCACGATGGCGCCGCCACCATGGACTGGATGGAGCAGGAGCAGGAGCGCGGCATCACGATCACGTCCGCCGCGACCACGTGCTTCTGGACCCGTCACGGCATCGAGTACCGCATCAACATCATCGACACCCCGGGCCACGTCGACTTCACGGTGGAAGTCGAGCGCTCGCTCCGCGTGCTCGACGGCGCGGTCACGCTGCTCGACTCCGTCGCCGGCGTCGAGCCGCAGACGGAAACGGTGTGGCGCCAGGCGGACCGCTACGGCGTCCCCCGGCTGATCTTCGCCAACAAGATGGACCGCGTGGGCGCGGACTTCGATCGCTGCCTCGCGATGATCAAGAACCGCCTCTCGCGCAACGCGTTCCCGATCCAGCTGCCCGTCGGCTCCGGCGAGCTCTTCACCGGCCACATCGACGTCATCGAGCGCAAGCAGTACATCTTCGACGAAGAGACGCTCGGCAAGACCTTCTCGGTGGTGGATGTGCCCGCCGAGTTCAAGGACGCGGTGGAGAAGGCGCGCCATGACGTGATCGATGCCGCCGTCGCACACGACGAGACGCTCATCGAGAAGTACCTGGGCGGCGCCGAGCTCACCCACGACGAGATCCGCCACGCGATCCGCGTCGCGACCGTTGGCGGATTCATCGTGCCCGTGCTCTGCGGCGCGAGCTTCAAGAATAAGGGCGTGCAGGCGCTGCTCGACGCGGTGGTGGATTTCCTCCCCGCGCCGATCGACGTGCCCGCGCTCCAGGGCCACGTGCCGCTGCACGACGAGACGTTCGAGACGCGCGAAGTGAACGACGAAGCGCCGTTCGCGTCGCTCGCGTTCAAGATCGCGACCGACCCGTTCGTCGGAAAGCTGACGTATATCCGCGTCTACTCTGGCGTGCTCACCGCCGGCTCCTACGTCTACAACGCGACGAAGGACAAGCGCGAGCGCGTCGGCCGCCTGCTGCAGATGCACGCGAACAAGCGCGAGGAGATCCAGGAAGTGCGCGCCGGCGACATCGCGGCCGTGATCGGGCTCAAGGAAACGCGCACCGGCGACACGCTCTGCATCGAAGACAAGCCGATCATCCTCGAGGCGATGAAGTTCCCGGCGCCCGTGATCGACGTCGCGATCGAGCCGAAGACCAAGGCCGACCAGGACAAGCTCGCGATCGCGCTCTACAAGCTCTCCGAAGAGGATCCGACGTTCCGCGTGCACACCGACGCCGAGACGTCGCAGACGATCATCTCCGGCATGGGCGAGCTGCACCTCGAGATCCTCGTCGACCGCATGATGCGCGAGTTCAAGGTGGACGCGAACGTGGGACGCCCGCAGGTGGCGTACCGCGAGACGATCCGCAAGCGCGTCGAGAAGGTGGAAGGGAAGTTCATCCGCCAGTCGGGCGGCAAGGGACAGTACGGCCACGTGGTGATCAATGCCGAGCCGGCCAAGCCGGGCGAAGGCTACGTGTTCGAGGACATGATCGTGGGCGGCACGATCCCGCGCGAGTTCATCAAGCCGGTGGAGCAGGGGATCAAGGAAGCGCTCGAGAACGGCATCCTCGCCGGCTACCCGATGGTGGACGTGAAGGTCGAGCTCATTTACGGCTCGTACCATGACGTGGACTCGAGCGAAATGGCGTTCAAGATCGCGGGCTCCATGGCGATCAAGGAAGCGGCCAAGCGCGCGCACGCGGTGATCCTCGAGCCGATGATGAACGTCGAAGTGGTGTGCCCCGATGCCTACATGGGCGACATCCTCGGCGATCTCTCGGCGCGGCGCGGCAAGATCGGCGGCATGACGCAGCGCGGCGAAGCGCAGGTGATCGAAGCCAGCGTGCCGCTGTCGGAGATGTTCGGCTACTCCACGAAGCTGCGCTCGCAGTCACAGGGCCGCGCAGTGTACAGCATGGAGTTCAGCCATTACGAGGAAGTGCCGAAGGCGAAGGCAGAGGAGATCATTTCGAAGGTCAAGACCTGAACGACGCGGGAAGCGGCAAGCGGGAAGCGCGATCGCGCGAGCAGTTTCGCTTCCCGCTTCCCGCTTCCCTGTAACATCAGACTTTCACTCTCTAGGAATCATGTCCAAGACGAAATTCGAGCGTACGAAGCCGCATGTGAACGTCGGCACCATTGGCCACGTCGATCACGGCAAGACGACGCTCACCGCGGCGATCACCTCGATCCAGTCCAAGCAGGGCTTGGCGGATTTCGTGGCCTTCGATCAGATCGACAAGGCGCCGGAAGAGCGCGAGCGCGGCATCACGATCGCGACGGCGCACGTGGAGTACTCCACGGCGGCGCGCCACTACGCGCACGTCGACTGCCCGGGCCACGCCGACTACGTGAAGAACATGATCACGGGCGCCGCGCAGATGGACGGCGCCATTCTCGTCGTGAGCGCGGCCGACGGCCCGATGCCCCAGACGCGCGAGCACATCCTGCTCGCCCGCCAGGTGAACGTGCCGTTCATTGTCGTGTTCATGAACAAGGTGGACATGGTGGACGATCCGGAACTCCTGGACCTGGTGGAGCTCGAAGTGCGCGAGTTGCTCAGTGCCTACGAGTATCCCGGCGACGCGATCCCGGTGATCCGGGGCTCGGCCTTGAAGGCGCTCGAGAGTCGGGCGACCCCAAGAGCGAGTGGGGCGCGAAGATCGGCGAGCTCATGAACGCACTGGACACCTATATCCCGGTGCCCAAGCGCGAAGTGGACAAGCCGTTCTTGATGCCCGTCGAAGACGTGTTCTCGATCACGGGCCGCGGCACGGTGGCGACGGGCCGGATCGAGCGCGGCAAGATCGTGGTCGGCGACGAGGTCGCGCTCATCGGCTTCAACAGCGACAAGAAGACGGTCGTGACGGGCGTCGAGATGTTCCGGAAGCTGTTGGATGACGGGCAGGCGGGCGACAACGTCGGCCTCCTGCTCCGCGGCATCGGCAAGGAAGATGTGGAGCGCGGGATGGTGCTGGCGAAGAGTGGCACGATCACGCCGCACACGCACTACATGGCCGAGGTGTACGTGCTGACGAAGGAGGAGGGCGGGCGGCATACGCCGTTCTTCAACGGGTACCGGCCGCAGTTCTACTTCCGCACGACGGACGTGACGGGTTCAGTGAAGCTGGCGGCGGGGACGGAGATGGTGATGCCGGGCGACAACGTGCAGATGGAGATCGAGCTGATCACGCCGATCGCGATGGACGAGGGACTGCGCTTCGCGATCCGCGAGGGCGGCCGCACGGTGGGCGCTGGCGTCGTCACGAAGATCATCAAGTAACCAGAGAGCGACAACATGGCACGCATCCGAATCCGTCTCAAAGCCTTCGACCACGCGGTCATCGACCAGGCGAGCGCCGACATCGTGCGCACCGCCGAGAAGTCGGGCGCGCAGGTGAGTGGCCCGATCCCGCTGCCCACGAAGACGCAGCGCTGGACCGTGCTCCGGTCGCCGCACGTTGACAAGAAGTCGCGGGAACAGTTCCAGCTCAAGACGCACAAGCGCGTGATCGACATCCTCGATTCCCGCGCGCAGACGATGGATGCGCTCACCAAGCTGGATCTTCCGGCCGGCGTGGACGTCGAGATCAAGGTCGAATAGCTCGGGAAACATCCGCGGCGCACAGGGCGCCCCGGTGATCCCCATGGTCCAACAGCGCGCTGGAATATTCCCGGCGCCTGCGACTCAGCGAGGCACGTGATGATCGGTATCATTGGAAAGAAATTGGGCATGACCCAGATCTTCAACGAAGCGGGGCAGCAGATCCCGTGCACGGTCATCGAGGCCGAGCCGAACCCCGTGGTGCAGGTGCTCGACAAGGCGAAGATGGGTTACGCCGCGGTCCAGCTCGGACTCGGCAAGCAGGTCATGAAGCGCGAGTCGAAGGCGAAGGAGAGGACGCCCAAGGGGCGCCGCGCGCACGAGGCGCAGATCGGCCACGCCAAGAAGGCGGGGCTCGATGTGCCGCCCGCGATCCTGCGCAGCTTCCGTCTGGATGATGCGCCGGGCAAGAACCCGGAGATCCCGGCGTACAACGTGGGCGATGTGATCAGAGTCGACATCTTCAAGGTCGGCGAGCGGGTGAAGGTGACGGGCACGTCGAAGGGCCGCGGATTCCAGGGCGTCGTGAAGCGCTGGAACTTCGGCGGCGGTCCGAACACGCACGGCAACACGAAGCACCGCCGTCCCGGCTCGATCGGACCCGGCACGGACCCGTCGCGTGTCATCAAAGGCAAGAAGATGCCCGGCCACTTCGGCGCCGAGCGTTGTACGCAGACCGATCTCCGCGTCGAGAAGATCGATATGGAGCGCAACCTGATCTATGTCCGCGGCGCGGTGGCCGGTCCCAAGACCGGGATCCTCCTCGTCCGCAAGCAGGGTTAACGACCATGGCTGACACGAATACGATCCACGCTTCGGCGTTCACGTCCAACGGCACCGCGCGCGAACAAGTCGCGCTGCCGGCGGAAATGTTCGACGGCACCGTGAACATGCCGGTGATGCACCAGGCGGTGAAGGCGTTCCTCGCCAACAAGCGCCAGGGCAACGCGAAGACCAAGACGCGCGGTCTCGTCGAGGGCGGCAACCAGAAGCCGTGGAAGCAGAAGGGCACGGGACGCGCCCGTCAGGGTTCGATCCGCGCGCCGAACTGGGTGGGCGGCGGAACCGTGTTCGGTCCGATCCCGCGCAGCTACGCGCAGTACGTGCCGCGCCAGGTGCGCGCGCTGGCCCGCAAGAGCGCGTTCAACGCGCGCGCGCGGGAAGGCGCCGTGATCGTCGTCGACCGCTTCTCGTACGAGCGGCCGCAGACGTCGCGCATGGCGCAGATGCTCGCGCGCCTCGAGATGAGCGACCGCAAGGTGCTCGTGCTCACGAACGGCGTGAATGAGAACGTGTACCTCTCGGGCCGCAATCTGCCCAAGGTGCTCGTGCTGCCGTACTCCGATGTCTCGGCGTACCACGTGCTGTGGAGCGACGTGGTGCTGATCGAGGCGCCGGCGATCGGGCAGACGCTCGCGCCGGTGGCGGACACGGAAGCGCCGGCGAAGAAGAGTTCGGCCGCGAAGAAGGCGCCCAAGGCTCCGAAGGCGCCGAAGGCGGAGAAGAAGGCGGCGCCGGCGAAGAAGGCGGCGAGAGCCGCGGCTCCGAAGGCGAAGAAGGCGTCAAAGAAGCCGGCGGCGAAGAAGGCCGCCAAGGCGCAGGCCAAGCCCAAGAAGAAGAAGGGGAAATAGATGCCGACACTGCATGAGATCATCGTGAAGCCGGTCGTCACGGAGAAGACCTCCGAGGCGTACCAGGCGCGCGGCGAATACACGTTCCGCACGCATCCCGAGGCGAACAAGGGCGACATCCGGCGCGCGATCGAGCAGCTGTTCGGCGTGCACGTCACGGGCGTGTGGACATCGAACCAGCGGGGCAAGGCCAAGCGCATGGGCAAGTCGGCCGGCCGCCGCACTCATTGGAAGAAGGCGATCGTGAAGCTCCGCGCGGGCGAATCGATCGCGGTATTCGAGGGTTAACGACCATGGGCATCCGTCAATTCAAGCCCGTCACCAAGGGCACCCGCTTCCGCACCGTCTCGGATTTCGCCGAGATCACGCGGACGCAGCCGGAGAAGTCGCTCGTCGAGCCGCTCAAGAAGAGCGGCGGGCGCGACAATCACGGGCACATCTCGATGCGCCGCCTCGGCGGCGGTCACAAGCGGATGTACCGCGTGATCGACTTCAAGCGGAACAAGCCGGGCGTCGTGGCGACCGTGCGTGAGATCGAGTACGACCCGAACCGCTCGGCGCGCATCGCGCTGGTGGAGTACGCGGACGGCGAGAAGCGCTACGTGCTGCATCCGGCGGGGCTGAACGTGGGCGACACGATCGTGTCGGGGCCCGGCTCGGACATCCGGCTCGGCAACGCGATCCCGCTCAAGGAAGTGCCGCTCGGCACCGCGGTGCACAATATCGAGCTCAAGATCGGCAAGGGCGGCCAGATGGCGCGCTCGGCCGGCCAGAGCGCGCAGGTGGTCGCGAAGGAAGGCGATTACGTGACGCTGCGTCTGGGCTCGAGCGAGATGCGCCTGGTGCACGGCTTATGCATGGCGACGATCGGCACCGTGGGGAACGCGGAGCACGAGCTGCTGTCGTGGGGCAAGGCGGGCAAGACGCGTTGGCTGGGCCGCCGTCCCAAGGTGCGCGGTGAAGTGATGAACCCGGTGGACCACCCGCATGGCGGCCGCACACGCGGCGGCCGGAACGTGGTGAGCCCGTGGGGCAAGAAGGAAGGCGTGAAGACGCGGAACAAGAAGAAGGGCTCGCAGAAGCTGATCGTGCGCGGCAGGAAGCGCGGCAAGGCCACTCAGTAAGACGCGGGACTCGGCACTCGGGACTCGACTGCTGTCGAATCCCGCGGCGAGTCCCGAGTCCCGAATCCCGAGTTCTAAGAACACTCAGAGGAAGTCGAGCATATGGCACGCAGCATCAAGAAAGGCCCCTTCGTCCAGCCGGTGTTGTTGAAGCGCGTGCGCGCGCTCAACAAGGCCAACGAGAAGAAGGTCATGAAGACCTGGAGCCGCGCGAGCACCGTGACCCCGGAGTTCGTGGGGCACACGTTCGCGGTGCACAACGGGAACAAGTTCATCCCGGTGTACGTCACGGAGAACATGGTCGGGCACAAGCTCGGCGAGTTCTCTCCGACGCGGCTCTTCCGCGGGCACACGGGCATGAAGGCGGTGGACAAGAAGGCGGGACCGCCGGGTGGCACCGGGGCTCCGGGCGGCGGCGGACCGGGTGCGGCTCCGGCCGCGGCGCCGTCGGCACCGCCGTCCAAGGGAGGTAAGTGATCATGGCTGACGTGCGCGCGATCCAGCGCACCACTCGCCAGTCGCCGTACAAGATGCGGCTGGTGATCGATCAGATCCGCGGCATGAACGTGAACGAAGCGCTCGCGCTCCTCACGTTCTCGAAGAAGCACGCCGCGAAGCAGATCGGGAAGGTGCTCAAGAGCGCCGTGGCGAACGCGGAGCAGCACGCCCGCGCCGCGAGCGAGTCGCTGGATACGGACAAGCTATTCGTGAAGCATGCGATCGTGAACGAAGGACCGAAGCTCAAGCGCTTCATGCCGGCGGCCATGGGCCGGGGCACACCTATCGCCAAGCGGACGAGCCACGTAGAGATCGTGGTCGCCGAGAGGAAAGGTCGCTAATGGGACAGAAAGTCAATCCGATCGGCTTCCGCCTCGGGATCACGCGCGACCACCGTTCCAAGTGGTACGCGAACCGCGATTTCCCCGCGCTGCTGAAGGAAGATGAGTTGCTGCGCCGCTACCTGAAGGCGCGCCTCGGTCATGCCGCGATCAGCGACATCACGATCGAGCGCAAGCCGGGCAAGGTCGTGGCGACGATCCACACGGGCCGGCCGGGCGTCGTGATCGGCAAGAAGGGCGCCGAGGTCGACAAGCTGCGGGACGAACTCGCGCAGCTCACGGGCAAGGAAGTGGGGATCAACGTCGAAGAGGTGAAGCGTCCGGAACTCGATGCGCAGCTCGTGGGCGATCAGATCGCGCACCAGCTGGCGCAGCGCATCTCGTTCCGCCGGGCGATGAAGCGCGCCGTGCAGAGCGCGATGCGCATGGGCGCGCAGGGGATCAAGATCAAGTGCGGCGGGCGGCTGGGCGGCGCCGAGATCGCGCGCGTCGAGGGCTATCACGAAGGCCGTGTGCCCCTCCATACGCTGCGCGCGAAGATCGACTACGCGACGTCCACGGCGAAGACCACCTTCGGCACCATCGGTGTGAAGGTCTGGATCTTCCACGGCGAGGACACAGTGGGCCGCCGCGGTTCAACGTACTCGACGGGCGCGTGAGGTCACCATGCTGAGTCCGAAGCGCGTGAAGTTCCGCAAGATGTTCAAGGGCCGCACCCGTGGCATCGCCACGCGCGGCCACACGGTGGCGTTCGGCCACTATGGGCTGCAGGCGATGGAGCCGGGCTGGGTGAGCGCGCGCCAGATCGAAGCGGCGCGTGTCGCGCTCACGCGGCACATCAAGCGCGGCGGCAAAGTGTGGATCCGGATCTTCCCGGACAAGCCGATCACGAAGAAGCCGGCCGAGACCCGCATGGGCAAGGGCAAGGGGTCGCCGGAAGCGTGGGTGGCGGTCGTGAAGCCGGGTCGCGTGATGTTCGAGCTCGAGGGCATCGACCGTCCGCTCGCCGAGAAGGCGATGGCGTTGGCGGCGGCGAAGCTCTCCGTACGCACCAAGTTCGTGGCACGAGAGGAGGCGCATACCAATGCAAGCTGAGGACATTCGCGAGCTGAAAGACGATGAGATCCGCGCACGCCTGGCGGAGCTCCGGGAGGAGCGCTTCCGGCTCAAGTTCCGTGCGGCGACAGAAGCGCTGGATGATCCACTGCGTTTCCGCGCGCTCCGCAAGGACATCGCGCGGCTCAATACGGTATTGCGGCAGCGCGCGCTGGGCGCGTCCGATTCGCGCACCGCACGTTAGCCAGGATAATAGGACACCATGGAAGAGACGATGAAGCAGACCGGGACCGAGCATCGCGGGGCGCGCAAGACGCGCATCGGGCTCGTCGTGAGCGACAAGATGGACAAGACGGTAGTGGTCGCGATCGAGCGCCGCTTTCCGCACCCGCTGTACGGCAAGATGATCACGCGGAGTAAGCGCCTGAAGGCGCACTGCGCGGACAACGGGGCGAAGACGGGCGATCGCGTTCGCATCATGGAGACCCGGCCGCTGTCGAAGGACAAGCGGTGGCGTGTGGTCGAGATCCTCGAGCGCGCGCGCTAAGGAGACGGGACCATGATCCAACAAGAATCCATCGTGAAGGTCGCGGACAACTCGGGCGCGAAGCGCGCGCTCGTGATCCGCGTCCTGGGCGGCACGCGCCGCCGCTATGCCGGACTGGGCGACACCGTGATCGTCGCGGTGAAGGATGCGCTGCCGAACGGCACCGTGAAGAAGTCCGACGTCGCGCGCGCCGTGGTGGTGCGCACGGTGAAGGAGACGCGGCGCAAGGACGGGAGCTACATCCGCTTCGACGAGAATGCGGTGGTCATCATCAACGAACAAGGCGAGCCGCGGGCGACCCGCATCTTCGGGCCGGTGGCCCGCGAGCTGCGCGACAAGAAGTTCATGAAGATCGTCTCGCTCGCGCCTGAGGTGCTCTAACATGCGGATCCTGAAATACCGGAAGACGCAGCGCCGCAGCGTGAAGAACGCGGCGCGTCACTCCGGCAACGCCGAGCGTGTGACGATGCCGGTGTCGCGCGGCGACACCGTGCGCGTGATGCGCGGCGACGACAAGGGCAAGGAAGGGAAGATCACGCGCGTGTACCCGAAGACCGGGCGCATCGTGATCGACGGCGTGAACATCGTGAAGCGGCACCGCAAGGCGCGGAGCGCCGACGAGCAGGGCGGGATCATCGATTTCCCGGCGCCGATCCACCACTCGAACGTGATGCTGCTCGACCCCAAGTCGGGTGAGCCGACGCGGACGCGGGTGCGCATCGACGACGACCAGACGAAGGAGCGCATCAGCGCGAAGAGCGGCGACACCATCCCGCGCGCGAAGCGCTGAGCGAGGACATAGCCATGGCGACCACCGAGAAGAAAGAAAAGACGGACAAGCCGGCCAAAACGGCGAATCCGGAGCAGGCCGAGAAGCGCGAGAAGAAGGCGAAGAAGGGCGCCGCGGCCGCGGCGCCGCGCGGGCCGCACACCGGCGTCGACAAGCCGGTCGTGCCCGCGCGCCTGCACGTGTACTACACGAAGACCGTGCGGCCCAAGCTGCAGCAGCAGTTCGGGCTCACGAACGTGCACCAGATCCCGAACCTCTCGAAGATCGTGATCAACGTGGGCTTCGGTGAAGCGGTGAAGCAGCCCAAGATGCTCGACGGCATCGTCACCGAGCTGGAGATCATCTCCGGCCAGCGCCCGGTGCGCACGAAGGCCAAGAAGTCGGTGTCGAACTTCGCGCTCCGTCAGGGGCAGGAGATCGGCGCGAGCGTCACACTGCGCGGCGCGCGGATGTGGGAGTTCCTCGACCGCTTCATCGCGGTCGCGATCCCGCGCATCCGCGACTTCCGCGGCATGAACACGCGGTCGTTCGACGGCCGCGGCAATTACTCGGTGGGTCTCAAGGAGCAGGTGATCTTCCCTGAGATCAATTTCGATCAAGTGGAACAGGTGCACGGCATGGACATCACGTTCGTCACGAGCACGACGAAAGATGACCAGTCGTTCGCACTGCTCCGTGAGCTCGGCATGCCGTTCCGTGGGGACGACAAGCCGATCGTCGTGAAGATGTGAACAGCAGGCTGTCGGCTGTCGGCTGTCGCTGACACGCCTGCAACAGCCAACAGCCGACAGTCCGTAGTTCCGAACTTTTTTCGAGAGAGTCCCAATGGCACGTAAGGCCATGGTCGAGAAGTCCAAGCGGAAGCCGAAGTTCAGAGTGCGCCAGCACAACCGCTGCCAGCGTTGTGGCCGGTCGCGCGCGTACCTCCGCAAGTTCGGCATCTGCCGTCTCTGTTTCCGGGAATTGGCGCTGAATGGCCTCATCCCCGGCGTGACGAAGAGCAGCTGGTAAGTACGCGGGAAGCGGGAAGCGGGAAGCGAGTCCCGAGTCCCGAATCCCGAAAGTTCGCACACACTTCATTCCTACACGTCCCCTCGGGATACGGTAGGAGCAAGGAATCGATTAATGAGCATGACCGACCCGATCGCCGACATGTTGACGCGGATCCGCAATGCCTGCGGATCGAAGCATCGCCGCGTGGACATCCCGGCGTCGAAGCTGAAAGCCGAGATCGCCCGCATCCTCCTTGAGAACAACTACATCAAGGACGTGAAGACGGTCGCGGCCGAGGACGGACGCCCGGTGCTCCGCCTCTATCTCAAGTACGCGCAGGGAGAACAGCCCGTGATCCGCGAGATCCGGCGCATCTCCACTCCGGGGCTCCGCCGCTACGTCGGCGCCACCGAGATCCCGCGCGTCCGCAACGGACTGGGCATGGCGATCCTGAGCACCTCCAAGGGGCTCATGACCGACCGCCAGGCCCGGCAGGCACGCACCGGCGGCGAGCTTGCTCGCCCTCGTCTGGTAAGGGGGACGACATGTCGCGAATCGGGAAGAAGCCGGTACCGCTGCCGAAGGGAGTCACGGCGGCCGTGTCCGGACACAACATCACGGTGAAAGGGCCGAAGGGTGAGCTCGCGCGCTCGCTCCCGTCGGCGATGACGGTGGTCGTCGAGGGAGAGACGGTGGTCGTGACGCGTCCGAGCGACGAGAACGAGCACAAGGCGCTGCACGGTCTCACGCGCACGCTCGTGGCCAACATGGTGGAGGGCGTGACGAAGGGATTCTCCAAGCAGCTCGAGATCGTGGGCGTCGGCTACAAGGCGGAGCAGAAGCCGTACGGCCTGCAGCTCGCGCTCGGCTTCTCGCACGCGATCGAGTACAAGGCGCCCAAGGGGATCAAGCTCACGGCGCCGCAGCCCACGTCGATCACGATCGAGGGCGCGAACAAGGAGATGGTCGGGCAGGTGGCGGCGGAACTGCGCAGCCTGCGCCCGCCGGAGCCATACAAGGGCAAGGGGATCAAGTACGTTGGCGAGCAGATCCGGCGGAAGGCCGGCAAGGCGGGAGGCAAGTAACCGATGAAGTCCGTTCACAAGCCCAAGACGCGTGCTGAGCGCCGTTCGCGCCGGCACCTGCGTGTGCGCAAGAAGGTGGAAGGCACGGCGGAGCGTCCGCGCCTCGTGGTGAAGCGTTCGCTGAAGCACATCTACGCGCAGATCGTGGATGACATGGCGCAGCGCACGCTCATGACGGTGTCGGACCTGACCGTTGGCGAAGGGAAGAAGGCGGAGCGGTCGACGGCGGTGGGCAAGGCGCTCGCGGCGGCGGCCAAGAAGGCGGGGATCACGCGGGTGGTCTTCGACCGCGCAGGATACAAGTATCACGGCCGCGTGAAAGCGGTGGCCGATGGCGCCCGCGAGGGCGGTCTGGAGTTTTAAATGGCTGAGAATCCGAGTCTGGAAACGGTGAGCGCCGGCGGCACGGGCGCTCCGAGCGGCGCTCCGGCGCCACGCACGGGCGGCAGCGCGCGGAGCGGCGGCGGCAGTGCGCGCTCCGGCGGCGGTCCTGGCGGCCGCGGTCGCGGCGGTCCGGGTGGCGGGCGTGGACGCGGTGGCCCGGGTGGCGGCGGCGGTGGCCGCGGCGGACCGGGCGGCGGCCCCGGCGGCGGCCCGAATCGCGGTCGTGGCGGCGGTGGCGGTGGCGGCGGCCGTGATGGCGGCCGCGGCGGCGAGCGCGAAGGCAGCGATCTCG
The DNA here is from genome assembly GCA_963716745.1 of uncultured Gemmatimonadaceae bacterium. GTDB lineage: Bacteria > Gemmatimonadota > Gemmatimonadetes > Gemmatimonadales > Gemmatimonadaceae > DATKOH01. The sequence continues at coordinate 2,889,508 of OY970320.1, forward strand.
TCGAGAACGTCATTGCGATCAATCGCGTGGCCAAGGTCGTGAAGGGTGGTCGTCGCTTCAGCTTCAACGCGCTCGTCGCCGTGGGCGACGGGCAGGGGAAGGTGGGCGTCGCCACCGGCAAGGCGAACGAAGTGAGTGAAGCGGTGCGCAAGGCGGTGGACGCCGCGCGCCGCAACATGATCCACATCCCGCGCACGGGCAGCACGATCCCGCACGAGATCGTCGGCAAGCACGGCGCCGGTCGCGTGCTCATGAAGCCCGCGGCGCCGGGCGCCGGCGTGATCGCCGGCGGTGCCGTGCGCTCGCTCCTCGAGTGCTGCGGCGTGACGGACATCCTCACGAAGAGCTTGGGCTCCACCAATCCGCACAACATGGTGCGCGCGGCGCTGCACGGCCTCACGCACCTCACGACCGTCGAGCAGATCGCGCGCGAGCGCGACATCGAGGTGTCGAGCATCCAGTACAAGTCGCGCGCGAAGTCGAAGGAGGCCGTGTAAATGCCGCGCACATTCGTTTGGCATCCGGGACGTGGACCCAAGGTCACGCCGAGCAATAAGGTCACGAAGGGCAAGGTGCGCATCGAGCAGGTGCGCAGCGGCATCGGCCACTCGTGGGTAATGAAGCAGACGCTCGAGGCGATCGGCCTCAAGCATCATCAGGATGTCGTGGTGAAGACGGACTCGCCGTCGCTCCGCGGGCAGATCAAGCGCGTGCGTCACCTGGTGAAGGTGACGCCGGTGAAGGGATGACCATGGCCAAGACCAAAGAGAAAGAGACCGCCGTCGAGAAGCTCACGCTGCACAACCTGCACGCCGCGCCGTTCTCGCATCGCGAGCGCAAGCGGCTGGGACGCGGCCCGGGCTCCGGCACCGGCAAGACGTCGGGCAAGGGACACAAGGGCATCAAGGCGCGCTCGGGCCACCACGGCCACGGCGGCGGCAAGCCGCGCTTCGAAGGCGGTCAGATGCCGCTCACGCGCCGTCTGCCCAAGCGCGGCTTCACCAACCCGTTCCGCGTGGAGTCGCAGATCGTGCGGCTCGGCGATCTGAACGGGCTGCCCGCGGGCACGGAGGTGACGCGCGAATCGCTGGCGAAGGCGGGCTTGATCCGCGACGCCAAGGGTCCGGCGAAGCTGCTCGCGAACGGCAAGGTCACGAAAGCCTATACCGTGAAGGGCGTGAAGATGAGCGCGTCGGTACGTGAGGCGATCGCCGCGGCCGGAGGCCGCGTCGAGGAGTAGCATGGCGGAGACCAACCCGATCGGAGCGATCTCCGCGACCTGGAAGACGCCTGAACTCAGGTCGAAGATCGGCTTCACGCTGCTCGCGCTGCTGATCTACCGGATCGGCGGCCACATCACGGCGCCCGGCATCGACACGCGCGCGCTGCTGGCGTTCTTCCAGAACCAGCAGGGCGGCGCCGGCGTGCTCGGTCTGTACGACCTGTTCGTGGGCGGCGGCCTCTCGCGCGCCACGGTGTTCGCGCTCGGCATCGTGCCGTACATCTCGGCGTCGATCGTCTTCCAGATCTTCGGCGCCGTGGTGCCGACGATCGAGAAGATGCAGCGCGACGAAGAGGGCCGAAAGAAGGTCACGCAGTGGACGCGCTACTTCACGGTGGCGATCGCCGTGCTGCAGGCCCTCGGCTACACGATCTTCACCGAGTCGCTCGCCGGCGCGGTGCAGAATCCCGGCTTGCCCTTCCGCCTCGAGATGGTGCTCGTGCTCACCACCGGCGCGATCTTCGTCATGTGGCTGGGCGAGCAGATCACGGAGCGTGGCATCGGCAACGGCGCGTCGCTCCTGATCTTCTTCTCGATCGTGGAGCGCATCTGGCCGAGCATCGGCCAGACGTACGGCTTCCTCCAGACGGGCGCGCTCACGGTGGTGAAGCTGCTCCTCCTGGGCCTGATCATGGTGGCGGTCGTCGCGGTCACAGTGGCGATCACCGTGGCGGCGCGCAAAGTGCCCATCCAGATCCCGCAGCGCACGATGGCGCGCGGACGGCAGCGCGAGTCGGCCAAGAACTTCATCCCGCTGCGGCTCAACGCCGCGAACGTGATGCCGATCATCTTCGCATCCACGGTGGTGGTCGTGCCCGGCCTCATCGCGCAAGTGTGGAAGGCCCAGTGGCTGCAGTCGATGGTGGAGTACCTCCAGCCGGGCACCCCGTGGTACTACCTGCTCACGGCCGTGCTGATCCTCTTCTTCACGTACTTCTACACGGCGATCATCTTCAATCCGGTGGACATCGCCGAGAACCTGAAGAAGCAGAGCGCGTTCATTCCGGGCGTGAAGCCGGGCGCGCGCACGGCGGAGTACATCGACCGCATCGTCACGCGCATCACGCTGCCCGGCGCGATCTTCCTCACCGCGATCGCGATCCTGCCGATCATCCTCTCCGACATGATCAACGTGCCGTTCCGCTTCGGCGGCACATCGCTGCTGATCGTGGTGGGCGTGGGACTCGATACGGTCGCGCAGCTCCAGCAGCATCTCCTGCTGCGCAAGTACGACACCTTCATGAAGAAGGGCCGCACGAGCATGAGCCGCGGCGGCGGCATGGGCTACTAGCCGCTCTCCCGCGGCCGGCCTCGCGCCGGTCGCGGGCGCGCGCCGCATCGCACATATTCCCCGCAATGAACATCGTGCTGTTGGGACCGCCGGGCGTCGGGAAGGGCACACAAGGCGCCCGTCTTGCTGCGCGCCTCGGTGTGCCGCACCTCGCCACCGGCGACGTGCTGCGCGAGGCGGTGCGAGAGGGCACGCCGCAGGGGCTCGCGGCCAAGGGCTATATGGATCGCGGCGACCTCGTGCCGGATGCGGTGATCCTCGGTATCATGAAGGAGCGTCTGTCGAGCCGCCGAGGCCGCGAAGGGCGTGGTGCTCGACGGCGTGGTGCGCACGCTGCCGCAGGCCGAGGGGCTCACCACAGTGCTTGCCGAGCTGGGGCGAAAGGTGGACGTGGTGCTGGTGTTCAATGCGAACGACGAAGAGTTGGTGCGGCGGCTCGGGAGCCGCACCGTGTGCGAGGATTGCTCCACTCCGTACAAAGGGCTGGAGCCGGGAACGAAGTGCGCGAAGTGCGGCGGCAAGCTCGTGCGCCGGAGAGACGATGAGCCGGACGCGATCCGGCACCGCCTGAGCGTGTTCCAGGAGCAGACGGCGCCGGTGCTGCATTGGTACCGCTCGCACGAGAATGGCGGCGCACGCGTGGCGCACGTGGACGCGGAGGGTACGGTGGAAGAGGTCGCGGCGCGAGTGCTGAAGGCGGTGGAGCAATGATCCAGCTCAAGAGCGCGCGCGAGATCGATCTGATGGCGGAGGGCGGACGCATCCTGGCCGGCGCGATCGACGCGGTGAAGGCCCGCGTGACGCCTGGCGCGTCCACGCTGGAGCTCGACGAAGTGGCCGACGCGTACATCCGCCGCTTCGACGGCGCGCTGCCGGCATTCAAAGGCCTCTACGGATTCCCACGCAGCATCTGCCTCTCGATCAACAACGAAGTGGTGCACGGCATCCCGAGCAAGAAGCGCGTGCTCGAAGCGGGCGATCTCCTCTCGATCGACATCGGCGTGCAGTACAAGGGCTTCTTCACCGATGCGGCGATCACCGTGCCGGTGGGTCCGGTGGACGAGACGTCGCGCCAGTTGCTCGCGATCACTGCGCAGGCGCTCGACGCCGGGATCGCGGCGGCCACGGTGGAGAATCATATTGGCGACATCGGTGCCGCGGTGCAGGCGGTGGTGGAGCGCGCGGGATTCAGCGTGGTGCGCGAACTCGTGGGGCACGGCGTGGGCGCCGCGCCGCACGAGGAGCCGCAGGTGCCCAACTACGGCAAGCCGAAGCGCGGACACAAGCTCGCGCCCGGCCTCACGATCGCCATCGAGCCGATGGTGAACGTCGGCGCCGCGGGCACGCGCACGATGCCCGACGGCTGGACGATCGTGACGAGCGACGGATCGCGCTCGGCGCACTTCGAGCATACGGTGGCGATCACGGATGCGGGACCGCGGGTCCTGACGCGCGTTTGACTGCGGGCATCGTTCATCGTGCATCGTGCCTCGACGATGCACGAGGCACGATGCACGATGAACGCTCTCGAGGATCACCCATGCGCTCTCTGCTCGTCGTCGCATTGCTCTCATGCAGCCTCTGCGCATCCGCGCAACAGAAGCCGCGCGCGCGTGAACTGGGCATTCCCATAGGGGGAACGGCGGGGGCGCTCGATGCGATTACCGATGTCGCGGGCATCGAAGTCGGATACACCACGATCATCGAGGGGAGCGGCAAGACCGTCGTCGGCAAGGGGCCGGTGCGCACCGGCGTCACGGTGATCTTCCCGCGCGGCAGCAAGAACGCCGAGGATCCGGTATTCGCGGGCTGGTTCACGCTGAACGGCAATGGCGAGATGACCGGCACCACCTGGGTGCAGGAGAGCGGATTCCTCGAAGGGCCGGTGGCCATCACGAATACGCACAGCGTAGGCGTGGTGCGCGACGCGATCATCGCGTGGCAGATCGCCCACGACAAACTCCCGCCCGGCGGCGCGCTGCCGGTGGTGGCCGAGACGTACGACGGCGGGCTGAACGACATCGACGGCCAGCACGTGAAGCCGGCGCACGTGTTCGCGGCGTTGGATGGTGCGCACAGCGGCGCGGTGCAGGAGGGCAACGTCGGCGGCGGCACCGGCATGACGTGCCACGGCTTCAAGGGCGGACTCGGCACCGCGTCGCGCAAAGTGGGCACGTACACCGTGGGCGTGCTGGTGCAGTGCAACTGCTGCACGCGGCACGATCTGAGCATCGCCGGCGTCCCTGTGGGGCTCGAACTCACGGGCATGATGCCTTGCTTCTCGGATCCGGCGTCGCATCCCAACGGCCGGCACTGCGATGCCAAGGACACGATCCCGGAAGGGAAGGAGAGAGACGAAGGCGCGGGCTCGATCATCATCATAGTAGCGACCGACGCGCCGATGCTGCCCGATCAGCTCAAGCGCATGGCGGTGCGCGCCGCGCTTGGCGTGGGCCGCATGGGCGGACACGGCGAGAACGGTTCGGGCGATATCTTCCTTGCGTTCTCGGCGGCCAATGCGAAGGCCGCGTACGGCACGGGCGTGCACAGCGTGCAGATGCTCGCGAACGACGATCTCAATCCATTCTTCGTCGCCACGGTGCAAGCGACGGAGGAATCGATGGTCAACGCGATGCTCGCTGCGACGACGATGACGGGCGGCGACGATCGCCGGGTGTACGCGCTGCCGCTCGCACAGCTGCGGGTGGTGATGGCCAAATATGGGAGACCGATCAAGTGACGCATCGCAGACAATTCCTCAGCTGGCTCGGCGTGACCTCACTGCTCGGCGCGACGAGCGGGCGGCTTCACGCTGAAGAGCCAACGTGGCCGGTGGATGATTCGTGGGACATGTCGTGGGTCGACCGGCTGGCGAAGGCGAAGGCCCGCGCGGTATTCGACTCGCCCGAGATCTCCGACGGCGAGGCCGTGTGGAAGGCGATGATGTGGGCCGACCAGTATGCGCAGGTCTACGGCACGCCGCGATCGCAGATCGTACCGGTGCTGGTGTTCCGGCACATGGGCATCGCCCTCGCGATGAGTGACAGTTACTGGAAGCGTTTCAACGTGGGCAAGGAGAAGAAGGTGCTGAATGCGCAGGGGAAGGAATGGGCCGAGTCGAACCCGGCGCTCCTCCCGCCTACCGCCGGTAGCACCGATCCGGACTACTCGCTGCCCAAGTTCTTCGAGGCCGGCGGCATCGTGCTCGCGTGCAACCTTGCGTTCACCTTCGCCGCGGCGCCCTACAAAAAGGAACTGAAGACCGATTCCGCCGGCGCGCGGGCGGCGGCGCTGAAGGATCTGATCCCCGGAGTGATCCTGCAGCCGTCGGGGATCTTCGCCGTGATGAGGGCGCAGGAAGCGGGGGCGGGCTATATGCTCTCGTCGGCCCCCTAGCGCCTTAGGCGCTCAACGCCTTCTCCACCGCGGCGATCGCTCTCTTAGCGTGGGCGCTCGTTTCCTTCACGAACTCGGTCGCCGCCTCGCTCAGCGCTCTCCCCGCGTTCTTGTCGCTGAGTGAATTCACATTGATGCGCACGTTGTACGCCGCGCCGCGACAGGCGGCCTCGGCGAGCAGCGCGGCGACGCCCGCGTCGCTCACGGCGTTCGTGTTCCCGCCCTCCGCGGCTTCCGCGGCGAGCTTCGCCACCTCTGCACAAGCGCGCGCCGTCTCGAGCGGAACTTCGCTCGCTCCAATCAGCGCGGCGGTGATCGCCGCGTCGCGCTTGGCGGTCTGATCGGGCGTCTCCTTCGGCAGCTTGTACGCATTCGATACGGCGGAGTAACTCTTCGCGTCCAGTTCCACCAGCGCCGAGAGCCGAGCGCCTAGCGCCGAGGCCTGCAGTTGGATCTCCTTGAATCGAGATTCAACGGCAGCGTACTTCTTCCGCCCGACAGTCAGCCCCGCCACCATCTGCGCGAGCGCAGCCGCGAGCGCGCCGGCGTGCGCGGCAACGCTCCCGCCGCCCGGCACCGGCTCGCTGCTCGCGACAGCCGCGACGAATCCGCTCAGGCTCTGTCCGCCGCTCAGTGCCGATCGCACTTTGCGCTCGAGTACCTGATCGATCGAGAAGCTCGAGAGCTGCAAATAGCGCGCGGCCGCGTCGAACAGCGCGCGCTCCGGCACGAGGCCCACGATCTCGCTCCACGTGGTGCCCACACCGCGCGCGGCGGCTTCCATCTTCACGACATCGAACGCGCGGTGCATCGGTGTCTTGTCGATCTCCACGAGATTCATGGACACCTGCGCCTGGCCGTCCACTTCGAGGCCGAGCCCCTTCACGTAGCGCAGTCCGCCGCTCGAGCCGCGCACCGCCTTCGCGACGTCCTTCGCGACGGGCACGTTCTTCGCATCGCCCATGTACACGTTGAACGCCACGAGGAAGGGGCGCGCGCCGATCGCGGTCGCGCCCGCGGTCGCGTGCACGTGACGCGGGCCGAAATCGGGCACGCGGTCGGGGTTCGTGGGCATCTCATCGCGGATCCCCTCGAATTCGCCGCGGCGCACGTCGGCGAGGTTCTCGCGCTTGGGCGTGGTGGCCGCTTTCTCATAGAGGAAAACAGGGATGTCCAGCTCGCGCGCCGGCGCGTTCGCCGAGCGTGCGCGCGAGGGCCACGCAGTCTTCCATCGTCGCGCCCTCGAGCGGAATGAATGGCACGACATCGGTGGCGCCCATGCGCGGATGCTCGCCCTGGTGCTTGGTGAGATCGATGCGCGCGGCGGCCTCCTTCATCCCCGCGAACGCGGCGTCCACCGCGCGCTCGGCGGGCACGACGAGAGTGACCACCGTACGGTTGTGCGACGCATCGCTCGAGACATCGAGCATGACGACGCCCTCAACCGCCTTGATCGCATCGACGATCGCCTGCACGACCTCGGGGCGGCGCCCCTCGGAGAAATTGGGAACGCATTCGACGAGCTTCATGAGGCGCGCATTTCCAGTTTGGAGTGATGTTCCGAGCGGGCGGCGGCGACCGTGTCGCCGAGCCAGCGGTGCATGGCCGGGTTGCCGGCGAGGACCGAGGATTTGTGCAGCGAGATCGCGCCGCCCTCGACATCGGACACGATGCCGCCGGCCTCGCGCACGAGCAGTGCGCCCGCCGCGAAATCCCAGGGGGAGAGCAGCGGCTCCCAGAAGGCGTCGAAGCGTCCGCAGGCCACGTCGCACAGATCGAGCGAGGCGGCGCCGGCGCGGCGAATGCCGGCGGTCGCGCGCGCGACGGCGTAGAACTCGCTCAAGTATTCGTTGAGCACGGCGACAGCGCGGAAGGGGAACCCCGTGCCGATCAGCGCGCGGGTCGGGTCGGTGGTATTCGAGACGGAGATTCTCTTGCCATCACGGAACGCGCCCGCGCCGCGGCGCGCCGTGAACACTTCGCCGATCGCGGCGTTGTGCACCACCGCCGCCGCGAGTTCTCCGTTCACCGCCGCACAGATCGACACCGCGTACTCGGGATAGCCGTGCAGGAAGTTCGTGGTCCCGTCCAGCGGATCCACCGCGAACACGAGACCGGCGCTGGGCGCCGCGCCGGGGGAGAGTTCCTCGCCCATGATGTGCGCCGCGGGGAAGGCCGCCGAGAGTCGCGCGTGGATGAGCGTCTCCGTCTCGACGTCCACATCGGAAACGAAGTCGCTCGCATTCTTCGTGCGCACTTCGAGCGTGGCGAGCTCGCCCGCGCGCGCGGCGATCCCGCGCGCCGCTTCGGCGGCGGCGCCCACGATCGCGCTCAGGATGCGCTCGTCATTCGCGAGTTCTGCTTGCTTCACGTTTTCCGCGCTCGTAGGTTTGCTGTAATGTCGAGAGTCTTCAGTGGCATCCAGCCGTCGGGCGAACTGCACATCGGGAATTACCTTGGCGCCGTCAAGAACTGGGTGGAACTCCAGTCGCGCCTCGAGTGCATCTATTGCATCGTCGACTATCACGCGATCACCGGCACGTACGAACCGGCCGACCTCAGGAAGCGCACGCGCGATATGGCCATTTCGCTGCTCGCGGCCGGCGTCGACCCGGAGAAATGTACCTTGTTCGTGCAGTCAATGGTGCCTGAGCACACCGAACTCGCGTGGATCTTCAATACCGTGACGCCGCTGGGCGAGCTCGAGCGGCAAACGCAGTACAAGGACAAGGCCAGCCGCCAGGAGAGCGTGCCGGCGGGGATCCTGAACTATCCCGTGCTGCAGGCGGCGGACATCCTGCTGTATCGCGCCGATCAGGTGCCCGTGGGTGAGGACCAGGTGCAGCATCTGGAACTCTCGCGCGAGATCGCGCGGCGCTGGAACCAGAAGTTCGGCGTGGATTTCTTTCCCGAGCCGAAGCCGCTGCTCACCGCTACGCGCCGCATCATGGGGCTCGACGGGCAGGCGAAGATGTCGAAATCGCTCGGCAACGCGATCGGGATACTCGAGAGCAAGGACGAGATCTGGGCAAAGCTGCGGCCGGCGGTCACCGATCCGGCGCGCGTGCGGAAGACCGATCCGGGAACGCCGGAGGTGTGCGGCATCTATCACCTACACAAAGCGTTCAGCGACGCGCCGACCGTGGCGAACGTCGTGAAGCAATGCACGACTGCGGGCTGGGGCTGCATCGACTGCAAGCAGGTGCTCGCCGCCTCAATGGAGCGCGAGTTCGCGCCGGTGCGTGAGCGCGCGAGAGCGTTCGAGGCGAATCCGAAACGCGTGACGGACATCCTGGGCGACGGCGCGGCGCGCGCGGGGAAGATCGCGCGTGAGACACTGCGCCAGGTGAAAGAGATCATGGGGCTCGCCTGACGTGGAAAGCTTCCTGAACGTGCATCTCAACCTGCTGCTTCCCCTCCTCGTGGCCGTCATCCTCGGTGGCGCGGTGGGACTCGAGCGTGAACTCTCGGGGAAGCCCGCGGGACTGCGCACCAACATCCTGATCTGTATGGGCTCGGCGATGCTGACCGACCTGTCGATGCACATCAGCTTCGGCGCGAACGGCGCCGCCAACGGCGACGGCGGGCGCATCGCGGCGCAGATCGTCACCGGCATCGGCTTCCTGGGCGCGGGGAGCATCTTGCAAGCGCGCGGCGCGGTGGTGGGTCTCACGACGGCGGCTACGATCTGGGTGGTCGCGGCGATCGGCATGCTCGTGGGCGCCGGCTGGTACGTGGAGGCGACGGGCGGCACCGTTCTCGTGTTGCTCGTGCTCGAGGGATTGCGGCACGTGGAGCGGCGGATCCTCGCGCGCAGCCGCACCGTGGGTGCCACGATCCGAGCGAAGCGTGGTACGGATCAAGACAAGATCGTGAACGAGCTCCGCGCCACCGGGCTCCAGGTAGTGGCGTGCAAACCGTATGAGCACGAGAGCGACACCACGTTCGAACTCAGAGTGTCCGGTCCCGCGAAGCAGTTCAATGTCGCCACCGCGCGGCTGCTCGAGCGCGCCGACGTGCTCAGCGTCCAGTTCGACTAGCATGGCGCGGCTCATGGTGGCGGACGTGCGCGCACAACACGGACAGTGGGCGATCACCCCGGAGGCCGAGTCGCGATTGAGCGCGTCGGTGCCGGCCGGTTGGACGCTGCGCATGGTGAAGGCGCCCACGGTGAGCGATGGCGACGGCGGCACGCCGCCGAGCGCGGAATCGCTGGCGGCGATCGCGGAGGCGGAGGCGTATTTCGGATTCGGGATATCGAAGCCGCTGTTCGAGGCCGCGAAGAAATTGAAATGGGTGCATAGCGCGGCGGCGGGGGTGGGGAGCATGCTGTTCCCTGAGATGAAGGCGAGCAATGTGATCCTGACGAATTCCGCTGGGATCCACGCGATCCCGATCGCGGAGCATGCGGTGGCGGGTGTGCTGGCGCTCGTGCGCGGACTCGACATCGCGATGGAGCTGCAGCGGAGTCGCGAGTGGAAGCGCGATGCGTTCTTGAGCGGGACGAGCGTGGTGCGGGAGGCGGGAGGACTGCGGGCGCTCATCATCGGGGCGGGAGGATTGGGGCGGGCGCTAGGCGTTAGGCTCTCGGCGCTAGGAGTGCGATGCGCGGGCGTACGACGGAGGGTGGGGCTTGGTGTGCCCGAAGGATTCGAGCGCATCGTGGGGCCGGACGAGTGGAAGGCGTTGCTGCCCGAGACGGACATCCTCGCGATCTGCGCGCCGGCGACGGCGGAGACGCGAGCAATGGTGGGCGCGGCAGAGTTGGATCGTCTTCCGAAGAACGCGATCGTGGTGAACGTCGCGCGGGGAGCGCTGCTGGATGAAGCGGCGCTCGTGGTGCGCGTGAAGAGTGGCGCGCTGCGCGGCGCCGTGCTCGATGTGTTCGAGCAGGAGCCGTTGCCGGCGGAGAGTCCGCTGTGGGACCTGCGCAGCGTGATCCTCACGCCGCATGTGTCGGGAGTCACGAACCGGTTCTGGGACCGTGAGGCGGAGTTGGTCGTCGGGAATTGGCGGGCGTATGACAAGGGAGAAGCAATGCGGAATGTGGTCGATAAGCAGGCGGGGTACTGAGTGAGCGCGGCCATCGTGCCTCGGCCATCGGCCATCGGGGGAGTGCTTGTGCCCGAAGTGACTCCGTTCCTCGAGAACGGGGATCTCGATGAGGCGGGGTTCACCGCAAATGTGAAAGCACATCTCGCGAGTGGCGTGAGCGGCGTCGTCACAGCGGGATCCACCGGCGAGGCGGCGCTCCTCGACGAGGATGAGCGGACGCGCATCGTGGAACTCGCGCGCGCCGTGGTGCCAGCTGAGAAGTGGGTGATCGCGGGCGTGGGCGGCGAATCGACGCGCATGACCATCCGGCGCGCACGCGAGGCGGCGGCGCGCGGGGCGGACGCGGTGATCGTGGTCGCGCCGCACTACTACGCGACGTCGATGACCGACGCGGCGCTCGAGGCGCATTATCGCCGCGTGGCCGACGGGAGTTTCGTGCCGGTGATCCTGTACAACATTCCGAAGTACGCGCATCTCGCGCTGTCGCCGGCGATGGTCGAGCGGCTGTCGACGCACGGCAACATTTCGGGGATCAAGGACAGCTCGGGCGAGCTCGATTCCATTCGCGCGTACATCGCGAGCAGAAGCCATCGTTCACCGTGGTCACGGGGAGCGCGCAGCAGTTCCTCGCGGGACTCGATCTCGGCGCGAAGGGAGGGATCCTCGGCGTCGCATGCTTCGCCGCCGCGCGGGCCGTGGAATTGTTCGACGCCCACGCGCGCGGCGATCTCGCCGCGAGCATCGGCGCGCAGGCGCGGTTGCTTGCCCTTGGGCCGCGACATCGTGGGCGCATTCGGCCCCGCGGGCGTGAAGGCCGCGATGAACGCGATCGGATTACACGGGGGATCCGTGCGGAGTCCGCTGCGCGATGTGGACGGGAACGCGCGTGCCGCGATCGTGAAGCTCATCACGAAGTGACCGCGCCGACGCGGCGGGCGCCGGCATTGCTGCGCTCGATCGGGGAGCATTTCACGAAGCTGTCGCAGCGGCTGCATGTGGATCCGAGTCGTACCGAAGAAGACGCATCCTCGTACGCTGAAGAAGACGCTGGTTGCCTCGGGATTCACGATCTCGGAAGAACCATTTACCCGATTCGCGCACCGCAAGAATGATCCGCTTCGCATCACGGGGGCTTGGGTCGTCGGTGCGGCGATTGTATATGCGGTGAGCCGGCTCGTCGGCCTGGAGTACGAATGGCCGCTCTACGCGGTCGCTGGATTCACCTATCTCTTCGACCAATGGTTGAAGCAAAGGCGCGTCCCGGTCGCATCGTCGAATATCATTGCGACGAGGGGCAAGCCCCGTGTATGGCTGGTAGCGAACTTGGATGCGGAAGCCGAGCAGGTACGAATCCCTGAGGTCGAGTACACGCTCGTCATTAGCGCTCTCGGTCGTGGCAATTCTATATCACCCCTCCGGCCCAAGTCTTCAAAGCGATCGGCTATGCGATCGCGGCGACATGGTTCACTGGTTTGATTCTCCGTCCGCTGTTCAGGATCGCCCGTCCCGGCTGTCGCCCCATTGACCGGCGTGGCAGCTGTGCTCGGCGCGCTAGAGGCCGCCGATAGGGATCAAGCGTTGGGCGTCCTACTCACGCGCGGACAAGACGCGGAACGAAGCGGATTGGCAGCGGGACTCGCGGCTCACACCAAGGCGCCGACACTCTTCATCGCAGCAGTTGGCGGACCCGAACACCTTGAAATGATAGAGACTGAAGCAAGCTCCTCCGCGCTTGCACTACCTCTGAAGGCGCGCGGCCGAGGCGGAGCACGTGCCATTGAAGATCGAGAAGGCAGCCCAGCCTCGTAGAATTTGGTCGAGTCGTTCCCGCGAACGTTGGTCGGAGTAGACGTCGAGTTGAGGCGCCCAACCTTTCCGGGCAACCTCAACGCACATTGGTATTTTCCTGTTCCATTGCGAGCGGTATGGAGCCACGTTTTGACCCAATCGGGCAGATCGCGACCGTAGCCAGGGTGCTAGTTCGAATGCTCGAGGAGAAACCTGAGGCGCAACGCTGATATGGCGCTGTTCCTCCTGATCCTCGCCTTCGCCGTCGGCCTGGTCTTCCTGCCCTTCGGCCTGCCCGGCCTCTGGCTCATGGTCGCCGCGACGGGCGCCTACTTCTGGCTCGGCCCGCAGGGCGCGATCGGCCCCTACACGCTCGGCGGCGTGATCGCGATCGCGGTGATCGCCGAGCTCGCCGAGTTCATCGTGACCGCGCGCGCGACCAAGCGCGCCGGCGGCTCCTCCCGCGGCGCCTGGTGGGCCCTCGGCGGCTCACTCGTCGGCGCCCTCGCCGGCGTGCCAGTCCCGATCGCCGGCAGCCTGATCGGCGCCTTCCTCGGAGCCTTCCTCGGCGCCTGGCTCGCGGAGTTGAGTCTGGGCCGCGCCGTAGAGCACGCCACCCGCGCCGCGAAGGGCGCCGTGATGGGCCGCATCACCGCCGTCGCCCTCAAGATCGCCGCCGCCGTCGCCATCGCCGCCTGGGTGATCGGCGCCATAGTGTACCACTCGAGCTTCTAAGACCCGGCAGCGAGCTAAGCTCGGCTCGGCGAGAAGGAAGCCCAACCCAGATCCAGATCGGGAGCGAGCGAGGCATCGGCAGAGCCGCCCCCGCGCGTCGCGAGAGCCTCGCGGCCGTATCGCGAGGCTCAAGGCGACACGTGAGGGCGGCGGAGCCAATGCCTCGCTCGCGACCACGCCACGATGATGCGTAGTTGACTCAACCACTCGCCAAGACGAACTTTAGCGAGGCACCCACGCACACCAGCGTGGGCCCTTTTTTCGCGCCAGCCGGGACTCCGATGTTCGACAAGAAAACTCGCACCGTCGTCGTGGTCGGCGCGCAGTGGGGCGACGAAGGGAAGGGCAAACTCGTCGACGTGATCGCCGAGCGCGCGGACTGGGTCGTGCGCTACCAGGGCGGCGCGAACGCCGGGCACACCGTCAAGATCGGTGACCGCCAGTTCGTCCTCCATCAGATCCCGAGCGGCATCCTGCATCCCGGCGTGCGCTGCGCGATCGGGAACGGCGTCGTGCTCGATCCCGAAACGCTGTTCACCGAGATCGACGAGCTCGTCGCCGACGGCGTGGATGTCGAGGGCCGACTCTATGTGAGCGACCGCGCGCATCTCGTGCTGCCGTACCACAAACTGGTGGACGGCGAGAGCGCCGCGAGCAAGGCGATCGGCACCACCGGGCGCGGCATCGGCCCCGCCTACGAGGACAAGATCGCGCGCCGCGGCGTGCGCGTGCTCGATCTGCGCCATCCCGAGCAGCTGCACAAGCTGGTCGAAGGCGGCATCGCGCACGCGAACGCGCAACTCGCGGCGTTCGGCAGCGCGATGCGCGCGAGCATCGACGAGACCGTGGAGATGCTCGAGCGTCTCGCGCCGCGGCTGCTGCCGCTCGCCGACGACATCGGGCTCGCGGTGAGCCGCGCGCAGAAGTCGGGTGCCGCCGTGCTGCTCGAGGGCGCGCAGGGTTCGCTGCTCGATGTCGATCACGGCACGTATCCGTTCGTCACGTCGAGCAGCACCACGAGCGGCGGTGCGGCGATCGGCGTGGGCATCGCGCCGCGCTCGCTCGACGCGGTGCTCGGCGTCGTGAAGGCGTACACCACGCGCGTGGGCAACGGCCCGCTCCCGACGGAGCTTGACGAGCCGCTCGCGAGCCAGGTGCGCAAGCTCGGCAACGAGTTCGGCGCGACCACCGGCCGGCCGCGGCGCTGCGGCTGGTTCGACGCGGTAGTGGTGCGCTACGCCGCGCGCGTGAACGGACTCACCGGTCTCGCGGTCACCAAGCTCGACGTGCTCGACACTCTCGACAAACTCGGCATCTGCACTGCGTACGAAGTGAAAGGCGAGCGACACGAGGAATTCCCCGGCGATCTCATGATGCTGGAGGGCGCAAAGCCCGTGTACGAATGGTTCGACGGCTGGAAGAAATCCACCGCCGGCGCCCGCAAGATGGCCGACCTGCCGCCGGCGGCGCGCAAGTACCTCGACCGGATGCGCGAACTCGCCGCGACCCCCATCACATACGTGAGCGTGGGCACCAACCGCGATCAGATCATCGGCGTCGATTGATGATCGATGTCGCGATCGTAGGCGCCGGGCCATGCGGCCTCGCGGCGGCGATCGCGGCCGAGCGCGCGGGACTGCACGCGGTGACGTTCGACAGTTCGTGCATCGTGAGCGGGATCTACGGATATCCCACCGATCTGATCTTCTTCTCGACGCCGGAGAAGCTGGAGATCGGTGGCGTGCCATTCGTGAGTGCCGGTGAACGGCCCACGCGACAGGAAGGACTCGCATACTATCGCAGCGTCGCGTCGCAATTCGCTCTCGAGCTGCGCCAGTACGAGACCGTCGAGCGCATCGAGCGGGACGGAGACGGATTCACGCTGCATACCCGTACGCTCGGCGGCGCGACGCACGTCGAACGCGCGGCGGCGGTGGTGATCGCGACCGGATACTTCGGCCGCCCCGTACGGCTCGGCGTGCCCGGCGAGGATCGCGCGCACGTGCTGCATTTCTATCGCGAAGGTCACGCGGCGTTCGACCAGGATGTCATAGTCGTGGGCGGCGCGAACTCAGCGGTGGAGGCGGCGCTCCTGCTCCAGCGCGGCGGCGCGCGCGTCACCATCGTGCACTATCACGGGGCGCTCGGCACGAACGTGAAGCCGTGGGTGCTGCCCGACATCACGGCGCGAATTGCGGATGGCTCCGTTCAGACGCGATTCGACTCGCGCGTTGCGAGCATCGAAGCGGAACACGTCGTGATCGCGGGGCCGCATGGCCCGGAGCGGTTGCCCGCGCGGCACGTATACCTCATGATCGGCTTCGAACCGAACACGGCACTGCTGGAGCAGCTCGGGGTGCCGATCGATGCGGAGACCGGCATTCCGCAGCACGATCCGGCCACAATGGAAACGAGCGTGCCCGGCGTGTTCATCGCCGGCGTGCTCACGTCGGGCATCAAGGCCAACAGCACGTTCATCGAGAACGGCCGGCATCACGGCGACCTCATCGCGGCGCGACTCGCGCACGCGCACTCTCATTAACGAACCATCAATGGCCGACACCAAGTATCCCGACGTCATGGAGAAGCTCGTGTCGCTGTGCAAGCGGCGCGGTTTCATCTTCCAAAGTTCCGAGATCTACGGTGGCACGGGAAGCGTGTGGGACTACGGTCCGCTCGGCGTCGAACTGAAGAAGAACATCAAGGACCGCTGGTGGAACGCGATGGTGCGTGCGCGCGACGACATCGAAGGGCTCGACGCGGCGATCCTGATGAATCCCAAGGTGTGGGAGGCGAGCGGCCACGTGAGCGGGTTCGTCGATCCGCTCGTGGAATGCCGACAGTGCAAGAAGCGCTTCCGCGCCGACGATCCGAAGATCAAGGGCACGCCTGGCGAACCGGATGCGCAGTGTCCGAGCTGCGGCACCAAGGGTTCGCTCGGCGCGCCGCGGCTGTTCAACCTGATGTTCAAGACGTTCATGGGCCCGGTGGAGGACACCGCGGCCGTGGTGTACCTGCGCCCCGAGACGGCGCAGGGGATCTATGTGAACTTCCTGAACGTGCAGCAGGCCACGCGACAGAAGGTGCCGTTCGGCATCGCGCAGATCGGCAAGGCGTTCCGCAACGAGATCACGCCCGGGAATTTCATCTTCCGCACGCGCGAGTTCGAGCAGATGGAGATGCAGTTCTTCGTCGAGCCCGGCACCGACATGACGTGGTTCGAGTTCTGGAAGGCGGAGCGCATGAAGTGGCACCAGGAGCTTGGGCTCGCGCCGGAGCGGCTGAAGTTCCACCAGCACGAGAAGCACGAGCTGGCGCACTATGCGCGCGCGGCGTTCGACGTGCAATTCGATTTCGGCGGCACGCTCGGCTTCCAGGAGATCGAGGGCGTGCACAATCGCGGCGACTTCGATCTCACCGCGCACCAGAATCTCTCGGGGAAGAAGCTGGAGTACTTCGACCAGCCGAACAACCGGCGATTCACGCCGTACGTGGTGGAGACGAGCGTGGGCGCCGACCGCACGACGCTCGCGGTGCTCGTGAACGCGTACCGCGAGGAGAAGGTGGAGGGCGAGGAGGAGGGCCGCACCGTGCTCGGCATCCATCCGTCGCTCGCGCCGATCAAGGCGGGCATCTTCCCGCTCGTGAAGAAGGACGGCATGCCGGAGATGGCGGAGAAGCTGGCGAAGGAGCTGCGTCCGCATTTCCCGGTGTTCTACGACGAGAGCGGCGCGATCGGGCGGCGGTACCGGCGTCAGGACGAGGTGGGCACGCCCTGGTGCATCACCGTGGACGGCGATTCCACGAAGGATGGCACGGTCACCATTCGCGACCGCGATTCGCTGCAGCAGGAACGTGTGCCGGCGGACAAGCTGCGCACGATCATCCTGGATCGGCTCACGAAGTGAGCTCCGCGGAATTGGACCGCCTGCGCCGAAACGGCGAGGCGATGAGCGTGGCGCTGTCTCGCGAGTTCTACGAGAGCGGGGCAGGGCTCAAAGGCACGGCGGAGCTGCAGCCGATTTACGCGAAGTATCCGAGAGTGCTCGGCGACGACGCGCTCGCGCAGGTGCGCGAGGCGTTCGCCGGCGCCGCCGAGGGCAGTGAAGAGAAGCGCGGTGCGCGCCTGCTGCTCGATTGGCAGGTGGAGGGGATGGTGTCGCGCGAACTCGCGGCGCTCGACGAGCGCGAGATCGCTTGGGAATCGAGCGCCAGCGTGACGCTGAGCGACGGGCGCATCGTTCCGTATCAACAGCTCTCGATCGACATCGCGAACACGATGGACCGTCGTGATCGCCTCGTGCTCGATCGCGCGCGATCGGCGATCGTGGCGAAGGAGCTCGCGCCAATGCGGCTCGAGCATTTCCAGCGCGAGACGGAACTCACGGCCAAGCTCGGCATCGGATCGAACTATGTGAGCACGTTCGTGGCGCTCTCGGGCGTCGATCTCGCGGAATTGGCCGCGCAGTGCGCCAAGTTCCTGCGCGACACGCAGTCGATGTGGGACGACACCGTACGCGAGCGCGTGCGCGACAAGCTCGGCATCAAGATCAGCGAGGCTGTGCGCGCGGATGCGCTGGCGCTCATGCGCGTGCCGGAGTTCGACGCGTTCTTCCCGGGCGCGGGTCTCGAGAGCGTCGCGCGGCGCAACATGCAGGAGATGGGCGTCGATGCCGTGGCCGGCGGCCGAGTGGTGTTCGACACGGGCGACCGGGAAGGGAAGCGCTCGCGCGCCTTCTGCGCGCCGGTGCGGATCCCCGAGGAGGTCTATCTCGTCATGCGGCCGCACGGCGGGCAAACGGACTATGCGACCTTCATGCACGAGCTGGGGCACGCGCTGCACTTCGGCTACATGCGCGCCGACTATCCGTTCGAGTATCGGTGGCTCGGCGACAATTCCGTGACCGAGAGCTATGCGATGCTCTTCGACCATCTGATGCAGAACGCCGGCTGGCTACTGCGCTACACGTCGCTCACCAAAAAAGAACTGCCCGCATTCGAGCGTGCGGCGGGTTTCGAGGAACTGCAGTTCCTGCGGCGCTACTGCGGGAAGCTGTTGTACGAGATGGAATTGCACGGCGGTGAGCATTCATGGAATGCGCTGCCCGATCTCTACGTGCAGATCCTCACCGGCGCGACCTCGTTCCGCTACGACCCCGCCAATGCGTTCGTGGATGTGGACCCGCGATTCTATGCCGCGCGATATCTGCGCGCATGGCAGCTGCAGTCGGTGATCGGCGAATCGCTCGTCGAGCAGTTCAACGAAGATTGGTACCGGAATCCGAAGGCGGGGCCATGGATCGTGGGCAACTTGTACGCCGAAGGTCAGCGCGAGCTGGCGCACGAGCTGGCGTCGCGCGTGTCGGGGAAGGGGTTGTCGTTCGATCCGCTCGCGCGGAAGGTGGAGTCCCTGCTGTCGGCGGTCTGACCGGCTAGGGATTCATTTTGGTCGTATCGGGCTTCGGCGCCGTGCCGACGACGCTGTCGAGTGCGGTCTTGTCGCCCTTCTCGTACAACTCGATGAGTTTCTCGCACTGCGGATCGCTCTCGGCCCAGCCGACATCGAAATGATACGCCTGCGAGCACCAGGTAAGCGGCGGAAGGCCCTTGGATTCGCGATCCGCGTTCGTCTGCTGGAGCTGCGCCATGAACTGCTGGCGCTCCGCGTTGGTCTTGTGGACGTTGTAGGAGATGATGCTCCCGACGGCCACCGCGCGGCACGAGAGTGCTGGGGCGAGTGCGAGCAGGATGATCGCAATTCTGATGCGCATGCGAGGTTTCCTCTGCAGATTGGAGTCTGACTCGGAGTAACGACGCACCGCGGGCCCCTCGTTGTCAAGGAAGAATGTCATGCGGAAGCTGATTCTCGCGATGCTCGTGGTGTGCAACGGGACCCTCGCCGCCCAGGCGCCCGCGCCCCAAACGATCAAGGGACTCGGCACGATCACCTTCCCGACGTCCACGAAGAATGCCGCCGCGCAAACGGCGTTCATTCGCGGCGTGCTGCTGCTGCACATCTTCGAGTACCCCGATGCCGCCGCGAGTTTTCGCGAGGCGCAGACGCTCGACCCCGGATTCGCGATGGCCTATTGGGGCGAGGCCATGACGTACACGCACCCCGTGTGGAACGAACAGAACCTCGCCGGCGCACGCGCGGTGCTGCTCCGGCTCGGGCCGGATGCGGCGGCGCGGCGACCCAAGGCCGGCACGAAGCGCGAGATCATGTATCTCACGGCGGTCGAGACCCTGTATGGCGACGGACCGAAGGCGAAACGCGACACGCTTTACTCTGGCGCGATGCACCAACTGCTCCTCGCGTATCCGGCCGACGATGAGGCGCGTGCGTTCTATGCTCTCTCGCTGTTAGGCTTGAGCCAGGGCGTGCGCAATGTGCCCACATATCTTGCCGCCGGCGCGATGGCGGAGAGTGTCTTCGCCCGCAATCCGAAACATCCCGGCGCGGCGCACTACTGGATCCACGCGATGGATGACCCGGAGCACGCGCCCGGCGCGCTCACCGCCGCGCGTGCTCTCTCCGTGACCGCGCCGGACGCGGGGCACTCGCAGCACATGACCACGCACATCTTTCTCGCGATGGGAATGTGGAATGAGGTGGTGAGTCAGAACGAGATCGCGATCCGCGTGGTCGATTCGCTGCGGAAGACTCGGGGCCGGCCACCCGTGTCGTGCGGCCACTATTCGAGCTGGCTCGCATATGGCTACGGCATGCAGGGACGCCTCGATGCATCGCAGAAGATGGTGCTAGCCTGCCGCACCGACGCGATGGGTGCGGCAGAGGCACCGCGCGCGACGCCGGATCCTGACAACTCATTGCGTGCATCGTTCATCGCGATGTGGTCGCGCTATGTGCTCGACGCGACGCAATGGAACAGCGACGTCGTGCGGTGGTCTTTCGATCCGGGCAAGGATCCGGCGACGATCATGGAGTACCAATTCACCCGCGGCTACGCAGCGGCACAGCGCGGAGACATTGTCGTGGCCACCGCGGCGCTCGCTGCGTACGACAGCGCCGCAGACCTCTTCGACGCCGCGCTCTCGCTCGAGAACGGCTCTGATCCCGAGACGCTCGAATTCGAGAAGGATGTGCGCGCGATGCGCCTCCAGCTTCAGGGACTCATCGCTGTGAAGAGCGGCGCCCTGGATTCCGGGATCGCGCTCATCCGCCGAGCCGTCGCGGTGGAGGACAGTACGGCCGCGGCGTTCGGACCGCCTTCGATCGATGAGCCATCCTGGGAATTGCTCGGCGAGCAGTGGCTTGCCGCCGGAAAGCCAATGAAGGCGAAGGATGCCTACCGCTTCGCGCTCTTGCGCGCGCCGCGCCGTACGCCGGCGCTGCTCGGACTCGCGCGTTCGGCCAAGGCCGCGGGCGACAACGCGACCGCCGTGGCGACGTACAAGACGCTCGTGGCGATCTGGCACCAAGCCGATCCGGATCTCCCCGGGCTCGCCGAAGCGCGCGCCGGCGCGGTTGCCGCGGCTAGTACGCACCAATAACTTCGGTCGCACGACTCACTAGAGGCCGCATGCGCACTGCAGGACCACTCTCGCTCGCGCTGTGTCTGAGCGCACTCGCCACCACCGTGAACGCACAGACCCCTGACTGGAACGCCGCCCGCGACGAGACCCTGCGGCATCTCCAGACGATGATCCGCATGAACACGTCGAATCCACCGGGCAACGAAATGCCGGTGGGGAAATACCTCGACAGCGTGCTCAAGGCCGAGGGGATCGAGACGCATCTCTTCGAGCCGGCGCCCGGCCGTGCGGCGTTCGTCGCGCGGCTCAAGGGGAACGGCTCCAAGCAGGCCGTGATCCTCATGGGACACATGGACGTCGTGGGCATCGAGCGCGCGCATTGGACGGTCGATCCATTCGCCGCCGACATCAAGGACGGTTTCCTCTATGGCCGCGGCGCGATCGACGACAAGGGAATGCTCGCCGCCAATCTCGAGACAATGCTGCTCCTCAAGCGCACGATAATCGACAAGGGTGGCACATTGTCGCGCGACGTGATCTTCATCGCGAACTCCGACGAAGAAGCCGGCGGCGAGTTCGGCATGGGCTGGCTCATCGCGAATCATCCGGAGCTCGTGAAAGCGGAATTCGCGCTCAACGAAGGCGGCCGCACGCGCAACGTTGGCGGCAAGCCGCTCTATGTGGCGGTGCAGAACACCGAGAAGGTGCCCTACGGCGTCACGGTCACCGCGCATGGCCCCGGTGGCCACGCGGCGATCCCGCTCGAGGGGAACGCGATCGCGCGACTCGGCCGCGCGCTCGCGGCGATCGGCGCGCACCAGGAACCGGTGGTGATGAAGCCCACCACGAAAGTTTTCTTCGGCGACCTCGGCGCGGTGTGGCCCGACAAGAAAGTCGGCAAGGCGATGCTCAATGTTTCGAGCGGGGACGCGAAGCGCGTCGCCGCCGGCGCCAAAGTGCTCTCGACGATCCCGGTGTTCAACGCGGTGATCCGGAACGGCATCTCGCCCACGCTGGTCACGGGCGGCATTCGCAGCAATGTGATCCCCACCGAGGCGACCGCCACGCTCAACATTCGTAATCTGCCCGGCGAACCGATCGCGCCGGTGGTCGCGCGGCTCAGGGCGGCGGTGAACGACACCATGGTGGATTTCGCCGTCGTCGATAGCGGCGTGGACACGCCCGCATCCAGCTTCACGACGCCAATGTTCACCGCGATCGCCGACGCGGTGAAGGAGCTCGACCCTACAATGGTGACGGTGCCGTATCTCAGCACCGGCGCCACCGATAGCGCGCGTCTCCGCGCGCTCGGCATGCAGGCGTATGGCATCCTCCCGTTCCCGCTCGATCAGAGCGACGAGGACCGCATGCACGGCAACGACGAACGGATCCCGCTCACGTCGCTCGCCTTCGGCACGAAACTGATCTACGGCGCCATGGTGCGCGTCACGAAATGACCGCGCGTCCGATCGCGGTGGTCACGGGCGCATCGCGCGGGATCGGCCGCGCGGTGGCGCTGCGGCTCGCCGAGCGCTGGGACATCGTGGCGCTCGCGCGCACGAAGAGCGCGCTGGATTCGCTCGCGCAGGAGATCGCGAAAGCCGGAGGGAAGTGCCGCGCCGTTGAGGCCGACCTGGCCGATGATGCGTCGGTGAACAAATCGCTCGCGGGCATCGACGCCGAGGTGCTCGTGAACAATGCCGGCGTCGGCACGCTCAAGCCGCTGCTCGATCTCACGCGTGCCGAATGGCGCGAGATGATCGACGTGAACTTGAACTCGCTCTACACGACCACGCACGCGCTGCTCCCTGGCATGATCGCCCGGAAACGCGGCTTCATCGTGATGATCGGCTCCCTCGCCGGCCGCAATCCATTCGCCGGCGGCACGGCCTACACTGCGACGAAACACGGCGTGATCGGATTCGCCGAGAGTCTGATGTTGGAAGTGCGCGAACACAATGTTCGTGTCGCGACGATCATGCCCGGGTCGGTCGACACGCGCCTCAACACCAGCACCGGCGACAACAGCTGGAAGCTCACCGCCGCCCAGGTCGCGGACGCCGTCTGGTTCGCCGTGACGCAACCAGAGAACGCGCTCATCTCCCGCATCGAAATGCGCCCCGCGATCGCGCCAAGAAAGTAGTTCGTGCGCTCTGGGCTCGCGCGGACTGCTTCCCATGCGCGCAAGCTCGCGAGGCCACCCCGCTGCGCGGCCGCCCACGCGCTTACACGCTTCGAGCCTCGCGCATAACGACGCGCGAGTCTCTCGCTACGCGCGATGGCGGCTGCTCGGGGATGGCCTCGCTCGCATTGCTCCGTGAACGGCATGCGCCGGTCGGGCGCGCGCGAACTCACTCTCCTCGCGCTGTCGTTTGAGATCGATGGAGAGGCGAGTGGGGCGCTCCCGGAGGCGCCCCGGCGCGTAGCGAGAGACTCGCGCGCGGTTGCGCGAGGCTCGAAGCGTGTAAGCGCCAGGGCGCTGGAGGAGCGTCCCGCTCGCCTCGCCCACCCGCGATGATCTAAAAGCTCCCGGAGCGTGCTAGTGGAGATATCCTCGCGCTGGATTAGCGTCCCGAGTGCCGACGGGATGATGTGCCATGCGACGTAGAACACCACGCGCAGGAGAACAGCGGCGCCGAAGCCCGCGCGGCGGAAGGTCCAGACTTGAGCGAGGTTGAGCGCGTAGTCCTGCGTGAAGATCACCGCGGTCATGAGCCCGTGTCCCGGCATGCTCAGGTCCTGCGTGACCGGTTCGATCAGGGCGCACAGCGCGCCGATCACCCAGAAGCTCTCCGTCTGCCAGCGGCCGCGCGTCGCGTACGACACGAGGAACATCAGCAGCGGGATGGGCACCAAGTAGTAGATGATATCCACGATCGCGGCGCCGCCGGGATATATGATCGCCGACGCGGGGAAGGCGATGTTGATCGTCTTGAGCCCGAGCGCCGCCGCTTCCATCGCGCTCCATCCCGTCGCGTTATCGATGAGCAATGCGACGATGCCGAGCGCCGCGCCGATCGCGGCGGGGATTACGATGCGATCCCGCAGCGACACGCGCGGGTCCCAGGTCTCGGGGAACCCCGTGCGCGCGGCGCACCACACGCCGAGCGCGCCCAGTACCGCGAGCGCGCCGATGAACCACCATTGGAACACTTTCGTCTGCGATGCCGACACGAACATCGCCGGCCACACATTCGACACGAGCACTTTGATCAGGGCGAGTCCCGCGATGATGACGAGGAACGCGGCCGCCGAGCGCGGCACATTCGGCCGCGCCGATGGCAGCGCGGGTGCCGTGTTCACCATGGCGGGATCGAGCGTCCGTTCGGAATGCACCACGCGACAACACCGGGATCGAGGTATCCCAACTTACGACTCCGCACCGGACGTGGTTTCGCATAACTTCCAGCATGACCTCTCCCGCCCCGATCCCCGGCGCCCGCCCTGTGCTCTGCGTGATGAGCGATCTCATGTTCCGCTCGCGCATCGACGACGTGACGACGCGATTAGGCCTCCCGCTGCGCGCCGCGAAGAGCATGGAGCAGCTCGAGCGCCACTTGGCGAACGGATCACCGGCGATCGCGATCGTGGACCTCGAAAATGACTCCCTCGATCCCTCCGCCGCCATCCAGCGCCTCCGCGCGCTGCCAGATGGCGCCGCGTTGCCGATCGTAGGCTACTCCGGCCACACGAATACAGAGGCACTCGCCGCCGGCCGCGCCGCGGGCGCCGGCGTGGTGCTGGCGCGCTCCGCGTTCACCGCGCAGCTCGCCAAGCTGCTCGAGCGCATCGCCGAGTCCGAGCGCGCGCGCTCCGCGTAGGCCGACGCGCCGCCCTCAGAGCCGGCGCAGTTGCCGTTCACGATCCAAAGGAGCGGAGTCGCCCCCGGCGCAGCCGCGATAGCGAAAAGCGAGAGACTCGCGCGCGGTTGCGCGAGGCTCGAAGCGGTTTGAGCGAAAGCGGCCTAGCCGGGGGCGGCTCCGCGACGTTCCGCGCGAGAAACCAGAGTCCCCCCACTCTGGCTTGCAACGCGTCGAACGACGTAGATTTCCCCTCGTGACCCCGGAGAAAGCGAAGCCCACCCCCGACGCGTCAGTCCGCGAGTTGATGGTCGTGCGCGAGATCGCGCACGCGTTCCTCACCGCCGACCGGCCCGAAGAGGTCTTCCAGTTCGCGCTCGAACGCGTGAGCCCGCTCGTCGGCGCCACCTTCGCGTCCATCTACCTCATCGAGCCCGGCGACGAGCAGATGCGCCTCGCCGCCGCCTATAACTGGCCCGAGAAATTCCGCCCATTCCTCGGCGAGATGCGCGTGAAGGTCGGGCTCGGCCCCAGCGGCGAAGCGGTGAGCGAGCGTCACGCCATCACGATCCCCAATGTCTTCGCCGACGAGACGCTCAGCGACTGGCAGGAAGTCGCGAAGGAACTCGGCTTCCGCGCGCTCGTGGCGCTGCCGCTCTCGATCGCGGGGCACTGTGCTAGGCGCGGTCACGTTCTATTTCGCCGAGACCGGCGGACTCACGCCGGAGCGGAGCGGACTGCTGCAGATCGTCGCCGACCAGATGGCGGCCACCACTGAGAAAGCCGCGCTCATCCAGCAGCTGCGCCGCACGAACGCCGCGCTTACCGAGTCGAATGCCGAACTCGAGAAGCAGTACCTCGCTGCGCTCGAGGCACGACGCATGAAAGATGAGTTCCTCGCAAACATCAGCCACGAACTCCGCACGCCGCTCACCGCGGTGCTCGGCTACGCCGACCTCATGCAAGAGGGACTCTCGGGTCCGCTCACCGGCGAGCAGAGTTCCACGATCGAGCAGATGACCGGCGCGAGCCAGCGCTTGCTCGAGTTGATCGACGATCTGCTGGAGCTCACCACGCTCAAGGGCGGGGAAGCGCGCCTCACGGTGGAGAGCTTCGACGCACGCGAGGCGATGAAGGATGCCCTCGCCGCCGCGCGCGAGCCGGCGCCGGGCGTGGTCGTGAAGCTCAAGATGTCGGAGAGCGACGCCATCTGGATCCGCAGCGACCGGCGGAAGGTGGCCAAGATCCTCACCAGTCTGCTGAACAACGCCTTCAAATTCACCACGGAGGGCGACGTGCTGGCCGCGCTCGAAAGTCGCAACAATTCGGTGCGCTTCTCCGTACGGGATACGGGTATCGGGATCGACCCGGCCGCGCATGAAGTGGTGTTCGAAGAGTTCCGTCAGGCCGACGGATCCGCGACACGACGCTTCGGAGGTTCAGGGCTCGGTCTCGCGCTCTCGCGCCAGCTGGCGCGACTGCTCGGCGGCGACATCACGCTGGAATCGGCGCCGAGTTCCGGATCGCAATTCACGCTGTCACTCCCTGTGGAATACGCGCCCGCGCCATCGAACGCGAACCGTCAACCAGTCGAGCTGAGATGATCCAGGAGATCCGGACAGCCATGTCGCCCGCGGAGGTGCTTGCCGCCGCGAAGGAATTCTTCCCGTCGCGCAGCGCGATCTACGCCGCATTCCTCGAGAAGGAAGGGCCGGGCTACGCGACGTTCCGCGGCTCGTGCGGCGAGGAGATCGTGATCGGTGCCGCGACGGTGGACGGCGTGACCGTCGCGCGTGGCTCCACGTATCTCTACGACCAGCAGGTCGGGCGCTTCTTCACCGCGCTCCGGCCCATGCCGCTCGCCGAGTCGGACGTCGGATGACGGCGCCCTTCGTCACCACGCTGCGCGCGCGTCCCGGTACGATCGTGCTCGGCGCCGCGCCCGGCGCGCTCGTGCTTCGCGTGGAGATGCCCGAGACCTGGGATGTGGTGCGCCTCACCGCACAGCCGTCGGACACGGTGCTTGCCGTGAAGATCGGCGCGCTCGCCGCGATGATGCCCGGTGCCGACCATCGCCGCTGGGTGATGAAGCTGCGCGGCGCCGAGATCGGCGCCGAGAGCCAGACGCTGCAGGAGATCAACGCACGCAGCGGTTCGACTTTCCTGCTCACACACCGGCGCCGCCGGGCGGTTCGTTGACCGCCGTTCCCGCACTCAAGCGCGAGGCGTTGGGCGAGGCCGCGGTGCGGTTGCGCCGCGAAGTCGCGCGCCGGATCGTCGGGCAGGATCAGGTGGTGGAAGAGATCCTCATGGCGATGCTCGCCGGCGGACACGCGCTGCTCGTGGGCGTGCCGGGGCTCGCGAAAACGCTATTGATCCGCTCGATCGCCGAAGCGATGCAGCTCGATTTCCGCCGCATCCAGTTCACGCCCGATCTGGTGCCGAGCGACATCACCGGCACCGAGATCATGGAGGAGGACACCGCGAGCGGCGCGCGCGAGTTCCGTTTCGTGCGCGGCCCCGTGTTCGCGAACATCGTGCTGGCCGACGAGATCAACCGTACGCCGCCGCGCACGCAGGCCGCGATGCTCGAGGCGATGCAGGAACATTCGGTGACCGTCGCGGGCGAGACGATGAAACTGCCCGAACCCTTCTTCGTGCTCGCGACGCAGAATCCCATTGAGCAGGAAGGCACGTATCCGCTGCCGGAAGCGCAGCTCGACCGCTTCCTGTTCGACGTGCGCATCGGCTATCCGAGCGCGGATGAGGAAGTGGCGATCCTGCGCGCCACTACCGGCGCGAACAAGGTGGATCTCGCGCCCGTGCTCGACGCCGAGCAAACACTCGGCCTGCAACGGCTCACGCGCGAGATGGCGGCCGCCGAGCCGGCGCTGCGCTACGCGGCGGCGCTCGCGCGCGCGACGCGCCCCGACGGCATCGACACGCCCGATCTCGTGAAGCGCTACGTGCGCTGGGGCGCCGGCCCGCGCGCCGGCCAGGCGTTGATCCTCGGCGCCAAGGCGCACGCGATGCTCGCCGGCCGCTTCGCGATCGCGCCCGAGGACATCCGCCGCGTCGCGCATCCGGTGCTGCGGCACCGCGTGCTCCCGAACTTCGCCGCGGAGGCGGAAGGGGTGACGGCCGAGCGGCTCATCGACGACATTCTCGAGCGAGTCCCGCCGCCGCGGAGCGACATCAAGCTCTAGCCGTGCCACTCGCGACGAGTTACGGCGCCATGCTCGACGCGCTGCGCGGCGTGAGCTGGCCGGCGCGCCGCGTCGCGCGCGGAACGACCACCGGATCGCATCGTTCGCGGCTGCGCGGGGCGTCGCCCGAGTTCACGGAGTATCGCCCATACCGTCAGGGCGACGACCCAAAGCTCATCGACTGGAAGCTGCTCGCGCGAACCGATCGCGTGTATCTGCGCATCACGACCGACCGCTCGACGCTGGGCACCATCGTGCTGCTGGATGCGTCGGCGAGCATGGCGTATCGCAGCGGACCGAACGCGAAGTGGGAGCAGGCGTGCCGGCTGGCGGTTGGACTCGTCGCGGTGGCGCACGCGTCGGGCGATCCCGTGGGGATCCTCGTGCCGTCGGCGGACGGACTGCGATTCCTCGCGCCTCGCACACGCCGCGGGGTGGTGGCAGAAGCGGCGCGTCTGCTCGCGGGGATAGCGCCCGCGGGGAATGAACCGTTGGCGCCGGCGTTCGCGCACGTGCGACCGGGATTCCGCATTGCTATCGTCTCCGATTTCCTTGGCGATGCCGACGCGCTGCTGCGCGCGTCGCACGAACGGATCATCGCGGGCGGAGAAGTGGACGCAGTGCACGTGGTGGCGCGTGAGGAACTCGATCCGCCGGCCGCGCCGGCGATGGCCACCGATCCTGAATTGCCGGACATCAAGCGCGCGCTCGTAGAGACCACGCGTGAGGGCTACATGACCGCATTCGCGGCGTGGCGCCTGGAGCTGGCGCGCGGCTGGCGCGACGCCGGCGCTGGCTTCACCGAGGTCGTGACCGACGAAGGGGCGGAGAACGCGGTGTTGCGCGTGGTGCGCGACGTGACGTCATGAACTTTGCGGCGCCGGCGTTCCTTGCGGCGGGCATCGCCGCGGCGCTCGTGGTCGCGGCACTCCACTTCCTCGCGCGGCAACGCCCACGAAAGGCGGTGTTCCCAACGGCGCGGTTCATTCCGGATCGCTCGGCGCGCGCGCCGTCGCGCGCGCTCAAGCCGAGTGATCTGCTCTTGTTGTTGTTGCGCGCGGCCGCATTGATGCTGTTGGGCGCGGCGTTCGCTCGGCCAGCGTGGAGCACGGCGCATTCGGGAACGGCGCGAGTGGTGCTGGTGGATCGCTCGCGGGCCGTGGCCAACGCGACGGAGGCGCGCGACTCGGCGACGGCCGCCCTGCGCGACGGCGATGCGTTGGTGTTGTTCGATTCCGGCGTGGTCGTTGTCCCGAAGGATTCGCTGAGCGCGATGCGCACGACCGCCGCTCGCGGTTCGATCTCGGCGGCGCTAGTGACCGCGCACCAAGCGGCGGCGAACCTCGCGGAGCGTTTCGATTCCGTGGAGCTGGTGATCGTGTCGCCGATCGTGCGCGAGGAGGTCGATGCGGCGTCCCTGGATATTCGGGGCACATGGCCGGGGCGGGCGAGGGTCGTGCGGCTGAAGGCGGCGGCATTTGACTCCACGAGACGCGGTGCGACGGTGCGCGGCGACGCAGCCGATGCTCTGGTGAGCTCGGGACTCGGGACTCGGGACTCGGGCGGAGGGGCGCGTGTGGTGCGTGGAACGGCGTCGCGCAGCGACAGCATTTGGGCGAGCGACTCAGCTGGCGTGCTCGTTCTCTGGCCCGCGGCACTCGGCGTGCCGCACGACACCATCGGTGCCGTCGCCATGGGCGACGACGTCGTAGTCTCGGCATTCGCGCGCAGCGCGAATGTCGCCGTCGAGTCCCGAGTCCCGAATCCCGAACCGATCGCGTTCTTTGCCGATGGGGTCCCCGCTGCACTCGAGGCTCGCACGAAATCCGGTTGTATTCGAAACGTCACCATCCCGATTCCCGCCGCCGGCGACCTCGTCCTTCGCGAGAGCTTCCGCCGTCTGTTCAACGGCCTCACCGGCCCCTGCGGCGGCGCGCGCGATCTGCGGCCGGCACCGGATTCGGTCGCCTCGCAGCTCGCCGCATTCGGCGCACTCGCGAGCGCCCGCACTTGGAATCGCGATGACAGTCGCACGCCCCCGCTCGCGCGCTGGTTCCTCGTCGCGGCGGCGGTGCTGCTGGTCGCCGAACCGTTCCTGCGCCGGAGGGCCGCCTGAGCGCGCGGGCGCGGGTCGCGAGCGCGCGATGGCTGCTCGGCTCCGCCGCGCTCGCGAGCAGCGGGCTCTGGGCGCTCGTCGTGTACGCGCTGACGCGATCGACGATGCGGCTCGTCTCCATCTGCAGCGATCAAGGACCGCACCGGGATTCTCTGCGCCTGCTCGCGATGGCGCTCATGATCGGCACGTTGGTCTTCGCGCTCTGGCGATCGCACCGTGCCTGGTCGCGCGATGCGGTCGCGCTCTGGCTGGAGGAGCGCGCGCCGTCCATGCGCTACGCGCTCGTCACGGTGGTGGAACAGCCGGCCGTGACCAGCGCGGCGGAGCTGGAGCGCGCAGTCGAGACAGGTGCGGTTCGCGCCGCTGATCGCGAGAGAATTCCTCCGGAGCATCGGGCATCCCGCTGCTCATGCTGGCTGGCGCGATGACCCTCTGGTTCTCGATCCCGCGTCCGCGCTGCGTCGACACCGGCCGGCCCCTCGGCGTGGGCGCGGGCCAATCTCCGGCCGGCTCCGCGCTGAATCGCCTAGTGCCGCTCCGTGCCACGGTCACGCCGCCGGCGTACGCGGGACTGACGGAGCGCACCTTCGAAGAGCCCAGCTCGATCCCAGGCCTCGTTGCGAGCCGCGTCTCCATCTCGGGAAAGGGCGCTGCCGCCGGGATCTCGGTGCGTCTCGATACGCACATCGATCCCGGTCACGGGCGACGATGGCCGTTGGCGCGCAGAATTCCGCATGCCCGCGAAGGCCACCGCGCTCTCGCTCGCGGACCGCACCTTCCACCGTCTCGTGATCCTCGAGCCGCGCCCCGATTCCGCGCCCGTGGTCACGTTGCTCGCGCCGATGCACGACACGGTGTTCCGCACGCCCTCGGGTTCGCTCGCACTCAGCGCCGAAGCGCGCGATGACTTCGGGCTCGCCGACGCGTGGCTCGAGTACATCATCAGCTCGGGCGAAGGGGAGAGCTTCACCTTCCGCAGCGGCGTCATCGGCCGCGTGGATTCGAAGAATTCGCGCACGGCTTCGGTGCAGGGAACGCTACGCCTCGACGATCTCAAGTTGAGGCCCGGCGACATCGTGCACATCCGCGCGGTCGCGCGCGATCTGAACAATGCCACGGGCCCCGACACCGGCGCCTCCGAAACACGCACGCTGCGCGTCGCGCGCAAAGACGAGTACGACTCCGTGGCTGTAGAAGGCGCGCCACCGCCGGACGCCGACAAATCGGTGCTCAGCGAGCGCATGCTCATCATGATGACCGAGGACCTCGAGCGCCGCCGCCCGAAGCTCGCGCGCGACGCCGTCGTCGCCGAGTCGCGCAGTATCGGGCGCGATCAGACGCGGCTTCGCAAGGAAGTCTCCCGCATCATCTTCGCGCGACTCGGCGCGGGGAGCGAGAGCGAGGAGTCCAACGCGAGCGACGACGACACGCAGGGCAAGATGACGCCCGACCAACTGCTCGCCGCCGCTGACTCCGCCACGAACCAGAGCGCCGGCACGCTCGAAGGCGAGGGCGACGAGACGCCCATTGTCGCGCTCAATCGCCCGCTGCTCGAAGCGTACAACGCGATGTGGGATGCGAGCACGCGGCTCGAACACCGGCGAGCCCGGCGAAGCGCTTCCCTACATGCGCGCGGCGCTCGCCGCGATCCAGCGCGCGCGCGCGGCGGAGCGGTTGTATCTGCGCGGCCGCACGCCGCCGGCGGTGGTGGACCTCCAGAAGGTGCGGCTCGCCGGCAAGCGCGACAATGCGACGGCCGCGATGCGTGCGCCGCGCAACGCGCTCGACACGACCGCCGCGCGCCGCGTGCGCCGTCTGAACGCGGCGCTCTCGCTGCTCGGCGAGCACGCGCAGGCCGCGATCGATTCGCTGCAACTCCTGCGCGTGGATGCCATCGCGCACGATCCGGCGCTCGCCGCAGCGCTCGGCCCGGTGATCGACTCGGCGCGCACGGGCGGGAATTCGGCCGCGGCCATCGCACGCGCGCGGCGCGTCGCCGCCGGCGCGCCTGCCGTCGAGCGGAACGGCGTGAACTGGGAAGGCGCACCGTGACCGCATTCACCTTCGTCACCGTGCGCTATGAGTCGGGCGATTGGGACGCCGCGCCGCTCGTACCCGAGAACATCATCGACACCATCGCGCGCTACACGTCCATCAAGGTGGAACCCGCGGGCGTCGTCGTGCCGCTCTCGTCGCCGGAATTGATGCGCTATCCGTTCGCGTTCCTCACCGGGCATCTCCCGGTGCGCTTCAGCACCGCGGAGCGCGACCAGCTGCGCGGCGTGGCTCGCGCGCGGCGGATTCCTGTTCGTGGACGATCACAACCACGACATCGATGGCGCGTTCCATAAGAGCGTTACCGAGGAGATCGCGCGCACCGTGGGGCCATTGGTGGACGTGCCGAACGACAGCCCGCTGTATCGCGCGTTCTTCACGTTCCCCGACGGTCCGCCCGCCACGAGTCACGAACTCAACGGCTGGGGCGACAATCTCGTGCACAAGCATCTGCGTGCGGTGATGCGCGAGGGCCGGATCAGCGTGCTGTACAGCAACAAGGATTACAGCTCCGAGTGGGGATATCACGCCGACAACAAGCGTTTCCTCTCGGTGGACAACACGCGCTTCGCGGTGAACGTGGTGGTGTATGCCCTCACCAGCTGAGACGCGGCGCTGGATCGAGCGCGGCTGGCGCGCGCTGGCGCTCGCGCTGCTCGCGTGGGCACTGGTGATCGCGTTCCGCGCGCCGGCGCGCACGGCCGTGCGCGATCCCGGGCGATGCGCTTCCGGCGGAGTTGCCGCGGCTCTCGCGCTCGGCAGAACCTGCGTGGGTCGAAGTGTCATTCCTCGCTGCGCCGACGCCGGATTCGCGCGAGTGGCTTCGCGCCCTCGCACGTTCTGGCAGCCGCGTGACGTGGCGGGCGGCCGCGCCGCTCGCACCGCTCGCGATCGAACTATCGCCACGCGCCGATCCTGCCGGCGGCATGCGCGCATTCATTGCCGCACGGCGTGGCGACACGATGACGGTGTCGGACCGCGCGGGCCTCCTCGATTCGATCACCGGTGCGTCGCCCGCGACGACGCTCACTCTCCCGGCGCTGGTGCCGCTGTTCTCCGCGCGTGAAAGCGCGCAGGAAGCGCGCGCCGCGCTCCGCGATTCGCTCGCGCCCCGCCGCGTGCTCGTGCTGGGCGAGGCCGGATGGGAAGGGAAGTTCGTCCTCGCCGCGCTCGAGGAACGTGGCTGGCACGCGAGCGCGCGCTTCGCCGTCGCGCCCAACATCGCCGCCGCGCAAGGCGCCGTGAGTCCGCTCGACACCGCGCACTTCGCGGTGATCGTCGCCCTCGATTCCGCCTCGGCAGCGGCGAATTCGCGAACGATCACCGACTTCGTGCGCCAAGGCGGCGGCCTCATCCTCGCCGGCGACGCCGGCCGCGCGCCCGCAATGCTCGCGCTCGCGCCAGGAACCGTCGGCCCGCACCAACACGCCGCATCGCTGTCCTTCGCCGACAGCGCCCCGCGCCGCGCACTCGGCTTCTACGCCATCACGAATCTCAGGCCGGACGCGATCTCGCTCGAGAGCCGCGACAACAAACACGCCGTTGCCGCCCGCCGCGCCGGCCGCGGCCGCGTGCTCCAACTCGGCTACGACGATACGTGGCGCTGGCGCTTCGCCGGCGGCCGCACCGCCCCCGAAGCCGAGCGCACGTGGTGGAGCGCCATGGTTTCGAGCGTCTCCTACCGCGCCGCACTCCCACTCGCGGGGAGTGCGCAGTTGAACGCGAACTCCGCGCCGCTCACGTCGCTGTATTCGTCGTTGGGTTCACCGACAGCCGACAGCCGACAGCCCGTCTCTGTAGTTTTCGGTCTTCCCTGGTGGCTATTGAGCCTCATCGTGCTCTCCCTCCTCGCCGAGATCGCCTCCCGCCGTCTCAGAGGCGCCCCATGACCGTCGCGTTCATCTCGCATTCCGATTGCGGCCGCCACGACACCGGCTGGGGCGCGCCCGAGCACGTCGGCCGCCTGCGCGCGATCACGAGCGCGATGAAGTTCGATCTCGCGCTCTTCGAGAACCTGCGCCACGTCGAAGGCCGTCACGCCACCCGCGAAGAACTCGCGCTCGCGCACGAGCCCGCGTACATCGATCTCGTTGAGGAAACGGCGCGCAACGGCGGCGGCCGCCTCGATGCCGACACCGTCGAGAGCGAAGGTTCGTGGGATGCGGCGACTGCCGGCGCCGGCTGCGTGCTCGACGGCGTGGATTTCGCCTTCGCCGATGTGCCCGAGCGCAGCTTCAGCGCCGTGCGGCCGCCCGGGCCATCATGCGCTCGCCGACACCGCGATGGGATTCTGTCTCTTCGGCAACGTCGCGATCGCCGCGCACTACGCGCGCAAGAAACATCATGCCGATCGCGTGCTCATCGTCGACTTCGACGTGCATCACGGCAACGGCACGCAGGCGCTCGTCGAGCAGCGAGCCCGGGATCCATTTCGTGTCAATGCACCAATGGCCCTGGTATCCCGGCAGCGGCGCCGCCACGGAGCGCGGCGATGGGAACCTGTGGAACGTGCCGATGCCGCCCGGCCTCGCTGCCGCAGCAGTACGTGGACGCGCTCGAGCGTGCGATCGACGCGGCCACGGCCGGCTTCGCGCCCGATCTCATCCTCATCTCCGCCGGGTTCGACTCGCTCCGCGGCGATCCGCTCGGCGGCTTCACGCTCGAGCCCGAACACCTCGCCGGGGTCACACGCCGTCTCGTGGAGCGCGCCAAGGTCTCCGCGCGCGGCCGCGTGGTGAGCGCGCTCGAGGGCGGCTATTCGCTGCCACTGCTCGGACAAGGGGTGCTCGCGCACCTCCACGCGCTCGGCGAGTCTTGAATCCTCCTCGCAACACACGGTAAGTTCCCTCTATGCCAACGGGGCGGATCCCGCCGGTGCCGGCTGTGCTGCGGCTGGTGCAGCGCGCGGTGCTGCACCGCTGGCAGGCCACAGCCGAGGACCTGTATCGCGAGGTCGCCGCGCTCGTCGAGGCGGTGCCGCGCATGGAGATCGTCGTCTCCGGGTGCGGCGAAGGGGAAACGTCGCAATGGCTCGCGGAGCACACGGGTGCGGCGGTGACCGGAGTGGACCCGGACGCCGGCCGGATCGCGGTGGCGGAAGCGCGGTCGCGCGAGCCGGAAGCGAAGGCGCGGGTGCACTACGAGCACGCGCCGCTGGACGATCTGCCGCACGAGACGGGCGTGTTCGACGTCGCGATCGGCGACGCGGCGCTCTCGGCGAGCGCCGATCCGGAGCGGGCGGTGGCGGAGCTGGTGCGGGTCGTGAAGCCAATGGGGATCGTGGTGCTGCTGCAACCGACTTGGACGAGTGAGATCGCTCGCGAGACGCGCGAGGCGATCGTCGACCGTCTGGGATTGCGGCCGCACCTCCTCGTGGAGTGGAAGCAGATGATGCGCGATGCCGGCCTGGTGGAACTGCAGGTGCAGGATTGGACCGACGGCGCACCCGGCGGCCGCGCGAGCGCGCCCGGTGCACCGCATCCGCATCTCACCGTGCGCCAGAAGATGCACATCGTCGGCCGCGCCTGGCGGCGCTGGGGCTGGCGCGAGGCGCGCGGCGCCGTGGAGCGCGAGACATCGCTCATCCGCGAGCTATCGCGCCAGCGGGCGCTCGGCTTCCAGCTCATGCGCGGCGTGAAGTGGCCGCACGAGAGGGCCGGCTGATGTTCTGTCCCGACTGCGGCACCTGGAATCGCGGCATGGCGGTGATCTGCGTGCGCTGCGCGCACGAATTGCCCGAGCTGCCCGACGCACCGGCGGAGAAGCCCGACGAGGAGATGGACCTCATCCGCCGCGCCACGGGCGGCCGCTATCGCATCTACCGCCGCGTCGCGACGGGCGGCATGGCGAGCGTGTACGCCGCGCGCCACGTGGTGCTCGGGCGTCCGCTGGTGATCAAGGTGCTGCTGGCGCACCTCGCGCGTGACCCGGAGATGCGCGAGCGGTTCCGGCGTGAGGCCGAGTCGAGCTCGCAGTTGTTCCACCCGCACGTGTGCTCGATCCTCGACTATGGCGAGGTGGAGCAGACCGTCTACCTCGTGATGCCGTACCTCGCGGGCGGATCGCTGGCCGACCGCATCGTGCGCGGCGGCACGATGGAGGGGCCGCAGGCCGCGGTGGTGTGCGCGCAGATCGCGTGCGCGCTCGACTACGCGCACCGGCACGGCATCGTGCATCGCGACGTGAAGCCCGACAACATCCTGTTCGATGAGGACGATAACGCGGTCATCACCGACTTCGGCATCGCCACCGCGCGCTTCCACGGCCGTCTGACGATGACCGGGCGCGCGATGGGCACGCCGCACTACATGTCGCCCGAGCAGGCGATGGGGAAGATGGTGGACGGCCGCAGCGACCTGTACGCGCTGGGCGTGCTCCTGTACGAGATGCTCGTCGGCTTCCCGCCCTTCGACGGCGCCGACTCGTACTCGATCGGCTACAAGCACGTGCACGAGGACGCGGTGAGCCCCGACATCGTGAATTCCCGCACGCCGGTGGAGCTCGCCCAGATCACCATGAAGTGTCTCGCGAAGAATCCGCTCGAGCGTTACCAGCGCGGCAACGACATCGCCGACGCGCTCATCGCGTTCCTCGCTCCGCTCGGCTCACCCGATGGCTATCGCGCGGCGACGCTCGCGCGGCGGCTCGGCATCACCCCCACGGTGCGATGAAGATCAGCCACGAACTCGTCACTCTGCGCACGAAGCACGAATTCACGATCGCGCGCGGCGGCTCGAGCGAATTCCGCGTGGTGCTCGTCACCGTGACGGACAAGGACGGCGCCTTCGGCGTGGGTGAGGCGGATCCGAGCCGCTTCTACGGCGAATACGCCGACACCGTGCCGGTGGCGCTCGCGCAGTTCGCGCCGATCCTCGAGAGAGCCGATGGCTGGTCGCTCGAGGGGATCGAGGCGGACATGAATGCCAAGATGCGCGGGAACGGCGCGGCGAAGAGCGCGGTGATGGCGGCGCTCTACGATCTCATGGGCAAACGTCTCGGGCAGCCGCTGTACAAGCTCTTCGGCCTCGATCCCGCGAAGGCGCCCGGCTCGAGCTTCACGATCGGCTTCGCGCCCGAAGAGGAGATGCGTCTCAAGCTGCGCGAGGCGAAGGATTATCCCATCCTGAAAGTGAAGCTCGGCACCGATCACGATGAGGACGTCATCCGCATCATCCGCGAAGAAGCGCCCGACAAGACGCTCTACGTGGACGCGAATTGCGCGTGGACGCCCAAGCAGGCGCTGAACAGCATCGAGATGCTCGTGGGCTACGACGTGGAGATCGTCGAGCAGCCGCTGCCGCCCACCGATCCCGAAGGGCTGCGCTTCGTGCGCGACCGTTCACCGCTGCCGATCATCGCCGATGAATCGTGCCTCGTGGCGAGCGACATCCCGAAGCTCGCGGGCGTCGTGGACGGCATCAACATCAAGCTCGCGAAGTGCGGCGGACCACGTGAAGCGATCAAGATGGCCGCGACCGCGCGCGCGCACGGCATGCTCGTGATGATGGGCTGCATGATCGAGACGAGCGTCGGCATTACGACGGCCGCGCATCTCGCGCCGCTGCTCGATTACGCCGACCTCGACGGTGCCGCGCTCGTGGCCAACGATCCGTACCGAGGCGCGACGATCGACCGCGGCGTGATCACGATCCCCACCGCACCGGGGCTCGGCGTCACGAGAGCATGAGCGGCAAGCGGTACCTCGAGGTCGCGCTCCCGCTCCCGCTGTTCCAGACCTTCACGTATTCGGTCCCCGACGGCGCGGCGCTCCCCGCGCCCGGGATGCGCGTGCTCGTGCCCGTGCGCGGGCGGCGCGCGATCGGCATCGTGCTCGGACCGGCGACGGGCGAGGGGATCAAGAACGTAAAGGACATCCTCGACGCGCCTGACGCCGAGGCGAGCGTTCCCGCGGAGTTGCTCGCGCTCGCGCGCTGGATCGCGGACTACTTCGTGGCGCCGGTGGGGCTCGTACTGCGCGCGATGCTGCCGTCGGCGCTCACCGGCTCGCGGGTGCCGCGGCCGGCGCCGCGCACGCAGCGCATCGCGCGCCTCAGCGTGGAACTTCCATCGCTCGAGGAGCGCGACCGCGTCTTCGCGCGCGCGGCGCGGCAGCGTGCGCTCTATGAAGCGCTCGAATCGCTCGGCGGCGCGAGCGACACCGTGCATCTCACCACGCAACTCGGCTTCGCGCCGGCGGTGATCCGCGCGCTCGCGGAGCGCGGGCTGATCGCGCTCTCGGAGAGCGAGGTGGTGCGCGACCCGTTCCTCGCGCGCGCGATTCCTCCGGCGGCGGCGCACGTACCGACGCCCGCACAGCGCGATGCGCTCGCGGCACTCGTCGCGGCCAAGCCGGGCGCCCCGTTCCTTCTGCGCGGCATCACCGGCAGCGGCAAGACGCTCGTTTACATCGAGTTCCTGCGGGAGATCGTCGAGCGGCGCGGCAAGAGCGCGATCGTGCTCGTGCCGGAGATCGCCCTCACGCCGCAGGCGGTGGACCGCTTTCGCGCGGCTTTCGGCGAACGCATCGCGGTGCTGCACTCCGGGCTCTCCGATGGCGAGCGCTACGACGCCTGGCGCGCGCTGCGCAACGGCACGAAGACGATCGCCGTCGGCGCGCGCTCGGCGATCTTCGCGCCGCTCGCGAACCTCGGCGCGATCATCGTGGACGAAGAACACGAGGGCAGTTACAAGAACGGCGAGACGCCGCGCTATCACGCGCGCGAGGTCGCGCTCGTGCGCGCACGCGACGAGGGCGCGGTGGTGGTGCTCGGCTCGGCCACGCCGAGTCTGGAGAGCTGGCAGAATGCGCAGGCGGGGAAGTACACACTGCTCACGCTCCCCGATCGCGTGGCGGATGCGAAGCTGCCGGCGGTGGAAGTAGTGGACATGCGTGCGCCGGCGCGCCCGGCCGCGCAGGGTCCGCGCGCGGCGGTGATCGATCCCTTCCGCCGCGTGTTCAGCGAGCCACTCGAAGCGGCGCTCGGCGAGCGGCTGCAACGCGGCGAGCAGAGCATCCTGCTGCTGAATCGGCGCGGCTTCGCCGCGTTCGTGCAGTGCGATGCCTGCGGCGATGTCGTCGTCTGTCCCAATTGTTCGATCACGCTCACGTACCACAAGAATCCCGAGCGACTCGTGTGCCATTACTGCCGCCACGAGCAGGCGCTGAGCGAGAAGTGCGCGCGCTGCGGCGGCACCACGGTTCGCCAGCGCGGACTCGGTACGCAGCAGGCGGAGAAGCTGCTCGCCGAGCGGTATCCGTACGCGCGCATCGCGCGCATGGACGTGGACACGACGAGCGGCAAATGGGCGCACGCCGAGATCCTCGACCGCGTGGGGCGCGGCGAGGTGGACGTGTTGCTGGGCACGCAGATGATCGCGAAGGGGCTCGATTTCCCGAACGTGACGTTGGTCGGTGTGATCGATGCCGATGTCGGGATCAACCTGCCCGATTTCCGCGCGAGCGAACGCAGCTTCCAGTTGTTGAGCCAGGTGGCGGGCCGCGCCGGCCGCGGCGCGAAGGGCGGGGAAGTGATCATCCAGACGCGCGTGCCTTCGCATCACGCCGTGCGCGCCGCGGTGACGCACGATTACCTCACGTTCGTTCGCGAAGAACTCTCGGGGCGGAAGGATCCCGTGTATCCGCCCTACACGCGCCTCGCGAACGTGATCGTGAGCGGCGAGGAGGAGGAACCGGTCGCGCGACTCACGATCGCGGCGGCCGCGTGGCTGCGGCGGCTGATCGCCGAGCAGAAAGTGGAAGGCGTGACGGTGGTCGGACCCGCGCCGTGCCCGGTGGAGCGAGTGAAGCGGCGGTGGCGGTGGCATTTGCTGCTCAAAGCCGAGAACCCGGCTTCACTGACGAAGGTCGCTCGCTATTTCCTTGAGAGGTTCGACGTTCCGGCGCGAGGGGAAATGAGAGTGAGCGTGGATCGGGATCCGGTGGCACTGCTCTAACGACGCGGGACTCGGGACTCGGGACTCGCCGCGGGATGCGAGAGGTGCGCGAGGCACCATCGCGCCGTTCACGAATCCCGCGGCGAGTCCCGAGCCCCGAGTCCCGCGTCGTTCAGATCTCCGATCTCTTCGCGAACCCCGCGATCTTGGAAGCCGCCCGGAACGCCAACGCCTGGATCGTCATGGTCGGTTGTCCCCGTCCCGACGTCACGAAGCTCGAGCCGTCGACGATGAACAGGTTGGGCACATCGTGCGTGCGATGATTCGCATCGATCACGGATGTTCCCGGATCGTTCCCCATGCGGCACGTGCCGAGGAGATGCGGGCCGCCGTATCCGGCTTCGAAGGGGGCGGGCTGGATCTCACTGCCGCCCGAGGCGACGAGCAGTTCCTTGGCGCGCTCCAGGAACCACGCGTTCACCGCCACGTCGTTCGGGTGCAGCGTGAACGTGAGGCGCGGCGCCGGCAGTCCCCACGCGTCCTTCACGTCGGGATCGAGATCGATCCGGTTCGTCGCGACCGGGAGTTGCGTCGAGTGGCCGTAGGCGAAGATCCGGCGCGACAGCGTCTCGCGCACGCGTTGCTTCCAGCCCGCGCCCCATCCCGGCGTCAGGATCCCCGCGAACATCGGCGTCATCATGCCGCGCATGTCGAAGCCGCCGCCGCCGTACAATCCCGTGCTCGCGGGGAGCACCACCTGGTCCCACGCGACGCGCGACACCACCACGCCCTTCCACGAATTGATGTCGTGCTCGAATGCCGCGTTCGCGAGCCCGCCGCCGTTGAACGTGATGTTCCGCCCGACCATTCCGCTGGAATTCGCGAGGCCCTCGGCGTGCGCGCCCGTCGCGGACATGAAGAGCAGCTTTGGCGTCTCGACGCCGTTCGCCGAGAGCACCACCGCTTTCGCCTTCTGGAAGACCTCGTTCTTCTTCGCGTCGAAATACGTGACGCCGGTGACGCGGCCGTTCGCGCCCATCTCGATCTTGCGCACGTAGCTCAGCGGCCGGATCTCGCAGCGGCCCGTCGCGAGCGCG
Organism: uncultured Gemmatimonadaceae bacterium; assembly: GCA_963716745.1. Lineage (GTDB taxonomy): Bacteria > Gemmatimonadota > Gemmatimonadetes > Gemmatimonadales > Gemmatimonadaceae > DATKOH01. The sequence continues at coordinate 2,930,719 of OY970320.1, forward strand.
CCGGGGATCATCGACACGAGCGAACTCGACTTCGCGTTCACTTCGCAGCCGGCGCCGATGCACATGCCGCACGCGATGCAGCCGGGGCGTCCGCGGTACGGCTTCGAGAGGATCGCCATGGGCGCGGGCCACGGGTGCCAGCCGAGCTTCTTCGCGCCGCGCTCCATGATCACGCCTTCCGATTTGATCGGCAGCGGCGGCAACGGGTAGCCTTTCTGGCGCGGCGGCTCGAACGGATTCCCGGCGAGTCCGGAAACGCCCACCTCCCACTCGACCTTCGTGTAGTACGGCTCGAGGTCGGCATACGAGATCGGCCAGTCGGCGATGCTCGATCCGTCGGGCACGCCGAGTTTGCTCGCCTGGTTGAACTCGATCTCGGGGAAGCGCCAGTAGTTCGCGGTGAAGTGCACCGAGCCGCCGCCCACGACGCGTCCGTACTGGATCAGGCCGCCCGCCTTCTTGGCGGTCTCGCTTTCGTTCGCGCGCGACGTGACCGGCTGCACCGCGGGGTTGTTCGTCAGCCCGAACTGATTCTGCAGCCAGATATCATCGTGCTTGAAATCGGCGGCCGTGAGCCACGGTCCCTGCTCGAGCACGACGACGGAGAACCCGGCGCGCGAGAGTTCGCGCGCCATCACGCCGCCCGCCGCGCCCGATCCGACGATGACGAAATCGACTTCGGTGCCCGGCGCGTAGTGCTTCATCTTCGGGAGCGGCGCGTGCGCGGCGCCCTGGTGGCCGTGCATGTGATCAGCCACGGTCGTAGTACCCGAATGGTGGCGTCCAGATGAAGCGGTCCTCGAAGCCGATCATCTTCCAGCCCGACTTGTCGTGATTCCCGCCGTAGGACGGGTTCGAGAACAGCCCCGAGATCGTGGTGAAGCGGATCCAATTGAAATGCTGCGGATCGGACTGCTCGAACTGCTGGAGCACCGCGATCCGGTCGAGTTCATCCAGCGCCGCGAACGACGCGGCATCCGGCGCGTAGTCCTTCGTCTCATCGGCGATCGCTATCATCACCTCATCGAAATGCTTGCGATCGTCCTTCATGAACGTCGCGAGCGAGCGGTCGATGAATCGCACGACGTGCGCCTCACGCGCGCCCGGCAATTCGTCGGTCGGCACGAGCGTCGCGGTGACAGCGTCCAGCACGGCGACTTCCTGCGGCGTCAGCACGAGCCACGGATCGGAAGGCGCGGACGTGCCCGCGAACGCACTCGCGGCCTGCAGCTCGGTGGCGTGCGCCGCCAGCCAGGCGCTCGCCGTGCCGGCCGCTACTGCTGCGAGGAAACCTCGTCGGGATGTCATGGGGCAATATGCTACCGCTCGCCATGAGAGGCGGGAAGGGCGGACTACGCGGGAAGCGGGAAGCGGGAATCGCCGCGGGATGCGTGAACTGCGCGAGAGCCCAACGCGCCTTTCTCACCTCCCGCGGCGCTTCCCGCTTCCGCTTCCCGCGCCGTTCCGGAGCCATCACCGCGCGAGTAGCTTTAAGGATGTCCTTCGCTCACCCCGACTTCACCACCAAGCAGTTCAGCACCAGCCCCGACGCCAAGTTCGTACCCGCTCCCTCCGACGGCGTCCTGCCCGATCGATTCTTCTCCACCACCAATCTCCCCACGTACGTTCGCGTGAAAGGCAAATGGCGCATGCCACGCGAGCCGCGCATGGACGCGTCGCTCGTGCTCGCGCCCGATGGCGAGATCTGGGTGCGCGAGATGCGCCGCGTGAAGAAGGGCGATCAGGTGGCGGTCGGCGCCGCCGAAGATGGCTCCGAGGGGATCTTCGTGCACTCGAGCGCGTTCCTCGGCGAGGCCGCCGGCGGCGAGTTCAAGTTCATGACGAGCGAGGTGTCGCGCGAGAAGCCCATCGACTACTCGCAAATGGCGCGCCTCCTCATCGATGAACGCGCACGCGGCGGATATCCCATCTGGGTGTGCGGCCCGGCGCTCGTGCATTCGCGCGCGCGCGCGGACATGACCTGGTTCATCGCCAACGGATTCGTCGGTGCACTGCTGGCGGGCAACGCGGTGGGCGTGCACGACATCGAAGCGTCCATCTTCTCGACGACCCTCGGCATGACCTCGGGCGGCGAGGCCACCAGCGGCGGGCACGGACTCCACATGCGCGCGATCAACCAAGTGCGCGCCGCCGGTTCCATCGAGGAAGCGGTGAAGCGCGGCATCGTGAAGGATGGGATCATGCACGCGTGCGTGACGCATCATGTTCCGTACGTGCTCGCCGGCTCGATCCGCGACGATGGGCCGCTCCCGGGTGTATACGCCGACATGAACGCCGCGCAGGACGCGATGAAAGCGCACACGGTGAGAGCCACAATGGCGATCCTCGTCGCCACCGCGCTCCATGCGATCGCCACCGGCAACATGCTGCCCGCGTTCGTCACCGAGTCCGATGGCTCGCTGCGCGAACTCACCACGATCTGCGTGGATTCCTCCGAGTTCGTCGTGAGCAAGCTCAAGGACCGCGGCACGCACCAGGCGTTCGGCGTCGTCACCAATGCGCAGGACTTCATGCACATCCTGCGTCTGTACGTCGAGCGCGAACTCGGCGCCGCGGGTGCGCCCAAGTGAGCGCCGAGGGACGCGACCGTTTCCTGCGCGCCATTGCCGAACACCTGCCGGGCTCGCGCATCGACGAGATCCGTCTCTTCGCGCCGCTCAAGCAGGGCGGCGTCGAGAGCGGCGTCGCGGTGATCACGGTCGCGCTCGAGGGCGAGGCGGGCGCCAAGCCGCGCTACACCATTTACCGCGCGCAGTATCGCCTCACGCTCAAGGGTGCCGAGCGCGGCAAATGGGACATGTCGCTCACCGAGGATGCCGACGCCCCCGGCGGCACCGTGGACGACGTCGTGCGCGGCGTGCTGCGCCGCAGCGCCGACGAGTCGGAACCCGAGCGCCTCTCGGGCGAAGCGCTCCACGCCGCACTCCTGGACGACGCGTGGACCCGCGCGACCTGATCGACGAGTTCACCCGCTACCTGCGCGCGCACAATCTGCCGGTCACGCCGCAGCGCCTGGCGGTCGCCGAGATACTCTTGATGCGCGACCGCCACTTCAGCGCGGACGAAGTCGCGCAGGAGCTCGCGCGGAACGGCTCGAAGATCGGCACGGCGACCATTTATCGAACCCTCGAGGTGCTCGTGAAGAGCGGGCTCGTGGTGGAGCGCGATTTCGGCGAGGGGTTCCGCCGCTTCGAGAGCGCGCGCGACATGCCGCAGCACGAGCACCTGCTTGTGCACGGTGTGCGGACGGGTCGTGGAATTCCAGGATGAGCGCCTCGAGCGCATGACCACCCTCATCGCCGAGTCCAAGCGATTCGCGCGCCAGCGCCACCGCCTCGTGATCTACGGCGTGTGCGAGAGCTGCCGCTCGGGACGCACGGTGCGCGCGTGAACGGTCCGTCCATCGGAGCGCTCGTCGCGTTCGGCGCGGGCGTCGTGAGCTTCCTCTCGCCCTGCGTGCTGCCACTCATCCCGAGTTACATCACGTTCATCACCGGCATGAGTCTCGACGAGGTGCAGCAGCATCGTCGCGCCGCCGTCGTGCATTCGCTGCTCTTCATCACCGGCTTCACGATCATCTTCCTCCTGCTTGGCGCGTCGGCGAGCGCGCTCGGTCAGATCGCCTTCCGCGCGCGCGATTGGGTCGCGCGCCTGGGCGGCGTGCTGATCATCGTGTTCGGGCTGTATCTGCTCGGCGCATTCGACATCGCGCTCTTCAGCCGCGAGCGGCGCGTGCATCTCGCGAACAAACCGGCGGGCTACCTCGGCACGCTGCTGGTGGGTCTCGCGTTCGGCGCGGGATGGACGCCGTGCATCGGCCCCATCCTCGGCGCGATCCTCACGTACACCGCGAGCACGGCCAGCCTGTCCAAAGGACTCTGGCTGCTGTTCGCGTACTCGATGGGATTGGCGGTGCCGTTCATCATCGCCGCCGCGATGGTCGACAAGTTCATCGACTGGTTCGCGCGCAACAAAGGCGTGATGCTCTGGATGAATCGCGTCGGCGGCGTGATCCTCGTGATCATCGGCGCGCTGCTCGTGACGAACGAATTCACCCTTCTCGCGAGCTACCTACAAGCCATGACGCCCGAATGGATTCGAAGCAGGATATAGTCGGAAGGCAGTGTTTGGTCGTACGCGTTTAGCAGTTCTAAACGCGTACGACGAACGACCGTAGTTCAATATCCTGCCGCCCCGCCGCCCGTCCTGCGATCCACCACGCCTACCCATCCGTTCTTCGTGCGCTCGATCGCGAATGCATCCGCAATGAAGCCCCGCGAGCCGAAGGTGGACACCAGCACAATGTGGCCCATCGCGGTGAGCGAGTCAATCACCGGCTGCTCCAGCGCGCCGGCTTCGTAGTGGATCGTGTCCGGGCGCGCCTGCTCGTGGATGCGCGGCGCGTTCATGGCCTCCAGCAGCGGCATGCGGTAGTCGATCACGCCGATCAGCACCTGCAGCACCGCGGTGATGATGCGCGGTCCGCCGCGCGCGCCGAGCACCAGCGTCACGCGATTCGCGGAATCGAGCACGATCGTCGGCGCCATCGCGCTCAGCATGCGCTTCCCCGGCGCCACGGCGTTCCGCTCGCCCTGCACGAGGCCGTAGAGGTTCGGCTCGCCCGGCCGCACGGCGAAATCGTCCATCTCGTTGTTCAAGAAGAAGCCCGCGGCCGCGACGTACACGCCTGACCCGTACGATTCGTTGAGCGTGGTCGTGGTGGCCACCGCGTTCCCCTTGGCGTCCACGACGGAATAGTGCGTCGTGTGGACGCCCTCCGGGCTGCGGCTCTCTGCGCCGCCCGCTTGGTGTTGCTCGACGTTCGCTGTCGGCGTCGCGGAATCGCGGGAAATGCCGGCGGCGAGTGACCGCGCATACGCCTTGCTCACCAGCTGCGCGATCGGCACCGGAGAGAAATCCGGATCCGCCAGCTGCGAGTTCCGGTCCACGAACGCGCGGCGCAGCGCCTCCGCGAGCAGATGCGTCTCCATCGTGCCGCGCACCGGCGGCAGCGGGCCGAACGTCTCGAGGATGTTCAGCGTTTCGATCGTCGTCACGCCGCCCGACGACGACGGCGGCATCGAGATGATCGTGTAGCCGCGATAGGTGCCGATGAGCGGATCGCGCCACGCGGGGTGATAGCCCTTCAGGTCGGCCAGCGTGATGAGCCCGCCGTCTCGCTTCTGCGCATCGGCGATCGCTTGTGCGACCTCTCCCTGGTAGAATCCGCGCGCGCCATGCGCGGCGATCGCTTTGAGCGTCCGCGCGAGCGCGGGCTGCACGAGCTTCTGGCCGGCGGCGAGCGGTTTGCCGTTCGGCATAAGCAGCTTGGCGCCGGAGAATCGCCCGATCAGTCTCTGACCGCTCGCGATCGAGTGCGCGAGCGCAGTGTCCACCACGAAGCCTTTCTCGGCGAGCCGGATCGCCGGCGCGATGACGCGCGCGAGCGGCAGATGTCCGAACTCCGCGTGCGCCGTCGTGAGTCCCGCGACCGCGCCAGGAACCCCCGACGCGCGCGGCCCCACGATGCTCGCCTCGTTCGCGATGCTCGCGCTGTCCATGTACATCTCGCGCGTCGCGGCCGCCGGCGCCATCTCGCGGTAGTCGAGCGCCGCCGTGCGGCCGTCGGCCATGCGGATCACCATGAAGCCGCCGCCGCCAATGTTGCCCGCCTCCGGATACGTGACCGCGAGCGCGAAGCCCACCGCGACCGCGGCATCCACCGCGTTGCCGCCCTCCTTCAGGATCTCGACGCCCGCCGCGGTCGCGAGCTCGCTGTTCAATGCGATCATCGCGTGTGCGGCGTTCACCGCTTCGCCCGCGTTCGCGCGGGGAGTCGCCGCCGGCGCCTGCGCGCGCGCGGCGGTCACGATCGCGGCGGAAGCGAGGATCGGAACCGATGAACGTTCGTGTGATGGAATGCATGTGAACTCTCCCGGTTCTCTTGCGACGACTGCGCGGCGACGGGTAAGTTAGCCCGCGTGCCGTGGCGTTGCCACGCGCCGCGCGCTCCCCCTCTGCGATGAGCCGATTTGTCCCCGTCGCCTGAAGATCCTCGACTCACCGAGCGCCGCAATCCGCGCACGACGCGCATCGATCTCGCGACCGCCGCGGAGATCGTACACCTCATGCTCGCGGAGGATCGTACGGTCGCGGACGCGGTCGCATCGCAGCGCGCCGAGATCGCACGCGCGATCGAGCTCGCGGAATCGGCGTTCCGCGACGGCGGCCGGCTCATCTACGCGGGCGCCGGCACCTCCGGCCGCCTCGGCGTGCTCGACGCGAGCGAGTGCCCGCCCACGTTTGGCACGGATCCCACAATGGTGGTCGGTGTCATCGCCGGCGGACTCGACGCGCTCACGCGCTCGATGGAGGGCGCCGAGGATGTCGCCGCCGACGGCGCCGCCGCCATGACGAGGCTCGCGGTCGGCGCGCACGATTTTGTGGTCGGCATCGCCGCATCGGGCACCACGCCCTACGTGCGCGGCGCGCTCGAGCGCGCGATGGAACTCGGCGCGCGCACCGCGATCCTCTCGTGCTCCACGCCGCCCGACGATCTCGTGAAGCGCGTGACCGTCGCGATCGTGCCGCTCACCGGACCCGAGGCGATCACCGGTTCCACGCGCCTCAAGGCCGGCACCGCCACGAAGCTGGTGCTCAACATGATCTCCACCGGCGCCATGGTGCGCATCGGGAAGACGTACGAGAACCTGATGGTGGACCTGCGGCCAATGAGCGCCAAGCTCGTGGATCGTGGCGAGCGCATCGTGATGGAACTGTGCGGCGTCGAGCGCGCCGAGGCGAAACGGCTGATCGCGGCCGCCGGCGGGAGCGTGAAGACGGCGATCGTGATGCAGAAGCTCGGTGCGACGCGCGAGGTAGCGGAAGCGAAGCTGCGCGAGGCCGGCGGCGTGATCCGCGCCGCGCTCCCCGGCGCGAAGCGTGACTGACGCACCCACGGTCATCATCGGGTTGATGTCCGGCACGTCGGCGGACGGGATCACCGCCGCCGCCGTTCGGTTCATCGAGAACGGAAGTCCCGCACCCGACCTACAGCTGCTTGCGACCATCACGCGCGAGTACACGAACGCGCAGCGCGAGCGTCTGCTGCGTGCCGGCCTCGAGCAGCCGGCCGATGCGCTCACGCGGCTCGACTTCGAACTCGGCGATTGGCTCGCCGACGCGGCGCGTGCGGTGATGACCGCGGCGCGGCTGCGCGGCACCGACGTGCGCGCGATCGCGTCGCACGGTCACACCGTGTGGCACGCCGGCGCGCGCGGAACGTGGCAGATCGGACAGGCCGCGGTGATCGCGGAGCGCACGGGGCTCGACGTCGTGAGCGATTTCCGCGTGCGCGATGCCGCGGCGGGCGGCCAGGGCGCGCCGCTCGTCGCGATCGCCGACACGCTCCTCTTCGCGGCGCCTGATCACGCACGCGCGCTCCAGAACATCGGCGGCATCGCGAATGTGAGCGTCGTGCCGGCGCGCGGCGGCGCGGATCTCGTGCTCGCCTTCGACACCGGTCCCGGCTGCGGCGTGATCGACGCGACGGTGCGACGGCTCGTTCCGTCGCTCGGTTACGATGTGGATGGAGCGATGGCGCTGCGCGGCACCGTGATCCCCGGCCCGGTGGATGCCGCGCTCGCGGACCCGTATTTCGCCGCGAAACCGCCCAAGAGCACGGGCCGCGAGAAGTTCAGCGCCGCCTACGCGAACGCGTTCGTCGAACGCTGCCTCGCCGCCGACCGAGCGGCGCGCCCCGAGGATATCGTCGCCACCGCGGTGTCACTCACGGCCCGGAGCATCGGTATCGCCTACCAGCGCTTCGTGCCGCCCGCCGTCGAGGACGTGCTGCTCTCCGGCGGCGGCGCGAACAATCCCGCGCTCGTGCGCGCCGTGCGCGATGCGCTCGCGCCGCGCACCGTGCGGCTCTTCAGCGAGGAATTCTTCGACGACGGCGCGAAGGAAGCGGTGGCGTTCGCGTTCCTCGGATGGCTCCACTTGGAGCGGCGCCCTGGGAATGTGCCGAGCGCCACGGGGGCGGCGGGGCCGAGAGTGTTGGGGAAGTTCACGCCGCGGTAGACGCTGAACGACCGGGAACCGGTTGCCGGGAACCGGTGATGAATAACAACGCATGGTGTCACGACGTCGCGAGATGTCGTCACCCCATGCGTTGTCATGCCACACCGGTTCCCGGCAACCGGTTCCCGGTCGTTAGCAGTTCACCGCGGCGCGATCAGCGCCGCCAGTCTATCCGCCGGTACCGCGTACACGATGCGCCCCGCCGCTTCGCGCGCGCCGCCATATACGACGCCGATCACGCGGCCGTCCGTCGCGAACACTGGGCTCCCGCTCGATCCCTCGCCGGCGTACGCGTCCACCTGGAGCACATCGTCGAGATGCTTGCTCACGGTGCCCGCCACGAGCGTCGAGCGCGCGATGATCTTCGTGCCACTCCCCTCCATCGGCGTCTCGGTACCGAGCGGGTAGCCGATGATCGCCACCTGCGCGCCCACCGGAATGTCCGCGGTGTTGTGCGCGATACCGCCCACGACGGGATATGTGCCCAATGCGTCGATCTGCAGCAGCGACAGGTCCGCATCGGTGCTCGAACGCACGACGTGCGCCGGCAGCCAATTCTTGGTATCGCTGAAGATGACGAGCACTTGCCGCGGTGTGTGTCCGTTGCTGTCGGTCACGAGATGCCGGTTGGTGACAATGAATCCCGCCGCGTTCACGCCGAACCCGCTGCCGCTGAAGCTGTGCCCATCGGGCCACTGCACCGCCACGAGCGCCACCGCGGGCCCGCTGCGCTGCACGATCGCGGGCCAGCCGATCGCCGCTGAGAGGATCTCGTGCCGCTTGGTCTCGCTCTTCGAGAGCTGGTTCGCGATCGCCTTCGCGTCTGACCCGCGCCCAGCGACCTTGAGTTGCGACTGCAGACTCTCGATCTCGAGCCGCGACGCGCTCAGCGCGGAATCGATCCCCGCCATCTGGCTGCTCATCGTGAGCACACGATCGGCGAGCACGTTCTGCAGACTGTCATTCTCCTGCCGCTTCGCGGCGAGCTCTGCGTACAACCGGTCGGAGTCGCGGCGCCCGATCCAGTACACCGTGATCAGCGCTGCCACGACGAGCAGTGCCGCAGCCACCGCCCAGCGCTTCAACTGCTGCGTATGCGCACGCACTGCTACCGCGATCCGCTCGGTCGTCGAGCCAGCGGCGCTCCGGGACGCACCTGCCCCCACGGGGCCCGTCTTCTCGAGTCGCATTCCGCGCAGCGCTGGGCTCGTCGAGCTCGGCGACTGCCTGGGGAATTCCGTCGTGTCGCGCACCATGTACGGCGGCGCGAGCAGCCGCACGGCCACCTGCGGCCCGTGCGCGCCGAAAGTGAGCACGTCGCCGTCGCGCAGCACCCAATTTCCCGGGATCCGCGCGCCGTTCACGAACGTGCCGTTGGTGCTTTGCGTATCGCGCAGCACGTATTCCGCGTTCACGACCTCGATCTCGGCGTGGCGCGCGGAGACATCGAGATCGAGTTGTGCGTCGAAGCGGAAATCGCAGAGCGGATTCCGGCCGAGCGAGATGAGCGACTTCGCGAACTGCTCGCGCTGGCCGGCGCGCGCGCCGCGCAGCACCCGCAGCTCGAGCGTCACGGCTTCTTCGTGCGCGCCGCGGTGTCGGTGGTATCGCTGGTCGTGGGCGCCATGGTCGCGTGCGGTCCGGTGCCGCGCAGCTGGCGCGCGAGCAGGAACAGTCCGAGGAGCACCAGCGTCGCGGCGAGCGCCGTGATCACGGCGCGCCGCGTGTCCATCGCGCCCAGCGGCGACTGGAACGGACGCTCAGGCGTGTCGCTCGGCGTCGCGGCAGCGCCGGAACTCGGCACCGATACCGGCAATGTGTGCCGATACGTCGGCGTCGTCGGTTCCTCCGGGCGCACAATGCCGCCCTGCGGCGTCGACCCGGGCAGCGGATACACCGCGTGTCCCAAGCGATCCCCCGGGCCCGCCGGTTGCAGCCCCGATCCATCGATCTTCGCGACGATCGCGGTGATGTTGTCCGGCCCACCATTTTCGTTCGCGCGGTCTATCAACTGACGGCACGCGTCCACGAGATCGTCAGTGCCGGTCACGACCTCCGCGATCTCCTCCTTCTTCACGAGGCCGGAGAGACCGTCGGTGCAGAGGACGAGGATGTCGCCTTGCCGCATCTGCTGGTGCGTGAGGTCGATGCGCACGGTGGGCTCGGGTCCGAGCGCCTGCAGAATGATGTTGCGGCGCTCGCTCCGCTCCGCCTCTTCCTGCGTGAGCTCCCCCGCCTCCACCAGCCGCTGCATGAGCGACTGGTCCTTCGTGATCTGCATCGCTTCCCCGTTCCGGATCACGTACGCGCGGCTGTCGCCCACCTGCGCCAGGTAGAGCGTGTCGCCCAAGAGTCCCGCGACGGTGGCGGTCGTACCCAGTCCGCGATGTTCGGGGTGTTCCAGCGCGTAGGCGAAGATCTTGGCGTTGGCGGCGTCGGTGGCGGCCTTCAGCGCGCTCGCGAAACCCTGCGGATCCATGCGCTGGCTGTGCATCCAGCGTTCGCGCATCTCCTCGTACACCGTGTTGATCGCGAGATCGCTCGCGATCTCGCCCGCCGCGGCGCCGCCCAGCCCATCGGCCACCATGAACAGTGTGCCGCGGCCGCCCACGTGGTGCGTGCGCACTTCCGGCTGCAACGACGCGTTCTCCGACGAGAGATCCGCGACGAGGAACGAGTCCTCATTGTGGTCGCGCACGCGTCCGACATCGGTGCGGCCGAAGACGTGCACGATCACGTCCATCGGTGCCCCATCGGGGGCGTGGCCAGGATTGGAGGGCTCGCTCACAGCACCAACCTACGCAAAAGACGGCTCACTTGCACGTCAGATCGTAAAGTGAGGCGATCCCGCTGGCGTCGGGGTGCCGCTTGTCCCGCCGGATCCGCTCGAGGATATCGCATGCGCGCGTCTTCGCCGTGCTGTCCCCGTCCTTCTCGGCGCGCTGCAGCAGCGCCTCGCTCAAGTGGTACCATGCAGTCACGCTGTCCTTCTGATTGGCGAGGTCGGGCATCGCCTTCCGGATCAGCGCGATCGCCATGTCGGGATGATCGTTCACGATCATCTGCGCGGCGCGGCGCACTTCGTTGCGCGCGCGTTCGGGCGGCGTCTTGGCTGCGGCGTCGAGCGCGGGATCGGCGTCCGACGGCGCAGCTGGCGGGGCGGCCGGTGGTGACGCGGGCGGCGCGGCCGGCGGCGCCGCCGGAGGCTTCGCGTGCACGGGCGGCGGCGTCGGACGCACCGCCACGCGCACGGTCTCCACTTTCGGCGCCGGGATCGCCGCCTTCGTGTCGGCTACGGGCGCGGTCGTGTCCTGGTGCGCGGTGGTATCCAGCGGCCGCTGGAAATTCTGCGTCGGCGTGCCGATCGCCGACACCGCGTTCCTCCGCCCGGCCCGCACCATCACCGCTCCCACCACGAGCGCCGCGGCTACCACACCGCCGCCGATGATCATCCCGCGCGAGCGGCGGCGCGCCGGGGCCACGGCCGTGGACGGACGCGTGCTCGGCGCCGTCGTCGGCATCGCGCCCTTCGACGGCCGCCCCACGCGCGTCGCGGGCACCGCGCCGATCACTCGCGTCGCACCGTCGGCCTCGCTCTCGATCGCCGGCATCCCCTCCACCGCGGCGGCGAACGCCGAGGCGAACTCGCCCGCCGTCGCCGGACGCGATGCCGCTTCGCGCGACAGTCCGCGCTCCATCACCGCCTCCAGCGCCGGCGGCCAGGGGACGTCCGGCCGCGTCTCCGCGAGCGTGAACGGCCGGTCGGTGAGGCGCCGGATCATCGTCTCCTGCGCCGACCCCTCGGCGTACGGAAGCGTCCCCGTGAGCATATGGAACGCGACGAGCGCGAGCGCGAACGTGTCGCTGCGCGAATCCACGGCGTCGCCCGCGAGTTGTTCCGGCGACATGTATTCCGGAGTTCCCACCACGAGTCCGGTCTTCGTCACTTTCTGCCCCGTGCCGTGCGCCGACTTCGCGATGCCGAAGTCCACCACTTTCACGAGATCGCTGCCGTCGCGATTGCGGGCGATCATGATGTTGTCGGGCTTGAGATCGCGGTGGATGATCCCGCGCTCGTGCGCCGCATCCAGCGCGCTGGCCGTCTGCTTGATGATCGACGCCACGCGCGCGGGCGGCAGCGTGCCCGCGATCTCGACGATCGACGTGAGCGGCGCGCCCTCGACGTATTCCATCGCGAGGTAGATCAGCCCATCGCTCGTCTCGCCGAAATCATAGATCGCCGCGACGTTCGGATGCGTGATGCGGCTCGCGTTCGCCGCCTCGCGATTGAACCGGCTGATCGCATCGGCGTCCTGCATCATGCCGGGCGTCATCACTTTGATCGCGCTGGGCCGCCCCATCTTCACGTGCTCGGCCAGGAACACCTGGCCCATGCCGCCTTCGCCGAGCTTCTTGAGGATGTGATAACGGTCGGCGATCACTGCGCCGATGAGCGCGGCACCCGGCGGCACCCGCAGCGTGGTGCCGTCCTTCGGGCAGAACTTGATCTCGGCGTCGTATTCTGAGCCGCACTGCGGACAGATCCGCACTGCGCTCAAACGCGCTCCACGCGCATCACCTGGTCACCGGTGAGGAGGCGCGTTCCCGCCGCGAGCAGGCGCTCGCCGCGCGCGGCGACCGCGACACCGTTGCGGCTGCCGAGGTCTGCGATGGTGAACTCCCCGTCCTGCGAGCGGATCTCCGCGTGCCGCGCGCTCATCGTCTGGTCGTGCGCGAAGGTCCAGTCGCCGGTGTCGCGTCCGAGCGTGACCATGCCGCGGTCGGTCAGGTGGAACACGTCGCGCACCGTGCCATCGGAGCGCAGCTGTACGAGCTGGCCCGCCTCGCCCGCCGGCACCAGCGAACCGATGCGGCGCGTGCCATGCTCATCCGGCGGCGCCTCGCCGTGCGTGGGCGCTTGGCGGAACTGGATGAGCTGCGAACCGATGAGCAGCACGTCCTCATGCTGCAGCCGGTACGGCTCGTCGATGAAGAGCCAGGTGCGATTCGCCGAGTCGAGATCGCGCACGTACAGCGCCCCATCGCGCAGGATGAACTCGGCGTGGCGCGGCGAGAGATATTCGTCGCCGGGGAAGGCGATGTCGCATTCGCCGCGGCCCACCGTCATCGTCGCGCGGTCGAGTTCCACGACCTGCTTCGGCTCGCCCGCTTCGTCGAGCACCAGCAGCCGCGCGGTGACGTCGCGCCGCTTCGCCGAGAAGACGAGCGTCTTCTTGGGCGTGCCGGGCTTCTTCTCCGGCTGGGCGACGGGAGTGCCACACGCGGCGCAGAAGGCATCGAACTCGGGCCGCACCGTGTTGCCGCACGTCGGGCAGGCGGCCGCGGGCGTGAGCGTCGCGTCGGTGCGGCGGCCGCAGTGCGGGCAGAAGGGCAGGCCGCTCTCGATCACGTTCGAGCACCAGCCGCAGGTGATCACGGCGCCCGGCGCATTGTGCCGAGTGGGATTGACGATGGAGATCGCGGGTTGCGCACCGGTGATGCGGCGCACACTGGGACTGGGCCGCCGGTGCGACGGGATGCGCGGCGAGCGCTCGGCGGGCGCGGACGACGATGCGGACGCGTTGGCCAGCGGCTTTCCGCAATCGACGCAGAAACGCGAATCCTGCGCGTTCGTCTGGCCACAGAAACCACAGGGATTCAAGCTGATGCCTCGGGGGGTGTCCCGGGTAAGACGCTTAAGGATGCGAACAAGTCAACAGTATCGTCAACCAACCGCAAGACGGAAAATGACTTATATCACATCCGCCTCCCCCGCGGTTGGCCGGGGTGCTAGCTTCCTCGCCATGCGAGTCCCAAGAATCGCCAGACTGGCGGCCGCTGCCTGGTTCGCGGCCGGTTGTGCGAGCGCCGGCGGCCCGAAAACGGAAGCGCCCGCCGCCAGTCCTGCGGCCGCTGGCGAGGGTGCGGGAGCCGGTGCGCCGGCGCTGCCGCCGATCCCCGAGGTGACCGGAAAGCTCGTTATCCGCGTGGTCTATCCCACGCCTGAGCACGTGATCGAGTCGCGCGATTCGAATTTCGTCATGGGGTCGGTGGGGAACGGCAAGGCGACGCTCACGATAAACGGCACGCCCGTGCCGGTCGCGCCGAACGGCGCATTCCTCGCGTTCCTGCCGCTGCCGCCGCGCGAGACTTCGCGCTACGATCTGGTGGCGACCGCCGGCGCCGACACCGCGAGCCTGGCGTATACGATCAAGCTGCCATTGCCGGTGGTGCACTTCGCGCCGCTCGGTGTGCTCACGTACGACAGTTCCAGCGTGGTGCCGGCGCCCTCGGCGCGCCTCGCGCTTCGCGACGATGAGATGGTGCGCGTCTCGATCCGCGCGCCCTCGAACGCCACCGTGGTCTGGCGCGGCGACGCGGGCGCCGGAGCGCCGCTCGTGAACGGCGCCGCGCCACTCGGCGCGCGGCTCTTCGGCACTCCCGGCGCCGTAGCGCCCACATGGAAGAACGGAGGCGATCCCGAACAATTCGCGGTGGATCTTCCGGCGCGGCTGCTCCGCGCGCGCACCGAACTCGTGATCGCGCGCGGCGACGATACGCTGCACGTATTGTTGGGCAGCGTCGCGCCCGCCCCGACGCCCGGCACCCTCGTGATGCTCGGCGCCGACAGCTCGAGCGTGAGCGACACCGACCGCACCGTGATCGGGCGGCCCATTCCCGCCGGTACGTACAAGTGGTTCCTCTTCCCGGGCACGGTCGTGCCGGTCACGGGCTGGAACGGCGACTTCGCGCGCGTTCGGCTTGACGGGTCGCTCGAGATCTGGGTGAGCGCGTCCGAGACCCGATTGCTGCCGGCCGGATCGCCGGCGCCGCGTCGAGTCACTGGGCAGGCGCGCATCATTCCCGCGCCCGGCTGGGTGGACTTCGTGGTCCCCACGGGCGCGCGGCCGGCGTTCTTCGTGGAAGAAGACGCGCACGATCTGGTGCTCACGCTCTACGACACACAGTTCAGCACCGACCTCATCCACTACGGCGAGAACGATTCGCTGGTGCGCGCGGCACAGTGGACGCCCGACGCGAGTGACCGCGGCCATTTCACGCTGCATCTCGCGCAAGCGCCGTACGGCTACCTCGTGATGTGGGACAAGGACCGCGCGTCCGTGGTGCTGCGCGTGCGCCGCCCGCCGGCGGTGGATCCGCACGCCCCGCTCAAGGGAATGCTCATCGCCGTGGATCCGGGCCATCCGCCGATCGGCGCCACCGGACCCACCGGACTGTACGAGCCAGTGCCCACGCTCGCGATCGGGTTCGAGGTGAAGCGGCTGCTCGAAGCCGAGGGCGCCACGGTGTACATGACGCGCACCACTGCCGATCCCGTCGCGCTCAACGACCGCCCCACCATGATCCGCCGCTCGAACGCGAACGCCGCCGTGTCGATCCACTTGAACGCGCTGCCCGACGGTGTGAATCCGTTCATCTCGAACGGCACCGGCGCCTATTACTTCTGGCCGCAGTCCATTCCGCTCGCGCGCGAGCTGCAGCTCGGCATGGTGAGCCGCATGGGACTCAGGAACCTCGGCATCAACTACGACAACCTCGCGCTCGCGCGTCCCACCTGGATGCCGGCGGTGCTCTGCGAAGGTGCGTTCCTGATGCTGCCCGACCAGGAGGCGGCCCTCCGCACGCCAGAATTCCAGCGCGCATACGCGCGCGGCGTGGTGGACGGCCTGGAACGGTATTTCCGCTCGCTCGCTTCCGCGAAATGAGACGTGGAAGGGCGCCCTTCGCGGCGCTGTGCTCGCTCGTGCTGTTGTGCGGCGCGGGACGCGCCGCGGCGCAGAGCGTGCCGCCCGACGGGAGCTGGCGCACGATCACGACGGCGCATTTCCGCGTGCATTTCCTGCCGCAAGTCGAAGGCCCCGCGAGGCGCGCGGCGGCGCAAGCCGAGATCGCCTACGCCAAGCTGGCGAAGCACCTCCACACGCCGCGCGGCGTCGTGGATCTCGTGATCGCCGACAACGTGGATTTCTCGAACGGATTCACGACGGTCTTCCCCACCAATCGAATCACGATCTACGCGCTGCCCGGGCTCGACGATCCGTCGCTCGAATTCTACGACAGCTGGTTCGAGCAGATCACGACGCACGAACTCACGCACACCTTCCAGCTCGACCGCACCGCCGGATGGTGGGCGATCGGGCAGGACATGCTCGGCCGCGCGCCGCTGCTCTTCCCGAACACGTACGAGCCGGCGTGGATGACCGAGGGGCTCGCCGTGTACTACGAGAGCGCGCTCACCGACGCGGGACGTGTGAACGGCACGATCTCCTCGATGGTGGTGCGCTCCACGGCGCAGAAGAACGCGCTGCCCTACTACGATCGCTGGAGCCTCGCGACCACGGTCTATCCGTACGGCAACACCTCGTACGATTACGGCGCGGAGTTCCTGGACTATCTCGCGACCGTACACGGCGAGCCAACGCTCGGCGATCTCGTGGAGCGTGCGAGCCGCCGGCCCATCCCGTTCACCTACAATGGCGCCGCGAGCGGCGCGTTCGGCATCTCGTTCGCCGACGCGTGGCAGCGGTGGCGCGATTCGCTCGCGCTCTCGGTGCACGGTCTTCCGCCCGCGGCCGAGCCGATGCCGGGATGGCACGATCTCACGCACACCGGCTACGACGCGGTCCGCCCACGCTGGGCGGACGATGGCACGCTTCTCTACGCCGGCAATCTCGGCAAGAGCTTCACCGCGGCGTATTCGCTCGACACCACGGGCGCCGAGCGGAGCGAAGGG
This sequence comes from uncultured Gemmatimonadaceae bacterium, assembly GCA_963716745.1. Classification (GTDB taxonomy): domain Bacteria; phylum Gemmatimonadota; class Gemmatimonadetes; order Gemmatimonadales; family Gemmatimonadaceae; genus DATKOH01. The sequence goes on from OY970320.1 coordinate 2,947,577, forward strand.
CGCCGCAACAGCTTCGACACGCAGGTGCCGATGTCCAACGGCGGGATTTTGTATGCGCAGCTCGAGTACACCGATCCATATCACGTGCGATCCGATCTCTACACGGAACTGGCCGGCAAGAAGACCAAGCTCACGCACGGTGCGCGTCTCGCGCAGCCGGACGCGCGCGGCGACGGCGCGATCGTGGCGGTGCGCTACGAACCCGCGACCACCACGCTCGTACGCGTGAGCGCCGACGGCCGCGCGATCACGCCGCTCACCGGCACCGCGGCCGACACCGAATGGGCCGAGCCGCGCTGGTCACCGAACGGCGCGCTCATCGCGGCCACGCGCTGGACGCGCGGCGCCTACGCCGACGTCGTGGTGATGGACACGACCGGACGGATCGTGCGGGTGTTCACGCACGACCGCGCATTCGACGCGTCGCCGTCGTGGAGCCCCGACGGGCGCGCGGTGCTCTTCACGTCCAACCGCACCGGCGCGCAGAACGTGTACATCGCGCTCGTCGACGGCGATGCGCCGCCGCGCCGCATCGGGAACGCGAGCTCGGGCATGTTCTATCCATCGCTCAGTGCCGACGGTCGCACGCTCGCCGCCGTGCGCTACGACGCCGACGGTGACCATGTGGGCGTCGCGCCGTTCGACACGAGCGGCGCCGCGCCCACGCCGCTCGACAGCTCGTTCCTGGCGCCGCCCTACGCTGCGGCGGCGAGCGACACGTCGGCGTCTACGTCGTACTCACCCTTCCCCGCGCTCTGGCCGCATTACTGGCTGCCTGCGATCGGGTTCAACACGCTGAACGGCATCACGCTCGGCGCGTACACGAGTGGCAGCGACGTGATCGGGCGCCATGTCTACTATGTGCAGGCGCTGTTCGACCCGTGGCACTACCAGAATGTGTTCGATGCGGCGTACGCCTACGCGGGGCTGGGCCAGCCGGTCATGTCGCTGGAAGCGACGCAATACTGGGATCAGTTCAACGATCCGATCGGACCATCGGGCGGAACGCTGTTCCGGCGCACGCGCGCGATGAACCTCACGGCCACCGTGCGGCGCCTGCGCGTGTATTCCACGGCGTTCGCGTCGCTCTCCGCCGGGATCCTGCAGAAGCACTACACGACCACGCCCGACTCGCTGCTGCCTCTGCTGCCGGCCTACTATTCGAGCGATCCCGATTTCTGGTCCGTCGGCGCGGCAGCGGGCTACGCGAACGCGGCGACGCCGCCCACCGGTGTGTCGCCCGAGGACGGGATCAGCACGAACGTCGCCGCGACGTTCCGCTGGCTCGACGGCGAGAGCGCTCTCTGGTCGCAGAGCCTGCAGGCATCGATGAGCGGCTACGTCGCGCTCGCGCACGGCAGCTTCGCGCATCCGGTGCTTCGCGCGCGCGTGGCGGCCGGGGCCACGAGCGGCAGCAATCCGATGCTCTTCGATCTGGGCGGCGTGAGCGGCGGAGGCGTGGTGCTGCTGCCCGGCGTAACGCTCGGCTCGCCGCGCTACTTTCCGGTGCGTGGCTTCACGGCGGGCGTGGAGAGTGGCGAGCGGATCGTGTCGGGCACGGTGGAGCTCGTGCTGCCGCTGGCCGGCATCCATCACGGCTTTGGATTCTTCCCGATCTTCCTCGATCGCAGCAGCCTGACACTATTCAGCGACGCCGGCAGCTCCTGGGCGCCCGGCGAATCCGGCGGCGCGAGCACACGACCCATCGCCTCCGCCGGCGCCGAGGTCACGATCTTCGTGGGCGTACCATATGATGCGGCGTACGCGCTCCGGTTCGGCGTGGCAGTTCCCTACGAGAACCAGAGCGGCGTCGCGACGCCCGCCGTGACGTTCTATTTCACGTTGGGAGTGGGCAACTAACAGCTTGACAGGATGAACATGATTGGCTTGATGGACGTCGCCCCTCGAGGATCTCGGCGCCGTAACCCCAAAGCAGTCATCCTGTTAATCATGCCCTTAATCATGTAATCCTGTCAAAGCTCTTGTTTTTTTAACGTGTTTCCAGGCAAGTCGCCTCGCGAATCACGTCATTTTGCACCGAAAGGTCGGTCATGATTTCGTCGCTTCTCGATACGAATCCCGTGCATCGTTACATGTGTAACCTATTGTAACCTTGTCATTTGTCTGGTAGTCGTTATTATGCTTCCCTCCGGCTTCGGCCGGGCTTTTCTGCGGCGCGCGCACCGAAGGGTGTACGGCGCCGCGGTGTCGTTCGAGGGTCTCCGGATCGGCAGGTCTTGCGGTAACGCATTGCCGTTGAGTCGTTTACCGTCGTATTTGTGCGGATACACGAGCCGCATTTCGTGAATCGCGCTTGTGTGTCTCGCATTGCCGTTCTAAGTCTCAAGCAGCATTCGCTTCATCTTCAAGGAGAGCTCCGACATGTCCCTGCCCGCCAAGCCCCCCGCGATTCCCGCCTCGCTCAGTGACAACGCCCGGATCGTGCTCGAGAAGCGCTATCTGGTGAAGAACGAGAAGGGGAAGCCTGTCGAGACGCCCGAATCACTCTTCTGGCGGGTAGCGACGGTGGTCGCGGGCGCTGATGCGCGGTATGGCGCGAGCGAGGGCGCGGTGGAGACCGTCGCCGAGGAGTTCTACGCGCTCATGACGCAGCGCCGCTTCGAGCCGAACTCGCCGACGCTCATGAATGCCGGCCGTCCGCTCGGACAGCTCTCGGCGTGCTTCGTGCTGCCGGTGGAGGATTCGCTGTCGAACGGCCACACCGGCATCTACGACACGCTGCGCTCCATGGCGCTCATCCATCAGTCGGGCGGCGGCACGGGATTCTCGTTCTCGCGCCTGCGCCCCAAGGGCTCCATGGTGCGCTCCACCACCGGCGTGGCGAGCGGCCCCGTGTCGTTCATGAAGCTCTACGACGCGAGCACCGATGCGGTGAAGCAGGGCGGCACGCGCCGCGGCGCGAACATGGGGATCCTGCGCGTGGATCACCCGGACATCATGGACTTCATCACGTGCAAGGAAGACCTGACGCAGATCGTGAACTTCAACATCTCCGTCGCCGTGACGGACATGTTCATGAAGGCCGTGCGCGCGGGCGCCGAATACGATCTCGTGGATCCGGTCACGAAGAAGGTGACGGGCACGCTCGACGCGCGCATGGTGTGGGACAAGATGATCGACGGCGCGTGGCGCACCGGTGAGCCGGGCTGCTTCTTCATCGACGAGGCCAACCGCTTCAACCCGGTGCCGCACCTCGGCACGTACGAAGCGACGAATCCGTGCGGCGAGCAGCCGCTGCTCGCGTACGATGTCTGCAATCTGGGCTCGGTCAACGTCGGCTACTATGTGAAGGATGGCGCGCTGGATTGGGAGGCGTTCCGCCGCGACATCCAGCTCTCGACGCACTTCCTCGACAACATCATCGACGTCAACAAGTACCCACTGGCCGAGATCGACGATCTCAGCAAGCGGATCCGCCGCATCGGCCTCGGCCTCATGGGCTTCGCCGACGTGCTCGTGCGTCTCGGCATCCCGTACGATTCCGAGGAGGGCGTGGAGCTGGGCCGCAAGGTCATGGAGTTCCTGGACGTCGAATCGAAGAAGGAGAGCGAGCGCCTCGCGAAGGAGCGCGGCGCGTTCCCGGAGTGGGAGCGTTCCATTTGGGGCCCTGACGAGACCTGCGCGCGCGACGCGATGGGCAAGCGCATTCGTCCGATGCAGATGCTGCGCAATTGCAACGTGACCACGATCGCGCCCACCGGCACGATCTCGATCATCGCCGGCTGCTCGTCGGGTCTCGAACCGCTCTTCGCGGTGGCGTTCATGCGCAATCAGGCGGGCGCGATGATGCCCGACGTGAACGAGGACTTCACGGCGATCGCGAAGCGCGAGGGCTGGTACAGCGACGCGCTCATGGAGCGGATCGCGAAGGAAGGGCACGTGGCGTTCGCCGAGGTGCCGGAGCGCTGGCAGCGCGTGTTCGTGACGGCGAACCAGATCGCACCCGAATGGCACATGCAGATGCAGGCGGCGTTCCAGAAGCACTGCGATTCCGCGATCTCGAAGACGACGAACTTCGCGCACACGGCGACGGTGGACGACGTCCGCACGATCTACGAGATGGCGTACGCGCTGAAGGCGAAGGGCGTCACGGTGTACCGCGACGGTTCGCGCGACAACCAGGTGCTGTGCACGGGCGCCACGGAGACGGCGAAGGCGGTGCGCGAGGGCGGAACGGATTCGAAGCGCGAACTCGGCGAGCTCGCCGGCGAACTCGCGGAGAAGAACGCGGACATCGAACGGCTCAAGAAGGCGCTGTACGACGCGGAAGCGGAGAACCTCCAGCGCCGCGCGAAGCGTTCGCGTCCCGACAAGCTCCGCTCGACGTCGATCCGCAAGGAGACGCCGCTCGGCATCATGTTCGTGCACATCACCGAGGACGACCGCGGGCAGCCGTTCGAAGTGTTCATCACGCTCGGCAAGGCGGGCGGCAGCGCGATGGCCGACGCCGAAGCGGTGGGGCGGCTCATCTCGCTCGCGCTGCGCTCGGGGATCCCGCTGCCGGAGATCCACCGCCAGCTGCGCGGCATCAGCTCCGACCGCGCGGTGGGCCTCGGTCCGAACAAGGTGCTCTCGATGCCCGACGCGATCGGCCTGGCGCTCGAGGAATGGTGGCGCGACAAGCAGGGCGTGCAGCAGGAACTGCTCGCCGACGCGTCATCGAAGCCCGGCACCGCGCCGGCGCGCGAGCAGATCACCGCGAGCACGCAGAGCGGCGCGCAGACGCAAATGAAGTTCGACGGCCCGACCTCCGAGACCTTCATGGGCACGTGCCCCGACTGCGGATCGCAACTCGAGTACGCCGAGGGCTGCGTGAAATGCCACGTGTGCGGCTTCAGCGAATGCGGCTGAGCTAAGTCGCAGTGCCGGATCGACGAGCGGGCCAGGTGCGATGCGCTTGGCCCGCTTTTTTTCTCGGTGCGCCATTCTCGATCCGAGCGCTCAGGAAGGATCACGCGAACTGCTTCAACGCGGATTATGCGGAAGCGGCGAATGATGCGCGGATCGTTCTAGGCGCGATGAGAGCTATTCGCAGCCGGTCGAGTTCGTGTTGTTGTTGTTAACAGCAAAAGACAAGACGCTGACTGGGTGCATGATAGCTGTGACGCTCCGCGGAGTAATCCGCCAGATTCGCTGACTCCGCATGATCCGCGTCGAAGCAGTTCCGTGATCCTTTCTCATGAGCCTATGAACCCAAGATCGCGCCGCATGATCGGGTGGTTCATGCGAGCGAAAGATGATGCATCGATGAGACGAGACATGCGATGATCCGGGATGGCACGATATCGATTTGATCGAGGACGGATCACCACAGTGTCATCGGCGCGTTCTACGAGGTCTATAGGATTCTTGGATTCGGCTTCCTTGAGCACATCTACGCTGCGGCGCTCGAGCGTGAATTGCTGTCGCGCGGCCACCACGTGAGCCGAGAGGTCGGTGTCGGATCAGTACAAGGACGAGGAGATCGGCCGTTCAGCGCATGGACATGGTGGTGGATCAGCGAGTCATCGTCGAGATCAAGGCGACATCGAACTGCTGCACGCCAGCGCCGAAGCGGCAGCTCTTCAACTATCTTCGTGCGACCGACTGGACGGTTGGCCTTCTGCTGCACTTCGGGCTGAGGCGCGGAGTTCCGGCGCCTGGTCTCGACGCGGCCGGTGAGGGGTGCGAACTGGGCGCGCGGGGGCGATAAATTCGGACTCGCGTCATCCGGCACCATCCGACCTTGAATGAGGGGACCTATGCGGAAGTCTGAGGATTGCAGCACTCGCGGGGCGGTCGCAGCGATGGGATTCGCCGCACCGGTGCGCGCGCAGAATACGTTCGAAGGCGTCATCGAGTTCAGGTTCCTGGGAAAGGATTCCATGACCATGACCCAGACGAGCAAGGGGAACATGGTACGGATGGACGTGCACGGAAAAGAGAGTATGCCGATCGCGATGTTGTACGATAGTAAGGCGAACACCATGACGATGGTCATGTACAATCAGAAGATGTACATGGTGAATCCCATGCCGTCGCTCGATTCCGTGCTCGCGAGCCACAACCGCAAGGTCTCCTTCACCAAGACGGGGCAGACGGAGACGGTAGCCGGTGTGAGCTGCACGATCTACAAGGGCTCCAGCACGGACGCCAATGGCAAGGTGCGCGAGGGACAGGCATGTCTGGCGAAGGGCGTCGGCTTCATGATCTTCCAGTCGATGAACCGCGGACGTGGCGGACCCCAGGGCTCGATGGCGGAGATGTTCCGGGAACTGGCCGCGCAGGATCTCCATGCGATCAAAATGTGGAGCATGAAGGACGGCCAGATGGTGCCGGAGATCGAAGCGGTGTCGATCGAGAAGAAGTCGGTGCCCAGCTCGACGTTCGAGATCCCGTCGGACTTCAAGAAGATGGACATGCCCGCCGGCATGGGCGGCATGCCGACGAAGCCTTAACTACAGACTTAGACTCTAGACTTAGACTCTAGAAGACGGATGTGAGATGTCGGAAAGCCAACGGGGGGCGCGGCCGAAAGCCGCGCCCCCCGTTGCGTATTCTCAGTCTAAAGTCTGTCGTTATTTCGCCAACGGAATGACCTTCGTCCGCTGCATCTCCAGCATCGCGTCGAGCTTGTTCTCGATCTGGAAGTACCGCGCGACCTGCATCCACGGCACCGCCGCGGCGAACTTCGGCACGTACGACACGCGCAGGTCCATCTGCGCCTTCCGCGACGCCATCCACGAACCCATCAGGTTCTGCGCAACGCTGTCGTTCATCGTCTTGTAGTTCTCGGCGTACTTCTGGATGGTCATCCACTCGCTGTCCATCGCCTTCTTCATGTCGGCGCGATAGGCATCGTACACCGGCCAGAACTTGGTCGCCTGGTCGGACGTCAGGTTCATGTTCAGCGCCACGGTCTGCTTGCGCGCGGCGGCGACTTCCATCCGCATCGTGTCGATGGCGGCGGAGACCTGCGCCTGCGTAGGGGCGGCTGGCGCGGAAGCCGGCGCGGCCGGCGTCATCGCTTGCGCCGAGGCGCCCGCGGCGGAGACGAACATTAGCGCGAATGCGCTCACGGTACGACGGATCATTTGACGCCTCTCAATGGTTGAAGTTCGACGGGAGGCGCGCGATGGGACCTGATCCGTTTCCGCGCGCCGTAGCCATTAAAACTAGCTTACCTTTCCATATGGCTGCAACCCGCGCCGAGCGGCGCTTGCTCGCGACGGTGCTCCTGTCGCTCTCCGCCGGTGCGCTGGCAGGGCAGGGCAGCCCGCCCGATCCACTCGTGATCCGCGGCATCGCGATCGAGACCCACCGGATCTTCGATTCGGCCGAGGCCACGAGCGCGTTCTACCGCACCATGAACTCGCTGCACAGCACCACACGCCCGTACGTCATTGAGCAGCAACTGCTGTTCAAAGTGGGCCAGCGCTGGGACACGGCGCTCGTGCGCGAGACCGCGCGCAATCTGCGCGCGCTCGGGCTCTTCCGCCTCGTCACGATCGACAGCATCGCCACCGATTCCGGGTTGATCGCGCGCGTGATCACGCAGGATGCCTGGACGTTCGGCATCGTCTTCACGATCAAGGCGAGCGGCTCGCAGATCGGTTACGCGATCGGATTCAACGACCGCAACGTGCTCGGCAGCGGCACGCAGTTCCAGATGCAGTACGGCAAGAACCCGGACCGTGACTCGCTCATGTTCGGCGCGTCGCGCGAGTTCTTCCTCGGCACGCCGTACGACGCGGCGATCAACTACAACCGGCTCTCCGACGGTCAGACCGGGTGGGCGACCTTCGGTCTTCCGTTCCGCACGCTCGAGTCCACGCGCGGGTGGACACTGGGCTCACAGCTCTACAATGGGCGCATCCTGCTGTTCTATGGGGGCGACACGGTCGCGCAGGATACGATGCGCCGCAGCTTCCAATTGTACTCGCTGAATCCCGCGATCTCGCTGCAGTCCAGCAACGCGGGATATCTGCGGCTGGGGCTCTACGGCCAGATCGAGCGCAACGATTTCCAACAGTACTCGCTGCCCGCGAGCGAGATCCCCAGCACCATTACGGCCGCATTCGGACCGTACCTCTCGTTCTCGCGGCCGACGTTCGAGCACACGCGATACTACCAGGCCGGCGGGCGCCGGGAGGATCTGCAGCTCGGGTTCACCGGAACGTTCGGAGTGGGATTCGCGCCGGCCCAGTGGGGCTACGGGACGACCGGCGTCTCGCCGACGCTGTTCGGGACCTACTACGCTCGTATCGGTGCCGCGATCGTCGAAGAGTCGCTGTCGGTCACGTCGCTCTACTCGAGGAACGGACTCGACTCCGGCACGGTGTTCGCGTCGGTCACCGCCTTCTGGCAGCCCACGGAGACGCAGCTGCTCATCGGCTACCTGGGCGGCGGCGCGCAGAAGAACGGATATCCCGGCGAGAACTGGGACCTCGGATTCGGCTACGCCGTGCGCGCCTTCCCGCAACATTCCTTCACCGGCGATCGCGTATACATGATGGACGCGGAATATCGCTGGTTCTTCGCGCCGGACGTGGTCCGATTATTCGCGGTAGGAATGGGCGTCTTCGTGGACCATGCCGGCGCCTGGTACGCGGGTTCTCCGGTGCGCTCAGGGACCGACGCCGGATTCGGGCTGCGCTTCGCGTCGATCACCGGCAATCCGGGCTACGTCATGCGCGCCGATGTCGCCTACCGGTGGGCCAATTCGGCGCTGCCGGGCGGCTGGGTGTTCACGTTCGGGAAAGGATTCGTGTGGCAGTTATTCTAAACAACTGCTTGGACAGGATTAACATGATTGGCATGATGAACGGCGTGCGCGCGCCGATGCCGTTCATCATGCCAATCATGTTAATCCTGTCAATGCAGTTTCTCGACAGCTGCCAGACTAGTCGTCGGCTTCGGCTTCGCGAGACTCATGTATGCGTTCGCCAGATCGCGGTCGTCAGGATGTTTCTGCAGCGCGAAGGCGAGCACATCCTTCGCCTCCTGCACGCGGCCGAGTTGCTGCAGGCCCAATGCGTACACGAGCGCGAAGCGCGCCGATTCGGGAGAGAGCTTGGCGGCGGCGGCGAGATGGCCGATCGCGACGTCCATCCGCTTCTCGCGCACGTAGGTCAGACCGAGCGCGTACTCGAGTTCCGCGCCCTGGCCCTTGGGTGCGCGCGCGAGTCCGTCCTTCAAGATCCGTTCGGCCGCCTCGTTGTTCCCTTGTTGGCGCGCGAGGTCGGCGAAGTTCACGTACGTCGCGATGAGCGAAGGATTCAGGTTGAGCGCGGCTTGGTACTCGAGCGCCGCGGAATCGAGATGGCCCGTCTCCGCGAAATATGCTCCGAGATTGAGCCTGGCCTCGGCGCGATCCGAATTGACGCGCTGCTCCTCGCGGTACTCCGCGATCGCCGCGTTGAACGCGGCGAGTTGCTCCGGCTGGAACGATGCGGGCGGCGCGCCGGCGAGCGCGCGGGCGGCGTCCACGCGCACCAGGCGCGACGGATCGGTGAGCATCGGCGCGAGCATGTTCACGCGCTCGTTCATCGGGATCGGCGACGTCGCTTCGACCGCGGCATCGCGCACGAGCGGGTCGGAGTCGGCGAGGGCCTCCTGGACGTCCGTGACCGTTTGTCGCGATGGGAAACGCGCGAGCAGATCGACCGCCGTCGCGCGGAAGATCGCTGGCGCGGACGAATCCTGCGCGAGCGCGCCGAGCACCACCGCGGCGCCGCGCGACGCCCGGTGCCCCTGATCGATCGCCGCGGCATACGCGGGCACGCCGGTGCGCTTGGGCCACCATTTCGCGAACGCGTCCGCCGCCCACTTGTCGGTCTGTTTCGCGTGGCACCCGGTGCACGCGTTGGGCGTGCCGAGTACTAGCGACACGTCGGGTCGCGGCACGCGGATGCTGTGATCGTGCCGCGCGTGCACCACCATGTAATCGCGCGTGGGCATGTGACAGCTCACGCAGCTCGCGCCCGCGCTGCCGGCCGCGTGGTGCGTGTGCGACGGAGAAGCGAACACGGCCGGCGTGTGACACCGCGCGCAGACGTTGTCTACCGGTGGAGCGATCGTCGCGCGATGCGGGTCGTGACAGTCGGTGCAGGTCACGCCCGCGTGATACATGCGGCTCTCGCGGAACGAAGCATACTCGTACACCTCATCCCGGATCTGCCCGTCGGCGAAGAACCCGTTCTCGGTGAGGAGCGACGGGCGGTGCGTGTCGGTGAGCGGACGCCCAGGCGTATAGTGGTTGGCGAGCACCGAGCGCCGCGAATGACAGCGCGCGCACATCTCCAATTCAGCGCTCGAGGTGCGCGCGGTGCTGCGGCGCGCCAGTCCGGTGACCGTGTCGCGGATCCAGGTGGCGGGTACCGAGTCGCGCAGCTGCACGATGAGTCCATCGTCACGCCCGGACTTGGGCGTCTTGCCCGCCGCCACCGTCTGCGCCCACTCGAGGTGCGCTGAGCCGGGGCCATGGCACGCCTCACACGAGACGTTCACTTCGGAGAACGTGGTGTGATATCCGCCGGTGGCGGGATCGTAGCCCTTCGCGACGTTCGTGGAGTGGCACTCCGCGCACATGAAGTTCCAGTTCTGGTACGGACCGGTCCAATGGAGGATGTCGTCGTGCGCCATCGCCTCCTTGGGATAGAGATGGAACCATCGCTGCCCGCCGTCGCGCGCTGGCCGCGTGTCCCACACCACGTTCAGCGCTTGATATCGGCCGCCGGGGAACGCGATGAGATACTGCTGCAACGGGAAGACGCCGAACGTGTACGCGATCTCGTAATCGGTGAGTTTCCCGTCGGGCCCGTCGGTGCGCACGAAGTACTTGCCGTCGCGCGTCGAGAACGAGGTCGTCACGCCGAAATGCGTGTACGAGGTGCCGTTGAAGTCGCCCAGCACCGTGCCCGATGTCGCGGGTTGCATCGCCAGATCGTGGTGCGAGCCCTTCCAGAGCGAATCTTCTTTCGCGTGACAGGAGGCGCACACAGCGCGGCCGACAAATCTCGGCTCGGCGGCCGTGGCGTTGCGGCTGCGCGACCACGATGGATGCGAGCCGTAGCGCCAGAGGGCCGCGCCGCCGAGCAGCACGACGACCGCCGCGACGGCGGCGGCGAGCGGCAGCCAGCTCGGCGATGGAGTCGCCGGACTCGCCGAGGACGCGGCGGAGGCGGCCGGCGTCGTACGCGCGCCGCGTTTCTTCTTCCCGGAGCGGCTCACGTCAGTTCGAGTACACGAGCGTGATTCCGAGGGCGTTAATGAAAGCGGGCGCGCCCTGCCAATTCACCTGGCGACCATAGTAGATCTCGCTGCTGAGGCGCCGCACGACTGGCAATTCGAATCCAGCCTCCATCTTCACAGCGGTCCAATTCGAATTCTGCAGGGAGTAGAACCATTCGCTGTTCACGAATGGCGTGACCGAGTAGTGGGCGAAGTCCACGGTGTACTCGCCGTAGATGCGGTTCCGATACCGCGTGGACCAGTCGCCGTCGGTCCAGCGCCAGTCGAATCCGTTCCGGTCGGTGACGACGAACTGGCCGAACCGGCGATTGATCGAGAATTCCGCGAGGATCCGGTTCTGCACTTGCCCGTTGGACGGGCCATTCACCGTCTCGGAATAGCGATACCCCACGCGAAGGAGTGCCGGGCGATAGCGATCCTCGACGAGGCTCGCCGCCCCGAAGATCCCGCCGAACACCGGTCTCGCCTTCAAGAAGAGATCGAAATTCGCGCCATACTGCACATTATCCGCCTCGCGGTCTCCGCCGAACGCGCCGAGCGCTTGCAAGAAGATCCGCATGTGATCGTTCAGCTGGTGGAAGTAGTCGATCTCGGGCCACCACTGCTCCACCGTCTGCGGCGCCACGGACTGAGCGCGGAGCGGATTCGCCACTATCGCGGTCGCGAAGAGAAGAACAGGGACACCACGGCGGATATTCACGCCCAGAAGGTAGCGCCGCGCATTTTCGCGTGCCATCCGCGCGACGCGAGCACGGCTCCGGCGAGCTCGGAGCCGTGCTCAGATCCCGCTATGGCCGGCCGCGGCCGCCGCCGCCGCTGCGCGGCGCGGATCGCGTCGTGCCGCCCGATCGTGCGTTATTGTAGCTCTGCGTTTTCTGCTGGCCGTGCTGGCGGTTCTGCTGCGTGCGGTTCACGTCACTGTTGCGCGTGCCGCTGTTCTGCCACTGGCCGCCTTTGTTCTGCTGCACCTGATTGCCGTTCTGGCGATAGACGTTCCCGTCCTTGCCCGCCACGACGTTGTTCGGCCGGCCGGACGCAGGTTTCCCCGACGGCATCGTCCCCGCGGTAGGCTGCGTCACGCGTCCCGTGTTACCGGGCTGCCGGTACATGTTGTTCCCGCCGTACGGCGTCGGACGTGCGCCGCCCGCGCCCGGACGCGCGCCGCCCGCCGAGCCGTAGCCCGGGCGGTTGCCATACCCGGGATAGCCTCCGCCATATCCCGGACGGTATCCGGGATAGCCGCCATATGGCGGACGATAGTATGGCGGCGGATACGGAGGCCGGCCGTACGGTCCATACCAGCCACCGTAGCGCGGTCCGCCCACCACGATGCCGACGTGCATGAAGGGGGTGCTGTAGCCGAACCCGACGGTGAAGCCGGTCCACGGATTGTAGCGGACGGCTACTCCGTACGTGACCGGACGCGGGTAGTAGACGTACGGCGAGACGTACGGCGGATAGTACCACCCGGTGCCGTACACGATCGTGCCATAGTACGGATACATGCCCACGTAGCCCGGCGTGTAGCCGACGTACACCACCTGCGGCGTCGACTGATAGACCTCCACGTACTTCGTGTTATACACGGGCGAGCTGGGCGGGATGGTCTGGACCGCCTTGGGCACGGAATCGCTCACCGTCCACGGACCGATCGGGCCGATCGATGAGAACCACACCGCGTTGTCGCATGCGTAGTAGATCCCGTCGATCTTGAGCACCTGCGTCTGCGTGTTGGTGGCGTAACTGACGCTCGTGCCGGGGATCGCCTCGAACTTCGGGTCGCCGTCGTATGACACCGTGAGCTTCGCCGTCGCGCGGTCGATCGCGGCCGTCTGCGGGATCTGCGCATCGAGCAACGCATCGGTGGCCTGCTCGGTGCCCGGCACGGAGGCGAGCACATCCGCTTGCGACGAGGCGGGTGGGATCTTCGCGAACACCGCGGGCAACGAATCCGGCCGCACGAACGTCCACGGTCCGCTGAACGACGAGGCGCGGAACCAGCGGCCGGACAGCAGCACATATGTCTGCTGGTCCGCGAGCAACTTGAACACATTGCGATCGGTGTTGGTCACGTACAGCAGATCGACGCCGGTGACCGGCGACCATTTCGGTTCGCCCTGGAAGACGATGAGTTCCGTGGGTTTCGTCGCCACGATGATCTTCGGTGGCCCGCTGGGCGGCGCGCTATCGCGCTGCAGCGAATCGGGCACGAGTGCTTTCACCGCCGCGGGCGGCGTCTTGATGCTCGTCCACGGACCGAGCGCCGCGCTCGCGGAATACCAGATCGGACCGCCATTCAGATAGAACGTGTTGTTGGCGGTGTCGCGCACGACGAACATCGGCGTATTCACGGCGCGTTCGAAGCCGGTGCCGCGCATCCCCTGGAGGATCGGATCTCCGGCGTAGAGTAGCAGCGCCGCGGGCACGTTCGAGAAGAGGACCACCGGCGGCTCGGTGTTCAGACTGTCGGCCGAGCGTTGCTCGGTGGCGGCGTCGGCGAGGCTGGTCTGGAATCGGTCGAGCGCGATCGTGAACGTCCACTTGGTGATGAGCGGATTCACGACCGTCCGGAACTTCGTTTCCTGCTCCGGCGTGCTGCCCGGGAAGCGCACATTGGACACCACCACCTGGTCGATGGACACGATGCGCGTGTCCTTGTCGGTTTGCGCGCGCGAGCTGAACCACACGACGCCGAACACGGGCGTCTTGCCCGTGAGCGTCACCGCGACCGCGGAGCGCGCCGCGAGCGCGATGCCGTTGAGCGACTCTGGTTGCGGCTGGTAGATCACGATCTTCGCGGAATCGGTGTCGAGTTCTCGCGGCCAGCCAATGTCGTAGGTCTGTGCGGAGGAGAGCGATGAGACGGCGACGAGGCCGAGGGTGGCAAAGAGGGCCGCGAGGTATTTCCGTGGCTCCATCTGGATCGACATGCGGGTGCTCTCCAGGCTCGTGAGTGGGGGCCACCGGCGAGGGCGGGCCAGACTTCTAAACTACTGGGCGTGGTACCCCACGCAACGGGCGCGGTGCCTCGAACGCGTAGGTCTTAGGTACAACGACCTGCGCTCGAAACAAACGTGCTGAGTCGTAACGCCGGGCGCCGGCCACTCGTCGAGTACTGAAGGGGGAAACCCCCGTTCCGCACCAGCGGAGCGCTCCCGCACGTCGGCCCACGAATGACTCGCTCGTCCACCGCGGCGGCAACGGTTCCGCCGTCCGTCGTCATCCTCGGCTCGGATGCGCTGCTCACCGCGCTGCCGGCCACGCCGACGCAGCTCGCCAATGCGTGCTATGCGGCGGGGTTCGAGGGCGTATTCCCCGCGAGCTGGGGGGACGAGCTGGTGGCCGCCGGGTGCCTGAAGAATCTCGAGACGCGCGTGGGACCGGCGATCCTGTGCACGTGCCCGCTCGTGTCGGAGCAGCTGCGCGGGGTCGCGCCGTTGCAGCGATTCCAACTGCATCTGATCTCGCCGCCGGTGGCCGCGGCGCGCTACCTGCGCGCGCTCTGCGACGACGCGCCGCTGCGCATCACCTACGTGGGCGATTGCCCCGGTGCGGAGAACGACGTGATCGACGAGCACGTGTCGCCCTCCGACTTCCTGAGTCGTCTCGCGGAGCGCGGCATCACGCCGATGTCGCAGCGTCCCGATCTCGGCGCGAACGTGCCCCGCGACCGCCGCCGCTTCTACTCGCTGCCCGGCGGAGCGCCCACGCCCGAATGGCTCTCCGCGGATTGGCCGAAGCGGATCCTCGTGGACACCGACGCCGGTGACGCCCTCGCCGACCTCGCGCATCACGCGCTCGCGCGCGAGAGCACGCTCATCGATTTCGCGCCGCAGCTCGGCTGCGCGTGCAGCGGATCGATCGGCGGCATCGCGCCCGCGGAGGCGCGAAAGGCGGTGGCCGAGCTGGAGCCGCAGCGTGCGCGACAGGAAGTGCTGGATCCCGATCTGCGGGTCGCGGTGGAATCACTGGTGCCGATGGGCGCCGGCGGCGAGGAGGTCACCTGGGATGATTTCCTCGCATCGCTACCGGGCACGCTGGCGCCGGACGGATCGCCGGGCGATGCGGCGGTGCATCCCGGTGCGAGCGCGCCCCCGCCGCAGCGGCGGTCGCGCGAAGGGGCCGTGTTGCCGCGCGCCTACGCGACGCCAAGGGTGACGCGCCGGCGCGCGGGCGCGGGCGAAGGGAGCATCTCGGGCGAGATGCCGGCGGTGCGCGCGAGCGCACCCGTTCCGGAGACCCGTCTCACGCCGGCGCCCGCGATGAGCACCGCGGTCGCCCCCGCGTCAACGCGCAGCACGCAGCCGGTGCCGCGGCGCTCGCAGCTCGTGGAGGGCGCGAGCATACCGCGCTTCCCGGTGCCGGTGCGCCCGGCGATCACGCCGGCGGACCGGTGGCTGCTCATCGCGATCGTGCTCGGGGCGAGCGCATTGAGCGCGTCGGTCGCGAGCTATCTCACCGTGCGCGCGACCGCGGGACGTCCGGCGCCGGTGAGCGCGTCGGGCACCGTGGCCGTCGCGCCGCCCCAGCACGCCGTGGCACCGCTGCCCGCTGTGCGCGACAGCGAGGCGACCGTGGTGCGTGTGGATCCGCCGGCATCGCTCCAGTCGCTGCGGGCGACGCCGCCGCCGCTTGGCGATCAGCGCACACTCGCCGCGGCAGCGGCGCCACGTGGCCGGCCCATGACGCCGGCGCCCGCGCCGGCGAAGTTGCAGCGTCGCGGCAAGCCTGTGGTGATCCCTCCGGCGCCGCCCCCCGCGCCCGCGCCGCCGCTGCCGCGCGACGCGAGCGCCGACGCGCCGCCGATCGTCATCCCGGTCGCACCGATGGCGGCGACATCGCCGGCGCCGGTCGCGGCGACTCCGGCGCCGAGCGTCGCGCCGACGGATAGCGCGCCGCCGGCCGCGGCGGCTGTCGCCGCGCCGGTGCCCGCTGCCGCGTCAACGGTGGCGGCGCCGCCGGCCGCGCCGCCCGTGGACATCGCCGCCGAACTCAAAGCGATCCGCGAAGAATTGAACGCGCGCAAGCATCGTGTCGACTCGCTCAGCCGCTCGCTGGACTCGCTGAAGAGCGCGTCGCCGCCGCGCTGAGCGTCGCATGCTGAGCGCGCTCATCGCGATGTGGATCGCCGGCGCGGCGCCGCCGGCGCACGGGGACTCGACCGCGGTGAACCGGTTCCTCTGGTACGACGCCGCGGCGCGCACCGCACATGTGCGGATCGTCGCCGCGTTCGATGGCGCCAATGGCGGGATGAATTTCAACGGCGCGTCCAACGGCGGCGCGACGATCGCGGTCCCGCTCGGCTGGAACGTGCTCGTCGCATTCGTGAATCGTGACGCGGTCCCGCACTCGGCGATCATCATCGCGTCGGGAGCGGCGCTGCCGGCCATCCCGGAGACACCCGCCTTCGGCGGCGCGTACACCACCGGGCTCACCGCCGGACTCGGCACCGACCAGACCGACGTCATGCGCTTCGCCGCGTCGCCGGCGGGAGAGTACATTCTCGTGTGCGGCGTGCCCGGACACGGCGCGAGCGGGATGTGGATCCGCTTCAAAGTGTCGCCCAGCGCCAGCACGCCCGCGTACACCCCATGACGAGCCCCGCCGATGCTCAGCGCTGACCAGATCCAGGTCCTGATCTCGTACATCGGTGTCATCGTGCAGCTCGTGGGCTCGGTGCTCCTGGTGGTGTTCTTCTTCCTGCTGCGCCGCAACATGTCGCGCAAAGCGTACTTCGGCATGTGGGGATGGGCGTGGCTGTTCGTCACGCTCGCGATCCTGATGCTCGTCTATCGCTACCGTGCGATGCCGAATTTCGATTCGGGCGCGTCGGGCGACTCCGCGACCGGCGTGCGGGTGCTGTACATGGGCTACATGTTCTTGAAACTGCTTTACTTGGAATGCCTGGTGGCCGGCACTGTCATGTATGCCACCGGTCTCAGGGCGCGCCGCTATTTCACGATCACCATCGTGGGCGCGATCGGCTACTCGATCATCTCGGTGCTGGTCGGGCAGGACCTGAACGCCATCGTCGTGTGGCAATCGCCGGTCGCGGTCGCGGCGTTCACCTATTGCGCGTACACGCTCCTGCGGCTCTCGCCCTCGCGGCGGAGCCTGGGCAGCGAGACCACTGGCACGATCTTCGGACTCGCCGGCGCGGTGTGGGCGCTCTACGCCGGCGCGTTCGGCCTGAACCTGGTGGGATCGCCCGAGCACAATCCGCTCATCGAGGTCGTGCGTCACAATTCGTACGTGGACATCCTCGTGCAGGTGCTGCTCGGGTTCGGCATGGTGGTGATGCTCCTCGAGGACGCGAAGCGCGAGGTGGACGACGCGCACGCCGAGTTGGAAGTGGCGCACAATCACCTGCGACGCGAGGCGCTGTTGGATCCGCTCACCGAGGCGCTCAACCGCCGTGCGTTCAGCGAGGGCGTGGGCCTCGATACCGCCAAGGCGGCGTTCGGCACCGTCGCGATGCTGGACATGGACAACTTGAAGGTGACCAACGACTCACACGGCCACGCCGCGGGCGACGCGCTGCTCCGGTATGTGGTGCGGGTGCTGCGCACGACCGTGCGTCCGTCGGATCGCGTCTACCGGTGGGGCGGGGATGAATTCCTCGTCGTGCTGCCCGGCGCCTCGCTCGAGGACGCGGAGTACCGGCTCGGCCACGCGATCGCGACGGCGATGCCGCTGGTGCTGCCGGCGGTCACCGAGTCGCTGCCGCTCCTCGTGAGCGTAGGATGCGCGCCGTACGCGGGCGCTGAGGAGCTGATCCAGGCGATCGACGCCGCCGACCATGCGATGTACGCGCAGAAGGCCCGCCGGAAATCACGCGGCATGCCGGCCGCGCAGTCGGTCGCGTGATCCGATGAAGCTGCGCGACAAGGCGGAGATCGTGGTCGCCTGCGCGCTGTTGCCGCCCGCTCTGGAACTGCTGCCAGCCGCGCGCGTCGTCGCGTGGCTCCGCCGCGTGCGCCCGCGCCGCCGGGAGGCACTCTCGGGTGAACGTTATGCGGAGGCGGTGGACCGGGTACTGAACCGCGCGCCATCGATCTGGCGGAACACATGCTTGCGGCGCGCGGTGGTACTCGAGTTCCTGCTGCGACGGAGCGGGAGGGAGGCGGAAGTGGTGATCGGAGTGCGCCGGGCGGCGAGTGGGAGCATCGAGGCGCATGCGTGGCTGAAGTGCGAGGGAGTGGAGCCGTACTTGGATCCGGAAGATCTCGAGACTTTCGTGCGGATGACGGCACCACGAACTACGTGAGTACCGAGTCGTGCGTGTTCGACCACTGACCACGTGAGTACCGAGTCGTGCGTGTTCGACCACCAACGGCGTGAGTACCGAGTCGTGCGTGACTCGGTACTCACGCATTAAGTGGTCCAACACGCACGACTCGGTACGAACGCATCAAGTGGTCGAACACGCACGACTCGGCACTCACGTAGTTAGTGGTTAGAAAGTAGAACGCCCGCGGCGCCTGTTCAGCGCCGCGGGCGTTCTTCAGTGCCTGGGAACTAGTGGCAGTTCGAAACCGCGTGCGTATCCAGGTCCAAGTCGCAGATCACCCCTCCATCCTGCAGCGTCGCGACGTTCGTGCCGTTGAAGGTCACGATCAGGTGGAGCGTGTCGGTCTGGCTGAAGCTGCCGGCTACGAAGTTGGCGGTCATGCCGATCGTGATCGAGCCCGAGAGCGGGTACGGATTCGCCGAGCGCGGCATCTGGAAGGTCACGGCGGAAACGGTGTCGCCGCCCGTCATCGTGAGGATGCGCTCCACGTTGTTCTCGCTCCACGTCGCGACATGGTGCTGCGCCGCGATGCCGGTCCAGACGTGCTGCGGCCTCGCGACCGGCGGCGCGCCGTCGCCCGCGCTGCGGACGACCACCAGGCTCGCCGCGCTCGAATCATCAACGGTCACGTCGCGGCCATTGCGCACGGCCGAGTTCAGCGTGCCATCGGCGGTCCACTTGTGGTTCACCGAATCGGTGGGCGACGGGTTGTTCCACCACAGATCGTAGTTCGTGCCGGCCCAGAAGCGGATCGAGCGCGTGATCGTGACGTGCACGCCGGAGTCCACCACCGCCACACAGTTGTACCAACCGTTGCTGTCGGGCCCGCTGCAGTTCACGGTCGTTGGCGCGACGACGTTGGCCGAGCCGTTGGACACGTCGTTGGCCGCTCCGTACGCGGCTTCATTGTCATCGAGTTCCTTGATCGTCAACGCGGCGCCTTCGCCCGCGCCCTGGCGCGCACTGGCGGTGACTTCCGCGGAGGTCGGCGTGCCGTTGCCCGACGTCGTGTTGTCGCTCGAGCAGGCGGCGAGGCCGAAGAGCACGGCCGCGGCGCCGACGCTGTACGACAGGATCTTGCGATTCATATCAGGCCTCAGGAAATGGGGTGAACGGGTTCAGTGTGCCCTGCTCACGGTGTCTGACGAACGGCCTGCGAGGACGTTAAGAGGCCCCGCTTGCCCGCGCCGTGGACGCAACGTACATCTCGCGTCACCCACACTCCGATGCCGATTCTGTGACCCAGCGCACATCCACGGGCGCCACCGCGCCCGTTCGTTCCCGTACGAAGATCGTCTGCACGCTCGGCCCCGCTTCCTCGTCGCCCGAGGTGCTCCGTTCCCTCATGGAGGCCGGCCTCAACGTCGCGCGCATCAACTTCTCGCACGGGACGCACGAGGAGCACGCCGAGACGATCGCGACGGTGCGCATGATCGCGAAGGAGATGCGGCGTCCCGTGGCGATCCTCGGCGACCTGCAGGGGCCGCGCATCCGGGTGGGCGACCTCACGGCGCCACTCGAATTGGAGGATGGCGCGCTCGTGGTGCTCGCGCCCGAAGAGACCGCCGCGCGCGGAGAGATCCCGGTCACATACGACGGTCTCGCGCGCGATGTGCGCTTGGGCAGCCGCGTGCTCATGGATGATGGTCTCATCGAGCTCACGGTCACCGAGGTACGTGCGCATGCGGTGGGCGCGCGCGTCGTGCACGGCGGCACGCTGCGCGAACACAAGGGGCTGAACCTGCCCGGCGTGGTGGTGAGCGCGCCGTCGCTCACCGACAAGGATCGCGCCGACATCGAGTTCGCGGTCGCGCAGGACCTGGACTACCTCGCGCTGAGCTTCGTGCGCAAGGCGGACGACATCCGCGCACTGCGCGCGCTCGTGCCGAAGGGGCTCCTCCTCATCGCGAAGATCGAGAAGGACACCGCGGTCGCCGATATCACGACGATCGTCGAGACCGCGGATGCGGTGATGGTCGCGCGTGGCGATCTCGGCGTCGAGCTGCCGTTCGAGGAGGTGCCGATCGCGCAGAAGCGCATCATCGCGGTCGCGAACGCGGTCGGGCGCCCGGTGATCACGGCCACGCAGATGCTCGAATCCATGGTGACCAATCCGCGACCCACGCGCGCGGAAGCGAGCGACGTCGCGAACGCGATCCTCGACGGCACCGACGCGGTGATGCTGAGCGCGGAGACCGCCGCGGGCGCGTACCCGCGGCTGAGCGTGGAGGCGATGACGCGCATCATCATGGAGATCGAGCGCCACCCCGCGCCGGCGCACGCGCGACGCGCGCGCGACGTCGGCGGCGATGCGCCGGCGCGCACGGAGGATGCGATCGCCGCGGCGACGTCGGCCGCCGCGCACTCGCTGCACGCGCCGCTGGTCATCGTGTTCACGAAGGGCGGCTCGAGCGCGCGCGTCGTGGCGTCGCACCGGCCTGACGTGCCCATTCTGGCGGTCACCGATCTCGAGCGCACGTACCGCCAGCTGTCGCTGGTGTGGGGCGTGCAGCCGGAACTCGTGCCCCACGCCGAGAACTACGATCAGATGTTCACGCGCGCGCGCGAAGTGATCGCGCGCACCGGCATCGCGCGGCCCGGCGATCGCGTGCTCGTCACCGCCGGCGTGCCGTTCGATGTGCCGGGGTCCACCAATCTCCTGAAGGTGGAAGTGTTGTGAGACTGACGTTCCTCGGCACCGGAACGAGCTATGGCGTTCCGCAGATCGGCTGCCATTGCGCCGTCTGTGAGAGCACCGACCCTCGCGACCGGCGCACGAGGAGCGGCGCGGTGGTGGAGACCGGCACGGGGAAGCGGCTGCTCATCGATACGCCGCCGGAACTCCGGCTGCAGCTCACCGGCGCGGGGATCGACGCGGTGGACGCCGTGCTGTACACGCACGAACACGCGGACCACACGCACGGGATCGATGACCTCCGCGCGATCTCACAGCGGAAGCGCGCGCCGATCCCCGTATACGGCCCGGGTCCCACCATGGAGAGTCTGGCGAAGCGCTTCCCGTACATCTTCGACGAACTCATTCGCCCGGCACCGGGCACCAACAAGCCCGAGGGGACATTCCATGTGCTCGCCTCCGGCACGCCAGTGCGGATCGCGGAT
This sequence comes from uncultured Gemmatimonadaceae bacterium, assembly GCA_963716745.1. Taxonomy (GTDB): domain Bacteria; phylum Gemmatimonadota; class Gemmatimonadetes; order Gemmatimonadales; family Gemmatimonadaceae; genus DATKOH01. Next base: position 2,969,241 of record OY970320.1, read on the forward strand.
GTCGACGTGATGCCGATCGCGGTGCCGCACGGGACTATGGAGGTGCTCGGGTATCGGATCGGTGCCATCGGCTATGTCACGGATGCGAAGGAACTGCCAGACGAGGCGCTGGCGCTTCTGCGCGGCGTGCGGGTGCTCGTGCTGAACGCGCTGCTGCGGCACGCGCATCCCACGCATCTGTCGATCGACGAGGCGGTGAAGACCGCGAAGCGCGTCGGCGCCGCGCAAACGTTCCTCACGCACCTGACGCACGAGAACAGTCACGCCGCGCTCGCCGCCGAGCTGCCGCCGGGGATCGCGCCCGCGTATGACGGACTGAGCGTCGCGTTGGACTAAGTCCCGATTGACTCAACCGGGCCGCGCGTTCATCCTCTGAGGGCGGGCGGCAGGACTTCGGTCACGCTCATCTCGGGAGATCAACATGTCGATCATCACGCTGCGGCGGCTCGCCGCCATCACGATCGTCGCCGCCGGCTGTACCAAGGCCGCGGACAAATCCGCTGCAACGACGATGGATTCTTCGAAAGCGATGGCGCCGGCCAGCACCGCGCCCGCGAAGGGCGTCGCGGTGAAGACCAACGAGCCGGCGATCCAGAAGGTCGAAGCGAACGCCGAGCCCAAGGCCGCCGCGCCGAAGAAGAAGGCGGCGCCGCCGAAGAAGGGCGAAGCGCCGGTGACCGGCGTGGGCAAGGGCAAGCTCGCGGTCACCACCACGCACAAGCCCAACGAACAGGCGGTCGTGATGCAGGAGCAAGTGGACTTCGCCGGCGACGGCGTGGCCGAGCAGGCCGATGTGACGGTGGATGATTACCAGCACATCGCGTTCGCGTACGCCGTCGAGGACGAGACGTGCAAGGACGGCACCGTGGTGCACGGCGCCGAAATACTCGCGGTGTACGGTCCGAACAATTCCATGAAGCAACCCGTGGGATCCGGTTGGTATGCGGCGGAATTGTCAGCCGGCCAATGCGGTGCTTCGGAGTCCACGATCTGGGGCGTTCGGTTCGATGCGAACGGGAACGTGACGGCGGAAGGGTTCGCGATGATCGATCCGCGGACGAACGATCTCGTGTTCGTCGCGGCGTCGGATTCCACGATGGCTCCCGCTCCCGCGAAGAAGCCGTAGTGCGGAGGATCGGGCGCGCGGTCGCCGTTCCAGCGCTCATCGCGCTGGCCGCGACCGGCTGTCCGAACCTGCGCGACCAGCCGCCTCAGAAACCGGCGGCGGCGGGTACGTCCGACTCGACACCCATCGTGCCGCCGGCGCCGGCTCCAGTGCCCACGCCGGCGCGGTCCGGGCGCCGGCGCCACGGCCGAAGCCGCGGCCCGCGCCGCGCACCGTCGCTCTCGCGGGCCCGAGTGCGGCGGAGCGCGCGCGGCGTGACTCGGTCGCGCGCGCCGACTCGCTCGCCCGCGAATCGGCGCGCATGGATTCCATCGCCCACGCGCAGTTCGTGTCCGATTCGACTTCTCGTGCGGCGTTCGTGCGCGACTCGCTGGCGCGCGTCGCCTTCGTGCACGACTCCCTCACGCGCGACTCGCTCGCGCGCGACGCCGCGCACCGCGATTCGGTCGCGCGCGAGACCGCGGCGCGCGATTCGGCGCGCGCGGCGGCCGAGCGCGATTCGCTCTATGGACCCGATGGCGCGATGCCGCGCATCCAGGACGATCCGCACATCACCAAGCCGACCGCCACCGTGCAGCTCTCGTTCGTGAAGCAGATGTTCGACAACTACGACCAGATCCAGTTCAGTTACGCCCGGCCATTCATGCACAAGCGGGCGTCGTGGGAGATCGACATCCCCTTCCAGCACTGGGACAGCGTGGGCGCGTCGAAGACCGTGAACGGTCCCGCGAACATCAATCTGAGCGTCAACAAGACCATCGTCGACGGCCCGTGGCGCCAGATCGCGAGCATCGGGCTCCAGCCCGACCTCGGCAACGTGGTGAACACCTCGATCGGCAACAATCAGTGGATCGTGCAGCTGCAGTATTCCATCAGCCACTGGTTCGCCGGCGACCGGCTGCACTTCCGCTTCATGCCCTACTGGCAATACGGCTTCGCGGTGGACACCGCCTTCGGCACGAAGCAGAAGAACGTGATCGTGCCGCGCCTGGTCATCACCGCGCGCGTGACGCCGGAACTCAATGCGACGCTCGATTGGCGCCCGCGCTTCGACCTCACGCGCAACGAGTACTACGCGACGCTCATGGGGCTCTTGTCGCGCCCGCTCCCGTGGTGGGACCTCGGCGTGCAGGCGGGCTACGAGGTCCCGCTCGACAGCCTGGCGAAGCGGAGGGTCGAATTGCAGAAGCTGTACATCACCGTCTCGAAGACCTTCTGACCGTGCTTCCCTCGAGCGCCCCCTCGAGTCTCGTGGTCGCCGTGGAAGTGGGCGCCGTGATGACCTCCGCGCTGTCCGGCATGATCACCGCGTTCCAGAAGCGCCTCGACATCGTCGGCGTCGCGTCGCTGGCCCTCGTCGCGGCGTTCGGCGGCGGTACGGTGCGCGATCTGCTCATCGACCGGCGTCCGTTCTTCTGGGATACGCGCTGGGAGTACGTGCCCATCATCATCGGCATGACGGTGGCGTTCGTCTACAGCGCCCGCTTCCACCGCGTCGCGCGCGCGTTGCACGAGCGCGCGGTGTTCATCGACGCGCTCGGCCTCGCGCTGTTCAGCCTCACCGGCCTCGCCTTCGCGCTCGACGCGAAGCTCTCGCCCTTCGTGGCGGTGCTCATTGGCGTGCTGACGGGCACCGGCGGCGGCGTGATGCGCGACGTGCTCGTGAATGAACTGCCGCTCATCTTCCGGCCGGGCGGCCGCCTCTACGCTCTCGCGTCAGCGGTGGGCTGCGGGGTCGCCGTGGCGGCCGGGTGGCTGGGCCTCAGCGTATTCGCGGCCGCGGCGATCGGCTTCCTCGTGATCGTCGGACTCCGGATGGCGTCGGTGCGCTTCGGCGTGCATGCGCCGGACCCGCTCTGGATGCGGGAGACGCCGGACCCATGACGAGGCGCTAGAACGCCGCCGTCAGGTAGAACATGATGCCCTGGATGTTGTAGTTGAGGTCGAGCGAGCCGCCATCCTTCAGCGTCTTCGAGATGTTCAAATCGATGTAGTGATAGCCGGCGCCCAGCCCGTAGTTGTGGAGCGGGAACCACTCGATCGCCAGCTTGTCGTCGGTGACATGCCCGCCGAACGTCGCGATGTTGTTGACGTACAGATACTGCAATTGTCCGCGGAAATAGAAGCGGGGCACGAATTCCCAGTCGCCGTAAATGCCGATCATCGGCGCCGGCGCGGTGAATCCGCCGCTGTGCTGCACGTTCACGCCTTCGCCGCCACCCGCGTCGGCCTGGAGCTTCAGTCCGGCGCCCAGCACGAGCGCGTCGATGCCGAGTCCGGCGCCGAGCTCCCACGCCGGCTTGCGCACGAAGTAGAAGCGATACGTGAAGCCGTAGTACTGGATGCTGCTGTTCGCGGCGATCATGGCGCCGGCGTGGTACGTAGTGTCGCCGAATGTGACGCTGTCGTTCAACGTCTTGTCGGAATTGCGCCGGAAACCGAAGTAGCCGAAGGTGATCAGTTGTTTCGAACCGAGCCGCAGTGTGGCGAGCGCTTCGACGCTCTGCGTTTGGCGATGGAGCCCGAGCTTGTTCTCGAGGTCGATGTTGTCGCCTTCCAACGTGGGCGACGACAGCTGCGCGCTCGAGGAGACGCTCGGCAGGTACCCGCCGACGCCGATGGTGAAGTGCTGTGGCACGAGCCCGTACTTCTTCACCGTGTCCGTCAGGAAACCCAGCGGCTTCTTCTTGGGCGTCGTGTCGGACGACTGTGCGGACAGCGCGCTGCCGAGCAACACGACGGCGAGCACGGGGAACGCGAACGACCGGCGAATGGACTTGAGCATGCGCGCATCTCTATGGTTCAAGTGACACGGCCACTTCGCGCCCGCAGACTCGACGGGACGCGTTCGAGGGTGCAATCTACCATTAGTGGGGCCCCGCCACACGTACGGCTTTAGTCTACTGTTCGAGACCGACCATGAGGATCGCCGCGATGAGACTGAGCAGTGGACTGATACGACTGGCGGGCGCCGGCGGCGCGATGCTGGGATTGTGCGCGTGTCCGAAGGTGCCGACGTCGTCCGCCGGCATGTCGCAGGCGCCCAACGTGGACGTGAGCGCGGACCAGTTGCAATTGCAGACGTACGCGATGGGGCACCAAGTGAACGGCACCATCGAGCGCGCGGCGGACAGCATCTTGAGTGCGACTTCCGACCCGCAAGTGCGCCGCCGCGCGATACTGTGGAAGCTCAGCGCCACACCGCTCGTGCAGGAGGCGTCGCTGCGCAACGATCCGCTCGTCGCGGTAGTGGATCTCGCGGCATTCACCGAGCAGCAGACCGCGTATTTCAGCACGGGCGATGGCCGCGAGTCGTTCGGCGCGCTCCAGCCGGTGGCCGTGGACGCATCGCAACGCATGCAGCGCCAGGTGCTCGGCCTGATGCAACGGAGCATGAAGGGCAACGAGGTTCCGGCGGAAGCGACGGCGCGGCTCGCCGCGTGGACGGCCGAGCACCCCATGACGGGCCCCGATCTGCAGCGCGAGTCGGTGCTCGGCGCCGATTGGAAGGCGCTCGGGGCGAGCAACGAGACCCTCACCAGCACCGTGGGGAACATGGACCGCACGTTGCGCGCCCTGGCGTTGCGTCTCGGCTACCTCAACGAGACGCTGTCGGCACAATTGCGGTGGAACGCACAACTGCTCACGGATGAAATGGTGAATTCGCCGCGAGGCGACTCGCTGCTGCGTCCCAGCGCGAACACGATCCGCGCGGTGGGCGATCTCGCCGCCGGTGCGCCGGAACTTCTCGCGCACGAGCGCGCGGCCGTGCTCGCGGGCGTGGACCGCGAGCGTGTGCTGGCGCTCGCCGACATCGATCGTCAGCGCGTCGAGACGCTGCACGCGATCAGCGGCGAGCGCGTGGCGCTCACCGCGACGCATCGACAGCGAGCGCGTGGCGGTGATGTCGTCGCTCACCAAGGAGCGGATCGCGGCGCTGCACGGCGTGGACAGCATCGCGCAGGCGCAGATCAGCCACACCGAGGCGGCGCTCACCCGGCTGCTGTGGGAAGGTGTGCTGGGCGCGCTGATCGTGGTGGCGGCGCTCACGGTGGGCGGCATGTTCGTCGTGCGTCAGCGCCGCGCGTAGCCGTGGCGCCCTTGCCCCGGCGGCGGGGCGCGGCGACTTTCCAACCGCCGGCGCGTGCCGGCGCGAACGAGTAGCATGAGAGGAGGCGACATGAAGTCGCAGTCAGCGGCCGTGGCGACGCCCTTCGGCGACGCGGTAGCGGTCTCGGGCGAGACGGTCACCATCGGCGACGAGCGCGCGCTCCAGGGCCCGGCCATGGACGCGCTCGTGCGCGACGCGGTGTTCGGCGGCACGGTGGAACGCGAGCGCGCGCGGTGGTTGATCTGGGAGCTGGCGCAGCAGGTGGGCGCGCGGCCGTCGTCCATCCACGAGCTCTATCGCGCGCGCGGCCGCGGCGAGACGAAGGGATTCACGGTGCCCGCGATCAACGTGCGCGGCGCGGCGTACGATACGGCGCGCGCCATCTTCCGCACCGCGGTGCGCATGAACGCCGGTGCGTTCATCGTCGAGATCGCGCGCTCCGAGATCGCCTACACCGAACAGCGCCCCGCGGAGTACGTCGCGGTGATGCTCGCCGCGGCGCTGCGCGAGGGATTCCGCGGGCCGGTGTTCATCCAGGGCGACCACTTCCAGGTGAACGCCAAGAAATTCGCCGCCGATGCGGCCGGTGAAGTGAATTCGGTGAAACAGCTCGCGGCCGAGGCGATCACCGCCGGCTTCCTGAACATCGACGTGGACACGTCCACGCTCGTGAACATCAGCCTCAAGACGCTCGACGAGCAGCAGCGGCTCAATTACGAGACGGCGGCCGACATCGCCGCGTACGTGCGCAGCCTGGAGCCCGCTGGCATCGCGATCTCGATCGGCGCCGAGATCGGCGAGGTGGGCACGCAGAACAGCACCGTCGCCGAGGAGCGCGCCTTCATGGACGGGTACATTCGCACAATGAAGGCGCGCGGCCATGGATCGCTCGCACCGCTCTCGAAGATCTCGGTGCAGACGGGCACGTCGCATGGGGGCATCGTGCTGCCAGACGGTTCGATCGCGGACGTGAAGCTGGACCTAAAGGCGCTGGAGGAGCTGTCGAAGGTCGCGCGCAGCGACTACGGCATGGCGGGCGCCGTACAGCACGGTGCGAGTACGCTGCCGGAAACGGCGTTCAATCATTTCCCGCGCATCGAAACGGCCGAGATCCATCTCGCGACGAACTTCCAGAACATCCTGTACGATCACCTGCCAACGGTGCTGCGGAAGCGCATCTACCATTGGCTGGACGAGAACGCCAAGGAGGAACGGAAGCCGACCGACACCGACGATCAGTTCTACTATAAGACGCGAAAGAAGGCGCTCGGGCCGTTCAAAGCCGAGCTCTGGGAACTGCCGGAGGAGACGCGGGTGGAACTAGCGGGCGCGTACGATCGCACCTTCGGATTCCTCTTCGAGCAACTGAAAGTGGGAGGGACCGCCGCGATCGTGGCGCAGACGGTGAAGCCGCCACGGCTCCATCATCGCGCGCCCGCCGGCGCGATCGCCCCCGACGATCCCGACGCCGGCGAGTAGTCCGGCCCCGACTGGAGAACGCGCATGGCACGCTATGAGGAGTTCGACGACGAGCCGCACGTGGTGGTGGAGAAACGCGGCGGCGGCATCACGACGTTCCTGGTGGGGCTGGTTGTGGGCGCCGGACTCGCGCTCGTGCTCGCGCCGCAGTCCGGCGCCGAGACACGCCAGATGATTCGCCGCCGCGCTCGCCGCGCCGCCGAGAAGATGGCCGACACGGCGGGCGACCTGGCGGACGATGTGCGCGACAAGGTGGATCATGCGAAGCGCCGCGTGGAAGAGGGGATCGACAGCGCGCGAGACGCCATCGAGCGCGAGAAGCGCCATGTGAAGCACGCGGCGAAGGAAGGCCGCGGCGCGGCGCGCGCGGCGCGCGAGGAACTCGAAGCGCGCCTCGCCGAGAGCCGCGCGGGCGCCCGACGCACCACCGCGACCGCCGGCGACGAGCTGGACGACGACGCGGGCGTCTGACGCGCACGCGCGAGCGCACCCGCGGCGCGCCGGAGTGACCCGATGCCGCTAGCGCGTGCGCCGCTGCCCGTCCGGGCCTGGCGCACGGTGAAGGACTATGCGGTGCGCGTCACCGACAATGCGCGCGACAATGACATCTTCTTCCTCACGAGCGCCGTCGCGTTCAATATCCTGCTCGCGGTCGTGCCGTTCCTGCTCCTGCTGCTCGCGGGCCTGGGCTACTGGCTGAACCACTCGGTGATGCAATCGCGCGCCGACGTGTCGGACTTCCTGCACGCGCTGCTCCCGCCGCACACCGAGTCGCCGACGTCGCCCTACGATATCCTGATCAACGACATCCAACGTACGCGGCGCTCACTCGGCATCGTCGGGTTGATCTCATTCGTGTACCTGTCCACGCGCCTCTTCACGACGCTCCGCTCGGCGCTCGCGAGCGTGTTCGATGTGCGCGAAGCGAAGGGGATCGTGTCGGGCAAGGCGTACGATGTGGTCGTGACCATCTTCGCGACCATCCTGCTGGTGGGCTACACCGGCATCGCGACGTATCTCAAACTCGCGACGTCGCGCGGCGTCTCGGCGCTCGCGGCCATCGGGATACGTCACGAGATGATGGGGCGCGTCGAGTACGCGGTGGCCGCATCGCTGGGAACGCTCTCGATCGCCATCATGTTCTTCCTGCTCTACAAGTTCCTGCCCAACCGGCCGATCCGCTGGCAGCCGGCCGCGGTGGGCGCGCTCGTGACCACCGTGCTCCTGCAGGTGGCGAAGATCTTGTTCGACTATTTCATGCGGTCGTATCGTCCCGGCACGATCTACGGGGGGACACTCTCCACGATCGTGATCATCGTGTTCTGGACCTACTACGCGGCGCTCATCTTCCTCATCGGCGGCGAGGTGGGGCAGGTGTACGATCTGCGCCGCGCCATGCGCCTGCAGCGCGAGACCTTCGAGGACTGAGTCATGGCGATCGATCTACGGAGTGATACGGTCACGCGACCCACGGCGGCGATGCGGCGCGCGATGGCCGACGCCGAGGTGGGCGACGATGTGCTCGATGGCGATCCCACCACCAAGCGGCTCGAGGCGCGCGTGGCCGCGATGCTGGGCAAGGAGGCGGCCCTCTTCTTCCCGAGCGGGACGATGGCGAACCAGACCGCGGTGTGGCTGCACACGCGGCCCGGTACCGAGATCCTGCTCGACCAGGGCGCGCACATCGTACACTACGAACTCGCCGGTGCGGCGGCGCTCTCCGGCGCGCAGCTGCGCACCGTGCCGTGCGATGGCCCGGTGATGACGGCGTCGGCGCTCGCCGCCGCGATGCGTCCGGCGTCCCCGCACGTGCCCGAGGCGAGCCTCGTGTGCGCCGAGAACACGCACAACGGCGCCGGCGGCATGATCACACCGCTGGCGGATCTCAGAGCGATCGCGGAGACGGCGCGCTCGCGCGGACTGCCGCTGCATCTCGACGGCGCGCGATTGTGGAACGCGAGCGCGGCGAGCGGCACTCCGCTCGCGGAGTTCGCGGCATGCGCGGACACCGTGATGGTATCGTTCTCCAAGGGACTCGGTTGCCCGGTGGGCGCGGTGCTCGCGGGATCGAGAGCGATGATGGAGCGCGGCTGGTTCGTGCGGAAACGGTTCGGCGGCGGGATGAGACAATCGGGCGTGCTCGCCGCGGCCGCGGTGTACGCGCTGGACCATCATCTCGCGCGCCTCAGCGAGGATCACGCGCGCGCGAAGGCGTTCGCGAAGCGGGTGGACGGCGCGGGAGGGGCGAAAGTGGTGCCACCGGACACGAACATCGTGATGCTGGATCTGCCGGCGAAGCTTGACGCAAATGTGATCGTGAGGACGGCGGGGGAGCGAGGGGTGCGACTCACGCCGTGGTCGAAGACGCGGATCCGGGCGGTGGTGCATTTGGACATCGACGATGCGGCGATCGCGGAGGCGGGGGGGATTCTCGCCGAACTACTCACGGCGTGAGTCGTGAGTCGCACCCCAGACCCCCGTACGTCGTACCCCGAACACCGTGAGTACCGAGTCGTGCGTCGTACTGACTGTGAGGCGTGACTCGCAACCCAAACTCCGTGAGTCGTGAGTTAACTCACGAGGTAAGCGTTGCGAGTCACGGGCTCCGGGCCGCGACTCACGGTGGTCGGGTCGCGGTCCGGGCCGCGACTCACGGTGGTCGGGTCGCGACGCACGCACCACAATCTGTACGACGCACGACTCGGTACTCACGGCGTTCGGGTTTGCCTGAGACCTCCCATGCGCTAGATTATTAACTGCTCCAGGTCCCGGAGGGCGCCAGTGCGTCAACCCCGCCAGGACCGAGAGGTAGCAACGGTACACGTTGCGAACGTCGCTTCGGACGGCCTGGAGCACTGCGTGGGGATCCGAAGGCCGCAAGTGGCGGTCGCGGTCCCGCGCTCGACTCGACGCGAACGAGAGCCTGGCGCCGGTGGCGCCGGGCTCTAGTTTTTCGAGGACCATGTATCTCTCGCTCGCCCGAAAATACCGCCCGCGGCGCTTCGCCGATGTCGCGGTGCAATCCCACGTCGCGAACACGCTCAAGGGCGCGATCGCGCGCGGGCGCGTCGCGCACGGCTACCTGCTGTGCGGCCCGCGCGGGGTGGGGAAGACCACGCTCGCGCGCGTGCTCGCCATGGCGCTCAATTGCGAGAACCGCGCCGCCGACGGCGAGCCGTGCGGCGAATGCGAGTCGTGCAAGCGGGTCTGGAGCGGATCCACCGCGCTCGACGTCGTCGAGATCGACGCCGCGTCGAATCGCGGCGTGGACGACGCGCGCGAATTGCGCGAGCGGGCGATGTACGCGCCGAACAGCGACACCGGCTACAAGGTGTACATCGTGGACGAAGCGCACATGCTCACGCGCGAGGCATGGAACACTCTGCTCAAGATCCTCGAGGAGCCGCCGCCGCGCGTCGTGTTCGTGTTCGCCACCACCGAGCCGCAGAAGATCGCGCAGGCCGCCGCGCCGGTGCTGAGCCGGCTCCAGCGATTCGACTTCAAGCGCATCGGCCCGGCCGATGTGCGCACGCGCCTCGCCTCGGTGCTCGCGGCTGAGAAGGTGAAGTCCGAACCTGAAGCGCTCGTCATGCTCTCGCGCGCCGCCGACGGATCCATGCGCGACGCGCTCTCCCTCGCCGACCAGGCGCTCTCCCTCGGCGACGGCACGCTCACCGCCGCGCGCGTGCGCGAAGCGCTCGGACTCGTCGCCGAGGATGAATATCTCGCGATGCTCGACATCATCCTCGAGCGCCGCGCCGCCGATGTCTTTCCCGCCGTCGCGCGCCTCGTGGACCAGGGCGTGGATCTGCCGGGATTCCTCACCGGGTTCGCCGATGTGCTGCGGTCGCTGCTCACAGTGCAGCTGGGCGGGGGCGGGGACGATCTCTCGGAGACCCTCAAGACGGCGCTGGGCGCTAGACGCTCGGCGCTAGGAAACGGCGACGTGCTGCGCATGCTCACGGCGCTCACGGAACTCGAGCCGAGGTTCCGCCGCTCGGGGCAGCAGCAGCTACTGCTCGAGACGATCCTTGTCCGTTTCGCTTTGTTGGATCACACGGTTGAGCTTGAGCAACTGCTGGGCGCCCTTGGTTCACCGAGTGGCGGTGCGGGCGGACCTTCCTCAAGCACGTCCGACGTTCGGGACTCGGGACTCGGGACTCGCCGCGGGATGCGGGAGGGAGCGGCGAATGCGGACGCCGCGCCCGTCAGTTCATCGCCTCCCGCGGCGAGTCCCGAGCCCCGAGTCCCGAACCCCGCGGAGAGCTTGGGTTCGACTTCTCCCGTTACTCTCGAGTCCCTCGCAGGATCCTGGCAGCGCGTCGTGAGCGCCGTCAGCGCGGGAGGCCGAGGCATGCTCAGCGCCGCTCTCGCCCACGCCAAACCCGTGGCCGTCGCGGAGAGCGGCACCATCACGCTCGAGCTCACGCCCGACGGCGCGCTGTACGAGCAGCCGCTCGCGAGTGGCGCGGCCGACGTACTCGCCGCCATCGCGACGCTCTTCGGCGGCGCCACGAAGCTCAGCGTCCGCGTCGCGACCTCGGGCACCGCCGACGCGGCGCCCAAGCGGATCACCGCCGAGAGCGTGAAGGCCGAGCGTCTCGCGATGATCCGGAAGAAGGACCCGGCTCTGGACGCGGCAGTAGATTCATTGGACCTCGAACTGCTCGACTGACCGATCACACTCTCCGCCCCGCCCATGGCCGATTTCATGAAGCTCCTCCAGCAAGCCCAGCAGATGCAGGGGAAGCTGGCCGAGATGCAGAACGAACTCGAGAAGCGCACCGTGTCCGCCGCGAGCGGCGGCGGGATGGTCACGGCCACCGCCGACGGCAAGGGGCAGATCCGCGCCATCAAGATCGATCCGTCGGTCGTGAATGCCGCGGATGTCGAGATGCTCGAGGATCTGGTGCTCGCCGCGCTCACTGAAGTCCAGAAGAAAGCGGCCGCGGCGGCCGCCGAGGAGATGCAGAAGGCGACGGGCGGCCTGTCGCTCCCCTTCAAGCTGCCGCTCTAGGCGCGCGATGTCGGCGATCGAAGACCTCGCCGCCGAGCTCGCGAAGCTGCCCGGCATCGGGCGGAAGACCGCGCTGCGGCTCACGTACTACCTGCTCAAGCAGCCGCCGGCGCAGAGCCGCCGCCTCGCGGAAGCGCTCGGCCTGCTCGTGGAACGGGTGCGCCGCTGCTCCGTATGCGCGAATCTCACCGAGGCGGACCCGTGCGCGATCTGCACCGATCCGCGTCGCGACCGCGCGGTGCTATGCGTGGTGGAGGAGAGCGCCGACATCGGCGCGATCGAGCGCGCCGGTGAATTCCGCGGCGTGTATCACGTGCTCGGCGGACGATTGAGCCCGCTGGATGGCGTGGGCCCCGAGGACCTGACCGTCACGCAGCTGGTCGAGCGCGTCTCGCACGGGGCCGTGAAAGAGGTGATCGTTGCGACGAACCCGAGCCTCGAAGGGGAAGCGACCGCGCTGTACCTGCAGCGGCAACTGGCGGGGCAGGTGCCGGTGGTCTCGCGCATCGCGAGAGGGTTGCCGGTGGGAGGGGATCTGGAATACGCAGACGGGGTCACGATCGCCCAAGCATTGAGCGCTAGACGGGCAATGTAGGTCCGCCGAACGCCGTGAGTACCGAGTCGTGCGTCAGACTCACGATTCACGGTTGTCGGGGTTCCAAGAACGCCGTACAATCAGTTCGACGCACGACTCGGTACTCACGGATTTCGGGGTACGACGGACGGTGTTCGTGTCGCGACTCACGGCGTTCGGGTCCAGGCCGTTCACCGTGGCTTAAGACCTTAGATAATCGTCATTCTGTGAGCGCTCAGACCCTCTCGAGGATCACTTTTTAGATGCCTGTCGGCGCCGCCAGCTGGTCGTTCACCGAAGACGATTATAGCGCGATCCTGCGCGCCCTCCAGCAATTCCTCTACGACAGCAACGCGCGCAGCGCGCTGCTCGTGGACCGCTCGGGGCAGCTCGTCGCGACCGTTGGTGAGCAGCCGCATTTCGACCCGACGGCCTTCGCGACGCTCACCGCCGCGGATTTCAGCGCCAACGACCAGCTCGCACGCCTCATCGGCGAGACGGAATTCAGTTCACTCTTCCACCAGGGCGAGCAGGAGTCGATGTACCTCGTCGACATCGCACGCCGCGTGATCCTCGTGATCCTGTTCGACAATCGCACGACGCTCGGCCTCGTCCGCCTGAAGGTGAAGTCCACGGTGGAGGAGCTCGCGCGGCTGTTCACGGTCATGTTCGAGCGCGGGCGCGACGGGGCGAGTTCGCCCAACATCCTGGCGGGCGCCGAGGATGAGATCGACCGGCTGTTCCAATAGGAGACGGAACAGCCATGTCGATGATCAACTACGCCAGCCGCGAGATCAACTGTAAGATCGTGTATTACGGGCCGGGGCTGGGTGGCAAGACGACGAATCTCGAGCATGTGTACGGTCGCGTGAAGCCCGACACGCGCGGCAAGCTCATCTCGCTCGCCACCGAGACGGAGCGCACGCTCTTCTTCGACTTCCTCCCGGTGGACCTGGGCACGATCCGCGGCTTCAAGACGCGCTTCCACCTCTATACCGTGCCCGGCCAGGTGTACTACAACGCGAGCCGGAAGCTCATTCTGAAGGGCGTGGACGGCATCGTCTTCGTGGCGGACTCGCAGATCGAGCGCATGGAAGCCAATCTCGAGGCAATGCAGAACCTGTATGACAACATGCTCGAGTACGGCTACGATCTCACCGGCATGCCCTTCGTCATGCAGTACAACAAGCGCGACCTCCCGAACGCGGCCACGGTGGCGGAGCTGCAGGAACGGCTCAACCCCGGGTTCGAGGTGCGCGACGTCACCCGCCAGCGGGTCGCTCCGGACCCCTACCACGCCGGCGAGAACCTCGTGGAGCAGATTCCCACAGGCGAATGGGTGGAACACGCGCCATATTTCGAAGCAGTGGCGGTGACGGGAGAGGGCGTCTTCGACACCTTGAAGGCCGTCAGCAAACTGGTACTCAAGACCCTCGCGTAGTTCCGGAGGCGCGCGCGTGAATCTGCCGAACACGCTGACCGTCAGTCGCATCGTCGCGGCGCCGGTGGTCGCCTGGCTTCCGTTCATCGCCACGTGGCCCGCGCGGTTCGGCGCGTTCGTGCTCTTCCTGCTCATCGCGATCACGGACTATTACGACGGGAAGCTCGCGCGCGAGACCGGCCAGATCACGGACCTGGGGAAGATGCTCGATCCGCTGGCCGACAAGTTGCTGGTGTTCGCGACGTTCATCCCGATGTTCGTGCTGGTGGGCTCGGGGAACTCGCTCTCGATCTGGTCGCCGCACGCGATGCCGTTCGACCTCAGCGTGCAGGGGCCGTTCCCGTACGTCACGCCGCTCGGGATGATCGGACTCCCGTGGTGGATCCTCGCGATCGTACTCGGGCGCGAGGTGACGATGACGGTGTTCCGCTGGTGGGCGCGGCGGCGCGGCGTGGTGATCGCCGCGAGCGGATCCGCGAAGTGGAAAACGGGGCTGCAGCTCGCGTGGGTGGGCGCGAGTCTCTTCTGGTTTGGCGCCGCGACGGCGATCGCCGAATATCATTTGCAGGGCGCGGGTTGGACCGCGGCCGCGATGTTCATCGGCATCTCGAACGTGGTGTCGATGACGGGCGCCGTGGGACTCACCGTCTGGTCGCTCTGGCAGTACGCTCGGCGGCACCGCGGGCTCATCGCCGGCGCGCTCGCGACCTAGCTCCGGCAAATGGCCGACTTCGGCGTCCAGCCGCCCGGCTTCCGGCTGCCGCCGGAAACGCATGTCGGACGCGTGCGGCTGCAGGTGGGCGACCTCGACCGCTCCCTCGCCTACTACGTGGGTCTGCTCGGATTCCGGGTGCTGGAGCGCGCGCCGGGCCGCGCCGAACTCGGAGTGGACCGTCCGCTCATCGAGCTGCACGAACTGAAAGGTGCGCGCCGCGTGCCGCGCCGCGGGCGGCATGGGCTGTTCCACTTCGCCATCCTGCTGCCCGACCGCGCGTCGCTCGGCCGCATCTACGCGCGGCTCGAGTCGGCGGGGATCCAAGTGGGATCGGCGGACCATGCCGTGAGCGAGGCGCTGTACCTCACCGATCCCGACGGACTCGGCATCGAGATCTACGCCGACCGTCCGCGTTCGGAATGGGTGCGCCGCGGCGCCGAGCTGCACATGGTGAGCGAGCCTTTGGACGTCGGTTCGCTCACGCGCGCCGCGGGGAAGGAGCCGTGGACCGGAATGCCCAAGGGCACCGTGATCGGCCACGCGCATCTGCACGTCGAGAGTCTGGAGAAATCGGTCGCGTTCTATCACAACGCGCTCGGACTCGATCTCATCGTGTGGAGCTATCCCGGCGCGATCTTCCTGTCGGCGGGCGGGTACCACCACCACCTCGGAGCGAACACATGGGCGGGTGCCGGCGCGACGGCCCCGGAGGCGGATGAGGCGCGCTTGATCGATTGGGAGCTGCTGCTGCCGGGTTCCTTGTCATCTGTTGTTGCGAGCTTGGAGGGTGCGGGGCACGGGGTGGAGCGTCTGCCTGACGGCGCAGTGCGAGTCTTGGATCCATCGGGGACGGCGGTCCGTATTGTGGGGGACGGGACAGGGCAGACTTAGACATTAGACTGAGACGTTAGACTGCTCTTCCTCCGACCTTACTCGCCATGCGCATTGGGATCGCGGCCGGACTGACTCTCTTCTCTTCGGCTCTCGCCGCGCAGGCGCCGGTTTGCACGGCGAAGGCGTCGGCGGTGGCGGGTGGGGATACAGCGGTCAGGGTCGCGTCGCTCATGGCGGCGGGGCATGCGGCGTTCGCAAAGCAGGAATTCCCGGTGGCCGTGGATTCGTTCGAAGCGGCGACCAAGCTCGATCCGAACTACGCGCCGGCGTTCATCTGGTACGGGAACGCGCTCGCGAACGTCGCCGGGAACGCGTCGACGTTCAGGCAGGCATTCATGGCGCCCAAGATGAAGCACGCATGGGAGCGCGCGGTGCAGCTCGACAGCTGCAACGTGGAGGCGCGCGAGAGCCTCATCCAGTTCTACGAGCAGGCGCCCGGCATCATGGGCGGCAGCATGGACAAGGCGAAGGCGATGGCGGCCGAGATCAAGGCGATCGATCCGTACCGCGGCGAGATCCAATCGGGCAACATCGCGCAGCGCGAGAAGAACCTCGCGGCCGCGGCGGCGTCCTTCGAGGCCGCGTCCAAGATGCCCGCCGATTCGAACGGCCGCGCATGGGGCAGCTGGGTGGTGGTGCTGGAGGAGCAGGAGAACTTCGCCGGCGCGTTCGCCGCGATCGACGCGCGACTCGCCGAGCGGCCCGGCGATCTGGTGGCGCTCACGCTGCTCGGTCGCGCGGCGGCAATGTCCGGGCAGCGCTTGGCGGAGGGCGCGACCGCGTTGAAGACAGTGATCGCCGATTCCGCCGCCGCCGCGTCGCCGCGAACGGGATTCCGATTGTCACCCGCCGGCTTGCACTACCGGCTGGCGATGATCCTCGCGCTGCAGGCGGACACCGTGGCGGCGCTCGCGGAGTACAAGGCGGCGCTGTCGTTGAATCCGAAGGACAAGAGCATCAAAGAGGCGGCGGAGCAATTCGAGAAGGCGGCGAAACACTAACTACAGACGGCTAGGCGCTAGACCTAGACGTTAGCAACGCACACCGTCACGCTTCTAGTCGTCTACGGTCTGGCGTCGTAGCGTCGTGCAGTTCTCAGTCCCCCGTCGGGATGATCTCGCGCCCTTCCACCATGAGCATGATCGTGCGTTGGAGCGCTCTCGTCCTGTGCGCTACCCCGCGCGGAATTACGAATCCCTGCTGCGGCCCGAGTTCCACGGTGCGTCCTTCGAGATCGATGAGCAGTTTTCCCTCGACCACGTAGAAGAACTCATCGAGATCGTCGTGCTGGTGCCAATGGTACTCGCCCTTCACGATCCCCACGCGTACCACGGAATCGTTCACCGCGCAGAGCGTCTGATTGAACCACGGGTGCGTCACCGTGCTCGCGACTTGCTTCAGGTCGATCGTCTCGAGTGCGTCATACGCGACGTTCAGCCGCGTGTCATAGGGGAAATCTCTGTCAGCCATTCGCGAGTCCCTCTTTGGTGAAGAGCGGTCCGATCGTGCTCCCCTCGGCCACGGCCTTCAGCCGGTACAGCAACGCCCCCCACGCCGAGTTGCACGAGACGAAATAGGGCGTCGCCTCGCGCCAACCCTCGTGGAGGAATCGCACGTCCGTCTTGTCACCGTGCGAAGCGAGATAGAACACGAGCCGCGTGGACGCCCATTCCTTCCCGGTCTCGCAGAGCCACGACGCGGTGGCCGGCGGCGCGAACGTGAGCGAGCGAAGACGGTACACGCTCGTGCGATTGAAGAACGCGAGCTCGACGCCGGCTTCCACTTGCACGACGTCCTCCGCCCACCATTTGGCGAGGCCCTCCGCCGTGGAGACGAGCGGGTAGATCACCTTCGGCTTCGCGAAGATCTCGATGCTGTGGATGAGTTCGGGCATCCCAGGCCCCGTGCGTTCGAGTGCCAATGAACCGTACGTCGCAACGGCGTGCGTCGCAACCCGAACGCCGCTTCGAGGTTCGACTCACGGAGTTCGGGGTTCCAGATGCACTCGTAGGTGGCGAGATTCATAGAGTGCAGATCGAACTCCTCACCATCGGCGATGAGTTGTTATTGGGTTTCACCCTCGACACGAATGCCGCGCACATCGCGCGCGCGCTCGCGGCGCTCGGTGTCTCCATCGTCCGCCGCGGCACGGTGGGCGACGATGCCGAGCAGATCGCCGCCGCGGTGAGAGAGGCCCTCGATCGCACCGGCGCCGTGATCACCACCGGCGGACTCGGCCCCACCGCCGATGACCGCACGCGCGACGTGATCGCGGCCGTCTTCGGCCGCAAGCTCGTGCGCGATGATGCGATCCTGGCCGATGTGCAGGCGCGCTTCGGCAAGCTCGGTGTGAAGATGCCGGCGAGCAACGTGAGCCAAGCGATGATCCCTGAAGGCGCGCGCGTGCTCACGAATCGCCATGGCACCGCGCCGGGCCTTTGGCTCACCGACGAGCGCGGCCGCTGGTGCGCGATGCTCCCCGGCGTCCCGCGCGAGATGCGCGGCATGCTCAAGGAAGAATTGCTCCCGATCGTCGCCGGCCTGGTAGGCAAGGATCCCACGGTGGTCGTCTCGCGCACGTTGCGCACGACGGGGATCGGCGAATCGGCCCTGGCCGAATTGCTCGGCGAGCTCGCGAAGGGCGTCGATGGCCTCCCGTTAGCATTCTTACCCGCGTGGCCCGGTGTGGATCTCCGCCTCACGAGCGCCGAGCGCCTGGCGCCCGCCGCCGAGTCCTGCCTCACGGCCGCCATAGCGAAACTTCGCGCCCTCGCGGCTCGCTATGTGTATGGCGAGGACGAGACCGACCTCGCCGCGGTGGTGCTGCAGCTGTGCCGCGAGCGAAAATTGCGTGTCGCCGTTGCCGAGAGTTGCACGGGCGGGCTCGTAGGCGCGCGGCTCACCGCGATCGCGGGATCGAGCGACGCGTTCGTGGGCGGAGTGATCGCGTACTCCGACGCCGTCAAGAGCGGCTGGCTGGGCGTTCGTGCCGAGTCGTTGCGCGAGCACGGTGCGGTGAGCGAACCGGTCGTGCGCGAAATGGCGGAAGGCGTGTGCAAGGAGTTCGGTGTGGACGTCGGGATCGCGATCACAGGCATCGCGGGACCCGGCGGCGGGACGGCCGAGAAACCCGTGGGCACGGTGTGGATCGCCGCTCGCGTGAACGGCACGACGCAATCGATCGGCCGGAAATTCCTCGGCGACCGCGAGGAGATCCGCCTGCGGTCGAGCCAGGCCGCGCTCGATATGGTGCGGCGCGCGCTGTCACCGCAGATTTAACGAGACTTCTTTCTCCAATGTGAATAGCATGTCGAAGAAGCATCGCAATCTTGATCAGCAGGTCGACGCCGAGGCGCCGCCGCCCGTGGCCGATGTCTTTCCCGCCGAGCTCCAGGCGGACGGAGTCGACGACGTACCGCCCTCCAGCGCCGAGCGCCCAGCGCCGAGCGCCGCTGTTGAGGCTCCGGATGACCGCTACCTGCGCCTCGCCGCCGAGTACGACAATTTCCGCAAGCGCACCGCCAAGGAGCGCATGGAGATGTCGCCGCGCGCGCAGGCAGAGTTGCTCAAGCGGCTCATCGATCCACTCGACGATCTCGCGCGCGTGATCGCGCAGGGGCCCGGCGCGCGTGACGCGAAAACCGTGCTCGATGCGGTGGAGGTCGTGGACAAGAAGATGATGAAAGCGCTGGCCGATGCCGGCCTCGAGGTGCTCAATCCCGTCGGCGCGCCGTTCGATCCGGAGAAGCACGAAGCGGTCTCTACGGCGCCCGCGGCGTCGCCGGAGGAAGATCACACGGTGGCGCAGGTATTCCAGCCCGGCTACGTCTTCCACGGCCAGCTGCTGCGCCCGGCGCGCGTGGTCGTGAAGCAGTGGAACGGCTGAGCGGCGCATAACGATGGCCCAGGGCAAGGATTTCTACGCCGTGCTCGGCGTGACCGCGACCGCGAGCGCCGACGAGATCAAGAAGCAGTACCGGCGGCTCGCGAAGAAGCATCATCCGGATGCCAACAAGAGCGATCCGAAGGCCGCGGAGAAGTTCAAGGAGATCTCCGAGGCGTACGCCGTGCTCGGCGACGCGAAGAAGCGCGCGCAGTACGACGAGATGCGGCGGCTCGGCGCGTTCGATGGTTTCTCGCGCGGCGGCGGCAGCAGCCGGCCGCCGGGTGGGGGCCCGCGTCCGCAGCCGGGCGCGAGTTCGTTCGACGACGTGGACATTGGCGGCTTCGGCGGACTCGGCGATCTGTTCAGTTCGATGTTCGGCGGCGGGAGCCGCGGCGGCGCGCGCGCGCGCGGCCCCGAGCGCGGGCAGAACGTCGAGGTGAACGTCGAGATCCCGTTCCGTATCGCGGCCCTGGGCGGCACCGTGCCGATCTCGCTCGAGATGAACGAGGAGTGCGACACGTGTCACGGCAGCGGCGCGGCGCCAGGCGCGAAGATGAGCACGTGCCCCGAGTGCAATGGACGCGGCACCATTCTCGTTCGGTCAGGGTGGATTCGCGGTGAACCGGCCGTGCCCCCGCTGTCTGGGCAGAGGCCAGGTGCCGAGCGAGGCGTGCAAGACGTGCGGCGGAAGCGGCGAAGTGCGCGCGAAGAAAACGATCAAGGTCGCGGTGCCGCCGGGCGCCGACAGCGGCATGAAGATCAGGCTCGCGGGGCAGGGCGGCCGCGGGAACGCGGGCGGGCCGGCGGGTGATATGTTCGTGAATCTCACCGTGCAGCCGGACCGGTTCTACAAGCGCGAGGCGCTCGATCTCATCGCGACCGTGCCGCTGAACATCGCGCAAGCGACGCTCGGATCGAAGGTGAGCGTGAAGACGCTGCACGCGAAGAAGGTGACGATCAAGATCCCGCCCGGCACGCCGGCAGGAAAGCGGTTTAGGGTGCGAGGGCAGGGGATCGAGCACAATGGGGTGATGGGGGATCTCATCGTGGAAGTCAGGATCATCGTGCCGGAGAAGCTCTCGCCGGAGCAGGAGAAGCTCATGCAGGAGTTCGCAGCCGCCGGCGGGCTCAAGTACTAGAGGCGTTAGTCGAACCGCTGACGGCGGGGTTGGTACCGCTGACGGCGCGTAGCGTTGGCGTTGGGTACTGCGAAACCTGAGTAGGGCGCGCCTCCCAACGCCAACGCTACGTACGCCCCTCGCGGTACCGGCCCCGCCGTCTGCGGTACGCGGTTCTATCGGAGCTAGTCTGGTGCGATAGATTGTAGCCATGGATCGTGCGAAGCGTCACACCGCTGAGCGCCGTGTAGCTCCCGCCGCGGCCCGCGTGCTCGTCCTGAAGGACGCCGACGCGCGGAATCCGGGTGTGCCGCTCGATCTCGACATCATCAATGCGATCCGCGTGAACCGGAGCGCGGTGGAGCGCCGAGCGGCGACGATCCCCACCCGGCGCACGGTGAAGAAGGATTGGCAGGCGGCTTGGCTGCTGCGTGCCATCACGCTCATCGATCTCACCACCCTCGCGGGCGACGACACGCCGAGCAATGTGCGGCGTCTGTGCGCGAAGGCGCGCGAACCGGTGCGCGACGACATCCTGAACGCCCTCGGCGCGATGCATCTCGGGATCACCGTGGCGGCGGTGTGCGTGTATCACGAGCTGGTGGGCGTCGCGGTCGCCGCGCTCACCGGCAGCGACATTCCGGTCGCGGCGGTGAGCGCGGGGTTCCCGGCGGGGTTGAGTCCCTTCAGTACGCGCCTCGCGGAGATCAAGGCGAGCGTCGCGGCGGGCGCCCAGGAGATCGACATCGTGATCACGCGCGCGCATGTGCTCACGGGCGACTGGGACTCATTGTACGATGAGGTGCGCACGTTCCGCGACGCCTGCGGCGATGCGCACCTCAAGGCGATCCTCGCCACGGGCGAACTCGCGACGCTCACGAATGTCGCGCGCGCGAGCCGAGTGGCGATGATGGCGGGCGCCGACTTCATCAAGACGAGCACCGGCAAGGAGAGCGTGAATGCGACGCTGCCCTTCGGCGTCGTGATGGCGCGCCAGATCCGCGAGTATCACGAGAGCACGGGCGTCGCCGTGGGCTTCAAGCCGGCAGGCGGGATCCGCACGGCCAAGAACGCGACGGACTGGATGATCCTCATGAAGGAAGAGCTCGGCGACGAATGGCTGCGCCCTAAATTGTTCCGTCTGGGTGCCAGTTCGCTGCTCACCGACATCGAACGTCAGCTCGAGCACGCGGCCACGGGGCGCTACGCCGCCGCGTATCGCATGCCAATGGTCTGACCGTGACATCACTCCGGAGAGTGCGCGCATGACCGTCGCCGAGATCTTCGAGACGATGACCTACGGCCCCGCGCCGGAGAGCGCGAAGCCCGCGCTCGACTGGATCGCGGCGCACGGCGGCGAGTTCGGTCATTTCATCGGCGGGAAGTTCACGCGGGCCAAAGGCGGCAAGCTTTTCGCGACGATGAATCCCGCGACCGGCAAACCGCTCGCGCGCATCGCGCAGGGCACCGCGAGCGACGTGAACGCCGCGGTGAAGGCGGCTCGCGCGGCGTATCCCGCGTGGAGCAAGCTGCCGGGGCACGAGCGCGCGCGGCATCTGTACGCGCTCGCGCGCGCGGTGCAGAAGAATTCGCGGTTGCTCGCGGTGCTGGAGAGCCTCGACAACGGCAAGCCGATCCGCGAGACGCGCGACTTGGACATTCCACTCGTGGCCCGGCACTTCTACCACCACGCGGGCTGGGCGCAGCTCATGGAGAGCGAGTTCGCCGGCTACGGCTCGCTCGGCGTGGTGGGGCAGATCATCCCGTGGAATTTCCCGCTGCTCATGCTCGCGTGGAAGGTCGCGCCGGCGCTCGCGGCGGGGAACACGAGCGTGCTGAAGCCGGCGGAATTCACGCCGCTCACCGCGCTGTGCTTCGCCGAGCTCGCGGCGCGCGCGGGGTTGCCGCCGGGCGTGCTCAACATCGTGACCGGCGACGGTGAGACCGGCGCCGCGCTGGTTGACGCGGATGTCGACAAGATCGCGTTCACGGGTTCCACCGAGGTGGGCCGCGTGATCCGGCGCGCGACCGCTGGGTCGGGCAAGAAGCTCTCGCTCGAGCTGGGCGGCAAGAGTCCGTTCATCGTGTTCGAGGATGCGGATCTCGATAGCGTCGTCGAGGGCGTGGTGGATGCGATCTGGTTCAACCAGGGGCAGGTGTGCTGCGCCGGCTCGCGGCTGCTCGTGCAAGAAGGGATCGCCGAGCGTCTCACCGACAAGCTGCGCGCGCGCATGGAGAAACTCCGCGTCGGCTCGCCGCTGGACAAAGCGGTGGACATGGGCGCGATCGTGGCGCCGGTGCAGTTGGAGCGCATTCGCACTCTGGTCGCGAAGGGCATCGAGGAAGGCGCCGAGATGTGGCAGCCGAGCTGGGCGGTGCCCAAGGAGGGCAGCTTCTATCCGCCGACGCTGTTCACCGAGGTCGCGCCGAGCAGCACGATCGCGCAGGTGGAGATCTTCGGTCCCGTGCTCGTGAGCATGACGTTCCGCACGCCCGAGGAAGCGGTCGCCCTCGCGAACAACACGCCATTCGGCCTCGCGTCCAGCGTGTGGACCGAGAACATCAATCTCGCGCTCGACATCGCGCCGAAGATCAAAGCGGGTGTCGTCTGGGTGAACTGCACGAACATGTTCGACGCTGCTGCGGGATTCGGTGGGTATCGGGAGTCGGGATTCGGGCGGGAAGGTGGGCGCGAGGGGATGTACGAATACGTGAAGCAAGAGCGGGCTGTCGGCCGTCGGCTGTCGCCTGCCAAACGCCTGCCTGCGACAGCCGACAGCCGACAGCCCGCCGTCGACCGCACTCCGAAGCTCTTCATCGGCGGCAAGCAGGCTCGCCCGGACTCGGGTTATTCGCGGATCGTGAAGGGCGCGGGCGGTCGCGCGATCGGCGAAGTCGGAGAGGGCAACCGGAAGGATATTCGGAACGCCGTGGAGGCCGCGCATGCGGCCAGCGGTGCGTGGGCGCGCGCCACCGGGCATGCGCGGGCGCAGATCTTGTACTACATCGCCGAGAATCTCTCCGTGCGCGCAGGAGAATTCGCAGCGCGGATCGAGCAGATGACGGGGAAGGGCGGGGGCGCGGCCGAGGTCGAGGCGAGCATTGCGCGGCTGTTCACGTATGCCGCGTGGGCCGACAAGTGGGATGGCGCCGTGCATTCCGTACCGATCCGCGGCGTGGCGATGGCGATGAACGAGCCGATCGGCGTGATCGGTGTTGGCGCGCCGGAGCTCCCTCCCCTCCTGGGCTTCATCTCTCTCGTTGCGCCGCTCGTGGCGACCGGCAACACGGTGGTCGCCGTGCCGAGCGAGGAATATCCGCTGGCCGCGACGGACTTCTATTCGGTGCTAGAGACCAGCGACGTGCCGGCGGGCGTCATTAACATCGTGACCGGCGCGAAGGACGCGCTGAGTTTCGTGCTGGCCGAGCACGATGATGTGGACGGCGTGTGGTACCGGGGAACTCGCGATGGCGCGACCGCGATCGAGAAGGCGAGCGCATCGAACATGAAACGCACGTCTTGCGAATGGAAGCCGCGCGACTGGACGAACGACGGCGAAGGGCGGGAGTTCCTGCGAAGTGCGACGCAGGTGAAGAATATTTGGATTCCGTATGGGGAGTAACTAACGACGCGGGACTCGGGACTCGGGACTCGCCGCGGGATTCGAAATGCGCGACAGAGGCTCCCCGGCTGTTCACGAGTCCCGCGGCGAGTCCCGAGTCCCGAATCCCGCGTCGTTCAGTGGATCTCCAGCACCATCACCACCGGCCGATGCAGCGCCGCCCCCGGCGTCACGGTGCCGTCCGGCGCGAAGCGATCCCAGCCCGATGTCGCGATGAAGTAGAACTTGTCGCCCACCATTACACCGTGATTCGGCTCGTTCAGCACGGGGAGATTCGCGGCAAGCGTCGACCACTTCTCGATCTTGGTCATTCCGCGATCGAGATCCAGCCGGATCACGCGGTCGAGCGGGAGTCCATTCTGGATCGCGATCAATGAATGCCCCGCCATCGCCATGCCGTCGATGCCGTTGATCGCGGCGTGCGCATCGTTCTCCAGCCACGTCACCTTGCCGGTCGCGCGATCCACGACGGCGATCCCCTTGATATAGTCGGCCACGAAGAGCCGTTTGCCGTCCGCCGCGGCCACGGGCTGCTGTGGGTTCGGGAAGATCCCCGGCGGCACGAGCTGCTCCAACGAATCGCGCCCCTCGCGGATCACGTACACGCCGCCGCCGGTCGCGTCGCTCGTGAACACGTCGCCGTTCTTCGCGACGGTGAGATCGCCGAACACATGATCGGCGCTGTCGTCCGCCAGATCATAGCTGCGCATGAGCAACCCAGTTGTGAGATTCAGACGCAGCACGGCGCTGCTGCCCGAATCGCCCGGCGCCAGCGCGAACGCCTCGGGCATGCCGGCGGTGGTGGCCCAGAGCGAGTGCCGCGCAGCATCCACGTCGAGGCCCATCATCGCCATCACGCTGTCGCGCGCCGGCGGAACGAAGTCGCTCCACTGCCCGCCTTGCCGCACGATGACCTTCCGTTCGCGAATGCTGCTCAAGAAGAAGCGTCGCGTCGTCGAGTCATACGCAATGTCCTCGGCGACGAACTCGCTGTCGGGCACCGTGAACGCTGTCACCGGATGGCCCACGGCTTCGCGATTCTTCGCGATGCGCGCGAGCAACTCTTTCCACCCGGGAGCGCCGCGCACCGGTGCGAGCAATGAATCGGCATCCATATCCTTCACGAGCCCCGTGGCTGCGTACATCTTGAGCCACTTCATCGCGCCCGCCGTGTCATGCATCTGCGCATCCGCGCGTGCCTGCGCGATCATGGTACTCGGAAAACCGTTCAGTTCCTTGTAGAGCACCTCGGCGTAGTGCCGGTACGCTTTCCAGTCGCCGTGCACGCGCGCCGAGTCTCCCGCCGCGCTTCGCTCGCGCCAGGTGGAATCCCCCTGCGCGCTCGCTGATACAACCGCGAGCGCAACACCGAAGGCGACAGCCGACAGCCGACAGCCGACACTCGAGATCATTCCTCCCTCCCTGCGGCGAGTCTGTCCAGATCGTCCGCCGCATTCTGCGCGCGGTCGAGCAACTGCGAGATCGTGTCCAAGACGTTGCCACCGCCGTGCAGCCGCAGCAAGCCGAGGCGGATCGTCTCGAGCGCGGCGACGGTCGTCCCCAGTTCGCGCTTGGCCTCGTCGCGGCGCTCGGCGAGCCGCGCGTACTCGAGCTCGCCACCGGGCGTCCGGCCGTCGCGCGCGAGCAGCGCCGACAGATTGTCGCCGTTCATCCGGATGCTCGCGGCGCGCGCTTCGAGGCGCTTCACCACGTCGGGGATGTCGCCGAGCTGTTTGCGCTGGTCCTTTGGCAGGGTCTCGTAGAGCTCGAGCGCCGCGAGGCCCAGCGCGGCCTCGGTGGGTCGATTCAGCAGCTGCATGGGCGCCTTGCGGCCGCGCGCGAGATGCCGAGCGAGCCAGGAGCCAACTCGCGTACCCCAGAACCACTTTCGAAGCGATCCGTCGAGCATCACGCCGGCGCGGCGGCCGAGCATCGGGATGCCGAGGGCGTTGCAGAGCAGGAATCCGCTGCCCGCGGCGATGCCGACATACATGACGAGATTGTCCGAGCCGATCGGCGTGTGCTTGTACACGAGCGCATACGCGATGAGGTAGGCCAAGCCCGCGGCGAACAGCCCGAGCACACTCCACGAGGTGGCGCGCACGACCTGCATCCACCTGGGGATCTCCGACGCCGTGAATGTGAGTTCTTCGCGGCGCGCTTCGCGCCAGCGATCGAGCGCGAGGCGCAGATCGGCCACGGAATAGCCGGCGACGAGCGCTCGGCGCGTGAGGCTCAAGTGGAATCCGAGTTGCGCGAGCGCCGGCAGCATCGTGATCGCCGTCGTGTACGCGGCGCTCACCCAGTCCTTCTTGACGATATCGCCGATCACCGAAAGCGTGCCGATCAGGATCCACACATTGAAGAACGTGCGCGCGGGATTCTGCGACTCCAGCCATACTCTGATGGGCGGTGGAACATCCAATCGTTGCATCGCGTCCGTTTCGAGCGCGGCGGCGAGCGACTTCGCGTCGGTGAAGCGCGCGGCCGGATCCTTGCGCAGGCAGCGGTCCACGGCCTGCCCGAGGAGCCGCGGCACGGCCGCGACATCGGCGAGCACCGGCGGCGGTTCGTTCAGATGTTTCGCGATGATAGCCGTGGCATTCGCGCCATCGAACGGCACGCTCGCGGTGAGTGCGTAGTACCCCACGATGCCGAGCGAATAGAGATCGCTCCGCGCATCCACCACGTCGCCGGCGCCTTGCTCGGGGCTCATGAAATGCGCGGTGCCCATGATCTTCGAGCCATCGTCGCCGCTGTCGTGCGCGCCGGAGCGCGCGATGCCGAAGTCGGTGACGAGCGCGCGGCCGCTCTCGCGCTCGAGCAGGATGTTGTCGGGCTTCACGTCGCGGTGCACCACCGCGTGATCGTGCGCATGTCCGAGCGCCCATGCTACCTCCCGCAACAGCTTCGCCGCCGGGGCGGGGGCGAGCGGCCCATGGTCGCGCACGCGCGTGCCGAGCGTTCCGCCATCCACGTACGTCATGACGAAGAAGACATACCCGCCGGCCTCGCCAACGCGGTGGATGGGCACGATGTTCGGATGCGAGAGATTCGCCGCCGTGCGCGCCTCGCGCAGGAATCGCGCGCGCGCATCCGGCTTCGCGGCGAGGAACGGGCTCAACACCTTGATCGCGACGAGCCGCTCCAACTGCACCTCGCGCGCGAGATACACGACGCCCATCCCGCCGCGCCCCAGCTCGCGCTCGAGCGAATACTCCCCCGCGAGCGCCTGCTGCAACGCGACGAAGTCGCCATCCAGCGCGTAGGGATTGTTCACGAAGCGGTAGTTGTAGTTACGATGCCCGATGAACGATGCCCGATGAACGGCACCTATGCAGCAAGTACGGGCAATCCCTTCCGCGAGTTCCGCCCGCTCTCGATGATCCCGCCACCGAGCATCCGCGTGTCGTCGTAGACCACGATGGACTGCCCCGGGCTGATCGCGCTCACCGGCTCGTCGAGCGCCAGTTCGATCTCGGCTCCCTCCGCCCGAACCAACTCGGCCGCCGCCGGCGCCGCGTGATGCCGGATCTGGACGTGCACTCTCGCGCCGACGGCCGGCGCGTCGGCGAGCCAATTCACCTCGCGCGCGATCACGCCATGGCCGAGCAGTTCCTCGCGAGGCCCGATCACCACGGCGCGCTCCGCCGGCCGGATCGCCACTACGAACATCGGCTCGGCGTTTCCGCCGGGCACGCCCTTCCGCTGGCCGATGGTGAAACGCGCATAGCCGCGATGCTCACCGACCACGCGGCCGTCGCTGGTCACGAAGGGGCCTGGCAGGAGCGACGGTGTATTCGCGCCGAGCTCGCGTGCGATCACCTTCGCGTGATCGCCGTCGGGCACGAAGCAGATGTCCTGGCTTTCCGGCTTCTCGCTCACCACCGACAGCCCGAGCGCGCGGGCGCGGGCGCGCGTCTCGTCCTTGCTCAGGTCGCCTACCGGCAGCAGCATGCGCGACACGACGGCGCGGTCGATCCCCCACAGGAAATAGCTCTGGTCCTTCCGGTGATCGCGCCCACGGTGCAGTTCGCCGTTCATCGCTCGCGCATAGTGGCCGGTGGCGATCCAGCGCGCATCGAGCGCATCGGCCTTGTGCACGAGATCGCGGAACTTCGTAAAGGTGTTGCAGCGCACGCACGGGATGGGAGTGCGGCCCGCGTCGTACTCCTGCACGAAGTCGCGCACCACGTCGCGGCTGAACGCCGTCTCGAGATTGAGCACATAGTGCGGCACGCCCACGCGCTCGCACACGCGGCGCGCGTCGTCGATCGAGTCGAGCGAGCAGCACGGGCGGTCGGGAACATCCTCGCCGTAACAGAAGAGCTTCATGGTCACGCCGATCACGTCGTAGCCCTGCTCGGCGAGCACGGCGGCTGCCACCGAACTATCGACGCCGCCGCTCATCGCGACCAGCACCCGCTCGCGCGGCATGATCAGTTCGCGGCGCCCGCGAGGCGGCGTGCCTTGGCGACCAGCTTGGGGAAGACCTGCGCCACGCGGTCGAGCTGCTCCGCCGTGGTGAGCGAGCCGAGGCTCATGCGGATCGCGGCGACCGCGACGTCGCGCGGCGATCCGATCGCGCACAGCACGTGCGACGGATCGACGCTCCCGCTCTGGCACGCCGAGCCCGAGGAGCAGGCGATGCCGGAGAGGTCGAGCGCCATGAGGAGCGATTCGCTGTCGGTGCCGGGCACCGAGA
The DNA here is from genome assembly GCA_963716745.1 of uncultured Gemmatimonadaceae bacterium. Classification (GTDB taxonomy): domain Bacteria; phylum Gemmatimonadota; class Gemmatimonadetes; order Gemmatimonadales; family Gemmatimonadaceae; genus DATKOH01. The sequence continues at coordinate 2,997,930 of OY970320.1, forward strand.
TGCTCAGGATGTGCGCGGCGCGCGGCGCGCCGGCGGCGTGCACCACCGCGTCGGGAATGTTGGCGAGCAACGCCGCCTGCAGCTTGTCGCGCAGGGCGGAGAGGCGCGCATGCTCGGCGTCCATCTCCGCGATCGCGAGCTCGGCAGCGCGCGCGAAGCCCACGGCGGCGGCGACGTTCTCCGTGCCGGGGCGCTGGCCGCGATTCTGCGCGCCGCCATGCTGCAGCGGCTCGAGCGGCGAGCCGCGCCGGATGAAGAGCGCACCGATTCCCTTGGGCGCGCCGATCTTGTGGCCGGAACAGGCGAAGTAATCAAAAGGCTGCGTCTTCGCATCGACGCGTACTTTGCCGAACGCCTGCACGCCATCGGTGTGGAAGAGCGCACCGCGCGCGCGGGCCGCGGCGGCGAGCGCGGGGATGTCCTGGATCGTGCCGATCTCGTTGTTCACCCACATCACCGAGACGATGGCGACATCATCGCCTATCGCGGCGTCGTACGACTTCCGGAGTACGATGCCGTTCGCGTCGACGCTGACGATGCGTTCCTCGCCGCCTTCGGCCGCCACGTGATGCACCGCCGCAAGCACCGCCTTGTGCTCGATGGGCGTGGTGACCGCCGCGCGCTTGCCCTTGGACTTGAGCGCACGGAAGGCGCCGAGGATCGCGAGGTTATCGCCTTCCGTGCCGCCGGAGGTAAACGCTATCTCGTCGGAGGTGGCGCCGATGCACTTCGCGACGCGCTCGCGCGCCTCATCGAGCGCGGCGCGCGCTTCGCGCCCCCAGCGGTGGGTGCTGCTCGGATTCCCGAAGCGGGGGCCGTAGAACGGCTCCATGGCTTCGCGGACTTCCGCGCGGACGGGGGTGGTGGCGGCGTGATCGAGGTAGATAGGCTCCAGCATGGTTCAAATATACTCTCGAATGGACGTTCCTTGAACCGCTGACGGCGGGGTTGGTACCGCCGGGAGCGTGTGTGGCGTTGGCGTTGGGAACCAGCCAACTCTACCTAGGCCGCGGCTCCCAACGCCACCGCCACACACGCCTTCAGCGGTACCAACCCCGCCGCCCGCGGTACGAGTCCCGCCGTTCATTGCTTGTACACCACCCCGTCCTTCATGACGAAGCTTCACATTTTCCATCACCGTGATATCCGCCAACGGATCGCCGCGATACCGCAATGATATCCGCGTATTTCCCGGCCTTGATCGATCCGATCTTCGCCGATTGCCCGAGCAGATCCGCGGCACCTACCGTCGCCGCTTGCAGCGAGGCCAGCGGCGTCATGCCGAACTTCACCATGTAGGAGAATTCCTTCGCGTTCGTGCCGAAGGGGCACACGGAGATATCGGTGCCGAAGGCGATCTTCACGCCCTCCTTCACCGCGCGCTTGAAATTGTCGATGGCGATCTGATTCAGCCGGTCGGAATGCTCGAGGAAATCCGCGGGATAGCCGGCGGCGGAGTCGATGCAGCCGATGGTCTCGAGCGTCGGCACGAGGTAGGTGCCGTGCTGCTTCATGAGCTGGATGCCTTCTTCGTCCAGATAGCTCCCGTGCTCGATCGAATTCACGCCGGCGCGCACCGCCGCCTTGATGCCGGCGGCGTTGTGCGCATGCGCCGCGACGCGGAGCCCGAAATTGTGCGCCTCGTCCACGGCGGCGACGAGCTCCTCGTCGGTGAACTCGCGCGCGTTCGCGTTGCTGTTGTGCGTGAGCACGGCGCCGGTGGAGAGCACTTTGATGAGATCCACACCCTGGCCCGCGAGCATGCGCACCCGCTGTCGCACCTCCCACGGACTGTTGGCCTCGCCGTAGTGCAGATCCCATGGGAGCCCGATGTCCGCCGCCATGCCGGTGACCGCGCCCGCGCCGCCCGTGATCGTGATGTACGCGCCCGCGACGAACATCCGCGGCCCGGGGATGTCCCCGCGATTGATCGCATCGCGCATTGCGACATCGACCAGCGCACGGTACGTGCCCACGTCGCGCACGGTGGTGAAGCCCGCCATGAGCACGATCCGCGGATTGGGGATCGAGCGGAACGCTTCCTCGGCGGCAGTGCGCCGGAGTTCATCGAGCGGCTCGGGATCGTTCGCCGGGCCCACCAGATGCGTATGCATGTCGAGCAGGCCGGGGAGCACGGTCATCGCCGAGAGATCGATGACCTTCGCGTCCTTCGGGATCGCGACCGACGGGCCGACCTCGGCGATCATCCCATTCTTCACGAGGATGATCTGGTTCGAGAGCATCTTGCCGGCATCGGCGTCGAAAAACTTTCCGGCTTTGATGGCGGTCGTCTGGGACGCGAGCGACGATCCCGCGACCACGAGCGCCGCGGTGGCGCATCGAATGGAGAGTCTCATGGCTACTCCGACTTGTAAACGACGCCGTTCTTCATCACGAAATTGACATGCGCCATGAGGGAGATGTCCTTGATCGGGTCCCCCTTCACGGCCACGATGTCGGCGTATTTTCCCGCCTTGATGGAGCCGAGCATCTTGGATTGTCCCAGGAGATCGGCGGCGGAAACGGTGGCCGCCTGGAGCGCCTGCATCGGCGTCATCCCGTACTTCACCATGAGTTCGAATTCGCGGCCGGGATAGCGGAAGCCGCACACGGCGTTGTCGGTGCCGTACGCGATCTTTACGCCGGCTTTCACCGCCTTCGTGAAGCTCGCCATGTGGATCGCGGCGACGCTGTCGTGCATCAGGAAATCCTTGGGCAGATTGGGATTCACCTGGATACAGCTGTGCACCTCGAGCGTGGGCACGAGGTACGTGCCTTTCTCCTTCATCATCGCGATCACTTCGTCGTCCAGGAAACTGCCGTGCTCGATGGACGCGACACCCGCGCGCACCGCGTTCTTGATCCCGTTCACGTTGTGCCCGTGCGCCGCGACTCTGAGTCCGAAGTTGTTCGCCTCGTCCACGATCGCGGCGAGTTCCTCATAGGTGAATTCGCGCGCGAGATGATTGCTGTTGTGCGTGAGGATGGCGCCGGTGACGAGTACCTTGATCACGTTCACGTTCTGGCCCGCGAGCAGCCGCACTTTCTGGCGTCCCTCCCATGGGCTGTTCGCCTCGCCGAACTTGAGGTCCCACGGCAGCGTGATGTCAGGCGCCAATCCGGTCATTGCGCCGGCGCCGCCGGTAATCGTGATGTACGCGCCCGCGACGAACATGCGCGGACCCGGGAAGATCCCCGCCGCGATCGCGTCGCGCATCGCGACATCGACGAGCGCGCGGTACGTGCCCACATCGCGTACGGTGGTGAATCCCTCGAAGAGCACCGTCTTCGCGTTGGGGATCGAGACGTATGCCTCCTGCGCTGCCGTGCGCTCCAGCTCGTGCAGCGGCTCGGGGTCGGTGGTCCACGGCGCGATAAGGTGGCTGTGCATGTCGAACAGCCCGGGCATCACGGTCATGCCGGAGAGATCGACGACGGTCGCATCCTTGGGGATCGTGAGGGACGGACCGACGGCCTGGATCAGACCATCCTTGATCAGGATGATCTGATTCGAGAGAACAGTGCCGGCGTCGGCATCGATGAATTTTCCGGCCTTGATGGCGGTGACTTGGGCGCTGAGTGATGCGACTGAGATCGTCGTGGCAGCGAGGGCATAGCGGAACGCGCGGATCATCGAGTGATCTCCGATAAGAGGCGGGATTGGAACCGCGAAGAGCGGGGCTGGTACCGCCGACGGCGTCTGTGGCGTTGGCGTTGGGCACTGCGAGTTCCAGGGAAGCCGCAGTGCCCAACGCCAACGCCATCGCGCCGTCAGCGGTACCAACCCCGCCGTCAGCGGTACGCTGTTACTGCGTGCACCGAAACTGCACCGCCATCCTCGCCCCGTCGAGATGCACCGGATCTCCCAGCTTCACGGGACTCGCCGCGTTCGCGCGGATCGCGGCGATCGCGGCGCCCGCTTCGTCCAGCGTGTCGATCACCACCATCCACCCGGCGCCCGCCGCGCAGGCGCTCATCGTCACCCGTTCCTCGGCCGATCGCAGTGCGGGAGCGCCGCGCGTTTCGCGCAGATCGGGGGAGAGCAGGGGCGCCGCCTTCAATCCTGTGGCCTGCGCCACAAGTGGATCATCGGCGGTGAGGATCACGGCGTCCCGCGGCAATGTGGCGGCCCACGTCACCACCGGCGCGTACGCCTCGGCCTCGTGGCGCTGCGGCACGATCCAGCCGTCGTTGCGGTAGCCGCGAATGTTGAGGCGCGCGCAGGTCGCCACGGGCAGGAGCAGCAACACTGCGGCGATCGCGGCGCGCGGGACTTTCGCGACATAGCGTTCCGGCACGAGCGCCGCGAGCGTACACGCGCCGCCCACCAGCAGGATCATCAGGAGCGGCAGGATCCCCCAGAGGAACCGGTCCGGGCTGATGGGCCAAATGAGCACTACGGCCAGGTAGCCCGTCGTTCCGAACAGGGCCACGGAACGCCAACCGCGCACGTGCCAGAGTCCCGCCGCCGTCGCGAGCAGCGCCAGCACCATGCCCGGAGCGCTCCACGCCTGGCGTCCCACGCGCAAGAGTCCGCTCACTTGGTGACCCATGAGCGCGAACAATTCGCCGATGCCGTTCACGCTCTCGCGCCACATGCCGCCGTAGCTGCCGTAGCTCCCCGTCCACGCCGCGGGGATCTCGTGCGCGTGCTGGCGCGTGAACGCCACCCACGCGAGCGTGGGGATGAGCATGAACGCCGCGAGCATCGCCTCGCGCTGGCGCACTGCGACTGGTTTTCCCGGCTCCGTCGCCATGCGCCACGCGACGGCGAGCGTTACCGGCAGCAGGATCGTGCGAGCGAGGGGCAAGAGCGCCGCGATCACCGCCGCGCCGATCGCTCGGCTCCGCGACGGTGGCGCGGCATCATCGGGCGCATCGGCGAGATCGAACGTCAGCCCCAGCAACAGCCACGAGAGCGGCTCGGAGAAGAGCGTGCCCGTCACGGCGCGCGCCGGCACCATGAGCACGGCGGCCGCAGCCAGGAGCGGCGCGCCCCATCCGAGCGAGAAGCGCCGCGCGCCCCAGCGTCCCCACGCCACGACGCTCGCCGCCGCGAGCAAGGCATTGCCGGCCTTCAGCCAAGCGATCGACCCCAACGCGGCCACCGGCGGCCGCAGGAGGCTCCACAGCGCGAGCCACGCTGGGTAGAGCGGAGGATAGTGCACCCCCGCCGGCGCGCCCGGGAGCGCGGTGTGATGGTAGCCCGCCCCGGCGAGCAGACTCTTCGCGAGATCGGCATAGATCCCGTCGTCGTAGAACACGCCCACCGGCATCGCGTCGCCGCGCGTGAGCGCGAGCACCGCCAGCGTGGCGAGCGCCGCCGCCCAGGGCGCGGCGGCGCTCAGCCGGTGTGCGGACGCGCCGCGCGTCACTCCACGCGCTTCGGCTGCTGGAGCAGTTCGTTCACACGCACGGCGTTCGCGAGCGCTTGCGCCTGCTTGTTCATCTTCGCGGCGGACGCCGTGTCACCGCGCTGCAGGTACGCCTCACCGAGCACTGCCGCGGTCACCACATAACGCGTCGGAATGTCGGCACTGGCGCGATCGACCCAGCGGTCCATGCGCATGAGGGTCGCGGGTCCGGCATACACGGAATCCCATAGCGTCTTCGAGCCGATCAAATCGATGGCGCCGAATCCCTGGATCGGCACGTATCGCGGCGACACCGGCGCAGGCACCGGATTCAACTTGGTGAGGATCCCTTCCTGAATGAGGTACCGCCCGAATCCGAGCTGCTGGCCGTAGCCCGCACTCGAGAAATACATCGGGCGCTGCGGGAAGGCGTCCTTGATCATGCGGAGCACCAGCATCTGGTCGCGCGTGTAGACACCCGGCCGGAGCACCGCCGTGATGGAATCCTTCACGAACGTCGCGCCCTTGGGCAGTTCCTGGTAGCCCGGCACCGCGTCCGCCTCTTCGAGCGTGAGCGTGAGCGGCGGCACGGTGGGCACGGGCCACGCGCGGTCGCGATAGATCGCGGGGCCCTTCGCCGCATCGTACGGCCGCGGTTTGCGGCGGATGATCTGCCGCACGTACCAGTCGGTGTTGAGCAGCGACGTCACGGCCACCGTCACATCCTGCCGCACGCCTTCCACTTCCTGCGCGTACCAGAGCGGGAATGTGTCGTTGTCGCCATTGGTGACCACCACGCCATACGGCTCCACGGTGTTGAGCAGGTCCACCGCCCAATCGCGCGTGAACGTGTCGCCTTTGCGCGGCGCGTCGTGCCAATTGAACACGAGCGGCACGAACGCGAAGAGCAGCAACGGGCTCGCGAAGAGCCAACTCTTCCGCGGGAATCGCGGCAGTCCGTCATTCTTGCCGCTCTGGACCGCGGCATCGGACGTGAAGAGCAATGCGACGATCTCCCAGAGCCACACGAGTCCGAGCGCGGCCCACACGCTCCACGCCGAATAGCTCCACAAGTAGAAATAATCGCGGTCGCGCACTTCGCGCGGCACGGTGTTGCCGAGCTCCGGCGACTGCGAAAAGCCGTACTTGAAATTCATGTAGTAGATGAGCGCGAGCGTCACCGTGAAGATCAGCGGCCCGAAGAACCAGAAGCTCAGCCGGTCGCGTTGCCAGTGCGCGATGCCGCCGAGCAATCCGAGCAGGAAGAAGATCGCGGCGAACGCGAACTGGCGTCCGTAGTGGTTCTCGTACGGATCGCGCTCGAATTGCCACGTGAAATAGTGCCACCACATGCCGATCTGACCCGCGAAGAAATCGGTCTGTCGCTGGGATAGGTCGGGCTTCCCGAACTGCACGCGGTTGATGTTGTCCTCCAGCCGCTGCTTGGTGGTGGCGGAGAAGGTGCAATCCCAGTGGAACTCGGTCATGCAGCCCGTCGGCTCGCCTTCATTGATCGCCGGGAAATGTGCGCTCCGGATGGGCTCGAAGGTGAACACGGTCATGCCGAGTGCCATCGCGAGCAGCGCGCCGGCCACGAGTTTCCACCGCAGGACGGTCTGCCACCGGCGCGCGAGCACCGCGACGCCCACCGCGGGCATCACGAGGAAGCCGGCCGGATGGTTCGTGTAGCCGAGCCCGATCAGATACGCGATGAGGATGAGGATCTTGTCGGCCTTCGGGCCGTCCGGGTCATCGCACCAGAGTACGGTGAGCCAGCTCACGATCGCGAAGAAGGCGAGCGACAGGGTATACGGCTTCTCGTTCACCACACTCTGGCTCCAGACCGTGAACACGGTCGCGCCAATGAGCGTCGCGACGGCGGCGCCGGTGATCCGCTGCCACTTCTCGGGCAGCCAATACGAGAGCACGCGCTCGACGATCAGGAACCACATGCCGCTCGACACCGCGCTCGCGAGCGCGGCCAACGAGTTTACCTTCACCGCCGCGCCCGCGCCGATCGGCAGCAGCGTGAAGAAGCGCCCGATGATCACGAAGAACGGATTGCCCGGCGGGTGCGGGAGCCCGAAGGTGTACGCCGCCGTGATGTACTCGCTGGCGTCCCACATCGCGGTGCTCGGTGCGAGCGTGTAGAGATAGAGCAGGAAGACCGCCAGCGACGCGATGCCGGCGGCAAGATACGAGGGGCGATGGTCGAGCGCGGGAGCCTTCGGCGGCATCAGGGATCCGGGATCAGGAGAGTGGTCTGAGCGCCGCGCGCACCGGCGCGGCGTCGAGGCCGGCGAGCTTCACCGGCAACGCGAGCAGTTCGTACATACCATCCGCGGTGCCGCGGAGGTCCAGATTCTCGAGAATGTACGCGCCGCCGGCGAAGAGCGCTCGGTGCGCGGGAAGGGTCTTGCTCTCACGCTCATCGACGCTGGGTGCATCGACCCCGAGCAATTTGAGGCCGCGCGCAATGAGCGCCTCGATGGCCGCCACCGACAGCACCGGCCACGCCGCGGGGAACGTGCCGCCGGCGATCGAACAGTTCGTGCGCAGCAACAACCGCTCGATCGGCGCGGTGCCCAGCGCTGCGAGGTCGGATGGTTCGAGCGCGCGCGGTGCGGCACTGATCGTGAGCACCCGTGCCGGGCCCGCGAACGCATCCAGGGGCATCGCGTCCGCCGCCGCCCAGCCATCGCTCACGTGCAGCGGTGCGTCGGCGTGCGTGCCGCAATGCGGGCTCGTGGTGAATGCCGACAGGTTCACGCTCGCGCCAGCGGCGATCCGCCAGGTCCAGCCGCAGCTGTACGGTGTGTCGCCCGGCCACTCCGGCGTGCCGGGCGTCAGCGCGATGGAGATGTCGCGCAGCGTCACTTCGACGGGCCCGCGCCGAACACGCGCGAACGCACTTCCCAGAGGGCGGGGAAGAAGCGCTGGCTTACGGTGCGCGACAGGTACTTCGCGCCGAGCGTGCCGCCGGTGCCGGACGTGCCGGGGCCGATGATGCGTTCCACGAGCTGCACGTGCAGGAAGCGCCATCGCGCGAAGCCCTGCTCGTACTCCAGCAGCTCCTCCGCGAGCAGGAACAGCGGCGTCGCCTCGGCGCCGGCGGTGTAGATCGACTCCGCGCTCTCCCCGTTCGACTTGAGCACCGCCTCGAAGAGCGACTGCAGCGTGGGGCGCGAGAGCCATTGCTGCACGATGGCGGGCGGCGCGCCGTGCTCACTCACCGCGTTCAGGAACGTCTGCTCGCGCAGCCCGCTCGCGGCCTCGATCGCGCGGAACTGCGCGCTCTGCGAGCCGCTGGATGTGCCGAGCGAACCGCGGAATTGCGCGAACCGCTGCGGCGGGAGCGTATCGAGCGCGGAGAGCTGGTCGGCCACGATCCGCACGAGCGCGTTGAGGCGTTTGGTCACGAAGATGGCGCCGGTGACGTCGTGCGCCTCGAGGCGCGCGAACAGCCCCTCCATCTCGCGCAGGATCACCTTGAACCAGAGCTCGCTCGCCTGATGCACCACGATGAACAGCAGTTCGTCGGGTTGCTCGGGCTTGGACTGCGCCCGCTGCAGCGAGAGCAGCTCGTCGAGCGCGAGATACGTGGGATAATCCATGGCGGTCAGAAGGACGACACGTCGAGCATGGCGAGATCATCCACTTTCATCGTTTCGCTCGTGTGGAACGGCTCGCCATAGCGGGCGCGGATGAGCGAGCCGTAGTGCGCGGAGTGATGGCGGATGATCTCGAAGAGCGAATCGGTGTTGGGGAACACCTCGCCTGCCTGCACGGCGCCGGCGAATTGCGATTCGTATGCGCGCACCGCCTCCATCTTCTGCTCGAACACATCCGTGATGTCCACCACGAACGTCGGCTTCACGTGATCCTCGCGGTAACTCAGGCAGTGGATCACTTTCCGCGGACGGTGCGCCTTGGCGCCAGCGGCCGCGTACTTCGCGAGGCCGGAGAGGAAGCACGCGTCGCGCACGAGTTCGGCGGTGATGCGATGATCGGGGTGGCGGCCGCCGAACGCCGGCGCGAGCACGACCTGCGGCTGGAGCCGCCGGATCTCGTGCACGAGCGCGGCGCGTGATTCATCCGTGTTGTGGATGCCGGCGTCGGGCAGACCGAGATTCACGCGCTCGGCGATCCCAAGGATCTCCGCCGCGCGCGCCGCTTCCTTCTCGCGGAGCTCGGCCGAGCCGCGAGTGCCCATCTCGCCACGCGTGAGATCGACGATCGCCGTGCGATGACCTTGCTTGGCGCTGCGGGCGAGCGTACCGCCGCAGGTGAGTTCGACATCATCTCGGTGCGCAGCGATGGCGAGAATTGTTACCGGTGACATGGCGGGGAATATACTCACCGCCGACGGCGTTCATAGAACCGCTGAGGGCGGGGTTTGTACCGCGAGAGGCGTGTGTGGCGTTAGCGTTGGGAACGGTGACTACCGAGGGATCCGCGGTTCCCAGCGCCAACGCCACACACGACGTCAGCGGTACCAACCCCGCCTCACGCGGTACTACCATCGCCGTTGCCGATATACATTCCATCGTGCCCGATACGCCCAGCTGGTCTGAACTCGGCGCCCTCTGGCCCAACCGGAGTGCGAGCCGCTTCGTCGAGGCGGGCGGGCAGCGCTGGCATGTGCAACTCTTCGGCGACGGGCCGCCGCTGCTCCTCATTCACGGGACGGGCGCCGCGACCCACACATGGCGTGATCTCGCGCCGCGCCTCGCGACGCGATTCACCGTGATCGCGCCCGACTTGCCGGGGCACGGATTCACCACCGCGCCGCGCACCGACTTGCTCTCACTCGACGGCATCGCCAAGGAGGTCGGCGTCCTGCTCGATGCGCTCGGCGTCACGCCGGTGGCCGGCGTCGCGCACGCCGCGGGCATGGCGGTGCTGCTGCGCCTCGCGCTCGACCGGAGCGTGCCCTTTAAGACATTGGTGGGGATCAACGCGGCGCTCACGCCGCCGCGCCGCCAGATGTGGACGCTGCTCGCGCCAGCCGCTCAAGTCTCGTCGCGGAACTCCTTCGTGGACGGACTCGGCACCGAGATGGCGACCGCTTCGCTCGAGGATTCGCTGCTGCGCTCCACGGGATCGTACCTGTCCCCGGAACAGGCGGCGCTCTACGGGGGATTCCTGCGCTCGCGCCGCCACATGGGCGCCGTGACGACGATGTTCGCGAACTGGGATTCGGTGACGCTCCAGCGCGATCTCGCGAAGCTGACGACACCCGTCACGCTCGCCGTGGCGCTCAACGATCCGTGGGTGCCGCCGCGCAGCGCCGACCGCCTCGCCGGCGCCTTCCCGCGCGCGCGCCTCGTCGAGATCGGCGACTGCGGGCATTTGGCGCATGAGGAGAAGCCGGGGCTTGTTGAGACGGTGATCGTCGAGTCTGCGCAGAGGGAGGGTGTGTTGCCCCGCTCGTCCCGCGAGTCGACACTGCAGACTGAGACGTTAGACTGAGACTTAAGACTACGGTCTCAAGTCGCATTCTAGCGTCTAGGTCTAGCGTCTAGGTCTGCAGTCATTCGTACCTCAGCGCCTCCACCGGATCGAGCCGCGCCGCCCTGATCGCGGGATAGATCCCGAATGTCACGCCGATCAGGATGCTCACGAAGACGGCGATGAGCGTGATCCCCACGGGCGGGCGGGCGCTCACGCCCATGAGCGACGTTACGCCCATCCCGAAACTCAGTCCGATCACGATGCCGATCGCGCCGCCGATGCCGGTGAGCGTCGCGGCCTCCAGCAGGAACTGGAACAGGATGTCGGCACGGCGCGCACCGAGCGCTTTGCGCACGCCGATCTCTCTCGTGCGGTCGGTGACCGAGACCATCATGATCGCCATCACACCGATCCCGCCCACGAGCAGCCCCACGCCGGAGAGCCCGATCATCACGCCGTAGAACACGCCGGTGAGTTTCTTGAATACATCGAGGATCTGATCCTGCGTGATGAAATCGAAGGTATTGGGTTCACCGGGACGGAGGTGGCGCATGTTGCGCATCGCGACCATCACGGCGTCCTGCGCATCTTCCGCGCTCACGGATTTCTTGGGCTTCACGCCGATGAACAGCGCGTTCGTCTTGTCCATGTGATAGGCGTGATCGGCGAAGCGGAACGGCACCACGCCGCCCACCTCCTGGCCCGGCGGCGCGAACACGTTATCCGCCTCCTGCAACACGCCGATCACCGTGACGGGGCGCGTGAGCACCTTCATCGACTTGCCGATCGGATCCTGCTGACCGAACAGCTTGTTCGCGAACTTCTCGGTGATCACGAACACCGGCGCGCCGCTCGACATCTCCGAGCGGCTGAACCACCGCCCCTTGATCAATTCGCCGCCCTGGATCTCGCTGTACCGGTCGTCGGCGGCGAAAATGGTAAGGGCCTGCGAGCGATTCGACTGGAACTCCAGCTTGCCGAAGAGCTGCGCCCAGATCGCGGCATACTCGATCTCCGGCAGCTGCGCGACGCGCTGGGCTTCCGCCTCCACGAGATCGGGGCGGATGCGCACGTACTTCGGCAGGCGGTCGGGATTGAGCGGCGTCTGGGAGAAGATCTTCATCACGTAGAACGTGGTGGGCCCCGCGATCTCGATCGTGTTGATGATCTGGTCGCTGATGCCCTCCACGATCGAGGCCATCGTCATGACGGTGGACACGCCGATCACCACGCCGAGGATGGTGAGGGCCGAGCGCAGCTTGTTGGCGCGCAGCGTGTCGAGTGCGATCGCGACGTTCTCGCGGATCGCTTCGCCGAGTCTCATTCGGCGCGCATCGCGGCGATCGGATCGAGCTTGGACGCCCGGTCCGCGGGGAAGATGCCGAAGATGATCCCGACGCCCGCGCCGAGCGCGAGCGCGAGGAATACCGACCACGGCGTGACCCGCGCCGGCAGCGGCGTGATCAAGGTGACGCCCGCGGCGAGCACCGCGCCGGCGATCACGCCGATCGCACCGCCGAGCACCGACAGCATGACCGCCTCGGCCAGGAATTGCTTGCGGATGTCGCGGCGCGTCGCGCCCACCGACTTCCGGATGCCGATCTCGCGCGTGCGCTCGGTGACCGACATCAGCATGATGTTCATGATCACGATGCCGCCCACGACGATCCCGATCGCGACCACCGCGGGGATCACGCTGAAGAGCACGCTGGTGAGGCTCTTCCAGAACGCCACGAGCGCATCGGCCGTCTCCACGGAGAAATCGTTCTCCTGCGCTGGGCGCAGCCGGTGCGCGAGACGCATCGCCTCCTCGGCGCGCGCCATGCCGTCGGCCACATCGTCGGCTTCGCGCATCTTCACGCGACACCGTGGTGGTCTTCCGCTTGCCGAAGAGCATCTCGAACTGCGGGAGCGGCAGCAGCACGAAGCCGTCGAAGGTCTGTCCGAGCACGCGGCCTTTGCGCGCGATCACGCCGATCACGGTGAACTGCTGCCCCATGATGCGGATCGTCTGCCCCACGGGCTCGACGTTCTCGAACAGCTTCTCCGCGACGTCGGCGCCGACCACGACCACCGGGCGTTTCTGGTCGAGGTCCAGCCGCTCGAGCGGGCGGCCGCTTTCGAAGCGATAGTCCTGCACCACCTGGTACTCGGGGGTGATCCCGAACATGAGCACGTCGCCGAGCGTGCGGTCGCCCCAGACGACGTCGGCCTGCGGCGTGGGCCAGCCGCTCTGGATGCTGATCGCTTCGGCGTCGGGGATGGCGGCGCGCACGATCTCCGCGTCGGCGAGCGTGATGCGCGGCCGCTTTGCGACGAGCCGCATCGCGTCCTCGTCGTAGAGGCCCACGCGGATGGGCGTGCGCCGCACCTGGAAGGTGTTGGTGCCGATCATCGCGCCGGCGATACTCTCCTTCACGTACGCGTTCATGCCCTGGATGATCGCGACGACCGCGACCAGGAACGCGACCGAGACGATGATCCCGAGGAGCGTGAAGAAGGTGCGCAGCTTGCTGCCGCGGATCTGGCCGAACGCGAGGATCAGGACGTCGAGGAACTGCATTCCCTGAATCTAGCGGTGATTCGAGTGTGGCGCGCCGCGGCGTGGCTTCGAGTCCAACTGCAGACTTAGACCTTAGACCTAGACGTTAGAATGCGAACGCGCGAGTAGACGCTTTCTAACGTCTAGGTCTAGCGCCTAGGGCTGCAGTCATTCGTACCGCAGCGCCTCGACCGGGTCCAAGCGGCTCGCCCGCAGCGCCGGCACCATGCCGAAGATCACGCCCGTCACGGCGGCGCCCATGAGGGCGGCGACGACGGCGCCGGGCGGGACGCTCGCGGGAATGGGCGTCAACTTATTGATCCCTACCGCGATGCCGCCGCCGATGATCAGGCCGGTGCTGGCGCCGATCGTGGTGAGCGTCGCGGCCTCCACCAGGAACTGCCAGAGGATCGTGCCGCGCGTGGCGCCGAGTGCTTTGCGCACGCCGATCTCACGCGTGCGCTCGGTGACGGAGATCATCATGATCGCCACCACGCCCACGCCGCCTACCAACAGGCCTACGGAGGCGAGTCCGATCATGAACACGAAGAACGTGCCGGTGAACTGATTGAAGCTCTGCAGCAGCTTGTCCTGGCCGACGATCGCGAAATTGTTGATCGCGGCGGGACGGAGGCCGCGCATGCCGCGCAGCGCCGCGGTCACGTCATCCATCGCATCGTCGCGCGCCACGCCGTCGGCCGGCCGGATGGTCAGGTCGAGGCCGCGGATCCACAGATCGAGATACTTGTGCCCGGTCTGGAAGGCGACCTTCGCCTGCGGGCGGTCGGCGTCCTGTTCCGTGGGGGTGCCGAAGAATCCGACCGAGCTGTGGTACACGCCGATCACGTTGAACGGCACGCCGTCCGCGAAGATCACCTTGCCGATCGGGCTCGACTCGCCGAAGAGCTGCTCCGCCATCTTGTCGTTGACGATCATGACGCGCGTGCCGGCCGCCGCTTCGGATGGCGTGAAATTGCGCCCCGGCTCGATCGTGCCGCCGTCCACGTCGGCCCAGTTCGCCGTGTACGCATCGACGCCGGCGCCCTTGAGCTCGCGGTCCTTGTATTTGAACGACGCCGAGCCGTTCATGTGCGCGGTCACGACATCGATCGTCGGCAGCGTCTGGAGCCGCTCGGCCTCGCGCAGCGTGATCGGCGGGTTGTGGCGGGACGGGCAGGTCTCGTCGGATCCGTCGCAGTTCGAGAAGAAATCGGCGCGGCGGAAGACGAAGAAGCTATTGGGGCCGACCGACGCGATGTCCGACTCGACCGACGCCTGGAACCCGTGGACCGCGGCCGCCATCGCCGTCACGACGAACACGCCCACCGCCACGCCCATGATCGTGAGGAACGCGCGCACCTTGTTCGTACGCAGCGCCTCGAGCGCGATGTTGATCCCCTCGACGGTGGAGTAGAGGCGGTCGGAGATGCTCATGCTATTCCTGCCTCATGGCCGCGACGGGATCGAGCCGCGCCGCGCGCGACGCGGGATACACGCCCGCCACGACACCGGTGACCGTGCCGACGAACACGCCGAGGGCGAGTGACCAGAGGGTGACGTCCATCGGCAGCGAGAAGGCGACGCGCAGGATCGCGGCGATCCCGATGCCGAGCGAGACGCCGATCGCGGCGCCCACGGTGCTCAGCGTCGCGGACTCGGCAAGGAATTGGCGCAGGATGTCGCGGCGGCGCGCGCCGAGCGCCTTGCGCACGCCGATCTCGCGCGTGCGCTCGGCGACGGCCACGAGCATGATGTTCATGATCACCATGGCGCCCACGACGAGTCCGACGCCCGGGATCACGACGCCAGCGATGGTCATGATGCTCTTGATCTTGTCCCAGAACGCGAGCGCCGCCTGTGACGTGAACATCACGAAGTTGTCGGG
Source organism: uncultured Gemmatimonadaceae bacterium (assembly GCA_963716745.1). Lineage (GTDB taxonomy): Bacteria > Gemmatimonadota > Gemmatimonadetes > Gemmatimonadales > Gemmatimonadaceae > DATKOH01. The sequence continues at coordinate 3,013,165 of OY970320.1, forward strand.
CTGCCCCGGGTGCAACTTGCGACGCCCGCGCATCGTCGCGCGCACCTGCTCCATTACATCCTTCATCTGCGACACCGACGCGCTCTGGATGAGGATCGTCGCGAGCACGCCGGGCGGCTGTGTGAGCCGGCGGCCGGGCGACTTGAGCGGCACCACGGCGAACTTGTCGAGGCGACTGGCCGAAGACGCTGCCCTGGGGCAGCGCGACGCCCACGACGGTGTAGTTGATCCCGCCGATCTTGAGCTCGCGGCCCAGTGGATCGAGGTTCGGGAAGAAGTGCGTCGCGACGTCGTTGCCGATGACCGTCACGAGCGAGCCGTGATCGAGTTCCTGCGGCGCGATCACGCGCCCCTTCGCGATGTCGATGCGCTGGATGGAGAAGAAGTCGCCCGACACGGCGAAGAGCTGCGCCTGCCGCCGCCGCGCGTACTGCGACTCCATGTACTGCTGCCACTGGGTGTTCCGCACGGCCCACTTCGTGCCGTCAGGAAGCCCGTCCACCACCGGATGGATGTCGGCGTCGCGCAGGTACGGGCGTCGCGTCCACTCCTTCCACTCGGCGTCGGTGACATTGCCGAGATTGATGCTCGGGAAGCGGCGCAGCTCGAAGGTGTTCACCCCCATCAGCTTGCCGACGAAATCCTCTTCCATGTAGCGGCCCATGCCCTGCACGATCGTGATCACCGCCACAAGGAACATGACGCCGATCATGACGCCGAGCAGGGTAAAGAAGCTCTTGAGCTTCTGCACCCGGATCTGTTGGAGCGCGAGTTTGATGGCGTCGAGGAAGTGCATTCTACAGTCCGGGGTTCACTGTTATTTCTACTGCAGACCTAGACGCTAGACCTAGACGTTAGAGGGCGACTCCAGAGTCTCAGTCTGTAGTTATTCGTATCTCAGCGCTTCCACGGGATCGAGGCGTGCGGCGCGGATCGCGGGGATCATGCCGAAGGCGATGCCGGTGAGCGCGCTGGCCAAGAGCGCCAGGACGATCGCGATCGGCGGGATGCTCGCTTCGATGGGGGTCAATGCGCGTACGACCGCGGAGAGCGCGCCGCCAGTGACGAGTCCGACGATGGCGCCCACGCTCGTCATCGTCGCGGCCTCCACCAGGAACTGCCAGAGGATCAGGCCTCGCGTCGCGCCAAGCGCCTTGCGCACGCCGATCTCGCGCGTGCGCTCGGTGACGGAGATCATCATGATCGCCACGACGCCGACGCCGCCCACCATGCAGGCCGATCGCCGAGAGCCCGATCATGACCCAGGCGATCGTGCCGATGATCTTGTTGTAGAGCTCGAGCACCTTCTCCTGCGAGCTGACGAAGAAGGTGTTGGTCTGCCACGGGCGCAGCGTCCGGTGCGTCCGCAGCACCGCCACGGCGTCATCCATCGCCTCGTCCTGCGCCACGCCATCGCGCGGCTTCACGGTGAGATCGAGCCAACGCACGCCCACATCCAGGCGGCGGCGCGCGGTCTCGAACGGAATGATCAGCTTCCCGCTTGGACCCCGCGTCGAAGATGTTCGGGCTCGGGTGATACACGCCGATCACCAGGAACGGCTTGCCATCCACCGAGATCGACTTGCCGACGGCTTCGGCTCCCGCGAACAGCCGGCCCTTCAGATTGTCGTCGATCAGGGTGACCTGCGCCGCGCTGGAATTCTCGTTCTCGGTGAAGCTGCGCCCCGGGCTGATGTCGCCGCCAGTCCACGTCGGTCCAGCCCGGGTGTACAGGCCTCCACCTGTGCGCCGGGCAGTGAGCGGTCCTTGTACTTGACGGACGAGGACGTATTCACGTGCGCGATGACGCCCTTGATCGTGGGCTCCTTCGCGATCTCGGTCGCCTCCGCGACCGTGAGCGGCTGATAGCGGATCCACGGGCAGGTCTCCGCGCCGCTGCAATTGTTCACGGCGATCGGCCACTTCGTGATGTAGAACGTCGTGGGGCCGGCCGCCGCGAACCCTTTCTCGACGCCAGCGTTGATGCCGTGCACCGCCGCGCTCATCGTCGTCACGACGAACACGCCGATCGCGATGCCCATGACGGTGAGGGCCGAGCGTACCTTGTTCGCCCACATGCCTTCGAAGGCGATGCGAATGCCCTCGCCGAGCGCGCTCGCGATCTCGAGCAGGTAGCTGCGGCATGCCGGGGCCATCAGTCGGACCTCAGCGCGACGATCGGGTCAAGTCGCGCGGCCTTCATGGCCGGCAGCGTGCCGGCGACGATGCCGACACCCGCGCCCACGACCACCGAGAGAACAACACTCCACGGCGCGACCGAGGTCGGCAACCCGAACGTCGTGACGAGGAGCGAAATGCCGAAGCCGAACGCGATCCCGATCAGCGATCCGACGACGCTCAGCGTGGACGATTCCACAAGGAACTGCCAGAGGATGTCGCGTCGCCGCGCGCCGAGCGCCTTGCGGATGCCGATCTCCCGCGTCCGCTCCGCAACCGCCACGAGCATGATGTTCATGATGACCATCGCGCCCACGACGAGGCCGATCGCGGGGAGCGCGATGCCGGCCTTCACGAGCACTTGTTTGATCTTGTCCCACGCCGAGAAGGCCGACTGCGTGGTCTCGAGCACGAAATTGTCCGGCCTCGCCCGGGCGCAGATGCCGCCGCCGGCGCATGATCTCGCGCACGGTGCGTCTGCAGCTCGGGCATCGACTGCTCGTACGGCGCCTGCACGACGATGCCCGCAATGTCGCGGTGCGACAGCGTCACGCGATTCATCACGCTGTGGAAGGGGCCGAATATCTGGTTGTCGAAGTTGAAGCCGAGCGACGTGCCTTGCTTCTCCATCACGCCGACCACGCGGAACTCGTACCCTTCGAGCTTGATGATCCGGTCGATCGGGTCGATGTTCGGGAAGATACGTCTTCGCGACATCGGTGCCGATGACGACCACCGGCGACGCCCAGCGCATCCTCCTGTTCGGAGAAGAGCCGGCCCTTCTCGACGCCGATGTCCTTGATGGTGAAATAGCCCGGCGGTCACGGCCTCGGCCGAGCACGCTGCCGCCGCTGCGCGTGTAGTCGGTCTGAGGCGTGCACGTCGCGCGCATCCTGGATGGCCCAGTCGCGCATCGGCGGGCAGGCCCGGCGCGGATCGCGTCGGCGTCGGCTGCGGTGATGCGCGGCCGCTGCTGCCACGCGCGCCACTCCGCCTCCGTGACATCGCCCATGCCGATGTTCGGCATGCGCCGCACGTTGAAGGTGTTCACACCGAGGAATTTCCCGGCGAAGTCCACTTCGATCTTCTTGTTCAGCCCTTCGACGATCGAGACCACCGCGATCAGGAACATCACGCCGATGATGACGCCGAGTCAGCGTGAAGAAGCTCTTCAGCTTCTGCACGCGGATCTGTTGCAGCGCGAGGATGATCGCGTCGAAGAGCTGCATGGCGCTCACACGCCCACCGTGCGCGCGATGAACTTGGCCTGGTTCTCGTCCGACGCCACGCGCCCGTCGCGCAGCTGGATCACGCGCTTGGCGTGCCGCGCGATGTCGGGTTCGTGCGTGACCATGATGACCGTCTGGCCGCCCTGCGCCAGCCCTTCGAACACGCGCATGATCTCCTCGCTCGTGGTGGAGTCGAGGTTACCCGTCGGTTCGTCGGCCAGCAGGATCGCCGGCCGGTTCACGAGCGCGCGCGCGATCGCGACGCGCTGCCGCTGGCCGCCCGAGAGTTCGTTCGGGCGATGGTCCATGCGGTCGGCCAATTGCACGCGCTCGAGCGCCTCCGCGGCGCGGCGCTTTCGCTCCGCGCTCGGGACGCCGGCGTACACGAGCGGCAGCTCCACGTTCGCGAGTGCGCTCGCACGCGGGAGCAGGTTGAACGTCTGGAAGACGAACCCGATCTCCCGGTTCCGCACGTGCGCCAGATCGTCGTCCGCCATCGTAGAAACGAGCTCGCCGTTGAGCCAATACTCGCCGCCGCTCGGCGTATCGAGGCAACCGATGAGGTTCATGAGCGTGGATTTCCCGGAGCCCGAAGGGCCCATGATTGCCACGTACTCGTTGCGGCGGATCGCGAGGTCCACGCCGCGGAGCGCGCGCACCACTTCACCGCCCATGTCGTAATCGCGCGAGATGTTCCGCGTCACGATCACCCACTCCTTGCTGGGCGCCGCACCGGCGGTGCCGGTGACGACTTCCCGCTCGGAGGTGGTGCTGAGCCCGTACTCTCCGGTGTTCGGGCTCACGATTTGGCCACCGCGGCCGCGGGCTTCTTCACGTTGCTCGTCGTATCCTTCTTGATCTCTCTCACCACCGTGCCCTCCTTCAGTTCGCGGATCGCCTGGAAGCTGCCGGAGACGATCGTCTCCCCTTCCTGGAGGCCGCTGAGCACTTCGAAGTACTCTTCACCGGCGATCCCGATCTTTACGGGCCGGAACGCCACTTTGTTGTCCTTTCCGACGACGAAGACGCCTTCGACATCGCGCTTGCCCACGTCCTTCGCGGCCTTCTTGCCGAGCACCACCGCCGCGGAGTCCTTGTTCTCGTTCTTCTCGTGCTCGCGCACGGTGAGCGCGATGATGGGAATGCTCATCACGTTCGTGCGCGTGTCGGTGATGATCTTGGCCGTGGCCGAATAGTCCGGCCGCGTGTCGCGCGGCGGATTGAGCAGCTGCACCTTCACCGAGTAGTCCACCGCCTGATCGCCGGACGTGGAGCTCGCGGTGCCCGACGCCACGAGCGCGGAGTTGGAGATCTCCACGACCTTGCCGCGGAAGGTGGTGTCGGGGAACGCATCGATCTCGATCGTGGCGGAATCGCCCACGGAAATGCGCGCGACGTCGGTCTCATCGACCTTCACCTTCGTCTCGAGCATGCTCATGTCGCTGATCGTGAGCAGCAGCGCCTGGTCCTTGCTGAAGGTGCCGGGGACCGCGGTCTCGCCCTGTTCCACCGCGAGTCGCGTGATCTTGCCGCTCATTGGGGCGTTGATGGTGGTCTTGGCGAGCAGCGACTGTGCGTTCGCGAGCGCGGCGGTCGCCTGGTCGATCGAATGCTTCGCCGACTCATAGAGCGCCTGGTTCACATCCACCGTGGTGCTCAGCTGCTCCATCTGTTCGGCCGACACGAGCGTCGAATTCGTCTTCGAGATCTCCTGCGACCGGCTGAGGGCGCTCTTCGACTGGTCGAGATTCGCTTTCGAGCGCGCCAGGTCGGCGCGCGCGGCGGCCACCGCGGCCTGGTTGCGCTGCACATCGGCCTGGTAGGTGGAGGGGTCGATCTGCAGGAGGAACTGCCCCTTCTTCACCATGTCGCCCTCCTTCACGGCAAGGCGCAGGATGCGGCCGCTGACATCGGACGCGACGTCCACCTTGACGTGCGGCTGCACCTGGCCGCTCGCGGTGACGGAAGCGATCAGATCGCGCTTACCGACCTTCTCCTCGCGCACCACGGTACCCTGGTTGCCGCCCTTCTGCACCGCGAATCCGACTGCGCCGGCCACGATGACGACGAGGACGCCGAGGACGATCCATTTCTTTCGCTTGGTCATTTGTGTGAGCCCTGGTTAACGCAGAGGACGGCCCACCGCGCGTTCCAGCGCGGCGAATGCCCGGTGATAATCGAAGATCGATGCGAAGCGCTGCTCGACGGCCTGCTGGAACTGGTCGCGCTGCGTGGACAGGTCGACGGCCGTCGCGGAACCCACGCGGTACTTCTCTTGGGCGAGATTGAGCGCAAGCTGCGCCTGGGCCTCGTTCTCGACGGACAGGTCGTACGCTTCGATCGCCGCCTGAAGCGTGAGATACGCGCTCGTCACACTCGCGGTGAGACTGAGTTCCTGCGAACGGATGCGGTAGCGCGCGTCGTTCTCCGCCGCCTTCGCATCTTCCACGCCCGCGATGCGCTGATAGCCATCGAGGATCGGGAGCGACAAGGTGATGCTCGCCTGGAAGGGCGACTTGGTGAACGCCCAGTTCCGCACGGCGGCATTCTGCTTCAGGATCGCCGCCGTGTCGGGCGGCAGATAGAGCGCGTTGCAATTGAGATTGGCCATGCCGACGCCCGTGCGCACCGAGTCCTGCGTGGCGCAGCTCGAGAGACCCGCGAAGTAATTCGATGTGGCCGAGCTCACCGGGAAATCGGAATTCGTGTATTGGTTCGCGTATCCGCCCCAGCCCGCCTGCGCCGAGAGCGTGGGCAGGAAGGTGCCCTTCGCTTGCGTCGTGCCGGTCTGCGCCGCGGCATAGCGCGCTTCGAGCGCCATGAGCGCCGGGTTATAGTGGCGCGCGAGCGAGAGCACGGAATCGAGGCTGAACGTGGGCCGCGTGACCGGGATCCGCGTGACCAGCCGGACGCCCGGCGGCTCGGGAATGCCGATCAACTGGAACATCGCCAGCCGGTCGACCTGCGTCTGATTGTTCGCGCGGATCGCCGCGATCTTCTGGTTTCCGAGGCCCACTTTGGCTTTGGAGAGATCGAGCTGCGTACCGGATCCGACCGACAACTTGGCCTGCGCCAGGTCCACCTGGATCTGGTTGCTCACGATCAGCGAATCCTGCAGCGACGCGTTCGCCTCGTCGACCAGCACGAGCAGATAGGAGTCCGCGACGTTCGAGCGGAGCGTCGCCGCCGCGCTCGCGATGTCGGCATCGGCGGCATCCAGCGTGTGGCCGGTGCGCGATGGATTCGTGAACGTCGTGACGTTCAGTTGATAGTTCAGATTGATCCCGTACCCCGACTGGACCTGGTCGGAGCCGGTGGTCAGACCGGTCACGCCGTTGACGTTGATCGGGCCCTGTTGCAGATAGCCGCCCGAAAGGCTCACGCCGGCGTTCGGAATGAACGCGGCGTACGCCGCCTTGTTCCGAGCCGACGCGGGACTCCGCTGGTCGACCACCTGCTGGTATTCCGGATTATTCTTGAGCGCGAGCGCCACTGCCTGCTCGAGCGTAAGGGCCGGCCCGGTCGTATCGGTCGCCACTTGAGCGCTCGCAGATACCGCGAAAATGGCGGTACCCAGAACGAGACTGGCGGCCGCGACGGACTTCGAAACTCGCATCGGTTGGATTCCTGGTTGATGTCCTGGTGAACGTACGGCCGCTTGGACACGACGGTTTCACGCCGTGATGCAACGCGCCCCGCCGGTGCAAGGCGGGGCGCGGTTGGTGCCGGAACGAGCTCGGAAACGCGTTCCGATCAGCGCGGCATCTCGTCGCGGACCGCACTCACTTCGCCGAGCGTCACCTTGAGCACCCGGCCCTTGGAATCTACCCAAATGTCGCGCGTCGCGCCGCCCGTGATGGTCGCGTTCAGCCGATGCGCGTCGGTGGGCGTGCCGCCGACCACGACGCGCTCGACGCCCATCGGCTGCACATGCATCGTCTGCTGCACGTTGCGCGTGGGGATCACCACGGGCACGGAGAACGCCGCCCCCTTGAAACGCTGCGCGAGGAAGTAGTACTGGTGGAAGACATCATCGTCGATCACGAGGGCCCCATCCGACACGATGTACTCCTTCGCGGCCTCGCCCGTGGGCGTACGCACGCGCGCGCTGAACCGACCGCGCGCGATCACACCCTTGAGCCGCAATTGCAGCTGGTCGTTGGTGCGCACTTCCATCTGGTAGGCGAGGGGCGCGAAGCCTGTGTCGGTGCGGAGCGCCGGCGTGAGGCGTTGCGCGTCGAAATCGACGGTCGCGTTGGCGACGTACACGTCCTCGTTGGCGGTCACGGAGCGGCGGATGGTGAACGTCTCGCGGCCCACGCGCGCGCCTTTCCGGAAGATGGTGAAGCTGCCCTCGTCCACGATCGTTTCCTGCGCCGCGGCCGGGGCGGGGAGCTTCGCTGCGGCCACCGCGAGGGCGCCGGCGAGAATGGCCCAGCGGATCGGAATGGCGTTCATTCGTCGCCGTCGGTGGTGAGGAAGAGCCGCTGGCCGACCCGTTCGCGGATCCGCTCATACAACGCGCGCCCGGTGAGGGCGTTCGCGGAGCTGGGGCAGCCCAGGCTCCGTGCGTTCTCGTCGGGGACGCGCAGTCGACCACCCCGGTAACGAGCGTATTCCGCCGCCGTGAGCGGCTGGTCGCGGGCCCGGTCGAGGCGCACCAGCGAGGGCGCGAGGTGTAGCAGGATCGACGTCTCGGCTTCGCCGCCGGGCAACGGGCCGGGATCGGTGGATAGGAGGTCCGCCATCGGGATCGTCCACAGGTCGGCGACACGCAAGCGCGCGGAGCGCGTCACTACAGTGATGAGCGCCTCCTGGTGGTAGATGTGGTCGTTGGCGCTGAGGAGGATAAATTCCTTGAAGCCGGCGTTCTCCCACTCGGCGATGAGGTCGTTGAGATAGCGATGGAGCGTCTTGCGGCGCACGGAACTGTCGCCGGGCGTGGGGCGCGCCCCGGCGTGGAAGACGCCATACTCCACGGCGGGGGCGCGCAGCACGCCGAAGGCCGCGGACAGATCATCGGCGAGACGTTCGACGATGATGGTCGGCGCGCCGAGCGGCAGTTGAGCGCCGCGCGGTTCGCAGGTGCCGACGGGCACGATGAGGCGCGGGTCCTCGACCATGAGGGCCGCGACCTCGGCTGGGGTCATCTCCTTGAGGCGCCGTGGCGCGGACGCGACGGCGCGGAGGGCAGCGGTCATTCCGATTCGCGGTATCGAACGAGGTGAGGGCGTGTCCGGCGCGTCGGGCGCGCCGGCAATGCTCTGGACCGCTGCGGCAGCCGCCGCGGCGGTGGCTGCCGCGTGGTGGTTGCGCGACCCAGGAGTACGCTACCTCGCGGTCGCGGCCGCCGCCACCGGTGTCGCGATGCTCCTCGGGTCGCGGCTGCCGGTGCGGGCGCGCGGCTGGGCGCTGGCGTTCGGCGCCGCCGCGGTGCTGTTCGTCGCGCTCGCGTCGGTGTCGCAGCTCAGCCTCACGCGGATCTCCTCCGATTGGCCGTCCTATCGCACGGCGCGCCTCGAACGCGGCGCGCTGGCGCTCAGCGGGGCGTACGCGCGCACCGCCACGTCGCTGCGCGAGGCGGCCATGCGCGCGCTCGATGCGCCGGCCGATCCGGTGGAAGCGTTTCGCGCGCTCGGACCGCTCGCGCCGGGCAGCGAGCGCGGCGTGCTGTTGTACGCGAAGGGGCAGCCGCTCGCGTGGGCGGGGCGGATGTTCACGGAGGCGGACTCGCTCACCGCGCCGATCGGGATCGCGCGCGGCCCATTCTATGCGACGATGTACGCGACGGCGCTGCGCGGCGATCGGCGCGCGCTGGCCACCGCGGTGGTGCACGCCGAGCCGCCGGCCGACCGTCTCACGTCACCGGTGGATGGCGAGGTCGCGTTGCGCGAGGGCTTGAGCGGATTCCGTTTGCTCGTGCCGCTCGAGGACGGAGGCCCGCAGGTGGCGACGTTCGCGGACGGTCGCGATACGTTGTTGCGCGCGGAAGCGGTGGCGCCGGACTCCGAGGAGGCGCGGCTGATCGAATCGGACCGGGCGCGGACGAGCGGGCTGCCGCTGGTCGCGATCGCGCTGGTGTTCATGGTGGCGGCGTCCTGGCGGCTGGGGCGCGGAGTGGCCTGGCGCTTGGCGCCGCTCGCGGCGGTGCTGCTCGCGGTCGCGGTGGCGCCGCTGAGCGCGCTGTCGTCACGCTCGGTGCTGTTCGATCCAACCGTGTACTACGCGAAGATCGGCGGGCCGTTCACGGCGAGCGCCGGCGCGCTCACGGTGGCGGCGGGATTCGCGTTGCTCGCGCTCATGCTGGCGCTCCGCGCACGGTTGCGCACGCCGTCGCGCGGTATCGCCTTGCTCGTGGCGGCGGCAGTGGTGGGCGCGGCGCCGTTCCTCATGCGAGCGCTCGCGCGCGGCGTGTCGCCGCCGCCCGGCGGCGTGACGATCACGTTGTGGCTCGCCTGGGAGGTTTCGCTGTTCCTCACTGCGGCCACGCTGCTGGTGGCCGCCGCGGCGGCCGGCCGCTCCGCGCTCGGCCGCGCGCGCGTGCTGCCGGTGTGGCTCGCGCCGCTGCTGGCCAGCGTCGGCGCGATCACCGGTACGATCATCCTCGAGCCGCCGGGCGATTGGCCCTCCTGGTACACGCTACTATGGATGGCCGCGGTGGGCGCGCTCGCGATCTCCCGGCCGCACAAACGATACGTGCTCGCTGCCGGGATCGTCGCGGCGTGCGGGGCCGCGACGCTCACGTGGAACGCGGGCGTGCGCGGCCGCACGGCGCTCGCGAATCGCGATCTGGACGAGTTGACGTCGCCCGATCCCGACGTGACCGCGCTGCTGGCACGCTTCGGCGGCGTGCTCGCGATGCAGCCGCCGCCGCTCACGGAGCCCGAGCTGCTGCAGGCCTACATGCACTCGGACCTCGTGGGCGCGGGGTTCCCGGTGGCGCTCACGCGATGGAGTCCCACCGGCGAGATCCGCGCGCACATCGCGCTCGATCCCATCGAGCTGCCGGCGGACGCCGCGCGCGATCTGATCGTGGGGGCGGGACGCGCCGGACGTCCGCTGGTGGAGACGGTGCTCGCGATGCCGGGCGTGCTCACGGCGCTCGCGGTGCCGTCGTATGGTGGCGGCGCGACCACGGTCACGGTCGCTCCGCGCACGCGTCTGATCCCCGAGAGTCCGTACATGCCGCTGCTCGGCTTGGCGCCGCGCGAGCACGGCGAACCGCCGTACCAGATCTCGTTCGCGGGCGTGGATCCGGGCGGCGCCGTCGAGGCGGGCCGCACCACATGGTACCGCGGCGGCGACGATCTGCACGGCGACCGGGTCGTGCGCACCATGCACGGCCCGCGCCGCGCGCACATTGAGATCGCGCTGCGCTCGCCGATCGTGCTCGCGCAGCGCGGTGCGCTCGTCGTGATGCTCGACGTCACCTTGCTGGCGCTCCTGTGGATCCTCACCGCCGCGCCCGGCCGCGTGAGCCGGCGATGGATGCGCGCAGGGCTGCGACGCTGGATGGCGAGCTATCGCGCGCGGCTCTCGCTGGCGCTGTTCGTCTTCTTCGTGCTGCCGGCGCTCGGCTTCGCGCTCTGGAGCTACGAGCGCCTGCTCACGGAGGACCGTCAGGCGCGCGAGCTCGTGGTGCGCGAGACGCTGCGCGCGGTGGAGAGCAGCGACATCGCGCGCATGGACTCCACCGGCGACCGGCTGCGCACGCCGCTGCTCGTATACCGCGCGGGGCTGCTGCGCTGGTCGAGCGACCCGCTGTGGGACGCGCTCGCGCCCACGGGGCGGCTGCTCGATCCGGCCACCTACCTGCTGCTGCGCGAGGGGCACGAAGAGTTCGCAGGCGAAGAAGAGCGCGTCGCCGGGGAGCGTGCGCTGTTCGGCTATCGCGCGGGCATCGTCGATGCCGGCGAGGCCTACGTGCTCGGCGCGCCGGGGCGCCTCGAGGACTTCGCGCTCGACCAGCGCCGGCGCGACCTCGCCGTGCTGCTGGCGCTCACCACGGTGCTCGGCGCGCTCGCGGCGCTGGCGCTCAGCCGCGCCGCCTCGCGCGCGCTCGCGCAGCCCATCGGCTCGCTGCGCGCCGCGGCGCTCGCGATCGCGGCGGGCGAGCATGAGCCGCCGCTCGAAGGCGAGCCGCCCGCCGAGTTCAGGCCGGTATTCTCGGCGTTCCGGCGAATGGCCGCGGACCTGGGCGCGAGCCGCGCGGCGCTCGAGGCGGCCGAGCGGCGCACGAGCGCGGTGCTGCGCAACGTGGCCACCGGCGTGGTGGCACTCGGTCCCGGCGGCGACGTGACGATCGCGAACCCGCGCGCCGAAGCGTTGCTCGATCACCCGCTGCCGCTGGGCACGCCGCTCGCGCGCGTGAACGCCGTGATCGCGCGGCAGGTGGCCACGTTCCTCGCATCGGATCGCGAGGAAGAGGAATTCGAGACCGCGCTCGGCGAGCAGCAAATGCAAGCGCGGCTCACGCGCTTGGGGAGCGGCGGCGCGGTGCTCACGCTGGACGACGTGACGGAACTCGCGCGCGCCCAGCGCGTGCTCGCGTGGGGCGAAATGGCGCGGCAGGTGGCGCACGAGATCAAGAATCCGCTCACGCCGATCCGCCTCGGCGTGCAGCACCTCCAGCGCACGTACCAGGATTCCCGCGCGGACTTCGACCGGATCCTCGGCGACAACGCGACGCGCATCCTGGCCGAGATCGACCGGCTGGACGAGATCGCGCGCGCGTTCAGCCGGTATGGCAGCGCGCCGGCGAGCAGTATGCAGACCGAGGCGACCGACGTCGCGGCGGTGGTGCGCGACGTGATGGCGCTCGAGAAGATGGGGCGCGACAGCGTGGAGTGGCGGCTGCATGAGGATGGCGAGCGCGCGCTCGCGGTGGCGCGGCCCGATGAATTGCGCGAGGTGATGCTCAACGTGCTGGAGAACGCGCGCCACGCTGGAGCGACGCACGTGGACGTTCGTGTGTCGCCGCAGGACGGGCGCGTGCACGTGGAGGTGCGCGACGATGGCCGCGGCATTCCCGCGAGCGTGATGCCGCGACTGTTCGAGCCGCACTTCTCCACGCGCACGAGCGGGAGCGGACTCGGGTTGCCGATCAGCCGGCAACTGGTGGAATCGTGGGGCGGCGCGATCGCCGTCGCGAGCGAGGTGGACAAGGGGACCACGGTGCGCATCGAGCTGCGGCGCGTGGAATCGTGAGAGCGATCGCGTGCGGCGCGGCGCTGCTCGTGGCGGCGGCGTGCGGCGGGACGCATCCGGCGACGGCGCAGCACGCGGATACATTGGTCGTCGCGAGAGACAGCGCGACGGTGCTGGCCGGCTACGCGCCGCCTGAGCAATGCGCGCAGTCGCCAGCGCGGCCCGCGCCTGCCGTGAGCGTGGCGGCGCACGCGGCTGACAGCGCGCCGCCCAAGTCGCGCTCGCGCGCCGCCGCGAACAAGAAGGGACGCGCCTATGCCGATACCGTGCGCGCGCCGCCGGAGATCCCGGCATCGCTGCCCGGGTCGCTGTTCCCCGGGTGCCGCGTGCTCGCGTACTACGGCAATCCGCTCTCGAAACGCATGGGGATCCTCGGTGCACTGCCGGGCGATTCGATGCTCGCGCGTCTCGCACGGCATGCGAAGGAGTACCACGCGCTGGACAGCGCGATGCCGGTGATCGTCGCGCTGCAGCTTGTGACGCCGGTGGCGCAGGCCGCGCCGGGCGGCGGTGGAAAATACCGATTGCGAATGAAGGATTCGACGATCGAGCATTTCGCGGCGCTCGCCGAGAAAGCGCACGGACTGCTCGTGCTGGACATGCAGGTGGGGAAGAGCACCGTCGGCGCGGAACTCGTGCCGCTCATGACCTATTTGCAACGGCCGTACGTGCATCTCGCGCTCGATCCGGAGTTCTCAGTGAAGCGCGCGGACAAGCGGCCGGGGCAGGTGATCGGCACACTCGATGCGAGCGACGTGAATCTCGCGATCGACACGCTCGCCGCGCTCGTGACGCGCTACCACTTGCCGCCGAAAATGCTCGTCGTGCACCGGTTCACGATCCCGATGCTCACGCACGCGCCCGCGATCAAGCTGGACCCGCGCGTGCAGGTGGTGCTCGACATGGACGGATTCGGTCCGCCGGAAGACAAGTACGGATCGTACGGCGCGTACGCGCACGACCGTCCGGTGGAATTCCCCGGCGTGAAACTGTTCTTCAAGCAGGACATGCCCATGCTCACGCCGCGCCAGGTGCTGGGACTGGACCCGCAGCCGGTGTACGTGCAGTACCAATAGCACGCTCGGAGTTGACAGGCCTCGCGGCCGCGGGCATCGTCTCTTGATCACACGAGCGACCGAGCGATCCTTGGCCAGGAGATGATGATGCGCACTCACACGCGATGGCTCGCCGCGCTGCTTATCGTTGCGGCCGGGTGCTCGAAGCCGGCGGACAAGCCCGCCGTAGCCGCGCCGGATACCACGGCCGCACCCGCGCCCGCTCCACCGCCCGCGCCTGTGCCGGCCCCCGCGCCTGCGCCCGCACCGGCCCCGGCTCCAGCGGCGAAAGCCGAAACTACCGGGCAGATGAAACTGCGTCCCGCTCCCGCGCCGGCGTCGACCTTCAAGGTGCCCACCGCTGAGGTGGACCATGTGGACTTCGTGGGCCACGGTGCGGACCAGCAGGTGAGTCTCGTCGTGGACACGCTGACCAACGTCTCGTATGCGCATGGCACGCGTGACGTGACGTGCAAGGATGGGACGATGGTGAAGAGCGCGATCACGATGGCGGTCTACGGCGAGAACAACACGTTCAAACGCCCGGTGGGATCCGGCTGGTACGCCGCCAACCTCGAGCCCGGCCAGTGCGGCGCGAAGAAGGCGCTGATCTACGGCGAGCGCTTCGACGCCAACGGCACGGTGACCGCCGTAGGATTCGCGGCGATCGATCCCAAGACGCACGAGCTCGTGGTGGCCGCGACGCCGGTCTCGACGCCGTAGCTCGACGCGCAATGTGGTGATGCGGCGCGCGTCGCTCCGGTGACGCGCGCCGCTCTGTCATCCGGCACGTTGCGCGCATGCTCGCCGCCGTCCGGTCCGCCGCCGTCATCGGGATCAATGCGTACGACGTGACGGTGGAGGTCGACGCGGCCACCGGGCTCCCGCAATTCACGATCGTGGGCCTGCCGGCCGGCGCGGTGAAAGAGAGCCGCGAACGCGTGGGCGCGGCGCTCGTGAACTCCGGCTTCGCGGTGCCGCCGCGCCGGATCACGGTGAATCTCGCGCCCGCCGACATTCGCAAGGATGGCACCGCCTTCGATCTCCCGATCGCGCTCGGCATCCTCGTCGCGACGAAGCAGCTCGATGCCACCGCGTTGACCCATCTCGCCGCCGTGGGCGAACTCGGACTGGATGGTTCGCTGCGCGCGATCCGTGGCGCCCTGCCCATCGCGCGGCGCGTTGCGCCGACGGGCCTCACTTTGGTGCTGCCGCCCGCGAACACCGCGGAGGCCTCGTTGGTGAGCGCGGTGTCTCTTTCGGCGCCGCGTACGCTCGAGGAACTGGTCGTTGCGCTCCGAGCCGGCCGAGCGCCTACCGCCGAGCGCCTAGTGCCGCGGTCCGCTTCCTCAGCCGGATCCTCCCGACCTCGCCGACGTCGTGGGCCAAGCGGCCGCGAAACGCGCGCTCGAGATCGCGGCGGCCGGCGGGCACAACCTCGTGATGGTGGGCCCGCCCGGCGCGGGGAAGACGATGCTCGCGCGGCGGCTTCCGGGGATCCTGCCGGCGCTGAGCGAGAGCGAAGCGCTCGAAGTGACGGCCATCCACTCGGTGGCCGGATTGCTCACGCCTGGATCACCGCTCGCGATCGCGCGTCCGTTCCGCGCACCGCACCACACGATCAGCGACGCCGGGCTGATCGGTGGCGGCTCGCCCCCGCGCCCGGGCGAAGTGAGCCTGGCGCACCACGGTGTGCTCTTCCTGGACGAGCTGCTCGAGTTCCGGCGGCACGTGGTGGAATCGCTGCGCCAGCCGCTCGAGGACGGGCACGTGACGATCGCGCGCGCGACAATGGCGGTGATGTTCCCGGCGCGATTCACGTTGGTGGGCGCGATGAACCCGTGTCCGTGCGGCGCCGCGGGGGATCCGTCGCGCAGCTGTGCGTGCTCGGCGTCGGAGATCGCGCACTATCGCGCGCGCCTCTCGGGACCAATGACGGACCGCGTGGACATGCACGTGCACGTCGGTGCGGTGAGTGTGCGCGCGCTCGGCGAGGGCGTGGCGGGAGAGCGGAGCGCGGATGTGCGTGCGCGCGTGGAGGCGGCGCGCGAGCGCCAGCGCACGCGCTTTTGCGGAGTTCCGGGCGTTGGCGCGAACGCGCACGCGCCGCCCCGCTGGCTGGACCGCAACGGCGGCGTGACGACGGAAGCGCGCGAGCTGTTGGCCGGTGCGGCTGAGCGACTGGAGTTCACGGCGCGGGCATATCACCGGGTGCTGCGTGTGGCGCGCACGATAGCTGACCTGGACGGGAGTTCTGAGGTCCAGCCCGAGCATGTCGCGGAAGCGATAGGATATCGCGCGACGAGATGAACGTCGTAACCACAGACGGCGTGTTGGAACCGCCGACGGCGGAACTGGTACCGCGAGAGGCGCGTTAGCGTTGGGACGTGCCGTACCCAACGCCAGTTCCAACGCGCCGTTCGCGGTACTACCACGCCGTCAGCGGTTCCAGTCCCGCTCTTAGCGTTTGGAATTGCCAACGGGTGAGTTGTTCCGTATTTCTCTCGCTATGAGTTCCGCGCCCCAACTCGCATCCATCATCGCTGGCGCCGCGCGAAAGAGCGGTGGCGACGGGTGGATCGATTCCGTAAATCCGTCGGATGCGTCAGACATCGTCGCGCGCGTGCCCGAGGGCGCGCCGGACGATGTGCATGCAGCGCTGCGCGCCGCGGGCGACGCGTACCCGGCGTGGCGCGCGCTCACCGGAATGCAGCGCGCCGAGCATTTGCACAAATGGGCGGAGGTGGTGGCGCAGCGCCAAGAGGATCTCGCGCAAGCGATGGTTCGCGAGGTCGGGAAGCCAGTAGCGGAAGCGCGCGGCGAGGCGGCTCGTGCCGTGGTGATCCTCCGCTACTATGCCGGCGAAGCGGTGCGGCCGAGCGGCACCGTGATCCCGTCGCAGGCCGCTGGCGCGATGCAGTTCGCGCTTCAGGAGCCGCTCGGCATCGCGGCGCTCATCACGCCGTGGAATTTCCCCGTCGCCATTCCTCTCTGGAAAGCGGCGCCGGCGCTCGCGTTCGGGAACACGGTGGTGCTCAAACCGAGCGAGATGGCGTCGCACGTCGCGACGCTGCTCGCGGAAACGGCGATCGCGGCCGGGCTCCCCGCGGGCGTGTTCAACGTGCTGCTCGGTTCAGGCGTGATGGCGGGAGAGATCTTGATCAGCCAGCCACAGGTGCGGCTGGTGAGCTTCACGGGCTCGATGAAAGTGGGGACGCGCGTCGCGACGATCGCGGCGAAGCGCAATGCGCGGTTCCAGACGGAGATGGGCGGGAAGAATGTGGCCATCGTACTGCCCGACGCGGACATTGCGCAGGCGGCGTCGCTCATCGCGGCGGGCGCGATGCGCTATGCCGGGCAGAAATGCACGGCCACGAGCCGCGTGATCGTCGAGAAATCGGTCGAAGGGAAGTTCCTCGACGCGCTGCGCGCGCAAGTGGCGGCGCTCGTGCTCGGTCCGGTGAGCGACGCGAAAGCCGCGATCGGACCGCTCATCAGCGAGGCGAGCCGCGCGAACATCCGCACCGTGCTCGACGCCGCGAAGGCGGAAGCGGTGTACGCGGGCGAGATCCCCAAGAGCGCCGAGTTCGCGAAGGGCTATTGGATGGCGCCCATGGTGTTGCGCGGCGGATCGCCCGACGCGGACCTCGCGCAGCGCGAACTGTTCGGTCCCGTGCTGGCGACATTCACCGCCGACGATCTCGACCACGCCCTCGCGCTCGCGAACGGCACGCCGTACGGATTGAGCGCATCGTTGTTCACGCGCGACCTGCGTGCGGCGCTCGCGTACATTCCGCGCATCCACGCGGGGCTCGTCCGCGTGAACGCCGACACGACCGGCGTGGATCCGCACGCGCCGTTCGGCGGCACGAAAGGCTCCAGCTCCGGATCGCGCGAGCAAGGTCCCGCCGCGCGTGAGTTCTACACCGAGACGAAGACGGTCCAGATCAACCCGTGACGGAGACCAGGATGCGGCAGAGCGACTGGCAGGGCGTCTTCCCGGCGATCACCACGCCCTTCGACGAGACCCTCGCGGTGGACCACGCGGCGCTCAAGGCGCACGTCGCGTGGCTGGCGCAAACAGGTTCGCGCGGCATCGTCGCGCTCGGTTCGCTCGGCGAAGGCGCGACACTCTCATACGATGAGAAGGTCGCCGTGCTCAAGAGTTGCAAGGCCGGCGCGGGCAGCGGCACGCCGGTGGTGGCGGGGATCGCGGCGCTCTCCACCGCCGAGGCCGTGTCGTTGGCGAGAGACGCGGAGAAAGCCGGATGCGACGGCCTCATGGTGCTGCCGCCGTACGTCTACCAGGGCGACGAGCGCGAGACCGCGGCGCATTTCCAGGCGGTGCTCGCCGCCACGCCGCTCTCGTGCATGCTCTACAACAATCCGATCGCATACGGCACCGACGTCACGCCGGCGCAGCTCGCGGTGCTCGTGCGCCACGCGAACTTGCACGCGGTGAAGGACTCGAGCGGCGATGTGCGGCGTCTCACCGCGATCGGCGAGGAACTCGGCGCGCGATTGCGCGTGTTCGTGGGTCTCGACGATCTGATCCTCGAAGGCGTGGGCGCCGGGGCGGTGGGTTGGGTGGCCGGCCTCGTGAATGCGCTGCCGGAGGAGACCGTGCGGCTGTTCGATCTCGCGGCGGCGGGGAAGCGCGAGGAGGCGCGCGCGCTCTATCACTGGTTCCTGCCGCTCCTGCGGCTCGACACCGGCAAGAAGTTCGTGCAACTCATCAAGCTGGTGCAGCAACTCGTGGATCGCGGGAGCGAGCGCGTGCGCCCGCCACGGCTCGAACTCGCGGGCGCGGAGCGCGAGGAGGCGCTCGCGCTCATCCGCGCGCAATTGGCGTCGCGGCCGGGTGGCGGCAAGCGATGAATAACAACGTCTGGTTCCCCGAATCGATCTCGGTGGTGGATTCGCACACCGAGGGGGAACCGACGCGCGTCGTGATCGCGGGGTGGCCGATGCCCGACGGCGGCACGATGCTCGAGCGGCGCGAGACGCTGCGGCGCCGGTTCGATCATCTGCGGCGCGCGGTGGTGCTCGAGCCGCGCGGACACGATGCGATCGTCGGCGCGCTGCTCACGCCGCCCGTGTCGTCCGACGCCGTGGCCGGCGTCGTGTTCTTCAACGATGTGGGATACCTCGGCATGTGCGGCCACGGACTCATCGGCGTGGTGCGCACGCTCGAACATCTCGGACGCCTCACTGGCGGCGCAGTGAAAGTCGATACGCCGGCGGGCACCGTGCGCGCCGAGATCGAGAGCGACGGCCGCGTGACCATCGAGAACGTGGCGTCGTACCGGCACGCCGCCGACGTAGAAGTCGAGGTGCCGGGGATGGGACGCGTGCGCGGCGACGTCGCGTACGGCGGCAATTGGTTCTTCCTCACGGAGATCGGCGAGCCCGCGATCGACGGCGCGAACGTGGGCGCGCTCATGCGATCGAGCACCGCGATCCGTACGGCGCTCAAGGCGCATGGCGTCACTGGCGCCGACGGTGCGGAGATCGATCACGTGGAGCTGTTCGGCGCGCCGGGCCGTTTCGATGCCGACAGCCGCAACTTCGTGCTCTGTCCCGGCGGCGCATACGACCGCTCGCCGTGCGGCACCGGCACGAGCGCGAAGATGGCGGCGTTGCACGCGCGCGGCGCGCTCGCGGTGGGCGAGCGTTACGTGCAGGAGAGCATCACCGGCAGCACGTTCACCGGCTGGCTCACGGAGCGCGGCGACGCGCTCGTGCCGCACATCAGCGGCCGCGCGTTCATCACGGCGGAGTCCACGCTGCGCTTCGATCATCGCGATCCTTTCCGCGGCGGGTGGCGGGCGCAGTGACGGCTGGCGCCGCGCCCGATGCGGTGGTGATCGGAGCGGGCGTGGTGGGTGCGGCGTGCGCCGAGGCGCTCTCCGCCGGCGGACTGCGCGTGCTCGTGCTCGATGCGGGCTTCGCGGGCGGCGGCACGACCGGCGCCGGCATGGGGCACATTACGGTCATGGATGATTCACCGGCGCAGCTCGCGCTCACCGCGTGGTCGCGCGCGCGCTGGGCCGAGCTGGCGCGCGAGATGCCGCCCGTGTGCGAGGACACGCGCGCGGGCACGCTGTGGGTGGCGGCGAGCGCGGCGGAGATGGATGCGGTGCACGCGAAGCGCATCTCGTACGCGGGCGCCGGCGTCGCGAGCGAGGTGCTCGACGCGCGCGCGCTCGCGAGCGCGGAGCCGTCGCTGCGCGCGGGGCTCGCGGGTGCGCTGCTCGTGCCCGACGACCGGATCCTTTATCCGCCCACGGCGGCGCGGTGGCTGCTGGAGCGCGCGGTGGCGCGCGGCGCCGTGGTGCGCGAGCACTGTGACGTGGTGTCGGTGGCATCGGGATCGGTGGTGGTACGCGGCGAACGCGGCGACAAGGGGACCTCCGAACGGATCGCATGCGGCGTCATCGTGAACGCGGCGGGCATCGACGCGCCGCGCCTGACGCCCGGACTGTCGGTGATCCCACGCAAAGGTCATCTCGTCATCACCGAGCGGCACGACGGCGTGTGCCATCACCAGCTGGTGGAACTCGGCTATCTCACGAGCGCGCACACGATGCATGCCGAGTCCACCGCGTTCAATGTGCAGCCGCGGCCCACGGGACAACTGCTCATCGGCTCGAGTCGCGAACTCGTGGGGCGCGACGCGTCGGTGAATCGCCGCGTGCTCGGGCGCATGTTGGCGCGCGCGGTGGAATTCATCCCGTCGCTCGCGCGGATGACGGCGCTCCGCGTGTGGACCGGGTTCCGCCCCGCGACGCCGGACAGTCTGCCGCTCATTGGTGCGTGGCCCGGCGCGCGCGGCGTGTGGGTCGCGGCGGGACACGAGGGCCTCGGCATCACCTCGGCGACGGGCACTGCCGCGATCATCGCGGCCGGGATCCTCGGCACGCCGTCGCCGCTCGATGCTTCGGCGTTCGATCCGGCGCGCACGATGCCGGAGACGGCCGCGGCATGAGCAGCGGCATGACGATCACGGTGGATGGCCGCGAGGTGAGCGCGGCGCCCGGCACGACGATCGCCGCGGCGATTGATGAACGCGGGGATCGCCGCCTTCCGCACGTCGGTGAACGGCGAACCACGCGGACCGGTGTGCGGCATGGGGATCTGCTTCGAGTGCCGCGTCACCGTGAACGGTGCGGCGCACCAGCGCGCGTGCCTGATCGTGTGCGAGGCCGGAATGCGCGTAGAGACAGGGCGCGCGCGATGACCGATCGCATCGAAGCGGACATCGCGGTGATCGGCGCCGGCCCCGCGGGACTCGCGGCCGCCGTGCACGCGGCGCGGAGGGGACGCTCGGTCGTGCTGCTGGATCGCGCCGCCGTCTTCGGGCGGGCAGATCTGGCGCAGCGGCGCCGGCACGCCGATGCCGCGCGCGGCTCGGCGCTGGGCGGAACGGCTCGTGCGCGCAGGTGTGCGCGTGATCGCCGTCGCCGAGGTGATCGATGCGGTTCCGCTCGAGGGAGTGACGGCGCTCATACCCAGCGGCACAGTGCGCGTGCGCGCGCGGGACATCGTGCTCGCGACCGGCGCGCGCGAACTGTTCCTGCCGTTCCCCGGATGGACGCTGCCCAACGTGATGGGCGTCGGCGGCCTGCAAGCGCTCGTGAAGAGCGGCTACGAAGTGCGCGGCAAGCGCGTTGTTATCGCGGGATCCGGGCCTTTGCTGCTGCCGGTGGCGGCGACGCTCGCCACGCGCGGCGCGCTGCTCGCGATCGTCGCCGAGCAAACGCCTACGGAGAGACTCAACGCCTTCGCGCGATCGCTCTGGCGCGCGCCGTGGCAGCTGGTGGAGGCGGCGCGCCTGCGGGCCGGCTTTTGGCGGACGCCCTATCGCGCCGGCACGTGGGTATCGCGCGCGAGCGGCGAGTCGGCGTTGCAGGAAGTGACGCTCACCGACGGTCACCGCGAGTGGCGCGAATCATGCGATCTGCTTGCGTGCGGCTTTGGACTGGTGCCGAACACGGAGCTCGCGCGGTGGCTCGGCTGCGCCGTGGATGCGCATGGCATCGTGGTGAACCGCGACCAGGCTACGAGTGTGCGCGGCGTGTTCGCGGCGGGCGAATGCACCGGTGTGGCCGGCGCCGCCGAGGCGGTGGCGGAGGGCGCGCGTGCGGGCAACGCGCTCGCGTCAGCGACGGGAGATCGCCGCCGCGAGCGGTACGCGCATGCCGGATTCGGGATCGTATCGCGCGCGGATCGCGGCCGCGTTCGCGCCACGGCGCGAATTGCGCGCGCTCGCGGCGGCGGAGGTGGTGCTGTGCCGCTGCGAGGATGTGAAATGCAGTGCGCTCGCCGGCACGCGCGACGCGCGCGAAGCGAAATTGCACACGCGCGTCGGCATGGGGGCGTGCCAGGGGCGCGTGTGCGGCGCCGCGCTGGAGTGGCTCTACGATTGGGCGCCGGCCGCCGCGCGCGTGCCGCTCGCACCCGCGACCGTCGGAGCGCTCGCGTCGCTCGAGGAAAGCGGCGCGTGACCGCACTTCCCACCACCCGCCGCGCTGGTACGTTTCATCAATGACCGCCACCGCCGTTCGCACCGGGATCTCCGCCGCGGAGAAGGAAGCCCGCCTGCTCGCATGGCTGAACGCGCAGCCGTCGGTGCTCGTGGGATTCAGCGGCGGCGTGGACAGCGCGTATCTCGCGTGCGCCGCTGTCGAGGCGCTGGGCCCGTCGCGCGTGCTCGCGGTGATCGGGCGCAGCGCGAGCTATCCCGCGGAACAGTGGGCGATGGCGCGCGATGTGGCGTCACGCGCGGGACTGCCGGTGCTCGAGGTGGACACGCACGAGCTCGCCGATCCGCGCTACGCCGCCAATCCGAGTGACCGTTGCTATTTCTGCAAGACGGAACTCTGGACCGTGCTCGGCAAGATCGCGAGCGAACGCGGCATCGCCATGATCGTGGACGGCACGAACGCCGACGATCTCGTCGACTGGCGGCCCGGCGCGCGCGCCGCAGCGGAGCACTCTGTGTGCTCGCCACTCGCCGAGTTCGGTTTCACGAAGGCCGAGATCCGCGCGCTCTCGGAACGCCGCGGCATCCCCACGTGGTCGCAGCCCTCGTCGCCATGCCTCTCATCGCGGTTGCCGTATGGCACGCCGGTAACGACCGAGCGGCTCGCGCAGGTGGAGCGCGCCGAGCGCGCGCTGCGCGCCCTCGGGATCGCGGGCGATCTGCGTGTGCGCCATCACGGCGATCTCGCGCGCGTGGAGCTCGCGCCGGCGCTGGTGAGCGAGTGGCTCGCGCCCGACCGGCATCGCGCACTCCGCGCCGCGGTGCGCGGCGCGGGGTTCGCGCGCGTCGCGCTCGACCTGCGGGGCTTCCGCTCGGGCTCGCTCAACGTGCTGGCCGGCGTGCGCGGCGAATGAGCGACGAGTCGCTCGCCGGTGCGCTGGCCGCTTTGCTGCCGGGCGCGGCAGTGGAGGAGCGCGGCACGCTCGCGATCGTCACTCTGCGGGACGCCGCGCCGCTGATCGACGCGGCCCTGCGCGAGCGGGCGCTCGCGTTCGCCCGGGCGCATGGCGTGACGCATCTCGCACTCGAACTCGCGGATGATGGCGGCGACGCAGCGCATCTTCCTCGCGATTAATCTTCCCGCCGCCGAGCGGCGCGCGATCCACGAGGCCACCTCGCCGCTCCGCGACGCGGCCGCTGCGGTGGCCTGGGTGGCGGAAGCGAAGCTGCATCTCACGCTCAAGTTCCTTGGCGCGCAGCCGGCCGCGGCAGTCGAGGCGCTGCGCGCGACGCTCGCACCGGCGATGATGGCCGCGCCGGCACCCGCGCTCAGCATCGGCGGCCTCGGCGCGTTCCCGGACCTCGCGAAGCCGCGCGTCGTGTGGATGGGGGTGGAGGCAGACGCCAAGCTGGAACTGCTCCACCACGACATCGAATCGGTGTGCGGCGCTCTGGGGTATGAGATGGAGGGCCGGGCATTCCGTCCGCACATCACGCTCGGGCGCGTGCGCGATGAGTTGGCGCCGGAGGCGGCGCGCGCGCTCGCCGCGGCGGCGCGCGGCGTGCATCACCGCGCGCGATGCGGGGCGAGGTCGGTGGAGATCATGGAGAGCACGCTCGCGGCGAGCGGATCCGCGTACCGGACCGTCGCGTCGCTGCGATTGCACGAGGGAGGATGATGGGCTGCCTGAAACGGCTCGGTTGTGTGGTCGTGGTCGTCGTGCTCGCCGCGTTCGCGTGGATGATGCGCGATACGTGGATGGCTCGGCGGCACGCCGTGCCGGCGCACGCGCAGCGCGGCCTCTTCCGAGACGCACTGGGAGATCATGACGCCGCTCGGATCCGATCGCGCGCAGGCGCAGCTCGACTCGATGCAACGCCCCGTGGGTCCCGTGTTCGCGAACCTCGCGCCGGGCGACCTCGCCGCACTCATCTTCAAGGAATTGCGTCCGCAGCTTCCGGAGTCGGCGGACCCCACGGTAGCCGCGGTGATCGGCGATCACCTGTTCGTGAATGCCACCATCCAGCTCAAGGACATCGGACCGGACAACGATCTTGGGCCGCTGGCGCCGGTGCTGGCGCAGCGCACGAAGATGGAGTTCGGCGGCACGCTCGATGTCGTGCGCGCGGGTGTTGCGGAGTACCGCGTGACGTCGCTCAAGCTCGGCGACCTGCAGGTGCCGGGCCCGATGATCCCGCGCGTGCTCGACCATCTGAACCGGACGCGCGTCGTTGGCATGTCGCCGGACGCGTTGCCCTTCGCGGTGCCGAAATACATCGCCGACGTGCGCGTGCACAGCGATCGCATCACCATCTATCGGAGCGGCCCGTGAGCCAACGCCTCCTCATCGCCGACGACGAGCAGGGCGTGCGCGCCGCGCTCGGCCAGCTGCTCGAATACGAAGGACACGAGGTGCGCGCCGTCGCGAGCGGCACCGAGGCGCTGAAGGCCTACGAGTCGTGGCGCCCGCACCTCGTGTTCCTCGACGTGAAAATGAGCGGCATCGACGGGCTCGAGACGCTCAAGCGGCTGCGCGCGCACGATCCGGCGGCGCTCGTGATCATGATCAGCGGCCACGGCACGATCCAGACCGCGGTGGAGGCGACGCAGCTCGGCGCGTACGATTTCCTGGAGAAGCCGCTCGACACCGACCGCATCCTCGTCACGCTGCGGAACGCGCTGCGCCACGCGAAGCTGCAGGACGAGAACGTGCGGCTGCGCGAGAAGATCGAGTCGCGGCACGAGATCGTGGGGAAGTCGGCGGCGATCCGCGGGCTCATCGAACGCCTCGAGCGCGTGGGGCCGACGAACGCGCGCGTGCTCATCACCGGGGAGAACGGCACCGGAAAGGAATTGGTCGCGCGCGCGATCCACGCACTGTCGGCGCGGCGCGATGCGCCGTTCGTCGAGGTGAACTGCGCCGCGATCCCTTCGGAGCTCATCGAGAGCGAATTGTTCGGGCATCTCAAGGGATCGTTCACGGGCGCGATCGCGGATCGCGCGGGGAAATTCGAACAGGCGTCGGGCGGCATGCTCTTCCTGGACGAGATGGGCGACATGAGCCTGTCCGCCCAGGCGAAGGTGCTGCGCGTGCTCGAGGACGGCGTGGTCACGCGCATCGGCGGCGCGAAGCCGGTGAGCGTGGACGTGCGCGTGATCGCCGCCACGAACAAACGCCTCGAGGAGGAGATCGCCGCCGGCCGATTCCGCGAGGACCTGTACTACCGGCTGAACGTGCTGCCGCTCGCGGTGCCGGCGCTGCGCCAGCGGCGCGAGGACATCCCGCTCCTGGTCGCGCACTTCGTGCAGCAGCTGTCCTCGCAGGAAGGGATGGCGCCGCGCGCCATCGGCGACGATGCGGTCGCGCGACTCGCCGAACGCGAATGGCCCGGCAACGTGCGCGAATTGCGCAACACGGTCGAGCGACTGTTGATCCTCGCGACCGGCAGCCGCGTGACGGCCGCCGATGTCGACCGGCTGCTCGGACCGCGCGCCGGCGGCGGCGAACCCGGCATCGGCGTGCTCGCTGCGTGCAAGACTTTCGAAGAGTTCAAGGAGGTCGCGGAGCGCGCCTTCCTGCTCGCCAAGCTGCGCGAGCACGATTGGAACGTGTCGGAGACCGCGCGGCTGCTCGACATGCCGCGCTCCAACCTGTACAAGAAGATCGAGCGGTACCATCTCTCACGCGCCGAAGGATAGGAGACGCATGGCCGAGAAGAATTGGGACGCGGAGATGAAGAAGATCGACAAGCAGCTCGAGTCGCTCTCGGACGAAGAGCTGATCTCGTCGTCCTCGGCGAAGACGCCCGCGCAGAAAGAGAAAGTGCAGGGCGTGCAGCGCGAGACGAATACCTTCGGCGTGTTCGCGCGGCTCGTGCTCGCGGTCGCGCTCGGCGTCGGCATGCTCTTCTGGCCGTACTCCGCGCGCTGCGGCGTAGGGCTCTTCGGTTATCTCGGCGCGACGATCGCGGTCGCGGGTGCGGGCGTGTGGACGTCGATCTGGACGTGGCGCCACCGCTCGGCGCGCGCGCATTTCCTCTCGTTGCTGCTCGTGACGTGGGGCATCGTGCTGGGTGCCATCGAAGTGCTGCCGCGTGTAGGTTACGCGAAGCCGACGCCGCAGCATCCTGCCGTCTGGTTCTGCCCTACGACGCCTCCAACGCCACCGAGCGCCCCGAAATGACGACCTTCAAGAATTTCATCGCCGGCCAGTGGGTCGAGCCGAGCACCGGCGACTATTTCCAGAACGTGAATCCGGCCGACACGCGGGATGTGATCGGCAAGTTCCCGAAGAGCGGCGCGGCCGACGTCGAGCAGAGCGGTGGCGAGCGCGAAGAAGGGGTTCGCGATGTGGAAGAGGACGCCGGCGCCCGCGCGCGGCGACGTGCTGCGCCGTGTGGGCGACCTGCTCGTGGAGCGCAAGGAGGAGATCGCCGACGCTGATGACGCGCGAGATGGGCAAGCCGCTCGCCGAGACGCGCGGCGACGTGCAGGAGGGCATCGACACCGCGTACTACGCGGCGGTGGAAGGGCGCCGGATGTTCGGCCAGACCGTGCCGAGCGAGTTGCGCAACAAGTGGGCGATGAGCTTCCGGCGGCCGATCGGCGTCGCGGGACTGATCACGCCGTTCAATTTTCCGCTCGCGATCCCGACGTGGAAGATCGTTCCCGGCGCTCGTGTGCGGCAACGCCGTGATCTTCAAGCCGGCGGAGGACGTGCCGCACACCGGCCACGTGCTGGTGGAGATCCTGCTCGAGGCGGGATTGCCGCCCGAGGTGATCCAGCTGGTGCACGGACTCGGCGAGACCGTGGGCGCGGCGATCGTGGCGCATCCGGAAGTGCCGGTGATCTCGTTCACCGGTTCGACGGCCACCGGCGCGATCGTGGGCGAGACGTGCGGCCGCATGCACAAGCGGCTCTCGCTCGAGATGGGCGGCAAGAACGCGATGATCGTGATGGACGATGCCGATCTGGATCTCGCGCTCGACGGCGTGCTCTGGGGCGCGTTCGGCACCACCGGACAGCGCTGCACCGCGACGAGCC
The DNA here is from genome assembly GCA_963716745.1 of uncultured Gemmatimonadaceae bacterium. Taxonomy (GTDB): domain Bacteria; phylum Gemmatimonadota; class Gemmatimonadetes; order Gemmatimonadales; family Gemmatimonadaceae; genus DATKOH01. The sequence continues at coordinate 3,040,364 of OY970320.1, forward strand.
GCCTGATCGTGCAGCAAGGCGTGCACGACACGCTGCTCGACCGTCTCGCCGCGCGCGCGGCATCGCTCAAGCTCGGCGACGGGCGCAAGGCGGGCACCGAGGTCGGGCCGCTCATCCACGACGAATCGCGCGAGAAGGTGGAGCGGTACATCGAGATCGGCAAAGGGGAGCAGGCGTCGCTCGTCACCGGCGGCGCGCGCGCGACGGGCGCGGGCCTCGAGCACGGCTTCTTCTTCCAGCCCACGATCTTCGCCGGCGTGAAGGCGGGATCGCGTCTCGAGCAGGAGGAGATCTTCGGCCCGGTGCTGTCGGTGATCAAGGTGAGAGACGCCGACGAGGCGATCGCGGTGAACAACGATGTCAAATACGGGCTCTCATCATCGTTCTATACGCGAGATGTGAACCTCGCCTTCCGCGCGCTGAACGAGTTGGACAACGGCATCACGTACATCAACGCTCCCACGATCGGCGCGGAGGCACACCTGCCGTTCGGCGGCGTGAAGCAGACGGGGAACGGACATCGCGAGGGCGGGTGGGAAGTGTATGAGTTCTATTCGGAGACGAAGGTCGGATACATCGACTACTCTGGATCGTTGCAGCGGGCGCAGATCGACAACTATTGACGACGGACGTTGGACGTTAGCGAACGGCATGACAATTGATCGTCTGGTGCGGGCGCGCGTTCAAGAGTCGAATTGAATTTGTTCTCATGCCTCGCACCAACGTCTAACGTCAGTTTTTTGGTGCCTTGCGTGAGCCTTCACGGCTCGTCTTACTTATAGGCAGACACACCCGAGAATCATGGACTCCCCCTCTCCCACCCCCAGCGCGCCGGGCCGCCCGGTCTCCGACGCGAAGCGCGCCGAGGCGCTGCGCGCGCTGAACAAGCGGCCATGGCGCTTGCGCTGGTTCGGCGAGTGGATGTTCATCGTCGTGTGCGCGGTGGTGGTCGTGTTCTTCGTCGCGCGCCCGTTCTTCGTGGAAGCGTTCAAGATCCCGTCGGGCAGCATGGAGAATACGCTGCTCGTGGGCGACTTCCTGTTCGTGAACAAGGCGGTGTACGGCGCGGAGGTCCCGTTCGTGCACATCCGGCTGCCGGCGCTGCAACATCCGAAGCGCGGCGACATCCTCGTCTTCGAATATCCACCGAACCCCGAGAAGGATTACGTGAAGCGCCTCGTGGGGCTGCCGGGCGACACGGTGGAGATGCGCGATGGCGTCGTGTTCATCGACGGCACGTCGCTCGTGGAACCGTACGTGGTGCACACCGATCCCAATTCGGATCCGGGCGAAGCGGAGTTCGCGTGGCAGCGTCCGTTCCTGGTGCGCACGGCCGAAGCGAGCACGCATCCATCGCGTAACAACTGGGGTCCATTGGTCGTCCCAGAGGGGAATTACTTCGTGCTCGGGGACAATCGCGACAACTCGGCCGACAGCCGCTACTGGGGCTTCGTGCCGGATTCGCTCGTGCGGGGCCGGCCGATGTTCGTGTATTACAGCTACGAACCGGATGCGACGCGCCGGGTGCCGTGGCTCACGAACGTTCGCTGGAGCAGGATCGGGACGCGGGTACGCTGACCGCGCCGGTGGCTATCTCGGAGATTCGCTCGCGCTAGCGCGCGAGGCCGCACTGTCCGTTTGCCGGAGCTGCTGGATCCATGGCTGTCACCCCGCATCGCAAGTCATCGTACGACGAAGGCTCGCTCGACCAGTACCTGCGCGACATCAGCATCTATCCGCTGATCGACCGCGATGAAGAGGTGCGGCTCGCGCAGCTGATCCGGGTGAAGGATCGCGAAGCGCTCGACAAGCTCGTGCGGTCGAACCTGCGCTTCGTCGTGTCGGTCGCGAAGAAGTACCAGAATCAGGGCGTGGCGCTCTCCGACCTGATCAACGAGGGGAACCTCGGCCTCATTCGCGCCGCCCACAAATTCGACGAGACGAAGGGCATCAAGTTCATCTCGTACGCGGTGTGGTGGATCCGCCAGGCGATCCTGCAGGCGCTCGCGGAGCAATCGCGCATCGTGCGCGTGCCGCTCAATCGCGCCGGGACGCTGTATCGCATCGGCAAGCGCGCCAACGCGCTGCTGCAGGAGCTCGGCCGCGAGCCCACGCACGAGGAGATCGCGCAGGAGATGGACCTCACCGAGGAAGAGGTCGCGAAGACGATCTCGATCTCGCAGACGCATCTGTCGCTCGATGCGCCGCTCACGCCGGGCGAGGACAACCGGCTGCTCGACTATCTCCCCGACAATCTGAATCCCACGCCCGATGAGCAGACCTTCGAGAAGGCGCTCACCGAGGCGATCGAGGAATCGCTCTCATCGCTCAAGGAGCGCGAGGCGAAGATCCTGCGCCTCTACTTCGGGCTGGATGGCGAGGAGCCGATGACGCTCGAACAGATCGGCTCGCTGCTCGGCATCACGCGCGAGCGCGTGCGCCAGATCAAGGAGAAAGCGCTCTCGCGTCTCCGCCACGTGTCGCGGGCGCGCGCGCTCGAGTCCTTCCTCGGCTAGACGCGCGCCATGGCCGCGAACGCCTCTTTCGATGTGACCACTGGCGTGGACCTGCAGGAAGTGGACAACGCGGTGAACCAGGCGCAGAAGGAGATCGCGCAGCGATACGACTTCAAGGGCACGAAGGTCGCGCTGGAATTCAAGCGCGCCGAGAACAAGCTGCTCCTCGTGGCCGACGACGACTTCAAGATGCGCGCGCTGCACGACGTGCTCCATGCGAAGCTCGTGAAGCGCGGTGTGCCGGTGAAGAACCTCGACATCGGCGAGATCGTGCCGGCCGGCGGCGATACGGTGCGCCGCGAGATCGCGCTCAAGATGTCGCTGGACGGCGAGACCGCGAAGAGAGTCGTGGCGGCGATCAAGGAAGCGAAGATGAAGAAGGTGCAGGCGTCCATCCAGGGCGAGCAGGTGCGGATCACGTCGCCATCGCGCGACGAGCTGCAGGAAGTGATCGCGCTCCTGCGCGGGAAGGACTTCGGCGTGGAGCTGAAGTTCGGGAACTACCGCTGAGCCTGTAGCGCCGCCGGCGCGCTCGCGTCCGGGCGTCCGAGCATCATCGCCGCGAACTCCTCGCCCAGCGCGCTCACGCGGCGCGCTTGCGTGCACAGCCCGTCGGCGCGCACCACGCTGCCCGCCACACTCGCGCCGTGCTCCCAGCCCACGCTGTCGGTGAATGACGGCCACGCGAATCCGTGCACCGGTGCGCCGCCCGCCAGCAACACCAGCGACTCGTCCCACGCGGCCCGCAGCGTGCTCACGGCGCCGCCCGCCGCTGGCATGGGCGCGACGGGGAAGAGCGGCCGGCGGTGCCGCGCGTGCATCGCGGCCGGCGCGCTCACGCCGAGCCACCGGCGGTCGCTCGCACGCGACTCGCGGAAGAGGCTCAACTCGTTCGACGGCACGCCGTGCCGCTGCAGATATGCGCCGGCGCCGGGTGCGAGCTCATGCCCGAGCGTGAGATCCAGCGCGAGGTGACGCAGCGCCTCCCACCGGCCGCTCTCGCCCGCCTCGCAGTCCGTCGGCGGCGGCGCCACCTCGCTCTCGCGATGCACGATCACCGCGTTCGGCCGCTCGCTCAGCAGCGTCTCCACGGCGAGCTCGTGCGCCATGCACAGATTCCGCAGCGCCCGCACGAACGCCGAATCGCTGTGCTCACACTCATTCCACTCGCCGCGCAGCGCCGACGCCGTGGCGCACTGCATGATGTCGCTCACGGGCGTGAAATATCGGATCCACGGGAAGCGCCGTGCGAACGCGCGCGCGTATTCGGCGAACAGCACCGGGAACGCAGGGTCCTGAAATCCGCCGAGCCACGAAGGCACGCCGAAGCGGCACAGGTCGGCGATCACCTCCACGCCCAGGTCGCGCAGGCGGAGCAGCGGCTCCTCCACGCATTCCCACTCGTGATGATCGGGCGCCAGATGCGTGCGATAGTACGGCGCGCCATACCAGAGGGCGTCGAGGCCGAGCATGTGCGCATGCTCGAGATCCTCCTCCCAGCGCGCGTAGTGCCCCGTGCGGTCCAATTGATCGAGGCGCGCTCCGCCGGCGAGCGTCGGACAGCTCGGATCGATCGCGGATGCGAAGAGGAAGGGCATGCGGGGCGGGCGGCGGCGGGTGTCTGTGAAGGACTCCACTCGCCGCCGGAGGTCACCGCGCGGTTGAGCGCTTCCGGCGCCCCCGCTAGCTTCACCGCATGAAGGTTAGCGTCATCACGATGGGCTGTGACAAGAACACGGTGGATTCCGAGCGCGTGCTCGCCGAACTGGCGGGATTCGGGCTCGAGCCGGTGCGTTCGGCGAGCGATGCCGAACTGATCGTCGTGAACACCTGCGGCTTCATCGACGCCGCGAAGCGCGAGTCGATCGATGCCATCGTGGAAGCGGGCCGCCTCAAGAGCACGGGCAATTGCCGCATCCTCGCCGCTGTCGGCTGCATGGTGGAGCGCCACAAGGGCGAGCTGGCGAGCGCGCTGCCCGAGGTGGACTTCTTCCTCGGCACCTCGGAGATGGACGCGCTCGCGCAGGAACTCACCGCGCGCGGTGCGATCGACGGCGGTTACACCGCGCATCCCGGCGTTCGACTCTACACCGGCGACCTGCCGCACGTGCGCTACTTGAAGGTGAGCGAAGGCTGCGACCATGGCTGCGCCTTCTGCGCGATCCCGCTCATGCGCGGCCGCCACCGCTCGTTCACGCGCGCCGACGTGATCCGCGAGGCGCAGATGCTCGAGCTGCAGGGCGCGCGCGAGGTGAACCTGGTGGCGCAGGATCTCGCGCACTACGGGCGCGACGTGCGCGACGGCGTGGGGCTCGCGGATCTGCTCGAGGCGCTGCTGGCCGAGACGTCGATCCCCTGGTTCCGGCTCTTGTACATCTATTCCGCGGGACTCACGCCGCGGATGCTCGAACTCATGGCGCGCGAGCCGCGCATCGTGCCCTATCTCGACATGCCGATCCAGCACGGGTCGGATGCCGTGCTGCAACGCATGCGCCGCCCCGAACGCGCGCGCACGATCCGCGAGACGGTGCGTCGCGTGCGCGATGCGGTGCCCGGCGTCGCCATCCGCACCACGTGCATCCTCGGATTCCCGGGCGAGACGCCCGACGACGTCGCGCAGCTCGGCGATCTGCTCGAGGAGGCGAAGTTCGAACGCGTGGGCGCGTTCACGTATTCCGAGCAGGACGGTACCCGCGCCGCCGAACTTGAGGACGACGTGCCGATGGTGGAGAAGCGCGAGCGCCTCGAGCGCATCACGTCGCTGCAGCGCGCGATCACGGCGGAGCGCTACGAGAGCATGATCGGCCGCACCATGCGCGCGATCATCGACCGGCGCGGCGCCGATGGCGCGCCGAGCGATGCGCGCACGCTCTGGCAGGCCAATGACATCGACGGCATCACGCGCGTGCGCGGCAATGCGCCCGCCGGCGCCATCATTGACGTGCGCATCGACGACGTGGTGGACGACTACGATTTCGCCGCCACGCTCGAGCGTATCGTGCTCGCGCCGCCGGCGCCGGCGCGAGCGGGGCGCGCGCTCCCAATGCTGGGAGGCGTGGTGCAGGGGAGTTTCGGCCGCTGATGCGCCCGGCGCGCGGCGCGGCCGCCGCGATCGCGATCGCCGTCCTGATGCTCGGCGCCTGCGGCCCTAACCCGCCGCAGCACGCGCCGGCTGCGCCGCCCGCCGCTCCGCCCGGCGAACCGCCGCTGCCCGCGGACAACGCCGCCGAGCAGCCCGCGCCGCCGCCCGGAGAGAACGCGGAAGCGCCGCGCGTCGCGGATTTCGCGAGCGGCCGGGCCGTGCGCGTCGCATTGCACACGTCCACACCGCGCGTGACGATCTCGGGCACCGGGCCGTGGCGCCTCTACGACAGCGACGGCGCGAGTCTGCTCGTGAAGGGCGACGCGGGCGATGAGTGGACCATCGCGTCCGACCACGGCAAACTCCGCGCCTCGCGCTCGGATGGCGAGAAGACCCCGCGGCGTGACGCACCCTTCGTCGCGCGGCCGGCGCGCGCGGGCACGCTGGTAACGGTGAACGGCCGCTCCTTCCGCGGCGAAGTGGTGGTGCGCCCGGGCAAGGATGGACTCGTCGTCGTGAATCGCCTCTCGCTCGAGGATTATCTGCGCGGCGTGGTGCCGCTCGAGATCGGCCACCGCAATCCCGATGAGCGCGCCGCGGTGGAAGCGCAGGCGATCGCCGCGCGCAGCTATGCGCTCGCGCATCTGCGCACCGATGCGGCGCGCACGTACGATCTCCTCTCCACCGTGAGCGATCAGGTGTACGGCGGCGTGGAAGCGGAGACGCCGCTCAGCGACGCCGCGATCGCATCCACGCGCTCGCTCGTGATCACGTGGCAGGGCCGCGTGATCGCCGCACCGTATTCCGCCGACTGCGGCGGCCGCACCGCCGACGCGGACGAGGTCTGGCACTCGGGGCCGTCGGCCTATCTCCAGTCGGTGAGCGACCGTGTGAACCGCAGCGGCGACCGGTTCTACTGCGATATCGCGCCGCATTTCCATTGGACGCGTACGTTCACGCAGAAGGATCTCGCGGCGGCGCTCGAGCGCAATCTGCGCGCGTACGTGTCGGTGAGCGGCAGCATCGGCGACGTGACCGACATGCGCATCGACCACCGCACGCCCAGCGGCCGCGTGGGCACGCTCGTACTCGTGACCGATCGCGGCGAATATTCGCTGCGCGGCAACGAGATCCGCTTCGTGCTGCATACGCCCGGCAGCGAGATCCTGCCGAGCACGATGTTCTCCTTCGATCTGGAGCGCGATGGCGACGGGCACGTGACGTCGCTCACCGTGACGGGCTCGGGGAACGGGCACGGCGTGGGCATGTGCCAATGGGGCGCCATCGGTCGCGCGCGCGCCGGCCAGACGGCGCGCACGATCCTCGCGACCTACTATCCCGGCACGGTCGTCACCGCATTGCCGGAGTAGCCGCCGTGCGCCGTGCGCTCTACTTTCCACGGCATCCTCAACACCGGGATCGATGAATTCCACCGTGCGCATCGGGATCGTCGGCGCCGGCGCGATCGCGCAGATCGCGCACTTGCCCGCGCTCGCGAAACTCAAGGGCACCGAGCTCGTCGCGATCTGTGATGCCGACGGCGTGAAGGCCCGTCAGCTCGCCGACCGCTTCGGCGCGCGCTATGTGTTCACCGACATCGAGGACATGCTCGAGGGCGCCGAGCTGGACGCGGTGATCATCATGACGCCCAATCATCTGCACGAGCCGCACGTCCTGAGCGTGCTCGCCCGCAAGCTGCATGTGCTCTGTGAGCGCCCGCTCGCGCTCACGGCGCGCGGCGTCGAGCGGATCCTCACCGCGGCGGAGCGCGCGGGTCGCAAGGTGGCGGTGGGCAACAACCACCGTTTCCGCACCGATGTGCAGGCCGCGGGCGCCTTTCTGCGCAGCGGCGAACTCGGCGCGCTCGGCGCGATCCGCACCGGTCATTTCGAGCCGCGGCGCGCGCCCGAGGGGTGGCGGTTCCGCCGCGCCGAGTCCGGCGGCGGCGTGATGCTCGAGCACGGCGTGCCGCTGCTCGATCTCGCGCTCTGGCTCGCCGATTCTCCCGCGCCGCGTCGCGTCACGGCGCATCTCCATCGCGGCCGCGGCGAGAAGGAGGTGGAGGATTCCATGTTCGCGCTGGTGGAATGCGCGGGCGGTCTCACGATCACGATCGATGTGTGCTGGGAGTACGTGGGCGCGGAGGACCGGTTCTGGTTCGAGGTGCTCGCGTCGCGCGGCTCGACGCGCCTCGCGCCGCTGAACATCGTGAAGGAACTCAACGGCCACGCTGTGGACGTGACGCCGCACGGTGCGGCCGCGCGCGAGACGCCGTTCCTCCAGAGCTATCGCGCGGAGCTCGCGCACTTCGTGGCGGTCTTGCGCGACGAGCAGCCGTACGAGGCGCCGGCCGATCAGGTGACCGTCATTCGCCTCGTGGAGGCGATCTACCGCTCGGCGAGCGAAGGGACCGAAGTCCGGCTGTGACCTGGCGCCGATTGCTCCCGACGCGGCGTGAGGCCGCCTGGGCGGGCGCGACGGCTGCGCTCTTCGCCCTCGCCTTCCCGCCGGTGCCGCTCGTCGTGCCGGCGTTCCTCTGTCTCATCCCGTTCGCGCTCGGGATCGCCGAGCTCGCGGATGGCGACGGAAAGCTCTCGCATGCGTTCCGGCTCGCATATTGGGCGGGTGCCATCGCGTACGGCGCGACGCTCTACTGGATCGCGCTCGCGCTCGCGATCTACACCAAACTCGCGATCCTCGGCTATGCCGCCGCGGTGCTGCTCGTGCTCGCACCGGTCGTGGGTCTGGGCGGCGCGTTCCTCTTCGAGATCCGGCGGCGCACCAGATTCCCGCTCGCGATCCTGCTGCCGGTCGCGTGGGTCACCGTCGAGATGTTGCTCATGCACATCTCCGATCTGTCCTTTCCGTGGCTGCCCCTCGGACTGTCGCTCGCGCGGACGCCGGTGTTGGCGCAGCCCGCCGAGTTGTTCGGCGTTCACGGGCTGAGCTTTTGGATCGCTGCCACCAATGGCCTGCTCGCCGATGCATGGCTCGGGCGCCGACGGTGGCAAGCCGTTGCGGTTCGCCTGGGAGCGGTCGTCGCGCTCGTGGCCGCAGTGTGGCTGTATGGGAACTGGCGCATGGCGAACATCGCGCTCAAGTCCATCGCGCGCGTCGCGATCGTGCAGCCGAACGTCCCGCAGGAGGACAAGTGGCAGGAGCAGAATCAGGGACGCATCCTCGGCATGCTGCTCGACCTCACGCGCCAGGCGGTCGCGCCGCGATGCGGGCACCGCGGGGCCGCCGCAACTCGTGCTCTGGCCCGAGGCCTCGCTGCCGGGATTCCTGCCGCAACATCCCGAATGGGAGACGGCCGTCGCGACCGCGAGCATGCAAAGTCGCACGCCGATCATCTTCGGCGTGCTCGACCTGAATTTCCCCGCGCCGGGGCAGATGGACTATTTCAACGCCGCGATGCTCTCTGACACCGCGGGCTCGATCCGCTCGCAGCCGCCGTACCACAAGAGCTTCCTCGTGCCGATCGTGGAGCGCGTGCCGTTCCTGGATCCGCGCTGGTTCCGCAAGCTGCGCTACTTCGGCGGATTCGGCCGCGGCGGGCACCAGCCGCCGTTCACGCTCCCGTTCGGGAGAGTCGGCGTGCTCATCTGTTACGAATCGATCTTCCCATCGCTCGCGCGCGATTATCGCAATGATGGCGCGACGATCCTCGTGAACATCACGAATGATGCGTGGTTCGGACGGAGCCTCGCGCCGTGGCAGCACGAGGCGCATCTCGCGCTTCGCGCCATCGAGAATCGTGTAGGGATAGTGCGCGCGGCCAATACCGGGATCTCCTCGTACATCGATCCGCTCGGCCGTATCCACGGCGAGACCGAGCTGTTCACGCCGGCGACGCGACAATACACGGCGCAGACGACCGACGTCCGCACGTTCTACGCGATCGTGGGCGATTGGCTGGGATGGCTCTGCATGGCCGCGCTCGTCGGACTGCTCGCCATCGCGCCGCGCGCGCGGGCGGCGTCATGAGCGGCCGCTCCGTGGGGATCGATGTCGGCGGCACCTACACCGATCTCGTCGCGATCGATGAGGCGGGGCAGGCGGAGGCACGCAAGGTGCTGAGCACTCCGTCCGACCAGAGCGCCGGCGTGCTCGCCGCGCTCAATGCGCTCGGCGGCGCGCCCAAGAGTCTCGAGCGGCTCGTGCACGGCACCACCGTCGCGACGAATATGCTCCTCGAGCGCACCGGCGCACGCGTGACGCTGTGCGCGAGCGAGGGCGCCACCGATCTGCTCGATCTGCGGCGTCAGGAGCGCGCCTCACTGTACGATCTGACGCGGCATCATACCGCCGCCCTCGTACCGCCGGAGCGCCGCGCGGGCGTGCCCGGCCGCGTCGGTCCGGAGGGTGAGACGAGGCCGCTCGCGGCGGAGGAGGCGGCCGCCGCCGCGGCGCAGGTCGCCGACACGAAGCCCGAGGTGGTCGCGATCGCGTTGCTGCATTCGTATCTCGATCCGCGGCACGAAGAGCAGATGGTGAAGGCCCTCAAGGAGAAGCTGCCGAAGCTCGCGGCGATCCGCTCGAGTGAGGTGCTACCGGAGATCCGCGAGTACGAGCGCACAGCGACCACCGTCGCGGAGGCGTATCTGCGCCCTGGCGTCGGGCGGTATCTCAAGAAGCTGAGCGAGCAGCTCGCGGCGCGCGGCGCGCCGCCGCTCTCGGTGCTCACGTCGAGCGGCGGGATGCGCACCGGTGCCGATGCGGCGACGAACGCTGCGGCGCTCGCGCTCTCGGGTCCCGCGGGCGGTGTCGTGGGCGCGGCATTCGTGGCCGGGCTCGCCGGCTTCAACGAGGCGCTCACGATCGACATTGGCGGTACGAGCGCCGACGCGGGACTCATCCTCGAAGGTGAGCCGGTGACGGAGGCCGGTGGCGATGTGGCGGGCGTGCCGATCGCGCTGCCGCGCGTGCTCGTCGAAACGGTATCGGCCGGCGGCGGGAGTCTCGGCTGGGTGGATGACGGCGGCGCGCTGCGCGTCGGTCCGCGGAGCGCGGGCGTCGTACCGGGTCCCGCGGCGTTCGGTCGCGGCGGCACCGGCGCGACGGTCACCGATGCGCACATCGTGCTTGGCAACGTGCATCACGCGCGGATGAGCGGCGGCATCACGCTCGATGCGGCGGCGGCGCGCGAGGCGGTCGGCCGCCTCGCGGCGCAGCTCGGCGTGGACGCGGAGCGCGCGGCACGCGCGATGATCGCGGCCGCCGATGCGGCGATGGCGCGCGCGCTGCGGCGCGTGAGCGTGGAGCGCGGCGCCGATCCGCGCCGCGCGGTGCTCGTGGCGTTCGGCGGCGGCGGCCCGCTGCATGGCTGCGCACTCGCCGAACATCTTGGCATGCGCGCGGTGCTCGTGCCGCCTTTCGCCGGCGTGCTGAGCGCGCTCGGCCTCGCCATCGCCGCCGAGCGGCGCGAGACGCTCACGAGCGTGATGCGCAAAGTGTCGGAGCTCGATCCGGGCGACACGCGGCGTCTCGCGCATTCTCTCTCGGGGAAGCCGGATCCCAAGTACGCGCACCGGTGGTGGGCGCGTGCGCGGTACGAGGGGCAGGGGCACGAGCTGGAGATCGCGTTCGAGCCGGGCGACTCGGGGCAGGAGATCGCCGCGCGGTTCGCCGAGATGCACGACCGTCGCTACAACTTCACACTCAAGCGCGACGTGGAGATCATCAGCGCGCGCCACGCGGAGTCGGGATCGGTGCGGCCGCTCGTGCTCGCGCGGCGCGGCACGGCGAAATGGGGCGCGAGCATGGAGGACACAGGGGCCGAACTCGATGCGACCGTGCACGGCCGCGCGGTGATCTCGCTGCCCGACGCGACGCTGCTGGTGCCGCCGGGATGGACCGCGCGCGCACTCCCGATCGGCGGCTGGCTGCTGGAGCGTGACGCATGAGCGACGCGTCGTTCGATCCGCTCGATCTCGAGGTCATGGCGCACGGATTCTCCGCGATCGCGGAGGAGATGGGCGCGGTGCTGGTGCGCGGCGCGCTCTCGCCGAACATCCGCGAGCGGCGCGACTCGTCGGCGGCGCTCTTCGACATGAGCGGGCGCATGATCGCGCAGGCGGCGCACATCCCCGTGCACCTGGGCGCGATGCCCGAGGCCGTGCGCGCGGTGATCGCGATGAAGCCACGGCCGCGCGACGTGTTCCTGCTCAACGATCCGTACCATGGCGGCTCGCATCTGCCCGACCTCACGCTGGTGGAGGCGATCTCGCTCGAGGGACGGAGCGCCGGCTACGGCGCCGTGCGCGCGCACCACGCGGACGTGGGCGGCATGAGTCCGGGCAGCATGCCGCAGGGCGCCACGGAGTTGGTGCAGGAAGGTCTCGTGCTGCCGCCGGTGCGCCTCGTGCGTGAAGGGATCATCGACGAAGAACTGCTGGCGCTCGTGCTCGCGAACGTGCGCACGCCGGAAGAACGATTGGGCGACCTGCGCGCCCAGCTCGCGGCGTGCGCGGCGGGCGTGGCGGGTCTCAGGTCGCTCGTGGCGCGCGAGGGCGCGGCGCGTGTGGCGGCCGCCGGCGACGCGCTGCTCGATTACACCGAGCGACGGGCGCGCGCGGCGATCGCGATGCTCGGCGACCGCACGGGCCACGCCGAGGACATCCTCGAGGGCGACGGCGTGACCGACGATCCCGTGGCGGTGGTGGTGGATGTCAGCGTGCGCGAGGGGAAGCTGCACTTCGATTTCACCGGCACGTCGCCGCAAGTGCGCGGCAACGTGAACTGCCCGCTCGCGGTAACGCGCGCGGCGGCGGCATTCGTGCTGCGCACACTGCTCGACGATGACGTGCCGACGAACGACGGGATCGCGCGCGCGATCGAGCTGCACGCGGAGCCGGGCAGCGCGGTGCATGCGCAGTGGCCGGCGGCGGTCGCGGCGGGAAACGTCGAGATGTCGCAGCGCCTCGCCGACACGATGTTCGCGGCGCTCGCCGACGCGGGCATGGACGTGCCGGCGCAGGGGCAGGGCACGATGAACAACATCACCTTCGGCGGCGCGGGCTGGACGTTCTACGAGACGCTGGGCGGCGGCCAGGGCGCGAGCGCGCGCGGCGACGGCCCCGACGCGGTGCACGTGGGGATGAGCAACACGCGCAATACGCCGATCGAAGCGCTCGAGTGGGCGTATCCGCTGCGCATCGACTCGTACGGTGTGCGGCGCGGCACCGGCGGCGCGGGCAAGCATCGCGGCGGCGACGGCGTGATCCGCCGCTACCGCGTGCTCGAGCGGTGCACGCTCACGCTGCTCACCGAGCGCCGCACGCGCGCGCCCGCCGGCGCGCACGGCGGCCTCCCGGGCGCGGTGGGCGTGAACTGGCTCAACGATCGGGTGCTGCCGGCCAAGTGCCGCGTGGAGCTGGAGCCGGGCGACGTCGTGACGATCGAGACGCCCGGCGGCGGCGGGTACGGCGCGCCCTCAGCTCCCTGAGACGGTCGCCTCGTACACCTTCGCGCTCACGAACAGCTCCACGAGATCGGATCGATCATCCCGCCCTTCATCTCCATGCGCAGGATGTCGAGCGCCTTCGGCAGCTGCACCGCCGGCTTGTAGGGCCGATCGGCGGCGGTGAGCGCGTCGAAGATGTCCGAGATGGTCATCATGCGCGTCTGTACCGGGATCTCCTCGCCGCGAATGCCACGCGGGTAGCCCACACCGTTCAATTTCTCGTGGTGGCCGAAGGCGATCTCCGGCAAGCGGCGCAGCTCGCGCGTCCACGGGATCTCCCGCAGGAAACGGAACGTGTGCGTCACGTGCGATTCGATCTCTTTCCGCTCGGCTTCATCCAGCGTGCCCTTGGGGATCGTGAGCAGCCGCAATTCATCGACATCGAGCATGGGGTGCTGCTGGCCATCCCAACCGGTGAACGCGCGCGCGCCGAATTCCCTCAGGTCCACCACCGCCGTGTCGGCGAGCAATGATGGTTCGTTCGCGGCGACCACCGAATTCAGGAACCGGTCGAGCTCCGCGATGCGCGACGCGAACCGTTCGCGCAATTCCGCCTCGTGCGACTCGAAGCCGCGCCGGCCATTCTCCGTGAGGAACGCGGCCCTCGCGCGCTCGAAGTCCAGTTCGGCGGAGAGCTTCAGGTAACCCACGCGGTCGCGGATCGCTTCGAGCGTCGGGCCGTATAGCTTCTTCGCCTTGACGAGCACCTGTTCGCGCACGCCCACCTTCCCGAAATCGTGCAGCAGCGACGCGTAGCGCAGCTCGCGCACCTGTTCCCGCGAGAAGGAGAAGCCCGCGTACTTCCCGGTGCCGCCGCGCTCGAGGGCCTGCGCGAGTCCCACGGTGAGATCGGCCACGCGTCCTGAATGACCCGCGGTCGTGGGATCGCGCGACTCGATCGCGGTGACCGCCGCCGTCACGAAGCCGGCGAAGAGCTTCTCGATGTCCTCATACAGCAGGGAATTCTCGAGCGACACCGCGGCTTGCGAGGCGAGCGCGCCCACGAGCTCCACCGCGCGCGCATCGTACGCGAGCACCTCACGATCGGCGGCCTCGGCGGACGTGAGCTTCGCGGCGGGATCGCGCTTGCGATTGATGAGCTGCAGCACGCCCACAATGTCATCGCGCAGCGTCGTGAGCGGGAAGACGAGCATGCTCTTCGTGCGGTAGCCATACCGCTCGTCGAAGCTCCGGTTCTGCTTGTAACTCGCGCCCGACGGCAGCAGGTACACATCGTCGATGATCATCGGCTCGCGCGTCGACGCCGCGTGCCCGGCCAGGCTCGTGTGGTCGATCGGCACAGTGAACTCGCTGAACGGCACGCCGGTGAGGGAGTCGTTCTGCGCCAGCTTGAAGCGCAGCGCCTTCGGCGCGTCGTGCTCATCGCGCTCCACCAGGTAGATCGATCCCGCGTCGCTGTTCGTCACGCGGCGCGCTTGCGACAGGATCATCTCCAGCAGCTTGAGCAGGTCGCGTTCGGTGGAGAGCGCCGCGCCCACCTGCGCGAGCTCGCGCAGCTCGCGCGACCGCTGCGCCTCGTTGGCCCGCGCCGTGTGCGCCGTCGCGAGCGCGAGCGCGGTGTGCATCGCGCCGCGCAGCTGCACCGCGGCGAGTCCCGGGCGCGCGCCGCCCGGAATGAATCCCGCGAGACGGTCGCGCGGCCAGTCCGCCGGCGGCTCGGCGTCCGCCGGATCGCCGGCGCCGAGCAGCGCCGCGATGTGCGAGGCTCCGGCGACCGCCGCGGCGTCCGCGTGCTGGAGCATGGCACGATCGACCACCACCACCGTCGCGCGCGACGGGTCGAGGGACCCCAGCGCGGGGAATCCGTCCGCCGCGCGCGACTCCACCTCGCCGTCGCCGCCGAGCAGCGGGGCGAGCGTCGCCAGCGTTCCCGGCGAGGCGATGACGAGAGGCTTCACGCGCGCCGCCGGCGCTACTCCGTACCGCTCGGCGGCTGCAGCTTCTTGAGCTCCTGCTGCGCGGGCGCGAAATCGGGGAACGCCGCGAGCGATTTCTGCAGCAGCTGCACCGCTTCATCCTTGTTGCCGGCATCCTTCGCGGCGAGCGCGCGCGAGTACAGCATCGTCGCCTGGAAGGGCACCTTCTTCGCCTGATCGATCGCGGCCTCCTTCGCGCCCGACGCGAGCGGCGGCAGCTTGAGGCCCGAATTGATCTGATCGCCCAGCTTCGTGATGAGCACCATCACGTCCGTCTCCTTGCCCTCGACGTCGGTGTTGAACTCGACGACCGAGGTCTCAACATTGACCGAGCGTGCGACGAGCCGCATCGTGCCCTTGGTATCGGTGACGAATCCTCCCATGATCATGTGGCCCGCACCGAGGATCTTCCCGAGATGCGCTGCGGTCTCCGAGCTCACGCGGCCGCTGGCACCGAGGTTCTGCTCGTTGATGAGGGATTGGAGGTTCTCCCGCTCGACGACGCGGATCTTCGCGTTCGCCGAGAGCGAATAGATGAGCAGGTCCTGCATGCCGGCGGAGAGCGGTGCCAGTTCCGCCTGCGCCGCGCCGAGCGCGCCGTTCGTGAACGGCACCACGGCGATGGTGGGGCGCGTATCGGCCTGCGCCGCCACCGCTCCCGCCGCGAGCGCCGACAGCGCCGCGATCCGCATGCTACGAATCAACCCAGTCGCCTTCATGTTCGCCTCCGTCGTGTGCTAGACGGTGAGAGTGAGCCCTTCTGCCGCCGCGAGGATCTCCAAGTGCGCACCGCGCTTCTTCGCCGCGGCGCGTCCGACTTCCACGAGCTTGTCCAACTCGACATCGCTGCGTTCCGGATTGTGATGGAACAGCGCCAGCCGGTCGACGCCCGCGTCCACCGCGAGGTCTACGGCGTCGCCGATGTGGGAATGCCCCCATCCGCGGTGGCGCCGGTACTCCTCAACGGTGTACATGGCATCGTGCACGAGCAAGGAGGCGCCGCGTGCGAACGCCACGAGTTCGTCGCGCCAGCCGGCCGCCTGCACGTAGCCGGGCGCATCGCCGAGTTCGTTGTCCGAGATGTACACGAGCGATTTCCGCCTTCGCCGGTGGCGCTCAGCCGGTACGCGAGCGCACCGCCGGGATGACGAACCGCCAGCGGTCGCAGGAGGAAACCGTCGCCCTTGTGCGTGTCGCCGAGCACGCGGAATTCCACCGTGGACTCCACGTCGTCGAACGTGACGGGGAATACCGTGGGCGACATCTGTTCGCGCACCGCGCGGTCCACCGCCGGCAGCAGCGCCTGCGTGCTCCAGATCGTGAAGCGGTTCCCGCGCGCGAAGAGCGGCGCGAAGTACGGGAGGCCGTGGATGTGGTCCCAGTGCGCGTGGCTCAGGAAGATGTCCGCGATGATCGGCGCGCCTTGTGCGTTCGCGGTGAGCGCGCGGCCGAGTTCGCGGATGCCGGTGCCGGCATCGAAGATCAGCAGCGCGCCGGCGGCGGTGCGCACCTCCACGCACGGCGTATTGCCGCCGTAGCGCACCGTGGCCGCGCCGGGCGCGGGCACGGAGCCTCGCGTCCCCCAGAAGCGAAGGGACAGCGTCACACCTTCACCTGGGCGAGCGACTCGAGTCCGGCGCGGTCCGCGATGGAGATCTGCCGCCGCACCACGGTGATCAGCTTCCGGTCCTGGAACTCGCGCATCGCGCGCGAGACCGTCTCACGGCTCGCGCCGATCATCTGCGCGATCGTCTGGTGGGTGAGACGCCGCTCGATGCGCGCGCCGCCACCCTCGCCCGCGGCGTTCAGCAGCAGGCGCGCGATGCGGCCGTCCACGTCGAGCAGCACGAGACTGCCGATCTGCTCGTCGGCTCGGCGCAGGCGGCGCGACAACTCCTGCATGAGCGCCCACGCGACCGCCGGCGATTCCTCCACGCGCCGGCGGAAATCCTCGCGGCGCAGCACGATCAATTGCGAGTCCTCCACCGCGATCACGTGCGCGGAGCGCGGGCGACTGTCGATGAGCGACAGCTCGCCGAAATGCGCGCCCACGCCCAGCATCCCCAGGATCACCTCACGCCCATCCTCGCCCACGAGCACGACCTTCACCTGTCCGCCGCGCACGATGAAGAGCGAATCGCCCGGATCATCCTCGAAGAGGATCACCGTGCCCTTCGCATAGTTCCGCTCGCGCGCGTCGTCGGCGAACCGCTGCAACTCCACGGCGCCGAGTCCGCTCAGGAGCGGGATGGTCGCGAGGAATTCCGCCGTCCGCGTATCGCTCAGCGGCTGCCTAGGGTGAGAGAGAGTTGCAATTCGCTTACGCCGAACGTGTTGGTACCCGACTGGATGTTGCCGAACTCCGCGCCGAGCATCGGCGTGAACGTGAAGTGTCCCAGCAGCCAGCCGACGCCGGCGCCCGCGCCCATCGTGAACGTCGCCGCGGTCGGCAGCGTGTTGTCGATCGTGAGCCCTGTGAGCCAGCGACCGTGGATCTGCGTCACGAGACCGACGTCCGGATCGAGCGGCGTGATGCCGCTCACGCCGAAGTAGAGGAAATTGCCGTTCGTGCCCGGCACGGTCTTCCCCGCGCTCGTGTAGCGCGACACGAAGCGGTCGTACGCGAACACGTTCAGCGTGCGAAAGCCCGGCGCCGACAACCGCCAGCGCCATTCGCCCTGGATCATCGGGCCGAGGGTGACCAGCGTGGAGAGCGTCGTGTCGCCGGGCAGCGTGCGCGTGAGATTGTCCTGCGTGTAGAACGTGCCCGCGACGCTGAACGCCATCGCCCCTGAACCGACGAGACCGTCGGTGCCCACCGAGACGCGGAATGCCGAGCCCGGCGCGAGCTCCACGTTGGTGATGGACGTGCCCAGCCCGAGCGCCGCCGCCTGCATCGGCGAATACTGCGTTCGGTACTGATATGACGCGCCGAAGCCCCACGCCCAGCCGGAGATCTTCTTCGCGTACACGCCGCCCACGGTGAAGCCGAAGCCGCTCCCGAGCACGGGCGACGCGGCCGCCAGCACCGGCGACCCGAGCACGCGCATCGCGGCGAATTGCGACGAGTCGAGATTCGTGAGCCCCGTGGGCAGGTTCACTCCGGCGGTGATGATCGCGTCGTCGCCGTGCAGCCGGATGCCGGCGCGCACGGTCATATCGGTGAATCCGCTCACGCGCACGGTGTGCGACGCGATGCTGCCCGAGTCGCGCGACGTGGCGGTGCCGTCCACATAGGCCACGTAGCCATCGATCAGCACGCGCTTCCCGATCGCGAACGCACCCGCGAGCGGAACGGTGAGTTGCTGCGCGCTCTTGAGCGATAAAGGCACGGTGTCGTTCGAGCAGCAGCCGAAGGCCCACTGCTGGTACACGGGCGCCACGGTGAAGCCGGTCTTCCCGTCGAACGGCAGCTGCGCGGCGACGGGTGCGACGGCCAACAGGCACAGCGCCGCCAACGCGGCGCCGGACGCGCGCGCACGGTGCATCAAGGCGTCCCGATGATGATGATGATCGTTCCCTGCGACGCGGCGGTGAGCGCGGCGTCGAGCGGCGCGTTCGTGGTGTTGCCGGCCGAGCCGACTACGTCACCGGGGCTGGGATTGATCCCCTGCGTGACGCCGCCCAAGATGTTCTGGCTCCAGTTGTCCGGATCGATCGGGAGATCGTGCGCGCGCGGCCGCCCGCTGCTCGCGCGCACCGCCGCCAATCGCTGCTGCGCGAGCACGAACCCCGGGTCGATCGAGAGCGCGCCCACATAGTACGATTCCGCTGCATCGAGATTCCACTGCGCCTCGGCGGCGGCGCCGCGCGCGTAGGCGAGGAACGCCGACAGGTAGCGCGTGGGCCGTTTCTGCAGCGCCTGCATCTCGGCGGGCGAGAGCGTGACGCCGAGCTCGCCGTAGAGCTGGAGCGCGAGCCGCTTCTCGCCGTCGAGGATCTCGACCATCGCGGTCTGCTCCGTGACGGGGCGGCCGACGATCGCGCCCTGCGTGACGCTCGTGACCTGCGCATCCATCGTGATGTGGTTCTTCTCGCCGGAACGGATCTCACCGTTCACCATCCGGCTCGCGCCCACGAGCTTGCCCAGCGCCGGCGCCGACGTGCTGTCGGTGCGGCCGCTCTTGGTGAGGTCGAGCTCACGGAGCACGGCGCTGACGCGCACGCGGTCCACGATCTGGAGTTGCGGGCTGATGCTGAGGTCGGCGATGAGCAGGTCGGCCACGCCATAGCCGAGGGGCGCGAGCGTCGTGTCGCTCGCGGGGACGAACAGGGGGGCCACGCCCACCGCACTCGCCGGATACGTCGCCGGGTTCAGCGCTTTCTCGTTCTTGATCGCCTGCTGCGCGGAGATCATCGCCTCCGCGCGCGCGATGTCGCCGAGCCGCGCCTCGACGTCCGCGTTCTTGCCGGCGAGGGAGAGGTAGCGCAGGTAGTTCACGCGTGCGTCGGCCAGGTTGCCCATGCGCTGCGCCGCGGCTCCCGCGTAGAGGTTCGCGTTTGCCCCAACGCTGCCGGCGGTGGCCAGCAGCGGTTCGAGCGTGCGGCGCGCCGCCAGATCCTGGTCCGACAGATACTGCGCGCGGCCGTACGCCACGCGAAGCTCGACGTTGCCGGGATCGGCCGCGAACGCCGCCGTCGCGACGCCAAGCTGCTGCGGTGGCCGACGCCGGCGAGATCGGCTCGAGCGCGGGCTTCCCGGCACAGCCGAGGGCGCCCAGCGCGGCCACGATTCCGGCGACTGCCGAGCTTCGGAAACGCATGGGACCACCGCGGAATGGGGGAGAGCCTGTCGCGCAGCCAAGTTACGAGCCTCAATCGACAGTGTCAAAGAAGGATCGAGCCGCTCTAACGGCTTACGGCGGGAGTACTGCGTCGTGCGTGGTTGCTCACTAAGGGCGGGAGTACCGAGTCGTGCGTCGAGATGCAACCGGGGCCTCACGCCCAAGGTGGGCCACCACGCACGACTCGGCACGCACGCCATTCGTGGGCCTCTACGCACGACTCGGTACGCACGCCTTTGGAGGAGTTGAATTTGCCCCTAGGAACCCGGTATATTGATTGGCTACCCGAAAACTCGAGGATCCCAAAGTGAAGAAGGAAATCCATCCCACGTACGCCACCGCAGTCGTCAAGTGCGCCTGTGGCAACACGTTCACCACGCGCTCGACCCAGGGCGAGATCCATACCGACATCTGCTCCAACTGCCACCCGTTCTACACCGGCAAGCAGAAGTTGATGGACACCGCGGGTCGCGTCGAACGCTTCCGTCAGAAGTACGGTAGGGAGAGCTGAGCCTCCGCGATCTTCTCGCGCAGGCCCTCGCGCGCTTCGACGAGATCGAGCGCGAGCTGGCGAATCCGGTCGGGCCGCGTGATTCCGGCCGGATCGCCGAACTCGGCCGGGAGCACCGGCGTCTCACCCCTATAGCTGAATTGGCCGGCCGCCTCGCGCGCGCCGAGTCCGAGCGTGCGCAGCTCGCCGAACTGCTCACCGCCGGCGATGCCGACATGGCCGCGGAAGCGCGCGCCGAGAACGATCGGCTTGGCGCCGAGATCGCCGAGATCGAGGCCAAGCTCCCGCCGCTCCTCGTGCCGCGCGATCCGCTGGACGATCGCCCCGCGATCTTCGAGATCCGCGCCGGCACGGGCGGCGATGAGGCGGCGCTCTTCGCTGCCGACCTTGTGCGCATGTACACGCGCTACGCCGAGCGGCAGGGCTGGAAGGTAGAACTCCTGCAGCGTTCCGATGGCGCGCTGGGCGGCATCAAGGAAGCGATCTTCAAGGTGAAGGGCGACGCCGCGTTCGGGCGCCTGCGTCGCGAGAGCGGCGTGCACCGCGTGCAACGCGTGCCCGCCACCGAAGCGCAGGGACGCATCCATACCTCGGCGGCCACCGTGGCCGTGCTCCCGGAAGCCGAAGAAGTAGACGTGAAGATCGAGCAGAAGGATCTGCGCATCGACGTCTTCCGTTCATCCGGCCCCGGCGGGCAGAGCGTGAACACCACCGACAGCGCGGTGCGCATCACGCACATCCCCAGCGGCCTGGTCGTGAGCCAGCAGGACCAGAAATCGCAGCTGCAGAACAAGCTCAAGGCCATGGAGGTGCTGCGCGCGCGGCTGCTCGACGCGCGGCTCGCCGAGCAGGAAGCGGAGCGCTCGCGCATGCGCAAGACGCAGGTGGGCACCGGCGACCGCTCGGCGAAGATCCGCACGTACAACTATCCGCAGAATCGCGTGACCGATCACCGGATCAACTTCACGATCCACGAACTATCGCGCACGCTCGATGGCGAGCTGGATCCACTCATCGAGGCGCTGGCGATGGCCGAGGTCGAGGAGCGGCTCGGTGGCGCCGACTGATCTGCGCGGCGCGACCGTCGCGGCGCTGCTCGACGACCTCGCCGCGACGCTGACCGCGGCGCAGATCCCCGACGCGCGGCGTGAGGCGTCGGACATCATCGCCGCGGTGGTCGACGCGCCGCGCTTCTGGGCCGCGGCGCACGCGGGCGAAGTCGTGAGCGCCACCGATGCGGCCGCGATACGCGCCGCGGCTGCGCGTCGCGCGCGAGGAGCGCCCTTCGCCTATGCCGTGGGCCGCGCCGCCTTCCGCCACCTCTCGCTGCACGTGGACGAGCGCGTGCTCATCCCACGTGCCGAAACCGAGGAACTGGTACAACGCGTACTGAGTGCCATGGGCACCGAACCCGGTGGCATCGCGGTGGACCTCGGCACCGGCAGCGGCGCGATCGCGCTCTCGCTCGCGCAGGAGGGAACGTTCGCGCGCGTCATCGCGACCGATGTGAGCGACGGTGCGCTCACGGTGGCCCGCGCGAACGCTGCGCGCTGCGCGCCGCAGTTGCGCTGCGAGGTGGAATTCCGCGCCGGCGCATGGCTCGCGCCGCTCGCGGGAGTTCGCGCGCGCGCCGTGGTGTCCAATCCGCCGTACATCGCGCTCGATGAGGCCGCGGCGCTGCCCGCCTCCGTGCGAGATTGGGAGCCGCCGGTCGCGCTCTTCGCCGAGGACTCGGGAATGCGCGACATTGCGTGTATCATTCACGGGGCGCATGCGGTGCTCGAAGCGGGCGGCCTGTTGGCGCTCGAAGTCGACAGCCGGCGCGCCTCGCTGGCGGCGGAGCTCGCCCTCGCCGACGGCCATTACCGCGACGTGTCCGTGAGACTCGATCTCGCGGGACGCGAACGATTCCTGCTGGCGAGACGAGGAGAGGAGTGACGTGCTCGAGGACCGCGCGAAGGAGATCGGCCGTCTGATCGGCCAGAGCAGCGAATACCAGGCGGTGAAACGCGCCAACGGGGCGCTCACGGCCAACACCGATGCCGTGGCCGTCTTGAAGCAGATGGAGCAGATCCGCCGGGACGCCCAGGCGATGATCGAGCGCGGCGAGCAGCCCACCGAGGCGATGGAGCAGCAATTGGACGAACTGCTCCTCAAGGTGCAGGGCAGCCCGGTGTACCAGGCGGTGATGGTGGCGCAGGAGAATTTCGACAAGCTCATGGCACGCGTGAACGAATGGATCCTCGAAGGGATCCAGCGCGGCGCGGCGAGCCCGATCATCACACTGGGGTGAGCAACGCACCCGGGCGGCTCATCGTGTTCGAGGCGCCGGAGGGGGCGGGCAAGACCACCCAACTCGCGCGGCTCGACGTGTGGCTCACGCACAACGACGTGGCCCACACCACGGTGCGCGAGCCCGGAGGCACGCCGCTCGGCGATGACATTCGCCGCTGGCTGCTGGACCCGAAGCACGCCGATCTCACGCCGCGCGCCGAGGCGATGCTCTTCATGGCATCGCGTGCGGAGCTCGTGGAACGTGTGATCCGGCCGGCGCTCGCGCGCGGCGACGTCGTGCTCGCGGACCGCTTCTTCCTCTCCACGTACGCGTACCAGGTGCACGGCCGCGGCCTCCCCTTCGAGGCGGTGCGCACCGCGAACGCGCTCGCCACCGGCGGCCTCGTGCCCGACGTGACACTGGTATTCGCGCTCGACGCGGCGGTGCGCAATGTGCGCGCGCAGGCGCGCGGCCACGCCGACAAGATCGAACGCGCCGGCGCCGATTTCCACGAGCGCGTGGCGGCCGCGTTCACGCGCTTCGTGCAGTCCGATTGGCAGGCGGCCGCATCCCGAGTGCGGACCGATCGTCGCGATCGACGGCGCCGGCGAGGAGGAAGCGGTGTTCGACCGCGTGCTCGCGGCGCTCGCGTCGCGCTGGCCGGCCGCGTTCGAGGCGGCCCGATGACGCGCGGCCGCGCCTTCATGGCGCTCGCGCTGTTCGCGCTGCGTGATGCTCATGGGCGGGCAACTGCTCCGCGGCTCGCTCGCGGGCACGGGCGTCGCGCACGCGCGGCTGTTCGACCAGGTGCTCGCGCACGTCGAGGACAATTTCGTGGATTCCCTCGGCGCGGCCGACCTCTACGCGAAGGCGGCTACGGGCATGGTGGCCGAGCTGCACGATCCGAACTCTTCGCTGCTCGACGAACGGCTGCTCAAGCGTCTCAACGAGACCACCGCCGGCCAGTACGAGGGACTTGGCGTGCAAGTGGACGCGCGCGATGGGTGGCTGAGCGTGATCGCGGCGCTCGCGGGATCGCCCGCCGAGATCGCGGGGCTGCGCGCCGGCGACCGCATTCTGGAGATCGACGGACGCCCCGTGTCATCGCGCGGCACCGATGACGCGCGCGCCGGACTGCGCGGCCCGCCGGGCTCGAAGGTGACGCTGCTCGTGGAGCGCCCGGGCGTCGCGGCGCGCATCCCGATCGTGGTCACGCGCGCGGCGATCCACGTGAATCCCGTGCGGCACGCGATGATGCTCACGCCCGACGCCGGCTACGTGCAGCTGGCGATCTTCGCCGACTCCAGCGCGCCGGAATTGCGCCGCGCGATCGGCCGACTCCGCGACCAGGGCGCGCACACCGTTCTCCTCGACCTGCGCGGCGATCCGGGCGGCCTGCTCGTGCAAGGCGTTGGCGTGAGCGACGAGTTCCTCGACAAGGGGCAGGAGGTCGTGTCGTTGCGCGGCCGCACGGCTTCGCAAACGGAAACGATCAGCGCCGAACGCGCGCAGCTGTGGCCCGACCTGCTGCTCATCGTGCTCGTGGATGGCGGCAGCGCGAGTGCGTCGGAGATCGTGGCGGGTGCGCTGCAGGATCACGATCGCGCCGTGGTGATGGGCTCCACCAGCTACGGCAAGGGGAGCGCGCAGTCGATCTTCGATCTCGACGGCGACGAGCACGCGCTGCGCCTCACCACCGCGCTCTGGTTCACGCCGAGCGGACGCAGCATCCAGCGGCCGCACCGGCAGCCGGACGACACGGCCGCGGCGGACACACTGCGCGAGCGGCCGCTGTCGAAGCGCACGACGTATAAGACCGATGCCGGCCGCACGGTGTACGGCGGCGGCGGGATCACGCCGGACATCATCGTGACGCCGCAGGATTCCGCAGACGGCACGCTGGCGCTCGTGCGCTCGCTCGGGCGCGATCTGCCGAAGTTCCGCGACGCGACCGTGGACGTCGCGGCGGCGGCGCGGAGCGGCGCTGTTCGCGGCGCGGTGATCGTCATCTCGCCGGCGATGCGCGAGGACCTGTGGCGCCGTGCGCAGGCGAAGGGCGTGCGTCTCACGCGTGCGCAGTACGATTCAGCCGCCGCGGCGGTGGATCGCATGCTGGGCGACGAGATCGCGCGCGATGCGCTGGGCGTTGAGGAGGCGTGGCGCAAGAAACTCGACGACGATCGCGTGGTGGCCGCGGCGCTGTCGCTCGCGAAGGGCGCGCGCAGCGAGACCGAATTGCTCACGCGCGCCGCCGACCAGCGCGCGGCGAAGAGGGAGGACGTGCCGGGCGGCGCCCCGTGAACGAGCGCGTGTTCGTGCTGGGCGCGGGGCGCGTGGGCACCGCGCTGGCGCGGGCGTTCATCGCGGCGGGAGTGGAGGTGGTGGGGCTGCACGGCAGGAAAGCCCAGAGCGCGCCGGATGTGGTGAGCGCGGGGCCTCTGCCCGCCGCGATCTCGCGTGCGACAGTGGTGCTGGTCACCGTGCGCGATCCACAGCTGGAGGAAGTGTTGGCTTCGCTCGTGAGCGCGTCGCTGGCGCCTGGAGTCGTGGTGTTGCATGCGAGCGGCAGCGCGGAGCCGATGGCATTCGCGGCGCTGCGTGCCCAAGGGCATCCGTGCGGCACGATGCATCCGTTGCTCGCCTTCGCCGATCCGGCGCGCGCTGCGGCGAGCATCGGCACCGCGTGGTTCGGGCTCGACGGCGACGCGCGGGCGCGCGAAGCGGCGTCATCGCTCGCGGCGGCTCTGGGCTCGCGCACGCTCGAGATCCCGGCCGGAGAGAAAGTGCGCTACCACGCAGCCGCGGTATTCGCGTCGAACTTTCCGGCGCTACTCATGGCGAGCGGCGAGGCGCTGTTCGCGCAGATCGGCATTGATGCCGACGATGCGCGCGCGGCGCTCATGCCGCTCTTCTCCGCGGGTGCCGACAATGTGCGCGCGAAGCCGAGCGCTCTGGCGCTGACGGGACCGATCGTGCGAGGAGATGTCGAAACGGTGAAGCGGCACGTGGCCGCGCTAGCGGCGACGCCGGAGTTATTGGCGCTCTACCGGGCGTTGTCCATAGCCGCGGCGCGACTCGCGCGAACGGCGGGAACCGATCCCGCGAAGCTGGCGGAGATCGAAGCGGCTCTTCGGTAGCTCAACTGCCGGGAACCGGTTACCGGGAACCGGTATGGCATGACAATGCATTCCCTAACGACAGCGAGTAGTGCTGTTATGGAATGCGTTGTCATGCCTCACCGGTTCCCGGCAACCGGTTCCCGGTAGTTTGCAGTTAGTTCGCCGTCCCTTGATCGAACACTCTCACTCCCGGCGGCAGCGTGAACACGAACGCGCCATCGCTCACCGTCACATTCATCTCGATCGCATCCACGCGCACCCGCCGCACGCTGCCGTTCGCGTCCTTCGTCTCGAACTGGCGCACAATGCCGTCGGCATCATCGATCCACAGTTTCGCGAAGGTGAACGGCGCACCGCGACTCTTTGGCGTGAGCCCCACAATGTGCGTGGCGTGCCCGCCCACCGTGGCCGCGCCGCCATCGGTGATGGTGAAACGCTGCGCCGGTGAATCCAGCAGCCACGTCGTGAAATCGGGGATGTTCGCGCTCCCATCGCCCACCGTCATCTTGATCACCTGCCCGGGATTGGTGCTCGGCAAGTAGATCCACACCGCCTTCCCATCGGACACGATGCGGTCGCCGGCGGGCTGCGTGAAGCTCACGGCGTAGCGCCCGGGCAGGCGCTGGAGCATCTCGCCCTTGGAATCCACGCCGTGGCCGGTGAGCGGATTGTCGACGGTCTGCGTGAAGGTCACGCGCGCGGTCTTCATATTCGAGTACACCGCGGCGGCGCGCTCGAGCGTGGCGGTCGCGGTCTGACCGCGCGCCGCGCAGACGGCCGCCGCCAACGCGAGCGCCGCGCCGGCGGCCGCGATCCTCACTTGCCCGCCGCCGCGCCCGCGAGCGCCGGCGCGGGCGTGATCGTGCGGCCGATCGCCGCCGCGATCGCGCGCAATTCTCCCACCAGCTGCGCGAATTGCTCCGGATACAGCGACTGCGCGCCGTCCGACAGCGCGCGCTCGGGATTCGGATGCACTTCCACCATCACGCCGTTCGCCCCGGCCGCGATCGCGGCGCGTGCCATCGGGATCACCTTGTCGCGGATGCCCGGTGCCGTGGCTCGGATCGGCGATGATCGGCAGGTGCGACATCTGCTGCACGATCGGGATCGCCGTGAGATCGAACATGTTGCGCGCGATCGTGTCGAACGTGCGCACGCCGCGCTCGCATAATATCACGTTCGGATTCCCGCTCGCGAGTACATACTCCGCGCTCAGCAGCAATTCCTGGATCGTGGCCGCGAGGCCGCGCTTGAGGAGCACCGGCTTGCCCAGCTTCCCGCAGAACTTGAGCAGCGAATAGTTCTGCATGTTGCGCGCGCCGATCTGGATGCAGTCGCCGTACTCGGCCACGAGTTCCGCGCCCTCCTCGTCCATCGCTTCGGTGACGATGGCGAGCCCCGTCTCCCGCCGCGCGATCGCCAGCAGCTCGAGCCCCTTCTTGCCGAGCCCCTGGAAGGAGTACGGCGAACTCCGCGGCTTGAACGCGCCGCCGCGCAGCGCCGAAGCGCCGGCCGCCTTCACCATGCGCGCCGCGGTCACGATCTGCTCCTCGCTCTCCACCGAGCAGGGGCCCGCGATGATCGGCACTTCGCTGCCGCCAACGTGCACGGTGCCGCCGATGGAGACGATCGTGCTCTCCGCCTTCCATTCGCGCGACACCTGCTTGTACGGCTGCGTGACGTGGATCACCTGCGCGACGCCCGAGAGCGCCTCGATGCGCGACGCATCCACGCGCCCGTCGTTGCCCACGAGGCCCACGGCGGTGCGCTGGGCGCCCGGCATGGGCCGCGCCTCGTAGCCCATCTCCTCGATCACGCGCACCACGGCCTCGACCTCGGCCGGCTTCGCGCCATGTTTCATCACGACCAGCATGCTATTCCTCGATCTCGGTGAACCAGCCGTCCCTCGTGATCGTCACGGGGCCGTTGTATCGCGGCGCGATCGCCGCGGGAATGTCTTCCTGCTCTACCACGGTGAAGAAGTGCGTGAGCGCGAGCATGCCTGGCGTCGCGCGCTCGGCCAGCGCCGCGCAACTCGATGGCGTGAGATGCGTCGGCACCGCCATCGCGTCCGGCAAGGAGCACTCCGCGAGCAGCACGTCACATCCACGCGACCAGTCGCCGAGCGCATCGTTCGGGCCCGTGTCGCCCGTAAAGACGATCCGGCCCTTCCCGCTCGCTATGGAATATGCCACGCTCTCCTCGGTATGGGGAACTCTGAGGCTCTCCATTCGTACCCCGATGCTCAGGTCCGCGCCCCCGCCAAAGGGGATCTCGGTGATCCGAAACGGCCAGGGAGGGGCGGCCAGGGTGCCGCCGTCGCCGTAGATCGAGGCAAAGCGCGTCAGGAGCGCCGCGGTGCCCGGCGGCCCGAGCACCTCGAGCGGCGCCGTGCGCGCGGGTAGCGTGCCGTAGCGCCACGCATAGAACAGCGTGGTGACGTCCAGTGTGTGATCCGGGTGGAAATGGGTGAGCGCGAGGTGCGTGATCCCGAACCAATCGAGACCCAGCGAGGCCATGCGGTGCACCACGCCGCTGCCGCAATCGATGAGCAGCCGCACGTCGCGCGTCTCGATGAGATGGCCGGCGTTCACGCGGCTGGGGCTGGGACTCGCGGTGCCGGTGCCGATCGTGGTGAGGCGCACCTATCGAGCCCTCATAGCGAGCCTACGCCCGCGCCTCGCTCTCGGGCGCGGCAGGTGGGCGTCGGCGCGCGTCGGCGGGCTTCGCGGTCGCTTCGCCCTCGATGGACTCGTCCACCGGCTCGCCGCGCATGCGCACGCTCACGAAGCTGCTCACGCCGGGCTCCTGCATCGTGACGCCATATACCGCGTCGGCGGCCGCTGTCGTGGTGCGCGGATTGTGTGTGATCACGATGAACTGCGTCTTCGTCTTGAACTGGTTGAGCATCTTCACGAAGCGGCCGACGTTCGCATCATCCAGCGGCGCGTCTACCTCATCCATGAGACAGAACGGGCTCGGCTTCGTGAGGAAGATGCCGAAGAGCAGGGAGAGCGCGACGAGCGCGCGCTCGCCGCTCGAGAGGAGGTGGATGCGCTGCGTGCGCTTCCCGCGCGGCGACGCATGGATCTCGATGTCGCATTCCAGCGGGCGCTCGGGATCCTCGAGGCGCAGGTCGCAGTCGCCGCCGCCGAAGAGCGTCAGGAAGATCTGCCGGAAGTTCTCGCGTACCTGCGCGAACGTCTCGAGGAAGAGCGACTGCGCCGTGGCATCGATCTCGCGGATCGCCTGGTGCAGGGAATTCTTGGCGCTCACGAGATCGGTGCGCTGCGTCGTGAGATAGTCCAGGCGCTTCTGCTCTTCGTCGTGCTCCTCCACCGCGAGCGCGTTCACCGGGCCGATCGACTTCGAGCTCGTCGCGCAGGCGGCCGACCTCGGTGCGGAGCGTCTCATCGTCCATCTCCACCGGCGCGAGCGACGCGAACATGTCGTCGAGCGGGCGGCGCCATTCGGCCTCGAGGCGCTCCTTGATCGCCGTGCGGCGCCCGGCGAGCTCGGTGTAGCGCAGCTCCGCCTGGTGCAGCGCATCCGCGTTCGCCGTCGCGGCGTGCCGCGCCGCATCCAGCGCGTGTTCGATCTCCTGCAGCCGCGTGTCGGCGTCGCGCACGGCGTGCTCGGCATCCTTGAGCTGCTTCTCGTCGCCGGCAAG
This sequence comes from uncultured Gemmatimonadaceae bacterium, assembly GCA_963716745.1. Classification (GTDB taxonomy): domain Bacteria; phylum Gemmatimonadota; class Gemmatimonadetes; order Gemmatimonadales; family Gemmatimonadaceae; genus DATKOH01. The sequence goes on from OY970320.1 coordinate 3,069,723, forward strand.
CGCGGCGCGGCGCGTCTCGACCTGCACCTGCCACTCGGTCATCCGTGCGGCGAGCTCGCGGTCCGCCTGCTGGATCTCCGCGAGCTCGGCGGCGAGCGCGGCCACGCGCTGGTCGGCGGTCGCGACTTCCGTGGCGAGCCGACGCTCGCGGTCGAGCGCTACTTGGAGGCGGCCCTCGGCCTGCGCTTGTTCCACCTGCCACCGGGTGCGGTCCTCGCGCGCGGCGTCCTGCCGGCGCTCCGCCGCCGCGAGCGCATCGCGCGCCGCGTCGAGGGCGGCGCCGCGCTCGGCGATCGACGCAGTCACGCGCGCCGATTCTCCCTCGAGCGAAGTGAGCCGTGCGCCCAGCTCGGCATGACGTTCCGCGATCCGTGCGGCGAGCGCCTGCGTCGTGGCCAATTCCTTCTCGTGGCGGCGCGCGCGCAGTTCGATCGCGGCGCGCGCGTCGGCGGCATCGCGTGCGTGCCCCTGGGCGGTCTCGGCGGCGTCGGTCGCGGCCGAGACCGCACGCTCCGCGGCGTCGAGCGCCGCGCGTGCCGATTCGGCTTGCGACTGCGCCGCGTCGCGTGCGCGCGCCGACGTGCCCAGCTGTTCGCGCAGCGCGCCGAGGTCGGCGCGGCGGCGGAGCGGACCCGGTCCGCCGGCGTCGCCCGGCAGCCACATCGCGCCGCGCGCATCCACGAACGCGGCGCCGTCGTCGGTGGCGCGCACGTGGCCGAGCAGGTTCTTTACCCACGCGCGCGCGATCTCGGCCGCGTCCACGCGCGCCGCGAGCGTGCCGCGGTCCATGTCGGCGAACATCGGGCCATCCAGCGGCAGCAGCAGCAGCGAACCGGGGCTCACGCGCGCATGCCATTCGCGCACCGCGTCGGCGGTCGCGCGATCGCGCACGAGCACGGCATGCACCGTGTTGCCGAGGAACCGCTCAATGAGCGTCGCGCTCTGCGCGCCGGCGGTGATGAAATCGGACAGCGGTCCGATGATCGCGCCGGCGCCGAAGCTCGCACGGTCTTCCAGCAGCCGCGCGGTGGCGGGTGCGAGACCCACGCGGTCGCGCTCGAGCGCTTCCAGTGCGTTCGACTTGCCCTGCAACGCGGCGAGCTGCTCCTCGGAGGAGAGCAGGGCACCGCGCGCCGATGCGTCGCGCGCCCGGGCCTGATCGGCCTGCGCGCGCGCATTGGAGAGCGCCGTCGCAGCGCCCAGCGCGCGGGCGGTCGCCTCATCCAGCTCGCGCTCCGCGGTCTTGAGCTCGGTCATTGCCGTGGCGCGCGCTTCTTCGTGCTGCGCATGTTCCGCGGCGGCCGCCGCAGCGCGCCCCGCGAGTTCGCTGCGTTCGTGGTCCGCGCTCTCGCGGTCGAGCGCCACGCGGCGCGCGTCGTCGCGCGCGCCGGCGGCGGTGCGCTCGCGCTCGTCGAATGCCGCGCGCGCCACGGCGACCTCGGTACGGGCATGCTCTTCGGCCGTCTGCCGCGCCGAGAGCGCGCGGCGCGCCTCTTCGACCTCGGCCTCCACGCCCGAGCGCGCGGAGAGCGCCTGCTCGCGGTCGGTGCCCAGTTGCAGGTTGAGCTGCTCGCCCTGCCGGCGTTCTTCCTCCGCGCGCAGGCGGCGCGCGCTCGCGTTGCGCTGCCGCTCCTCGGCCACCCGGAGTTCGCTCTCGAGGCGCAGGATGTCCTGTTGCTGCGTGTTCACCGAGCGCGCGAGATCGCCGCGCCGCGTCTCCGCGCCGCCGCGCGCCGCGTACGCGCTCTCGCGCGCCGACTCCGCGGCCATCACCGCGCGCTCCGCTTCCGGCGCCTGCGCGCGCTGGGCCGCGACGGTCACCTCGAGGCGCGCGAGCTCGTCGCGCCAACTCGCCATGTCGCGCGAGGCGAGCGTGAGTTCCAGGTTGAAGCGCTGCGCGTTGAGCTCCACGTGCCGCTCGGCCTTCTTGCGCTGGCGCGACAGCGACCGCACCTGGCTCTGCACTTCGCCAATGAGATCGTCGAGTCGCGCGAGGTCCACCGTCGTCTCTTCGAGACGCCGCTCGGTGCTGCGGCGGCGATCGCGGTAGAGCGCCACGCCCGCGGCCTCCTCGAACAGCTCGCGGCGATCATCGGGACGATCGGAGAGCAGCGCGTCGATCATGCGCGCCTCGATCACCACGCCAGCGTCGGCGCCGAGTCCGGTGCCGCTCACGAGATCGTGGATGTCGCGCAGCCGGCAGGGCGCGCGATTGAGCAGGTACTCGCTCTCGCCCGAGCGCGAGAGGCGGCGCGAGATCACCACTTCCTGGAACGCGACGGGGAGCACGCCGTCCTCGTTCGAGAAATGGAGCGACACCTCGGCGATGTTCACCGGGCGCCGCGCCGACGAACCCTGGAAGATCACTTCCTCCATCTTGAGTCCGCGCAGCAGCCGCGGGCGCTGCTCGCCGAGCACCCAGCGCACCGCATCCGACACGTTGGACTTGCCGCAGCCGTTCGGCCCGACGATCGCGGTCACGCCCGCCTCGAAGTCGAGATGCGTGTGGTCCGCGAACGACTTGAATCCGTGGATCTCGAGCTTGGTCAGCCGCACTAGGGCAGTCTCCCCATCCGGTAGGTTACGATCGGCCGCTCGCCATTCACGTGCAGCGCGCTCGCGAGCAGTGCCGCATCCTGCGCGCTCTCGAACGCGCCGGCGTACAGGCGCATCCGGCCATCATCCTGGAGCAGCGGGTACACGGCGAGCCCCTTCGAGCGGTACGCCGCCGCGTAGAAAGATGCCTCATCGCGCGTGACTTCGCTCTGTATCAACACGGCGAAGGGGAGGCGCATCACGCTCCCTTGGCCCTTGATCACGGTACCGCTCGCGACGAGTGCCGCGAGCATCGAATCGGCGCCGTCGCGCAGGCGGAACGCGCCGGCGATGATGTGATAACTCTTGTTCCCGTCGGGCTCGGCGAGCGGCGAGATCGTGAGCGCGGGGAGGACTCTCAGCATCTCATCCTCGAGCCGCGCGTTGGCGCTGGTGGAATTGTTGGTGACCGCGATCGCGACGGCGAAGCTCGCGGCGCGCGCGTCGCTGTCGGCGGCCGCGGCGGCGGCGCGCTGAGCGAACGCCATCGCCGGCGTCACCGACGAGCCGGCGGGCACGGGGACGCTCGCGGGAGCAGCGGCCGGAGCGGACGTGACGCCACTCTCCGGGATAATCACCGAGTCGATCGCGCCGGCGGTCGCTCCGACGAGCGCGGTGTCGGCCGGCGCCGGATCGGGGCGCGGCGCCGCGGCGCGTCCCAGGATGCCCGAGCGCCACAGTCCGGCGGCGAGCAGCGCGAGCACGGCGAGCGCGCCGATCCACGCCGGAGCGCTCGATCGGCGCGCGGGCGGTGCGGGCACCGCGCGCACGGTGGATGGGCGCTGGCGTGTAGCCGAGGTCTCCCGGTCTCCCTGCGGCTGCGTGAGCGCGCTGATCGCGCCGGTGACGCGCTCCATGTCGTGGCCGCCGGAGCCAGGGCCGCGCACGTAGAGCAAAACGCGCGCGCCCACGAGCGGCTGGACGCGCCCCAGCAGCACCACGCCGTCCACGAGCGGCAGCAACGCATCCACCGCCGGCTCGTCGTTCGGTACGACCACGAGCAGCAATGCCTCCGCCTCGCGGAATTCCGCCGACAAACCTTCCCAACGCGCGCTGCGGAGCACCGCACCATAGTCGAGCGTACCCGTGCCGCTGGGCAGGACATGCAGATTTCCGGCCGCATCCACAGGGTGCGCCGCTTGCTCGAGCGGCAGTCCGCGCACGAACACGTCGGCGATGCCGTGCGCCGCGTTCATGGGCGCGAGATCCTCGATCGGGCCGAGTTCGCCCACGGCGTCCGCCACCGCCACGCGCCGGCGGCGTGCCTGGACGCGGCCGATGCCGAGCGCGAGTTCCGCAGCGGCGATCGGATCGCCGCCCACGACCAGCACGAAGCCGCAGCCGTCGAGCGCCGCCGCCTGGCGGCGCCCCTCTTCCTCCCACGGAGAGAGCATCGGCTCGTCGTACGGGGGTGTGGTCATCTCAGGGCGGCCCCGCGTAGATCCAGTAGGACATGCCGGCGGTGCGCGCGATGCGCTCGGCCTCTTCGCGCGTCGGGAATGGACCGATCACCACCCGGTACGTTACCACACCATCGTGCGAGTTGGGTACCACCCTCGGCGTCGCGCCGGTGACGTGGATCGCGCGCATCGCGACGCGCGCGGAGGAGTCGGTGCGCAGCGCCGCGAACTGGATCGTGAACTGCGGGCCTTTGGGCGTCGTGTCATGCGCCGGTGCGGGCGCCGGCGGCGGTGCGGGCGGCGCCGCGTGCAGCGCCGTGTCGACTCTCGGATGCAGACTGTCGTGCGCTGCTTCCGCGAGCGGGTTCATGCTGTCGTGCGGGACGATCGTGTCCTCGGGGAACGTGACCGGTTCATCCAATCCCGCGGCGCGCGGCCGGAATCCGTTCCAGTGCAGGAACGTCCACAAGTCGTGCGCGCCTCCCGTGACGTGCGCGGCCTGCTTCAGCGACGAACCGTCGAAGAATTGCACGTCGTTGCCGGTGGCGACCGCGATCCACCCGTTGGGCGCGACGGCCGGAAGATCGTAGCGCCACGTTCCCGCGATCACGCCGATCACCTTGTCGGTGCCGAGGGCGATCACCACCACGCTATCGCTCGCGAGGCGCGCCAGCAGCACGCGGCCGAACGGATCCATGCGCAGCGAAACCGCCGGCTCGGGCAGGGTGAGCTGCGACGTGGTCTTGCCGGTGTAGCGGTCGAGCACGAGGATCTGAGGCAGCGAATCGAGCGCGGCGAAGAGCCGGTCGCCGCTGGGCGTGGTCACGACGGCGCTCGCCGGGCGGGGCAGTTCGATCGCCGGAAGCGAATCGAGTCCGCGCACGCGCAACGCGAGCAGCCAGCGGCCGCTCGTGAAGTACACGCGATCGCCGAGCGGCGTGCGCAGCGCCCGCGAGATCGGCGGGAGCACCGCGCTGTCGCCCACGGTGGAATCGGGCGGCCGTACCGACCACAGCACCACGCCGGGGGGCCGGTCGGCCAGCACGAGGAGCTGGCCGTCGGGCTGTGGCAGCACATCGCGCGCGGGCGCGGGCGGCTTGAACGTCCACGTGCCGCTGGGCGTCGTGCGCAACACGCCGCCGCTGGCGACTACGCCGTACGCGCTGGAGCCGTCGGCCGTGGCGAGCGCGTGGAGCCTCGGCGTCTCGTCGGTGCTCACTGTGCCCAATCGCAGATCGATGCGCACCGGGAACCCTTTCGCCGACTCGGAGAGCACCGTGCCCGCCGCGTCATCGAAGCCGAGGATGCGCTCGAGCGCCGGCGCTTTCGCTGTGGAGGTCCACACGAGCGAGTCGAGCTGCGGGAAGGCGAAGACGCGAACGGGGCCGCCGGCGCGCGGAGCGCGGAGGACGAGCAGGTCGGGGCCATGCCCGGCGGTGGCCGGGACGCCGGCCGCAGGCGGAACGCGCTCCGTGCGGCCGCACGCGGCCAGCGCGAGACCCAGCGCCATCAGCAACGTGCGCACGTGCCTAAGCTACCGGGAGCGCGCGCGCGGAACAAGCCGCGCACGCGCCGCGGCTAGAACGGAGCGTACAGCGAGAACTGGATGTAGGGGCGCAACGCCAGGTCGTGCGGGATCACCCAGGCCCAGCTCATGATCGCCGCGCCGAACAGGTTGATGCGCGCGCCGAAACCGTTCGACCAGAGGAATCCGCGCGTGTAGAACGGATCGTAGAGCGTCTGATCGCGGAACACCACCGTCTGTCCCGTGAACCAGGTGCTGCCGAGGTCGACGAAGGCGAACAACTCGATGGGCGGGACCGGAACAACGCTGCCCGCGCCGCCGCGATAGAACGGAGCGCGGATCTCGAGGCTGCCATAGTACGCGCTGCTGCCGATGCCGGGGTTGCAGTAGTCGGAGCTCTTCTGCGCTTGGCCGCATTCCGTGGGGTCGACCAGGAAATTGCTGCCGTCGTAGCCGCGCACCGACTGGCTGTACGCGATGTATTGGCGCGTGCTGTCCGCGTCGCGCCCGGTCTTGATGAAGGCCGCGAGGTGCGTGGCGATGATCAGTTTGTTGAAGATGATGGGATCGTAGCGGCGATAGTCGGCGATGTAGGCGAGCCAGCGGAAGTCGCCGACCGCCGGCTGGATCTCGAAACGGTAGCGCCGCCCGGAGATCGGCGCGAAGTAGCCGAACAGAGTGTTGTCCGAGACGTAGGCGATGTCGGGCGTCGCGTAGTACCTCGTGCCGAAGTCGATCGTCTGCCGGCCCTGAATCTGCTGCACGTAATCCGTCGTGATGGCCACGATCTGTTCGTCGAGCGAGTTGAGGCCGAGCCCGACCTCCCAGCGATCGAAGCGGTTGAGCGGATAGATGCCGACCCCGAAGACCGCGCGGTTCAAGTAGCGCGTGGTGTAGGTCGTGCAGACGCTTCCGTCGCCGTTGCACGAGTACCCGTTGGCGAAGTAGAACGGGACGTTCTCGACGCCCACCTGGTACTGGAAGCGCCCCGCGAGATACGCGTAGGCGGCGTAGAACTGGAAGTCGGCAAGGCGCCCATTCACCGCCAGCGCGATGGTCGCGCGAGTGGAGCCCACCATGTCGGTGAGCGTCACCGCGGTACCGCCGTAGATCCCGCTGCCGAAGTTGTCGTGCGAGTAACCGATGGTGGGCGTCGCGACGAACTCAGGCGACAGGCGGAGCTTGTAGGGATACATGAAGAACGTGCTCGTATCCGGGAGCTTCACCGCGCCGGTGTCGAGGATCGCGGCGACACTGATCGCGGGCTCGGTGGTGGAATCCTTCGCGCCCGGCACCGACTGCGCCGGCCGGAATCCGAGCGTGCCCTTGTAGTACGTCGCCACCGGATCGCCCGCCACGGAGCCGAGCGACTTGGGCGGCGGCGCGACGGTCGCGGCGGTGTCGGCTTTCGGCGCGACCGCGAGCTGCGCCGTGACCGGCACGCGCTCGAGCTTGCGCGGATCATCCATCGTCCAAATGGAGTAGCCGTTGTTCTCGTAGTACACGAAGGCCAGGCGGTCGGCGCCATGCGCCCAGCTGAGCGCCGGGCTCACATCGGTAATTCCGGTGACGCCGCCCACGAAGTTCGTGATCCGGAACTGCTGCTTCGATTCCAGATCGAAGAGGAAGACGTTCGGCGACCCGCCGCGATCGGAGACGAACGCGATCGTCTTGCCGTCGGGCGACCAGTTGGGATTGATGTTGAGCCCATCCTGGTCGGGCAGCACCTCGATCTCGTGTGTCGCCACGTGATAGAGCGTGATGCGCATCTTGGGGAAGACGAGATTGGCGATGTCGGTGCCCGCGCCGCGCTCGCTGGCGAACGCGATCGTCTGCCCGTCGGGCGACCACTGCGGCATCGCGTCGCCGTTCCGGTCATGCGTGAGCTGCGTGAGATTCTTCCCGTCCGCGTCCACCGTGTAGATGTCGGTGATCCCGCCGCGCGCGCCGCTGAACACGATCTTCGACTGATCGGGCGACCAGCTCGGATTCGTGAGGCCATCGAGCGGCAGCGAGATCGTAGCGATGCGCTTGCGACTCGCGACGTCGAGCAGGTATAGCACTTCCTTGCCGCCGGACAGCGCGGAGAAGGCGAGCTTCTTCCCGTCGGGCGAGAACGCCGCCTGCGAGTAGAGCAGGCCGATCTCCTCATAGTTCGGATCGAGCGTGCTCTTCACCAGACGCTTGATGCGCTTGCCGGTGATGGCGTCCGCGAGCCAGAGATCGATGAATACTTCGCCCTTGTTGAAACTGCCGTTCGAGAGGAACGCGATGTATTTGCCATCGGGCGACAGCGCAGGATCCACGAAGATCTCGCCGCCCGTGCGATGGGTCGTGAGCGCCGGCTGCGCCATCGTGCGCGCGCGCGTGAGCTGCGAGATGGTAGGCAGGAACTGGTCCAGCAGCGCCTGCTTCCAGTCGGCGGCGATCTGCGCGGGATTCTTGTTCGTGGCGCGCTCGAATGCGCGGTCGATGCCCAGGTTCGGCGTTTCGAGCATGATCTGCCCCACCGCGTCATCGCCCCAGTGCAGGCCGACGTACGCGAAGTACGATTCGCCGAAACGGTACGGGAAGTACTGGCCCGGATCGTTGGTCATCTGCGCGAGCGATGGCACGTTGTTCTCCGCCACCGCGTCGCGCATCACGACGTTCGTGTGCGGGTCGCCCGGGCCCTTCGACAGATACTCCGCCATGCCTTCCATGAACCACAGCGGCGGGTTCACCGCCTCGAGCGCGTTCAGCCCACCGCCGGCCTTCCCGTGGCCGAAGATGTCGAACTGGAACTCGTGCACCATTTCGTGCGTGAGGACGTGCTCGGTGCTGCGATAGTTCCCGGTGAAGAAGAAGAGCATGCGATGCCGCAGCGGTTCCGTCACGCCGCCCGTGCCCTCGCCCAGATCGCCGGTCACGAGATTCTCGCCGAAGTCGGCACGCGACGCGAACAGCATGATCGGTTTCTTGTCGCGGAATTCCCATTGGAACACGCGCGCGAGGCGCTCGTACGCGCGCTCCGACATCCGCGCGACATCCATCGCCACCGTCGCTTCCGACGGATAGTAGTGGATGTAGAAATGCTGCGTCTCGATCACGTGCCACTCGAAGTGCGTGTATTCGACCTGGTTCTTGCCGAATTGCGCCGAGAGGCTGGATGCCGCCGCGAACAGCAGCGCGGCGGCGGCCGCGAGGCGTCCGATCGCGCGCGCGTTCACTGCGCCGCTCCCTGCGCATCGAGGGCCACGCCCTGCGCGTCGCCCCACAGGCGCTCGAGTTGGTAGTACTGGCGCATCGCCGGATGGAACACGTGCACGACGAAGTCCACGTAGTCCACGAGCACCCAGCGGCCGGACTCGAGACCCTCCACGCCGTAGGGGCGGATGCCGAGCTCGCGCAGTTCGTCGATCACGTGGCCGGCGACCGCGCGCACGTGCGTGTCCGACGTCCCGCTGGCGATCAGGAAATAATCGGTGGCGTCGGAGACGCGTCGCAGGTCGAGCAGCGCGACGTCATTCGCCTTGAGATCGAGGCAGAGCGCCGCGGCGCGCTGGACCTGCGCGAGCGAGGAACGATTGGCAGGCGGACTGATGGCCATTCGCCTTCAAGAGGTGAGAGGGACTCATTCGTGGAACCGTTCATCACGCTGAAAGTTCCACGCCGCTCGCCGTGTTACTTACTGTTTCACCACCCACACACGGAGTTCCGGCTTCACATCGGCGTGCAACCGCACCGGCACCTTGAAGATGCCGAGCGCCTTGATCGGTTCGTGCAGATCGATCATGCGCTTCTCTACTTCGGTGAATCCCTGCGCGTGCAATTGCGACGCGATGTCGGCCGCCGTCACGGAACCGAACAGCTTCTCCTCTTCGCCGACGCGCGCGGAGAACGTGAGCGAGACCTGTTCGAGCCGCGCCGCCATCGCCTGCGCCGCGTCGCGCCGCGCGTTCTCGGCGAGTTCGAGCCGCGCCTTCTCCTGGCCGATGCGCTTGCGATTGCCCGGCGTCGCCTCGTACGCGAGTCCGCGCGGGAGGAGGAAATTGCGCGCGTAGCCGGCCGACACCTTCACGACGTCGCCAGGCTGTCCGAGCTGATCGATGCTCTGCCGCAGGATCACTTCCATGGGAATGCTCCGGTAGGAACGAGTTAATCAGTTGAAGTGGGACCCGCGCCGGCCGCCGCCGGCCGCGCAAGTCCGCGCCAATCGAGCCAATTGTCCACCACACCCAATCCGACCGCCGCCGGCAGCGTCACCGGCGCGAGCGCCAGCGCCGCCACACACGACGCGAACTGTGCCGCCGTGCGACGCACCGGGATGAACCATGCCGCCACGCCGGCGCCGCGCAGCGCGAACAGCGCGCCGACCAGCACCACCATGTTCGCCCCCAGGATCGCCGCACCACTGCCGCGCAATGCCGGCACCGCCACCAGCGCTCCGCCCGCCACCAACGCCCACACCAGACCGTGACCGAACGTGAACGACCGCAGCGACGCCAACGGCGGTCCGAGCCGCGTGCGGCTCAGCCGGTGATACAACGACCACGCCAATGCGCACGCCGCCAGCGCCTCCAGGATCAGCAGCGCCGGAACGAGCGGCGCCGCCAGAGCCGATGAGGCCTGGCTCAGCGCCATCGATCTCGTCGCCGCCCAATCACTCGCGCCGGGGAACGCCGAGCCCATCGCCGCCAGCCACCGTGCCAGCGCGCTCGCCGTCGCCGCGTTGCGCAGCGCGAACTCCTGCGCGAACACTTGCTCCATCGACCCGAACGTCAACGCCGCCGCGCCGGCGAACACCATCGCGCCCGCCAGTGCCAGCCCCGCCGCGGCCAGCGCGCGGCCGAAGAGCGACCCGCGTCCTCCGGCCACACACACCACGCCGAACGCCCCGCCCACGAGCAGTCCCCACGCGCGCGCGAGGCCGTGATACGACTCGTTTCCGGGCGACGCCGGCAGCATGAACAAAACCGCCGTCATGAGCACCCACACGATCGCGAGCGATGCCGGTCCGCCCTCCACCCAACCCGCGACGAAGCACGCCGTGAGCACGGGGAACAGCAGGAGGAACGTGTCGACCACCGGCAGGAAGGCGCGGGCCCCGGGCGCACGCGCGAGCAGGAGGAAGGCGGCGGTGGCGATCACCACACGCATCCACCCCTGTTCCCGCAGCGCCGGCGCACTCACGCCGGACATGATTACGCCGAGAGACCCCGGATGTACGGGACCAGCGCCAGATACCGGGCGCGCTTGATCGCCGTGGACAGCTGCCGCTGGTGTCGCGCGCACGCGCCGCTCAGCCGGCTCGGCAGGATCTTGCCGGTGTCCGTGAGGAAGCGGCCGAGCGTCCGGTCATCCTTGTAGTCGATGAAGCGCACGCGGGTCTCGCAGAATGGGCACGTCTTTGCTGGGCGTCGCATCATCTATTCCTCGTCGTCGTCATCGTCGCCGGCGCGAGCGCGCGCCGCGGCCATCTCTTCTTCGGTGAGCACCGGGGCGCCCACTTCGTGCTCATGCAGCGTCACGAGGTAGCGCACCACGCCGTCGTCGAGCTTGAGCGCGCGCTCGTACTCGGGGAGCGTGGCGGGCTCGGCGTCGAACTTGGCGATTACGTAGTAGCCGTTCTCGCGGCGCCCGATCGGGTACGCGAGCTGGCGGCGTCCCCAATGCGTGACGGCGATGTCGCCCTCGACGCTGAGGAGCGTGTGCAGCTTGGTGAGTTTTTCGGTAACGGCGGTGTCTGCGAGCGTGGAGTCGAAGATGTACACCGCCTCATAAGTGCGAGGCATGGATCTCTGATCCTCCCTGTGGTCGTGGCCGCCCCCGGATGATCAGGTTCCGGAGGAGGGGTTTGTGAATCAATTGTAGGTGCAAAGCTAACTACGACCAGCAGTTATTGCGAGGGGGAACGGCTCAGAGAACGCACCGCCGAACCGCGTGTTAGTACCGCGAACGGCGCGTTAGCGTTGGCGTTGGATACGGTGCGTCCCTAACGCCAACGCTAACGCGCCGTTCGCGGTACCAGCCACCGCCGTTGGCGATATCGCCGTCACACGTTGAACCGGAAGAGCAGTACATCCCCATCCGCCACGACGTACTCCTTTCCTTCCGATCTCACCGCCCCTTTCTCCTTCGCGCCTTTCCATCCGCCCATGGAAATGAAATCCGGATACGCCACCGTCTCCGCCCGAATGAATCCATGCTCGAAATCGGTGTGGATCACTCCCGCCGCGGCCGGCGCGCGATCGCCTTTGTGGATGGTCCACGCGCGCACTTCCTGCTCGCCGGCGGTGAAGTACGTCTGCAGGCCGAGCAGTTCGTAGCCGGCGCGGATCAAGCGGTCCAGTCCCGCGCTCGTGAGTCCCAGCGACGCGAGGAAATCCTCGCGGTCCGCCGGCGGAAGCTCCGCGAGCTCGGCCTCGATCTTCGCGGAGAAGGGCACCACCTGCGCGTGCTCGCCGCTCTTGGCCACGGCGGCGCGCAGCGCTTTCAAGTGCGCGCCTTCGTCGCCGGTCAATTCGTGGTCGGTCACATTCGCGGCGTACAGCACCGGCTTCGCGGTGAGCAGCGCCAGCGGCTTGAGCAGCGCGCGCTGCTCATCGGTGAGCTTCACTTCCCACAGCCCGCGCCCCGCGGACAGCGCCTCGAACGCGGCCTCGAGCGCGGGCAGCTCCGCCAGCGCCTCCTTCTCCATGGACTTCGCCGCGCGACGCGTGCGGTCGAGCCGCTTCTCCACCGCCGCGAGGTCGGCGAGCGCCAGCTCGAGCTCGATCACCTCGCGGTCGCGCACGGGGTCCACGCCGCCCATGACGTGCGTCACGTCGGGATCCTCGAAGCACCGCACCACGTGCACGATCGCGTCGGTCTCGCGGATGTTCGCGAGGAACTTGTTGCCGAGCCCCTCGCCGGCGGACGCGCCCTTCACGAGTCCGGCGATGTCCACGAACTCCACGGCGGCGGGCACGGTGCGCTTCGGCTGCACCAGCTCGGCGAGTTTAGCCAAGCGAGCGTCGGGCACTTCCACGATGCCGACGTTCGGCTCCACGGTGCAGAAGGGGTAGTTCGCCGCCTCCGCCTTGGCGCTCGTGAGCGCATTGAACAGCGTGGATTTTCCGACGTTGGGCAGTCCGACGATCGCAAGGCGCAGCATGAAGTCCCTATTGAGTAGTGCGAGTCTGCAAATGCATCGCCGCCGTCACGCCGTCATGCACCCAGCGCTCGGCGACTTCTACGAGCCGCGCGAAGAGCGCGAGCGTCGCCTCCCGTTCGGCCACGGCGAACGGCGCGAGCACGAACGCGTCGAGCGGCGCGATCGGACGGTCGGTCTCCAGCGGTTTGATGCCGATGCGGAGCCGTGCGTACTCGCGCGACCCCACCTGCTTCTCGATGCTCTTGAGTCCGTTGTGCCCGCCGCTCGAGCCCTCCGCGCGCAGCCGCCACGTGCCCACCGGGATCGCGACGTCATCCACCACGGCGAGCAGATCTGTTGTCGCGCTCCACGCCGGCCGGCGCAGCCACGGCACCAATACCTCGCCGCTCAGATTCATGTACGTGAGCGGCTTCACCAGCCGAACGTGCGCCGTGCCTACGCGCCCACCCGCCGTGAGCGCGTGGCCATCCTCCCGCCACTTCCCGAAATGCCAAACGTCGGCCAGGTGGTCCACCACCCACCAGCCGACGTTGTGGCGCGTTCTTTCGTACTGACGGCCGGGATTGCCGAGGCCGATGATGACCTTCATGCGAACAGGGCGCAGCGGAGCGGGGCGACGTTCCGCCCCGTGCCGCTAGTCCTTCTCGTCCTCGTCGTCCTTCGCCTTCACCTTGCGGATCAGTTCGGGCTCGGCCGGCGCAGCACCCTCCACCGGAACCGCACCCTCCGCGCCCTCCGCGACTACCGGCGTCGCCTCGACCTCGATGCGCGGCGGCACGACGACGCAGACCGTCGCGTCGATGTCCTCGAGCAGCTTGAGACCTGCGGGGATCGTGAGATCGCGCACATGCAGCGACTCATTCAGCTTGAGCACATCGACGTTCAGGTCGAAGTGGTTCGGGATGTTCGCCGGGTCCACTTCCACGCTGATGGTGCGCATGATCTGGTCGAGCGTGCCCTGCTGATTGCGCACGCCGTCGGGCGAGCCGACCAGCACGATCGGGATGTCGACCGTCACCTTCTCACCCGCCACCAACTCCTGGAAGTCGATGTGCAGGATGTTGCGGCGGATCGGATGGCGCTGCACCTCGCGAATGAGCGAGCGCGCGACCTTGGTGCCGATCGTGACGTCGAACACGGTGGTGTCGGCGGAGACGCGGCCGAGCATGCGGTCGAGTTCGCGCTCGTCGAGCGTGATCGCCTGCGGCTCCCGCGCGTGTCCGTAGATGATGCCGGGCACCTTCTTGTCGGCGCGCAGTTTGCGGGCCGTGCCCTTGCCGGTCGTCGCGCGGTTGTGCGCGATGAGGATCTCAGTGGCCATGGTTCGATCTCGCTGACGGTTGCGGAAACAGTGGTGGAGCGGCGGTCACTCGAACAGCGAACTCACACTCTCGTCGCTGTGCGTATAGCGGATCGCTTTTGCCAGCAGCTCGCCGATCGAGAGGATGCGAAGCTTCTCGAAACGTTTGGACGGCGGCAGTGCGATCGTATCGGTCACGGTCACCTCGGCGATCGGCGCCGCGGTGAGACGCTCGACGGCGGGGCCGGAGAGCATCGCGTGCGTGGCGCAGACGTAGATATCGTTGGCGCCGAGCGCCTTGAGCGCGCGCGCCGCCTCCGAGACCGTGCCGGCGGTGTCGATCATGTCATCGGGAATGAGACAATCCCGACCTTCCACTTCACCGACGACGTTCAGCACTTCGGCCACATTGGCCGCCGGCCGCCGTTTGTCGATGATCGCGAAGGTGCCGTTGAGCCTCTTCGCGAACCCTCTCGCCATCTTCGCACTCCCGACATCGGGCGCGACGACCACGAGATCCTTCAACGCCTTCTTCCGGTAGTGCGCGGTGAGGACCGGCGCGGCGTAGAGATGATCGACGGGAATGTCGAAGAACCCCTGCAGCGCGTGCTGGTGGAAATCGATCCCCAGCACCCGGTCAGCCCCGGCCTTCACGATCAGGTTGGCGACGAGCTTGGCGCCGATCGCCACCCGCGGCTGGTCCTTGCGGTCCTGCCGCGAATATCCGTAGTACGGCATCACACAGGTGATCCGGGCGGCCGAGGCCCGCCGTGCCGCGTCGATCATGAGCAACAGCTCCATGACGTTCTCGGCGGGCGGATTGGTCGGCTGCACGATGAACACATCGTGCCCGCGTACGTTCTCGTCGATGCGGACGAAGATCTCGCCGTCGGCGAATCGGCTCAGGGTGACCTTGCCGAGTTCGACGCCCAGGGTGCGGCTGATCTCCTCCGCGAGCCCCCGGTTCGCCGTGCCCGACAACAGTTTGAAGCCCCGTCGCGGAACGCTTAGATCATCCATGCGTCACAGCCATTAAAGTTAAGCGCGCAGAAGGGGTTATGCAACTCGTCCGAGACGTTAGACGTTGGACGTTAGCGATCGGCATGACAACGGATGATGTACGACTCTCGGGCCTACTCGCGCATGACACAATTCGTTGTCATGCCTCCCACCAACGTCTAACGTCCGTCGTGAACAGTTGCCCCCGGTGGATTCGAACCACCATTACCGGATCCAAAGTCCGGAGTCCTGCCATTGGACGAGGGGGCAGCAGCCTGCGGAAGTTAGTGCCGCTGGTACAGCCACTCAAGCACGAACTTACCCGAACGTCACCGGTTGCACGCTCGTTGCCGTGCGCGTGACGATCAACGAGCCCGGCAACGTGCTGTGCGAGCGCCGCGGCATCGGGCGGCAGCGCGAAGATCCCGTAGATCGTAGAGCCCGACCCGGTCATGCGCGCGATCGACGCGCCGGAGCGGTGCAGCGCTTCTGTGATGCCCGCCAGCCCGGCGTGATGCGCCCCCACGACCGCTTCGAAATCGTTCGCGGTGAGCGGCGCGAGCGTCTCCCACGTCGCGAAGCGGTCGAACGAAACGATCTCCGGCGCCGCGTGGAACCCGCTGCCGCGCGCGGCATCGAGCCACGCATACGCCTCCGCGGTGCTCACGCTGAAGCCGGGCTGCACCAGCGCGACGCTCCGCTCCGGGAGCGGCGGGAGCGCGAGCATTCGCTCGCCGCGGCCCGCGCCGAGCGCGAGCGGCGCGGTGCCCGTCAGGAAGGGCACATCCGCGCCCAACGGCGTTGCGATGCGCAGCAGCTCGGCTTCGCCCACCGGATGCGGCGCGAGCGCGTTCAACGCTCGCAGCACGGCACCCGCATCGGCGCTGCCACCGCCGAGGCCGGCGCCAACCGGGATCCGCTTCTCGATGCTGATCGCGAAGCCCGCGGGCCAACCCGTGGCCTCGTGCATCGCCAGCGCCGCGCGCCAGGCGAGATTCTTCTCCGGCGGACCCACGTCGGCGCCGCGCGCGTCGATCGTGCGCGCGCCCGTCGTGATGCGTACGGTCACGTCGTCGCCCAGCGCCAGCCGCTGGAACAGGGTGGCGATCTGGTGGTAGCCCGACGCTTCGCGCGACAGCACGCGCAATCCGAGATTGATCTTCGCCTGCGCGAGCACCCGCGCGGCGCGCGTGGTCATGCCGCGGCGGTCTCGGCGCGCTGCAGATCGCGCAACCGGAATCCGAGTTTCGTGAAGTAGTAGATGCCGATGAGCGTGATCGGGATGAAAGTGAGGACATGGAATCCGATCGCCCAGCTGGTAGCGAGCGACCGGTCAACGCCGTAGATGCACCGAGCCCCTGCTGGCCGACCCATCTCGAACACGCCGAAGAACCCCGGCACGCTCGGCACCGCCACGCCGATCGCGATCAATCCCTGCAGCAGCAGCGCCGCGCTGAAGGGCGCGGTGATGCCGACGGCCTTGAACGCGCAGGAGGAAGGCGACGCCGTTGAGCAGCCAGTGCGCCACCGTCCAGAGGAGTACACGGAAAAAGCGCGACGGATGGCGGAGCACGCCGAGCCCCGACGCGAAGGAGAGCAGGAGCTCGCGCCCCTGCGCCTCGTAGCTGCGGCGCGACCTTCCGCGCGAGCCATTCGTACACCGTGATCATCACCTTAGGAAAGAAGACGATCAGGTAGAGCGCTCCAAGCGCCGCCGTCGCGACGAGCGCGCCTACCAGCACGATGTCGCCCACCTGCCAGCCTCGCCAATTGCACGTCCGGGAACGACGGCGACATCATCGCCACGAGCATGAGCATCAGCACCACGAAGGCGTCGAACACGCGGTCCACCGCGAGCGACGCGAACGCTGCGGAGAACGTGACGCGCTCCGTTTCCTTCGAGAGCACGTACGCGCGCGCGAACTCACCGGCGCGCGCGGGCAGCACGTTGTTCCCCGCCATGCCGATCGCCGTAGCGCGCCACAGATCCTTGAGCGGAATGCCCGGCGCGATCGGATCGAGGATCACGCGCCAGCGGATGGCGCGCAGCGGGAAGATCAGCGTGCCGGTGACGGTCGCCGCGAGCAGATACCAGATGATTCGCGTCGCGCAGATTGCCCCAGATCACCGCGGGATCCTGTCCGCGGAACGTCCACCAGAGCAGCCCGGCGCTGAGCGTGACGCCGAGCAGGGTGCGCCAGCGCGAGCTCACGCTGGCCTACTCGACGAGCGCGAGATCGAGCAGGTCGAACAGTTCGGCCACGTCTTCGGGCGTGGGCGGCGTTCCCGCGGCCTGCCACTCGTGGCGCAGTTCGGCGGCGCGCTCGAGCGCGGCGCGCCCGCGGTAGAGCAGCTGGTCGATCGGCACCGTGCCGTCGTCGTTCGGCACGATCGACGGCGCGCTCATCGGCTGGTCCTCGAGGCGGCGCAGCCCGGCGATGCCATCCTGCAGGAACGCGCGCAGCGATTCGCCGCTCGGTTCGGCGCCTGGCGCCCGGCGCGCGGCGCTCGGCGGCGCGGGCTCGGGCTCGACGCTCGGGGCCGAAGGCCATGCAGGGAAGGAGCCCGCGGGCGCCTGGGACATCGGAACGGCCGGCCGCTCGAGCGAGCGGCGCGGCGGAGGCGCGATCGGCGCGGCGGGCGGCGCCACGGGAGCCACGGGACGCACCGCCATCGGCGGCGTCGGCGTGCGCATGGGCGGGATGTCGCCGGCGAGCAGCGCCACTGTGGAGCGGCCGGCGGTCTGCGCACTACGCGGCGCGGCGAGCTGCTCGAGCAAGCGCGCGAGCTGTTCGGGGCGCGTCTCGGGATCGGCGAGTTTCGTGGCGGCGGTGTCGAGCGCCGTGAGGCCCGCATCGTTCAGCGTCGCGACCTTCACGCTCCACTCGGCGGCGAAGCGCGCGACCTGCCGCTCACCGAAGCTGCTAGCCGCGCTGCCGAGCGCGCGCAGCGCGGTGCGGAGTTCGCGCGCCGTGTGATCGCGCGCGTCGGGCGCACGCGTGCCGCGCGCATCGCTCACCACGCGGCGCAGATGCTCGGCGAGGCTCACCACTTCCATGCGGAAGCGCTCGGCGGCGGTCGTGGGCGGCGCGCTCGCGGCGCTCACGACGTGCGGACCGGCGTCGTCGAAGAAGAGTTGTGCGATCGGGACGATGCGGTCGGCGCTGCCGCCTTCATCCGGGAGCGCCGCCATCGCGTTGTGGAAGGCGAGCACTTCGGGCGCGCCGGGGACGGGGCGGCCGCGCTGGCCAATGTCGCGCGACGCGCGGCGCAGCACCGCCGCGGCGGTCGCGAACAGCGATTTCTGTTTGGCGCTCGGCGTGGGGTGCGGCGCGCCGAGCTCGAGGCCCTTGAGCGCGCGCTCCACCGCGTCCACCACATCGGGCAGCGGCGGCATGTCCTTCAGATCGGCGACGCCGCGCAACGCACGCACCCGCGCCGCGAGCGCGGCGATCACGCTCGTGTCCTCGGGCGATGCCACGAGCAATTCGAGCGAGCGCGCGAGGTCGGCCGTCTCGGCGGCGAGGAAATTCGCGCCGGTGAGCGGCTCGTTGTCGGCGACGGGCGTCGGGGGCGGCACGAATGGCGTTCCGCCGGGGCCGGGCGCGAGGCGATCGAGCTCGGCAGTGCGCGCCTGGGCGAGGCGGTCTTCCGCGGGCGTCCATTCGCGCACGGCGCGCACGAGGATGCGCAGATCGTCCACCGCGGCCACGACCGCGGCGCTCGCGGCGGGCGTCCAGCCCATCGCGCGATTGCGCAGCGCGCGCGCGACGCGCTCGAGGGCGCCGGCGATGTCGGCGATGCCGTACTGGCGGGACATCGTGGCGCTGCCGCGCAGGGCGCGCGCGTAGCGGCCAAACGAATCGGCGTTGGGGCCGGCCGGACCGGCGGATGTGAGCAGGTTGTCGAGGCGCTCGATGTACTCGCTCGCTTCGACGATGAAGAAGTCCAGCACTCCGGCCGATGCCGTCATCCGATCTCCGACAGATGGTGGTGGTACCCTGCGAAGCTATCCGGCGCCCGGCGGTGGGTCAACGAGAAATCCCGCGTGCCGCATCCATCGCCGCGCGCATCTCACGCACCGCCGCGGCGATCCCGATGAACACCGAGCGGCTCACAATGGAATGACCGATGTTCAGCTCTTCGATCTCGGGGATCGCGGCCACCGGCGCGACGTTCCGCACCGTGAGCCCGTGTCCCGCATGCACCGCCAGTCCGAGCGCGGCACCCAACGATGAAGCCTCCGCAAGGGCGGCGAGCGTGGCGCTGTCGTGCGGGTGGTGCGCGTACGCGCCGGTGTGGAACTCCACCGCGTCCGCGCCCAGATCGCGCGAGCGCCGCACCGCGTCCTCCGCGGGGGCGATGAATAGACTCGTACGCACCCCCGCGCGTTTCAGGCGCGCGAGTCCGGCGGTGAGACGCGCGGGATCGCGGGCGACATCGAGTCCGCCTTCGGTCGTGACCTCCTCGCGCCGCTCGGGCACGAGCGTCACCTGGTGCGGCCGCAGGCGCTCGGCGATCGCGAGCATCTCGTCGGTGAGCGCCATCTCGAGGTTGAACTCGGTGCGGACGGCGCGCGCGAGGAGCTCGATGTCGTCGTCCTGCATGTGGCGCCGGTCCTCGCGCAGATGCGCGGTGATGCCGTCGGCGCCGGCTTGCTCGCAGAGTGCGGCCGCGGCGACGGGGTCGGGCTCGTCGGTGCGCGCGCGCCTGCCGGATCGTGGCGACGTGATCGACGTTGATATAGAGACGCTGCAGGGTTGCTCGCATGTTGGCTGTCCGCTAGTTTCGCTCGTGTCTGCCAACCGGGCGAGCCGAATGACACGCACACTGCTCATGATGCTGATCCTGGCCGGCTGCGCGTCCACGCCGGCCTACAAGGGCAACCCGGCGAACGCACCGCCGACGACGGCGGGCGACCCCGGCGCCGCGACGCCCGATCTCGCGGTGAAGGCGTTCATGGCCGCGATCAATGCGCAGGACGTGGATGCGCTCGGCCTCATCTGGGGCTCCGAGAAGGGACCCGCCGTGGACCTCCCGGCGAAGGACCAGCTCCCGCAGCGCGCGATGATCATGCAGTGCTACCTCAAGCATGACAGTTATCAGATCGTGAACGATGTGGTGGCGAGCGAGAAGGTGCACGTCATGACGCTCTCGGTCACCAAGGGCACGTTCACGCGCCAGACCACTACGAAGGTGTTCCTCGGGCCGAACAACCGCTGGTTCGTCGGCGAGACCGATCTGCAGCCGCTCAAGGACCTGTGCTCGGGGCAGAGCACCACGAAGTGAGCGCAGGGGCCGGGAACTCATCGCCGCCTGGGTGATTAATATTCGGTGAGTTCGATGAGCACGCCCGCCGTGGACGACGGGTGCAGGAAGGCGATGCGTTTGCCTTCGGCGCCCACGCGGGGGGTCTCGTCGATCAATCGCAGTCCGGCGGTCCGGCAGCGCGCAAGCGCCGCCTCGAGGTCGGGCACGGCGAAGCAGAGATGATGGATCCCGGGCCCGCGCTTTTCGATGAACTTGGCAATGGGCGAATCGGGGAGGGCGGGCTCGAGGAGTTCGACCAGCGTGTCACCGGCCGCGAGACCGGCGATGTGCGCGCCGTCGGCGTCATCCAGCGGTGCGTCCTCGAGGCCGAGGACGTCGCGGTATAAGGGCAAGATCGTCTCGAGCGAGCGGACGGCGATGCCGATGTGGGCAAGCGTCACGCCGCGGCGGGATGCAGGTTTCACGACGATCGCGCTCCGGGAACGGGGGGCGACAGGAATCTAACGAGAGATGCGCGGCGAGCGAGTCCGCGCCGGAGAGAGAGCACTCAATGTCGAACACAGCAGCAGTGACGGATGCGGATTTCGAGACCGAGGTGGAGAAGCACGACGGGCTGACGCTCGTCGACTTCTGGGCGACGTGGTGCGGACCATGCCGCATGGTGGGTCCGATCGTCGACCAGCTCGCGACCGAGTACGCGGGGAAGGCGAAGGTGATGAAGATGGATGTGGACGCGAACATCCGGACGTCGACGCGCTACAACGTGCGGAGTATCCCGACGATCCTGTTCTTCAAGGGCGGGAAAGTGGTGGATATGGTCGTCGGCGCGATGCCGAAGGCGACGTACGAGGCGAAGATCCAGCAGCACACCGCTGCCTGAACTGCAGGGGCGCGTCTAGCAACTGAGCGTGTGGCACGGCGAGGGCGCGTGTGGGAGATCCCACACGCGCCTTTTTCGCGCTCTAGAACGTGCGGCGCTCCTGGATCTGGTTGACGTCGATCCCGCCCGGCACCGTGTAGACGGCGGTGACGTCGAGTGAGTAGGAACTCTTGATGATCACCATCCCCTCGAAGAAGGGATTGTTGTTGAGCTTGAGCCTGTTCTCGACGTCCTGGCAATCGGTCGCGAGGCCGAAATCGGGGGCGAGAGAGTCACTGGAGATCGGCTTGATGAATTGCGGCCTCTCCGCTCCCGGCGGGAGCGTGATGATGAGCCCTTTGGTGAAGTGGATCACTGAGTCGGTCTCGTTCGCGATGTTGATGGTGGTGGCGTAGCGCTGAGTCACGACCCCGGCGCTAACGGCCGCGGGCTTCGAGGTCGTCGCGATGCCGCACACCATCTTGACCGTGTACTCATACCAGAATTGCCGCAGGGGCGGCGGTGCGGATGTGGCGCCCGTGAGCGCGACGGTGAAGGAGGCGAGGAACACGAGCGTGGCGGCGCGGGCACGTGACATATGATCCCCCTATGGCGATGAAAGCGAATTCACGCTACGGCGCTCGAACGATGACCGCAACTGCCGGTGATCGGCGCTTGTTGTGCTTCGTCCCATTGCGTCCCGCTGGGCCGGAATGCACGCTAGATGCAACTTCTCACCGGAGCCCGTCATGTCTGACAGTCCGTCCTCCCGCGACATCAGCGCGGTGCTTCAGAATGGCCGCGGCTCGCGCCGAGCGTTCCTGAAGACGAGCGCGGCCACGGCGCTGGCGAGTGCGGCGCTCGTGGCGTGCAAACCCACCGATCAGGCGCCGGCGGCCGCCGCCGCCGGCGACAGCGCGCACGCCGGCATGACCGACTCCGCCACGGCGCACGCGGCCGTGGAGCAGATGGACTCGATGCACGAGAAGGGCGTGAAGGCCTTCCCCGCCAAAACGGAAGGGAAGGGGAACATGCCGCTCGCGCCGACGATGGACGGCAAGGTGAAGGTCTTCCACCTCACGGCCGCTCCGGTGAAATGGGAAGTGACGCCGGGCACGCTCGTCGATGCGTTCGCATACAACGGGCAGGTGCCGGGGCCGCAGATCCGGATCAAGGAAGGCGACCGGGTGCGCATCGTCCTGAAGAACGATCTGCCCGAGAGCACGGCGATCCATTGGCACGGCGTGGAAGTGCCCAACGATATGGACGGCGTGCCATACATCACGCAGCCGCCAGTGAAGCCGGGACAGTCGTTCACGTACGAGTTCACGTTGAAGAATTCCGGCTCGCACATGTACCACTCGCACCACAACTCCACGATGCAAGTGGGCAAAGGCCTGCTCGGCGCTTTCATCGTAGAACCGAAGGTGCCGCGCGCGATCGAGAGAGCCGACATTGACTACGTGATGATCATCAACGATTCCACCGGCGGCTTCACGCTCAACGGCAAGGGATTCCCCGCCACCGAGCCGATCGTGGCCAAGAAGGGACAGAAGGTGCGCATCCGCTTCATGAACGAAGGGCAGATGATCCACCCGATGCATTTGCACGGCATGCCGATGCTCGTGATCGACAAGGACGGCTATCCGCAGCCGATGCCGTGGAAGTGCGACACGCTGAACGTCGCGCCCGGCGAGCGGTGGGACGTGATCGTGGATGCGCAGGCGGTGGGGACGTGGGCGTTCCATTGTCACATCCTTTCGCACGCGGAGAGTCAGATGGGAATGTTCGGGATGGTCACGGCGCTGATCATCCAGGCGTGACGGCGTGCCTTGACTGCCGATGGTCGGGAGCCGATCGTCGATGAAGCATGAAATCTGATTCCGTTACTGCTAGAGAAGGTTATGGAATTTGTTGTCATTCCTAAACGAATATCGGCAATCGAATATCGGCCGTCGGGGTTCAAGTGGTATGACCGCCTACGTCAGAGATGATTTCAACCGCGCCGACGGCCCCGTCGGCGCGGCACTCACAGGACAAACGTGGTCCGCGAGCGGCGGCGCGGCGATCGCGAACAACACGCTCGCGCTGCCACCGAACGCGATGGCGAGCATTGACGTGGGCGCCGCGGCATACACCGTCTGCTTCA
This sequence comes from uncultured Gemmatimonadaceae bacterium, assembly GCA_963716745.1. GTDB lineage: Bacteria > Gemmatimonadota > Gemmatimonadetes > Gemmatimonadales > Gemmatimonadaceae > DATKOH01. The sequence continues at coordinate 3,092,956 of OY970320.1, forward strand.
CGCCCACCCCGGGCTCCAAGAACGTGGAGCAGAATTGCCGCTTCCGGTTCGCCATGAAGGATGACCGGAACTGGGCGCAGTTCTATAGCCTGAATGGCGTCTGGTGCTACGTCGAGATGATCGATGGCGCGCAGCGCGGATTCGTGCAGCTGGCGCGGACGAAGAAATGGTCGAGCGGAATGCCGATCCTGGTGACGATGGGCGGAGCATCGTGGTCCGCGCGGCTGATGGATGATGCGTTCGAGGGCGCCGTGAGCGCCGCGCTGAGAGCGAACACGCGGATCGCGTTCGCGGGCTCGACCGGGGCGGCGGAGACGGTGGACAACGTCATCGTGTGGAGTGCGGTGCCGAACCCGATGTTCGTTGGGCCAACGGGGAGTCCGGCGGGAGAAGGTTCCCGCGCCGTGCCGATGGATCTCCAGAGCGCGCTCAATTTCGCGCCGCCCGGCACGACGATCCGCATGCTCGACGGGATGTACACGCCTGCCGACGGGCGCGGCTTCGTCTTCCACGTCTCGGGCACGCCGACAGCGCGCATCCGCCTCATGCAGGACTCGCCCGGACTCGGGCGCGCGATCATCGATGGCTACGTGCCCGGCAAGCCGATCGCGCCGAGTCAGGGGACGCTCAATCTGTTCGGCCAGCGCGGCGGGCATTACGTGGATCTGTACGGGTTCCGCGTCACGAATTCGGATCCGACGCGGAGTTTCGACGGCGTGAAACAGTGCAGCGACGGTGGCGTGCAGATCGTGGATGCCATCGCGACGAATCTCTATCACATCATCTCCGACAATCACGGCGTCAACAACTTCTCCCTGTTCGGTTCGAACGAGGGCGGCGTGATGTACTACGGGCTCCTGTCATTCAACAACGGGAATCCGCTCGGCTTTCCCGGCTTCAGCGGATACGGCATTTACGAGCAGTCCGATCCGCACGGACAGGACCGCAAGACCGTGCAGGCGTGCATCCTCTGGAACACGTACGGACAGGACGTGGCGCCGGGGAACGCGTACCTCATCCACTCATACGCGCATCACGGGAACCTCGAGAACCAGGATTTCCTCGACAACATCCTCCTGGCGTCGCCCGCGCGAGGCGGCGCGATCGCGGACTACACCGCGTGGGCACAGCCCATTCTCTGGGGCTCGTTCCGGAACCCGATCGTCGCGGGAACGTTCCAGCGGAACGTGACGATGAAGCCATTCTCCGTGCGCGTGCTGCACGGGCAATCGTCGATCGGCTACAGCGCGCACGACAACCATGACGTGCAGGTGCTGGACAATCATTTCATGGGCGGCTGCGCCGTGAACGCGTTCCGCTCGGCGGCGATGCGCGGGAACACGTTCGTCGCGACGGGCACCGTGAACGGCGGAAAGGGCGGCAAGCATCCCGACGGCGCCGGATGCTGGGAAGTGGTGCGGAACACCGGCGTGCCGAGCGATCTCACCGATTGGACGTGGGGCGCGAACACGTACTACGACGACGTCGAGCGGCCGGACGGCGCGTTGCCGAAGTATGACACGCTGTTCTCGGTGGATGGCGAGAGCAGCATGGCGTTCGACCAGGTGGTGAACGACCACGGACCGTGGCGGAATCGCGTGGGCGACATGAAGTCCACGCTCAAGATGGGATTGCCGGCGGAGAACGTGATCAAGGTGAATACATCGCCGTTCACCGATACCGGTATCCTCGCGACCGTGGGTGTAGTGAATTACACCAAGGCGGCGACGATCGATCTCGGGAATTGCGGGATCGCGAATGGGACGAAGTACGAGGTGTACCACATCGCGGATCTGCTGTGGAGCGCGGAGGGGAAGTTCATTGGGGTGCCGACGGCTTCGGGCACAATGAGGCCGGCGGAACGATCAAAGTGCTGGGAATGCCGAGCAAGACATTCCAGACGCCGGTGGGGACGGGAAGGTTCGCGCCGGCGAATGCGCAGGCCACGATGCCAGGAGAGATCGCGGCGTATGTCATCGTTCGGGCGTGAGTGGGCTTTAGTACCGCTGAAACAGCGCGTTTGGCAACTGAGCGTATGGTACGGCTCGGCGTGAGTAGGAACTACGCCTTGGCGACGAGCTCTTCGCGGGCGCGGCGCACCAGTACGGTGAGGATCCGGGCGAGAGTGGTGTGTAGGGACATGCGCGAGTCGGTGTCGGCAGGGCCGAGGGCGTCGCGGGCTTTGTAGTACCAGTCGCGCGACTCGCGAGCGGAGCCGAGGGCGTACTCGTAGAATCGGCCGCGATCCTTGCGGCCCAGGCGACTGTAGCCCTCCGCGATGTTCACGCTAATCGATGCGGTTGCCCGTGCCATTTGATCCGCGACGTGATCGTAGCCGCCGCGCTGCAAAAGGACCGCCGCATCCGTGCGCCCCAAATCGCCCGCGTAGAGCGCGGAGCGATATACCCGCAGCCCCCAAAGCGCATCCGCGCGAATATGCTCCGGCACCGCGGCTTCCCACTCGTCGTAAGTCACGAAGCACCTCAGTCAATCAGACCCCCGAGGATGTGCTGCGGCGGAATAGGGAGTGCCATCGAGCGATTGCGCGCCGAATCGTTCGCCCACTCACGCCCTGCCGTACCATACGCTCAGTTGCCAAACGCGCCGTTTCAGCGGTACTAAGGCCTTCACGCGCCAACAGCAGTTAGATTAAGAATGCCCTCCGGCACGTTGTACGTGGTGAGTACTCCCATCGGCAACCTCGGCGATCTTTCGCCCCGCGCCGCCGAGACGCTCAAGTCCGTGTCGCTCGTGCTCGCCGAGGACACGCGGCATGCGCGTGTCCTTCTCGATCATGCCGGCGTGAAGACTCCCGTCGCGAGTCACCACGAGCACAACGAAGCCGCCTCCACGCCTGGTATCGTCGCGAAATTGTGTGCAGGCGAGAGCATCGCGCTCGTCTCCGATGCAGGCACGCCGCTGCTCTCCGATCCGGGCGCGCGCCTCGTGCGCGCCGCGATCGAGGCCAACGTGCCGGTGATCGCGGTGCCCGGCCCGTCGGCGCTGCTGGCCGCACTCGTGACATCCGGGCTCGACGCTTCGCGCTTCACGTTCTACGGATTCCTCGAACGCAAAGGCGCCGATCGAACCGCCGCGCTGGAGGAGATCATGCTCTTGCCGCACACGGCCGTGATCTACGAATCGCCCGCGCGCGTCGCCGCCACGCTCGCCGATCTCGCGGCGCGTGGCGGCGGTGAGCGCGCGGCCGCGGTCGCGCGCGAGCTCACGAAGAAATTCGAGGAGACGCGGCGCGGAACGGTCGGTGAACTCGCGCGGTACTACGAGGAGACACCGCCGCGCGGCGAAGTCGTGCTCGTCATCGCCGGAGCAACGCCGCCGGCCGCCGCGGATGTCGAAGTGGCGGCGCGCGCGCGCGCCGATGCACTGCGCGGCGAAGGGCTGCCCTCGCGCGACATCGCGAAGCAGCTCGCCGCCGAGCTCGGGATCGCGCGCAATCTGGCGTACCGGTTGGCGCACGAAGGGGAGGCAGAATGATCCGTTGGCTGCGCGTGATCCCGCTCGCTGTCCTGCTCGCGCTGCATTCTGCGCCGGCCGCGGACGGCACGCGTCTCACGATCGCGCGCCTGCAATACGATGGCGGGGGCGATTGGTACGCGAATCCTTCGAGTCTGCCGAATCTCCTCGCGGCCATCGCTGAGCGCACGACGATCCCGGTGGAGCGCACCGAGGCGCGCGTCACGCTCATGGACGATCGCCTCTGGGATTTTCCCTTCCTGCACGTGACCGGTCACGGGAACATCCATTTCAGCGACGCCGAGGTGATTCGGCTTCGCGAGTATCTCGAGCGCGGCGGCTTCCTGCATGTGGATGACAACTACGGCCTCGACCCGAGCTTCCGGCGCGAGATCGCGCGCGTCTTCCCCGACCGGCCGCTCGTCGACGTGCCGGAGTCGCATCCGATCTATCACATCGTCTACGATTTCCCCAAGGGGATTCCCAAGATCCACGAGCACGACGGGCTTCCCGCGCGCGGCTTCGGCATCTTCCTCGGTGATCGCCTCGCGGTCTACTACAGCTTCTCGAGCGATCTCGGCAACGGTTGGGAAGACGTGAAGACGTACAACGATCCGCCCGAACTGCACGAGGCGGCGTTGCGCATGGGTGTGAACCTCTTCGCCTACGCGGTGACGAGCCGCACGGTGCAATGACGCTCGCGCGCATCGTCCAGCGCGAGCGCAGGCGGCTCGCGGAGACCCTCGGCAGCGCCGGCGTGCTCGCCGGGCTGGGCGCGGCGCTCGCGACGGTCGCGCTCGCGGCGGTGGCGTTGGGCGCGGGCCGCTGGATCACGCGCCCCGCCGCGCCCTTCATCGCATGGGCCGCAGTCGTCGCGATCCTCGCCGCGATCGCCGTGCTCACGCGCCGCGCGATGGAGCGCCGCGCGTCCGCGACGGAAACGGCGCGCGCGATCGAGCGCGAGCGCGGATTGCGCGTGGGGGCGCTGCGCGCGGCGTCGGAGAGCGCGAACGACGGCGCGTTCGGCGCGCACGCGTCCGGACTCATGGCCGCGCGCCTGGACTCAATGGGCAATGTGCTCGCGCCCGCCGCACTCGGCGCGGCGCGGCGGCGCCTTGGTGCGGCAACGGCGATCGTGGCGGCCGCGTTCCTGGTCGCGGCGGCGGCGGCGCGCACCGCGCCGGATGGGTGGCGTGCGATGGAGCATCCCGCGCGCGCGTACGCCGGCACGCTACTGCCGCCGATCGCCATCGACGTTACGCGCCCCGCCGTGATGCGCGGAGATACGCTGCGGGTCGGCATCGCCGCACCTGGCCGGCGCGCGATCACGCTCTCCTCGCGTGCGACCGGCGCCGCGTGGCGAAGCGCTGCGCTCGCGGTGACCGACGGACGCGCCAGCGCGCTGCTCGGCCCGCTCGATGCCGACCTCACGCTCGTCGCGAGCGACGGCCGCGCGATCAGCGATACGGTGGTGATCCACGTGCGCGACCGCGCGTTCGTGGGCGATGTGGGCGTGCTCGCCGAGTATCCGGCGTATCTCCACCGCGCGAACGAGGCGCTCCCTGCGGGCGAGCCGATCCGCGTGCCACGCGGCACCGTGTTGCGCCTCGAGGCGCGCGCATCCACCGAACTTACGCGAGCGGGCCTCGCCCTCGATGGGACCCGCGACACGCTGCGCCTCACGGCGCGCGGCAAACGCGCCACCGGCCGCCTCGACGCGGGTGCGGGCGGCACGTGGCGCTGGTTCGCCGTGGCGGTGGATGGTCCCGTGAACGACGTGCCGCCGCCACTCGAGGTCCAATCGGTGCCCGACGCGCCGCCGCACGCCGAGATCCTCGCGCCGGCGGCGGACACGCTCATCGCGTCGAGCGGCACCATCACGCTGCGCCTCGCGGCGAGCGATGATCACGGCGTGGCGCGCGTGGTGCTGCGTTTGCGCAGCGAGACCGACGGCCGCATGGGCGCGGAGTCGGAGCAACTGCTCGCGCAGCCCGGCGCACCGGCATGGGCGCAAGAGGTCCCGCTCGATCTGGCCTCGCGCTCGCTCGCGCCCGGCGATGCGGTGCACGTCGTGCTCGGCGTGATGGATGATTCGCCGTGGAAGCAGACGGCCGAGAGCCGCGAACTCGTGGTGCGCGTGCCGACACTCGCGGAGGCCCGCGCGATCGCACGCGCGATGGGCGACAGTGCCGCGGCGCGCACCGCCAGTGCGGCGGAGGCGCAGAGAGACCTGACGCGCCGCACGCAGGAAGCATCGCGCACGCGCGCCGACCGCAACACGGACATCAACGGCGTGCGCTCGGGCGAACGTCCCGATCCGCGCGGCATGAGCTACGAGACGGCGCAGCGCGCCGAGGCGCTCGCGAAGGAGCAGGAGCAGCTCACGCAGCGCGTGCAGAACGCGCAGCAGGACGCCAAGGCGCTCGAGCGCGCGCTCAAGGATGCGGGCGCGCTCGACTCCGCGCTCGCGCGCCAGCTGCAGGATGCGCAGAAGCTGCTCGCGGACGCGCTGACGCCGGAGATGGCGCGGCAGCTCGCGGCGGTGATGTCCTCATCGAAGAAACTCTCGCCCGAAGAGACGCGCCGTTCGCTCGAACAGCTTGCGCAGCAGCAAGAACGTCTGCGCGCCGAGCTGGAGCGCTCCGCCGAGATGCTCAAGCGCGCGGCGCTCGAAGGCGCAATGCAAACGCTGCGCGACGACGCGCGTGAACTCGCCGCGAGATCGCGCGTCGTGGCCGACTCGCTCGCGCGGCACGACACCGCGGCGCGCGCCGAGGCGAAGTCGCTCGGCGACCAGTCCAAGGCGCTCGCGGCGCAGGTGCAGCGACTCGCCGACCGCCTCGCGAAGGCGCAGGCCGATGCCGCCGCGGGAAAGATGCCTTCGGCCGCGCAGCACGCGCAGAGCTCGTCGGACCGCATGACGAGCGCTTCGGCACAACCGCAGGACGACCGCGCGGCGAGCGAAGGACGCGAGGGCGCATCGGAAATGGAGCGCACCGCCCAGGATCTCTCCGACGCGCGCCAGCAGCAGATCAGTGCATGGAAGAACGGGCTCACCTCCGAGCTCGACCGCGCCGCCGCCGAAGCGATGGAGCTGTCGAAGGCGGAGTCGGATCTCTCAGAGCGCGCCGCCGCGGGCAGCGACAGCTCGCTGCGCGGCGAGCAAAGTGCCGTGCAGCAAGGCGTGGACAAGTTGAACGCGCGGCTGGGCCGCGCGGCGGGACAGAGTGCGCACGTATCGCCGGAATCGCAGCGCGCGATGGCGGAAGCGAAGTCGAGCGTGTCGGAGGCGACGCGCGAGCTCGCCGAGTCGCGGCGCGGCGGGCGCGAGGCGGCGCCCGAGCTCGCGCAGGCGTCGCAGGCGCTCGCGCAAGCCGCGGCGAAGATGATGGGCGATCGCGCGCAGGCGGCGAGCGGCAAGAGCGCGTCGGGATTCGCCGAGATGCTGGACAAGCTCGCGCAGATCGCAAAGCAACAGGGCGGACTGAATGCGCAGGCGGCTGGACTGCTGCCGTCTCCGGGCGCGCCGATGGGCGACGCGGCGGCGAGCCAGGCGCGCGCGCTGGCGAACCAGCAGCGCGCGCTCGCGAAAGCGCTCGAGGAATCGAACGCCGGCGGCGACGCGCGGGCCGCTCAGATGGCGCGCGAGATGCGCGACATCGCCGACCAACTCGATCGCGGCCGCGTGGATCCGGAATTGCTCCGCCGGCAGGAGAAGCTCTTCCATCGCCTGCTCGATTCGGGGCTCGCCATGGAGAAGGACGAGCGCGAGGACACGGGCAAGCGCGAATCGCGCTCGGCGAGCGGCGAGGGCATGTTCACGCCGTCGAACAGCAACGTCGCCGGGCGAGCGGCCTCGCGCTACGGCGCGCCGTCATGGAACGAGCTTCGGACGCTCACGGCGGATGAACGCCAGGCGGTACTCGACTATTTCAACCGCCTCGAGCATGCAGCCACTCCGTAGCGCCGCAGTGGTGCTCGCGGTCGCGCTCTCGACGGTGGGGCTGCGCGCACAGAGCGCGGAGGCGCGCGCCCAAGGGTTCGAGGAACACGAACAGTGGAGCGAGGCCGCCGCGGCATATCGCGAAGCGCTCGCCGCGTCGCCCACATCGCTCGGGCGCGCTGCTGGGGCTCGAGCGGGTGTACGATCAGCTCGGCATGCGCGATTCCATCCTGCCGGTGATCGCGCACGCTGTGGAGCAGTCACCGCGCGATCCGTCGCTGCGCGGGATCCAGTTGCGCGAGGTGCGCGCCACGCAGGGCCGCGCGGCTGCGCGCGACGTGTACGAGCAATGGCGCCTCGCCGCGCCCGGCGATCTCGCGCCCTTCCGTGCCTACGCGCGCATCCTCCTCGCCGACAACGATCCGCGCGCCGCCGACAGCGTGCTCAAGGACGCCGAGCGCGTGTCAGGCGGCGCGCGCGAACTCGCGTACGAGACGGCGATGCTCCGCGCATCGCTCGGTCTCTGGGAGAGCGCCGCCCAGGCATGGCACGATGCCGTGGGGGACCGCCCGTATTTCGCGCAGGCGGCGGCATTCTCCCTGCTTCCGACGCCCGCGGCGCAGCGCGCCGCGGTGATCGCCGCGCTTGCGGCGAAGCCGGTGACGGTGGGCTCGCGGTCGGTCATCGCGCAGATGCAGCTGGCGTGGGGCGAACCGCGGCTGGGGTGGGATGCGCTGCGCGATCTGCGCGCCGACAGCGATGCGGTGACCGCGTGGCGCGACTATGCCGACCGTGCGGAGGCCGCCGGCGCATGGCTGGTCGCGCGCGATGCGCTCATTGCAGCGGCGCTGGCGCGGCATGACGGCGAGCTCATGGCGCGCGGCGCGCGCGCCGCATTGCGCGCCGGCGATGCGCGGGGCGCCGATACACTCGCGGCGCTCGCCGCCTCCGAGATGGACTCGGCGTTCGCCGCGGGCGTCGCGGTGCCCGTGCGCGTCGACGCGCTCAGTGTGCTCGGGCGCGGCGCGGAGGCGGAGCAAGTCGCGGCCGCGTACGCCAAATGGGTCACGCCCGATGAACGCGCGGCGATGGCGCGTCGCGTCGCGTGGGCGTGGCTGCGCGCGGGTGACATTCCGCGGGCGCGTGCCGCGCTGAAGGCCGCCGGCCCCGATGCCGGCGATGCGTCCGGATGGCTCGCGCTGTACGACGGCGACCTCGCCGCGGCGCGCACGCTCATCCCGCCCGACCGCGCGCACCAGCCCGACGAACTCACGGCCGCGGCATTGCTCGGACGCACCACGCGCGAGCGCGCGCCCGTCACCGGCGCCGCGTTCCTCGCCCTCGCGCGCGGCGACAGCGCGAAGGCGGCGCGCGGCTTCGAGTCGGCCGCCGCCGAAGTCCCCGAAGCCGCGTCGCTGCTGCTCGATCTCTCGGCGCGTATCCGTGCTGCACAGGGCGATGACGCGGCGGCCATCGCGCTCTGGAGCCGCGTCGTGGCCGAGAGTCCGCAGTCGCCCGAGGCGCCGTCCAGCGATCTCGCGTGGGCGCGCGCGCTGCGCCGCGCGCATCGGGATAACGAGGCGATCGCGCGACTCGAGCATCTCGATCCTCACCTATCCGGAGAGCGCGCTCGTTCCGCAAGCGCGCCGCGAGCTGGACGCCGCGCATCAAGCGCTGCCGAGCACCTCGTGAGACGCGCGCTGGTCCTCGCGGCGCTGCTCGCGTGGGCGCCGGCCTCCGCGCGCGCGCAACATCTGCTCGTGCCGATGGACGATGCGCAGTCGAACCATCTCAAGGCGTACGGCCTCACGTACAACGCGCTGCACGACGGCGCGAAGGGTGAGTGGCTGCTCAATTATCGCGGCGGCAGTTTCCTCCTGCCCGACACGCCAGAGCTTCGCCGGCGCGCGGCGCTCGATGGGATCACCGTGTCGCCCACCGGCGACGCCGCGCTCGCGGCGATCCGCGCCGAGATGGCGGGCGGCAACATGGAGGCCGTACCACTCGAGCGCGCGCCCAAGATCGCGATCTACACGGCGCCGTACTCCGCGCCGTGGGACGACGCGGTGACGCTCGCGCTGCGCTACGCCGGCATCCCGTATGACACCGTGTGGGACGGCAGCGTGCTGCACGGCGCACTTCAGAAGTACGACTGGCTGCATCTCTTCCACGAGGACTTCACCGGGCAGCTCGGGAAGTTCTACATCTCCGTATCGCGGCGCGCCGTGGTTCCAGGAGCAGGAGGAGGCGAATCTCGCCGAGGCGCGCGCGAACGGATTCCCGAACGTTCCCGCGCTCAAGAAGGCAGTGGCCGAGCGTATCCGCCAGTACGTGGAGAACGGTGGCTTCCTGTTCGCGATGTGCGGCGCCACGGAGACGCTCGAGCTCGCGATCGCCGGCGCGAACGTGGACATCGCGGCATCCTACGCCGATGGCACGCCCGTCGCGCCCGACGCCGATGCGCGCATGCAGTGGGACCGGAGCTTCGCCTTCCGCGATGCGCACGTGGAGACGGCCGAGTTCGTGAATTCGATGAGCGACATCGACGGCCACCAGGCCAACGTGCCCAGCCGCCGCCAGCCGCTCGGCTCATTCACGCTCTTCGCGTTCAGCGCCAAGTTCGATCCGGTGGCGAGCATGCTCGTGCAGGATCACCGCAGCGTGATCCCGGATTTTTATGGTGTCACGACCAGTTTCTTGAGGAGAACGCTGAAGCCCGGCGTCACGATCCTCGCGGAAGAACCCGGCGCGCCATGGGTGAAGTACATCCACGGTGACTATGGGAAGGGAAGCTGGACCTTCCTGGGCGGCCACGACCCCGAGGATCCGCAGCATGCGATCGGCAATCCGCCCACCGATCTGTCACTGCACCCGAATTCTCCGGGCTACCGCTTGATCCTGAATAACGTGCTGTTCCCGGCGGCGAAGCGGAAACCGCTCAAGACGTGACGCCCGCGCGCGCGCCGGCTGCACCGCCGGGCGAAGAGACGCGGATCCGTCCCGCCGCGGCCGCCGCGATGCGTGCCGCGATCGCACTCGCCGGGGGCCGCGAGGTCTGTTTCGTGGGAACGATCGGCGATGATGGCGCCATCGCGACCGCGCGCGTAGTGGCGCGCGGCGACGTGAGCAGCGTGCTCGCGCTGCCGGGCTTCGCATCGCGCGGCGAGATGCTCGTGCACAACCATCCGAGCGGCGAACTCACGCCGAGCGATGCCGATCTCTCGGTCGCTTCGCGAATCCACGACGATGGCGTGGGCTTCGCGATCATCGACAACGCGGCCAAGCGCATGTACGTCGTGGTCGAGGTGCCGCGTGACCGGGCCGTCGCGCGTCTCGATCCGCGCGCCGTGGGCGATGCGCTCGGCGCTGGCGGTCCGATCGCCGCGCACCTCGCGATGTGGGAGGACCGTCCGAGCCAGCGAGCGATGGCAGAGCGCATCGCCAAGCTCTACAACGGCGGCGGCATTGCGCTCTTCGAAGCCGGCACCGGGGTGGGGAAGTCCCTCGGCTATCTCGTGCCGGCGCTGCGCTGGTCGGCCGCCAACGGCGAACGCACGATCGTGAGCACGAACACGATCAACTTGCAGGAGCAGCTGGTGGGGAAGGACCTGCCGTTCTTGCGCGACGCGCTCGGCGACCAGCCGGTGCGGTTCGCGCTGCTCAAGGGCTGGCACAACTACCTGTGCCTGCAGCGGCTGGAGCAGGCGGTGGCCGCGCCCGCGGGGATGTTCGACGACGGCCGCCGCGACGAGATCGACGGGCTGCGCGCATGGGCCGAGCGCACCGCCGATGGCTCGCTCAGCGATCTGCCGGTGGCGCCGCGCCCCGAGGCGTGGGATGAGGTGGCGGCGGAATCCGATCTCTGCGGGCGGCTCAAGTGCCCGCACTTCGAGAAGTGCTTCCTGTTCAAGGCGCGCAGAGTCGCCGCGCAGGCGGATGTGGTGGTGGTGAACCATCACCTGTTGCTCGCGGATCTCGCCGTGCGGCGCGCGCAGCAGAATTGGGGCGACGCGGCGGTGCTTCCCGCATACACGCGACTCGTGATCGACGAAGGGCATCATCTCGAGGACGCAGCGGTCTCGCATCTCGGGAGCACCGTCACGCGCCGCGCGCTCGAGCGGCTCCTCGCGCGCCTCGAGCGGCGAGGCAAGGGCCTGCTCTCCGCGCTCACCCAGCGGCTCAGCGCACACGACGATCTCTTGAGCACCGCCAGCCTCGATCTCGTTCACGCGCGCCTCGCACCCGCGGTGCACGCCGCGCGCGATAAAGGCGCGCTGCTCTTCGATCTTCTCGCGACGGTGCTCGCCGAGAGCGGCCAGTCGCCGCTACGGCTCACGGCGGATTTCGCGTCGCATCCCGCGTGGCGCGCGGGGCTCGACGTGGCGCTCACCGATCTCCTGGGCGAGATCGCGCTGCTCCGCGAGGGCCTTCGCCTCGTGCGTGAACGTCTCGAGACCGACGAGCGCCGCGCGGAAGCGGTCGCGCCGCTGCTCGCCGAGATGCGCGCGGTCACGCGCCGCCTCGAAGGGATCGGCGACGGCCTCACGCGCGCACTGCGCCCGCCTCCCGACGCCGACCGCGGCACGGTGCGCTGGCTCGAGGCGCGAGGCAAGGAGAAGAACGTCGCGGCCGTCGCCGTTCCGCTCGACGTCGCGCCGATCCTGCGCGAGGATCTCTTCCTGAAAGTGGAGACCACGATCATCACGAGTGCGACGCTCACGAGCGAAGGCGAATTCGGATTCCTTCGCCAGCGGCTCGGGCTCGACCAACCCGAGGTCGAGCCCGAGACGGCGATCTTCCCATCGCCCTTCGATTATGCCGAGCAGTCCGTGCTCGTGGTGCCGTCCGATGTTCCCGCACCGAATGTGGACGGTCCCGCGCACCGCGCGACTGTCGCCACGATCGTGCGCGAACTCGCCGAAGCGAGCGATGGCGGCTTGTTCGCGCTCTTCACGAGCCACGCCGAAGTGCGCGCCGTCGCGGCGCTGCTCCGCGCCACGGGCGCGGACGCGCGATGGCCGCTGCTTGTGCACGGCGACGAATCGCGCGATACCCTCCTGCGCCGATTCCGCGAATCGGGGCGTGCGATGCTGCTCGGCACGTCGAGCTTCTGGGAAGGCGTGGATGTTGCCGGCGAAGCGCTGCGCGCTCTGCTCATCGCGAAGCTGCCCTTCCGCGTGCCGAGCGAGCCGCTCACCGCCGCGCACTGCGAAGCGATCTCCCTCGCGGGCGGCGATCCGTTCGCCGAATACATGTTGCCGCACGCGACGCTGAGACTCAAGCAGGGCTTCGGCCGTCTCATTCGCAGCACGACCGACCGCGGTGCCATCGTTCTCGCCGATCCACGCGTACTGTCCAAGAGCTACGGCGCGGCACTGCTCGATGCGCTGCCGCCCGCGCGCCGGATCGTGGCATCGTGGGCCGAGTCGCGCACCGCACTCCAGCGCTTCTACCTCGAGGGACGCCGCACATGAAGAGACCCGGCAAGATCGTCTGCGTGGGACGCAACTACCTGGCGCACGCGCAGGAGCTGGGCAACACGATGCCGAAGGAGCCGCTGCTCTTCCTCAAGCCGCCGTCGAGCGTGATCGGGAACGGCGGCACGATCCTCCTGCCGCCGCAGTCGCAGCAAGTGGAGTACGAAGGGGAGATCGGCATCGTGATCGGCCGCGCGCTGCATCACGCGAAGGAGAGCGAGGTGGCGCAGGCGATCGGGGGCATCATTGCGGTGAACGACGTCACGGCGCGCGACCTGCAGAACAAGGACGGGCAGTGGACCCGCGCGAAGGGCTTCGACACGTTCTGCGCGCTGGGCGAGCCGAAAGCGCCGCCCGCCGACCTGTCCCAAATCGAGGTCGTCACGCGCGTGAATGGCGGCGAGCGCCAGAGGGCCAAAGCGGGCGAAATGGCCTTCGCGATTCCCGTGCTGCTCGCGTACATTTCAAGTGTCATGACCCTCGAGCCGGGGGATGTCGTTGCCACGGGCACTCCGGAAGGAGTGGGACCACTCCAGCCGGGCGACCTGGTGGAAGTGAGCATCACTGGCCTGAGCGTCGTGAAGAACCCGGTGGCGCGCGCGCCCTAGGGTCGCCCGCCCACCACATCCAAGCTGGTCCGCATGCCGAGACTGTCCGCGCGTTTCAAGTCGCTGCCCGAGTATCCGCTCGCGGGGATCCCGCAGAAGAAGCGGGAATTGCTCGCGCGCGGCGTGGACGTGATCGATCTCGGCGCGGGCGATGCGGACCTCGCGCCGCCGCCCGCCGCGGTCGCGGCGCTCGCGCGCGCGGGGAGCACACCCGCGATGAGCCGCTACGGATTCGGACTCGGCCTCCCGGCGTATCGCGAAGCCGTCGCAGCGTGGATGTCGAAGCGATTCCAGCTGCGCTTCGATCCGATGAGCGAGATCGTGCCGCTCATCGGCAGCAAGGAAGGGCTCGCGCATCTCGGCGTTCGGCTACCTCGAGCGCGGCGACGTCGCGGTGATCCCCGAGCCCGGCTACCTCGCGTATCTCGGCGGCACGCTGCTCGCGGAGGCGACGCCGCATCTCGTGCCGCTGCGGCCGCACTCGGATTTCCTCATCGAGCTGGACGAGATCCCGCGCGACGTGCTGAAAAGAACGCGCATGCTCTACTTGAACTATCCGAACAATCCGACGGCCGCCGTCGCGCCGCGCGATTATCTCGAGCGCACCGTCGCGCGCTGCCGGGAACTCGACATCCTCCTGGTGTATGACAACGCGTACAGCGAGCTCGCGTTCGACGGCTACGTGCCGCCGAGCATCTTCGAGATCGAGGGCGCGGGCGAGATCGCGATCGAATTCCACTCCCTCTCGAAGACGTACAACATGACGGGCTGGCGCTGCGGCTGGGCGGCCGCGCGCGCCCCGCTCGCCGCGACGCTCGCGAAGATCAAGACCTTCGTCGACACGGGAGCGTTCATGGCGGTGCAGTCGGCGGGCGTGGCGGCGCTCGAGAGCTGGGAGAGTTTCCTCCCGGGGAACCTCGCAGTGTTCCGTGAGCGGCGCGACGCCGCGGTCGCGGCCTTCCGCGCCGCGGGTTTCGCCTGCGAGACGCCGCGCGCCACGATGTACCTGTGGATCCCGCTGCCCGAGGGCCTGCCGAGCGCCGCGTTCGCGGACCGGCTGCTGAATGACGAAGGCGTCGTTGTGATGCCCGGCTCGGCGTTCGGTGCGGGCGGAGAAGGATTCTTCCGCGTGTCGTTCATCGTGCCGCCGGCGCGGTTGAGCGAGGCCGCGGCGCGCGCGGGCCGCGTGCTCGCGTCGCTCGGAGCGGGCGTCGGGTGAAGCAGAACGAGAAGGAACGCGACGCGGCGTGGTTCGCGTCCGTCGCCCTGCACATCGTGCTGGGCTTGGCGATCCTGTGGGTATTGTCGCTGCCCATGCCGCTCGAGCAATGGCTGGTGCAGCATCACGTTGGCCCGCAGCAGGAGAGCGTCCGCTACATCGCCACCGCGCAGCAGACCACCGCCGCGCCGCACGCGGGCGGGAACGGCAAGACGCACGTCGGCCCGGTCATTCCGCCGAAGAAGCTCGTCGCGCCGATCACGATCCCGGTGGGCATTCCCGACACGAAGCCGGGGGCGAAGCCTGTGCCCGAGGCAGCGACGGGGCCGGTGATCAGCGCGGGCGGCGCGGGACCGGGGATCATGCCGATGCTCACCGACGCGCGCATTCGGCTGCCGCCCGGCGCCGTGAACGTCGCGCCGCTCAGCGACAGCGCGCGATTCGACAGCGCGTTCCACGAATCCGTGCAGCATTTGCAGGATCTCGCGAAGAAGCAGGCGGGCGCGATCAACGGCGTGTTCAGTGCCGGCGGCAAGAAGTACGGGCTCGACTCGAACAACATCTGACATTGCCGACTACAAGATCCCCGCGGCGCTGCTCGCGCTATTGCCGATCCATCCGAGCGGACCGGCGTCGCAGGAGTACACGACGTCGGGCCGTCAGATCGCGGACGTGAATTATCAGGCGGGGCGCGCGCTGGATGCGGAAGATTTCAAGACTGCCGTGAAGCGCATCCGGCAGCGGAAGGAGCGCGAGAAGCGCGACAAGGAGATCGCGGCGGGCAAGACGCCGACGACCGCGGTGGATGCGCCCGTGGAGACGCCGGTGCACAAGAAGCCGATGGTGGATCCGATCGCGCTGACGCCTCCTTAACTACGCGGGAAGCGGGAAGCGGGACGCGCTACTGCAAGAACTTTACGGCGGCGTCCAGGCGGGACAGGCTCAAATCGCGGCCCATGGCCATCAAGACTTCGAAGATCCCCGGACTCACCGACGTGCCCGTGAGGGCCACGCGCAGCGGCTGGAAGATCTTGCCGCCCGCGACGCCGCGCTGCTCGGCGAGGGCGCGCAGACTCTCCTCCATAGACTCGGCAGTCCAGTTGGGGAGCGCGGCGAGTGAAGCGCGCACCGCGGCGAGCAACTCCGCCGAGGAGGGCCGGTCCTTCCACTGCTTTGCCACGGCGTCCTCTTCGTAGGCGATCGTGCCCGCGAAGTAGGGAAGGGCTTGGCGCACCACGTCGTGCAGCAGTCGCGCGCGCACCTTCAGGAGGTCGAGGAGCGCGAGATACCAATCGCGGCGCGCGGCGAGCTCGGCGGCCGTCGTGACGCCTGCGGCGATGAGCGCCGGCGAAATGCGCGGCTCCAGGTCTGCGGCGCTCGTGCGGCTCAAGTGCTGTCCGTTCATCCACTCGAGCTTCTTCGTGTCGAACACGGCGGCCTTCTTCTGCAGGCCGTCGAGATCGAACAGCTGGACCATCTCGTCGAGCGACATCACCTCGCGGTCGCCGCCCGGGCTCCAGCCCATGAGCGCGAGGAAATTCACCATCGCGCTCGCGAGGATGCCTTCGTTCTGATAGTCGCCCACCGCGGTGGCGCCATGGCGCTTGCTGAGTTTCTTGCCGTCCATGCCGTGGATCATCGGCACGTGCGCGAAGCGCGGCGGCTCGTGGCCGAGTGCGCGATAGAGCAGGATCTGCTTCGGCGTGTTCGAGATGTGATCGTCGCCGCGCATGACGAGCGTGATCCTCATCTCGATGTCATCGCTCACCACGGCCAGGTTGTAGATCGGCGTCCCGTCGGAGCGCAGGATGACGAAATCCTCGATGTCCTTGTTCGGGAAGGTGATCGTCTCGTGCACCGCGTCGTTCCACGACGTTTCGCCGTGCACATCGGGGATCTTGAAGCGGATCACGAACGGCATGTTCGCCGCGACGCGCTTGGCGACCTCGGCGGCGTCGAGCTTGAGGCAGCGCCGGTCGTACTTGAACGCCTCGGCGCCCGAGTGCGCCGCTTTGCGCATTGCCTCGAGCTCGGCGGCGGTGCAAAAGCAGCGGTACGCCGCGCCGGAGGCGAGCATCGCGTTCGCATCGCGCTGATGGCGCGCGAGACCGAGGCCCTGATACACGGGCTCTTCGTCCCAGTTGAGGCCGAGCCAGTTGAGCCCATCGAAGATCGCGCGCGTGCTCTCGTCGGTGGAGCGCGCCTTGTCGGTGTCCTCGATGCGCAGCAGGAACGTGCCGCCCATCTTGCGCGCGTAGAGCCAATTGAACAGCGCCGTTCGCGCGCCCCCGACATGCAGGTAGCCCGTGGGCGAGGGGGCGAATCGAACTCGCAAGTTTGGATCGGTCACTGTCTCATCGTGGCTTGGAGTGAGCCAACAACTTAACGCGTGCGTGGGCTCAGCGCGCAGGGCCGGCGGGCGGCGGGCTCCGCGCCGGCGGCGGACAGCTCGAACCGCTTCGAGCCTCGCGCACACTGCGCGCGAGTCTCTCGCTTCTCGCTGACGCCGCCTCTGCGGAGCCCGCCGCCCGCCTTGGGATCGCCGCGCTCTGAATGCGCGCGGTCGATGCGCTCGCGCTGCCGGCGGCGTGCGCCGTGACCGATCCATGCGCGCTCGCTGCCCCCGTCGCCGCGACGGGCTCGCCGCTCACTTCCCGCACGGGCATGATGCGGTCGGGCCGCGGGTGGTCGAACGCGATCGACGTCAAGGAGCGGGGTGCCGGGGGCGTAGCCGCGATAGCGAAAAGCGAGAGACTCGCGGCAGTATCGCGAGGCTCGAAGCGGTTTGAGCGAAAGCGGCCAAGCCCCCGGCGGCCCCGCGACCGGCGGCACAACGATCTCGGCCTTGAACGCCGAATGACCCAACCCGCATTCTTATAGCGCGGGCGCGCTATCGCGCGTCCGCGAACTCATGGCGGAGCGACCGCATGGCTCAGTACGTGCGACTCACGAAACCAATGGTGCGCGTGAACGGGGAACTACGCGAAGCCACGTGGGACGAGGCGCTCGACCGCGCCGCGAACGGCTTCCGCACTATCCGCGACCGCGACGGCGGCGATGCGCTCGGGATCTTCTCGTGCTCCAAGGCGAGCAACGAGATGAATTTCGTCGCGCAGAAACTCGCCCGCATCGCGTTCGGCACGCACAACATCGACAGCTGCAACCGAACGTGACACGCACCTAGCGTCGTCGGTCTGGCGACGGTGTTCGGGGCAGGCGGAGGCACGAGCTCCTACCGCGAGGCGGAGGAGACGGACGTGATCTTCCTCTGGGGCGCGAATCCCCGGGAGAATCACCCCATCTTCTTCCACCACGTGCTGAAGGGCGTGCACAATGGCGCGCGCCTGTACGCCATGGATCCGCGCCGCACCTCTACCGCCGCGTGGGCGCACCGCTGGCTCGGCCTGAACGTGGGCAGCGATGTCGCGCTCGCCAACGCCATGGGTCGCGTGATCATCCACGAGGGACTCGCGAACACCAAGTTCATCGAGCACGCCACTTCCGGCTTCGAGGCGTATCGCAAGCGCGTCGAGTCGTACACGCTGGAGCGCGCCGAGAAGCTCACGGGCGTTCCGGCCGTCGACATCCGCGACGCCGCGCTCGCCTACGCGCGCGCCGACCGCGCGATGATCTGCTGGACGCTCGGCATCACGGAGCACCACAATGCCGTCGACAACGTGCGCTCGCTCATCAACCTCGCGCTGCTCACCGGTCATGTCGGCCGCTACGGCTCTGGGCTCAATCCGCTGCGCGGGCAGAACAACGTGCAGGGCGGGGGCGACATGGGCGCGATCCCAAACCGCCTGCCGGGCTTCCAGGACATCCTCGATCCCGCGGTGCGCGAGCGGATCGACAAGATGTGGAACATCAAGATGAAGCCCACGATCGGCATGCACATGACGCAGATGTTCGAGGCGATGCACAAGAAGAAGCTCAAAGGCCTTTATGTGATCGGCGAGAATCCCGCGCAGAGCGAGGCCGATCAGCATCTCGCGCATGAATGTCTCGAGGGACTCGAGTTGCTGGTCGCCCAGGACATCTTCCTCACGCGCACCGCGCAGATGGCGCACGTGGTGTTCCCCGCGGCGTCCAGCTGGTGCGAGTCGGAAGGCACGGTCACGAACTCCGAGCGCCGCGTGCAGCGCGTGCGCAAAGCGCTCGAGCCGCCCGGCGATGCGCGCGACGACATGTGGATCATCGCGCAGATCGCCAAACGGCTCGGCCACGATTGGGGCAGCCGACGGGCGAGGGCGTGTGGAACGAAGTGCGGGCGGTGGCGCCCGAGATGTTCGGCGGCATGTCCTACGCGCGCCTGGAGGCGGAGCACGGACTGCAGTGGCCGTGCGCGAGCGAATCGGATCCCGGCGCGCAGTTCCTGCATGCGCGGCTGTGGGCCGAGCCGATGACCACGGCGCGCGCTCCCTTCGCCGCGCTGGACGACGAGCCGCCGGTGGAGATGCCCGACGACGAGTATCCGTTCCAGCTCACAACGGGGCGCCGCCTCGAGTCGTATAACACCGGCGTGCAGACGGGCGGCTACGATTCACCGCTCCATCGCGGAGAATCGCTCGATCTCTCGCCCGAGGATGCGAAACGGCTTCGTCTCGGAGACGGCGATGCCGTGCGCATCACCTCGCGGCGCGGCAGCGTCGTGGCGCCGGCGCGCATCTCGCCGGCGATGCGCCCCGGTCTCGTCTTCATGACACTGCATTTCCAGGACGACGTCCGCGTGAACCTGCTCACGATCGATGCGACGGATCCGCAGTCCGGCACCGCCGAGTTCAAGGCATGCGCGGTGAAGCTGGAACCGGTGAGGAAGAAGAGCGCTGCGAAGGCATCCGCCAAGGCGAAGAAGGAAGAAGAGCCACCACCCGCCGCTAGAGGAGCACGCATTGGATCTGCATTTCGGCACGGCGGAGGCGACGCTCGAGGAGCGCGAGCGCGGTGGATGCGTTGCTCGGACCGCCGCAGAGCGGATGGGACGGAGGTGAACGCGTCGCCGCACGCGACACCCGCGTGGCCGACGGCGGACTCTCCTATCACGGCGAGCGTACGCAATTGCTCCCGGCGCTGCGCGCGGTGCAATCGCGCTGCGGTTGGATCAGCGAGGGCGCGCTCACGTACATCTGCCATGCGTCTGAACGTGCCGCCCGCCGAAGCGTACGGCGTGGCGACGTTCTACGCGCTGCTGTCCACCACGCCGCGGCCCAAACGCATGCTGCACGTGTGCGACGACATCGCGTGCAAGACGCGCGGCGCCGACGCGCTCATCGCCGCGCTCGAGAAGAAGGCGGGGCCCGCGGCGCATCACTCGCCGAACGGCGATCACGCGCATGTGAATGCGAGCGGCGCCTCGTGGCTGCGCAGTCCGTGCCTCGGACTTTGCGATCGCGCGCCGGCGGCGTTCTTGCAGGTGGCCGGCGCGAAGCCGCAGGAGACGCTCGCGGGCGATGTGACGGAGAAAGAATTGATCGCGATGCTCGGCGGCACGCACAAGGCCAAGCCCCTCGCGATGCCCGCGATCCCGCAGCGAGGACAGAAGGATCTCCGCCTCCTCGCTCGAGTCGGCGTCGTGGACCCGTCGAGCCTGGACGACTACCGCGCGAGCGGCGGCTACGGCGCGCTGCGCCGCGCCTTCGAGATGGGCGCGGAGGCCGTCATCCGCGAGGTCACCGAGTCCAAGCTCGCGGGCCGCGGCGGCGCCGCGTTCCCCACCGGCCGCAAATGGGATGCGGTGTCGAAGCAAACGGCGCGCCCGCACTATCTCATCTGCAACGCCGACGAATCCGAGCCCGGCACCTTCAAGGACCGCGTGCTCATGGAGGGCGATCCGTTCGCGATCATCGAATCGATGACGATCGCCGCTTTCGCCACCGGCTGCGAGCGCGCGTTCATCTACATCCGCGGCGAATATCCGCTCGCCACCGCGCGACTGCAGCACGCGATCGACACCGCGCGCGCACACGGCATGCTTGGGCCCAACGTCATGGGCCACGGCTTCGCGCTCGAGATCGAGATCCGCCGCGGCGGCGGCGCGTACATCTGCGGCGAAGAGACCGCCATCTTCAATTCCATCGAAGGCTATCGCGGCGAGCCGCGCAACAAGCCGCCCTTCCCGGCGGAGAGCGGCGTGTTCCGCAAGCCGACGTGTGTGAACAACGTCGAGACGCTCGCGAACATCCCCTTCATCGTGCTGAACGGCGGCGCCGCCTTCGCGGCCACGGGAACCAAGGAGTCCACCGGCACGAGGCTTTTCTGCCTCTCCGGCGCCGTCGAGCGGCCCGGCGTGTATGAAGTGCCCTTCGGCGCCACGCTGCGCGATCTCCTCGCGCTCGCCGGCGGCCCGCGCGGCAAGCGTCCGCTCAAAGCCATTCTGCTCGGCGGCGCGGCCGGAGTGTTCGTGCGTCCCGACGAGCTCGACATCCCGCTCACCTTCGAAGGCGCGCGCGAAGCCAAGGTGACGCTCGGCTCCGGCGTGATCATGGCGTTCGACGACAGCACCGATATCACGCAGGTCATCCGGCGCATCGCGTCGTTCTTCCGCGACGAATCGTGCGGCCAGTGCGTGCCGTGCCGCGTGGGCACCGTGCGCCAGGAGGAGGCGTTGCACCGCCTCGCCTCCAAGCGCACGCGCGGTGGCGTCGCGGCCGAGCTCGCGCTGCTCGACGAGATCGGCACGGCCATGAAGGATGCGTCGATCTGCGGACTCGGCCAAACGGCGTACAGCGCGGTGGAGTCGGCGATGAAGCGACTCGAATCTCTACAGCGCGGAGGGCGCCGTATGACCGCGCTCGTCCAGCTGCGCACGCCCAAGCGCACCGTCGCGCTCACGATCGACGGCGAGCAGGTGTCCGTGCCGGAGGGTTCGACGATCCTCGACGCGGCGGCCGCGATGGGCAAGTCGCTGCCCACGCTCTGCTATCTCGAAACACTGCACCCGGTGAACGCGTGCCGAGTGTGCGTGGTGGAGCTCGAGGGCTCACGCGTGCTCGTGCCCAGTTGCTCGCGCAAGGTGGAAGCGGGAATGGTTGTGCGTACCAACAGCGAACGCGTGAAGCACAGCCGCAAGATGGTGCTCGAGTTCCTCGCGTCGAGCGTGGACCTCTCCACCACGCCGCACGTCTCCGAGTGGCTCGATGAGTACGACTGCCGGCCCGCGCGCTACGGTCCGCCGGCGCCCGCGGCCCAGGACGGCGCACGCGACGAGGTGCACACCGGCCATCACGATGCGCCCGATCCCGCGTTCGCGGCCACCGTGCGTCAGCCGCTCAAGAACGACAACGAGCTCTACGTGCGCGATTACGGCAAGTGCATCCTGTGCTACAAGTGCGTGGAAGCGTGCGGCACCGATTTCCAGAACACCTTCGCCATCGCCGTCGCGGGCCGTGGATTCGACGCGCGCATCTCCACCGAGTTCGCCACCCCGCTGCCGGGCTCGGCGTGCGTGTACTGCGGGAATTGCATCGCCGTGTGCCCCACGGGTGCGCTGATGTTCACGAGCGAACACACCAAGCGCGCCGACGGCACATGGGACGAATCGAAGCAGGCACAGGTGGACACGATCTGTCCGTACTGCGGTGTGGGCTGCACGCTCACGCTGCACGTGCAGGACAACGAGATCGTGAAAGTGACATCGCCCTTCGACGTGTCGATCACCGAGGGGAATCTCTGCATCAAGGGACGGTTCGGCTGGCGCTACGTGCAGTCGCGCGGCGACGCGCGCGCATGACGCTGCCCCCCGAGCTCACGCCGGGGCACCCGCTCTTCGGACTCGGCTACGCCAAGCCGCAACTCGAGCGCGAATTCGTGCGGCTCGATGAGGACGGCGCGACGAAGGAGCATTCGAGCGTCGCGGAGGAAGTCCCCGTCGCGCTCGTGTACAACCAGCGTCCGCACGTCGTGATGATGGCGACGCCGGCCGACCTCGAAGATTTCGCGACGGGCTTCACCCTCTCCGAGGAGATCGTCGCGCGCGCGAGCGACATCGCGAGCGTGCGCGTGCAGCCATACAGCCAGGGCGTGGAGATCCAGATCACCATTCCTGCGAGCGCGGCGGCGGCGCTCGAGCAGCGCGGCCGCCAGCTCGTGGGACAAACGGGCTGTGGACTCTGCGGCGTGCAGACCATCGCCGATGCACTCCGCCCCACGCGCGCCGTGACCGCCAAGTGGACGCTCCACGCGAGCGCAGTCTGGCGCGCCGAGGGCGCGCTGGCCGCGCGACAGGAACTGAACCAGAGCACCGGCGCCGTGCACGCCGCCGCGTGGGCCACGCGCGAGCGGCGAACTCACTGTCGTGCGCGAAGACGTCGGCCGCCACAACGCGCTCGACAAGGTGACCGGCGCCCTCGCGCGCGCCGGCACCGACGCGAGCGCGGGCTTCCTGGTGCTCACGAGTCGCGCGAGCTACGAATTGGTTCAGAAAGCCAGCGTCGCCGGCGTTCCCATTCTCGCGACGGTCTCGCGACCCACGGGTCTCGCGATCAGACTGGCCGAGGCTGCAGGGATCACGCTCATATCGTTGTTGCGCGGTTCCAGCGCGAACGTATACTCGCACCCCGAACGCGTGAGTAGTGCGTAGGTCGCGCGCGCGTTGGTCATCGCGCGAAGACGGCGGGCGGCGGTTCCCGGCTAGGCCGCTTTCGCTCGAACCGCTTCGAGCCTCGCGGCTGGACCGCGCCGCGAGTCTCTCGCTTCTCGCTGCCGCGGCTGCGCCGGGATCCGCCCCCCGCCTCTGGATCGCGAACCGCGCGCAGCCCGCGAATGCGAGACCGGATCGCCGCGCTCTCCCGCTCGTTATGCGGCCATTTGGCGATTCAAGATCATCGCAGGGAGCGCCGCTGGCGTCGGCGCAGCCGCGGCAGCGAAAAGCGAGAGACTCGCGCGTAGTATGCGCGAGGCTCGAAGCGGTTTGAGCGAAAGCGGCCTAGCCGACGCCGGCGGCGCGACCGCGGCGCGATGTTCTAGGCCCTATGACAGCATCGCCGAGCCGAGATAAACAGCGAAGATCACGATGAGCACCGTGCCTTGGAGGATCGTCGTCTTCCCCGTGCGCAGCGCGAGTGCGGTCACGAAGAGCGAGAGGACGAGCAGCACCGTGCTCTTGCCGTCGATGCCGAGCGTGAGCGTGAGTCCGGTCGCGAGCGACACGATCGCGACTGCGGGGATCGTCAGCCCGATACTCGCGAGCGCGCTGCCGAGCGCGAGGTTGAGACTCGTCTGCAAGCGGTTCTGGCGCGCGGCGCGCACCGCGGCGATCCCCTCCGGCATGAGCACGACGCCAGCAATGATCACGCCGACCAGCGCCGGCGGCGCGCCCGCGCGCGCGACCGCGTCCTCGAGCGTGGGCGCGATCTTCTTCGCGAGCAGCACCACGGCCGCGAGACACACGAGCAGCAATGTCGCGCTGAGCGCGGTCGCGCGGTTCGACGGCGGCGGCGCGTCCACCGCGACGCCGCTCGGCGATGCCTCGAGGAAATAGCCGCGGTGGCGCACCGTCTGCACCAGCACGAAGGTCCCGTACAGCACCAGCGAGACCAGCGCGATGAACGCGAGCTGTCCCGGCCCATACACCGGACCGGCCACGTGCGTGTCGTAATTGGGAAGGATGAGCGTGAGCACCGCGATCGTCGCGAGCGTCGTGAGCGCGCCCGTGACGCCATCGATGCCGAACGTCTGCTCGCGATGCCGCATGGCGCCCACGAGCAGGCACATCCCGACCATGCCGGTGAGGATGATCATGAGCGTCGCGAACACCGTGTCGCGTGCGAGCGCGGCGGTGGCCGCGCCGCCCGCGATCATGAGCGACACGATGAGCGCGACCTCGATGAGCGTCACCGCGATCGCGAGCACGAGCGTCCCGAAGGGCTCGCCCACGCGATGCGCTACCGCCTCGGCATGGTGCACCGCGGCGAGCACCGCTCCCACGAGCGCGAGCGCGAGCACCACTACGAACCACGCGCCCGTGATCGCCAGCGCCGCCACTATCATCCCCCACGCCACCACCGGCGCCGCGATCGTCCACTTCGGCAAATGCGCGACACCGGGCGTCGTCTCTTGGTCTTCAGCCATGCGAGATAACCTAGCGCGTCAGGTGGATCATTGCAGTCAGCGCGCGCGAAGCGACCAGACCGCCGATCGCGCCTCATCGCATGGGTTGCGGCAATAGCACCCCGCCGAAACCATTGACGCGATCACGATCAGGGAGCGAGCGAGCGGTCGGCGCAGCCGCGATAGCGAAAAGCGAGAGACTCGCGGCGGTATCGCGAGGCTCGAAGCGGTTTGAGCGAAAGCGGCCTAGCCGACCGCTCGCTCGCGACCGGCCGCGCGATGACCCCGAACCTTGCAAGCAATTCGGGGTTATACTAGATACAAGAAGAATCGGACCGGTGCGGTCGACCGGTCCCCCGGACGTGCGAGGCTTGTCTCGCAAGTCGAGGGCGCAGGCGAGGCTCCCAGCGATGGGGCCGGCCGGCGCCCTTTTTCATTCGTGCACCTTCACCTCTCAACGAGGCGATCGATACATGCGAGTCTTCACCAAGGAACTCACCGCGATCGCGCTGGCGGCCGCCGTCCAGATGACGCTGCCGCCGTCGCTCTACGCCGATCCGCCGGCGCGCGTGGCGCGCATCAGCTTCGTTACGGGCGACGCATCGCTCCGCCATGGTACGTCGGGCGACTGGATGGCGTTCATGATGAACTATCCAGTGACCACCGGCGACGAACTCTGGGTCGACGCCGGCGGACGCTCGGAACTCCACTTCGGCTCGTCCGCGCTCCGGCTCGGCGAGCGTACGGCACTGTCATTCGTGCTGCTCGAGGACGATCGCGTCGTGCTGCGCCTCACGCAGGGCGAGATCTCGCTGCGCGTGCGCTCGCTCGATGAGAGCGATCACATGGAGATCGAGACGCCGACATCCACCGTGTCCGTCATGCGCCCCGGGGACTATCGGCTCACCGTGGACTCGTTGGGACTGAGTACGCTGGTCGCCGTGCGCGTCGGCGATGCGCAGGTCGCATCGTCCGGGGGAACCTATGAAGTGCTCGCGGGTCACGTGGGCCTCGCGTCGAGCGATCCGAATACGCCGTTCGATGTCCGGCCGCTGCCGGTGGAGCCGGCCGATGAATTCGACGCCTGGGCGCAGTCGCGGGCGCGCGCCGAGGATGCGTCACCATCGGGCCGCTATGTGTCGATGGAGATGACGGGGTACGAAGCGCTCGACGCATACGGACATTGGGAGGAGACGCCCGATTACGGCGAGGTGTGGGTCCCGTCGAACGTCGGCGACGATTGGGCGCCGTATCGCGTGGGCCGCTGGGTGTGGGTGGATCCGTGGGGATGGACGTGGATCGATGCGGAGCCGTGGGGCTTTGCGCCGTTCCACTATGGACGATGGGCGCGCTACGGCGGCGTATGGGTCTGGGCGCCGGGCGTGCGCGTCGCGCGGCCGGTGTACGCGCCCGCGCTGGTGGCCTTTGTTGGGGGAGGGACGTGGAGCGTGTCGGCCCGGTTCGGCCCGGCGGGAGGCGTCGCGTGGTTCCCGCTGGCGCCCGGCGAACCGTGGGTGCCGTCATATCACGCGAGCACGACGTACGTGAGGAACGTGAACATCACGAACGTGCACGTCACGAACATCAACGTGACGAACGTGAACGTGCAGAACATCCACTATAAGAACGTGCAGGTCGCCGGCGCCGTGACGGCGGTGCCGCGCGAGACCTTCGTCTCCGCGAAGCCGGTGCGCGCTGCGGCGGTGCCGCTGCAGCCGCAGGACGTACGGCAGATCCAGGTGGTGGCGCACGCGCCGCCGGTGACCCCGAGCCCGGCGAGCCGGATCACTCCGGTCTCCGCGCATCCCGCCGCGCCGCCGCCACGCGTTGCGACGCACATCACGGAGTTGCACGCGGAGCCTCCACCGCACCCGGCGCCGGCAGCCGCACCGGCCGTTCCGCCAACACGAATGAACGGCCCGGGCACCGCCGTACGCGTGCCCGTGGATCCGCGTCCGCGCGCCGACATCATCGCGCAGCAGCGCGCGGTGCAATCACGCCAGGTACTCGAACACGCGCAGCTGCAGGACAAACATCTCCAGGAAAAAGCGAGCGCGCCGAAGGGCCAAGTGCCGCCCCAGATGCAGTCGCGCCAGCAGAAGGAGACCCAGACGATGGAAGCGCGCCACGCCACTGAGAACGCGCCCAAGCACCCGGTGTCGCCCGCGAAGGTAGCGCCGCCACCGAAACCCGTGCCGGCGCACGCGCCGCCGCCCAAACCGAAGGAGGAGCCGAAGCCGCCGACGCGTTAGCTCAACCGGCCGTCAGCTTCGTGTTCGAGAAAGCCGGCCGGCCGCGCACCCAGTGAGTTGCGCGGCCGGCCGCCTTCGCGGTCAGCCGAGCAGGCGAGATCGACGGCAGGGAGCGCCGCCGCCTCCGGCGCAGCCGCGATAGCGAAAGCGAGAGCCTCGCGCGCAGTGTGCGCGAGGCTCGAAGCGGTTTGAGCGAAAGCGGCCTAGCCGGAGACGGCGTCGCGACCGAGCGCGCGACCGAAGTTCTACTCGCGTGGCTCCGATCGATAGATGGGCCCGAGCTTCTCAACGGCCGACGTGCGCAGGAGCCGGAAGAACAGCGCGCGCAATTCGAAATGCAGGTTCTCGATCATGTCCTCGCGCTCCTTCCAGAAATCGTCGTCGATGCCGAGCTGGCGGCGGCACTCGATCGAGAGCGTGAGCCCGTTCACATCGGGATCCGGATCGATGAACGCGCCCATCGGGTTCGGCTGGATCTCCACCACGCGCGAATACGTCTCGTCGTTCAGCTCGACGCGCAGGTGCATGCCGCGCTCGGGCACCGGCTCGCCGTTCATGCGCACATCCACGCGCAGTCCTTCCAGCTGCCGCTCCGGCATCTCGCGCAGCACGTTCACGAACTTCAGCGAGATGCGCTCCACCGCGCCCACCATCTTGCTCGCCCGCAGCGCGTCGGTGAGCGCCTCGATGCGGTCGCGCACTTCGTCCCACCCGGGATACGGCGCCACGAGCCGCAGCCACACCGCCTGATCGCCCACCATGACCGCCGCGAGGGGACTGAACTGACGGATCCGCGGCTGGTATCGCATCTCTTCCTGCGTCTTCCGGAATTGCGCGGGCGCTGCCGACACCGGGATCGACTCCGAGCGCGGATACGCCTCGGTGAGCACGGTGCGGAAATACGCCGGCAAACCCTCGGCTTTGTCGCCGCTCAGCGGCTTGAAGCGCAGCTCGAACGTGGCCTCCTCGATCGGCGGCCGCGCGAGTTCCTGCGGGAGAAGATATTTGTTGGACACGCCAAGAACCTATCCCGCGCCCGCGGGTCGTGCCAGCCGCGCGGCTGCGTTCAGCGGGGCCCGAGCCGCGCGCGCAGTGCCCGCTCGCCGGCGGGGGAGACCATGACCGCGCGCGAGCCGCGATGCGGCCGCGCCCACCCGAGGGCGTAGAGGCGCCGGAGCATCGCGGCGCCGAGCGCGCCGGCGAGATGATGGCGGCGCGCACTCCAGTCGAGACACGCGAGACACAGCGGCCGCCGGCTCCGCTCGAGCGCCGCGAGGTCGATCCCCAGTTCGAGAAATGCTCTCGCGCCGGATTCGGTGAGTCTCACGGTGGTGCCCGCGGACCGCAGCCATCCACGCTGGTGCATGCCGTCGTACACGAGCACGCCGAACTCTCCCGCCAGATGGTCGTAGCACACGCGCGCGCGGCGGAGCGCCGGGTCGGTCGGGCCGGAGTCCACGCGTACGGCACCCGCGCGATGTGCGAGCGTGCCGAGGCGTTCGATCACGGACGCGACGTCGTGCGACGCGACGCGGAAATAGCGGTAGCGGCCGGCGTTCTCCACGGCCACGAGGTGCGCGCGCTCCAGCTTCCCGAGATGCGAGCTGGCCGTCGGCTTGGAAACGCGCGCGGCGCGCGCGAGTTCGGTGGCGGTGAGCGCGCGGCCGGACATGAGGGCGAGCAGGATCGTGGCGCGCGCGCGGTCGCCGATGAGCGCGGCGATCGCCGCGATGTCCGGGGTGTCGTCCATGGTTCCATTGTAGTCGAACCATTAGCGAGAGGCAATGCGCCATCATCCGGCATGGACCCACTCGACCCGATCGTTCCCCGCCGCGGGTTCCTCGGCCGACTCGCCGCCGGCGCGGCCGCGCTGGCCGGCATGCCTCTCTCTTCGCGCGGAGCCGCCATGCAAGTCACCTGCTTCATCCGCTATGAGATCGACCCCGTGCAGCGCGACGCGTTCGCCGAGTATGCCGACCGGTGGGCGAAGATCATCCCGCGCTGCGGCGGCGATCTCATCGGGTATTTCCTGCCGTACGAGGGGACGAACTACGTAGGCTTCGCGCTCATTTCGTTCAACTCTCTCGCGGCATACGAGCAATACCGCGCGCGGCTGCGCGGCGATGCCGATGCGCAAGCGAACTTCGGTTTCGCTCAGTCGAAGCGGTTCATCCTGAAGGAGGAACAGGACGTTCCTGCAGGGAGTGCCGAGCACGATGAAGTGACTTACCTTTCGCCAATGGCCGAGGAAACTCCGGACTATCGCGCGCTGCCCAAGCGCGCCGCGTATGATGCGCTCGCCGCGAACGTGCGCGCCGTGCTCGATGGCGTGCGCGATCCCATCACCGCGATGGCGACGGTGAGCGCGCTCGCGCACCACGGCTTCGGATTCCTGTGGACGGGTTTCTATCGCGTGGTCGAGCCCGGTCGGCTGCTGCAGGTCGGCCCGTACCAAGGCACGCTCGGCTGCATCGATATCACATTCGGGCGTGGCGTGTGCGGCACCGCGGCCGCCGAGCGACGCACCGTGATCGTGCCCGACGTGAACGCGTTCCCGGGTCACATCGCGTGCGACGCCCGCGCGCGTTCGGAGATCGTGGTTCCCGTATTCGATGCATCGCGCGCACTGATCGCGGTGCTCGACGTGGACAGCGATCGCGTGGGCGCCTTCGACGATGACGATCGCGCGGGATTGGAGCGCGTGGTCGAGTGGTTCGCGCAGCCATGAGCCTCATCTCACCGCGCGCGCAGCGTTTTCGCGAACTCCACGCGTCGGGCTGCTTCGTGATGCCCAACCCATGGGACCCGGGCAGCGCGCGCCTCCTCGCGCAACTCGGATTCCCGGCGATCGCCACCACGAGCTCCGGATTCGCGTGGAGCCGAGGCCGCTCGGACAATCACGTGCCGCTGCGCGAGATGCTCGATCATCTCCGGTCCATCGCGGCTGCGGTGGATATTCCCGTGAACGCCGATTTCGAGGGCGGCTTCGCCGTGGGGCCGGTGGAGGTCGCGCGGAACGTTGGGTTGGCCGCCGTGACGGGCGTCGCCGGCCTTTCGATCGAGGATTCCACCGGCGATCCGGCGGACCCGCTCTTCGATTTCGCGCTCTCGGTGGATCGCATGCGTGCGGCGCGCCGCGCGATCGACGACGTGGGCACCGGCGTCGTGCTCACGGGGCGCTCCGAGGGATTCATCGTCGGCCGGCCCGATCTCGACGAGACCATTCGGCGCCTCGTCGCGTACGCCGGCGCCGGCGCGGATTGTCTCTACGCGCCCGGCATCAAGACGAAGGCGGAGATCGCCGCGGTCGTGAAGGCCGTCGCGCCGAAGCCGGTGAATGTCCTCGTCGGCGGCGATTTCACCACCGTCGCCGACCTCGCCGCGCTCGGCGTGCGCCGCATCAGCACCGGCGGCGCGCTCGCGCGCGCGGCGTGGGGCGCGTTCCTCGCGGCCGCGCGCGAGATCGAAGGGCAGGGGACGTTCGGCGCACTCACGCGCGGCGTGCCCTTTGACGAGATCGATCGGTCGTTCGCAGATTCGTGACATGATGCACGCCTACAGTTTCAGCGAGAACGTGCGCCGCGTGTTGGCGGAGGCTCGCGACGTGGCGTCGAGCCGGCGCCAGGAGTTCGTGATGCCGGATGACATGTTCGTGGCGCTGTCGCGCGCAACGAAATGCAGCGCGGTCCGGGTTCTCCAGGAGATGGGCGTCGATGTGCTCGGGATCGCGGGGAAAGTGGAGGCTCGGAAGACGGTCGGTATTGCGTCACGGCCGACCGGACCCGATTTGCCCTACACGACGCGCGCGAAGACGGCGCTCGAGCTCGCGATGAAGGAGGCGGGCGAGTTGCAGCATAGCTTCGTCGGCACCGAGCATCTCCTGCTCGGCTTGATCAGCGAGGGGCAGAGCGATGCGGCAAAGGCTCTCCTTGCTGCGGGGGCGACGCTTGAGCGCACGCGCGCCGCCGTCGCGGACGCAGCGCTGCGGCGTGAGCCTGATGCACCCGGCATCGAGATCGGCGTTGGCCGGACCAGCACGGCCTCGCCGCTCAGGAGTGTCACGATCCTCGTGGAGCACGCCGATGGCCGTCTCGAGGCGGTACGCTTCGACCGCATCCAGGATGCGCTGCAGTTCTTGTTGAAGAACGCTGGATCCTGAATGACATGCTCCGTCTAACGCTCGCGGTACTCCACCTGCTCGCCCTCGCGATCGGGTTCCGCGCGGTGATCGCGCGGGGGGTCGCGCTCCGTGAGCGCGTGACCGCCGATTCGCTCAAACGCGCCTTCCGCGCCGACAGCGAGTGGGGGATCGCCGCGCTGCTCTGGATCTCCACCGGCCTCTGGCGCTATCTGGCCGGCACCGAAAAGATGACGAACTACTATAACAAGAACGAGCTGTTCCGTACCAAGATGGCACTGCTCGTGCTCATCCTCGCGCTCGAGATGTGGCCGATGATCACGCTCATCCGCTGGCGCATTGCGCTCGGCCGCGGCGGGGCGCCCGCCAACGTCGTTTCCGAGAGCCGGGCACGCCGGATCGGGGCGATCAGCTTCATCCAGGCGGCGCTCGTGGTGCTCATGGTGTGCGCGGCCGTAGGCATGGCGCGCGGCTTCGGAACGCACTGATGCTTGACGGAGCGGCCGCTCCGCATAACACTGCAGGCGTCCTCGCTCCCGGGAGCGCCCCCATGTCCGGCCGCCTCACGATCGGTTCCACCCTGCTCATTGCCGCAGCATCTGCCGCGTTCGCGCAAACGCCCCCCGTCACGCGCGCGCCGACCGCGTCCGCTCCGGCGACCGTGCACACGCCTCCGTCGCCGGCGTCCATCGCGCCCGCGCCTTCCGCGGTACAGCGCCAGAAGTTGCCGGATCTCACGTTCGCGTCGGTGAATGTGAACAACATGAATCACGAAGTGAGCGTGCGCATGACGACGCCGCTGATCGTCGTCGACCACGTCTTTCCGCCTCAGTCGACCTCCGGCGCGAGGCAGCCGGCGGGCAGCCCGTGCAATCGCTCTTTCACCTTTCCCGTCGTGCTCTCGGTGCGGAACATCGGCAATGCCGACTTCGTGCCGCTCAGCTCGGCGCAGGCCGTGGGCCTGGACATTGGCACGTTCAATGCCGCGAAGGATCTCATCAAGCTCACGCCCAATCAGGCCCAGACGATGAGTTGGAGCGTGACCCTGCCGCCGGGGAACTACACGCTCAGCGCCTTCATCGACACGCACGGCCAGGTCGCGGAATCGAACGTGAACAACAACAAGCTGTCGTGGCCGCTCAAGGTGAGCTGCGAAGTCCGCTCCAGCGCGGCCGCCGCGCCGGCGCCGATCAAAAAGCCCTAGGCGCTCGGCGCTAGGCGCTAGCGGGCGCTGACGGAGTTGCCCGGACAGCTCGCGCGCCCCTCGATCGATGGCAGGGAGCGGCGAGGCCTCCGGCGCAGCCGCGATAGCGAAAAGCGAGAGACTCGCGGCAGTATCGCGAGGCTCGAAGCGGTTTGAGCGAAAGCGGCCTAGCCGGAGGCGTCGCCGCGACCGGCCGCGCGATAGGTCATCGCGCGCTCGCCGTAGAACGCGGACGAGATCCTTCTTGAGCTGCGCGAGCACCGGTTGGTGCAGATACATCATGTGCCCACTCTCGTAGTACCCGTACGTGATGTTCTTCTCGAGCGACGCGTCGATGCCCATGTGCTGCAGCGTGTACTCGGTCTCGAAAAACGGCGTCGCGAAATCGTAGTAGCCATTCGCTGAGAAGATGCGCAGGTACGGATTCTGGCTCATCACCTCGCGCAGATCCTCGCTCACGTTCGGGATCGGCCAACGATCGCCGGCCACGCGGTGGCGGTTGTCCCAGTCGTCGCCCACCTCCTTGCTCCCCTCGGGGAGATAGGGGATCCCGGGATCCCAGCGCAGGTCGCTCTTGATGTACGACATGAACGCGGCGACGAATGCCCCCGACGTCGCCGCGTCGGCGGCGTCGTACTCAGTCGTCTCGCCGGCCGCGTCGTGATCGATGCCCATGAAGCGCGCGTCGAGCCTGCCCACGGTGCGCTCGTCGGCGCGCAGCAGCTCCTTCTGGAAGCGCTCGGGCGTGACGCGCAGGTGAGCCTTCTTGATGAACTCCACCGACAACCCGGTGAAGTGGTGCAACTGCTCCGCCACACTATCGCGCTCGGCCGCACTCAGGTGATTGCCTTGCACGAGCGCGTGCTGGTACGCACCGATCGCGAAGGCGCGGGCTTCCACGAGGAACGGCGCCAATTCCGCCGGCTGCTGCGGCAGCTTCTTGTGGTACCACGCCGTCGCGGCCATGGTCGGGATGTTCAGCTGGTACGTGATGTCGAGGCTGTTCGGCGGGCCGCCGAAATCGACGTATGAGTTGAGCCACGACGAGATGAGCACCAAGCCGTTGAGCGTCACGCCGCGCTCCTGAAGGTGGTTCGCCAGGCCGGCCGCGCGCGTCGTGCCGTACGATTCGCCCATGAGATACTTGGGCGAGTTCCAGCGATTGAACACTGTCATGTAGCGAATGATGAAGTCGCCGAAGGATCTAATGTCGGCGTCGGTGCCGTAGAAATCCTTGCCCGTGCCTTTGCCCACGATGCGACTGTAGCCGGTTCCCATCGCGTCGATGAACACGAGATCGCTCTTGTCGATCAGGCTCGAGCCGTTGTCGGCCAATGAGTACGGCGCGGGCGGCGTGAATTGCGGCTCGTTCGTCGCGACGCGCACCGGCGCGAACGATCCCATGTGCAGCCAGATCGTCGCCGAGCCGGGACCGCCGTTGAAGATGAACGTCACGGGCCGCGTGCGCGGATCGGCGCCGTCCTTCGTGTACGCCACGTAGAACATGCTGCCGATCGCCTGGTTCGAATCGTTCTTGATGAGCAGCGTGCCCGGACGCGCGGAGTACTTGATCACCTGGCCGTCGATGGTGATCGATCGCGGCGTGACCACGCTCGACTCGGCGGGAATCGGCTTCGCGGCGGAGTCCGCGGCGGGCTTGGCGGGGGCTTGAGCGGAAACGCTGCAGACGAACGCGGCGCTGAGAGCGCAGAGTGCGCCGAGGGAACGATGCGACATGAATGAGGCTCCAGGTGACCGAGTGACTTGCAGAGTGCGTGGTAATATCCGCCCGGCGCACGTGCGGTCAACCGCGCCGCCGGTCGCGGCGACGGGTCCGGCTAGGCCGCTTTCGCTCAAACCGCTTCGAGCCTCGCGATGGTGCCGCGAGTCTCTCGCTTTTCGCTGCCGCGGCTGCGCCGGACCCGTCGCCGCTCCCTGTCGTCGCACCAGCGTCGCGCGAAGTCGTTCAGTTTGCGTAGCGAGTCGCCGCCGAGGTGCCCGCTGTTATTTCGATGAGCGTGAAGATCAATAGTTCGCGGCCCCACGATCGATGTCAGGGAGCGGTGCCGTCCCGGCAGAGGCGCCCCCGCGCGTAGCGAGAGACTCGCGCGCAGCATGCGCGAGGCTCGAAGCGTGTAAGCGCGAGGGCGCCGGCGCCGGGATGGCGCCGCGACCGGCGGCGAGATGACCTACTCACCACGAAGCACGGTCATTGGATCAACGCGGCTCGACCGCCATGCGGGCACGTATGCAGCCACGAGCGCCGTGCCCATGGCGATCACCGCGCCGGCGGCGTACACGGTTGGATCCAGATGTGACACACCGTACAGGAGCGACTCGAGATAGCGCGTCGCGAAGAGCGCGCCCGCGACGCCCGCCGCGATCCCGCCGGCGGCGGTGAGCGCGGCGCCGCGCATCACGTCGAGTCGCACGGTGTGCGCGCTGGCGCCAAGCGCCATGCGGATCCCGATCTCCTGCGTGCGCGTGGTGACGATGTAGGAGATCACGCCGTAGATGCCGATCGCGGCGAGCAGCAGCGCGATCGCGCCGAATCCGGTGAGCGCGAGCATTGCGAAGCGGCGGTCGGCGGCGCTGCGGGCGATGCGCTCCTCCAGCCGGCCGTAGAGCGCCGGCGTTCCGGGCAGGATCGTGCGCATGAGCGCGCGAATGGGCGCGACGATCGAGCCTTCCGCGTTCGAGATGCGGACCATCGCCACGACCGGCCCTTCGGCCTGCTTCGCATGCTGCGCCAGCGGCACATAGATCTCGTTCTGCGCGCCGCGCGGCGCCGTCCAGATCGACGCTTCGCTCACAACGCCCACCACGGTGAGCCACTGGTCGAACATGATGTTGCTCGAGATCGACTTGCCCACCGGATCCTCGCCGGGCCATAGCTTGGCCGCGATGCCGGGTGTGATGATCGCCACCGGGATGCTCCCCTCTCGATCCGCGTCGGTGAACGCCCGCCCGCGCAGCACCGGCTGCCGCAGCACGGAGAAGTATTCCGGACTGATGACGCGGAATCCCGCCATCGCCGGCCAATCGTGATCCGGCGGATCGCCGGGGCGCCGAACAGGTGACGACATGGTCTCCCACGCGAGCGGAGCCCGCGTCGTATACGCGGCGCCGGTCACGCCGGGCAGCGCGCGGATGCCGGCGAGCAAGCGATCGTACTGCGCTTGCTCCCCGCTCTTCAGCGTCGCCGTGACGGTGAGAATGCCGTTCGGATCGAAGCCGCTGTCGGCCGTCATGATGTTGTGGAACGTCTCGATGAGCATCGCGGATGCCGTGACGAGCACGATCGCGAGCGCGACTTCGAATCCGATGAGCACGCGCCACACCGGCGCACGCACCGCGAGCGAACTTGTGCGACTCCCGCGCAGCACGAGACCGGCATCCCGGTTCGCTAGGCGGAGCGCCGGATACACGCCCACGGCGAGCGTCGCCACTGCCGCCACCACGATCGCGAACGCGAGAACGCGCGTGTCCATCTCCAGCGATGCCAGGCGCGGCATGATCGCCGCTCCCTCGGCCGCGATCGCGCGAATGGCGAACGCCGACACCAGCGAGGCCAGCGCGGCGCCTGACGTCGCGATCACGAGACTCTCGGTGAGCAGCTGCCGGATCAACCGTGACCGCGACGCGCCCAGTGCCGCTCGCACTACCACCTCGCGCTCGCGCACCCGGCCGCGGGCAAGCTGCGCGCTCACGAGATTCGTGCACGCGATGAGCAGCACGAGCGCCGCCGCACCGAACACGATCGGCGGCATCGTCCGGTAGTTCGCCACCAGATAGTCGCGCAGCGGCACGACGTCGGCGTCCACCGCCTGCGTCCCGTTGCCGAACTCGGCGAGCAGCGACTTCGAGAGCGCTGTCATGTTCGCGCGCGCGGCCCCGAGCGAAACGCCCGGGGTGAGCCGCGCGATCACGGTGTAGTTCGACGCGTTGCGCTGGTTGTCCGGGTAATGCTCGTGCGGATAGAACACGTCCGCCGGCTGCATGAACTGGAATCCCGGCGGCATCACGCCCACCACCGGATATCGCTCTCCCGCGCCGAGCGTTCCGAGCGGGAGTCGCCCGCCCATCTGCGTGCGCCAGAACTCGTACGACACCATGAGCGCCTGCGGCCCGCCGGGCGATTCTTCGTCGTCGGTGAATTCGCGGCCGATGGACGGCGAAACGCCGAGCGTCGCGAGGAAATGGCGCGAGATGCCGAGCATGGTGGCGTGCACCGGCTCACCATCGTTCGCGTCGGGCCACACGAATCGCGCACCGAGTCTCGTAGCGGAGGCCACGCTCTCGAAGGAGCGCGCGTTCTCTCTCCAGCTCACGAAGTTCGGATAGGACGGCGCAATGAGCTCCTGTTTCGCCGTGCGCTCGCGAATGAACACAAGCCGGCCGGCGTCGCGATAGGGCAGGGGGCGGAGCAGCGTCGCATCGAGCACGGCGAACGCGACGGTAGCGGCCGCGATCCCGATTGTGAGCGTGCCCACGGCGAG
This sequence comes from uncultured Gemmatimonadaceae bacterium, assembly GCA_963716745.1. GTDB lineage: Bacteria > Gemmatimonadota > Gemmatimonadetes > Gemmatimonadales > Gemmatimonadaceae > DATKOH01. The sequence continues at coordinate 3,129,817 of OY970320.1, forward strand.
CGCCGTGAAGCCCGGACTCTTGCGCAGCGAACGGAGTGCCCAGCGCAGGTCTTGCATTCGGATCTCCTGGGGAATCGTGCTCCTAGCTAGACATCGGCGCGACACACATGGTTGCCGCCGGCCCGCGGTTCAATCTTCCAGCGACGGCAGCGTCTTCAGCACCTCACGCGCTTCCAGCCGCGCACCCACGACGTCATCCTTCCGCACCTTGCCGTCGCGGAACACGATCACGCGCTTCGCGAACTGCGCGATATCCTGCTCATGCGTCACCATCACGATGGTGAGCCCGGCGTCGTTCAGCCGCTGGAAGATCTCCATGATCTCCACCGACGTGTGACTGTCGAGGTTACCCGTGGGCTCGTCGGCCAGCAAGATGGACGGTTGATTCACCAGCGCGCGCGCGATCGCAACGCGCTGTTGTTGGCCGCCCGAGAGCTGCGACGGAAAATGGTCCGAGCGGTCGGCGAGGCCCACCAACGCCAGCGCATCCGTGGCGCGTCGCTGCGCTTCCTCCTTCGGGATGGTGGAGTAGAGCGTCGGCAGCGCCGTGTTCTCGAGCGCGGTGGTGCGCGCGATCAGGTTGAATCCCTGGAACACGAACCCCAGCTTCTGGTTCCGGATCACCGCGAGCTGGCGCTTCTCCAGGCTCGCGACGTCGGTGCCATCCAGATGGTACGTGCCGGACGTGGGCGTATCGAGGCAGCCGAGGATGTTCATGAACGTACTCTTCCCGCTGCCGCTCGCGCCCATGATCGCGACGAAGCCGCCCGCCGCGACCTCCACGCTCACGCCGCGCAGCGCGTGCACGCGTGTTTCGCCGAGCTGATAGTACTTATGCGCGTCCTGGACGCGGATCACCGACGCCGTCATGCCGCCCCCGCGCGCGTCAGCGGCGGATGACAGGAACGGCCGCGCCCTTCCCGGCGAGCGAACCGGTGACGACATCGTCACCCAGCTTGAGTTCGCCGTGCAGCACGCTCTTCACCTCGGTGAACGCGTGGTCTGTGATGCCGAGGCTCACGCGGACGGGCTCCAGCGTGTTGTCGGCGCGGAGCTTCCAGACGATCCCCGTGTCGGTGCGCCCGTGTGCCGCCTTCGCGCTGTCGGCGGCCGTCGCGTCGGCGGGGAGTTCGCTGTCCTGCATCCCGTACTTCGCGTAGAGTGCGTGCACCTGCTCAGGAGGATACGGCGGCTTGTAGCGGAGCGCCGCGTTCGGGAGCTTCATCGCGCCCTCGACGGTCGCGACGGGGATGTTCACGTAGGCCGTCATCCCGGGATAGAGCTTGAGCTGCGGATTCGCGAAGGCGATGATCGCATCGTAGGTCACGACGTTCTGCACGGTGGTCGCATCCATGCGCACCTGGCTCACGATGCCTTCGAAGGTAGCCTCGGGGTACGCGTCCACTTTGAACGTGACACGGTGACCGATCTGGATGCGCCCCACATCGGACTCATCGATCTTCGCATACACGAGCATCTTCGTGAGATCCTGCGCGATCGAGAAGATCGTGGGCGCCTGCAGCGACGCCGCCACGGTCTGGCCCACGTCCACGTTCCGCGCGAGCACCACGCCGTCGATCGGCGAGCGGATCACGGTGTACGCGAGGTTCGCCTTCGCAATGGTGAGCGCGGCCTGCTTCTGGTCCACCTGCGCGTTCGCCTGTGTCACCGCCGCGCGCGATGCCGAGACGGATGCCGAAGCCGCGTCCGCGTTGGAACGTGCCACCTCGACATTCTCCTTCGTGTCGAAGCCTTGTCTCTCGAGCACCACGAGCCGCTCGTACGCCGCCTTGGTCTGCACTTGCGCCGCGGTCGCCTTCTCGACGTTCGCCTCCGCGGCGGCCACGTTCGCCTGCGCGCTCGCGAGGTCCGCGCTCGCTTGCAGCACCGCGCCCTGCAGCAGCGCGGGATCGATGATCGCGATCACGTCACCGCGCTTCACCTTGGAATTGAAATCGGCGTTGAGCTTCGCGATCGTGCCCGACACTTGCGATCCGACTTGCACGGTGATCACGGCGCTCACGGTGCCGGTCGCATCCACGGCATCATTGATCTCGCCGCGCTCCACGCGCACGGTGAAGTATTGCAGCGAATCGCCTCGGCGGAATGCCAGCGCGGCGATCACACCGGCCGCGACCACGACGGCCGCGCCGGTGATCCATTTGTTCCGAACGGTCATGACGAGTCTGTCTCCCTAGTTGCGAATATGTCTCATTCGAAGCGAAGCGCTTCGATCGGATCGAGCAACGACGCTTTGCGCGCCGGATAGTAGCCGAAGAACACGCCCACGCCCACCGAGAACAGCGCCGCCAGCACCACGGCTTTGAGGGACATCTGCATCGGCCAGCCGAGGGTGCTGCCGATCACGAGCGACGCCACGACGCCCAGCAGCACGCCGGCGCCGCCGCCCACAAGGCTCAGCATCACGGATTCGCCGAGGAATTGCACCTGGATCGCTTCCTCGGTCGCGCCCACGGCCACGCGCACGCCGATCTCGCGCGTGCGCTCGGTGACGGACACGAGCATCACGTTCATGATCCCGATCCCGCCCACCAGCAGCGAGATCGACGCGATCGCCACGAGCAGGATGGTCATCGTGCGGCTCGCTTCGAGCTGGGCCTGGATGATGTCCTCGGGATTCCGGATGTTGAAATCATCGGGCGAGTCCGGCCGCAGGTGGTGCCGGTCGCGCAGCAGCGCCCCCGCCTGTTTGCCCGCCAGCTTCACCGCGTCCGGTGACACCGCGGAGCAGAGGATGTCATCGAGCCACGGCGCGCCCTTGATCTTCTTCATGACGGTCGTGTACGGCATGATGATCGTGTCATCCTGGTCCTGCCCCGAAACGGACAGCCCTTTCGGATGCAGCACGCCGATGATGCGGCAGGGCAGCCCCTTCACGCGTGCGATCTGCCCGATCGGATTGTCGGGGCCGAACAACTGCTCGCGCACGGTGCGCCCGATCACGCACACATCCGCGGCGTGGTCGACATCATCCTGCGTGAACATCGTGCCTTCATCGATGGTCCAGCGCTTGATGTCGAAGTATTCCGGCGAAACGCCCCGGTACCCGGTGTACCAGTTCTGATTGGCGTAGATGATCTGCGTGGAGCCGTCCACGTTGGGCGAGACGCTCTTGATGAGAGGAACCTGGTCCTTGATCGCGAGCATGTCGCCGAGCGTGAGCGTGGGCGTCGCGTGCGTGCCGGTGCGCACGCCGTTCACGGCGCGGCCGCCTGCCTCGATCCACACGAGGTTGTCGCCCAGGTTGTTCATCTGCTGCTCGACCCGCACCTGTCCGGCGTTGCCGATCGCGACGACGCAGATCACCGCTGCGATGCCGATCATGATGCCCAGCACGGTGAGCAGGCTCCGCATCTTGTTCCGCAGCAGCGCCCAGACGGACGACGCGAGCAGTGCGCGATGATTCATTGGGCTTCCACTGAGAGAATGCCGCCCACGGGCGACGCGACCTCATCATACGCGATCGACATTCGTTTCGCTGGCTGCATTCCCGCGACGATCCCTTGCCGCATCATGACATCTTTGTCATTCGCATCCCGCGCTGCACACTGTCCGCCATCTCGTCGAGCATCGCATATCTCCGCACGTACTGGCTTCGTTTGTTCGAACTGATCTCGCTCATCGGCCGCCGCGAGGCGCGCAGCGGCAGATCGTACCAGCCATCGGCGGCCAAGGCGCCCCCCGCCTCGTTCCAGCAGGCGTCATAGCTGGCGGAGAGGTTGTGAAGGAACGGGATATCGATGAGGTGCTTGCGGTGGTGCACCTGGATGCGGTCGCTCGCTCCCCGAAGATTCGTGCAGCCCGTCGCTCGTGCAATCGCCTGCACGGACGCGACCATCAAGGCACGAGGACGCACGCCGTGCATCTCTTTCGTAGCCGCCTTGATGTCCGCAGCGGCGCCGCCTCGCCCTTGCACGCACCCGACGTAGCAGATCCGCCGCCCCGCGGATCCATCTTCCATCGAGAAGGCGAGGGACATGAGCACTCCGCCGAGCGCGTCACTGCGTGCGGTGAGGGTAATCTCTCCCTCCTTTCGGAACCGCTCGTCCCTGCCGAGGAAGAGTTCCGCGTCGCCGGCATCGCGCAGCGCGAATCGGCCAATGCGAACCGGAGCGGGCCGCAGCAGCGCTTCGCGCAACGCGCCGCCCTCGCGCTCAGAGACGCGGTACGTGCCCAGAATGACCTCCATGCGCCGCGCGATCGTCCAGCGCGTGGACATGTACGGCCGGAGCGGCCGGAAGGCGAGTCGCGGATTGGCGTCGCGATACTTGGCGAATTCGGGCGTGTCGAGCACATCGAACCAATTCCGGGCCCGATCAGCGTGCGCGGCCGCGAGAACGCTCCATCGCAAGTTCTGCTTGATCTGTTGCGATACACGCTCGACGCCGAATGCCGCCGCACTGAGCATCCATGCTCGGCGGCCAATGGAGCGCGGGGGGTCCGGGTCGTTGTCTGTCACGGTAGCGTCTCCGAGCATAACAATAGCGGCCACACGCGCGCCGAAGGCGCTCCGAATTATGACAACTTTGCAATCTTCGACCGGCGTGCAGCTCCCAATTCACACACGACGGACGGCTCAAGGCGCGGATAAAACCCCTCGCACACGATGCAGATCCGTCGCCGTGACGTTACACGATCACCGCTTAACCGATACCACAATGTCTGACACCGGGCAGTAGCGTGCGGCTCCTGAAGTCCTCACTTGCTGCCCGGAGAAGCGTATGCGCTCATCTCGCGTGTTCCCTTCCAGCATTTCGTGTCGCGTTGCCTCCGTTGCCGCACTCGTTGTCTTGTTGCCGTCCCTCACGCTGTCATTGCATGCACAGGTTCCGGTCGGCGTGATCGCTGGCCGCGTCGCCGATTCGTCCGGTAAGGGCATCGACGGCGCGCTCATCCACGTTGTCGGCACGCGGCTCGGCAGCCAGAGCGACTCCACCGGCGCGTTCCGCGTCATCATGATCCCGCCCGGCACGTATCGGGTGACGGTCGTGAGCCTCCTCGGGTTCGCGCCCGACACGTTCTCGGCGACCGTCGCCGCGAATGAGACCCTGCGCCACGATGTACAGCTCAGGTTCACGGGCGCGACCACTGCCAAGTTGGCCACGGTGTTCGTGACCGCGGAGCGTTTGGGCCAGACCATGGCCGAAGCGCTGAACGAACAGAAGAACGCGACGAACATCATCAACGTGATGTCCGGCGATGAGATCCGCGCGCTCCCCAACTACAATGCCGCCGAGGCGGCTGGGCGGATCTCCGGCGTGTCCCTCGAGCGCGACGAAGGGGAGGGGAAGTACGTGCAGGTGCGCGGCACCGAACCGCGCCTCACGAATGTGACCGTGAATGGTGCGCAGGTGCCGGGCACGTCCACCGACCGCGTCGTCAAGCTGGATGATGTCCCGTCGGACATCCTGGGCGCGATCAAGGTGTCCAAGACGCTCACTGCCGACATGAATGCCGACGCGATCGGCGGCTCGGTGGACCTCGTCACCAAGACGCCGGAGGATGCGCCGCAGGGCTACGTCTCGGGGCAATTCGGCGACATCGATCTGCTGAACCGCACGAGCGGCCAGGCCGGCTTCACGTACGGCGGTCGCTATGGAGATGCGAAACAGACGGGCTTCTTGATCGGCGCGTCCTGGGACCGGTCGTACCGCGCGATCAACGACGTGGAACCCGCGTGGGCGTACAATGGCGATGGGACCTCGCATCCGGTGGAGTGGAGTCAGCGCGACTATCTGTACGATCGCACGCGCATCGGCGCCGGCGGCGATCTCGACTATCGCTTCGACGAGCACAACACGATCTACCTCAAGGGTATGTACAGTCACTTCGAGAATTTCGGGACGCGCTACGTGTACGATGTGGCGTCGAGCGATGACTCGGCAGCTTCGGGAACGACTGGATTCGGCACTGGCGTGGGCGCAACGCGTGAGGTGGAGTTCCGCACGCCCACGGAGCAGCTGTGGGGCGGAAGCGCCGGCGGTCTGCACGAGTTCTCGAAGTGGACGCTGAACTATCAGGTGAACTACACCGGCACGTCGCAGATCGACAATAACTACCGCTCCAGCACCTACGTCGCGAATGGCAGCGGCAACATGACGCTCGCCTACAACTACGCCAACCGCACGTACCCGACGTTCAACTTTCCCGATCCCTCGCAGGCGGCCGCGGCCGTCGCGGCGGGCGACTATGCCCTCAATGGCTACGACACCGACTACGATAAGACCACCGCGTACGACCTCGGCGGGAACATCGACATGCTTCGCCAATACTCGCTCGGCGATCACACGAGCTTCTTCAAGTTCGGCGTTCGCCTTCGCGACGACAACAAGGTGTACAACCAGAACGAGCAGAGCTTTGGTTCCAACACGCCCTATGCGAATGTCGTCGTCCCTGAGTTCGTTCACCGACCCTCACTTCTATAGCCGCCTCAGCCCGAGCTACCCGCTCGGCCCGGTCCCCGATTACGGTTCGTCCCAGACGTACGAGAATTCGAATCCTGGCGCATTCGACAACCAGACCGACACGCTGGGCAATCAGCTTGCGAGCTTCACCGGCAGCGAGAAGATCTACGCGGGCTACCTGATGAACACCACCGAGTTCGGCCCGCTCCTGGTGAACCTCGGTCTCCGCGTGGAGCAAACGAACGACACCTATACCGGGAGCGCGGTGACGCAGAACGCGGCCGGCGACACCACGTTCGTCACGCCCGTTGCGGGGAAGTCGTCGTACGCCGACTGGTTCCCGAGTCTCCAGTTGAAGTACTCGACGGAGTCCAATTGGAATTACCAGTTCGCCATCACGCGAGGGATCGCGCGGCCGAATTATTCGGATCTTGCGCCAAGCCTGTCGGGCATCGCCGATCCGACGCTGATCAATGACTACTCGAACGTTTCCGCCGGCAATCCGGACCTCAAGGCGCAAACGGCTTGGAACTACGATATTTTCGTCGGCCACTTCTTCAAGAATGTCGGCATCCTGTCGGCGGGCGTCTTCTACAAGGACATCTCGAACTTCATCTTCACGCGCAATTTCCGGTATGCGGGGCCGTATGCGCCGCTCGTGGGTTACGCCGGCACGCAGCCGCAGAACGGCAACTCCGGGCATCTCTCCGGGATCGAGCTGGAGTGGATCCAGCACTTCAGCTTCCTGCCTGGTTGGACCTCGGGATTCGGGATCGACGCGAACTACACGCACACCAACAGCTCGGCGGTCGTGCCATGCAGCGACCCCGGCGTAGGCGGCTGCTCGGTGAGCGGCGCCGACACGACCCGCAAGGCCACGCTCCCGCGGCAGGCGCCGGATATCGGGAACATCGCGCTCATCTATGACCGCGGCGTCGTGTCGGCACGCGTCGCCTGGACGTACAACGGCGCCAGCATCTACTCTTACGGCGACGGGTCGAACTCGGGCGAGACCGGCGACACGTACTTCTATCCGCACTCGCAGTTCGACGCGTCGATCATGTGGAACGTGACGCGCACCACGCAGCTCCAGTTCCAGGTGCTCAACATCAACAACGCGGTCTTCGGATTCAACAATGGCGTACCGGGTGACAACTACAACATCCAGCGTGAGTACTACGGCGCCACGTTCTTCCTGGGCGTGCGCTACGGCTTCGTGGGCTACTGAGAATGCGGAGTCGCTGGAGTGCGGCGAGGATGGCGGTCGTTGTCGTCTGCGTCATCGCGTGCGGAACATCGCGCGCGATGGCGCAGGCCCCTCAGGGGCAGCTCTCGTTCCTGGTGATGGGCGACTGGGGACGCGACGGCGACTCCGCGCAGACGCGCGTCGCCCGGCAGATGGGCGTCACCGCGGAGGCGCTCCACGCGGCGTTCGTCCTCTCCACCGGCGACAATTTCTATTCGGATGGCGTGAAGAGCGTCACCGACCGGCAGTGGCAGACGTCGTTCGAGCAAGTGTACACGGCCAAGTCGCTGCAGATCCCTTGGTACGTGGCGCTCGGCAATCACGACTATCACAGCGATCCGGATGTGCAGGTGCAGTACACGAAGACGAGTACGCGATGGCGGATGCCGGCTCGATATTTCTCATTCACCGAACGCGTGGACGACACCACCAGCGCCGAATTCTTCATCATCGACACGTCACCCTTCGTCGAGAAATACTACACCGACAAGAAGATGGCGCCGCAGTTGAAGGGCATGAGCACCGCGCCACAGCTCGCGTGGCTCGACAGCGCGCTGCACGCGTCGAAGGCGCAGTGGAAGTTCGTGGCCGGGCACGGCACCATCTATTCGGCGAGCCCGGTGCACGGCAACACTTCCGAACTCATCCGCGACGTCGTGCCGCTCTTGGAGAAGTACCACGTGCAGGCGTACTTGAACGGACACGATCACGATCTGCAGCACGCCCACGCGGGCAGCGTCGCCTACTTCACGAGTGGCGGTGGGTCCGAGACGCGCCCCACCGGCCACGATGCGCATACCGTGTTCAGCCGCGCGAGCACCGGCTTCCTCGCGGCGGTGTTGACGAGCGGCACGCTGCACGTACAGTTCATCAATGATTCGGGGCGCGTGTTGTACACCACCTCGATCAAGCGAGGCTCGCTCACCCACTGAGGTATCCGCCATGCATCGTCATTGTCTCGTCGCAGTCCTCCTCACCACGGCGGCCGCGGCGAGCGTGGCGCAACAACCGGCGGCTGCGCCCGATTGGCACGCGGTGGAGCAGGCGCTTGGCCGCTCCGGAGCGCCGCAACCCGGCGGCGTGATCAAGTTCGCCTTCCCGCGTTCCGATCTCGCGGTGACCGTCGGCGACGTGACGGTGAAGCCTGGCTTGGCGCTCGGCACTTGGTTGGCGTTCATGCCGCAGGGGAGCGGCGCGATGGCGATGGGCGATCTCGTGCTCTTGACCGCCGAGGTCGCGCCGGTGATGCGCGCGCTCGAAGCCGGTGGCGTACACGTGGCGGCGGTGCACAACCATCTCCTTGGCGAGATGCCGCGCATCATCTACATGCACATCGTCGCCACCGGCGATCCGGCGAAGATCGCCGCCGCGGTGCACACTGCGCTCGAGCTCACCGGCACGCCGCTCGCAGCCCTGGCTCCGCCCGCCGCGATGACGTTCCCGCTCGATACCGCGGCGCTCGCGCGCGCGCTGGGGACATCGGGCAAGGTGAACGGAGGCATCTATCAGGTCAGCGCGGCGCGGAGCGCGCCGATCACGATCGGCGGCATGACCGTCCCACCGTCGATGGGGCTCGCCACCGCCATCAACATCCAGCCGCTCGATGCCGGCCGTGCCGCGGCGAGCGGAGATTTCGTGCTCACCGCGGATCAGGTGACGCCGGTGATGCAGGCGCTCACCGCGCACGGGATCGCCGTCACGGCGTTGCACAGCCACCTCATGTCATCGACGCCGTCGCTGCTGTTCATGCACTTCTGGGTGGCGGACAGCGCTTCCAAGGTCGCGGCGGGACTCGGCGCGGCGCTCGCCGCCGCGAAGTGACTCAGACACCGACGAGCGGGTAGCCCAAGTCGCGCCAAGCCTTGATCCCACCCTCGAGTGGCCGCACGCGCTCCACGCCGTGCCGCTTGAGCCGCAGCGCTGATCGCGCGCTCGACGCCTCGTTGGGACACGAGCAGTAGAGCACCACTTCGCCATGCGTCGGGATCTCGGAGAAGCGGATCTCCAGTTCCTCCGGCGTCATGCGCAGCGAACCCGGGATGCCGCCCGGTTCCGCCGCGAATTCCATCGTGTGCCGCAGATCGAGCACGACCGTCGGTTCGGCCGCGTCGAGCCGGCGCTTCAGTTCCTCCGGCGTGATGCGCGCCATGCGCAGCTCGCGATACAGCAGTTGCCGTCGCACGATCTTCCATCCGATGTAGATCGCGCAGAGCACCACGAGCAGCTGCATGCCCGACACGCCGAAGCGCACGACGAGTTGCAGTATGTCCTCCACGCTCGCGCTGAATCCGTATCCGAGCCCGACGAACGCTGCGACCCATAGGACCGCGCCGAGGAGGTTGAGCGAATAGAACCGAACGCGCGACATGCCCGCGATCGCCGCGATCGGCTGCACCACGACGCCGGCGAATCCGGGCATGAAGTTCGCGATGAGCAGCGCCGCCGCGCCCCAGCTCGTGAAGAAATCGCGCGCCCCGCGCGCGCAACGATCGGGCTCGAGCGAAAGGCGGCACACGAGCGTCAGCACATCCCCGCGTCCATGGCGCGCCGCCTCGTACCACACTGCGTGCGCTGCCACCGACGCGAGCACCGCGACACTCATGACAAGGAACAGATCGAGTTGGCCGCCGCGCGCGATCGCGCCCGCGGCGATCAAGAATGGAATGGCCGGCAGCGGAACGCCGAGTTGGTCGGCCAGCACCAGCGCGAAGAGCACCGCGTAGCCGTGCTGCAGGAGGAACCCGTTCGCGTCACCCATGATGCGCGTATCATAGACCATTCTCGCGCTTGGTCGCGACCCGGCCTCCGGCTAGGCCGCTTTCGCTCAAACCGCTTCGAGCCTCGCGGCTGTGGGGCGCCACGAGTCTCTCGCTTTTCGCTGCCGCGGCTGCGCCGGAGGCCGGCTCGCTCCCTGCCAAGGATCGAGCTACGCGCGGGAGCTCTCACTGCGCCTAACTCCGCACAGCGCGCATACGGCGCAGAGAACTGATCTGACGCGGCATTCAGCCCGCGCGAACCGTGATCGACGTCAGGGAGCGGTGCCATCCCGGCAGAGGCGCCCCCGCGCGTAGCGAGAGACTCGCGCGCCGTTTGCGCGAGGCTCGAAGCGTGTAAGCGCGAGGGCGCCGGCGCCGGGATGGCGCCGCGACCGGCGGCGCGCCAACCTACTCCCGCGCCAACCGGTACCCGACTTTCCGCACGGTAAGAATGTGGATCGGCCGTTCCGCGCTCGGCTCGAGTTTGCGGCGCAGTTCGGCGATGTGTGTGTCAACGGTCCGGCTCAGTACGTCCGCGCCGTACCCCCACACGCGCTCCATCAACCGGTCGCGGCTGAGCGCTGCGCCGTTCGCTTCCACCAACGCCCAGAGGAGATCGAATTCCTTGGGCGCGAGCGCCACCTCCGCGCCGGACACGCGCACCGTCCTTGGGCCGGGATCAACCGCCACGAGTCCGAAGCGCACCACCGGACCCGACGGCCGCGCCGGCTGCGTGCGCCGGAGCAGTGCCTCAACGCGCGCCATGAGCTCCAGCACACCGAACGGCTTCGTCACATAGTCGTCGGCGCCGAGTCGCAGGCCGCGCACCTTGTCCTCCTCCTGGCCGCGCGCGGTGAGGATGAGCACGGGCGTGCGACAGCCGCGCTCGCGCAGCGCGCGCAGCACGCGAAATCCATCCAGCCCCGGCAGCATCAGGTCGAGCAGCACGAGATCGAACGGGCCCTCGAGCGCGCGCGACAGGCCCGCGTTCCCATCCACGGCGATCTCTACATGGTAGCCATCGATCTCGAGATTGTTGCGCACGCCGAAGGCGAGGTCGGCGTTGTCCTCGATCACTAGAATGCGGCTCATGCCGGCTGCCTCGGGAGCCGCAGCACGATGCGGGCGCCGCCGCCGGGTGCCGCTTCGGCCACCGACGAGCCGCCGTGCGCGGCGACGAGATCGCTGACGATCGCGAGTCCGATCCCGGTGCCCGTCGTGTTCCCGCGGCGCGCCGCCTCGCCGCGCCAGAATCGCTCCCAGATGCGCGCGCGGGAGCCGGCGTCAATGCCGTCGCCCTGATCCTCGACCTCGATGCGCACTTCGCTCGCGTCGGACGCCAGCCGCACGGTGATCGTTTGCGGCCGGCGTCCGTACTTCAGCGCGTTGTCGAGCACGTTCAGCAGCACCTGCCGGATCGCGGCGCGGTCCACGTTCGCATGCACATCGCGCGTAAGCACCGGCTCCACGCGCGAGCCTTCCCGCTCGGCGAGCGGCGCGAATCCCGCGATCACTTCGCTGATCAGCGCCGTGAGATCGGTGGGCGTCATGTCCACCGTGAGCGCGCGGCGCTCGGCGCGTGAGAAATGCAGGAGATTCTCCACGAGATGCTCGAGGCGTTTCGCCTCGTTCTCGATGATCCCGATCGACCGTTCGCCTTCGGCGTCGGACCGCACGCGGCCGAGGCGCAGCGTCTCCGCGAAGAGCCGGATCTGCGCGAGCGGCGTTCGCAATTCGTGCGAGACGCTCGCGACGAAATCCTCACGGAGTCGGGACAGTTCGCTCTCGCGCCGCAGCTGCGCGACCGCGAGCGCTGTGAGCAGGAGCGTGACGCCGAGCAGCGCGAGCGAGACGGGCAGGCGCGATCGCGGAAGGCCCCCGATCACGAGCGCGGGCGCGAGCGATTCACTCAAACTAACCTCGATGGCGAGATCGCCGAACGGCTGCCCGAGTGGAAGCGCGGTGTGGAACGGCGATGCGGAATCGAAGCCGCGATCGGCCAGCGCGCCGGTGGCGCTCGTGACGCGCAGTCCGACGCCCGACGTAAGCGGCGCGCCGTGCACGAGACTGGACGGAAGAACGGGATCCTGCGCGATCATGTCCTGTAGCACCGCGATGAGCGCGACGCGGGGGAGCGTGAACGCAGTGGATGGTGAACCATTGGCGCGCAGCGGCTGGAACACGAGCAGCTCGCCACCTGCCGGCGGCGGCCACGCGAGCCCGAAGTAGGCGTAACCGGGCACATGCGTGGTCGCCTCGGCCACGAACCGCGTGATGGAATCGGCGGCGGCGGAGGAGAGCGGGGCGCCATTCGTGCGCACGGTGTTCGCATGGGGGTCGATGCGCAGGATGCGGCTCGCGCGCTCGAAGACGTCCTTCGCGCCGCCGCTCAGCGGCGCAGCGGGCGCCGCGGCGGCGAGCAGCACGGGATTGAAGCGCGCGCCGAGCTGCCCTTTGAGGCGCAGCGCCGACGCTTCCGCGCCCAGAGTCGCGTAGTCGCGAAGTACGCGCTCCGCACTCGCGCGCTGATCGCGCGCCGCCGTCACCGCCTGCACCGTGAGCAGGGCGGAGAGCAGCGCTGTGAGGCCGAGAGCGATGGCCACGAGATTCGAGGGGCGTGCGGGGTCGCGCATGGCGAAAGTTAACGGAACTCGCGAAAGGCCGGTTCGGGGTTCATCGATCCCTGACAATTCGCTTGCAGCATGGCCACTCGCGGATTGGCGGGTGCGCGTACCGTTCGCACATGAAGCGACCGGTCACGACGCTCAAGATGGTGCGGCTCGCCGCGGCGTGGGGAGTGGGGCTCTATCTCGCGCGCATGTACGTCGAGATGGGCTGGGTCAAGTTCGATCCCAATGGCTTCTGGACCAAGGCATTCGAGCGGTGGGGCTATCCGGTGTGGATGCGATGGACCGTGGGCGCGATCGAGGTAACGGGCGGCATCATGCTGCTCATTCCCTGGGTGGCGTCGTACGGCGCGATCGCGGTGGCCGTCATCATGACGGGCGCGTTCTTCACCCGCATGCACGACCATCGCTACGTTGACTCGGCATGGATCGCCGCGTATTGGGCCGGGCTCGCGTGGATCGCGTACGAGTGGTGGCCATTCCGGCGCCCGGCGCCAGGAGCTAAACGGTGAGGAACATGATCTTCGGCGCGATCTCGGCGCTCGTCGCGCTGCCCCTGTTCGCGTTCGTATATGCGGCACTCGGCGTCGGTGACGTGCGCTCCGACGTCGCGCCGGGCGCGCTCGAGACGTCCGTCATGCGCGCCGCCGTGCACGCATCAGTGCGACGGAGCGCGAAAAACGACTCCGCGCCGCCGCCTGCGACCGATTCGCTCGTGATCGCCGGCGGCCGGCGGTACATGAATGACTGCATCGGCTGCCACGGCACGCCCGGCAAGGGGCCGAGCAAGTTCGGCCAGTCGTTCTATCCGCCGGCACCGCAGTTCCCGGACGCGGGCACGGAGTACACTCCCACCGAGCTCATGTGGATCGCGACCCACGGCATTCGCATGACGGGCATGGATTCGAAATCGGAATACAAACCAACGAGCCGGCAGACGCTGGTGGCGTTCATCGCGGCCGTGCACACGCTGCCTCCGGCGCTGCTCGACAGCATCAACGTGGAGGCGAAGAAGTAGATGAAACGATTCGCGTTGGGTTTCTTCGGAATGCTCGCGTTGCTCGGTGTTGGCGCGCTCGCGTTCTTGCTGCTCGGATTTGCCGATGTGCGCGACGATGCACCTGCGCCCGCGGTCTACCGAGCGTTCCACGCGATGGCCGTGCGTGCCTCCGTGCACCGGCGCGCGCCGGCGGCAAGTCCGCTCGCGCCGAGCGACTCCGATCTCATCGCGGGTGGACATCTGTATCTCAACGGATGCGCCGGGTGTCACGGCACGCCCGGCAAGACGCGACCGGCGTTCACGGGATTCAACCCGCCACCGCAGCTATCGGCGTTGCAGCCGCGCTACAGCGAACCGGAGATGTTCTGGATCATCGACCACGGCGTGCGCCGCACGGGCATGTCGGCGTACGGAGTGTTCTACAAGGACAAAGAGATGTGGCAGGAGGCGGCGTTTCTCGCGCGAATACACTCGCTGCCGCCGGCGGTGGCGGATTCGTTGGGGCTGCCGCGGCAATAGCGTCTAACAGCCGGGAACCGATTGCCGGGAACCGGTGTGGCATGACAACGCATGGCGTTACGACATCGCGCCTTGTCGTGATGCAATGCGTTCTTATGCCTCACCGGTTCCCGGCAATCGGTTCCCGGTTGTTCGCAGTGTTGGTTACTTCGCGTTCTCCTCTCCCGCCACGATCCCCAGATTCACCTGTTTGATCGCCTGTACCACGAGATTCTCCGCATCCGCGCGGTGACCACCCTTGTTGTGCTCGGCCTCCTTCAAGTGCATTTGCGCCTGCTTGAGCGCGTCCAGTGCGGCGTTCATATGCGGCTGATCCACATTGCGGGTCGCGGCCACGGCGGCCGGAACGAACAGCACGCCAGCGACCAGCACCGCGACGAGAATGCGAAGCGTCTTCTGCATGGTGCGTATCTCCGTTGAGGTGACCTGCCTGGCGCCGTCCCGCCCGCACGGCGCCCTCTTACAAACGTTTCGTACGCGCCGTGTGTCAATACGTTGGCGCGGCGCTTCGCCGCGTCTGTTACACTCATATTCCGGAGGGATCGATGCGCAGATCGATCTTGGTGCTGGCGATGCTCGCGGTGCCCGTCGCCTTGTCGGCCCAGGCGCCCGCGCGCGCGGAGATCCTCGTCATCGGCACGTACCACATGGCCAATCCGGGGCACGACATCCACAACATGCAGGCCGACGACATGCTGTCGTCCAAACGCCAGCAGGAGATCGCGCAGTTGCTCAATGTCTTGAAGCAGTTCCATCCCACGAAGATCGCGATCGAGGCCAATGTGGGGAGCAAGAGAGTCGCGCAGCAGTACGCGGACTATCTCGCCGGCAAATACGCGCTCACCGCGAACGAGATCGACCAGGTGGGCTATCGTCTCGCGAAAGAACTCGGCCACAAGGAAGTGTACGCCGTGGACGTCGACGGCGATTTTCCCTGGCAGCGCGTCGTGAACTACGCGAAGGCCAACGGCCGCACCGCCGAGCTCGACTCGATCAATGCGGGGTGGGGCGCGCTCGTCACGGAGGACGGCGAGTATCTGCGCACGCACACCGTGCTCGAGATGTTCCGCTTCCTCAACGCCGATGCGCGCGTGACGCGCGACATGGCCCTCTATTTCGCGGTCGACAAGTTGGGCGAGCCGTGGGAGTACGCGGGATCCGACCTCATCGCGTCGTGGTACCAGCGGAACATCCGCATCTACCACAACATCGCTGCGCTCGCGGCCGCGCCGGGCGACCGGGTGCTCGTGATCTACGGGGCAGGGCACCTTGGGTGGCTGCGGCAGGACGCGGCGAACGACACGACTGTGCGGCTACGAAAACTTTCGGAGTTCGGACAGACGCCCTGAGAGGGCGTTAGCGCGCGAGGCACCTAAGAAATCGGGAACCGGTTACCGGGAACCGGTGTGGCACGAAAACGCATTGCATCACGACATCGCGCGATGTCGTGATGCAATGCGTTGTTATGCATCACCGGTTCCCGGTAATCGGTTCCCGGCCGCCTGCGGTACCGCAGTTACGGCGCCAGTACCGCCACCGTCATCGTCGCCGTCGCGCGGTCGGTGCCCGTGTAATAGAACAGGTACACCTTGTGCGTCTTCTCATCCACCGCGCACGTGCGCGCGCCTCCGCCCGTCTTCACGGTCTCCGTGATCGTGTACGTGTCCGGCGAATCCATGTGGATCACGTTCATTGTGCTGTCCACGCGATTCGGATTGAACACCAGCTTCGTGCTCGCGTCGTAGCAATTCTGGTCGGCGCGGCTCGCCACGCGAATGCGCGTCACCACGTTGCCGTTGTCGGCGTTCACCACCACCATGTTCGTGTCGCACGCCATGAACAGGCGGCGCGCGCTCGTGTCCATCGCGAGTCCCTGCGCGCGGCCGCAGCCCGGCACCGGCGTGTACACGGTGTCGATCGTGAGCGCCTTCGTGTCGAAGCGCTCGATCGCCCCCGCGTTCTCCACGTTCGCGAACATCTTGCCGCGCCCGTCCACCACGCCGGTCTCGAGGCCGTCGCCGATCATCATCTTCTTCTCGAGCTTGCCGGTGGTCATGTTCACCACCCAGCCGTTCTTGTCCTCCCACACGAACGCGCGGTGCGTGAACATGTCGTAGCGAATGCCGTCGCCCTTCACGTCTTCCTGGCCGGTGACCGCGAGCGTCTTGAGGTCGAACACGACACCGTTCCGCACGAGGCCTCGGTGCAGGTCGGGCGCGATCGCGTATCCGCCGCCGCCGCCCTTCACGTGACCCACCACCTCATCCTTGTCGACATCGATCACGGCGTCGGCCATGCCATAAAGGCGTCGCCCGCTCTGGTCGATGATGATGTAGTCCGAACGGACGACCCCCATCGGCATCGTCTTGATCACATGATAGTGCGTGGTCTGCACCGCGCCGGTGAATGTGGCGACGGTCAACACAGCGGTGGCAGCGATACTGGAACGGCGCATAAGTGCTCCTGGAGGAATGCCCTGCAACGTACGAGATTGCCGGAGGCAACTCCACACACGCGATGATTACAATTCTGCAAGACACGCGCTACGCCGCTCGCACGCTGCTCAAATCGCGGGGCTTCGCCGCCACGGCGATCCTGACGCTCGCGCTCGGCATCGGCGCGAACACCGCGCTCTTTTCCGTGGTGAATGGCGTGCTGCTCGATCCGCTCGCGTATCCCGACGCGGGGCAGCTCGCCGCGATCTACGGTGATTCGCCCGGCTTCGCCAAGGCGCCCATCAACTATCTGAATTTCCTCGACTGGCAACGCGTGTCGCACGCGTTCTCGTCCATGGCGATGTACCGCAATCAGGACTACAACTTCACCGGCTCCGAGCAGGCCGAGCGGCTGAGCGGCTTCATGGTGTCCGCCGATTTCTTCCGCACGCTGGGCCAGGCGCCGGTGCTCGGGCGCGACTTCAACGCCGCCGACGATGTGCTCGGCGCGGCGCCGGTCGCGGTCCTGGGCGGCGGGTTCTGGCAGCGCCGGTTCGGTGGTTCGCCATCGGTGCTGGGAACGGTGATCACGCTCAACGGCACGCCGTACACGGTGGTCGGCGTGATGCCACCGGCTTTCACGTTCTACGGACCGCAGCGCGAGGTGTACACGCCCATCGGTCAATGGGCCGACAAGAATTTCCGTGACCGGCGGGTGGATGTCAGCTCGCACGGCGTGGGGCGACTGAGAACGGGGGTGACGGTCGCGGCCGCGCGCGCCGAGATGGACGCGATCGCGCGCGATCTTGCTGCGCAGTACCCGGACGCGAACAAGAATGTTGGCATCACGATCCTTCCGATGAAGGAGGACATCGTGGGCAACGTGCAGCCCTTCCTGATCGTACTGCTCGGCGCCGTGGGGTTCCTGTTGCTCATCGCCTGCGCGAACGTCGCGAACCTTCTGCTCGCGCGTTCTCTCGCGCGGTCGCACGAGTTCGCTGTGCGCGCCGCGCTCGGTGCGAGCGCGCGCCGCGTGATCCAGCAGCTGCTCACCGAGAGCGTCCTGCTCGCGATGAGCGGCGGCGCGCTGGGGATGCTGCTTGCCTGGTGGGGCACGCGCGCGATCCTCACGCTGTTGCCCGCGTCGCTGCCGCGCTCCTCGGATGTCGCGCTCGATGCGCGTGTCCTGCTGTTCACGCTCGGCGTGTCGCTGCTGGCCGGCGTGTTGTTCGGTCTCGTGCCGGCGATCAAGGCGTCACGATCGGATCTCAACGAGGTGCTCAAGGAATCGGGGCGGGGCGGGAGCGGCGCGCGCCACCGGCTGCAGCGCGTGTTCGTGGCGGCGGAGGTCGGGCTCGCCCTGGTGCTGCTCGTTGGCGCCGGACTCATGCTGCGCAGCTTGCAGGCGCTCTGGCGCGTGGACCCCGGTTTCGAGCCGGCGCACGCGATCACATTCTCGCTCTCGCTTCCGGCCACGCCGAACACGACGAGTGCCGAGACACGCGCGCGACTGCGCAGGTTCGACGCGGCCATGCGCGACGTGCCGGGCGTTGATGCCGTGAGCGTCACCCTCGGCTCGCGACCGATGATCCACGACACCTCGCTGCCATTCTGGATCGAGGGCACGCCCACACCGGCCACGCAGCACGACATGCCGCAGGCGATGTTCTATCTCGTGGAGAGCGGTTTCCAGCAGGCGATGGGCGTGCATCTCGTGCGCGGACGGTTCGTGGCGCCGCAGGACGACGAACATTCCCCGCTGGTCGTGGACATCGACACCGAGTTCGCACAACGATATTTCCCGAACGCCGATCCGATCGGGCAGCGCATCAATATCGGCGGCTTCGAAGTGCAGGCGCAGATCGTGGGCGTGGTGGGCCACATCAGACAATGGCGCCTGGATGGCGATCCGTCGTCGGCGGTGGAGGCACAGGTCTACTATCCGTTCATGCAACTCCCCGAGAAGATCATGCCGCTCGCGGCCAACGCGGTGGCGGTGGTGTTGCGTACGCGCGGCGATCCGGCGGCGGCGATGAACGCCGTGCGGAAAGCCGTGCATGCTGTGGAACCGGGCGGCGTGGTGTACGCCGCGCAAACGATGAACGACGTGATCGCGACCTCGTTCGCGGCGCGTCGCCTGTCGATGATCCTGCTCAGCGTGTTCGCGGCGCTCGCACTCATGCTCGCATGCGTGGGGATCTACGGCGTGATCTCGTATCTCGTGGGCCAGCGAACGCGCGAGATTGGCGTACGGATCGCACTTGGCGCGCAGCGACGGGAGGTCATGCGGCTCGTGCTCGGCGAGGGCGTTCGCATGGCGTTGGCCGGAGCGGCGATCGGCACTCTTGCGGCGCTGGCGCTGGCGCGGCTCATCGCCGCGCAACTGTTCGGAGTTTCCGCGCACGATCCGGTGACCTTTGTGGGCGTCGGCGTGCTGCTCGTGGTCGTCGCGATCGGGGCGTGCTACGTTCCGGCGCGGCGCGCCATGAGTGTGGATCCGGTGGAGGCGCTACGCCACGAGTAACATTTTCGTCGTGCAAGCTGCCAAAGCCGTTGCAGGGTGCGGGCGGAATGCGGCATCGGGCAAGATGACGGCATTGGTTAAGTGCATGAGTACCAAGCAGTTGACGGGTGATACATCACGTGGCCGCAAACGTGCATTATTTCAGCACACCATCGTCCGCGGCGGCCCGCTCCGGACGATTGGCGCGTTCAATACTCTCAACGGATCTCGCGCCATGATGCCAGCCAGTAGGAGAGGTTTTTCGCTCATCGAGCTGATGATCGTCATCGTGATCATCGGCATCCTGGTGGCGATCGCGGCTCCGAAGTTCGCGAACACGAAGGAGAAGGCGCTCGAGGCGGCACTCAAGTCGGACTTGCGCAATCTGACGATCGCGGAGGAGGCGTACTTCGGCGACAATCAGACGTACACGAATGACCAGAACTCGATGCACTTCACGCCGTCCGAAGCGGTGGTGGTCAGCATCACCGATTTCAAGACCACCGGTTGGGCGGCGAACACCTCACATCCCGCGACGGCGTTCACGTGCGAGATCGGATTCGGATCCGACTCGATCGCAGGGGTAGGCGACGGGGTGATCAAGTGCCAATGACCTGAACGGCAAAGGCAGGCTGTCGGCTGTCGGCTGTAGCAGGCAACAGCCAACAGCCGACAGTCCGCCGTTAGGCCTTTTGGATTGCACTTGGAACCAACTCGTGCTACACTAGATATCAGTAAGTAGAAACACCTCGACGTCCGGGCCAACGGCCTGAAAGTCGGAGGCGCGACAGGGATCTGCAGTCATGATCCCGCGCGCCTTTTTTGTTTTTCGGGATCCCCCGCCTGGGAGGCGACCATGCAAACGAATTCGATCGCGACCGCCACGACGTCCATTCGTGCCACGCCGCGTGAGGTCTGGAAGGCGCTCATCTCGCCCGCCGCGCTCAAGGAGTACATGTTCGGCGCCGAAGTGAGATCCGATTGGGACGAGGGCAGCGTCATCACGTGGAAGGGTGAGATGAACGGAAAGCGCTACGAGGACCGGGGCGTCGTGCTCCAGTCGGTGCCGGGCAAGACGCTCCAGTACGTGCATTTCGGCCCCGCCTCCGGCGAGATGCAAAAGATCGCGAATTTCCACACGGTCACGATCACGCTCGCGGACCAAGGCGATCTGACCGCGGTCTCGCTCTCGCAGAACAACAATTCGAGCGAGGCGATGCGGAAGGAATCGGAGAGGAACTGGGCGACAATGCTGCGGGGGCTGAAGCAGTACCTGGAGCACTAGCGCCCGGCGATCGATCGCTCGAATTCGAGTTCCGCCCGCAGTAACTCGAGATCACGCTGGATCGTGACGACGGCCAGTCGCTTGCCGCCGTCGCGATAGGTGATGGTGCAATCGCGCTTGCCCAGGTCGCCCGTGATCTCCACGCGGTCGAATTTCTCGGCGTGGCCGATGTACGACAGCTGGAAGTCGTAGTGCTCGCTCCAGAAGAACGGCACCGCGGTGTAGCGCTCGCGCATCCCGAGCATGTTGCGCGCCGCAGTCTGCCCCTGACGCTCGGCCACCACGAAGTGCTCCACACGAATGCGCTCGCCGGTGTACGGGTCGGGCCAGCGCGCGATGTCGCCGGCGGCGAACACGCCGGGAGCGCTCGTCTCGAGATATTCGTTCACGCTCACACCCTTGTCCACGGCAATGCCGGCCTGCTCCGCGAGCGCGATCTGTGGCCGCACGCCCACGCCGATCACGACGAGATCGGCCGCGAGCCGCTCGCCATTCTTGAGTGTGACGCCCGTCTCGTCGAATGAGACGGCGGTGTTCTCGAGATGGAATACGACGCCGTGCTCTTCGTGCAGCCGCCGGATGAACGTCCCGACCTCGGGGCCGAGGATCCGCTCCATGGGGATCGCCTCGGGCGCGACCACGTGAACGGGCACGTTGCGCGTGCGCAGCGAGGCCGCGACCTCGAGTCCGATGAAGCTCGCGCCGATCACCACGGCGCTCTTGGACTTCTTCGCCTTCGCCACGAGCGCGCGACTGTCGGCGTAGGTGCGCAGGTAGTGTACGTGCGGGAGATCGGCGCCGGGGATCGGGAGTCGCACGGGATCGGCGCCGGTGGCGAGCAGCAAGCGGTCGTACGCGAGTGAGGCGCCGCTCTCGAGGCGCACTTCGCGCTTCGCCGTATCGATCGAGGCGACGCGCGTCTTCAGCTTGAGAGCGATCTTCTTCGACTTGTAGAACGCGCGCGAACGCAGCGGCACATAACTCGCGGGCCCAGTGCCCGCGAGGAAGCTCTTCGAGAGATTGGGACGATCCACCGGAACGTCGGCATCCGCGCTGAGCATCGTGATGCGGCCGCTGTATCCCTCACGCCGCAGCATTTCGGCGGCGGCATTTCCCGCCGGGCCGCCGCCGATGATCACGATCCGCTTGGGCGAATTGCTCGCCGCCGGGAATTTCTTCGCAGCCGGTCTGATCTTCGTGCCGACATACACTTTCCCGTTGCGCTGCTCCACGTGCCAGCACGCCACCGGCTTGAGCGCCGGCGCGCGGAGCGCTTCACCGGTGCGGAGACTGAAGCACGCATGATGCCACGGGCAGCGGATCGTGTCGCCGACCATCAGCCCTTCGGCGAGCGGCCCGCCGTAATGGGTGCAGTGTGCTCCCACGGCGAATACTTCATCGCCCTGTCGCGCAAGCAACACGGGCTCGCCCTTCGCATGCCCCAGAAGTGTGCCGCCATCCGCGATCTTCTCGAGTGCGACACCTCTCGTGAGATCGGGCGGCTTGATCGCTTTGCTCATGCCTAAAGAATCCGAGGAGCGGCGGCGGCGTCAAGAGCGCGATAGCTTTCCCGGCAACCAGGAGGCTCTGCGATGGCGAAGTTCCTGCTGATCTACACGAATGGCGATCTCTCGAAGGCGCCCGCGAATTTCCCCGCGCACCGGGAACTCTGGCACAAGTTCGCGGGGCAGGGCACGCTGCTCATGGTCGGTCCCGTGCTCGGCTCGCCGCACGTTGGCGCGCTTGCCGTGTTCACCACGAAGGAAGCCGCCAACGACTTCGCCCGCGACGACCCGTTCGTCACGAACGGCGTCGTCGCGAGCTGGTCCGTCGTCGAGTGGAAGGAAGCGCTCGTGCCGGGGTGATCCGCCCGGCTACTTCTTCCACTGATCGAGCTTCACGAGCTGCACGATGTTCCCGCACCCATCCTTCAGCATCGCGATCGTCGAGCCGGTGACCTTAGTGGGCGGCATGGTGAACTCCGCGCCGAGCGGCTTCATGCGGTCGTGCTCCTTCTGGACGTCGTCCACGTAGAAGAGCGCGGCCGGTTTGTTCTTTTCGAACATCGCTTGCTGGTAGGTTTTCGCAGCGGGATCGTCATTCAGCGCCAACTGCAACTCGGTGCCATCCGGTTCTTCGGCTGATGCGACGGTGAGCCAGCGGAACGGGCCCTGCGAGAAATCGGCTTTCTTCACGAAGCCCAGCACGTTCGTATAGAAGCGCAGGGCTCCCTCCTGATCGTTCACGTAGATGCTGGTGATCTTGATCTTCATCGGCCTATCCTCTCCTCAGGTGGTGGTGGGCGGGTCCATCGGTTCGATGCCGAACTGCTTGGAGTACTCGGCGTGCAAGCGCTTCCAGTCGAAGCTCATTGCGTTGCCGCCGACAATGCGGCCGATCGTGCGTCCGGCGAGGAACCCGGCGAGCACGTCGAAGCAGATGTGCCAGCCGGCTGCGCCCATGGCGACGTAGCGGCGGCCGATGCTGTGCCAGAGTGTGAGCCGGGTGCCGGCGCCGAGTGGCGCGAGCTCCCATCGCATGTCGTTCTCGCCCCAGCGATACTCGAGGAATCGCGGCGCTTCGGCGCGGGTGATGGTGGTGTCGGAGACCTGGACCTTGGGCGTCGCGACGGTTGAGAGCTTCACGGGGCCGGTGGTGCTCATATCGCGGTCGGCGTCGAAGGGCGCCCACTCACGGAGTTCGGCGGGATCCGTGAGCGCGCGCCAGACTTTCGCGGGCGGCTGACGGAAGTCGCGCACGAGCACGAGCGTCCAGGTGTCACCCTGCTTCAACACGTTGGCGCCGGACGCGGGGCCGGGTGTGTATTTCTCGCGAGTAGTCATTTGTTCTTCCTCTTCTTGGGAGGCTTCCGGTCCATCCGCTCCAGATGGCGCTCGAGCTTGTCGAGGTGCGTGGACCAGAGGCGCCGGAAGGGCGCGAGCCACTCGTGGATCTCGATGAGCGGCTCCGGCCGAATGCGGTAGACGCGCCGCTGCGCGTCCACGCGGGCTTCGACGAAGCCGGCGTCCCGGAGCACCCGGAGGTGCTTGGAGACCGACGGCTGCGACATCCGGAGCCGGCGCTCGATCTCGCTCACGGATCGTTCCGACGTGGCGAGGAGACTCAGGATGGCGCGGCGGTTCGGTTCCGCGATGATGCCGAAGGAGGATTCCATGGCCTGTATATACCTAATGAGGTATATACTTGTCAAGCCATGGAACCCATCGATCCCCGGTGAGCCGCCGGGGCGGGGGTCAGCCCCTCAGTTGGCGGCGGTGGGCAGCGCCAGCTTGCCGTCGGACCAGAGGCGGACGGGGATCATGATCACGACCACCTGGGCATCGGGGTCCAGCTGCGAGCCGTCGATGGTGGTGTTGGTCGCGCCCCCCACGCCCCACTGCGTGACCGGCATCGACTTGTCATAGAAGAACATCAGATGCGGCACCCAATGCGGATTGGTCTCCGACAAGTGCTGATCGGGCGAGAGCATGAAGGCCATCGCACCCGCCTCCGGCATGGTGAACTCATGCAATGCGTAGGCCTGTTTCGTGCGGAGTTCGATGTCGGCCAGGCTCACGCCGGTCACGATCCACTCGGCGCGCTTGCGCATCTCCGGCAGCACCGTGCGCACCGCGGGAGGGTTCAGGCAGATCGGGCCGCGGCTCTTCGGATTCCAGAATCCGGGATCGCCGATCTTCCCGTCGAATGAGTGCTGCACCATGCAGGTGAATCCATTGGTCCCGCGTGCGGCCTCGATGTAGCCGGACCTGGTGAGCACGAGTACCGTGGCCGAATCTCCGACGTGCTTGGGCGCGGCGCTGCGTGCGAGCGCGATCTCCGCGGCGCGGTCGGACATGAGGTATGGCGTGAGGTCCGGAGTCTGCGCCGCGATCAATGATCCGGCGGTCACGAGACTGACGGCGGCGAGCACTGACAAGTGAGTTGGCATCGTCCTTCTCCTTCGTGATAGGGTGAACCGCGACTGCCGGAGCGTCCCCTTGCGTACCCCGGAACGTGGAGTTGGTTTTGGAGCGAACACTGTTCTCCAAGGAGACGTGGAACTTCATTCTGCGCGTGGCGAGCACAGTATCGCTAAGCTGTTCGATGGCGCGCCGCCCTGGTACGTGCCCGATTCGCCGCTCCCTCGCGCGTCGCGGATAGCCGTGGTCGCCCCGCATCCGGATGACTTCGACGTCATCGCCATCACGCTGCGGCACTTCCAACGAGCCTCGGCGCAGATCGCCGTCGCGGTCCTGACCTCCGGCGCATCCGGAGTCGAGGACGGATTCGTGACAGATGCCGCGCCCGACGCCAAGCGGCGCGTTCGTGAGGCCGAGCAGCAAGCGAGCTGCGCATTCTTCGGCCTGCCGGCCGAGCAGTTGCATTTCCTCCGGCTCGCCGAGGATCCTGAGGGGCATCTCGCCGAATCCGCGGACAACCGCGGGCGCGTGGACGAGTTCTTGAAGCGGTGGCAGCCGGAGTTCGTGTTCCTGCCGCACGGCAACGATCCGAATCGCGCCCACCAGCTCACCTTCGCCATGGTCGCGGAATCGCTCTCGCGTCAACTGCCCGCGGCCACTCTCTGGCTCAACCGGGACCCCAAGACCGTCGCGATGCGCGAGGACGTGTACGTCGTGTTCGACGACGAGGCCGCGGAATGGAAGCGAACGCTCCTGCGCCACCATGCCTCGCAGCAGTCGCGCAACCTGCACGCGCGCGGTCACGGATTCGATGAACGAATTCTGCGCAGCAACGCCGTCGTCGCAGCGTCCGCGGGACGTCCCGGCGCCTTCGCGGAGACATTCGAGTTGCGCTCGGCACTCCGCCCGAAGGGATGACGCATCCGGGCCTGTGCGTCCGCCTTTACTCACAACTGCCAGGGGCTGGGGCGCGGCGCCTAGAGGATTGCGACCGTGGTGGCGCGGAGTCGCGCGGAGGTCTTCGGAGGTCATCGCTTGACTTCGCTTCGACCCGCTCGCAATCTGAACGAATCCAACATGCTTAACTCTCTCCGCATACTCGCGCTCGGCGCATCGCTCTCGCTTACCGCGCAGCTGTATGGCGACCTGCGCGAAGGCGACAAGCAGTTGCCGGGGGTCAAGATGGAGCTGGCGTGCGGATCCGAGACCGCGCGGGCGACGACCGATAGCGCCGGGGCCTTCGTGCTCTTCGTGAAGCAGCCGGGCAAGTGCGTCCTCAAGGTCGTGTACCAGGATCAGACCGCCACCTTGCCGGTGGTCCTGTACAATGAGCCGGTGCGCTATCGCCTCGCGCTCGAGCGGAAGGGTAGCGCGTTCGTACTCACACGCCGGTAGGGTCGCATGAGCGACTCCGCCGACAAGGCTTCGCAAAGGGACGGGTGGGGCAAGGCGGCGATCATCCTCGAGCCCGTCGGCGGTCTGTTCACGGCGCTCGCCGTCGCCGGATTGGGCTTCTTCGGATCGCAGTATCTCAATCAGCGATCGACCCGAGAGGCCAAGCTCAACCTCTACACCCAACTGCTCAGTGCGCGTGAGGAATCCGAGGCGGCCCTCCGGAAGGACATGTTCCAATCGATCATCACGTCCTTCCTCGCTGGCCAATCGCACGCGACGGATCGGGGTGCGTCGCCGGTCTCGCAGGCGGAGGCCATGGAAGCGCAGGTACTGAACCTGGAACTGCTCGCGCAGAACTTCCACGAGTCGCTCAGCCTCACACCGCTCTTCTATCACGTGCAGCGCGAGATCATCGGCTCGAAGCTGCCGTTGGCAGCGAAGCGTGAGTTCGAGGGCCGGTTGACCGCGTTGGGCCGCGAAGTGAGCCGCCAGCAGATGGCGGCGCTGGAAGATGGCGGCGCGCGATTCGATCTCCACGTCCCGCTCGACAGCGTGCCAATGCAATTCCCTGGTGAGATCCTCACGCTGGACGGGATCACGCGCCGATTCACGGTCACGGTGGATTCCGTGGACCGGCTGCAAGGGACGCTCCGCGTCAATCTGAGAGTGGAGAAACTTGCGCCCGCCGGGACGACTGGGGAAGCGATGACGGCGTCCATCTTCGAGGTCTCGCCATTCGACGCGCCGATGATCGACAACCTGCGCCTCTCCGACGATCAGCGCATCGCGATCGTGCTGACCCACTTCCGCAGCGGGGATGGCTCGGCGGAGCTTGCCGGACTGTTCTTCCCCGCGTCCCACGCGGGCATCCGCGAGAAACCGTACTACGAGGACATCCTGCGCAAGCTGGGAGACACCGCGCTCACGACCGGCTCGACCTCGCCGCCCTGACTCCAGCGGGTGCGCTCAACGTTCCTGCCGCACGATGCGTGTCGTCACCGAAAGCTGCCCCACATGACGCATCGCGTGCTCCGCCCCGTGCACGAGGCAGCCGATGACCGTTGACGGGAGCTGCGCCCTCCCCACGCCTCGAAAATCGCCGAGCGTGGAGACGTCGATCGTGCGGAGTTCGGCCACAGCGGCCTGAACTCGCGCGGTCAATACATCGAGCACCCGCGCGACGTCGGCCGCGGCAAGCGGACCGCCTTCCGCACGGATCTCCGCGAATTGTTCTTCCGAGAGCGCGTTCCCACGGGCGTACGTGAACAACCGGTCGATGACTGCGGCAATGTGTCGCACGTGGAACGCCGCCGACGCCACTCCGCCGGGCCGCGCGTTCCACTCGGCCTCAGTCAGATCCTCGACGAGGCCGCGCACACTCTCGTCGACTTGAAGCAGGATGTGCGCAACGGGCTGCAAGACGGCGGGGACGCCCTCGACGGGACCGCGCTGCCACCATTCGGTAGTTGCCGTTCTCCCCGGCTTCGCCGGCTCGCTCATTTCTTGATCCGCCTCACGATCCATAGGAGCAAACAAGCCCCGATCACCGCGATGAGGATCTCGCCGATATACCCGGAGCCGTGGAGACCGATCAGGCCGAAGACGAAATTGCCGAGAAGCGCGCCGACCACGCCGACGAGGAGATCGCCGAGCAGCCCGAATCCGCTTCCCTTCATGATCTTGCCGGCGAGAAAGCCGGCGATGATGCCGACGATGACGATGTAGAGCAGCGTCTGTGCTTCGAAGCCTAGGTAGTAGTCGTGCAATGGGCGCTCCGCCGATTCGGATCTGGATAATCATAGGGCTTTTCGGAGTGTGGCGCTGACGGCAGGAATGGGCGGCTGGCGATCGCCCGTCGTGACCCGGGTGACGTAGATGACAGCCAAAGAAAAAGCCCGCGCTCCCGCGCGGGCTTTGACTGAATGACGGTGGACGCAGTCGACGGCGAAGCGGTGTCCCGCTCGTCGCGCTAGATGCGGAGCGCGAGCACCATCAGCCCGACGGCGGCGATCCAGCTGCCGGCCACGCGTACGGCGATCCGTGTCCACCCCGCAGTGAGCCAGCGGACCGCGCTAATGGTGTAGGCGAGAACGAGCAGCCCGCCGATCGCGACGCCGGGGGCGAAGCGCCATATGGAGGCGCCGGCGCCGATCTCGCCACCGTTCGCGAAGCCAAGCGTGAGCCCCACGATCGCGGCGAGTGCCAGCAGCGCCGCGCGCGGCAGCGGCCACGCGCCGGCCACCAGCACGCCGAGCACCAGCATGGCGCCAAGCTCCAGTACTCCGAGGTCGGGCACGCGCCCGAGCGCGGCGCCGATCGCTGCGCCGGCGAGTAGCGCGAGCGGCGCGATGCCGAGCACGCGCACTGCTGCATCGCGTCCCTGCTGCGCCGCGAGCATGCCGAGCGCGATGGTGGGGGTGAGCGTCTCCAGCGCGGAGAGCATGTGAAGCATGCCGCCGTAGAAATCGCCGGCGCCGGGAAATGCGTGCGCATGCGCCGTGGCTGGCAGAGCCGCCAAGAGCACCATCGCCGCGCGCACACTCCGCGCGGTTGGTCGCCAGTAGGCCGCGCGTCTCACAGCGCGAGCACCAAGTAGTACACGCCGCCGGCGGCGATCGCCGCGCCGAGCGTGCGGAGCAATCGATCTCCCCATGACCAACGGTGCACGAGGGCGATCGCGATCCCGGTGACGTGCAGCAAGCCGGTGGCGAGCACGAATCCCAAGCCGTAGGCCAGCGGCGCCGCCGCCTTGGGCAGCTCGAGCCCATGCGCGTAGCCGTGAAAAATGGCGAAGATCCCGACGAGGATCGCCGCCGCCCACAGCGGCGGCTTGAGCGCGAAGAGGATCGCGGCGCCGAGGAGCAACGCCGACGCCGCCACGCCGATCTCCACGCCGGGGAGATACACGCCGCGAACACCGAGCGCGCCGCCTACGGACATCACGAGTGGGAACGTGACCGGCAGCAGCCAGATGGCCGGCGCGCCGAGCTGCGAACCCCAAATGCCCACCGCGATCATCGCGAGCATGTGATCGGGCCCCGTGAGCGGATGCAGGAATCCGCTCGCGAATCCTGTCGCTACGCCGCCGGTGTGCGCGCTCGCCGGGGCCGCAGCCAGCGCGAGCGCCAGCAGCGCGAACGCGAGCACCGAGCCGCGCGGCCTCACCAAAACCCCACGACCCGCTGAATGAACCAACTCGCCGCGATGATCCCAATGGCGTACGCCGGCACGGGGCGCGTCCATCGCGGCCACTTGATGGCGAGCGATCGCAGCGACCACACGAACGACAGGACCACCGTCACGAACACCAGTTGTCCGAGCTCCACGCCCACGTTGAACGTGAACAGCGCCAACGGAATGTCGCCGCGCGGAAGCCCGACGCGCGTGAGCGTACCGGCGAATCCGAAGCCGTGCAGCAGTCCGAAGGCGAATGCGATCACCCATGGATGGCGCTGCGCCAAGCCCACCTCGCCGCGCGCCTGCTTCGCCAGCTCGGTGGCGAGGAACACAATGCTGAGCGCGATCACCGCCTCGACCGGCGGTGGCGGAACGCGCACCAGTCCCAGCGCCGCCACCGCGAGCGTGATGCTATGCGCCACGGTGAACGCCGTGATGGTCTTGAGCAGCGGGATCGCGCCGTGCACGAGCAGGAGCAGCCCGAGCACGAAGAGCAGGTGATCGATGCCGAAGAGGATGTGCTGCATGCCGTACTCGATGTACGTCGCCGACAGCTCGGCGAGCCCGCTCCGCGCCGCCACCACGAGATAGGGGCGCGACGGATGGACGAGCGTCACGAATCGCGTGCCGTCCTGGAACTCAATGCGCACCAGGACATCGGTGATCGTCATCGCGAGGCCGGGGAAGGCGATCCGCAATCCCTCGAGCGAACCGGTGGTCGACATCACCACCCATCGCGTGAGATACGAGTCGCCGAGGTCCTGCTCAATGGGCTGTGTCTCGTTGCGCAGCTGGGCGGGCAGCACCACTGCCACCGGCAGCCGCATTCCCGAGAGCTGCGGCGTGCGCCAGAGCACGGTGTAACGTCCAGGCGCCGTCTCCTTGATCTCGAGGTACGCGGGCCGTGACTCGTGCGCATCGAGTGGGCGAGCGCCCACGAGCAGACCGATCGCGGTGAGCAACACCAGCGCGGCGAGGCGCGTGAACGCGCCGGATGAGGAACGGATCATGTGGGCGGCGGCCCCTCATCCAGCGCGCCGGCCGGGAGCCGGTAATGCTCCCATCCCGAAGGGAGCACTACCTCGTAGCGGGATCGCATTTCCTGATACAGCCGATCCCGGATCTTCGCCCGCTCCTCTGCCATGAACTGATCTCGCACGTCTGCGCCGGCCTCTTCGTACGTGGGGACGCGCCCCGCCGCGAGCGATTCGATGAACACGAGGTGCCAACCCAATCCGGACTCCACCGGGCCGCGCCACGCACCGGGCGCGAGCACGAAGAGGGAATCCGCGAAGTCGCGCCCGAAAACGCTGGCAACGTTCTGCGGCGTGCGGTCGGCGTAGTAGTCCTGCAGCGCGAACTGGTCGCCGAGCGCCGCGGCACCGCTCCAGCCCGCCGGCTTCCCCTTGAGCGTCGCGAGCGCCGCCGCCGCGTCAGCTCTTGCGTGTGCACGGCGCGCGTCCGGCGAGAAGTAGATGTGCCGGAAGGAGATGCGCGGCGGGAAAGCGAATTGCGCAGCGTGAGCCGCGAAGTACGCGCGCAGCGCCGAGTCGGTGGGGATTTCCAGCTTGGACAGATCCTCGGCCAGGAAATCCATCTTCTGCACCATCCGGCGCTTGAGGATCTCGTCGCCCTGATCGAGGCCCAGCGCGATCGCTTCGCGATAGAGCACTTCCTCGCGCACGCGCTCGTCCACGAGCGAGCGCATCTGTTCGGGCGTGGGAGCCGGGCGCCCTTCCGCCAAGAACGCGACGGTCATCTGGCGCAGGTCGTCGTTCGTGAGTTCGATGCGGCCGGTGCGGTGCGCGGCATCGCCCCGGTGCACGATCGCATACGCCGCGAAGACCACGAGCCCCCCGGCCAGGAAATGGACGAGGGGCTCGCGCGACCACTGTTTCGCGAGCTGCCGCAGCCGCGCGGCGCGTGTGCCGCTCAGGGAGTCGCGCCCGCCGGCTTCCCCGCGGCGGCCTTCATCTTCGCCATCACCGATGGGGCGAGAAACTGCGGCTCGGCCACCACCTCGTAGTTGGCGTAGCCGAATTCGTTGCTGCGCGCGAGGTAGACCTTCTTGTCGAGCTTGTAGAGCGTGTACGAGAATGGCGCGTTGCCGACCATGGTGTTGATCCGGCCATCCTTGATCTCGTAGTGCGCGCCGTCGCCGGCAGTGCCGCGCATCGTGACTTCGCCGAAATCGCTGGGCTGCGGCACCGCGGGATCGGCGAAGAAGATCATGAAGTTCCCATTCGGCGCCGCGCTCACTTGCACCACGCCGCCGGTGACGTCGTTCTTGATCCACGTGGCCTTGTTCACGAACATCGCCGCGAGTTCGGCGTCCATCACCTGCGTGTAGCCCTTGGCCTTGAGATCGGCCACGCTCATCCCCGCGGCGGGGGCGGCCTTTCGCGCGTCGGTGCTCGGCGTGTACCAGATCGGGGAGCCCCACGCGCGCTCCTGCACTGTTGCCGCCACGATCTCGGGGGGCGCGATGCCGAGGTCTTTCGCCTGGATGGTGGTCCACCGCGGAGTGGGGATCTCGAGCACGCGGGCATAGTAGAATGCGTGAACGCCGGGCTCGAAGTTCGGATCGGTCCACACCGCCTTGAGCTCGACGTTGCCGATGGTGTTCGTATACGTGGCGTTCGCGATATCCACCGTGCTGCCCACCGGCCCCACGCGGCCGGTGAACTTGTTCGGCCTCCGATTACCCGACCACGCGACGTCGTAGATTCGTTCGAAGCTCTGGCCGCTCTTGGACCATCCTTTCACGATCTGTAGCCGGTCGAGATTGCCCGACGCCGGATCTTTCATGGCCCACACCATAATGGTGGGCGCCCTGCCGGCCATGGCGGGAAGATCGCTCCCCATGGGCACTCCCATCGTGTAGCCCTTGTCGGCCCAATCTCTCGCGCCGAGCATGGCGGCGGTGTACTTCCACCCGCCGAACATGCGGATCTTGATATGCGGACCGCTGGTGCCGAACGTCTCGCGGCGCTGCATCGCGTCGAAGATCGACGCGCGCGTGTTCTCCTCCGCCCACACGCCCGCGATACCGCCGGGGTTCATGTAGCGCACGTCCATCCCGCCGAAGTAGAAGCCTGCCATGCGCGTCTCGGGCGTCCCATTGAGACCGGCATGTCCGCCGAAGAAGTTCGATTGGCGATATGGCGACGCGCTGTTGTGCGAGTCGGACCCGGCGGTGAATCCGGTCTTGTACGGATTGAACCCCCAGACGTCCTGCATCGTGATGCCATCCTTCAGCGCCTGGCGCACGTAGCTGCCCGGGATAGCGGGCACCCCCTGCGGGGTGGCGATGAGCCAACTCATGATCTCGTAGTTCGCGAACTCGTCGTTCGGCGAGAGCAGCGGATGGGCTTCCGATTGCCCCTTGATCTGCTTGATCTCGATCAGCCGCTCATTGCGCTCACGCGAGGCGGCCCACGCCGCGTCGATGGGACGTCCCTTCTCGTCCACATCGATCGGATACATATGGCCGTCGGACAGATTGGCGTTGTGCGAAATGGCGAGCAACTCGTTCCCTTGGCTGCGCTGGCCGTCCATCCAGTTCCAGAGATCGGAGGGATCCTGCGAATCGAGCGCACTGAACGGTTGCGCTGGCAGCTTCGCGCAATCCCGGAAGAAGACATTGCGGTGCATGTTGCGGGCCTGCGGCGCCGAGGTCCACTCGTAGGAGCAGAAGGCGGTGAACTTGCCGGGCTTGTTGGCGGCATTGGCGGCGGCGTTGTTGGCCTGCCACACCGTGCCGGCCACCTCCGGCGACACGAGCGACTTGATCGGCTTGTTCTCTATCATCGTCGTGCCGAGCATGAGATAGATGCGCGCCACATTGTCCGGGGTCCGCACCTTGAGCGATTCCGCCACCGGCAGCTTGCTGATGGCGGACGATGGATCGTTCGCCAGCCGCACAACTCCGGCGTACTCGGCGTGGTCGGTGACGCCCATCCAGTCCAGCGGCGTCTCGATCTTGATCATGAAGCCGAGCGGGTGCTTGATGGCTTTCCCTTGCGCGTACTCGTAGGCCTCCGCAGGACCGGTGATGCGGTTGCCGAACACATACGCGTCGAAGGACCAGCTCGTATGCAGGTGGGTTTCGCCGAAGTAGGGGTTGCGATGCGGTACCTTCGCGGCCGCCGGCTTGGCGGGCGGGTTCGCCTGCGCGAACGATGTGACCGCGCCGAGCGCGAGCGCGAGCGATGCGGCAGTGATGCGGCGACGAATGCGTGGCATGCGTGGGGCTCCAGCGCTGAGGCGTGCGGTTCGTGGGACAGCGCGAGTTGCCGTATGCCGAGAATGTGGGTCACGGCGTGCGGGCGTGCAATGGGGAGTAGGGAGCGGGGCGAGGTCGCCGCCGCTCGGCGCGCCGCGGCGCGCTATCGCGGAGCTAAGGGCGGGGGGGGCGTGCACAATTGCACGGCAAGCACGAAAGAAAAAGCCCGCACTTCGCGCGGGATTTTTTTCGTTGTGACGGTGAAAGGAGTCCGGGCCGACCCCGTCTCAAGCGCGAATTCCCATCATTACGGAATTCATCAGGGAGTTTCCTAGGAATGTGCACGGACTCATGCGAGGAGGCTGCTGATTCTTGGGGACTCGCCTCGCACGCACGAATCGTTGGCCGCTGACCAGGGAATGGTAGGTCGTGTGAATAGACAATGGTGGCCGCGGAGCAGGGATCGCGGCCTCTTCATTTTGCGCGCCTTACTCAGCCCGGATCGCTTCCAGCGGATCGATACGCATTGCGCGAGCGGCAGGCGCGGCAGTGGCGACGAGTCCAACGGCGAGCAGTCCCGCCGCGACTGCCACGAGCGTGACAGGATCATCCGGTCCGATGCCGAATAGCACGCTCGCCAAGAGCCGATTCGCGGCGAGGGCGAGACCGGCGCCGAGCGCGAGGCCGGCGCTCACCGGCACGAGGCTCTGCCGCACGACGAGTCCCGCCACCGCGCCATTCGGCGCCCCCAATGCCCGGCGGATCCCGATCTCGGGGGCGCGCCGCGCCACGTTATACGATGCCGCGCCGAAGATGCCGATCGCCGAGAGCGCGATCGCGAGGAGCCCGAATGCACCGAGTATGATGGCCCGGTCCCGCTCCGGTGCGACGGAATCAATGCGCACTTGGCCGAATGATCGGATCCGGAAAACCGGAGCGGTGTTGTCCAGTCCGTGTACGGATGCACGGATCGTCGCCGCTATGCTCGTCTCGCTGGCGGAACCTCTCACGACAATGCTGAGGTATTCCGACGGCTGCTGTGCGAAGGGATAGTAGACCTGTGGCACCGGCCTACTCCTGAGCGAGAACGAGTGGATCGTGTGAACGACCCCGACGATCGTTCGCGGATCGCCCCCGACGGACACCGTCTCGCCGAGCGGATTCGCCCCGGCCCAGTAGCGCTTCGCCATCTCGTCGCTGATGATCGCGACGGAGGGTGCGCCCATCCCATCCCGCTCATCGAAGTCGCGTCCGCGAACGAGCGCGAGTCCCATGGTTCGAAAGTAGCCTGGCGAGATCGGCTCGAGATCGGCGAAAAGATCCTGCAGTTCCGCCGCCGGAACGGTCGAGCCGCTGATCTGTGCTTGGATCATGAGTGACGCTTGACCACCCAACGGGAGATTGCTCACCAATCCCGCCGAAGTGACTCCCGGCGTCCGTCGGATCCTGGCAAGGATGTCGTTCGCGAATGCCGCGCGCAGCGCCACCGTCGGATACTTCACGGGCGACATGCTGATCTCGGCTGTGACAACGCTCGCGGGCAGCACGCGATCTTGATCGAGCATTCTTGAAAGGCTCTGGATCACGAGCACGGCGCCGGTCAAAAGGACGAAGCAGAGCGCGACCTGCGCCGTGAGAACGACTTGACGCGTCCTGAGCCCCATTCGAGAAAGCCCAGCCCGAGCGGCGCCTGGAATACCCTGCGCCTGGCGGCGCAAGATCCCGGCCGCGATCGCTCCCGCAACGAGGCCGGAGAACAGCGAGATCCCCAGTGTAATGGCATACGCCCGCACGCCGAGTTGTACGTCGCCGAGATCTGAATGTTCAACGACCCCCGAGGCGACCAGGCTGCGCGCGCAAATGAGAGCGATCACGAGCCCGGCCAGCCCCCCGAACAGCGACAAGACGAGCGGCTCCGCCATCAGCTGCGCTCTGAATCCGGGCCGGCGTGCCGCCGAGTGCGATGCGAACTCTCATCTCGTCCAGGCGCGAACTCGCGCGCGCGAGGAGGAGGCTCGTCACGTTCGCCGTCGCGATCAGCAGAAGGAGACCGGCCATGGTCGCCAACAGGCGCAAGCTGTCCAACCGATCGTGAGAGAGACTGGAGCGAAGAAGGGTCACCAGCACTCGGGCATCGTACCTCGGCTTGGGGTTCATCAGCCCCGCAATTTGTGCGGCGAGGAGGTCGACCCGGCGCTGCGCTTGCTGCGATTGAACTCCGGGCCGCAGGCGCGCAACGATCGTCTCGAGGAGCGCGATCTTCAGGAAGCTTACCTGTGACGGGTCGAACGGCACCGACAGCGGGATCCAGGCCTCCGTCTCGCCGGGAAAGCGGAAGTCCCGGCGGCATGATGCCGACGACCGTGAACGATCCGCCGCTCAGCTGGATCACGCTGCCGATAGTGCTCGTTGCGCCTCCGAAATCGCGCCGCCACAGCCCGTCACTGATCACGACGACGTTTCCGTGAATGCGGCACACGGTCTTCCGGCAGGAACGCGCGGCCGGCGGCGGGTGCGACCCCGAGCACCGAAAAGAAGCCTGGCGTCGCCAGAGTGATCTTGATCCGCTCGGCACCATCCGCAGACTGGAGATTGGCTGCGCCGGGGGCATATGAGGCGACGCTCTCGAACACATCGCTCTGCGCTTCCCAATCGAGGAGATCGGGAACTGATCGCGAGGCGCGATCAGGGTCGCCCGAGCCGTTCGCATTCTCGAGCACCACGATCCGATCCGGTTGGCTCAGAGGCCCCGATTGAAAGAGGACCGTATCGGCAACGAGAAAGACTGCGACATTCGCGCCGATCCCGAGCGCGAGCGTGGCGATCGTCGCCAGCGCGAAGCCGGGCTGTCGCGCTAGGCGACGGGCGGAGTCATAGAGGTCGGAGACGAGTCCGCCCGGCAACTGCGGCCATGTCCAAGAAAACTTCCAGCTCAAAGAAGCTCCCTACGGTGCGGACGCACGGATCGACGGGCGCGAGGTGCTGAGGTCTCTTCCACACGGATCGCCGCGGTCGCTAGTGGTCGCGAATCGAGAGGCCGGTCGCGGTGGAGGCGATCTCCACTCGGGCGCCGTCGGCCCAAAGGCGCGTCTGCTCGCGCCACGGCAGTGACGTCCAACTTTCCATCACCGAGCGCGCGGAAGTCGGCTGTCTTTATCCCGGGGCCGAGGACTACGTTTGCGGGGGTCGATGCCTCGAGCCGTGCGTCGGTGGCCCATCCGCGCATTTCGCGGGGCGACCAGCCGCGCCTCACCGCCGGTGACATCGAGCGTAAAGCGGACGGGCGTGGCTGGGGTCGGTGGATTTGACGCGGACGGTCACTTGTTCGCCGATCGGCCGCGGCACTGGAGTGAAGCAACCGATCAAGAGGGTGCCGAGCAATACGCCGATGATGTGCGCGAATCTCTGAGGCACGGCTCACCTCCCGGTCGAGATGTCGATGGCGACGCCATAAGATTATGCAGTGCTCGCTCCGTCGTCGCAATGAACACATTCGAGAATGTCCGGTTCTTTGGGCCAAATTTGGATGCGGACTGTCGTTGGCGGAGGCTCGCTATTCCCCGCTTCCTTGATGGGTCAATCAATGTCGACTGCTCGCCATTTCCTGATCGCTTTTGCTCTGCTCGTGCCAGTTGCCGCTCTGCGGCCAGTGTCAGTGCGGAACCTCGCGACATCGAACCTCCTGTGCAGCCGCGACCAATTCAACCGACGGCGTGGGGTACCATATTAAGGAGATTGTTTCAAGCACTGACACGGCAACGGCGCGCTACCGCGCACTCCTCGGCCTCCCGCAGATGGCGAAGACTGCGGTAACCGTTGACGTCGCGAGCTCGGATTGCGGCCGGCTCTTGACCGCGTATCAAGCCGCAGGCGGATACCCTGCCGCGCATGGGCAGCTTTTCGTGTGGCGGCTCGCGAATGGGATTTACTACGCCGCGTACGATCCATACGGCGTTCCCGGCACCAGAGCGGTGCTCTTCTTTCGAGCGGATTGGACCTTCCTCAGCATGATGCCGACCGACTACTGAGTATCGCGGGCATCCATACCTAAGTCGCCGCGGTCCCAGGGCGAAATCGATGGCCACCCAAGAAAAAGCCCGCACTTTCGCGCGGGCTCAGACTTCCTGACGGAGCGGGAGGGATTCGAACCCTCGATAGAGGTTTAAGCCCCTATGCCGGTTTAGCAAACCGGTGCCTTCAGCCTCTCGGCCACCGCTCCTATGTGCCAGACGCTATACGCGCCTTTTTTTGTAGTTGCATGGCGTTGCCGAGCGGCGAAGTCTAGCCGCCCGACACCACTTGGGCAACGACTTAACTACTTCCTCACGCACACCGTCAGCGTATGCGCCAGCCCGATATGGTCGGTCTCGCTGCTCGATCCGTAGCCCCGCGCGCTCGATACAATCGTGCATCACCTTCGAATGGTACAGCTGACTATTCCCATTGGCGATGCACGTGAAGTACAGCGAGATCTGCTGCAGGCAGAACGCGGCGTTCTCGAAGAGCTGGCGGTCCCAGTACGTCTCGAGGATCAGCAGTTTCGCCTCTGCTGACATCGCATTCACTGTCTTCCGCAGGATGGAGACGATCTCATCCTCGGAGAAACAGTCGAGGAACTGGCTCATCCAGATCACGTCGTGGCCGGAGGGCAGGGCGCTGCTCTCCAAGAGTATGTCCACTGGATAGCCGCTGATGCGCGACGACAATCCGTGCTGCGACACGTTGTCGATCGCGAGATCCAGCTGCGCCGGCAAGTCGCACATCGTGACGGCGACATTGGGCGAATGGGCCGCGCACGCCAGCGCCCACTTTCCGGTATTCGCCCCCACGTCGAGCAGCCGTTGCACCGGCCGCTCGAATACCAGCGGCAGCGCCTCCTCGAATGCCTGCGTCGAACAGAAGTGCTCGAACGCGAACCAGCTGCGGCGCACCGGCTCCGGCAGCGTCGCGAGCGCCGCGTACACGGTCGCATGATCTCCGTCGAGCTCGCGCAATCCCACCGGCGTGCCCTGCGTGATCGCTTCCGTCAGGTGATATAGCCCCTTGTAGTTGACATCGTGAACGAAATCCATGTTCACGCGAGTCATCCTGTCGTGCAGCACGAACTGCGCCGTGCGCGTGGTGCTGTACCGCCCATCGTTCACGATGAGCAGGCCGATCCCGAGACCCGCCTCGAGGAGCACGCGCACGCCGTACGGCGGGAGCCGCAAGTTGCGCAGACGATCTCCTCCTGCGTGGCGCCGGCCCGCCTGCGCGTCGACGGCCTCGAGGATGCCGAGATCGCGCAGCGCCTGCGACGCCTGGAACACGATCGGCGCGAACGCGATGTGCTGCGCCGCCGCGTGATCGACTCCGCCGCCGATCGCGTGTCCTTCTCGAAGAAGCGCATCCGCGCTCGTAGCGCTTGAAGATCAGCGACGTGTTGATGCCGCCGAACGCGAAGTTGTTGCTCATCACGTGCTCGCACTCGATGCGGCGGCCCGTCGCCGACAACGATAGTCGAGCGCGGCGCACTCGGGATCGACGTTCTCGAGGTTGATCGTTCGGCGCGAACCAGCCGTCGCGCATCATCTCGATGCTCATCCACGCCTCCAGCGCGCCGCACGCGCCGAGCGTGTGCCCCATGTAGCTCTTCAGCGTGCTGACCGGCGTCCGCCCGCCGAACACGGCGCATGTCGCCACGCTCTCGGCGACATCGCCCTGATCGGTCGCGGTGCCGTGCGCGTTCACGTAGCCGATCGCCTCCGGCGGCAGCTCGCGCGTCGTCGAGCGCGAGCTCCATCGCCGCCTGCATCGTTTCTGCGTTCGGGGAGGTGACGTGGCTGCCGTCGCAGTTCGTGCCGAACCCCACGATCTCCGCGTGAATCCGCGCGCCGCGCGCGAGCGCGTGCTCGAGATCCTCGAGAATCAGCGTGCCCGCGCCCTCGCCAAGCACGAGACCGTCGCGGTCGCGCGTCGAACGGCCGCGGCGTGGTCGCCGGCGCGTCGTTCCGTCCGCTCGTGGCGAAGAGCGTGTCGAAGATCGCCGACCTCGCGCGCGTCGAGCTCCTCCGCGCCGCCGGCGACCATCACGGTCTGACTTGCCGCTTCCTTGATCGTCTCGTACGCATAGCCGATCCCCTGGCTTCCCGACGTGCACGCGCTGCGACGTGGGGATGATGCGGCCCGTGATGCCGAAGAAGCACGCCGATGTTCACCGCCGCCGTGTGGCTCATCATCTTGAGATACGTGGTGGCGCTGATCGCCGTCCCCGTTCTTGTCCTAGAGCATGCGCGTGAAGTCGCCGAGCGCCGATCGGCGATCCCGACGACGATCCGTACGCGATCCCCGTGCGGCCGCTCGTCAGGACCGGGTCGCCGAGCAGCCCGGCGTCGGCGAGCGCCCACTCGGTGGCGAGCGTCGCCATGAGCGCCACGCGCCCCATGCTGCGCGTGAGTCTTGCGCTTGAAGTGCGGCGGCAGATCGAACGCGGCGACGCGGCGCGCCAAGGCGCGCGTTCAGCCCCTCGTACTGCGTCCCATTCCTTCATGTATGCGACCGCGTTGCGAAGCTCTCGAGCTGGCGCGCACGGTGGGCCAGTCGTGGCCGAGCGGGCTGATGCCCGCCATGCCGGTGACGACGACGCGCCGGCTCACGCGAGCCCGCCGTCGACGCGAGATCACCTGGCGCGTGATGTACGCGGCGTCGGCGCGGACATGAGGAAGCTCACGGCCGCCGCGACTTCCTCCGGCGTGCCCACACGGCCGAGCGGGATCTCCTTCAGCATCTCCTCGAGCGGCGCGGCCTGCGTCATCTCGGTCTCGATGAGACCCGGCGCGACGCAGTTCACCGTGATCTCGCGCTTGGCGAGTTCCAGCGCGAGCGCCTACGTCGCGCCGATGATGCCCGCCTTCGCCGCGCTGTAGTTCACCTGGCCGCGATTCCCAATCACGCCGGACACCGACGAGAGCGTGACGATGCGGCCGGGCCTGCGCCGCCGGACCATCGGCATGGTCAGCGGGTTGCAGCACGTTGTAAGAGCCCGTCGAGATTCGTGTGGATCACGGCGTCCCACTCCTCGCCGCGACATCGCCGGGAACGAGTTGTCGCGCGCGATGCCGGCGTTGCACACCACGCCGTAGTAGCAGCCGTTCGCTTCGATGTCGGCGAGCAGCGTCGCCGCCGCGGTACTCGCGATCGGTGACATCGAACTGCAGCACGCATGCGCTCCGGCCCAGCGCCGCGATCTCGCGCGCGCACCGCGTCGGCCGCGTCGCGCCGGCTCCGGCAATGGAGCGCGACGTCGAATCCATCGCGCGCGAGGCGCAGCGCGATCGCGCGGCCGATGCCGCGGCTGGATCCGGTGACGAAGCGCGCTCGGTCATTCGCCATCTCCCGCGAGGAGCGTTTCGATCGCAGCTCCGTGATAGATGCTGATCGTCGCCGAGGCGTTCACGCCTTCGCCGGTGATCCGGCATTCGAACACGGAGAGCTCCGCATCGCGAGGCGCGGAACGCCGCGCCGTCACGCGCAGCACGCAGCCCAGCGGAAAACACGGCCGATCGCACGCGTAGCGACGCGTCCCGAGCAGTACGCCCGAACGCACGGCGCCGCCTGCCGCCGCGCCTCCAGTCCGGCGAGCGCGGCGACCGCCTGCGCCATGTATTCGAGCCCGACCCACGCGCCGACGCCGCCACTCTCACGCGTACCGCGCGTCGTCGCGAACAGTGACCTCGGCGGTGAGCTCGTCCGCGTCCGCCGTGAGCAGCCGGTCGAGCAGCACGCTCCGGCCCGAGTGGGGGAGGAGCGTCCGAATGTCGGCTGTGCTCATCGCGCTACTCACGTCCCAGGAGCAGCACCGCGTTCGCGCCGCCGAACGCGAAGGAATTCGATAGCGTGAAGCGCGGCGGGTGGCCGAGCGTCTCGCCCGGCGCGACCGGGCGCAGCACCGGCAGTGCCGGATCGGCGACGCCATCCCAGAGATGCGGCGGGAGCCTCCCGGCGCGATTCTCGTCTTGCATCGTGAGCCAGCAGAAGGCCGCCTCGAGCGCGCCCGCCGCGCCGAGCGCGTGTCCGCTGAGTGGCTTCGTGGAACTCATCAGGATCGCATCGCCGAGCGTGGCGTGGATGCTCATGCTCTCGGCGGCGTCGTTCTGCGGCGTGCCCGTGCCATGGAGATTGAGATATTCGATGTCGCTCGCCGACGCACCGCCTCGAGCGAGCGCTTGCTCGATCGCTTCGCGCGCGCCGAGTCCCTGCGGATCGGGCGCCGAGAAGTGATAGCCGTCGGTCGTCTCACCCCATCCGCGCAAGCTCACCGTACGCCGGTTCGCGGGTCATGAGGAAGATCGCGGCGGCCTCGCCGAGATTGATGCCGTTGCGATTCGCGGAGAGCGGATTGCAGCGAGTGGCGCTCACCAATTGCAGCGAGTCGAAGCCGGCGAGCGTGAAGGCGCCGAGCGTGTCCACGCCGCCGGTCACGACGGCGTCAGCGACGCCGAGCTGGAGCAGGCGCGCGGCGCTCGCGAGCGCCTTCGCGCTCGAGGCGCACGCGCTCGAGATCACGTGCGCGGGTCCCGTGATTCCCAGCGCATGCGCGAGCATGCGCGCCGGCGACGCGAGTTCCTGCTGCGCGAGATGGAATCCGGCGGGGAGTCGGCCGTTCGCGAGGAGGCAGCGGATCGCGCCCTCGCTCTCGCTGATCCCCGAGGTGCTGCTGCCGATGGTCACCGCGACGCGGTGCGCGCCGTAGCGCTCGACGGCGGCGGCCACCGCCGGCGCGATCTGCTCCGCCGCGGCGGCGGCGAACGCGTTGTTGCGGCTGCGCAGCTCGATCGGCAGCCCATCGAGCGACGGCCGCGGACCATCGTACACGCCGAGCGGCGTCGCGCGGCCGCGGGAGTGGCGATCGTCCACGACGAGTCCGCTCTCGCCGGCGAAGAGCCGCGCCGCGACGTCATCGGCGCCGGCGCCGAGGGCGCAGACGATGCCGAGCGCGTTCAGGAACGCGGGGCTCTTCACGGCGAATCCACGACGGAATTGATCACGAGGGAATAATCATACTCCGAATTCCGGAGCGTGATGCGCCCCACCCACCGCGGCGTGCCGGAGTACGCGATGACCTCCACCTCGCGACCGCTGTTCGTGAGTGTCCGGCGAGTGCCATCGTCGGCGAGCGCCCAACCGGAGGGGAGTGCCGCGCGGATGGCGTCGATCGGCCAGAGCGCCAGCTGCAGGTCCGTCAGGATGTCCGCGCCCCGGATCTCGGCGGGCAACTTCGCGTGACGCCGCTCGCACAACGTGCCGTTCGCGAGGGTGAGCGTGAGCACGCGTTGGTCGAATCGCAGCGCGACGAGCGTGAGACTGTCGGGCGCGATGGCGAGCACGGCGTCGAGGTCCACCGTGTGGCCCGCGGCGGTGATCTGAAGCTGCTGCCGCAGGCCGAGCGAGCGGCCGAAGGTTTTCGGCGCGAGCGCGAGCTGCGAGGCGGCCGGATGTCGGCGCGGGCGCCGCGCACGGTGCGAGCGCACTCTCGGGAGGCGCCGCACCGGCACAGCCGGCGAGCGCTCCGGCCAGCAGGAGCGCGGTGGCACGGCCGATGCGGCTCAGGTGCAGATCTCCGCGAGCGCGGCGAGCCGCCGCTTTGGCTCTCGCACATACGCATTGCTCTCATCCCACGCATAGCCCGCGAGGATGGCGCAGATCTTCCGCCGGACCTCCGGCTGCGCTCCCTCGTGGAAGAGGATCCGCTGGAATTCGCCCGCGTACCACGAGTCGACGAACGCGCGAAAGGTGTCGACGCCCTTCTTGAGCGCGCGAGCATAGTCAGCGTCCCAATCCACCGTCTCGCCCGCGAATTGGCGCGCGAGGCAGCCGGCGGCCAGGCTCGCGG
Source organism: uncultured Gemmatimonadaceae bacterium (assembly GCA_963716745.1). Taxonomy (GTDB): domain Bacteria; phylum Gemmatimonadota; class Gemmatimonadetes; order Gemmatimonadales; family Gemmatimonadaceae; genus DATKOH01. The sequence continues at coordinate 3,173,201 of OY970320.1, forward strand.
ACTTGAAGGCGATCGTGACGCCGCTCGAGAAGACGGGATCGAGGAACTCGCCGGCGTTGCCGAGCAGCGCGAAGCCGCGGCCGCAGAGGGCGCTCACGTTCGAGGCGTAGCCGGTGATGTGCCTGGCGGGCGTGTCCCAGATGGCGCGTTCGAGCAGCGCGCGCGACGCCGGATCCTCGAAGAGCAGTTCGCGCAGGCCGGTCCGTGTCATCGCCGGCATAGCGCGCCAGGAATTCCTGCGAGGCGACGACGCCAATCGACGAGCGGCCGTTGGAGAACGGGATGAGCCAGTACCAGACGTCCGCATGGATCGGATGCACGATGATCCGGATCTTGTCGCGGTCGAAGGCATCTCGAGCGATCCCGTCTTCGATATGCGTGAAGATCGCGCCGCGCACCGGGAAATCGGAGGGCCGCTCGAGCTTGAGCAGCCGCGGCAGGATGCGTCCGAAGCCGCTCGCATCCAGCAGGAACGCGGCCTCGACGGCGTAGTCCTCGCCGTCCGGCGAACGCACGCCCACGACGGGCTGCTCTCCCGCGACATCGACGGAAACGACCTCGTGGCGGAAGCGCACCTCGGCACCGAGCCGTTCCGCTTCGCGCGCGAGCAGATGGTCGAAGGGCGCGCGCTGCACCTGGTAGGTGGTCCCCCAGCCCTCGGAGTGCTTCTCGCGGAAATCGAAGGACGTGATCCGGCCGCCGCGCGCGAAGACGGCGCCGTTCTTGTGCTGGAATCCCGCCTCGACCACCGCGCGCAGCATGCCTGCCTCCTCGAGATACGTCATGCTCTGCGGGAGCAGGCTCTCCCCGATGCTGAAGCGGGGGAAGGTCTCGCGCTCGAGGACGAGGACCTGGCGTCCCTGGCGGCGCAGCATGCCGGCGGCCACCGAGCCGGCCGGGCCCGCGCCGATGATCAGGATCTCCGTGCGTTCGCGGCGCTGGGGCATCGGGAGTCGCGGATGTCTCGGTGGACGGCGGAGCGAGATCGCGGAGAGCGGCGGATCGGGACACCATATTATACACGCTGGATTCCGCGCTTGCGCAGCGCGCGCGCGTGCGTGAATCTCTACTGCGCACCCCCGCACTCAGAGGCGAATGCATCGCGTGACCCCCGGCACGGCTCAGGAAGTGCGGTTCTCCATCGCGCGCATCGCCGCGTGGGCGCCGGGCATCGAGTCGCCCGCCGAATGGGACGAGTGGGCGCGGGGCGAGCGCGTCCCGATCGGCGAGACCGTGCCCGCGCTCCGCCAAATGCCGGCGGCGCTCCGGCGGCACGCCGGTCCGATCGGGCGCCTCGCGTGCGACGTCGCTTATCGCGCGCTCGACGGCGCTATGGACGTGCCGCTGATCTTCTGTTCGCGCTATGGCGAGGCCGCGCGATCGGTGGAGCTGCTCACGCAGCTCGCGCACGACGAGGTGCTCTCACCCACGTCGTTCAGCCTCTCGGTGCACAACGCGGCGGCCGGCCTCTTCTCGATCGCGCGCCGCGACTCCGCCAACTCGGTCGCGATCGCCGCGGGCGAGGCGTCGGCTGCGCTCGGCGTGATCGAGGCCTGCGGCCTGCTCGCGGAAGGGGCGCCGCGGGTCGGGGTCGTGGCGGTGGACTGGGTCCTCCCCGAGATCTACCATGCGTTCGAGGAACGGGAGCGCGTGCCCTACGCGTGGGCGGCGCTCATCACGCCGCCCAATGCTGGCCGCGTGTCGCTGCGATGGGAGCCGGCGACCAGCGAAGAGGCGCCGGCGAACGAAAAGCGGCTGCCGGCCGCGCTCGAAGTACTTCGCTTCCTGTTGCGCGATGATGCGGATCTCGTGCACACCGAGGAGAATCTGAAATTCACCTGGAGCCGGCGTGGTTAGCAGGCTCGGCCGCTACTGGCGGGTGGTCGGCACCGGCTTCAGTTTCTTCGTATTCGGGCTCGCCGGATTGGTGCTCGGATTCCTCGTCTTCCCGATCCTGCGCGTGGCGATCCCGGACGCGCAGCGCCGCCGGGCGATGTCGCGCGAATTGCTCCGCTGGTGCTTCCGGTGCCATATCGCCGTGATGCGCGGCGTGGGCATCATCCGCTACTCGTTCAGGGGGCTGGAGCGTCTGGACCGGCGCGGTCTCTTGATCGTGTCCAACCACCCGTCGCTCATCGATGCGGTATTGCTGATGGCCTTCATCCGGAATGCGGATTGTGTTATCAATGCGGCGTTGTTCGACAACAAGTACACGCGCAGCGCGGTGCGCGCGGCGGGCTATATACCGAATCAGCCGTCTGGATTGCCGTTGGTGGATGCGTGCCTCGCTTCGCTCGACCGCGGAGGGAATCTCCTCTTCTTCCCTGAGTCGCGGCGGACGACCCCGGGGGAACCGCTCCAACTGACGCGGGGCGCGGCGCAGGTGGCGGTCCGCGGAGGGCGCGATCTCACGCCGGTGGTCATTCACTGCACGCCGCCGCATCTTACCCGGGGCGCGAAGTGGTGGCGTGTACCGTCGCGTCGCGCACAATATACGATCAGTGTGCAGGAAGACATCCCGGTGCGTCCGTTCGTGGCGCAGTTCGGCGAGCCGGCGCTATCCGCTCGCGCGCTCACCGACCATTTGCACGATTACTTCTCCAAGGAACTCCTGTCGCATGCCGTCGCTTGAAGAGGAAGTGAAGCGTTTGATCATTGAGGCGCTGCAATTGGAGGACGTCACCCCCGGCGACATCGACACCGATGCGCCGCTCTTCGGCGACGGCTTGGGGCTCGACTCGATCGACGCGCTGGAGCTCGGCGTCGCGATCCGGAAGCGCTATCGGGTAGAGTTCTCCGCCGAGGCGAACGACACGCGGCGGCACTTCGCGTCGGTGCGCGCGCTCATGGCGCTCATCGAGGGTTCGCGCGGCGCGGCGACGTGAGATGACGTCGGACGAGGCATACGCGATGCTCGTGACCGGCCTCGAGCAGACCTTCGGACTCGACCCGTCGCGGATCACGCGGGAGTCGCGGTTGAGCGAGGATCTCGATCTCGACAGCATCGATGCCGTCGATCTCGCCGTGAAGCTGCAAAAGGCGAGTGGCACGCGGATCGCGCCGGACGTCTTCAAGCGCGTGCGAACGGTCGGCGATGTGGTGGACGCCCTCGCCGCCGCGCCCGTGAGGTAGGCGGCCGTGCGTGCCGCGCTCATCATTGCGATCGCGATCCTCTATCCATTCGCGGTCTACGCCGGGTTGGGAGTGGTCGAACCGCGGATCCTTGGCGGCGGCGCTCGGCGTGGCCGCGGTCGCTCGCTTCGCCTTCGGGAAGGCGGGATTCGTGCGCGGAGTGTCCGTGGTAGTCTTCGCACTCGCGGTGGTGGTGGTGCTCAGCAACAAAGCGTTCCCCTTGAAGCTGTATCCCGTGGTGGTGAATGCGAGCTTCTTCGCGGTGTTCGCTTGGAGCCTGTACGCGCCGCCCACCGTGATCGAGCGGATGGTGCGTTTACGCACGCCGGATCTCCCGCCCGCCGCGGTCGCCTATATCAACAAAGTGACGGTGGTGTGGTGCGCGTTCTTCATCGTGAACGGCGCGATCGCGTACATCACCGCGCGATACGCGAGTACGGCGATCTGGTCGCTATACAACGGCCTGATCGCCTACGGACTCATGGGGCTGCTGTTCGCCGCCGAGTACATGGTGCGCCGCCGGGTGATCCGTCGCGTCCATGCGTGAATCGCTCCGGCTGCTCTCGCGCCTGGCGTCGGCGGACGACATGGCGCGCCCGGTCGCGTGGCGTGGACGGATCGCGGTGAACGAAGCGGAGTTCCGCGTGCGGGTGCGATGCTGGATGCGCGCGTGCGAGCGGTGTCGGGACGGCCCGGTTGCATTGCATCATGGTGATGGCGTGGAGTTCGCGGCGGCGCTGCTGGGCGCGTGGCATAGCGGGCGCGCGGTGTACCTTGCCGCCGATGATCTTCCGGAAACGCGGCGGAGACTCGCACCTCACGTGACCGCCTTCCTGGGCGAGTGGTCGCACGAGTCGAACGCGGTCGCAGCTGCCGAGGAGGCCGGCTCCGGAACGTTCGCGGCTCTCGATGCCGGTTTCCTGGGGCTCATCGTGTTCACGTCCGGTTCCACCGGCGATGCGCAGGCCATCCCGAAGCGTCTCGCGCAACTCGCTCATGAGGTGGAGACTCTGGAGCGGACGTTCGGCGACGAGATCGGCGACGCGGACTTCGTGGCCACCGTCTCGCACCAGCACATTTACGGATTGCTCTACAAGATCCTGTGGCCGATCGCCACGAAGAGGAGCTTCCTCTCGCGAACGATCGAATATCCCGAGGAGCTGGCGGAGGCGCTGACGGGGCGCCGGTCGGCGGTGGTGTCGAGCCCTGCGCTCCTGCGACGGCTGCCACACGCGATCGATTGGAGCGCCGCGCGCGCCGGAGTTCGGGCGGTGTTCTCTTCGGGCGGCCCGTTGCCGGCAGAGGCCGCGCACACCACCGAACGGTTGCTCGGCAGGAGACCGATCGAAGTGCTCGGCAGTTCCGAGACGGGCGGCATCGCGACGCGGCGACAACGCGAAGGCACCGACGCGCCGTGGAGCGTATTTCCCGGCATCGCGGTGCGCATCGAGGACGGCCGACTCGCGGTGCGGTCGGCGTATCTGGCCAATGACGATTGGTTCGTCACCGCCGATCTCGCGGCGTTGGATCCAAACGGCACATTCAGACTCGGCGGCCGCGCCGACCGCATCGCGAAGGTCGAGGGCAAGCGCGTGTCTCTGGACGGCATCGAGCGGGGGCTCACTGCTTCGCCATGGGTGCGAGAAGCGCGCGTGGTCGCGCTGAACGCGCCGCGCGAACAGTTGGCGGCGGTGATCGTCCTGAGCGATGAAGGCGCGGCGGCGCTCGCGCGCGATGGGAAGGCCACGCTCTCACACGCACTCCGCGAACTGCTCGCTCAGGGAACGGAGCGCGTCGCGCTGCCGCGCCGCTGGCGCTTCGTGGAAGAGTTGCCGATGGACTCGCAGGGCAAGACGACTACCGCCGCGCTCGCGGCGCTTTTCGCCGACGCGGCGCCGGTGCTGCCGGTGGCAGCGCTCACCTCGCGCTCCGCGGCCGACGCCGTATTCGAGCTTCGCATCCCCGCGGGCCTCGCACACTTCGACGGGCATTTCGACGGCGCTCCGATCCTGCCCGGCGTCGCGCAGATCCAGTGGGCGATCCATTTCGCGCGCGCGCAATTCGGCGTCGGGCGTGGCTTCACTCGCATCGAGGCGCTCAAGTTCCAGCGGCCGATCCGGCCGGATTCGGTCGTGCGTCTGTCCCTGCGTTGGAGCGCTGAACGCGCGTCGCTCGCGTTCGTCTACGATTCGGACACTGGCCGGCATTCGAGCGGGCGGATCATCTTCGCCACATGACCGAGATCCGAATCACGGCCGTGATCCCCGTGTTCGACCACGCGACGACCGTGGGCGACATGGTGCGGAGCGTCGGCGACGCCGGCTTGCATTGCATCGTCGTCGACGACGGCAGCGGCGCCGAGTGTGCGCGGGCGCTGGATGCGATCGCCGCGGCCGCTGGCGAGCGTGTGACGCTCGTGCGCCGCGCGCAGAACGGAGGGAAGGGAGCGGCAGTGCTCGATGGCCTCGTGCGGGCGAGAGCGCTCGGCTACACGCACGCACTGCAGATCGATGCCGACGGCCAGCATGACAGCGCGGACATCCCGGCGTTCCTCGCCCTCGCGCGCGAACATCCCACCGCGGTGATACTCGGCCGCCCGATCTTCGACGCGTCGATGCCGAGGTATCGGGCGGTCGGGCGGTGGGTGACGCACATCCTCACCTGGGTGCACACGCTATCGTTCGAGATCCGCGATACGATGTGCGGCTTTCGCGTGTATCCCGTCGAGACCGTACTCGCGCTCGATGCGGCCACGCCGATCGGGCGTCACATGGAGTTCGACATCGAACTGCTGATCCGGCTGCATTGGCGCGGATGCGAATTCGTCACGCTCCCGACGAGAGTCCGCTATCCCGGCCGACGGCATCTCGCACTATCGTATGGGGTGGGACAACCTGCTGGTGATGTTCATGCATCTTCGCCTGTTCCTCGGGATGATCGTTCGCTTGCCGTGGTTGCTCGCCAGGAAATGGAGGGCCGCATGACCGCGCGCGCCCTGCCGAACCATTGGGCGCGCGCGGATGAGCGGACCTTCGCCGCCGGGATTCGATTCCTGCTGTGGGTGTACCGGCTCTTCGGGCGCACGATGTTCCGTCTCGTGGTGTTCCCGACGGTGGTCTTCTACATCGCGACCAACTCGCGCGCGCGCGCGGCATCGCGTGCGTATCTCGCCAGAGTGAATCGTACGCTGGGCCGCGCACCTGAGAAGGCGGGTGCGCTGGAAGTCCTCCATCATTTCAGCTCCTATGCGGAGTGCATCATCGACAAGGTGCGCATCTGGAGCGACACCGTCGACACGTTCCCCGTGGAGTTCCACGGACGCGAAGCTGTCGCGGCCCAGATCGAACTCGGGCGCGGCGGCCTGATCATCACGTCGCACCTTGGCAACATCGAGCTCTGTCGCGTGCTTTCGAAGCGGCGCCCGGGGCTTCGCATCACGGTGCTGGTCCATACCAAGCACGCGCGCGTGTTCAACCAGATGCTCGCCGAGCTGAATCCGGAGAGTGCGCTCAACTTGATGCAGGTGACCGATCTCACGCCGGAGGCCGCGATCCTGATCGGGCAGAAGGTGGACGCCGGGGAATTCGTCGTCATGGCGGGCGACCGCGTGCCGGTGTCGGCGCATCCGCGCGTCGCATTCGCCGAGCTGCTGGGCGATCGCGCCGCGTTCCCCGTGGGTCCGTACATTCTGGGGAGCTTGCTCCGCTGCCCGATCTATCTGATGTTCTGCCTCAGGCGCGGGGCGGAGTATCATGTGTACTACGAGCTCTTCCGCGACCAGATCGACTTGCCGCGACGGGACCGAGACCGTGCGCTCGCGGCGCTCGCGAGCGAGTACGCCGCGCGATTGCAGCACTACTGCCTTGAGGCGCCGTTCGAATGGTTCAACTTCTATGACTTCTGGGCGGAACCGGAGTCCGGGCGGAACAGTGAGTGAGCCAGCGCGGCATTTCGCGGAGGTCGAGATCCAGGTGCAGTTCTACGACGTGGATGCGCTCCAAGTGGTGTGGCATGGCCACTACGCGAAATACTTCGAGGACGCGCGCTGTGCGCTGATGGATGGCATCGGATACGGCTACGCGCAGATGCGCGATTCCGGATTCGCGTGGCCGGTGATCGATCTCCATGTGCGCTACGCGCAGCCCGCAGTCCTCGGCCAACGGATCATCGTGCGCGCCGAGCTCGTGGAATGGGAGCAGCGGCTGCGGATCGAGTATCGTCATCACCGACGCGGCGAGCGGAGCGCGGCTGAGCAAGGGGAGCACGACGCAGGTCGCGGTGAGCATGGAGACGCAGGAGATGTGCTTCGTGTCGCCGCCGATCCTGTTCGAGAGACTCGGGCTCCCGTCCGCATGACGCGAGCGTCCGCGACGGCCATCGCGCTGTGCGTCGTCGCCGCGCGAATCCCGGCGCAAGACAGCGTGGCGCTCGCGCGGATCCAGCGGCAGCTCGCCTCGCCGTCCATTTTCTGTGGAACGTTCGAACAGAGCAAAGCGCTGGTGGGGGTGAAGCAGCCCGTGAAGTCCTCCGGCCGTTTCTGCGTTTCCGCGGGGAAGGGAATCCTCTGGCGCACGCTGCGGCCCTTCGCGACTTCGCTGCTGGTCACGCGCGAAGGGATCACCGAGTCGCGCGCCGGCGAGGCGCCGCAGCGGCTGTCGGCGCAGCAGGAGCCCGGTGTGCGCGCGATCAATGATCTGCTGTTCTCCCTGTTCGGCGGCGATCTGAGCCGGCTCGCCGCGAGCTTCGCGGTGTCCGCCAAGACCGACGGCGCGAATTGGAGCGCGGCGCTCTCGCCGCGCACGGCGGGCATGCGCGCGACGATCGCGGGGATCGAACTGCAGGGCGGTGCATACGTGCGGCGCATCGCGCTTCACGATGCCGGCGGCGACGTGACGGTCATCGTCTTCTCCGGCATCGCGACCGGCGCCGCGGCAATGCAACCGGAGGAGGCACGCGAGCTTGAGTAGCGCATCCCCCGGTCTGCGCCGCTGGCTCGCGTTGGGCTGGTTGGGGGTCGTAGTTGTTCGCGCTCGCGCACGTGCTGTGGTTCTCGCTCATCGAGCGGCGTTCGCTCGAGACGAACATCCTCGCGCTCCTCCCCGCGCCGGAGCGCGATCTCGCGCTGCAGGAGGCGCTGAACAAGGTATCCGCTCTCGGACAGTCGCGCGTGATCGTGCTCGTCGGCGCTCGCGATTGGGACGCGGCGCGACGGGCCGCCGATGCGTATCGGCGCGTGGTCGCCGCTCACCCCGAATGGCTGAGCCTCGAACACGCCGACGACAGCGGCCGGAGTGACGCGCTCGCCCCGTGGTGGATGCATCGTGCGGGTTTGCTCACGGCTGCCGATCGGCGCGCGCTCACCGAGCGTACGAGCGAGGATTGGGCGGGCGCGGCGCTGAGCGATCTCTCGAGTCCTTTGGCTGTTGGGCGCATGGGCAACTGGCGGGACGACCCCTTCGGCCTCTTCCGCCGTTGGTTGCTCGCGCGCGCGCAGGAGACACCCGCGCGGCCGGTGGACGGCGAACTGCAGGTGGTGGACAGCGGGATCTCCTACGTCGTGCTCACGATGCGGCTCGCGGCCCCGTCGTTCGCCATCCGCGCACAACGCGAGATCGTCCCAGTACTCGACGCGGCGCGTGATTCGGCGCGCGCCGCCGAGCTGAATATCCGCGTGATGACCGCCGGCGTGATCCTCTTCGCTCACGATGCGGCTCAGACGGCGCAGCGGGAGATGGCGATCATCGGGTGGGGATCGATCGCCGGGATCCTCCTCCTGCTGTGGGTCACCTTCCGTTCCCTCGCGCCGCTCGTTCTGGTCGGCCTCTCGCTCGCGGTCGGACTCGTGGGCGCGCTCTCGGTTAGCGGGCTCGTCTTCGATCGGATCCATCTGATCACGCTCGTGTTCGGCGCGAGCTTGCTCGGTGTCGCGCAGGACTACGGAGTGCTCTACTTCTCACACCGGATCGGCGATGCGGGCAAGGGCGACGCGATGATGCGCGCACTGCTGCCCGCGCTGCTGTTCGCGGTGGGCACGACCGCACTCGGCTACCTCGGTCTCGCGTTGACACCGTTCCCGGGGCTCCGCCAAATGGCGGTCTTCTCGATCGCGGGATTGTTCTTCGCGTGGATCACCGTGGTGCTGTGGTTCCCCTGGCTCGATCGTCGCCCGCCGGGCGAGACGGCGGCGGCGAAGTGGCTCGGACGCTCCATCACGCGCTGGCCCTCCGCGCGGCGAGCCGGTTCGGTCGGAGCGATCGTCGTGATCGGCGGCATCATCGTGGTCGCCATCGGACTTTCGCGCGTCACCTTCGATGATGACATCCGCCTGCTGGTGAACGCACCGGCCACGCTCGTCGATGAGCAACGCGAGGTAGCGCGCATTATGCGCGTCGCGGCGCCAGCGCAATTCCTGCTCATGCATGCTCCCGATGCCGAGACGCTGCTGGAGCGCGAAGAGGCGGTGCGCGTGCCGCTCGACAGTCTCGCCGCGACCGGAGCGCTCGCGGGCTATAACGCCGTATCGCTGTGGGTACCATCGCACAGAGCACAGGCGACGGACCGGTGCGCTCGCCGATGCGCGGCTATACCGTGTGGGCGGCGCGCTTGACCTGCTTTCGTCGCGTTTGGGAGAGCGGCAGGTCGTGGGCCGACAGTGTACGACGCGAGGTCGCCGCCACCAACGGCGACGTCACGATCGATGCGTGGCTCGCGAGCCCGATCTCCGAATGCGGGGCGTCATCGCTGGCTCGGGCGCATTGGCGATGACTGGGTCAGCGTGGTCGATCTCGAGGGAGTGAACGCCGCCAACGTCGCGCGATTGCGCGCGATCGCCTCCACGGTTGCCGGGGCGCAGTGGATCGACAACGTCGCCGCGCAGTCTGCTCTGCTAGGGCGTTACCGGCGGCAGATGCTCGGCGTGGTCATCGTCAGCTTCGTGCTGCTTTGGGGCGTGCTGCTGCCACGCTATGGACGCCGGGCTTGGCGCGTGCTCGCGCCAACGGGCGACGGGGATCCTCTTCACAGTGGCGGTGCTCGGCGATGATCGGGCAGCCGGTGCAACTCATGCACGTGCTGGCCCTGCTGTTGCTCCTCGGCATGGGCGTGGACTACGGGATCTTCCTCGAGGAGGCGCACGGCGCGAGACGCGCGCGCGGATGGCTGGCCGTGGTGCTCGCCTCGACGAGCGCACTGCTCTCCTTCGGCCTGCTCGGTTTGAGCGCGACGCCCGCGTTGCACTTCTTCGGAGTGACGATGCTCATCGGCATCACGAGCATCGCGCTCCTCACGCCGCTGTTCTCCCCGTCCGAGGACGGAGGCGTGACGGTTAAGGGACGGGGTGATTGACTCTGGAAGTTGCCTGGTCGTCCCTCAGCGGGGATCGATGATTTCTACCTTTTGCGCTGGGGGAATACGTTGAGAGTGAGACTTGCGACTGCCGCTATGGTTGCTATCGGAATCATGGGGTGCACTGCCACGTATCATGTGAATAGTCTGTCGGGAACGGGGAAAGTCACCCTCGACCCGGCATTGGGCGTGTATGTGGCCGTACCCGCGGACGGCACCTATGAGACGAAGACCTACGCCGGCTCCGGACAGTCAGCGGCAACGGCGGTAGCCATCGCATTCGGCAAGAAGGCGGCGACGCTCCACGTTGCCGCGAGTGTGCAACCGCTGGACAGCACCATGGCGGCCGCGCGGGCACTTAACGTCGGGTACGTCGTAATTCCTACGGTCGCACATTGGGAACAAAGAGCGACGGAGTGGTCCGGAAAGCCTAGCGAATGAGATTCGACTCGAGATACTCGACGCGAAGACCGGGCATCAGCTTGCGGCGGCGTCGATCGAAGGGGAGAGCCGGACGATGACCCTAACGTCCACAAGCCCTGAGTCCTTGCTAGAGGACCCGCTGGACAGCTACGTCGCGACTCTCTATTAGCGAGTCGTGAGTTCTATTGCGTCGCCCGCCTTAACGAGTCCACGCGCGGCGGGCCGCTGTCGCGTTCCCAAACGAGACTGAGCGCGACACCCGGCCGGACTTCGGTGTGATACCAACCGGCTGCAGGCGCGGGCGCTTCAATGAGCGATCCATCGACGACCAAGGCGCCAGTCGCGCCGGCCGGTGAACCGAGCTCAGCGGCGAGCTTGATCAGCGCCTCGCGCCCGGTCCACAGGCGATAGAACGCGGAGGTCATCAATGGCTGGCGGATGAGCCACGAATGCTCGTCAGCGCCGAATGTCAGCGAACTGATGGCGATGAGATCGCGTGTCGCATCCATGCACTCGACATCGAGCCCGATCGCGATACTCGGGTGCACTGCACATGCGATCCAATCGCCGCTATGCGAGAGACTGAACTTCGGCACGAAACCATGCCGGTGCCGTCACCTGCGCGCGCCCATCGGCGTGACTCGTGATATCGAGCGAGGCTGGTTCGCAGTCCATCGCGTGCGCCGCCGCGCGGCGGAGCAGCGCGCGGCCGAGCGTGAATTGCTCCTGGCGCTCGGGCCGCCGGAAGGCGGCATGTCGCGCGCGATCCTCCGGCGAGAGCTGCCGCTCCGCGGCCGCGAGCGCACTGCACGCGACGTCGCGTCGGTCGAGCAGATAGACGACGGGACCGGTCACGCGGAGCACCTGCGACGGATGGCGGCATATGAACGGAGTCTCGATCACCCGCGATCTCCCGCAAGATCCATTGCCACCGCGCAACTTCAAGCAGTTCTCGGGAAGCATGCTGAAGTCGCCTGAGCGGATGCTTTTGATTCATGGAGTTTCGCTGTGCGTGTAGGAATAAGTGTGCGCCACTAACCACGGATTTCTTGTGAGCGCCGAATACGGAGTCCTGTCGGCGGAGCAGGGAACGCATTCGCGCGGGGATCGCTGGCGTCTCCGCGGCGGGCATTAGCCCTGCGGAGTGGAACGGCCCTGTCACACTCCTTTGATAGCGTTCTTGCGTAACTGCTGGGAGACGTCAGGCCAATTCACGCTAGAAAACTCCAATCTCATGCGGCTTGCATTTAGCTATTAAGTTGACGAATGTGATATACCTGACAGTCACGCGCTCCCAGGGAGCCGGCGCGAAGAGAATCCTTCGAACCTCCTCCGCATGTACCCCTTACGCATGCATCCACGCGTTTCGCCAGTGCCTTCTCCTGCTCCGTGTGCCTCGCTCAGGACTGCGTCCCGGTCTCGTGTGAATCGCCGGTGCGCGAGAGGACTGTCGACACCCGGCTCGTCGAGACATTGGGGAACTGCGCTTCGCGCCACGCCCTACCGCAGTCCGCGGCTTTGGATCGCTGGTCCGGATCGGGGGCACGTGCTTAGGCCCCTCGATCGCCGCAAGCCTGGAATCAGCGCGCGGTCGCGCGGTCGCGATTGCCTCGTGTCAAGACGCAGTCGAGTAACCGCATGACGAACTCGCTCCGTCGGATCACGGTAGTTCTGGTCGACGACAATCAGCTCGTGCGCGAAGGTATCGCCTCACTAGTTACGAGTGTGCCCGGTTTTGAGGTTGTGGGCGCATCCGGAGATGTGGAGGACACACTCCTCAAGATTCCAGTCGTCCTCCCGGACATTGTCTTGCTCGACTACGGTCTTTCCGACCGCAATAGTCTGACTGTGACCTCGAATATTCATGCTGACGTGCCAGCATTGAAGATCATTCTCATGGGCTTGCTTCCCCTGTTCGATGAATTCGCAGCCTACCTTGATGCGGGAGCGACTGCATTTATCGCGAAGGACGCGTCGTTCGAGGAATTCCTCGCTTCACTGCAAAGCGTGGCGAAGGGGCAGGAATCCTCACTGAATCGGATGAAGACTTCAGTCTTTGAGCGCGCCGCGGCCCTCGCAGCGAGCAAGCCCCCACCCGACGTCCTCGGAGCGATCCGACTCACGAGCCGAGAGCGTGAGGTAATTGATCTGCTGAAGGAGGGGCTCAGCAATCGAGAGATCGCGAGTCGTCTCAATCTCGCCATTCACACGGTGAAGAGTCACGTGCACAACATCCTTGAAAAGCTCGCCCTTAGGAGCCGTCTAGAAGTTGTCGCCTACTCGCACTCTGTGGGCAAGTCCGACGGATCGATGGCTTAGATTCTCTCGCTGTTGCGCGCCTGTCGCGCGGCGCGCGGATGAGGGCGACGTGCCGTAAGTCTTTGCTCGCTCGGATGAGCGAACTGGGACGCCGCTCTACGAGGCTCGATCGTGCTGCGTAGATCGTCGTCCTTGATCTGCTCCTGAGGTTCGCCACCTGCTCGCTCCGGACGAGAACGTCCGGTTATGGCTCCCGAACCTTTACGCTTGCGGCGAGCGTTCGGCGCCGAATTACGAATGCGCGATAGACGCTCGGAGCGCACCAGTCGACGCGCATTGCGATTGATGAAGGGAGCTCTGATTCGATATCGCTCCTTGGGCTGAGAGGCGCCCAAGTCAACCGTTAGAGCGATTGTAGGCTCGTTCCTGCGAGCATAGACTGCTGACCAGCAGAAGGTCGAGTCACGCAGTTTGCGAACTCTCCTAGGCGATCGAGTGTCGACCGACACCATTCGCGGGACCTCTTATGCCTCAATTGCGATTGTGGTTAGTGCCTCTCGGACGTGCCATACAGGCCAACGAGGACGCAACTCCTCTCACCGCTGACGCGTGGCCGGTTCGCGCGCACGGCAGCTATGTGAATGCGCGTCTCGTGCGAGCTCCATGCTCGATAGTGGCGCTTCTCGTTGATGCGGGCGACATAGCGCGGCTTTCGGCAGCGGCAGCGTCTCAGGGCGCGATCGGTATACGAAGTTGGAACGAGATGGCTACTGATGCGCGCGTGCCGGACCTCACCGATTTCCAACTCTGCCTCAGCGACTCGCGGGATAGTACCGCGATCTTGGCGGACGAAGCCGCCGGTGCGTTGCTAACGATACACGGGACACCAACGATTGTGATTAATGGCCGTCTCTTTGAGGGCGCGCTGTCGCCGGTCGATCTCGAGAAGGAGGTGCAGCGGGCGCTGGCTCGCAAAAGCTGATCGACCCTACTGACGAACATCAATAGCACGACTTCCACCGCTCGCCGCAATTCGCCATAGAATGTGATACATCACCGAACCTGAGGCTTAGGTTGAAAATGATAGACACAGGAGTCGGCGTTTAGGTCGCTAGTCGCGCGGGGTGGCGGCATTAGTCCAGTGCACGCCATTCCAGGCCTCCCAGCTACCAGTTGACGCTGTGGGGCGATCCGATTGCCTGCCGGTCGCGTCGACTGAACGGTCGCCTTTGATCGTGACGCATGAGGGCATTCAGTCGCTACTCTCACGCGATTACCCGGCCGCATTCAACTGGACTCGGGAGTTGCGAGTTGGTACTGGTTCGTCCTCAGTCCTGAACTCGAGGTCGTGGCAACAAGATCGACGTCTGCGGGCGAAACGATTCCAAAGGGGGTCGACGTTCAGCGAGCCTTTCCAGCAGTTGCTGGCGTGACCACGGCGCAAGTGCAGCTCTGGAATGAGCCACTCGGCGATCGTCACACGGATGTGGTGGTGGTCCTCCTTCGGAGCAGTGACCAACAGGCCACCGCGGCCTGCAGCTCGCACACGAGCGCGGTGCGGTAGAGGAATTGCTGCTGCTTGAGGAATTCGCGGCGCGACGCAGATCAGCGACTCTGCGTCGATTGCCGCGAACGCTCGCCGGCTGTAGTCGTAGAGCCGTGCCTTAGCTGGAGAAGAGCATGAGGGAGCAATCCGAGCCTGGCCGCTGGGTCACAGCTTTGCAGGATTTCCGGTTCGTTCTCAGAATGAGCCGCCGTGCACCAGCGTCAGCTATCGCGATCGTGCTCACGATTGCGACTGGAGTCGGCGTAAACACAGTTTTGTTCGACGTGGTCGATCGCCTCCTCTTGCGCTCTCCACCCGGAATCAGCTCTCCCGAGAGCGTCTTTCATCTCGAGCTTTGCCGGAGACCAGCCTGCCGAGTTCTTCACATCCTACCCCCGCTTCCTCGACCTGCGAAGCGGTGTGCACGCTTTCACGTCAATTGCAGCCACGGGTAGGATCGATCTGTCGCTCGGGATTGGCGCAGCGTCTCGAATGGCGCACATCGAGATCGTGACCGCAAGCTATTTCAACGTCTTGAATGCGAAGCCGACCATGGGCGATTCTTCGCCTCGAACGAGGACCGGTTCGGAGGGGAGCGTGTCACTGATACTGCCTTCGGCGCCTTGCGGGCGAGTCTCGCGCGGGCGACGGAGTGCGTGCAGAGCGCCGTACGAGCATTGGTGTGGCGCCCATGGGATTCGCTGGCATTGACATTGAGAAGACGGATGCTTGGATTCCTTTCAGCGTCGGCGCTGCTTACCACAGCGGCAGCGAATGGTATTCCGATGAACGCTCTGCATGGTATGAGGTGGTCGCCAGAGTTGGGCCTAATCATCCGCGTCCCAAGCTGCCGTCCAAAGCACGATTGTCGAACGCCGCGGGATGGCACATCGTCCTTGGCTAGGCGCGAAGCCAAGAGTGACTCCGTGCCCATCGCCGGTTCGCGCTTCGCAGACGGATCGACGAGCATTCGTGCCAGGGTCGCGGCTTGGCTGTTTGGCGTGTCGTTCGCCGTGCTGCTGATTGCTGTCGCGAACGTCGGCAACCTTGTCGTTGCACGAACGATTCGGCGACGAAGAGAGCTCGGAATTCGCGTAGCCCTTGGCGCGACCCGCGCGCGAATCGCGCAGATATTCCTCATAGAGGGACTCGCGCTAAGCATTACAGGTTGGTTTGTGGCTCTGGCAATCGCATCTGGCGGCACAATGTTGGTTCGGCGCATGCTTCTGCCCGACGTGGAGTGGGGCAGTGTATTTCTCGGCCATCGCGCGTCATTGTTCGCCGCTGCCGCAGCGGTGGTGATCGGAATCTCGTCGGACTACTGCCCTAGCCCGCCTGGGGTTGTCCGAGTTTACGTCCCTGCTCGGTGGATCAATACACGAGCGAGCCGTCGAAGCGACAATCTACGCCGCGGCCTTGTCTTACTTCAGGCGAGTCTCGTGGCTGCGCTACTGGTGGGCGCGGGCCTGTTCTCGCGAAGCCTTCAGCAGATTCGCATTCTCGATCTGGGCTTTTCCGTGGATCGCCTTCTGATCGCCACCATACAATCACGATGGGATTCATGTCAAGCAATTAGACCAAGTTCTGCGGCGCACTCAGGGCATCTTCAGGGCACATCCGGCGTGGATGCAACAAGTCTCTCACTTTACTGCCCCTTTCACGTGGAATATTTCGATGCCCGTCCACCTTCCTGGCGTGCGGGGCACCGCCGTTATTGGAGGGACGCGCGCAATTGGCAACGGAATCTCCGCGGATTTTTTTGGGGCACTTGGTATCCTGCTCCGTGGAGGTCGCGGCTTCGCGCGCGGTGACGTGGTAGGAGCGCCGCTTGTCGCAGTTGTGAATGAGAAGATGGCTTCTACTCTGTGGCCCGGTGAGAATGCGATCGGCCGCTGCGTCCTTTTCAGGGCCGACACAACGTGTTCGACAGTAGTCGGCGTTGTGGCGGACACTCGGCTTCGAGCACTTCACGAAGAACAAGAGGCACAGTTCTACGTACCGCTCGAGCAACGCGCCGATCTATTCACGGCTACCACTCTCATGGTTCGTACCTCCGGTGAACCGTCTCAAGTCATCGCGATGGTACGGCGTGCCTTCTTCCAGGTCGATCCGACCCTCGTGGGCGTGGACGTGCGCACAATGCGCCGACAGCTTGAGCCACTGATCCGCCCCTGGCGGCTGTCGGCGACATCTTCGACCTACAGGACCACTCGCCATGGCAGTAGCCGCGATTGGATTGTATGGATTGGTCGCTTATGGCGTGACCAACCGCGCCGGAGAGTCTCCGTGCGCGCAGCGCTGGGCGCTTCACCAGCGAAGCTCGTCCTTCTCGCGTCTCGCGAAGCCGTGCTATTGACGCTCCTAGGAATTCTAATTGGTTTCGGTGTCGCGGTCTCCGTGGGGGGTGAGGTGGGGCCATTGCTGTTCGACGTGTCGCCGTGGGACCCAGTGGTGTACGCGCAGGTCGCCGCTTGCATGCTCGGTATCGCGGTGCTTGCGGCAGCGGGTCCCTCTTGGCGCGCCTCGCACACGAATCCGAGTACAGCGTTGCGGGCTGAATCCTAGCCCAAAAGAAACGTCCGCGCTCTCGCCCGGGCAGCGTAATGAGGGACGTTGGTTCCAATTTGTCGGACCGTCTTCCTCAACGAGTTGAGGTGTAATGGATGAATTCCCGCCGGCTGCGGGTGAGACAAAGATACGGGTCTCAACTGTCACAACTCCTGCTGCTACGTGATCACATTCGTGAATTCAACGACTGGCGCCGAGGCGGATTATGCGTTGCCCTAGCGACATCTGAAACTGGTACTGCCCAGCGCGCTGACTGAGAAGGCGGTCCTAAGCGGGCCGAAATCTGGCAGGATCGTGGCTCGTGGTGCGCCGCAGAGAACCGGGCAGGGATGGCCAGTCCCCCAAGAAAGAGCCCGCACTCGCGCGCGGGCTCAGACTTGCTGACGGAGCGGGAGGGATTCGAACCCCCGGAACCCTTGCGGGTCCTCCAGTTTTCAAGACTGGCGCAATAAACCAGACTCTGCCACCGCTCCTGTGTACCATACGCTATACGCGCCGTCTGTTGCAGTAGACGCTAGACACGCCTCCAGTACTACTCCCGCTAACGCACTCGTATTGCTCGCCGTTACTGATCCTTCCCCCTCGGCACCATCTGGAACAGCCCTTCCAGATCCGTCGCCTTCACCACCTGCCTCGCCGTCCCCATCATCTTGAGCGCCGCCGCAGTATCGCCCCGCTGCGCCAGGATCTGCGAGAGGTTCACTGCCGTCGCGGCGTAGATATACGGGATCCCCACGCTCGCGCGATCCACCCACAGCCCGCGCTTGACCACGGCCGCCGGTCCCAGGAAATCGTTGTTCCACAGATCGAGCGTCGTCTTGAGATCGAGCCATCCGTCTTGCGCGCGCAGCGTGTCCGGCGACGCCTTCGGGATGGTGGGCATCAACTTTCGCGCGAGGCCCTGGCCGAGCAAGTACTGCTCGAGCCCGAGCTGCGTTGGCGTATTCCCCATGGTGCGGCTGAAATACAGCGGACGCGCCGGATAGTCATCCTTGATGATCCGAAGGATCACGATGTTCGCACGCTCCAGGATCTGCGGCTGCAACCGTGCCTTGATGCTGTCCTTCGTGAACATCTGCGGCTCGCGCAGCTCCAGATACTCGGGCAGCGCGTTCGCCTCGTCCATCGTCATCTTGATCGGCGAACCGTTCGGCTTGATCCACGTCTTGCCGCGATAGAGCGACGGTCCCTTCGCCGCATCGTAATCGTACACCGGGCGGCGGATCATCTGCCGGATGTACCAATCGGTGTTCAACAGCGATGTGCAGAGCACGAGCACATCCTTGCGGATCCCTCCACTTCCTGCGCGTACCAGAGCGGGAAGGTGTCGTTGTCGCCGGCGGTGATGAGCACGCCGTACGGTTCGACTGAATCCAGCAGATCGTGCGCGAAGTCACGCGTGTCGGTCTGATGTGCGCGCGACGCGGCCTTGTAATTCAGGAAGAGCGGCACGAACGCGATCGCGAGCACCGGCATCGCGAGCAGCCAACTCTGTCGCACCGGGATCTCCATCGTCTCGCGGCCGATCTTCACTTGCTCGACGCCGAAGATCTCGGCGATGCCCTTCCCACACCCACACGAGTCCGAGCGCGGCCCACACGCCCCACGCCGCGAAGCTCACCATGAAGAAATAATCGCGGTCGCGCACTTCGCGTGGGATGCTCTCGCCGAGTTCGGGCGCCTGCGAATTGCCGAACTTGAAATTGAGGTAGAAGATGAGCACCAGCGTGATCGTGAACATGAACGTCGCGAAGTACCACCAGCTGCGCCGGTCGCGCTTGAAGTGCACCCAGCCGCCGAACATGCCCAGAATGAAGAACACGCCCGCGAGGGTGCTCTGCCACATCGCGCTGGCCGCCGTGGGGATCGGATCGCGGAACCACTGCCACTTGAAGTAGAACCAGTACATGCCGAGCTGGCCGTACAGATGCGCGGCGATGGGCGGCATGGTGAATCCGTTCCACTTGAAATCGAAGCCGAAGAACGGCGCCTGCCGGTCGAGCAGCGGCGGCTTCGCGTACTGCACGCGATTGAAATTGTCCCAGAAGGCGTTCCACGTGGTGGGCTCGCCCTCGTTGATCGGCGGGAAGTGCGCCGCGCGGATCGGCTGCGTGAGGAAGGGCGACATGCCGAGCAGCAGCGCGCCGACGCAGGCGAGCACGAGCTTCCACTGCATGATCTTCGCGGGGCGCCGCGTGAAGACCGCCGCGAGCACCGCCGGCCCCGCGAGGAACCCCATCATGTGGTTCGCGTAGCCGAGCCCGCCCAGGTACGCGATGAGCACGAGCGTCTTGTCGGCGTTCGGACTGTCGGGATCGTCGCTCCAGCGCACGGTGAGCCACGAGATGATCGCGAGCCCGAGCGCCGCCACGGTGTACACCTTCTCGTTGACGACGCTCTGGTTCCACACCGTGAACGCCGTTGCGCCGATCACGGCCGCGAGCACGCCGCCGGTGATCCGCTCCCATCGCTCGGGCAGCCAATTCACCAGCACACGCTCGGCGATCAGGAACCACATCATGGCGCTGAGCGCGCTGCAAATGGCGGCGAGGAGATTCACCTTCACCGCGACGCTGAGGCCGCCGAGCGGCAGGATCGCGAAGGTGCGTCCGAGCAGAACGAAGAGTGGATTGCCGGGCGGGTGGGGAAGGCCGAAGACGTACGCCGCCGAGATGTACTCACTCGTATCCCACATCGCCGTGCTCGGCGCGAGGGTCAGACAGTAGAGTATGAAAACGGCCAGCGCAGTGAGTGCGGCGGCCAGATAACTGGGGCGGTAGTCGAGCTCCGCGGAATTTTCGGGGGGCATTCCCTAAAGATGACTCGCCGCTCGCGTTCGGTCTAGCTCCAGCTACCTGGCTGCGGATTTGGTACCGCGACGGGCGGGGTTAGTACCGCTGAGGGCGTGCGTGGCGTTGGCGTTGGGATGCGCGCGCGTCGCAGTCAACTGTATCCAACGCCAACGCTAACGCGCCGTCTGCGGTACCACCACGCCGTTCGCGGTACCATCGACGCGGTTCATGCTCCTAGTGGCGGAAGAGCCGCGTTCCCGTGAATACCATTGCGATCCCCTTCTCATTCGCTGCGCCAATGACTTCATCATCCCGCACGGAGCCTCCCGGCTGCACGATGGCCGTGATCCCCGGCTTCCGCCGCGGCGTCCACTCCATCGCGGAATGGGAAGAACGCATCCGAGCCCAGCACCGCGCCCGCCGTCGCGTGTCCCGCGTTGCGTGCTTTGTGCACCGCCAGGAAACTCGCGTCCACCCGCGACATTTGCCCCGCGCCGATGCCGATGGTCGCGCCGTCGCGCGTGAGCACGATCGCATTCGATTTCACACTCGCAACGGCGCGCCAGGCGAATAGGAGATCGGTGCGCTCCGCTTCCGACGGTGCGCGGCGCGTCACGACTTGCCAGGTGTCGGCGTTGGTCTCGGTCGACGGCCGCTCCTGCACGAGCACGCCGGCGCGCACGCGTTTGAAATCGAGTGCGGGCTCGCCCCATTTCGCTTTGCCCTCGAGCACGCGCAGGTTCTTCTTGCGGCCGAGGATCTCGATGGCGGCGTCGCTGAACTTGGGCGCGACCACGCACTCCACGAAGAGCGCGGCCACTGCGTCAGCGGCCGCTTCGTCCACCGGAACGGTGAACGAGATCACGCTGCCGAACGCGCTCTGCGGGTCGCAGGCGAGCGCCTTCTGGTACGCCTCGAGCGCGCTCTCGCCCGTGGCGAGTCCGCACGGCGTGGTGTGCTTGATGATCGCGCAGCACGGCTCGTCGCCGAACATGTCACTCGCGAGCAGTGCGCCTTCGAGATCCAGCAGATTGTTGAAGCTCAACTCCTTGCCGCCCTTCTGCACGAGACCCGCGAGGCCGGCGCCTTTCCGCTCCGTGTAGAACGCGGCCTTCTGGTGCGGATTCTCTCCATACCGAAGCCCCTGTGCGCGCTCGAAGCTCAACACCACGCGCTCGGGAAACAGTTCGCCGCGCGTGCGCGCGAACCATGCTGCGATCGCGCCGTCGTAGGACCCCGTGTGCGCGTACGCCTTCTCCGCGAGCATCCGGCGCAGCTCGAGATCATCATCCTTGGCCGCGACGGTCGCGAGTACGCGCGTATAGTCCGCCGGATCCACTACCACGTACACGCTCGCGAAGTTCTTCGCGGCCGACCGCAGCATGCTCGGCCCGCCGATGTCGATATTCTCGATCACCTCGTGCTCGGCCACACCCGGCTTGGCCGCCGTCTCGCGGAACGGATACAGATTCACCACCACGAGATCGATCGGCGTGATCTTGTGCTCGGCGAGGGCTTTCATGTGCTCCGGCACGTCGCGCCGCGCAAGCAAGCCGCCATGCACCGCGGGATGCAGTGTCTTCACGCGGCCGTCGAGCATCTCGGGGAATCCGGTGACCTCGCTGACGTCGCGCACGGCGAGATTCGGCCTCGCGCAACACGCGCGCGGTGCCGCCGGTGGAGATGAGTTCCCAGCCCAGGCCGGTGAGCGCCCGCGCGAAGTCGACGAGTCCGGTCTTGTCGGAAACGGAGAGCAGGGCGCGGGGCATGGAAGTCCTAAGGTGTGGTGGCGAGCGTCTGGACGACGCGTCCGAGCGCGAGGATGTCGGCGAGATCGACCACTTCGGCAGGCGAGTGCGCATAGCGAAGCGGCCACGCCACGGGAACATCGACCGTTCCAAAGCGAACGTACTCACTCCCGTCATTCCCGCCGTTGGTGGTCCCATACTGGAAGGGGATGTTCGCCGCTCTCACGATCTTCATGAGGCGCGCGAGTTCATCCGGCGGCGTGACGCTCGAATTGTCGAGCGCGCGCGCCACCGCGCCGGCGCCCAGTGGGGCGTACGCGAAACGCTGGTTCTCGAGGGGAGAATCGCTGCTCACGAACGTATCCACGGCGTACACACGCTTCACACCCCGCGGATGATCGTTGGCGAACGCGCGCGCGCCCTCGAGACCTACTTCTTCGCGCGTGCTGAACACCCAGTACGTCTTCCGTGTGAGCGTCGAGGGCTCGAATGTGCCGCAGCGCGAGAATGAAACTCGTGCAGCCCGCGCGATCGTCGATGCTGCGCGCCGTGAAGCGCGACGAGGCGAGACGCGTCGCGGCCTTCACGCCGGTGATCGTCGTGCCCACGGTCACTCCCTTTGCCATGAGCGCGGCGGAATCCATGCCGAACCACGCCTGCATGGACGGCGGCTGCTTGGTCGTGCCCGTCTTGCGCGGCAGGAACACGCCGTTCATCGGCGCACCCTTCGCCACGTGCATGATCGCGGGCTGTCCTTCCCAGAGCGAGCGGAAGAATCCGCCGCGGTTCGCGAGCGTGATCGTGCCGTCATGGTCGATCTTCTGCACCGTGAAGCCGATCTCGTCCATGTGCGCGATGAACACCACGGTGTCTCTCTCGGGGCCGGCGGCCACGATCAAGTTGCCCGCGCTGTCCACGGTCGCGACATCCTGCGCCCACTTCGGGAGCAGCTTCTTCACGGCGTCGCGCATCAGCCCTTCGTTGCCCGACACCGAGTACACGTTCGTGAACGTCGCGAGCACATCCGCCGCCTCGGTGAGCGAGTCCTTTCGGATCGCATCGTTGGGCATGCGCGGCGTGAGCGCGAGGATCGACGCCGGCGCGTTCACGCCCGCGGCCTTCGCGACCGCGGCCGCGTACGCCATCACGTCCTGATCGCGCACCGTTTCCGCGAGCGAGTTCGGGTTCATCGGCCGCATCGCGATCACGGTCACGACGCCCTTCGATCCGGCCGCGCCCGTGTACGTCGCCCCATAGGGCGGCGGCGCCATGCGCATGACGAACGGTGACGTGCTGTCGCCCATGTAGGCCTTCGCCGTATCCGCGCGACCCACGCTCGGCGCCGCGATGAAGACCGAATCGACGTTGCCGAGCTGGAATGTGACCGCGCCGAGTCCGGCCCACGCGAATCCGCCTTGCACCGTGAGCGCGAATATCGTTTCGCCGGTCTTCGGCGCGGCGCCCATCGCGAGCGTCGCCACCGCCGCGCATCCCGCGCGCGCCGCGGCGAACGGGCCCGACGTGTATCCATTGAAGGTCATCTTCGGCCAATCGCGCACCACGCCATCGAGCAACCCGATCCCCATCTGCGCGACCTCGGCGCGGTTCTTCGCGCCGACATCCACCCACAATTCCTCCACCGTGGCCGGAGCGTCCGACGGCAACCGGCCGCGCCAGAGGTGCGTGCTGCGCACCGCCGTCACCGCGGGGAGCCAGCCGCCGTTGGTCACAATGCGTACGCGCTGTCCTTCGAAATATTGGTCCCACATGATGCCGCGCGGGCCCCAGTTGCCCGCTTCGTGCAGGCGCAGATAGCCGTCATCGGTGATCTCGCTCACCGCGAACGTCGGCGTGTCCATCGCGCAGGCGACCACACGGCGCGGACGGCCCTTGCCCTTGCGCATGATGAGATTGCCGAGGCCATCGCGCGTCCACCCTTGCTGCGTCTGCTGTACGATCTGCATCGCGGTCGCTTCGCGGCCGGTGGGTGCGTCGAGGCCGATCCAGCTGGCGAGGGCGTCGCCGGCGCCC
This sequence comes from uncultured Gemmatimonadaceae bacterium, assembly GCA_963716745.1. Taxonomy (GTDB): domain Bacteria; phylum Gemmatimonadota; class Gemmatimonadetes; order Gemmatimonadales; family Gemmatimonadaceae; genus DATKOH01. The sequence goes on from OY970320.1 coordinate 3,197,044, forward strand.
TGCGCATTCGCGCGTGCCGTGGCGATGGTGAATAGGGCGGCGAGCGCCGCCACGAATGCGCTACGGAACGAGCGCGGAATCGATCTCATTGGCGAGCTCATCGTCCTCCTGCGGTTGTATCGCGAATGCCGCGCGGCTCACCGCGTGGCGCAACGTGCCGGTGACTTTCCCGTCGGGACCGAGCCCGATCTGCTTGCGTCCCACCGCCGCGACCACGCGCGGCAGCAGCAGATGTTCTACGCGCAGCACACGCGCGGCGAGCGTGTCCACAGTGTCATCGCCGAACACCGGCACGGGCCACTGCGCGATGATCGGCCCGCGATCGTAGTGCTCGTCCACGAAATGTATGGTGACACCGGTGACGCGCGCGCCCGATGCGAGCACCGCCTCGTGGATCTTCTTGCCATACATCCCCTTGCCGCCGAACGCGGGCAGCAGCGACGGATGCACGTTGATCATCGCGCCCTTGTACGCCTTCACGACGCCGCTGGGCACGAGCTTCAGGAATCCGGCGAGCACGACGAGATCGATCTCGGCCTGTTGCAGCTGCATCGCGAGACCCACGCTCTCACCGGTGCCCTCGTCCATCGTGACCGCATGGATCTTGTGCTCTTGCGCCCACGTGAGCGCGCCGGCGTCGGGACGGTCGGCGAGCACGAGCATGACACGAACGCCGCGGGAGCGGCTGTCGTGCGAGAGATATTCGTGCAATGCGCGGAGATTGGACCCGCGCCCGGATGCCAGCACCGCGACTCGGGTCGCCATGGGGCGTGATGTTAGCGGGTGGCGCGCAGGCTGTCGAGTGCGCGCGTGACCGCCGCGTCGAGCGTCGTCGCGACGAAGAATCGTTCGCCCGCGGTGACGACATCGGCGCTCGGCGTCTGCAGCCGCGGCACGAGGATGCCGTGCGCGCCGAACGCGGCCGCGGGCTCGATGTCGCGCAGCCGGTCGCCGATGAACCATGAGCGCGCGAGATCGAGATCGTGATCCTTTGCCGCCTGGCGGAAGAGCAGGGTGCCGGGCTTGCGGCACTCGCATTCCGTTTCGGGCGCATGCGGGCAATGATACGTGGCGTCAATGTGCCCGCCGCGCGGCAAGAGCAGCTCGAGGACGCGTTTGTTCACGTTCTCGTAGTCGGCCTCGGTGTAGCGTCCGCGTCCGATCCCGCTCTGGTTCGTGACGACGATGAGCGGCACGCCCGCTTCATTGATGCGCGCGATCGGGATCGACACGCCCTCGAGCAGGGACACGTCCTCGCGCCGCGAGATGTAGCCGGTATCCGTGATGATCGTGCCGTCACGGTCGAGGAAGATGGCGGGCTGCGGGCTCATGCGAGGGCGCGGGCGAGCGCGTCGGCGAGGAGGGCGTCGTCGCCCGGTGGCACCGAGCGACAGTCGAGCAGGAGCTGACCATCCATGATACGGCCGATCACCGGCACGTGTTGGGCGCGCAGCCGCGCCTCGAGCGCGTCGGCGTCGCCGCGGATCGCGATCGCGGCGCTCGGGATCCGCGCCGCGGGAAACGCGCCGCCACCCACACTGGCTTCGCTCTCGATCACGGTCGCTTGCTTGCCCAGCTTCGCGGCAATCGCCTGCGCGCGAGGGCGGATCTCTTCCACCGCCGTGGTGAGCATCGCGAGCGCGGGGATCTCCCGCCGTGCGCGCTCAGGCTCGCGATACAACCGCAGCGTCGACTCGAGTGCGGCGAGCGTGAGCTTGTCCACACGCAAGGCGCGCGTGAGCGGGTTGGATCTAAGGCGCGACACCATTGCCGCGCGGCCGAGGATGATCCCCGCCTGCGGGCCGCCGAGCAGTTTGTCGCCGCTCATCGTGATGACATCGGCACCAGCGCGCACGGCTTCGAACGCGATCGGCTCGCCGGTGAGTCCCCACGGCGACAGGTCGATGAAGAGCCCGCTGCCCAGGTCGTGGATGAGCGCGGCGCCTCGCGACTGCGCGAGCGGCGCGAGCTGCCTGACGTCTACCTCCGCTGTGAATCCCTCCATGGAGAAATTCGAACGGTGCACCTTCACGATCGCGCCGGCGTGCGCGCCGAGTCCGCGCGAATAATCCTCGAGATGGGTGCGGTTCGTCGTGCCCACTTCCACGAGGCGCGCGCCGCTGCGCGCCATGATGTCGGGAATGCGGAAGCTGCCGCCGATCTCCACCAGTTCCCCGCGGCTCACGATCGCGTCGCGCCCGTCCGCGAGGGTATTGAGCGCCAGCAACAGCGCCGCGGCGCCGTTGTTCACCACGAGGGCGTCCTCGGCGCCCGTGAGTTCGCGCAGCAGCGACACACAGTGCGAGTAACGGCTGCCGCGCTCGCCACGCGCGAGATCGTATTCGAGGTTCGCGTAGCCGGCGGCGGCCTGCGCAACCGCTTCGATCGCGGCAGGCGCGAGCGGCGCGCGGCCGAGGTTCGTGTGGAGGATCACGCCAGTGGCGTTGATCACGCGGCGAAGGGAAGGGCGTTCGCGCGCGGCGAGCGCGTCGCGCACGGCGGCCGACCACGCGGCGTCGGTGGCGGGGGCGTTCGCGACCGAGGCGCGCGCGGCGTCGATGGCATCGCGCACGGCTGCGGTGACGACTTCCCGTGGCGAGTTCGCGAGCAGCGTCTGCACGCCGTCGCTCTCGAGCAGCGTGCTCACGCTCGGCAATCCGCGCCGCTCGTCGCCGTCGCGCTTCATTGTGTTGGCGGCTTCACGGGCGGCGGTCCGGGTGGTGCGATCCCTTTCAACTTGCCGGTGCTGTCGCGCCCGAGGCCCGTCTTCGTCGTGTCCTTCGGCACCGGCTTGGGATACTGCACCGTGCGCAACGAACTCGCCGTGTCACCAAGGAGGTTCTTCACGTCGTGCGCTTCGAGGCGGTACCACGTGCCCGTCGCGAGCGCCTTGGCCGGCGCGATGAGGTACTCGCTGTTCGGCAGCGCGCGCGTCGGCACGGGCGGCGGGACCTTGGGCACCGTGTCCTTGAGCGCGGCGGCCACGGAGTCCTGCTTCTTCCGGCGGATCGCGGCGGTGTCCTTCTTCGCGAGCGTATCGGCCTTGGTCAGAGAATCGGTGCGTTCCTTATCGTAGTCGCGCCATGGCCGCACGAGCCGGATCGCGAGTACGGTGGAATCGCCGGAACGCAGCACGAAGTTGCTCGTGTCGAGCTTGCTGCGAGATGAGCACCGGTTTGTCGAACGTCACCTTGATCGCGAGCGAATCGCGGATCTCGAGGCCCGAGATGCGCGGGCCGATCGAGTCGTGCACGAACGTGTAGAGGTCCATCGACAGCGTGTCGGTGAGGTTCACCGCCACGGTGTCCCATGGCTCGCGCGGATCGAGCGCACGATTGCTGTTGAGATCGGCCACGCCGCGGATCGTCATTGGGCCGGCGCGCATCGTGCCCAGCTGGTACCGTCCGCTCGAATCGGCGAGCGTGATGTACTGCGTGCTGTCGGGCGGCAGGAAGATCTGCACGAGCGCGTTCGGCACGGGTTTCCCGGTGGCCCAATCGAACACCGCACCGTGGATCAGCGTGCCGGGGATGAACGAGCCGGTGGAGAAGATGATCACGATGGGGCGTTTGATCACGTTGCCATGGAGATCGGCGAGGCCCGGGCGGAGCGTGACCGTGTACGCGGTGATCGGCTTCCAGGCGCGCTGCCCGCGGATCTCGAGGCGGTCGCGATGCCAACCGACCTTCGGCTCGCCATCACGCGGCGAGATAAGGACGAGGCCGGCGAGATTCTGCGCGGCGCCGGCGGGTCGCTCCGAGACCACCTCATCGAAGATCAGCGTGACGCTCTTGCCGCGGTAGTTCACGGCGCCGCTCTCGGGCGCGACCGAGTCGAGTACCGCCGGCGTGTGCCGCGGCGGTCCGCCCGGCGGGAATCCTTGCTGGGCGCACGCGGCCGCGAGCGCCGCGGCGAGCACGAGCGCTAGTCGCCGCACAGCGCCTTCTTCTTCGCCGCGAGCTGCTCGCGGCGGGTGCGCCACTCACCGAGCTTCTTGCGTTCGCTCTCGACGACCTCGGGTTTCGCGCGCGCGGTGAAATTCTCGTTGCCGAGCCGTTGCTCGAGATTGGCGAGCTGCTTCTCGAGCTGGGAGAGTTCGTCGCCAAGTTTCGCGCATTCCTTGCCGACATCCACCGTGCCGGCGAGCGGAACGATCGCCTGCGAACCGTCGGAGAGGAGCACGTGCGCCGCCGCGCCCGACGGCGGCGATGCGACGACGGACACGTTCGCGCGCGCGAGGCGGCCGATGAGCGCCGATTCCTCGGTGAGCACTGTCCGCGCCGCGGCGTTCGCGCCGACGAGCACGGCGTCGATGATCTTGCCCGGCGGAATGTTGTAGTCCGCGCGCACCTGGCGGATGGCCGTCACCGCTTCGCGCACGAGTTCGAACTCGGTCGCGCGCTTCGAGACGATGCCGCGCTTCGTCGGGCCACGCCGCCGTCGCGAGGAATTCGCCGTCTTTGCGTCCCGGCAGCCGCTGCCAGAGCGTCTCTGTGATGAACGGCACCACCGGATGCAGCAGTCGCAGCGCGTTGTCGAACACATGCACGAGTACCGCGCGCGCCGTGTCGCCGTCCTCACCGCCCGCCGCGATCCGCGCCTTCGTGGTCTCCACATACCAATCGGCCACTTCATTCCACACGAACCGCCGTGCGACCTCGGTGAATTCCGAGAGCCGGAGCCCGGCGTTGAGCTGCGCCTCCGTCCAGTGGGCGCCGACCGGCCGCGCCGGCCCCAGCGCGTAATCGCATTCCGCGATCGCCGCGTCGAGCCGCGACGAGGATCCAGTCGTCAGCCCTCGTGAGCTCGAGTGTCTTCCCGAGTCCAACGTCCAACGTCTCAGTCTGCTTTTCCCCGACACTCGAAAGCAGGAACCGCCCGATATTCCAAAGCTTCGTCGCGAAATTCCGTCCCGGCGCGAAGCTTGCCTCGAGATTGTTCGGGTCGAGCATCACGTCCGCGCCCATGCCGAGCCCCGCGATCACGGTGTAGCGCAGCGCATCGGCACCGTAGAGCCGCACCACATCGAGCGGATCGATGCCGTTGCCGAGCGACTTCGACATCTTCACGTGATCCATGTCGCGCACGGTGCCGGTGAGGGCCACGGTGTGGAACGGTGCGCGCCCCATGAACTTGAATCCCGCGAACACCATGCGCGCCACCCAGAAGAACAGGATCTCGGGCGCGGTGACGAGCACATCGGTCGGGTAGAACGCCTCGAGATCTGTCGTCTTGTCGGGCCAGCCGAGCGTGGAGAGCGGCCAGAGCCAGCTCGAGAACCACGTGTCGAGCACGTCCGGATCCTGCCGCACCGCGCCGCCGCACTTCGGGCACTTCAGTATATCCGCACGACTCACGATCGGTTCGCCTTCGCAGTTGTCGCAGTACCACACGGGAATGCGGTGGCCCCACCAGAGCTGGCGCGAGATGTTCCAGTCGCGGATGCCCTCGAGCCAATTCACGTACACCGCATGCCACCGCTCGGGCGCGATGCGGATCGTGCCGTCGCGCACCGCTCTGAGCGCAGGCTCGGCGAGCGGCTTCATCTTCACGAACCATTGGTCGGACAGGCGGGGCTCCACCACCGTGTCGCAGCGGTAGCAGTGGCGCACGCTGTGGCGATGCGGCTCCACTTTCACGAGGCGACCGCTCTCCTTGAGCATCGCCACCGTCTCTTCGCGCGCGTGGAAGCGGTCGGCGCCTCTGAGCGCGGCGGGCACGCGTCCCGCGGCGTCGGCGCCTTCGTTCATCGCGCCGGTCTCATCGATCACGATCGGCATCGCGAGCTGGTGGCGAAGACCCACCTCGAAATCGTTCGCGTCGTGCGCGGGCGTGATCTTCACCACGCCCGTGCCGAATTCAGGATCCGCGTATGCGTCGGCGATCACGGGGATCTCGATGTTCACGATCGGCAGGATGACTCTCTTGCCCACGAGCGACGCATAGCGCTCGTCGTCGGGATTCACCGCGACGGCCACGTCGCCGAACATCGTCTCGGGCCTCGTCGTGGCCACCACCACGCTGCGACTCGGATCGCCCGCCACCGGGTACGCAATGTGATAGAGGCGGCCGTCGGTCTCCACCGGCTCCGCCTCTTCATCGCTCAGCGACGTGAGACAGCGCGGGCACCAGTGGATGACGCGGTGCCCCTTGTATATGAGCCCGTCTTCGTAGAGCCGCACGAACGCCTCGCGCACCGCGCGCGACAGCTCGGGGCTCAGCGTGTAGGCCGTGCGCGTCCAGTCGCAGCTCGCGCCGATCGCCTCGAGCTGCTTGAGGATCACGCGCCCCGTCTCGGCGACGAACGTCTCCGTACGCTTCACGAACGCGTCGCGGCCGACATCCTCCTTCATTTTCCCTTCGGCCGCGAGCTGCTTCTCGATCACGTTCTGCGTGGCGATGCCCGCGTGATCCGTGCCCGGCACCCAGAGCGTCTCGTCGCCCGCCATCCGGCGCCAGCGCACGATCACATCCTGCACCGTGTTGTTGAGCCCGTGCCCCATGTGCAACACCGCCGTCACATTCGGCGGCGGGATCACGATCACGAAGGGATCGCGCGTGCCGCCAGCGCGTTTCGACTGATCTGCGTGCGCAGTGAAGACGCCCGCCGCTAACCAGCGGTCGTAGATCGCGCGTTCGATTTCGGATGCGTTGTACTGCGGGGAGAGATCGGGGGGCATCGTCTAGGAAGCTAACGGTGCGCGGAAGGGGGCACCACTAACTACTGACCGCGTAAGTGGCACCGCGAACGGCGGGGGTGGCACCGCAAACTTCGTCTGTGGCGCTTGGCGTTGGGAACCGGGGGCTCCTTGGGATCAGCAGTACCCAACGCCAGGCGCCAACACGCCGTTCGCGGTACCACCCCCGCCGTCAGCGGTTCTACACGCGCTCTTTCATTTCCTCAGCGTCCATCGCCTCCGGATCCCCGACCATCAACTGATTCACCACCGTCTCCACTCCGGCCACTCTCCGCGCCACCGCTGTCGCTCTCATCCGCTCCGATTTCGATCCGACCCATCCCGCCAATTCCACCACCGACTCCGAGGTCGCCTCGATGTCCACCGCGCGATCTCTCAGCACCGGATCGGCGATGAACGCGGCCAGCACGCGCGCTTCGAGCGCCTCGGTATCCTCGGCGGTCGCGGATTCCTCGAGTTCGTCGCCCCACTCATAGTCGAATTCCTGGGCGCCGGCGAACGCTTCGTCCGCGAATTCGCGGATCGAATCCAAATCGAAGCGTTTGTTCCCGAGCGCGGAGCGCAGCCGCTTCCTGATGCCCTTCACGCCGCCGAGTTTGTGCGACAGCAGCAGGCCGAGCGCGACGCCGGCGAGCGCGCCCGTGAGCGCGGCGGCGAGCGTGCTGTTCGAGATTCCTTCCGGTTCCCGGCGATAGCGCGGCATACTTCGCTGTGGCGATGAGGGTGGCCGAACGATAACTTGTCGTGGCGCGCTCAGCGAGTGGCGCGCCGTCTCATACTCCCGCGATGATCGACTCTCCGAACGCCGAGCTGACGCTCACGCTCCCCGACGGTTCCGCGCGCCGCGTGCCCTCTGGCACGCTGCCGCGCGACGTGGTCGCCGGCATCGGCGCGGGATTGCTGCGCGCGGCCGTGGCCGTGCAACTCGACGGCAACATCCAGGACCTCGTGACTCCGCTGCGGTCGAGCGGCGCCTTCCGCGTGCTCACAGAGAAGGATGCGCCCGCGCTCGACGTGCTGCGTCATTCGGCGGCGCACTTGCTCGCGACCGCGGTACGCCGCCTGCGCCCCGACGCGAAGATCGGCTTCGGTCCCGCGATCGACGACGGGTTCTACTACGACTTCGAGGTCGCGCAACCGTTCACGCCCGAGGATCTCGAGGCGTTCGAAAAGGAGATGAAGAAGGCGGCCGGGGAGAAATTCCCCTTCGTGCGCGAAGAGGTGAGTCGCGCGCAGGCGCAGAAGAAGTTCGCCGACGATCCGCTCAAGCTCGAGCGGCTCTCGGAGCTGGGGAACGATGAGGTGATCTCCGTCTACACCGACGGGCCGTTCTTCGATCTCTGCCGCGGCCCGCATGTGCCGGACACGTCGCGCATCAAGCACTTCAAGCTGCTGCATACCGCCGGCGCGTATTGGCGCGGCGATGAGCACCGTCAGATGCTGCAGCGCATCTACGGCACCGCGTGGTTCACGAAGGACGAGCTCGACGCGTACCTCGTGCGCATCGAGGAGGCCAAGAAGCGCGACCACCGCACGCTGGGGCGCGAGCTCGATCTGTACTCCACCGATCAGCGCGTGGGGCCGGGGCTCATCCTGTGGCATCCTCGCGGCGCGGTGATCCGGAACGAGATCGAGAATTACGAGCGCGATCTCATCACGCGCCACGGCTACGATCTCGTGTACACGCCGCACATCGTGAGCGAGAAGCTGTTCGAGATCTCGGGGCATCTCGTGAACTTCAAGGACGGGATGTTCAGCGCGATGGACGTGGACGGGAACAATTACCGTCCCAAGCCGATGAACTGCCCCGGGCACATCTGCATTTACCAGTCGCACCAGCGCTCGTATCGCGATCTGCCGCTGCGCTTCGCCGAATTCGGCACGGTGTACCGCTACGAGCGGAGCGGCGTGCTGCACGGCATGCTGCGCGTGCGCGGGTTCACGCAGGACGACGCGCACGTGTTCTGCACGCCGGAGCAGGTGCCGCGCGAGATCGAGCGGCTGCTCGATCTCGTGGACGAGATGCTCAAGACGTTCGGCTATCCGTACACGATCGAGCTGTCCACCATGCCCGACAACGCGCTTGGCACCGCGGAGGTGTGGGCGCACGCGGAGAAGACCCTCGCGGACGTGCTGAACGCGCGCGGGCAGAAATTCGCGATCGACGCGGGCGGCGGTGCGTTCTACGGGCCGAAGCTCGATTTCAAATTGATCGACGCGATCGGGCGCAGCTGGCAGGGTCCCACCGTGCAGCTGGATTTCAATCTGCCCGAGCGCTTCCAGCTCGAGTTCGTGGGCGCGGACAACAAAATGCACCGGCCGGTGATGCTGCATCGCGTGCTCGTCGGGAGCATGGAGCGGTTCGTTGGCGGGCTCGATCGAGCACTACGCGGGGAATTTCCCACTCTGGCTCGCGCCGGAGCAGGTGAGCGTGATCCCGATCTCACCCGAACTCGGCGATGCCGCGCGTTCGCTCGTGGAGAAATTCAAGGCGGCCGGCCTTCGCGTGGGCTTCGACGCCGAACTGCGCGAGGATTATCGCGAGCGCATCAAGCTCGCGTCGCAGCTCAAGGTGCCGTACATGGCGATCCTCGGGAAGCGCGAGGCCGAGGCGGGCACTGTGACGCTGCGCGCGCGCGGCGCCGAGAAGACGCAGGCGACGATGACCGTCGATGAAGCGGTCGCGAAGCTCAAGGCGGAGATGGAGACGAGGGCGATCACCGCTTGAACTACAGGGGCGGGCTGTTGGCTGTCGGCTGTGGCCTGCTGTTCGCGGGAATGCTCGGGCACCTCCAACGCTAATCCCGTCGTCTGTATTGACCCGGGTCATCCCTTCCGAGGTTAGCCGCGGCGACGAGCGGCTGAACGGCACCACCGAAGTGCACGTCGCGTGGATGGTCGCGTTGAAGCTTCGCGCGGATCTCGAAGCACGCGGCATCACCGTCTGCATGACCAAGGACAAACAGGATACTCTCGTGCGCAATCGCGACCGCGCCGAGATCGCGAATCGCGCCGGCGCCTTACTGCTCGTGCGGCTGCACTGCGACACCGGCCGCGACAGCGGATTCGTCGTGTACTATCCCGATCGCGAGGGCACGGCCGAGGGGAAGACCGGGCCGAGCGCCGCCGTTCGCGCGGCCAGCGATGGCGCCGCGATCACGATCCACGCGGCGATGGCCGAGGCACTCGCGGGACTATCTCCACGACGGCGGCATCCTCGGCGACTCCAAGACTACATTGGCAGCAAGCAAGGGGCGCTCACCGGGCTCGATTTTCTCGAGGTGCCGGTTGTCACCGTCGAGATGGTGGTGCTGTCGCACAGCGAGGACGCGAGGTTCATCGAGAGCGACAGCGGCGTCGCGCTCATGGCGAATGCGATCGCGACTGGCGTGGCGCAGTTCGTCGCCTCTGCGCGCGCTGATGCTACTTCGTGAACAGCGAATTCGTGGTTCGCGGAGGAGTGACCCTGTGAGGGCGGCACCGGATATTGCATGAAGATGTCCAGCCGCGTGTCGACGATCTCGCCGAGAGGGATCGGCCCGCCCGGCGAATCCACGAATAGCGAATCGCCGCTCTGCGAGTACGGCCGGATCGTGGTCTGCTCGCTCCACGTGCCGCGGGTGAGGGAAGGGAACGTGCCGAACTGCGTGTAGTACGTCGTGATGTGCATCGAGTCGCCAGAAAAGACTTCGAGCGGCGCACCGGTGATGAATGTCTGCGGCGACCCGGTGTAGTAGGGATCGGAGATCGTCTGGGACGCGCTGTCCACGCTGAGATGTGCCACGTCCCCGTGAGTGTGAACGGTTCCGTCGGCACATTCGAGCAGGTCGACATGCCTGCGATGCCCCACGCCGCCGCCGCGAACAGAATGCACACACCAACGCTCGATGCATTCCGCACGCCCGGCTCCTCCCTTGTGTGACCCTCCTCCACTATGATCAGTGGTAGCCCCCATGCGCAACCCGAACGTTCACCGACCGGCTGATCTCAGAGGTCGCTGGTGCGTAGCTCGCGGTACACATGCGCTACGCCACCGCCAATCATGTCGATCATGTCAATCCTGTCCAAAGGCATTTTGGCAGGATTCACATGACTCACATGATGCGCGCGCACGTTGTTGCCGTTCCCCACGGCGACTAGCTTTGAGCATGTCCGAAAAGGCCCGTCTCCCCGTCATCCTGTCCGCGGTACGTACGCCGATCGGCAAGTTCCTCGGCGGTCTCTCGTCCTTCAGCGCGCCGGAACTCGGCGCCGCAGCCATTCGCGCCGCGATCGCCCGCAGCGGCATCCCGGCGTCGGATGTGGACGAAGTGATCATGGGTCATGTCGTGCAGGGTGGTGCCGGCCAGGCGCCCGCGCGACAGGCGGCCATCAAGGCCGGTGTCCCCGGCGTCGTCCCCGCGATGACGATCAACAAAGTCTGCGGCTCGGGACTCAAAGCCGTCATGCTCGCCGCGCAGTCGATCAAGGCCGGCGACCAGCACGTCGTGGTGGCGGGCGGCCAGGAGTCGATGTCCAACGCCGCGTTCTACGTGTACGGCATGCGCGCCGGCGTCAAATTCGGCGACCAGAAGCTCGTGGACGGTCTCATCAAGGACGGCCTCTGGGATTCGTTCAACGACGTGCACATGGGCGGGCTCGCCGAGTACACCGCGCGCAAAGCGCATCTCACGCGCGCGATGCAGGATGAGTTCGCGCTCAGCTCGCATCGCAAGGCGGTGGCCGCGATGGATCACGGCCGCTTCGCCGCCGAGATCGTGCCGATGGAGATCCCCGGCAAGAAGGGCCCGACGGTGATCAACACCGACGAATCGCCGCGTCGCGATACGTCGCTCGAGGTGCTCGCGAAGCTCAAGCCCGCATTCCCGAACGACGCACCGAAGGACATGAAGCCCGATGAACTCACAGTCACCGCCGGCAACGCGCCGGGCCTCAGCGATGGCGCGTCGGCGCTCGTGGTCACGAGCGAGGAATACGCCCGCGCGCGCGGACTCGGCATCATGGCGCGCATCACGGGCTACGCGACCGGCGGCGGCGAGCCAAGAGATCTCTTCTTCGCTCCGATTTTCGCCGTGCAGAACCTGATGAAGAAGACCGGCACGAAGATCTCAGACTTCGATCTCATCGAGGCGAACGAAGCGTTCGCCGCGCAGGCGCTGGCGAACGGCAACGCGCTCAAGTGGGACTGGGAGCGCGTGAACGTGAACGGCGGCGCGATCGCGCTCGGCCACCCCATCGGGGCGAGCGGCGCGCGCGTGCTCACCACTTTGTTGTACGCGATGCGCGACCGCAAAGCGCGGACGGGTCTGGCGACCCTCTGCCTGGGCGGCGGCAACGCGGTGGCCCTCAGCGTGGAGGCGATCGACTGATGCAGCAATCGACAGTGGTGATCACGCGCGAACGCACCCAGACCGCGTTCCTCGTGGTGGCGTTCGCGGCCGCGGCGGCGCTCGCGTCGCAAGTGGCGGTGCCGATCCCCGGCACGCCGGTACCGCTCGCGCTCGCGCCGATGGCGGCGGTGCTCGCGGGATTGCTGCTCGGTCCGCGCGCCGGTGCGGCGAGCATGGCGCTCTATCTCGCGGCGGGCGCGGCGGGACTGCCGGTATTCGCGCCGATCGGACTGCCGGGCATCGCGCGCCTCTTCGGGCCCACGGGCGGCTATCTGCTCGCGTATCCGTTCGCGGCCGCGCTCGCCGGGTACATCGCGCAGCGCGTGCCGAACATCGCGGGGCGCATCGGTGCGGCCGCGGCCGGCATGGTGATCATCCACGCGGGCGGCGTCGCGCAGCTCGCGTTGCTCACGGGATCGGTGGCCACCGCCGCCGCGCTCGGGTCCGCTCCATTCATCCTGGCCGACGCCGCGAAGTCGGTGGCGGCGGGTGTGATCGCATCGACCCGCGCGCGCCGCGCGTGAACGGTCGCGCACTGTTCTTCGCGCCGAGCGGCGTGCTGCGTGCGCCGTGGCGCGTCGCGGGCGCGACGGTGGTGTTCTTCATCTCGTTCTGGATATCCGCGCGTGCGATCTCGCTGATGCGGCCGCCGCATGCCGGATTCTACTGGAGCATGTCGGCCGGCGTCGTGATGCTGCTCGTGGCGGCGTGGGCGGCCAGCTTCGTCATGCTTCGTCTGGTGGACCGGCGCCCGTGGAGCAGCATTGGCCTTGGGAGCGCACAGGCGGCGCCGCGCACGCTCGCGGTGGGATTCGCGCTCGGGGCGCTCGGCATCCTGCTGCCGTCGGGCGTGTTGCTCATGTCGCACTACCTCTCCATCGGCGCTCCGGCACATCCCGGCGGCACGTGGGCGGGGAGCGCATTCGTTCTTGCGATCGGACTGCTGCCGGCCGCACTGAGCGAGGAGTTGATCAGCCGCGGCTACATCTTCGCCGCGATCCGTGAGAGCATCGGGCCGTGGTGGGCGATCGCGGTCACGTCGGTCTTCTTCGCATCGCTGCACTTGGGGAACCCGGGCGTCGGACTGCGCGATGTGACGCTCGTCGCGCTCGCGGGCGTGTTCCTTGGCGCGATCGTGGTCATCACGGGCTCGCTCTGGGCGGCGACGTCGGCGCATTTCGCCTGGAATTGGGCGATGGGCGCGCTGCTGCATTCGCCGATCAGCGGCATCACCATGCCTGCGGTGCCGGGGTACGCTACCGAGAGCACGGGGCCCGACTGGCTCACCGGCGGCGCGTGGGGTCCCGAAGGCGGCGCGGCCGCGGCGGTGGGCATGCTCGCCGGGATCGCGGCCCTCGTCGCATGGAAGCGGCGCGCGTCGCGCGCGCCGGAGTTCGCGAATGGCTGATCGCGTCGCGGTGATCGGGGCGGGGCAGATGGGCAACGGCATCGCGCACGTGTGCGCTGCCGCCGGGCTCGACGTCGTGATGATCGACGTCGCGAAGGAAGCGCTCGCCAAGGGGCGCGCCACGATCGAGAAGAACATGGCGCGGCAGGTGCAGAAGGGCGCGCTCACTGACGATGCGCGCTCCGCCGCGCTCGGCAAACTCACCGAAGCGACGTCGCTCGACGCCGCGAAGAATGCCACCGTGGTGATCGAGGCCGCGAGCGAGAACGCCGATCTCAAATTCAAACTGTTCGGCGAGCTCGACCGCATCGCGCCCGCCGACGCGATCCTCGCCACGAACACCAGCTCCATCTCCATCACCGAGATCGCCGCGCGCACCAAGCGCCCCGCGCAGGTGATCGGCATGCACTTCATGAATCCCGTGCCCGTGATGCAGCTCGTGGAAGTGATCCGCGGTCTCGCCACCAGCGATGCGGTCACGGCGCGCGTATTCGCGCTGTCCAAGTTGCTCGGCAAGACCGCGGTGGAAGTGAACGACTATCCCGGCTTCGTCTCGAACCGCGTGCTCATGCCCATGATCAACGAGGCCGTGTACTGCCTCATGGAGGGCGTCGGCACCGCCGAGTCGATCGACACCGTGATGAAACTGGGGATGAACCATCCCATGGGACCGCTCGCGCTCGCCGATCTCATCGGCCTCGACACCTGCGTCGCGATCCTGAACGTGCTGCACGACGGACTCGGCGATCCCAAGTACCGCCCGTGCCCGCTGCTCAAGAAGTACGTCGCCGCCGGTTGGCTCGGCAAGAAATCGGGGCGCGGCTTCTTCACGTACGGAGCGTAACGCATGTCCTGGGCGCTCATACCACTCACCGAGGACCAGCGCACCATCCAGAAGATGGTGCGCGATTTCGCGCGCGAGCACATCACGCCGTGCGCGGCGCAATGGGACCGCGAGAGCCATTTCGACCGCAGCGTGATCGACCGCATGGGGAAGCTCGGCCTGTTCGGCATGATGCTGCCCGAGGAGCTCGATGGGCTCGGGCTCGACACCTGCACGTACCTCGTGGCGCTCGAGGAGATCGCTGCGGCCGATGCGAGCGTAGCCGTGGCGATGAGCGTGCACAACTCGCTGCCCACCACGATGATCCTGGGCTGGGGCACCGACGCGCAGAAGCAGAAATTCCTGCGCCCCATGGCGCGCGGCGAGATGCTCGGCGCCTTCGCGCTCTCGGAGCCCGAGGCCGGTTCCGACGCGGCGTCGCTGCACGCGCAGGCGGTGCGCGACGGCGACCATTGGGTGCTGAACGGCACCAAGAGCTGGGTGACGAACGGCGGCACGGCGCGACGTGATCATCGCCATGGCGCGCACCGATACGCCGGAGAACCGGCGCGGCGCGCGCGGCATTGGCGCGTTCATCGTCACGCCGGACCTGCCCGGATTCAGCGTGGGGAAGAAGGAGGACAAGATGGGGCTCCGCGCGTCGCCCACGGTGAGCCTCACTGTTCGAGAACATGCGCGTGCCCGCCGCGAATCTGCTCGGCGAGCCCGGCGGCGGATTCGTGTACGCGATGCAGTCGCTCGACAACGGCCGCCTCGGCATCGCCGCGCAGGCCGTGGGCATCGCGCGCGCGGCCTTCGAGCACAGCGTGCGCTACGCGAACGAGCGCAAGCAGTTCGGCCAGTCGATCAACCAGTTCCAGGGCATCCAGTTCAAGCTCGCCGACATGGCGACGCGCATCGCGTCATCGCGCGCGCTCTTGTACATGGCCGCCGCCGCGAAGGACCGCGGCGGTTCCAATTCGCAATTCAGCAGCATGAGCAAACTGCTCGCGAGCGAGACCGCGATGTGGGTCACGACGCAAGCGATGCAGATCTTCGGCGGCTACGGCTACATCACCGACTATCCGGTGGAGAAATTGTTCCGCGACGCGAAGATCACCGAGATCTACGAAGGCACTTCCGAGATCCAGCGCATCGTGATCGCGCGGGAACTGTACGCCCAGAGCTAGAAGCTATCCGCGCCCCAAGCGTTCAGTCCCGTTCTCATCTCGATCCCGACTCCCGAATCCCAAATCCCGAGCCCTTGATGCCCTCGAAGCCAAAATCAAAGCCAGCCGCTATCCCTCTCTTTGAACGCCTCGCCGAGATGGGCCACGAGCAGCTCGTGATCTGCAGCGAGCCCTCCGCCGGCTACCGCGGCATCATCGCGATCCACAGCACCGCGCTCGGCCCCGCGCTCGGCGGCACGCGCTTCTGGAGCTACGCGAGCGACGAGGAGGCGATCATCGACGCGCTGCGCCTCGCGCGCGGCATGACGTACAAGAATGCCGTGGCCGGACTCAATCTCGGCGGCGGCAAGTCGGTGATCATCGGCGACAACAAGACGCGCAATCGCGAGATGGTCTTCCGCGCGCACGGCCGCTTCGTCGAAGGACTCGGCGGGCGCTACGTGACCGCCGAGGATGTGGGCACGAGCACGAGCGACATGGACTTCGTGCACATGGAAACGGAGTACGTCACCGGGCTCGCCGGCCGTTCGGGCGATCCGTCGCCCGTCACCGCGCACGGCGTGTTCCGCGCGATCCAGGCGAGCGCGAAGGTGCGCTGGGGACGCGACAGTCTCGAGGGAAAGACGGTCGCGCTGCAGGGCTGCGGCCACGTCGGATATTTCCTCGCGAAGGAACTGCACGGCGCCGGCGCGAAGCTCATCGTCACCGACATCGATGGCGAGCGCGTGAACCGCGTGGTCAACGAGTTCAAGGCGAAGCCCGTCGCGACGAACGAGATCTACGGCGTGCGCGCGGACATCTTCGCGCCCTGCGCGCTCGGCGCGGTCATCAACGACAAGACGATCCCGGTGCTCAAGTGCGAGATCGTCGCCGGCGCCGCGAACAACCAGTTGGCCGAAGAGCGCCACGGCGACGCGCTCGAGAAGCGGAAGATCCTCTACGCGCCGGACTACGTCGCGAACTCCGGCGGCGTGATCAACGTGTACGGCGAGATCGCCGGCTGGGATCCGCAGCGCGCGCTGCGCAAGGCGGACGAGATCTACGCCACCACGCTCGGCGTGTACGAGCTCGCGAAGGCGGACAAGATCCCGACGTATCGCGCCGCCGACCGCCTGGCCGAGAAGCGGCTCAAGGCCGTGGGTGCGCTCGTGCGCACGTGGCCGGAATGGCCGAATAAGTGAGCGACAAGCAGGAGACGATCCCGATCGCGAGCGACCACGCGGGCTTCGAATTGAAAGCGAAGCTCGCGGCGGCGCTGCGCGAACTCGGCTATGCGGTGCAGGACCTGGGCACGACGAGCGACGCGAGCACGGACTATCCTGACTTCGCGCATCCGCTCGCGAAGGAGATCTCGAGCGGCGAGGCGAAGCGCGGCGTGCTGCTCTGCGGCACGGGGCTCGGCATGAGCTACGTGGCGAACCGCTACCCGCACGTGCGCGCCGCGGTGGCATGGACGCCGGAAGTCGCGGCGCTCGCGCGCCAGCACAACGACGCGAACGTGCTCGTGCTGCCCGCGCGCTTCGTGACGGAAGAGCAGGGACGCGCGATCCTCAAGACGTGGCTCGACACGCCCTTCGAGGGCGGACGCCACGAACGCCGCGTCGAGAAGATCGAGCGCGAAGGGGAGAAGTGACCGACTGGGTGAACTGGGACCGCTGTCCGCCGGGTCCCGCGCTTGCGCGCAGCCGACGCCGAGGTCGCGCACGCGATCGCGCAGGAGACGCGCGCGGCAGAACGAAGGGATCGAGCTCATCGCGAGCGAGAACTTCGTGTCGCCGGCCGTGCTCGAGGCGATGGGCAGTCCGCTCACGAACAAGTACGCCGAAGGATTGCCGGGCAAGCGCTACTACGGCGGCTGCGAATTCGTTGACGTGGTGGAGAATCTCGCGATCGCGCGCGTGAAGCAATTGTTCGGCGCCGATCACGCGAACGTGCAGCCGCATTCGGGGGCGCAGGCGAACGCCGCGGTGTACTTCAATTTCCTGAAGCCCGGCGAGACGGTGATGGGGCTCGACCTTTCACAGGGCGGGCACCTCACGCATGGGTCGCCGGTGAACTTCTCCGGCATCCTCTATCACGCGGTGCACTACGGCGTGAACGACGACGGCGTGATCGACTATGACAACGTTCGCGCGTTGGCCTTGGCCGAGCGGCCGAAGATGATCGTCGCGGGCGCCAGCGCGTATGCGCGCACCTTGAATTTCGAAGCGTTCGGCTCGATCGCGCGCGAGGCGGGCGCGGTGCTCATGGTGGACATGGCGCATATCGCGGGACTCATCGCGGCGGGACTGCATCCGTCGCCGGTGCCGCACGCCGACGCGGTCACGAGCACCACGCACAAGACCCTGCGCGGTCCGCGCGGCGGACTGATCCTCTGCAAGGCGCAGCACGCGAAGGGGATCGACAAGGCCGTGTTCCCCGGGCTGCAGGGCGGGCCGCTCATGCACGTGATCGCGGCGAAGGCCGTGGCGTTCCACGAAGCGTTGCAGCCGGGATTCAAGGAGTACTGCGCGCAGATCATCCGTAACGCGCGAGCACTGGCGACCGCGCTCGCGGAGCGCGGCTTCCACATCGTATCCGGCGGCACCGACACGCACCTGATGCTCGTGGACCTGCGCAGCAAGGGACTCACGGGCAAGGTGGCCGAGCAAGCGCTCGACGCCGCG
The DNA here is from genome assembly GCA_963716745.1 of uncultured Gemmatimonadaceae bacterium. Classification (GTDB taxonomy): domain Bacteria; phylum Gemmatimonadota; class Gemmatimonadetes; order Gemmatimonadales; family Gemmatimonadaceae; genus DATKOH01. The sequence continues at coordinate 3,215,219 of OY970320.1, forward strand.
GGGATCACGGTGAACAAGAACACAGTCCCGCGCGAGACGCAGTCGCCGTTCGTGACGAGCGGAGTGCGGATCGGAACGCCCGCGGTGACGACACGCGGGATGCGCGAACCGGAGATGGTCCGGATCGCCGAGTTGATCGACCGGGCGCTCGCGCGGGCAGATAATGCGGAGAATCTCGCGAAGATCAGAGGGGAAGTGAGAGAACTCGCGAAGGGGTTTCCGTTGTATCCGGACCCTTGATGAACCGCTGACGGCGGAACTGGTACCGCTGACGGCGGGATTGGCGTTGGATGGGGCGGTATCTAACGCCAATCCCGCCCTCAGCGGTGCCAGTCCCGCCGTTCTTCGGTTGTAGAGTTGTCATTCCGGGCGTAGGGCGTCATCTTAGCGACCATCGGAGGTTCTTGTCGTGAGCGTTGAGCTCTGTTTCCGCGATGGGATCATGGACCGCATTCGGGCGCGCGAGCCGCGCTACCGCGAAGGCGCGTACTTGTTCGTCCTCGCGGCGCTCGAGTTCTCGCAATCGCGGCTCACCGACCGCCGTCACATCTCCGGCGCCGAACTCGCCTCCGCCGTGCGCGAGCTGGCCATCACCCGTTATGGCGTGACCGCCCGTCTCGTCCTCGAGTACTGGGGCGTGCGCAGCACCAGTGACATCGGCGACATCGTGTTCACGCTGGTGGACCTCGGAATGCTCCTCAGCCAACCGACGGACACTCGCGAGGAATTCTTCGGCCTCTTCGATTTCGCTGAGGCCTTCGAGCGGGAATATCCGTGGAGCGCGGCGACGCTGGTCTAAGAGGCGGACAGCGGGTCTCGGCCGTCGACTGTCGGCTGTCGCCGACCGCACCGATCACATAGAGCGGACATGAGTGGATCCCCGGCGCAGATCCGCGTCACGACGGCGAGCGAGGCGGCGGCGTTCGACGCCGCGGCCATCGCGGGCGGCACGCCGAGTGGCGAACTCATGCGGCACGCCGGCGAGCGCGCGGCGGCGGAGATCCACCGCCGCTTCACGCACATGGGCCGCGCGGGCGTCGCGATCTTCGCGGGCGCCGGCAACAATGGCGGCGACGGTTACGTCGTGGCGCGCGCGCTCGCGGCGCTCGGCGTTGCCGTGAGGATCATCGCCGTGGGCGAGCCCGGTACTCCCGACGCGATCGCCGCGCGCAACGCCGCGGTCGCGGCCAAGGGTGTCACGCTCGAGCACAGCGCCGGCGATGCGAAGCTCATCGTCGATGCGCTCCTGGGGACCGGCTCATCCGGCGCGCCGCGCGGCGCGATCGCCGCCGCCATCGCGAGCATCGATGCGGCGCGCGCGCGCGGCGTGCCCATCATCTCGCTCGATCTCCCGAGCGGCCTGAACGCCGACACCGGCGAAGCGGCGATCGCCGTGCGCCCCGACCTGACGCTCACGTTCGGCACGGTGAAGCGCGGCCTGCTCCGCGCGCGCGACGCGGCGGGTGCGATCGCGCTGATCGACATCGGCCTCGGCGCACTGGCCGATCGCGGCGACTCGCCCATGCTCGTGACCCCCGAGTGGGTGCACTCGCGCGTTCCCATTCTATCGGCCGATTCGTACAAGGGCGATCGCGGGAAACTCGTGATCGTGGGCGGCCAACCCGGGATGGCCGGTGCGCCGATGCTCGCGGCGCGCGGCGCGATGCGCAGCGGCATCGGCATGGTGCGCCTCGTGGTCGCGCGCGAGAACATTCCGGTGGTGCAGACGGCCGTGCCCCAGGCGATGGCGGCCGCGTGGCCTGCGCGCGATGACGAAGTGCGCGACGCAATCAACAATTGGGCGGACGTCGTGCTCATCGGCCCCGGCCTCGGCGATTCGCCGCAATCGCGTGAACTGGTGGAGCGCGTGCTCACGACGTGGCGCGGACCTGTGGTGGTGGACGCCGATGCGCTCAATGTTTTCCGTGGCGATACCGCGCGCCTCGGCGCGCTGCTCACCGGGCGCCCTGCGCTGCTCACGCCGCACGCGGGCGAGTGCGCGCGCCTCCTGGGCACCAACGCGGCAGACGTGATCGCGCGATCATTCGAGATCGGCGGCGAACTCGCGCGCGCGGCCAAGTGCGCGGTGCTCCTCAAGGGCGTCCCGACAGTGATCACCGCCGAGAGTGGCGCGCGCTACGTGAGCGCCACCGGCACGCCGGCGCTCGGCACCGCCGGCAGCGGCGACGTGCTCGCCGGGATCGCGGCCACGATGCTGGAGCAACTCGGCAACGCGGCCGATGCCGGCGCCGTCGCCGCGTGGGTGCACGGCCGCGCGGCCGAGCTGGTGAACGTCGGACGCCGCTGGCGGGGCATCACGCTCGACCAGATCGAGACCGCGGTGTCCAGCGTGTGGGCCCTGAAGCTTCCGGCGCCGCACCCGCACGTGCTCGCCGAACTGCCCGCGATCGGGGAGGTCGCGGATCGCATATGAGCGGCGGCTCGGCGCTCGGGCCCGGCAAGGAGTTCGATCTCATTCGCGCGATGCTCGCGCGCTACGGCGATCTGGCGCACGGCGTGGGCGGCGACGCGGCGCTCGTGGACATTCCCGCGGGCGAGCGCCTCGTCGTGAGCACCGACACGTCGGTGGAGAACGTCCACTTCAAGCGCGCGTGGCTCTCGCCGCGCGAGACCGGCTACCGAGCGACCGCCGCCGCGCTGAGCGATCTCGCGGCGAGTGGCGCGACGCCCATCGGGATCCTGGCGGCGCTCACGATCCCGCCGGCGTGGCTGCCGCATGCCGAGGAGATCGCCGAAGGGATCGGCGAATCGCTGCGCGAGGCGCGCACGCACATCCTGGGCGGCGATGTGACGGGCGGCGCCGAGTTGATCGCTCGCGATCACCGTGCTCGGCCGCGCCGCCGAACCGCTGCGGCGCGATCTCGCCGCGCCCGGCGCGACGCTCTACCTCACGGGGCGATTGGGCGGTCCACTCGCGGCGCTCAAGGCGTGGAACGCGGGGCAGAACCCGTCACCCGAGGCGCGGGCGCGCTTCGCGCATCCCGAACCGCGTCTGCGCGAGGCACATTGGCTCGTGGAGCACGGCGCGCGCGCCGCGATCGACATCTCCGATGGCCTGCTCGGCGACGCCGCGCACATCGCGCACGCGAGCGGCGTGCGGCTCGTGCTCGAACTCGACTCGGTGCGCACCGTCGCCGGCGTCACGCCCGTGGACGCGGCCCAGAGCGGGGAGGAGTACGAGCTGCTCGTCGCGGCGCCGCCACACCTGGATGTGAGCGCGTTCGAGCGCGCGTTCCAGTTGCCGCTCACGCCCGTGGGCCACGTGGAGCAGGGGGCGGCGGAAGTGCGCGCGACATTCCGCGGCGCGCGCGTTGCGGCGCATGGCGGCTTCAGCCACTTTTCGTAGGTGCGCGCCCTCATTGCGTATCCCGCCATGGCGTTGGTCACGATCTTCTTCGCCGTGCCGATCCTCGTGCTCACCGCGCTCGGTGTCACCATCGCGCCCGACAGTTTCCTCGGGCGCGGCGCGTACTGGTGGAGCCGGTTCATCCTGTGGGTGGCGGGCATCCGCGTCACGCTCAGAGGCGAGGAGCACATCGGCCACGGTGAGAGCCGCGTGTACATGTGCAATCATGTGAGCTGGTGGGAGATCTTCGCGCTCGCGACCAGCATCCCGCGCTATCGCATGGTGGGCAAGATGGAGATCAAGAGGATCCCGCTGTTCGGCCCCGCGGCGGGCGCCGTCGCGGCGATCTACATCAACCGGCAGAACCGGCGGTCGGCGTTCGCGGCGTACGAGGAAGCGGTGCCGCAGATGAAGGGCGGCATGTCGGTGGGCGTCTTCCCCGAGGGAACGCGGGGATTCTCCTATGAGCTGCGCCCGTTCAAGAAGGGCCCGTTCGTGCTCGCGATCGCAGCGCAAGTGCCGGTGGTGCCGGTGGTCGCGTGGGGGTCGCTCGAGATCCAGAAGAAGGGGCAGGTGCTCATCCATAGGAATCCGATCGAGCTTACCTTTCTGGAGCCCGTGCCCACCGCGGGGCTCACGTACGACGACCGCGAAGCACTCATCGAGCGCGTCTGGCACGCGATGGCGGACGAACTCGAGCGGAAGGGGATCCACAGCCGCGGCGCCGCGATGGCGGCGGCTGGCTGAGCACGAGCGCGATCACTCTCACTCCAGAGCGTAATGTCCGAGATCATTGAGATCCGTGCCCGCGAGATCCTCGACAGCCGTGGCAATCCCACCATCGAGTGTGACGTTCGGCTCGAGAGCGGCATCGTGGGCCGCGCGGCCGTGCCAAGCGGCGCGAGTACCGGCGAACACGAGGCGCTCGAGCTGCGCGACTCCGACCCCAAGCGCTATCTCGGCAAGGGCGTGCTGCGCGCGGTGCAGCATGTGGAGGAGACGATCGCGCCGGCGTTGCGCGGCATGGATCCCGCGAACCAGATCGCGGTGGACCACGCGCTGCTCGAGCTCGACGGCACGCCGAACAAGGAGCGCCTCGGCGCCAACTCGATCCTCGGCGTCTCGATGGCCACGGCGCGCGCGGCGGCCGACGAACTCGGTCTGCCGCTCTTCCGGTATCTCGGCGGCCCCATGGCGCGCACGCTGCCGGTGCCGATGATGAACATCCTGAACGGCGGCGCGCACGCGTCGAACACCGTGGATTTCCAGGAGTACATGGTGGTGCCCGTGGGCGCGGAGACGTTCTCAGAAGCGCTGCGCATGGGCGCCGAGGTGTTCCATTCGTTGAAGAAGGTGCTGATGAAGCGCGGCCTGAGCACCGGCGTCGGCGATGAGGGCGGCTTCGCGCCCGACCTGAAGAGCGATGAGGAAGCGATCACGATCATCATCGAGGCGATCGAGGCGGCGAAATACACGCCGGGCAAGCACATCGCGCTCGCGCTCGACTGCGCGGCCAGCGAACTGTACGGCAAGGGCGGGCAATACACGTTCAAGAAGAGCAAAGCGGGCACGATGGACGCGCAGGGCATGATCGACCTATATCGCCGGTGGATGGATGACTATCCGATCGTGAGCATCGAGGACGGGCTCGCCGAGGACGATTGGGAGGGTTGGGCCGCGATGACCGCCGCGCTTGGCGACCGCGTGCAGCTCGTTGGCGACGATCTGTTCGTGACGAGCACCGAGCGGCTGGCGCGAGGCATCGAGAACCACGTGGGCAACGCCATTCTCATCAAGGTGAACCAGATCGGCACGCTCACCGAGACGCTCGAGGCCATGGAGATGGCGCGGTCGGCGGGCTATCTCAGCGTGATCTCGCACCGCTCGGGCGAGACGGAAGACACCTTCATCGCCGATCTCGCGGTCGCGACGGGCGCGGGGCAGATCAAGACCGGAAGCGCGAGCCGCACCGATCGCGTGGCGAAGTACAACCAGCTGCTGCGCATCGAGGAGATATTGGGCGAGGCCGCGGAGTTCCCGGGCGGCGCGATCTACGGACTATGACGGCGAAGGGCGGGTCTCGGCTGTCGGCTGTCGGCGGTCGCCGGCTCCTTCTGGGCGCCATTGTCGCGGGCATCGCGTATTTTGCCGTGCAGGGCGGGGAGTATGGCACCGTGGCGGTCATCAAGCAGTACTTCCAGAAGCGGCGCGACCACCGCGTGATCGACTCGCTCGCGCACCAGGTGGATTCACTCGCCAAAGTGAAGCAGGCGCTGCTCACCGATCCGGCTGTGCAGGAGCGGATCGCGCGCGAGGAGTTCGGGATGATCAAACAGAAGGAGATCCTGTACCGCTTCGCGGAGCCCGCGGACAGCGCGAAGGGCCGCCGCAAACCTTGATTCCGGGGCGTCATCCGGTCATATTTCGCTCACTGACGCGGGGTGGAGCAGCCTGGTAGCTCGTCGGGCTCATAACCCGAAGGTCGCGGGTTCAAATCCCGCCCCCGCTATGCGACACGTGGACACGCCGCCGACGGCAAGCAATGCCGCTCGGCGGCGTTTTCACATCCTGGCATCTCGCGGCGCCTGCGCGATCATTGGACTTAGGTCCCCTATTGCACCGTGCCATCTCGCCTTATGTTCGCCGAGCGATTCGTCCAGAACTTACTTGGCAAGGAGAGAGTGATGAAAACACTGCCCGTCGTACTATTGGCGGCCGGCGTTGCGGCCACTGTGGCGATCTCCGGAACTCCGCCGACCGGCACCGCGAAGGCTGACGGCAGCATTCAGGGAATGGTCGTTCTTGGCGGCGCCCCGATCGCCGGGTCAACAGTGACGCTCTGGGGAGCCAGCGCCGACGCGCCGAAGCAACTCGATCAAACGAAGTCGAGCGACGACGGACGCTTCGAGGTCAGTCTGAAGGGTGCGAGCGGTGATGCCGTGATGTACGTGGTTGCCACGGGTGGCACGCCCAAAGCCGGCAAGGCGGGCGGTGACGAGGCGGCGCTCGTTCTTCTCGCGATCGTGGGGAGCAAGCCGCCGGAGCACGTGGTGGTGAACGAACTCACCACGGTCGCCTCGGCATACACCGCCGCGCGATTCATTCATGACGGGTCGATTTCAGGCAATCCGCTCGGGCTGCGGATCGCCGCAGCGAACGTCCCGAATTTCGTGAACCTGCAGACCGGCAGTTGGGGTTCCGTCATCACCGATGGACTGAACCTGACTCGCAGCACCACCATGGCGACCTTCAGCACGCTCGCGTCCTTCGTCACCTACGCCGGCACGTCCGGCAACGGTGACTGGCGCTCGCGGTTCTTCCGCGCGGCAACGCCGAGCGGAGGAACGGCTCCCACGAACACACTCGCGAGCGATCGCTGGCATTGCGCGCCAGTCGTGGGCCCATCCCAAGGAGCTGTTCGCGCTGTTCGAGGAAGCCTATCCGCGGACGAAGGATGGCGCGCTGGATGCGGCGCCGTTCGTGCCATACCTCCAATTCGCGCCGACGGACTTCGCGCTCGTCCTGCGCTTTTCGGGCGGCGGCGCATACGCGCCTGGCCGGCTGATGTTCGACGCCAACGGCGACCTGTGGACCGGTGTGAATTGGATGCCCGGCTCGCAGTCCAACGCCGTCACGAACATTGGCGGAGGCCTCGCGAAGTTCGGGATCGATGGTTCCGCGCTCTCGCCACCGGTGACCGGATTCATGGGCGCCGGCATTAACGGGATCGGCTGGGGAACGGCTGTTACCAAGGACAACGTCTGGGTATCGAGCTTCAACGGCAAGATCCTGGTGACGGATCTCGAGGGGCGTCCGGTGGCGAGCGAGCAGGACTTCCCGTTCGGCGGCAAGCTGCACGGCCTCATGGGCATCGGCGTTTCGGCGAGCGGCGATGTGTGGATCGCCGACGGCGAAGGCGATCAACTGCTCTTCTTCCCGGGCGGACGAGTGAAGGAGGGGCGGATCGTGAAGGTGGCCGGCCTCGCGGGACCGTTCGACGTCGTCATCGATGACCAGGATCGCGTGTGGGTCTCGAATTCGAGATCCGAGACGGTCACGCGATTCCCTTCGAGCGATCCGAGCAAGGCGCAGGCCTTCCGGGTCGGTTTGGCCCCCCGCGCGTTGGCCCTCGATTCGAAGAGCAACGTGTGGGTCGTCAATTTCATCACACCCGGATTTCCTGGCGTAAAGCCGCTCCCGCCGCACGCGACGATCATGCAGGAGTTCCAGGCGTTCAGTCACCTCCTCGGTCCGCTCGCATCGGGAAAGGTGAAATCGACGGGCTTCGTCAGCATGATCCGGCCGGATGGCTCACAAACCTCGCCGCATGGCTATAACGCCAGCGGAGCTGTCAACCTTCCATGGGGCATCAACGTCGACGGCAACGACGACGTGTGGACGACCAATGGCTGGCTGCGCGGGATCGTGTACATGGCGGGTGACAACACGAAGGGACATCCGGCCGGCACGAAGACCGGCGAACTGTTGCATCAGTTCTTCAGCGGTTCCTTCGAGAACTTCACCGATGTGTCGATCGACGCGGCGGGCAATGCCTGGTGCGCCAACAATTGGAACGATGTGCCCATCGCGACAGGTATCGCGCACGACCTCGCACGCTCCACCTGGGGCGGCGGGACTGGAGTGAATGTCATCTACGGCGTGGCCGAGCCGGTGCTGCCGCCGCGCATGGGCAAGGTGCGACGGCCCTAGAAGCTTTCTGGCTCGCGTCCGATCAAGCCCCGTGGAGATTTCGGTCTCCGCGAGGCTTTTTCGTTGACTCAGCGACCTAGCGAAGGATCACGGTTCACGCATTTGAAGGCATCCGATAGAATCGGCTCCGGACCGGAATGGACGGAGACCGCACCGACAGGTAGCCGGTCGTGCATGCGTGTATCCTGATGCGATGTGCGCCCTGATGCATAGCCTCCGGCTATGCGTAGACTCGGTCTCGATCGAGGAGGATCTCATCGACGACTCATGTCGATCGGGGCGTTCTATGAAGTGTACAAAGCGTTGGGCTATGGTTTCAACTCGAGCCGTTGTACCAGTCGGCGATGGAGCGCGAACTGCGCGCTCGTGGGCACGCGGTAGGGCGCAGGAGGCGAAAGTGCGTGTCATCGTAAAAGGCGAAGAACTCGAGCACGCAGCGGCTGGACATGATCGTGTTGCATGAGCGAGCATCATCTGTGCGAGTCATCGAAGTCAGTACTCGCTTGCTCAGTGAGATCCGAAGGCTCGACCACATTGGTTAAGTTACCGATCCACGGAACGAGCCTGACGGGTCGGATACTGCTCCTCCGGATGTTCAGCCCCAGGATCGCAGTATTACCGGACGTCATGCATTTCCTGAACGACTTAGACTCTCCAATGCGGTCTCCGTCCAATCCGTTCCATCCGGTCCGATCCGTTCAGAATATGAGCCGTGATGCAGATCGGAGCAGCGCGGATCGTGTCGAGCGCGCGATTGCGCCGTTCGCCATTATTCCCGGCCATGAGACTCACGAGCATTTCAGCGATCGCCCCTCTCGCGCTCGCCGCGGGCTGTACCTTCGCCCCACCGCCCACGCCCGCGTTCTATTCCACCACCCGCGAGACGATCCCCGCCAAGCCCGGCGAAGTGATCCGGCACGAGCCGATCGCCGGCGCACCCGTCGGCGCGCAGGCGTATCGGGTGCTCTACTCGTCCACCGGGCTCGATGGCAAGCCGATCGCCGTCTCCGGCGTCGTCGATCATCCCGTACGGCGCGCCGCCGTCGGGCGGATGGGACGTCGTCGCCTGGGCGCATCCCACCACCGGCGTCGCGCAGTACTGCGCGCCGTCGCTCAAGAATGATCCGCTCGGCAACATCGAAGGCCTCGAGGCGCTGCTCGCGCGCGGCTACGTCGTGACCGCCACCGATTATCCGGGACTCGGCACAGTAGGGCCACATCCGTATCTCGTGGGCATCAGCGAAGGCCGCGCGGTGCTCGATCTCGTGCGCGCCGCGCGCAATTTGCCGGGCGAGAAAGTCGGCCCGCGATTCGCCGTGTGGGGCCACTCGCAGGGCGGGCAGGCGGCGCTCTTCGCCGGCCAGCTCAATTCGTCGTACTCTCCCGAGCTCGCGCTCGTGGCAGTCGGCGCCGCGGCGCCCGCCACGAATCTCGCGGTGCTCCTGCAGGATGACATCCATTCTCTCGCCGGCCGCGTGCTCGTCTCGTATTCGGTGTGGAGTTGGTCGCGCGTGTACGACACGCCCATCGACAGCATCGTGCGCCCCAGCGCGATCAAGACCGTGGATGAGATCGCCGGCGGCTGCATCCAGACTTACGGCGAGACCTATTCCGTGGGCGTCGACGCGCTCCCGCTCGGCCGCAACTTCCTGTTCGCCGACCCCGATTCCGTGCAGCCCTACCGCGGATTCCTCTCGGAGAATCGCGCCGGCGCCGAGCGCACCGCGGCGCCCATGTTCCTCGTGCAGGGCGCGTCTGATCTCATCGTGCGGCCCAGCGTCACCAAGAGTTTCGCGGCGCGACTCTGCGAGCGCGGCGAAGTGGTGCGCTTCCTGCTGCTGCCCGACGTGGGCCACATGGGCGCGGGCAAACAGGCTGCGGCCCCGATGGTGCAGTGGATGCTGAGCATCTTCGCCGGCAACACGCCGCCGAACGACTGCGAGTCAATCCTCAAGCAGTGGGCGCCCGCACCGGCGCCCTAGTGCTTCGTCGTATCCGCCTTCGCCTTCATGACGGAATCGGCCTTCGCCTTCCGCACCGAGTCCGGCATCGCATGCATGAGCGAATCCGCGAGCGTGTCCGCATTCCACCCGCCGCCGAGCGCGCGATAGAGTTCTACGTAGCTGTTCACCTGCGCACCCATCGCACGCGCGTGGTCCAACTCGGCCTGGAACAGCCGGCGGTCGGCGTCCAGCACTTCGAGGTAGTTCGACAGTCCGCCATCATACCGCACGCGCGCAATGCGCGCACCCTCGCGCAGCGCCACCACGCCGCTGTCCGTCGCGGTGCGCACCTCGGCCGTCCTTTGCGTGGCGATGAGCGCATTGCTCACTTCGCGGAACGAATTCTGCGCCGCCCTTAGGTACGCCGAGATCGCCTGGTCGCGCCGCGCCAGCGTCGCTTCGTATGTCGCGTCGATGCGGCCGCCGGCGAAGATCGGCTGCAGCAGACTGCCGCCCGCCGACGCAATGACCGCGTCGGCCGAACCGAGATTCCCGAAGCTCGCGCTCGCGATGCCAAGGAGTCCAGTAAGCGAGACGCGCGGGAAGTAGTCCGCCTTCGCCACGCCAATGTCGGCGTTCGCCGAGATCAACTGGTCCTCCGCCTCGAGCACATCCGGCCGCCGTTCTAGCAGCGTGCTCGGCAATCCGGATGGCACCTGCGGTGGGATGTACTCGTTGCTCAAGAGCGTGCCGCGCGGGATCGAGCCCGGCCCGCGGCCGAGCAGGAAGTTGATCTGATTCTCCAGTTGCGCGATCTGCCGCTGGAGATCCGGGATCGCGGCCGCGGCGACGGCGACATCGCCCTCAGCCTGCGCCACTTCGAGCCCCAATGCCACGCCGCCCTTCACGCGATTCTGGAAGAGCACGACCGTGTTCTGGCGGATGAGCAGCGTGTTGCGCGAGATCTCGAGCTCGAGATCCAGCTCACGCAAGATTGAAGTACGACTGACTCACTTCCGCGATGAGCGAGATCACGACGCCGGTGCGCGCCTCCACCGTCGCGAGATACTGCGCTTGCGCGCTCGCGCTGAGCGATCGCACGCGCCCCCAGAGGTCGAGCTCCCAGGAGAGATTCAGGTTGGCGCCGTACGAGCCGGGATACCGGTTCGTATTGGCTGCGGCCGCCTGTTGCGTGGTGATCTGATTGGCCGACGCGCCCGCGCCGAGATCGATCTGCGGATACAGTCCCGAGCGCGCGATGCCGTACTGCGCCTGCACTTCGGCCACGCGCGCACTCGCGATCCGCAGGTCGAAGTTCGCGAGCAGCGCCTGATGCACGAGCGTTTTCAGCGTCGTGTCCTTGAAGTAGTCGAACCAGGCGACGTCGGCGATGCTCTTCGCCGAATCCATGATCACCGTCGAATCGGCGCCGCGGAATCCGGCCGGCGTGGGGACTTCGGGGCGGTGATAGGCGGGGCCCACCATGCACGCCGTGAGGGCGAGCGCCGCGACCGCGGCGCGCGAGAATCTCATGCCACGCATCCTAGTGACCTCCCGAAGCCGTCGCCGCCGGAGCGGCGGCTGGTGCCTTCTTCCCCCCACCACTGAGCTTCTCGATGAGCACGAACAGCACCGGCACGAGCAGCACACCGAAGATCGTCGCGATGAGCATGCCGCTGAACACCGCCATGCCCATCACCTTGCGCGCCTCCGCGCCGGCGCCGCTCGCCGTGAGCAGAGGCACCACGCCGAGAATGAACGCGAACGCGGTCATCAGGATCGGCCGGAAGCGCAGCTTCGCGGCTTCCATCGCGGCGGGGATCAACTCCATTCCCTCGTGCAGCTTCGCACGCGCGAATTCCACGATGAGGATCGCGTTCTTGGCCGCGAGCCCAATGAGCATCACGAGTCCGATCTGCGCGAACACGTTGTTCTCGTAGCTCGGCGAGATCAATCGCGCGAGCCACAGTCCGAGGAACGCGCCGAACACCGCGAACGGTGTGCCGAGCAGCACGGAGAAGGGCAGGGACCAGCTCTCGTACTGCGCCGCCAGAATGAGGAAGACGAACACGAGCGCCATGCCGAACACCACCGCGCCCTTGCCCGCCGCCGCTTCTTCCTGGTACGACATCGCGTTGAACTGGTAACCGAAGCCGGCGGGCACGAGCACGCTGTCGCCGACTTCCTTGAGCGCTTGCAGCGCTTGCGCGGAGCTGTAGCCCGGCGCCGGACCGCCCGTCACCTCGGCCGCACGATAGAGATTGAAGCGGTTGGTGTACTCCGGTCCATTCGTGCGCGACGCGTGCACGAACGTCGAGAGCGGCACCATCTCGCCCTTCGCATTGCGCACGTAGAAGAACTGCAGCTGGTCGGGCGTCGCGCGGTACTGCGGCTCCGCCTGCACGTACACCTTGTAGAGGCGGCCGAACCGGTTGAAGTCATTGATGTATTGCCCGCCGAGGAACGCGCCGATCGTCGTGTTCACGTCCTGCAACTGCAGGCCGAGCGTCATCACCTTGTCGCGGTCAATGTTGGCGAAGATCTGCGGAACCGACGCGCTATACAGCGTCACGGCGTTCCCGATCTCCGGCCGTTTGCGCACGGCGGCGATGAACTCCTGCGTCTTGCTCGCGAGCGCCGCCGGCGTCTCACCCGTGCGGTCCTGCACGAAAATGGAGTAGCCGGCGCCCGTTCCGAGTCCCGGGATCGCGGGCGGACCGAACGCGAAGGCGAGCGCTTCGGGCACATCGCGCTGGAACGTCGCGTTCGCGACGCCCACCACGCCCTTCGCGTGCTCGGCGGCCGCGCCCCGCTCCGCCCACGGCTTGAGCGTGACGAAGAAGAACGCCGTGTTCGACGCGTATGACTGCGTCACGAGGCTGTAGCCGGTGATCGTGACCACGCTGGCGACGCCGGGCGTGGCCATGAGGATCTGTTCCACTTTCTTCGCGGTCTCGTCCGTGCGCTGCAGCGACGTGGCGTCCTGCATCTTCACGTTCGCGAGCACGTAGCCCTGGTCCTCCTCGGGCACGAAGCCGCCGGGGATCTTCTTGCCCAGGATCACGATCGCCACGCACAGGATGCCGATGAAGATCATGCTGCGCGCCATCTTGCGCACGAGGATGCCCGTGAAGCCCACGTAGCCGCCGGTGAACTTGTCGAACACCTTGTTGAACCAGATGAAGAACTTGCCGAGCGGGCCCTTCTTCGGCTCGGCTTTGCGCAGCAGCATCGCGCTGAGCGCGGGCGAGAGCGAGAGCGCGCCGATCGCCGAGAGGATCACCGAGATCGCGATCGTGATCGCGAATTGCTGGTAGAGGCGTCCCGTGATGCCGCCCATGAACGCGACGGGCACGAACACGGCGCTCAATACGAGCGCGATCGCCACCACCGGGCCCGACACTTCGTCCATCGCCTTGTTCGCCGCGTCCTTCGGCGTCATCCCATGCTCAATGTGATGCACCACGGCTTCGACGACGACGATGGCGTCGTCCACCACGATGCCGATCGCGAGCACCAGGCCTAACAGCGAGAGCACGTTGATCGAGAAGCCGAGCATCGGGAAGATCGCGAACGTCCCGATGAGCGACACCGGCACCGTGAGCAGCGGGATGAGCGTAGCGCGCCAGTCCTGCAGGAAGATGAACACGACGAGAATGACCAGCACCATCGCTTCCAACAGCGTGTGCACGATCTCGTTGATGCCCTCGCTCACGGGGAGCGTGGTGTCGAGCGAGATCGCGTACTCCATGTCGTTCGGGAAGCGGGTCTTGAGATCCTCCATCGTCTTCTTGATCTGGCCGGCCACATCGAGCGCGTTCGTGCCGGGGATCTGGTAGATCGCGATCGCCGCGGCGGCGTCGCCGCTCAGCCGCGCGATGGAGTTGTAGTTCTGCTCGCCGAGCTCGAGGCGCGCGACATCGCGCAGATGCACCTGCGACCCGTCGGGATTCGTGCGCACGATCACCGCGCCGAATTCCGCGGTGTCGGCCAAGCGGCCGTTCGTGCGCACCGCGTAGGTGAATTCCTGTCCCGGGGGCGCCGGCGGTCCGCCGATCTGTCCGCCCGGCACGATCACGTTCTGCGTCTGGATCGCCTTGGTGAGATCGGGCACCGTGAGCTTGAGCTGCGCGAGCCGGTCCGGACTCACCCACACGCGCATCGCGTAGTCGGCGCCGCCGAACAGCGTCACCTGGCCTACGCCGCGGATGCGCGCGATCTGGTCGGTGATGTTGATCGAGGCGTAGTTGTTCAGGAAGCGCGTGTCGTACGAGCGCTTCGGCGAGCGGAGCGTGACGATCAGCAGCGGGAAGGAGAGCGACTTCTTCACCGCGACGCCGAACTTCTTCACGTCCTCGGGCAGGCTGGGCGTGGCTTCGCTCACGCGGTTCTGCACGAGCACGTTGTTGATGTCGAGATTCGTGCCCACCTCGAACGCGACGCGCAGCGTCATCGAGCCGTCGTTCGCGTTGATCGAGCGCATGTAGATCGAGTTCTCGACGCCGTTCACCTTCTGCTCGAGCGGCGTCGCCACCGATTGCTCGACGCTCACGGCGTCGGCGCCGGTGTACGTGGCCGTGACCTGCACTTCGGGCGGCGTGATCTCGGGGTATTGCGAGACCGGAAGCCGCTGGAGGCTCACGAGGCCGACGAGCACCGTGACAATGGAGATCACCATCGCCACAATGGGGCGGCGAATGAAGAAATGGCCCATGGTGCGCGCCCCTACGGTGTAGCGGGTTTCTTCGTGCTATCTGCACCCGGCGGAGGGGTGCTCGGCTGTGGGCTGGCGGCTGTCGCCGGCACGGCGGTGGAGTCGGTCGGCGGCGGGGCGAGTGTCGCGCGCACTACGGAGCCGTCGCGCGCGCGCTGCAATCCGTCCACCACCACCTTGTCGCCCACCTGCAGACCATCGACGATCACGGTCATGTTCCCCGAGTTCGGACCGGTCTTCACCGTCTTGATGTGCACCGTATCCCCGGCGCCGATCTGCGCGACGCGCTGCGTGCCCTGCAGTTCCGTGAGCGCGCGCGTGGGGATCACCAGCGCGCCCTTGAGCGTTTCGCTCACCGAGCGCACGCGCGCGAATTGTCCGGCGCGCAGGATGCGGTCGGGATTCGGGAACGCGATGTCGATCGACACCGTGCCGGTGGTGGCGTCCGTGCGCGCGTCCATCGCGCGGAACTTGCCGGGGTAGGGGAAGGTCTGCCCGTTCGCGAGGATCATCTGGATCGGCCGCTTCGCCGTGTCGCTCTTGGACGCCTTCGAGATGCGCGTGGCGAGTTCCAGATATTGCACTTCCGGGATGCTGATCTTCACCCAGATCGGATCGACTTTGGAGACCGTCGTGAGCGCCTGCGCATCAGCGGGTCCCACGAGATTGCCCACCGACTTGGTTGAGATGCCGGCCACGCCGTCGGTCGGCGCGAGGATCCGGCAATAGGCGAGATCCACCTGCGCCGCTTCGAGCGCGCCCTTCGCCGCAGCGACGGCGCCGATGGCCGTCTGCTCAGAGGCCTCCGCATCGTCGAGTTCCCGCTTGCTCACGGCTTTCTGCTCGACGAGCGGCCGGTAGCGCGCCACGTCCTGCTTCGCCTTGGTGAGCGACGCTTGCGCCTCGGTCAATTGTCCCTGGAGCTGTGCGACCTTGGCCTTGAATGGATTCTCGTCGATCACGTAGAGCAGCTGGCCCTTCTTGACCGGCATTGCCCTCGTCGAAACTCTTCGACGTGAGGAATCCCGAAACGCGCGGACGGATCTCCACTTCTTCGGAGCCGCGCGTCTGTCCCACGGCTTCAATGCCGATGGGAACATCCTGCTGCGTGACCGCGGCGTAGAGGACTTCGGGGGGGAGCGCTTTGGGTGCTTCCTTCTTGCCGCATGCGGCGAGCGCCGCGAGGGCCGCGATCGCCGCGGCGAGGGAAAGGTGTGACCTCACGATGACAACCTCGCTGCCGCAGGACGTGACTCACGGCCGTGCCGACATCGGCGTACATGCCCGGACCGCGAAGATGCCTCTTGAACCGCAGAGGAGCAAGCCGGACAATTGGGCGTATGGCTTTTCGGACGCGCCTCGAACGGGCTTAGATTCTGTAACTGCAGACTGAGACGTTAGACTTAGACGTTGGAAGGCGTCGTTAGCCGTGAGTTCAACTGCGGCAGGGTAGCTCAGCTGGTTAGAGCACGGCACTCATAATGCCGGGGTCGCGGGTTCGAGTCCCGCCCCTGCTATCTGATTCGAAAACAAAAGCGCGCTCCCGAGGGAGCGCGCTTTTGCTCTCGCTGCGCGCCGCTTCTCGCTACCGTCGCCTCCCGCCACCGCCACCGCCGCCGCGCGATCCTCCGCCCGAGCGCGCGGAGTTGTAGTTCTGCGTGCGCTGTTGTCCTTGCTGTCGCGCTTGCTGGGTCCTCGGCACATCGGCGGGCACGCGCCCCTTCGACGCAGCGCCGCCCGCTCCGCCCGCACCGCCGGCGTCCTGCCATTTGCCGCCCTGGTTCGACTGCCAGTTGTTCCCATTCTGCCGGTAGACATTCCCGTCCTTCCCGGCGACGACATTGTTCGGCCGATTCGACGCACTCCCGCCGGAAGACAGATCGCGCGTCAATGGCTGATTGGCCACGCGCCCCTCACTTCCCGGTTGGCGGTACATGTTGTTGCTCACGCCGGCACCGCCGCCGCCAGGTTTGCCTGGTCCACCGACTCCGCCGACTCCTCCAACTCCGCCGGGCTTACCGGGTCCGCCCACTCCACCGACTCCACCCACTCCACCAACTCCACCAACTCCGCCCACGCCACCAACTCCACCGACGCCGCCGACCCCACCCACGCCGCCGACTCCGCCAACTCCACCCACTCCGCCCACTCCGCCACCGTACCCTGGATATCCGCCGTACGGCGGCCGGTAATACGCCGGCGGATACATCGGACGCCCATACGGACCGTACCATCCTCCGTATCCGCCGAAAGCAATGCCCACGTGCAGGAACGGCGTGCTGAAGCCGAAGCCCACCGTGAATCCGGTATACGGATTCCAGCGCACCGCCACACCGAACGTCACGGGATACGGGTAATACGCATACGGGCTCACATACGGCGGATAGTAGAATCCAGTGCCGTACACGACGGTGCCATAGTACGGATACATCCCCGTGTACCCCGACGTGTATCCGACATACACGACGGTCGGCGTCGTGTCGTACACCTCGACATACTTCACGTTGTAGACCGGTGAGCTCGGCGGGATCGATTGCACGGAGCTCGGCACGGAGTCGGCCACTGTCCACGGACCCTGCGGCCCGACCGACAGGAACCACACCGCCTTGTCGCACACGTAATACATCGAGCCGATCTTCAGCACCTGCGACGCGGTGTTGGTCGCGTACTGGATCTGGGTGCCGGTCACGGGAGCGAATTTCGGCTCGCCATCGTACGTGACCGTCACCTTGGCCGTCGCGCGGTCGATCGCCGCCGTTTGCGGGATCTGCGCGTCCATGACCGCGTCCTTCGCCTGCTGCGTGCCCGGCACCGAAGCGAGCGCCTCCGACCTCGCGCTCGCCGGAGGGATCTTCGCGAAGGCCGCCGGCAGCGAATCGGGATTCACGAACTTCCACGGGCCGTCCAGCGTCTTCGAGGAGAACCAGCGCCCCGAGAGCAGCACGTACGTGAGTTGCGTTCCGAGATCCTTGAACACCACGCGATCGGTGTTCTTCACGTACAGCAGATCCGTTCCCGTCATCGGCGACCAGCTCGGCGCGCCCTCGAACACGATGAGCTCTGTGGGCTTGGTGGCGACCACGATCTTGGGCGGTGCGCCGGGGGGCGCGCTGTCGCGCTGCAGTGAATCGGGGACGAGCGCCTTCACCGGCGCCGGTGGCGCGGTGATCTTCTCCCATGGCCCGAGCGCGCTCTTCGCGCCGTACCAGAGCGGGCCGCCGTTCAGGTAGAACGCCCCCGCGGCCGAGTCCCAAACCACCATCATCGGCGTGTTCACCGCGCGCTTGAACGGTGAGTTCGGCATCGTGTGCAGGATCGGTTCGCCTGCGTACAGCAGCAGCGCCGCGGGCACGTTCAATGTGAGGATCGCGGGCGGAGTCGTGTTCAAACTGTCGGCCGAGCGTTCCTCGACGGCGGCGAGCTCGAGGCTCGACGAGAAGCGGTCGAACGCGATCTCGAAACGCCAGCTCTCGATGAGCGGACCGACGATCGCGCGGAAGCTCTTCTCCTTCTCCGGCGTGATGCCGGTGAAGCGCACGTTCGCTACGACCACCTGATCGATGTGCACGGTGCGCGAATCCTTGTCGGTCTGCGCACGCGCCGAGAACCATACGACGCCGAACACCGGAGTCGTGCTCCCCTTCCGCGTGACCGACACGGCGGAACGTGCCGTGAGGTTGATCCCCTTGAGCGACTCAGGCTCCGGTTGGTAGATGATGATCTTCGCGGAGTCGGTCTTCAGCTGGCGCGGCCATCCGATCTCGCCGGCCTGCTGCGCCGCGGCGCCGAGCGTGGCGATGCCGAGCGCAATGCACAGGAAGGCGACCGCGCGCAGCGAACGAGCGATGGGAACTGTGAGCATGAATTCCTCTCGAGAGGATCGGACGGGCCGACTCGCGGAACGAGCGCGCCGATGCGTTGATACTAGTACGGCGAATACCCCGCGCAACGGCAGTCGTGCCCTACGGTCCGCGCCGGCGATCCGCGCTCACATCTTCGGCACCGCGATCGCCTTCATGCCCTTGTCCGTGAGCGCTTTGTTCAGCGCGGGCAGTTCCTTCGCTTCCCACGCACCGAACGCGCGGCTGACGTCGGCCAGTTCCTTGCTGATCGCCTGCGCGCGCTGCGCTTGCATGTCCGTGGGTTGGCCGTCGTAGTTGGTCACGCCGTCGTAGAGCCCGATGAGGTTCTCACGCAGGCGCTCCTCGCCGGTGATCGCGCCCCCTTCCTTCGTGGCCACGATCTTCTTGCGCAACGAGTCTACCTGCGCCGACGCGGCGCGCAGGCGCGAGGCGAGCGCGTCATCCTTCAGCGCCGCCGCATTCATCTCGAGCGCCGTTCGCGTGCCGTTCATCCGGTCCACCACGGTGGTCATCGTGTCGAGCAGCGCGTACAGCCGGTTCGCGAGCACGTTCTGCGCGCGGCGGTCGGCCATCGTGTAGGTCGCGCGCGGATCGGGCACGAGATGCAGCAGCGCCGTCGCCACGTTGCTCCCTTCGACGAGGCGCACGGTGTACGTCCCCGGCAGGTAGCGGGGCCCCGGGCCGAAGCCCGCCTGCGCCGCGGGCGGGATCCGCGCCGGCGGCTTGCGCATCGACCACGTCACCTGGTTCAGCCCGCGAAGATTCGTCGCGGGGAGCGACGCGAGCACTTTGCCCGCGGAGTCGCGCACCTCGAGCGTCATGTCGCCGAACACGTGGCGCTTCTGCAGGAAGTACGTGATGATGGCGTCGTCGGAAGGGTTCGGGCCGATGAACACGGCGTCGCCCGTCCCCCAGCCGCCGGACGCGGGCATGCGAAGCACGGTGGGCTGCGACGGCATGATCGCCACCGGCTTCGCGAGCGTCTCATTGGTCAGTGCGCGCAGCGGCGTGAGATCATCCACGATCCAGATGCCGCGGCCGTGCGTCGCGACCACGAGCGCATTATCTCGCGGATGGATCGCGAGATCGCGCACCGCGACGCTCGGGAAGTCGCCCCCCTTGAATCGCGACCACTGCTGCCCGCCGTCCACGGACACCCACAATCCGAATTCGGTGCCGAGGTACAACAGCTTCGGGTTGACGAGATCTTGTTTGATCACGTGCGCGTAGCCGCGCACCGGCGCGTCGGCCGGCACCAGCGATGTCCACGTCTTGCCGAAGTCGGTGGAGCGGTACGCGTACGGCCGCATGTCGCCGAACATGTGCAGATCGAACGTCGCGTAGATCGTGCCGGCGGCGAAATGGCCGGCGTCCACGTACGACACCCACGCGGCCTTGGGCAGTCCCTTGATGTTGCCCACCACGTTCGTCCACGATCTCCCGGCGTCACGCGTGACCTGCAGATTGCCGTCGTCGGTGCCCGCCCAGACGACGTTCGGATCCTTGGGCGACTCCGAGATCGCGTAGATGGTGGTGTGCATCTCCGCCGACGAGTTGTCGACGGTGATACCGCCCGACTCCTCCTGCTTCTGCTTCTCGGGATCGTTCGTCGTGAGATCGGGAGAGATGCGCTGCCAGCTCTGTCCGTGGTCGCGCGACCGGAAGAGGAATTGCGCGCCGATGTACACGGTGCCCTTCTGCGTGGGACTCACCATGATCGGCGTGTTCCAGTTGAAGCGGAGTTTCCCCTCCTTGTAGCCGGGCAGCGGCTGAATGTCGCGCGTCTCGTGCGTCTTGCGGTTCACGCGTCCGATGCTGCCGCCCTGCGCCTCGGCGTAGATGTACGTCGGGTCGCTCGGATCGGTCCACATCCAGAAGCCGTCGCCGCCGTACATGTTCTCCCAGCGGCTGTTCGTGATCCCGCCCGGATACGACGAGTTCCCCACCCACGAGCTGTTGTCCTGCAGTCCGCCGTAGACATTGAACGGCCGGTCCATGTCCAGGCTCACGTGATAGAACTGGGACACTGGGCAGATTTCCGGCCTTCCACCACTTGTCGCCGCCGTCCATCGAGTACCAGATGCCGCCGTCGTCGCCGGTGATGAGATGGTCGGTGTTGTTTGGATCGATCCACACGACGTGGTGGTCGCCGTGCGTGCCGCCGTTCACGAAGTTGAAGGTCGTGCCGCCGTTCGTGCTCATGATGAGCGGGCCGTCCGGCTTGAAGATCCGGTTCTCGTTCTTCGGGTCGACGATCAGGTTGGCGAAGTAGAAGGGACGCCAGACCATGTTCTGACTGCGGTCCTTCCTTGTCCACGTCGCGCCGCCGTCATCGGAGCGATAGAGCGCGCCGTTGGGCGCCGCCGCCTCGACGAACGCATAGACGACATTCGGCTTGGATGGCGCGACGCTGACCGCCACGCGCCCCCACGGCTTCGCCGGCAGCCCCTTCGCCGATGCCGAGTCGAGCGACGACCACGTCGCGCCGCCGTCGGTGCTCTTGAACAATCCGCTGCCGCTCGGCGCGTCGGCGCCGTTACCGCCGGAGCGGAACGTCCAGCCCTGGCGCCGGAAGTCCCACATGCCGGCGTAGAGCGTGTTCGCGTTCTGCGAGTCCATCGACATCATCGAGCAGCCGGTGGAGGCGTTGTTGCCGGCGAGCATCTTGTTCCACGTCTTGCCGCCGTCGGTCGTCTTGTACACGCCGCGGTCGGGACTGTCGCTGAACGCCTTGCCCGGCACGCACGCGTACACCGTGTTCGCGTCGGCGGCGCTCACGATGATCTTCACGATGTGCTCGCTCTCGCGAAGACCCATGTTGGTCCACGTCTCGCCGCCGTCGGTGGACTTGTAGATGCCATCGCCCACCGACACCGAGTTGCGGATCCAGGCTTCGCCGGTGCCCACCCAGATGACTTTCGAGTTGGTCGGATCGATGGTGATCGCGCCGATCGACTGCACGGTCTCCTTGTCGAACACAGGCTTGTACGTGGTGCCGCCGTTCATGCTCTTCCACACACCGCCGCTCGCGGCGCCCACGTACACGGTGAGGCGGTCGCCATCTTGCACCGCGGCGAGCGCGGCGATGCGGCCGCTCATCTCGGCGGAGCCGATGTTGCGCGCGGCGATGCCGGCGGTGGTCTCGGAATCCACGCGCGTCGCGGCGGCGGTGCCCATCGCCGCAGGCAGCGGCACGGGCTTCGCCGCGGGCGCGGCTGCGGCCACCGGCGGCAGCACGTTCAGCTGCGGCACGGGCGAGACGCCCGCCGCGGGCTCGGTGAAGAGCGCGTTGTCCAGCGCGACGTTGGCTTCGATCGACGTGAACGCGTAGTTCACACGATCCGACGCCGGACTCCCCTTGTCGCCGATCGTGATGCTGTACGGAAGGTACCAGCCGTTCACCGGCTTGAAGTTGCCGACAGTGACCTCGAACTCCCGCTCGGCGCCGCGGATCACGCGCTTCACATCGTACTTGATCGGAAGGTAGTAGTCCTTGTCGATGAAGTAGGTGCGCACGTCGCCGTTGCTGGCGAGCGTGAGGCGCAGCTTGTAGACGTCGGTGCCGTCCGCCACGTCGGTGCCGAGGTATTCGAGCTTGTTCCCCTCGCGCGCATAGGAGAGCAGGGGATCCTCGAACTCGGCATCCTCGAGGAGTCCGCGCATCTCATCTTCGGCCATCGGCTGCACATCCTTGCGCCCGTTGAAGGGTTCGACCTTCCAGCCCTTCGAGCCGTCATAAGCGGTGATGCCCACCATGCCGCCGAATCCGAATTCCTCGCGCACCATGTTCGCGCGCTTCGCCTCGTACAGGATGCGCGCTTCGAATCCGCCGCCGCCGATGAAGCGGCCCGTGCGGCGCAGCGTGGTGACGGCGGCGATCGTGGAGGCGCCGCCGGAGCGCGCGATGTACTGTGCGACGATCGAGTCCGCCGACTGTTGTGCGGCGAGCGGCGCGGCGATGATCGCCAGCGGGAGGACGAGTTTGAAGAACGGGCGCATGAGTGGCTCCTCAGAGGGGCGGGTGCAACATTTCAAAGTGGCTCGCTGAGGGGCGGAGTGCCAGTACGAGTGCGCGGGCGGCCGGTGAAACTGTGTCATCACTTGAGCGTACAATCATCGATATCGTCCAGCTTCTGATCCCCGCGGAATGTCTCCAACCACCGAGGCCTCACGCATGAGCCGGAACCAGCAGGCTGCCCAGTTCCTCTTCGCGGTCGCGATGATCGGCCTCGGCTTGCTCGCGCTCGCGTACGGCATTCACGGTACGGCCTGGTACTCGGTGCCGGCCTGGGTGCCGTGGCGTGCGGTCGTCACCTACGCATCGGGCGTCATTCTGCTCGCCTCCGGCGCGGGACTGTTGTTCGCGCCCACGGCCACGATCTCATCGCGCGTCCTGTTCGGCTATCTCGCCATCTGGCTGTGCATGCGAGTGCCCACGCTGATCGACGGCCCGCTCGTGCCGGTGAATTGGGAGAACGCCGCCGAGCTGGGCACACTCACGGCCGGCGCGTGGGTCATTCTCGCAAGGCTCGCCGGTGCGAGTGTGCCACTCGCGGCGCGGATCATGTTCGGGCTCTCGCTGGTGGCATTCGGCATCGCGCATTTCGCCTATGTGCCGCAGACGGCGGGGCTCATTCCGGCGATCTTCCCGTTCCACACCGGCCTCGTCTATTTCACCGGCGCCGCGCACTGCGCCGCCGGGCTCGGTGTGTTGTTCTCGGTGGTCCCGCGCCTGGCGGCGCGACTCGAAGCGGCGATGCTCGCGATCTTCACGCTCGCGGTGTGGGTCCCCACGCTCTTCGCTCCGCGGATCAGCCTCGGCACGTGGACGGAGTTCGTGGTCTCCTGTGCGGTGACCGCCGGCGCATGGGTCGTCGCCGAGAGCATCCCGGCGAACCGCGCGGCGCTATGACTTCACGGCGCTGACGCTCCGGGATCGCAATGCGTGCGATCGCAGGCGGATGCAATACAGTACGCTTGAGTGAAAGTTCCCTACACGAGGGCGCGCCATTTCCCCTAAGCACATCGGCACACTTGCGGTATTTTGCCCCCCCTCACTAACGTAGGCACTCGGACGCGCGCCTCCGCGCAGCGCCGTATGAAATGAGAATCGGGAGCCTCGTGGCGCTGTGACATTCGTGCGCCGCTGCAGTGCTAAGTAGCAATCGCAGTCCGCTGGCAATGTGCGCTTTCCCCTCGCGGAGGTCGACATATGTCCCGCAGCCTCACGCCCGGCATTCCCAGGCGCATCCGGTCATACAGTGCGCTCGGCGCCCTCGTGGTGCTGGCTTCAACTCTCGGTGCGCAGGCCGCCGCCGCGCCGGACACCACGACGGCGCGATCAACCGGCCTCCCGAAGGCGATCGAGTGGACCTTCAACTTCGATGCCGGCGCCGGATACTTCGGCTTCGGGAATTCCCTCTACACGAACGTGCGCCCCGATCCCTCGGGCAATCTGAGCGAGAATTGGATCGAGGCCTACGCGAAGCCCGCACTCACCGGCGTGTGGCACACGGGAAAGAGCGAGTGGGTCGGTAAGCTGAGCGTCGTGGGCGAGGGCACGTACTCCGCGCCGCCGCCGATCGTCGGCGGCGAGGCGCAGTCGTTCGGCCTCGAGGACGCGTACATCAAGTGGAACTCCGGCACGTCGCTCGGCATCGGCGAGAACGCGCTCTCGTTCACCGCCGGCCGCGCGTCGTACACGATCGGTCACGGCATGCTCATCTGGGATGGCGCGGCGGAAGGCGGCAGTTACGGCGGATTCTGGAGCAACGCGCGCAAAGCGTGGGCCTTCGCTGGACTCGCGACGTTCGCGCCCGCGCACAACAATCTCACGGGGTTCTACCTCGATCGCGCCGAGCTGCCCGAGGCGAAGACCGACACGCGTCTGTACGGCTTGAACTATGAATGGTCTCCCACCGAGGTCACGACGCTCGGCGCGACGTATGCGCATATCATGGCCAACCCCGACGTGAAGCCCGACCGCGACGGCGAGAACCTATACGACCTGCGCGCGTTCACGGCGCCGTTCAAGAGCCTGCCCGATTTGTCGTTCGAGCTCGAGTGGGCGAAAGAGCAGAACGGGAGCCTGCTCAGTTCCACGGCGTGGAACGCGCAGGCCTCGTACGCCCTGAGCAAGGTGACGTGGAAGCCTACGATCTCGTACCGCTACGCCATCTTCCAAGGCGACAACCCGAACACCACCACGAACGAGAATTTCGATCCGCTGCTGCCCGGGTTCTATGACTGGGGCACGTGGTGGCAGGGCGAGATCGCGGGCGAGTACTTCCTCGCGAACTCGAACCTCATCTCCTCGCGCGTGCGTATTCACGTCACGCCCAGCGCGTCGGTGTCGGGCGGGCTCATGGGATACGTCTTCAGCCTGGACAACAAGGCGAGCTTCTCGCCGCTCGCGACGTCGAGCGCTCTCGTGAACGAGCTCGATGCCTACACCGACTGGAAGGCGGACAAGAACTTCACCTTCAGCTTCGTCCTGTCGATCGCGCACCCACAGAAGGCGATCCAGGAGGTCTACGACCGGACGGCGAACTTCACCTACGGAATGATCTATGTCGCGTACACGTACTGACCGGACCGCCGGCGGAGCCGCGCGGTGATATCGCAGGGCGGGCGGCCGAGGATGCGCCGCGTCCTCATGGTGGATGATGGGTTGACGGAATCCGGGACCGCGGCGGGCCGCGCGGTGCGCGCGCTCGCGGAGGAGATGCGCGGACGCGGCCTCGACGTGGTGGAGGCGATGTCGTACGAGGATGGTACGGCTACGATCATCTCCGACGCGGCGATCCACGCCGTGTTCATCAACTGGTCGCTCGGCAGCGACGACAAGAAATCGCACAAGAAGGCGACCGACCTCCTGCGCACGGTGCGCAAGCGCAACGAGCGGGTGCCCGTCTTCCTCATGGCCGATCGCGCGCTCGCCGGTACGATCACGATCGAGGTCGCGCGCATCGCCGATGAGTTCGTCTGGATCCTCGAGGACACGGCCGCGTTCGTCGGCGGCCGCGCGGTGGCGGCGGTCGAGCGCTACATCGCGCAGCTGCTGCCGCCATTCGCCGCGGCGCTGGCGCGCTACGATCGCGACACGTGAGTACTCGTGGGCGGCGCCGGGCCACCAGGGCGGTGTGGCGTTCCTCAAGTCGACCGTCGGCCGCGCGTTCTACGATTTCTACGGCGAGAATCTCTTCCGCACCGACATGGGCATCGAGCGCGGTTCGCTCGGCTCCCTGCTCGGGCACACCGGACCCATTGGCGAGAGCGAGCGCTACGCGGCGCGCGTGTTCGGCGCGCACCGTTCGTACTCCGTGCTCAACGGCACGTCGGGCTCGAATCGCTCGATCATGTCGGCCTGCGTGGGCGACCTGGAGATCGCGCTCTGCGACCGCAACTGTCACAAGTCCATCGAGCAGGCGCTGGTGCTCACCGGCGGCATTCCCGTCTTCCTGAGCCCCACGCGGAATCGCTACGGCATCATCGGACCCATCAAGCCCGAGTCGCTCGAGCCGCCGGCGATCGCGAAGAGCATCAAGGCGAACCCGCTCGCGAAGAGCGCGGTGAGCGACAAGCCGGTGTACGCCGTGCTCACCAACTGCACGTACGATGGCATGTGCTACGACGCGTCGGATGCGCAGGACCGTCTGGCGAAGAGCACCGACCGCATCCACTTCGACGAAGCGTGGTACGGCTACGCGCGCTTCAATCCGATGTATCGCGAGCGGTACGCAATGCGGGGCGATCCGGCGAAGCATCCCAAGGATGGCCCGACGGTTTTCGCGACGCATTCCACGCACAAGCTGCTCGCCGCGCTCTCGCAGACGTCGTACATCCACATCCGCGACGGCAAGGGCGCGATCGACCACGGGCGATTCAACGAGGCGTACTGCTCGCAGGCGAGCACCTCGCCGCTCTATGCGCTCATCGCGAGCAACAATGTGGCCGCCGCGATGATGGACGGCCCCGCCGGCGAAGTACTCACGCAGGAAGTGATCGACGAAGCGGTGGCGTGCCGGCTCGCGGTTGCGCGCATCCAGCAGGAGTTCAAGGCGAAGAAGGAATGGTTCTTCGCGCCCTGGAACGCGGAGACGATCAGAGACAAGAAGACCGGCAAGCGCGTTCCCTTCCACCAGGTGCCGGCGCACCGCCTCGCGCACGATCCCGAGTGCTGGGTGCTGCATCCCGGCGAGGACTGGCACGGCTTCGACGGCATTCCCGACGGCTGGTGCATGCTCGATCCGATCAAATTCGGCATCGTGTGCCCCGGCATGAAGAAGAACGGCGAGCTCGATGCGAGCGGCATTCCCGCCGACGTCGTGAGCGCCTACCTCAGCCGGAGCGGCATCGTCCCCTCGCGCACCACCGATCACATGGTGCTCTTCCTCTTCTCCGTCGGCGTCACGAAGGGGAAGTGGGGCACGCTCATCAACGCGCTCCTCGATTTCAAAAAGGACTACGATCGCAACGCGCCGCTGGCCGAGGTGGTGCCGCACGTCGCGACGGCGGGCGGCGCGCGCTACGCGGGCATGGGGCTCAGAGATCTCGCCAACGAGATGTGGGGCCACATGCGAAAGAGCAAACAGGGTGAGTGGCAGGCGAAAGCGTACGCGCAGCTGCCCACGCCCATGATGACGCCGCGCCGCGCCTTCCAGCGGCTCATGGCCGGCAAGGCGGAGAAGGTGCCGCTCTCGAAGATGGCGGGGCGCACGGTGGCGGTGGGCGTGATCCCGTATCCGCCCGGCATTCCCATCGTGATGCCCGGCGAGAGTGCCGGCGCCAACGATGGACCGTGGCTCACCTATTTGCGCGCCTGTCAGGAATTCGGTGAGCACTTCCCCGGATTCGCGAAGGAAGTGGAGGGGACGGAGGAAGTGAAGGGCGAATACCACATTTACTGCCTCACGAAGTAGGGATCGCGTTCCCGATCCGGCGGACGGCACCTAAAGAGGGGGAGACCGTGGAAGAATCCAAGAAAAAGATGTCCGTGGTGCAGCTCACGTTCATCGTCGCGGTGAACATGATGGGCTCCGGCATCATCATGCTCCCCGCGAACATGGCGCAGGTGGGCGCGATCTCGCTGCTGTCGTGGATCGTGACGGCGGTGGGATCGATGGCCATCGCCTACGGCTTCGCGCAGGCGGGCATCTTCAACCAGCGTGCCGGCGGTATGGCCGCGTACGCCGAGGATGCATACGGGAAGGACGGATACTTCCAGGTGTTCTTCCTGTACTTCCTCTCGCTCGCGATCGGCAACGTCGCGATCGGGATCTCGGCGGTCGGCTATCTCTCGACGTTCTTCCCCTTCATGTCGAGTACGCCGATCTTCACCTGCATCAGCGTGATCGGGCTGCTCTGGCTCACCACCGTCGCGAACTTCGGCGGCCCGTCGGTGACGGGCAAGATCGGGTCCGTCACCGTGTGGGGCGTGCTCCTGCCCGTCGGATTCCTCTCGTTCGCGGGCTGGTTCTGGTTCAGCGGGGCGACGTTCAGGGAAGCGTGGAACCCGCAGGGACTCAGCATCGGCGCGGGCATGAGCTCCAGCATCTCGCTCACGCTCTGGGCCTTCCTCGGGATGGAATCGGCGGCGCAGAACTCGTCCGCCGTCGAGAATCCCAAGCGCGATGTGCCGCTCGCCTGTCTCTTCGGCACGCTCGGCGCGGCGGTGATCTACATCCTGTCCACCGCGGTGATCCAGGGGATCGTGCCCAACGCGGAGCTCGCGAAGTCCACCGGGCCCTTCGGGCTCGCCTTCGCGCACATGTTCAATCCGGTCGTCGGCCAGATCGTGATGGGGCTGTCGGTGATGGCCTGCGTCGGCTCGCTGCTCGGCTGGCAGTTCACGATCGCGCAGACGGGGAAGGACGCGGCGGAGATGAAGATGTTCCCGCAGTTCTTCACGAAGATCAACAAGCTGGGCGCCCCGATCACCGGCATGATCGTGCTCGGGGTGGTGCAGTCGCTGCTCGCACTCTCCACGATCTCGCCGAGCCTGAGCGAGCAGTTCGGCGTGCTGGTGAACTTGGCGGTGGTCACGAACGTGATCCCGTACGTCGTGTCGCTCTCCGCGATCGTCGTGATGATGAAGAGCGCCGGCGTGGACAAGAGCACGTACAATCGCAACGTGGCGATCACATTGATCGCGATGCTGTACAGCGTGTTCGCGCTCTACGCGTCGGGCAAGGACGCGGTCATGGGCGGCATGCTGGTCATGGGGATCGCGCTACATCATCTGGGGCTTCATCGCGCCCCGCTTCGTCTCGAAGACTCCGGCTGCGGGCGCTGCGTCCGCGAAGGCATGACCATGCGCACCGCAACCGTCGAAAGGAGAGGTTCCATGTCACGCATCGAACGCCTTGCACGCCACACTGCCTGCGCGATCATGTCGCTCACCGTCGCCGTCGCGCTGGCGGCGCAGGCGGCGAAGCCCGCGGTGAAGGTCACGACGTCGAACCCGGTCTCCGACCGGATCAAGTCCACCGGCACCGTGCGCTTCGGCTACCGCAATGACGCGAGCCCGTTCTCGTTCAAGGATCCGTCGGGGAACCCGGCCGGATTCTCGGTGGAGCTCTGTCAGAAGATCGCCGAGGGGCTCAAGACCGAACTGAACCTCACGAATCTGAAGATCGAGTGGGTGCCGCTCACGCTCGACGAGCGGCTCGTCGGCGGTGGAGACCGACAAGGTGGATCTCCTCTGCGGGGCGGAGACGATCTCGCTCACCAAGCGCGAGACGATGACCTTCTCGATCCCGATCTTCCCGAGCGGCGTCGGCGCGCTGCTGCGCGTCGACGCCGCGCCGCGGCTCGTCGAGGTCCTGAGCGGCACGCCGCAGACGAGTCCGGTGTGGCGCGCGCAGGCCGGCCAGCTGATCAACGTGCAGAAGTTCGCCGTCGTGAACGGCACCACGGCGGAGACCGTGGATCGCCTCGAAGCTCAAGACGCTGAACCTCACGGCGAAGGTGGCCACGGTGAGCACGTACGCGGAAGGCGTGCAGCAGGTGCTCGACGGCACGACCAACGTCTTCTTCGGCGACCGCGCCATCCTGCTGGATGCCAAGATCCACAATGACAAGGGGAAGAACCTCCAGGTGCTCGTCACGGTTCTTCACGTACGAGTCGCTCGCGCTGCCATGGCTCGCGGCGACCGCGAGCTCCTGCTGGCCGTGGACCGTTCGCTGAGCCGGCTCTACTGGACGCAGGATTTCCGCGCCATGTACGTGAAGTGGTTCGGGAACCCGAACATGAACGTCATGAACTTCTACCGGTGGAATGCCCTGCCGGAATGATCGAAGATCACGGGGAGACTGTGAAATGCTGACAGGCGGAAGCAAGCGGGTGAGCCTGCGGGCGCTCGTCGTGGATGACGAGCTGCCCGCCGCCACCGCCGATGGCCGGGCCGCGCGCGCCCTCGTGCAGGAACTGCAAGTCGCGGGGCATCGACGTGGTGGAGGCCGTCTCCGCCGACGATGGGATGTCCGTCGTGATCTCCGACTCCGCGCTCCACGCGATCCTGGTGGACTGGACGCTGGACGACGACAAGAAGCACGCGAAGGCGGCGAAGCTGATCAAGTTCGTGCGCTCGCGCAACGACAAGATCCCGATCTTCCTGATGGCGGAGCGCGGAGAGGCCTCGTCCATCCCCACCGACGTGATGGAGGCGGTGGACGAGTTCATCTGGACGCTCGAGGACACCGCGGCGTTCATCGGCGGGCGGGTGATGGCGGCGATCCGCCGCTACATCGAGGTGATGCTCCCGCCGCTCGCGGGCGCGCTCATGAAGTTCACGCCAGGAGTACGAATACTCCTGGCACACGCCGGGACACACCGGGGGCACCGCGTTCCTCAAGTCTCCGGTGGGCCGCGTCTTCTTCGACTACTTCGGCGAGAACCTGCTGCGGTCGGACCTCTCGATCAGCGTGGGCGCGCTGGGCTCGCTGCTCGACCACAGCGGCCCGATCGGCGAGCACGAGCGGTACGCGGCGCGCGTGTTCGGCGCGCACCGCACCTACAGCGTCACGAACGGCACGTCCACGTCGAACCGGGTGATCTGGGCCGCGGCCGTCGGCGCGGGACAGATCGCGCTCTGCGACCGCAACTGTCACAAGTCGATCGAGCACAGCCTCGTGATGGGCGGCGGCATCCCGCAGTACCTCGTGCCGCTGCGCAATCGCTACGGCATCATCGGGCCCATTCCGCCCGAGCGCATCAACAAGCAGGCGATCGCCGCCGGGATCAAGGCGAACACGCTCGTGCCCGCGGGCGCGGACACCAAGCCCGTGTACGCCGTGATCACGAACTCCACGTACGACGGCCTCTGCTACAACGCGAAGCGCGTGCAGGAGCTGTTCGAGCCGAGCGTGGACCGCATCCATTTCGACGAGGCGTGGTACGCCTACGCGCGCTTCAACCCGATCTACCGCGACCGCCACGCGATGCACGGCGACCCGAAGGACCACAAGGGCCCCACGATCTTCGCCACCCACTCCACGCACAAGCTGCTCGCGGCGCTCTCGCAGGCGTCGTTCCTGCACATTCGCGACGGACGCGGCGCGATCCCGCACGCGCGATTCAACGAAGCGTTCATGATGCACGCCTCCACGTCGCCGTTCTATCCGATCATCGTCTCGAACGATGTGACGGCGGCGATGATGGACGGTCCCGGCGGCCTCGCGCTCACGAGCGAGTCCATCGAGGAAGCGGTGGCCTTCCGGCAGGCGATGGGCCGCGTGCACCGCGAGTTCGCGAAGAAGAAGGAGTGGTTCTTCAACACCTGGAACGCCGACAGAGTCAGCGTGGGGAAGGGGAAACGGCGAAGAAGGTCGCGTTCGCCGACGCGCCGCCCGAATTCCTCGCCACCGATCCCGAGGCGTGGGTGCTGCACCCGGGCGACAAGTGGCACGGCTTCGGGGACCTCGAAGACGGCTACTGCATGCTCGACCCGATCAAGGTGTCGATCATCACGCCGGGCGTGAGCGATTCGGGCGGCCTCGACAAGTGGGGCATCCCGGCGACGCTGGTCACGGCCTATCTGCACAACCGCGGCGTGGAAGTGGAGAAGACCACGGACTTCACCATCCTCTTCCTCTTCTCGATCGGCATCACCAAGGGCAAGTGGGGCACGCTGCTCAACGCGCTGCTCGATTTCAAGCGCGACTACGACGAGAACGCCCCGCTGGCCGACGTGCTGCCCGAGGTGCTCGCCGGCCGTCACGAGCGCTACGGCACGATGGGGCTGCGCGATCTGGGCCAGACCAGATGTTCGCGATGCTCAAGAAGACGCAGCAGACGCACTGGCTCGCGCGAGGCGTTCTCGACGCTGCCGATGGCCGCGATGACCCCGCAGGCGGCCTACCAGCAGCTGGTGCGCGGACCAGATCGAGCACGTGCCGCTCGACAAGCTCGCCGATCGCGTGCTCGCGACGAGCGTCGTGCCGTATCCGCCGGGGATCCCGATGCTCATGCCCGGCGAGTACACCGGCGCGGCCGACGGACCGTACCTCGGCTACCTCAGGGCGCTCGCGGAGTGGGATGCGGCGTTCCCCGGCTTCGGGCACGACACGCACGGCGTCGAGAACCGCGACGGCGTGTACTACGTCCAGTGCCTGAAGAAGGGCGCCACGGCGAAGGGCTGATCGCGACGTGAGCGAACCCGGGCAGAAGATGTCGCTGGTGCAGGCCACGATGCTCGTGGCCGGCAACATGATCGGCACCGGGCATCTTCCTCCTGCCGAGTCGACCTGGCATCGGTGGGCGGCATCGCGGTCTTCGGCTGGATCGTCGCCACCGTCGGCGCCGCGCGCGCTCGGCCTCGTGCTTCGCCAAGCTGGGAGAGCTGGATCCGCAGGAAGGCGGACCCTACGCCTACGCGCGCGATTTCCTCGGTCCGTACGTCGGCTTCCAGACCAACTACGTCTACTGGTTCGGCAACTGGATCGGCAACATCGCGATCGCGGTGGCCGCGGTGGGCTACCTCGCGGAATTCATTCCCGGCGATCAGCACGCCCGCCGGCGAGCGTCTTCGCCACCGCGGGGGTGATCTGGCTGCTCACGTTCGCCAACATCCGGGGCCCGCGGGTGGTCGGGGCGCTCGAGACCTGGACCATGCGCTCGCGCTGATCCCGATCCTCGGGATCGCGTTCCTCGGCTGGTTCTGGTTCGACCCCGCGATCTTCCACGCCGAGCTGGAACGTGAGCGGCGGATCGAACGCGCACGCCGATCTCGCGCGCCGCGTCGATCGCGCTCTGGGCGTACATGGGCGTCGAGAGCGCGGCCGTGTCGGCCGGCGTGATCGAGAACCCGAAGCGCAACATTCCCCTCGCCACGCTCATCGGCCTCGGCGATCGCGGCGGTCGTCTACATGCTGAGCTCGACCGTGATCATGGGGATCATTCCCGAACGCGGAGCTGCAGACGTCGCACGCGCCGTTCGCCGAGGCGGCGCGCATCGCGCTCGGCACGCCGGCGGTGGTGATCATCGCGATCTGCGCGATTCTCAAGTCGGTCGGGTCGCTCGGCGGATGGATGCTGCTCGTGGGCCAGAGCGCCAAGGCGGCGGCGGACGACGGCATGTTCCCGGCCGTCTTCGGCAAAGTCAACAAGCACGGCGTGCCCGGGCGCGGGCCTCGTGATCGTGGGCGTGCTGATGACGATCGTGCTGTTCGCGACCATGTCGCCCACCATCGCCGGCCAGTTCAACCGGATCATCGATCTCGCGGTGATCCTCGATCGTGATCCCGTACATCTACTCCGTCGGTCGCGGTGGTGAAGGTCGTGCACGACCACAAGCTGCTCGAACCGCACCTTCCAGACGTTCAAGGGCATCGCGATCGTCGCCGTGGTGTACTGCCTGTGGACGATCATGGGCGGCGATCCGGGCACGGTGGTGAACGCGATGGTGGCGCTGCTCATCAGCGTGCCGCTCTACCCGTTCTTCATCGCGAGCATGGAAAAGGCGGCGAAGGAGAAGAAGAACGCGCGCACAGCGTAGCGCGGCGCTACGGCATCGCGCCGGTCGAGTCCTCGCGCTGGAGCAGCGTCACGAACGCGCGCAGTTCGGGGACAGCGAGGTCCGAGACCGCCCACCAGCTGTATTGCGGCGTCGTCCAGTGGACGAGATTGTAGCCGCGCGAGGTGGACTCCATCGCGCCCACATCAGATCCCCCGGCGGGCCACACGAAGACGTTGATCACGTGCTGCCGCCGCCCGTACACTAGTGCAGCCGCAGGGCGCCCGTCGACATAGTCGAGCCTTCCACCAAGCAGCGGATAGCCTTCGCCGGCGAAATCCTGCACCGGCGGCGAGAAATCGAGCTTCCCATTGAACCACGGCTTCACCGTGTGCTGATCGGTCGACAGCACGTCGGTGAGGTGGCCGGGCATGAGCGAACGGATATGACTGGTGAGCACCTGATCGGCGAGCGCCCTCGTGGCCGCGCGGTCCGCGCCGAGGCGCCAACTTCCGGCCGCCACGATCATGAGCGAAGCGGCGAGTGCGAGCGGCCGCCAGAAGGCGGGCATCGCGGCGGCGGGCGCGCGCCGCGGCTCCGATTCATTCCCGAGCGCATCGCGAATGCGACGCTCCAGCGACTCCGGCGCCGTGAAGTTGGGGATCTCGGCGACGATCGCGCTTCGCAGGGCCGCGCTCTCGGCGCTCACGCGCCGGCAGTCCGCACACCCGGCCAGATGTGCTTGCGAGCACCGCCGCCTGCGCGGGCGCCAGTTCGCCGTGGAGCTGCGCGTCGATCATCGCTTCGATGCTCGGGATGGCTCATCTCATCGCTCACGGTTGGAGGCGGAGAGCGCTGCTTGCAGGCGCTTCCGCGCGCGGGACAGCCGGGACATCACCGTGCCCACGGGCACGCCCGTCACTTCGCTGATCTCGTCGTAGGACAGATCCTGCAATTCACGCAAGACGATCACCTCACGGAATTGCGGCGGCAAGAGCGCGAGCGCATCCGCGAGCGTCGCCTTCGCATCACTCCGCAGCAGCGACGCCTCCGGATGCTCGCCGGCGATCGCGTCACTGTGCTGCTCCTCGTCGAATTCCGTCGTGAGCGCATCCGGCTTATGCCGCTGGCGCCACGTGTATGCCGTATGACGCACGATCGTGAGCAGCCAAGCTCGGGCATCGCGGTCCCCCGTGCCGCGAAAGCCTCCGAAATGCTTGAGCGCGCGCAGGAATGTCTGCTGCACGACATCCTCGGCGTCGTGCGGGTCGCGCGTCAAGTAACGCGCCAGCGTGTACGCGGCGCTCAGCTGTGGCAGCATCAAGGCATCGAATCGCTCCCGTTCACTCGTGTTCAGCACCGACTCTCGCAGGTGATGGTGGCGGCGGGGCGAGTCCTCCGATCAGTCAGACTCAGGGACCTCGAACAATATTCCCGGATCGATGCCGGAATATTCCGGGCGCGGCGGCGGTCTGCTGGCGTGTTCCGATCCACACACCACTCCGCTGGAGGAATATCCCAGATGATAAGGAAGATGCTGAGCAGTATCGCTACGCGCGCGCTGGCCGGGATGTTGCTCACGGCCACGCTGTCCGCGGCGAAGCCGCTCCCACCCCGTGAGCCCGCGCCGGTTCGCGCGACGCTGTCGGAATGGGCGGTGGAGCTGTCGCAGTCGACCGTCCCTGCCGGACCGGTCACCTTCACGATCACCAACAGCGGGACCATCCCGCACGCCTTCGAAGTGGAAGGGCGCGGCATCGAGCGTGAGACCAAGCTCATCCAGCCCGGCCAGACTGACACTATGACGCTCGATCTCAAGGTTGGAATGTTCGAGGTCTACTGCCCGGTGGGCAAGGACTCGCATAAGAAGCTGGGAATGGACACGCATTTGAAGGTGGTGAATGCCACGGCCGGCGCGAGCCCGATGATGGCTCCGGGCGTGGGCGCCATCGCACCGGCGAAGAGCATGTCTTCGTTACGGGCGGAGGTCCCGTCATCCAGATCCTTCCCGGCCCGTTCCCGTTCCCCGACAGCGCTGGACCTATCCTGCAATCGTTCGGAGAGGAGCATGAAGCGCTCGAGGGGCAGATCCAGAATGGACCGTATTCGAACAACGTTGCGCCGATCAGCGGCACGTTCACGTTCACCGCGTGGGATTTCGGGTCGGTAAAGGATTCGATCGACGCGGTGGCGGAGTTCACGACGCAGGACGGCGCCACGTGGAAGCTCGTGCTCGATCGTGTACAGACCAAGGATGTCCCGCATCATCCGAAATTCGGCGGCGTGATCCTCGGGCTGTACTACCACGGCAACACCGGCGTGCACACGCCGCTCGTGCCCACGATCAACAGCGCCGTGGCGGCGTGGGCGATCGGTCATCTCTACAAGAACGGCGTGCTCGTGACGGACAACGCCTACACGCACGTGATGTTGCTGTCGCATACGCGGAGCCCGAAGGATTTCGCCTTGGAGTGCTGGGACTGCTCCGCGAACAAGATCGACGAATTGCAGCTGCAGATCACTCCGGCGCCGGGCGAGCAGAAATTGCCGGCGCCGGGCGGATTCCTGTTCGTGAATTGGGAGAAGTCGAGCGGTCGGGTCGCGAAGGACTGAGGCGGTGGTCCTGGCGCGAATGGAATAGCTTTATCGGTCCCCGAGTGTTTAGGCTCCTCCGGCGGAGAGACGTGCATGCGTAACCGAGTGATCGCCTCGATCGTGCCCGCCGCACTGGTTGTCGCTTGCTCCTACGGGCGGTACGTGCCTCCCAGGCCCGTGCCGCCCACGCAGACGATCCTCCACGCACCGTTTGCATCGGCGTGGACAGCGGCGATCGCCTGGTTCGGGGAAACGCACTTCCCGATCCAGAAGGTCGATTCGGCGGCCGGCTCGCTGGCGACTCGCGCATACCAGCTCACCAACGCCGACAGCGCGCAGTGGGCCAATTGTGGCAAGGAGACGCCGGGAGGGTTCGGCAATCCGCCGCCGCCCAGACTCTTCGCCGCCGCGATCGTGAAGATCACGGACCTCGGCGATTCCGTCGCGGTGCGAGCGAACGTCGAATTGACGATCGATTATCCGCCCGGCTATGCGCCGGAGGACAAGGGCTACACATCGCAGACCGTCGTGTGCTACTCGACTGGGAAGTGGGAGGCGGGACTCGTGAAGGCCATGCAAGGCGCGCGAACGCAATGATCGCGCGCTAGGTCACCGCTTCCGGCGAAGGTCGTCGGTCGCGCGCGAGAGCAGCACGAGATAATCGGTGACGGACATCGTCGCCCCTCGCTTCGGCAGCGCGAAGCGGGCGTCGTCCGGCTCGCCGCGTTGTCCGCGCGGCGCTTCGTCCACCATGAGATCGCCGCCACGAGATTCCACCGCGGTCTCGAAACGCTCGATCGCATCCTCGATCGCGGCCAGCTCGTCGGGCGTTTCGTGGCCGCGCAGCGATACACCGCGCGCGGCGATGCGAGCGGCCGTCTCTCGGGCCGCATCCTTGAGTTCCTTCCGCGTCTCCCGTTCCTCACCACCGGCATGAGCGTTCATCGGTTCCTCCAGTCGGTTGCGCTGCGCCACGCGCCTCTTCAAGCTTAGCGGCGGTTGTCGAAAGGCGCGAGCCGAGTACACGGATCGGTACACGCTTCGGAGGATCCGCGACCATGAACGCGATCGCCCGTCTGTCCGTTCTCCTGATGCTCGCCGCCGCTCCAATGGCAGCGCAATCACTGCCCGCCGACTCGCTCTTCGATCGGCTCATCGGCCACTGGGTGCTGCGCGGCACGATCTCGAAGCAGAGCACCACGCACGACGTCAGCTTCGAATGGATGCTTGGCCGCGAGTACGTCCGGATGCATGAGGTATCGCGCGAGCGCGCGCCGGACGGGAAGCCCGCTTACGAGGCGATCGTCCTGTTCGGCCGCGATCCACGGACGGGCGAGTACGCGTGTCTCTGGATGGACAACACCGCGACCAGCGCGTTCGACCCCGCGGGCACCGGCCGCGGCATGGTGGCGGGCGACTCGATCCCTTTCCTGTTCCGCTACACGGCGCTCACGAGCTTCCACACCACCTTCGTCTACAGCGCCGCGACGGATTCGTGGCAATGGCACATGGACAACGACAGCGCCGGCGTGCGCCGGCCGTTCGCGCGCGTGACGCTCACGCGAGAGTAGTGGTGCGAGGGCATCGGCGGCTAGCGGTGAATCCGCTCTGG
Organism: uncultured Gemmatimonadaceae bacterium; assembly: GCA_963716745.1. GTDB lineage: Bacteria > Gemmatimonadota > Gemmatimonadetes > Gemmatimonadales > Gemmatimonadaceae > DATKOH01. Next base: position 3,252,977 of record OY970320.1, read on the forward strand.
TGCCTCACTGCGCAGCGCCGTATTTTCGCGTCCAGCATGAGCGCTGTCGCCACGCCTCTTTCGCCCAGGATCATGACACGTATCGCCAAGCTGTTCGCCGTCCCGGCATTCGTCGTGTTCGTCGCTGCCATGACGCGTTCGCACGCCGCGGAACCGGTCGCGCCCAACGACAATCGCCATGCGGCGGGCACGCTTTCCAACGGCGTGCTGACGCTGAACCTCGAAGCACGCACCGGCATGTGGTATCCCGAGGGGGAGCATGGCGCGGGGCTCGAGGTCGCTGCGTTCGCGGAGGCGGGAAAGCCGATGTCGGCGCCCGGCCCGATGATCCGCGTTCCCGCCGGCACGGTGGTGCGGGGCACGGTGCACAATGCGCTCGACAAGCCGCTCCGGGTGTTCGGACTCGGCAAGTTGCGCGGCAATTCCGACAGCATGATCGTGCCCGTCAATGCGACCGCCGAGTTCACCTTCACCGCGTCCACACCCGGCACCTACTACTACACCGGCCTTCGCGGGTATGACTACCTAGGCCTTCGTGCCAATGGCGACCAGCAATTGAACGGCGCGCTCATCGTAGATCCGCCCAATGCGCCGAGAGTCCCGAACGATCGCGTAATGGTCATCTCGTGGAACGGCGACGTCGACTCGGTCAGCAAGACCGGCATTGGCGTGTTCACGATGACGATCAACGGCTTGTCGTGGCCCCATACCGAGCGGCTCGATTACACGCAGGGCGATTCCGTGCGTTGGCGCGTGATCAATCTCACCGAGTCCGATCACCCGATGCACCTGCACGGATTCTACTTCCGCGTCGACTCCAAGGGCGACGGAACGAAGGACACGCTGCTCTCCGCGGATCAGCAGCGCATGGCGGTCACCGAGGTGGTCAATCCGTTCCAGACGATGGCGATCTCCTGGAAGGCGGATCGCGCCGGGAATTGGATCTTCCACTGCCACTATGCGATGCACCTCTCGAACTACGTCGCGCTCGATTCGAAAGGCGGCACGATGGACATGCCGATGAACATTGGCCACACATCGGACGCGCCGCATCGAGATGTTCGGACTCGTGATGGGCGTCCGCATCGCGCCGAAGGGCGAACAAGCCAAGGCGCCCGCCAATCCACGCACGATCCGCATTTTCGTACGCGAGAAGGCGAACGTCTACGGCTCGCAGCCGGGTTATTCCTTCGTCGTCGCCGGCACGATGGGCGAGCGGGACTCGACGTCAATGTCCATTCCCGGCGAGCCGCTCATTCTCGAGCGCGGCAAGCCCGTTGCGGTCACGATCGTGAATACCACCGATGATCACGCGACCATCCACTGGCACGGCATCGAGCTGCAGAGCTACCCCGACGGCGTGCCGGGGTGGAGCGGTTCGGGCTCGCATATCATGCCGGCGATCGCGCCGCATGACTCGCTCACCGTCGTCTTCACGCCTCCGCGCGCTGGCACGTTCATGTATCACTCGCATTTCAGCGAGGTGAAGCAGATCGGCGGCGGTGCGTACGGCCCGATCATCGTACTCGAGCCGGGGCAGAAGTACGATCCGGCCACGGACAAGATCCTCTTCTTCGGCGCGGCCGGAGTCGGTACGAACCCGATCTACGGCCCCTTCCCGGCGATCCTGATGAATGGCAAGGCGCAACCGTACGACATGGATCTCAAGGCCGGCACGCGCTATCGCTTCCGGTTGCTCAATCTCGCGGGTGACGTGGCGACGATCGTCGCCCTCAACTCTGGCAAAGACCCGGTCACGTGGCGTGCGATCGCGAAGGACGGCTACACGCTGCCACCGGCGCAAGCGACCTCACGGCCGGCCACGCTGATCTTCGATCCTGGCGAGATCTATGATTTCGAGTACACACCATCCGCGCCCGGTGAACTCGCGTTGACGTTCGGACCGCCGCCGAATCCGCCCGGTCCGCCGCCGCCGGGTCCGTTCACTCCGCCGGCGCCCACGATCACCGTGCCGGTGCACGTCAACTGACAGAGCAGAGCGCGTGTAGGCCTTAGTACCGCTGAAGTGGCGCGTTTGGCAACTGAGCGTATAGTACTCCTCGGCGTGAGTAGCCGCGGAAACCACTCGCGCCTTGGCGTACTATACGCTCGGTTGCCAGACGCGCTCCTCAAGCGGTACTAGTAACTACAGGCGCATGTGGGTTTGAGTGAGGGCGAAGCGATGAGATTATTGCTCCTGGAGATCCGCCACAACAAGCTGCTCTGGCTGCTTGTGTTCGTGCCGGTGCTCTTCGTGTACGAGCACTTCCGGCCCGAGGCGCACACCGCGCTCTTCGCGATATCGGTGGTCGCCATCGTGCCGCTCGCTGCATTGCTGAGTCACGCCACCGAATCGGTGGGCGCGAAGACGGGCGATGCGATCGGCGGACTGCTCAACGCCACGCTCGGGAATCTCACCGAACTCATCATCGCACTCACCGCGCTGAGCGCGGGGCAGTACATGCTCGTGAAGGCGAGCCTGGCCGGCGCCATCGTAACCAACTCGCTCTTCATGCTGGGTGCGTCGTTCCTGCTTGGCGGGCTCAAGTATCACGTGCAGGAGTTCAACGGCGCGTCCGCGCGCTTCCAGGCCGGACTCCTCTTCACCGCAACGGTCGCCCTGCTCGTGCCGAGTGCGGTGGGCGAAGTGGATGGCGACTCAGCCGCGGCCTTCACCCACACGTTGAGCATTGCGCTCTCGGTTCTGCTCATCGCCGGCTACGCGCTCGGCATGTACTTCTCGCTCGTGACGCATCGCGGGACCTTCGCCGGCAAAGCGCACGATGAGGATGGCGAGATCCCGTGGCCGATGGCCGTCGCGCTCACTACGCTGGCCGCGGTCACCGTGCTCGTGGCGCTCGTGAGCGAGATCTTCGTGGAGTCTGTGACAGCAAGCGTCGTCGGCACTGGGCATGTCGCCGGCGTTCGTCGGATTCATCGTCGTGGCGCTCGTTGGCGGCGCCGCGGAGGGGGCGGCCGCGTTCTCGGGCGCGCGCAAGGACCGGCTCGACCTGAGCGTGGGCATCGCAATGGGCAGCGCGTCGCAGATCGCGCTCTTCGTCGCGCCCGTGCTCGTGCTCGTGAGCTATGCGATTGGGCCGACGCCCATGGATCTGCTCTTCTGGCCGGGCGCCGTGCTCATGATGATGATCGGCACGCTCACCGCATCGCTCGCCACGAGCAGCGGCAAGTCGGCGTGGTTCGTCGGCGTGCTGATGCTCATGGTGTATTCGATCTTCGCCGTCACATTGTTCCTGCTGCCTCCCCGGCCCCTATAGGAGTGGACCGATGACCGAAGCCGCCGCGAAGAAGCCGTCCTGGCGCGCGCTCGATCCGATCGACCGCATCTCCGAAGCGCTCTTCGGATTGATCATGGTGCTCACGTTCACCGGATCGCTGAGCGCGGCGGAAGCGGGGCACTCCGAGATCCGCACCATGCTCATCGGCTCGCTCGGCTGCAATCTCGCGTGGGGACTGATCGACGCGATCTTCTATCTGATGGCGCGACTGAGCGAGCGCGCGAAGGGCATCGGCACGCTGCTCGCCGTGCACGCCGCAACGGACGCCGACGCTGCACGGCGCGCGATCGCCGATTCGCTCTCCCCCATGCTTGCCTCGCTCATGCCGCCCATGGCGCTCGACGCCGTGCGCCAGCGGATCAAGGAGATGCCCGATCCGGCCGCGCATCCACGGCTGGGGAAAGCGGATTGGCTGGCGGCATTCTCGTCGTTCCTCTGGGTGTTCTTGAGCACCTTCCCGGTCGTGATCCCGTTCATCGTGATGAAGGAGGACGCAATGCGCGCGCTGCGCATCTCGAATGGGATCGCGATCGCGTTGCTGTTCCTGTGCGGTTTCTTCTTCGGACGCGAGTCCCGGATGAATCCGTGGGTGGCGGGCCTCGCAATGGTACTGGTCGGCGTTCTCTTGGTAGGCATCACGATCGCGCTGGGGGGATGACTCGCTACTAACGGCGCGTGTGGGCTTTAGTACCGCTGAAACGGCGCGTCTAGCAACTGAGCGTATAGTACGACTCGGCGTGAGTGGAACGAGCCGCGCGCCCTGCACGTAGTTCCTACGTACGCACAGCGGTACCATACGCTCAGTTGCCAGACGCGCCGTTTCAGTGGTACTAAGACTCACACGCGCCGAGCAGGAGGTCCCAATGAACGCGATACTGGACGAGATCAAGTTCGGCTTCCGCACGCTCCGGAAAAGCCCGGGCTTCGCGGTCACCGCGCTCATTACCCTCGCGCTGGGCATCGGCGCGAGCACCGCGATCTTCAGCGTCGTGAACGCGGTGCTGCTGCGGCCGCTCCCGTATCCCGATCCCGACCGGCTGGTGTTCGTCACCAGCGACATGCGGAATCGCAATGTGCGCGATTTCAACATGGCGCCGGGCGATCTGAAGGACCTTCGCGATCAGACCACGACGTTCACCGGCATCGCCGGCGTCATCACATTCCCAAGTCCGCTCTCGGGCGACAATATCGCGCCGGAGCAAGTGACGGCCGGCTTCGCGACACAGAATCTCATTTCTGTGCTCGGCTCGCGCATCGCGCTGGGCCGCGACTTCAACGATGCCGACGCGGCGCCGACCCCGCCGCCGGCCTCGCCGCTGGCCGCGAACGCGGCCCCGCCGCCGGTGGATGTCGCCGTGCTGCTCTCCAACGGCTTCTGGAAACGTCGTTACGGCGGCGATCCGTCGGTGATCGGCCGCACCTTCGACCTGGGCGGCGGTAATCATGCCCATGTCGTGGGCGTGCTCGCGCCCGACTTCGAGTTGCTCTTTCCGCCGCGCCTCAACGTCGCACGCAAACCGGACGTGATCTTCGCGGCACGCATCGACTGGGCGACGGCATCGCGCATCAATGTCATCTTCTATTGCGTGGGGCGGCTCAAGCCAGGTGCTACGATCGGTGCCGCGCGCGCGGAGGTGAACGCCGTCGCGACGGACCTGCGCAAGCGTTTCCCCATCGACAGTTCGGCCGGCGTCTATTTCCGCACGGAACCGTTGCGCGCCAATCTCATCGCGGATGTGCGACCCGCCTTGCTCGCGTTGCTTGGTGGCGTGGTGTTCGTGCTCCTTATCGCGTGCGCGAACGTCGCGAACCTCGTCCTGGTGCGCACGTCACGGCGCGAACGAGAGCTTGCGGTGCGCGCGGCGTTCGGCGGCAGCCGAGCCCGGTTGGTGCGCCAAATGCTGGTGGAGTCGCTCGTACTCGCAGCCGGCGGCGTCGCGCTCGGACTCGCGGTCGCGAAGATCGGCATCGCAATGCTGGTCGCGATCGGGCCGCAGGACCTGCCGCAGATCGGCGCCGTAGAGCTCGACACGCGAGTGCTCGCGTTCTCCGTGCTCGCCGCGTTGATCGCGGCAGCGCTCTTCGGCATCGTACCGGCGCTCCGTGCGTCGCGTCCGAATGTGATCGGCGTGCTGCGCTCCGCTGGTCGCAGTGCAGAGCTCGGGGCGGGGAAAGTGCTGCGCAACACTGTTGTGGTCGCCGAGGTGACGCTCGCGTTCGTGCTGTTGATCGGCGGCGGGCTGATGTTCCGGAGTTTCCTCGCGATCGCCGGCGCCGATCCCGGTTTCGATCCGCGCGGCGTGCTGACGTTCGTCGTGCAGAATGGCAATGCGACCACCCAGGACGCGCGCGCGGCATTCCAGCGCGCATTGCACGATCGCCTCGCGCAGATCCCGGGTGCGACGGGAGTCACCGCCGGGGCGCCACTCCCGCTCGATGGCACGACGCAGACCGCCCGCTGGGGAACGGCCACTGCCGTCACCGACCCGTCGACGTTCCATCAGGGCAATGTGCACGTGGTGATCCCGGGATACTTCGGCGTCATGCGAACGCCGATCCTCGCCGGCCGCGACTTCACGGACGCTGACAATACTCCGAAATCGCAATCCGTGATCATCGATGACCTGCTCGCGGCGAAAGCCTTCCCGGGAGAGGTCGCGGTGGGAAAGCGTTTGCTCATTCGCGCGCGTTCCGATACCGCCGAATGGGTGGACGTGATCGGTGTGGTGCGGCACGAGTGGCATGACGGACTCGCCTCGCCGGGACGCGAAGCGTTCTTCATGACGGACGGCGAGTTCGGATTCGGCACCGCTGCCCGGTGGGCGGTGCGCACCGGCGGCGACCCCGTGCGGCTCGCGCCTCAGGTGCGCGCGGCCGTGGCGGCGCTGGATCCGACCGTGCCCGTGGCCCAGATCGTTCCGATGGAGGAGTACGTCGCGCGAGCCGGCGCCTCGACGCGCTTCGCACTCGTGCTCATCGGTGCGTTCGCGGGGATCGCGGTGGTGCTGAGTGGCGTCGGGCTGTACGGCGTGATCTCGACCGCGGTGCGTCAGCGCACGGCGGAGATCGGCGTGCGCATGGCACTCGGCGCGTCGGCACGCGGCGTGTTCGGTCTCGTGATCGGGCAGGGGATCCGCTTGAGTCTCGCCGGGATCGGCGCGGGTCTCGTCGCGTCACTCCTGCTCACGCGCGTGATGCGGAGCATGCTCGTGGGCGTCGCGCCCACGGATCCCATCACGTTCGCGGCCGTCGCGATCCTCTTCTTCTCGATCGCGACGCTCGCGTGTTACTTGCCGGCGCGCCGGGCGGCGCGGCTCGATCCATCGAATGCTTTGCGCGATGAATGACTGCGGACGGCGCGTCTAGGTCTTAGTACCGCTGTAAGTGCGCGTCTAGCAACTGAGCGTATGGTACTACTCGGCGCGAGTGGGAACGGCCCCACTTACGCCATGCAGTACCATACGCTCAGTTGCTAAACGCGCCGTTTCAGCGGTACTAAGGCCTACGACCGCCGTTCGTAGTTAGTCCGTGTGCAGCGCCACCATTGGATCCACGCGCGTCGCGCGTCGAGCGGGCACTAAGCAAGCCGTGAGCGCGACAGCCGTGAGCACTCCCACCACGCTCGCGTAGATCGTCGGGTCGAGTGGCTGCACGTCGAACAGCAGCACCTGCGATCCGTACGCCACGACGACCGCGAGCCCCAAGCCGATCGGGATGCCGAGTGCGATCTGCCGAATGCCCTGCCGGAACACGAGGCCGAGCACTTGCGAGCCCTTCGCGCCGAGCGCCATGCGAATGCCCACTTCGCGCGTTCGGCGGGCGACTGAGAAACTCATCACGGCGTACAATCCCACCGAAGCCAGGAAGAGCGCGATCGCCCCGAAGATCATGAACATCACGCCGAACACGCGGATGAACCACGTCGGCTCGGCGTACGCCTTCGCCATGGTCTTCACGCGATACACCGGGATGTCGGGCTCGAGTTGCGCCACGTTCTCTCGCACGGCGGTCGCGACGGTCATCGGATCGCCGGCCGTGCGCACCGCGATGCTCACGAAGCTCGCGTGCACCTGCGCGATCGGCACGTAGTACATCGGCTCCCGGGGCTTCTCCGTGTCGCCGGTGTACGTGGATGGGATGATGCCCACGATCGTCATCCACGGCTGCGTGCTCTTGAGGCCGCCTTGGCGCACGCGCCGTCCGATGGCGTCCACGCCGGGGAAGAACTTGTCGGCGAACGATTGGTTCACGACGACCACGGGATTGCCGCCCGCGCGGTCGGTCTCATCGACGAGCCGCCCGCGAAGCGCCCGGATCTTGAACGTCTCGAAGAATCCCGGCGATACGGAGACGAAGTCGGCGCGCGGCACGTCGTTCGGCGTCGCGTACGCGGCGCCGTCGATCATGAGATTGCCGCCATCGGTGCCGATCCCAGGGAGCCACGATGAGATCGATGCCGCCTCGACGCCCGGCAGCGCGCCGAGCCGCACACGCAGCTGCTCGTAGAAGCGCGCCTGCTGCAGCGTGTCGGTGTATCCCAGCGGGAACCCGACGCGAGCCGTATAAGATGTTCGCCGTCTGGAAGCCGGGATCCATCCGCTGCAGGTTGGTGACGCTCTTGATCATCAATCCGCTCGCGACCAGCAGTCCGCAGGAGAGCGCGATCTCGCCCACAACCAGGGCCCGGCTCACGATCCCGATGCGCATGCTCGAAGAGCCGCGCGATTCATCTTTGAGCACTTCATTGATATCGGCGCGTGACGATTGCAGCGCCGGCAGCGCGCCCGACATCAGCGTGGCGAGCACCGCGAGTCCGATCACGAATGCGAGCACGGGCGGATGCATGCCAATGTCGATCCAGGAGGGCGGCTGCGCATCCACCAGATACGCATTGAACGCGCGGATCCCGCCGTAGGCGACGCCGGTGCCGAGCACCGCGCCCGCGGCGGCGAGCACGAGCGCCTCCGTGAGGAACTGGCGCACGACCGCCGCGCGCAATGCGCCCAGGGCGGTGCGCACGCTGATCTCCTTCGCGCGATGCGCAGCGCGCTCCAGCAGCAGGTTCGCCACGTTCGCGCACGCGATGAGCAATACGAAGAACACCGCGAAGAGCATCGCCCACAGCAGTTTCACCGGACCGGGGCCGATCTCGGCGTCGGTGTACGGCAGCGCGCCCGCGGTGATGCTCTCGTTCGTCTCCTTGAAGCGCTCGGCGAGTCCTTTCGCGATCAATGCCATGTCGAGCGAGGCGCGCTGCACGCTCACGCCCGGCTTGAGGAGCGCGACGGCGGTGACGGTGCGCTGCTCCTCGCGCTTGCCGACGAGCGGATCGTCCTGCAACGGCAGCCAGAGGTCGACGTTATCGGGCAGCGAGAACTTCTCGGGCATCACGCCGATGATGGTGTACGGTTGCGCGTTCACGCGGATCACCTGTCCCAGCACCGTGCGGGCGCCGCCGAATCGCTTCTGCCACATGCCGTAGCCGATCACCGCGACTTTCGCGCCGGTGGGGCTGTCCTCTCCCGCCGTGATCGTGCGGCCGAGCAACGCGGGCGTGTGCATGATCTGGAAGAGCGGCGCGGTCACCCACGCGCCGAAGTAGCGTTCGGGCAGGCCATCGCCGCTGACGTTCATCGTGCCATCGGTGTACGCGGCCATCAGCGCGAAGCTGTGCTGCTGGTCGCGATAGTCGACGTACTCGCCCCACGGGATGTCGCGGCGGATCTCCTTGTGCGCGACATCGTTGCGCTGCACCTCGACGATCCGCGAGGCGTCGTCGTACGGGAGCCCTTTGATCAGCGCGCCGTACACGATGCTGAACATCGTGGTCGTGACGCCGATGCCGAGCGTGAGGGCGAGCGTCGCGAAGAGCGTGACGCCGGGGCTCTTGATGAGCGAGCGGATGCCGTAGCGGATGTCGCGAAGGATCGCGTTCATGGTCGTCCGGGTGAGGTCACCCGTCACGACGGCGCGCGGGCGCGCGATGTTTCAGCTAGTGATACCCGCCCAGCATGGTCAGCGCGAGCACGACGATCCCCATGATGAACTGCACGGCGCACCATACCAACCACGTGATGTCGGTGCGCTTGCGCCAGAAGAGCCAGCCGAGTCCCGCGATTAAGATGCCCGTCACGACGGCGATGAGCAGATATCCCTTGATGTGGTCCGGGAACGCCAACGGGTTCGCACGAATGATGTACGCCGACACGAGATGCCCTGAGAGGCCGAGCACGAGCAGTGCGACGCCGAGCCAGGCTTTCTGTTTGGTGACCATGTGCGGCTCAGCCGACCGCGTCGAGTTCCGACGCCGCGCGCCGCAGGATCTCGGCGATCTTCGCGATCTGCTCCGGCGTCGCGCCACCTTTCATCACAATGCGCGCATAGGCGCGGCCGAGTTGGCCCATCGCTTCGTGCGCGGCGATCATCGGACGCCCGCCGAAGAGCGATTCACCGAACTGCACGAGACGCTCGAGCACATCGTCTACCGTGGTACGGTTCTCGGCGAGGTACTTCCGGCCTTCGTCCGTGATGGCGTAGACCTTCTTGCCGGAATCCTCGAGCGTGGCCTTGGCGTAATCCATCTCTTCGAGGAGGCTGAGGGTGGGGTACACCGTACCCGGGCTGGGCGAGTAGCCGCCGCCCGACTTCTCCTCGAGGGCCTTGATGATGTCATAGCCGTGGCGCGGCTTCTCATCGAGCAGCTGCAGGATGACGAGCTTGAGATCGCCCTGGTCGAACATTCGGGCGCCGCGCCGGAATCCGCGGCCGCGTCCCGGCCCGAAGGCGAAGGCCGCGAAGCCGGAATCGCCGAACCAGTCGTGCCGGCCGTGACGATGGCGGTGGTGGTGGGAGGATCCGCAATCATGCCATATCATAGTAGGACTCCAAGATAGTACTAAGTTATATCTTAGTATATCTTAGGAATCCGTGGCGTCAAGGGGCGTGGCGAGGGAGGAACCGGCCGTCAGAATCCCAAGAGAGACCCGCGATCCGTGCAGCCCCGCGCTTTGTTCGAGTATTCGCTTTGGATCTGGTACTGGTGGGAGCCCATGGTCTCGTTGTTGTCGAACACGAAACACAGGTCGGCCATCTCATTTCCCGTGAGCACGTTGAACCAGGCGTTGAGGTCGGGGTCGGACGACGCCTCGAAGAACTCATGCGAGAGCGTTGACGCTGTCGCGTCGATCGTGCCATGCGGACTCAAGCGCGGATTCTGGCAGCCATCCACTCCCTGGTAGGGCTCCACGGTGTACACGACGTGCACACCGCCCCCGAAGGTGATCGACCCGTGAAACGCACAGAAGAAGAAGCTCTGCGGCGAGTCCGGCGAATAGCAATCGCCAGGCTGTTGGCACATGTCCACGCCCTGCGGCAGGAAGACGTGGTAGATGTTCGCGTAGCCGCTCCGGCCGGTCACTGTCACCGCCTGAAACAGGAGGTTGTCGAGCTCGCCTTGGGTCAGCACGTTGTTGTCGCCGGCAATGTTCGGGTCGACGGCCAGGAGCGAGTCGACGCTCCATTTGCCGGTCACGTGCGCTCCCACGTACTGATCGAGTACGGAGATGATCTGGCTGCTGTTCAGGTCTCTGAGAAAGTCGGACGGTCCTGTTGCGCCCGAACCCCAGCAGGAAATGGAACTCCCACCGCAATTGACGAATACCGCCCAATTGGTGCCGCCGGTGAGCACGGGTCCGCCGAAGTTCGAGAGATCCCACGGCGAGTTGAACGAGGTCGCCGATGCGTTGGAGCCGTCGCGCTGGCGAGAATCGGACGGAGGGAATACCGTCCGACGCGCGATGGTGGGCCACGCGCGTCCAACGGTCTCGAGAGCGGCAGCGGCGGTGCGCCCTCCATCGGGCGCGACCGTAAGGCGCAGCACCTGTGCGGGCGGCGCGACGGAGGTGGGCGCGTCAGCGCCGCAGGCACCGGCCGCAATGCTCAGCACTGTCACCAGGATCGCGGGTGATACTCTGACGTTCGACGTCGCCATTTGATCCTCGCACGGAGAGGGAATAGTTGCGGCAGGCGCGCCGAATGATACCCCACAGCGGCACCTCGGGTCACTTTCGCGCGACCAGATCCCAGCTCTCCTCCGAGCCTGGCGGCTTGGTAAACGGGGGCGACCCCGGTACACATCCGGGGCCGGCACGTATGACCTCAACTTCCCAGGGGGATCCGAGATGTCTCCTACTTCGAAGAACGGAAAGATCTGCTACCTCGAGCTTCCCGCGACCGACGTGCGTCGGTCAGCTGAGTTCTACCGCACGGTGTTCGGGTGGAACATGCGCGCGCGTGGCGACGGCGCGACGGCGTTCGACGACACGACCGGTGAAGTGAGTGGCGCGTTCGTCACCGGACGGGCACCGGCGTCGAGTCCGGGCCTCCTCCTCTATATCATGGTGAGCGATGCGCAGGCGGCGGTCGCTCTCGTCAAATCGGCCGGCGGCGAGATCGTTCAGCCCATCGGCGTGGACGCGCCCGAGATCACGGCGCGATTCCGCGACCCGGGCGGGAACATCATCGGCTTGTACCAGGAACCGAAACCGAAGAGCTAGAGATGTGGCGGCTTGACCACTGACGGCGGCGGCGCTGGCGGCGGCGCTGGCGGCGGCGCTGGCGGCGCTGGTGGCGGCGGGTGGTGGCGGGTGAAACTCCACGCGTGGCGGATCGAACCGCGAGGTTGGCGGTGGCGCGGCAGGCGGCGCCGGCGGCGGCGACGCCGGCGCTGGATGTGGGAACGAATTGATCAGCGGCGGCGCGGGGCGCGGTGCCACCGGCGCCGGAGTCATGGCGCTCGGCGCAGCCGCGATCCGCGGCGGATCGGGATACGGGTAACGAGGTGCAGTAGCCGGACCACCGAGATTCAATGGCGGCGCGGGTGGTGGCGGCGGTGACGTCGCCGAAGGAGGCGGCGGAAGGTCGACCGGCGTCTGCGGATCGATGCAGCCGCCACACACGTACACGCCGCCACCCGGCACGTCGCACGCATAGCCCGGGCCGCAGTCGGTGTTCGAGATGTCCGTTGTCACGAGCGGTGCTGGCGCCGTCACGATGCTCGCGACATCATTCGCTCCAAGAACTTCATACTGCACGAGGTCATCCTCGAACGCTCCACCGCTCATGCGCTCGGCGACCGCCTGGAGCGCGGGCTCAGGATCCGCGGCGATGCGGGTCGAGTCGTCGCTGCCGAGCATCCACTTGCCGCGGCGCGTGAACGCTGCGAATTGGAACGGCACGCGCGAATACGCGGCGTAGACGAGTCCAGCGCCGGCCGAGCCATTCACCTCGAACGAATAATTGCCGTGTGCACTATAGACGCCCATGTCGCCGCCGCGAACGAACGCGTCGGCGCCGGGCGATGCGGGGAAGATCACGTGCGCGACGCGGTCGGCATCCATCTGCAGCACCACGACGTACCCGTCTTCACGGGTCGCGACGAGTACCGTCGCGCGATCACCGGGATCGTAGCGGTCGCGGTCCAGATACAGTCGTATTGCCGGCGGCTTATCACTCGAGTCGGCGGGCACTTGCGCCGCCGCTGACGGAGCGGCTGCGCCAAGCGTGATCGTCACGAGCACTGCGTTCAGCACGCGATGCGACATCATTCCTCCGGGCACGAGCGCCGGTGCGGTCCCCTGCGTTGCACTGTGCTCCCATTCATGCTACGGCGACCGCTCGGGATTCGTTGGGGGCGTGGCGCTTCTGTTTACCAATGGTCACTGGTATTCGCGGGGTGACTGGTTAAGAATTCGGGACGCTCCGAACGGAGACACCCCCAGTGACCGCTTCGAACAGTAGAACCCGCGCGCGCGCCCGCGCCGCGGTGGTGGTCCTCTTCGCGGCACTCGCCGCCTGCGGAAAGAAAGGCGGTGCGTTCGCCTTTCCGCCCGCCGACGTGACGTTCGTCACAGTGCAACCCGGCGCCGTCGCCCAGCCCATCGAATTCAGCGGGCAGGTGGTGGCGTACCGCCGCGTGGAGGTGCGCTCGCGCGTGGACGGGATCATCGAATCGCGCGATTTCACGGAAGGCGCGGTGGTCGAGCCCGGGCAGCTCCTGTACCAGATCGAACGCACGCGCTTCGACGCCGCGTATCGCAGCGCCAAGGCGCGCTTCGACAACGCGCAGCGCACGCTCGCGCGGCTCGAGCCGCTCCTCGCGCGTCACGCGGTGGCGCAGCAGGACGTGGACAACGCGCGCTCCGAGTTCGAGAGCGCGCAGGGCGCGATGGACCAGGCGAAGAAGGATCTCGACGACACGGAGATCCGCGCGAAGATCGCCGGCCGCGTGGGACGCACGCAGCTCGATGTCGGCGCGCGCGTCACCGGTCCCGCCGATCTGCTTACGACGATCGACCGGCTCGATCCCGTGTACGTGACGTTCCGTCCGAGTTCGGACCAGCTCGTGGCATGGCAGCAGGATTCCGCCGCGCGCGCGATGCTGCGTGCCGGCAGCAAGCTCACGGTGCACGTGCTGCTCCCCGATGGCACCGAGTTGCCGCGCACGGGGCATCTCGATTTCGTCGCGCCGGCGCTCGACCCGGCCACGGGCACGCAGGAATTCCGCGCGCGGTTCGACAACGCCGATCGCGTGCTCCTGCCCGGTGAATTCGTGCGCGTGCGTCTCGAGGGACTCGTGCAGCGCGCTGCGATCGCCGTACCGCTGCGCGCGGTGCAGTCGGCGCTGGGCCGCCAATTCGTGTACGTCGTGGGCGCGGGCGACACGGCGAGCATGCGCGACGTGAAGCCGGGGCCGTGGGCCGGCAATCTCTGGATCATCGACCAGGGGCTGCGGCCCGGCGATCGCGTGATCGTGGATGGCATCCAGAAGGTGGCGCCCGGGCGCCCGGTGCATGCGACGGCGCTCACCGATTCCGCCGCGGTGCCGCACGCCGACACGATGCGCAAGGCGGGCTTGTGACCACGCCGGCACCGAGCGGCGCCGGCGAGGGCGCGCCGGAGATCCGCTACTTCTTCATCCGGCGTCCCGTGCTCGCCGGCGTGCTCTCGATCATCATCACGCTGCTCGGCCTCTTCGCGATCCGGCTGCTGCCGATCTCGCGCTATCCGCAGATCACGCCGCCGGGCGTGCAGGTGAGTGCCGTGTACCCGGGCGCCACCGCGCAGGACGTGGCCGACGCCGTCGCCGCGCCGATCGAGCAGCAGCTGCCGGGTCTGCAAGGACTGATGTACTACTCGTCGGCGAACGCGAGCGACGGCACGATGGGGCTGCAGATCACCTTCGATGTGACGCGCAGCCAGGATCTTGCCGCGGTGGACGTGCAGAACGCGGTGCAGGTGGCGGTGCCGCAGCTGCCCGATGCCGTGCGGCAGAACGGCGTCACGATCCTCAAGGCCAACACCGACATCCTGGCCGTCGCCGCGCTCACGTCGAGCGATGGGCGCTACGATGCGCCGTATCTCACGAACTACCTCAAGCTCTACCTCGAGGACGAGCTCAAGCGCGTGCCCGGCATCGGCAACGCGCAGACGTTCCCGAGTCTGCAGTTCTCGATGCTGCTGCAGCTCGATCCGGCGCGCATGTCCAAGCTCCGCGTCACGGTGGGCGATGTCGCCTCGGCGGTGCGCGAACAGAACACGACGAATCCCGCGGGGCGGCTCGGGCGCGAGCCGGCGCCCGTCGGCACCGAGATGACGATCCCGATCACCGCGCAGGGGCGGCTGCAGACGCCCGCGCAGTTCGACGACATCGTCGTGCGCGCCAATCCCGATGGGTCGGAGGTGCGCGTGAGCGACGTGGGCCACGCGAAGCTCGGCGCGCTGTCGTACGATTTCGCCGCGCGTCTCAACGGGAAGCCCGCGGCGTTCGTGCTGCTCTTCATGCGGCCCGGCGCGAATGCGATCGCAGGTGCGCGACGCCGTGGAGAAGCGGCTCGCCGAGTTGAGCAAGGCGTTCCCGCCCGGCATCCACTACAGCATTCCCTTCGACACGACGCCCTTCGTCACGGCGAGCGTAAAGGAAGTGGTGTTCACGCTGCTCGAGGCGATGGCGCTCGTGGCGCTCGTGGTGTTCGTCTTCCTGCAGAGCTGGCGCGCGACGCTCATTCCGCTGCTCGCGGTGCCGGTGAGCGTCATCGGCACATTCCTCGGATTGTTCATCCTGGGGTTCTCGATCAACGTGCTGACGCTGTTCGCGCTCGTGCTCGCGATCGGCATCGTGGTGGATGACGCGATCGTCGTGATCGAGAACGTCGAACGCATCATGGTCACCGAGCACGTATCGGCGCGCGTCGCGGCCGACCGCGCCATCCGTCAGGTGGCGGGCGCGCTGGTGGCGATCGTCCTCTCGCTCGTGGCGGTGTTCCTGCCGGTGGCGTTCACCGGCGGTGTGACGGGCGCGATGTTCAAGCAGTTCGCGATCACGATCGCGATCGCGGTGGTGCTCTCGGGGCTGGTGGCGCTCACGCTCACGCCCGCGCTCTGCGCGCTGCTGCTCAAGGAGACGGTCGAGACGCATACGACTGGGCCGTTCGGCGCATTCAACCGCGGCTTCGCGCGCTTCTCCGAGCGCTACGCCGGCGCGGTGGACAGCGTGCTCGGCCGGCCGCGCGCCTGGCTCGCCGCCGTGGTGGTGATCATCGGGCTCGCGGCGATCCTGTGGCGCGTCGTGCCGAGCGCGTTCATCCCCACCGAGGACAAGGGCTACTTCGCGATCGCGGTGCAGCTGCCCGACGCGGCGTCGCTCCAGCGCACCACCGCCGTGGTGGAGCGCGTGGAAGGATTCCTGCGGCAGGATTCCGCCGTGCAGAATATCGTGGCGCTCGCCGGCTTCGACATCCTCAGCCGCGCGAGCCAGCCGAACAGCGCCACGATCTTCGTGAACGTGAAGAACTGGGACGAGCGCAACAAGCAGGAATCGGTCGACGCGATCACGGGGCGGCTGAACGGCAAGTTATTCGGAATGAAGGAAGCCGTCGGCTTCTCGTTCAACCTGCCCGAGATCCCGGGGCTCGGCGCGTCGTCGGGCGTCGAGGCGAATCTGCAGAACATCGGCGGGCTCTCGGTGCAGGACTTCGCCACGCAGGTGCAAGCATTCTCCGCCGCGGCGAACCAGCTGCCGGCGGTGGCGGGCGTGAACGCGAACTTCCGCGCGAACGTGCCGCAACTGTACGTAGACGTGGACCGCGCGGCCGCCAAGGCGCGCGGCGTGGCGCTCGGCGACGTGTTCGGTACGCTGCAGGCGCTGATGTCCACGCTGTACGTGAACGATTTCAACTTGTACGGCAAGACGTACCGCGTGCAGATCGAAGCGCAGGCGCCGTACCGCCAGCGCCCGCAGGACCTCGACCAGCTCTACGTGCGCGGCAAGGATGATGTGATGCTGCCCATCTCGACGTTCATTCGCGCGGATTTCCGCAGCGGACCCACGCTGCATCACGCGCTTCAACGGATTCATGTCGGCGCTGGTGACCGGCGCGCCCAAGGAAGGACACAGTTCGGGCGAGATGATGAACGAGCTCGATGAACTCGTGCGCACGAAGTTCGCGCCCGTGGGACTCGCGGTGGCGTACTCGGGGCAGTCGTACCAGGAGCGCGCGTCGAGCGGTGCGGCGGGCACGGTGTTCGCGCTCGGCCTCGTGATCGTGTTCCTCGTGCTCGCGGCGCAATACGAGAGCTGGTCGCTGCCGTTCGCCGTGCTGCTCGGTGTTCCGTTCGGCGTACTCGGCGCGTTCCTGGGCATCTGGCTGCGCGGGCAGCCTAATGACATTTACGTGCAAGTGGGACTGCTCACCGTGGTAGGGCTCGCGGCCAAGAACGCGATCCTCATCGTGGAGTTCGCCACCGAGCTGCGCGCGCAGGGATTGTCGATCAGAGACGCAGCGCTCCAGTCGGCGCGCGAGCGGCTGCGTCCCATTCTCATGACGTCATTCGCGTTCATTTTGGGCGTGTCGCCGCTGCTGATCGCAAGCGGCGCCGGCGCGGCGAGCCGTCACTCGATCGGCACCACCGTGTTCGCCGGTATGCTGATCGCGACATCGATCGGGATCTTCTTCATCCCGCTCTTCTTCTGGATGATCCGAAGCCTCGCGGAGCGGGGCAGTGCGGGGAGCGCATGAGCGCGCGCGCCGTTGCGGCCGCGCTGATCGCGGCACTTTGCGCGTGCGCAGTGGGGCCGGACTACGAGCCGCAGCCCCCGGTGCCGCCGACCACGCAGGTTGGCACGCCGCGCGGGCCCGATTCGATCACGAAGTTCTACGATTCGCTGGCCGCCGCGCGTGCCATGGACTCATCGGTCACGGCACAGGTGCCCACGGCGCACACGGTGCTCGCGACGCAGATCGCGGATCTCGCGTGGCTCGACATCCTGAACGACACGATCCTCGTGCGACTCGTCGAGACCGCCATACACCAGAACCGCGATCTCGCGGTGGCGCGGGCGCGCATTACCGAGTTCCGCGCCGAGGCGGGTGTCGCGGCGGCGCCGTTGTATCCGAACATCTCGATCAATGCGTCGGCGAGCACGAATCGCATCGCGCTGCCGAACCTGACGTACGAGGCGTATCGCGCCACCGGCGATCTCGCCTGGGAGCTCGACTTCTGGGGGAAGACGCGGCGCGGCGTGCAGGCCGCGAAGGCCGATCTCGCCGCGCAGGATGAGTTCGCGCGCGCCGCGGTGCTCTCGCTCGTCAGCGACGTCGCGACCGCGTACCTCACGCTGCTCGAACTCGACCAGGAACGCGCGATCTCGGAGCAGACGCTCGCGACGCGCCGCGCAACGCTCGACCTTGCGCGCCAGCGCTATGAGAACGGCGTCACGAGTGAGATCGATGTGCGCGCCTTCGAGGCGCAGGTGGCCGTGCCGGCGGCGCGGCTCGCGCAGGTGCAGCAACTGCGCGCCCAGCAGGAACATCTGTTGAGCGTTCTGATGGGTGACGCGAACGCCGTGATCCCGCACGGCACGCTGCTTACGCTGGCCTCGCGCACGGTGATCATCCCGGATTCGCTCCCGTCCACGCTGCTGTCACGGCGCCCCGATGTGAAGGCGGCCGAGCGGCAGTATGCGGCCGCGATGGCGCGCATCGGCGTGGCGGACGCGGCGAGGTATCCGGCGTTCTCGATCGTGGCGTCGTACGGCCAGCAATCCACGACCGTGGGGCAGATCTTCGCACCCGGGAACAACGTGTACGTGCTGCAGGGCGGGCTGTCGTTCCCACTCTATACGGGTGGGCAGCTGAGCGAAGAGGTGCGCGCCGCGCGCGCGCGGGCGCAGCAGGCGCAGGCGGCGTACGAGCAAGTGTCGCTCACCGCATTGCAGGAAGCGGGCGACGCACTCGCCGGCGTCCGATCCGCGCGAGAGCAGGCCGCCGCGCAGGAGACGCAGACCGTGGCATTGCGCCGCGCGCTCGTGCTCGCGCAGGACCGGTACACGGGCGGCGTGTCCGGATTCCTCGAGGTGCTCGAGGCGCAACGCGGGCTATTCGATGCGGAGGTGGCGTTGAGCCAATCGCAGCTCGCGGAGATGGTCGCGGCAGTTCAGCTCTACAAAGCACTCGGCGGGAGCTGGGCGGACTCCCTAACCTCTACAGGCGTTCATAGGCCTTAGTACCGCTGAAACTGCGCGTTTAGCAACTGAGCGTATGGTACCACGAGGCGGGAGTGGGGAGGCCACTCGCGCCCTGCCGTACCATACGCTCACTTGCTAAACGCGCTTCTCAAGCGGTACCAGGGTCTACATGCGCCCCTAAGTCCCCCTCATGGCCTTATGGAATTCCATGACATCGCCCTTCATCAACCCATCCACCATCGTCTGCGCCGCCATCAACTGCTCGTGCAACTCCTTGGCTACCGCTTGCTGCGATTCCGTCGGCGCGTAATCCGATCCGCCGATCGAGTTCGCGAGATAGAGCAGCTTCTCTCCGATCTTCACCGGGTTCCGGATCCCATCCTGTCCGCGGCCGGTGCCCAGCACGTTCCGCAGCTGACTCTCGGCGTCGACCAATTTCTTGTCGAGTGAATCCAGGGCGGCGCGGTGCGCGGCGCCCGTGGTGTCGGATGGAACCTGGGCACGCATTACGGCGAGCTGTTCCCGCGTGTTCTCGAGCGAGTTCACGAGTCCGGCCGCGGTGTTGATGTCCGCCATCACGCTCGTGAGCAGTGCGCCCTGCGCCGCGATGTCCGCCTCGCTGCCGCCGCTGGCCGGATCCTTCAAGACCGTGAGCGGCTGCGACGCACTCTTGCCGCCCATGGTGACCGTCACCGTGTACTTGCCCGGCGGCTGCAGGATGGCGACGCGGCCGAAGCCGGGCGCCGGCTTGCCTTCCATCGGCACGGCCAACCACGGCGAGTACAGCGGGCTCAGCCGAATGCGCGCCTCCATGGTGCGATCGCCCGTCAGGTCCCACCACGCGCGATTGAGCCCCGTCTTGGCCGGAACTCTGAACGTGTGCACTTTGGCGCCCGCCGCGTCAGCCACGGTGACCGTTGCGCTGTCGGTCTTGCCGGCGGACTTCACCCAGAAGGTGAGCGCCGCGCCGTACGGCGCGGTCTCGCCATAGTTGATCCCTTTCTCCGTGCCGGTGCTGTACGGCGCCTCCACCGCGCGGAATCGGTACGCGTTGCGCATCGGGAAGAGGTTCAGGTCCCCCGACATCGCTTCCGCGTTCATCGCGCGCAGCGGCGAGATATCGTCCACGATGTAGAACCCGCGGCCGTACGTCGCGATCACGAGATCGCTGAAACGCTCCTGCACCGTGAGCCAGTACACCGGCGCGCGCGGCATGTCGCTCTGGAAATCCTGCCAATGCCCGCCGTCATCGAAGCTCACGTACAATCCGCCCTCGGTGCCGAGGTAGAGCAGGCCGCGCCGCACCGGATCCTCGCGCACGACGTGCGCGTACGAGAGCGGCGTCTTCGGGATCCCGGTGGTGATGAGCTTGAACGTCTTGCCGTAGTCAGTGGTCTTGTAGACCCACGGGTCGCGGTTGTTCACCTGATGACCGTCCACCGTGATGTACGCGGTGGCCGCATCGAAGCGCGACGGCTCGATGTTGCTCACCGTGCCCCAGCCGAGCATGCCGGGAATGTTCGCGGTGAGATTCGTCCACGTCTTGCCGTTATCGCGCGTGATGTGCACGAGGCCATCGTTCGAGCCCGCCCAGATCGTGCCTTTCTCCTTCGGCGATTCGGCGATCGCGAAGAGCACGCCGGAGTACTCGACGCCGATGTTGTCGGGCGTGAGCCCGCCCGAGAGTCCCATGCGCGACTTGTCGTTGCGCGTGAGATCGGGGCTCATCACGCTCCACGTCTTGCCGCCGTCGGTCGTGACGTGCACGAACTGACTTCCGGCGTACACGCGATTGTGGTCGAATGGCGAGATGGTGAGCGGGAAGGTCCAGACGAAGCGGTACTTCACGTCGGACGCGGCGGTGCCGGTGGTGGCCATTGGCCAGATCTCTACTTCATTGATCGAGTTCGTGGGCCAGCGATAGCGGGTGACGATGCCGCCCACGGAACCGGAGCCGCTCGCGCTCGACCACACGAGATTCGTGTCGGCGGGATCGGGGGTGGCCCAGCCGCTCTCACCGCCGCCCACCGTGCGCCAGAGCGCCGGCGGGATGCCAATATCTTCGCCGAACTGGCCGGGGATCTTCGCATTGCTCGGGCCCGCGGCCGACGGACCATCCTGCTTGTTGCCGTAGAGCCAGTACGGGATGCGGTCATCCACGGTGACGTGGTACATCTGCGCGATAGGCAGCACGACGCGCAGCCAACTCTTGCCGCGGTTGTTCGTGATCGAGACACCGCCGTCGTGGCTTGCGATGAAGCGATTGCCGTTCGTGGCGTCGAACCAGATGTCGTGGTGATCGCCGTAGGCCACTTGATCGCGCGGCGGATCCACCATCGTCTTGCCGCCGTCGAGCGTCTTGGTCCAGTTCGCCGAGAGGAAATACGCTTCGTCGGCGTTGTCGGGCGTCACGCCCATACGATTGTAGTATGCGGTGCGTCCGCCGATCTGATGGTCGGAGTTCATGAGCTGCCATGTCTCGCCCGCGTTGTCCGAACGCCAGAGATGGCCATTGTCGGTGGGCTTGCCGTGCCAAGGCGCGCCGTCGCCCGTTTCGATCGAGGCGTATACGCGCTGCGGATTCGCGGCGCTGATGCCGAGGCCTACTTTGCCATAGGGTTTCATCGGGAGGCCGTGGCCGACGAGACGCTTCCATGTCGTGCCGCCGTCGGTGGACTTCCAAATGCTGCTGCCGGCGCCGCCGCTCTCGCGGCCCCACGTGTGGATCTCGATCTGCCACATCGCGGCGTAGAGGATGCGCGGATTCGTCGGGTCCATCACGATGTCCACCGCGCCGGTGGAGTCGTTCACGAAGAGCACTTTCTCCCACGTCTTGCCGCCGTCGGTGGTGCGGAAAATGCCGCGCTCCGGCTGCGGGCCATAGGCGTGGCCGAGTGCCGCGACGTAGACGCGCTCCGGATCGTGCGGATCGATGACGATGCGCGCGATGCGCCCGGTCGCTTCGAGGCCGGCGCGCGACCACGTGGCGCCGGCGTCGGTGGACTTGAACATCCCCCAGCCCACGGAAATGTGGCTGCGGATGAACGGCTCGCCGGTTCCGACCCACACGACGTTCGGGTCCGAGGGCGCCACGGTGACCGATCCGATCGACGAGACGGGTTGGCCGTCGAAGATGGGCTTCCAGTGGATGCCGCCATCGGTGGTCTTCCACAGACCGCCGCTCGCGGCGCCGGCGTAGTAGACCGTGGGGTCGCCGTTCACGCCGGCGACCGAGGTCACGCGATTCCCCTCGGGTCCGACGAACCGGAAGTGGAACGACGCGACGGAAGCGCTGTCGAGCGTGGTCTGCGCGCGGAGCAGGGAAAGGGGCGCGATCGTGACGAGCGCGAGGGTGCGAATGCGGGACATACGAGGCTCTCCAAGGCTGATGGGACGGTGACCGCCGTGAGACGCTACGGCACGCAGGTCGGCGGCGCTAGAGAACGGCGAAGCTCACGCCACCCACGCGGGAAGCGGGAAGCGGGAAGCGCCGCGGGATGCGATAACCGCGCGTGGGCTCCTCGCGCACTGCACGCCTCCCGCGGCGCTTCCCGCTTCCCGCTTCCCGTACTGCCGTCGGCGTTCGTATCAGCTATTTTGTCGATCATGCGATTCTCGCTCACCACTCTCGTCCTCGCCGCGCCGCTCGCTTCGCTCGCGGCGCAGACCAGCCATCCCAAGTGGAGCTTCGATGCGAGCGTGTACGCGTACGCGCCGCCCGATGATCCCGATTACCTCCAGCCCACCGTCACCGCCGATCATGGCGGGCTGCATCTCGAAGGCCGCTACAACTACGAGGCGAAGAACACCGGCTCGCTGTGGGCGGGCGTGAATCTCGGCACCGGGCACACGGTGCGGCTCGACGTTACGGTGATGGGCGGCGTCGTGTTCGGCGACCTCGGCGGCATCGCGCCCGGCACGGAGATCACCCTCTCATGGGGGCCGCTCTCGCTCTACACCGAGGGCGAGTACGTCGTGGACCTCTCGAACTCATCCGGCGACTTCTTCTACAACTGGTCGCAGTTCACCTGGCAGGCGACGGGCGCGCTGCAACTCGGGCTCGTCGCGCAGCGCACGCGAGCATACCACCAGGACCGCGACATCGAGCGCGGCCTGTTCGTCGGCTACACGTGGCGGCGGAACACGCTCGCGGCCTACGTGTTCGATCCCGACAACCATCCCACCTGGGTCGTGTCGCTCGGTGCGGGCTTCTGAAGCCCGCTGCCGGCTAATTCACTTTCTTCGACTTCGCGTCGTAGCCGGCGCGTGCGTTCCCCATGTTCCACTCGCTCTTCGCGTACACGAGTTCCACTTGGGTGGAGACGCCGCTGGGACCGCCCACCAAATGCACCGACGCCACGCGGACATCGCTGAGCTTGATCGACCCTGCTGTCCCGAGCATGAGCGTGGCATCGGGGAAGGCGCGCCCGCTCTGAGCGGCGGCCGCGAGCAGCGATGCGGTCTGATCGAGCGCGATCGCGTAGTGGAGACTCGAGAACTGGGCCCGCCCTGAGCCCGCGCCGCCGGTGGCGCTTCCGATAGTCGCGGAGCTGCTCACCCCAACATTCGAACGACTCCACCGCGCTCGGCGCGACGGTGCCGCTCTGGATGCCATTGATGCTGATCGTCGCATTCGCGGCAAGCATCGGCGCGCTCGCGGAGTGGTCAGCGGCCCAACCGCCGAGTGAAAGTACGATGCCGACGAGCGCTGCGACCCCGAATGAACGGCGCATGGTTCCCTCCTGGTGAGAGTGCCCTTCGTGCGCAATTGTAGCGGCGGGTCTTGTGCCCCGCCATTCGTTGCCCGGGGGCAGGGCAAGCCGTCGTTCCCGTGAGCCGCGCCAGCACGTGCAGGCGCCGGAACGCCCACCCGGTCTCGGGGTCGATCCATGATGAGATTCTCGTGTTTACTCGCCGCCTTCGTGGGCGCAATGCTCGCCGCCGGCTGCAACAGCTCCACGGCCAGTTCGGGCCCGCCCGCCGCGATCACCAAAGTGAGCGGCGACGACCAGAGCGGCATCGTGTCGACCGCGCTCAGCCAACCGTTCGTCATCAAGGTCGCCGACACCGCCGGCGTCGGCGTGCCGAACGTCGCGGTCGTCTGGACGCTCACGCTCGGATCGGGCACGCTCACGGTGGCGAAAGCCAAGACCGACGTGAACGGCAAGGCGGAGGCATCGCTCACGCTGGGCGCCGGCGCTGGCACGCGTCTCGCGACGGTCGTGGTTTCCGCGATCACGAAGGGAACGAACAGCGCGACCTTCGACGCGATCGCGGCCGCACCGGCGACGCGCGATGACTGGATCACGTACGGCCACGACGGGCATCGCACGTCCGCGTCGCAAGCGAGCCTCAAGTCGCCGCTCACTACTGCGTGGCGATTCGCGCCGCCGTCGCCGGTGACGAATCCGTATACGGTGGTGTTCGACGCGCTCGCCGCGGCCGACGGCGTCTATCTCCAATGGGGATCCACCGGCACGTTCTTCGGATTCGGCACCGGCACGAATGTCGATCGCATCTCACCCGCCGGCGCGCGCGTGTGGAGCAACACGGCGTGGGGCGCCGATTACAACATCGGCCACTGGGGCTCGATCTACGGCAACAAGTTCGTCTTCATGGATGACGGACTCGGCTATCTCAACCTGAGCAATGGCACGCGTGCGTTCAACACGAGCGTTGACTGGTGGGGCGAGACGCTGCCCGACGCCACGGGATTGTATCTGTCGCAGAATTGGCACGTGGATGGACCGCAAACATTCGTGGGTTCGCTCTCGGCGACGGGTACGTCGCGCTGGAAGACGAATCTCTATGGCGCGACGAAGGCCGACATTGGCGTGTGGGATCCGTCGGGCGGGCTCGCGCTGAATAACGGCGTGCTCTTCTTCGATCCGGTATATCAGGGCTCGATCACGGTGCCGAACCCCAAAGGCGTGTTCGCCTTCACCGCGAGCAGCGGCGCGCTGGTGAAGTTCGTCGCGACCACGCCGAACTCGCACATCAGCGCCGACTCGGCGAAGGTGTATCTCGTCGAGACCGGGGGCACGATCCTCGTCGCGCGCGCGCAGAACGATCTGCACGTCGTATGGTCGGTGACCATCCCGTACGCCGGGCCGCAAGCGCCGCTGCTCGCGAACGGACTCGTGATCATCGGCACGTACAGCGACGTCGAAGCGTTCAGTGCGGCGACTGGCGTGCGAGTCTGGAAGACCACCGTGGCGGGGCTCACGACGTATTCACAAGGTTCCACCACGACGTACCTCGCTGCCGCGCTCGGCAGCGGCACGCTCATCGCCACCGCGTCGAACGGCATCCACGTGCTGTCCCTGCTCACGGGCGCGGATCTCTGGCACGGCACGGCGACGGGTGCGTCGGGCACGCCGCACGATCCCGTCATCGTGAACGATCCGGTGAACGGTCCCGTGCTGTACGTGGTGGACAACGCGGGGGTCATCGCGCTCAAGGGCTCGCCGTAAAGCGTCGTCGCGACTGGCCGCTCGGTGCTCGCGGCGGTATTCTTGTGAGTCTGCGCTGCGCCAACGAACACTAGCCGCGAGTTGATGACCACCGACACGACCTGCCGTCGCTGCGGTACGGCGATCTCCGCCGAGATGGAGCTATGCCCCAACTGCGGACTCGCGATCACCGCGGACGCGGCGCTCGCGGGCGCTTCATTGTCGGCGGCGCAGCCCGAGTCGTCCTCGCCGCGCTCGTCGTTCGACGAGCAAGTATTGCAAGCGCTGCGCGATACGACCGCCGGTGAATACGAGATCCTTAGCGAACTCGGCCGCGGCGGGATGGCCACGGTGTATCTCGCGCACGAGATCGCGCTGCACCGGAAAGTCGCGATCAAAGTGATCTCGCCGCAATTGTTCGCGGACAATACCGCCGAGCGATTCCTGCGCGAAGCGCGCACGGCGGCGGCGCTCAGTCATCCGAACCTCATCCCGATCTTCTCGGTGCGGGAGACGGATTCGCTGCTCTTCTTCGTGATGAAGTTCGTCGCGGGGCCCTCGCTCGAGACGATCATCGCGGAAGGCCGGCCGCTGCCGATCCCAGTCGTGCAGGCGATCCTCACGGAGACGGCCGCGGCCCTCGGCTACGCGCACCGCCGGCAGATCGTGCACCGCGACGTGAAGCCCGGCAACATCATGCTCGATGATGAAGGGCGCGTGGTCGTGACGGATTTCGGCATCGCGCGCAACGCGGAGTCCACGGGACTCACCGGCACGGGCGCGTCGGTGGGCACGCCGATGTACATGAGTCCCGAGCAATGCCTGGGCGAGACGGTGAA
Organism: uncultured Gemmatimonadaceae bacterium; assembly: GCA_963716745.1. Classification (GTDB taxonomy): domain Bacteria; phylum Gemmatimonadota; class Gemmatimonadetes; order Gemmatimonadales; family Gemmatimonadaceae; genus DATKOH01. The sequence continues at coordinate 3,279,090 of OY970320.1, forward strand.
CGGGGCGTCCGACCAGTATTCGCTCGGCATCGTCGGCTACCAGATGCTCACGGGCAAGATCCCGTTCGCCGCGGCGACGCCGGTGGCGATGATGTACGCGCACATGCACACCGCGCCGCAACCGATCGCCGAGCTGCGCGCCGATTGCCCGCCCGCGCTGGCGGCGGCGATCATGCGCATGATCGCGAAGCAGTCGTCGGACCGCTGGCCGTCGATCGATGACGCGAGTCGCGCGATCGGCGCGCCGCCGCTCGGTGATGATGATCCGGCGCGCAAGGCGATGGTGGCGATCGCGACCGCCGGCGCGGCGAAGAAGCGCGCGAGTCTGCCGAGCACGCCGCGCAGCCCGATGCCGAGCACGCGCGACGCGCTGAGGCGGCCGGGTCGTCCGGCTTCGGCGTCGGCGCGCGGCTCGACACCGCCGGGCGAATACCCTGCGCCGTCAGCGCCGGCGAAGCGGCGCTGGAGGGAGTCGGCGATCGCCGCAGTGGTTCTCGTGCTCGCGCTCGGCGCTTGGTTCGCATTCGCGCGGAAGCCGGACGCGGCAGTGAGTGTCAGCGACGCGCCGCCGGCGGTGCCCGTGGTCGCGGCGCCAGTATCCGCGACGCCGGCGCAGCGCATCGCGAGCGTGACCGTCACGCCGGTGATCGCGCAACTCGAACCCGGCAAGCGTGTGCAGCTCAAGGCCGATGCGCGCGATTCGGCGGGCGCGGCGGTGGCCGATGTGGGCGCGGCGTGGACCTCGAACGCGCCGCGGGTCGCTTCTGTGACGGCCGCGGGTGTGCTCGAGGGCATCGCGCCGGGCCGCGCGGTGATCACCACCACCATGGGCGAGCGCTCCGCGAGTTTCGCGCTCGAGGTGACCAAGGCGCCGGCGCCCGCTCCGGCGGTCACGGCAGTCGCATCGGTCGAACTCGTGCCCGCGACGCTGAACGTCGTAAAGGGCAGCACCGGCCAACTCCATGCGCGCCTGCACGACGCGGCCGGCAACGTGCTGGCGGATCGCCCGGTGGAATGGTCGAGTGCGAATGGCCAGGTCGCCGCGGTAGCGACGAACGGACTCGCCATTGGAGTCGCGCCGGGCACGACGCAGATCACCGCGAGCGTGGATGGCCGCTCCGCGAGCGCGACGGTCACCGTGTATGGGCCAACGGCGCCGCCGCTCGCGGCGCCGGCGACTCCGCCCGTCGCGGCGACCGCGCCCGTAGCGCCCGCCGCGCCCGTGGACCCGCGCCCCGCGATCCAAAAGGTGATCGAGAGCTTCGTGGCCGCGATCCAGGCGCGGAATGTCACGCGGATCATTGCCGTGTACCCCGATCTGCCGGCGTCGAATCGCGCGACGTGGGACAAACTGTTCGACGACTATCCGCAGGTGACCGCGACGCTGCTGCAGCCCACGGTGGACATCGCGCCCACCGGCGAGAGCGCCGCGTTCGATGTGTCCATGACGCTCGTGAACGGTCGTGAGCGTCAGCAGATCCTCATGCACTTCCTGGCGAGCCCCGCGCAGGACAACGGGAGCTGGCATTTCCGCCAGCTCGTGCAGAGCTACGTCAAACAGTAGCGCCCGCTAGTACAGCGTGTAGTCCACGCCGAGCGTGAACGCGGCGCCCGGCTGCAGCCCGCCGCGCAGCATCGGCACGAGCGCGTTGGTCACGATCGTCACGCCGGACCGCGTAAGGAACTTGAAGCCGAACGATCCTACGATCGTGTTGTCGCGCTGATCGGGGATGTTCGACGGGATGATCGTGCGCGACGTGGGTGGGATCGTGGTGTTGTTGTAGAAGGTGAGCGTCACGGGCTGCGGCAGGTCGTAGGTGCTCGCGCCCACCTGCCACGATGAGAGCACATCCACCGCGAGCGTCGCCCAGTCCGCCATCTTCTGATCGAAGCCGACGGTGGCGAGCACCGCGTCGTTGATCATGCTGCCGCTGTGCGTGGTGTAGCCAAGGTTCGCATGCGGGCTGAACTGCCCGAATTGCGCCGACACGATGCCGATCCCTTCGAAGCCCCACGCGCCGGATCCCTGGAAGTTCTCCGTGTCGCCGGTGGGCATGCGAATGTCGCCGAGGAACGCGACGCCCCACTCTTTCTTCGCGAAGATCCCGACCTTCACGCGTGCGACCATGTCGCCGACGCCGGCGGCCGACGCGCTCGCATGCGACGTCGCGCTGAGCGACGGGTTCGCCGAATCGCCGAAGAAGTGCGGATCGTTCACGCCGGACGGCATGATCAGCGCGGTGCTCGAGCCGTTCAGGCTCGAGTAGAGGAAGGGGATCGCGACGCCCACATCCACGTGATCGAACAGGCCGAACGTTGCGACCGCGGTGAAGGCTGTCATCTGCACATGCATTGATGTGCTCACTTCGATCACGTCGTTCTCGAAGTTCGGATTGCCGAGCTGCCCCACCGGCGGCGTGTCCTGATGCGTGATCGTGGAGTGCAGTTCCGAAAGCGGCACCCCGCGCAGCGTCGAGTAATCGAAATTCGTGGCGTTGAACGAGAAATACCAATTGTGCTTCCCGATCGTTTGCATGCGCTCGGCGAAGATCGGTCCGCCGGACGTGCTCACGCGCGTCGGCAATCCTTCGCCGGACTGGACGAGGATACCCGTGCTCGTCGTCGCGGCGATGGGGATGTTCGCCGCGCTCGCGCCGATCGCCTGCTGCAAGAACGTCGTGAGACCGGCCTGGGCTCCCGCGGCCGCTGGATTGAAGTGGTCGAGGTGCGTGCCCGCATCCACCGAAAGGCAGATCTGCTCGCCGCAGCCGGAGCCGAAGGAGTAGAGTTCCTTCACGGCGCCGCTCAGTGTCTGTGCGCTGAGCGAGGCGGCGGTAAGTGCGAGTACGGCTGCATTGACGGCGAGCTGGCGCATGTTCCGGATTCTCCGCGAGGGGAAGGGCGTGGCGCGGAGAACGTTAGCGGCCGGACGAGTTAAGGCAACGGCGGGCCGGTTCGTGCGCCTCAATCGCTGCGCGACCAGATGAGCAGCGCCGCGACCACGGCGTGCAGCGCCACGCCCGGCCAGAGCAATACGCCGCCCATCCCGAGCGCGACGCCCACGAAGGCGAGGTAGGTCGCGACAAGCGCGTTATACGCGAGCATCCCGTTCATCGCGGCGACGCTGGCGCTCACGCGCTCTGGCCAGCAGGCGACTCCGAGCGACATCAACGCGATCCCCGCGACGCGCGCGAGCGGAACTGCGTCTGGTGGCAGCGATCCACCGAGCAGCAGCGTGAAGATGGAACCCGGCGACTGCGACCAGCGCGAGTCCCGTGACCAACTCGATCAACGCGCTGAACGCGAGCACTCTGCCCGGTGCGATCGGTGGTCCTGCCATTCGCGCACACTCTCGATTAACGGTGTGTAATGTTCCCGCCGCACGGAGCGACACGCAAGCCGCGGCCACTGGCGTAGCCCGAACACGCGCCGCAATTTTGCCTCGAACGAATCCCCTCTCACCGTGTGATCCATCGCCATGCATTCGTCTCTCGCCATCACTCCTGCTCGCGCTCAGCGGGCTCGCGCTCATTCCGTCGCGCGCCCGCGCCCGAACCGCTCCCGCTCCGCGGCTTCACCGCCGCCTCGGGCAAGACGGAGCGCGACTGGGAAGCCAAGTTCATGGCGATCCCGGATCCCGCGAAGATGCGCGCGAACATGGAACTCCTCGCCGCGCATCCCCATCACGTGGGTTCGCCATACGACAAGCAGAACGCCGAGTGGATCCTCGCGCAGTACAAGTCCTACGGCTGGGACGCGCACATCGAGATCGTTCGACGTGCTCTTCCCGACGCCGCTCGAGCGCCTCGTGGAGATGACGGGGCCGGTGAAGTACACGGCGAAACTGCAGGAGCCCGTCGTGCCGCAGGATCCGACCACGGCGCAGACGAAAGAGCAGCTGCCCACGTACAACGCGTACTCGATCGACGGCGACGTCACCGGGCCGCTCGTGTTCGTGAACTACGGCGTGCCGGCCGACTACGACGAGCTCGCGCGGCGCGGCATCTCGGTGAAGGGCGCGATCGTGATCGCGAAGTACGGCGGCTCGTGGCGCGGCATCAAGCCGAAGGTCGCCGCCGAGCACGGTGCGATCGGATGCCTCATCTATTCCGATCCGGGCGACGACGGCTACGCCGGCGGCGCGGTGTTCCCGGCGGGTCCGATGCGTCCGAGCCAGGGCGTGCAGCGCGGCAGTGTCGCCGACATGCCGACGTACGCCGGCGATCCGCTCACGCCCGGCGTCGGCGCGACGAAGGATGCGAAGCGCCTCGCGCTCAAGGATGTCACAACGCTCACGAAGATCCCCGTGCTGCCGATCTCCTACGGCGATGCGCAGCCGATGCTCGAAGCGATGGGCGGCCCCGTGGCGCCCGTGACGTGGCGCGGCGGACTGCCCATCACGTATCGGCTCGGCTCGGGCCCCGCGATGGTGCATCTCAAGGTGAAGTTCGACTGGAGCCTCAAGCCGCTGTACGACGTGATCGCGAAGCTGCCCGGCAGCTCCGAAGCGGATCAGTGGGTGATCCGCGGCAATCATCACGACGGCTGGGTGAACGGCGCCGAGGATCCGATCTCGGGGCAGGTGGCCGAGCTCGAGGAAGCGCGCGCGATGGGCGATTCTGTACAAGCAGGGATGGCGCCCCAAGCGCACGATCATCTACGCGGCGTGGGATGGCGAAGAGCCGGGATTGCTCGGTTCCACCGAGTGGGTGGAGACGCACGCGGATGAACTGAAGGCGCATGCGGCCGTGTACATCAACACCGATACCAACGATCGCGGGTATTTCTTCGCGGGCGGCTCGCACACGCTCGAGGGTTTCGTGAACGGCGTCGAGCGCGACGTGTGGGACCCCGAGTCGAAAGTCTCGGTGTTCGAGCGCAACAAGGCGTTGGCCGCGGTGAGTGCGATCGACGGCGATGCCGGCGAGGATGCCGACGCGGTCGAGAGCGCGACCGCGGACCTGCACATCGCCGCACTCGGGTCGGGTTCCGATTTCACGCCGTTCTTGCAGCATCTTGGCGTGGCGTCGCTCAATGTGGGCTACGGTGGCGAGGACGATGGCGGCATCTACCACTCGATCTACGACGACTTCTACTGGTACACGCATTTCAGCGACACGTCGTTCGTCTACGGCAAGTCGATGTCGCAGACCGTGGGCATCGCGATGATGCGGCTGGCCGATGCGGATGTGCTGCCCTTCGGCTTCAATACGCTGAGTGCCACGGCGCGTCGCTATACGAAACAGCTCCAGGCGCTGCGCGGCACGCGCGCGGCGAAGATCGCGGAGCGGAATCAAGCGATCGCGAGCGGCTACTACGCGATGACGAACGATCCGCGCGATCCGTCCAGCGCGCCGCCGGTGCAGGTGCGCTCCGCCTGAGTTCAATTTCTCGCCACTGCTGAACGCGCTCGATACGCTCGACCGCGCGGCGTCGCGCTATGAGGCGGCGTACGCGAAGTGGAACGGCGGCTCGAGCGCCGATGCGGCGACGCTGACGGCAGTGAACGCGCAGCTCATTCAAGCGGAGCGCGCAATGACGTCGAGCGACGGTTTGCCGCGGCGGCCGTGGTTCCAGCATTTGTTGTACGCGCCGGGCTACTACACGGGATACGGCGTGAAGACGATGCCGGGCGCGCGCGAAGCGATGGATCAGGGGCAGTGGAGCGATGTGGACGCGCAGATCGTGCGCATCGCGGCGGCGCTGCGCGCGGAGGCGGCGCTGGTGAACAAGGTGGCCGCGACGCTCGAAGGGGCGAAGTGACGAACGCCGCGCGGGCGGCCGCGCTGATCGCGCTCGCCCTCGCGGCGGCCGTGCCGTGCGCGCTGCCGGCGCAGCAGCCGCCGGCGGACGCGTACGCCGGAATGCGCTGGCGGTTGATCGGCCCCTTTCGCGGCGGGCGCGCGCTCGCGGTGGCGGGCGTGCCCGGCAACGCGAGCACGTTCTACTTCGGTTCGGTGGACGGCGGCGTGTGGCGCACCGTGAACGCGGGCGTCACATGGGAGCCGCTGTTCGATGCGCAGCAAATATCATCGGTGGGCGCGATCGCCGTCGCGCCATCGAACGCGAACGTGATCTACGTGGGCACCGGCGAGAATGCGCTGCGCTCGGACATCACGTTCGGCGCGGGCGTGTACCGCTCGGAGGATGGCGGCGCGCACTGGGAGCATCTCGGGCTCGACGACACGCGGCAGATCGGGAAGATCGTCGTGAGTCCCGCGAACGCGGATGTCGTGCTCGTCGCCGCACTGGGTCATGCGTACGGGCCCAACGACGAGCGCGGTGTGTTCCGTTCGGTGGATGGCGGGCACCACTGGACCAAGGTGCTGTTCAAGGACGCCGACACCGGGGCGATCGATCTCGCGCAGGATCCCGTCGATCCGAACGTGATCTATGCGGCACTGTACAACGCGCGGCGCACGCCGTGGGCGCAGTATCCGCCGAACGAAGGCGCGGGGAGCGGCATCTACAAGTCGAGCGACGGCGGCGCGACATGGAGCGCGCTCACGGGGCACGGACTACCCGACGGCACGCCCGGCAGGATCGGACTCGCCGTCGCGCGCACGGCCACGGGATCGCGCGTGTACGCCGTGATCGGCGCGTCGAAGGGATCGGGCATGTATCGCTCCGACGATGGCGGCGTGAATTGGCGCCTCGCCGGCAGCGACGCGCGGATCACGAGCCGCAACTGGTATTTCGCGCGCGTGACCGTGGATCCGTCGAACGCCGACGTGTTGTACGTGCCGAACGTATCGCTGCTCAGGTCGGCGGATGGCGGCGCGACGTGGCGGCCGGTGCGCGGCGGTCCGGGCGGCGATGACTATCACGAACTGTGGATCGATCCGCTCGACTCGAAGCGGATGGTCATGGGCAGCGATCAGGGCACGAATATCACCGTGGACGGCGGCGCGACGTGGAGCAGCTGGTACAATCAGCCCACCGCGCAGTTCTATCACGTGGCGGTGGACGATCGCTTCCCGTACCGCGTGTACGGCGCGCAGCAGGACATTGGCGCGGTGGCGGTGGACAGCCGCGGCGATCTTGGCGCGATCACGTATCGCGACTGGGGCACCGTGGGGCCGGGCGAGAGCGGATACGTGGTGCCCGATCCGCTCGATCCGAACATCGTGTACACGGGCAATACGTACGGAGGGCTGCGCCGCTACGAGTGGGCGACGGGACAGTCGCAGGACATCGCGCCGCTGCCGCTCTCGACGTTCGGCGTGCCGATGCCGCTCAAGAAGCTGCGCTTCACCTGGACGTCGCCGCTCGCGTTCGATCCGTTCGACAAGCACGTGCTGTACTTCGGCGCGCAGAAACTGCTGGCGACGCGCGACGGCGGGCTGCACTGGACGGCGCTGAGCCCCGATCTCACTGGAGCGAAGACGAGCGCGGCAACGAACGCGCCGCCAACCGTTGCGAGCGCGGCGGAGCAGGGATGGGGCGTGATCTACACCATCGCCCCTTCGCGCGTGAAGAGAGGCACGATCTGGGTCGGCACCGACGACGGGCTCATCCAGGTGACCGTGACGGCGGTAAGCATTGGAAGAATGTGACGCCGGCGGGACTGCCGCCGTGGAGCAAGGTGACGATGCTCGAGGCGTCGCCATTCGATGCCGCCACTGCGTACGCGGCGGTGGACCGTCACCGTTTGGATGATGTGAGCCCGTGGATCTTTCGCACGCGCGATGGCGGCGCGCATTGGACGCGCATCGAGAGCGGCATCGCCGCGAATTCGTACGCGCAGGTGGTGCGGGCCGATCCCGTGAAGCGCGGCCTGCTGTATGCGGGCACCGAACTCGGCGCCTACGTCTCCTTCGACGACGGCGATCACTGGCGCTCGCTGCAGCTCAATCTTCCAGTGGCGAGCGTACGCGATCTCGTCGTGCACGACAACGATCTCGTGGCGGCGACGCACGGCCGCTCGTTCTGGATCCTGGACGACGTCACGATCCTGCGCCAGCTGAACGACTCAGCGATGTCGCGCCCGGTGACGCTCTTCGCGCCCGCGCGCGCCGTGCGAATTCGCCGCAGCGTGAGCGACAACACGCCGGTACCGCCGGAAGAGCCGCACGGTTTCAATCCACCCGCGGGGGCGATCATCGACTATTACCTCGCGAAGGCCGCTACGAGTGTGATCATCGAGATCCTCGACGCGCGCGGCTCGATCGTGCGCCGGTACTCGAGCGACGGGGAACTCCCCAAGCCGACGGAACCGCCGCAGATCGCATCGTACTGGCTCGATCCGCGGGCGCAACCGCCGGGCGCGCAGGCGGGGCACCATCGGTTCGTGTGGGACCTGCGCTATCCGCAGCCGCCGGCGGAGATGTACGCGTACACGATGCAAGTGATGGCCGGCGAGGGCGCGGAGACCGAGCCGATGGGTCCGCTCGTGCTGCCCGGATCGTACCATGTGCGCATGATCGTTGGGAGCGACACGATGATGCGTGCCATCGTGGTGACGAACGATCCGCGCGTGAAGGCGACCGCGGCCGCGCTGCGCTCGCAGACCGCGCTCTCCCTCGCGATCTGGAACGCGCAGGCGACGCAGTTCGCTCTCGAGCGCGCGGCGCATACGTTGCGCGAGCGCTTGCGCACGATCCCCGCGGCGACCCTCGATTCCGGTGCGCGCGCCGCGATCATCGAATCTCGGGGCGGCCACCGACAGCATCGAGCACGCGATGGGCGATGATCTCGCGAGCCTGCTCTCCACCGTGGAGAGCGCGGACCGCGAGCCGACGCAGCAGGCGCGCGACGCGCTGAAGGAGTCGCAGCTCAAGCTCGCCGCGCTCACGAAGCGCTGGGCCGCGATCGAGAAGGTGGATCTGCCCCGGCTGAACACCGTGCTGCGTACGCGCGAATTCACACCGGTCGAGTTGCCGCCGACGACGCCGGCGGCTGCGCTAACATTGCCCTAGCGGAGGAACCGCCGCGCCAGTTGCTCCGTGCGCTCGTCTCCTTCGCGGATCGCCTCCGCGAGGATCTTCTCGACGAAGGGCCGGAGCTTCGGTTCTCCGAACCGATACCCCGTCGCATTCTCCGCCGATCGCGAATCCCCAACATTCGCCCCCGCGATCAACGCCCGCGCCGCGGCTGCGTCGAAGTCGGGATCCTCGCGCTTCGGCAGATCGTACTTCGGCTCCGGCTCCGCCGCATCCTCATTGACGAACGCTCGCGACATGGAGGCAAACGATTGCTCTCCGGGCGCTCGAGTGCAATAGTTAGAGACGAGCCACACGTGCACGCATTGGTTCCGGTCCGGTACCGTTCGAGAGGGATTCCCTCGGCTGGAGACCCAACATGATCAAGTCGGTCTCGATGGCGATCGTCGGAATGGTCCTTCTGGCGTGCGCCGCCGACGGCGTCACCAATCCCTCCGCCGGAGTGTTGGGTTGCCCACTGCTGGAAGGAGGATTCGCGCCTTATGGTTGTGCCAAGATCAACGGGGTCGTGCACGGTGTCGGGTCCGGCTCGCCCTATACGTACGTGGACGTATCCGCGTGGCCGGCACGTCCGGACGAGCTGTGGTGGGCAAGCGATAGTCCCACGGCGCTAGGCGAGAGCGACTACTGGCTGGAGCTCGTACGAAAGCGAGCCGCCACATCGCAACCAGATACCATGACGGTTAGCCTGGTCTGGTCTGCACTAACGGCCTCGGGGCAGTACGTCCGAGATAGCGTCTTCGTGCTCGTGACGATCGTACCAGCTCAGTCCTTTGTGAAGCCGTCCACCGTGGATATCACGTTATCCCCATCTTGATCGCCTTCATCACCGCATCCGTGAACGTGTCGATCTCATCGGCGTCGTATAAACGTTCGGCGTGATGCGGATCCCGCTGAACTCGGGATGCCCGATCGGCGTGGTCACGATGTGGTAGTTGCTCGCAGAGCCAGCCGCCGAGCTTCACCGAGTCGAGGCCGTCCACGTTGAACAGACAGATCGCGCCGCTCTTGTCGGCCCGATCGGCGTGAGGACGTTCACGCGCTCGCTCTCGGCCAGCAGCCGGTTCGCCCAGCGGTCACGGAGATAGCGCAGCCGCGCGATCTTCCGGTCGATGCCGATGCCGCGGCTGAACGCGAGCGCCGTGCTCACCGCATTGTAGTTCGCCTGCGGGTGCGTGCCGATCTGCTCGAACTTCCGGATGTTCGTCCTTGTGCGAGTCGTCCGACGCCCATGAGCGACCAGATCTCGGGATCTTGTTCTTGCGCACGTAGAGGAATCCCGACGCCGATCGGCGCGAGCGTCCATTTGTGCAGCGACATGCCGTAGTAGTCGCACTCGAGATCGTCGCGCTTGAACGGGAAGTGGTTGAACGCGTGCGCGCCGTCGACGAGCACCTCGATCCCCAGCGGCCGCGCCATGCGCACGATGTCGCGCACCGGCATGATCTGCCCGGTGAGGTTCGTGATGTGCGTGACCTCGATGACCTTCGTGCGCGGCGTGATCGCCGGCGCGGAACTGCTCGACGAGATACGCGTCGCGACGGCGGCGGCACCTTGAACGAGATCTGCTTGAGCACGATCCCGTCGCGGCGCACGCGCTGCTGCCACGACGTGATCATGCGCGGATAGTTCTGGTTCGTCGACGATGACTTCGTCGCCCGGCTTGAGGTCGATGCCGAAGATCATGATCTCGTTCGCCTCGCTCGCGTTGCGCACGACCGCCATCTCCTCGGGGTCGCACCCGAAGTCCTTGCGCGAGATCGCGGCGCGTGCTCTCCATCCGCGGCTCGAGGATGCGCCACATGTTCTCGACCGGCAGCTCGTTCGTGAAATGCTCGTCGCGAATGAGCTGGTCGAGCACGTGCGTCGGCGCCGGCGAGATGCCGCCGTTGTTCAGGTTGATCATCGTGCGGTCGATGTCGAACGCGTTCTGGATCTGGCTCCAGTACGATCTCGTCCTGCGCGACGTCGGCGGGCGGCCGGTCGCCCGCGATGGCGTTGGCCTTGAAGAGATGGCCAAAGGCGTTCTTCCTCAGAACAGGAGCGACGGCGACGACGCCGGCGAGGCCTTGTACGAACGAGCGACGCGAGGTCATGAAGGGCCAGGGAAGAGGGAACAGGGAAGTGCGAAACGAGCGGGCGGGACGAATATGACGAATCCTCGGTGCCGCGCTAGTTCCATGCGAGCTTGCTGGCGGCCGTACCAGGGAAGGTGCGCGACATGCTGTCGTGCGGCATCTTGATCGACGGAGGCTGCCCGATGAACGGATCTCTGAGAGTCAGGCTCTGGCTGGGGATGATGTCGCTCGCCGCGCTCTCGGGCGCGGAACGCGCCGGCGCGCAGACGCGGGCCGACCCGTGCGCCGGAATCTCCGTTGCCGTCGCGCGATTCATTGGATCGTGCGCACAGTCCGACTCCGTCGCTCCAGACACATTGTTGGTGCGCGCGGGGCTGAATCCAACGATTCACTTCCGCGCAGTCGAGTTTCCCATCCCGGGCGAACCGGGCGCGAAATTGTTCGTATGGACCGCCGACATACGCTTCGCCTTCATCGAGTCACCGCATTGGGATCGCTTTGGAATGACCTACGCGGGTCGGATCGGGTGGATCGATCGAACGGCACAGGAGACGCCATTCCATATCGACACCTGCACGGCGCTGTCCAACGTCTTCCGCCTCCGCTCGACTGACGCGCTGCTCTTCTCCGACCGGTTCGACCAGTCGATCGGGAAAGTCAACTCTTATTTCCAACGGCGATGGCGCGCTTTTCTCGTCAGCGATTCAACGACGCCGCTCGAGGTGGTGTTGCGCACGCTCCGCCGGGACGCCGGTTCGCTGACGGGCGCGGTTCTCACCAACCCGAGACTTCGAGACGATCGGATCTCGTTCGAATGGTGGAAGCGATTCGCCGCGGTCAATTCAAGACTGGCCAAGACCGCGTTCGCCGCCCCATCGATCCGCGACAATGCCGAGCGACTCGTCGCGATCGCCGACGCTCCGGCCCTCCGCTACGATTGGGACTTTCAAGAGGAGGTAAGCGAGCGTTTGCGCGCGCTCGCGCCGTCGCTCGCCGCGGATCCGGCGCCGGTCTCCGAAGCGCTGGCGCTCCATCTGTTCTGGGCCAGCGCCCATCGACCACGCTACGCGGCGGTCATCGCGTCGCTGCTTCAGGGCAAGCCACCGACCTCGACGCGGATCGTGATGGCGCTCGAGGCATACCCGTTCTACGGCCGTGCCGGCGCGCCTCCAATGCGCGACAGTCTTCGGCGCCTCGGCACCTCCGCAACCGCGGAACTCTTGACGGCCCTCGATCGCGTCCAGCGCGGCGAGATGTCGGCAACGCCGCTGCTGAATGTGCTCTATCAAGACATTCCGATGGGAACTTCATACTGGGGAATCACGTTCGCGATGAGCGGTCTGGACGAGCGTTTTCCCAACGAGCGACGCTACGCGGTCGGAAGGCTCGCCGGCGACTCCGCGACCCCGGATACGATCATCGATCTGTTGTTGCGCAGCATTCGAGTCCGGCCAGACAATCAGATCGCGGGCTGGATGATCTCGAATCGGAAGGTGGAGCAGAACGAGAAGTGGCTACGTGAGCTGGCCGCTCTCGATCCAACGTGGTATGGCACGACGCCGGAAGTAGCGGCGCAACTGTTTGCCCGGCTCACAGCGCTTCCGCCGCCTCCAACCCTTCCGTGGCGGCCCAGGCCGCCCCCGCGGCGCTGCCTCGCGCGCGATGAACGCAGCGATCTTCTCGCCGCCACGCTCAACGAAGCGCCCGCACTGAGTGAGAGCGACTCGCTCTGCGCGCGCCTCTCCGCCGCGCTCGACTCCCTGTTCATCGTCCCGATCGGGTTCGACTCGGTCTACGCGTTTACCACATCGCGCGGCTACTCGGCGGCATTCCCGCCGCCGAGATCGGGGATATCCGTCACGCTCGTAACTTTCGACTCAATGTTCGTGGAGCGCGCCCGGCGCTCAGTGTTCATCCCATAGCGCCTACTCTCTAGCTTCCGCCGTGCGGATTCCCTAGCTTAACATGTTCTAACTGGGGACCTAGGGCCGGGCATGGCGAGTTCCGTCGACAAGCTGCAAGCCGCGATCGCCGGACGATACGTGATCGAGCGCGAGCTCGGCCGCGGCGGCATGGCCACCGTATATCTTGCCCGCGACGTGAAGCACGATCGCCAAGTGGCGATCAAGGTGCTGCTCCCCGAGGTCGGCGTCGCGCTCGGTCCCGAGCGCTTCAAGCGCGAGATCG